>NZ_OZ247497.1:787500-4196552 GCF_965233695.1 Parasphingorhabdus sp.
ATACTCGTCGCTATCGGGGGCATCGCTTATATTGGTCTGTTATGGTTGCTAGCCAAACCGACGTTGATCGAGGCGATCCAGCTGATCCGCCGCAAACAGCCACGAGAGCCAATGCCCGATCCGACCATGGCAGAAAGCCCCTCTTAAAAGCGTGCATTGCGTGGGCGCAACCATCGTCTAGTCCAAGAATATGTCTCATATATTGTCTTTGGCCGCTGGCACACTTCCCGAATTTCCACCCGATCAGGTCGCCCATGCGGCCGGGCAGGCCGGATTTAGCCATGTCGGCTTTACGATAGAGCCAGAGCAATGGAACCGGCAACAAATCAAAGCGACAAAAGCTGCACTTGCGCAACATGATCTGTCGGTGCTGGATGTCGAAGTGGTATGGATTCCGGAAGGCGGCAAGCTGACCGACAACCACCGCCTCGTTATCGATGCCGGCATAGAATTGGGCGCGCCCAATGTTCTGGTGGTCAGTTCAGAGCCTGATCCGGACCGGACCGCCGCCGCCTTGCATCAGCTATGCGAATGGTCTGCGCCATCCAACATGCGGGTCTCGTTGGAATTTCTGATGATCACGGCGGTACAGTCGCTCGATGATGCACGGGATATCGTGAAACGCTGCGATCACACTGCTGCGGCGGTTCTTGTTGATTCGCTGCATTTTCAGCGCGCAGGCCATAGCCCCGCCGATCTCAATGCCCTCGACCGCAATTTGCTCAGCTATAGCCAGATATGTGACGGCAACCTGCAATGCGCCGATGACTTCGATTCCTACCTGGATGATGCGGTTGATTTGCGCAGTGTTCCAGGTGAGGGCGAACTGCCGCTCGTTGATATAATGTCCGCGCTGCCATCAACAATCCCGCTCAGCCTCGAAGTCCGGTCAAAGGCTTATCGCGATAACTATCCTGATCCTGTCGAACGCGCCAAGAAAGTGCGGACTGCAGCGATGGATTATTTTGACCGTCACAACATAACTATCGCGCAGTAGTCTCACATTTGAAGCCGGTATATTTCGGTATCGCCGACGCCTTTTAACGTCAGGCTCTCTGGCTCACTAAATGCAAAGCCGTCGCCGCACTCAAAATAAGTGGCAGAAGAGACCGCAATTCCATTGGCGTCTGCCGTCCCTTCGATGCGGCTCGCGATATTCATGGTATCGCCCCAATAGTCATAGGCCAACCGGTTTGAGCCCACCACACCACCAACCACTGGTCCGGAATGGATGCCGATACGCAATTTAATGTCGACTCCGCTTTCTTCCGCACGGGATTGCATCATGGTAATCAGCTCGCGTCCGAAATTAATCGCCGCCCGCGCTCCCTGGCCACCGGAAGCGGTTCCGCCCGAAACCGCAAGATAGGCGTCACCGATAGTCTTTACTTTTTCGATGCCATATCGATCCGCGCATTCATCGGCCATGGAGAAGAAATTATTGAGCTGTTCCACCAAATGACCGGGCGACAATATTTTGGCCAGCCGCGAAAAACCGACAATGTCGACAAAGATTACCGATACATCGGAAAAGGAATCGGCCACCGCCTCTCCGGCACGTAACCGTTTGGCGACAGTCTGCGGCAACACATTATATAATAGCTGCTCGGTCTTTTGCCGTTCGGCATCCAGCGCTTCGTTGGCGACAAAGACGTCCCTGGCGCGCCGGTCGATGTCCCAGTTTACGAAAAGCGCGAAGGTCAGAAAGATCGAGACGTTGGCGATCATGTATATTTTCGGAAAAACCGGAATGTCGACAACCACCACATAGCCGACATAGATAAGCATCACGCTAATCGCCCAAGCCAAAAACCATCGCACATTGGCAACGAAAGCGATGCTCGCATAGGCGAACGCGATACCCAGATTAATGACCGCCATGCCAAGAAAGGATGTGCCGGTGGTATCTTCCGTACGGGCCAGCGACGCCATCAGGATCACGACCGCGACCGACATCAGCGCAAAGATCAGGAAATCGAGCCAGACCCATTCCAGATAAAAGCGCGTCCCGACGACATAATAGGCAAATACCAGGGCGAGGATCATCAGCGCAGAAAGGCTGTTATATATAATCAGTACTGCGCCGGGAAAGAACATCGGGTTGAAAATCGTAAAAGCGACATACACCCCAATGGCAATAATGATCAGTGTACGGGTAGCCGTCCGCCGTGCCTGCCGTTCACCTGTAACATACTGGTTTTCAATTGCCCGATCGGCAAAGCGATTCAATAGCCCCATTTTTTATAGCCCCCGCTATCAACTGTCTGCAGCCGACCAGATTATGCGGACTGGATATAATTCCGCATGGCAGCGGCTTCGCTCTCTATTTTATCGATACGATATTTGACCAGATCACCGATCGAAATAAAGCCAACCAGCTTTCCTTCTTCGACCACGGGCAAGTGACGAATGCGGCGCTTGGTCATCAGGGATAGCGCGCCAATCGCGCTCTTCTGCAAATCGACGGAAATCACATCAGCGGTCATCACCTCTGCAACCCGTTTGTCCATCAAAGCGGGGCCGAGATTTTGAATACCATGCAGGACGTCCCGCTCCGAAAAAATGCCGGCAACCCTGTCGCCGTCCAGAACCGGCAAGGCGCCAATTCTCTTCTCTGACAATATAGCAATCGCATCTGCCACGCTCTGATCAGCGCTGCAGCTAAATATCGGTCCCTCGCGTCCCTGTAATATCGTCTGAATTGTCATCCGCGCCCTCTCCCCATCTTCCAAAATCGCTATCGATTCTCTTCCTAATCATAGCATAGCATATTTTTGGCCGAAGTTGGGCTTGATGGCAAATCCAATAACGTCCAAAGAGGACCTACCCCAACGGAGTTATATATATTGCCTGGCCCCTCGCAGCTTGATGACCCCCTATATGCCGGCATCGCCTGGTCGCGTTACTGGCGCCTGATGCGCTGGATGACCGCGCTGACTTTCATGTGCATCGTCGCTGCTCTGGGCTTTTTATATTATCTCCACGGCCTGGTTTCGATCCATATGTATGTCGCTGCCGCAGCCGGCGTCGGTTTTGCCGTATTGTTAACCGCCGCGTTGATGGGGCTGGTATTCCTGTCGAGTGGAACCGGTCATGATGATTGTATCGATGATCCAGTGAGCCGAGATATTTCGCCCGATGAGTGATGAGGAATTGAGCAAGCTGATCGCGCTGCAACCCGTCCTGCGCGTCGCACCACAGCCACGGGATCTCAATAATAATGGCCATATTTTTGGTGGCTGGGTGCTTTCCCAGATGGATATTGCCGGCGGCATCATGGCCGCCCGGGTGGCGCAGGGTTCCACCGCGACTGTGGCTATTGAAGCCATGTCCTTCCTCGCCCCGATCCTGCCCCGTGATATCGTGTCGGTCTATGCGCAGGTCGAACGGATCGGCAATACGTCGGTCAGCCTGCGCATTGATGTCGTCGCCGAGCGCAATCGCGGTGAAGAACATGTGCCGGTGACCAGCGGGCTATTTACCTTTGTTGCACTGGATGAACAGCATCGCCCACGCGCGATTCCGGAAAGCTCCAAAACCAAATATAAGAGCTGATTCGCCTTGATATTCAGAATAACCTATCGTTTCCTGAACGAGATTATACAGCTTCTACACAGAATCGACCAAAAAAGAGCCTGCACCCCGGCAATCGGGACACACCAATAAGTTTTCAACGGTTAGAGAAAAGCAACAAAATATTATCACAGCCTTCCGCTTGTAGGAAAGCTCTATTGCACAACGCGACCGCCTATGGCCTATCCCGCACCACCCGATAAGTCAGAATGCGCTCGCTATTCGCGGGAATCGTGACTTTCCAGAAATCCTTGCCGTCCTTGCGGCCAAGCTTCTGACTGAGTTTGCGCAGTTTTTCATTGTCCTGATGATCAATCTTGATTTCGACCTGCGCCGGAGCGCGCGACGCATTGGTGACAGTCAGTTCCATGGCTGCCCAGCGGCTGTCCTCATTATCGACATTTTCCACCAATTTCTGATGGTATCGAACCAGCGGGCTTTCTCCGATGCTGACTTCCACCTCTTCGCCAATCGCCTTATCATCGACGCCGCCTTCACCGAGCAAGAGGCGCTCACCGCCAGCGGCCTTGAACGCGACCAGCTTACCGGCTGGCAGCGCTAGCCCGAGACCATCGCGTTTCCTGTTCTGGAACCGCAATGTCGTGACTAGCGGAGTGGCTTCCTCATAGTCATTCGCCCAAATCTCCGCTTCATAAATTTGCACAAACGGGATCACACTCTTTTCAAACATCGCGACCTGTTTCTGGCTTTGCGAGGCGACGGTCACCGGAACCGGAATGCGATAGAGTTTCAGGTCGCCAAGATCTTCCTGTTTGGCCTCGACTTGTCGTGAGCCGGCAACAACGACCATATCACTTTCAGCTTCCATCGCAGCCATGGGAGCCAATAACGCCTTACCCAACATGCGCGATTCTCTCCGCGCGCGATCAAATCGCTTCACCATGATATCGCTGGTTGTGGCTTGCGGCCAGCACCGCAAGCTGATCGCGCCACCGGTCGCACGGGCAATATTATCGCGACCTTTGTTCGGCTGTCCGGCGACCGTCTGCGTCTGGGCATTGGCAAAAGATGTTTCGTCTCCATTGGCCAGAGTCACCCAGGAAAACAGGTTCATGGTCTGACCGTCCGCACTGACGTCGGCCACATAATTGGCCTGCCAGTCAAAACCCGTCGCGAGATAGGACAAGGTCACTGTCGCCCGCGTCGGCTTTGCGACACGGCTTTTCACCGATAAAGTGGGCTTGGCCGACAGTCCTTCGGGAATGGCAGGATAGACGATCGTTTCATTCAAACCGGTGCATTGCAGGGCTTCGAAACCCTCCGCCGTTTGCAAAACCACGCCGCCGCTCGCATCGGTGCGGATTTGGGCGTCAAATTCGTCGGTTTCACCCGTCACGGCGCTGGTCCGGCGGATCGTGACCCCGCGCCCGAGATAGCCGTTGAGCAAAGCCGATGGCGACAAGAGCGCCGCGTCGCGGTTTTTCTCGATCACCCCGTCCGGCAAACCGGTAACAATCGCAGATTGCGGAATGATCCCGCCCGCAACCCCCTCGAAGCGCAAATCCACTTCACCCGCGGGCAACGTTACCGTGCGCTGCTCGGTAATCAGAGCATAGCCGCCAAGATAGTTGAGGTTCATGCCGTTATCGCCGGAGCGCCGCGGATCGCGATAGACGGTCACCGAAACGGAGGACGGTCCATCGGATGTGACGACTTGACGCGCCCATTCCGAAGCAGCCTGTTCGGTTTGCGCGAAGGCAGGTAATGGCAGCCCCAAAAGCAGAACCAACAGACAAAACAAGCCGTTCGTCCTGAGCCTATCGAAGGACGGTTCAAGGCCATAGAAGCCCTTCGACAGGCTCAGGGCGAACGGTCTAAGATGGAAAGATACCACAGCGATCATAGCGCCGGGTTCTAGAACCGCGTCTCGAACGTCGCCGTCACCGTCGTCCGTCCGTTAGCCGGAACCGGAACCTTCCATATGATGCTGTCAGACGAACGCCGCTCGCTTTTCAGGCTTTCACTGACAATCCGGGTATCGCTCCAGTAGAAATCTAGACCATCCTGAATCAGCGAAACTGTCACTGGCGTCGCTCGCGCATTGGTCAATTCATAGGACATGCTGCTGCGCCATTTGGTGGATGACAGCCGCCGCCGTTCGGTCACGGTCGGTTTGACCTTCACATCAAAGCCTCGCCGGTTTTCAGGCCGAGCTCTGATCCCATCGGCGTATGACCAATATTATTCTCGCCGATAAATTGCGGCTGACCAGAGGCGTCTTTCATATAGACCCGCACGGTTCCAGCGGGCAGTGCGTCACCAAGGCCGCCATCGGCTGATGCGCTGAACTGCAACACCGTCGCAGCGCTCTGCGGTTCATTCTGGCTGCCGAGCCAGCGGTTGGTAAATTCATAAGCCTTTTGCGCCGATGCGCCGGTCACGTCGAGAAAGCTGACCTGCTTGGTCTGGGCATTGGCAATCGTCGTACGCGCCGCGAGTGGATAGAGATAGAAATCGCCGAGGGATTCGCGATTGGCGGATTCGGTACCGGCCCGGCGGATATTGTTTCGGCCGCCACGGTTCGACTGCCCGTTCACGCTGGGCGTTCCAGCCACCAGCAGGGTTTTCGCATTGTTGAATGTCGTCCCGGTATTGTTGGTGAGTGTCACCCAGCCCTGCACATCCATCTTCCCTGCGCTCTCATCGAATAGCGCAACATAATCGGCTTTCCAGCCCATGCCGCTGGTCAGATAGCTGAGCTGCGCTGGCCGGGTGCCACCGCGCGTGCTGTTAAGGGTTACAGACAATGTCGGGCGTGCGCGCAGATTATTCGGTACCTTGTCGAAAATCACGCGCGTCGGCAGCCGGTCATCGCGCAGCACCTCAATGCGGCTGCCTATTTGCAGCACCACACCGCCATTGGCCGCCAGCACTTTGGCGCGCTCGCGCGTCTCATTGCCGGTGGCCGGGTTGATGCGGACGATCGTAACCGTCTCGCCGACGGCTTTTTCCATCAATTTTTGCGGAGAGAGCAGATCATAGTCGAAATTCTGTTCGACAATCCCGGTGTCGGCGGCATTGAAACCAACGGTCTCGGCGCGGATCTGGCCGGAAACGCCGGGGAAGGTTTGCACTGAACGACCGGATGGAATATTCAGCCGCCGCGTATCCTGCACCAGCGCGAGATTATTGTTATAAATCGTGACCGCGATATCCCCCTGATCGGAGGACTGGCTGATCGCCGGGGTTGCGAGGGTAACCAGTGCGAGGCCGGTACAAGCTAGAAGCCGCATATTTTCTCTCTCCATCGTTTGTGCTGCACGGCCTAACGCCGCGAGAATGAATGTAGCTTAAACGGCTATGGCGTCTCTTATTCACTTTCTTGCGGCGACAACCAGCGCAACCGCACGGTTCCGCGGGCTGCCCCCAGTCCGGCTGCCCGGATGGTTGTTGCATTCGTATCAAACAAAGTTTTTCGGGCAACTTCAACATCTTCCGGTGACCCGTAGGCCCCGAGCGGCAATTGGACACGCGCAGCCGCCCAACCAATTAAGGGAAGTTCCTCTGCAGATTTTTCATTAATTGCACCATTTGTGACAACCAGAGACGGCAAGGCAACCGCTGGCGGTTTGATCTCGATTGTCCAATCCGCCGCCTGATCCGCGATCCGCTTTTCCAGTGCATAATAGGTATCGAGCGATGCGCCCTGCAGGGGTTTTGCCGATACGACAGCCCGGCGTTTTGTCGTATCGATGGTGACATCATCGGCAGACACGCCAGCCACGAGCGCGAGGCTTTCACGCAATTTGACCACCCGGATCTCGGCTTCCTGTGCCTGCTGCTGCGCCCGAGCAGCCATCAATTCCGCACTTGCTGCATCGCTGCCGGTTTCCACGCGATATTGCTCGATCGCAACGTCAATCGGGCGGTTAAAGGCGCGGCTCAAAACGCGGGCGCTTTGCTGTTCGGCATCGCCGACAATTTTTGGCGTGAAGACAGAAGCGCTGACCAGAATCGGTTCCGCGTCCCAGTCAATCTCGATCTGCGACACTCTTGCGCGGTTGCCAAACTGGTCCTTGATATAGCCATTGGCCTGACGCGACACATTGGCTTCCCACGCAATTTGTTGCAGCGAATAGCCCAGCGGAATGGCCAGTCCGACAAAAATAATTACCATTGCGCCGATCTGGAACTGTGACTGGCGTTCCGACAGGCTGGAACGGAAACCATAGAGCCGCGCCATGCCGGCCGCGGTCAATGCGATGGTCATCAAGTTGGTGAAAAATAGCAGCAGCGATCCGCCGAATACAGACATGTTGAGCGTCGCCAGACCAAAGCCGACCACCGCCAGTGGCGGCATCAAGGCGGTCGCGATGGCGACGCCGACAATCGTTCCCATGCGTCCGCGAATCATCGCATAGGCACCGGCCAGCGCAGAGAATAGCGCGACCGCCAGATCAAACAGGTTCGGTCGGGTGCGGGCGGCAATTTCGGTCGTGACCGTCTGCAACGGCGACAAGGCGACCACCAAGGCGGCAAACAGCACGGCTACGAGAGTTCCCAAAACAAGGGCTTTGGCACTCCCCTTCAACCATGCGTAATCACCAATGGCCAGAGCAAATCCAGCCCCCATGATCGGTCCCATAAGCGGGGACAGCAGCATGGCGCCAATCACAACCGCAGGCGAGGACAAAAGCAGGCCCAATATTGCGATACCCGCCGACATACAGGTCATGAACGCGTAACGCGGGTTGAAAAAACTATCTTCCTTGACCTTGGCGATTACGGCCTGCTGATCCACGCCGGAACAGACAACAACCCGCCACCAGCGGCGAAACAGCAGGATGCTGCCGGTTATCGGCTCAAACGGGCCAGGTTCTTTTTCCGGTTCAGATGCGGGCGAACTAGCCTCGGTTTGCGATTTTTCGATCATGGTCTTCTATAGTCCTTCGGCAGTGGGGACGACAATATAGAAATGACACAAACCTCATTACCTCAAGGGTAATTGAAAAATAAATAATTATATCTTTTATCATAAAACCGTATGAGGTACATATAGCACAGATATGTGAAGCCAAGCAGGAGCCAACAATGCCCCGTCCCGAAACCGATATTGAAGCCGGCCGTGAACAACTGATCCAGATAGCGGAAGTCATTATCCGGGATCGCGGAGCTATCAGTTTCACCATCACAGATCTCGCAGCGGAGGCCGGAATGTCGCAGTCCAACGTCTATCGTTTCTTCGAAAACAAGGATGCGCTGGCCGAGGCGATGGCCGGCCGCTGGTTTGCCGAGCTGATTACGATCATCGAGGATCTGGTCGAGGCGGACATGCCCGCCAAACAAAAACTCTACGAATTTTTTGCCCGGCGGCTGGCCATTAAACGCGCCCGGTTTGAGGAAGACCCGGACCTTTTCCGTTCGTACATGGAATTGGGGAACGAGCACTTTGAAGTCATCCGTGGCTATGTCGACCTTACCGACCATTATATGGCAATGATCCTCGCTGAAGCGATGGAAGAGGGCTATTTCGAAGGGCTTGAGCTCGACCAGATTGTTTCGCTGGTCAACACGATGGTGCAACCGTTTTGCAATCCCAATCTGATGATGGACATGATGCATCTCGCCGACGAAAACCGGTTGCGGCAGGTGATCGATACGATCCTCACCGGCCTGAAAGCGCACGACAATCAAAAGCCCAGGAAAACAGAACTGCATATTGCCCGATAAGGCTGGAATCATCCCCCCACGCGTCAATAACTTATTGCTCTTGGGGAAGTAATCGGCGAAGAGCCGCCATGATTGATGCGCTAGATATTTGGCTAAGCACCCATGCGGGATTAGCTCTCCTGCCCTTTCTTTCCATATGCCTGATTGTAGCTGGCGCCGCTTTTTTTCGCGGCCTGACCGGGTTTGGCTATGCCATTTTATCGGTGCCGCTGGTGAGTCTGGTGGCTACTCCAACGGTCGCCGTGCTGATGGCGATCCTGATGCAACTGATCATCGGGCCATTTGGTGTAAGACAGGCGCGCGGGATAATCGATGTCCCGATGGTTGCAAAAATTGCCGCAATCGCTTGCTTGACGACACCGCTCGGACTCTGGTTGCTGGATATCGTTAGCGCCGATGTGGCGCGACTGATAATCACCGTGATTGCTATCGGAAGCTTTTTCGCCTTCATGATGAAGCGTCCGCAGACAATGAATGTCTCTCCTCTTCATATCACATTAGTTGGCACCATATCCGGACTATTGAATGGCTTTGCCGCGATGCCTGGCCCGCCGGTTGTACTGCATTTTGTCCGCAAGCAAGTTCCGCCAGCAGTATCACGCGGATCGATGATCACGATATTTTTTGCCACCGCTGCGATGGCAACATTAGTCGCCTTCTGGCGCGATATGGTGGACATACAGCTTTTGGTCCTCACCGCGCTGACCTGCCCGCTGATGATCGGCGGAAATCATCTGGGTTCGAAATTTTTTGGCGCGGTTTCGGAACCAGTCTGGCGCGGTTTTGTCATGGTATTGCTTGCAATCGCGGCGGCAGTGGCTCTGATCAAGCTACTCTGAACGCGCTTCCCGGACATCTTTCGCTAGCCACTGCTTCATCATCGCCGGCGGCGGCGTTGGCTTCATTTCCTTTTCATCCAGTGCGGCCAGAGCGCGTTCCCGCTCTGCCTCGCCAAAACCGCCGGTGGTCAGGCAAAATTCGACCATATTGCCATTGGGGTCGCGGGTGTAGATGGAATGGCACCAATTATGGTCAATTTCCAGAACATCCAGGCCCGCCGCATTCCATTGCTCCCTGCGCTCGGTGAGTTGTTCGGCGCTTTCCACTCCGAAGCTGATATGATTGGTACCAGGCGGGGTTTTCGCCGCTGCATTTAAATCAAACTCATGGGCCTCTTGCCCCGGCACATCATGCAATTCCCAAAAGGCGATAAACTTGCTGTCATCGCCATCCATCCGATAGAAAAAATGCTTGCCCCAGCCGCCACCCATGACCGGTGCAATTTCGACCGTCACCAGTTCAAAACCCATGATGTCTTCGTAAAATTTATGGATCGTGGCCATGTCTTTGGCGGCCAATGCGAGATGATGATAGCTCATTGATCTGACTCCTTGCGCTTGTCGACCATGCCCATGACATCGGCAGTCGCGCCTGCTGGTGCTGGCACTTCCACCACCCGCTCATCGACATCATCAAATTCCAGCCGCAGCGCCCGGCTCATCACTGCATGCATCATATAGGTGGAAGTGATATAGGTAAGTTCGAGTATCTCGACTTCCGACAAATGATCTTTCAGCGCGTCGAAAACGCCATCGGGCACCCGGCCGTGCTCCAACACCAGACAATCCGTATAGGCGAGCACGGCGCGCTCAACCGGACTGAAACAATCCGCCACTGACCAATTGGGAATGGCTTTGACCTGCTCTTCGGAAAACCCTTCAAAGCGCATCGCCTTGCTATGCTGCGAATAGACAAATTGCGATCCCACTGCGTAACCGGCACGAATTTGGCCGAGCTCGCGCAGCTTCGAATCCAGCTTGCGATTGGGTGAGCGGTAAAAGCCAAAGCCTTCGGTCGTATGTTTAAAAGCATCGGGGACCTGCGCAAAGACAGTCCACCAATTTCCCGGTGTCCCGGTTGCAGTACCCGGTTCTGCGACCGGATCACGATCTCCGAACAATGTCTGATACAGTTTCAGGACATAATCGTCCGTAACTTCAGAGCGTGGAATCTCGCGCAGTCGGGGCATGGGTTTCTCCTATGCCCCGACTATGCACATAATTTTCGCGCGTGCTAGCCTGCCAGATTACGCAGCACATAATGCAGGATGCCGCCGTTGAGGAAATATTCCATCTCGTTGGCGGTATCGATCCGGCATACGGTATTGAACGTCGCCGTCGTTCCATCAGCACGTGTCATTTCGACTTCCACTTCCTGCAGCGGTTTCAGCGTCGCAACACCCTTGATCGTAAAGCTTTCGCTGCCATCAAGGCTCAAAGTCTTGCGATCAACACCTTCCGCAAATTGCAGCGGCAGCACGCCCATACCGACCAGATTGCTCCGGTGAATACGCTCGTAGCTTTCCACGATCACAGCCCGCACGCCCAGCAGGTTCGTGCCTTTCGCGGCCCAGTCGCGGGACGAGCCGGTACCATATTGCTCCCCGCCAATAACAACCAGATCATTGCCGTCGGCTTTGTGGCGCATGGCGGCGTCGTAGATGGGCATGATCTCGCCATTATATTTGGTGTAACCGCCTTCCTTGCCGTCGGCCATTTCGTTTTTGATGCGGATATTTGCGAAGGTGCCGCGCATCATGACTTCGTGGTTTCCGCGGCGGCTGCCGTAGCTGTTAAAGTCTTGTTTTGCCACCTGATGATCGCGGAGATATTCTCCGGCGGGTGAGTCTTCCTTGATCGCACCGGCGGGCGAGATATGGTCGGTCGTGATCGAATCTCCCAATAATGCCAGCGTCTTGGCGTCAATAATATCGCCCACAGCCTCCGGCGTCATCGACATGCCATCAAAGTAAGGCGGATTGGCCACATAAGTGCTACCCGCACGCCACTGATAGGTGTCGCCGCCGGTCACGTCGATATCCTGCCACGCTGCGTCACCTTTATAGACATCGGCATAGCGGCTCATGAACATGTCGCGGTTCACCGCGCCGCCCATCGCTTCATTAACCTCGTCATTGGTCGGCCAGATATCGCGCAAGAAAACATCTTCGCCATCCTTGCCCTGCCCGATCGGCGTTTCGTACATATCCTCACGCACCGTGCCTTTCAGCGCATAGGCCACAACCAGCGGCGGCGACGCGAGATAGTTGGCCCGCACGTCCTGAGACACACGGCCTTCAAAATTCCGGTTGCCCGAAAGCACCGACGCGGCGACCAGATCATTGTCATTAATCGCCTTGGAAATCGGCGCCGGCAAAGGCCCGCTATTCCCGATACAAGTCGTGCAGCCATAGCCGACCAGATTAAAGCCGAGATAGTTGAGATCCTCGGAAAGCCCCGCCTTGTCGAGATAATCCGTCACCACCTGAGACCCCGGCGCCAGCGAACTCTTCACCCATGGTTTGCGCTGCAAGCCCCGCTCCCGCGCCTTGCGCGCGACCAGCCCTGCGGCAATCAGCACGCTGGGGTTCGACGTATTGGTGCAGGACGTAATCGCCGCAATGGTGACATCGCCGTGGCCCAGATCATGATCCGCGCCGTCCACCGGCACGCGCTTATTCGGCTCGGTGCTGCCGAACACGTCGACAATATCCTTGTTAAAGCCCTCGTCGAGATCGGCCATCGACACGCGCTGTTGCGGCAATTTCGGCCCCGAAAGCGATGGCACCACGCTGGTCATGTCCAGCTCCAGCGTCTTGGTATAAATCGCCTCCGCCGCATCATCGAGACGCCAGAAACCCTGCTCCTTGGCATAGGCTTCGGTCAGCGCGATATCCGCTTCGCTGCGACCGGTCAGGCGCAGATAATCCAGCGTCTTGTCATCAATCGGGAAGTAGCCGCAGGTCGCGCCATATTCCGGCGCCATATTGGCAATCGTCGCGCGATCGGCGAGCGACAAAGCCGCCACGCCCGGACCGTAAAATTCAACAAAGCGCCCGACCACGCCCACTTCGCGCAGCATCTGCACACAGGTCAGCACCAGATCGGTCGCGGTAATGCCCTCGGCCAGCTCGCCGGTCAGCTTGAACCCGACCACTTCGGGGATCAGCATCGATACCGGCTGGCCGAGCATCGCGGCTTCCGCCTCAATCCCGCCCACGCCCCAGCCGAGCACGCCCAGACCATTGATCATCGTCGTATGGCTGTCGGTGCCGACACAGGTGTCGGGATAGGCCACTTCCACGCCGTCCGCATCTTTCGATGACCAGACCGCGCGGGCAATATTTTCCAGATTCACCTGATGGCAAATGCCGGTTCCGGGAGGCACCACGGAGAAATTGTCAAACGCCTTTGAACCCCATTTCAGAAATTCATAGCGCTCCATATTGCGCTGATATTCCAGCGCCACGTTATTCTCGAACGCTTGCGGCGTGCCAAATTCGTCGACCATGACCGAGTGGTCAATCACCAGATGCACCGGCACCTGCGGGTTAATCTTCTGCGCGTCGCCGCCCAAAGCCTTGATCCCGTCGCGCATCGCGGCGAGGTCGACAACGGCGGGAACGCCGGTAAAATCCTGCATCAGCACGCGGGCCGGACGATATTGAATTTCCGCCGAGGACTTGGCCTCTTTCTGCCAGTCAACCACCGCCTGCGCATCCCCCGCAGCCACCGTATGGCCGCCATCTTCAAAGCGCAGCATATTTTCGAGCAGGACTTTCAGCGTATAGGGCAAGCGATCTATATCCCCGAGCTTCGCCGCCGCCTTGGCGAGCGAATAATAGGCATAGTTGGTGCCATTAACCGAGAGGGTCGAGCGCGTGCCCAGCGAGTCTTGTCCGGTGGTGGTCATATTAAAGTCCCTTATTTTAATCTGTGCTTTTGCCGGTTTGGGGAAAGCGGCCAACAAGGCGCAAACCAGCAGATGAATCGATGTTCGAGAGGGCTTTAGCGCAGGGGGTGCCGGGGTGCAATGGGAAGAGCCCAAGTGTTCCGCACTTGCCTGTCCTCGCGAAGGCGGGGAATGCGGAAACGAAGTTCATCGCAGATAACCCAGGGAGAGATTACGCCCCCGATCAACAAACACGCTAGGCTCCGGATCAAGCCCGGAGCACGGGCCACTGGCCACACACACCCGTTTTCCCGAACCCAGCTCGTCATCCTGAACCAAATTCAGGATGACGAGCATAGCGATGGGGACCGAGGTGGCCACAAACATAACGCGTGACGACGGATAGCAGCAGGCACCATATCCCCAGTTCAAAATGCCTACTTCGCGCGACTAACGCTAATCCCGGTATTCGCTATATTTGCATGGTGAGTCGAAACGATGTTTTTTACAAGCCGTTACATTTGATATGGCCGCTTTTGTCACAGCGGGGGTGTGGGTGTGATTTTCTGCAGCAGATGAACGATGTTCGAGAGCGCTTTAGCCCAACTGTTGGATTTGGGGAAGGGTACTATGTGAGGTGAGGATATTGTTGAATATTGAACCGAGTTTTCCGACCTAAACAAAAAGGACTTTAGACAGAGGAAAAAGACTATCACAGACAAATGGCGAAAATCTTATGTTCTACTCTTGTTCTAGCGGACTCATTGTGTCACAACGGCAAAAAATGACCCAGGGAGTATCTGTATGTCCGAATTTTCAAGACTGCGAAAACAGGCTGGATTGAGCAAGGCAGAAGCGGCTCTTTTGCTTCAGCAAAGCGAACGCCAGATTTATCGCTGGGAGAACGAAGAGTGCTTCCCCAAAGCTCCTGTCCTCGAAATGCTTAGACGGCTTCGTAAGCATCGTGCAGCCCCTGGCAATGAGAACCACGACTTTACGTTCATAGATCTCTTTGCAGGGATAGGTGGCCTGCGAAAAGGTTTTGAGGCAATCAACGGCAAGTGCATATTTACTTGTGAGTGGGATCGATTTGCCCGCGAAACATATCGGGCTAACAATCCGCTTGACGATCATGAAATTGCCGGTGACATCCGTGAGGTCAAAATGGATGACATACCAGAGCATGATGTTCTTCTGGCAGGGTTTCCCTGCCAGCCGTTTTCCATAGCTGGGGTTTCTAAGAAAAATGCACTCAACCGACCTCATGGTTTTGCCTGTGATGCACAGGGAACCTTATTTTATAATGTCGCTGAAATAATAAAGCATCACAGGCCGAAGGCTTTTCTGCTGGAAAACGTCAAGAATCTCGTGAATCATGATAAAGGACATACCTTCCGCGTCATTCGTGATGTTCTCGAAAACCAGCTTAACTATCATGTCGATTGGAAAGTGATAAACGGCAAAAGTTGGGTTCCACAAAATAGAGAACGGATCTTTATTGCCGGTTTCCGTGATGATGTGGACTTCAGCTTCGATAATATTGAAATCCCCGACGTAATGGACGGTCCGAAGCTTGCTGCGGTCCTGCATCCTGAAGACGGTAGTGAAGTCATCGAGCAGAGATATACTGGGGGTAACATCGCCCATGTTCTGGAAAAATATACACTTTCAGAAAAGCTGTGGACATATTTGCAAGGTTATGCGGCCAAACACCGGGCAAAGGGCAACGGCTTTGGTTTCGGACTGTTTGGTCCTGATGATGTCGCAAGAACTCTGTCAGCCAGATATTACAAGGATGGATCGGAAATTCTCATACAGCAGGAAGGGCAAAGGCCGCGTCGGCTGACACCGCGTGAATGTGCAAGACTGATGGGATTTGACGAACCGGGCAAGAGCGACTTTTCCATTCCTGTCTCGGACACACAGGCATATAAACAGTTTGGTAATTCAGTGGTCGTACCAACTGTAAAGGCTGTAGCTAAATGTATGGAAAGCCATATCAAGGCAGGCACCGAGACCGGAAAGAAGGCTGTTGCCTGATATTGTTTCACCGCAGGTTCGTAGCCGAATGATGGCAGGTATCGGAGGCAAGAACACCAAACCTGAATTACAAGTCAGGAAGGCCCTACACAGTTTGGGTTTTAGATATTCCCTTCATGCAAAAGACCTTCCAGGCAAGCCAGACCTCAAACTGCCAAAATACAATGCCGTGATTTTTGTCAATGGATGTTTCTGGCATGGCCATGACTGCCACTTGTTCCGGTTACCAGGAACCAGAACCGAATTCTGGCGGGCTAAAATTGAAGGTAACAGGATGCGGGACGCAAGAACCAGAACAGCACTTAATAATCATGGGTGGCGGGTGCTCGATATTTGGGAATGTGCGATAAAGGGGAAAACGTCGCTCGAAGTTGCCGACTGGATCAGAAAGATTGCCGAATGGCTTAAGGGCGATAACAGTCGTCTCGAAATCAGAGGGAATGACTATGGCGGTTGCTGACTTAACAGACTGGATAGACATGTTCGGGCGTGAAGGAGTGGTCTGGTATGCCAAGCGCCTTGCCGCAAATGATACGCTGGCGACTAAGGCAAATCAGGCCGGTCCATACATAGCAAAAGAATTTCTGTTTGAAATGTTCCCCGAAATGAATCGCCCTGAAGAAAAAAACCCAGATACAGTTTTCGAATTCCATCTAGATTCTCATATTTCCGAACTCTCGCACCGTCAGATAAGAGCGGTTTGGTACAATCAGAAAACACGTAATGAAAGCCGTTTTACACGTTTTGGCGGGATAGAGTCTGCTGTGCTGAATCCAGAAAGTACAGGCACGCTTACCATATTTGCGTTTGTTCGAAATAGCAGTGACACGCAATGGATTTGTCATTGCTGGGTTTGCGATGACGAAGTCCAGTCTGATTTGTTTGAGGAAAGGCTGGGGCCAGTTGAACCGGGTGAATATGTCATTTGGCGTCCGGGCATGGCGGCTATACAAGGTGACCTATTTTCTAAACAGATCAAACCGCATGGAAGCTGTTGGCTGACACCTGACCAAATTCCCGATGACTGGTTGATAAAATTTCCGACAGGAAGAGAGATTGTTAAAAAAACGATTGAATTACGACCTGCCACCGCCACCAATGTTGACACCCGACTGCTTAGACGCCGCGATTGCGAATATGAAATATTCAAAAGTGTTGAACAGGAATTTTATCTCGATCAGATAAAAAGTGGCTTCGACAAAATGGACGATTTTGTAAGTTTGGCTAATACCGTCCTGCAAAGCCGAAAGAGCCGTTCAGGAAAATCGCTAGAATATCATACTATTGAAATTCTAAGGGAAGAAGGTTTTGAGCAGGATCGGGATTTTGCATGGAATGTCGAGATTCATGGCAAACGACCGGATTTTCTTTTTCCATCGAAAGATGCATATCTTGATGATACTTTTCCGGCTGGAAGTTTAACAATGCTCGCCGCCAAAACAACCTGCAAGGACCGCTGGAGACAGATCAGGAACGAGGTCGACCGGGACCGGATCCCGACGCTGCATTTGCTCACACTGCAGGAAGGTGTTTCCGAAAACCAGTTTTCCGAAATGGAGGAAGAAGGTGTTCAGTTGGTTGTCCCTGAAGGACTACACAATAAGTATCCCAAAAATGTACGTCCGCGACTTGCTTCCTTCGAAACTTTTTTGACCCACCTCAGACATTGATAACCTTTTAACAGGTCTCAAAAAGGTTTTGCGCAATATACACCGACAAACCCCCTTTCCTACAACCCCCAGTCTTTGATACACCGGCCCGAATCAAAGGAACAAAAGAAGAACGAAAGGGCCGCAGCCATGGCAGATGACACCCCCCATGATTCCAATCTTCCCGTCCCCGCGGCGCAGGAGCCGCCGCCGGAGCGCCCCTATAGAGTGCGCCATGATGGCTGGACGGCGGAGAGGCAGAATATTTTTATTGAATCGCTGGCCAAGACGCGCTGCGTGCGCGACGCCAGCCGCATGGCGGGGATCAGCTGGAACAGCGCCTATCGCCATCGCAGGCGCAGCAAGGCCTTTGCCGAACGCTGGGCCCTCGCGCTGCGCCGGGCAGAGACGACCATTGGCGAAGTCACGTGGCAGCGCGCGGTGGAGGGCGTAGAGGAGGATGTCTGGTATTATGGCAAGGTGGTCGGCAAGCGCACCAAATATGCCAATGACCTGCTGCGCCTGCTCTATCAGCATGACACCAACGGCGCGGGCCGCGACGCGCAGGGGCGCTTTGCGCCGGCAGGTTCGGGGACGGATGTGCGGGCGGATGTGGATGCCGGTGAGGTGGCCGGTGGGGCGACGGGTGCGGCAGCGCAGCGGCTGCTCCCTATGGCCAGTCAGCCTGTCGATGTGGATGAGCCCACCATGATCGGGGGCCAAAAGGTCTATCCCCAATGGCTCGCCACGCCTGAACCGGCGCCGGGCGCGCCCAAGGACAGGCTGGAGGAAAAGCTCAAGGCGATCAGCGAGCGGATCAGCGAGATGGGCAGCCGCAACATCAACCTGCGCACCAATGAGGGCATGACCGACGAAGTGGTCGAGGCGGTCCAGCGCTTTGTCGCGGGCGGGCGGGTGATGCTGCCCGAAAAGTTCAAATGGCTGTCCCCGGAAAAATTTGAAGCGGCCAAGGCAGCGTTTCTCGCCGAATATCCCGGCGGGGTGGCGGAAAGCAAGGGGGCGGACCAGCGAGGGGAATGCGGCCGGGAATAGGCGCGGTTTATGGCGCCGGGGCGGGGGCAATGTCCAGATGCTCGCCGACCATCGCGCGGACATCGATCTTCGCCTTCAGCCGCGCGGCGAGCATGGCCATGCCGCTGATCTTGCGCTGAATGAACAGCAGGTCGGTCGGCGGGATATGCCAGGTCGCCCGGTCGGCGGCGACCGCCATCCCCTGTTCGGTGAGCGCGGCGACAAAGCGCCGGTCGCTAAAGTCAAACAGGCCGGGGCGGTTAAGCTCGCCAAGGATGATGTCGATCATGGTGTCGATCCGCGCGCGGTGTCTGGTCATCGCCGCTTCGCCGACAAAGCCCGCCGCCAGCGCGGCCTCTGCAACTGCGTCGCGGTCCCCCTGAAACGCGGCCTGGATCAGGCGGCGATAGGCTTCGGTAATGGCCGGCGTCACCGGCCGCGTCGCCCCGAAGTCGAGCAGCACGAGCTTGCCCGTCTCCGGCTGATAGCGGTAATTGGCGAAATTGGGGTCGGACTGGATCACGCCAAATTCGAATATCTCGCGCAGGACCAGCTGGAACAGCAGGCCCATTGCTGTGTTGCGGGTGTCCTGCGGCGCGTCCTCCAGCGTCTCGATCGCCTTGCCCGCAACAAAGCTCATCGCCAGCACCTGACCGGTGGTAAATTCCTCGTCGAGGACGGGGATAACATAATCGGGCGAGCCCGCCAGCATGTCCCCGAACAGCGTCAGATATTTGCCTTCGCGGACATAGTCGGCCTCTTCATGCAATTGCTTTTTCGCCTCGGTCAGCAGCGGCGCGATGTCGAGCTCCTTGGGCAGGAGGTTGGATATGCGCAGCAGGGTCGCGACATTATCGACATCGGCATCAATGCTTTCGCGCACACCGGGATATTGCACCTTGATCGCCAGATCGCGGCCATCGGGCGGCGAGGCGCGGTGCACCTGTCCGATCGACGCGGCAGCAATCGGGGTCGCGCCAAAGCGGGCAAAGCGCTTGCGCCAGTCCTTGCCCCAATGCTCCGCGAGCACCTGTTGCAACTGCTGCGGCGGCATGCGGTGCGCGTTCTGGCGCAGCCGGGCCATGATCTCGGACAATTCCGGCGGCAGCATGTCGCCCGCATCCATCGAGATCATCTGCCCCAGCTTCATCGCCGCGCCGCGCAAATGCGACAGACGGTCCGCCACGCGTGAAACATTTCCGGGCGTCAGCATCATGTCGCGCATGGCCGGACGCTCCCCATTGGCCAGACGGCGCGCGCCCTCGGCCATCATCCCGCCGGCAACGCCGCCAGCGAGCCGGCCAAATTGACCAAAGCGCGACAGTCGCCCGCTCGGAACGCTGCGGCCCTTGGGGTCGTTATTATCATCTGCCATAGCTTACCAACCCCGGCTTCCGGGAATCCCTTTGAACGGCCCGGCCAGCTTGCTGGTGATCCAGCCACCGTAAAATTCGCCCGGCTGCGGGATGACGGTTTCGCCATCCACGCTGCAACGGTCAAACGGCGCGGCATAAAAGGCAACATGGTCGCGAAGGAGGGTGAAGGTTGCGCTGGGCGTGGCATAGCTCCAGCCCACCCTTGGCAGAACAGTGTCACCGACAACGACATCCCAATAGGTCGCCGCGCCTTTCCATTCGCAAAAGGAGCTGCCCTCTGCCCGGCGCAATATGCCGGGTGCGATATCCTCGCGCGGGATATAATAGCTAGGTGGATGGCTGGTTTCGAGCGTACGAATGCTTCGGCTGGTGTCGGCCAGCGTCACGCCGTCATGTTCAATCATAATCCGCGACGGGCTCGGCTCTGCAATCGCCGGGCGGGGATAGTCCCACACGCTTTCCTGGCCCTCGCCAACCGGATCGGGTTGCGGTCTCATCATCTCTTTATCCTTCCGCCGGCCAGTTTTTGCAGACGCGGTCTGAAACGCAGGAACAGCAGATAGGCCCGTTCGATCAGATTTAACACCCATGACCGCCGGGCCGCCAGTCCCAGCGGACGCAGCAGCGGGATCGCGCGCCACATCGCGGCAAAGGCAGCGGCGCCAGAATATAGCTCGCCATTTTCCGAAGCATGAAAGCGGTCCATCATCAACTGCCGGTCTACCGGACATGGTGCTTCAAAGCGCGTCAAATCGACAAAGGAAATCATCTTTCCCCTGTCCAAACGCCGCATCAACGCAATTTCGCGGATACATAGCGGGCAATCGCCATCATACCAGACTGTAACTTTGGTCATATTTCCATACTCGCCACCTGGCATATAATCACTGCCGATTGTTGCTTTTTCGCTTCATCAGCACATGGTTGATAAATGATTCAGGGCAACATACCGCTTTCCCATCCTGCAACGCCATACGGCTGAAAGACCTAGTTATGAAAATTGCGATCATCGGTTCCGGTCTTTCCGGTCTGGCCTGCGCGGACGAGCTGGTTACCGCTGGGCATCGGGTTTGGCTCTATGACAAGGCCCGCGGCCCCGGTGGCCGCATGTCCACGCGCCGGATGGACAGTCCCGCCGGAGAAGTCCGCTTTGACCATGGCGCGCAATATTTTACCGCGCGCGATCCGGCTTTTCAGGCGGTTGTGAAAGATTGGGAAAAACAGCAATGGGCTGCGCCTTGGCCCGCCGCCGGAGCGGATTCCTGGGTCGGGGTGCCGTCGATGAACGCACCGGTAAAGGCGCTCGCATCAGCGCATGATGTTAGCTGGTCGACACGGATCGAGGGATTGGTCGGGAACGATGATGGCTGGCAGCTGCAAGGTGACAAGGGAGTGCTTGATGCCCTGTTCGACGCGGTGATCATCGCCATCCCGGCGGAACAGGCCGCGGAATTGCTGGCGCCATGGGACTCGGCATTGGCTGGCCTCGCCGCTGCGACCGTCTCCGCGCCATGCTGGACCCTGATGCTGGCTTTTGAACAATCGCTGCAAGTGACAGAACCCATTTTCCGTGATGATCCGGTGATCGGATGGGCCGCCCGCAATTCCGACAAGCCGGGCCGGGCCGGACCGGAAAGCTGGGTAATTCAGGCGTCTCCACAATGGTCAGTGGACCATCTAGAAGACAGTCAGGAACAGGTGATCGCTAGCCTTTCAGGCCGCTTTGCTGCGCTGTCCGGCACCACTATCCCTGCCCCTCTTGTCGCATCGGCGCATCGCTGGCGCTATGCCCGTTCGGGCAGCTCGGACAGCGATGCCCATTATAACGACAGTCTCAGAATCGGCGTTTGCGGCGACTGGCTGATCGGCCCGCGCGTGGAATGCGCATGGTTGTCTGGCACCAGACTGGCCAGGTTGCTATCTGCATGACGCTGTCATCGTTCCAGACGGCACCTCCATGCGTGGCGGCCTCTGCTGCTCCGCACGGCACGCGGATTGAGTCGATCAACTTGCAATAGGCGATATCGCTGAACGTAAACGCCAGTCCGCTGACCATGCCCGCAACCGCGCCTTCCTTCTTTCTCATCCTGACCGCTTTTCGGCCCGTATCCGGAATGCGGGAACAGTTTGGAAAATTTTATAGAGAGCTTTCGTCTAGTAGAAAAAAGAGCGGACAAAAGACACTGGCACAACACCGGATCCCGTTCTAAATTGCACCCATGAGGCCACTTTATGACAGGATCGGCATCGGTTATGCAGGGCTTCGCCGGCCAGATCCGCGAATAGCCAAAGCAATTCATGATGCACTTGGGAGCGCGCAATCGGTCCTGAACGTCGGCGCCGGTACCGGGTCGTATGAACCCGCCGATCGGCACGTTACCGCACTGGAACCGTCAGCCGAGATGATCCGGCAACGTCCTCCGGAATCAGCAAAGGCGCATCAGGGCATTGCCGAAAACCTGCCTTTCGCAGATGATCAGTTTGACGCGGTCATGGCTGTTCTTACGGTGCATCATTGGACGGATCTGGATGCCGGGCTGCGCGAGATGCGACGCGTTGCCAAGGATCGGGTTGTGATACTGACCTTTGATCCGGCCTCTGACTATTTCTGGCTGGCCGACTATATCCCGGAAATCATCACAATTGATCAGCCAATCATGCCGAAAATCAGCGCATATGAGAAAATTCTCGGTAAATTGGCGATCGAAAATATTCTGATACCCTGCGATTGTACGGATGGCTTTCTTGGCGCCTATTGGCGGCGCCCAAGTGCCTATCTAGACTCGGCTATCCGGTCGGCTATATCGACTTTTGCCAAGCTCGATAATGCAGCGGATGGCTTGGCCCGGCTTGAACAGGATCTGGCATCGGGCGATTGGGACAAACAGTACGGACATCTGATGGAATTGGAGACTCTGGACATCGGATATCGATTGATTGTCGCCGATCATTTGGACCGGGAATGATCGCGCCGCTATCTAATCACCCGTGATCCGTGGACAAGCGCGCCCTGCTGTGTGATGGCGGACTGATCTGAAAGATAAAGGAGAGCATATGAAAAACCTGTTTGATGTCAGCGGAAAGGTCGCCGTTGTTTCGGGCGGTTCGAGCGGTATCGGGGCGATGATGGCGCGGGGATTGGTCGAAAACGGAGCGAAAGTCTATATTACCGCACGCAAGGAAGAGCGGTTGATTGCGATGGCCGAAGAGCTTTCCAAGCTGGGCGAGTGTATCGCTATTCCAGCCGATCTATCCAATGTCGCAGGGATCGAGGATTTTGTTGCCGCCGTCAGCGCGCGCGAGAGCAAGGTCGATATCCTGATCAACAATGCCGGCGCCAACTGGGCCGCGCCGATTGAGGATTTTCCCGAAAAAGGCTGGGACAAGGTGATGGATATCAACATCAAGGCGATATTCTTTGCTACCCAGAAGTTTCTGCCGCTGCTCAAAGCATCGGGCAATGCGGATGATCCGGCGCGGGTCATCAATATCGCGTCGATCAACGGCATCCGAAATTCGGGCATGCCGACCTATGCCTATTCGGCGAGTAAATCCGGTGTGATCCATCTGACCGAGCATCTGGCCACGGATCTTGCGTCCTATCACATCAACGTCAACGCGATTGCCCCCGGATTTTTCCCGAGCAATATGACGAAGCAGATTGTCGAGAATGACGGGATGACCAAAATGGCGCTGTCACAAATCCCCCGCGGGCGGATGGGCGCGCCGGAAGATATTGCCGGGACGGCACTTTATCTGTGCTCACAGGCGTCATCCTGGTTGGTCGGGCAGACGATTGCACTCGACGGCGGAATGATTTCGCGGCCCTGATTGACCACGATATTTTATTGGTGATGATAACAAAAAAGGGCGGCAGGTGTCCCGGCCGCCCTTTTTATAAAGTTTCAGTGACTTCGAAATCTAGAAGCGCAGTCTCGCCGAAGCTGAGAAATAGCGACCTAGCACATCATAAGTGGCTGGATAGGTATTGGACTGCTGGACGTTGCCACCCTGTTGCGTTGAAGCACCTGGCTGGAACCCGGTGTCGAAAATATTATCAACGCCCACTGCGAACGACAGGTTGTCATTTACATCATAACCCATTGTCAGGTCAAAATAGCTTTTAGCGTTCAACTTTTCGAGAGCATATAGCGTGTTGTCATCATCGTCTCGGCTGGAACCGATATACCGCCACAAGAAAGAGACGAATCCTGGACCATCTCGGAAGGTCGACCGCATGCTATGACGCCATTTCGGTGTTGGGCCAAAGGCTACGGTATCGGAACATGTTCGACCGAACCGACCCGCACACTCGTTTTCAATTGGCAAACCAACCACTGGTACATAGTCCAGTTTCAGCAATCGCGAGCCTTTGAAATCGAACGTCAAGCTGCTTTCATCACCTCCGGTAATGCTAAATCCAAGAGGAACGCGCCAGTTGACGCCAACATCAATACCTTGCGTTTTCAGTTCTGCAGCGTTGAAGTTGAGGTCGACAAAGCGCTGGAACTCGCCAGTTGAAGAGCGTTCTATCAAGGCACAGTATGAAGGATCGTTAAACCTCAGGCAGGCATCCACAATATTTTGCGCACCCACTGTACCAATCGCATCGTCGATCGTGATATTGTAATAATCGACGGTAATCGAAAGATTACTGATAAAATCAGGTACAAAAGCGGCACCAAGAGTCCATGTTTTGGCCTTCTCTTCAGTCAAATCCTCGTTTCCGCCCTGTAGCGCGGGAAAAGAGGTACTGCCGGACAGATAGCTATCCGTGCCAACTACGGCTGCAGGAACCCCGTTTGCTATACATGCATCACGGAGCGCGCCCGTTGCCGCTTCCGCTGTAGCACATGGGTCTATGGCACCGTCAAAACTGACTGTCTGGCCACCGAACAGTTCATTAACATTCGGACCGCGGATTGCTTTTTGATAATTGCCTCGGAATGTCAGGCCAGAAATTGGTTCCCAGCGAGCACCAGCTGCCCATGTGAACGCGCTACCAACAGCATTCGAATAGTCAGAATAACGCGCAGCACCAGTGAGTTCCAGTGTTTCGGCGAATGGTTGTCCGCTTAAAAGTGGGATATTGATCTCACCGAAAAATTCCGTCACGGAATAGTCGCCTGCTGTGGGCTGACCGGCGTTAAATCCGCCAACGTCCCCGGATGCGAGGAATGTATCAGGGATGAATTCCGCTTCTTCCCGGCGCCATTCTACACCAAGTGCGATACCGATTGGGCCCGCACCAATATCGAACAGATCATTGTTTGTAACAGCAAATACGGCATTTTCCGTGACTGCTTCCAGCTGGTTCTGTGCCTGGATTGAGATATATTCAGCCGCTTCGGCGCTGATGTTATTCGGACCGAAAATATTGATTGGCACACATCCATTGGCCCTGGCACCAGCGTCAGCACAGACCAATGTGCCACCTGCAACCGGAGTAGCACTTACCTGACCTGTAACGGGATCCAGAAATCCTGTCCGAACGCCAGCCAAAAGTGCCGAAAGCTGAACGTTGCCCTGCTGCACCTGAGAGTTTTTCGTTCGGGCATAGGAATAATAACCGTCATATTCCCAATTTCCGGTAATAGTACCTTTCATGCCGCCAACAATACGGAAGGCATTGCGATCATCGGAGTTGATACGGGGACCAGTTTCCAGAAAGCGCCGTCCAAATGTAGGGACCGAAACATAGCCGTCACCATCGGCATCCAACGTCTGCAGCGCCGCCTGAGCGTCAGCACTCAGGAAGGGTGAAAAAGCATGGACCTGAAGGTTCTCGCCCAGGCTGCCATCACCAAATGGTGTACTATTTCCAATTGGTGTAGGAGCCAATTGCGTATCGACGCGGTTGTTAATGAACTGCGCTTCGAGATAGGGCTGGAAGTTCTCGTTTATCTCATATTGCGCCTTACCATAAACGGTGAAACGTTCCTGAGGCACCTGAAGATAATTAACGGGCCCAAAGTTGTAGAGATCGGTAGCAGGATCATAAGCAATTGGATTGCCGTCCGCATCAAATCTTGCAGTCGAGCCCGGCAAACCTACCAGATCGTTAAAGCCGGGATCCCCGAGGTTGGCACCAGGGATTGAGAAACGAAAGCCCGGGATTGATGACGAACCACCGGGGAACAAGTTTCCTGCTCCATCGTCACTGAATGATACAGCGGTCGCATCACGGTCACCGGCAAAGATGGACTTGCGCTTATAGTAACCGGCATGAAGCACGACATTGCCACGACCATCATCAAAATTACCGCCAATGGTGCCATCAATGTTCCAGCGACCACCATCTCCGCGGCTGCTGAGCTCATAGCTTGTATTCAGCTCTGCACCGGAAAAATCGTCTTTCATGACGAAGTTGACAACACCGGCAATAGCATCGGAGCCATAAACTGCCGAAGCACCGCCGGTTACGATATCAACACGTTCGATCAATGCTGACGGTATCGTGTTGAGATCGACAGTTTGTGTTGGATCGAATGAAATATAACGACGCCCATCGACCAGCACCAGCGTACGCTCAATGCCCAAGCCACGAAGATCGACCGTTGC
The DNA here is from genome assembly GCF_965233695.1 of Parasphingorhabdus sp. GTDB lineage: Bacteria > Pseudomonadota > Alphaproteobacteria > Sphingomonadales > Sphingomonadaceae > Parasphingorhabdus. Next base: position 814,154 of record NZ_OZ247497.1, read on the forward strand.
GACACCGCCGCCTGGGTTATTTGATGTGCCGGTTGTTGACGCGATGACTTGCGGCATATCATTCAGCACTTCTTCAACATTTACTGTTTGCTGAAGCTGGAATTCTTCCGATCCGATAACGGATACAGGACTGGCGCTGTCAAGGTCAGGACGCGCAATCCGTGATCCGGTAACGACAATGACATCCGCCATTTCTTCGCTGTCTGCGCCTTCCTGATCTTGTGCCTTGGCGCTTGTGGCAGAGATGGCCACGGCCACGATCGCTGCTGAAGTAAGGCATTTACGTAAGGTTTTGGTCTTGAAATTCGGCCGCATTGCTGGCTCCCTTGGTTAATTACAGCGGCAACCAAATAAGACCAAAGAGCGGTTCAGCAATCAAATATGACAATATTTTGAACATTGCCAAATGCATGAAGATTTATAGCAACGGTCGGTTTACGTGATTGTGAAACAAAGCGTTTTTTCCAGAATAGCTTGCCTCAAACCCCTCATTTTAAAGTATTTTTCACTCAATCTCGGGCGAGATGATACCCATCACATCTTTGGCATATTTTCGGCCCACAGGAATTTCGTCACCCGTAATCAAGCGCAACAGGCGCCCGCCATTCCTGTTCCGGCGAACGGCCGTGATTCGTCCCACATTTACGGCGGCAGAGCGATGAACGCGCAAAAATCCGATCGCAGCGTTACTGGCGACAAAATCGCCTATCATCTGCCGATAGAGATAGGATTTTTGATCGCAATAGAGGCGGACATATTCGCCTTCCGCCTTCACCCAGTCGATGCTGTCGCAGTCTACCCTGACGATCTCTCCATGGCGCGGAACCCACAGATAATGATCTTCGGTCACGACTCTCGACCGTTCTTGCCTCAGTTGATCCAGCGTTTTGCCGAGCAGAGCCAGACGCTGGCGGGCCTCGCGGTCTGCATAGGCAGAACGGGCACGATCAATCGCCTCCACCAAACGCGTATAACGCACTGGTTTGGGTATGAAATCCAGTGCGCCTGTTTCAAATGCGCGGACAGCAAATTGCGGATAGGCTGTCACGAAGATGATCAGCGGGATCTGGCCTCCGTCCTTTTGCATTGACGCCGACAGATGTTCGATCACATCAAATCCGTCGAAGATCGGCATTTCGATATCCAGCAAGACAACATTGGGATTGAGTTGGCCGATGAGCTGCAATGTTTCCTGACCATCAGTAGCTTCGCCAACCAAAATCACGTCGTCTATTTGGCGAACAAGCTCTGCCAGACGCGATATGGCCAGCGGCTCGTCATCGCTTATCAGTAGAGTGATCGGAAGCATAGCCGGAACCTGATGGAGACTGAAATCGACGGAAGTGAAACAGATATCGCCCGCCTTATTACGACGGGCTGAACGGCAACGTTTATTGGATTGAACGACAGGCAGTTGAACAAAAGGCAATTGCCCCTGCGCGCAATGATAGCCAAACCTGCAAGCAGGAGGAAGCGGAGGAAGGATATCCCTCCCCTCACGGCTCTGCAGCTTATGCCCATGCCAATCTTATGCGGCTGATTTTTTTGCTGCGAAACGGGTAACGCATGTCGTTCATTTGGCTAGACATGTCGTTTATTGTTCTGCGGCAATATTTGTCGCTTCTTGGTAGCTGTTCGTAGAATTGCGCGAGATATTTTACATGATTTTACGTAACCCGCTTCGTGCATTTTAGAGGCCGACCCCCCGGCTGATAGTGACACAGGAGCGTAAAATGGTAACCCGAGTACAGTCAAAGAAAGATCCCAAATTTGATGCAAATGCAGAAGGCTCCGCTTGGCGCCCGGCATCATCCCGTCGGTTGATTCTGGATGCGGCGCGGAGAAAGCTGCGTGCGGAAAGCTTCAATGAATTTGCGATGGAAGCGGTCGCTGCCGAAGCCGGTGTTTCGCGCCGGACCGTCTATAACCAGTTTGCCAATCGGGAAGAGCTTTATTGCGCGTCCCGGCTCGAACTGTTTGAGAAGATCGACCTTGCCCTGTCCGAGATAAAATTTGATCTCGATCAGCCGGTTGAAAAAATGCTCAGGCATTTCTGCAAGACGGGAATCGCGGTTTTGCTATCGCCCGAAAGCTTCGAACTCAGAGCCTCGCGGGCCAGAGACCGGCGCGCTTTTCGTTGGATCGAGGAACAATATCACCACCGGATCGACGAACCGCTTCGGCTTAAAATCGAGCATTTTCTGCAAAGTCTCATGTTAAAGGGCGATATTGAAAATACCGACCCTGCACCATTGGCCGATTCCCTGTTGTCGGCGATCAATGCGTGTGTCGGCGATGACGGCGATGCTGAATCCAACTTGAAACATCCGCCCGTTTTCACACCGAGTGAAATTGCCGAGATATATATGAAGCGACTGCCGCTGGTAGACCGTGCGCCTGCATAGGCAGACGGTTTACCGGGCCATGATTTGGCCTGGGCAAGCTGAATAATCAGCGCAAACCCCAATCATAGAACATGCCGCCGCCGATCCCGACGGCGGCATGTTTTGCATTTTTCCTGATAATGGCTGCCGGTCTGCACACCGAATGAACCAGCAACGGGCCATCGGACCAGTCCATGATAGACGTTTTCAATTTCATACCGAAAGAAACCAAGACGCCCCTTGATTTTGCGGACATGTCTGCGCATGGGTTTATGCAATCTATGGATCAACAAAAGGCCTTCTATGTCCTCTAAGAAACAAGCGCGAGCCGGAACCGATTCTGCGCTGAGAAATTTTTTGGAAAGCGAAGCAGCGGGCGGCATATTGCTGATGGTCGCAGCGGCGTTGGCGATGATCGTCGCGAATAGTCCGCTTTATGACATGTACCATCATTTCCTGCACGAACTGAAGGGGCCGGTACTATCGAAAAAACTGGGCCCGATGACTCCGCATTTGTGGATTAATGACGGCCTGATGGCGATATTTTTCCTGCTGGTCGGCCTTGAAATCAAACGCGAATTTGTCGACGGCCGCTTGAACACCTGGGAACGGCGGCGCTTGCCTGTCTTGGCTGCTGCGGCCGGCATGGTGGTCCCCGCGTTGATTTACCTCGCAATTGTTCGTGATATGCCGGAACTCTACAATGGCTGGGCGATCCCAGCCGCGACCGATATTGCCTTTGCCATTGGCGTTCTGGCGCTGCTCGGGCCGCGCGCACCGACATCGCTGAAGCTGTTTCTCGTCACGGTTGCGATTGTGGACGATATGGGTGCCGTGGCTATCATCGCGTTGGTCTACACAGCGGAAATTAATGGCGCGGCTCTGCTCGCTTCGGCGGTAATTCTTGGCATCATGTACACGATGAACAAGGCCGGCGTTAAGTCATTGATCGCTTATCTGGCCTTGGCCTTGTTGCTCTGGTTTGCTGTCTTGCTGTCCGGCGTCCATGCCACCATCGCCGGTGTACTGGCAGCGATGGCGATACCCATTGTCGTGACACCAGGATCACCAGATGCCGTGGATTCCCCGTTGCACAGGCTGGAGCACGGAATTGCGCCATGGAGTGCGTTTCTGATCGTCCCGATATTTGGCTTTGCCAATGCCGGCGTGTCGCTGGAAGGTCTTGGAATGGAGCAAATCTTCGCGCCCTTGCCGCTCGGCATTGCCGCGGGTCTGTTCCTCGGCAAACAGGTCGGTATTTTTGCCAGCGTCTGGATTGCGGTGAAAACCGGTTTTGCGCAACGTCTTGGCGGAACCACATGGCTGCAAGTCTATGGCGTTTCCATGCTCTGCGGCATTGGCTTCACGATGAGCCTGTTCATCGGTGCGCTCGCCTTCCCGGGTGAAGCGCTTTTGATTGAGGAGGCAAAGATCGGCGTGTTGATGGGCTCTTTCCTGTCTGCGGTGGTTGGCTTTTGTATCCTGCGCTTCGCGCCGCAACCGACAGCGGATGAGGGCGACGTAACAGCGGCTGAACCGGCCAAAGCGGGTTGATGCGGATCGGCTGCATATTCGCCGGGTCAGCGGCGATATTGCTCAGCGCGTGCAGCTCGATGCCACCCGTAACTGAAGCTGCGCCGACCGCAGCATCGGTTTCAGCCATCGACTTGATCAGCCGCGACTATGTAAAGCTTACTCTGGAGCTCGGCGAGCAAGAAGCAGGCTATGTCGATGCCTATTATGGCCCCCCAGACTGGGCGCTGGCCGCCAAGGCGAAACCTCGTGATATGCGGGAATTGGGTAATGGCATCGTTGACCTGATGCTGCGGCTTGATGGACTGCCGTACAGCGATGATGCGTTGGTCGAGGCCCGCAAGCGGTTTTTATCAGCACAGCTCGAAGCCGCCCTGACCCGGCATGCCATGATGCAGGGAGAGGTGTTTCCTTTTATCAGGGAAGCCAAAGGTTTGTTCGGCGTGACGCCCGTATTTCAGCCACTCAGCAGCTATGATTCGGCTCTGGCGAAGATCGAAGCGCTTGTCCCCGGTGAAGGCGCGCTTCATGAACGTGTCGAAGCCTATCAGGCGCGTTTCACCATCCCTACCGACCGTCTAAAGCCCGTCTTCGATGCTGCCATTGCGGAATGCAAGCGGCGGACAGCACAGCATATAAGCCTGCCAGCCGACGAAAATTTCAGGATGGAATTTGTCACCGACAAGAGCTGGAGCGGTTACAACTATTATCAGGGCAACTTCCAAAGCCTGATCCAGATTAATACCGACCTGCCGATCAGGATATCGCGGGCTGTCGATCTGGGCTGTCATGAAGGTTATCCGGGCCATCATGTTTATAACATGCTGCTCGAACAGCGCCTGACACGCGAGCTTGGCTGGCAGGAATTCTCCATCTACCCGCTCTATTCGCCGCAGTCGCTCATTGCCGAAGGCTCTGCCAATTATGGCATTGATCTCGCTTTTCCCGGGGAAGAGCGTATGGCGTTTGAACGGGACGTACTTTATCCGCTCGCGGGATTGGATCCGAGCACAGCAGCCGATTACTTCAAGCTACAACAGGCGCTGAGCGAGCTGAAGGGCGCGCGCTTTGTCATTGCACAAGCCTATCTCGACAAGACCATAACAAAGGATGAGGCGCTGGCACTCATTCAGAAATATCAACTGGTCAGCCGCGAAAGGGCCCAGCAATCCCTGTCGTTCAACGATCAGTATCGCAGCTATGTGATCAACTATGGCCTGGGTCAGGATATGGTAAAGGCATGGATCGAGCGACAGGGCGATGCCCCTGTCTGGCGCTGGAAGGCGATGGAGAAACTGCTCAGCGAGCCGATGCTGCCGGATGATCTGGTCGAGTGATCGACAATAAATGCCCAACCTGTCGCGAGACAGGCTGGGCATTATATCAAGATATGTCAGCCCTGCAGAGCTTTCCGGAATGTGATCTTGTCGTCACCATCCGCGTAGAAATCGCGGATGCGTGATTCCTGATCATATTGACATAATCGATAAAATTCACGGGTACGGGCCAAAGCGTCCGTTCCCGATGTTTCCACGATCAGCACCCTTTGACCCTCAGTGGCCAAATGCTCCTCAATATGGCTCATCAGGGCAGCGCCAATGCCTTCGCCCTGATTGTCCGGATGGACTGCGATGAGAAGCAGATTCCATGTCCTGTCGGTCATTTCCTCCGACCGGCAATAGGCAATGGCTTTGGCTCCATCATTGTCATGGGTCAGCCATATCTCGTCGCTGCCCTCTGCATTGAAAAAACCGGCAATCATCTCATCCAGCATGTCAGGGGGAAACATTTCGGTGGCTTCAATAATCCGCTTCAGAGCAGGCAGATCATCCGGGACCACCGGTCTTATGGGGTTGGGCCTATGTTGGTTCATTTGTAATTCCTTTATCTATTGTCAGGCTGAGGGCGTACAGACACCCGGCCAAGATGTGAGATGCGATAGGGACTGCCGTTGCGGGACATGATCAGCCCCCTGCGTTTCAGGCGCGCGAAAATGTCGAGCGTACAATCGGACAGCACATAACCGTCGCGAGTGACGCACATCACTTCGTCGATCTTGCTGTTCTTGTTGCGTTTGTGGCGGATATGTCCGCCTTGAGCGAGCACGTGAAGCACGCGCTGTTCAGCTTTCGAAATATTCATTATTTATACTCGGAGATTAAACCATAGGGAGCGACAAAACCGCCTGTGCGCCACGCGCACCGGTTTCGTCGTTGCTGTGATTTGAACCGCTAAACGGGTTTCAAATCAGTTGGTTGTTGCAATCTCTAACAAAAAAGCTCCGAGTGTTGGCAACGGCATTCTGCCATTGCGAATCGCGAAATATGCCAGTTTCCGCTGAAACTCAACATTTTTTGGCGCGTAATGGTCAATTTTACGCCCCTATTAACTTATCGCTAACCAATTTCGTTCACTCCGGTTTCTGAAACATGAACTGGCGCTGTCGAGTGCCGTGTTTTGAACAGGGATCGGATTTATGACTGAAGCGACTAACCCCGTAGATGTAGCCATTATCGGCGCAGGACCAGCGGGCCTTACCGCCGCTTATCTGCTCAGCAAAAAAGGCTATTCGGTAAAAGTGATCGAAAAAGACCCGACCTATGTCGGCGGAATCAGCCGGACGGTCGAATATGAAGGTTTTCGTTTCGACATTGGCGGGCATCGCTTTTTCTCAAAATCCAAGGAAGTTGTCGATCTGTGGAACGAAATTCTGCCCGACGACTTTATCCAGCGCCCGCGGATGAGCCGCATCTATTATGAAGGCAAATTTTACAGCTATCCATTGCGCGCTTTTGAAGCCTTGTGGAATCTCGGCATCTGGCGCTCTACCCTGTGCATGGTCAGCTATGCCAAGGCGAAAGTCTTCCCGAACAAAAATGTGAAAAGCTTTGAAGACTGGACGGTCAACCAGTTTGGCTGGAAGCTCTATTCGATTTTCTTCAAAACCTATACCGAGAAAGTCTGGGGCATGCCCTGCGACGAAATGTCGGCCGATTGGGCCGCACAGCGGATCAAGGGCCTCAGCCTTTGGAGCGCAGTTGTTGACGGTTTGAAACGCTCCTTGGGTCTGAACAAGAAACCCAATGACGGCATGGAAACCAAGACGTTGCTGGAAACTTTCCGCTATCCCCGCCTCGGCCCTGGCATGATGTGGGATGCCGCGCGTGATTTCGTGCGGTCCAAGGGCAATGAAGTGCTGATGGGTCACAGCCTGAAACAATTGGCGCAGGATGCCGATGGCAACTGGCGCGTGTCGGCTTCGACCGAAGATGGCGAAACCGTTATCAACGCGAAACATGTAATCAGCTCTGCGCCGATGCGCGAACTGGCCACCCGTATTCACCCGCTGCCGCAATCACTGCCGGAAGCGCAGGATCTCAACTATCGTGACTTCCTGACAGTGGCGATCATGGTGAAATCCGAAGACCTGTTCCCCGACAACTGGATCTATATCCATGATGATCGTGTGCAGGTTGGCCGCGTTCAGAATTTCCGTAGCTGGTCGCCGGAAATGGTGCCGGATGAGTCGATTGCTTGTGTCGGTCTGGAATATTTCTGCTTCGAAAATGATGGCCTTTGGTCCTCGACCGATGAAGATCTGGTCGAACTGGCCAAGAAAGAAATGGCGATCCTTGGTCTGTGCAAACCTGAACAGGTTGTGGGCGGCGCGGTTGTCCGTCAGGAAAAAGCCTATCCCGTCTATGACGACAGCTATGAAGAAAATGTCGAAACCATGCGCAACGATCTCGAAGCACGCTTCCCGACGCTCCACATGGTTGGTCGCAACGGTATGCACCGCTACAATAACCAGGATCATGCGATGATGACCGCAATGCTGACGGTGGAGAATATCGAAGCCGGCTCGCGCAAATGGAATGTGTGGAACGTCAACGAAGATGCCGAATATCATGAGGCCGGTGACGAGGGCGCAGAAACCGTGATTTCCGAAGATCGGGCAGCCGCGCTGGAAAGCATGCGTGATGTACCAACGCGGATCGAAGACGATAAGCCCGAAAGCAAGCCCAGCAAGGCGGCGTAACGGTGTACTTTGAATCTTTTCCATATCTGTGCTCGTGCGAAGGCAGGAGCCTATCTCCTGAGGCCGCGTTTTTTTGCAACGGCTGGAGATGGATCCCCGCCTCCGCGGGGATAGTGGCGGCGCGAGGTTGAATGGTTATGGAGCGTAGCGGTCAGGATAGACGGTCTACCGTCGGGATCTGGGTAGGAAATCTGCCCGGACCACTGGCTTTGTTTAATCGCTTCTCCATCACCCGCTATTTGCTGGCCAGCGTGGTCAGCCTCGCCTTTGATGTCGCCTTGTTCATGGTGCTGGTTGCCTTCGCAACCGACCCTGGTTGGTCGTCAGCAGCAGGCTATAGCGCCGGTATAATCGTGCACTGGCTGATTTCGTCGAGCTTCGTTTTTCCCGGTAAAACACGGCAAGGCGCCGCACTGCAACTGCAACGGATCGGCTTTATCGGAACAGCCATATTGGGGCTCGGCATCACGGTGAGCATCGTCAGCGCCCTCACCGAGCTGGGTACCTTGCCCGTAGTGGCAAAAGGTGTCGCGGTGGCAGTGAGTTTCTTCGCCGTCTATCTGACTCGCAGATTTGGAGTGTTCCGGTGACAGCAATTGCAATGGACGCCCCGCGGGCCGGTTTGTCAGCGGAATTCAAGAAGCTGCTCAACTGGTCCCTGATCTGGATTGGCCTTGCCAATATTCCCTTCATGGCCATGTGGTTCGTTGGCGCGCCGCCGCGCTATTTTGAAATTGCGATGGCGGGCTTTGTCGGACTGATCGTCAAGCGCATGCCGCGGATAATACAGTGGATCGCCTTTGCCAGTGTGGTTGCATATTCCATACTGTCATTCGTCGCGGGTCTTTTCAATCTGGGGATGTCCTCGCTTTTATATTCCATCCAGTTTCTCGCCGAAATCAAGCCTTCCAATTCTCTGGAATATATCACGGCCGGTATCGTCATTGTCGCGATATTGGTGGCGAGCTGGTTCCTGCTGAAGCGCGATACCAATTTTGCAAAGCCGCTGCATATTCTGGCGGGTGGCGCGATGATCTTCGGCTTGGTCGGCGCGGACTTTGCCATGGGGCAAGGGATGCGCGGTCATTATTTCCGGGAGGCTCCGGCAGGCGCGACTTTTGAATCGGCTGTCGAAAAAACCGGCTTGGCGGAACGCGCGGATGGCAAACGGCATTTGGTCCTGATCATGGTCGAGTCCCTTGGCGTGCCCCGTGACAATCAGGCGATGTCTGACAAGCTCTTCGCTTATTATCAGAACAGCGCCATCCAGGCGCGCTATGACGTCAGTCAGGGAACGAGCCTCTACTATAACAGCACGACCTCAGGCGAATTTCGTGAAATGTGCGGTCGGTGGGGCGATTATTATGAGCTGCTTGATGCCGACGCGGCTGCGAAGCTGAACTGCCTTCCCGCCATGCTGGCGGAAAAAGGCTATGCAACCCATGCGATGCACAGTTTCAAGGGCGCGTTCTTCAAGCGGGCGGTATGGTATCCCAATATCGGCTTCGAAACACAGGAATTCTGGTCCGACCTGCAGAAAAAGGGCGCAGAATGGTGCGGCGGCGTTTTTGCCGGTGCCTGTGACCGGCAGATACCGAAATTGATCGCAGAAAACCTGAAACAGGCAGAGAAACCGACATTTCTCTATTGGTTGACATTGAACGCGCACTTGCCTGTGCCAACCGGACTTAATTTGAATGTCGACGATTGTTCAAAAGTCTCGCCTGAACTGGCAAAAGAATATCCGATGATCTGCCGGCAATTTGCAATATTCGACGATATTGACAAGGCGCTGGTGCAAGAGATTACCGCCAGCGATTTTCCGGAGGCAGACATATTATTGGTCGGCGACCACATGCCCCCTTATTTTGATCGGCATAATCGTTCCCAATTTGACCCTGAGCGGGTTCCCTGGCTTTATCTGAAAGCCAAAGGACAGTCCGAAACCGGCGAATGACCATGACCGACCGACTGCGGAACAGGCTTCCGCTGATATTCATCTGGCTTGCGGTTTGCGCGGTGATCATTTTTGTATCACTGGACCAGATCATGTCCGGGATAGGTTGGGGACCGGACGACCAATTGCGACAAGTGCAATTGCGCGACTGGCTCGCGGGGCAAAGCTGGTTTGATAGCACTCAGCATCGCATTGCTTTGCCCGATAGCAAACCCATGCATTGGCCGCGTCTGATTGAACTGCCACTGGCCTTGGTCATTGTGGTTTTGAGCCCACTCATCGGGTCGGCCTCTGCCGAACTGGCAGCGATGGTCATCGTGCCATTGGCGACGCTGGGTTTGGCTATGTGGCTGGTTGCAAAAATCACCGAGCAGCTATTTGATCGCCAAACCGCTTTGCTTGCCGCAGCGCTGACAGCAACCGCTATTGCCGTGGTGGCCCAGTTACGGCCGATGCGGATCGACCATCACGGATGGCAAATCGTAATTGCACTGCTGGTCTTGTGGACCATGTTTTGGCCGGACAAGCGCAAGGCTGGTCAGGTAATGGGCGTATCGCTGGCACTTTGGCTATCCATCTCGCTTGAAGGCTTGCCCCTGTCGGTCGCCTTCATTGCTTTGCTGGCATTTCGCTGGATCGTTTCACTGGACGAAGGTGTTCGGCTGTTTTGGACGCTGACCGCTTTTCTGGTCGGCTCCCTGCTTCTCTATCTGGTCAATCATGGACAGATAGATATCATCGCCAATTATTGCGACGCCATTTCGCCGGCCCATCTTTTTGCCTGTGCCGCCGGTGCGCTGATCATCCTGCCGGAGATTAAATTGGCTCCCGCTTCCTGGCTTATCCGCCTGGTAGCTATGGCGGTAGCTGGCATTGCCGCAGCGCTTCCTTTCTATCTCATCGCCCCGCAATGCGCTGGCAGTGCCTTTGGGCAGCTGGACCCGCTGGTGCGGGACTATTGGTTGGTCAACGTCCGCGAAGGCATGCCGATCTGGACGCAGCCTTGGAACGAGATCGCCAATCTGTTTGGCGGATCCATTGTCGTAGGTATCGGTTGCCTGATCTATATTCAATCGCGACAGCCTGATGTGGCGGATCGCCAAAAACTGTTTTTGTTGAGCTATGCTCTGCTCTGGGCCTTCGTCGTATCATTGCTGGTTCAGCGGGCCGCCGCCGTTGCTGCTGTCTATGCATTACCGCTCGTCGGCTGGGCGGTTCACAAGGGATTTGTCCGCGCGCGCACAATCAAACGCCCTGTTACCAGAATCCTGGCAACTGTTGCGGTAGTCTTTCTGATCCTGCCCGGTCCGCTCATGCTGGGACTTGTAAATGTCATCAGCGGGGGAGACAAAGATACGGTTGCCGATCAATCGGCATCAGCCGAAGATGGTCCGGCCTGCGATTCATCTGAATCCTTGGCACAGCTTAACAGCTTGCCCCCCTCGAACCTGATCGCCCCTTTTGATTTTGGTCCCGAGATACTGGTGCAGACACAGCATAGTGTTCTGGCAACTAGCCATCATCGTAATGATGCTGCGATGGCAGACCAGATTCGCTTCTTTACCGGGACACCGGACAAAGCACGCACTATCATGGCGGAGCGAGGAATCGATTATATCATCGCCTGTCCTGACGAACCGGAACTGAATACATATAGCAGGAAACATCCCGACGGTCTTTGGGCAATGATCGCCAAAGGCGACCGGCCAAAATGGCTGCAACCAGTCAAACTTCCTGACAGCAGACTATTGGTTTGGAGAGTCGTGTTGAAAGAATTACCGGATAGCATATAGGTGATGTTACACAGATTTACATGGTTGTGAATTAACGGGGAGGATGGAATGGCGAAGATAACGGGACTAGGCGGGATATTCCATGTTGTAGAAGACCCGGCAGCGACGCGCCAATGGTATAAAGACTTTCTGGGCCTGGACGGTGAATATGGTCCGATGTTGAACTGGTCGGAAGAAAAGGGCGATAGCCCCTATAGCCTGATCAGCCATTTCTCCCCCGATACGGATTATCTGGCACCGAGCAAAGCGAAGTTCATGATCAACCTGCGTGTTGATGATCTGGATGCTTATGTCGGACAATTGCGCTCCAAGGGGCTCGAAATTCTTGGCCAGGTCGATGAAGGTTATGGCAAATTTGCCTGGATCCTCGATTGCGACGGGATCAAGATTGAGTTCTGGCAACAGTTGGATGCGCCGGAAGCGGGCGGCTAGGCACTGCGGATCAAGCCGGGATAAACTTCAGAGCCAGTCCATTGATGCAATGCCGCTTCCCGGTCGGTTTGGGACCATCGTTAAAAATATGACCCAAATGTCCCCCGCAGCGGCTGCAATGCACTTCGGTGCGCGGATAGCCTATTTTATAGTCGGTTGAGGTGCCCACCCGCCCTTTGATCGGCGCCCAGAAGCTGGGCCAACCGGTGCGGCTGTCAAACTTGGTTTTCGAGGAATAGAGGCCGAGATTGCAGCCTGCGCAGGCGAATATGCCTTCGCGTTTTTCCTTGTCCAATGGACTGGAATAGGCGCGCTCCGTTCCCGCTTGGCGTAAAATCCGATAGCGTGCCGGACCCAGCCGCTTTTTCCACTCTTCCGGTGTCCGGGTGATTTTGAATGTCTTGCCCGATTTGGCGCTGGCGCTATTGCTTAAAATTCCAGTAAAGTTTGCAGCACCATAAGCGCCCGCACCGATCAACCCGGTGAGAATCAATGTGCGTCTGTTCAAGCCTGCCATATTCAGCCTTTCTCTGCTGCTCGACTGCTATTCGGTCTATTTGCAGAGATGGTTACAATATATTGGCTGAACAAGGGCTTATCGGTCTGCCTGGCTAAACCTAATATTTGGAGAGCTTGACTTGCATCTTGCGGAAACCGTGCACGAAACAGGCATGAACCCGTTTGATCTCTCCGGTAACGTTCACTTGCATGCGTCGCTTGGCCATTTCTTCGAGCAAGATGCGGATTTGTAGCTCAGCAAGACGCGCACCGACACAGCGGTGGATGCCGTAACCGAAGGCCAGATGACGGCGGGCGTTTTCTCGATCAACGATCAGCTTGTCAGCATCGGGGAACACGCTCTCGTCGCGGTTGGCCGAGATATACCACATGATCAGCTTGTCGCCCTTTTTGATCTGATGTCCGAACAGATCAGCATCATCGGTCGCGGTCCGCCGCATGTGGGCCAGCGGCGTCTGCCAGCGAATAATTTCCTGCACCGCATTGGGAATGAGATCCGGATTTTGCTGTAATTTTTCGCGCTGATCGGGAAACTGGTCGAGCCCATAGGCAAGGCCGGACATGGTGTTCCGGGTGGTGTCATTGCCGCCGACAATCAGCAGCACCAGATTGCCCATAAATTCCATCTGATCCATGTCTTTCATGGCTTCACTATGGATCATCATCGAAATCAGATCGGGGGTCGGTTCGGCATTGACCCGCTCGTTCCACAGATTCTGGAAATAGGCGCCCATTTCAAAGAGAATTTCGCGCCGCTTTTCATCCAGTTCCGGAGCAAGAGACAGCTCCACATCACCGGCCCAGTCCGACCAATAGGTCAGCAGCCGGCGGTCTTCCCACGGAAAACCGAACAGAATCGCCAGCATACCGGTGGTCAGCTCGATCGACACTTTGTCGACCCAGTCAAATTCCTTGTCCCATGGCAGGCCGTCGAGCACTTCGGCGGTGCGGTGGCGGATTTCATCCTCCATCTTCTTCATTTCCGAGGGCGTGAAGGCCGGTGCTACAGTGCGCCGTTGTCCGGTATGTTTGGGACGGTCCATGGCGATAAACATCGGCAGCTGAAAGTCCGAGTCCTCGCGCTCTTCCGCGATGGTGATGCCGCCATTGTTGACATCAGACGAATAGAGTTCGGGCAGGGCTTCCACATGCTGGATGGTTTTGTGATCGCAGATATTCCAATAGGGGCCATAATCGGAATCTTCGACCTTGTTGATCGGCGCGTTGGCGCGCATTTCTGCAAACGGCGCTCGCCACAAGTCTTTGCTGTAGAGATCGGCCTTGCTGACATCACGCGGATTCGGGTTGGTGTCCGCTACCGGCGGATTATCTTTATACCAGGCTTCCAGAGCCTCCGCTGCAGTGGGTGATGTGGTGAGGGTTTTCGAATCCAAAACGGGATTGGTAGCCATAAGTCTCTCCTGCCGAGACGCGATCTGTATTGGACTAAATTCAGTCCCGCGTACTCGATTTTATTTTGCAACCCATATAGTGCGGTTATTGACAAAAATGTCAATGGTGATGAATCCGTTCACATCCATTCAAACGGCAGTCGGCTTGTAAAAGACTGTTATTTAGGCTAAAGCCACAACTGGGTCGTGCTACTATTTTTGAATAGGATAATGACTCATGCTACGAAAACTATTGCTGGCCACTGCCGCCACCCTTGCATTTGCAGCTTCTCCTGCCTCGGCCGCTCTGGTCGATTTTGAAGGCCTTCCGGTTGGAGATAATCCGAATCCTCTTACCATTTCCGGCGCCACTTTTGAAACACTCGGCGGATTTAACTTTATCGCTACCGCTGGCGGCACACAGTCGCTTTGCACGTCGACTTCTGCGGCCAGTCCAGCCAACTGCTCAAATGATTTGAGCGTGATCTTCGACAGCGCGGTGTCTGATATCAGCTTCACTTTCGCTGGCAACAATATCACGACCGTCGGGGCGGATATTGGCGACGTGCAGATATTCTCAGGCGCGACTCTGCTTGGCGTGGTCGATGTTATCGTAGCCGATTCCGATATTTTCGGCACGTTCGACCTGGTTTCGCTTGCAGGATTTGGCGACGTCACCAGCTTGCTTATTTCCAGTACGGATGCTGGCGGCGTGCTCTATGACGACTTCAGCTTCACGCCTGGAGCTGCGGTGCCCGAACCCGCGACTTGGGCGATGATGATTTTGGGCTTTGGCTTGGCCGGTGGCGCGTTTCGACGTCGTCGCCCACAGTTGGCGCTCGCCTAAGCACCAGTCACCCGTTTCCAGACGGACTTTTTCCGGCCACTATTGCCTGACTTCATAACATTGCGCCGGAACAGCATCACGCTGAATCGGATGATGATCAGGGTAAAAATGGCCTGCCAGATTAGCGCCAGCCCGTGCTGCCACACATTATCCATCTGTGCGGCGCGGGCGATCATCGCGAATGGCGAGCTGAACGGAAAGACCACGGCAATCCATTCCAGCGGTTCGCCAAGCTTGGTTACGGTGAAGGCCGCGAGGAAAAAGACCAGCAGCTGTCCCATCGTGACCGGCATCGAAAGAGTCTGGACTTCACGAACCGTGGTCGCCATCGCGCCGATGCCGAGAAACAGGGAGCCCAGCAGCAGGTAAGCCATCGAGAAATAGAGCACCATCAGCACACAGAAAAGCGGCCAACCCACCGCAGGAGAGGGTAAATCGGGGATTCCGGAAACGACCAGAGAAATGCCGATAAATCCCAAAGCCGACCAGACGGTAATCCCGACCAATGCCATCCCGAGCATGGCAAACAGCTTGCCAAGGAAAATTGCGTCCATCGGTATGGCGGCGGCGAGAATTTCAATAATCTTGTTTGTCTTCTCTTCGACAAGGTTGGAAAGCACCATGCCCGCCAGGATCATGGTGAGCAGAATCAATATGATCTGCCCCCCTTGGGCAGTCGCCAATTGTGTACGTTTTTTGGAGCTTCCCGTGGCAGCGACAAAGTCGGTTTGCACTGTGACAGGATTGGAACCGGACAGGGCGGTTTCGGATAGAAGTGCAATTTTGCCATCCCATCTTTTCACATCCTCCTCAGATCCCGTCAGCAATGGCGCTGCCAGTGTGCCGGAAATAATCGCTGTGAGAGGCTTTTCGGCGGTATCGAGCCTTCCCTTGATATCAGGGTCATTGGGATCGGTGTCAGGCAAAAGGAGCAATTCCGGCAAAGCACCGTTTCCGAGATTCTTCGCCAGTGCCGCCCGGGCATCGACCAGCTTTGTTGCCTCGCTTTCTTCCAAGGCCACACCAACAACCGGTTGGTCAATATCCTGCCGGACCTGCTGGCCCAGTCCTCCGGCAGCAATCCCGATGATCAGAGGAAATAAAGGCCCGAGCAGGAAAAAGAAAAAGGATTTGGAGAAGATGATTGCTGTAAAATCACGGCGAGCGATGACAAAGGCGGCGCGAATAGTCTCGATCATGCGGCCTCTCCTTGCAGTGCTGCATCTGCGGCAAGATCTTCTTCCATTTTCTTCGCCACCGCTTCGCCAGCTATGTGGACAAAGGCATCATGCAGGCCCGGCCTTTCGATCGACAGGGACTGAATTCCGGCATCGCCCTCGATCAAAGCTCTAAGCAAAGGTTCGACGCCACTTTCCGGCAAGGTAAAATGCCAGTTGTGACCCAGTGGCTGGCAATCAGCGGGAATGGCGGAGCGCCAGCGGCCCTCCAGGTTACGGGTTTCCAAATGCACCTGCGGACGCAGCCGGTCGCGAGCAGTGGATACCTTGCCAGCGAAAGGAATCTTGCCATTCGCGACAATTGCAATTTCCTCGCATAACCGTTCGGCATGAGCGATAACGTGGGTAGAAAAAATAACGGTGACGCCCTTGTCAGCCTGTCCGCGGATTAAGCGTTCGAGCTTGCCCTGGTTGAGCGCATCAAGGCCGGAAAAGGGCTCATCGAGAATGATCAGATCCGGTTCGTGAACAATGGTGCCGAGCAATTGCACCGTCTGGGCCATGCCTTTGGATAATTGGCGGATTTGTTTGTCTGCTGCATCACCCAGGCCGTGATCTTCCATCATCTGGCGGCCACGCTTGCGTCCTTCAGCCAGCGACAAACCACGTAGCGCTCCCATGAAGGCAATCGCATCATAGGCTTTCATTGATTGGTACAAACCGCGTTCCTCGGGAAGGTAGCCGACCTGGTGCGCTTTGCTGATCGGATCGGGCGAACCGAGCAGAAAACGTTCACCCTCATCGGGATCGATAATGCCGAGCAGCATTCGCAAAGTCGTGGTTTTACCCGCGCCATTGGGGCCCAAAATCCCGAAAATGCTCCCCTTTTTGATGGTCAGATCGATACCATCAACAGCCGTTTCACCATCGAATCTCTTTACGATATGGTGGGCTTCAATGGCATTGGTTGAGGAATTTTCTTGTGCGTGGGAAGTCATTTACGGCTTTCCTATTGGGACGCGGTCGGTGATAGTGAACTGCTATGCCTGATGACAAGTTAAGATTAACCAAAAGCCTGGAAAAAATGGCGCGGGAACAGGGTTTCGCTGCATTTGGTATCGCGCCCGCGGCTTTGGCGCCAGTGACAGCCAAGCGGCTACAGGACTGGCTCGCAGGCGGTCAGCATGGCGACATGATCTGGATGGAAAGCCGCGCCGATGAGCGTGCTAGTCCGCAAACCCTGTGGCCCGAGGCCCGCTCGGTGATCATGTTGGGGATGAGTTACGCCCCGGCACGCGATCCTTTTGCGCTGGAAAAACTGCCCGATCGCGGGCGCATATCGGTTTATGCGCAGGGCAAGGATTATCACGACGTGGTAAAAAAGGCGCTGAAAAGGACAGCACGATGGCTGGTTGAGAATGCCGGATGTCAGGTAAAGGTATTTGTTGATACCGCACCAGTAATGGAAAAACCGCTTGCCGAGGCGGCAGGTCTCGGCTGGCAGGGCAAGCACACCAATCTGGTTAGCCGCGACCACGGTAGCTGGCTGTTCCTTGGCGCGATTTATACAAGCTTGGAACTGGAACCATCGACTGGCGGACGGGACCGCTGCGGTAGTTGCTCTGCTTGCCAAGATATTTGCCCGACCAATGCCTTTCCGGAACCATATCGGCTGGATGCCAAGGCCTGCATTTCCTACCTGACGATCGAATCCAGGGGTCCGATCCCAGCCCAATATCGCAAAGCCATGGGCAATCATATCTACGGCTGTGACGATTGTCTGGCCGTTTGCCCATGGAACAAGTTTGCGCAGGCCGCAGCAGCCAACAAGGCGTTCCTGCCAAGAGCGGAACTGGCAGCCCCCGCCCTTGCCGATTTACTGGCGATGGACGATGCCGGTTTTCGGCAGATATTTTCCGGATCGCCAATCAAACGATCAGGCCGCAACAGGATGGTGCGCAACTGCTTGATCGCGGCGGGCAATAGTGATGATGTGTCCTTGGTTCCATCAATTATAACGTTGCTGGATGATGAGGACAGCGCCGTGCGTGGCTCCGCAATCTGGGCTCTGTCTCAACTTGATACCGCACGATTTGATCAGGAAAAACAACTGCGCCTGTCAGCCGAACAGGATCCTGATGTGATTATGGAATGGCAAGGTACCGAAGCTAGCGCACCCGCAGCGCGTTGACACAGGATACCCGGTCGACCTCCGCGCCATCGCTGCGGCGGGTATCGATATGGGTGACCCGGCCTTCACCACCGGCCTTTTCCGGATAAAGATAAGCATCCAATATGCAGGCCCCGCTGGAAAATTGCAGCTTCCTTGCCGGTGGCTCAACCACATCAGCCTGCGGGTCGCCGAACAGCCGTTTCAACTGGCCGGCGGTTTTACCCATAACCGATTCCAGTCCCTGCACGTTGCTCAGCGGCGATTCTGCAGCAGTCGGCAGGCTGGCCGGCGCCCGCACCGCACCGCTTGATACACATGCCGATAGTGCAGGTATCGCAGATAGAATGATAAGCTTGCGGATCATGTCAGTTGCTTTCTTCCAGTCCGGATTCACGTTTCTTGTGAACCAGATGGGTAGCCATAGCGGCTCCCAAAACCGGCGCAAGAAAATTGACAACTGGGACGGCAAGCAACAGCGCAGTGGTCAGGCCGAGCCCAAAACGGGTTACCTTGCTGATCCGCCAAGCCTCGTCCATCTGCGCAACATCGCCGACATGGCGGGCAGCAACCATATCCTGTAAATCGCGTCCGATCAGGATCGCATTGACCGCAAAAAAGGCAATCGGTGCACCAATGCCGGTAACCAGCAACATGATGTAAACCGGCGATGCCAGGAGATTATAACCGATCGCCCGGCCAACCGAAGCCAGCCCCATTTTTAGGCCGAGGAGATAGCCTGGTGGCTTGGCCAGTTCAGCACGCGATGGATAATGCTGTGCCTCAACCGCATCGACGATATCATCGGAAAAAATGTTGAGCACAAAGATCGCGATGACGCGAAACAGAAATATGGCGGTGAGCGCCGTGATAATCGCAGCGGCTGTCGCCGCCCACCATCCGCCGTCATTCAATCCGGTGAGCGACAATATCCATGCGAGCAGAAAATAGGCTCCAACGCCAAAAACGGCCAAGAGCAGCAAGGAGATGACGAACACCTTAAGCAGCAGCGATAAAATCCTTCGGTCCGATAGCTGGCCGATGGAAAGAAGAAAGGCATCAATCATCGCAACCCCATGTCATGAAATTGCTCTTCGGGTCAATTCTGCTTGAACCTGCAGCGCCTTACCCTTAACGGACAGCGCTTATCTGCTCGCCTTATAAGGACATGTTTATGACCACCGAAGCCCGTTACGATATTGTCGCTGTCGGCAATGCCATTGTGGATGTGATTGCACAGGCAGACGATGCGTTTCTGGAAGAGGAGCAGCTCAACAAGGGTTCCATGACACTGATTGATGCGGAACGGGCAACACAGCTTTATCGCGACATGGGCGTGGCGCGCGAGATTAGTGGCGGTTCCGGTTCAAACACATTGGCGGGCGCATCCACCTTGGGCCGGCAGTGCGCTTTGATTGCACAGGTTGCCGATGATCAACTTGGCGAAGTATTTACCCATGATATCCGCGCCACCGGCATTGATTTTGACGTACCACCACTCGGCAAAGAGCCACCGACAGCACGCTGTCTGATCCTGGTGACCCCCGATGCACAGCGTACGATGAACACATTTCTGGGTGCTTCCCAATTTCTGCCCCCCGCATCGGTTGATGCCGATTTGATTGCCAGCGGGGCCATTCTCTATCTTGAAGGCTATTTGTGGGACGCCGAAGAGCCCAAAGCGGCGATGGCGCTGGCGATTGATATTGCACGCAAAAATGGCCGCAAGGTTGCGTTCACCCTGTCAGACGGTTTTTGCATTGAGCGGCATCGGGATGATTTCGTGCGTCTTATCAAAGACGGCATGATCGACATTTTGTTCGCTAATGAAGCGGAGATCAAATCGCTTTGTGAAACTGATGATTTTGATGCGGCGGTGGCGCAAACCGCAGCGCAAGTCGAAACACTTGTTGTGACGCGCAGCGAGAAAGGTGCAATCGCAATTCGGAATGCTAAGACTTATGCGGTCGGCGCCGAGCCGGTTGAAAAGATTGTCGATACCACAGGAGCCGGTGATTTGTTCGCAGCCGGGTTTCTTAGCGGATATATTGAAGAGCGTTCGATGGAAGATTGCCTGACCATCGGTGCGATTGCCGCCGCAGAGGTGATTTCGCACTATGGTGCACGGCCAGAGACGGATTTGCGGGAACTGGTAAAACAGCGCCTGGGCTAGATAACCCGAGTTGCTGCTTGCCTAACTCTTCATCTTGAACAGTTTTCGGTCTTCTGGCCCGAAACCCCATTTCCAGATGACCCAGGCATAGCTGCCCAATATCATCGGAATGCCGACGATCAGTTCTGCCCATTCCGGCAAATAGGTTGCGAGATAGCCTACAGCCGTGGCGGCCGCGACGGCAATTATGAGCGACCAGCGCCAGCCATTGACGGGTGCCTTGAGCAGCTTTGACAGGAATATGGATTTGACAACCGAAGCATAGGCCAGCGCAACCATAAGTGCCGCGGCGACCGATGCCGCTTGAAAGAGTGGCGGCCAGCCCAGCCGCATGCAAATCTGAATGAAGGTGACGCTCAATGCGGCTTGCAACAACAGCATCGATAGCGAGATCAACAGGTTCCGGTGCCGTGCTATGTAAACAAGCGCGGCTTCGCTGACAACGGCGGTGGCGGCGACCGCCTCTGCTGCCAAAAGGAATGCCAGTGCGCCGGTGCCGCCAACAAAATTGGGACCGACCAGCCCCATCACGGCTTCACCGGGAATGGCCAGAGCGAGTGCAATACCGGCCTGCGCCGCGATAATCCAGAACCCGACCTGACTGACCTGATTGGCAATTGCCTTCATATTGCCCGCTTCGAGATTGCGGGTAATGACCGGCCCCAAAATCGGGTCAAAACTGGTCTTGAGCTTCTGCGGCAGACTCGCAACCTGTTGCGCGATATAATAGATGCCGACAATGGCCGGGGAAGCAAAAAGGCCGAGAATGGCAAGGTCCAGCCGCCGCGATCCCCATTCTGCAGCATCCGCGGCAGCAAGCGGCATATTGCGGCGTGCCAGCTTGGCGATAGCGATCGGTTTGGGCCGCCAACCCCATGGCAGGCCATAGCTTTTGAACAAGGGCCAGAGTGATGCGAGCAAAGCTGCAGCCATCGAAACGACATAAGAGAGGATCAAACCGTCGCGCAGCGAATAGTAGGAGAACAAAAAGGCGGCGATGCTGATCGTCCAGGGTTCAACGATCGACCGCGCACGGACGGTCGATGCGATATCATAGCGATAGGCGAGAGCGGCAAGCGCAATATCCGCGCCTGCAATGGCGAAAATCACGAGCGGCAGGAAACGGTCGAGGCCGTTAATTTCGCTGTTCGGAAACATGATTTGTGGCACCAGGATTAGCAGCACCGCGGCAAGCATCGATGCGAAGAGACTGACCAGCAATCCATCCCAAACAACATGGACATGCGGCCGTTCCGTCCGGCTAAGTTGCTCCGCCAATCCCCGTTTCAGGCCAAGCGTTGCCAGCTGTGCCGCAAATTCGACGATCAATATTGCGTAGGCAAAGCGCCCCAGGGCTTCCGCTCCGTAAATGCGTCCGGCGATGAACAGGAAGGGCAATCGTGCCGCCAGCCGCAGCAGGAAACCGAAAACATTTGTCCGGCCGCCTTTGGCCAGCGCTGCGATATCCTCTTTACCGTCTTGCTCGCCCGCTGCTGCAGAAAGTGCGCCATCGGTGGCCGCTGCTTCCTTGCCAGACATCGGCTCCGATGATGTGCCGGAAGATGCGCCTGATGATTCCGGGCTGGTCAAAAAACAAATCTCCGGCTGGTGAAGCTATTCAAAAAATGCGGGTTAAAATGCAACGACGGGCTTTACCCCACTCAATCGAGCTTGTCATCTTTTGTACTAGCGCTGCTCTGAGACCAGTGGGCGGCGCATAAGCCGGGCAACGATCGATTTTGAATCGGTTTCGCCAGCAAGCAACGCGCAAACCGCATCGACAATCGGCATATCAACGCCTCGCGCTTTTGCATCGCGTTGCAACACCGCAGCGGTAAAAGCCCCTTCTGCAACGGTTGTGCGGTCTGACAAAAGGTCTTTTGCCGACTGCCCCCTGCCTAATCCCATACCTAATGAGAAGTTGCGGGAACTGTCGGATGAGCAGGTCAGGACCAGATCCCCGAGGCCACACAGGCCGGAAAGCGTCTCGGCCCGAGCGCTGCGCGCGACACCATAGCGGAGCATTTCGGCAAAGCCGCGACTGATAATCGAGGCGCGCGCATTTTGGCCGAGGCCGGCACCCTCGACCACACCGCAGCCAATAGCGAGGACGTTTTTGACTGCCCCGCCAATTTCCGCACCGGCGATATCGTCAGAATAGTAGGGACGGAAAGAAGGTTTGGAGATCAGGGGATTGAGCCTGTCCCAAAGTGCTGCACTATCGCAGGCCAGCGTCAAGGCGGTCGGCAGTCCCTGAGCAACTTCATGGGCAAATGTTGGCCCGGAAAGCACCGCCAGCGGGTTATCGGGCCGAATGTCCTGAACAACCTCGCTCATCAGTTGCCGGGTCGCTTCTTCGATGCCTTTGCTGCACAGGACCAGAGCGGCATCACAATCAGGCAAATCCTCTAGACTGGCCCGTAAATGCTGAGCCGGTGTAACGATCAGCAAGGCCTCGCAGAAAGCCAGTTCGTCCATATTCTGCGTTGCGCGAATATTCTCTCGCAATGGATAACCGGACAAAAAAGTCTGATTTTCATGGGCTTCGTTAATTTGTTCAACAACGTTAGGCTCCCGCGCCCAGAGCAACAATTCATCCTGCCCGTCTGACAGCACTTGCGCGAGCGCCGTACCCCATGCACCGGCCCCGATCACGCCAAGTCTCGCTCGCAACGCCGTCATGCTTTCACACCTGCCCCGCGCGCTTTTTCAGCAGCCGGGTCGAGCGGCCAGCGCGGGCGGGCAACAAAATCAAGCGGGTCGGTTAATCCTGCCGCAAAGCGCTCGGCACCCGCCCAGGCGATCATTGCCGCATTATCGGTGCATAGCCACAAAGGAGGCGCGGTAAATTGCATGTCATGATCCGTTGCCAATTGCTCCAGCATCGCCCGGATTGGTCCATTAGCCGCGACACCGCCAGCGACCACCAGATGGGGCACTTTCCCGTGATCGCCAATCGCCTTTTCCAAACGATCTTGCAGACAATCAACGGTCGCTTGCTGAAAAGCAGCGGCAATATCTTCAGCCTTGTGCTCACCGCTTTGATGGGCTCGGACCACCGCGCTTTTGAGGCCCGCAAAGGAGAAATGCGGTTCCTTTGATCCTTTGAGCGGGCGCGGTAGCGGCACTGCTTTGGCATCACCGCTTTTGGCTAACGCTTCGACCTTCGGCCCGCCGGGATAACCAAGGCCCAATATTTTTGCTGTTTTATCAAAAGCTTCACCTGCAGCGTCGTCAATTGTCGTGGCCAGCCGGCGATATTGCCCGACACCCTCCACCCGCAAAATCTGGCAATGCCCGCCCGATACCAGCAGCAGCAAATAAGGGAAGTCGAGATCAGCATTGGCGAGGCGCGGAGAAAGCGCATGACCTTCGAGATGATTGACCGCCACCAGCGGTTTGTCCGCCGCCATCGCCAGCGCTTTGCCGGTCACCAATCCGACCATGACACCGCCAATCAAACCGGGGCCAGCCGTCGCTGCAATCGCGTCCACTTGGTCCAATGTCAGATTGGCTTCGTCCAATGCCGCTGCGATGAGCGGTGTTATGATTTCGGCATGCGCACGGGCGGCGATCTCCGGAACGACGCCGCCAAAGGGCGCATGGGCAGCCTCTTGTCCGGCCAGCTTATGAGCCAATATCTTGCGATCTGACGTAACCAGTGCCGCCGCTGTCTCATCGCAGCTTGATTCAATGCCCAAAATAATACTCATATTTCTTTTACTTAAGCCATGGTGGGATTAGGACAAGGGTCATGACAGAATATGGCGACCCCGAACGGGAAATATTGGCTGGTTTAGACAGGCCTTTGAGGATCGGCACACGGCAGTCCCCTCTGGCCATGGTACAGGCGGAAATGGCCGCTGCGGCGATATTGGCAGCCCATGGCTGGCATCCCGATCAAGTCGAGCTGGTGCCCATGGTAGCCGCAGGTGACAAGATCCAGGACCGCGCACTGGCCGAGGTTGGAGGCAAGGCATTGTGGACAAAGGAACTCGACCGGGCGCTGCACGACGGTGAAATTGATTGCGCCGTGCACAGCATGAAGGATGTCGAGACACTGAGGCCAGAAGTCTTTACTCTGGCAGCGATCATGGAACGGGCGGATATTCAGGACCGGCTGATCGGAGCAACTTCTATCGCCGGTCTGACGCAGGCGGCGATTGTCGGGACTGCTTCTCCGCGGCGCAAGGCACAATTGCTCCGTGCGCGGAGTGATCTGGATATTCGGCTCATTCGCGGCAATGTCCAGACGCGCCTCCAGAAAATCGAGGCGGGTGAATTTGAGGCCACTATATTGGCTTCTGCTGGTCTCAACCGGTTGGATATGGACGATGTGGGGCATGTCATCGCCGACGACGAGATGCTGCCGGCCCCGGCACAAGGGGCAATTGGTGTTGAAACCTTGTCCAACTCCAATCATTTGCGTCGTGTGTTGAGAGAAATTTCCTGTTCAAATACCGCCTGCGCCGTGACAGCGGAGCGATCATTCCTCAAAGAGCTGACTGCAGATTGTCACAGCCCAGTGGCAGCCAATGCGACAGTAGAGGGACTCAAGATCCGTCTGCGGGCTGAAATATTGCTACCGGATGGCACGGAATGCGTCAGTGGCACGTCTGAATTTGCGACGGGCGACGTGTACGGTCCCGCACGGCTCGCCCGCAAGCTTTTGGGACAGGCCAGCGCTGATTTGAAGGCAATATTTGGTCGATGAGTTGTTCCCTGCTGATTTTACGGCCCACGGAAGGCGCTCTTGAAACCGCCAAACGTGCCAAAGATCAGGGCCTGCAAACCATAATAGACCCGTTCTTTGTGATTGAACCCATGGCGTGGTCCGCGCTCGCAGCCTCCCAATATGACGCCTTGATGCTGACCAGCGCTAATGCGATCAAATATGGCGGACACAAACTGCTGGAATATTCGCAATTGCCGGTGCTCGCGGTAGGCGAAGCAACGGCTGCGGCTGCACGGAATGCCGGGTTCCAAGTAGCCGACACGGGCAACGGCGGCGCCGCACAACTGCTGCAATCACCCGGCGCCAGCCAATTCAGTCATATTTTGCGGCTGACAGGCAAAGATCATGTGAAGACCGAAGCAGCCACTCAGCAGATCACCGTGCGTCAAGTCTATCAGGCACGCGCATTGCCATTGGGCGACACGGCACAGGCGGCCTTGCGTCAACGGCAAATAATATTGTTATATTCTGTCAGAGCGGCAAAGATATTGGCTGCGGAATCGGACCGTCTGCAATTGGACAGATCGCTTCATGACGTCGCGGCCCTGTCCCCCAATGTCGCGCAGGCCGCAGGCAAGGGATGGAAAAGCGTGCAGGCAGCCGAGAGTCCGACCGACGATGCTTTACTGTCTCTGGCGGGGCGACTATGTCAGGGAAAATGAATTTTTGGGACTTTGGACGGTGGGCGCTAATCCCACCAGCAGGATGTAGGGAAGTTGAATGAGCCGGGACTATGAAAAAATCGCGTCTTCGGGGGAAAAAAGCAATTTGACCCGGAACGTTCTGGTCCTGATGGTCGTTGCCTTTGTTGGTGGTGCGATCCTGACAGGCTGGATATTCTCGCGCTACAACCCGTTCGGAAACGATGAACCAACCGCTGTGGCAGCAGCCAATACAGCAGCCGGTAATGCCGCAGCTGCGGTTGATCCTGCCGCGGCACTGGCAAAACGAATTGATGCAGACGGCAAGGTACTGCCCCCTCCCCCGGTCAAACCTGTGCCGACCGAGATTCCAGCACTCACACCCGATAAAGAGCGCGCGCTGGCGGTGCGGGTTGCCGATCTTGAAGATCGTTTGTCGCGGATCAATGTCCAAGCGCAAGCCGCATCGGGCAATGCCGCACGGGCAGAAGGCCTGCTTATTGCATTTGCAGCTCGGCGCGCTCTCGATCGCGGATCACCGCTTGGTTATATTGAATCGCAGCTCCGCTTGCGATTTGGCGATGCGCAACCGAAGGCGGTAACAACAATCGTCAATGCATCGCGAGAGCCCGTAACCCTTGAAGAACTGGCGGCTGGATTGGATGATATCGGCCCCGCCCTGACCAGCGGATCAACCGGCGAGGGCTTCTGGACAGATTTCAAGCGCGAGATGTCTGAACTTTTCGTTATTCGCCGGGATGGCACGCCCTCCCCCGTGCCGCAACAAAGGCTGACGAGGGCGAAACGATATGTCGAAAATGGCAATGTCGATGCCGCTATCGCCGAGATTGATAAACTGCCCGGCAGTGACAATGGTGATGACTTGACCAATCAATGGATGGAAAAAGCGCGGCGCTATAATGAAGCGCGCCGGGCTTTGGATGTTATTGAAACAGCCGCGATATTGGAGCCGCAACAACTGCGCACCGCAGAAGGCGAACGCGTTGATCAGCCATCACCTCTCGCTCCCGTAACACCGATACCAGCGCCCTGATTTTCAGCTGTCGGACAGGAACATCTGCGCCAGTTCCTGCGGAACCCGCACGGGGCGGCCGCTGGTCTGATCAATAATAGCCCAATTGGTCTTCGCTGATACTTTGAGTTTCCCGTCAGCGCCTGCGAAACTGACATTGCGCCAGAAACGTGCGCCCCTGGGTGGCTCCGATATCCAGGTGCGCCCAATCACAGTCTCGCCAGCGCCAACATTACCGCGATAGTCAATTTCATGCCGGGTAACGACCCAAATGTAACGCTCGATATATTCCGACGGCGCTAACGCCTGCCAATGCGCGGTTGCCAGTTGTTGGATCCAGCGCACCCAAACCGCATTGTTCACATGGCCGAGCTCATCAATATCTTCGGCACGCGCTAAAATTTCGAGGGTATACTCGTTCATTTTCCTGTTTCGGTCATTCCCATCTGCCAGAGAATGAAAGCAAATTCTTCCGCAGTTTCCTCGATTCGGTTCCAGCGACCCGATTTTCCGCCATGGCCGGCGCCCATATTGGTCTTGAGCAGCAGGATATTATCATCGGTCTTGGTCGCGCGCAATTTGGCGGTCCATTTTGCAGGTTCCCAATAAGTCACGCGCGGATCATTAAGGCCCCCGGTGATCAGCATGGGCGGATAGTCCTGCGCGCTGACCTGATCATAAGGTGAATAGCTGCGGATATATTCAAACGCCGCTTTATCGGTGATCGGATTACCCCATTCCGGCCACTCGCCGGGGGTGAGCGGCAGGCTCTCGTCCTGCATCGTGTTAAGCACGTCAACAAACGGGACATGGGCGACAATGGCGCCCCACAGATCGGGGTCGCTGTTAACGACAGCGCCCATCAGCTCACCGCCGGCCGAACCACCGGACGCGCTGATCCGGCCCGTGGCGGTATAACCCTTCTCCGCCAGGCCCTTGGCGACGTCGACAAAGTCGTTGAAGGTATTGGTGCGCTGCATGAGCTTGCCCTGCAGATACCAGTCGCGACCCAGATCATCCCCACCGCGGATATGGGCAATCGCATAGACGAAACCCCGATCAACCAGCGACAACCGGTTGGTCGAAAAACTTGGCGGCACGGCATATCCATAAGCGCCATAAGCATAGAGATGAAGCGGCGCGCTGCCATCCAGTTTGGTGCCCTTTTTATAGACCAAGGATACCGGAACCATCGCGCCATCGCGGGCCTTAATGGTGAGCCGCTCGGTCACATATTCATCGGCATCATAGCCAGATGGAATCTCCTGAACCTTCAAAGTTTCCAAAATCCCATCGGCCACAGAAAAATCATAAACCGTATCGGGCGTCACCATGGATTCATAAGCGATCCGCAATTTGGTTACGTCATATTCCGGATTATCGTCGAGACCCGCATTGTAGCTGGCTTCAGGAAATTTGATGCGGTCCTTGATGGAACTGCCATAGGACCAGATATCTATCTGATCGAGGCCGTTCTCACGACCTTCGGTAACGTAGAAATTCTTGAACGGCGTCATGCCGGTCAGGTAAAATTCGTCTGATCCCGCAAGCAAGGTCGTCCACTCATCGGGTTGGTCCAGAGTTGCGGTGGCTAGCCGGAAATTCACATGATCATCATTGGTCAGGATATAGAGCGTGCCATCATGTTCCTCGACCGAATATTCGCGGCCCTTTTTGCGGGGGGAAATCAGGATCTGCTCGGCGGTCGGATCGTCGGTCGGCACCAGCCGCACTTCGCTGGTTTCGTTGTCACCGGTGGCGATGACGATATATTTTTCCGATTGGGTCAGGCCAATGCCGACCGTGAAACCATCCTGGGTCTCTTTATATAGTTCGATATCATCTTTTGGATCGCTGCCAATGACGTGGAGCCGGGCATTGTCGGTACGCCAATTGGCATTAGCCAGACCATATAGCAGCTTGGTTGAATCCGCCGACCAGACCAAACTCGACAAAGTGCCAGGTATCACGTCCGCCAGCATCTCGCCGGTTTCCAGATTCTTTATCCGGACCTCGAACCGTTCTGCGCCGGTATCATCGACCGAAAAAGCCAATAATTTGCCGTCAGGCGAGACTGACATGGCGCCCAGCCGGAAATAGTCCTTATCCTTGGCCAGTACATTTTCATCGAGCATCAGGACATCTGGACCGCCAGCCACAGACTTTCGGTAATGCTGCTTATACTGCATGCCCTCTTCAAATTTGGCCCAGTAAATCCAGTCGCCATCTTTCTGCGGAACAGAACTTTCGTCTTCCTTGATCCGCGCTTTCATTTCTTCGAACAGGGTTTTGGTCAGCGCTTTTTGGCCTTCCATATGCTGTTCGAACCACTGATTCTCCGCTTTCAGATATTCCAGCACATCTTCGTCATCGACCTTCGGGTAACTTTGATCCTTCAGCCAGTGATAGGGATCGCTGATCGTATAGCCGTGGCGTTCGTAACTATATGGCCGTTGTTCGGCAACAGGCGGTTTTTCCAGTTTTTTTGTCATGGTTTCTTCTGTAGTTTCAGATTCAGCGAAAGCGGGAGTAGCAGACAGACTTGCGACTGCCAGGAACGGTAATATGATCTGTTTCATAACGCCTCTTATCGGTGAAATTGGTGGCGGAAATCGTCTGAAACACCTATGTGTTTGTGTAACCGCTAATTCAAGGAGTTTCGCAGCCGATGTTGATGTCCACCTATGAAGCAAGGCTTGCTGCCTTGCGCGAGCAAATGGCGAAAGACGGTCTGGACGGTTTCGTCGTGCCGATTTGTGACGAGCATATGAGCGAATATGTCGGTGACTATGCCCAGCGCCTCGCCTGGCTCACCGGTTTCGGAGGATCGGCGGGATCGGCGGTCGTGCTGAAGGACCAGGCGGCGATTTTCGTCGACGGGCGCTATACGATCCAGGTGCGCGATCAGGTTGATGGCAAATTATATGAATATGTTGGCACGGCGGATAAAAGCGTGACCGAATGGTTGGGTGAGAACGCGCCCGAAGGGTCATCCATCGGCTATGATGCGTGGCTGCATACACAGGATTGGGCCAAATCGGCCGAGGCGAAGCTGGCAAAAAAAGACGCGAAACTGGTGGCGGTCAAGAATAATCCCATTGACGCAGTTTGGGATGACCAACCAGAACCATCATTGGCGAAACTGGATGTGCAGCCGGATGAATTTGCGGGCAAAAGCGCAAGCGAAAAGCGCGCTGACATTGCTGCTTGGCTGAAGGAAGAGGGGCTCGATGCAACCGTGATTGCCGCGCTCGATTCGGTCGCATGGGCGTTTAATATCCGTGGCAAGGATATCTCCAATACCCCCGTTCCGCGGGGCTATGCGATCGTCAAGGCCGATGGCAATGCAGAATTATTTGTCGCACCGGAAAAGCTGACCGATGATGTGCGTGTGCATCTGGGCAATGCGGTTGCCCTGCGGGATTACAGCGAATTTCCAGATGCTTTGACGGAATATCAAGGCCAGAAGATCGGTGTTGATCCCGAGCGGTCCGTGGCGGCAATATTCGGGCAGCTTGAAGGCGCCGGCGCGCAGATCGTGAAGAAACGTGATCCGACGATCCTCGCCAAGGCGATCAAGAATGAAACCGAGGTCGATGGCCACAAAGCGGCTCAGGCACGCGATGGCGCGGCGCTGAGCCAGTTTCTGCACTGGTTCTCAAAAGAAGCACCCAAAGGCGGCCATGATGAACTGTCAGTCGCCGCCAAGCTTGCTGAATTTCGCGGGCAATCGAACAAGCTGATGGACCTGTCTTTCCGCACCATCTCTGGTGCCGGTCCGAATGGCGCATTGTGCCATTATAGCGTGAACGAGGAAACCAATCGTAAAATCGAAACCGGCACGCTTTATCTGGTCGATAGCGGCGGTCAATATCGTGATGGCACGACCGATGTGACGCGCACCATGGCGGTGGGCGAGCCCACGGCGGAAATGATCAAGCGCTACACGCAGGTTTTGCAGGGCCATATCGCGCTTGCCAAAGCGGTCTTTCCCAAGGGAACCACAGGCGGGCAGCTCGATATACTTGCACGGCAATATCTCTGGGCTGATGGTGTCGACTATGCCCACGGTACAGGCCACGGCGTCGGCGCCTATTTGTCGGTCCATGAGGGGCCGCAGCGGATTGCCGCTTTTGGCGGGTTTAACGAACCGCTTGTGGCGGGCATGATCTGTTCCAACGAGCCAGGCTATTATAAAGACAATGCCTTTGGCATTCGTATCGAAAATCTGATCCTTGTCGAAGAACGCGACGTACCCGGCGCGGAGCAGGAAATGCTCGGTTTCGAGACGCTGACCTTTGCGCCGCTCGACCGGCGGCTGATTGATGTCACGGTCCTGTCGGATGCTCAGCGCCAGTGGGTGGATGACTATCACGCCCAGGTGCTCGCTATCGTCGGGCCACAGATTTCCGGTGAAGCGTTGGATTGGCTCAAGGCGCAGACGGCGGCTCTTTAGCATTCCTATATTCTCGTCATCCTGAACTTTATTCAGGATGACGAATACTGACAGATTCAGGACGACAGAAAATCAAATGATAAAAGAAGCCCAGAACCCGCGCGAAGGTTTTCGCCTGATAACCCCCGTCCGCGTGCGCTATGCCGAAGCTGACATGCAGGGCATCGTGTTCAACGCCAACTATCTCGCTTTTGCTGATATCGGCGTGACCGAATATTTCCGCGCGCTCGTCGGTGCCAAGGGTAACGAAGATTCCCTCGGTAAATTTATGGAGCTATTTGGCGGCGACAATTGGGTTCGCCATGCCGAGGTTGATTTTCTGGCTCCGGCCAAGGCAGATGATCTGATTGATGTGTGTCTGCGGATCACCCGATTCGGCCGGACAAGCTATTCCGCCATCGCCCATATCGTGCGGGACAACACGCTGCTGAATGTCGTTAAACTGACCTATGTCTGGTTCGACCCGGCGACAGAACAAGTCACGCCGGTGGCCCAGAGCTTTATCGATGCGGTCACGGAATTTGAGATTATCGAACCGGAACGGGCCGTCGTTGCCGTCTAGCTACGCCCTATTTCCGGACTCCATCCTCTAAATCCTTGGCTTGCGCCTTGCGCCGCCGCAAATTCGCGCGCAATTGCTCGGTAAGCCGTTCGGCCTTGGCGGCTTCCTTACGCTGTTTTTCAGACTTTGGTTGTGGCTTGGGCATGACCATTATTTGACAGCCCGCAATCAAAAATGCAACTCCGCTTGACAAGTCCTTAACCCTTTCGCCATAGGCGCGGGGCTTGGAGCAGATGGCTCCTGCAATGAAACTAGTGCTGCTGTAGCTCAGTGGTAGAGCGCGTCATTGGTAATGACGAGGTCGGGAGTTCAATTCTCCCTAGCAGCACCATTTCTTTCCCCGATTTCGAGCGTCTCCGGCGGCAGAAATGGATCGTCCATTTAACCACTAAATTTCGGTAACTTAGCTCGTTCCGGTTGGGTGAACTTCGTCTCAGAGACCATTTGTCGCCGGCCATATGTCTGCAAATGGCCGGATTATCTCGATGCCCCGAAACACGGATCCCAGATGCACTGTCAGAATGTGATTGATTTTGGCTTTATTCGAACCCGAACATGGTTCGTTGGCTTTCCCAATCCAGGGGAATTGTGCCAGCTCGCAGAAAGCGCCTTCCCGTCAAATTGACGGGTTGCGACCCTTGAATAATGGCTTTGGTAATATCGGGTGCGAGGAAACTCAGCCTGGCAAGCTTCCCCAGATGCCGTTGCGAATAATCTGACCCTAATCGCCACAAGCTGTATTGAATGTCCAGGCAATGGCGAATTTCGGACGACATCGCTCAATGGGGTGATCCATCGCCGTTGCCAAGGTTTCCCGCTCGCTGTAGGCTTTACTTCCTTATTCATTTTATCATTTACATTTATGCCATCTACTAGCCATTCCTTTTCCGATCCAGCGATGATTAAAACCTGTTCTATCTGGCGGGCGCTCGAGATATTGGGCGACACCCCTATCTTGTTGATTCTGGAATCGATTTGGTTGGGAGCAACCCGCTTCACTCAACTAAAGCAACGTACGGGCATCCAAAAGGCTTTGCTGTCCAATCGACTGGGCCGCCTCATCGAAGCAGGTATTCTTCGAAAAGACAGGAATTCTGGACTGGCAAAGCATCCTCAATATGGATTGACGGCCAAAGGAGTGGATCTCTTTCCGACAGTGTTGACCCTCTATGTCTGGGAACGCAAGTGGGGCACGGCTGATATACGGCGCAATCTTGAATTGCGCCACGAGAGCTGCGGTTCTGCACTCAAGCCCGTGCCAGTGTGCGGAGCATGCAAACAGAGTTTTGAATTGCGGGAAGTATCGTTTGTGGAAGGGCCAGGCGTTGGGGAAATGCCGGCTTCTTATAGCCGCCGACGCAATCAGGTTTCTTTCCGGTCCGATCAACCATCTCTGCTTCGCGGCTCCGTTGAAATATTGGGAGATCGTTGGTCGGCTTTGATCATGCGAGCCGTTTTTACCGGTTTAAACCGTTTCGACACCATCGCGGCGGATAGCGGAGCCGCACCAGCAATATTATCCGAACGGCTCAAGGATCTGGTGGAGTCCGATGTATTAAAAACGGTCCCCTATCAACAAAACCCGATCCGCTATGATTATTTTCTGACCAAAAAGGGCGTCGACTATTATTCCGTCATTATGATGCTGATGTTATGGGGTGACAAATATTATGGCGCGCCGGAAGGTCCTCCGGTGCTGTTGACACACACCACGTGCGGTAAGCCGCTGGTCCCGGAGATTGCCTGTCGCGATTGCCAGCAGACGGTGCATCCCCAGTCGGTAACGATCACCGGACTGAAAAACTAACCTCACAAACAAGTGCTTAGCGTGGCGCTTATCAAACGGGTCTATTTTCGCTTGACCCGACGGCATCCATACATGATAGCCCAGTGACTTCTATAACCATACCAATATTGGAGTCATGCAATTTGCCCCAACTCGTCAACCGCGTAAAAGCGACCCTTTCCGAGAACGACCATCCCTATCTCAACGGGGCATGGACTCCGAATTTTGATGAATATGATGCCGACGATCTGACCGTTATTGGAGAGATTCCAGCGGATATTGATGGCGTTTATATTCGGAATACCGAAAATCCCGTGCATGATGCCATTGGCCGCTATCATCCCTTTGATGGCGACGGCATGCTCCACATGATGCGCCTGTCTGGCGGCAAAGCGGAATATAAGAACCGGTTCATTCGTACTCGCGCCTTCGAAGCAGAAGCGGAGGCCGATCGGTCACTCTGGATCGGCTGTATGGGCAATCCCAAAAAATCGGAACGCAAAGGCTGGGGCGCGCATGGTCATATCAAGGATAGCTCGTCGACCGATGTTGTGGTTCATGCCGGCAATATCCTGTCGACCTTTTGGCAATGCGGTGAGGGCTATCGGCTCGACCCGCACACGCTGGACACTTTGGGGATAGAAGGCTGGGCTCCCATTGACGGTATATCGGCTCACCCCAAGCTGGACCCTGCCACCGGCGAATTGCTGTTTTTCAACTATTCGACTCACGCGCCTTACATGCATTACGGCGTCGTTGGCGCTGACAACAAGCTCAAGCATTATATCCCAGTTGACTTGCCCGCTCCGCGTCTGCCCCACGACATGTGTTTTTCGAAAAACTATTCGATCCTGAATGATTTTCCGATGTTCTGGCCGCAGGCGATGCTGGATAATGGTTTCTATATCCCAGTCTTCGACAAGACGATGAAATCGCGCTTTGCGGTTGTTCCGCGCTTTGGCAACCAGGAAGACATAAAGTGGTTTGAAGCCGAATCCACTTATGTGCTGCATTTCATGAATGCTTATGAAGACGGCGACGAGCTGATCATGGACGGCTATTTTCAGGAAGATCCCCGGCCCGATCCGCTGCAATCCCTGCCTGGCGAATATCAGGCCATGGGCGCCAATCTCGATCTTCATTCTCTGAAAACCCATTTGCATCGCTGGCGGTTTAACCTCAGCACCGGTGAAACGCTGGAAGAACGGCTATATGACGACGAGATTGTTGAGTTCGGAACAATCAACCCCGCTTATGCCGGCAAGAAACATCGATATGTCTACAGCGTGACCGGCGAGGACGGCTATTTCCTCTTCACCGGCATGATCAAGCATGATCTGGAAACCGGCGCTGCCCAGCAATATGAATTTGGCGAAGGCCGCTATGGGTCAGAGGCCCCTTTCATTGCGCGTAAAAATGCGACATCAGAGGATGATGGCTATCTGATCAGCTTCATTACCGATATGAATCTGGATCGCTCGGAATGTGTGATACTGGATGCCAAGAATATTGCAGCAGGACCGGTTTGCCAAATCATCCTGCCGCATCGCATTTGCAGCGGTACCCATGCGGTTTGGGCGGATGCTGAGGAGTTGAAATAAAGGGGACAAGCGTGTCACAGAATATCTACATATTGGGCGGTCATCAGACGGATTTTGCTCAAAACTGGACGCGTGAAGACCAGACTCTATTTGATCTCTTCTCCACCACCGTGCTCACAGCGCTCGAAAAAACGGGACTGGAGCCGAAAGATATAGACGTCGGCCATGTCAGCAATTTTGTGGCGGAACTCTTTACCGGTCAGGGAATGCTCGGCGGCTTTTTCGGACATGTCCACAAGGATTTTTCCGGCATGCCCGCCTCCCGCCACGAAGGTGCCTGCGCCTCTGGTTCGCTGGCAATATTGGGCGCGATGACGGATATCGAAAGCGGCCGCTATGATCTCGCCTGTGTCACCGGGGTTGAATTGATGCGCAATGTATCCGGTGCGCAAGCCGCGGATAATCTGGGCGCCGCGATCTTCGTTGGTAAAGAGGGACAGGATGCCAAATATATCTGGCCCGCCATGTTCTCTGATCTCGCCGAAGAATATGATCGCCGCTATGGTTTGCGCCACGAGCATCTCATGGAAATATCCAAGACAAATTTTGACAATGCGCGGCGCAATCCCAATGCACAAAGCCGCAACTGGCAGTTTGAGGACAAGAGTTTTACCGCGGATGATGAATATAATCCGGTGATCGAAGGCTGGATGCGGCGGCAGGATTGCGGGCAGGTGTCCGATGGCGCGGCTGTTGTCTTTCTGGCCTCAGAAGCCCGTGCGAAGCAATATGCTGATAGTCACGGCGTTCCGCTGGAGAGCCTCGCCCAGATCAAGGGATGGGGCCACACGACAGCGCCGATGCTCATGCAAACAAAATTGGTCGATAGCGCCAATGATGACTATGTCCTGCCATGGACCCGCAAGGCGATTACCGACGCTTATCGTCGCGCTGGCATCAGTGGGCCGGATCAGCTGGACGCGATCGAAACCCATGATTGTTTCTCGGTCACCGAATATATGGCGATAGAGCATTTCGGCATCACCGCACCCGGTGAAGCCTGGAAAGCGATTGAGGAAGGCGTCATCACATTCGACGGCAGCCTACCAGTCAACCCGTCTGGGGGTTTGATCGGAATGGGTCATCCTGTTGGTGCAACCGGCGTTCGTATGATGCTGGATGCATCCAAGCAAGTCACTGGCAATGCTGGAGACTATCAAGTCGAAGCGGCTAAAACAGTCGGAACATTCAATGTTGGCGGCTCTGGGACCACCAATTGCGCATTTGTTGTTGGCCTATAGACTTCAGCGAGAAATCGTTATCGCATTCGGTTTGCGAGGCCATATGGAGGAAACCCCAAGGGCCAAAGCAATGGTGGACAGGATAGGATTCGAACCTATGTACGCTTGCGCGGGCAGATTTACAGTCTGCTGCCTTTAACCACTCGGCCACCTGTCCATTTGGTTGCCTATCTTGACCGTTTATCGGCAAGATGCGGCTCAATGACGAAAGCATCGCGCAGTGTCAATGCCTGCCCTTCCAAAATCGCAAATTTCCCGCGAAAAAGGTCCAAAAAAGAGTGTCTCATTACGGACGAACCGCTAAGGAGCCTTATGGCACGTAAAAATAGATCTGCGAAAAAAACCGGTGGCGGTTTGAAATTCTGGGGCCGGCATGCGGTGGAAGCCGCGCTCGCCAACCCCCATCGGTTCGTGAAGAAAATTTCAGGGACACGCGAAGCGCTCGCAACGCTCGACCTGCCCGAAGACTTGGCGGTCGTATATAGCGACGTCGCTGACCTCGGCCGGGTCATACCGCGCGAGGCGCCGCATCAGGGAATGGTGCTGGATGTGGATCCGCTGCCTGAAATCTGGCTGGGCGACTTGCTCGACAAGGTCGCTGACAAAGGCCGTCCGATATTGGTTCTGGACCAGGTGACCGACCCCCATAATGTTGGTGCGATATTGCGCTCTGCCGCCGCATTTGATGCCGCCGCGATTGTGACGCAGGATCGGCACGCGCCGCCGGAATCCGGTACAGTGGCAAAATCTGCTTCTGGCGCTTTGGAAATTGTACCTTGGGTCCGGGTGGTCAATCTGGCGCGGGCGCTCGATGAAATAGCCGAAGCGGGATATTGGCGCATCGGTATGGACGGGGAAGCGGACGAAACACTTGGCAATATTATGGGGCAGAGCAAAGTCGCTTTGGTGATGGGAGCCGAAGGCGAAGGTTTGCGGCAGAATGTCGCGGCGCATTGTGACGCGCTGGCACGCCTGCCCATGGCCCCGCAGATGGAAAGCCTGAATGTGTCCAATGCCGCAGCAATTGCGCTTTATGCAGAATATACGCGAAACCGGGAGAATTAGATGAAACAGATTTTTAAATTTGTAGCCGCACTGTCGGCACCGTTGTTGCTTTCAGGTTGTTTTTTGTTACCCGGAAAGTTCAATGCGAAGCTCACCATTCTTGACGGCGATCGGTATGAATTTGGCTATACCGGTCAAATTCAGATGACCATGCCTGAAGATGGCAAAATGAAAAAGCCAAGCAACGAACCATTTGACCCGGCCAAGCTGAAATGTCGCGATCGCGTGTATAAAAGCGATGGTGAAGTAAATGCCGAAAGCCCTGTTTATGGGGACGAATATGACCGGTATGGCAAGGATGCAGATCCTTCTATTGATAATGAAAATCTCAGCTATGAAGTGGTTGACCGGGAATGCACCGACGAAGAAGTCACCAACAGGCAAGACCGGTATGAGCGCGATCAAGCCCGCAAACAGAAGCGTTATGAAGAAGAATCTGCCATGGCGGGCGCGTTTTTCGGCGGTCCTATTCCGGGTGATGACGACAGCATGGTCGCATTCGCCAAGAAATTAAGCAAATATCAGGGCTGGAAGAAGGTCGAACATGCAGGCGGCAATATATTCGACGTAGAATATAGTGAAACCGGACCCATCGGCAATTATTTCAGCTTTCCTGTGCTTCCGGACGCACAGATGCAATATCCGTTCTTCCAGCTCATTCGGCGCAGCGATGGAGCGGTGGAGTTGCTGACACCCGGCATTGCTGGTCAAGGTAGCATGTTCAACATGATGATGATGAAAGAAAGCGGCGGAAAAGCCCCGAAAATTTCTGAAATTGACGGTGTTTTGACGGTGGAAAC
Organism: Parasphingorhabdus sp.; assembly: GCF_965233695.1. Lineage (GTDB taxonomy): Bacteria > Pseudomonadota > Alphaproteobacteria > Sphingomonadales > Sphingomonadaceae > Parasphingorhabdus. The sequence goes on from NZ_OZ247497.1 coordinate 852,490, forward strand.
CAATGGCACGGTGGCGACCAATAACAGCGTCGATGGCTTTACCGAAAAAGACGGCCGCAAAGTGATGAGCTGGAAAATCGGCAAAAGTGCTGCGACCGAAGAAGGTCCGCGCGCGCTGATACGATTCTGATTTTTATATGGGATACAAAAAGGGGGAGCTTCACGGCTCCCCTTTTTTATTGGCGCTTTACCGAAAAACTTAATCCTCTTCGGCGATTTTCACTTTCAGGCCATCGAGGTCATCATTCAATTCGATCTGGCAGCTGAGCCGCGAAAACTCATTGCGATGATCGCTGCTTTCCAGCAGATCATCTTCGTCTTCGCTCATCGCCGGCAATTTGTCTTTCCAGTCGGCATCGACATGCACATGGCAAGTCGCGCAAGAACAACATCCACCGCACAGCGCTAGCAATTCGTCAAAACCGTTGTCGCGGATCGCTTCCATGACGTTCATGCCGCTGTCGACAGTAACGGCTTTTTCTTCTCCGGTACGACCGGTGACGTGGATGGTTGGCATAGAAACCCCTTAAGCTGTTTTCATTCAAAATCCGGCACGCTATGTCCGCTCGACCAAAAAGAATCAAGAGGCCAAAAGGCCAGTAACCTGAGGCGAAGCCGCAATGGGCCTATCAAAAGAGACGATAAAGACCAGCCTCGACGCGATCAGCAAAGTCGAGCCGACATTGGGGAAGGCCATCAAGGCCGCCGGTTATCCGGAACCACGGATCAATCCCGAGGGCTATCAAACCCTGCTCCGCACGATTGTCGGGCAGCAGGTCAGCGTGGCTTCTGCGGCTTCCGTTTGGAACAAGCTGGAGGCGCTCTTGGGTGCAGGTTGCCCGGCCGAAGCGCTGATCGCGACCGAATTTGACGAGCTGCGGGCTTGTGGCCTGTCGCGCCAGAAGCAAGGCTATGCGCGCAGTCTGGCAGAACTGATATTGTCCGGCGGGCTGGATCTCAATAATCTGCCGCACGATGATGAAGAAGCGATTGCGCGGCTCACCCAGGTCAAGGGCATTGGCCGCTGGTCGGCGGAAATCTACCTGCTCTTCGCTTTGGGCCGCCCCGATATCTGGCCGGCCGGTGATCTGGCGATACAGGCTGGTGTCGGTGATATATTGGGCCATGACACGCGCCCATCAGAACAGGATCTCAGGGAAATTGCCTTGCCTTGGTCACCCCATCGCGGGTCGGTCGCAATTTTTATCTGGCATCATTACAACACGATGGTGATGTGAACGGGTGGCAAATAGCCGCGCAAGGACATCCCCAGGATCGCGCGCGTTAACAGGGCCCTTCGACAGGCTCAGGACGAACGGGTCAAAAGATCGATGCTATTTTTTCAGCCCCGGGTTGAGCGCCATCACTTCCTCCATAAAGGATCGCGGCTTTTTCCAGAATTTGGTCTTCAGATTAAACCGGTAACCCAATATCGCCACGGCCTCGCTAGCGAAATGCACGCAATTGCGTTTGTTGAGACTATAGCTTTTCTGCGGCATATTGCGCCATTTGGCGACCAGAGCCATCAGCTCGCGATATTTGCTGTCCCCCACCGTCACGGTGAAATGCGGGTTGCTATTGGCAATATATTTGGGCTTGGGCGTCTCGACCTTGCCTTTGACCGATCCCCATAAAATACCCGGAGAGACATTCACAGCGGTAAATCCGAAGCTGGTGTCTACTGCTTCACCGTTTTCCAGCTTGCCCTTCAACACAAAGAAGGCGTGGGGGAAATTCTTGCCAAAATCATGGGAATAGAAGGTCACCGCGACTTGCGCCTGCGCGGGCATGGCGACCATGAATAGCGGAACGAGAACGGCCAGAAAACGCAGCCGGAACATCACAAAAAACTGTTTTGTCACTTATTGATCTTTCCCGTTTCTGATCTGCTCATCCAGCCATCGCGCCGCCTGTCTAGGCGATTGCTTGTCCGCTTCACGGTCGACTTTATAGTTCGCCTCTCGCATATTTTCCACCGTAATTGCACCGACCAGAGGTTTGATTGCGTTCATAAATATCTCATCTCCGCTGCGCCGTGGAGCAACCAATATCATTGCTTCGTAAGAGGGCACCGCGCCCTTGGTATCTTCCAATATGACAAAGCCATTGGCCGCGATCCTTCCGTCTGAGGAAAAGGCTGAAATCACATCGACTTCCCCGCTCGATAATGCGGGATACATGAAGGTCGGATTAAACGAACGCGCTTCTTTGAACTGAATAGGATAAGCCGCCTTGACCATCGCCCATTCCGGCCGTTCGAGAAATTCGAGATCCGTGCCGAACGCAAAATCAGACGACACGCGGGCGAGGTCATCCAGCGTCTCAAGCTTTTTGCTTTCCGCGTCTTCAGGACGCACCGCAAAGGCATAGGTGTTTTCGAATCCCATCGCGCCCAGCATCATCACGCCATGTTCCAAAGCGCTCCATTTCGCAATTTCACGCACCATGTCGTCTGCGGGCACCGTATCGGTGCGCTTCATCTGGTTGGTCCAGATGGTGCCGGAATAATCGACGTAGATATCAATATCATTGGCGGCGACGGCCTGGAACACCACCGCCGAGCCAAGCCCGTCCTGATAGCGGACCTCATAACCGGCTTCCTCCAGCCGCGAACCGATCAGGCGCGCCAATATGAATTGTTCGGAGAATCCCTTTGCGCCGATCACGACGACATCATCGCGCGCAGCAAGCATCGGCAACAGCGCGATGGCCAAACCGATACCAATGACCGCCGCGCTGCCCCATGCCATGACCTTTCGCCGTTCCCGGATACCCCGCTCGACCAGACCGAGCAGCAGATCGACGATAATCGCCAGCCCCGCAGAGGCAAAACATCCCGTGAGAACCAATGTCCAGTTTTGCGTTTGCAGGCCGGCAAAGATCAGATCTCCCAGACTGGCCTGCCCCACCGTCGTGGACAATGTCGCAGCGCCGATAGTCCAAACAGCCGCTGTCCGGATACCGGCCATGATCGTCGGCGCAGCCAAAGGCGCTTCAACCAGACGCAGCTTTTGTGCTGCCGTCATACCAAGCCCGTCTGCGGCCTGCCTTGCGGCCGGCGGCACACCGGTCAGTCCGGTGACCGCATTGCGTAATATGGGCAACAGCGCGTAGAGCGTAAGCGCCAGCAGCGCCGGCAAAAAGCCAAGCGCCGATATCTCGCCGCCCAGCAAGGCCGATAGCCCGAGCAGAACCGGATAGAAGAGCGCCAGCAAAGCCAGCGCGGGAATCGTCTGGATCAGACTCGCAAACCCCAAAATTACCGCCGCCACTCTCGGTGCGCGTGCTGCCCAGATGGCCAGCGGCAAACACAACGCCATGGCGAGCAGCAATGCCGAAAAACTAAGCTGCACATGGGCTGCCAGTAATTCGGGCACCCGCGCAAAGGCCGGTTGCCATGCCTCTGTCACGCCTTTTTCGCTCCGTCTTTTTTGCTCAGCGCGATGAGATGCGCCGCCTGCGCGCGCGGGACAGCAACCAGGGCTTCGGCTTCATCGCCAACATCGCCCGACAATAGTTCCGCTGGCGTCGCGTCTGCTTTAATCTGCCCGTCTTCCATGACCAATATCCGATCAGCGAGATAGAGCGCTTCGGCCATATCATGGGTGACGATGATCGTCGTCAGCCCCAGCTTTTCATGCAGCGCCTTATATTGCCCCGCCAGACTGTCGCGTGTGACCGGATCCAGCGCCCCAAAAGGTTCGTCCATCAGCATCAATCCCGGCCGGGTTGCAAGGGCGCGCGCGACGCCGACACGTTGCTGCTGCCCGCCACTTAACTGATGCGGCATTCGGGTCGCCATCTCCTGCGGCAATTCGACCAATTCCAGCAGTTCGGCGACGCGCTCGCTGCGCCCCTCCTTTTCGCCAGCCAGCTCCAGACCGATAGCGATATTGCGCGATATAGTCATGTGCGGGAAAAGACCGATATTCTGGAACACATAACCGATCCGGCGGCGCAAGATATGGGGATCAATCGCTTTGACATTATCATTCGCAATCAAGACCTCTCCCGCTGTCGGGTCTGTCAGCCGGTTGATCATTTTCAACAAGGTGGATTTGCCGGAACCGGAGAGACCGACAAGCGCAACAAAGCTACCGGCGGCGATCTCCAGCGATATGTCGTCCACGGCGGTGATGGCACCATAAGTGCGCCTGACATTTTGCAGACTGATCGCTGGTCCGGAGGCGGAAGGGCTTGAAATCATTGTCGCTACTATTGGCCAGCTTTCCCCCATATGTCCAATCGCTCTTGACCTGATGCGGAAAAACCGCTCGAATAAACATCAATGTCAATAAGACAATGAAAAAGGGTGAGGACGATCATGGCATATCAGAGCGGACAGAAATCTATATTCATCACTGGCGGCGCATCCGGGTTGGGGCGTGAGGTTGCTCGCTATTTCGCAGGCAAAGGCTGGTTTATCGGTATTGCCGATATCAACGATACCGGCATGTCTGAAACCGCAGCACTGTTACCCGAAGGCCAAAGCTCGATCCACAAGCTGGATGTCACAGACCGCGCCAACTGGAAATCCGCAGTTGCCAATTTCGGCGAACTGACCGGCGGCACGATGAACGTGCTGTTTAACAATGCCGGCATTGGTGAAGGCGGCCCGATTCAGGAGATGACCGACGAGGATATCGACCTGATGATCGCGATTAATTTCACCGGCTGTATCAGCGGCACGCGGGCCTGTTTCGAAATGCTGAAAAATACGCCTGACAGCTGCGTGCTCTACACAGCATCAGCTGCGGGGATATATGGTGTCGCCGACCTCAGCGTCTATAGCGCCACCAAATTTGCGGTGCGCGGCCTGGCGGAATCGCATGATCTGGAATTCAATAAATATGGCATCAAGTCCCGATCATTGATGCCCGGCTTTGTGGATACCAACATCATCTCGGATGTGGTGGAAGGCACCAATCAAACCGGCAAAGAGCGGCTCGAAGAAAGCGGTGTACTCGTCAGCCCGGTATCGATTATCGGTCCGGCAGCATGGGAAGCCGTTCATGGCAAAAAGGTCCATACGCCAGTCAATAAAATGGCGAAACAATTGGCCTTTGCTGCCCGTTGGATGCCCGGCCGCTTGCGCAAACAATCTGTCGAGCTGGCCGATCTGGGCAATGTTCTGGCTGGAGCAGAGCCCAAAAACTAGAGCCTAAAGACTAGAGCAAAGCCTCTATTTTCGTGGCGAGATCAATATCGCGTTGCGACAATCCGCCATTCTCGCCGGCGTCGTGGGTGGTGAGCGTAATGTCGACTTTGTTATAGACATTAGACCACTCGGGATGGTGATCGGCTTTTTCCGCGTGTAACGCGACCCGGGTCATAAACCCATAGGCTTCGGTAAAATCGGCAAATTTGAACGTGCGGTTGATCGCATCCCGTTTGCCGTCATATTCCCAGTCTGGCAGGGTAGCGAGAGCAGCCTGCCGTTCGGCATCATTCAGTTGCGCAACCATATTTCGATACTCCTTGCTTGGCTTTGCCGCCATTTCGTGGCTTAAGTCTTCCCCATGAACCGAGGGGCGTCAACCAAAATACGGGAAGAAGGCAGCGATAATCTGCGCGCCGAAGCCCTTTCCTGTGTGCGCGGTGACAAATTGCTGTTCCGTAATCTGAATTTTGCGCTGGCACCGGGACAAGCGGGGCTGGTGACCGGGCCCAATGGTGTCGGCAAATCCAGCCTGTTGCGATTGATTGCAGGATTGCTGGCCCCTTTTTCGGGTGCGATCCATGTTCCGGCAACGGTAGCATTATGTGACGAGCGGATGGCTCTCGATGAAAATCTGCCACTGCAAAACGCGCTCCGGTTTTGGGCCACGTTGGACGGGAGGAGCGTTGAGGATTGCGATGCGGCAAGGAAAGATGCCGGTATCGGACATCTTGCCGAAGTGCCCATCCGCTATTTCTCGACCGGTCAGCGCCAGCGCGCGCGCTTAGCCCGCACCTTTTTGACAGACGCCCATTTGTGGTTGCTGGATGAACCAGCCAATGGCCTTGACACAGCATCTGTGGAACTATTGGGCCGCACATTACAAGCCCATCTCGACAGCGGTGGTATGATATTGGCGGCGAGCCATATCACGCTGCCCATTGCCTTTGACCTGTCGCTCGAACTGACGGCGGTTGACGAAATGAAACCGCAGTCATGATAAGTGCGATGCGCACTTTGATCTGGCGGGATGTCCGGCAAAGCTACGCCAGTGGTGGGACTTGGTTGCCGGTGATTTTCTATCTCTCGGCCGCGACACTGTTTCCTTTTGCAGTGGGGCCGGATCCTGATTTGCTGCTCCAGACCGGCGGTGGCATTTTGTGGATCGCGGCATTGCTGGCGACATTGTTGCCGCTCGACCGGTTGGTACAGCCTGATCTCGACAATGGCCTCTATGATCAACTGCTGGTGCGCGGCATAACCGATGAACTCATCGCCTTTGCACGGCTGATTTCTCACTGGCTGGCCTTTGGACCACCTTTGCTGTTTGCAGCGCTCCTCGCCAGCGGATTAATGGGGCTCGAAGGCCCGCCACTGGTCACGCTGCTCGCCAGCCTTGCCATCGCAACACCGGCCCTCGCGGGCCTGGCGGTGATGATCGCAGCCCTGACCGCTGGCCTGAAAGGCGCCGGGGCCCTGGGCGGGCTTTTATTGGTTCCGCTCGCAATACCATTGCTGATCTTCGGAGCGGGCAGCTTGGCCGATCAAAGCGGCAGCGCGCTGTTATTTCTGAGTGCCGTGTCGCTGTTGCTCGTCGCGATCACGCCTTTTGCTGCGGGTGCGGCACTGCGCGCGGCCAGAGAATAGCCTTATATCCCGCCCTCGGTCACTTCATAACCGGCCTCTTCCAATCCGGTTTTGAGCGCCGCTGTGCAGGTTGCCAAATCTCCCGCATCCGTTGACCGCACGACAAAATTTGCGCCCACTGTCCCATTGCGGAAAAACGGATAGCTGCCGATCTGGCAGCCGTCATGCGCGTTTTCGGCGGCAGTCAGAACATCGGCAATTTCACTCTCCGGAGCCCAGGCGCCCAATGTTGCGGACAAGAGGGGCGCGCCGCCTTCCAATGTTCCGGTCAGCGCGTCGAGCATGCCGGCGGTAATATGCGGCACGCCGGCCATCAGGAAGAGATTTTCAATCTTGATCCCCGGCGCGCCGGACATGCGGTTCTCGATCAGTTCGGCACCATCGGGCACACGCGCCATGCGCAGGCGGCCTTCGTTGATCCCGCCCTTATCGGCATAATATTTTTCCAGTATCGCGCGCGCAGTCGGGTGGATAATCACATCGACGCCGAGCGCCTTGGAAATCGCATCGACCGTAATATCATCATGGGTTGGGCCGATGCCGCCGGTGGTGAAGAGATAATCATTGCGCGCGCGCAGGATGTTTACCGCTTCGGCAATCGCGTCCATGTCATCGGCAATGACCCGCACTTCACCCAATCTAATCCCCTGCACATTCAGCCACTTGGCGACCTGCGCAATATTCTTGTCCTGGGTCCGGCCAGAGAGGATTTCGTCACCAATGACGATGAGGGCGGCGGTGTAAATTCGGGATGAGGTCATCGCGCTGGATATAGAGCAGTTGCGGGAATCATCAACGATTTCATGTCCCCGCGACCAGAAATGATAGCCGGATCCCCCCGATGCTCGACTTCTATTCCATCAAGCCTTACGCCAGTCTGTCGAGACGCGCGGCTATGGCGCAGCAGTCCGCTTTATATCTGCATGATCAGAGAGCGGCGGCTGCGCGACGTTTTCCACTGATATGCTTTTCCAGATCGGGCTGCTGCCCAACCGGGCATTATAGCGAATATTAAAAGTATAAGGGTCCGCTTCGGGCGACAGCAGGTCGGGGCCATAAACGCCCTGTATGGCTTGCTGCTCATAACCCATTAGCGACAGCAAGGTCGGGAATATGCGATAATGACTCGTTCGGTTGTGCTGCGCTTTGGTTGCTTGTCGCCAATTGTTATTTCCCTTGTCGGGTCCCCCGATAACCACTAGCGGCACGACCCCTTCTTCGATCTCGGGATTCGGGGTGCAATGCGTAGCAGCGCCGCTGTCTGGTTGTTCATGCAAAAATTGCCCATGGTCGGCGGTATATATGATCGTCGCGCCATCAAGCTGGGCTTGGTTAAACAAGCGGTCGAAAAAGGCTCCGACATTCCAGGATAATGTATTCCGGTAGCTGTTCCGGTATCGCTGCCAGTTACCGGCACGGCTGTAGAGCGCATCGGGCGCTCGCATGTCGGTCACATCTGCATATTGGCGGCGCTCCAGCATGGGTTGGTAGCGGGCATGGCTGTCAGGGAATTTGTCGTTGACCGGAAAATGGGCGCCGACCTTGTTGACCAGAATGAACTGCGGCTTGCCGTCTTCCAGATAGCGGGTCAGACGGTCGGCAACCGCTTGGTCGCGGTCCATGACGGCGACATTGTCAAATTGATCCCATTGATCAATCCACTGACGCTCTGCATCATTCATTTGATTCTGGTAGGCTCCACCGGTGCGTTGGGCATCAATGTAGATCGTCTCCAGACCCGCCGTTCGGGCATAGGCCCAGATAGCCGGACCAGAACGTGCCATCTCCAGATAATTGGACCGTGTCCCGCCATAGCGCAGCGACAGATTGGACCCGACGCTGCAATGGGTAATGGACGCCGCCAGACCGAAATTGTGTATCGGCACCGGCGAAGCGGGGCGATCTAACCCCGAATACACACCATTCGGACTGTTGATATCGAGATAGGCACCGGCAATGCTTTCATCGATAATCAGGATGATATCACCGGATAGTTTCGCACCGCTTTTGGGAATCGTCACGGTCTCGCGTTCACCATTTGGGTATCGAACCAGCTCATATCCCTGCAATAGGCCGAAGCTGAGCCCGCCATGTGCCGAGAGCAGTCCGCTGGCCCCTTCACCGCCGCGGAAATAGAGCAGCAGAACCAGCATCGCCAGAAAAGGTATGGCAACGATTTTGGCAATCCGGCCAGCCCAGGGGATAGGCAATGCCGGTCGCAAGCCAATGCCAAGCAACAGCAAAACCGCTTTGCCTGCAGCCATCAGCATGATCTCGGCTTGCTGATCAAAAGCGCTGCCCAGATCTCCCGCGCTTTGCGTCATGGTGACGAACGCGTCGTAGGTCATAAAATCACCGACAACCCATTGATAACCGTCAACAATCCAAGCGGCACCGGCAAATGCTATGGCAAGAGACCAGCGCAACCAGGCGCGCAAAAAGAAGCCCGCACCGGCGGCACTCACCACACAGAGCAGAAACAACACAGCATAGGCTGCCAATCCGGCAATCTGGATATCCGGCCGGACCAGTGCCTCAATCCGGCGCACCACTTCCATGCCGCCCAGCAGCACCGAAAACAGGATCAGCAAGAGTTTCAACTTGTTGCGCATCAAGGTCCCGAAAATATTCCAATATCGGAATTGGCTGATAGAAGAAGGGCGTTAATTTTAGCCAAATGCTTGCCATATTTCTGGTATCGCCAAATCAGGCGGGAACCGCTATATATCAGCTATGACCGATTATCTTACCGTAGAAGATGCCACGCCGCAGAGCCGGACAGGCGCGATCAAACTCCACGGCCCGGAAGGCTTTGAAGGCATGCGCAAAGCCGGACGGCTGGCCGCCGAAATTCTCGATACCTTGGTGTCCCACGTGGTGCCGGGCGTAACCACCGGCGCGCTTGATGATATGGTGCGCAAGCATGCTTTTCGCGAAGGCGCTGTCCCTGCAACACTGGGCTATCGCGGATTCACGCATAGCTGCTGCACCTCGATCAACCATGTCGTGTGCCACGGTATCCCCGGGGACAAAAAACTCAAGGAAGGCGACATCGTCAATATTGATGTGACCGTCATCGTCGATGGCTGGCATGGTGACACCAGCCGGATGTTCATCATCGGCAAGGCCCCGGTAAAGGCGGCGCGCTTGGTCCAGACTACCTATGAATGCCTGATGCTCGGCATCGAACAAGCCAAGCCGGGCAACCGCATGGGCGATGTCGCGCACGCGATCCAGACCCATGCGGAAGGAAACCGCTATAGCGTCGTCCGCGATTTTTGCGGCCATGGTCTGGGCCAGATGTTCCATGATGCACCAGAGGTTGTCCATGCCGGACGCCCGGGCACGGGACCGGAACTGCGCCCCGGCATGTTCTTCACCATCGAGCCGATGATCAATATCGGCAAATATGCGGTAAAAATGCTCGAAGACGGTTGGACAGCCGTGACCCGTGACCGTTCTTTGTCGGCCCAATTTGAACATAGCATCGGCATTACCGAAACCGGCTGCGAGATATTCACCAAGAGCCCTGCCGGTCTGGACTGTCCGCCTTACGCTTAACGCTTAAACGTGCATCAGCCTTGACCGCAGCGCTTAAATTTAGCTAGTCAGTTAAATCAGGTGGAACCCATGAAGGTTTAGCCAGCTCGGGAGAATTGACGATGCGTCGTTTAGGATTATTTTTTGCAACATGTTTGCTGGCCGCCTGCCAGAACCAGACCGCAGATGACAACAGTGTATCAACCGAAATTGTTGATGCTGAATGGAACAATATCGGCTTTAACGCCAAAGAACAGCGACACAGTCCTCTCGATCAGATCAATGAGAGCAATGTCGGGGAACTCGGCATCGCCTGGTTCAAGGATTTGCCCGATGCCCGCGGGCAGGAAGCAACCCCGATTGTCGTTGATGGCAAGCTTTACATCTCGACCGCCTGGTCCAAGGTTTTTGCCTATGACGCGAAAACCGGTGAGGAACTGTGGTCCTATGATCCTGAAGTGCCGGGCGAAAAAGCGGTGGATGCCTGCTGCGATGTCGTCAATCGCGGCGTCGCCATTTCGCGCGGCAAGCTGTTCTTCGGAACGATTGATGGCCGCCTGATTGCACTGGATGCCAATACGGGTGCGCGGCTGTGGGAAAAACAGACCACTGACAACAGCAAACCTTACACGATTACCGGCGCACCGCGGGTGGTAAAAAATATGGTCATTATCGGCAATGGCGGCGCCGAATTCGGCGTGCGCGGCTATGTCACGGCCTATAATGTATCTGATGGCTCGCAGAAATGGCGGTTCTACACTGTCCCCAATCCCGAAGGCAAAGCGGATGGCGCGGCCAGCGACGAAATTTTTGCCAAAGCCGCCAACAAAACCTGGGGCGATGGCGAGTGGAAGGAATCCGGCGGTGGCGGAACCGTCTGGGACAGCATTGTCTATGACAAAGAACTTGATCAACTCTATTTCGGCGTCGGCAATGGCAATCCCTGGAACCACGGACTGCGTTCCGGCGGCGAGGGTGATAATCTGTTTCTCTCTTCCATCGTTGCGGTAAACCCCGATACGGGCAAATATCTCTGGCACTATCAGGAAACACCTGCCGAGACTTGGGACTATACTGCCACACAACATATCATCATTGCCGAGATTGACTGGCCCAAAGAGACCGCAGAAGGTGAAGAAAAAACAGCCCTCACTGAAAGGCGCAAAGTGCTTTTCCATGCGCCGAAAAACGGGTTTTTCTTTGTTATCGACCGGACCAATGGCCGGTTGATGAGCGCAGAACCATTTGTCGAGAATATCAATTGGGCAGAAGGATATAATCTGGATACCGGCCGCCCGATCGAAAATCCCGAGGCGCGCTTTTATAAAACCGGCAAACCGTTTGTCTCGATTCCCGGCGCTCTCGGCGCGCATAACTGGCATCCGATGAGCTATAACCCGAAGACCGGTCTCGTCTATATTCCGGCCCAGCAAATCCCGCAGGGATATGAAGTGCCGACCTCTGATCTCGACAAGAAGCGCGAGCGGCTGGGTTTTAATGTCGGTATTGGCTGGGCAATTGGCCAGCTGCCCGATGACAAAGACGTTTATAAAGCCGCTATAGCTGCCACAACCGGCAAGCTGGTTGCCTTTGATCCTAAAGCCGGCAAGGTCGCCTGGTCCGTTGATTATCCCGCAGCCTGGAACGGCGGGACGATGACAACAGCGGGCAATCTGGTTTTTCAAGGCACCAGCGTTGGCCTGTTTAAAGCCTTTGCCGCCGATAGCGGCGAAGAGCTTTTGAGCATGGATATGCAATCCGGCATCGTTGCCGCGCCTTCAACCTATATGGTCGATGGCGAGCAATATGTCGCTTTCCTGACCAGCAAAGGCGGGGCCTTTCCCTTGGTTGCCGGTGTTGCGGGCGGGGCATCGCGCACCGTTCCCAATATTCCGCGGCTGGTTGTCATGAAGCTGGGCGGCAAGACGACTTTGCCCGCCGTGCCAGAGAAAAGCGAAGTTGTCTGGGATCCGCCAGAGCCAACCGGCACGCCGGAACAAGTCGCCGAGGGTAAGGCCCTCTATGGCCGTTTCTGCCTCGTCTGTCATGGCGACAGCGCAGTGGGCAATGGGTTCACGCCTGATTTGCGAATATCCGGCACCCTGGCGAGCGAAGAAGCCTGGGCATCAATCATCACCGGAGGAGCGCTGAAACAGCATGGCATGGTCAGTTTTTCATCGCAGCTGGAAACCGATGACGTCGAAGCATTGCGGCATTATGTCATTGACCGGTCTAACTGGACCAAGGCCAATGTCGCAGACCTAAGCGCCCCGATCGGTCGGTAAGCGGGACCCAATGATGCTGCCTAATATTTAGGCGGGTCCGCTCAAAAATGCCTGTTTTTTGGGCGGCATTGAAACTGTCTTCGTTTGGCTTTAGCAGATTACCAGCGATTCTTTTCACGATTCCAATCTGGCATGGTAATTGAATTGTAGCGGGCAAGTGCGCCCGATTTTGGTGTTGCATCCGCATGCCAGAGTATAAGGTAACGCGACCAAAATACAGGGATAGGACTTTAAAATGAAAAAGATCGAAGCGATCATCAAACCATTCAAGCTCGACGAAGTTAAAGAGGCGCTTCACGAGGTCGGCGTATCCGGCATCACAGTCACCGAAGCAAAAGGTTTTGGCCGTCAGAAAGGCCATACCGAACTCTATCGCGGCGCTGAATATGTTGTGGACTTCCTGCCCAAGGTGAAGCTGGAGGTTGTCGTGGATGACAATCTCGCGGAACGGGTTGTAGAAGCCATTTCGACCGCCGCCCAAACAGGCCGGATCGGCGATGGCAAGATCTTCGTCATCCCGGTCGAATCGGCACTACGCATCCGTACCGGAGAACGCGACAGCGACGCGATTTAACGCTGTACTGCAAGGCATAGACTTCATTCAATTTTTTCAATTCAACAAACCAAACTCCAAAACAAACCAAGGGACGAAATAATGGGCAATACTACCGCAGACATCATGAAAATGATCAAGGAACATGAGATCGAGTGGGTCGACGTGCGTTTCACCGATCCGCGTGGCAAATGGCAGCATTTATCCATGTGCGCCGATGTTGTTGACGAAGATGTGCTGGAAGAAGGCTTCATGTTTGATGGGTCATCCATCGAAGGCTGGAAAGCGATCAACGAATCCGACATGATCCTGCGTCCGGATCTCGATGCCGTATATATGGATCCGTTTTCAGCAACGCCCATGATGGTTCTGGTCTGCAACATTGTCGAGCCAGGCGATGGCTCGCTCTATGGCCGCGATCCCCGCTCTACCGCTGTGCGTGCCGAAGCCTATCTCAAATCGACTGGCATTGGTGACACTGTCTACGTTGGTCCGGAGCCGGAGTTTTTCATGTTCGACGATGTGAAATTCGAGGATGGTTATGACCGTAGCGGTTATAAAATTGATGATGTCGAGCTGCCCACAAATACCGGACGCGATTATGAGATCGGCAATATGGGACACCGCCCGCGCGCCAAAGGCGGCTATTTCCCCGTCGCGCCCGTAGACAGCGCCATGGACATTCGCGCCGAAATGGTTGCAACCATGATGGAAATGGGTCTGCCGATGGACAAGCATCACCACGAAGTGGCCGCTGCGCAGCATGAACTGGGCATTACCTTTGGTACGTTGACCGAAACTGCTGACCGCACGCAAGTGTACAAATATGTCGTGCAGCAGGTTGCCCATGCCTATGGCAAAACCGCGACGTTCATGCCAAAACCGATCAAGGATGATAACGGCTCCGGCATGCATACCCACATGTCGATATGGAAAGACGGCAAGCCGCTTTTTGCAGGCAATGAATATGCCGGCCTGTCGGAAATGTGCCTTCACTATATTGGCGGCGTGATCAAACATGCCAAGGCCTGTAACGCCTTCACCAACGCCACGACCAACAGCTACAAGCGTCTGGTTCCTGGTTTTGAAGCACCGGTACTTCTGGCCTATTCGAGCCGTAACCGCTCCGCTTCCTGCCGTATTCCCTACGGTGCAGGCGATAAAGCGAAGCGTGTTGAATTCCGTTTCCCGGATGCGTTGGCCAACCCGTATCTCAGCGCAGCAGCACTGCTGATGGCTGGTCTTGATGGCATAGAGAATAAAATTCACCCCGGTGACGCGATGGACAAAAACCTCTATGACCTGCCGCCAGCGGAACTGGCCGAAGTGCCAACCGTCTGCGGTTCGCTGCGCGAAGCACTCGAAGCACTGGAAGCGGATCATGAATTCCTGCTCAAAGGCGATGTCTTCACCAAAGACCAGATCGATGCTTATGCCGAGCTGAAATGGGAAGAAGTCAGCCGTCTGGAAACAACACCGGCACCTGTCGAATTCGACATGTACTATTCGAGCTGATCCTACCGATCACATTGGATCAAAAGGCCCGGGGCAAGAAATTGCTCCGGGCTTTTTAATGTTCAGGGCATCAACAAAGCTGTCGGTTCAGTAACCTGACAGGTTGCCCATGCTTCTGGTTACCAAAGGAGCATCCGCCAATGAAACTGATTCCGGCTTTATTGTCCGCTACAGCGGCATTTGCTTTTTCCAGCACTTTGGCTCTGGCCGATGAACCAGAACGTCTCGTGCTGGAGGGACTCTCGCTTCAAATGACAGAAACGCAAGTCCGCGCCGCCATGCAAGCGCAGCACTTTGAACAAGTTGGTGGAGAAGGCGCTCCGCTAAAATATCACAGCAGCTTTGAACAATTGGTTGCAATCAAAAGCGCGGATCCAGAAAAATTCGAAATTTATCAGTCAACCGCTGAACTGCGCTTCGAAAACGATAACGGCCATTTAGTAATCGGCTTCATGCCGTTCGTTAATGAAACCGTCGTTACGTCAGTTGTTTTTTTTCCCAGTAACGTCCCCTGGATGCAGCGAACGTTTCCCAACTGCCATAAATTTGCTGATGAGACACGACAGAAATATGGCGTGCCCAAGGGAGAGAACTCGCCATCTCATTTCCGGTTGAAGGCACCGATGGAATTTGGTGGTCAGATGAAACCGGATGGGCAAATCATCTCCACAAATTGCAGTCCACGATTCAATGCAAATATCCGCCTGTATAATCCTTATGCTCGGGACTTGCTTGTCCAGCAGATTGACAATGCCTTATTAGAATAGGCGCTGCCTTTAAAGGATGGGCTTTGACCAAACTTGAATGAGAATATCAATAATCCCGCGAAACCTGTATGTTTACATTTTGTCGACCGATGGTGGAAATGCTGGATAGTATCGACAACCAGCGGGTGATCTGAAACTCCAGACGTGTTGCGCTATATCCCTGGCCATCGGTGATCAGCTCCACATAGGCCCTGCGTGTAATATATTTGCCCGCTGCAATAGAAGTGCTTTGTCCGGTTGTAATATCCGCCGGCAATATGCGCAGCCGGTCAAGGCCAACGGCCTTGCGCAGCTGGTTAATCGGATCCAGCCCACCGCCGCTATTGAGCGACGCGACCGCCGCCGCCAACTGCACTGCCTCTGGCGCAGAGAGATCAGAGATGGAGGCTCCGAACAAAACGCGCGATAGCAATTCATCCTCTGGCAGGGCCGGCACACTGTTAAAGGCGATTTCCGGGCTGTTGCCGCGTCCGGTGACATTGATTGTGGCATTCAAGCCAGTCAAGTCTGCCTCCGCTTCGATATCCAGAATTGGATTGGGTGGCTGGTCACCAACAAAGCGGATGGTCCCGCGCTCCAGCTGAAAGCGGCGACCGGCAAATGTATAGTTACCGCGGATAAGATTTGCGCTGCCAACCATCGCAAAATTGTCGACTGGGCCGGACACTTTCAGATTGGCCCGCCATTCGCTGTCCAGTCCGAGTCCTTCAACCTGCAGGCGATTGGGCGCATTCGCATTGAGAGCAAATCGCCACGGACGGCTGCGAACAACCGGCGGGCGTTCATCAGCCCTGCGATTGATTTCGCGAACCTTGACCTGTGGCAAGACCACACTCTCGCTGGCATTGCCGAATTGAAAGAAACTGCGGTTCAAAGTAACATCACCGGAAATCAGACCGCCATCAGCTGAACTGCGGATTTGAATCGGTCCGCTTACTGTCGCAGCAAAATCATCACGGGCAATCAGTCGGGCGTTTTCGGCATTGAGGTCCAGCATGATGCCTATACCCTCGCCCGGTGCAACCGCGAAATTGAAATTGCCGGAACCGCTCACCGAACCGCCGCCCCTGGTCGAACCGGTAATATTGGGAAGCACCAGACGCGAACCATCAAATTCACCCTGTGCCTTGATACCGGAAATAACGGTGCCCGTCAGGCCGCTCTCCAGACGCGCGTTGCTGGTCCGTAGCTGGCCGCTTATTTGCGGATTGGCGAGCGTTCCCCCAACATCGGCGCTGATCGCCAATGGCCCCGTCAAATCAAATGTTTCGACCCCGGTCAGCCGCCACAGGGCATCGGCGGCACCGTTGAAACGCGCTTGTGCAAACAAGGGGCTACGTAGCAATTCATCCTGCCAGTCTCCGTTGCCGAAACCGGTAACACGCCCTTGAAAGCGGCCAATTGTCTTGGACTGCGACTGGATAATCCCGCGGGCAGCCGCGTTGCGGTTTGATATCGCTATATTCAAACCCAGATCGATCGGCCTTGATGTCAGGATCAATCCAGAGCGAGTTAGACCTTTTATATTGAGCTTCGCTTCACCGACCGGCATTTGCGAACCGGTCTGAGTCAATTTGACCGTGCCATTGGCTTCCCCGCCGAGGCCCAAATCATGCGCCGCAATATCTATCAGTGTCAGCGGCATTTTCTTCAGCGTCATATCAAGTCGCGATACGCCGCTGCCCCATTCACCGGAAATGCGTACACTGCCACCGCCATAGCTCAATGTCGTCGGCGATGCAGACCAGCCACCACTAATGCGGCGCAGTTCGAGTGGGCGGACAAGCCGCAGCGTGCGGCCTTCAAACAGCCCATTGCCGGAAATGACATAAAGGTCTGGCTTGATATCGGCTTTGGCCTGGAAATTGAAAGTGCTGCCCCGCGTGCCGGCGACAGAGAATGTGGCATTGCCAGTCCCGTTAATCAGCTTTGCATTTCCGGCGATCCGGCCGACAATCAGGTCACCACGGCTTATCCCTTGCGCACGCACGGTCACATCAATGTCAGACTGTCCGTCAATCAAGACGATATCGGCATCTAGCGCACCGGTGCGGATAAGGATCGGTGGCTCACCATCGAACCGGGCATTATTGGCGGTCAGTTTTGCCCGGATCAATTGGCGGTTCTGGCTGGGTTCCAGCAAGACATTCCCGTTCACACCGCCGCCACTAATGGCAAGATTGCCGGCAAGTCCCAAAGCAGTGGGCAGGATAACCCCGGTGGCAATTGTATCCGACACTTTGAGCTGGTCGAACCGGACACGCGTTTCTTGCCCCGCGACCGTTACGATTGCTCCGTTACCGGCAAATGGGCCCAATGTGGAGCCGCCAGCGGCTGTAAAGGCAAAGCCATTTTCGACAGGATCAAGATTTACCTGCACGGCTGAAAGACCAGCAGCAGGCAGCGGGCTATCGAGCAAAACTGCTATCTCGGGGCGGGCCAATGGACCGTTAAGGTCGAGTTGGAAAGCGCCATATTGATCGTGATCGCCGCGCCCGGAAAACTCGAATATTGTCGCAGTTTGCTGCACCCCGCTGCCGCTAAAGCGCAGCTTGGGCGCCTCGATATTCAAATTGGGAAAACGCAACTTGCGGTCTGCGCCCAAAACCAAACCGGTTTTAACCTTTGGAAGACCGCCGCCCAATTCTCTCAGGAAAGCATTGTCGAACCGCCGCAAATTTGCCGTCACTGTCCCATCGAGAGCAAGGCCACCAGCACGGGGGCCAATTTCCATATCCGCCACGATATCGGCAATCCCGACACCATTCACGGCAAAGCCGGGCGCTTGCGCATCGATGTTAACTGCAAATTCGCCCGTCGCCAGCCGTGCTTCTATGTCGGCCGTAGCCCGCGCGCTATCTGTCGTGATTACCGCGTTTTCGGTAAATAATCGTCCTTGCTCCAACCGCAAATTGGCCTGCCCGTTAAAGCCGGATAAGAGCTGCTTGAGCAGCTCCCCGTTGCCGATCATCGAGCCAACCGCCAATTCAACCGGAATATAGAAACCATCAGGATCGCGGCGACCTTCTCCGGATGCCTGCACGCCGGTCAGCAGGGTTTTGCCAAACGCGATTTGCGGTGCGGTCAGCAAATATTGGTAACGCAATTCCGAAAATTTTCCGTTGAGCAATGCCTTTAGTTCAAGATCCTGTGCTTTCATGCTCGCCGCCAATACCGAAGGATCGCGGACCGCCGTCTCTATTCGCAAAGCATCCAGCGCGTTGCGGGCAAGATCAATCCCACCCTTGGCCGTCAGTTCAATGACGGCGGAGCGAGCGGCGAGATCGAGTTGCACCAACCGGTCTTCAACCGACATGTTGCCATTGACCGCCAACCGCGGCGCAGCCAATTTTGCTGCAATGCCATCGGGCAACAGATCTGCTTCAATATTGCCGTCATAACCGAACAGCCCATCACGCGCTTCCAGTGTCAGTTCGGCCATCGATTGTTCGGCACTGTTCACCAGCAGGCTGCCATCCCATTTCGTCCAATCGCCTTCGCCGGCAAGTGTGATCGCATAGTCCCGATTCAATCCAAGCTGACGCGCGACTACACCCTCCGCCGGGGCCGTGATTTCTGCATTGAGATCAAGCTTTTCGCGATCCGGTTCTGCGTTCAGACTAAGGATGATCTTGTCACCGCTACGGGTTGTCGCAGCGTCCAGCGTCACCATGATCCGACCGGAACGGATATCCGCCGCCCCTTCCAGATCAGCGCGCTGCTCTTCGCCAATGACGGGTTCCTCAAGAACCAGACCATCGGCGCGGAAAGACCCCAGATAAATATCGAAATCGGGAAGCAGAGGCGCATCCTGCTGGGTATCCAGCAGTTCAGGGAGACGCTTCAACCGGGCCTTGGAAACCACGGCATCGGAAATATTCAGCTCATTGAAAATCCAGGCCAGCGGGCTCCAGTCCAACGCGACGCTGCCAGCCTCAAAAAAAACGCCTTTGGGGTCGGCCAGCGCAAGGTCAACTATCTCCATCTCGTTATAGATTGAACCGTCGATAGCGCCGATGCGAATACGCAATCCATCTTCGGGCTCCAGCGCTTCAATCTCGCTGATAATGAATTCATGCCCGCTATCACTGTCCAGCCAAAAGGCACCGCCAACAAGAATGATGGCGAACAATAGCGCCGCTGTTCCCAACACGCTCCAAATTGTTCGGCGCACGCGGAAGCGTTTTTTGCCGGATGGGGGAGTGATTTCCGGTTCCTCGCTAACCATCAGAATGCCTGCCCCAGGGAAACATAGACGGCGATCCGTGAATCTCCCGGTTGCGGATTGATCGGCGTACCCACATCCACACGAATGGGACCAAAGTCGCTATAGTAGCGCACACCCAGGCCTGTTCCGTAACGCAACCCGGAAAAATCAGGCAAAGACTCCGTGTAGACATTGCCAGCATCGATAAACGGCACCACACCAAAATTTCCGCCGAACAAATCCAGCCTGACGCGAGCCTCGAGCGAGAATTCGACAAGGGAGCGTCCGCCCGAAGGATCGTTATTCACATCGCGCGGTCCGATCCTTTGGAAACCAAAGCCGCGAACCGAACCACCGCCCCCGGAATAGAGCCGGCGTGACGGCGCAATCCGGTTGCTGCCAGCACCAACGATAGAACCAAATCGCGCACGACCGGCCAGTACGATTTTCTCTGAAACCGGGAAATAGGCGCTGCCGTCAATCTGGCTGCGCACATAAAAGAAACTGCCGGACTGCAGTGAAGCCTCTGGCGATATGCGCGCGCTCAACCGAAACCCGGTTGTCGGATCCAGCAAGTCATCACTGCCGTCATAAGCCAGATTCGCTGGTAATGCGCCGATGAAAAACGTCTCGCGCGATGTCGTCTGGTTGTCGCCGTCAATATCGCGTTCTTGCGATGCCAGCAGTTCAATACCGGCTGACCAGTTCCATTTCTTTTGAAAAATCAGATTGCTCTGCCGTTCGATACTGCCGGAGACAGAAAAGGTTCGTGCTTCAAAAGCCGAGTTATCGACATTACTCAGTGCCACTTGCCCATTCAGCACATTGTCTCGCCGCCGGAAATTGTTGCGACGATAGGTAATGCTGCCTGACTGTTCCTGTGTCGCCATCACTCCGGTCAACCGGATCAATCCTTCCGGTGGAAACATATTCCGATGTTCCCAACTGACTTCGGAACGCAGGCCTTCACCGGTACCATAGCCCACTGCGCCAGAAATGGTGCGCAGCGGTGCCGGTGTGATATTCGTCGCCAGATCGACAACACCAGGTTTGTCTTCCGAAGCGACGGGTTCCAACGTGACTGTCGATACCAGGCCAGTCGCGATCAGAGCCCGGCGAAAGTCTTCGACTTCGGACAGTTGATAGAGATCGCCTTCGTCAAACCGAGCAATTAGCGCGGCATGTTCGGGGCCAAAAAGCTCTGTATTCTCCAGCAATATGGAACCGAATACATATTTGCCGCCAGGGGTGACGATGATATCCAGGTCACCCTCACGCTCGGCATGATCGATGGTGAGTTCCGGCTGGCTGCTTTCGGCAAAAGCATAACCACTTTCCGCCATGTCGGTGTCCAGCCTGGCCTTTGCCTCCACAATTGCGTCACTATTGATGATATCTCCGGACTGCAGACCAAAGGATTCCCGTAGTCTTTTCGGGTCTTCGCCTTCTGCCTTATCTACGCCGGTGAGGCTAACAGCATCCAACCGGTATTGCGGTCCCGCCGTCACCGCAAAGGTTACAACTATGTCACCGCCCGGCTTTTCGGCAAAACGGTTGAGAACGATCGCATCATAATAGCCGCTGATGCGTAGCAAGCGCTCCACCAATTCCCGGTCAGCCTCAGCACGTCTCTTGATTTGCGCGAAATTGGCTTCTTCGCCCTTATATTGATCAAGCGCCGATAAAATTTGAAAGCGGGTGTTGAAACTCTCATCCAAACCTTCCGGCAAGCCAGCAAAACCTACCGTATAGTCGTGTTCGGACATGGAATCGGCGGGCAGGAAGCTTGCAGCAATGCCTTCTTCCAATTCAGCCTCGGCCTCTTGCCGGATCGAATCATCCTCAATCTCGGCAATTTCTTCTTCGGCAAGCCGGCGATCCATTTCCAGATCGCGCGGCGTTTCTGGAACCTGTTCGAGCTGTTCGGCATCCTTATCAGGCTCACTGAGATCGGGCCAATCGACACCAAAATCGGGAAACTCGGCGAGCGGCTTATCAGGGTCAAGCGGTTCATTTTCCGCAATATTGTTTGCCGTTTCAGGCTGCTGCGGCACTGGTTGTGTTTTATCGCTGTCGATAGGCTGCGCCTGTAACGGCGAAGACAGGCTCAGGAAGCCAACAAGATGCAACGCCGCAAGGACAATTCCAACCAGCAACTTGAAAAGGCAGCAACGATACGCGGTCAGGCCCATGGCGGATCTTTAGCCGCTCCCACGGTAGGAAGCTAATAAAATAGGCGGGATTTCAGACAAGGGCATCAGATTAACCGACAATCCGCATATGTTTGGATATTCTGGCACGATTGGGCGCCGCAGTCGCCCTTATCAGACTCGCCGATTGTCGGTAATTTTAACGGATCGTTAACCAAGTTCGCCCATATTTTCCCTCATTGATATGAACGGCCCTGCGTAACGGGCTGGCAACAAAGTGGGAATGTAAAGTCATGTCGAGCAAACGGACTATAATATTCGAAGCTGCTCTGGTCATTGGGGTATTGGCTACCGGGTTAACTGCAGCACAGGCCGCGCATGCGGCGCCCCTGCAAGCCGTGCTCCAGGCAACGGACGCCAGAGCAAATGTAAAAATTGACAGTAAAGTGCTTGTTGAACGAACAGAACCCAATGCGGCTGGTGAAATCCAGACCAAATTGTATAATCCCAGCGATGTCAAAGTTATTCCGGGAGACAGGCTGGTCTTTGTAAACACCTACCACAATAGAGGTGTGACGCCGGTGACAGGATTCGTTGTCAACAATCCCATCCATGCTGCAGTTACCTTTGCCAAGGTTCAGGAAGAATGGGCCACGGTTTCGATTGATGGTGGCAAGAATTTTGGCAAGCTTACCGAATTTACCGTCACCGAAAATGATACAGGTGCGGAAAGCGTAAGCATCACCCGGGCAGCTCAGCCAAGTGATGTGACGCATATTCGCTGGACGTTTGACAAAGCTATCGCAGCTGGCGCCTCCGGTGAATTGCGTTTCAGCGGCGTTGTGAAATAGGGCTTTATATTAACTGGTA
This sequence comes from Parasphingorhabdus sp., assembly GCF_965233695.1. Classification (GTDB taxonomy): domain Bacteria; phylum Pseudomonadota; class Alphaproteobacteria; order Sphingomonadales; family Sphingomonadaceae; genus Parasphingorhabdus. The sequence goes on from NZ_OZ247497.1 coordinate 875,182, forward strand.
ATGCGATTGCATTGCCATTCGATCGTTCCAGCGCAAATCAATCGGGCAAGGCGCGCCAGCTCGGCATCAAGTTTTCTCTCGCGATCACTTGTCCATTTGACCCGCGGTTCAGGCCAAATCTGAATGACTTTCAGCAGCCCGGCCTGACGATCGGCCTTTAACTCAACACGCCCGACAAACCGGTCGCTCTCAAGTAGCGGATAGACATAATAGCCCCAGCGCCGCTTTGCTGCAGGCACGAATATCTCGATGCGATAATCAAAGCCGAACAGTCGGGAAAGACGGGTACGGTCGCGAATGGCGGGATCAAATGGACTCATGATCCGCAGCCGCGATGTTGGCGGGCCGACCCCCGCCAGCAGCGTTTCGATTTGCGGCGGCGCGACCATGCTGATCCAGTCACCGTCGACGGTCTCCAATTCTACCGGCACCAGATGATCGGATGCCTTGCCCGCCCATTGCTTTACTTCCTGCGCATCCATCGCCGCCCAAAATCTTTGAATATCGCCCAGGCTTCCGAACCCCAACCGATCGAGCGCGGCTTTGCAGAGCCAGTCCTGCTGCTGCTCGTCATCATGTTCCATCTCTCTATGGTGAGATGGCACGACCCGTTCGGCAAGGTCATAATATTTAATGAAATTTTCGCGGTGCGATGTCGCCAGTTCACCGGCATACCAGAGCTGATCCAACACCCGCTTATGCGGCGGGCGCGCCCACATTTCCTTCTTGCCGGTAATTTTCGTATCGAACGCATGGGTTGATAGCGGGCCTTCTTTGGCGATCCGCGCCTTGATAGCTGCGATATCCGCCGCTTCCATAACCTTGTGCTTACCGGCTCGCTGGCCCAGCCGACGAAACTGCCGCTGCCATAGCGGATAAAATTCCATCGGCAGCACCGAAGCGTCATGCGTGAAATGCTCAAAGACCGAGCGGTCTTTGGCCAGCAGATCATTGAGCATCGGCTCACGATAATTCTGATTCCGGCTCCACAGGATATGATGATGCGCGCGGGTGACATTACGGATCGTATCAAGTTGGACAAAGCCGAGATCCCTGATCATCTGCAGCAGGTCCAAAGGCCCCGTTGGCGCGCGCGCCAGTCCTTGTCGATCCAGCCACAGTCGGCGCGCATCGCGGTTCCGGATCTTTAGAGGCATGGGACCATTATAGCGCCGTTGGCTCGACATGGGAGACAGCACGGTCGCGGCGGGTGGCCATTATACAGCCGGCGACGATCAAAGCCGTGCCAAATATCGTCGGCAGAGTGACGGGTTCTGAAAAGAACACCCAGCCGAATATCGCGGCCCAGATAAACGCACTATATTCCAGATTGATCAAAACCTGCGCCTGCGCCCGTGCATAGCCCCAGGCGATGAACAGCGCCGAGATGATCGACAGCAGGGCAGCGGCCAAAAATTCCGGCGCATATTGGATATCCGGCACAACCGCCAGGAACGGAGCGACCAGCGCGTAGCTGACCCCTACTACCAGATTCTGGAAGAAACTGATCTCGATCGGATCAGCCAGCAGCGCCTGGCTGCGCTGGATCACCAGATTGGCGGCATAGAGAAGCGCCGATAGCAGCACCGCGCCGAACCCGAGCAGTTCGTCATTGGTATAATCCCCGCTCATTCTGCCCCAACCGATCACAACAACCCCGGCGAGGCCGAGAACAGAAGCAAAAATCGCATTGCGGTGGATGGTTTCGCCGAGAAAGACGGCGGCAAGATATAGTGCGATAATCGGCGCGATAAAGGAAAGCGCAACGGCTTCAGCAATCGGCACACGCGCCAAAGCCCAGAAAAACAGAAATGCCATGAAGACCGTTATGATCCCGCGCTGGAGATGAATTTTCAGGGTCGGCTTGGCCGGCATTTTCGGGCGACGTGCGAGATAGAGAATACCGACCAAAAACAGCGCCAATAACACCCGCCAAAAAATCGCATTATACGCTCCCAGCGCGATGCTGAGGCTTTTCATCGTCACGTCCATCAGGCAGAAAAAGGCAAGCCCTGTCAGTACGGAACCGATGGGCAATATGGGCGCAGATTGGTGTTGGAGATCAGAAGGAGCAGCCATCGAAATGCTATCGGACCGAAGAGCAAAAATGTCTAGCTATGTTAAAGCCCCATTTGCCGCACCGCCAGATCGCGCATGATTTCCTCTGACCCGCCGCCAATCGCCATGACTTTCACCTCGCGGTAAAAACGCTCCACGACATTGCCGCGCAAATAGGCGGCCCCGCCCCAGATTTGCATGGCTTCGCTCGCACAATATTCGAGATTCTTGGTGCTGAAAAACTTGGCTTTGCAGATTTGATCCACGGGCATTTGATCATTTTCGGCCAGAAAGCAGATCTGGTTGACCCAAGCCTCGGTCGCATCGACACGGGCCGACATTTCCGCGATTTTGTGGCGGATCACCTGATGCTGGCTGAGCGGTTTGCCGAAAGTTTCGCGTTGCTGCGCATAAGCGATGGATTCCTCCAGCAATACCCGCATCATGCCAAGGCACTGGGCGACCATGCCGAGCCGTTCATAGTTGAAATTATGCATGATCTGGATGAAGCCACGCCCTTCATCACCCAGCATGTTCCCAGCCGGAACCCGGACATCATCGAAATATAAAGTCGCCTGATCCGACGCCCACCAGCCCATTTTCTTGTCGAGCGCGGTGCGGGAAAAACCCTCCATATCCTTCTCGACCAGGAAGAGGGAAATTCCGTTCAGCCCCTCCCCACCGGTTCGCGCACCGACAACGAAATAGTCGGAAGTCATACCACCCGTAATGAATGTCTTGGACCCGTTGATGATCCAGTGATTGCCGTCTTGCCGCGCGGTGGTTTTCATATTGGCTACATCGGAGCCGCCGCCCGGCTCTGTCACGCCGAGACTGGAACCGACCCGCCCCTGGACAATGTCCTTGAGAATACGGTCCTTGATCTCCTGAGACGCCAGTTTCTCGATCGGCCCAATGGAGATGCTGCGTCCGCCAAGCGCCGCCAACGTGCCGCCATTATGGGCCCGGGCCGCCTCTTCGCCCCAGATGCAGCGCATATACATATCGTCAAAACCAAGACCGCCATATTGCTCGGCCACACCAAAGCCCCAGGTGCCCAGCGCCCCCACTTTTTGATGGACTTCCCACGGAATTTCTCCCGCTTCGTCCCACGTATTGGCAAAAGGTTGCAACTCGGTTTCGATAAAACGCCGGGTCATTTCCCGAAATTGCTGGCGTTCTTCGGTATCCTCGGCGTGGCGCATGGTCCTGGTCCTTTAACTGCTCAGTTAAAGGGTTATCAATTCCAGCGCAGAACGCAAGGGCGCGGACAAGGGTGTCGGCCGCCGGCTCTCCCGATCCACATAGACATGGGTGAAGCTGCCTGCCGCCGACGCGGTTTTTTCATCACCGCGAAACAGGCCAACACCATAGGTCACGCTGGTCCGGCCGAGCTTCTCGACCCGGATGCGCGCCTCGACCAGATCGGGAAAGGCGATAGGTGCAAAATATTCGCAAGACGTCTGGACCACCAACCCGATGACATCGCTCTTTTCAATGTCGAGCGCGCCCTGCTCGATCAGATAGCGGTTCACCGCACTATCAAACCAGAAATAATAGACCGCATTATTGACGTGACCATAGGGATCATTGTCGTTCCAGCGCGTGGTGATCGATGAGCCATCGCGATAATCATCCCACATTGGCGGCGGGGTGCGCTCTTTACCAGGCATCGGCATAGATCCGTTTGGCGTCGGCGAGGTCCAGCTCTTTGGGATTGTTGACGAGCAGTCTGGTCTGCAACATGGCAGCCTCAGCCAGCGCATCCACCGCATCTTCGGCTATTCCGACTTCGCGCAAGCGGCGGGGCGCTTTTACCTTTACGGCCATGCCTTCAAGATAGTCGATCAATTCCTGCGCGCGGGCTTCGGCACTATTGGGGCCGGTTTTCGGCACATCCAAAGCATCAGCCAATTCTGCATAAAGCGGTGCTGCTGCGTCGAGATTAAACTGCATGATATGCGGCATGACCAGCGCATTGGAGAGGCCGTGAGGAATATGATAAATCCCGCCGAGCGGATAAGCGAGCGCATGGATCGCGCCAACCGGCGAGTTTGCAAAAGCCTGCCCGGCGAGCATCGAGCCACGCAGCATGGCTTCGCGTGCCACTATATTGGTGCCGTCCGAACAGGCGGTTTCGATATGGGCGGTGAGCAGTTTCAGCGCCGCTATCGCCAGCATGTCCGACAGCGGGTTTTTCGCATGGCGGCCGGTATAGGCCTCGATCGCATGAACCATCGCATCGATGCCGGTAGCCGCCGTCACATCAGCCGGCAAACCAAGTGTCAGCGAGGGATCGAGGATTGCCGCGTCGGCAAACAGATGGGGAGAGACAATCCCGGCCTTGGTCGTCTCGCCAGTGGTAAGAATGGAAATGGCGGTGACTTCCGAGCCCGTTCCCGATGTCGTCGGGATCAATATGGTTGGCAATCCTTTGCGGGCCAATTGGCCGACGCCGTAAATTTCGGAAAGACCTTGTGCACCATCAATTGCCAGTGCTGCGACAACCTTTGCGGTATCGAGCGAACTGCCGCCACCCAGACCAATGACAATATCAACATCGGCGCTCTTCGCCATATCAATGGCTTGCTCGACAATGGCCTCCGGTGGATCGGCGATAACCGCATCAAATATCTGCGCCGACAACCCGGCATCGGTTAGCGCTTGTTGCACCGGTGCGATAAGGCCCGCGCCGACAATGCCCTTGTCGGTCACGATTAGCGGTCGGGAACCGCCCAAGGCAGTAATCTGACCGGCCAGAAGAGAAAGACAGCCCTCGCCAAAATGCAGGACAGGAACGGTTTGAAAACTATAGCTGCTCATTGGGAGACTTTTGCACCGATGAACCTGTCACGCAACCGGCATTGACCGTGGCGGCAATAAAAAGGGGCCGGAAAATCCGGCCCCTCCTTGTGGTGACGAAATGCCCCCAAACTTATCAAATCTTAGAACTTCCCGCGAAGGGTCACACCAAACATGCGTGGTTCCTGGATGAAGGTTGAACGTGATCCAGAGCGCAACACGGTGTTAAAGGTCACACCGCGGGTCACTTCATTGGTCAGGTTAGTGACCCAGGCTTCAATGCCCCAGGCATCATCAATATCGCCAAGACCGGCGCGCATATTGATTTTGACCGTGCCGTTCTGAACGTCAAACGGATTGAGTGGAGCCACATCAACCGCTGCCTGCACGCTGCCTGCCGCAGTAATGGCTGCAGCATTTGGTACAACAATCGCCTGCGTAGATGTTCTGCGGTCACTTTCCATGCGGATCTGACCGTTGACGAAGAACTTCAGGCTATCGCCAAGATCACGATCATAGGTAGCACCCATGATACCAACCCATTTCGGAGCATTGGTGAGCGAATTACCGCACAGGCTCAGAACATTGGCCGATGTTTGCGTACCGGCACAATCATTTGGATATCTTGCATCGGTGTAGGTCAGACCGCCATTGATAGTGAAGTTATCATCCGGGCGAATGACTGTTTCAATTTCAACACCGGTTGATTTTGCACTTGGAACGTTAAACGTGGTGAACTGAGCGCCAGTGAATTCCAGAACCTGGAAGTCTGTGAATTCCTCATGGAAACCTGCAACATTCAAGGTCACAGCGTTATCGAGGAACTTGGCTTTCAGACCAACTTCATAGGCATCGACTTCTTCCGAAGCAAAGCGCGGATCAGCGCCGCCGGATGCTGCTGTGGAATCAAGGTTGAAACCACCGGATTTATAACCATGCGTAAAGCTGGCATAGACGGTTACAGGATCGGCGAATTCATAGCTCACTTTACCGGTATAGATCAGCTCTTCATCGCTAAATTCGCTGACGAAAGGCCGCGGCAGTGGGAACGGGTTTGCATCTGTTCCGATAGCCGGAGCCACAAATGCGAAACAACCCAGTCCGAAGTAGCTGTTGGTCAGAGGACTACCAGCACCACCTGGCAGACCGCCTGCGAAAATCTGACCCAAAGTGGCAGGGCAGAGATCGTTGTTGATCGCTGGTTGGGTGAACGAACCGTCCTTGCTTTCATCCGAATAGCGCAGACCAACTGTCAGCTTAAGTCCTTGAGCCACTTCCAGTGTATTATGCGTGAAAACGGACCAGCTTTTGCTGCTTTGCGTGTAAGCATTAGTCGTCCGAACCGTTGCAGGGTCAATACCGGTCAATGTTTGCAACGGCGTTGCACCGGCGAACAGCGGGCTAGCCGGGTTCAGTGTAGCTCCACCTGTACCAGCAGCCAGCAAAGCGCCGACCAACCGGTCATAATCTGCGCCCAGACCAAAGTTGGTTGATTGCGTAATATCTTCATCAGAATAATAGCCGCCGACCAACCAGCTTAGAGCACCGTCAAAGGCATCACCCTAAACACGCAGTTCGTGGGTCATCGTGTCGATTGCGGTATCACTGCCAGGCAGGACATTGAAAATATCAAGGCCGGAGAAATCCGAGTCATAGGCCTCTTCCGCGCGATATTCGCGGTAGGAACCGATATAGATCAGGTCAGCTGAGTCGCTGATCGGAAATTCTATCTCACCGGTTATGCCCCACTGATCGTTGGAAGGATCTGCTCTCTGATCGGACGTAGCGATGCGATTATCGACAGCGCGCTGGGCTGACGTGATATCAAACGGTGTCAAAGCAACATCCGGACCGGCCATGCCGCCGCGTGCGCCAAGACCAACCGCGCCAAAAAGACCGGCCGTTTCGATACCGGATTGCAAGACTTCAATCGCGGCACAACAACTTGCCGTGCTTTTCGAATAGTCGACAATCAGGCGCGCCTGAATACCACTGTCGCTTTCATATCCCAGCTGACCACGGACAAGATACTGTTCGGTGTCGTTGGAATCACCTACGCTTGCGCCGTTGCTGTCGATAATATCAACAAAGCCGTCACGTTGCCGGTAAGCACCGGTTACGCGCAGTGCCAGCGTGTCTTCGATAATCGGCGCGTTGATCGCACCTTGCACACTGATATGATCAAAATTGCCATAGGTCGCGTTTACAAAGCCGCCAAATTCATCAAGATCAGGGCGCTTGTTGGTAATGTTCAGTGCACCAGCCGAGGTGTTCCGTCCGAACAATGTGCCTTGTGGGCCGCGCAGGACTTCGACACGTTCCACATCGACGAACTCGCCCAATGCAACGCCTGGACGGGATTGATAGGCACCGTCGACGAAAATACCAACGGCCGATTCAAAGCCAATATTGTTAGAGGTGGTACCAACGCCGCGGATACGCAGCACGACTGTACCCGATGCTGTTTGTGCGTTCGAGGTTGAGAAGCTTGGGGATACGCTTCCGATATTCTGAACGTTGACGACGCCCTGCTGTTCGAGCTGGACCGGGCTAACCGCGGTAACAGCAAGCGGAATGTCCTGGACATCTTGGGCACGGCGGGTGGCGGTCACGATGATGACATTGTCATCAACCTCTTCGGCACCGGCATCTTGTGCGTAAGCTGGGACCGTCATTGCGCTTGTGCACAATGCAGCCATGAGGACGCGATTCAAACTTTTCATAAACATTCTCTCCCGTTGAACTTGCCGCCGCTTGTCATTTGTCCCGGTATTTTGGGGAAGGACCATGATCTTATTGCATTGGTTTCACCGGCATAGGTCTGTTAATCGGACTATTAAATCAAGAGGATATGCGCATATCTGTGCAGAATATGGCCAGCCGTGGTAAAAATGTTACATTGAAAACAGCGTAAATCTGCGATTCATGGGAGGCCATAAACACAATTTGTGGTATATATGATGCTATCGATACACTATCTGACGTGTACCAAAAAGGATGGTGGCACAAAAAAGGGGCCGGAAGACCGGCCCCAATCATGCTGACGAAATGCCCCCTAAACCACTATAGTTTTAGAATTTTCCGCGCAGCGTAACACCAAATGTGCGAGGTTCCTGCAGATAGGCTGACCGGGACCCAGACCGCAGGACGGTGTTAAAGGTCACCCCGCGGGTGACTTCATTGGTCAGGTTATTGACCCATGCCTCTATGCCCCAGCTGTCATCCTGGCTACCAATCCCGGCGCGCAGGTTAATTTTTGTATTGCCGTCCTGAATATCAAAAGCGAGTGGCGTTTGATCCGCCAGATCGGCAGGATTGGAAGGCTGGGTCGATGTCCGGCGATCACTTTCCATGCGGATTTGACCGTTGAGAAAGAAATCGAGGTTATTGCCGAGATCATTTTCGTAGGTCGCACCCGCTATGGCGACGATATCCGGTGCATTGGTTAAAGAGGCCCCACAAAGGTTCCGAACCTGCAGGTCGGTCAGATCGCCGGCACAGTCGCTGGGATATCGTGCATCGGTATAAGTAAGGCCGGCGTTCAGGGTGAAATTGTCATCCGGACGAATGACAGTTTCAATTTCGACGCCCGTGGTTTTCGCTTTCGGAACATTGAACGTCTGGAACTGTGCCCCGGTAAACTCGAGGATTTGGAAGTTCGTGAATATTTCGTGGAAGCCGGCAACGTTCAACGTCACCCGGTTATCGAGAAACTTGGCCTTCAGCCCGACCTCGTAAGCATCCACCTCTTCGGAATCAAACCGCGGATCTGAGCCACCGGCCCCCGCAGTTGAATCCAGATTGAACCCGCCAGACTTGTAGCCATGCGTGAAGCTGGCATAAATATTGACGGGATCGGCAAATTCATAAGCGATCTTGCCGGTGTAGATAAGCTCGCTGTCGTTAAACTCGCCTTCAAAGGGACGCGGCAGAAAGGCGAATGGAATTTCTGCATCCGTCGCATCTGATCCGGTCGCCGGAGCAAGAAAGGCAAAGCATCCCAAGGACACGGCGGCCGGAGGTACGGCGGCCGGGTTGTTGATAAACGCCGCGCGGATACTGGTGCAAAGCGGATTGTTGCTTGCGGTTTGTTCAAAACCGCCATCCTTGCTCTCATCCGAGTAGCGCAAACCAACAGTCAATTTCAAACCGTCAATCACTTCCAGCGTATTATGGGTGAAAAGCGACCAGCTTTTGCTGTTTTGCGTATAGCTGTTGGTCGCGGTCACTACAGAAGGATCAACGCCGCCGGACAATTGCTCCAGCGGATTGGCGCCCAGCGCCCCTTGCAACAGCGCGCCGACCAGCGCGTCATAGTCTTCACCGAGTGAGAAGCTGACATCCTGCTTGATATCCTCGTCGGAATAATAGCCACCGACGAGCCAGTTGAGCGCGCCGTCAAACGCCTCACCCTGCACCCGCAGTTCATGGGTCATCGTGTTGATATTGGCCCGTGCCCGATCGACATCGAAAATATCCAGCGCGGTGAAATCGGAGTCGTACCTTTCTAAACTGTCAAACTCCCGATAGGAGCCGATATAGATGATGTCGGCGCTGTCGCTGATTGGATATTCCACCTCTGCCGTAACGCCCCATTGTTCGAGGTCGCCACGAGGCGCAAAATTGGCCGAGGCGATCCGGTCATCAGCCGCTTCCTGTCCGGTATTGGGCTGAAACTGTCCGCCACGGGGACCAAGACCGACCGCCTCAAACAGTCCCGACGTTTCCAGCGGCGATGCCAGCAGTTCCACCGCAGAACAGCAATTGGCTGTGCTCTTCGAAAAATCACCAATCACCCGCACGGTCAGGCCGCTATCACCTTCATAGCCGAGCTGACCGCGGATAAGATATTGGTCTTTCTCGTTGGACTCGCCAATTTTGCCGGTTTCATCAACCACATCGATAAAGCCATCGCGCTCACGATAGGCACCGGTCAGGCGCAGCGCCAGAGTATCCTGAACAATCGGGACGTTAATCGCACCCTGCACATTGATCAGGTCATAATTGCCATAGGTTGCGTTCACGAAACCGCCAAACTCACTGACATCAGGCCGCACGTTGGTGATCGTCAACGCCCCGGCAGAGGTATTGCGCCCAAACAATGTGCCCTGCGGTCCGCGCAGGACTTCCACCCGTTCCACATCGACAAATTCGGAAAGGGCAATGCCGGGGCGGGACTGATAAACGCCGTCAATGAAAATGCCGACGGCGCTTTCAAAACCGATATTGTTGGATGTCGTGCCGACGCCCCTGATTTGCAGCACGACGCTGCCCGACGCCGCCTGGGCGTTAGAGGTTGAAAAGCTTGATGAAACCTGTGTGATATCCTGGACGTTGACCACGCCTTGCCGCTCCAGCTGAACCGGGCTGACCGCCGTCACAGCGAGGGGAATATCCTGCACATCCTGTGCCCGGCGGGTCGCCGTCACAATGATGATATTGTCATCCATTGTTTCTTCGGCACCCTGATCCTGCGCATGAACGGGGGTGATTGCGGCGATAGGGGCAGTGCTGCACAGGGCCGCCATGAGGACGCGATTCATACTCTTCATAATCATTCTCTCCAGTTGAATGTAACCACAGCGTCGCCATTTTGGGTGGGGTTGGTGGGGAATGGTCTTATCTGCTGCAGCTACGCTTGCATAAGTCATTTAACTAGGTCATTAAATCAACCGGAGAAGTGGGATAAAGCGCAGATAAAAAAGCGTTGTGCCATTAGAGAAACAGGCACTTCTCGGCGCTGTAAAGCCATATGGTAGAGCGGTGTAAAATGGGGTATAAGACAGATGCGTCCAGTCAATGAGACGCACGGGAGGGGAAAGATATGATGCGCAATTATTTGAGTCTGGCCGCGATTGGCGCGCTGATGGTTGGCTGTACGGGCGGGAATGCAGCCGAGGACCAAAACGATATCGCGCTGGCACCGGGCGAGACGGCCGAGCAACCCAATCCGGACCGCAATGTCTATTTCGGCGACCTCCATATCCATACCCGCAACAGCTTTGACGCCTATATATTCAACGTCCGAACCACGCCGGAAGATGCGTATAAATTCGGCATGGGCGAAGGCATTACCCACCCCTCCGGCTATGACCTGAAACTCGAAGGCCCGGCGCTCGACTTTATGGCAGTCACCGATCATGCGGCCTATCTGGGCCACTTGCCCGCGATGGATACCGAGGGCACCGAAATTTCCAAGCTGGAAATGGCCCGGGACATGTTCAGCGCGGATCCCGACAAGATCATCGCGGCGTTCCAGCTGATCGGCGGCGCCGTGCGCGATGGCCGCAAGATGGACGGTGTCTATGACCCGAAAATTGTCGGAGACGTCTGGAAAGCCACCATCGATGCAGCGGACAAATATTATAAGCCCGGCAAGTTCACGACCTTCTCCGCCTATGAATATACCGCGACGCGCGTAACCCAGGGCGAAGGTGGCGGTTTTGCCGGGGGCAATCTCCACCGTAACGTCGTATTCCGGGGCTCCGCCCCCGATATGCCTTTCGGAACGCTGGATTCGACCAATCCCGAAGATTTGTGGAACTGGATGGACGAACAGCGCGCGGCCGGAAATGACGGGCTTTCGATACCCCATAACAGCAATGTGTCTGACGGCGAGATGTTCAAGCTGGAAACCTATAATGGCCAGCCGCTGACCAAGGCCTATGCCGACCAGCGCATGCGCAACGAGCCGATTGTCGAAATTACGCAGGTTAAAGGCACATCGGAAACCCATCCGTCGCTTTCCCCCAATGATGAATGGGCCGATTTCGGGATTTACGAATATCTGCTGTCCTCGCAGATCAAATCCAAGACTGTCAGCGGTGACTATGTCCGGCAGGCTTATGCCAATGGTCTGATGCTCGAGGATAAAATCGGCAGCAATCCCTATAAATTCGGCCTGATCGGGTCCACCGACACCCATGTTGCTGGCGGCTCGTTTGACGAAAAATTCTTCTGGTCCAAAATCGGCGTTGTTGACGGCACGGCAGAAGCCCGTGGCTCCATTCCACCCGGCGGCAAGAAAAGCTGGGAAGGCGTGACTGTTGATCCGCGGGCGGCGAGCTGGTTCTCCCGCTGGGGTGCATCAGGTTATGCAGCGGTCTGGGCGGAGGAAAATACCCGCGAGGCGATTTTTGACGCGATGCGGCGCAAGGAAACCTATGCAACCACCGGCACGCGGATCAAATTGCGCTTCTTTGGCGGCTTTGGTTTTGACGCCGCCATGCTGGATGATCCCGACATGGTGTCCAAGGCCTATAAAAATGGCGTGACCATGGGCGGCGATCTGGTTGGTCAGGGCAAGGCCCCCGGCTTCATCGTCTGGGCGATGCGCGATGCGATGAGCGCGCCGTTGCAGCGGGTGCAGATTGTCAAAGTCTGGACCGATAGCGGCAAGACCAATGAGAAAGTCTTCGATGTCGCCTGTTCCGATGGCGGCACGGTCGATCCGGCCACCGCGCGCTGTCCCGACAATGGCGCGACGGTCAATCTGTCCGATTGCTCCATCTCGACCGACAAAGGCGCACCGGAACTCAAAACCTTCTGGCGCGATCCCGAGCATAAGCCGGGACAGCGTGCATCCTATTATGTCCGCGTGCTGGAAAACCCGGTTTGCCGCTGGTCGACATGGGATGCGATACGCGCAGGCGTGCCGCCTAACCCGGCCTTGCAGAAAACCATTCAGGAACGCGCCTGGTCTTCGCCGATCTGGTATGTGCCAACGGTTTAAGTTCCTGCCATCCGTTCCCTTTACCGTTCGGGCTGAGCCTGTCGAAGCCATTTCCAATAGCAGAAATATCCTTCGACAAGCTCAGGACGAACGGGTTTTGAGATCATCGTGAAAGCCATAACCATTTTGAAAAAAGCCTTCCGTGACCCGATCACGCATTTTGTTCTGATCGGACTGGCACTGGTTGCCATCAACCACATATGGTCAAATTATCAGGGCGAACAGGGCCGGACGATAACCGTCAGTGCCGCCGAGATGGACCGCCTCAGCGCGCTATGGGCCAATACCGCTGGCCGCCTGCCCACCGGTGAGGACAGACAGCAGATTATCGACCAATATGTGCAGCAGCAGGTGTTGGTTCGCGAGGCGGAGCGGCTGGGCCTCGGCGATGAAGACACCATCATCCAGCGCCGTCTGGCGCAAAAAATGGATTTTCTGGTCAGCGGTGAAAGCAAGGCGGCCAATCCTTCCGATGCAGAGCTGAAGACATGGTTCGAACAAAATCGCGATAAATTTGCCGCGCCCGAACGGCGGAGTTTTGTCCATATCTATCTGAGCCCCGAAAAACATGGTGGCGCGATTGAGGCGGTTGCGGCCAGCGCCCTGAATGCTGCAAAATCGGGTGCCGACTGGAAAGGTCTGGGCGATCCGTTCATTCAGAAACGCAGCTATGCCGCGCTGCCGGAAAGCGAAGTGACGCGGCTGTTCGGACCGGATTTTGCGAGCGCCATTTTCAAGTTGGAGGCGGCACAATGGAGCCCGCCTATAGGGTCTGCTTTCGGACTGCATCTGGTGCGCATCGAAACCATCGACAGCGCCGCCGAGGCAAATTTCGAACCGATCAAAGCCGAAGTCGCCGCCGCCTGGCAGGAAGACCAGAGCAGCAAGGCCAAGCAAGCGGCGCTGCAAGAATTGGTCAGCGGCTATGATGTGGTGATTGAGGGTGGCAAGGGTGAATAGCGGAAACGCGAAATCCCACACCCCGTTCGTCCTGAGCCTGTCGAAGGCGCTGGCGCACGCCGCGTTTGAAACAAGGGACTGGCTTCGACGGGCTAAGCCCGAACGGATTATGGGTTTGGCTTTTTGTTGGTTGGCGTTTGCATTTGCCCTCCCCGCCAGCGCCCATGAAATTCGTCCCGCCGCCCTCGAACTGACCGCACAATCGGATGGCACCGTCGCGGTTGTCTGGAAACAACCGATCCTGTCTGGCCGCAAGCTCAAAATGCGACCCGTACTGCCGGATCAGTGCCCCGAGCCAGAGACCACCCGCCAGGTCATATCCGGCGATGCGATTGTCGAAAGCTGGCAGGTGCCCTGCCGGCTCGATAGTGGCGACGTTTCCATAGAAGGCCTCGACCGCACCCTCACCGATGTGTTTGTCCGCCTCCGCACAGCAAGCGGCGAAGAAAGCACCCATATCTTGCGCCCCGCCAGCGCGTCCTTTGCCTTGGGCGATCCGGCTGGTTCCCCGACCGGCGCCTATCTGCGGATTGGTGCAGAGCATATGCTCTTTGGCTGGGACCACTTGCTGTTTGTTCTTGGACTGCTGCTGCTGACAGCGCCAAGGCAGCTTTTGTGGGTCATCACCGCCTTCACTGTCGGCCATAGTGTCACGCTGGCCATCACCGCGCTCGGCCTGTTCACCTTGCCCAGTGAACCGGTGGAGCTGCTCATCGCGCTGTCGATATTTTTCCTCGCCGTCGAAGTGGTGCGCAAATGGGCGGGCAAGACGAGCCTGACCATTCGCAAACCCTGGCTGATCGCACTGGGCTTTGGCTTGCTCCACGGCCTCGGCTTTGCTGGCGCGCTGGCGGATATCGGCTTGCCGAAAGGCGAAGAAATATGGGCCTTGCTATTGTTCAACCTCGGCGTTGAAATCGGACAGATACTATTTGTCGCGCTGGCGCTCGCCTTGCTTTGGCTGATTGGCCGATCACCGGTTGACCGCCGCAGATGGGCGGAGATGCCGGCCGCTTATTTGGTCGGCGGGCTCGGGGCCTTTTATACTCTCAGCAGGATATTGTGATCGCCAATCAGGCGCCGCACTGAAACCGCTTTCCTACATGGCGGGTTTTTCCTATATTTTACGCGCTATGATTACGCCACCTCGACATCAACGCCCGTTTTCTATCGTCACCGGACAGGTTGCGCAATCGTCGCTACCCGGCTCGGTTCGTCGCAATTTGACCGCCATTTTGCGTAGAAATTGTATAAATAGTTCAGCTTTATCCTTCCCAATATGAATGAATATCTGGCTTGGCGGACCCTGCCTTCACCGCTAGAGAGGCCTCAACAGCAAATTTAAGGACATTCTATGCCTCAACTGATTCTGCTTCGTCACGGCCAATCTCAATGGAATCTGGAAAACCGCTTTACCGGCTGGTGGGACGTCGATGTCACCGAAAAAGGTATTGAAGAAGCCAAGGCGGCGGGTCGCCTGATGAAAGAAAAAGGCATTGAATCGGACCTGTGTTTCACCAGCTTGCAAAGCCGGGCGATCAAGACGCTCAATCTGGCGCTGGAAGAAATGGACCGGCTATGGTTGCCGGTGGAAAAAAATTACCGGCTGAACGAGCGGCATTATGGCGGGCTAACCGGCCTCAACAAGCAGGAAACCCGTGACAAACATGGCGATGAACAGGTCCATATCTGGCGCCGCAGCTTTGATACGCCGCCACCGCCCATGGCCGCCGACAGCGAATATCAAATGTCCTCTGACCCGCGCTATGCCGGCATAGAAGTGCCCGCGACAGAGAGCCTGAAAGACACTATCGCCCGCGTGCTGCCTTATTGGAAAACCCGCATCGCGCCGGAACTGCAGTCCGGCAAGCGCGTTCTCATCTCTGCCCATGGCAACAGCCTGCGCGCGCTGGTCAAGCATCTGTCGGGTATTTCCGATGATGAGATCACCGGTCTGGAGATCCCGACTGGACAGCCGATTATCTATGATCTCGATGATAGTCTGAACGAGAATGAGCGCTATTATCTGTCGGAACGATAGAATCGGAAACGCTTATATTTAATCCTTTTTGGATTGATACATCACTTCATCGGCGCGCGACATAAGGGCGGATACGGTATCCGCTGGCCCAACAAAACTATAGCCAATGGCAGCGCCAAATTCGAGAAAGCGTCCGTCGTGGAGCAATTGGGTGGTCTTGATCCGGTTTATCAGCGCCAAAATCTTGCGTTCCACCTCATCGGCATCAAGATTATCGAGCAGCAGAGCAAATTCATCGCCACCGATACGGGCAACCATGTCACAGACTCGAATATTGGTTTGTAAAATGTGCGCCAGATGCACGAGCAGCACATCACCCGCCCCGTGGCCGTGCTGATCGTTGATCATTTTCAAATCATCGACGTCGAGGAATAACAATGCCGTGTTGTCGCCGTAGCGCTGACAGCGCACGATCCGTTCCTGCAGGCTCTCGATGAAATGGCGGCGGTTGGGCAATCCAGTCAAAGCATCATGATTGGCACGTTTTTCCATTTCAGACAATTCTTCTTTCAAGCGAATATTTTCTACCTGAAGAAGCATACAATTTGCGCATTTTTCTTTAACTTCTTTCTCCCCGACAAGTTCATCCACCACCCCGACACCCCCAGAAAGATATTATTATTCATTAGTACTGTATAATTATTTGATACCTAGTTCAGATTGATCATTTTAGTCAATAGCAATGGCAGATATTGGCCAGCAAAAGTCCTTTATTGTAAAACTATGATTAGAAAAGGATGGGCACCTGCATTGGCGCATTGCGCGCCCGGCATTTCATGGCTAAACGATTGTGCTTCCGCGACACTATGCAGGTGCAAGCATGACCGAAGCCACTCCGAAAATTGGAATTATCATGGGCAGTCAGTCTGACTGGACAACCATGCGCCTGGCCGCGGAAATTCTTGAACAACTCGAAATCAGCCATGAAGTTAAAATCGTTTCGGCCCACAGGACGCCGGACCGGCTCTATGACTATGCCAAAGGTGCGGCGGCACGAAATCTAAAGGTGATTATCGCTGGCGCAGGCGGCGCAGCACATTTGCCGGGGATGGCAGCAGCCATGACACGGGTTCCGGTTTTGGGCGTACCGATTCAGTCGCGCAGCCTGAACGGAGTCGACAGCCTGTTGTCTATCGCACAGATGCCCGCTGGCATTCCGGTGGGAACCCTGGCTATCGGAGACGCTGGCGCTAAAAACAGCGCCTTGCTGGCCGCAGCGATCCTCGCCATTGAAGATGAAGATCTGGCGGAGCGACTGGATGCCTGGCGCGCCGCGCAAAGCGACGCTGTTGCCGAGCAGCCGGAATAACGGGCAGCGATGACTCCGCTTCCTCCCGGTTCGACCATCGGTATATTGGGCGGCGGCCAACTCGGCCGGATGCTGTCGATCGCAGCCGCGCAGCTCGGCTATCGCTGCCATATATATGCGCCGGATGAAACGAGCGTCGCTGCAGAAGTGGCCGCCGAATTTACCTGCGCCCAGGATGACGATGTCGCATCCCTGGGCGGTTTTGCCGATTGCTGCGACGTCATCACATTTGAATTTGAAAATGTCCCGGTTGCACCACTCGCTGCGATAGCAGACCGCGCACCGCTATATCCGCCGGTCGCAGCGCTTGATGTTGCGCAAAACCGGATCGCCGAAAAGACATTCGCGCGCGCTCATGGCGGCACGACCGCCCCTTTTGCTGAAGTAACGGATCGGGAATCGCTCGAAAAAGCAGTGGATGAGGTGGGCGCGCCCGCCATCTTGAAAACCATCCGCATGGGCTATGATGGCAAGGGTCAGGCGCGAATAAAACCGGGCGACGATTTGACCGCCCATTGGGATTCCGTCGGACATCAGCCTTGTGTGGCAGAGGGTTTTGTAACTTTCTCTCACGAATTTTCGGTCATCCTGGTTCGCGGACAAGATGGTATCATCGGTTACTGGGATACGCCGCATAACATCCATGAAGATGGCATATTGGCCCAATCGCTCGTGCCCGCGCCGACGGAAATCATCGCACAGGAACAAGCCGCCCGTGCACTGGCCGCCAAAATGGCAGAGGCGATGAACTATGTCGGTGTGCTGACCTGCGAGTTTTTCGCCACCACTGACGGCCCCGTTTTCAACGAAATGGCCCCGCGCGTCCATAATAGCGGACACTGGACGATCGAAGGCGCGGTCACCAGCCAGTTTGAAAACCATATCCGGGCCATCTGCGGATTGCCGCTTGGCGATACCGGGCTCGCCGCTGAAAAAGTCGAAATGACCAACCTGATTGGCGGTGATGCGGACCAATGGCAGACGCTGCTTTCGGACCCGGCCAACCACCTTCATCTATATGGAAAAGGTGAAAGTCGCCCGGGCAGGAAAATGGGTCATGTCACGAAATTGTTTTTCTGATTTGCACAAGGTTTGATCTAAGCTAGGCGCATTTCATGAACCATCCAGAAATCATCCTGATCCTTGCGCGCGCTGACAATGGGGTCATTGGCAAAGACGGTACCATGCCCTGGCACCTGCCAGCCGACCTGCGGCACTTCAAATCACTGACGCAAGGCAAACCGATGATCATGGGGCGCAAGACTTTTGACAGTCTGCCCGGCCTGTTGCCCGGACGACGCCATATCGTCCTGACCCGTGATACACAGTGGGAAGCCGAAGGCGCGGAAGTGGTGCATGATATTCGGGATGCTTTAAAGACCGCCAACGCTCCGCATATCGCCGTCATTGGTGGTGCTGAAATTTACCGGCTCTTTCTACCAAAAGCCGACCGTATTGCGCTCACCGAAGTGCATGTTGAAGTGGAAGGGGACACCGTTATGGACAGTTTTGATCCTGCCATTTGGCAAGAAACTGAAAGAGAGAGCTATGACGCCAAGGATGGCAAACCTGCCTTTTCCTTTGTCACGTTAAAACGGAAACAGGCATGAAGAAATTTGTCGTTGGATTGGTGATCGTTCTGATTGTCGGTGCGGCGGCCTTTTTCACTTTTGCGCCGAGCATATTTGAAAAACAGACCAATATGATTGACGGCGAGCCGTTGCCGGAAATTTCCGCCGAAGCACAGAAGCTGCATGACAGCCTGATGATCGTCGATCTTCACAGCGATACCCTGCTATGGAAACGCAAGATAACCGACAGCGTCGATTATGGCCATGTCGACCTGAAACGCATGCAGGACGGCAATGTCGGGCTGCAAATATTCTCCAGTGTTACCAAAACGCCCAAAGACCAGAATTACGATAGCAACAGCGCCGAAACCGACAATATCACAATGCTCGCCATCGCGCAGTTGCAACCCATACGTACCTGGCAATCATTGCTGGAACGCCAATTATGGCATGCCACCAAGCTTGACCGCGCAGTGGCCGATTCTGATGGAGCGATAGCCGCGATCAGCACGCCTTCTCATGTCGATGGCCTGGCGACAACGCGCTCCAACGGGGAAAAAGTGATCGGCGTGATGTTTTCCGCCGAAGGTTTGCAGACATTGGAAGGCAAACGCGAAAATCTGCAAACACTTTATGACTCCGGCATGCGAATGGCGGGGCTCGTGCACTTTTTTGACAATGAGCTGGCCGGTTCCATGCACGGGGAAGAAAAAGGCGGGCTGACCGACTTTGGCCGGCAGATTGTCCGCGACATGGAAGATAAGGGGATGATCGTCGACATTGCCCACAGTAGCCGGGCAACAGTTGCTGATATCTTGAAAATGGCGCGGCGGCCGGTGGTATCGAGCCATGGCGGCGTGCAGGCGGTCTGCAGCGTTAATCGCAATTTGACAGATGACGAGATCAGGGGCGTGGCCGCAACCGGTGGCGTCATCGGGCTTGGTTATTGGGACGGAGCCATGTGTGACACCGATCCGAAAACCGTCGCCAAAGCCGTCAAACATGTCCGCGATCTTGTTGGAATTGAGCATGCCGCGCTGGGCGGGGACTTTGACGGCGCTGTCACGACCCGCTTTGATACCAGCGGTATCGTTCACGTCACCCAGGCATTGATGGAGGCAGGTTTCAGCGAAACGGAAATTCGCGCTGTAATGGGCGGGAATGCCCTGCGCGTTTTGCGACAGGGCCTGATGCCGTTAAAAGATTTACCCAAACAAGCGGTTGAACAAACCACCGAAACTGGCCAATAGCGCAAATCATGCGGTTGAGTGGGCAAAACAGAATTTCGGACGAGCTGCGCGGAGCGATCATCGCTTTGGGCAATTTTGATGGCTTTCACAAAGGCCATCAGGCGGTTGCCCAAACCGCGATCGACTGGGCGAAGGCCGAGGGCCGACCGGCAATCATCGCAACCTTTGATCCGCATCCCGTTCGGTATTTTCAACCCGACGCGCCTCCCTTTCGTCTGACCACCCTCGACCAGCGTGAACGGCTGTTCACCGCCGCCGGTGCAGATGCGATGCTGGTGTTTGAATTTGGCGGCGAACTGGCTGGCACCACCGCAGAGGATTTCGTGACCAAATTGCTCGTCGAGCGCTTTGGCGCAGCCGGCATCGTCACCGGTGAAGACTTCACCTTTGGCAAGGGTCGCGCAGGCAATGTTGGCGTGATGAAACAGCTCGGCGCGCCTCTGGGTCTGTCGACCAAGGCCGTTGGCCCGGTTAGCGACAGCACCGAAGTCATCTCCTCCAGCCGTATCCGCGAAGCGTTGAAGGCGGGCGATTGCGAGACGGCGACCGCGCTGCTGACGCGACCCTTTGCCATTGAAGGCCCGGTTATTCACGGCGATAAAAATGGCCGCAAGCTCGGCTATCCTACCGCCAATATCGACATTGACCATTATCTGCGGCCGAAATACGGAATCTATGCGGTAAAGGGCCGGCTGCCCGATGGCCGCGTCGTCAACGGGGCAGCCAATCTGGGTATTCGGCCAAGTTTCGATCCGCCCAAGGAATTGCTCGAACCTTATTTCTTTGACTTTTCCGAAGATCTTTACGGCCAGACGGTTGAAGTGGAATTGCACCACTTCCTGCGCGGCGAAGCGAAATTTGACGATCTCGATGCGTTGATGGCGCAAATGGCAATAGACTGCGACAAGGCCCGAACAATACTAACATGAAGCGTAAAATCCTTTGGTCACTCGGGATTATCTGGATGACCTTTCTAACGATGATGCTGCTCAATTCCTCTCGCTGGGCACCGGTGCCCGAGGGCCAGTTCAAGATGATCGCTCATCGCGGAGTCCACCATATCTATGATCCGACGGGTGTGGGCAGAGATGACTGCACCGCCATTCGCATGCTCCCGGGCCAGGAAGATCTGGAAATTTTTGAAAATACGATTCATTCCATTCGCGCAGCAGTTAACATGCAGGCGGATATGGTGGAGGTTGATGTTGCCCCGACCAGGGATGGTAAAATGGTGCTGTTCCATGACTGGACCGTCGATTGCCGGACCGATGGCAAGGGAAAGACGAGAGATCTGACATTGGCGGAACTGCAAGCGCTTGATATCGGCTATGGCTATTCATCTGACGGCGGTCAGACTTTTCCCCTGCGCGGCAAGGGCATCGGCAAAATTCCTACCGTCGAAGAGGCACTGGCATCAGAAACCTTCAGGCCGTTTCTGTTCAACTTCAAAAGCAAAAACCCGGACGAGGCCGATCAACTCTATGCGATCCTGAAAGCGGCCGGTCGCGACCCTTTGAAGGAAGGCGACGGGTTTTACGGCGGCGAAGCCCCGGTCAAGCGCATGAAGCAACTTGTGCCCGGCATCTGGGCCTGGTCAAAACCGGACGTCAAAGCCTGCACCAAAGATTATCTGTGGATGGGCTGGCTCGGCATAACGCCCGATAGCTGCAAAAACGGCACTTTGGTGGTTCCCCTCGACTATCAATGGGCCTTCGCCGGATGGCCCAACCGCACCACGGCCCGGATGGAAGCGGTGGGTGCGCGCACGCTGATAATCGGCCCGATGAACGATCACGAATCGACACGCGGACTGACCGAAGGCCATCAGCTGACGGACATTCCGGTCAGCTTTAACGGCTATGTCATGGTCGATGATATCAGGAAGGTCGGGCCAGCCCTTATTCGCTAGCCGATCGAGGCGATCGGGCGACCGTGAAATCCCGCTTGCGCCCGCGCGCTGCCTCGCCTAATCCCCGCCAATCATGACCGATAATGCACCCGCCAAAGAGCGCGATTATAAAGACACGGTTTTCCTGCCGAAAACCGATTTCCCGATGAAAGCCGGCCTTGCGAATAAGGAACCGGCGATTCTGGAGCGCTGGCAGAAAATTGGGCTTTATGAGAAGCTGCGTAAAGCGCGTGAGGGACGGGAAAAGTTCATTTTCCACGACGGTCCGCCTTATGCCAATGGCAATATCCATATCGGTCATAGCCTGAACAAGACGCTCAAGGATTTGGTTGTCCGCAGCCAGAATTTGCTCGGCAAGGATGCGCCTTTTGTGCCCGGGTGGGACTGTCATGGCCTGCCGATCGAGTGGAAGATCGAGGAACAATATCGCAAGAAAAAGCGCAATAAGGACGACGTTCCGGCGAGCGAATTTCGCGCCGAATGCCGTACCTATGCGGACAATTGGGTCAATGTGCAGCGCGAGGAATTTAAACGGCTCGGCATTTTGGCGCAGTGGGACAAGCCCTATCTGACGATGGATTATGATGCCGAAGCGGCGATTGTCGCGGAGCTTCTGAAATTTGCCGAAGCGGGACAGCTCTATCGCGGCGCGAAACCGGTGATGTGGTCGCCGGTCGAGAAAACCGCGCTGGCAGAAGCCGAAGTGGAATATGAGGATATTACCTCGACCCAGATTGACGTGGCGTTTGAGATTGTTGAAGCGCCGAATGCGCCGGAACTGGTCGGCGCGCATGCGGTGATCTGGACGACAACGCCCTGGACAATCCCTGTCAATCAGGCGCTCGCCTATGGAGCGGATGTTGAATACGTCTTACTCGGCGAGCACAGTGGTAAAAAACATCTGGTCGCCAAGCAACTGGTTGAGTCCGGCGAGTTACATGGACGGTTCGCAACTCCTGAGATGAACGAAATTTACTGGGAAGGCAAAGGCTCCCAACTCGCTGGCGCTATCGCCAAGCACCCGATGGCAGACACCTTCCCGGACAGCGATTTCTACACCAAGCCTCGACCCTTCCTCGACGGCTCGCACTTCGTCACCACCGAGGCCGGCACCGGCCTCGTTCATATGTCCCCCGACCACGGCGAGGATGATTTCGAACTGTGTAAAGCCAACGGCATCAACCCGGTATTCGCCGTCGATGCGGATGGCGTGTATCGCGAGGACTGGGACTGGCTGCCGCGCGGGGACGAGCGTGCAGGCGGGGTGATCAACAAGAAATTTGTAAGCAGCACGGGTCCGATTTGCGAAGACCTGCGTGCAGCGGGCGCCCTGCTCTCGGCCAGCGATGATTTTCAGCATAGCTATCCGCATAGCTGGCGCTCGAAAGCGAAGATCATCTATCGCTGCACGCCGCAATGGTTTGTGCCGATGGATAGCCCTCTCCCCTTCAGGGGAGAGGGTTGGGAGAGGGGCAGTCAAGGCGATGTTCCCCCCACCCTAACCCTCCCCCCTGAAGGGGAGAGGGAACTGGTGGTCGGCCATGCCGAAGGCGTCGCCGCTACCCTGCGTAACATTGCCCTGGACGAAATCCGCAACAAAGTGCGCTTCGTACCGGAACGCGGCAGACGCCGTCTGGAATCCATGGTCGAAGGCCGCCCGGACTGGGTGCTGAGCCGCCAGCGCGCCTGGGGCGTGCCGATTGCGCTTTATGTCGATCGCAAGACCGGCGACTATCTCAATGACCCGGCGGTCAACGAACGGATTATCGCGGCCTTTAAAACCGGCGGTGCTGATGCCTGGTTCGATGCCGACCATCAGGAATTTCTCGGCAACAAGTACAGCCTCGATGATTATGAGGTTATCACCGATATTCTCGACGTCTGGTTTGACAGCGGCTGCACCCATAGCTTTGTGCTGGAAAGCGGCAAATGGCCGGATCATCAGACACCGGCTGACCTGTATCTGGAAGGCAGCGACCAGCATCGCGGCTGGTTCCAGTCGAGCCTGCTGGAGTCCTGCGGCACCCGCGGTCATGCGCCCTACAAGGCGGTGCTGACCCACGGCATGACGCTCGACAAAAACGGCAAGAAAATGTCGAAGTCGCTTGGCAACACGCTTGATCCGCAGAAGATTATCAACGTCAATGGTGCCGATATCCTGCGCCTCTGGGCCGCGAGCGTCGATTTCACCGAGGATCACCGGATCGGCGATGAAATCATCAAAGGCGTCACCGACAGCTATCGCAAATTGCGCAACACCTTCCGCTATATGCTCGGCGGTCTCAGCGATTTTGAGGAAAGTGAGCGGGTGGCCGTCGCCGATATGCCGGAGCTGGAGCGTTATGTGCTGCACAAGCTATATCGTCTCGATGCCGACCTACGTGAGCATGTTAATAATTTCGCCTTCGGTCCTTATATGCGAGCACTTAGTGATTTCGTGAATGATGATCTTAGCGCCTTCTTCTTCGATATTCGTAAAGACTGTCTCTATTGCGATGCAGCCGACGATCCGAAACGCATGGCGTACCGGACAGTCATGGATATCCTGTTTCACGCCCTAACCCGGTATATCGCACCGGTGTTGGTCTTCACCGCAGAGGAAATTTGGCAGAGCCGCTTCCCGGATGAGAATGACTCGATCCACTTGAAAGAATGGCCAGAGATGGATCGCGGTTGGGACGATGTCGAATTATCCAGCAAATGGGATATTGTGGCAGCACAACGCTCGGCAATTACCGAAGCGATAGAACCCCTGCGTCGGGAAAAGACAATCCGCTCCAGTCTGGAAGCAGAAGTCACCTATCCATTGTCCGAACTGTCGCTATCCGCCGAAGAGTTTACTGAAATCTGCATCGTCGCCGATGTGAAGGATGGCGCGGAGATCACCGTGACCAAAACGGAGCACAGCAAATGCGGCCGCTGCTGGCGCTTGTTGCCCGATGTAGAAGAAGATGGCGCGCTATGCGGCCGTTGTGATGGGGTTCTTAACGCATGACCGAAGCCGTATCGAAATACCGGATCGCCGGCCTTGTTGTCGCGGTCCTGATCTTCATCATCGACCAGTTCACCAAGTATATGGTGATGTTTCCGCTCGATCTGAAAGCCAAGGGCCAGATTGAGCTGCTGCCCTTTTTCAACCTGACCTGGGCGGAAAATTACGGCGTTTCGATGGGTTTCCTGACCGCTTCGACAGATTTCCAGCGCTGGGCCTTGGTCGCGTTGACCGGCCTGATCGCTGTTGCGGTGCTGATCTGGATGTGGCGGGAAAAGGCGAAGTGGGACATTATTGCGCTTTCGTTCGTTCTCGGCGGCGCGATGGGCAATATTTTGGATCGCGCTCGGCTCGGCTATGTCGCTGATTTTGCGGATTTGCATATCGGCGATTTCCGTCCGTTCCTGATTTTCAACGTCGCCGATGCGTGCATTTCCATCGGGGTCGTAATCCTGCTTGCACGCGCGCTGTTTATACGCGAAAAGCCGGACCAAGATAATATTCAGCTTGGCGACAGTTGACCCGTGGCAAAGAGCCAGCCAAAGAGCTTTGTGCATGCAGGGCAAGTAATTTTGAGGGAAGTGAATATGCGTAAATCTATTATCGGTATCAGCCTGGTTTCGCTGGTCGGACTATCCGCATGCGGCTCCAGCGGCCTGTTTGACCGCGACCGTCCTGACGAATTCGCCGTCTCGCGCCAGCCTCCCCTGGTCATTCCCCCCGATTTCGGTCTGACACCTCCACAACCCGGTCAACCGCGTCCCCAGACCGGCGGCGTGCAGCAGCAGACCCTGGAAGCCATGTTTGGCGGAGCACAAGCCCGTAGCGTGACCGAGTCCGCGATTGTTGGTCAGGCCGGTGACGCCGATGCCGGCATCCGCTCTTCCGTGGGCGATGCCGATACGTTTACTGTCGATAAAGGCAGCGTAACCCGCGACATTATCGCCGCGCCGGAAGGTGATGGGCAAAACGCTCAGGCCGCCACGCCGGAATAAACACGCTGATCGCAGACATGAAAAAACCCCGCTGAAATCGCTCCGACGGGGTTTTTCTTTTCTGTTGCTGGCGCCGTTTAAGCGTAGCTGACTTTTACATTGACCTTACGTTGGCGACGCATGGCAGAACCGATGGCACCAAAGCCAAAGATCATGAATGCCCATGTGGCCGGCTCAGGCACCGCAGCCATGGCTGTCAGGATCTGCGCATCATCGATCGCCGCTTCGACATTATTACCGCTATTGCCGAAAAGCGAGAAGGCGACGAGGGTTTTTGTAACATCCAGCTGGCTGGTCAGATCAAAAAATTCATAATCTGATGACGATGTGGAAAGGACAAACTGGTTTTCCGTATTATCATCGTAGAAGAAGGCAAAAGCCACGGCCGCGCCATTGGACGAATTCATATGCCGGACCCAGATCGAAGCTTCAGTAATATCCGAGCCCGCGACGCCAGCGAAATTCTGACGCAATTCATAATTGCCGAAATTACCTGCACCGAACGCGCCTGTCCGAGCGAAACTGGAACCCGTTGCCCAATCCACTGTGCCGCCAAGTTCGCGGTCCTGGAACCAGGGCGACAGATCGCCGCTTTCGAAGTCGCCATTGACAAGAATGTTGGCAGCTTGTGCTGGCGCGGTCATGCCCGCGGCTGCCACAACTGCAGAGGCAAGAAGTATTTTTTTCATGATTATCCCTTTTATTGGGCTTGCCGGCCGGACAGCCGAACATGCCGCGAATTTAGCGAACCCACTGGCCCGTTAACAGATTTTACACCATAGTGCAATTTTCTTGCGTCCCATAATGAGACGGTCAAAGGTACGGACTTCTGCCGTTAATGCCGAAAGTGCCGCATCCCGGTGAACAGCATCGCCAGACCGGCTTCGTCGGCCGCCGCGATAACCTCATCATCACGGATCGAGCCGCCTGGTTGAATAACCGCTGTTGCGCCAGCCTCGACCGCCGCCATCAAGCCGTCAGCAAAGGGGAAGAAGGCATCAGAAGCCACCGCGGAGCCGATGGTTCGTGCTTCGTTCCAGCCAGCTTTTTCCGCCGCGTCTTTGGCTTTCCACGCCGCAATGCGCGCGGATTCGAGCCGGTTCATCTGCCCTGCGCCCACGCCAGCCGTAGCGCCGTCTTTGGCATAGACGATGGCGTTGGACTTCACATGTTTCGCGACAGTCCAGGCGAACAGGCAGTCCGCTTTTTCCTGCGCGCTCGGCTCTCGCTTGGTGACGCATTTCAGGTCATCTTCGGCAATCTGACCATTGTCGCGCGATTGCAGCAGATAGCCGCCCGCTATCGTCTTCAGGCCGATGCCGCCGCGCGCCGGGTCTGGCAGGTCGCCGGTCAGCAAGAGCCGGAGGTTTTTCTTCTTCGCAAAAATTGCGCGCGCATCCGCATCGGCTTCGGGGGCGCAGACGACCTCGGTGAAAATGCCCGTCATCGCTTGCGCAGCCGCACCGTCCAGCGGCCGGTTCACTGCGATGATCCCGCCAAAGGCCGAGACGCTGTCGCAAGCAAGTGCTTGCTTGTAGGCTTCCAAGATACTGTCACCGCTTGCTACACCGCAGGGATTGGCATGTTTGACAATCACCACCGTAGGCGGGCCATCGCGAAACTCGCTGACCAGTTCCAGCGCCGCGTCCGCGTCGTTATAATTATTATAGCTCAGCGCCTTGCCCTGCAATTGTTCAGCCTGTGCAATGCCCTTGGCCGAAGGACCATCGGGCAGATAGAGCGCCGCCATCTGGTGCGGGTTTTCGCCATAGCGCAATTCGGTCGGCTGGCTCATCGTGAGCGGCAGGGTCGGCGGGAACATCTGGCCCTGATCGGCAAAGCCGAACCATTGTGCGATCATGCCGTCATAGCTGGCGGTCGCGGCAAAGGCCTTTGCCGCCATTTTCTTGCGGAAAGCGATGCTGGTAGCGCCGCCGCTTTCCTTCAGTTCCGCCAGCAAGGTGTCGTAATCTGACGGGTCGGTAACGATGGTCACGAAATCATGGTTTTTCGCCGCGCTGCGCACCATGCTGGGTCCGCCAATATCGATATTCTCGATAATCTCGTCGCGTGCCGCACCCTTGGCGACGGTCTGGGCAAAGGGATAGAGATTGACGATCACCAGATCGATCCCGGCAATATCATGTTCTTCCATCGAAGCGACATGGCCCGCATCATCACGCCGCGCGAGCAAGCCGCCATGGACCTTGGGGTGCAATGTTTTGACGCGGCCATCCATCATTTCGGGAAAGTTGGTGACGTCCGAAATATCGGCGACTTCCAGCCCCGCATCGCGCAAGGCCTTTGCCGTGCCACCGGTTGAGATTAACGCCACGCCCATGGCGGCCAGTTCCTTGCCCAAATCCGCCAAACCGTTTTTGTCGGACACCGAAAGCAGAGCCCGTTTGATTGTAATATTATCGGTCATGATCGCCTTTATCCCATATGTTTGAGCAGCCAGCCGGTCGCTCCGCCGCCGCTGCCCACTGTATCCGTTATTACCATCTGCATCACGCTGTGGGGAATGCCCATGCCGTCGACCCAGACACTGTCTTCCAGAACTATTTCACCGCCGGTCGAGCGGAATTGCCATAAATTACCGTCTTTCAGGCGCAACAGCACACCTTTGCCTTCGGATATCAAGTCGCTCTCAATATCCGGCCCGAGGTGGAAACGCAGCGCATATTCCACGTCTTTCTTCTTTCGCCGCCGTTTCTTGCCATCAGGGATCAACATGTCTTCGCCGCGCAACTCCAAGCCGTCAGACCGCATAAGCAGCAAGCGTTTGTGAACCAGCCCGAACCGCTTTGCATAGCCATTATGGCTGGCTTCCAGCCGGGTCGCATTTTCGACATCGCGGCGGAACAGCTCAACCTCGCTTACGCCGCGGCCGAGCTTCCCGTCGGGAAGGATAGAGGTGCTGTTGCTATTGTCGATACACAAAGTGCTGTGCGCAGCCGTGGTGCGCAAGCCCCGGGCGAGGGAAGCCGGAATGGTCGCGCCGACCAGCCCGGCCCCACCACAATTGCCGATAATACGATTGTCGCCATTGGAAAATTCAAACGCCAGTGTCGATGCGCATCCCGCCACGGCCATCCGTGCAATTGGCGGCGGCGCGGCATCGAGTATCAGAACGGAACGCCCCGATGATACCCGCTGATAGCCCCAGTCGCGTGCCTGGCGCAGTGGTCGTGCGCGGATGCCGCTGGCTTCTATGACTTGTTCGACCTGTTCCGACGAGGTTGCACCACCACCCTGCCAGTTGCCCATGCTGCCATCAAAATGGGTCAGGCCGGTAAGCGGCGGGACCGCTTGTGCCAGTGCATTTTCCAGAAATTCGGGCGCATCTTCCTCGCGTGCGAGATAGACCTGTTTGAGCATAGAAAGCAGCACTACAGCATCCATCTGATTGAGCGGCGAACGTGACACGGAGCCGCCATCAGGATAGAAAAATTCGCCCATCGCCTTTTCCAGACCCGCCTCGCCGACAATGCGGCGCACCCGGCCTTCGGGGATCAATAACGAGGCCGCCACGACACCGCTCCACGCAACCAGCCGACCCAGACTCGATGTTGCTTTGTCCGCGGTCCGATCAAGATGCCGGGCGGTGCGCGCGATATTGTTGAGGACTTTGGAACGGTAGATCAGATCGCCGGATGACAGGATCAACGGCGCATGACTTGCCCAGATCAACAGGCGCCAGCCGCAATTATCAGGCCGCCAGGCCGGTTGCCGGATTTTCTTGCCATTCGCGTCCAGCCATTCTTCCATCAGCTTTTCGGCTACCGGTAGCGCCTGATCCCGAGATGCTGCCGTATCAAGATCGCGCAGCCAAACGAACCGGTGGACATAATCTTCAAAAGCCGGTGGCAGCTTCAGGTCGGCAAAATCGATCCCATCGAGCTTTTTCTTAAGCCCGCGAAACAGAAAATGCCCGGCACGGACAGCCATGCCCTGCACCCGGTTGCCTTCGACCGGATCGACCGGCACAGCCAGCAAGCGCAGCGGCAATTTGCCCGACAGGCGCAACCGATGCAGCGGCATCCTCCAGGTCATGCGATAGTAGAGTAGCGCGGTTTGTTCGGCCAGTGATTGCCCGCGATCCCCGCCTGCGCGCAACGTCAGGCTGCGGCCTTCCGGCGCCTCGCTTTCTTCACCGCTATAGCGCTCTAAGCCACTGCCCGGATCATCGGCCATGCCATCAGTTTCGGGGCTTTTTGCGCTCATTCACCCCTCAGGCCGCTTATGTTGGCGGCATATTGGTCGGGACCGCCCCGAAAGGTCGCAGTGCCCGCCACCAATGTATCGGCTCCTGCCGCAATCGCCTTGGGCGCCGTATTCAAATCAATACCGCCATCCACTTCCAGCCGGATATCCTTGCCGGTCG
The DNA here is from genome assembly GCF_965233695.1 of Parasphingorhabdus sp. GTDB lineage: Bacteria > Pseudomonadota > Alphaproteobacteria > Sphingomonadales > Sphingomonadaceae > Parasphingorhabdus. Next base: position 905,188 of record NZ_OZ247497.1, read on the forward strand.
CATCAATGCGTTTGCGGATCGCCTCGATCTTGCGCAGCTGCGTATCGATAAAACTCTGTCCGCCGAAACCCGGATTGACGCTCATCACCAAAATCAGGTCGAGATCGTCGATTAGGAAATCGAGCACTTCCAGCGATGTCGCGGGATTGAGTACAAGCCCGGCCTGTTTGCCGAGCGTATGGATCGTTTGCACGGTGCGATGCGGGTGGGCACCGGCTTCAGGATGAAAAGAGATGATGTCTGCACCGGCGTCAGCAAAAGCCTCAAGATATTGATCCACCGGCGAAATCATCAAATGCACGTCAAACGGCTTTTCACTATGCGGACGCAGCGCTTTGACGACAGCCGGGCCGATGGTGATATTCGGAACAAAATGGCCGTCCATGACGTCAACATGCACCCAGTCGCAGCCCGCTTCATCAATCGCACGAACTTCTTCACCCAAACGCGCAAAATCGGCGGAAAGGATGGAGGGAGCGATACGGATCGGGCTGGTCATGGCGGTTCCTTTACAATGCTGCGTCTAGGATTTTTATATAGCGCCTGCAAGGCGCGAATCGGCGCAAAACCCAAAGGCCTGTGGACAATTTGGGGACAGGCTGAATTTTAACGCCCGGTCAGGCTTTGCGCTGCAATCGCGCGATGAAAAATCCGTCAAGATGCCCTTTTTCGGAAAGCATGTTGGGCAGCGTCCGCACGCAACCATTTTCGGTCGAGCTGATGCCCGCGGGAAGTTCATCGGGTTTGACCGCAGCCAGTGTGAAATCTTCATGGCTTTCGAGAAATTGCTCGATCTGATCTTCGCCCTCTTCCGGTTCCAGCGAGCAGACGGTATAGACCAGCACGCCGCCCGGTTTGACCCATGGAGCAATCCGGTCGAGCAGCGCCTTTTGCACCTCTGCACGCTCGGTAATCTGGCGGGATCCGATGCAATGCAGCACATCGGGATGGCGGCGAAAAATACCGGTTGCGCTGCACGGTGCGTCCAGCAAAACTGCATCGACCGGCTCTGATGGCTGCCATTTCATCAGATCAGCAATGACAATGTCCGCGTCCAGCCCGGTGCGCCCAAGATTGTCCTTGAACCGCTCCATCCGTTTTTCGCTATTGTCGACGGAAACGGTTTTCCAGCCCGCGGATGCTAGCTGCATCGTCTTGCCACCCGGCGCAGCGCAAAGGTCGAGCAACGTTTTGCCGTCGCCTTCGCCTAGCAGTCGGGCGGGCAAGGATGCTGCCAGATCCTGCACCCAAAAGGCGCCATCGTCAAAACCCGCCAGCTCGGTGACAGGTGATCCTGACGGCATACGCAAATGTTTGGGTGCGAGCCTCTCGCCCTCCAGCGCGCTGGTGTCATCCGCTTTGAAACTGAGATCAAGGGGAGGCGCGCCGGCCCATGCCTGTCCTGCAGAAATAGCTACATCTTCGCCCCAATGATGGGTCCAGCGGTCCAGCGTTTCGCCGGGAATTTCGGGAACCTCCGGCAAGGCCAGTTTACCGGATTCGAGTCCGCGCATCACGGTGGAGAAGACGCCATGCACGAGCCGCCGCGGCCCGCCATGGACCAGCGGCAAGGCGGTCGCTATCGCCGCATGCTGGGGCGTTTCCAGCACCAGAACCTGCACCAGGGCAATACGCAGAGCCATCCGCGCCTTGGCATCATCGGGAAGACGTTTCTTCGTCGCGCTATCGATCATCGCATCGAGCGCGCTCATCCAGCGCAGCGCATTGGCCGCGATATTATGAGCAAGCGAACGATCAGATGGATTGTTTAGCTTTGCGGTGGCCACAGGTAACGCCTGATCCAGTGTTTCACCGCGCCGGCAAACGGCATCAAGCAATCGCAAGGCGGCGGTTCTCGCAGGGAGGCCGGGAATTTTATTGTCGTTAGAGATGGTTGTGTTCCTGCGCAGGCAGGAACCCATCTCCGGCCGTATCAAGATCATGGTACGGGAGATGGGCTCCCGCCTTCGCGGGAGCACTTGCGCTATTTACGCGAATGAATCAATGCTATCGTGTCGGATCAAGCGCACTACGCCTGTTTTTAAGTCGACCCATATCGCCAACTTCATCGGCATTGTTCGACCAGCCGTCCGATCCCCCGCCCTGCGCCATATCGTGCAGTGCCGCGATCCGGTCTTCGGTTGCGGGATGGGTGGAGAACATCTGCTTGACGCCGGACGGCACTATGTAAAGCTGTGCCGCTGCCGGATTGCGCTGCGCCACCGGATTGGGAATGCGCTCTGCCTGCCCTGAAATCTTGTGTAGGGCGGACGCGAGTGCGAGCGGCTTGCCGCTAATTTCGGCTGCCGAGCGATCCGCACCAAATTCGCGGGTCCGGCTTATCGCCATCTGGACAATCATTGCCGCAAAGGGCGCGATAAAAACCGCCAATATGCCAGCCAGTCCGCGATTATCGCGAAAGAACAGGCCGAAATTGGCAAGCATCGACACCGCACCGGCAATCGTTGCAACCATTGTCATGATAAGCGTGTCGCGGTTTTTCACATGGCCCAGCTCATGCGCCATCACGCCTTCAATCTCGTCATAGCTCAGCATGTTGAGCAGGCCGGTTGTTGCCGCGACCGCCGAATGTTCAGGATCACGGCCGGTGGCAAAGGCATTGGGCTGTGCCTGGTCGACGATATAGACTTTCGGCATCGGCAGTTGGGCGCGCTGTGCCAGTCGCTGCACCATGGTATAAAATTCCGGGTGGCTGCTGGCGTCTACCTCAACCGCCTTGTGCATTTTGAGCACGATTTTATCGGCATTCCAGTAGGTAAACAGGTTCATACCTGCCGCCACCAATAACGCCAAAATCGCCCCGCGTGGCCCGCCGAGCGAGAAGCCCATGACCATGAACAGGGCGGTCAGCGCCGCCAGCAACATAGTCGTCTTTAGAAAATTCATCTGTCTACTCGCTTGATTATAAGACTTTCTCCCTCGATATAGGGTTTGAGGCGGGCTTTTTCAAATAGGCAGGAAATAGAAAATATGGCCGGAAATGATAGAAAATCCCTTGAACAGCAGGCAGCCAGAAAACCCGGCGAGCGACCCGCTGATGTCAAACCGCCTGCCTATCTGTCCAAAAGCCCGCCGTTGCCAGAGCCCGATCCCCTGGACAAGGCCGATGAGATTCTGGAAAAGGATGGTCCCACCCGCTATGGCGATTGGGAGCATAAGGGTCTGGCGATAGATTTTTAGGACTCGGCACGAGGAGAGGCAGAAATGACCGTCAGTGCAGAAATCGCCGTCCTTATCGGTGCCGTGGTCGGCGCGGTTGCTTCGCTTGCAACGGTGTTTCTGACCCATTGGCTGGCAAAACGGCGCGAATATCGGCTGGATGACAAGCGCAAGGAGCGGCTGATCCTGCTGCTGCGCGGCGACAAATATAAGTGGCGCAACATCGAGACATTATCGTCGGCGGTCGGCGCGGATATTATCAAGACAAAGGAATTGCTGATCGAGATTGATGCCCGCCAGAGCCTGTCGAACAACAGCTCTTGGGGCCTGATTTCGCGCAATCCCTATCCGGAAGATATTCAGCCCAAGGATTGAAACGCGCTGCGGCGGCTTACCCCTCCGGTACCGCATAAAAGTCGCGATAGGATATCAGCTGGCCATCCGCGACCTTATATAATCCAACCCCTTCAATATCGCCTTCGGGCCGTTTCCATAGCCAGCGAGACCAGGCGACATGCTCGTCACCGGCTATTTCCAGCACCTCGAAATGCATTTTTTTGTCCGCCAGTTCCTTGGTCAGTCCGGCGAGCAGTTTGTCGATAGCCGGCTTGCCCTCTACCCGCCCGATGGCGGGGTCCTCGAACACGGCGTTGTCGGCAAATAGGGGACTCAATTTGGTATAGTCATGGCCATTCTGAATTTCCCAGAATTTCTCGATAACCTGTTTTGCACTTGCCATATTCTTTCACTCCATCCTCTGATGCCCTTAAGTTAAGAGCGGGCTGGGGCTTTCTGCAAGTCGCGTTTTGACTAGCATCAGGGCGCTGCAGCCTCGGTCTGTTTCCGAAGGCCATCCTTGAACCAGCCTTCTATGGTCGTGATGAACTTGCCAAAAGCCTGATCATCGACAAAGGCCAGCGCATCGCCCGCTTTCTGCTTTTCGCGTTTTCTCGCCAAGCCAAAAAACCCGGGGTGGTTGGCCAGGAACACATCCGGTTTCCAGTCACGGGTTTTGTCAAACGTCTTGTGGTAATCCTCAACAATGCCCTCATATTGCGGCGGATTGACCAGCCGGTTCGCGGCAACGGTGGCCGAACAGAAAAATAGCACCTCATATGTCTTTCCATCCTGCCGGCTATTCATGGTCCAGGAGGTACAGCCGCGCGTGTGGCCCGGCGTGATATGGGCGGTTAGCGTCACGCCGCCATGGCTGACCGTCTCGCCATCAGCGATGATCCGGTCTACTTTTACTGGCGGAGCGTTGAGAAAATCCTCGTCTTCCGAACCCAGATAGAAACCGCCTTCCAGTGCTGATCGGTCGCCTGCGCTGGCGATCATCTGCGCGCCGCTTAAAGCTTTCAGATCAGCAAGCCCACCGGAATGATCGAGATGGGCATGGCTGTTAAGCAGAACTTTTATTTCCTTGGGATCATAGCCTAGTCGGGCGATTGCATCGGCCACCATCGGCCCCTGATCCGGCATCCCGCCATCGATTACGATATGGCCATCTTTGGTCGGAATGAAGAACATACCCAGGCCCTCGGTACCGACATAATAAACGCCTGCACCCTTTTCGCCAATGATCCGAAAGGGTTCGACCGCAGCATACCAGCTCGGATTATCCCTGCGCCATTTGGCAAGATTTTCGGCGCTGACCTTATTGGTCGCGATGGTTTCGGACGGAGCATTGCGAGGGTCTTCTGTCGCTGTTTTTGCGATATTGGGGCTGGGCGCACAGGCGGCGAGTGATAATAGCGGCAGGGCCAAAAAACGCTTGGTCAACATGTTCAAAAAGCTCCACTCCCCCACAAACCCTGCACGGCCTGATGACAGACGCTAGCTTTCAAAAAACTGAACCGTTTCATCATCCATCGGGAACATCAATTCAATTCGCGTTTCGCCTGCCTGGGTATCCTGTACCGATCCGAATTGCGCGATGGTCGAGAATAAAGACAAGCGGTTTTCCCCCACCCGCAAGATCGTCGGAATCACCGCCTGATTGAGATTGATCGCCGCGAGATCGGCATTCTTGACCTGCTCCAGATCAGACAGGCGTTGCATCAACGCGGACAGTTTTTCATCGCCGCCCAGCTCCAGTATCTCTGTGCGCAACCGGGTCAGGGACAACATCGCCACTTCATCCCAATTTTCGATCAAGCCCAAGCCAGCGCTGTTGATCAATATGTCCATCATGTTGACCGCGCCACCCGGATTGGCGAGCGCCAACAGCATTTGGGCGCCCTGGTTGGAGCGAACCACGTTCCAGTGCCGGTCGACTGCAATGCCGGGATAGGGGTCGTGATGGTCCAGCATCGTTGCAATTGCCTGATGCACGGGCGCGAGTTCCGGCGCGTCGTCCGGCAGGCTGGGATAGACCGCAGCAAAACCGGCGGCGTGCAGTGCCTGATTGGCCATCGGTCGCGGGAGCTGCAAAGCATCGGACAGGCGCAGCACCATGGCACGGCTGGGCCTGGACCGACCGGATTCAAGAAAGCTGAGATGCCGGGCAGACATGTCAGCCTCTAGCGAGAGGTCCAACTGGCTGAACCGGCGAACCTTGCGCCATTCCTTCAATATGCTGCCAAATTCCGAGCGTTCCATTTCCGATGCCATCACCTGCTCCCTTTCATTGGATTATCGCATCATGCCAGCACAGCACAAGCCGCGCACTTACCTGTCAGGTAATTGTTTTCGTTATTGGAATGGGCTTTTATGATGACGATTAAACAGGAGATAGATCATGTCACCCACAGCAACAGCCTTTTCCATGCGGATCATAGGCGTAATTTCCATCATCACGGCGGTTCTATTTGCGCTGGCCGGCGTGAATGATTTTACTGGCGCCAATGATATCTTTTTCAATCTGGCATCCTCCGGCACAGAAGGTGTTGCCGGACTGACCACGCCCGAGTCAAAACTTGCCATGGCAATTGCCGGCGGTGTGTTCGGCGGATTGGGCGCGATGTATCTGTTTATCTCTGCGCCGGGGATTGAACAGGGCAGTTCGCTGATCCGCAAGGGCAGCATCTATGTCTTTCTGACCTGGTTTGTCATCGACAGCGGGGCATCAATCGCGTCGGGCAACGCCGCGAACGTTATTCCCAATCTGGTCTTTCTGGTCGTTTATCTGGCACCGTTGTTGCTCGTTAAACAGACAGAAGCAGCAACCGCCAGCGTCTGATCAGCTGCGCTGGTGCACATCCTTGATCCAGGGGCCAAAGGGCGAATTGCCCAGCATGGCAACCTGGGTCTGGGCGCTGACCTCGTTAATCGCCATCTGCGGTTTCCGGCCGGGATGGACAGGAACACGCAGCGGCCGCTTTCCCGGACTCATGGCGATCAGACCGGCAATCGCGCGCGGAACATCCATCGGATCGGCTGAACCACCGCCATCGCGCAGCGCGCCGGCGACCAGCTCGGGATAGGCGGCTTTGCGTTCTTCGCTTGCCCGTTCGAGCATTGGTGCGGTCAGCTTGTTGCCATTATCCCAGATCTTTGTGGGATAACCGCCCGGCTGTACGACAGTCACATCCACGCCGTGCGGCACCAGTTCATAAGCCATTTGCTCGCTCATCGATTCCAGAGCAAATTTGGTTGACGAATAGAGGCCCATGCCCGGCACCATCACCCGCCCCAGCTGCGACGAAATATTGACGATCAGTCCGGCTTTTTTGGCGCGCATCATTGGCAATGCAGCGCGTGCCACCCGGTGCGGGCCGACAGTGTTGGTCTCGAACAACAGCTGCGTCGCCTCGATATCCTGCAACTCGACCGGCGCGCCAGTGCCGATACCGGCATTGTTGACGATGACATCCAGCGCACCGCCGTTCAGCCGCTCGGCCTCTGCCACCGCTTTGGCAACGGACTCATCCGACAGCACGTCGAGCTCCAGCACGGTAAGATCAGCGCCGTCTTTCGCTGCGGCTTTCAGCTGGTCTGCTTCCGCACGCGGCATGTTGCGCATGGTGGCAAAAACCTTCGCGCCCTGCTCCGCATAATGCAGCGCACCCAGATAGCCAAAACCCGAGGAACAGCCAGTGATCAATACCGACTTGCCAGTCAGGTCCGCATCTCCCTGGGCCGCGACCGACTGGCAGGCGGTGAGCGCGATACCGGTTGCCGCTCCAGCGGCAAGCATTTGACGGCGATTGATTTTCGTGTCGGTCATGAGGACGGCTCCTTATCTGAATCGATTATGCCAATATCATAAAAACAGGCTATACAGCTATCGCATAATGAAAATGAGGGGAGGATCATGCAGATATCGAAAGCAAGCGAAGCGGTCGGCGCGATTGTCGAGAATGTTGATCTGACCAGGCTCAGCGATGATCAGTTTGCCGAAATCCGCACGGCGTTTTTCGGTCATGGCGCCCTGTTTTTTAGGGATCAGCAACTGACCCCGGAAGACCATATCGCCTTTGCCGAGCGCTGGAACGATATCGACATCAACCGCTTTTTCACACCTGTCGAGGGCTATCCGCAAATTGCCAAAGTCCTCAAGGAACCCGATCAGGAAGTGAATATTGGCGGCGGCTGGCATACCGATCACAGCTATGATGAGGTTCCCGCCATGGGCTCCATCCTCTACGCATTGGAAATCCCGCCCAGCGGAGGAGACACGTTATTCGCCGGCATGCACGCAGCTTATGAAGCGCTGGACGACACTATGAAGGAACGGCTCGACCGCCTGAAGGCCCGCCATGGCAACGCCCATATTTTCGGCAAAGACAGCGCCTATCAAAAGAAATTTGGCGGCCGTTTCGGCAATACGGAGTCCGCGGTGCAGGAAGCGATCCACCCGGTCGTGCTCCGCCATCCCGAGACCGGTGCAAATGGCCTGTACGTCAATCCGGGCTTCACACTGAACATTGTCGATATGAGCGAGGAAGAAAGCAAGACGCTCCTCGCCGAACTATACGCTCACATTTCCCAACCCCAATTTCAATACCGCCTGCAATGGGAAGAGGGCATGCTGGCGATGTGGGATAACCGCTCCACCTGGCACTATGCACTGAATGATTATCAGGGCCACCGGCGGTATCTGAACCGGATTACTGTAGCGGGCGTACCGCTGCATTGAAGTTATCCAGATAGTGTTTGGGTGGCAAATTAGGGTGCCGATTTCTTAGTGGTCGCGAAACGCAGCGTCCACTATGTCACCGGCTTCGCCAAAGCGCTTCCATTGATCCACTGACCGGGAATGGATCGGAGATCGCACCTGAACGGAGCTTGCGGTTGCCACCGGACTTTGGTTTTTATGAAACTGCAGGCATTGCTCTTCCCAATCGAGGTTTAGAAACTCGATCAAGCGCCGGCTTTCGGCCTCTTGATCCGTGATCATCTCCTCATAGCGGACTTCGCAATATCTATCAGACGCAAGGACGTCGCTCCAGTGATCCGCAAGCTGGCAGAAGTGTCGGACAAATTGAACCGTGTCCTCCAGATCATAAGCATAGTTATAATAGCCAAAATCGGTTGCAAATAGCTGCCGGAAATTGGCGAAAACCGTGTCACGAGGATCACGCCTTACCATGATGACTTTTGCCGTGGGCAGGCTTTCGAGAATATGGCCGGCAAAGAAAAAATTGAACGGCATCTTGTCGATAAGATATTGGCTACCGCCCGACAGTTCGTGCGTCCGCTCCAAATAGGATTGGCCAACCTCATGCGGATCATATGCAGCGGCCAGGCTTTCCGGAGACAATGTATGCGCTCCGGCAGTTTTGCCGCTGCGCTTTACCAGAAGAGCGAGATCGGGCAGTTCGCCGGCGGATGCAACAGCGCTATGGCTCGACAAGATCCGCTCGATCAGCGTCGTACCGCTGCGCGGCATGCCGACGATGAAAACAGGTGTCTGATGGTCATCTGCTGCCTGATTAGCGGGCATCGGGCCTCGCGTCTTCACCGCACCAAAGAGAGACGTCACCCAATCTTGCTGATGATTGACTTGTTCATGTTTCCCGGCTTTCGCTTTAAGCAGCCATTCGAGCGATTTTGTGTAATCCCCGCGCTCTTCGAATATCTTCGCTGCGGCGTGACCGAGTTGCAAGGCGCTGTCCGGATCGCTCCGGTTCTGCTCGAACAGCCGTTCTATCTGCTTCAAACCTTCGTCCGTTTGCGGTTCCAGCTGAACCAGCGCCAGACGGGCCCGATGGAAGTTCGGGTCGATATCCAGCACCTTTTTATAGGCCTGTTTTGCCTTCTCCAGCTTTCCGATAAATTGCAGCGAGGTGGCGAGATTATATTGAAACTGCACATGTGTGTGGTCGTTCGCAGTTGCAAAACTGAAGTAGGAAACCGCTTCTTCATGCAGCCCTGTTCGGGCCAGAATGACCCCTATCGTATCCGCGTCCAACGCATTCTTGCAGTCCGAAAGGATAATAGACCGGGCAAGATCGCGCGCCTCGTTCTGCCGTCCTGTGGCGAGCAATGCCCTCCCTCGCCCTGCCAATATTCCGATATCTTTTAAGCCTAATTCCAAGGCCTTATCAGACAATTCAAGTGACTTTGAAAAATTTTCGCCTTCCAGAGCGACCAGCGACATGATGCCCCATGCGTCTGCATCAGAGCGATTATCGGCCAAACGTTCCAGCGCCGACTGATAAGCTGCCTGCAACTGTCCAGCGTGTAGTTGCCTTTTTGTCTCACTCAGCCAGTTTTTTTGCATTGCAGCAATTTTCCAATTGTTTTTGCGCGCAGATCGTCACAGTTTGTTTCTCAGTAGTGTATATCGAGGATATTTTATTATGACCATGTACAGAAATTCCGTTCGCACCATGCTGTTTCTGGCCGCGAGCAGTATGCCCTTTGTCGCACAGGCGCAAGCCAGCAGCGAAGCCGCTGCCGAAGAGGATGACAATGTCATCATCGTGACAGCCACCCGCCGCGAAGGTACTGTACAGGACGTTCCGATTAATATCTCTGCAGTTGGATCCGAGGAACTGGAAGCACGTGGCCTCGACAATTTGCGTGAAGTCGCTGCTACTGTACCGGGCGTTTACATCCTTGATCAGGGTAACCGTTCGAGCACGCCGGTCGTTTTCCGCGGATTGAATGCAACTGGCCTTGGGTCTTTTGACGGCAATAATGATGGCGGCGGCGCTGTATCAACCTATGTAGGTGACATTCCGCTTTTTGTTGATCTGCGGCTCAATGATATCGAACGCGTGGAATTTCTGCTTGGCCCGCAGGGCACGCTCTACGGTGCTGGTACCCTTGGCGGCGCGATCCGCTATATTCCCGTGAAACCAAAGCTGGGCGAGATTGGCGGAGAAGTACGCGGCGATGCCTACACTTATGCTTCAGGAAATGGCATCAGCACAGATACCGGGGTAACCATCAACATTCCTCTGGGTGACAGTTTTGCTTTCCGCGGCTCGATAGACTTTGCCAACGATCGCGGCTTTATTGATTACCCGTTCGCGGTTCAGACGGTTGGCGTTTCCAATCCCGACGGCATTGCTGATCCTTCCAATTTCAATCCGCAAAAGGATTTGAACACCGACGAAACATTATCGGCACGCGCTGCATTACGGTTCAACCCGTCCGATACATTTGATGCGACATTGACCTATCATTATCAGGATGCGCGCACCGACGGACGGCAATTTTCCCAGCGACGCCTAACCAATTTCCCGGTCGAAATTGGGAAATATGAAAATGCGCTGCGGGTAAGAGAACCGAACCGGCGTGAAACCCAGCTGATTTCGCTCGAAGCGGAACTGGATCTTGGCTTCGCCAAACTCGTATCGGCAACCGGCTATAGCGAACATCGCGAACGCGGCAATCGTGACCAGACCGATCTTTTGATCACGCTGGAATATAGTTATGAGCAATTCCCCTCGTTCACCGCGTTTACCGAAGAACGCGACGAGACAGAAATTTTCACGCAGGAATTACGCCTGGTTTCGAATCTGGATGGCCCATTCAGCTTTATCATCGGCGGTTTTTACAATGACGAGAAGATTCGCGCTCTGAGCACGGAATTTGCTCCGGGCTTCGATCAATTTGCAGTGGATGAATTTGGCGGGGTCCAGCTGCGTCCAGACTCCATCGAGTATATCGCACCGTTCAACTCCGACTTGCGCGAAGTCGCGGTATTCGGTGAACTGAGCTATCAAATTACCGACGCATGGCAAGTCACGGTCGGCGGCCGCTATTATGATTATGATCTGGAAACGGAATCAGCTGTCGACTTGCCGCTTCTGGAAACCGTGTTTAACGGCCGCGACCCCGATTCAATTGTGTTTGATTTTACGCCCGCCAATCAAAAGGATAACGGCTTCCTCTACAAGATTAACACCTCTTATGAAGTTACCCCGGACGTCCTGCTTTACGGCACGATCAGTCAGGGTTTCCGGATCGGCAACTCCAACGGTCTCGAACCTTGTGATCCCAATGCCGGGCAGCAGCAGAATATTTGCGGCCTGCCGAATGAACTGGAATTTACGGCGGATGAAACCACAAACTATGAAATCGGTTTCAAGACGCAATGGCTTGATCGGCGTCTGACCCTGAACGGAGCCGTCTACTATATCGACTGGCAGGGACCACAGGTGGCCTCTGCTACGATTAACGGTTCTTCGCCGATCACGATCAACGGCGCTGGAGCGGAGTCCAAAGGCCTTGAAATATTCGGTTCCTTACAGGCAACCGACCGCCTCAGCTTCCGCGGCGCCTATAGCTACACGGATGCGCAGCTTACGGATGTCTCCAGTGCGCTGCTGAATGAACTGACACCTCCAGGTTTTGGAACAACGCCGGTGGATGGTCAGGACGGAGATCGCTTGCCGGGTTCGCCAAAGCATCAGGGCAGCTTCTTTGTCGACTATGAACTGCCCATTGCCGACGAATGGGATATGAAGTTCAGCTATGGCGTCACCGCACATAGCAATGTCCTGACCCGCACCGGCAGCCGGGCCGGCGGTTTGGTGCTTCCGGGCTTTGATACCCATAATGTTTCGGTCAGTGTGAAAGGCAAGGGCTGGACAGCGACTGTATATGCCAACAACCTGTTTAACGAATTTGGCGAAACAGGCGTGCGGGGAACGCCGCTGTTTGATCAATCCGTCTCGGATATCAACGGTGATCCGGTCTACGCGCGGACCTTCGGCACATTTGTCGCGCCGCCGCGTCAAATCGGCGTGAGAGTTAAGAAAACTTTCTAAGTCCAATGCAAAAATCATCGCCGGGCGGTTTCTCCTAACCGCCCGGTTATTGCCGATAGAAACCCGTTCTCCGCAATCACCTTTCGACAAATGCGCAGTGTGCAGGCTATAGAACCGCCAAACATTTCGCATTTCGAGGAACAAAGATGGACTTAGTCGGACCCGCTGCACATAGTTATTTCTCCCAGCGGCTGCGGCTGCATTATGCCGACTGGGGCAATGCGGAAAAGCCGCCGCTAATCCTGCTCCACGGCGGCAAGGATCATTGCCGCAACTGGGACTGGGTGGCGCAGGCGCTGCGCGATGACTGGCATATCATCTGCCCCGATGTGCGCGGCCATGGCGACAGCCAGTGGAGCACCGATGGCAATTATACCACCATGGCGATGGTCACTGATCTGGCGCAGCTGGTCCATCAGCTTGACCTTTCCCCGGTAACGATTGTCGCACACAGCATGGGCGGGAATATCGCGCTGCGCTACACTGGCCTTTATCCCGATACGGTGCGGAAACTGGTTGCGATTGAAGGACTCGGACCCGGGCCCGAAATGCTCGCCGAGCGGGAGAAAATCGGTCAGCTGCAACGGGTCCGAAACAGTATCGAGGAAAAACGCAAGGCCGCCGGGCGGCAAGTGAAGCGCTATCCGACGTTCGAAGATGCGCTCAAACGGATGCAGGACGCCAATGGCCATCTGTCCGACGAACAGGCCCGGCACCTGACCACCCATGCGGTCATCCGCAACGAGGATGGCAGCTATAGTTGGAAATTCGATCCCTATGTTCAGCACTGGGACTCGGTTGATCTGTCACAGGACAATATCCACGAGCTTTGGGGCAATATCAGCTGCCCCACACAACTACACTATGGCGCAGACAGCTGGGCCAGCAATCCCGAGAAAGACGGGCGCATCCAGTATTTCGGGGACAATGTCACAGTGAAGGAATTTGCCGATGCCGGTCACTGGCTGCATCATGACCAGTTTGACCAGTTTGTTGGCGAATTGAGGGATTTCCTGTAAGAAACTGGCTGACAAGGGAGTGGCCATCATGATCGAAGCCGCCATCGAGACGCTCGGCAGCGCCAGCGGTATATACTGGCTGGCTGGTGCCTATTTCGGAATGATTTTCGCAGAGCGGCTCTATCACCTGCTGAAAGGCGGCCGCTATGACGATGCCGACGCGCTTTGCAGCATTGGGCTCAATCTGCTGGGCAGCACGATCAAGCTGATCTTTGGCCTGATACTGCCATTCGCGCTCTATATAGTGGTCTTCGAAAATTTCCGGCTTTTCACCATCGATAATCTCACACTCGCCATCATTGCCGCCTTTGTCATCAACGAGCTGGCCTATTACTGGGATCACCGGTTGGGCCACCGTGTCGGGCTGTTATGGGCTTTTCATTCGATCCACCACAGTTCCAATGAATTCAACCACAGCACAGCGGCGCGGGGATTTGTGCTGGACAATTTTCCGCGCGGACCGCTGGATGCGATGGCGGCTCTATTGGGTGTGCCGCCGATCGTCTTTCTGGGTGTCTCGGCGCTCAAGAATATCTGGGGTATCTGGAACCATGCGAGCTATGTCGGCCATCTCGGCCTGGCCGAAGAGTTGCTGGCGACGCCGCGCAATCACATGATTCATCATGCCAACCAGCCGCAATATATTGATAAAAACTATTCGCAGGTGTTGATCCTGTGGGATCGGCTGTTCGGCACATTTGCGCGCTATGAAGAGACGCCGGTCGTCGGTCTGGTCAATCCGGTCCATGACAATAATCCGCTAACCGCGCAATTTGCCGGGATCAAACAGCTCAAAGATCGGATGAATACGGCGACCCGTTGGCAAGACAAATTGCTCTATCTGTGGAAGCCGCCAGAATGGTCCCATGATGGCGTATGCCGCAGTGATTGCCCGAAATATGCGCTGACACTGGAACCGGCGGAATAGGCACGGACCGCTTCGTTACAAGCGGCTTTCCTACATCATGTCGCGTATGATATGGTCGGATAAACTATTATGTTCGTGCAGAAGTATCATCACATTGCTTTCCATTCGCCGTTAAGGGGCGCGCACAATTTTTTGGTCGATTCTGTGTCGAAACTGTATAATCTCAGGATATCGGACTCAATCCTATCACATTTGATGTGATATAGCTCTAGACGGATCACATTGTGATGTGATAGTGCGGCACCAAAGATAGCAATAAGGTCCCGTCCATGAGCAAGATTTTGATAGAGCAACTGATCGAACTGATCGATTCAGGAAAGGAAACACGCGCTGGCTTGGCCCGTGCCGCCGGTCTTCACGCGAACAGCTTACGCGCGCTGGGTCAGCCTGACTGGAACCCGACGGCTGAAACGCTCGGCAAGCTTGAAACCTATCTGGCGCGTGGCGGCAGCGGTGTGATGGCAACGGCAGAAGAGATTATCAATGAGGCGCGCAACGGGCGCATGTATATCCTGGTCGATGACGAGGATCGCGAAAATGAAGGCGACCTCATCATCCCGGCACAAATGGCGACGCCAGATGCGATCAACTTCATGGCCAAATATGGTCGTGGTCTAATCTGTCTGGCGATGGCGAAAGACCGGGTCGAGGAACTCGGCCTCGACATGATGAGCCAGAATAACCGCACGGCCCATGAAACCGCATTCACCATTTCAATTGAAGCCCGCGAAGGCGTGACGACCGGTATCTCCGCCGCCGACCGCGCGCGCACCGTCGCAGTTGCGATTGATGGCACCAAGGGCAAGAGCGAGATTGTGACCCCCGGCCATGTCTTCCCGTTACAAGCGCGCAACGGCGGCGTGCTGGTGCGTGCTGGCCATACCGAGGCCGCTGTGGATGTGTCGCGTCTCGCCGGGCTCAATCCATCGGGTGTGATCTGCGAGATCATGAAAGATGATGGCGAGATGGCGCGGCTTGATGATCTCATCGAATTTGCCCAGCATCACGGCATGAAAATCGGCACGATCCGGGATCTGATCGCCTATCGCCTGCGCCATGACCATCTCGCACAGAAACGGGCCGAGGCCACATTCGAAAGCCGCTGGGGCGGAGAGTGGAAGGCGATTACCTTTTTCAACACAGCTACGGAATCGGAACAAATTGTCCTGCAGAAAGGCCATATTGATCCCGACAGCCCAACATTGGTCCGCATGCATGCCACTGCCATCTTCAGCGATGTCTTCGGCAAGACAGGCGCCCATTCCGGCACCTTGGCAGAATCAATGAAGATTATTGGTGAAGCTGGCTCCGGCATCATCGTGTTTATCAGCCCGCGCATACCGGATTTCTATTCCCGCCAGGTGGCGCGCCTGAAAGGCGAGAAGCCTGCGGATATGGATCAATTGCGCGACTATGGTGTTGGCGCTCAGATTCTCACGGAACTTGGCGTAAGCGATATGGAGCTGTTGTCGAATACCAAGCATGATCTGGTGGGGCTTGACGCCTATGGCCTGCGCATTGTCGGCCAGCGAGCGATACCCGCAGGTGAACCAGCCAAAAAATTGGAGACCGCATGATGGCCAAATTTTTGATAGTCGAAGCGCGTTTTTACGACCATCTCAACGATATGCTGCTCGAGGGTGCCAAGGCAGCGCTGGAAGCTGCAGGTCATGCGTATGAATCGCTAACCGTTCCTGGTGCGTTGGAAATACCCGGTGCGATATCCTTGGCAATAGACAGCGGCCAGTTTGACGGCTTTGTTGCATTGGGCGTTGTCCTGCGCGGTGAAACCTATCATTTCGAAATTGTCTCCAACGAAAGCGCGCGCGGCATCATGGCGCTGACGCTCGACGGCGCGGCGGTTGGCAACGGCATCATTACGGTTGAAAATGAAGCACAGGCGTTGGCACGGGCCGACAAGGGTCAAAAAGACAAAGGCGGAGAAGCGGCCAAAGCGGCTGTTGCCATGTATGAGCTGGGGCAGCGATTTAGCTAGTTTTCTCGGCTCGTATCGCCGCGACTTCTTGCCGCAATCCGCGTATTTCATCCAATATGATATCTCGCTGAGCGCTTTGTTCTTCGTCCGCTTCTTCGTGCATTGCATTGACGATAATCGCGATGAAAAGGTTGAGCACAACAAAGGAGGTTACCAGCACGAACGGCACGAAAAATGCCCATGCCCAAGGATAGACTTCCATGATTGGACGAACGATCCCCATGGACCAGCTTTCCAGGGTCATGATCTGGAAAAGTGAATAAAGCGAAGAACCGACCGAACCAAACCATTGTGGAAATGCGCCGCCGAACAGCTTCGTTGCCATGACCGATGCTACATAGAATATCAAACCGAGGAGCAGAATGACCGAACCCATGGATGGGATGGCGGAGAGCAGGCCCTGTACCACCTGCCGCATTTTGGGCATGGCAGAGATGAGACGAAAGGCACGAATTATGCGCAATGCCCGCAGGATAGCAAGATTGCCACCCAGCGGAAGCAATGCGACCGATACGATGACAAAGTCAAAAATATTCCAACCGCTGCGGAAAAACTGCAATCTGTAAACGACCAGCTTGAGGAGAATTTCAACAACAAAAATGGTGATTGCAAGCCGATCCAGCATGATCAGAATCGGACCAAAAGATGTCATCGCTGCAGCGGACGTTTCCAATCCGATGACAACTGCATTCACTACAATGACAGCCATGATCACATTTTGAAACAGGGCCGATTCGATCATTGTCCTGATCTTGTGGAACACTATTCGTACCTTTTTTCTATGATGATCGCCATTTGGCGTTTTACACTCGCCGGATCAAGAAGCGATTGCAGGTCGCAGCCTCTTGCTTTTTACGCTTATGGCGCTTATAGTTACATTTGAAACTATATTGCTCCCGATTGTTAGGAATGGACGCATGACTGATCTTTTCGAAAACCCCGTCGGCCTTGATGGCTTTGAATTTGTGGAATTCTGTGCGCCGGAGCGGGGCATACTCGAGCCTGTATTTGCCGTGATGGGATTTACCGAAATTGCCCAGCATCGCAGCAAGGACGTCCATTTGTGGCGCCAGGGCGGGATCAACCTCATCATCAATTATGAACCAAAATCAGCCGCCTGGTATTTTGCCAGAGAGCATGGACCATCGGCCTGCGGCATGGCATTCCGGGTCAAGGATGCGCGCAAGGCCTATGCGTATTTGCTCGAAAATGGCGCAGAACCTGTGCACGTTGAAACTGGGCCGATGGAACTGCACATCCCGGCAATCCGTGGCATTGGCGGCGCTATCCTCTATCTGGTCGACCGTTATGATGGCGGCGAGCGCGGTGAGTCCCTCTCGATTTACGACATAGACTTTGAATATCTACCGGGTGTTGACCGCAATCCGGTTGGTGCAGGTTTCAAGATCATCGATCACCTGACCCACAATGTTTATGGTGGCCGGATGAAATATTGGGCGGACTATTACGAGACGCTCTTTAATTTCCGCGAGATCCGCTTCTTTGATATCAAGGGCGAATATACCGGTCTGACATCCAAGGCGCTGACAGCCCCTGACGGCAAGATCAAGATACCGCTCAATGAAGAAGGCGAAGGCGGCAAAGGTCAGATTGAAGAATTCCTGCGCGAGTTTAACGGCGAGGGCATTCAGCATATCGCGCTCATCTGCGACGATCTGGTTGCCTGCTGGGATCGGCTCAAGAAACTGGGCGTCCCGTTCATGACGGCTCCACCCAATACCTATTATGAAATGCTCGACGGACGATTGCCCGGCCACGGCGAAGACGTCTCGGCCCTGCAGTCCCGCGGTATTCTGCTCGACGGTACAACCGAAGGCGGTGAGCCACACCTGTTGCTGCAGATATTCGCGGAACCGCAAGTCGGCCCGGTATTCTTCGAATTTATCCAGCGCAAAGGCGATGACGGTTTTGGCGAAGGCAATTTCAAGGCGCTGTTTGAAAGCATTGAACGCGATCAGGTCGCACGCGGAGTACTTGATGTGAAAGAACCCGCAGAATGACCTCAGCCCCTAATCTTTCCGGCATTCATCATGTCGCCTATCGCTGCAAGGATGCGAAGGAAACGGCCGAGTTTTACAAGCGCGTCATGGGCATGGAATTTGACCTCGCCTTTGCAGAAAACGAAGTGCCGTCGACGGGCGAATATGACCCTTATATGCATATCTTCCTCGATGCCGGTGGCGGCAATATACTCGCCTTTTTCGAACTGCCCGAGCAACCGGAAATGGGCAAGGACCCCAACACGCCGACATGGGTGCAACATATTGCGTTCAAGGTGAATACGCTGGACGAATTGCTCGCCGCCAAGGCCAATGCAGAGGCCGAGGGGCTCGAAGTCCTGGGCCCCACCCATCATGGTATTTTCAAATCCATCTACTTTTTCGATCCCAACGGACACCGGCTGGAAATTGCCTGTGATATCGGGACGGACGAAGAGATGAAGGAACTGCGCCGGGTTGCACCTGAGATGCTCGAAGAATGGAGCCGCACCAAAAAGGCGCCACAACACGCCGCATGGCTGCACGAAAAAGCGCGCGACGAACATTAAACGCGCGTGTTGATTGTTGAAGCGTTCCGGCGCACTATCCGTTTTCAACAAAAGATGGGAATCCTATGAAACTCGCGACGCTGAAAAATGACACACGCGATGGCCGGCTGGTCGTTGTCTCGAAAGATCTGACCCGTTGCTGCGAAGCGAATAATATAGCCCCCACTCTTCAAGCCGCTCTCGACCATTGGGACGATTGCGCGCCGAAACTCGAAGCCTTGTACAGGGACGTCGAACATCAAGTCGTGCCTTGCGAGCGATTTCATGAGCGTGAAGCCCACTCCCCCCTTCCTCGCGCCTATCAATGGGCCGATGGCAGCGCCTATATCAACCATGTCGAGCTCGTCCGCAAAGCACGCGGCGCCGAAGTGCCGGAGAGCTTTTACAGCGACCCGCTGATGTACCAGGGCGGCTCCGACGCATTTCTCGGCCCGCGCGATGATATCCCGCTCGGTGACCAGAAATGGGGCTGCGACATGGAAGGCGAAGTCGCCGTCATTACCGATGACGTACCAATGGGCGTCAGCCCAGAAGGCGCGGCCGATCACATCAAGCTGATCATGCTTTGCAACGACGTCAGCTTGCGCGGTTTGATCCCTGGAGAGCTGGCCAAAGGCTTCGGCTTCTTCCAGTCCAAGCCGCCCAGCGCCTTTTCACCCGTCTGCGTCACACCCGATGAACTCGGCGAGGCATGGAAAGGATCTGTCATCCATTTGCCACTGCATGTTGACTATAACCGCGAGCCGTTTGGACGCGCCAATGCAGGGGTTGATGCAACCTTCAGTCTGGCCCAACTGGTCGCCCATGCCGCGAAAACCCGCCCCTTACGCGCGGGCACGATTATCGGATCGGGCACCGTGTCCAATCAGGATGCAGACGGTGGGCCGGGCAAACCTGTTGCCGATGGCGGCCTTGGCTATAGCTGTATCGCCGAAATCCGGATGATCGAGACCATCGCCGATGGCGAAGCGAAGACGCCGTTTATGAGCGCTGGCGATACGGTCAAAATCCAGATGCTGGATGAAGATGGCCATTCGATCTTTGGCGCGATCCGGCAGGAAGTCGTCGACGTCTGACCCCTGACATAAAGTCACCGCAGCTGGGCAGCGTCCCAGCGCCAGCAATGGTGTGACTTGACTCTATTTAGCTAACAACCTAATTAGGGTATATGCTAAATAGCTCTGTCTTCAAGGCGATCGCACATCCGGTTCGGCGGGATATTCTTAAACGCCTGCGTGCGGGGCCACAGACAGCGGGCGATCTTGCCCAGCATTATGCCATGTCCAAGCCTAGCCTGTCGGCACATTTTGCCGTGCTGAAGGACGCGGATCTGGTGTTCACGCGCCGCCAAGGCAATTTCATCTTTTACAATCTCAACCTCACCGTAGCCGACGAGATATTGAGCACGGTGATGGATCTTTTCGGTATTGAGGAAGGTTCCCGACATGACCCATAAACCCCTGCTGTTCAGCCTGTTCTGTACGATATTGACCATCGCCGTCAGCGCCTATGCCTGGTTCAACCTGCCGGTTTTGGAGAGCTATCCGTTGCGCTGGAATGCTGCGGGAGAAGCCAATCAGTTCGGCAGCCGGGAGGATGTATTGATCCTTCTTTCGATCTTCCCGTTTGTGGCCCTCGGCATGACATTGCTCTTTGCTCTCTTACCACGGGTCGAGCCGTTGCGCGGCAATCTCGAAGAAAGCAAGAAACCTTATGGCTTGGTATGGATGCTGTGCATGGCGTTGATCCTTTTTGTCGCGACCATGATCGCGTTGTCCTATGCTACCGAACAGGGCGGCAAGATCGGAAGCTCGCCCCGCCTGGTAGTCACCGCCTTGTCGCTATTCTTCATAGGTGTCGGCAATGTCCTGGGGAAAGTGCGTCAGAATTTTATGTTTGGCATTCGCACCCCTTGGACACTCTCCTCGGAACTCTCTTGGGAGAAGACCCACCGAATCGGCGCGCGTCTGTTTGTGGCCACCGGGGTGGTCAGCCTGATCACCGCGCTTGCGCTACCGATACTCGCCTTTCCGGTCTTTATCATATCCCTGCTGCTGAGCGTGACAGCCTGTCTGGTCATCTCTTATCGGGAGTGGCGAAATGACCCCGACAAACGAACTGCCTAGCCGTTTTAGACCGGCACCGCCGTCTCGTACTTAATCCGCTCCATCGCAAAGCTTGCGGACACATCAGACAATGGCACTGCCTTGATCAGCTTTTTGTACACCCGGTCATAATCGGCAACATCACGCACCAGCAGCTTCAGCAGATAATCCACCTCTCCGGCCATCCGATAAAACTCCACCACCTCTTCCACCGACGAAGCCGCCGCCGCGAATTTCTCCAGCCATTTGTCGCTATGGTCGCTGGTCCGCACCGCGACAAAGACGGTCATGCGCAGCCCGACCGCTTCGGGATCCACAATCGCCACCCGGCGCGCGATAATCCCGTCGGCCTCCATCCGCTTGATTCGCCGCCAGCAGGCATTGGTCGACAGGCTGAGCTGCGCGGCCAGATTTTCGAGCGACAGGCTGGCGTCCCGTTGCAAAGCCTTCAGGACATTTCGGTCGTTATCATCAATATTTTTCATATTTTCGTTCATAAATAGAATATTATCACATTTTATCGCCATTCCAAGAGAATAATGGCAAAGATATTTGACGAACTTGTTGATATTCCAATGCTTCAATCAGGGGGAACATCCATGCTCGATCAAGTTGGCAGAAGCTGTGAAGACAAATTCCGGGCGCTATCCGGGCTCATTGGCAATACGCCAATGCTGCGGATCAATGCGCGCTGCGACGGGCAGGATGTTACCGTCTATGCCAAGGCCGAAATGTATAATTTCTCCGGCAGCATCAAGGACCGCATGGCGCTGTCCATCCTGCAAAACGCGACCCGCAGCGGCGCGTTGAAACCAGGGCAGCGGATTGCCGAAGCAACCAGCGGTAACGCCGGGATTGCGATGGCGGCTCTTGGCACCGCTTTGGGCCACCCGGTGACCATTTTCATGCCGGATTGGATGAGCATGGAGCGCCGCGCCATTCTCGCCAGCCATGGCGCAGACGTACGGCTGGTGTCGAAAGCGGAAGGTGGCTTTCTCGGCTCGATCGCGCTGGCCGAAAAAATGGGCGAAACCGAAGGCGCATTTTTGCCGCGACAATTTTCCAACGAAGATAATTGCAATGCCCATTGCGCGGGCACCGCTCCGGAAATCTGGCGGCAGGTGCAAAGCGATGGCGCAGATCTCGGCGGCTTTGTTGCCGGCGTCGGGACGGGCGGAACGATCATGGGCGTCTCGCGATACTTGAAACAGATGGATGCGAATATTTCTTGCCACCCGGTGGAACCGGTCGAATCGCCCACGCTCTCCACGGGCTATAAAGTCGGTCATCACCGCATTCAGGGCGTGTCGGACGAGTTTATTCCCGAGATTGTCAAACTCGACCAGATTGATGATATCATCGATGTCAATGACGGCGATGCGATTTTAATGGCACAGAAACTGAGCCGGATCTTCGGTCTGGGTGTCGGCATTTCCAGTGGCGGCAATCTGGTCGCTGCCATCCGGTTGGCATTGACGCAGGAGCCGGATGCCGATGGTGTGCGCAAGGCCATTGCCACCGTATTTTGCGACAGCAATGCCAAATATCTGTCGACCGATCTGGCGAAGGAAGAACCCAGCCGAGATTGCTATCTGACGCCGCAGGTCGAACTATTGGATATGCACACCATCCGCTAGAACGCGCATACGAAGTTTACAAAGTGTACACAGTCCCTTTGGGTGTTTTAGAGGCGTGTTATCTGTTTCAAAGTTCACACATATCACAGAGTGTTTTTGCGAGTGCCGTGAAACCTGGAACGCTTCAAAGTTCACACACATCACACCTGTACACACTATCAAGTGCGGAGCACTAACCGCCCATATGCTTATTGTCTGAGCCCAAAGTTCACACAATTCACACCCCTTGCTGATGATCAGGCTTTCCATTGGGGATCACTATTCAAAACTGAGAAAGAGCCAGCGTTACAATATCATAGCGCAGCCATTGTAGGAAAGCGCTTCCTGCCGCTTCGTGCAGCAGAGAGAGATGCTCCGCGTCAATTGAAGGGGATATAGTTATATTGGAGCAAACGCTTTGGATCGGGTTTTTTCTTCAACCCAATCGCTATGTATTGACATTAACTCGATATATATCGATATAAGCAATTATGCGGAAAACGAGGAAACCTTCAAAGGCTGCCAGATTGGCTTTAATGTCGTTACTTGATGCCCCTCAGGGCCTTTATGGCTATGAGATTATGCAAATGGCCGGAATAAGACCCGGTACGCTATATCCTATGCTGGCCAGGCTGGAAGACCAGGGTATCCTTGTTTCTCATTGGCAGGAATCAGGCGTTCAGGGCCGACCGCCGCGTCATATCTATTGTTTGTCGGCGGCGGGCTGTATCTTGGCGAAGAGTCTGAGTGATGAAAACCATCCAACATTCGCCGCCCAACTGAAACCGAAAGCCCAATGATGCGCCACCGCATCATGCGTCTGATCGATCATCTGACGCCCGATCATCGTAAAAAATGGGCCCAGGCCATGCGCGCTGAAATTTCGAGCTTTGGCAATGATCGGGAAGCCATAATCTTTGCGTTGGGATGTTTGGTTGCCTGCTGTCGCTTTCAACTGGAATTGCAAATCTCACCGGAAAGAGGATGGAGTGATATTATGAAAGACAGGTTCACTTTTTCGACTTTCATCGCAGGCTCGATGGCGTGCTTGATAGGGTTGACTTATCTTTTTGTCTCCGGCGCTCCGCTGACAATGATAATCGTCAACGGCGCGGCGATGCTCATTGGCATTTTATTGGCAATTGCGGTGAAACTTTCTGTACGCATTACAAACAATTTTGTCACCGTGATTGCGGTCATCGGGTCCTTGGGACTATTTGGCACCGCTATTTTTGGCTACGCCATCGAGGATGCCAAACGATGGTTATTGGTTGGGCCTTTTTTCATTCAAACCAGTCTCATTCTTCTGCCACTCATCGCCCTTAGTTTTGCGAGAATTCAAAATTTCTGGACCACATTGGCGATCTTTGTCGCTGGTTCCGCTATGGCCATTCAACCGGATCGCGCGATGGCAGCCATGCTGTTTTTGGCAGTTGCTGTTGTCTGCTGGATGCGACCAAGCAGATGGACTTTCAGCGCGTCTCTCCTCTGTGCAACCGGGTTCGCAACAACATTGTTTCTACCCGACCGTTTGCCAGCGGTACCATTTGTGGATCACATTCTTTGGACAGCCTTTGATATCAATATCATGACCGGACTATCGCTCTGGATTGGCTGCATCGCATTGGTTTGCCCCATATTATTCATTCCAAAAAATGAGCGAACTGTGATCCATTATACGTTCGCGGCTTGCTGGCTTGCCCTGATTGCGGCTGCGGCAATGGGTGCATATCCCACGCCTGTAGTTGGATATGGCGCAAGCGCGATTATAGGGTATTTTTTCAGCTTGATAATGGTGCAACCTTTGAGACAAGCCGATGTAGTCGATGATAATGGCTGCAATAGCCTATCCGATACGGACAATAATAGCGCACTGCGTCGAACCAAAACGCCGTCATTTGCCGCATAGTTCTCTCTAGCGTTCGCTTTCGGGAACAAGCGGACATCGGTTGCAAATGGTCTGATGGCGAATCACACTGAAAAGGCAGTTAGCGCCGCTTCATCCTGAGCAAAACGATGGTGGTTCGCTACGGTCGCGTCGGCCCACATCCGATGCGTCATATGATTCCGCCAATCCTACCCCAGCACCGCATGATTGCGTTTGCCATCAGAGGTGATCGTGACCGCCTTGCCAATCAGATCGGTGTCTTCTGGCGGATTTTCGAGCAGGCCGATGCATGGCACATCATTCTCGTCTGCGAGCCATAGCGTAGCCGCTCCGGCGACACCTTTCACATAGGGCAAGGCATAGCTTTTGATCACGCCCTTACCCGCGGCGAAATGGTCGGGTTTCGTGCCTTCATCTGGCGGCAGGGCATTGGGCGCAGCGATCCGGTCGGGTGACCAGCCGCCTGCCAGTGGCTGCGCGGAATAAATGCCGACCGATTCCTTATTGATCGCACCGCCATTGGCGGAGATCATGCCGGGCTTGCTGCCATCTTTGCGCAGCGCCTGCACCAGCGCGACAATCGCATGGGTGCTGTAACTGTTGCCGGGGCCGCCAAAGAAACTCAGCCCGCCGGTCAGGGTATAGCTTGATAGCGGCCGATCCGGCTGGTTTAGCGCCTCCATCACCAGAGACACCGCGACCGGGAAGCAGCTGTAAATATCAATCGGACCAATATCGCTCGCTTGCTGCTCGGCAAGCTCCAGCGCCTTGCCCACAGCCCATTCGACGGCGGGAGAACGCGACAGGTCCATTTGCTGGCTGATGATCGGGACGCTCGCATCCGCGCCACTGTGCAGATAGATCATCCTGTCTTCCGCGATGCCGAGATCAGCGGCATGGCCTGCGGTCGTCATGATCACGGCGGCGCCCAAAGCCACAGCATCCTGCGCCACCATCCAGCGGCGATAGGGGTCGTTCAACTGATAGTTACCACCGCCGTCTTGCAGCAATTCTTCCGCGCTCCAGTCTTTCGCAAATTGCGCATGCTCGCGCGTGGACGCGACCGAGGAGAATGCTGACCACAGCTCTGCCATATCTTGCGCATAACTGGCCCGATCCATTTCCAAGCGACTGCGGCGCGCATTTTCCAGCAGGCCATAAGCCATCGGCATGGAAATAATCCCGTGGCGGAATTCATACATGGTGAGGACCGGAAATTCCGTGCGTTTGTCGATAAATTCCCGATCCGAGGGCTGGTTCCAGTCCATCTCGTGCCCGGCTTTCTTGGCGCGCTTGACCGTGCCAATAGATTCTGAACCACAGAGAAGGGCGGCTTTGATTTTGCCTTCATGCAGCTGGACCGCGAGCTCGTTCAAATGTTTTTGCGGGCTTTGGCCACCAACATCGCCGTAGATCAACTGCGCCGGATTGAGGCCAGCCGCCTGCGCAATCGCGTCGGGAAAATTTTCCGGAGAGCCATAGGCATGCTGCACGCCGCTGTCGTGAAACAGGCGGATGGCGAGCAGGCAGTCGATTGACGCGCCGAGCTTGTCCGCAACGCCGCTATCGGCCAGCGCGGCTTTTGCGGCAGCCGAAGCGAGGTCCACCGGCGATGGCCATTCGATGCCCCATCCCTGCTTCAGGGATTGCCCGCTGGCTTCCCCCACACCAATTAAAACAGGTGCCTGGCGGTCCGAAATTGTCATGCGTGAAAGTCCCTCAAAATAAACAGTTCATCGATCGATTAAAACTGATAACAGACACGCATATTCATGCACCTAATAATTTGAGGATAAGTTGATGAGCGGATGGCCGGAACTGAAATGGGATGTCGAACCAACCGGGCCGCTAAAGGGCCTGAAAATACTGGACATGTCCACCGTCGTTCTGGGGCCTTTTGCAACACTCAATTTTGCCGACATGGGCGCAGAGGTTATCAAGGTTGAAAATGACAGCGGCAAATTTCCCGGCGACATGATGCGCCATGCCGGAGATAGCCCAACCGGTGATCTGGGACCAATTTTCACCTCGCTCAACCGCAACAAGAAATCGATCACGCTCAATGCCAAGGAAGAAGCCGACAAGGCGGTGATTGTCGAACTGCTCAAACATGCCGATGTGTTTTTTCACAATGTCCGGCTCGCCGGGATGGAGCGGCTCGGTCTCGACTATGAAGCGGTGAAGGCGATCAACCCGGGCATTGTCTATGTCCATTGTGCCGGTTTTGGTCAGGGCGGCGACTATTCGCACCGGCAGGCTTATGATGACCTGATCCAATGCTCCTCCGGCTTTGCATCGCTATTTGAAATGCGCGGCGACAGCGGACGGCCGCTTTACATGCCGTCGCTGGTCGCGGACAAAACCATCGGTCTGTTCGCCGTCAACGCGACGCTCGCGGCCATGTATCACAAGGAAAAAACCGGCGAGGGCCAGTTTGTCCAGGTGCCGATGTTCGAAGCCTTTACCTGGTTCAACATGGTCGAGAATCTGTGGGGCGAAACCTTCATTCCCGGCAATGGCAAGCTCGCCTACACGCGCTCGATCAATCCCAATCGCAAGCCGTATCCGACCAAGGACGGCTATATCGGCCTGGTCCCCTATAGCGACGGGCAATGGGAAACCTTCTTTGAACTGGGCGGCAAGCCCGGTGTCTTTGACGAGCCGCGTTTTGCAACCTATTCGGAGCGTACCAAGAATATCACCGCGCTCTATGCCCTGATCGAGGAAATTGCCTCGACCAAGACGACAGACGAGTGGCTGGAGCTGCTCGACGAGAATAATATTCCGGCCATGCGCTATAACCAGATGACCGATGTGCTCGAGGATCCGCATCTTAAGCAAGTCGGTTTCTGGACCGAGCGCGAAGGCGAGAAGATCGGCAAATATCGCTCGATAAAGCACCCCGTCCACTATTCCGCAAGCCCCGCCAATATCTATGCCGACCCACCAACACTGGGCGCGGATAATGACGAGATCCGAAATGCGGTCGGATTGCCGAAAGCGGAGGACGCATCATGAGCGACAGTGACACAGCACCGGTTCACGTCATGGCCAATTTCACCGTCCATGATGCAGAAAAATATCGCGTCTATGAAAAAGGCTTTTTCCCGATCCTGAAAAGGCATGGCGGCACGTTCATCACCCTGGATGACACCAGCACCACCTTTGAAGGCAGCACGCCGCCCGAGGGCCGCGTGGTCCTGTTCAAATTCCCGAGCGCAGAGGCCGCAACAGCCTGGTATAATGACCCCGACTATCAAGCTTTGTCGGAACATCGGCGAGCAGGGACGGAACTCAAATTCCTGACGATGCTGCACCCGATGCCGGGGCGGGGTTAGATTTGGCTAGGTATCCGCTGCATTTCGAAAGCGGACATTATCGTCATTTACCAAACACTACCCGGTTGATCGGAAGTCCCTAAGCACTTCTGAAATCACCCGCTTTGACATCTCGGTCATAAAACTATTCGAAAGACGATAATAGGATAGAGCAATCAAAGCCGTTGAAAACGCCCAACTTCGTCCACGAAACCAGGTGTTGTTATCCGCTTCCAGGGTATAGCGAAAACGTTCACGAGCGCTTTTGGGAAGCAACGACCAATTTACAATCAGATCAACGGCAGGATCTCCAACGCCCATCAGTCCAAAATTTAGGACAGCAGTGATATTCCCATTCTTCATCAACAAGTTGCCAGCATGTATATCGCCATGAATAGGAACAGGATCACGTGTCCAAGCGGGGATGGCTAATGAATTTTCCCAAAAAGCCAGCAATGTGGCAGCGTCATAGATGTCAGACACGCTAGAAATCGCATGCCGAGTTGGCTCATCTCTCTCGGTCAAAGGACAACCTCGAAAGTTGTTTTGTTGCCCGCATGACGGAATCCTAGCGGCATCGCTGCCATGCAGGATGCGAACAAACTGTGCCAACGATTCTGCGACTTCATGCATATCGTTGAGGCCTTCCACTTGCACGTCTTCGCCCTCGATCCATCTGTAGACCGCCCACGGGCTTTGATAGTCTTTAGTGGCTTCGCCGGATGCTATCGGCCTCGGGATTTGTAGCGGCAGAGCAGGTAGAACCGAAAGACAAGCGAGCTCTTTGCGAAGTTTTTCTGAGGCAGAGGGAATCAGAGGCAACCGGACACACATTTCATCGCCAAGCCGAAAGATTACATTGTCGGTACCAGTTGAATCGACGCGTCTCAGCGGCAAATGTGACCAGTGCCCAAACTGAACCTCAACCAACTTGCGGACTAAATTCTCGTCGAGATGATAAGCATCGTTATGCATTATGGGCTCACACCCGAATTACAGCTCCCCGGCCGCTTCCTTGATCGCGCGGCGTATGCTCATATAGGTTGCGCAGCGGCAGATATTGCCGCTCATTGCCGCATCGATATCCGCATCGCTCGGGCTGGCATTTTCTTCCAGCAATGCTGTTGCCGCCATGATCTGGCCGGATTGGCAATAGCCGCATTGCGGCACGTCATTTTTGATCCAGGCCGAGCGGATGGCGTCTGCCGCCCCGCCTGTCACACCTTCGATCGTGGTGATCTTCGCGCCTTCCAGCGTGTCGTGCGGGGTAATACAGGCGCGGGTGGGGGCGTCATCCACATGCACGGTGCACGCACCGCATTGTGCAATCCCGCAACCAAATTTGGTCCCGGTCATTTTCAGATGGTCGCGCAGAACCCATAGCAGCGGCGTGCCGGCGGCTGCGTCTACGGTTTCGTCTTTTCCGTTGATATTAAGCGTTATGGCCATGACCTGTTCCTGACTTAAGCGGTTTCTTTAGCGGGTAAAGACAAGCGGCTTCCCGATGCACCGATTATCGGCAGCTTCCGGATCCGGTGACCGGTTGCATTGAATATCGCGTTGGTGAGCGCCGGTGCAGCGGGCGGTGTGGCAGGTTCGCCGACACCCGCCGGAGCGCTGTTAGACGGGACGATTTGCACTTCAAAAGCGCGCGGGGCTTCGCCCATGCGCATGACCCGCCAGGACGGGAAATTGTCCTGCACAACCGCGCCGTTTTTTGCGGTGATTTCACCAAATAGCGCATTGGAAAGGCCGTAGATCGTCCCGCCCTCCATCTGTGCCCGCGTGTGGCGGGGATTGATCACGGTCCCCGCATCAACGGCGAGCCAGATACCGGGGATGGTTAGCGCGCCTTCGGGACTGACGGCCACTTCCACGACCGTCGCGATATAGGAAAGGAAGGAGCGATGGACGGCGATACCCAATCCATGACCGGAAGGCAGGGATCGGCCCCATTTGGCCATTTCCGATGCGATATTGACGACATTGGAAAGCCGCGCTGTTTCAATCGGATATTCCTCGATGGACGCGTCATAATTGGGATAGGTTGCTCCTTCATCGGCGGGGTCGATGGTCCGCGCGTCGCCGATCAGCTCAAGCAGATAATCCTTCTGGTCCCGGCCAGCGGCATGCGCCAATTCGGCAGCAAAGCTCTGCACCGCAAAGGCGTGATAGATATTCGATACCGAGCGCAGCCAGCCGATCCGCAAATGGCCCTTGGCATTGCCCGATTCCACCTGCAGGTTCGGCATGGCAAAGGGCACATCGGTGGCGCCCAGTCCCATTTCGCCGTCGGTCGGAACATCCAGACCCGGCGAGAATGTCGAAGCTATCGGCGGAAAAACGGTACGATGAAGATAGGATGTGCATTTGCCATCGGCGTCGAGTCCTGCCTCCATCCGCTGCGCACTGACCGAGTGATAATAGCCGTGGCGGACTTCATCCTCCCGGGTCCATGTGACCTTGACCGGACGGCCCACTTCCTTGGCGATGATCGCCGCTTCGACCACGAAATCAGGCTTTGACTTGCGGCCAAAAGCACCGCCCAGCCAGGTGGCATTGACGGTGATATTTTCCTTGTCGATCGCCAGCACGTCCGACAGGGTTTGGCGGGTTGTCTGAGGATCCTGGACACAGGCCCAGCATTCAAGCTTGTCCCCGTCCCAGCGCGCCGTGGCCGCGGGAGGCTCCATCGGTGATTGCGACAGGTGCGGAGCATAATATTCCGCCTCCACCCGTGTTTCGGCACTGGACAAGCCAGCCGCCACATCTCCGCGTTTGCGTCTTACCGTTCCGGACCGCTTGGCCGTCTGGATCATCTGTTCGGCAAAAGTCTCTGAATCATAACCGGCATTGGGACCATCAATCCAATCGATATCCAAAGCATTGCGGCCCTGAATGGCAGCCCAGGTATCCGACCCGACGACCGCCACGCCGCCGAGAGCCTTGTAAAGTGCCGGCGGGGTGACATCCGGCATTTTCACGGTTTGCATCACACCGGGAACAGCCAGCGCTTTTTCATTGCGTACAGCTCCTGTTCTGCCGAACAACTGGGGCGGCCTCGCAATGACCGCATGGACCATGTCCGGAATATCAACATCAATGCCGAACGTGCCTTCGCCGCGGGTGATCTTGGGAATTGTAAGGGAGGCGATTTCCTTGTTGATATAGCGCCAGTCCTTGGGATCCTTGACCGTAATATCGGCTTCTTCGGGCACTTGCAGTTTCGCCGCGACCTTCGCCAGATTACCATAGGACAATGTGTCGCCATTCTGGCTGTTGCCCACTTTGCCGAGCGACGCTTCGCATTCGGAAGGATCCATCTTCCAATATATGGCGGCGGCTTCCTCGAGCATTTGCTTCATCGCTGCTCCGGCCAAGCGCAGGCGATGGAAATTATAGCGTACGGATCGTGAACCATCGGTATTCTGGTCGCCATAGCGTTCGTGGCCGACCGCCTGCACAATCTCTACTTTCTCCCAGTCCGCATCCAGTTCGTCGGCAACAATCTGGGCCATGGAGGTCCAGACCTGCTGACCCATTTCGGAGCGATGGCAGGTAATCTTGACGGTGCCATCCTCTTCAATCGCTATCCACAGGGCGGGCGTTGCATCGCCGCCCTTCACCTCGGTCAGTGGGCTGGGTCCGGCCGCTGGCAAATCAAGACTATCGGGATCAATCTTCGGTTCTTCATATCGGGAACAACCGGCAAGCGTGACACCAACAACAAACAGGCCCGAACCGACGACAAATCCGCGCCGGGTTAGATTGGTGATTTTGATGGCATCCGGATTGGAAACCGGTTTTTTATCTCCACCGGGAATAATCCCAATATCATGCAGAAACATTGATAATCTCCCAGTCGGGTCATTGGCATGGTCGCTTTGAATTGGACCGTCGAATATTTGCACGCTGTATCGTCAGTTACCATAACATCACGATATCCGTCACTGGCTAAATGGCGGTTGGGCCAAACAGGAGATAGCAGCATCAATATCCCGCTTACAAATTCCCGTGTCGTTTCGGACTATGGAATAGTTGATCGGACAGGATGGTCGTCATTGATACGGATCGAATGGCGAAGCGAATGCACTGACGCGAATGCAATACAGGGACAGGCGAATCCCCATGCGCGGCCAGCAAAAAGCCTCGCCACGAAAAAGGGGTAAGCATTGCTGCCTACCCCCATTTTTCCAGCCAGAATTGAGAGAATAAACCTGACTAGCGGGTTTTCCAGTCTGTCCCCACAGACTAGAATCCAACTTTGGCGCCAAGTCTCCAAATCCGGCCCAACGGATTGCCGGTGAACGGGTTATATCCTAGCGGCACCCTTGCGGAAGGTGCATCCGCATCGGTGAAATTCTCTACGGAGAATTGTAGCTGAGCATCAAAAGCCGAGATCGGCAGATCATAGGCCAAATGGATGTCATGTTGCGTAAAGCTGGAAATATTCCGGCCAAAATCTGTGGGACCAAAACTGGTGGTCGCGCACGGATCAGGCAGAGCCGGGCAGCGTTCATCAACGACACCGTCCACATATTTCACACCATAACGCGCATTGAACCCACTGATATTGAAGTTAACATAAGCATTACCCCGCCATGGCGCGATCGTACCCGGCAAGCGATCCAGATTGGCCTTCCCGACTGCACTAAAGCCTTCGCGTAACAAGGCCCCGTTCAGGTTAAAATCACCGACTTTGTAAGTCAGGATATGGCTCGCATTTGCCCCGATTGTCAGAACGCCGTTGCCGATGTCGGTCGTGTAGCTTGCCGCAAAGTCCAGTCCTGTCGTCTTGGTTTTTGGACCATTGACCCATTGGGTGAACACACGAGAGATATTCAGTCCGTTGGTTGTGCCTTGCACACAGGCTCCACCATCGAAGGTAATCAACCCGACAAACGGATTGGAACAGTCAGCCAGTCGGTTTCCGCCAGCATCCAAAAGCGGGGCGCCTTGAGCATCAACAGCCGAAATAACAGAGGTAGCAATTGCCTGACCATCAGTTGTTGTGATTTCATCTTCGAAATCGAAACTCCAATAGTCTACCGAGAAGTTGAAGCCGCTGAAATTGACAATGGCGCCGACATTATAGGTAAATGCGGTTTCAGGTCCCAGATCCGTCGGGTTGCCGGCGATGTCGACAGCCTTAAAGTTACCGGCCGCTGCCGCCAAACCAGCCAGCGAAGTGATGGCGTTGGGGGACACCTGGGAAGCCAGAGGTGCACGGAAGGTCGTCCCGACCGAACCGCGGAGCACCAGCCAATCCATCGGCTCCCAACGCACCGAGCCTTTGGGATTAAAGGTCGAACCAATCGATCCCCCATAATCTTCGAAACGGGCCGCTGCAGTTATCTCGAACGTGTCCGTAATCGGAACAAGAACTTCGGCAAAAACCGCTTTGACGTCTTGCGTCAATCGGGCATTGCGTTGACCCCCAAGGAAGATGAAAGAGCCTGCACCGTCTAGTGCACCGCCCACACAGGATTGATCGCCCAATATCGGACATGGATTGAGATCCAGATTACCAAACTCGTTTAGCGGCTTGTTGCGGAAACGGGTCTTGCGATATTGCATGCCGGCGGCCCAACCCACGGCTCCGCCGCCCAGATCCAGACCCATTTCACCAGAGAAAATCAGATCAGCGACAACTGTATCCTCGCTCTGGTCATTGCCATTTGGTTCCGTAAGCCATTCGACAAGGGCTGGGGAATTTTCATTGCCCGGAACATAGAAGGGGTTATCGAGACCTAATGTGGGATTGCCTGGTCCCGCATTGGAGAATGGATTGAACCACAAGCATCCAGGGGCTCCTGGTGTAGTGCCGGTACAATCCGGACCGCCAAGACCATTTAAGGCCGCTTGCAACCTGGAGCCCACGATACCGGGCGAACCGCTGCGACGATCATAGTTCATCATCGTGAGCGAGAATTGGCCCCGGAATGATTCTGAAAAGTCTTTTTCAAAAGTACCGGAAAATCTATAGGCCTTGTTATTCGCAAATTGACGCCCCGATCCGCGTGGATCGGTTGGATTACCCAGCCAACCAAATGGTCGCCAAAGGAAAATACCTATCGCTGCCGGGGTTCCAGTCAAACCATTTTGCGCCACAAAAGGAGCGACACCTGGATTATCGGGTGAGACAGTGAAACCACCGCCCAGCCGCGCTCCGCCAGGACCCTGTAAAGGCGGATAGCCGGGAGATGTGCCAATAGAGTCCAGATCGGTCTGCGCATAGGTGAATTCACCACGAAAACGGAAAGTATCAGACAGGTCCACATCTGCTTGAATGTAGCCCTGATAACGGTCCGTCTCTTCGACAAGATTATCAAACGGGATGAAGCTGAACCGGCAAACCACGCCGTCAGCAACGCCGCCAAGGTCGTTACAACCTCTATCGGGTTGCAAGGCAACACCCGGCGCAATCGGAACAGCGCCGCCAGCACCAACCACGGTAAATGTGCCCGGCGTCGACAGAGCGGACCATGCCGCAGGATTTACATCATAGGGTTGCGATGCATAGTCACGTTCAGTTGTCGGCAATTCGGAACGATGCTGCCAGCCGAAACCCGCCATGATGTTCACGTTGCCAAAGGTCTTCCCGACCAATATTGATGCAGTGTAATTGTCATCGGAACCATTGACGAATTCATAATCGCTTTTGATCTCGACGCCTTCAAAACCCTTTTTGGTGATGAAGTTGGCCACGCCGGCAATAGCATCCGAACCATAGGTTGCCGCCGCACCGTCTTTCAGAATTTCAATGCGTTCGAGCGCGAAAAGCGGAACCGAGTTTGTATCACCAAAGCCACCACCGACCGCGCCCGGTGCCGTTAAAGTCCTTCTGCCGTTAAACAGCACCAGAGTACGCTGCGGCCCCAAACCGCGCAGGTTGATGGAACCGAGGCCCTGATTGCCTTGCGCATTTGTGGAAAATTGATTGGAATCGCCCAATACACTACCGACCTGAGGCAGATCCTTGATAAATTCAAGTGGGGAGGAAACACCCGCGCTATCGAGATCCGCCGAAGAGAAAACATCCACAGGTTGGGCTGCATCTTCTGGTGTGCCGCGAATGAAGCTACCGGTTACAACAATGATATTTTCGTCATTGTCCGCTTCTTGCGCGTCCTGAGCATGAGCCATATTCGGAGCTACCGTGGCCGAAAATACGACAGCGCTAAGCGCACTTGTGCAACGCAATAGTGATTTATTCATGATGGTTCCCTCCCTAAAATTCTGTAAATCAAACTATGTAAATTCGATCCCAGCGCCCTCTTTGTGGCGATATAATTTTTTCTCCAAGAGCAAGGGTTAATGCAATTAGAACATTAGTCAATATTGATTGACGAAGCATCACATTGAAAATCTCGTTCAAGATTTCGGATATATCACTGCAAAAGGCAATGGGACTTAATTGACTGGATCTGCCAGATTCTGGGCCGCGCGAAACACTCTGAGAAAATTTTTACCCCAGATTTTCTCAACCTGTTCAGCCGAATATCCGCGTTTGACCAAGGCGATCGTTACATTCAGCGCGTCACTGGCATCCGCGAATCCAGAAACCCCGCCGCCATGATTGAAATCGCTGCCAATCCCGACATGATCGATCCCCACGCGGTTCACAACATAATCTATATGGTCAACCAAACGATCGACGGAACCCGGACCAATCACAGCCCGCATCGCACGCAGAAACGACTGGCGCTTTTTGGGGTCTGCTATTTCCCAATAAAGTTCGTAGGGGTAGGAATAGACGTCAGGCAATCCGGCATCTCGCCGGACTTTCAGGATAGAAGCCAATAATTCGGGATCGGAAAGATCAACCAGATAGGCGCCAAAGGCGGCCAGATGAATCACGCCACCCTTTTCGGCAATAAGATCTATTTCTTCGTCCGAAAGATTACGGGACACATTGGATAGGTTGCGCACATTGGAATGGCTGGCGACAACCGGGGATCGCGAAAGCTTTATCGTTTGCAATGTCGCGGCTTTCGACATTTGTGAAACATCGATCATGCCACCCAACGCATTGATACGCTTTACCGCTGCGATGCCCAGAGGCGACAAGCCACCATGCTCTTCGGCTGCTTCGTAAGACCGCGTTTCGGCAATATATAAAGGGCGCGAACTGTCAGAAAAATCATTATGGCCCAAATGGTTCAGGCCAAACAGACGAACGCCGGCAGCATAATATTGATCCAGTGTATCAACTTGGCCATTCAGTGACCGGGCATTCTGAAAGCCCAGTATAATGGAAGTCTTTGCATCAGCATGCAATTTTTCGACATCAGTCGGCGACAGGGCGAGCGCCAGATTCTTATCTTGCGCGATCATTTGTGAAACCGCATCCAGCTTCGCATCCGCTTCCGCTCGCGCCAGCATGCGGCCTTCCGTTGTTCGAGGGCCAGGGCCAACGGCGACCGCCATCACCACGGCGTTGAAACCCCCTGCTCGCAGCTTTGCCGGGTCAACTTTTGATAGACCATCTGCCCCCAGATAGGTTTTTGATGTTGAGGGCAGCACGATATCCGCATGGGCATCAAGCACCAGACTTTGCCGATGGATTTCCTGTGCACGTTCGACGAGGGCTGCCTGTGTTTCTGGCGCGGCAGCTGCTGCGATGGACCCTGTTTGCGTGGCTGCACATGCCGACAATAACATGGCCGACAATAACATGGCCGACAAGAGAGCCATGACGCCGCGTCGCGTGGGTTGTGATTGGCTTGCGCATTTGCCGGACAGATTTTGCATTGGTCTATTTCTCCAGAAATTCGATAATCGCTTTGGTCGCGCGTTCAGGCTGCTGCATGGACGTCCAATGATTAATTCCGTTTAGCCGGATTGTTCGCATGTCCGGCCCGGCATTCTCGACCTGGTCAATAAGCGCAGGCACAAAAACCTGATCCTCCTCGCCCCAGACAAACAGGCCGGGCATGGTGATTTTGGCGTCAGGACCGGGCCACAGGTCGGCATCCGTTACTTCCTCAAACGGCGGAATATTGGCCCGGTACCAGTTCATCGCTGCATAGAGCATTTCGTTGCTCGACAAGGCATTGTTGAACAGTTCAAATTCTCCAAGCGAGAGATCACCTCGCTCGACGAGCTTGCCATATGATGAAACCCGAACGGTCTCGATTGCATTACTAGAGCCAAGCATCTCCAACGTCGTGGCCCGGAAACGCTGCATATATTGATTTCGGCGCTGTTGTTCCTTGTCTGTTGCCGCATGTTTGAGGAACAGATTGAGCGGCGGCGCGCTCATGCCTACCACTTTGTGCAGACGATCAGGATAGGCTTGCGCGTAGGACAGTGCCAGGACCGAACCCCAATCATGGCCAATTAATATGTATTTCTCGTCACCGCCGAGATGGCGGGAAAGCGCATCCAATTGGGACGCCAGATTTGCAATATCATAGGATTCCAGATGATGCGGCTTGGCGGACAGACCAGAACCCAAAGCATCCACAGCAACAACCCGATACCGGCCTTTCAAAGCTTCCATCTGATCAAACCAGCTGTACCAGAAGGAGGGAAACCCGTGATAGAAAATGATCAGCGGCCCCTTGCCAGCTTCGACATAATGCAGCCGGGTGTCGCCGGAACCGAAATAGCCTTCTTTGTATTTCACATCGCCTGAGCCATTGGCATTGGCGAAGATAACCGCCGGATCAGGGGCGTCGATGGGTTGAACAGAATCCAGCGGAGCCGGGCTTTTTACAGCAGGACCGATCTCCATGCAGCTTGTGAGAACAAGCAAGGCTATCAGCGCGGCCATGCTCTTCGGAAAGGCCATTCTCTCTCCTCCACCAATCTGTTTGCCATTGCTTTATAACACAGGCGCTTTATTGTACTAATAGTCAACAACAATAGATTGCGCCTGTCAAACCCTTCTTGCAGGACGCAGCAGAACTGGGAATGCTGGACAGGTAATGCGCCGATTTTTGCTACTAATTGCGCCGCTGACATTGGCACCTCTTGGCTTGTCAGCCTGTAATCAACCGGATGCTGAATCGCAAATCGTCGCGCCCGAACAAACAGAGGCGCGGGGTAATCCGGGCGAGGAGCTTTACCAAAAACATTGCGCGGCATGTCACGATGGCGGCAACGCGGAAGCGCCAACCAAAGCAGCCCTTCAGCTAAATGGCGTGGAAGCGATCCGGGCGTCGCTTTCGACCGGCAGTATGAAAACCCAGGCGTCGATGATGACGCCGATCGAGATACGGATCATTGCCGACTATCTGGCAAGTCCAAGCAGCGAAAGCGCATTTGCAAACGCCAAAGAATATCGGTGCAAAGGCCAGCTAAGCCTCTCCAAACCGCTGTGGAACCGATGGGGGAACAGCAAAGGTAATGTCCGTTTTCAATCCACGGCAAATGCCGGTATCACCGCCAAGGACGTGCCTAATCTGAAATTGAAATGGGCTTTTGGTTTTCCCGGCTCCGCACGCGCCCGCTCCCAACCAGCAGTAACTGGAGAAGCCATCTTTACCGGGAGCCAGAGCGGTCTGTTCTATGCTCTGGATACCCAGACCGGCTGTGTCTGGTGGACATTTGAAGCCAAGGCAGAAGTCCGCAACGCACCAACCATATCAACCGATAGAAACGGCAATGCAAAGACCCTGTATTTCGGCGATGTGGATGCCAACGTGTATGCAGTGGATGCCAAAAACGGAGAACTGATCTGGACACGTTCTGTCCGGGACCATCCGGTTGGAACCATAACGGGTTCCATAACCCTGCATAACGGGCGGCTCTATGTTCCGATGTCTTCGCTTGAGATTATCAACGCCTACCTTCCGGACTATGAATGTTGCACCTTCCGCGGCGGGGTGCTGGCATTGGAAGCGAAATCGGGTGATCCGGTATGGCGTTTCTACACGGTTCCGGAACCGAAAAAGACCAGCATAAATACTGCAGGTGCGCAGAATTACGGGCCTTCGGGCGCACCGATCTGGTCAACGCCGACTGTCGATGCCAAACGCGGGTTGCTCTATGTCGGGACTGGTGAGAATTATTCCTCGCCCGCCAATGACAAGAGCGATGCCATCATTGCATTGCAGCTTGACAGCGGCGCGGTTGAATGGGTCCAGCAGACGATTTCGGGTGATGCCTGGAACGCAGCTTGCGGGAAAAATGGCTCGCAGGTCAATTGTCCCAAGGAAGATGGCCCGGACTTTGATTTTGGCGCGCCGCCGATTTTGACGACCATGGCCAATGGCAAGGATATCATTCTTGCGGGACAGAAATCGGGGATGCTCTATGGCATGGATCCCGATGCCGGGGGCAAAATCCTCTGGGAAGCGCGGGCTGGCATGGGCGGCTTTAATAGCGGTGTGCACTGGGGAATGGCAACCGACGGCAACACGCTGTTTGTCGGGATAGCCGACACGCCGGGCAACCGGTTCGCCATCGGACCATCGCGTCAGGGATTGCATGGATATGATCCCGCGACAGGCAAAGCGTTGTGGAGCAAATTTGAGCCGAATGTCTGTGAGGAAAAGGCCCATAAATGCATGACCGCTCTGTCCGCCCCGCCAACCCATATGCCGGGCGTCGTGTTCGCTGGTGCGCTGAACGGCATATTGCGCGCCTACAAAGCTGACGGTGGAGAGATATTGTGGAGCACCGATACCCGGCGGGAATATGAAACACTGAATGGCGTTAGCGCACGGGGTGGCTCAATAGATTCTGCTGGGCCCATCGTCGCTGGCGGGTTGCTTATCGTCAACAGCGGCTATGACAAATTCGGACAGATACCCGGCAATGTCCTGCTGGTTTACAGCGCCGACTAAGGAAGGGAATCATGGTCAAATTAAATATCGTCACTCTTTCCATGAGCTTTGCTCTCGGCCTGACCCTGACATCATGTGTGCAGACCGCAGCCACTGACCCGGTCGCCACGGCAACCAGTCCGCCGCGCATCGTGCAAACGCCTTTTTTCCGTCCGGCCAGTCTGGGCAACACCAGGATCAAGGGCGTGCGATTCATAGGCAAGACAGTGTCGGACATTGATCAGAGCATCGCCTTTTATCAAAATGCAGTGCCGTTTGAACTGGTCAGTCGATACAAGGTCGCCGCCAGCCAAGTCTATCATCCCGAAATGACTGCCAGGCAATATGGAAATATCGAAATTGCGCTAATTAAAACCCCGACGGTTTTTGTAACACTGGTCGACTTTGATCCAGACGCCCCCACGCCGCCTTATGTCAAACCGGTTATTGGCCCCGGATATACCCATATGTGTTTTCAATCTCCGGCCACCGATCCGGCCCTGCCAAAATTTCAAAAAAACGGCCTGGAGATGGTTTCCAGAAATGCTCCGGTCGATTTGGGCGGCTATGGTGTCACCTATGCCTATGGCCGAGATCCTGACGGCACCATCATCGAGAATGAGACTGTCGATAGACCCCGCCGACAGGACAGCGCCTGGATAACCCACATTGGCGGAGC
This sequence comes from Parasphingorhabdus sp., assembly GCF_965233695.1. Lineage (GTDB taxonomy): Bacteria > Pseudomonadota > Alphaproteobacteria > Sphingomonadales > Sphingomonadaceae > Parasphingorhabdus. The sequence goes on from NZ_OZ247497.1 coordinate 945,426, forward strand.
AACGTCGGATGCGGACCGGATCGCTGATTTCTACACCAAGTTTATCGGTTACGGCGCAAGACGGCGCGGTGAATATTCCAACTTCCCGAATATGGATAATATCGTCGCAATTGATGGCGTGGCCCTGCGCAGCGCGTGGTTTGCCGTCCGCAATCTCGAGCTTGAATTTTGGGAATTTGTCAAACCGGCAACGCCAGCCCGCAATGAACCTGCAAAAATCGATCAGATCGGCTATAATATGACAGCCTTTGAAGTCACTGATGCTGACGCAGAGCGCGATCGGCTGGCCAAACTGGGAATTAAACTGGTCGGCCCGGCCAAGATCAGCAGGGGCTGGAAAATATATTATGCCCATGATCCCGACGGAAATGTGATTTCCATTCAGGAAAATGTCTCTGCACCGAAATCAGAATCGATTGACGACATGATGTGGATCGATCCGACAAGCTTTTGAACATCGCTCCCATTCCGGCAGCCTTCGTGCTTCATCAGCAAATCATAATATGGTAACAGTTGAAACAATGAATAAAGAAACTTCCATCAAAAGGCGCCGCCTTAGTCCAGAGAAACGCAAGTCGTTGATCCTCGATCATACGGCAGATATTGTTGCGAGCGATGGTGTGGCCGTGCTGAGCATGGAACTGATCGGCAGAAAGGCCGGAATTAGCAAGTCACTTGTCTATACATATTTTGATAGCCTGACAGATTTGCTTCGCGCCCTTTTGAAACGCGAATTGAAATGCTTGCGACAATTGCAGGCGCAGGAGGCACAGGCAGCCCGGACATTTGAAGAGCTTGTACGCGGCGTCACCCATCAATATCTCAAATATATCGAGGAACGCGGGCTGATTGTCGAACGGTTGCAAGCCGAGCCGAGCCTGTCCGCCGGGCATGACCCCACGGACTATAGCCGCAATGATGCCGTTCATTATGTTGCCGATATCGTCGCGACCAATTTTGATATTCCCATCGACCTGGCCATAGCCGTAACAGATATTTCCTTCGGCCTCCCCGCAACCGCGGGAGCCTTTTGTCTCCACAGCGACATGAGCAGGGAAGAGATTGAGAAAATCACTGTCACTATGATTTTGGGATCAATGAACGCCGTGCAGAATGACTATAATAACCGGATTCAACCTTTGAAGCTGGAACCCTGACCGCGATGGCAAGCAAGTTGGTCCGACCGCTCCAACAAGATTATTGACTATATTTTCAATAGAAGCTTAAATGCAAAAAAATAATAGGGAGGATGGAGATGGTTGGATTGGAAAAGAGACATGCTTAGTTCATTGAGCGCCAGTCTCCTGGCATTTGGCCTAGCGGCCAGCCAACCTGCCACAGAGGCAGCAATGCAAGCGGAAAAAGAGGAGAAAATGACCGCCGCTACGCCAGCTCCCGATATCACAATCTACCATCTTGAAGGCCGCCGATCCGAACGGATTATCTGGTTGATGGAAGAATTGGGCATGCCTTACGAACTGAAATATGTTCGCGGAAACCTGATGGCATCGATGATGCAAATTCGCGCGCTTGGTCATGGCATGCCAATGGCACCCACAGTTGTCTATGGCGATGACATTATCGTAGAATCCGGTGCCATAATCGACACGATTCTTTCCCGGCACGCTCCCGGAAAACTCGTTCCGCCCATCGATAGCAAAGCCTATCCCCACCACATCAAATGGATGCACTATGCTGAAGGCTCTTTGGCCGCACGTTTGTTCAGCGACTATCGGGCATGGCGCGTCAATCCACCGAAGCAGCGGTCGATGCTGGTCGACAGTGAAAATGTTGTGCAATATTCGGAAGATTATCTGAAAGAAAATCCGTGGTTTGGCGGCCCCGAATTTTCCGCCGCCGATATCATGATGGATTGGCCGCTCAACGTCGCGTTTAAGCTGAACTTGGTTGATCAAACGCAGTTCCCGAACATTCAGGCATGGCAGAAACGTATTCAGGCGCGCCCCGCCTATATTCGCATGCGGGCAATTGCGACGCCCGACGGCGTCATCGGTGCCTTGCCACCGGTAACACACCCGCCGTCAGATAGCAGGGCCACCACTCTGCCGGGAACCAAGCCGAAAGAATAGGCGATGCCTGCCCGGGCTTCGACAAGAATTGGTCTGCCATTCTCAATTGCGGACGGCTGCTTCACTTTGAAATCGGGTATCGTCAATAACATCCATGCGTAACCATCAATTGGGAAACATGACAGGAGTTTGAATTTGGCCGAAGCCACTGCGAGCAGCATCCCACAAACCGACAGTCATGGATCTCCCGAAACGGGATATGGCAGCCGCAATTACCGGAAATATATTCTGGGTACGTTGTTGACGGTTTATATCTTCAATTTCATCGACCGCACTATCATCAACATACTTACCGAGCCTATCAAGGAGTCATTCGGGGTCGAGGATTGGCAAATGGGGCTGCTGGGCGGTCCCGCCTTTGCGATTCTTTACACGTTTGTTGGCATTCCCATTGCGCGTTTCTCGGAAAAAAATCACCGCGTCTGGATCATTGCAGCATCGGTAGCGCTGTGGAGCCTCATGACCGTTTTATGCGGGTTTGCGACCAGTTTTATCGCGCTTTTCATCTTTCGTATTGGGGTAAGCATTGGGGAAGCAGGATGCTCGCCACCAGCCAATTCCATCATCGCAGATTATTTCATCCCCGCCGAACGTTCCACAGCAGTTTCGGTCTATGCGTTGGGTATTCCTCTTGGCGGGATGGTGGCCTATGTTTTTGGCGGCTTTATCGTCGGCAGTCTTGATGGTGCCACTATTGGCGCGTTGCTGACCAGCTGGAATTGGATGTGGGCTGTCAACATGCTTGATTGGCAGAATATCGAAGGTTGGCGCGTTGCGTTTGTGGTGGTCGGCGTTCCCGGTATCATCGTCGCAATAATTGTGAAAATGACGGTAAAGGAACCGCCGCGCGGCTATACCGATCCGCTCGAAATGCAAAACAAGGAACAAGTTGGTTTTGGCGAGGTGCTCAAAATCCTGTCAGAGAAACCATCTTATTGGCATGTTACCATGGGCGTCACCGTCGCATCATTTGTCAATTATGGTGTCGGCCAGTTTCTGGTATCGTTCCTGATCCGCACACATGAATTATCAATTTTTGACGCTTCTGTGAAAATCGCAATGGCGCTGGCGGTCATGGCATCCATCGGAACCTATATGTCGGGCTTTCTGGCTGACAAATATGCAAAGCGGTTCCCGAAAGCATTGGCGTGGATACCGATGCTTGCTCTGATCGGCGTCATACCCATGCATGTGACCGGCTATCTGGCCGAATCTCTATGGCTGGCCGTCCCGTTGATGATGGTTGGACAGATGCTCCTATATACCTATCTTTGCCCGCTATATGCTGTGCCAAGCGGCGTTGTTGATAGCCGGATGCGGGCGACTGCCGTCGCGATCACATTGTTCATCGTCAACTTGCTAGGCTATGGTCTTGGACCACCGCTTATTGGCGGGCTTTCGACCATATTAAACTCAACATTCCTGTCAGGCATGGATCCCGCTTTATCATTGGAAGCCTGCAAGGCGACAAATCTGGTTTCCACAGCCCAGGCCGCTTGCGATACTGCCAATGCAAAAGGCCTGCAATGGTCCATGATCATCTTCAAATGCCTGTATATCTGGTCAGTTTTCCATTTCTATATGGCCAGCCGAACCATTCAGCGAGACATGGGGCGGTGATGGTGATTTGGACTTCCTCTGGCAATATTATGAGCCGACAACCTTGTCCCAGGGACCGGTAATTGCGAATGTTGTTGTAGGTGCATAGAGATTCACAAACATAGTTGATCCATCTGGTGAGAAACAGGCACCTGCAAATTCTGTCTGGATGCGCGTTCGGCCAAATATATATGTTTTGCCGTCCGGAGTGACGCCGCGCAGATGGTTGTTGGTAATGTCGGTATATTGGTCTTCCGACACCATCAGATGCCCGTTGGGCATAACACAGATATTATCGCCAAGATTATAGATGGCCGGATCCTGGCTTTCGAGAAACAGTTCCAGCTTGCCCTGCTTGCCACTACCGCCTTCTTTCCTGCTCGGCTTGTAGCGGAAAATCTGTCCGAATTTTTTCGGGCCTCCGCTGGTCGCGGTAAAGAAAAGCTGTTGCTCTTTCTCATCCCAGAAAATGCCCTCGCCGCGCGCAAATAATGTCGCGCCCAGCTTTGCGCCGCGTTCGCGCGTTTCACCCGCGCTTCGTTCAGGATTATCCAATGTGATCCATTCGGCACGGTGAGCGCTGCCGCGGGTAATCTGCACGCTGTCCCAGTTGCGCGTATCGGATATTTCTTTCAGCGCCAATGCCTGTAACGTACCACCCTCGGACAGTTTGCCTTTCACCTTGGGAATGAACCGATAGAACAGACTGTTACCGCGATCTTCCGTCATATAGGCAATGCCCGTGCGCGGATCAATGCAGACCGCTTCATGGACGAAGCAGCCCATGGCTTTCAACGGTACAGGGTCCACAAGCCCCTTATGGTCCGCGGGCACTTCAAAAATATAACCGTGGTTCTTGTCCACGCCTTCGCCAGCTTCGAGCGCGCTTTCTTCACAGGTCAGCCAGCTGCCCCAGGGGGTGATGCCGCCCGAACAGTTGCGCACGGTGCCGACAAGGCTCAGATATTCCTCCATCACCCGACCTTTATTCATGTCGTAGATCAGCGTCGTTGTGCCGCCGGGTACGGGCATTTTGGATTTATCACTGAGTCGGTCATAAGCCTTGAATTCAGGCCCCACCATGCTGCGGAATGGCCCTTCGGCCAGTTGGCGGTGATCCAACTCATGGTTGCGGATCAAGGCAACCTTGCCGTCACCAATATCGATACAGCCCATGCCATCTGCGGAATTCGGTACAACCATTCCGTCAGTCATCAGGTTGCCAAGCCGCGAGATAACTTTGTAGGAAAACCCCTCTGGCAGGTCGAGAAGCCGGCCCGGATCGGACAGCAAATCGCCATAGCCCGCCACCTCATTTTTACCTGTAAATGGAAGGTTGGCATAGGCCCGAGTGGCCAGGCCCGCAAAGGCGGCTCCCAGCATGGTTGCTCCAAACTGGCGACGGTTGAAAATCATTTCAGTTACACTCCCGTGAATTGAACTGCCGCCTTGCTATCGTAGCCGTGGATTTTTGCAATGCACCCTTCGATTTTTTGGGATCAAGGCCGGCTAAGCTGCTGGTCATATGATGGCACCAGGAGTTCAAACGAAAACACTGCCATTATCCAAAAAAAGGCCCCGCCGGCTTGAGGAGCCAGACGGGGCGGTGAAACAACGGGTCGCATTATTGTTCCGGAATTCTGTTTAGCGATAATCACGACCGCTGCATTGTACAAAATAGTCATCATGGGTATCATAGTTCGATTTCGCGCTGTTCTCTCCATCAGAAACGCTACCAGAATCACCAATAAAAAAGGCGACCCGCAGGCCGCCTCTTTCGAAACTTGGATATAATATAAGGTTTAGCGTTTCGAGAACTGGAAGCTCTTACGCGCCTTCGCCTTACCATATTTCTTACGCTCGACCTTACGGCTGTCGCGGGTCAGGAAGCCTGCCGCTTTGACCGTGGCACGAAGCGCTGGTTCATATTTGGTCAGAGCTTGTGAAATACCATGTTTCACAGCGCCAGCCTGGCCGGACAGTCCGCCGCCTTTAACCGTCACGTCGACATCATACTGGCCTTCGCGCTCGGTAATGGCGAAAACCTGGTTAAGAACCAGACGCAGGGTTGGGCGCGCGAAATAGGTTTCCTGATCACGGCCATTAACGGTGATCTTGCCTTTGCCGGGCTTCAGCCAGACACGGGCGACCGCGTCTTTACGGCGACCGGTTGCATAAGCGCGGCCATATTGATCAAGCTCCTGCTCGCGCAGTGGCATGGTCGATACGGGTGGCTCAACAGTTTCTGTTGCGCCGGCTTCAGCTGGTGCAGCGGTTACAACATCGCCAGCAATTTCTTTAAGATCAGCGAGATCGGTTTTTACATCAGACATTATGCGCTCACCTTGTTCTTGCGGTTCATGGAAGCCACGTCGAGTGGCTGAGGATCTTGGCCGGCATAAGGATGCTCGGTGCCATTGAAGAGGTGCAGGTTACGCATCTGCGCAAAGCCAAGTGGACCTTTTGGAATCATGCGCTCAACCGCTTTTTCCAAAACACGCTCGGGAAATTGACCTTCAAGGACTTTTTCCGCTGTGCGCTCTTTCAGGCCGCCGGGATAACCGGTGTGCTTGTAATAGACTTTCTGTTTGGTCTTGTTGCCGGTGAACTTCACCTTGCCCGCATTGATCACGATGACGTGATCGCCGCAATCGACATGCGGGGTGTAGCTGGGCTTGTGCTTGCCGCGCAGGATGTTGGCGATGATCGTGGCAACGCGGCCTACAACCAGATCTTCGGCATCAATAATATGCCATTTCTTTTCAACGTCTGCGGGTTTGACCGACTGCGTCTGTTTGGTGATAGCCTTCATGGGCTTGGCTCCTTTGGAGCCCTCCACAAGGGAGGGCGACGAATCAAAATGATAAAAGCCGAGCTGGTGCCCGGCCTTGGTGAGGGGCTATTGGCGCCGTTTTCGCTTCAAGTCAAGCGAAACTGCGGTTTTGCTGACGGGTATAATAATACCCTCTTCTATAAAGCGATCTGTTCGGAGAGCCATTTTGCATAAGCGGGATCGCTTTGATCAGCGGGCCAGCTCAAGATAGCGGGCGTATCATAACTATGGAGCGTTTTCAGGCGCTGCATCGCCGCTTCTGCCTGTGTTTCCAGCGTTTTGAGAAGCACGGGATATTCCTGTTCCTCGCAAAATTCCCCCTCCCAGACATATTGCGAGACCGCGGGCGCAAAATGATTGGCGCAGGCTACCAGCTTTTCCTCGATCAGGGTTCTGGCGACCTGATTAGCCTCTGTGCTGGACCCGAACACGGTGTAGATCAGGCTGGGCTTGCCGGTCATGCCACGACCGGATCGGGGTTTTGACATCCCAATATATGGATACCCCATGCCGTTGCGGCCACCACCAGCGCGCCAACCGCCTGATGCAGCACCGCCAATGTAATATCCATACCCGTCATAACGGTAGCAATACCAAGGAGTATCTGAGTGCCGAACGCGCTGTGAATGGCAATCGAAGCCATGCGCGACCGACTGCGGACTTTGCGGGCCAGCACAATTAGAAAGCCGACCGTAACCCACGCCCACCAGCGATGGATGAAATGGGTCAAATAGGGATCATTGTTTACTGCCGCCCATGCGCCAAGGGTAAAATCAATGCCTTCGGGTATGAAATTGTCGTTCATTAGCGGCCATGTGTTGGAGACATAGCCGGCGTTAAGGCCAGCGACATAGGCGCCAAACAAGAGCTGCAGGAAGAGTACCAGAGCGACAACGAGGCCAAAGCTGGTCATTCGGGCCGGTTTGGTCGCCCCGCCTGCAAGCCGTCTCAGATCAAGTGCCGTCCAGACCAGACAGGACAGAATGAATAGCGCCAGCAACAAATGGGTTGCGAGCCGGAAATGGCTGACATCGGTCAGTTCCGACAGGCCGGAACTGACCATCCACCATCCGATAAAGCCCTGCAGACCGCCGAGACACAGCAGACCGGTGAGGCGCCAGCCATAGCCTTCGGGAATGGCGCGCTTTATGGCAAAATAGAGAAACGGAAGCGCAAAGGCCAAGCCGATTACCCGGCCCAAAAGCCGATGAATCCATTCCCAGAAATAGATGAACTTAAAGTCCGCCAGTGTCATGCCTGCCGGGCCGGTAATTTCGATATATTCCGGTATTTGCTTATATTTTTCAAATTCTGACAACCAATCCGCATCACTTAGTGGCGGAATCGCGCCCATTATCGGTTTCCACTCGGTGATCGATAGGCCCGATTCGGTCAAACGGGTAATGCCGCCGACAATAACCATGATGAACACCAGAAAAGCGACGGATAACAGCCAGTTGGCGACCGCAACCGGACGAGCCCGGTTCAGCGCGCCTTTGGTGGGGAGAGGTTCGACAATAGTGCTCATGGCGAGCTATGTGATGACAAAATCATGGCCTGACAAGAGAAACGGGTCAAAAATCCGCGTAAATCCGGAAATGATATGTTGTATCTTAACACTGCGCAGCCTATATCTGGTGAAACACTCAAACGTAATGGATAGCTGAGTCGTGTTTACGACGTCGAACCTTTGGAACAAAGACGGCCTTTTGGGCAAGGATGGATTGTGGGACCGTATCGCGGTGCTCGTCTCGGGCCTTTGCCTGGTCCATTGCATCTCGACGATGCTGTTTGTCGCTGTCCTGTCATCGGCGGCAGGCGCTTTGCTTGATCCTATTGTTCATGAAATCGGTATTGGTGTCGCCATCGCGCTGGGCCTGTTCACGCTGGGCCGCGGTGTGCTGGATCATGGCTATATCATGCCAGCGGCGATTGGCGGGCTTGGGCTTGGTATCATGGCTGGCGCTATCACCATCGGCCACCAAGGCGATCATGGCGGAACGGAAATATTGTTCACGATGGTTGGTGTCGGGATACTCGCGCTGGGCCACGACCTGAATTACCGCGCAACGCATTAGTTTATTTAACCTCAGGCGCCGGGCGCGGGCATCCGCCCGCCTGGCTTTCCTCGCATAGCTCGGGCGCGCGGGCGCGCTTGCCTCCGCTTCGCGTCGGTTCAACGCGACCTTTAGAGGTTACGGCTTTAGTTCCAACTTCAAGAGCATCGTCCGAGCATAGCGAGGCAAGGCCGACCGGCCGCCGCGCCTTATGGCGCGTAGCCAAGGGCCCGGATGGGCCCGCCCGGCGCCTGAGGTTCAATAAACAACTCCGCGCCCGGCGCCTGAGGGAGTAAGCAAAGACTCCCTACTCTTGCCCTCACCCTCAAAAATCCCTAAATCACCCCTATGGGAAAACATGATCATCACGAGCATCACGGTGCATCTCTCGCGGATGCGGCACGCCATAATCTGGAAGCATCCGGCGAAAAATGGACCGAAACGCGCGCTGCGATTTTTGAAGCGCTGTCGGGTTTTTCGCGGCCAGCCTCGGCCTATGATATAGCCGAGCTGGTATCGACTGCTCGCGGAAAGCGCGTGGCGCCCAATAGCGTTTACCGGATTCTCGACCTGTTCGTTGCCAAAAACCTCGCCATGCGGGTGGAAAGCGCCAATGCCTATCTCGCCAACAGCCATCCCGGTTGTGAGCATGATTGCATCTTTCTGGTGTGCGACACATGCGGGGAAGCGACCCATATTGACGATGATGCCTTGTCATCAAAAGTGCGGGATGTAGCGCAAGAACAAGGGTTTAGTTCGATACGCCCGGTCATTGAAGTGCGCGGTGTCTGCCAGAAATGTAGCTAAAGGCACTTTTTTGCAGATCAGATAAGGCTGTCAGCAAATATTCATGGCCTTTCTGCTGAATGTTCGACATTAGCGGCCAATATCGCTAAAGCTGGGACGAAACAGGGAGTATACATGTCAGGCCCAAAAACACCGCTTCTGGATACAGTATCGCTTCCTGCGGATCTGCGAAAGTTAAAGCCCGAGCAATTGCGGCAATTTGCCGACGAATTGCGCAGCGAAGTTATCGACACTGTTTCGGTAACCGGCGGCCATCTGGGCGCGGGACTGGGCGTGGTCGAGCTGACCACCGCGATCCATTATGTATTCAACACGCCCGAGGATCGCCTGATCTGGGATGTCGGCCATCAATGCTATCCGCACAAGATCATCACCGGCCGCCGCGACCGTATCCGCACCTTGCGTCAGGGCGGCGGACTATCCGGCTTCACCAAGCGCAGCGAAAGCGAATATGATCCGTTCGGCGCTGCCCATAGCTCGACATCGATCAGCGCAGCCCTGGGCTTTGCCGTCGCCAATAAAATGGCTGGCAAACCGGGTCGCGGCATTGCCGTGATTGGCGATGGCGCGATGAGTGCCGGCATGGCCTATGAAGCGATGAACAACGCGCAGGCCGCTGGTAATCGTCTGGTCGTTATTCTCAATGACAATGATATGTCGATTGCGCCACCAGTTGGCGGTCTGTCCGGCTATCTGGCGCGGCTGGTATCCTCCAGCGAATATCTCGGCATCCGCAAATTTGCGAGCAAGATGACCGCCAAGCTGTCCCGCCGCGTCCACAAGGCCACCGCCAAAGCCGAGGAATATGCCCGCGGCATGGCGATGGGTGGCACTTTGTTTGAAGAACTCGGCTTTTACTATGTCGGTCCGATTGACGGCCATAATATGGACCAGCTGATCCCGGTGCTCGAAAATGTCCGCGACAATGCCGAAGGACCGGTGTTGATCCACTGCGTTACCGAAAAAGGCAAAGGCTATAAATTTGCCGAAGAAGCTGCGGACAAATATCATGGCGTCGCCAAATTTGATGTCGTCTCCGGCAAGCAGGACAAGGGTCCGGGTGGCGGACCGCCCGCTTATCAGAATGTCTTTGGCGAGACCTTGGCAAAGCTCGCTGATACCGACCCGCTTATCTGCGCCATTACCGCAGCCATGCCATCCGGCACCGGCGTCGACAAGTTTGCGCAGGCCCATCCCGATCGCGCCTTTGATGTCGGCATTGCCGAGCAGCATGGCGTAACCTTCGCCGCTGGTCTGGCCGCGCAAGGGATGCGTCCCTTTGCCGCGATCTATTCCACCTTCCTGCAGCGCGCTTATGACCAGGTCGTGCATGATGTCGCGATCCAGAATCTGCCGGTGCGCTTCGCGATTGACCGGGCGGGCCTTGTTGGCGCGGATGGCAGCACCCATGCCGGATCGTTCGACATCACCTATCTCGCAACTTTGCCCAATATGGTGGTAATGGCCGCTGCTGATGAGGCAGAGCTAGCCCACATGACCTATACCGCCGCGCAATATGACGACGGCCCGATCGCCTTCCGCTATCCGCGCGGCAATGGTACGGGCGTTGAAATACCGGAAAAGCTTAAAAAACTGGAAATCGGCAAGGGCCGGATTGTGCGCGAAGGCAGCAAGGTTGCCATCCTGTCACTCGGCGCGCGTCTCGGCGAGGCGCTGAAAGCCGCCGACCGCCTCGATGCCAAGGGGCTGAGCACCACGGTTGCTGATCTGCGCTTTGCCAAACCGCTGGACGAAGAACTGATCCGCAAATTGCTAACCACGCATGAAGTGGCAGTGACGGTCGAGGAAGCCGCCGTTGGCGGTCTTGGGGCGCATGTATTGACGCTGGCGTCCGATACGGGCCTCACCGATGCAGGTCTCAAAATCCGCACCATGCGCTTGCCGGATGTGTTCCAGGAACATAACAAACCGGATGTGCAATATGCTGAAGCGGGTCTGGATGCCGACGGCATTGTCGAAACCGTGCTGAAGGCGCTGCGTCACAACAGCGCGAGTGTGGCAGAAGAAACGGGCGCGCGGGCTTAATCTATTTGACCTCAGGCGCCGGGCGCGGGCATCCGCCCGCTTGGCTTTCCTCGCATAAGCTCGGGCGCGCGGTCGCGCTTGCCTCGCTGCGCTCGGTTATCTGACACAAGGTTGACGCCGAACCGACGCAAAGCGGAGGCAAGGCCGACCGGCCGCCGCGCCTTATGGCGCGTAGCCAAGGCGACGGATGTCGCCGCCCGGCGCCTGAGGTCAAATAAATTAAGCCCGCGCCCGGCGCCTGAGGTCCAAAAAGAATCCCCTCAAAATTTCAGCTGAAACCGCACTGCTCCGCCAAAATCATCATTGAGCGCTTCAAAATGCCCGGGCTCTTGCCGCCAGAACAGGTTGGTATTGAGATACCCGCCCCAAAGCGGCGTCGCATAAGCCAGTTCGCTGACCAGCTCGCGGCCTTCCGGCGCGAGATTGAGCGTCCGCTGACCAAATTCCGTCTGCAGGGTGTCATAGCTGTAACCGACCGGCAGATTGAGATTGAGCCCACCCGACGATACCCGCAGCGGTTGCGCGAAACGCAAAGCGATCTGGTCAGAGCTATCGAATAATCCCGCCTTACTGATATCAGCTGCGAAACTGGATGTTTTGAGCGTCCCGCCGGTGACCAGACTGGCGCTATCGACCTGCGTCCAGCCCTGTCGCCAGCTTGCCCCGGCGCGCCAGCCATTGCCGATGTCATATCCCGCGCGACCATCAACAAACCAGCTTTGCGCGCCGCGTGCACCGATGGTATCGACAAAACGCGAGCCCAATATGCTGTCGCCTTCGCTGAGCCAATTCGCGGCGATGCTGAAGGACGCCGCGCCGATTTCGCGATCTAGGGCAAGGCCGAGGCCGCTGAACCGATAGCGCTCACGATCTAATCCGGTCAGATCATCCAGTCTGCTTTCGCCTGAATCCAGGCGCGCTGTTCCACTTTCCGCGCTTGCAGTCAGCCCGAAGCCAGCAATTTCCTGGCGCACCGCCAGCGCGCTTTTCACGTGTCCGGTAAAGCCGCGCTCGCTGGTCGGCGTTGGCGCGACCAGAAAGGCTGGCGAACGAGCACCCTGCATCTGCGCGACCAATCCGCTCGAACTTTGCCGGAAACCGAACGCCACTTTCATTTCCGGCGAGACTTGCGTCATCACCGAAGCCGCCAACATCCGCGCCTTGCGGGCATTGCTGTTCGACAGAGTGAGATTATCGCGGTCGATCAGTCCCACCGGCGTACGTCCGATATTCACGGCGATTTGTACGCCAGAGCTGGAGGCGGTCATATTGCGACGATCGCCGCTCAGCGCGCCGGTTAACTTATATTCCGGCACCGCGACTGTCAGATCATGCGCCAAGTTGAGCGCAAACGCGCGGTCAAAGCCATCCAGAATAACAGCGCCAACATTCTGCCCTTGCAGCGCGGCGTCGCCCATCGCTGCCGAGGTTTGGCCACCGGACGCGGTCAGATCAACCGCAACTTTACTCCCCGCCAATGAGGCCTGGCCCTGCGGCTGAAAAGCGGCGGCTATATCAAGCACGCCGCGGCCATAGATCGCATCGGTGCCGGCAACGCCGGCATCGCGCGCGCTGGTCAGCAGCAGATCGACAATCTGCGCGCCGGTCAGATTCGGAAAGGCCTGCGCGAGCAACGCGACGGCACCGGAAATTTGTGGTGCGGAAAAGGACGTGCCGCTCCATAAGAAAGCGGTTCCGGCATTATCATCCGCCTGCACCCGCTCGCCCAAGGCGGTCAGGAAATTGGCGGACTGCGCGCCGGCGCGGTTGCTGAATGAGGAAATATTTTCACTGGTACCAACCGAACCGGCGATGATGACGTGACCATTCCCGCTATCCGCAATCCCGGCAGCGAAACCATCGGGTGTTGCAGCGCCATCATTGCCAGCGGAAACGACCACCACGACGCCTGCGGCAGCGGCATTGGAAATGGCGTTGCGGACCGTGCTGGAAATATCGGGACCGCCAAGCGAAATATTAACGACCCGGGCGCCGGTAACCCGCGCCTGATTGATCGCCGATGCAATTGCACCGCTATTATGACTGCAGCCGTCATCGTCGGGATCATCGGGATCGTCCATAGCGCACGTGCCCGGACTATCCGTGCGCAGAACCAATAGGTCGCTGTCAAAGGCGATGCCATGGATGTCTATGTCATTCTTGCCTGCCGCGGCTACCGAGGCCACGGCTGAGCCATGGCCGCCCTCATCGCCAATGCCGCGACTGCCGGCAAAATCCTGACTGTCGGGATGGATACGGCCGGCAAATTCAACACTGTTGGGATTAATTCCGCTATCAATCACGCCAATGATAATCCCGTCGCCCGTCGCGCCCGAATTATAGGCATCAATAGCGCCATGCTGCGTTGGCCCGTCAGAGCGCCGAAATTCAGCTGTATCAAAAGATGTCGGGGTTGGAGTCGGTGCAGGCGTGGGGGTAGGATTGGGAGTGGGAACCGGCGGTGCGGCCGGCGGGGTCGGTGCTGGGGCAGGAGCAGGGCGAGAGCCACCGCCGCCACAGGCAGAAAGCAGAATCAGCGGCAACAGCGCTGTTCCCAGAAAATAGCCGCGACCCAACCGATATGTTTTCATATTTACGCACTTCCCCGATTACACGATAGTGTATAAGCAACCGCTCTTACCTACAGCTTAACAGCGATCAATGCTTGCCCGAACGCGGCGGAGTGATTAGTCGCTTCGACCATGCCACCGGATTTTTCTCATGTCGATCACTGGATATTTGATCTGGACAACGTACTTTACCCGGCCGAGTGCGATCTATTTTCGTTGATCGATATCAAAATGGGTGAATATATCCAACGCACGTTGGATGTTGACCACATAGAAGCGCGCAAGGTGCAGAAAACCTATTTTCATGATCACGGCACCACTTTGGCGGGACTGATGCATCATCACGATACGAACCCACAGGATTTTCTGGACTATGTCCATGATATCGACATGAGCCGCCTGTCCCGAGCACCGGCACTGCACAGCGCGATTGCCGCGCTGCCCGGTGAAAAACTGGTCTTCACCAACGGCGACCGGCCCTATGCAGAGCGGGTCTTGGAAAATCGCGGTCTCGGCGGGTTGTTTGACCAGATACATGATGTGCTGGCCACCGACCTTATCCCCAAACCGGAAAAAGCGGCTTATGACAGCCTTATCAAGACCACCGGGATTGATCCAAAACGCTCATTATTTGTCGAAGACATGGCGCGCAATTTGCGTCCGGCGAAAGATTTGGGCATGACCACCATCTGGGTCAATACCGGTTCGGAATGGGGCGCGCGCGATCATGCTCCGGACTATATCGATCATGAAATTACCGACTTGGAAAGCTGGGTAGCTGGCCTCTCATCGAACAGGGAAGAAACATCGCTATGACGACAGAATTGCAAAAAGCCATTGAAACCGCCTGGGACAAACGCGACTCGCTGAGCATCACCAGCCAGGGGCCGGAGCGCGAAGCCGTCAATGCCGCCCTCGCCAGCCTCGACAATGGGTCGGCGCGTGTCGCGGAAAAGCAGGGCGACAAATGGGTCGTCAACCAATGGCTGAAAAAGGCCGTGCTGCTCTCTTTCCGGCTGAACGACAATCAGGTCATCGAAGGGCCCGGCGGCGCAAACTATTGGGACAAGGTGCCGAGCAAATTTACCGACTGGGGCGAGAACCGTTTCCGCGAAGCCGGGTTTCGGGCAGTTCCCGGTGCGGTCGTGCGCCATGGTTCGCATATCGGACGTAATGTTGTGCTGATGCCGAGTTTCGTGAATATCGGCGCTTTCGTCGATGACGGCGCGATGATTGACACATGGGCCACCGTTGGCAGCTGCGCGCAGATCGGCAAGAATGTCCATATTTCCGGTGGCGCCGGCATTGGCGGCGTTCTCGAACCCCTGCAGGCTGGCCCCGTGATCATCGAAGACGGCGCGTTTATTGGCGCGCGCAGCGAAGTCGCCGAAGGTGTGCGTGTCGGCGAAGGCGCAGTGCTTTCCATGGGTGTTTATCTCGGCGCATCTACCAAGATAATCGACCGGGTAACCGGCAAGGTTCACATCGGAGAAGTTCCGCCTTATGCTGTCGTTGTGCCGGGCGCGACACCGCCTAAAGCCAATATTGACGGCGTGCCCGGCCCGTCACTTTATTGCGCGGTGATCGTCAAAACCGTCGACGCGCAAACGCGCTCGAAAACAGGCATAAACGAACTGCTGAGGGACTGATGAACATACCGGTGAACCAGATTAAGACGACGCTGGGGGCGAATGACCATCCCTATCGCAATGGCGCCTGGACACCGGTTTTTGAAGAGCTGGAAGCGGACAGCCTCGAAGTCATCGGTACGATCCCGGCGGATATAGACGGCGTATATGTCCGCAACACCGAAAATCCGGTGCATGACAGTATCGGCCGCTATCATCCTTTTGACGGCGACGGGATGATCCACGCGCTTCGCATCAAGGACGGCAAGGCCAGCTATCGCAACCGCTTTGTCCGCACCAAAGGCTTTGAGGCAGAGCAGGCCGAAGGTGGCCCCCTATGGGTCGGAATCATGGGCAGACCGTCCGATTCCAAGCGGCCCGGCTGGGGCGCCCATGGCAGCGTCAAGGACAGCAGCTCCACTGATGTTGTCGTCCATGCCGGAAAAATCCTCTCCACCTTTTACCAATGCGGCGAAGGCTATCAGCTCGACCCGGAAACACTGGAAACTTTGGGCACGGCGGACTGGGTTCCGGAAGACGGTATTTCGGCCCATCCCAAAGTGGATGAGAAAACCGGCGAGCTGCTGTTCTTTAATTACAGCACCGAAGCGCCCTTTCTTCATTATGGCGTGGTCGGTCCGGATGATCGACTCAGACATTCCATTCCGGTAGAACTGCCCGGCGCGCGTCTGCCGCATGACATGGCGTTCAGCGAAAACTATGCAATTTTCAACGACTGCCCGCTCTATTGGAAACCGGAGCTGATCGAACAGAATCTCTATGTCCCTTCTTACCATCCCGACGAACCGACGCGCTTCGGGATCATCCCGCGCATGGGGCAGCCGGAAGACATTAAGTGGTTTGAAGCCAAACCAACCTATGTTCTCCACTGGGCCAATGCCTTTGAAGAGGGTGATGAGCTGGTGCTCGACGGCTATTTCCAGAACCAGCCAGTGCCTAAGCCGCTGACCGATTTCCCGGCGGGCTATGAAAGCATGGGCGCGAGTATCGATCTGCACAGTTTTCAGCCCGAACTGCATCGCTGGCGGTTCAATCTGAATACCGGCGAGACGCGGGAAGAGACTTTATTCGACGACTATCCGGTCGAATTCGGCATGATCAACCAGCAAGCGGCGGGCGGGCCCTATCGCTATGTTTACAGCGTCACGGGCCATCCCGGCTGGTTCCTGTTCAACGGTCTGGTCAAACATGATCTGGAAACCGGCACGGCGGAACGTCTCTATTTCGGCGATGACCGCTTTGGTTCGGAAGCCCCGTTTATTCCGCGTGCGGGGGCGGCCGAAGAGGATGACGGCTATCTGATCAGCTTTATCACCGACATGGCGCAGGACCGCAGCGAGTGCATCATTGTCGATGCAAAAGACATTTCAGCCGGACCGGTCTGCACAATCATCCTGCCGCATCGGATCAGCAGCGGAACGCACGCGACCTGGGCAGATGCGGGGCAGATTGGTGCGGTCTGACTCCTCTCCCCTTGAGGGAGAGGAAACGGAGACTTGGCAGCTTGCCTGCCTAGTCGAGTTGGAGAGGGGTCTGGCTTGGCGCTTCCTCTCTACCCCTCACCAAGATTTTCTAGCATACAAGTTTGCAAGCAAATCTGTCCTCTCCCTCAAGGGGAGAGGTACGGGTTAATCAAATAGCTGCCCGTCCACTTCTTTGCCGGCAGGTGGCTTCAGCCCCAGATGCTGCCAGCCACGATCGTTGAGCGCGCGGCCTCTTGCCGTTCGCGCGACGAGGCCGAGTTGGATGAGATAAGGCTCGATCACTTCTTCAATCGTATCGCGGGGTTCGGACAGACCGGCGGCCAGCGTTTCGACACCGACAGGCCCGCCTTTGTATATATCCGCAATCATATGAAGATAGCGGCGATCCATGGCGTCAAGACCGATGCTGTCGACCTCCAGCCGGGTGAGCGAGGCGTCGGCGGTTTTCTGGTCCACCATGGCCGTGCCCGCCACATTGGCAAAGTCCCGCACCCGGCGGAGCAGGCGACCAGCGATACGCGGGGTTCCGCGCGCACGGCGCGCGACTTCGGTGGCGCCATCAGGCGCGATACCCAGATCCAGCAATTTGGCGGCGCGGTGGACGACCTTTTCCAGCTCCTCGACGCTGTAGAAATTGAGCCGCACCGGAATCCCAAAACGATCGCGCAGCGGCGTGGTCAAAAGCCCCTGCCGCGTGGTCGCACCTATGAGCGTGAATTGCGGTAGATCAATCCGCACGCTGCGCGCCGACGGCCCCTCGCCGATGATCAGGTCGAGCGCCCGGTCTTCCATCGCCGGATAAAGCACTTCCTCGACCACCGGATTGAGCCGGTGAATTTCGTCGATGAAAAGAACATCGCCTTCCTCAAGATTCGTCAGCAGAGCAGCGAGATCGCCGGATTTGGCAATGACCGGCCCGGATGTCGCGCGAAAACCCACGCCCAGTTCCCGCGCGATAATCTGCGCCAGCGTGGTCTTGCCCAGACCCGGCGGGCCAAAAAACAGCGTATGGTCCAGTGCCTCGCTGCGGCTTTTCGCCGCCTCGATAAACACACGCAAGTTGGATCGCGCCGCTTCCTGCCCGATAAATTCGTCGAGCGATTTCGGGCGCAGCGCAGCATCGATATCTTCGACTTTGCGTTCGGGATCGGAGAGGCGGTCTTCGTTCATTCCGGAAAACTCAAATGCAATGGTACAACTCTATCACTAGCAAGGTAATATGGATCGCCACCAAATAGATCAACGATCCAGTCAAGCCAACTTCGTTCAAACACATCAGCCACGAACTTTTTCGGATCCTTTGAACGCAGGTCCCTTCTCACAGCCAAATAGCCGACTTCACGGCCAAAGGTAGTGCAAGATGAAAAATCATCCGGACTGACTGAAATTGTATTACCTTTTAGTTCTGCTGGCCCTTCCAGAACCCGAACTCTGACAGTCCAAGATTTGGGCAAGTATTCCGTTATTTTCCCCCTTATCATCGTGGTATTGCCAGAAGCATCTGACGGCTTGGATTTGTATATCATCGCCTGCGGAACTGGCTCAGCCATGCATGCGTTTGCTGCCGATGGAGCCATGCAAACGAGCAAGATGAGAAGGGTGATTCTCACCTCACTTCGCCGCCTTCTTCAACGCCAGCCGCACCAGCGCGTCCAGTGTCACGCCCTCACCCGCCTCGGCATCGGCAGCCGCGACCGCCGCACTCGCCTCCGCCGGTTTGAAGCCCAGATTTTGCAGCGCGCTGACCGCATCGGCGCTATTGCTTGACGGCGCATGGATCGCGCCGCCGCTGCCCGCAATCGGGTCGGTCGCAATGCCGCCGACCTTGTCTTTCAGCTCGTTGACAATGCGCAGCGCCAGTTTTGGACCCACGCCATTGGCCCGCGCGACCATCGCTTTGTCGCCAGTGGCGACAGCGCGCGAAATTTCTGCCGTTTCCAGCGCGGAAAGGATCGCAAGCGCGACCTTGCCGCCGACGCCCTGTACGGAGATTAGCAGCCGGAACCAGTCGCGCTCCGACCCCGAGGCAAAGCCCATCAGGCGCATGTCGGTCTCGCTAACCTGCATTTCGGTATAGATGGTCGCGCCATCGCCAACCCCGCCAATCGCGGTGATCGTGCGCGACGAGGCAAAGACCAGATAGCCGACGCCGTTCACATCCAGCACAATATTGTCCGTGCCGATTTCGTCGATAATGCCGGTGAGTTTTGCAATCATGATAGTGTTTTAGCGCGACTGGCGAATCTGTCGAGTTTTTGTTTTGTTCTTTTTGCTCTCAACGCCCGCGATGATGCGCATGGGTGATCGCCACGGCCAGCGCGTCGGCCGCATCATGGCCAGCCAGCTTCACGCCCGGCAACAGGATTTTGAGCATTGCCTGCACCTGCTCCTTGTCCGCTTTGCCGACACCAACCACCGATTTCTTGACCGCCCGCGCGGCATATTCGCCGACCGCAAGCCCCGAGCGCGATGCGCCGAGCAGCACAACGCCGCGCGCCTGTCCCAGTTTCAACGTGCTTTGCGGATTGCTGTTGACGAACACTTCCTCAACCGCCGCCGCATCCGGCTTATATTCCAGCAGCAGGTCGGTCAGTTCGAGATCGAGCTTCAGCAACCGGCTCGCCAGCGGCATTTTCGGATCAGTCTTTATCTGCCCATTGGCAATATGCGACAGCCGATTGCCCTCGGCACTGATCACGCCCCAGCCAGTGGTGCCAAGGCCGGGGTCGAGGCCCAGGATAATCATGGCTTCATGATCACCCGGCGTTCAGTTTTTCCATGATTTCGTCGGAAACAGTGTAGTTGCCGTGGACGGTCTGGACATCGTCATCTTCTTCCAGCGCATCGATCAGGTTGAGCAAGGTTTCCGCCTGCGCGGCATCCACTTCAACCTCTACCGAAGGCTTCCACGCCAGCTTGACGCTTTCCGCCTCGCCGAGGGATTTTTCCAGTGCGCCGGCCACTTCGTGCAAATCTTCCATCGCGGTCCAGATTTCATGGCCGTCTTCGGAAGACTGAATGTCATCACCACCGGCTTCCATCACCGCTTCCATAACGGTATCCTCATCACCAGCGCTGGCGGGATAGACAATATAGCCAACCCGTTCAAAGCCATGGGACACCGAACCCGTTTCTCCCATATTTCCGCCATTGCGCGAGAATATGGTGCGCACATTGGTCACCGTGCGATTCGTATTGTCAGTCAGCGCCTCGACGATCAACGACACGCCGCCCGGGCCAAAGCCTTCATATCGAACTTCTTTATAGTCATCGCCTTCATTGGCTGATGCCTTGTCGATGGCGCGTTGGATATTATCCTTGGGCATGGACTGGCCCTTGGCATTATTCACGGCCAGCCGCAGGCGGGGGTTCATGTCAGGGTCGGGCATGCCCGATTTTGCCGCCACGGTAATCTCGCGGCTGAGTTTCGAGAACATCGCCGAGCGCTTCTTGTCCTGTGCGCCCTTGCGGTGCTTGATATTTGCAAATTTACTATGGCCTGCCATATGATTCGTCCGTACCTGAATTATTGTTATCGAGGCTCTTTGCCGCATGTTCGAACCCAACTCAACCATTGGATGGGCCTCCGACCGTCTAATAGCGACCACACGCGATCTGCTGACATTTCTGCGCTCGCCGAAACTGACGGATAACGGCTTGCAAAAAACGGGCAAGCCGGGTGATGTCATTTGGCTTTTTGCGATCAACTGCATGATCGTGGCGGCCATCGCGATCCTGTTAATTCCGGTCATGCTGGTCTTCGATATCTCTATGTCAAACAGCATGTCAGACCTGTTCGGGCGTCCTGTCTGGCAGCTTCTGCTGATTGTCGTGATCGTTGGCCCGATTGTGGAAGAGCTAATGTTCCGGTCGTGGCTCACCGGTTCGCCGCGACTACTGATCCCGTTATCCGGCCTCATTCTATGGATGGCGTTGACATATAGCTATGAGCAATTGGGTTGGGACGGGCCCGCTTCCATGGGTACAGCGATTCTGTTGGCCCTGATCGCCGGTGCCGTTCTGATCGGTGTGATCGCATTGTGGAAACGGCCGGTACCGGGCTGGTATGTCCGGATTTTCCCCGTGGTCTTCTGGATTCAGGCGCTGCTCTTTGGTTCCATGCACGTGTTTAACTATGCCGGTGACAATCCTGCCGCCCTGCTGCCTTTTGTTCTGCCGCAAACGGTGGGTGGTCTGATCTGGGGCTATGCCCGGATCCGTTATGGCTGGTGGGCCAATATTGCGATGCACATGGCCTACAACCTGATCGCGACCAGCGGACTGGTTTACATCCTGCTGACGCGACCGGACGTCCTCTAGTCGGTAACGACCGCGGTTCCCGAAGCCGATACCATCAGCATTGATCCCTTGTCGCCCACCACCTCATAATCGAGATCGACGCCGACCACCGCATTGGCGCCGAGCTTCGCGGCCTCAGCCTGCATTTCCAGCAAAGCTTCGTCGCGGGCCCGTTTCAGGACATTTTCATATTTGCCGGACCGGCCACCGACTATATCGGTGATGCTGGCAAACAAGTCGCGGAACAGGTTCGCACCGACAATCACCTCGCCGATCACGATACCGCGATAATCGCGGATCGCTTTTCCTTCGATACTCGGAGTGGTGGTGACAATCATGCTTGCTCTCCCGCGGTTAATGCACGGCTATTAGCCTATAGGTCAGGCCAAACCAAGCGCTGACTTGTAGGTGTCGAGTATCGCTTCCATTTCCTGACGGTCATGGGTTTCCATCTTCCGCAAACGGACGATCTGACGCATGATCTTGGCGTCAAAACCGGTCGATTTCGCTTCGGAATAGACGTCGCGAATATCGTCGGCGATGCCTTTTTTCTCTTCTTCCAACCGTTCGATACGCTCAATAAACAGACGCAGTTGGTCTGCGGCGACATTGCCTTCGCTCATTCTTCAATTCCCTAGAAATAGTGTTTTTGGATTCGGACGCCGTCTTTAATCGGCCGCTGCGTTTTTGGCTACGCTTTCCTTCATCCGCTGTAGCCTTTCTGGCGTTGCTTCGGTCTGGAATTTTTTCTTCCATTCCGATGAGGGCATGCCGTGGATCGCCTGGCGCGCTTCTTCCTTCGTCATATTGCCACCAGCGTCATTGGTCGCTTCGAGCACCCAGTCAGCCAAACAATTGCGACAGAAACCGGCCAGGCCCATCAGGTCGATATTTTCTGCGTCATGGCGATGCTGCAAATGGGTTACCAGACGGCGAAAGGCGGCCGCCGCTGCTGCATCAGAAATTTGGTCCGTCATAGTTCATGCTTCCGTTGCTTTGTTGTTTTTATCCTGTCATGATTCGCACTCAGGCACACAAAATAGCAGCGCCCATGAACAGGAATTTTTTAATGGCAACGCATATGTTCTCCCGCGACCGCAAAGTAAAGGTGCTCGCGACCCTCGGTCCGGCCAGCGGCAGTCCGGAAATGATCGAAAAAATGTACAAGGCCGGGGTTGATGCCTTTCGCATGAACATGAGCCATGGCGAACATGCAGCGCATGCAAAAAATGTGAAGTCCATTCGCGCATTGGAAAAGAAAGTCGGGCGGCCGATAACCATTCTCGCGGATCTGCAAGGCCCCAAATTGCGCATCGGTACTTTTGCCAAAGCTCCTGTCGAGCTGAAAACGGGCGCGAAGTTCACCCTGGATCTGCAAAAGACCAAAGGCGATGCCAAGCGCGTCAACCTTCCCCACCGGGAAATTATCGAGACGCTGGAGCCCGGTCACACACTGCTTTTGGATGACGGAAAGATACGTCTGGAAGTCACCAAAACCGATGGCAAGAGCGTCGAGACAAAAGTGCTTGTCGGCGGCCCCATATCGGACCGCAAGGGCGTAAATGTTCCTGAAGTAGTACTGCCGGTCAGTTCCCTCACCGACAAGGACCGCAGGGACCTGACCTTTGCGCTGGACCAGGATGTCGACTGGATTGCGCTGAGCTTTGTCCAGCGCCCTGAAGATGTCGCCGAAGCACGGCGATTGATTGGCGGCAAGGCGGCTTTGCTGGCAAAGATAGAAAAACCCGCAGCGATCGACAGACTCGACGAGATTCTAGAGCTTTCCGACGCGGTCATGGTGGCCCGTGGCGATCTTGGCGTGGAATTGCTGCCGGAACAGGTCCCGCCACTGCAAAAACAGATTGTCGCCGCTGCACGCAAACTGGGCCGCCCGGTTGTTGTGGCGACACAGATGCTGGAATCGATGATCAAATCACCCACGCCCACCCGAGCGGAAGTCTCTGACGTCGCGACCGCCATTTATGACGGCGCCGATGCAATCATGCTCTCAGCGGAATCTGCGGTTGGCGACTGGCCCATCGAAGCCGCCACCATGATGGACCGGATTGCCATGCAGGTGGAAAGTGACCCATCCTATGCAGAGCGTGTGCATTTTACCGAAACGGTGCCGGATGAAACGACTGCCGATGCGCTGGCCGCAGCGAGCTATAATATTGCCCGGACGATCAAGACATCTGCAATAGTGTGCTTCACCAAATCGGGTTCGACGGCGCGGCGCATGGCGCGGGAACGTCCCTCAGTTCCGCTCTTGGTCCTTACTCCTGATCGCCATACCGCGCGGCGCGTCGGCCTGTTATGGGGTGCTCATGCTGTTGTCACCCGTGATGTCAGCGACTTTGAAGAAATGATCGCCAAAGCCAAGCGCATGGCTCTACGCCACAAGCTGGGTGAGGCCGGTTCGCGCCTGATCGTTTGTGCCGGCGTACCTTTCGGAACACCCGGATCGACCAACTTGCTGCATGTGGTGCGCTTAAGCGGAAATGAATTGAATCGGAATTAGGCAGGTCGTTATCCGACAATGCGCGACCGGAGCCGAGCCTGTATCTAAGCGAGTATTTGCGGTCCAGTATAAAAGGGGCTAGCCTCTGAAGCAGCTCGGACCGGTATGACCTGCTTATCAGCCAACTCGCTCGGGTCAGGGGAAATGAGCCTTTGGTTTTGCCGAGGGCTTTGGGGGATTATATGATTCGTATCTTATCCATCATAGTGGCTGTCACTATGTTTTTAGGCACATCGCCTGCCGATGCACGAAAAGTAGCATTGATCATTGGCAATTCAGACTATCAGCTCACCAGTCCGCTCGAGAATCCTAACGGAGATGCAAAATTGATACTTGCATCGGCCAGACAGGCTGGATTTGAAGTCACAACGCTGGCGCTAGACCTTGGCATCGGCGATTTTCAAAAAGTGCTCAGAAATTTTCGCAATAGTGCCGACGGCGCGGATGTGGCGATGGTCTATTATGCCGGTCACGGCATTGAAGGGCAGGGCAAGAATTGGTTGATCCCCGTCGATGCCGAACTGGGAAGCGCACGCGACTTGCCATATGAAGCGATTGAGTTGGACCGGGTGATGGAAACGATCGCCGGCGCAAAGATGCGCATCGTCGTCCTGGACGCCTGCCGGAATAATCCATTCGCACGCACATGGAAATCCAGCACCCGGTCGGTAACAAATGGATTGGCCGGAATCGATGTTGACAATTTCCTGGTAATTTATGCTGCTGCTCCCGGGCAAACGGCAACCGATGGAGTAGGGAAGAACTCTCCATTCGCAACCTCGCTGGCCAGGAGACTGCCCCAACCGGATCTTCCCGTCCAGTTGCTCGGTGGCACCGTTCGAGATGATGTCCTGGCTGCAACAGGAGGAAATCAAAGACCGTTCGTAAGTGCCAGCATCACCGGGACACCGATCTACTTGGTGCCGAGAACACAGGCAAAGGCCGCACCTCCGGAAACTGCCAGCCAAGCGCGAAATCTCGAAGCTATTGAGGACCTGACCTGGCAAGGTGCCATCGCCGCCAACGAAGTCAGCGCCTTTAGCGCCTATCTATCGCAATTTCCCAGCGGAAAATATGCGGTGGCGGCCAGCCGGAAAATTTCGCAATCGCTGGGACTGAGCGCCGCTATTGTTGATGCGGATTCAGCACCCGCTGCGGGCCTGACTGGCAAATTCATCCTGAGCAACATCACGATCGAATGCATAAAACTTACCGGTTTTCTGGGGCGGCCAGATCAACTTTTCCTGAGTTTTGAAGGGGGCGACAGATTTCCGCAACGCGGCACCAAGCCCTTTAACATCAAAAAAGGCGAAAGCTGGACTGTCGAGGAGAAATTTGCATTTGAGCAACCCATCGGCTTTCGGGTGATGGAACATGACCAAATTGGTGGCCATGACGTGATCGGAACTGTCACATTGGGTACAGAAGCAGGGACATTTTCAGAAATGCTCACGGGAGATAGCAGCCAGTACAAGATCACCTATACGCTGGCCGTGACCGAATAGTCTCCTGATCCTTGCAGTGGGATGTTTTGATCCCATAACAGCATGGCCAAAATCTACAGGAGTTGGCCTTGCTCAAGCGTCAGCGTCGGCGGGATCCTATCCAGAAAACATATGGCCAATTCGCTAGCGCTTTGGCGATGCCCAACCGGAATGATCTTC
The DNA here is from genome assembly GCF_965233695.1 of Parasphingorhabdus sp. Taxonomy (GTDB): domain Bacteria; phylum Pseudomonadota; class Alphaproteobacteria; order Sphingomonadales; family Sphingomonadaceae; genus Parasphingorhabdus. The sequence continues at coordinate 971,045 of NZ_OZ247497.1, forward strand.
TACCTTGAAATCATTCAATAGTCTCTTGTAGTCTCACCCTGTTTCTCGCGCTGGTCATGCTCCAGTCGCGGCAGTTCTGGTTACGCGATAAATTGGAGAACAGATATGGCCGATGGCCAGCAGCAAGCGGTCCTACCCCGTCGCAACGGCTTTACCCGCTTTCTTGACGGTGTGGAGTGGCTCGGCAACTTGCTGCCGCATCCGGTGACGCTATTTGCCTTGCTCGCGATTGGCATTGTCTTTCTATCCGGCCTGTTAGGCTGGATGGGTCTGGCGGTTGTCGATCCGCGTCCCGCCGGCGCGGCAGGCGTTGCAGAGGATGGCATGATCCGGGCGGTCAGCTTGTTGGATGGCGATGGCGTGCGGCGCATTTTCACCAACCTCGTGACCAACTTCACCGGTTTTGCACCGCTTGGCGTGGTGCTGGTCGCTATGCTCGGCGTCGGCGTGGCAGAAAAATCGGGGCTTTTATCGGCAGCTGTGCGCTCCATGGTTCTTTCCGCACCGCCGCATATGGTGACGGTGGCGATTGTCTTTGCCGGGATCGTATCCAATACCGCATCAGAAGTGGGCTATGTCGTTTTAATTCCGCTGGCGGGCGCGATTTTCTATGCGCTCGGACGCCATCCGCTAGCCGGTATGGCGGCAGCTTTTGCTGGCGTCTCGGGAGGCTATAGCGCCAATTTGCTGATAGGCACGGTCGACCCTTTGCTGGCCGTATCACCCAAGAAGCAGCGCGTCTGATCGCCCCGGATTATACGGTTGTCGCGACGGCCAACTGGTATTTCATGGTCGCATCGACCTTCCTGATTACAGCCGTTGGTTCGCTGGTAACAATCTTCATCGTGGAACCCAAGCTGGGGAAGTATAATCCATCCGGCGCTGACGCCACCATCCTTGATGACCGGATGATGGAGGAAATCAGCAGCAAAGAGCGCAAGGGCCTGCGTTGGGCCGGGATCGCGCTATTGGGGGTATTGGGCTTGATGGCGCTGACCTTGCTCCCTGACTGGGGCATATTGCGCAATCCGGAAACCGGCGACCGGATCAATTCGCCCTTTTTTAAAGGCTTTGTGGTCTGGATCCTGATTTTCTTTGTGGTCACGGGCTATGCCTATGGCCGGGTGGTCGGCTCGATGAAAACCGACCGTGATGTGATTGACGCAATGGCCGATGCACTCGCGTCGCTCGGTCTCTATATCGTGCTGGTGTTCTTTGCAGCCCAGTTTGTCGCCTTTTTCGGGTGGACCAATTTGGGCGCGATCACCGCGGTGACCGGATCGCAGTTCCTGCTCGACACGGGTATGACGGGGCCGGCGGTGTTCTTTTTCTTCATCCTGATCTGTGCGGTAATCAATTTGTCGCTTGGCTCGGCATCGGCGCAATGGGCGGTTACTGCCCCTATTTTCGTACCGATGCTGATGCTGATCGGCTACGCGCCGGAGGTCATTCAGGCCGCCTATCGGATCGGCGATTCGACGACCAATATCATCACTCCGATGATGAGCTATTTCGGCCTGATTCTAGCCTGGGCAACCCGTTATGACAAGAATCTCGGTGTCGGCACTTTGATCGCGATGATGTTGCCATATACGATCTTCTTCATTCTCTGCTGGTCGGTCTTCTTCTTTATCTGGGTTTTTGCGCTGGGATTGCCCGTCGGCCCAGGATCGCCGACCTATTACACGCCCTGATTCAGAGCAGGCGCGGTTATAATAGGGACAGTGCCTTGAGTTCTGCCTCTAGCAAAGCCGCATCCTGAAAGTGATGACCCTTTATCCCCAGTGCCTCGGCACCTTCGATATTGTCGAGCCGGTCATCGATGAACAGGCATTGCTCCGCTGCAACACCGAAGCGGTCGAGCGCCAGTTCGTAAATTGCGGCGTCGGGCTTCATCAGATTTTCGTCACCGGACACAATAATGTCGGAGAAGAGATCGAATATTGCAGCCGTCGGGCGGAAGACTTGCCAGAATTCCGAGCCGAAATTCGTGATCCCGAAAATCGGAACATCGTTAGAGGCGAGCTCCTCCACTAGTGGTAATGATCCAGATACGGGCCCGGGAATAGTTTCATTGAACCGCGCAGCATAAGCTTTGATATGTGATTCATACTGGGGAAATTGTGAGATCCGTTCGGGCAGCATATCAGCCAGTGGACGGCCTGCGTCATGCTGAAAATGCCATTCAGGCGTGACGACATTCAGTAGAAACCAATCCAGTTCCTGCGGATCGTCAATCAGTTTCTCAAACAGGCAGCGCAAATCCCAGCGATAGAGGACATTGCCTACATCGAATATAACGGTATCGATTTTAGAAATGGCAGTCGCATCTGCCATGAAACAAATTTAGCCCTGGCGCGCTTTGAACCGGCGATTCGTTTTGTTGATCACATAGGTGCGGCCACGACGACGGATCACGCGGCAGTCCCGATGACGGTTTTTGAGCGACTTCAAAGAGTTGCGGATCTTCATTTTGGTACCACGCCTTAATATTTTTAAATTTCTTGAAACAGCCGGAGCCGTATGCAGACGGTGCAGTTAGGGTTACGGCCCGCCAAAGTCAAGCACACAGATGGCCTATTCCCTGCGAATTTCGCCCAATTTGCGCTCCCAAGCCAGTGCATGGGTCACAATTTTGTCCAAATCGGCATATTGCGGCTGCCACGGGAAGCGTTTCATGATCGCGCGATTGTCCGAAATCAGCGAATCGGGATCGCCAGCGCGACGGCCTTCCAGCTTGCGGGAAATTTTGAGATTCGTGACACGGTCCACGGCATCGAGCACTTCGAGTACCGAAAACCCCCGGCCATAACCGCAGTTGAGCAAATGATTCTGGTCCGGATCAGCGATAAGCGCCTCCAGCGCGAGCACATGCGCCGCTGCCAGATCGGAAACATGGATATAATCGCGCACGCCCGTGCCATCGGGCGTATCATAATCCGTGCCGAAAACCGCTACGCTATCCCGCTTGCCCAAGGCCGCTTCCACCGCGACCTTGATCAGATGGGTAGCGCCAGCAGTGGATTGTCCGGTTCGCGCTGCCGGATCGGCACCCGCCACGTTGAAATAGCGCAAAGCGCAGAAATTCATGTCATGCGCCGCAGACACATCGCGCAGCATATGTTCGGTCATCAATTTGGACATGCCATAGGGATTGATCGGCACTTGTGGCGCATCTTCCTTCACCGGGCTCTCTTCGGGAATTCCGTAGGTTGCCGCGGTGGATGAAAAAATGAAATGCTTCACGCCATTGGCGACCGCTGCTGCGATCAGGCTGCGACTCTTGGCGCTGTTATTATCGTAATATTTGAGCGGATTTTCTACCGATTCCGGCACGACGACCGATCCGGCAAAATGCATGATCGCACCGATATTCTGTTCTTCGACAATTTTTGCAATCAACGCATCATCGGCAACATTGCCTTCATAAAAAGGGACATTGTCTGGCACCGCCCAGCGAAACCCGGTGACCAGATTGTCGATCACCGCCACTGGCCAGCCGGCATCTTGCAAAGCCAGCACTGCGTGGCTGCCGATATAGCCCGCCCCGCCAGTAACCAATATTGTGAAGCGATCCGACATATTGTCTCCTCAAAACCTGATCGTTCAGGCGCTATATCCGGGAAAAGTCGTCATCCGGTTAACCATAGGGCCATGCAGATGCAATTATTTACGCCTGCATAGCAAAATTTGGGCTAAGATAGCGCACAGTTGGTCGGGAGTTTGAAAATCATGGCACGCAAGAAGCTTTTCGGGATTGCATTATTGTCACTAACAATGACAGCCTGTGTCGCATCCACGCCACCGGTAAATGTTACTCGTTTTCACAATGCACAGAACGCGCAGATAGCAACCGGTACGATTGCTATCGTCTCAACCTCTGACACAAGCGAAGGCCGAGTGCTGGAACAAGGCACCTATGAAGCCGCCGTGCGCAGAGAGTTGCAGCGGGTCGGCTTTTCCGATCCCGGCACGGATGCTGCTAATGGCGAATATGTCGCTCGCGTCTCTGTTGAACAAAGCCGGTTAACCGCTGGCGGTGGACGATCACCGGTATCGGTGGGCGTCGGTGGCAGCACCGGCAGCTATGGCTCCGGCGTTGGTTTGGGCATTGGCATCAACTTGAGCGGCAAGCCCAAGGACAAGATCGCGACCGAATTATCCGTCCGCATTACCCGCCGCGCCGATGGCCAAACGATTTGGGAAGGCCGGTCTTCGGTGGAAGCAAAAGATGGCTCGCCAGCATCACAGCCAGGCCTTGCCGCATCAAAATTGGCTGAAGCGTTATTCAGGGACTTCCCCGGAGAGTCAGGAACCACTATCAGGGTGCCATGAGCACCAAAAATATCCAGATCACCGCCGCTTTCGATAGCGGAAACATAAACGTCCATGAAATTTCCGGTACCAAAGCCGAGTTGTCGATCCGAAAGGACAAGGACAGCGAGTTTTTTCAATGGTTCCACTTTCGTGTGACCTGCGAAATCGGGGATACGCTCGAACTCAATATCAACGGCTTGAAAGACTCCGCTTATCCGCAAGGATGGCCCGGTTATAATGCTTGCGTCACCGAAGACCGGGAATATTGGGGCCGTGCGGACAGCAGCTATGATGAAGCTAAGGGCACGCTCTCCATCAACTATACCGCGACCAGCAATATCGTCTGGTTCGCTTATTTCGCGCCTTACAGCATGGACCGGCATCATGACCTGATTGCCGAACTGGCATCGGTGGAAGGCGTGACTTGCCGTACACTAGGGCATTCGTTGGAAGGGCAGCCTATTGATTGCCTGTCCATGGGCGAAGGCGACAAGCAGGTCTGGCTCTATGCCCGGCAGCACCCTGGTGAAAGCATGGCCGAATGGTGGATGGAAGGCGCGTTGGAAATGCTCGCCGATCCCACTGATCCCCATGCGCGGGCATTGCTGCAGAAATGCCAATTCCATATCGTCCCTAATATGAACCCGGATGGTTCGTTTAGAGGGCACCTTCGAACCAATCACGTTGGCACCAACCTAAACCGCGAATGGCATGAACCAAGCGCCGACAAAAGCCCGGAAGTCCTCTGTGTCCGAAACGCCATGGATGAAACCGGCGTTGATTTTGCGATGGACGTCCATGGCGATGAAGCGATACCGGCGGTGTTTATTGCCGGGTTTGAAGGAATCCCAAGCTGGACGGATGAAATGGGGCGCAAATATAACGCCTATCGCGACCGACTGGCAGCCCGCACCCCCGATTTTCAGACAGAGCTGGGCTACCCGACTGCCGCCAAGGGCAAGGCCAATCTTTCCATGTCCACCAATCAGGTCGCTGAACGCTTCAGCGCCATCGCAATGACATTGGAAATGCCGTTCAAGGATAACCGCGACCTGCCGGACGTGGAACAGGGCTGGTCGCCGGAACGCTGCAAGCTACTGGCTCGCGAGTGTTTGGCGACATTGACGGAACTGGTTGACGAGATTTAGGTACGAGAGGCGGGTATGGAGGTTGCACGGGGTTTTGGTAAGGGTTTGTAATAGTTGGATTTTTTGGCGTGACAAACGAGTAATCACCAAAAATTTGTCCCCTTGCCAGAGAGATCTGATTTCGGATTGTGTCATCCCCTCCTGTCACCTACTCTGTTGATATATAGGAATCCTGCTGCACTAATTGAGCCAGAGAATAGATTCTCAGAATCTATTAGATCACGGGGAGCAAGGTTTTTGTCCGGGTTTGGGGTGTAGTTTTTTGTATTTATGTATAAACCTCGCCCTTATTTGTTACAATTGTACGATGGACGAAGAAACGATCAAATCCGATCCTGTTGTAATTTAAGAATCTTAGTGAATCATGTTACTGAAATTACAGTGTCATTCAAATAAATACAGCGGCCATGTGGATGATTTTTTATGCCAGCTTCCTGCGCGAAGCTCAGTCTACAAAAATACATCCGGAAATCGCCACTCAAAACTTAACATTCATATTTCGCTGACCGCATTGTAAGGTGGCAATTGGAATATTATATAGCTCGCCCTCCAAAGGGATTCCTGGATCAATCTGCTCAAAAATGAGGCGTTAAATTGTGGTAGCATTATATTTGTTCGAAGAGTGCAAAATGTGCAGTGGGCTTGGAAAAGTATACCTTTGTACGATATGGATCTCTTCTGACAAAGAATGTTGCCCAATTGGTACAACTAGACCAGATTGCCCTGGGGAAGAGAAAATCTGCAGAGCGTGCAAAGGTCGGGGCATGCTCGGCGGATCCAATTTACCAACTGCGCCAACAGGAAATGAATGATGGCATTTAGAGGGCAAGAAAAGTTATCCGACACCTGTAGACAAAAAAGATATCTTGCTATACAAATCAGCGAGAGGCAGAAAGTTTGGTATGCCACAGTAATGCCCTTTGAAATATCTAAAACGCTATGTAGGCTTTTGCTAAGGCTAATATTGCCTGTAGGCCGTATATGGCAACCGTCGTGATATGATTTTTGACGAGCGTCGAAGGCAGATTTAAGTTGATGGATTGGGCAGAACCTTCATGACGTTGCATATTATTGTTGTAGGGATGCTTTCCTTTTTTTTGACTGTAGCCTTGGTTTCAAAAGGTGGCAGACTTGCCAATAAACTGGGGCTGATTGATCTACCAGGTGGCCGTAAAAAGCACTTGCATCCCACTCCATTAATGGGGGGGCTGACCATTTTGTTCATAATTGCGCCCTTGATGATCGCCTACACATTAATTTACCCATATTATTTTCAGAATGCGATCATAGCAATCGCCTCCGTAGGAACCCTAATCGCGGGCCTCGCCATCTTCGATGATCGCGTCCATATTCCGGCATTTATTAGGCTAATAATTTCCGCTCTTTTTTTTGGCGTAGCAATGTGGTTTATACCAGGTCTACAGATTGGAACAGTCTCATGGAGTGGCGGTACCGAATACTTGTCGTTGGGGCGCTTCACGATAATTCTAACTGTCCTGTCGCTAGTTGCATTTATAAACGCAATTAATATGGCTGACGGAAAAAACGGGCTCGTTACCGGCCTCTGCTTCGGTTTTTCACTCATTTTGTTGGTGAGCGCCCGAGCCAATTTAGGGCCAATTATCGCGATTCTCACTGGAGCGACACTCGCATTGTTCATCTTCAATCTGAGGGGGCAGATTTTTTTAGGTGATGGCGGAAGCTATGGGCTAGCGGCGTTCATCGGTCTCTTCTCAATTTATGTATATCAGCGATCAGACCTATTAGTTTCTGCGGATCAAATCGGCCTGATGTTTATGGTACCGGTTGGCGACATGGGCCGATTAATGATTACTCGGATTCGCGAAAGAAAATCACCGTTCGAGCCAGATCGAAACCACTTACATCACTTGTTGCAAGACTGGATCGGCTGGCGAAAGGGATTATTGGTATATTGGTGTATGATTTTTGTACCAGCAATCATTGCCATAATCTTACCTTGGTCCAGTTGGATATTAATTCTTCTTTCAATCGCTACTTATTTTACTGTGTTTCTTTTTTGCAAACAAAGCAAAGCTAAAGAAGTTTTGTTGCACTGAAAATTTCGGCTATTATCCCGCGACTACAGTAACCAGCTGAGATCGCAATAATCTGTCTGTCGCGCTAAGTTAAAAGGAAACTTCTTTCCTAACTCGTTTCACATTGCTCAATTTCTAGGTTTCAAGCTCTCTGGCGGAGCTTGAATATCCGTACAACTTTTGAGAATTCTTAACATTTGTTCCGCAAGTAAAAGCCGATCATATTTGGCCGAAGTTTTGATACCATTGGCGGCAAGTTTTAATCTCAATTTGTCGTCATCGCGCAAACGTACGATCCCCTGTGCCAAAGATTCAGCATTTTCAGGTTCGAAAACAAGCCCGACTTGGTTGTTCGTTACGATTTCCGCAGATTCTCCTTGAACACCGTGAAGTACAGGTATGCCCATGCCCATGCACTCAAACAGCTTTGATGGTATAACCTGTTTGAACAAATCATTTTTACTCAAATGTATTATCGAAACATCGAGCAAAGACCAATAATTCTTCACCTCGTCCTTTGATACACTATCGATGAAAGATATGATCGTCACGCCCTCTTGTTGCGCTCTATCCTGGAGATGCGCGCGACTAGCGCCATCACCCAGCATGATGATGCGTATTTCATCGTGCAAACCCGATTTTTCCAGAATTTTCGCGGCATCAATTACGGTATCAAGTGCATGGGCCATACCATGCGTTCCGACATAGCCCGCAACAAACTTCCCTTCTAAAGCCAATTCGGCCTGCAACTTTTCATCCTTTGCCAGCGGGTTAAAATTGGTGCGATCCACACCATTGGTTACTATATTGATTTTTTGTCCGTCCACGCCTCGGGAGATTAGATTCTCTTTGAAGCGATGAGTAACCGCTACGATAGAATGAGCTTTTCGATAGAGGAATAATTCTATTTTTTCAAAAAAATCCAGTAGTTTACTGCTTTCCATCGCGCCAACCGCGCGGATCGATTCCGGCCAAATATCCCGAAGTTCAAAAACAAAGGGACGGCGCTTGAGTGCGGCAACCGCCCAGGCTGCGCATACGGTGAAAAATTGCGGCGACGTACCGACAACAACGTCCGGTTTCCTAACAAAGAGCGAACCGAGAAATCCACAAACCATATAGCTTAAATAGTCTAGTATACGCAGACCAAAACCCTCATTTTTCGCGATAATGGTCCAAACTCTGATAACTTTGATGCCCGCCATATTTTCAGATTGCCAAAGCCGGTTGCGATAACCCTCGTGAACCTTTCCTTTTGGAAAGTTTGGAGCGCACGTTACGACTGTTACGTCATGACCCGCGTCAACCCAGGCTTTTGCATGTTCAAAGGTTCGGCTCGCGGGCGCGTTGGTTTCCGGTGGGAAGTTATCGGTGAGAAATAATATGTGCATGTTCCAGGGTCCGGACCAGGTAGTTTCGAACGAAACGCAATCGCAATCCAGAACAATAGGATGGTTGTCAAGCGTAATGCCACATCCCGCCGACCAGTCCACGCATCATATCGATCTGGGAACTCTAGATTGGATGCTTCGGTCAAAGCGAGCCCGGTCTGAACGCTGTAACTGGCGTACCGAAACAAAAACTTTACACATTCTGATCGATTTTGCTACTAAGCGATCCAATTCGATAAATCGAAAGTTTGATTGTCTGGTACGCCAATTCGTTATTGGATTTTCTAATTCAAGCAACTCTTTTGAGTCCATAACTTAGGTCGTTCGAGGAAAACTATTCTAGCATGGCCAAACCAGTTTCGATGGCTCCACAGCGACAGAAAAATTCCCGCCTACCTTTGATGGGGTTCGCGGACTATTGGGCGGTACTGATGTTGCCCTTCATGTTGTTGTTTTTTGCAACCAACTCCATTGTTGCCGGCCTCTATGTCGTTTTTCCGATTTCATTGGCTTGTCATATAATTCTCGCTTCAGCTGGAGAATTTCGTGCAAAATCCGGAGCCCCGCTATTGGCGCTTCTAGCCTTTGGGTTAGTAATTCTGCTGTTGGACAGATCAACTTTTGTTGCATCCTATGATGATTATTATATCTGGCCGATTTTGATGTTTGTATCTTGGCCGCTGCTTTTCTTCATGCGTGAAGCTGAGAATCTGCCTCTCGGAAACCATGTTATATCCGGCGGACTGATATTCGCAGGTCTCGCGCCTTTTTTTCAAAATGAGAACCAGATCACAGCCTTGTTTGGAGCGAATATCCTCTATCGCATCGCATTATTGTGGTTTGGCCTGATTGCTTGGGGCTGCATAGAGAAGCGTTACTGGAGCGGATTCATTCTGATCAGCGCAATCACCTTTTGGCTGGTCATCATTATTGACTCACGCGCCGGCCAGTTGCTTTATGCTGGGATGTTGGGCATTTTCCTGCTCAATATTTTCGTGCCAAAACTCAGATCGTTTGTTGTGCCCGTCTCGATCATCATCGCACTCCTATCGATTATCAACTTACAACAAGTATTTACGTTGCTTGGCGAATTGGGAATCAACCTCAGTATTTACAACGCTTCGGAAGCGTTCCGGCTGTTAATGATACAAGAGTTGATGAGTCCCCGTATCATATTCAGCGAAAATTATACGATTTCCGATCTGTACACAATTTATGGTAGTTACCCGCACTCGATACTTGTTGAAGCCTTTGCTTATCATGGCCCTGGTTTTGGAGTGTTTATGACGATCGTGATGATCTACTTATTGGCCAAGATCATCGGTCAACCTAAATATCTCTATCTTCTTGGAATTGTCGCCGGCCCCTTATTTTCAGGCGATATGCGCGACAATTTCCCGATTCTGATCGCTGCCTTCTATTTTGCTTTTATGGCTTTTCGGGATCGACGGGCTAAGCGCGATCAGAGCACCTCCCAGGCTCGACCGAAAAGAAGACGCGCCTATTCATCAAAACAGAAAACTGGCTTCAGAAAATCCCAATGAGGCAACTTGCCATAATAACTTTGACCTACAATAATTCTTCGGATTTTGAGAGGACTGCACGGAGTTTGGCCTCGTCGCGGGCAGCCGGTCTCAAGTTTCGATGGATAATTGTTGATGGTGGTTCCGACCCTGCACATCAAGCTTTGTTGGAACGGCATATGAGCCCTGGGGACACTTTGGTGGTGGAAACCCAGCGCGGCATTTATCGCGCGATGAATTGCGGCCTTGAAGCACTGGAAAACGAAAGCCATGCAGTTTTTCTCAACAGCGGAGATTGTCAGCATTGGGAAGCGGTAAATTATCTCGGGAATCTCGAACCGGGAAAATCTTATGGATTTAATGCAGTCATCCTTGCTGGCCCCTATGCTTTTTCGCGGACACCGATATCGGTCAGGATGGGGCAGCCCAATTTGCCATTACACGGCGCATTCGTCTTCGATGTACCGAAAGGCAAGCGCCACCCGTTCGAGACAGATCGTATGGTCGATGCCGATAGTCGCTGGATGATAAGAGTCATCGGTGACGAACCGCTGACATTTATCGACGCGCCCCATTCCATTTTTGCGCTGGATGGTGTTTCGGCGGGCCAGTCGGTGCGGGCCCTGCGTGCAATCTTGAACGATAAGCCGTGGTATAAGGCTCCACTTTATGTTTTCCGTTTTCTTGGATTCAAAATGCTCGGCTGGCATCTATATCCGCTTCTCTATTGGAAAAAATTCTCGAAACTGCCGGCCAGAGAATTTTCCAAGATCAAAATTCATCTGGAATTATAGAAAAAATGAAAAACTTTCTCTCCTTGTTATTCTACAATCTCTCGTTCCTGTTTCGTGGACACAGTCGGGAGAGGTTGATCGAGCGCTCGATTGCATCAAAACCGTCTGCCAGCCCGGCGCTCGGACGAACGCATTTACTATCTCCACCGCTGAAGGGTTACATAGCTGATCGGGCAATGATGTTCCTCTTATCCCGCGCCGCAAGAGTTTGGCAGAATCGCAGCAATGAAAAGGCCTGGCCACCGTTTTTTTTCCAAATGGTAAAAGACTGGCCTGATAGCCGCGCACAGCTGTTTCAGGACATCTGGGCCTTGTCTGAGCTGGATGGCAAACGCGATGGCTTCTTTGTCGAATTCGGTGCGACCGATGGACTGGAGAAAAGCAACAGCTACCTCCTAGAAAAAAAATATGGCTGGGGCGGGATTCTCGCTGAACCCAATCCCGACTGGCACCAGTCTTTGCGGGCCAATCGCCCAGGGTCGACGATCGTCGAAGAGTGTGTCTGGAAAGAAACTGGACAAACCCTGCACTTTCAAATTGCAGACAATGCCGAGTTGGCTGGAGTGGTTAGTAGCGCACAAACAGATCGTCATAATCGTAATATCATGCGAACTATATCGGTGCAGACAATCTCTTTGATCGATCTTCTGAAACGCCATGATGCACCCGCCGAAATCGATTTGCTGAGTATCGACACCGAGGGCAGTGAAGTCGATATATTGGCTGCATATCCGTTTGAAACAGGTCCAAAATTCCGGCTTATCGCTGTCGAGCATAACTATATTCAAGAGAAGATTGATGCTCTCGACGCCTTGCTGGAACCATGGGGATATCAACGTGTTCTTATTGAACATTCAGCCTTCGATGCCTGGTATGTGCGCAACAGGGATGCCAATTGATGATCCGCCGGGCCATCGGTGCAGGGCGCCGCGCCGCCATCAAAGCCAAGCTCCATACGCTGTTGATGCATCATCCGCCGCTTGAAAGCCGGTGTATCCGGCGCGCAGAAAAAATGGGGCTGGACACCGTCATTGATGTCGGTGCCAATCACGGTCAGTTCGCCTCTCGCATTCGCGCTCTTGGCTGGAACAGTGTGGTCTTATCTTTCGAACCGCTTGCGGAACCCTTTGAATCGCTGCAACGCATGGCCGAGAAAGATCCTTCACATCAGGCTTTTCGCTTTGGTTTGGGTGAGGAGAATACCGAGCCGGTTATGAATGTCGCCTCGAACCATGGAGCGTCAAGCAGTCTTCTGGAATTTGATCCGCTGCTCGAAAAATCCTTTTCGATTACCACGACTGCAAAAGAGAAGGTCGAAATCCGACGCTTGGACGATGTCGCAGAAAAAATGAAACTCGCGCCCGAAAAATGCCTGCTGAAGATCGACACCCAAGGATTTGAACAGCAAGTTCTGAAAGGCAGTGGTAAGTTTCTGGATCAGATTCAGATGCTGTTTCTTGAGGTGTCCCTGCGCCCGGTATATAAAAACGAGCCGCGCTTGTTCGAGATGCTGAGCTTCCTGGACTCCCTCGGGTTCGAAGTCCGGGATGTGGAGCCCTCGGTCTTCGACTCACCGTTCCGCCCCTATCAATGCGATATTCTGTGCCTGCGGAAAGGCGCCGATTGAAGTGGCATTAACACCGGGTCGGTGGGCGGGGCTGAACGTCCCAGCCGGGCTGGCTGCCCTGATAGCGCAAAGCGCGTCAGTATTTTTCGTGCTCTGGTTGATCAGCGATCGACTGGGTCTGGAAGAATTGGGTCTTTATTCCCTGCTAATCGGTAGTCTGACGATATTATCGCTAACCGAATTTGGCATTGGCACCAGCATGGTGTCTTTCTCTCAACGCCCCGAGAACGAACGGCGAAAGGGTTTCAGTCACTATTACAGCACCGCCTTGTGGACCTCTTCCGCCGTTGCCTTGACATGTATCGCGCTCGTCTACTGGCCAGTGGACCTGTTTCTAGTCTCTCAAATGACGCGACCGGATTTGATTCTCGAATTGCATCGATGCTTGCCGGCTACACTGTTGACCGCCGCGGTTATCGCAATCGGCAAAGTGCCGATCAATGCATTGAACGGACTGGATCATTTTGCACCGATGCAAACGTTGCGAGCGGGTTCTTACTTGTTGCTGCCTCCGCTGGCTTATATCGGCGTTATCGAACTCGGCCTCTATGGCGTCATTCTTGCTCGTTTGCTCGTCGAAATCATCCTGACCGCTGCCTCGCATGTACTGGTTTGGAATACTCTTCCTGGGCTGCACTTGTTGCCACGCTGGTTCGGCAAGAGCGAATTGAAGGAAATGCTGGGCGTATCGCTGAGCTTTCAGACCTCCTCGATTATCCTGATATTGTTTGAGCCTCTAGCGAAAGTGGCTTTGAGTATGTCTGGCTCGCTAGTTATTGTCGGCCAATATGAAGTCGCCGCTCGTATTACTGGCTTCACCAAAGAGCTGTTCATCCGTCCGATGGCTTTCCTCGGTGGGATATTTTCTCGAAACAAAGGGAAGGCAAACGTTAAGACAACCGCCGCGTTGCTGCACGATCTAGCACTGATTTCGATCCCGATGGCGGCGCTTTCTTTCGCATTTGTACTTGCCTTTCTGCCGCTCAGCGGTGACATAATGCTGAATGGCCCAGTGGATTTCTACATGTTGGCTTCGCTGTGCCTTGGGATCGGCTGGGCCCTCTCCATTTGCGCGGTAGGGCCATATTTTTACTGCATCGGGATCGGTAATAATCGCCCAAACCTTGAAAGCGCGATAATTATATCTTTCGGCTCTGCCGCTTTCTCGGTTGTCGCAGTTCTTTTGAATTCTATATGGTTGGTGCCGCTCGGTACAGGACTGAGCCTGCTCGTTGGCGAAATATATCTCGTGGTGCGAGTCCGCTACTTCGTTCGGTTTTCGCTATCACCTATGGGCCTCATCAAAGCCGGTCTGTCGGCCTTTGTCATTGCCGCGCTCGGTGGCGCCATCCAAGCACTTGATGATCAGTTACTTCGCGATACCGGTCTGCCAGCGAGGCTAGTCATCATTGCAGGTTTGCTGACCGCATTGGGGGCAGCGACCATAGTGGCCAATCGCGCCGTTTTAAAACGGGTACTTGGCCAAAGATAGCAGCCATGATTGGCTTCTGCCTCGACCTTACTTCGCTTTTGCGGTCAAAAGGGGGGGGGCTCCAGAAAATGGCACTTTCACTCTCGAAATATTTGGCGTATGCGCACAACGCTGCTCGCTTCGAGCTAAAGAAATCACCCAAATCACACTCTCTATGCCACCCCTATTTAATGACTAAGTGCAGGAAAACATGATGGCGAAAACCGCTTTGATTACCGGGATTACAGGTCAGGATGGAGCCTATCTGGCCGAACTTCTTCTCGCCAAGGGCTATGAAGTGCATGGCATCAAGCGCCGGTCTTCCAGCTTCAATACCAGCCGAATCGATCATTTGTATCAGGATCCGCATGAGAGCAACGTCCGCATGACGCTCCACTATGGGGACATGACTGATGCAACCAACCTGATCCGGCTCGTCCAGGAAACCCAACCTGATGAAATCTATAATCTTGCGGCCCAATCCCATGTCCAGGTAAGTTTTGAAACGGCAGAATATACGGCCAATTCGGATGCGCTTGGAACGCTCCGCTTGCTGGAAGCGATACGTTTGCTCGGCCTGGTTGAAAAAACACGCTTCTACCAAGCATCTACCTCCGAACTATATGGCAAGGTTCAGGAAGTCCCGCAGAGCGAAACCACACCCTTTTATCCCCGCTCCCCTTATGCGGCGGCCAAACTTTACGCCTACTGGATCATCGTGAACTACCGTGAGGCTTATGGCATCCATGCGTCCAATGGTATCCTGTTCAATCACGAAAGTCCCATTCGCGGAGAAACTTTCGTCACCCGCAAGATTACCCGCGCCGTTGCAGCCATCAGTTTGGGACTGCAAGATAAGTTGCATTTGGGTAATCTCGATTCCAAGCGAGATTGGGGCCATGCGCGTGACTATGTCGAAGGCATGTGGCGCATGCTTCAGCAGGACACGCCAGACGATTACGTTCTGGCCACCGGGGAAACCCACGCAGTCCGTGAATTTGTAGAACTATCTTTCGCGGAAGTCGATATCACCATAGTCTGGACCGGAAGCGGCGTTGACGAAAAAGGAACAGATGAAGCAACCGGGCGCGTTCTGGTTGAAGTTGATCCTCGTTACTTCCGTCCAACCGAAGTTGATCTTCTGATCGGTGATCCAACCAAAGCCAAAGAAAAGCTTGGCTGGGAAGCGACCATATCGTTTTCGCAGCTTGTGCATCAAATGATGGAAGCCGATCTGGAATTGGTGAAGCGCGAAGCAAAATATCGCCGACTTGATGAAGAGCGCGGGAAAGGGTGAACTCTTGACCAACGATGCTCTCTTCAGCCTGGATGGAAAGCGGGTTTTCATCGCGGGCCATCGCGGTATGGTTGGTTCAGCCATCGCCCGTCGATTGGAAAACGAAAACACAAATATCCTCACCGTGAATCGTAGCGAAGTCGATCTGGTCCAACAAGCCCCGGTGGAGCAATGGATGTCGCAAAACCGACCGGATGTCGTGATTCTGGCGGCGGCTAAGGTCGGTGGGATTTTGGCGAACGCCAACTATCCCGCCCAATTTCTATATGAAAATCTGATGATCGAATCCAACGTAATCCATGCGGCACAACAAGTCGGAGTACAGAAGCTTGTATTTCTTGGATCAACGTGCATCTATCCGAAACTGGCTGATCAACCGATCAAGGAAGAATATCTCCTGACCGGACCATTGGAACCGACAAATGAATGGTACGCAATTGCTAAGATCGCTGGCATCAAATTGTGCCAAGCCTACAGAAAACAATATGGCAGCGATTTTATTTCGGCTCAACCGACCAATCTCTATGGGCCCGGTGACAATTATGACCTGAACAATAGCCATGTCCTGCCAGCCCTATTGCGCAAAGCGCATAACGCGAAATTGGATCAGGCAGATGAGATGGTTGTCTGGGGTTCAGGAACGCCTTTGCGTGAGTTTTTGCATGTCGATGATCTGGCAGATGCCATCGTGCATTTGACCAAATATTATTCCGCCGCCGATCCGGTTAATGTCGGTTCAGGGGAAGAGATCACCATAGCGGATCTTGCTGGCCTGGTCTGTGAAATAGTGGGCTTTGAAGGAAAGCTGGTTCTGGATAGTTCGAAACCGGACGGGACACCGCGGAAATTTTCCGATACAACACGTTTGCGCCAATTGGGTTGGGACAATGCCCGATCGTTGAAAGACGGCGTGGCGTCGACCTATAGAAGCGCTCTAGCCGACAAACTGTTCGACTGACTCGGCTTTGCGAACGGATAACACTGCAAGGTTATCGGGTAAGTCCGCAGGCATCAAATATCTGTGCGTTGGTCTTGGCTTCCTCACCAATTCGCAGAAAATGATCATGAGCCGTTAGGAAAACAATAATGTCTGCATCGGCAATCGCGCTGTCGATATCATGATTTTGTAACCCCCGATCAATAAGGCTTTGCGGCAAAGCGGTTACATAGGGTTCGCTTAGCTTGATCTGACCGAAATTCAGATCATGCAGGATCTGGACCACCTCCACAGAAGGGCTCTCTCGAAGATCATCAACATTGGGTTTGTAAGCCAGACCCATACACGCGATCACCGGATTGTCAAAATCCCGGGCCAGACGGACAACTTGATCGACAACCCAGTGGGGTTTGGCATCATTGACTTCGCGGGCAGTACGGATCAATCGGGCTTCCTCAGGCGCGGTGTCAACAATGAACCAGGGGTCAACAGCAATACAATGCCCGCCCACGCCGGTGCCCGGCTGCAATATGTTAACCCGTGGATGTCGATTAGTCAGCGCGATCAGTTCGTAGACATCAACTCCAAGTTTCGCAGAAATGACAGAGAGTTCGTTCGCGAAAGCGATATTCACATCCCGAAAGGAATTTTCGGAAAGCTTGCACAATTCCGCAGTGCGCGAATTTGTCACATGGCATTCACCTTTCACGGCATGCTGATAAAATTGGACCGCCATCGCGCTGCTGTTCGGGGTGATGCCACCGATCACCCGATCATTCTCAACCACCTCCTGAATCACATTGCCGGGCAGGATGCGTTCCGGACAATAAGCCAGCCCAATATCCCCTTCGACGCTCCCCATTTCGGGGATGTCGAGATCCGGCCGCGCGTCTTGCAACCATCCGGCCAATTGCTCGGTCGCTCCTACCGGAGATGTGGATTCCAATATTACCAGATTGCCGCTTGCAAGCAGTGGAGCGATCATATCGGCGGCCGATTTGACATATTTCAGATCAGGCGCCTTGCCTTCCTTGAATGGCGTCGGAACTGCAATGACAAAAACGTCGCTCGCTTCAACCTGCGTTGACGCGCGCAGGCTGCGATTGCCGACTACTTTCTGCAGCAGGGCGTCCAAACCCGGCTCGACTATGTGCGCCCTACCGCTATTGATGGTTTCAACTACCATTTCATCCACATCGACACCAATAACGGTCAGTCCGGAATTAGCAAATACCGCTGCACTGGGAAGGCCGACATAGCCAAGACCGAGAACCGAAATCTGTGTCATAAATATTCCTTTGGAGTTCGAAGTGGGCGCCCATGAGCGCTCAGGGCGTCTTTGCCAGAACTTCAACAATTCGAGCCGCAGCCTTACCATCCCCATAGGGATTATGCGCCATCGACATGGCAGAGTACATTACCTGATCATCGAGCAGTTCGGATGCGTGTGCGATTAAACCCTCCGTATCGGTGCCAATCAATCGCACCGTACCGGCATCAATCGCTTCGGGCCGTTCGGTGGTATCGCGGGTCACCAAAACCGGCTTCCCAAAGCTCGGTGCCTCTTCCTGCAAACCGCCAGAATCCGTTACGACAAGATCGCATGCGTCAAGTAACCATACAAATGGCAAGTAGGACACAGGATCTATAAGAAACACATTATCAACATCTCGAAGAACTTTATCAGCAACCTTCCGCACTTTGGGATTAAGGTGTACCGGGTAGACAATCTGTACGTCACCGCGTTGACTGAGCCGCGCCAATGCCTGACACACACGTTCAATTCCGCCTTGATGGTTCTCTCGGCGATGGCCGGTAACCAATATCAGTCGTTTGGTCTTGTCGAGAAATGGAAATTGCGCCTGACTCTGGTTGTTCAAGCTGATGTCATCATTCAGTCGCGCCTTGGTCATTAGCAAGGCGTCAATCACAGTGTTGCCGGTGACATGAATGTTGGCCGCTGCAACATTTTCTTTCAGCAAATTGTTGCGGGATAATTCGGTCGGCGCGAAGTGATGGGTCGCGAGCCTCCCGGTTATCTGTCGGTTCGCTTCTTCTGGCCAAGGCGAATGCATGTTGTGGGTGCGCAAACCTGCTTCAACATGAGAAACCGGGATGCCAGCATAAAAGGCTGCGAGTGCGGCCGCTGTTGATGTCGTCGTATCTCCGTGCACTAGGACGTGATCGGGCCGGATATCCTCCAAGACAGCTTCAAGACCTTGCAAAACTGCCGTGGTGATATGGGTCAAGCCTTGACCGGCTTTCATGATCTTCAGATCGATATCCGGAGAAATGTCGAACAAGCTGTTTACTTGCTGCAACATTTCCGCATGCTGTCCGGTCACACATACTTTGGCCTCGAACCGTTCATCGGCTTCCAGAGCTTTTACCACGGGCGCCATTTTGATGGCCTCCGGTCGTGTGCCAAAAACGCTCAATATTTTCATGGAAGAACCTTTTGACTGACGAAGAATAAGGGTTAGTTTCGATTGCAGCGAATATCAATCGATTAGAAACAGGATATATCACACTGCCTTTGTAACTTTGCATTCCGATAATTGAAGGGTGGATAATATTGCACTCACACAAGAACAAGGGTCGCATGGAAAGCTACCTCATTCCAAATGATCGCAGTCCGTTAATCCAGGGGACAGTATAATTTCAGAGTTTCGGAACTAGGAGGCTGTCAGTGATAGTCGATTAAGCCCGACATCGAACCCGGTTCCGTTGTCTGTCGACCGGCCTCCAATATCGAACCAGTAATATTCACACGAACTCCCTTTGTTGCTGATTGTTCTTTCGATCGATTTTTCGGTAACCGGAATTTTTATCCCTTTCGGCCTATTGGGAATTTTTTCGGCGCAGGAAAGTTCCAGATAAAGCACTGCATTACTTGGGATAGTTTGGTTGAATTCCGCGTTCAACTTCAAAACGCGATCCGGTAATTTTACCAGCTGCCGCGCAAACAAGCCGCCCGAATTTTGAATAGCACTTAAACTTAAGCTGTCACGTTGGATGGACGCACCATATTCGCCGGTGGAATATAATCGCCAGTCAAACGGTGGATATCTGCTCTGCACCCCGAAGTCGCTATTGCGGACAATATCACCGGTATTTGCTGATTTCGTCAACAGTTCATAATGTCGTTCGGCACTTTTAAAATAGTAGTTCTGAACCAGCTCATCGATCAAAGCGCCGTCTCTGAAGGCACCCTCCCGTTCATTCGGCTTGTACAAGCGCTGTCGCAACTTCAGAGCGTTAGCAACGAGATCCGGACGCCTTACTACCTGTCCCCAGAACGTGTCGGCCCAAGGCGGATTGGAAGACAAAATGGTTGCAAATGGCTCAACAGCTGCATCATCCGCTAACGCACCCGCCATTACCGGAATGACGACCTCCGAAGCCGAAGAGCTGGTTCGCAACATGGCATCATAATAATTCAAGATGGAACCCATGTCTCCTTTTGCACCGCTGTCCGCTATCAACCATCCCGTCACCAACAGTTGGCGGCGCGACAGATCAAATGCCTTTTCCATCATTTGGCGACGCTTGTTTCCTGACTGGAACAGGGCGATCGTCGCAACCGCCCCCGATCCGGTCGGTTCGGATTTAAACGCTAGCAGAGCCAAATTATAAAAAGCCGGATTTATGCGGGTCGGGAATGTTCCTTGGTCTTTCTGAATCGAGGAACGGACCATCCTCAAAGCCATTGCTTCGGTAGCAAATCCGTTTACCGGTTTAATCGAAACTGCAAGCTCCGGCGTGATCTTTTTTGCAATGGCGCCCAACGCTGTCGTGCCAGACACTACAGCCAACGCAATTGCGATCGCCCAAATAGAAAAGTTTTTCAGCATCCTTCTGGCATGACCCGCCTTACGCCTCCGCCTTGTTCCCATAGCTATATTGATAGGAATAGCCGTAGCCATAGCCTGAGCTCTGCTGTGGTACTTTGGTGACGATACCGCCAAATATGTGAGCGTGCGAACTGCGCACCCGCTGTATCGCCGCTTGAATGCCGCGCATCTTAACACCCCCGGCTTCAATCGTGTAAATCACGCCCTCAACCGCATCTGCTAATAGTGGAATATCGGCAAGGCCCAGCACCGGCGGCGCATCAATGATGACCGTATCGTAAGTTTCTCGCAATTTTTCAATCATTTCACCCATGCGTGGACTACTAAGCAATTCCGCTGCATTCGGAGGTATTGGACCCGCGGACATGATATCAAATTCATAAGCATCTGATTCAACGATGAGCTGCCTCAAGTCATCCGAACCGGACAAATAATTGCTCAAGCCTCCAAGATTTTCTTTAGCCAGCATTTTATGGAGCGAAGGGTTTCGCATATCGCCATCGATGAGCAAGATGCGCTTTCCCGTGCTCGACAATACTGCGGCCAACGCCAATGCCGATGTACTTTTACCTTCATTAGGTCGGGTACTGGTTAAAAGAAACGAACTCGGCACGCCATGGTCAGTGAGAAATGCCAAGCTGGTTCTTATGGAAAGATAAGCTTCCCAAGCCACCGATTTTTTATCGGTCAGGCTTAGCAATATATCTTCCTTCTCGAAATCCGGTATCGAGCCCAGCGGAGCGATGCCAAGTTTTGACTTCAGGTCAGATGGATCTTTTACAGATTGATCAATCTGTTCGAGCACGAACACATAGGCAGCAGCGAGTCCTGTGCCAGCAAGCAAAGAAAGTATGATGTTTACCAACAAGTTTGGACTTGATGGTTTTTCTGGCGGTTGAGCGAGGTCTACAACCGAAATATTGTTTGTGCCAACACCCGCCACGCCGATTTCTTTGTATCGCTGCAATAGACCATCATAAAGTTGCCGGTTTGTATCCACCTCACGCTGGAAGATATTATATTGAATGGAATCACGCCGCTCACCGCTGAACTGACCTTTTAACCGGTTGACCTGGTTCCTCAGCTTCCTTTCGGTTTCGAGAGCTTCCTGATAACGTGCAGAAGTACCTGCGCGGGAACGCGCCTCTTCCGCAGCAATGCTGTCATCCAGCGCATCGATCTGGGATACGAGCGCCAGCGCCGCTGGATATTCAGGCTCGAATTGCACCAAAAGCTTGGCATATTGAGCTCTGACTTTTGCGCGCTCCTCACGCAGATTATTGAGTGCAAAATTGGTCAACGCATTCTTGTTTCCAGAGCCTTGCCGGGCTTCACTCTCTGCCAAAATGCGGTCCGCCGTCGCCTGCGCAAGGGCGGCGTTGAGCGTTTCAAGATTGGCTGACGCCAGTGTTTTTTGCGAAACAGTTCTACCATCGGCATTCTGTTCGGATGACAGAGTGATAATCTCTTTATTGTCGGCATAGGCTGAGAGATTTCGTTCAGAATCCTCCAGTCTTTGCTTCAATTCAGCGAGCTGCTCTTCCAGAAACTTGCGTGCTTCCGATGTCGAGTTAAATCTTCGGTCGAGATTAGAAGCGACAAATTGATTTACCCAGCTATTGGCAATTTCAGCGGATAATTTAGGATCAGGACTACGGAAATTGACATCCACAAGACTCGAAGCCTGAATCGGTGAAATTGCAATATGCTCCTGGAGCAATTCCGTCGCCAGCTTCAGGCGCTGGTTGCGCTCCACCGAAGTATTCGCATTGCTGCCAGCAGAAAGAATGCCTGTGTCATCGGGATCTACGCCAAAAGTTCTGAAAAAGCTGTCTTTGGTCGCCAGATTGCGCGCCCGCACGACCCGCTCTGCCAAGGATCGTGACTCAAGCAGCGCATATTGCGTTTGATAAAATTCTAGATTTTGTCCCGCATTGTCAGAGGATGTTACACCTTCAACATTTGTTACCTTGTCCTGCTCCCGACTAATCTCAATCCGGGAAGTGGACGTATAATAAGGCGTCATCAACAACGTAATTATGATGCCTAATGCAAGGCAGACGACAAGAATAGCAGCAATGGCGATCTTGTGCCGCAATATCGTTTGCCAATATTGCTCCAATATCGGAGTTTCATGTGCCGCGTCATCATAGGGGTCATAGCCCAAAGAATCCTGCTCGTTTTTTTCAGTCATATTATCCATCTGATTTGCGAGAACATATTGTTTCTTTCTCAATTTCTGAACAATATGATCAGGGGCGTGGTAAGAAGCGGTGAAGCTTGGATGAGATCGCGGAACAGGCGTCTTGCTTGTGAATCTCCGACAACGATCACATCATTGGCGAAAACTTCCGGATCGCCGTAATTACCGCGTCGGATGGCTTTCAGATTATAGAGCCCCGCAAGCTGCTGGCCATTGACCGTCCGAAAAATCACCACATCATTCAGCTTGGCAAATTCCGCCGCGCCGCCAGCCGTAGCGACTGCCCTCATTAGCGTCATTCGCCCGATGACCGGATATAGTCCGGGCTTGTCAACTTGCCCATCAACTGTGATAACCTGACTGACTGTCTCTTCGAGATTGACCGTGACTTCGGGATTGCGGACGTAGCGTCCTTGTAACCGCCCTTCCAGTTCGTCCGCGAGCTCCCCCGGCGTTAGACCTGACGCTTTGACAACACCGATCAGCGGAAAGGACAAGCGGCCGCTGGCATCAATCTGAACTTCCTTGCTCAGATCCTCGATGCCAAACACATCGATTTTCAACTTGTCGAATGGACCGATCAAATACGGACGGTTGGAACTAAGCAAGTCAAGTCGCGTGGGTTCGGGCAAGCCTTCGCTCGAGACCACCGTGACTTCAGGGCTTTCACCCAAAACAGTTTGCCCACAGGCTGACAAACACAAGGATATTAACAGCAATGAGAGACGCATTTTCATCTTATTACAAATTCCATCATAATTAGGTCCCGTTAGACGAACAGATTTCGCGCGTAAACCAGTGATATCACGCCGCCCTCATTTTAACGCCTATTTGTCCCATTACCCTCAACTCTTAACGCTGTTTTATGTCGTGCCGCTGAACAGAATCGACACTATCACTGAAGACACAGATCAAAAGAGCGAATATCGCCATGATAGAGGGAACGCGCAAAGGATAGTCGCCAATACTCGCCGCCAGACAAAACAGAATGACGGCAAAACTCATGACGGCGCGATATTTTGTAAAACCGGATTCTCGCCAATTTCTTGCCAAGCTGATCAGCCGGGTTGACACCCAGCCCAGAGCACACAAAAAGATGAGCACGGCCGGCAGTCCGCCTTCCATGGGATATTGAAGCCAATCATTATGGGCTTGATTCAAATAGTTGGGACGAAGCAATTCTAGCGGCTCATATATTTTGTAGACATGTTCAAACGAACCGAAGCCAATGCCCCAAAGGAAAAAATCCTCTGTCATTTTGAACAGTGTCGGCAAAAGTTGCAGACGCAGCTCTACCAATTCACCGCCTCCAAACAGCCGGTCATAGGCCAAAGAACGCGAGAGCAGCACCGACAAAATTGAAAGACCCAGCGTAGCCCCAATGCCGACGACCAAAATAACCTGACGTCGGGTAAACGGGCCGATTTTTGAGCGACCGGAAGACTTGCCGGAAGATATTGCCTCCGAGTTAAACCGGCCAAAATAAAGGAAAAACAAAGCAAAAACCAAACCCGGCACCATCAGCAAAAGACCGGCCCGTGATCCCGTGATGAAAATCAGAGGAACGAGGACAAAGATAGCCGCGATACTGCCGTAATATTTCAAGACCGAGAATTTAGCGGAAGGTTTCAAAGAGGCTGCATACCAACCGAACATCGCAATAGCCGATGCCAGCAAGACCACCTGATGGTTGCGATTGGCAAACAACCCGACCCCACTGCCAAAATTGGTTATCCGATATAGATAGAGCGGTCCGCGCGCAGGCCCAACCAATTGGAATACTGCCCATAGGGCACTTATTGAACAAAGGACAAGAAGCACGGGCAAGGCATATCTTCGATATTCTCGATCGAGATTGAGATACAGCATCATCGCAGCGGCCGGGACCACCATCGAGAACAGACTGTTGAGGGTTTTTGACGGAGACATTGTCAGCGGCCTCCAGGGCTGGTCGATCCCAGCAATCGTGGCGATGTCGGCAAAAATCTGCCTTCCTGGAAGCTCCGTCCAAAGCGATGGCGGAAGCGGTATCAATTGCAGGATCATCAATGCCATCAGCGCTCCGACAATATACAACGGAAAACGGCGGCCTTGCCACTGACCGGGAGCGACTACTGTCAGTGCATATGCGCAGAACAAGAATGCAACTGGTCTCAATAATATTAAGGATTGAACATCGTCCCGAGAACCACCGCCGGTGAAAAACACAATCACCATGAAGGCCACAAAAGCATAAAAACGGAAATCCGGTTCCGAAAGTCTTTTCTGGATGGTTTTCAGCGTTCGTTTAGAAAACTTCATAGCTCGACCACTTCTGATTCGTACGAAGATACATGCCTTGCTGACAGTCATTCACTCGAATCGAAAGACCGCGATTCGAACCCAAAGGGAGATTCGATGATGAATGTAAACTGGCCTGGGAAGAAAAATCACTGGAGAGCATATACAGCCGCTGGACCTTGCGTCTTGTGATGAAGAAATAACAGTTTGGTTAGCTCCTGCCTGTTTGCCTTACAAGCTTATTCGACAATCTTGACTGGTCTAAAATAACGAATTGACGGTGTCATCAGTGATTGGAATCAAAGCCGGTGAACCAAGTGTTGCTCCGGGAAATGCGCACCGAGAGTGCTGTGTCTCGCATGACATCAGTGTCTCGAAAAACTTCATATATCAGTGATCCCACGATTGCCGCGGACAAATAACAAGATAGCAATCCGACAATCGGAAAGGCTCTCTATTACCGGACCTTCATTCTGAGAATGCATTTTGACGGTTTGACTCGCATTCATCGAAAATTTCATCATATTGCTAACAATGAGTAAGGACATAAATCAACGGCGTGGGTTTTTAAAGACTGTCGTTTCCGTATCATCTACTACCGCATTGTTAAAAGAGCCGCGCCACCCCGTGGCCACTTCGGCCATGAGCGCACGAGAGCTTCTGGGGCAAAGTAAGCAGACAATTGCATCGGAAAACGTCTTTTCTTCCTTGGCCGCGCTCAAGTCGGCCAATCCACATCTGTTGTCTTACAATCTGGTCACTGGGACATCGATAGATGGTACGTTTATCTATGAAACAGCCGATGCACCTTACATCGCGGATGATATCGATGTCATTAAATTGGATCAGGTTGATTTGAAAATCGGCGCCGCTGTTCGCCAAAGGGCTGGCGCTATTGCGACTAGCTTTGGTCAGAACGCACAATCCGTATTTGACAGAATCATAAAGTTTGAGAACGTGTCTGATATGGTGAACGACCATAGCATGGTTTTCATCGAAGGCCTGATTGTCAATGCGGGGGGGCATCGCTACAAAGTTGCCCCGTCGGCAGCATCAGACTATCACCTGAAAACCGAAAGCGGTGCCAAGCTCTATGTTCTACCGGCAAACGGATCGATTCCGCTAGAAGCCTTAAACATCGATATGACTGGCGTCGCCGATGAGACGGCCAAATTGGCTATGGCAGGTCAAGCCGCGCGATTGAATCGTTGCGGGATTAGCTGCGGAAAGGGTATTGTAAAATTTTCTGGCGGTAGGACCATTGACTGGACGGGCATTGACTATATCGACAGCGCAGCTGAATTTATCCGCGCGAAAGATTCAACAGCATATTTTACAGTGGGTGGTAATCAGCACGCAACCAGACATTCCCGCATAACTATCTCAGCTTATGACATCAGTGATCAGTTTGCCATCGATCGCAAAAAGCCGGAATTGCTGAGGCTTCAAGGCATTAAGCATTTCGACCTTCAAGGCCGTATCAGTAAAGTGGTTTGTTTCTCTGACGGCAATGAGCTTGGCGCAGAAAGCGGCGGCTACGGAAAGATCAACGCGGATATATATACCTTGGAAATTATCAGCAAAAACGGTGGCTGGTTCAACCATGTTCATGTACATTCCCAGCGCCTGGTGAAGTTTCTCTCTTATCGGAGCGATGGACGTTACAAAACGAATGGCTGGACAGTCGAGGGCCTATTCGAACTGGCCAATGCCGAAATTGACCTCGACCACATTGCGGACGTCAAGATTAGAGGCCGATTTGAGAGCGCGCCCGCCGGATTTATTAAACTTCGCCAGAATAGTGCCAATATTCTTATCATCAACACCAACAGCAATGGCAAAATACAGCCTTGGTATAAAGATTGGCGCACGAATTGGATCGGTCGAGATGACGGTCTAAACAACCGCGCAATCCACGAAGCTCATATCGGTTTGGATCATCGTGTGATGGCACGATTTGACGCGAATTCCGTTGTCTCGGACGGCACCGACCAAAGTTGTGCTGGCAGGGGATGGCTGGGAGCGGCAATGAATTTCACAGGTGATGGCGTGACCTTTTCGAATGCCAACGACTATGTAATTGCGACCCCTTGGATCAAGGCGAAAAAGGGGGATATTTTTAGCTCGAATGCTGATGCTGATGGGCCATGGTGTCGGCCCTGTCTGGAGCTCATGAGAGTCGACAATGGATCGACACCAACTACCGATCCCAATGTGGTCCAGCACGCTTTTAACAAATTTCCGGCCCCCTCCAATATGTGGGCTTATTCCGGCTATACCAAGGCAGGGGCAGCGGCGGGAAGCTATTTTCTTATCAAAGCACAAAAGGGCTTTGATGCTTTCATGTATACCGGGGCGAATGGCGAATATTATGTCCGCATGGTCTTGCGCGTCTTTGCGGCAAACTCTGCGATAGTCCGTTCGGCAGCGCTATGGTGGACAGGCCGAGACGCAGGAACCCGTGAAGCTGATCTGGTGCAGGGTACCGATAGTCCCTCAATATTGTCAGCAACGCCCAGATCCCCTGCACCAATTGGCACACTGGCACACAATGGCGATAACATATCCGTTTCAATTAAGTTTGAGGAAACTGCTGTTAAGAATGCTATGGCGGCCTCCAGCATAGCCATTGCCTTCGCTCGTCATTGTCCAACAGCATCTGATGGTGATTTGATAATGATAGAAATGGACAATGGAGAGCGTCATCTGACAACATTGGCGGTTGGCAATGCCGTCGGTGGCAAAATTGATGATCCGTTGCCCTCGAACACCGCTCGGGGCAGGCGCATTTGGATAGGAAAATGGACTTAGATCGCAGGAGGTCAAATTAGAGCAGTTCCGCCAACCTCATCACCTTGAGCACGGTCATATCAGATATCGGTTTCTTTGGAGGACCGTAAGTATCAATGTCGGGCCATAGCCGTCACCGTAGCTATCCGGCTCTTTGAAGTGCCGAACTTTGGTTGCGGCAAGCTCTGTCATTTTCCATCATCGCGATTTACCTCATACTTATGACGGGCTTCTATGGAGCTCTGTAAAAACGAGTGAATGCCGCAAAACCAAAATAAACAAGCCGGATCTTTATCTTAAAGACAATGTCGAGTTTTCCGGGATAAATAAATGGCGGACACGGAGGGATTCGAACCCTCGAAGGACCGTGAGGCCCTTGCCTCCTTAGCAGGGAGGTGGTTTCAGCCGCTCACCCACGTGTCCGCATGACTGGCTTGGCCAAGGCCATGCGCTATAACGGGGCATTGCGGTAGCTGCAATGGATAAAGTGCCTGCCAAAGCACTCAACTCGCCTTGCCGGACAAAAACGACATCGAAACCGGCCCAACTGGCGCAATCTGATCATGTTCCATGCCAAAAGCGGCCCCTGACACTCAACAGGTCGCAAAATCGACTCAGGTCGTCGTCCGTTCATTGCAGAGTCATCGCGAAACGCCAAAGTCATCTGCGGCTGGTATGGGAAGGAGTTTACCCATGTCTAAGTCGTGCCCAAAGGAAATAGCTGTGAAAAACAATATCCGCGAGTCTCTCGGTCGGAAACTACTCGGCCTGTTCGCTGTCGCTGCGTTGGCCTGTTCGCCAACTTTGTCACCTGCCTTGGCGCAGGTTCAGACTATTGATCCCAATGATGCGATTGATGCTGACCTGGATACGCCCGACTATGACGGAAATTTTGAAACGCCCGTTCCAGAACAAAATACATCTGTGAGCAGCGACATAGACAGTGATCTGGACCAGCCTGCTGAAGTCGATAACGGCACGACCTATGATCCCGCAGCTGACCAGAATGGCGATGACCAAAACGGCGTTGATCAAAGCGGTATCGATCAAAACGGAAACCAGATCGCGAATGTGGACGATACGACCACCTACCAGGACGATGACCTCATCGGCGCAGCAGAAGGCGTTTTTGGCAAAGGAGCGAAAGGCCTGGCTGGAGTGATTGAGGATATTTTGAAAAAACAAGGCCGCCCTAATGCCTATATAGCCGGACGGGAAGCATCCGGCGCCTTCGTTGTCGGTCTGCGCTACGGGTCTGGAAAGCTGCATCATAAGATTGAGGGTGAACGTCCGGTTTACTGGACGGGGCCATCCATTGGCTTCGACGTCGGCGGTAACGCCGCAAACAGCTTCGTGCTGGTCTACAACCTCTATGATACCGAAGATCTTTATCAGCGCTTTCCTGCGGGGGAGGGCGCGGCCTATTTTGTTGGCGGCTTTCACGTCAGCTATTTGCGCAGCGGCGACAAGGTGTTGATCCCGGTGCGATTGGGTGCAGGCCTGCGACTGGGTGCGAATGTTGGCTATATGAAGTTCAGCAAAAAGCAGAAATGGCTGCCATTTTAAGCGGAGCCTAAGCAGTCGCGGCGCGCAATTTTTCCATTCGCGAGAGATAGCGCGCCAAAATATCAATTTCCAGATTGACTTGATCGCCCGCCTTAAGGTCGGCGAACGTCGTAACGCTGGCCGTATGCGGTATGATATTCAGCCCAAAAATCGTACTGCCATCCGGCTGATCATCAACGGTGTTGACGGTCAGCGATATGCCATCGACAGTGATAGACCCTTTGGGAGCCAGATAGGGCGCGATTTCCTTGGGCGCATGAATGCGAACGGGATGCGAATCACCCTCTGTTTCGATGGAAACGACATCCCCGACGGCATCTACATGGCCGGTCACGATATGGCCGCCCAATTCATCGCCCACTTTCAGGGC
Source organism: Parasphingorhabdus sp. (assembly GCF_965233695.1). Classification (GTDB taxonomy): domain Bacteria; phylum Pseudomonadota; class Alphaproteobacteria; order Sphingomonadales; family Sphingomonadaceae; genus Parasphingorhabdus. Next base: position 1,000,670 of record NZ_OZ247497.1, read on the forward strand.
ACGTTCGAGGTTAAGCTTTCGCCCTTCCGCCCACATGGATTTTGCGGTCTTGGATAAGCTCTCGGCAGAAACATCAACGGCAAACCAGTCGGCCCCCTTGTCAACCACTGTCAGACAGGCTCCGGAGCAGGCGATAGACGCCCCGATATCAACGCTGCTCATGTCATAATGGCAGGATATGACCAACCGCAGGTCACCCCGCACTTCGACCTTTGAGATCGTGCCGATATCCGAAACAATGCCTGTAAACATGAAAGACCTTTATAAAGCTTGAGTTGAGAACTTAGGCGGCACGCTCATATATCTCAAGCACATCCTGCCCAAGATCACGGCGATCCAGCCGGTTCCATTGGCCATGAGCGACGTCAAGACTGCCAAGGCCTATGTCTGCAACACCGGTTAAACCGCCACCAATTATGATCGGTGCGCGATAGAGGAGCAACCGGTCGACCAGATCCGCCTTAAGGAAGGACGCAGCTGTAGCTGCCCCGCCTTCCACCAGCAGCCAGTTTATCTTGTCCAGTCCGGCTATAGCCTCAGGTTCAGCAATTTCGATCCAACGGTCGCTAATGTCAGCCTTCCCCAAAACAACCGGCTGCGGTGAGCGATCTTCGAGCCCATGCAATCGCACATTCAGGCTTGGCTGATCGGCGGCAACCGTGCCTGCCCCAACCAGAATGGCGTCACTGCGCGCCCGTTCAAGATGAGCATGAGCGCGTGCCCGGTCGCCGGTAATCCATTGACTCGTCCCGTCTGCCATCGCGATACAACCGTCCAGCGACAGCGCGAGCTTTAATGTGACATGTGGGCGGCCTTTTTCCATTCGGGCAAAAAATCCCGCCATCGCGCGATGGGCTTGCTGCTCCAACAGGCCGACAGATACGGAAATTCCCGCATCACCGAGCCGGTCAATGCCGTGACGCCTGGTTCGCTCGTCAATATCCAGCGTGGCAACAACAACCCGAGCAGGGGCTGCTTCTATGACGAGATTCGCACAAGTGGGGCCGCGCTTGCTTTCATGCGCGCATGGCTCCATCGTCACATAGATATCGGCGCCTTTGGCGGCCCTGCCTGCCTGTGCCAGAGCCATGGCCTCCGCATGAGGGCGTCCGCCCGGCTGCGTCCAGCCGCGCCCGACAATGATATCGTCTTTGACAATGATGCAGCCGACATTGGGATTATCGCCCGTGCGACCGCGCCCGCGTTCGGATAGCGCGATGGCCAATCCCATATAGCGGGCATCTTGATTGGTCTTCAGCATGAGAGGCCGGCGGGCCGCTCCACTTCTTCCAAGCCGCGCGCCAGTCGATCGGCTTTTGCTTCACGTTCGATCGCCTCGACATCCATGCCGGACATTCGGCCCAGCGACTTCATCGCTTCGCGCCGTTTGGTTTCCCGTTTGTCTTTCAGGCATTGCACGGCCCAGCGATCTTCCAAAATCTCCTGGTCGGTGCGGTCCATCGACCAGTTTTCCACATAAACGACTTCTTGCGGAACATAGACGTCCGTATTGACCTTCGGGTCGATGATAAAGAGGAAGAAGATGAAGCCGGAACAGCCCAAAGCCAGCAGAGCCGGAACCGCCTGCTCTTTCGGATGACGGCGCAAAAGGGTGAACAGGTCCTTTAATCCGCCGCCAACGGAAACATCTTTTAGCATTTTCATTATTGCTAAATAGGGAGCAAAAACGCGGATGACCAGCCCCGTTGCGGCATATTCTGCATCAGCGGGGCTGGACTTCGCGATTTCAGGGTCAGCCGTTAATTTGGAACCGGACTTTCAGGGTCATCCAGCTTTCAAAAGGCGCACCATCTTTGGTTGCCGGTTCGAAGCGCCAGTTTTTCAGGGCATGCCGTTTGGTTGCAGCCCAAAAGCCATCATGCGGGCTATCAATCAGTTCAATCTGTTTTGCCCGACCATCTGTTCCGACCAGAACGCGGACAGTGATCATGCCTTCTTCGCCCATGCGCAACAGTCCGGAGGGATAGGGCGGCTGAAACTGCTTGCTGTAGCGTTTGTTGAGCTTGGCGTCGGCAATGACCGGCTCCGGAATCGTCTCGATTGGAGCAATTGGAGTCGTAATCCGGTCCCCTAAACCTCTCAAATCTATACCGTCTTCGATACTGTTGGAGGTTATCGCAGGCGGATCGTTGAAAACCGGCGGATTCACTATCGGCGTTACCGCCGTGACCGACTTTGGTGGTGGATTGGTCGCGACAATCGGATCGTCAATCTTGGTAACCGGTGGCGGTGGATCTTTATCAATTTCGATGGGATAGGCCGTAATCACGCCCTCAAAGGGTATCTCCGCAGTTATCGCAGGCAGGGCCATAGCGCCGGCAAAAAGCAAGGCGTGAACCCCCACGGCCAAGCCGATGCCTTTATAATTGGGTGGTTTATGCGCGTAAGTTGATGTGAAGCTCATAAGTCTGTCCTTTCATCCATCTCCTCGGATGACAGTGCAGTTGCCCCTTATGTGGCGCTTATAGATCCGCACCGTCATATGTGATGATATACTATAACATGTAATAAATCAAGGACATGGCTCGCCAGAACGGCATAGGCCCGGAAATAGGCGGCTATGAAGAGATGTTCTGCAACCGTGCAAGGGCGGATTCACGGCCGATTAATGGCAGCAACGCGCTCATGTCCGGTCCATGATCCAATCCGGTAAGCGCCTGACGCAGCGGCATGAACAGCGGCTTGCCCTTGCGGCCAGTGCTGTCTTTCAACACGCCGGTCCAGTCTTTCCAGATGGTGTCCGACCAGGACAAGCCCTCAAGGGTCGTACGGGCTTGATTCAGGAAATCCTGATCTTCCGCTGACAGATCAGGAGCAGCCACTGGCCCCGTTACCACCTGCCACCAGCGGCCTACTTCACCCATGTCGTGCAGATTGGGCCGGATAACGTCCCACGCCTCTGCAGACATCCCGCCGGGCAAGCGATCCTGCACATCGGCATATTCCAGCAGATGAACAATCTTCTGGTTGAGTTGCGCCAGCTCATCATCATCAAAGCGCGCCGGTGCGCGTCCAAAGCGTGTGAAATCAAAACCTTCCACTAACGTCATAACGTCGGCAATGGGCTCCACCGGATCGCTGGTTCCGATGCGCGCAAGCAGCGCAACGATGGATTGCGGTTCGATATTGCGTTCCCGGAAACCGCCAACGCCCAGCGACCCCAAACGCTTGGAAAGCTTGCCTTCGGTCCCGACCAGCAACGCTTCATGCGCAAATTCGGGTGTGTTCGCGCCAAAGGCGTGAAACATCTGGATCTGGACAGCGGTATTGGCGACATGATCCTCTCCGCGCACGACATGGGTGATGCCCATATCCATGTCATCGATGGTGGAGGGCAACATATAGAGCCAGCTGCCGTCCTCGCGCCGGATCACCGGATCAGAGAGCAGGGCCGGATCAAAATGCTGGTCTCCGCGGATCAGGTCGGTCCATTCTATCGGCGTGTCATGATCCAGTTTGAAGCGCCAATGCGCCTTGCGGCCCTCCGCTTCAAACACGGCTATCTGCGCTTCGGTCAGATCGAGTGCGCCCCGGTCATAGGTTGGCGGCTTTCCGCGCCCAAGCTGCACCTTGCGTTTCAGATCCAGTTCCTGCGCCGTTTCATAAGCGGGGTAAACCCGGCCCGCCGCGCGCAATTCCTCAAATCGCTCTTCATAACGATCAAAGCGCGCCGATTGCCGTTCTTCGCTATCGGGATGGATGCCGAGCCACGCCAGATCAGCGCGAATCGCGGTGACATATTCCTCCTTGGAACGCTCCTTGTCGGTATCATCCAGCCGCAACAGAAATTCGCCGCCCTGTTTCTTGGCGAACATCCAGTTATGGAGCGCGGTGCGGATATTGCCGACATGAAGATGGCCCGTTGGAGAGGGCGCGAAGCGGGTTTTTATGGTCATATAGTCCTAAATGCATTGGTGATGGGATAGCGCCGGTCACGGCCAAAATTTCTGGTGCCCAGTTTCACGCCGGGAGGCGCCTGACGCCTTTTATATTCGGCTATATAGAGCAATTTCTCGATCCGTATCACGGTTTCGCGATCAAAGCCGCGTGCGACCAGATCGGATACCGATAGCTCTTCTTCTATCAGGCCGTGAAGCAAGGGGTCGAGAATGTCATATTCAGGCAGGCTGTCGCTGTCTTTCTGGTCTTCCCGCAGCTCGGCCGTTGGCGGTTTGGTGATGACGGTTTCCGGCATCACCGGCCCATCCGGGCCCATGCCGAGCGACGGCTTGTTGCGATTGCGCCATTCCGACAGTTTGAAACAGGTCAGCTTATAGGCGTCTTTGAGCACGGAATAGCCGCCCGCCATATCGCCATAGATGGTCGCATAGCCAACGCTCATCTCGCTCTTGTTGCCGGTAGTCAGCAGCATATGACCAAATTTGTTGCTCATCGCCATCAGGGTCACACCGCGGATACGGGACTGGATATTCTCTTCGGTAATGTCGACCTCTTCATCGGCAAAACTGTCTTCGAGCATCGCGTCAAAACCTTCGACCGCCGGAACAATTGAAATGGTGTCGAGCCGCGTGCCGAGCATTGCTGCGCAGCCGGCCGCATCGTCCAAACTCTCTTGTGAGGTGAAGCGCGATGGCATCATCACACACCAGACCCGATCAGCCCCCAGAGCATCAACCGCCACGGCCGCAGACAGCGCACTATCGATACCGCCGGACAAGCCAAGGATGACGCCAGGAAAGCGGTTGGCATTCACATAGTCGCGTAAGCCAACTATCATCGCGTTATATATATCGGCGGGATGATCATCGAGCTTGTGGATCTCGCCTTGCTGGCAGGTCCAACCCTGATCCTCGTTCGACCAGTGGGTATCGACAATCGCTTCATCCCAGTCCGGAAGCTGATGCATCACGCTGGTGTCGCCATTCAAGACGAAACTCGCGCCATCAAACACCACTTCGTCCTGGCCGCCAATGCGGTTGAGGAACAGCAGCGGCAGGCCGGTTTCCCGTACCCGCTGAGTCGCCACTTGGCCCAGACGGCGATCATCTTTCTCGATTTCATAGGGACTGCCATGCACAGAAATCAGCATTTCGGCGCCCTGCGCCTTCAGATGCTCGCAGACAGTCGGGAACCAGACATCCTCGCAGATTGGCAAACCGATCTTGCAGCCACGAAAGTCGATAGGCGCGGGCAACGGGCCGGAAGTGAACAAACGCTTTTCGTCAAAAGTGCCGTAATTGGGCAGCTCTACCTTGTAGCGGACTTCTTTTATCTGACCGCTTTCGAGCAGCGCAATGCCATTATACAGGTTGCCGTTCTCACGGAAAATTGACCCGACCAACATGGCCGCCCCACTATCTTTCGTCGCGTCGGCCAACCGTTGCAATTCCGTTTCCGAACGCTCCACCACTGCCGGTTTGAGAACCAGGTCTTCGGGCGGATATCCGATGAGCTGCAGTTCCGGAAACACCACCAGGTCGCTATCCGGCTTCGACTGATAGACCGCGATCATCGCATCGGCATTGCCGCGCAAATCGCCGACCGATTGAGTCATCTGGGCAAGAGTTATGGTGAGCTGTGCTGTCATCTCGCCCTGATAGAAACCCGCGCAGCGCGGGGCAAATGATTTATCCGAAAACTAGCGACCCCATGGCCCGGCCAGGAATGAACGCAAACAGGCCAGCGATGAGCAAGCCAATATAGGGGCCCTGCATCGCACGATAATGTTCAACGACATTACCCCGCCGGATTTGCCAGACGCCATATGGAATCGACACCAGCGTCACCACGGAAAAGATATGAATGAAGCTGAGCCCGGTTCCACCAATGCCCTGTCCGGGACGACCGATCCAGAAGCTCACAATAGCGGTGGTCACCATCAACATCCCCCAGATGCGCCCCAGATGCTTATGGAGCCGGTCGCCTTTTTTACGCCACAGGACGTAAGCTCCGAGCGGGATGGCCGGGATTACAGTCGCAAGGTGAATGATGACCGGCAGGCTGATCGGCCGCTTTTGCGCAATCTCTACATCTGCACTGTAGGCAAAGCCGCCATATAGGGAAGACAGTGCCATCAGCACCAAGGTTGCCAATATCGTTGCGCCGCCCATCAGAATGACATTCTGGATATTATATCCGCTGTTCTTGGGGATTGCCGGTTGCACCATATCTTTTCGCTTCGTCATCATTTTTCCCGATATTTTGATTGTTGCGAACCGGATTGACCAACCAGAAACGCAATTCCAGCTTGCTTACGCGTGTGGTTGTCGCTTATTCGTAAAAGGCGCCTAAAACAGGCAGTTTGCCCGTTCACGAAGCGTCAATGGGCAGGCGGGATGGTGATTTGGGGGTTGTATGAGCGGCAATATCAGAAGATGGTCCGTGAAATGGATTGCCGTCGAGTTGCTGGTTATGGCGCTTATCGGACTGGTTTTCGGTTTCCTCGGCCCGTTTGGCACCTATGCCATGCCGGTTGCTCTGCGCCTTGCCTATTGGGTCGGCTTCATCATCATCGGCTATGCGATCTTCCGCCCGGTTTCGATCAGCGCGGGTTGGCTTCGGGAAAGTATCGCCATGCCGTTCTGGACCGCCGAACTGCTGGCAACCGCAATCGCGGCCTTGCCGCTGACCTTCCTGATCGGCTTCGCCATGTCAGGCATGCGGTTTGATCCCTCCTTATGGGGTGACCGCTTCTTGTTGCTCTACCTGCAATGCGCCTTGATCGGATTTGGTATCTTCCTGTTCATGCGTTTGCTGTTCGGGCCGGATAGTCCAGAAAGTGAAGGCGAAAGCGTTGCGGTTCGGGAAACGAAACCGGCTGAAACAGAGCCTGAGCCCGCGAAAATTGTGCCGGTACAGACAAAATTGCATGACCGCCTGTCGGCCTTCCCTGACAGGATCATCGCTCTGGGCGTAGAAGATCATTATGTCCGCGTTCATGGGCCTGAACGCACGGAAATGCTGTTGATGCGGTTAAGCGACGCCATTAAGGAAACGGAACCAATGGAGGGTATGCAAGTCCATCGCAGCTGGTGGGTGGCCCGCGATGCCGTTGAAACATCAAAGCGGGAAGGACGGAACCTGCGCCTGTCGCTATCGGGCGGCCTCGAAGTTCCGGTTTCACGCGCCTATGTCACCAAACTGAAACAATCTGGCTGGATTTGACCGAAAGGCACTTTCGATTTGCGGCGCACCTGTTAAACGGGGCTCGAAACATTCACATAGGGTCCGCGATTCTGATGCAGTGGCTGGCCTGCTCGAGGGGAAGCCAATAAATGAAACTCATGTCCGGCAACAGCAATTTGTCGCTCGCTCAATCCGTAGCCGACTATCTGGATATCCCTCTGACCGATGCCAGTGTGAAGCGCTTTGCGGATGATGAGATATTTGTCGAAATCCACGAAAATGTGCGCGGTGAGGACGTCTTCATCATGCAATCGACCAGTTTTCCGGCCAATGACAATCTGATGGAATTGCTGATCGGCATTGATGCGCTGCGCCGCGCGTCTGCCAAGCGCATCACCGCCGTCATCCCCTATTTTGGCTATGCGCGGCAAGACCGGAAACCGGGTCCGAGAACACCCATTTCTGCCAAACTGGTTGCCAATCTGATCACCGAAGCCGGTGCCGACCGGGTGCTGTCGATTGATCTGCATGCCGGCCAGATTCAGGGCTTTTTCGACATTCCGACCGACAATCTTTACGGCGCACCTGTGATGTCAGCGGACATTCAGGCGCGTTTTGCCGGCCATGAGCTGATGGTCGTGTCACCCGATGTTGGCGGCGTGGTCCGCGCCCGTGCGCTCGCCAAACGGCTCGACAACGCACCGCTGGCGATTGTCGATAAACGCCGCGAACGTGCCGGTGAATCCGAAGTCATGAATATCATCGGCGATGTATCCGGGCGTTTTTGTATATTGATCGATGATATTGTCGATTCCGGCGGGACGCTTTGTAACGCGGCCCAGGCGCTGAAAGACAAAGGTGCGACCGAGGTTGTCGCTTATTGTACCCATGGCGTATTGTCCGGCGGCGCAGTCGCACGTGTTAATGACAGCGCGCTCAAGGAGCTGGTGATCACCGATTCCATTGGCGCAACCCAAGCCGTCAAAGACTCGGATCGCGTCCGTCATTTGACGATTGCACCTCTATTGGGCGAAGCGATTAAACGGATTGCCGACGAAAGCTCTGTTTCTAGCCTGTGGGACTAGTCCTGTCGTATTGAACACTTGATACGGAGGTCAGAGTTACGGTAGCGCAATATATACGCTAGGCTCCGCATTAAATGCGGAAAATGAATCGGAGCTTTAATGACCCCCAAAGACATCACTCTTGCCGAAAAGCTAGCCGAGGCTGCCGGTGAAGCGATCCGTCCGCTTTTTCGTGCCAAATTTGACCAGGAATCGAAAAGTGATTCCACGCCGGTCACCGAAGCCGACCGCGCCGCCGAAGCCGCGATGCGCAAGATTATTGAAACCGAATGTCCGGAAGACGGCATTATCGGTGAGGAATATGGCACGATCAACGAAGGCGCATCGCGCCAATGGGTGCTTGATCCTATTGACGGCACCACCAGTTTCATCGCCGGACGGCCAATTTTCGGCACGCTGATCGCGCTATTGCAAGATGGCTGGCCGGTTATCGGGATTATTGACCAGCCCATTGCGCGCGAACGCTGGGTCGGTGTGGTCGGAAGACCAACCACCTTCAATGGAACAGCCGCCAAATCTGCACGGTGCCGGGAATTGAAGGACGCGGTGCTCGCCACCACCACCCCACATCAATTTGACGAGCATGATGCAGAGCATTTCATGGGCCTCGCCAGCAAAGTTGCGCCGCGCAAGATTATCTATGGCGGCGATTGCTATAATTACGGCCTTGTTGCCAGCGGTCATGTTGACGTGGTTTGCGAAGCGGGGCTGATGCTGCATGATTATGCGGCTCTGGCTCCGATTGTCGATGGTGCGGGCGGAATGATGTGCGATTGGAATGGCGAACCGCTTCATGCCGAATCCGACGGTCATGTGCTGGCCATCGGTGACCAGTCCCGCGTCGATGATGTGCTGGAGGCGATTGCATGCAACCATTAGAGCCTGCCAGCAAAACCCGGTTCGTGCTTCCTCCGCCGCCGCTACAGCGCTATGTTACCACCTATTATTTTTCCGAGATAGAAAGCCCGGACGGCTCAGAGATATCGGACATGTTGCTCCCGCAATGGGCCAGTATCCGCTATATCTATCGCGGAAATGTCAAAATGATGGGTCCGGACCAGAAGTTTCAGGATTCTCCCCGGGCGGCCATGACCGGGCCGACCAGTCAGGCCGCACCCATTGCCAGCAAATCTGCGCGTATCGCCGCATTTGGCCTGTTGCCGCTGGGCTGGTACAAATTTGTCGGGCAACCAGCCTCCCGCTGGGCCAATAAGGTCGTCGATACTGAAACGGCCCACAAGTTTGAGCTATTTGCTGATATCTGGAAGGCCATCCGGAACATGGAATCCGAGGCAGAGATGGTTGATACGTTTAATCATCTGTTGCTCGACACGCTGTCGCCAACTGATCCCGAAGAGGAATTGATTGAGGCCGCACATCTCGCGCTCACCGATCCTGCCATTGATAGCGTAGCGGCGCTTTGCGAACGCCTGGAAATGGATACGAAACAGCTCAGCCGCTTTTCAAATCGGATATTCGGTTTCCTGCCCAAACTTTTGCTGCGGCGACAGCGTTTTGTCCGAACTCTGGGCGAAGCCCTCATGAATCCCTCACAAAGCTGGAGCGAATGCGTCGATCTCAACTATTATGATCAGGCGCATTTCAACCGCGATTTCAAAAGGTTCATGGGGCTGACCCCTAGACAATATATGGCCCAACCACACCCGATTTTCGGTATAGGCGCTAGCGAGCGGACAAAGGCACTCGGCCGGCCCTTGCAGGCTATGGACAGGCCAGAAGACCCTGACTCCGACGATAATTGTAACGCGGCCTGACCAAATAGCGCTTAAAGCCGCGATGATTCTGCTTTATTTCTTGCATTTCAGGCGAATCTCGCTATTGCCGCCCTTCCGATGTGACGCACTGGCCAGTGTTGGGCTGCCACATGTGTCCGTAACGGTAACTTTTCAAAGGAGACCAAAATGCCCAAGTTGAAGACCAAAAGTGGTGTGAAGAAACGCTTCAAAATCACCGCAACTGGCAAGGTTACGCACGGCGTAGCTGGCAAACGCCACCGTTTGATGAGCCATAACAGCAAATATATCCGGCAAAACCGCGGCACCAAAAACTGTGCTGACGCAGATGCGAAAACAATCAAGAAATGGGCACCTTACGGGCTTTAATAGCGCGCTCCCATAGCTTCACAAAATTCAAGGATATAGAAAATGGCACGTGTAAAACGGGGTACGACCACTCGTACAAAACATAAAAGATTATTGGTACAGGCGAAGGGCTATTATGGCCGCCGCAAAAATACCATCCGCGTCGCGCGGCAGGCTGTCGAGAAGGCCGGCCAATATGCGTATCGCGATCGTAAAGTCAAAAAGCGGGCTTTCCGCGCACTCTGGATCCAGCGCATTAACGCTGCGGTTCGCGCAGAAGGCATGACATACGGCACGTTCATTCACGGCACCAAGCTTGCCGGCATTGAACTCGATCGTAAAGTCATGGCCGACCTGGCGATGAATGAACCTGCGCTCTTTAGCGGCATCATCAAACAGGCGCAGGATGCTCTAGCGAAAGCTTAAGTATTTCCATAAATTTCAAAAAGCGCCGGGGAGCAATCTCGCGGCGCTTTTTTATTGGGTTTTTCACCGCAGCCTGCTTTAGACGGTCAGCAGGGAAAATAGGGTAAAGTCATGAGTGACATCGAAGTAATAAAAGACAAATATCTCGGTGAGATAAGTGCCGCCACCGATGGCGATGCGCTGGAAACCATCCGCGTCGCTGCGCTGGGCAAGAAAGGCGAGATTTCGCTGCTGCTCAAAACCCTCGGTAAAATGACGCCCGAAGAACGCCAGACGGAGGGACCGAAAATCAACGGTGCTCGCCAGGCCGTGGCCGACGCGATTGCTGCGCGTAAAGAAGCGATGGAGAGCGATGTTCTGAACGCCCGCCTCGCCACCGAAAAACTCGACATGACTTTGCCGCCGCCCAGCGCACCCAAAGGCAGCATTCATCCGGTCAGTCAGGTCATGGACGAACTGGCCGAGATATTCGCTGATCTGGGCTTCTCGGTCGCGACCGGTCCGGAAATCGAAGATGACTGGCACAATTTCACCGCGCTCAACATTCCGGAAACTCATCCGGCGCGCGCGATGCATGACACTTTCTATTTCCCGCAGACTGACGATCAGGGCATGCCGAAACTGCTGCGTACGCATACCTCGCCTGTGCAAATCCGCACGATGATGGATGTAGCGAAACAGACAGATGGCGCTGGCGAACCCATTTACATTATCGCACCGGGCCGCACTTATCGCAGCGACAGCGATGCCACCCATACGCCGATGTTCCATCAGGTCGAAGGCCTGGTGATCGACAAAAATATTCATATGGGTCATCTCAAATGGACACTCGAAACCTTTGTTCGCGCCTTTTTCGAGCGGGACGATATCGAACTGCGCCTGCGCCCAAGCTATTTCCCGTTCACCGAGCCGAGTGCCGAAGTCGATGTCGGATTTTCTGTTGAAAAAGGCCGGCGGATCATCGGCGGTGATTCGCGCGGCAATGAGGGCGGCTGGATGGAAATTCTCGGCTCCGGCATGGTCCATCCCAATGTGATTAGAAACTGCGGGCTTGATCCCGATGTCTGGCAGGGCTTTGCCTTTGGCTGCGGTATCGACCGGCTGGCAATGCTGAAATATGGCATGGATGATTTGCGGGCGTTCTTTGACGGCGACTTGCGCTGGACGGAGCATTACGGCTTTGACGCGCTCGACGTACCCACATTGAGCGGAGGAGTCGGCGCATGAAATTTTCCCTAAGCTGGCTCAAAGCGCATCTCGATACCGATGCAAGCCTAACCGAAATTACCGAAAAGCTAACCGCCGTCGGTTTGGAACTGGAAGGGTTGGAGAACCCCGCCGATGCTCTGCGCCCTTTCCGTGTGGCCAAGGTTATCGAAGCCGGTCCGCATCCCAATGCGGACAAGCTGCAATTGCTGAAGGTGGACGATGGTTCGGATCAGCCTTGGCAAGTTGTATGCGGCGCGCCCAATGCGCGCAAGGATATGGTCGGCGTCTTTGGCCCTCCCGGCACCTATATTCCCGGCAGTGATTTCACCCTGAAACCAGCCAAGATTCGTGATGTCGAGAGTTTCGGCATGATGTGCAGCGCGCGTGAGCTGGAACTGGGTGACGATCATGACGGTATCGTTGAACTGCCCGCCGATGCCGCAGCAGCGGTTGGTACCAGCTATGCCGATTACGCGCAGCTCGATGATCCGGTCATGGATATTGCGATCACACCCAATCGTCAGGATTGCATGGGCGTGCGCGGCATTGCCCGGGATCTGGCAGCGGCTGGTATCGGTACGCTGAAGCCGCTGGAAATCGGTTCCGTTGAACGCAGTGGCGCTGGCCCGGATGTCAGCACGGATGATCCCGAAGGCTGTCCCGCCTTTTACGGCTGCACAGTGACCGGCCTGACCAACGGCACATCACCCGACTGGATGCAGGCACGGCTCAAATCGGCTGGCCAGAAACCCATCAACGCACTGGTGGATATCACCAATTACGTGATGCTCGACCATGGGCGGCCGTTGCACGTTTATGATGTGGCCAAGCTCAAGGGCGGATTGGTTGCACGTAAAGCCAAAGCGGGCGAAAAGCTCACCGCGCTCAACGACAAAGAGTACACGCTCGACGAGACTATGACCGTCATTGCTGATGACAATGGCGCGCATGATATTGGCGGCATCATGGGCGGCGCGGAAACAGGTTCCGAAGAATCTACCACCGAAGTGTTGATCGAATGCGCCTATTTCGATCCCGCTTCCATCGCAAAAACCGGTCAGAAGCTAATGCTGACCAGCGATGCCCGTCAGCGCTTTGAACGAGGTGTGGATCCGGCGTTTCTGGATAATGGTATTGATATAGCAACGGCTTTGGTGCTCGATCTGTGTGGCGGCAATGCCAGCGACATAACCCGTGCCGGAACACCACCGACGGACATGCCCACGATCAGCTATGATCCCAAGCAATGTGCCGCGTTGGGCGGCATCGATGTCGCGCCGGAAAAACAGAAATCCATATTGGAAGCGCTGGGTTTCTCGGTCGATAACAATTGGCAAGTCACTGTCCCGACATGGCGTCGTGACGTCGAGGGTTGGCAGGATCTGGTCGAGGAAGTGGTCCGGATCGAAGGGCTCGACAACGTCCCGTCCACGCCGTTACCGCGCAAGGCTGGTGTCGCCAAGCCAACGGCCTCTCCGGAACAACTGGCCGAACGCAAAGCGCGTCGTGCTGCGGCGGCCCGCGGTCTGAACGAGACAGTGACGTGGAGCTTTATCTCCGACAAGGAAGCCGCGCCCTTTGGCGGTGGCACCTGGTCGCTGGCCAATCCGATTAGCGAAGACCTGAAAGTCATGCGTCCTTCGTTATTGCCCGGCCTGATCGCCGCGGCCCAGCGCAATGCCGATCGCGGCGCATCCTCCATGCGCTTGTTTGAAGTCGGGCGCCGCTATCTCGAAACCACCGAGCATCAGACAATCGGCCTGGTGCTGGCTGGCGAGAACAAAGCACGCAGCTGGCAAGCGGGATCAGCGACCAAATATGACGCTTTTGATGCCAAGGCCGAAGTGCTTGCCATCTTGGAAGCCGCCGGTGCGCCGGTTGATAAATTGATGGATTTCGGGGAAGCGGGGGATCATTATCATCCTGGCCAGTCGGGCACATTGCGGCTTGGGCCCAAGAAGATTCTCGCCGCTTATGGCGCGTTGCATCCCTCAGTGACCAAGGCGCTCGGCCTGAAAGGGTCAGCCGTTGGCGCAGAAATTTTCCTCGACGCCATCCCGGTGAAGAAAGCCAAAGATCATATGCGTGAGGCCTTCGCCCCGCCCGCTTTGCAGGCGGTGACCCGTGATTTCGCCTTCATCGTCGATGCGGATTTGCCCGCCGGCGATCTGGTGCGCGCGGTCAAGGGCGCGGACAAGAAACTGATTACTGGCGCGCGGCTTTTCGACCTGTTCGAAGGCGATAGCCTGGGCGAAGGCAAAAAATCGCTGGCGGTGGAAATTACCCTGCAGCCAGTGGAAACGACCCTGACCGAAGAGGATTTGAAAGCCGTTTCGGATAAGGTTGTGGCGAGTGCAGGAAAATTGGGGGCAGAGCTTCGTGGCTAAACTGCCAATTGTAGCTCTCATTTCTTTGGCACTCTCTATAACGGGTTGCTCCAAAGAAAATGAATTGGCCACATTCGAGTTTTGCAAACTTGCGAAAAAGCAGGTCGGGACAGTTGGGCAAGAAATTCAAGTTGAAGGTGCGTTAATCGGTGATTTTCACCACAGCATATCCTTAGTAGGCAAGAATTGCGATGAACGCATAGATTTAGATTTTCAAGACTGGGATGTTTTGCGGCCTCAGATGCTGGAGACTGTTGCGAAAGAACCATCTGGACATATTACAGTTTTGAAGCTGGTGGGCAGTCTCGATGAATATCCAAAGATGGATAACAATCCCGAAAATTGGGTCCTCCGTGTAGAGAACATAAACTCAGTGAAAGAAGTAAGCTATGCACCAATCGACGATGTACTCCATCAAAAATTTTTAGAAAAATCGGCCCCTGAAAAGCAATGACCCAAACCAACCCTCGCCGCACATTTGCGATTATCTCTCACCCCGATGCGGGTAAGACGACGCTGACCGAGAAGCTGCTGCTGAAAGGCGGTGCTATTCACCTGGCCGGCGAGGTCAAGGCGCGCGGGGACAACCGGCGGGCGCGCTCGGACTGGATGAAGATCGAGCAGCAGCGCGGGATTTCTGTGACCAGCTCAGTGATGACGTTCGAACGCAACGGCATCACCTTCAACCTGCTCGACACACCGGGCCATGAGGATTTTTCCGAAGATACCTATCGCACGCTGACCGCCGTCGACAGCGCGATCATGGTGATTGATGCTGCGAGCGGGATCGAGGCACAGACATTGAAGCTGTTTGAAGTCTGCCGCCTGCGTAGCGTGCCGATTATCACCTTTGTTAACAAGGTGGATCGTGAAGGCCGCGATCCGTTCGAATTGCTAGACGAGGTCGCCGATAAACTGGCGCTCGATGTTTGCCCGATGAGTTGGCCAACCGGCATGGGCGGTCAGTTTGAGGGCATCTATGACCTCTATCGCAACCAGCTGCACCAACCCGATGGCGACAGCAAAAATTATGATGGCAAGGTTCAGCAATTTGAGGGGCTGGACGACCCCAAGCTCGCCGATGTGCTGAGCGATGAAGCATTGGAAAGACTCACCAGCGAAGGCGAGCTGGCGCAAGGCGGCTATAGCAGCTTTGATCTGGAAGCTTATCAAAGCGGCGATCTCACGCCGGTCTATTTCGGGTCCGCACTCAAACAATTTGGCGTAGAAGAGCTGATCGAGGCGATTGCCGACTATGCGCCGAGCCCGCGGCCACAGCCAGCCGAGCCTGCCCCGATTGCACCCGACAGCAAGGATGTCACCGGTTTCATTTTCAAGATTCAGGCGAATATGGACCCGCAGCACCGCGACCGCATCGCCTTCATGCGGCTTTGTTCCGGCGAGTTTAAGCGCGGCATGAAACTGACGCCCTCCGCGCTGGGTAAACCGATTGCCATCCACAGCCCGATATTATTCTTCGCGCAGGACCGTGAAATTGCCGACACCGCGCAGCCCGGCGACATTATCGGCATCCCCAACCACGGGACGCTGCGTGTCGGCGATACATTGTCCGAGAAAAACCAGGTGCGGATTACCGGCTTGCCGAACTTTGCCCCGGAAATATTGCGCCGGGTGATCCTGAAAGACCCGACACAGACCAAGAAACTGCGCAAGGCGCTTGATGACCTGTCCGAAGAAGGCGTTGTACAGGTTTTCTATCCCGAAATCGGCGCGAACTGGATTATCGGCGTCGTGGGTCAATTGCAGCTCGAAGTCTTGGTCAGCCGCCTGTCCGCAGAATATAAGGTTGAGGCCGGCCTCGAACCCGCTCCCTTTGAAACCGCGCGCTGGATCAGCGGCGATGATGAGGTGCTGAGCGCCTTTGCCAATATCAACCAGACCAGCCTCGCCAAGGACCGCGACGACAATCTGGTGTTCCTCGCCAAGTCCGGCTGGGATGTGAGTTATCAGGAAGAACGCAATCCGGAGATCAAGTTCAGCGCAACCCGAGAGCGATAAAGCCGGGTCGGCTCCTTCAGGAAACCTCGGTCAACCGCAAATAGGGCCGCTGTTCATCCCAGCCTTGTGGAAACAGCTTCTCGGCCTCTTCCTTTTCAATCGATGGGGGAATGATGACCTTGTCACCGGACTGCCAGTCGGCGGGGGTAGCGATATTCTTCTTGTCCGATAGCTGCAATGCATCAATCACCCGCAAAATCTCGTCAAAATTGCGCCCGATCGTCATCGGATAGGTCATGATCAGGCGGATTTTCTTCTCCGGGTCGATGATGAATACCGAACGCACCGCTTCTGTGTGACTCTCGCCAGGGTGGATCATGTCGTAGAGCCTGGATATTTTGCAATCCGGATCGGCAAGGATCGGGAAGCGGACATTGGTGTGCTGTGTCGCATTCACATCGTGGATCCAGTCCCAATGCTCTTCGACTATATCCGTTGAAAGGCCCAGCGGCTTGACATTGCGGGCCGCAAATTCATCCGCAAGCTGCGCGGTTCGCCCCATTTCGGTTGTGCAAACAGGCGTAAAATCAGCCGGATGGCTGAAGAAAAACACCCAATCATCTTCCGCCCATTTATGCAGGTCGATTTCGCCTGTGGTGCTGTCGGCAACAAAATTGGGCGCGATGTCGCCAATATGGAGAGACATGATCATTTCCTTCGCTTTGCCGCGTGCAAGGCGGGCTGGGGTTTCAGCAAGAAAGATGATCATGGCAGCACACAGGCGCAATCAGGGAAAATACATATCGAACCGGCTGGCGATCAAAAAATATAATAGATTGCGAAACAGGCTGCCAGCCCCACACCGATATTAAGCGGCAGGCCGATCCGGACGAAATCGGAAAAGCGATAATTGCCCGCCGTATAGACCAATGTATTCGTCTGATATCCCACCGGCGTCGCAAAACTCGCCGACGCTCCAAACATCACGGCCACCAGCAGGCTGCGCACATCCACACCGGTTTGTTCGGCAATACCGATAACGAGCGGCGTCATTACGACCGCCACCGCATTGTTGGTCGCGGTTTCGGTGAGCAGGGAGGTCAGCGAATAGACCGCAATAATAAGCCAAAGCGGTGAGATCATTTTGAGCAGCGGCAAGAGTGTGTCGATAATCAGCTGCACCGTGCCGGCATTTTCCAGTCCCTTGCCCACCGCCAGCATGGCAAAGATCAGCACCAGCACATTGCCATCAATGGAGCTCCATGCCTCTTCGCTGTCAATACATTTGGTCAGCAATACCGCCGCAACGCCCAGCATCGCCAGCGCGGCTATCGGCATCACGCCCAAGGCTGCAGCGATGATGATGATCGCCAGCGTCAAAATCGCCATTGGGGCGCGGCGACGACGATAGGCACGGGCTTCGGGTTCTTCCAGATGCACCAGATCGACATTTTCCTGCAACGTGCCGACCGACAGATCATCGGTTTGCACCAGCAAGCTGTCGCCATGCCTGATCCGCGCGTTGGCCAGAGTCGGTCCGGCAATATGGCGGGGGCGCGACAGGCCGAGCACCCGTGCAGGAACGCGGGACAGAAAGGGCAGGTTGGGCAAGGTTTTCCCCACCGACCGGTGAGAAGGCCCGATCACCAGTTCGACCAGCCTGGTATGTTCGTCCGCGAGCGGGATAGTTGGTTGCTTGACGCCAGCATAACCCAATAGAATCCCATCTGTCTCGGCTAGCGATAACAACTCTTCCTGTGTCACAGAGGCGACCAGCGTCTCTCCGCCCAGCACGATATGGTCCGAAAATTCAAAACGGTCGATCCCTGTGCCAACCCGGCGGCCCAGTATCTCCACCCCGGAAGGGGCAAAGGCCCCGATGTCAGAGACTTTCCTGCCAACAAATTCACTATCCTCGTCGATCCGGATATCGGTCAGATATTGGGATTCCGGTGTCTGATCGGCAAGGCTTTCGCTATCCCGCTTTGGCAGAAAAAGCGGCCCCAATATCGCGATCATGACAATCCCTGTCACTGCCGCAATCAGGCCGACCTGGGTGATTTCAAACAGACCAAAGGCCGCCTGCCCATTCTCCTGCGCGACACCATCCACCAGCAAGTTGGTCGATGTGCCGAGCAAGGTCAGGCTGCCGCCCAATATCGATATATAGGATAGCGGAATAAGCAGCTTGCTCGCCGCGATGCCCGAAACTTTTGCGATTTTGCGCATGATCGGGATCAGGATGATGACCACCGGCGTATTGTTGACAAAGGCGGACGATGCAAAAGTGCCGCCGAGGAACCCGCCAATTGCCATAAACGGCCTATTCTCTGCCTTGCGCGCAGCAAAACCGGCGAGAGCCTCGATCACGCCGGTGCGGACCAGCGCGCCAGACAGGATAAACATTGCCCCAATGGTCAGCGGCGCGGGATTGGAAAAGACCGACAGCATATCATTGCTGCTGAGCAAACCCAGCACCATCATCAACGCCGCAGCGACAACCGCTGTCACCGCTGGCGGGCGGCGTTCCCCGACAAAGGCCGTAAACAGGGCAAATAATATCGCCAATCCGACATAAGGTTTTGCAATATCCCAATAAAAGGCCCAGTCCACATTTCGCTCCCAGTTTGCGGTGCCTGATCCTTGCCTTAACAGGAAGGCGGTGCGTTCTGCTACTAAATTGAAAGCGCATTATAAGGCGAGGAAATGTCCGCCAATAATTATATTGATTTATTCTATCCCTGTTGTAATTCTGAATCTATTGTTTGTTGCTTCATTTCTGGGACCATTAATGCATTTGAGATTATTAACTGCAATACTTCTTCTTGTATTGAATATTGGCTTAACCCCGTCGGCAATTGCAGCCGTGGAGAAAATTCCGACAGAAATATTTGCTGCCGAAGGTGATGTTTATCGACCGATATTGTCGCCTGACGGATCGCAGATTGTATATCGGCAAAATGCCGACGGGAAATCCTATCTAACGGTGCGATCGCTGACCGGCGGCAAATCTTTTCGCAAACAAATGCCGGAAGATACCGATCTCAATTGGTATCGCTGGGCAGGCAAAGGTCAAGTCTTGTTCAGCGTTTCGAGCCTGAAGCATTATCATGGCCAACGAGTCTATTTGGGCAATGAATTCCGTCAGATAGAAATGTATCTGATCAACACCAATAATCAGAGTTCTCGGTTTATCGGTTTGGAAAAAGGCGCTCCGGATGGCGATAATATCCTGCATCTGGACCGGGACGGACGCTTCGTTCTGCTTGAGACTAGAGAGTCCATCTACAAATATCCTTCCGTATATAAAATTGACCTCGCCACCAACGAAGCCGAACAAGTTGTGCAAGATCAGCGCAAAATTTGGGATTGGTTTTCCGATAATGAAGGCGTTGTGCGAATGGGGTTGAGTTATCGAGCCAACTCGACCCTTGTATTTTACCGACAAACCGCTGACCAGCCATTCAAGCGTATAGACAAAGTAAAGGACAAGGACATTGTCGACAATGATCAGGAAACGCTTTTTGATGCTTTCAGCATAATCGCCGGATCCAATGAAGGTTATGTACTTTCCAATGAAAATACCGGCCGCTTTGGTTTGTACAAATTCAACCTCCTGACGCGCGAGATTGGAGAGAAGGTCTTTGGACATGACAAGAATGACGTGACCAGATTTTCGCTTAGTAACGATGGGACAAAGTTAGAGGCTGCCTATTACACGGATTCTCGCGACCGTATTCACTGGTTCGACGACTATTTTGCGCGGCGGCAAAATATATTGGATCGTTCATTGCCCGGGCAAGAGGTTTGGATATCTTCTGCAACCCGCGACAAGAGCAAGATGATAATATATTCCACCTCTCCCCAGGACCCAGGCAGCTATTACCTCTATGAGCCTGCTGCCAAAAAAATGGATCGCTTTGCGGGTGTCAATGACCGAATAGATCCCGCGCTGATGGCGAAAACCACATATGAAATATACTCGGCGCGCGATGGCACTAATATTCCAGCTTACGTGACGCTTCCCAAAGGCTTCAAAGCTGAAAAACTGCCTTTGATAATATTACCTCATGGAGGCCCCTATGGCGTTCGGGACACCATGGATTTCAATATGGAAGTACAGTTTCTCGCGAACCGCGGATATGCAGTCCTGCAGCCTAATTTCCGCGGGTCTGGCAGCTATGGGGAAAGCTTTTACAAACTGGGCGAGGGGCAGATGGGTCGAGCCATGCAGGATGATTTGGACGACGGCATGGACTGGCTGGTCAAACGGGGAATTGTCGATCCCAAACGTGTTTGTATTGTGGGCTCATCTTATGGGGGATATGCTGCCCTTTGGGGTGTTACCCGCAACCCGGAGCGATATCGCTGTGCAGCATCATTCGCCGGCGTTACCGATTTTGAAAAGCAACTGCGCTTTGATCGTCAATTTTTTAAGAGCCGATACAGCAAGAAATGGCGGGAAATCGTCAAAGGGGAGGAGGATTTCGATCTGGATGATGTTTCGCCGGTCAGAATGGTAGACCAATTGAAACGGCCAGTCTTGTTAGTCCACGGCAAGAAGGACAGCAGGGTGCCATACAGCCAGTTTACTTTATACAAAGAAAAGCTGGAAAATCGCGGCGCAAAAGCTGTCTTCGTTACATATGAAGAAGAGGGTCATGGCTTGAAAGATTTTGACAATCGCAAAGACTGGCTGGATCAGCTCGAAAAATTTCTGACCGAGCATAATCCCGCCTGATATCATCACCGCCGCAACAAAAACACTGCATGCTCGGCGAGCAGGTTAGCCATCCCGCGCGTCGTCTGCTTGTCACCACTCAGGAACCATTCCCCCTGCTGCGTCAGCTTGCCATCGCGCACCAGGGCACGGAAATCATCGATCGTTACATGGTGGATATTAGGCGTGTCATACCAAGTTTGCGGAAGCAATCGCGTAACCGGCATCCGGCCACCCATCAACAACGACATGCGCACACGCCAATGGGCGAAATTGGGAAAACTGACAAAGGCCTGCTTTCCGATGCGCAGCAATTCATCAATTATCATGTCAGGGCGGTGCGTAGTCTGAAGCGTCTGGCTGAGTACCGCATAGTCGAAACTTTCGTCCGGATAGGCGGACAGATCCGTATCGGCATCACCCTGCACCACGGACAGGCCTTTGCTCACCGCACTGGCAACATTGCCGGGATTGATTTCCAGTCCCCGTGCGTCAACCTGTTTCTGGTCGCGCAAGGCCATCATCAACGCGCCATCTCCACAGCCAATATCAAGCACACGGGCTTTGGGTGCTATATTGTCAGCGATAATCTGAAGGTCCGGGCGCAGCTTGTTCACAGGCTTTCCCCAGCTTTCAAAAAGCCGTCTACAATCCGGTTCATTTCGGGATTTTCCAGCAGGAAACTGTCATGGCCAAAGGCGCTCGACAATTCGACAAAGCTGGCCGCTGCACCGGCTGCATTGAGTGCGTGGACTATGGTTCGCGATTCACTGGTGGGGTAGAGCCAGTCGGTGTCAAAGCTGATCAGACAGAAACGTGTTTTTGATCCTTTGAACGCGTGAGCCAACGTGCCGCCATGGGCCTCGGCCAGATCGAAATAATCCATCGCCCGCGTAATATAGAGATAGCTGTTCGCGTCAAAGCGGTCGACAAAGCTGATCCCCTGATGCCGCAAATAGCTTTCCACCTGAAAATCAGCGTCAAAACCGAAAGTCTTGCTGTCCCGGTCCTGCAGGCGCCGACCAAATTTTTCGGTCAGGCCTTCTTCGGAGAGATAGGTGATATGTGCAGCCATGCGTGCTACGGCGAGGCCGCTGCTCGGCGGATCATCATCGGCATAATAAGCCCCGCCGCGCCAGCGCGGGTCGGCCATGATCGCCTGGCGCCCGACTTCATGAAAGGCAATATTCTGTGCACTATGGCGTGCGGCGGAAGCGATAATTACCGCGGATCGTACCCGTTCCGGATATAGCGCCGTCCAGCTGATCGCCTGCATTCCGCCCATCGACCCGCCGATGACGGCATGAAGGCAAGCGATGCCAAGATGGTCAAGCAACAAAGCCTGTGCGCGCACCATATCGGCGATGGTCAGCACCGGAAAATCCATGCCCCATGGTTTTTCCGTCGCGGGATTGATGGTCGCGGGGCCGGAAGAACCCATGCAGCTGCCAATCACATTGGCGCAAATGATGAAATGCCGGTCGGTATCAATCGGTTTGCCTGGCCCCACCATGCGCACCCACCAGCCGTCTTTGCCGGTGACCGGATGGGTTGAGGCGACATATTGATCCCCGGTCAGCGCATGACAGATCAGCACTGCATTGCTGGCGTCGGCATTAAGCGTTCCGTAAGTCTCGTAAGCCAGTTCTACAGGCGTAAGCTCTGCCCCGCTGTCCAGTCGCAGCGGCCCAAGCAGGCGAACATTCCTGTTCAAACCGAACCGATCATCCTCATTCATCGGCGTAGCAATATCAGGCAGGCGCAGACTAGCAAGCGTTTATAGGCGCTTAACGCGGCGGCCGTGAACACTGTTGTTGATCGATGTTGATCGCGCGGGTAAGGCCGGACCATGAACAATCCAGAGCCTAAATCTTATATCTCGGCGATTCACGCCTATACACCCGGCAAGGCGAAAGCCGATGATGGGCGCGTGCTCGTCAAACTCTCCGCCAATGAAAATCCGCTCGGCTGTAGCGCCGATGCCAGCACGGCACTGGCCGCACAGGCCGGCCATGTCGCCCGCTATCCCGATCCGGCCAGCCATGCCCTGCGTGCTGCCCTGGCGGATACATATGGCCTGGAAGCCGACCGGATCGTCTGCGGTACCGGATCCGACGAGCTGCTGAATCTGGTTGCCGCAGGCTATGCCGGTGTTGGTGACGAGATTATCCATGTCAATTACGGGTTCATGGTATACGAAATTGCCACACGCAAGGTCGGCGCAGATGTTGTGATGGCCCCGGACGACGATTATGGCACCGATGTGGACGGGCTGCTCGCGCTGGTGACGCCCAAAACGCGGGTCGTCTATCTCGCTAATCCCAATAATCCAACCGGCACGATCACATCTGACAGTGAGATCGAACGCCTGCATGCCGGCCTGCCGGAGGATGTCGTGCTGGTGCTGGATCAGGCCTATGGCGAATATCTCGACAATGATGGCACAGCCAGTTTCAACCTGGCGCGCCAGCATGGCAATGTCCTGATAACACGGACTTTTTCAAAAATTTATGGTCTCGCTGCCGAGCGCATTGGCTGGGCTTATGGACAGCCGCATCTTATCGATACGCTTAACCGGATCCGCGGACCGTTTAATGTGACCAGCGCCGGACAGGCGGCTGCAATCGCGGCTTTGGCAGATCAGCAATTTGTCGTCCATAGCCGGGAGCATAATGCGAAATGGCGCGAATGGATGATGAACGAGATAGCAGCCTTGTCCAATCATGGTCTGCGCGCCATTCCGTCCGCCGCCAATTTCATTCTGGTGCTGTTTGACGGGCCGGTGAGCGCGGAAACGGCGGACCGGAAACTGGTCGAAACCGGCTATGTGGTCCGCAGATTGCCAGCACAGGGGCTGGGCCATGCGCTGCGCATCACGATCGGCACCGAGGAAGAAAATCGCGGTTTCATGGACGCCTTGCGCGCCATATTGGAAACCGCTGACTAATGCTGCCCTTTGCCAATCTTACGATCATTGGTCTTGGCCTGATCGGGTCCTCCATTGCCCATGGCGTGAAAGCCAGCATGCCGACCGTAAGAATTACCGGATATGATACCGATCCCGCGGTTCGTGCACGCGTGCAGGAGCTTGGCTTTTGCGATGACGTGGCCGATAGCGCCGGGGCAGCGGTCATCGATGCCGATCTGGTAATGCTCTGTGTGCCGGTTGGCGCCATGGCGTCAATCGCCTCGGAAATGGCGGAAGACCTGCCCAAAGACGCGGTTATCAGCGATGTTGGATCATCCAAGGGCAATGTCATCGCCTCTCTGCAAGCCGCTTTGCCGGATGCGCGGATCATTCCCGCTCACCCTGTCGCCGGTACCGAGCATAGCGGTCCGGACGCGGGCTTCGCGACCCTGTTTCACGACCGCTGGTGCATTTTGACCCCGCCCGAAGATGCACAGGAAGGCGATATTGAACGCGTACGCGCTTTCTGGGAAAAGCTCGGCGCGAATATCGAGATTATGGATGCGAAACATCATGATCTGGTGCTCGCAGTGACCAGCCATTTGCCGCATCTTATCGCCTATACGATTGTCGGCACCGCGTCCGATCTTGAAGACGTCACCCGCAGCGAAGTGATCAAATATTCCGCCGGCGGTTTCCGCGACTTCACGCGCATCGCAGCGTCCGACCCGACCATGTGGCGCGATGTGTTTATGTCGAACAAGGATGCGGTGCTGGAAATGCTGCAGCGTTTTTCCGAAGACCTCACGGCATTGCAACGCGCGATCCGCTGGGACAAGGGCGACGAGCTGTTTGACCTGTTCACCAAAACCCGCGCCATCCGCCGCCGGATCATCGAGGAAGGCCAGGACGATGCCGCGCCCGATTTCGGCCGGAGTCATGAATAAGGGCAAGATAGAAGTTATCTGTCCGACTCAAGGCAACGCCCGCCTGATTCCGAAAGCCGACACGAGCACGCAGCCGCATAGTGGAACATGAGCTCGCATTTGGAAAATTTTGCGTTCAAGATATAATATCATTGAAAAACGAGATCCAAAAGAAACCAGCTATGGGGCGCCGCACCATAGCTGGCTCTTAATTTCGATTACTCGGCTTCTGCAAGCATCTCGTCATAAACTGCACATGCTGCTGCCAAGTCAAAACTACCGTCAGCTGCACCAGCCTGAACCTTTTCCTGGATCTCTTGCAACTTGACGGCCATTTCCTGCATCGCTGCGGGGTCATTAGCCAAGCCCTGCATTTTTTCCGAAAGCGCCTGCACTTTTGCCGTTGCAGATTCCTGGGTGCATTCGTCTGACGTTTGCTCAGAAGCTACTTCTTCAGTCGATTCAGAGCTAGTGCCAGATTCTTCCGCTCCGCCGCTACACGCAGTAATCATAAGGGCACCAGCGCTCAACGCCGCAAAGGTATAGAATTTTTTCATATATTTTCTTTCGTTTTTCCAAATAAATCATCGCTAAACAGAAGCTTGGCAAAGCCCCCGCGGGCGTGTTACGATTCCGGAAGTCATGTCAATGTGATCTTAATCACATCTCGGGAAGGAAGCGGAACGGCAGCTTCGTATCAGCAAAGCAGTCTCCGCGTGATTGTCAGAGCCTTTCCAGCCGATACTCGATTTTCGAGACGGCATAGCCTTTGCGATAAGGTTCAATGCTGATGAGCAGGTAGTCGTTTCTCGCTCTGTCCGCTAAGACGAAAACGTCAAAATTGTGATCCTCGGCAGCGGCTTCTATCCGGTTCCACTGTGACATGGTTGCCTTCAGGTTGAAGGCTTCTATTGAATCGAGTTCGGGTGGCACTACGCAATCCGGACTTTCCCAAGTGTAAGTGGCTACAAATGGAAACCCGGTGTCGACGTCACTGGCGGGCAGCAGGTCAATATAGCCGGTCGTTGCAGCTGCACAGTCGTGTTTGACCGCATAAACGTAGGATATCTGTGGCTTAAGCAGATCGGCAACCGGCGCGCCGGCGCGCAATCGCTGCACGAACAGTTCGATAAAGGCGAGCCTTTGCTGGTTCACAGGCTCATCGAAATCGCTTGATACTGGCTCGATCGACAATGCTTCCGACTGTCGCGTGATCGTCGCTGCTGCATCTGTGGCCAATTCGGGCACGTCTCGCACCTCTTCGGGCCGGGCGTAGCATTGGCCGAGATTCTCGAAATAAGTGCGCGCTGCCGCCCCATCACCTGCCAATGCCAGCGCCATTAGGCGGTCGGCATCCTTGGTAGCATTCCGATTGGCGGGATGATCGCCGTCCTCGATTAGGAAAAAATCAGCCCCACCCATGGCGGAGGTGAACCGCAACTCCTCGATGAAGACGCCCATCGCCGCATCTGGGAAAGCGCCTCCTTTCAAGGCGTCGGCGTGGAACAACCAGCGGCCCCTACAGCGCGCAGCGTCCTTCATGGTGAAGACCATAGGCGACTGTTGCTCTCCGATAGCGAAGGCAGCCATGGCATTTTGCCAGTCAACCGCCACAGGCTGGCTAGCCGTCCCTGCGCAACCCGAAAGCATCATGGCGACACTGGCGGTGAATAATCTGCAACGGGTAAGCAAAGCGTTCATGGTGAATTCCCTATTTCACATTTCACTCCTTCAAGGATTTGCCAATCATTGGAAGCGCTGGACACGTAGCGGTCTCGTGTGACGCTGGAAAGGATGTCCCAGTTGCCTTCAAAGCGTTCATAAGGGACCGCTGATATATGAAGGCAGTCATTCCCCTCCCAGCGGTCTATCCGCCAATCATACATCGGATAGAGTGGCGGCCCGGCATTAACAATGTAGGGCTCAAGCACGCCTCCATAGGTTTGCCAGATCGCGAAACCTTCAAAACCGCCATAGTTTGCATCGGACCTTTGCAACGTGGCTAATCTGATACCGTCGGGCGAAAAAAGCGGTCTGGAACCTGTATCGATCTCGCGGCCTTGGCGGGCCCGGTCGATCAGTACATAGCCGAAGGCCTCAAGACCGACCCAGTCAAAGCCAAGGAAGCGTTCACCAAATCGCTCGAGATTGGTGGCCTCAAACATCCATGCGGTTTCCACGCAATAGGTTCTGCTATGCTCGGTCCATACCGCGATCCAGTTGCGCGAAGATGTGGCAATTCCCTTCCAGTCGGCTGGCAGGGAGATGGGATCTACGCGGTCTACTGTGATTTCCGGATCACTCGGTAGGTCGTTGCAAATGGAGATGTCTGGCGCTTCGGTAGCAAGGGCGGGAGTTGCTTGGGCGAGGGCTATCGCCGCGAGGGTGGAACTGCCCGCCATCATACGGCAGTATATGCCGCGCAGCGGTTTTGGTCTCATTTTAGTTACCCCCATTCCCCGTGTTTACGCGTCTTTTCATAATCAAATCTACAGCCCTAAGTGCCATAACTTGAATGGGTTGATATAGCTTTAGAACGTATAGTCCAATGTCCGTGTTTGCGCCCAAAGCGGACGCCCGCTGCGCAGCCTTCAATCATTCAAAACATTAATCGCCGCATGCACGCGGTCACGAATATCGTCGCGGTCGAGGCCCGGTTCGATTTCCGGCTGCACTGCATAGGTGATCACACCGCTTTTCTGCACGAATGTATCGCGCGGAGAGACGATGCCGCTATCCAGCGCCACTGGTACAAGCGGCAATCCCATTAATTTGTAGATACCGGCAAAACCGGTTTGCAGCTCTGGTCTTTCGCCATGATGCGCGCGGCTGCCTTCGGCGAAGATGACAATCGGGCGCCCCTCGGCCACAGCGCGCTTGGCCTGTTTGATAATCTGCCGCATCGCCGCGCCACCGCCATTGCGGTCGATCCCCAGAAGCCCGTGCTTTTTGGCAATCCAGCCCCAGAGCGGGATGACCAGCAGCTCTTTCTTGGCAATCACCACCGGTTTGTCGAAAATGCGCAGCAGGTCGATCGTTTCAAACATGCTTTCATGCTTAAAAACATAGAGCAGTGGCTCGTTGCGGATTTCGCCCTTTATCTCGACCCTTATGCCAAGGATCAGGCGCGCGCACAGATAATGATAGCGGCTCCATAACTGCGCCATATAATGGGTGCCGCGCACCGAAAAGACTGCGACCAAGAAGGACAGAATGATAATCGGCGTGGATCCGCCATAGAATAGCGGAATGAAGATGATCGACCGGATTGCTGCCAACATGGCTAAACCCCCGCCAATGCCGCCAGACGGCGCATCAGATATTTATTATATTCCTTGAACAGGGTGCCAAGGCTGGGTGCACTGTGCACCGCATCGGAAATAATGGCGATATCCGCTGGCACGGCCCGCTCCAGCTCCAGCCGCGCCCGCCGCATATGCCAGTCCGATGTGACCAGCCGGATAGATGTATCTTTCCGCCGGGCGGCCCAGCGCGCGGTTTCCAGCGCGTTGGAACGCGTATCTACCGCTTGAAATCCAAGATCGATGCAACAGTCAAACAAGGTCAGATTGCGATCATAGGCCGCCGCCAGTTCACCCGGTTTCACATCCCGGTCTACCCCTGAAATCAATAGGTTTTTGGCTTTATTGGCTTCCAGCAGTTGCAGCGCATGCTCGATCCGCTGCGGCCCGCCGGTCAGCACCACGATAGAATCGGTCTCTACGTTTTCATCTGCCGCCCGCGGCAAATCCACCGCAAACCAGCCAAAGCCGATCATCCAGATCAGGAGCAAGAAACAGAAGAAACGAATTAACATATGATGTGACTACAATATCTTTTTCAGCGCGCCCATGACCGTCATCCGCGCAGTCACCATTGCCAGGATCATCCCCAATATCGGAACGGTACCGATAATCAACCAGCTATACCAGGATAGTCCCAGCGATTGCATGAGCCCGGAGCCCAGAGCCGAGAGCTGCATGCCGAGCAGCAAGATGATCGCCGCACCGCAAACCAGCCCCAATAGTCCGCCAAGCAGCGCATCAAGCGCAATGCGCCGCTGAAACAACCGGCTGATCTGCCGGTCTGTACCGCCGAGCAGATGGATCACTCCGATGGTTTCCTTGTGCGTGTTAAGTGCTGCGCGTGCGGAGATGATCACCGCAGCCGCCGTGGCCAATGCCAGCAACATAACAAGACCAAATGCAATCCACTGCAGCGATTGAATCAAAGACATAACCGGCGCGATCAGGCCGCTGCTGGGTTCAACCCGTGCACTTTCGGCGAGCGGGCTGATCGCTGCGCGCAACGCTTCCAGCTCTCTTTCTCGCGCTGGACGCACCAGCTTCAGGTCGATCAGAGCCGGCATCGGGATGTCTTCCAGCAATCCGCCGGTATCTCCGCCATTCCGCGCCCCGCTTGTCTGGCCCAGCCAGGGTGCAATCAGCTCCTCAATCTCTTCCGGCGGCAAGACGCGCACTTCCTCGACCAATTCCATACCGCGCAGCCGTGCCGCCGCATCGCTGGTTTGCCGCGCCTTGAGATCGGGATTGGCCTCGATAATCTGGACCGTCGCGCGGCTCGACAGTTGCGCAGAGACATTT
Source organism: Parasphingorhabdus sp. (assembly GCF_965233695.1). Lineage (GTDB taxonomy): Bacteria > Pseudomonadota > Alphaproteobacteria > Sphingomonadales > Sphingomonadaceae > Parasphingorhabdus. The sequence continues at coordinate 1,030,103 of NZ_OZ247497.1, forward strand.
TGCCCGGCTTCGGCAAAGGCAAGGCCCGCTGCGGTTGCGAGCACCATCAGGAAAATCATGATAGCGATGACCCAGGGCATCGGTCCGGACAAGCGCCCTTCCGGTATCAAGCGGCGATCGTGGCCGGGAATCACAAACAGGTTGAGCATCAGGCCGCTACCTAGGCTCTGTCGCGCGGCAAGGGCGGATTGCGCAGGGATCCGGTCGGGTCCGAAAGCCCGCCTTTTTCGAGCTTCATCATCTGTGCCCCCGGAACTTTGCTGAGCAGGTGAATATCATGGGTGGCGACGACGATGGTCGTGCCCAATGTGTTCAGCGCTTCGAACAATTGCAGCAGGCGCACCGCCATTTCCGGATCAACATTGCCGGTGGGCTCGTCCGCCACCAATATCTCTGGCCGGCCGATAACCGCACGGGCAATTGCAACGCGTTGCTGCTCTCCGCCGGATAATGTGGCTGGACGCGCTTCTGCACGGTCGCCGAGGCCGACCCAGTCGAGCATCTCTGCCACCGGTGTTGTGAGGTCCTTTTCCTTCACTCCGGCCACGCGCAGCGGCAGGGCAATATTGTCAAAAGCAGAAAGATGCGGCACCAGCCGAAAATCCTGAAAGACCACGCCGATGCGCCGGCGAAATCCGGGCAGGCGCTCCCGTGCCATCGTCACGGCATCTTCGCCAAATAGACGGATCAGGCCGCGGCTCGGTCGCTGCGCCAGATAAAGCAGTTTCAGAAGCGATGTTTTGCCGGCACCGGAAGCCCCCGTCAGGAAATAGAAACTGCCGGGATAGAGCGTAAAAGTGAGGTCCGATAACGTCTCGACCCCCGCCCCGTAACGCAGACCGACATTTTCAAATTGAACAATTTCATTCATCGGGATTTTTCATATCGCTTGATCGGGTTGAGACGCATCATATTATGTTGTTCCAATAGGACGTTACCGGCTGATAAATCAACTGCAGCGTATCAATCCGGCAGCCATAGTGACATGAAAACGTGGAAAAAAAGGCACTTGCCTCAAAAGGATCAACCACAGACTTGCAGTTTCCTGGATTGGCGTGTTTAGAGGGACGTCATGATATTGAATTGTCCGGCTTGTAAAACACGTTATCTCGTGCCCGACAGCGCGATTGGCCCGAACGGCCGGTCAGTGCGCTGCGCGTCATGCCGTCATAACTGGTTTCAGGAACCGGCTCCACCAGAACCGGCCCAAGCAGCGGCGCCGACCACACCGTCTGCGCCGGGCGGTGCATCTGCTGCCGGAACTGCACCATCGGGGCCTTCCGCAAAGCCCGACGACAATAGCGCAGCGCCTGCGGCACCAATCGCCCCGCCAACAGCGGCTGTCACGCCGCCTTTTGTGTCCGAAACCAGCAGCTTTGCACATGAACCTCCGTTCAAACCGCGGCGAAATCCGGCCAAGCTATGGACGATTGCCGCGGTTGCTTTTGCCAGCCTTGTCATCATCGGCGGCGGCCTGCTCTATGCCCTTGGTCCGTCAAACTGGTTCGAAAAATATCAAATGGCATCGGTCGACGATACCCCGCTGCTAATCGAACTGAGCAAAAAACAGGATCGCCGCACGCTTCAGGATGGCACGGAATATTTCGCCGCCAGCGGGACCATCATCAATCCGTCCGACACCGACCAGTCGATCCCGCCCATGCTCGTCATTCTGCGCGATGCCAGCGGCCGGATTGTTTACAGTTGGAAAATGAAGGCACCGGCGAAAGAGCTGGCGCCTGGCGCAAAGATCAATTTCAACGAAGCCAAGCTGGATGTGCCGCGTGCGGCGAGCCAGCTTGAAGTTGGCTGGGCGGACGTAAGCCGCGAATAGCGCTGGAAACACCGGAACGGAAATCAGTGGAATTCGGTAACGATCACATGTGGCTGATCGCCGCGAGAGACAGCGCCCAGCGTACGGGCCAGCGGAAAGACATGGCGGCCTTTTCCATCTGATGCCTGTCGTGCCGCCTTTTGCTGGGGCAGATTGCCAAAACGGACCGTCTCTGCACTGATGATGCGGGCGGACGCTGTCGCTTGCGACCGCGCACCGGAATAAGGCGCTGTTTGCGCAGCTGCAGATGTGCATAGCAACATCATGGTCACGGGCATCAGAAAGAATGTTAAGCTGCGCATGGCAACAAGAAAGCGCGCAACACCGCCGCCTGACAAGGTAAATAAAAGGTTAACAGACCAATTTTCCGTTCTCTTACCCCATAAAACGGACGAACCGAGTGAAACTGTATGAGATGGGGACATTTTTGGTCGCCGCGTTAATTGCATCACTGCATGTCGCCCGCTGCAACAATATCTGTTGCGGGCCTATCCACCCTTTGCTAAGGGCACGCGCCTACCAGGGGCTCATGGCCCGGTTCGGATGACAGTGCGGTCGTGGCGGAATTGGTAGACGCGCAGCGTTGAGGTCGCTGTGGGGTTAATACCCCGTGGAAGTTCGAGTCTTCTCGACCGCACCAGTTTTTCTCACGAAAATCCATATGGCTTAATGCTTCCCGCGGCGGCCTGATCGACCCGCCCGCTGTTGCGTCTTGACATCATGTCTATCTGTGTCGCATGTAAATCAATTGATTTAATTGTGGAGCACTGCCGGATGCCCGTTTTAGCAATGGCCGCTTGATGGCTGTCAAAAAGAGTGTTTTTCAGCGGCTGTTCCATTCTCTCCTGTTGCGGAACGGTGCGATCAAAGGCCTGTTACTTTGGCTTGTTTTATTGGTCTTTCTCTTTTTCATGGTCGCCGGGCTGTGGCTGAAATCAGCAATCGATTCCGGCTTTGCGGTTCCTGACGCGGGACCAAATCCGGCGCTGTCCTGGCGCGATATCAATGCGCTGAATGCGATTGCAGACGCACCATTGGATCGGCCTCCGGTAGAGCAAGGCCTTACTCCGAGCTATGATCCCATTGCGTATGATCCCTCTCTGCTGCTCAGCCCGCCGCGTAAATTCGGCCCATGGGCATGGTGGTGGCCCGGTGGCGATATTGATCTGGTGCAAGTAGAAGAGCAACTTGATGAGCTGGCCGCCATGGGGTTTGCCGGGTTCGAGCATGAGGCTTTTGCGGTCAATACCGGCTGGAAAGAGGATCCGGAACTTGCTCGCCGCGTGCTTTCGGTTGGCACGCAGGAGTATTTCCGAAAGCTGGGCCGCGTATTGGAGATGCTGGAAGAACGCGGGATGCAAATTGACTTGGGGGAATCCTCCGGCTGGCCCGCCAATGGACCGCATATCACGCCGGAACGCGGGGTTGCCGACCTCAGCTTTGCGGAGATTTCGGTAAAAGGTGGCAGACTCATCGATATGTCCCTTCCCAAACCCAAGCCGACCTATGCGGATTATCTCCTGTTGGCGCTGGAAATATTCTCGGACGAAGACGTCGTCAATTTCACCCATGATGGCGGAAAGATCGTTTCCGTCTTGGCAGCCAAGCCCATTATCGGTGACCGCAGCCGTTTCTTTTTCAATCTGGATGATCAGCTTCACCTAGATCCCGAATCTGTGATCGATATTACCGATAAAGTGGACGAACAAGGCAAGGTTCGCTGGCAAGCACCCGAGGGAGACTGGCTGATCATTGCCGCCTATCAGCGTCCGTCCGCATCGCTTGGATCCGCCACCACAGGGGCCTATCCGCGAGGCGGCTTTGTGCTCGATCATTTCGACAAGGGCGAAGTCAGAAGGCATCTGGAATTTTCATTCGGCACCGAAACGGGTTTACCGAAAGATTTTGGCAAGGCCGTGCGCGGGATATTTGTCGATAGCGCCGAATTTGCCGTCAACACGCACGTGACATCCGACTTCTTGTCAGAGTTTGAAAATCGCCGCGGATATAATCTGACACCCTTCCTGCCTGCCATTGCCGTAGATGGGCGCCATCATTTTGCCGCCCATGTTCTGGGCCTGAATGCCCAGCCATCCTATGTATTGACCGCACATGATGACAATATCCGCCATGATTATGATCAGACGGTGTCCGACCTCTATATTGAAAATTATCTCGGCGAATTAACGGATTGGTCGAATGCCCAGGGAATGGAATCTGTGGGAGAAGTTTTCGGCCTGAAAATCGATACGATCCGGGCAATGGGACGTTTGGATGTTCCGCAGACGGAGCAACTCTATGCTGGTGGCACCGACCTGTTCCTGAAGCTGGCTTCTGCAGCGGGCGCACTATACGGACGCCCGATTGTGGCGGCCGAGACTTTTGTGTCGGTAGGCCGGGACTATTCGTTTACGCCGCGCCGGCTCAAGATGATGGCTGACAAAGTTTTGTTCAATGGCATCAATCAGATCCACTATCACGGCATCACCTATCCCTGGCAAACCGGCACGGAAGCAATGGGAAAGGTGAACTGGTATCCATGGTCAATGCCAGCGGGCTTGAGCAACATGTCGTCTGCGCTCTCCTTCACTTTCAATGCTACGCCGGACAATATTTTTTGGAAAGATCTTCCGCCGCTGAACACATATATCGCACGCAGCCATTATCTGTTGCGTCAGGGCGTTCCCGACTATGACCTGCTGATCTATTACCCCTTGCTGGGTTTTCCCAACAAGCTGTCCGGCAATGGCTTTGCCGAAGAGCATCTGTACCACGGGCATTTGGCCGATACCGACCCACCATCGATGCAGGCGATAAAGGTGGATGGCAAGAATGGCGCTGACGGAGAAAAGGCCCCCGATCTCAATCCGGATGTCCAATGGCTGCATCAGGTGTGACAACTGACACATGATATCGACGCGCAGGGTGTCACCTGGAACTGGTTCAACAGTCACGCCTTGACGTCAGGTCTAGTGGAATCCGGCAAGCTCCCTGCATCCGGCGCAGCCTATCGGGCGATTCTGGTGCCCTTTGTCGATAAAATGCCGGCTGCGGATATGGAACATCTGCTTAGTCTGGCCGATGCGGGGGCGCAGATTCACATTTTGGGCGAACCGCCTGCCCTGCCGCCGGGATATAACAAATTTTCGGAGCAAAGCGCCCGGCTTGTGCGGGCCTTGCAGCGAGCAAAATCGCACAAGAACGTGACGATCTTCCCCGACGATAGGCGCTATATATCCAGTCTTGCCGCGCTAAGGACAACGGGTCTGCGCTTTTCCGATGCGTCCGGCGCAAGACGCGTGACCCGACAAGTTGGTCCCAATGGCCGGATCGATTTTATCGCGAGTATCTCTCCTGATGATGTTGTGCTCCGATTACAGGGCGATCCCTCGATAGATCGATGGATTTTCAACCCCATGACAGGCGCTGTGGAAGGGTTAGTGCCGGTGAATGATCAGGGTGACTATGTTATGCCGCTGGAGCCTTATGGTTCGCGGTTCATCGTGGAAAACCTTCAACCTCCCGATATTGCCGCGCAAGCCAGATGCCCCGATCGAACGCAAGATCTGGCCCTCAACCAATGGACAGTAGAATCAGAGACTATTGCCAAAGACCTGGTGCTCGACAACCTACCGGATTGGCGAACCGTCGACATTTTGCGCTATCATGATGGACCGGCAGATTACACGACCACATTCAATTTCCCGGGCGGCAAACAATGTGTGCAGCTTGATTTGGGCTTGGTGCAGGGCGCAGCGGAGGTTTACGTCAATAATCGCTATGTTTCGCGCTTGGCCTATCATCCTTTTTCGGTCGACATCGGGAAATTCCTCAATGAAGGTGAAAATGACATTGCGGTCCGGCTGTTCCCTGCCCAGCGCAACGCATTTATCGGCAAGGCGCGCGATGGAGACATCCGCTTTTCACAATTCAAAGATCGTTCGGAAAGCCTTGTTGCAACGGGATTGCTTGGGCCGGTCAAATTGCATTGGCAAAATTGAAAGACCGGCGCCGATCGGCAAACCTATGACGGATGCTTGCATTTACGCGTCAGGAAAAGCGGAGCGCGGTCATGAATGTGTCACCTGTTCACGCGGCATAACAGAGCCGTTCATCCCGAAAGTGGTCATTAACGCAGTGCTTGCCCAACTATAGAGGCTTAAGTCAGCACGGATTTCATGACGTCTGCATTCAATCGCTTGCTTGCTGTATCAAATATTTACGCTGGACCGCCGCTGCTTGGTTTAGAATTTATATTTTGCTGACATCTGGACCTTCTGTAAATTGCCCGATGCACCGTCTTCGATCTGGCGTTTGGCATACATATATTCAATGCCGATATCGAGCGGCGCGACGGGCGAATAGACAATATTGCCGAACACGTTCCAGCTTTCATCGGTGACGAGCCCAGTGGTTAGTAATACCGGATTATCAGCCTTGAAATAGGACCCGGAAATGGTTGAGCGCCATTTGTCGGACCAGAAGTGCCGATAAGCCAGGAAGCCGGAATAGGTGGCGATCGGCGTGAGGCTGCCATCATCGCGCACCGCCGCATCATTGACGATATTCAGCCCAATATAGCGCCCCAGCCCTTCCCCTGCTGTTGCCATGAATTTGAAATCATCGCGCTCACCGATATTGAGCTTGCCGGACAGGCTAAGCCCGTATCCTATCGTACTGTCGTCGATCAGCCCGAAATCATCCTCGTTCACGCGCAGCACCCGTCCAATGGCCGCTGCGGTCAGATGACCGAAATCGCCCGTGTGATTATAGCGAACAACTATATCGGGCAGGCTGTCATCACCAGCTATGATCCGGGCACCCGTCGGCGTTGTGATCGTTGTTTCGGGCTGCTCAAGCGCAATTTGCAGCCCGCCCCTGGTGTAACGGATCATAGGCTGGCGATCGAAAACAGTGCCGGGTGTCGGACCGATAAAGTCCATGGCTTCGGGCAAGGCACTGACATCCTGAAAGGTCGACCAGGTCTGACCGAAGAGCCAGTTGTCGAAGGTTATATAAGCTTGCCGGACGCGCGGCGCAAAGCTGTTGGATATCCGTTCATCCCCGCCGTCGGTCACCATGAAATCGAGCTCAATATGCGATCCGATCTTGTGATCATCGCCAACATCGGTTTCGGTCTTCAGGAAGAAGCGGGTCTGGCGGGCACTGAAATCGGTATCAAAGCCGGAAGATTCTCCGCCGACCGGGATGGCCCCGGGGATTAGAAAATCACGGGCAATACTGCTGGATGCAACCTGGCCGCCGCTGGTCCGTTCGGAGATCACATCCAGTTTGACATAGCCACCGTAAGTGACCCGCGTTTTGCCAACATTAAAGCCATTGGCTTCGTCAGATTTTTCCGCCACCTGCTGTGTCGCCACGGCTTGTTCGGCAACTTTTTGTTCCACAGCGGCAGTGCGCTCTGCCAGAGCGCGGGCGGCCTGAAGCGCCTGCTGCGCCTGTCGCGCGGTGGCGGCATCACCGGAAAGGGACGTCCCTTGATTGGCCGGTTCCTTGGCATCCAATCGTTCAATCAGATTGTTAACCAGCGCTTCCAGACGATCCAGTCGCTCGTTGACATCGCTATTCTCGCTATCCTGTCCCCATGCAGGCGCGGCAGTCAATATCGTCGCTGACATGAGCAGCGTTTTGATCAAACCTCTTCCAGACTTGGTCATGAAACCATCCTCTCTCACCTTTATTTTTGGCGATGATGTCAGCGACGAGGCCGGAAGAAAATTAGCCAATGGTCTATACGACCAATGTCGCATTCAACACGGGCAGGCATTTCGGATATGATGCCATTGATAATCGAAAGCGGGAGGAAGATAATGTCAGACAGTCTGGAAATGGTGGCCGAAACAAATGCCTCTGAACCCATTCCATCACCGCAGGCCGGCGCGGACACCCACTGCCCTTCTTCTGCTTATGCAGCTCTTTATGCGGAGAGTATTTCTGATCCTGATGGTTTTTGGTTGAAGCAGGCTGAGCGTCTGGAGTGGGCGCAGGCGCCGGGTACGATCGCCAACTGGTCTTATGATCCGGTATCGATCAAGTGGTTCGAGGATGGTGTGCTTAATATCTGTCATAATGCGGTGGACCGGCATGTGGCAGCCGGCCGGGGGGATGTGACGGCTTTGATCTTCGAGCCGGATGATCCGGACGGGGAAGGCAGGACGCTTACCTATGCCGAGCTGCAGGCCGAAGTGGTCAAGATGGCCGGCGCGCTGAAGAAGCTGGGCGCGGGCAAGGGTGACCGGGTCACCATCTATATGCCGATGATTGTGGAAGGCGCGGTGGCGATGCTCGCCTGCGCGCGCATTGGCGCGATCCACTCGGTGGTGTTTGGCGGCTTTTCTCCCGAAGCGCTGGCCGGGCGGATTGAAGATTGCAAGAGCAGGTTTGTGGTCTGCGCCGATGGCGGCCTGCGCGGCGGCAAGGGCGTGCCCCTGAAGGCCAATGTCGATGCCGCGCTGGCCAAAGACGGTACAGATGTCGATGCGGTGCTGGTGATTAATCACACGGGCAGCGATATTGCGATGACCGAGGGCCGCGACCACTGGTATCACGAAGTGGCGGCCGATGTGCCCGCGACATGCCCGTGCGAGCCGATGAATGCGGAAGACCCTCTGTTCATTCTCTACACATCCGGCTCGACCGGCAAGCCCAAGGGCGTGCTCCATACCACCGGCGGCTATGCCGTGTGGGTGGCAACCACCTTCCACTATGTCTTTGACTATAAGCCGGGCGAGGTCTTCTGGTGTTCAGCCGATATCGGCTGGGTCACAGGCCATAGCTATATTGTATACGGCCCGCTCATCAACGGCGCGACCGAGGTCATGTTCGAGGGCGTGCCTAACTATCCCGACCATGGCCGCTTCTGGCAAGTGGTTGCCAGGCACAAGGTCAACATCTTCTATACCGCCCCCACCGCCATCCGCGCGCTGATGCGCGAAGGCGATGCTCCGGTCAAAGCGCATGACCGTTCATCCATCCGCCTGCTTGGCACGGTAGGTGAACCGATTAACCCGGAAGCCTGGCGCTGGTATTATGAAGTGGTCGGCGATGGCCAGTCCCCGATAGTCGATACCTGGTGGCAGACAGAGACCGGCGGTATCATGATCACCACTTTGCCCGGCGCGCACGGGATGAAGCCGGGCAGTGCCGGTAAACCCTTCTTCGGTATCCAGCCGCAGCTGGTTGATAATGACGGCGCGGTGCTTGATGGGGCGACCGATGGCAACCTGTGCATCACCGCGAGCTGGCCGGGCCAGGCAAGATCAGTCTACGGTGACCATGAACGCTTCATCCAGACCTATTTCTCCACCTACAAGGGCAAATATTTTACCGGTGATGGCTGCCGAAGAGACGAGGACGATTATTACTGGATTACCGGCCGGGTCGATGATGTGATCAATGTCTCGGGTCACCGCATGGGCACCGCCGAGGTGGAAAGCGCGCTGGTATCCCACCCCAAGGTCGCCGAAGCCGCCGTGGTGGGCTATCCGCACGACATCAAGGGCCAGGGCATTTACTGCTATGTCACGCTCAATGCCGGTGAGGAAGCCAGCGACGCGTTTGCCGCAGAGCTCAGAAACCATGTCCGCACAGAGATCGGCCCCATTGCCACGCCCGACCATCTCCACTTCACCCCGGCACTGCCCAAAACCCGCTCCGGCAAGATCATGCGGCGCATCCTGCGCAAAATAGCCGAAAACGACTATGCAACACTCGGTGACACCTCAACCCTTGCAGATCCAAACGTCGTCGATACACTCATCAAAGGAAGAATGAATAGGTAGGATATGGCCCGAATCATTATCGCCGATGACCATCCCCTGTTTCGGGGCGCGCTCTGTCAGGCGGTGCTGAAACTATGGCCAAAGGCGGAGCTGGTGGAGGCGGAAACCGTGGCCGCGGCCCGCGATGCCGCCGATGCCGCACCGGCGGACCTGCTGCTGCTTGATTTGCACATGGAGGACAGCGACGGGTTGACCGCTCTGCTGGATTTCCGTCACGATTTTCCGGCGCTTCCCGTGGTCGTTGTATCGGCCAGCGAAGAAAGCCGCGTCGTACGCGCTTGCCAGAGCCTGGGGGCGTCGGGTTTTATTCCGAAATCTGTCGATCTGGATGTCATGCGCGAGGCGCTGTCACAGATTCGCGATGGCGATGTCTGGTTTGATGCGGACGTCATCGAAAATGAAGACGATGTTATGCTGTTCGCGAAGCTGGCCAGCCTGACCCCGGCGCAACGACGCATTTTGAACCTGGTCAGCGAAGGCATGCTGAACAAGCAAATCGCATATCAAATGGAGATTAGCGAGGCGACCGTGAAAGCGCATATTACCGCGATTTTCCGCAAGCTGGACGTTGTCAATCGAACGCAGGCCGTGCTTGTCGCCAAACAGCTGGACGTGGAATTGCCTGAAGTCAAATCGGTCTAGCCGCGGGATTTTCGCAGCAATTGGCTGATCAACGCGCGCAGCGCAGCAGGCGGGGCTGGCTTGATCAAACGCTCCACTGCCAGTGTTTCTGCCACCTGTCTGGTGCGATCGGAATCTTCCGCCGTTACCAATATGGCCGGAGGGCGCTTTTGCCATATATCGATCAGCTTTTCGAATAACCGGTCGCCCGTCCAGCCGTCGTCCAGTTGATAGTCGAAAATCACCAGGTCAGGCGGATCGGCAAAAGCCTCGCAGGCCTGCTCCGGTCCCAAGGCGGTTTTGATGTCGCAGCCCCAGCGTTCAAGCAACGCGGACAGCGCATCCAGAGCAGCCTGATCATTGTCGACATAGAGCACGGTCTTGCCCGCTAGTTCGGAAGCGTTTGATTTCCGGCTACTGACCGGTTTGGTGGCGCTGGCCTGCGCTGCGGTTTTGTTGATGCGCAGAGAAAATATGCTCCCCTTGCCCGGTGCCGATTCAACCGCAATCGCGCTATTTAGCAGTCCGGCGATGCGCTGGGATATGGACAGCCCCAAACCCGCACCTTCCTTTTTGATATGCGATCCGACTTGTTGGAATTCTTCAAAAATCTTTTCATGTTGCGCTTTTTCGATACCCACCCCTGTATCGGTCACACGGATCTCGACATCATCGGACTTGCTCTTGGCGGCGAGAGAAACTGAGCCGTTCTCGGTATAGCGAACAGCGTTGGATACAAGATTCTGGAGAATGCTGAGCAGCAAATTGCGATCCGTTTCGACCCACAGATCGGTTTGTTCGACATGCAGTTCCAGACCCTTTTCCCTGGCCGCGCGGTTAAATTCCGACCGCAGATCATCGAACAGCGGCGCCAATGGGAAACGGGTTATTTTCGGCTGGAGGCCGCCGCTATCCAGCCTTGATATGTCGAGCAGGGCGCGCAGCAATCGGTCCGCCATTTCGATAGAACGATCAATATCATGCGCCAGTTTCTTGGCTCTGGGTTGCTGCGTGCCGATCTCTTCATCCAGCGCGGATGTGAATAATCTGGCCGCGTTTAAAGGCTGCACAAGGTCATGGCTGGCCGCAGCCAGAAAGCGGGTTTTGGAACGGGTTGCCTTTTCCAGCGCGCTATTGGCATCGGTCAGCTGTTTGGTGCGCTCCTCGACCTTGGCCTCCAGCGCCTGTTCTGATCGCCTGTCTGCGGTAATGTCGGTATAGCTTGTAACATAGCCGCCTGTTGATGTTGGGTTGCCCAATATACGCAAGATCCGGCCATCGGCCTGTTCGCGCTCCTGACCATGTTTGCGGCCCGCACGCATATGGCCGAGACGCTTGGCGACTTCGGCGGTCACATGATCTTCACCCACACCGTTGCGGCGCACATTATAGCTGATCAGATCGGCGATCGGACGGCCAATGGTGACCAGATCATCTGGCAGCGCGAACATGTCGACATAGCGGCTGTTCCAGGCAACCAGCTGCATGTCCTTGTCCACCACCGCGACGCCCTGATCAATATTTTCAATCGCTGTCTGCAGCAGTTCTCCGCTAAATTGCAGGCGCTGGGAAGTTTCGTCAAACATGGCCACCACCTGTTCCAGCGGAATCGGGTCGCCCTCCATTGTCGAACCGATAATTGCCCTGGCGGAAGAGGCGCCGAGCACGCCGGAAAGCTGTCGTTCGACCATTTCAATCAGATCTCCGTCGGCGGGATCCAGATCGGAATAGGTGCGGCCGACCTTCTGGCCCAGATGCTGCATCGCCGTGCGACTGCGTTCGCCGCCAACAAACTGCCGGAGCAGCAACCGGTAATCTGCAACACGCATTTTTTCAGGCGCGCGGCTGCCATCTGCGGCCCGATATTCCATCGCAACAAACGCTGCTGACTGGGCCTTGTCGATAATATTCGCCTGACTGTTGAGCGAGAACAGGATGTAAGCGGCGATATTGAGGGTCAGACTGATGATGACCGCCGAGACCAGACGGTCCTCGGCAATCTGGATGACCGGGCTGGCATCCATATAGGTCGGGACAATCAGCAGCACGAGCCATGCCGAAAAGCCCAACAGGAGCCCGGCGATCATCCCGATCCGGTTACCCTGCTTCCAGAACAGTCCGCCAATCAGTCCGGGCGCAAACTGCGAAACAGCGGCAAAAGAAACGGTACCCAAACCGGCCAGTGTCGAAGCGCTGCTAATCGTGCGATAATAGAGATAGGCGAAAAACAGCAGCCCGATAATGGTCAGCCGCCTTATCCACAGCAACGACTGGCCAAGCGCCGCATGATTGGTTTTGCGGCGATAGAAAAGCGGCACGATCAAGTCGTTGGTAATCATACCCGATAGTGCCACGGTCGTAACGATCACCATTCCGGTAGCCGCTGAAAAACCGCCGATAAAGACCAATATGGCAAGCCAGTCAGCCCCCATGCTAAGCGGCAGCGCCAGCATCAGCATATCGGGACTTATCTGGCTGGCGGACAGCAGCGACGTCCCCGCCAGGGTGATCGGGAACACCACCAGAGCGATCAGGACAAGATAGGCGGGAAAAACATAGCGCATCAATCGATCGGGCTTGTCTTTCTGGGCCTCGACGATGGTCATGTGAAACTGGCGCGGCAAACACAGGGCCGCACAGGCAGAAATCAGCGTCAGCACAAGGAAGCGGCTATCAAACTGGTCCGCGTGAAAAATATCATTGAAGCCGTCCGTCACATTGCTCTGCATGGCGCCATTCCCGGCGAAGAGAAGAAGCGCGAAGGCGGCGACCGCCAGCAAGGCCAGCATTTTAACAATGGCTTCGGCGGCGATGGTCAGCACCATCCCGCGATTATGCTGCGTCAGATCTATCTGGCGCGCGCCGAACAAAATCGAGAATAGCGCCATGATCGCGGCCACGCCCAGCACGACATCATCCGGATTCACTGCTGCACCGATATCGGGAGACAGCGCAAACAGGGTCTGACCGACAGATTTTAACTGCAACGCGACATAGGGCAAAAGGCCTACCGTGGCGATGACCGTAATCAGGGCGGCCACCGCGCCGCTTTTCCCGTAGCGCGTCGAAAGGAAATCCGCGATGGACGTGCTGTGATGCGATTTGCCGAGCTGCAGCGTCCGCGCGACAATAGCATAACCCAGAGTGAACAATAATATCGGACCGAGATAGATGGGCAGAAAATGCCACCCGCTGGAAATCGCCGTGCCGACCGCCCCATAAAATGTCCAGCTGGTGCAATAGACCGCCAGCGACAATCCGTAGATCCATGATTGCGCGCGCGGCCCCGGCACCAGACGCCCGCCATCGCCCTTTAACGCCAGCCAGAACAAGCCGGCGGAATAGAGCACCGAAACGGCAAGCGCGATCCACAAGATCATATTTCTCTCCCCCACCACTTAAAGCAAAAATAAAGGGCGACGCCAAGCGCCGCCCTTTCACCCCGGGAAGACAGGGTATCAATGCGCTGCGGCATCTCCGGCTCCGCGCGGTACGCGGATCGAGTCGATCAGCTTGCGCACTTCGACGGGCGGAGAGTCTGTCATCTTCGACACCGCAATGGCGATGGCGAAGTTGAGGATCATTCCGACAACACCAATGCCCTCTGGCGAGATGCCGAACAGCCAGTTGGCCGCGACATTGGCATCCGGTGCCACCAGCTTGAAATAGGCGATATAGCTGAACGTAAACACCAGTCCGCTGACCATCCCGGCAATCGCGCCTTCCTTGTTCATCGACTTTGAGAAGATGCCCATGAAGATGGCGGGGAACAGCGATGCTGCCGCCAGACCGAAGGCAAAGGCGACCACTTGCGCAACCCATCCCGGCGGATAGATGCCAAGATAGCCCGCCACCACAATCGCCGCTGTCGCTGCGATACGCGCCGCCAGCAATTCGCCTTTTTCGGTGATTTGCGGCCGGAAGGTGCTCTTCAGCAAGTCATGGCTGATCGATGACGAGATCACCAGCAGCAAGCCCGCCGCCGTGGACAGGGCCGCCGCCAGACCGCCAGCCGCGACCAGCGCAATCACCCAGCCGGGCAGATTGGCAATTTCCGGATTGGCGAGCACCATGATGTCCCGGTCCACATAAACCTCGTTGGTGCTGTCCTCATTGGGAGGATTGGTCACCATCCGCTGACCAGCGGTACCGGTGGTGTCGGCATAGGAAGGGCTGCCCTTGAAGGCATCGCCGCTGCTTAGCTGCATAACGCCGTCGCCATTCTTGTCATAGAAAGCGATCAGGTCATTATTTTCCCAGTTTTTGAACCAGGCCGGCGCCTTGGCATATTCTGTCTGGTCAACCGTTTCGATAAAGTTGATCCGGGCAAAAGCGCCAACCGCAGGAGCCGTGGTGTAAAGCAAGGCGATGAAGATCAGCGCCCAGCCTGCCGACTTGCGGGCATCCGAAGCCTTGGGAACGGTGAAGAAGCGCACGATGACATGCGGCAACCCGGCAGTCCCAACCATCAGCGCTGCTGTAATGCAGAACACGTCGATCATCGATTTGGACCCGTCGGTATAGGCGCCGAAGCCCATATCCTGTAGCACCAGATCCAGTTTCTGCAGCACATATAGCCCCGACCCGTCATTGACCGTGGATCCCAGTCCCAGTTGCGGGATCGGGTTGCCGGTGACCAGAAAGCTGATGAAGAAGGCGGGAACCATATAGGCAAAGATCAGCACGCAATATTGTGCGACCTGCGTATAGGTAATGCCCTTCATCCCGCCGAGCACGGCATAGAAGAAAACAATGCCCATGCCGATAATCACACCCATGGTAATCGGCACATCCAGAAAACGGGAAAAGACGATACCCACCCCGCGCATCTGACCGGCAATATAGGTGAAGCTAATGAAAATCAGACAGATTACCGCCACCACCCGCGCTGTTTTGGAATAGTAACGCGTTCCGATAAAGTCCGGCACCGTAAACTGGCCGAACTTGCGCAGATAGGGCGCAAGCAAAAGGGCCAGCATCACATAGCCGCCGGTCCAGCCCATCAGATAGACCGAGCCGTCATAACCGGAAAAGGCGATGATACCCGCCATCGAGATAAAGCTTGCCGCCGACATCCAGTCAGCTGCGGTTGCCATGCCGTTAACGACCGGATTGACCCCGCCGCCGGCGACATAAAATTCCTTGGTCGATCCTGCCCGTGACCATATCGCAATCCCGATATAGAGCGAGAAGGACAGGCCGACGAAAATATAGATGAGTGTTTGCGTATCCATGTCAGCCCCCCTCAATCGTCAAGATCATATTTGCGTTCGATCTTTTTCATCTTCCATGTGTAGTAAAAGATGAGCAGAACGAAGACGTAGATGGAGCCCTGCTGGGCAAACCAGAAGCCGAGCGGATAACCGCCAAGCGAAAACTGGTCGAGAAAATCGCGGAACAATATGCCCGCGCCAAAGGATACGACAAACCAGATCGCCATTAACGACCAGAGCAGACGGAGATTCTCCGACCAGTAGGCCTTTTCATTTGCATTGGTTTCCGTGTCTGGTTCCGGTCCGCTGTCGTTCGGCTCCGGCACCGATGGATCATTGTCAGTCATGGCATCCTCCCCTTCCTTGTTTCACATCATGACCGGTTTCTGGCCATTATCGAGAAAGCTAGTGGAGATCGAAAATTTTGATAGAGAGACTTTGGTCTAATATGCGCGCGCAAGGACTTCAGCCCCGCATCAGCACGTCTTCCATCATCAGATTTTCGGTCCGGCGGCGCGCGCATTGGGCAAGAAACAGTTCCGCACAGGCCATGGCATCCGTCAGGCCATCATGGGCGCGGTAATAGGGCAAACCATATTGCGCCCGCAATTTGCCTAACCGCAAACCATCGGCAGTCCGCTCTTTCGGAAACCACCTGTCTTCCAGTTGCATGGTGCAGATGAAGCGCCCGACAAAGGGCGCTCCGAAGCAGCGCAGGCAGGCGGCATTCAGAAAGGCCTGTTCGATGATCGCTGCATGGGCGAGGATCGCCGATCCCTTCAGATCAGCAAGCAACGTTTCCAACACATCCCGCTCGGACTGTCCTTCCGCAGCGGCATCGTCGGTAATCCGGTGAATAACCACTGCCGAGCCCTGAAGCTTGTTCCCTGCACGGATACGCAGCCTCCGGGCGCTGCCCAGCTTTACCGCGCCGCCGTCAACGGCAACCCATCCCGCTTCGAGCAGCTGGGCATCTTCCGCCAACCCGTCGCTTTCAAAATCAAGAGCGATCAGCGGCGTATCCTCCAGCAGATTATCAGTTGGCAAAAGAGCATCATAATAGCCCGCCATCGGGGTCGACTGCGCCGCTGCTTTCGCCTGCTGCCAGCGCGCGGCAAAGCGTTTCTCCTGGAACCAGTTTTGCCAGCCCAGTTTCACTGGATATTGCCGGCATATTTGCGGCTGACAATATCCATGTGATCACGGATGACGCGAAACGCATCCTTGAGATGTTCTCGCTCAAACCGGGACAACAGCTCCGGCGAGAGATTATTGGTCGGTGCCGCGCCTTGCCGGATCTGTCCGGATTGATGGCGAAACCGGACGCTGCGGATAAACTCGAACGAGTCGATGATATCCGAAACCGCGTCCTGGCTGAGCGCGCCCTTTTCGGCCGCTTTCCGCAGGCGCTCTTCGCTGTTCACTTCGCTTAACCCCAGCGCCAGCGCATAGACCCGGGCAATGTCGACCACCGGCGCAATCGCCTGATGTTTCAGGTCAAGCACATCGCCCTCTCTCTCGTCATGCTGCAACAGGAAATTCCGGAAAAAACCCAACGGAACCCTGGTATGGGCTGCGGCCCTTGCAATGAAAGACAGGAATATTTTGTTGGCGCTGCTCCACGCGAAAATCTGCTCACGCAAGCTGTCAACCAGCTCTTCCCTGCCCGCGACGCATCTCATGTCGAAGAAAATGGTGGTGTTGAGGACATTTTCCGGATCGGGCTTGGCAATCCAGTTGCGGTAACGCTCTTTCCAGACAGAAAGGGGCTGCCGCCATTTGTCATTGGTCGCCATGATATCGCCCGGACAATAGACATAACCGGCGCTGTTCAGACCATCGCACAAGAGGGTTGCAAGTTTTTCAAAATAATCGCCATGCGCCCGAGCATCATAGCTGTCGTCCAGAATGAATCCGTTATCCTGATCCGATCCGCCGGCCTGTTCCTGTCGTGCAAGCGAGCCGAATACCACCAGCGCATAGGGTACCGGCGGCGGTCCCAATTGATCCTCGGCCAGCTTGAGCAGCTGGCTATGGGTTGTCTCGCCGATATTCGAGACAAAGCGCGCGACATTGCCGGCATCAACGCCCGATTCCGTGAGATGCGCCAAT
Organism: Parasphingorhabdus sp.; assembly: GCF_965233695.1. Classification (GTDB taxonomy): domain Bacteria; phylum Pseudomonadota; class Alphaproteobacteria; order Sphingomonadales; family Sphingomonadaceae; genus Parasphingorhabdus. Next base: position 1,047,685 of record NZ_OZ247497.1, read on the forward strand.
ACCGCATCCACACGCCGGGCCGCCCTGGCAATTGCCGCTGCGTCCGTTGCCGCCTTGATCTCCGCGACCACTTGCAATGCATTCATGCCGAATCGGTTGAGCAGGTCGCTGGAGCTGATCACGCCGACAATCGCATTCGCGCTGTTCACGACCGGCATATGATGGATATTGTGCTGCGACATGAGCAGCATGGCGGAAAGCAAGTGGTCATCAGGTGCCATCGTAATCAGGTCGGTGGTCATCACCCGGGATACGGGCTCGGACACCGGGACATCCTGTCCCAGCACCCGGCGCCGCAAATCCTTGTCGGTGATTATCCCGACCAGTTTGCCCTGATCGATCAGGGGCAAGGTGGAAACATCGGCACGGGTCATCAGTTTCGCGGCATCGCTAATGCTGTCGCGCGGGCTGGCCGTAATGACTTCCTTGCGGCGCAGCAGGCTGCCCAGTTTGACCGCGATCATGGCCGCATCGCCATTGCCTTTTTCAGACTGCCGCAAACCGGCTACTGCCAGACGCAGGCGCTGCGCCTCATCCTTGGCAAAGAAAGCCTTGAGCATGTCATGGCTTTCCAACAGCTTCAGAAACGCGGCCTTGGGGAGCTGATAGATCAGGCTGTCTTCGTGCGCGACGACCTGATTGCGGGTCCGTTCGTGATGGAGCAGCGACGGATAGCCAAAGACACCGCCTTCGCCCAATCGATGACTGAGCTCCGTTCCGCCCAGGCGCAATTCTACAGCGCCGGACCGGACGATACTCAGCAGATCATTTTCTTTGCCCGCATCAATGATGATCGTGCCACGGGGAAAATACCGTATCTCGATTTTCCTCGCCAGCGACGCGATGACGCTGACAGAAAGACGGTCAAACGGCGCATGGCGCCCCAAAAACGATATGACTTCCTCAATTTCCACAGAAATCTCCTTCCCCCGTTTTACACAGCACAGGGAGACAAGACTATTGGCAAAAGATCTTATAGAGATGGGAAATAAAATGGCGGAGTCGGAGGATGCAAGATTGATCTTCTAACCATCTGGTAAATATAGATATTGACGGCCAGTTCGAGAAATTATCCCACAGTTTCTCCCACACCCAGTATCTGCTGATAAAGTTGCGAGTTCGAAGCACGCAGATTTAGAACTTCGCCCCCAGATGTACACCCAACAGGTGCTGGCTATAATCTGCTGTAGGCAGGTTGGACGAATAATCCCCATATTCATATTCTGCGCGGGCGAAAAAGACATCGGTGATTGGAACTTCGAGTTCCGCTTGTAAACGGTGGCGATCATCATCGCGCGCCACCCCGATTGCTGGCGTGATATTGTCATAATTACGGGCTTCATAGCGCCAGCCAAGTTTGAGCTCCGCATCGCGTGACCCGACCGGGAAACGTTGCGAAAAGCGCAGCTTGAATTGATGTGCATCATAGTCAAATTGTGGGTCGACGGCGTTTTCGTTGGCATATTTGTAGCCCGCCACGAAGTAGGTTTTGACACCATCCACGAAGTAGTAGAAATCCACACCACCGGCATGGTTTTCGGCATCGCGGTCAATACGGCCCAGAAAATTCTTGTCACTATATGTGTAGTCGGCCCGCGCGAAGAATTTCTCGCTTAGGAAAGCGCTCACGTAGGGCGAAACTTGATGCATCGTGAGAAAGCCGTCACCACCCAGGCGCGAATGGATGAAGCGATAGGCTATGCCGGGTTCCACATCTCCAAAATCATGAGACAAATCAGCCGAGACAAAATGCGTTTGCAAATCGAAATTGGTGAAGTCATCATGCAGGGTTTGGGAGAAATTATAGCCCAGGCTGAGCACCGTATCGCTGCTCAGGTCGAGGTCATATTCCAGGTCCGCGTTGATAGCAGCGGCTTTATCATTTGAACCGGTATTATTGTCGATTTCATCGACATTGATATTGCTGTCATATTCCAGGCCGACGGAAAATTCGGCTGAAAAAGGACTATCTTTGTCCTGTTTTTCACGAGGGACTTCTTCGCCCGCACGATCCTGCGCAATTGCAGTGCTGGTGCAAACTGAAAGACTGGCTGCAATAGCCACCGGTGCAACGAGCTTCATTGGTAAAAAATTTCCCATTTACAAACCCCCAATTGGTAACTGACTATCAATACACAAATATGCAAAATATTTCATTAACTGGTCGGGGCGGCAGGTTCCCACCAACCGCCCCTAAGGGACAGGCCCGCAGCGACCGTGCGCGGACTAGCCCCGTCCGCGTGCCGCCTCTTTCGCAGCTTTTTTGGCGTCTTTGGCCGCATCCTTAGCTGCATCGCGGGCGTCTTTGGCGGCATCTTTCGCTGCTTTCCTCGCCTCTTTGGCCGCTTCGCGCACGACCTTGCGTTCATCCTTAACCGCTTCCTTGGCAGCTTTACGCGCTTCTTTTGCAGCTTCCCTTGATGCTTTTTGCTCATCTTTCACCGCACGGCGGGATTCGCGAGCTATGTCATCTCGATAGTCACGCCCACCACGACGGTCGAAGCTGTTATCGTCAATCGATCCATCACCGCGCCGTTTAAGGCCATCGCTCCTGACATCTTCACGTCCGTTGCGTATGCCGGGCTGACTGTCATCTATGCTGCCATCTCCGCGGCGTTTTAAACCATCGGAGCCAATATCGTCATCGCCGCGTCTGGTTCCCGGTTGACTGTCATCGATCGAACCGTCGCCGCGCCGTTTAAGGCCATCGCTACCAAAATCATTAGAACCGAACGACTGACTGGCGATCATAAGGCCATTTGTTTCTGCGCTGACCGACGCTGCATACATTGCACCGCCCACTACAAGCGCCATTCCGGCAATGAATATTGATCTTTCGATAAGCTGTACCATTTGTCTTCTCTTTCCTTGTTGCTGATATTTGGAAGACGTTTGAGGAGAGTATTTATTCCTCACTCTTGCGCCTCCTCCACCAGCTTAAAAATGGAAGCCAAAGCCAAAGAATACCGGTTGCAGCCCAAAGAAGCTGAACCCGCCCAGCATCACGCTTCCGATGATCAGGACGAAGGGCAACATCGACAGCCGCCGCAACCAGGGCCTGGACCAGCCATAATAGTGCAGAAACGGTTGCAAGAAGAAAGCCAGAGCGATGCCTGCAAAGGCGGGCTGGAAACTGATCAGAGCGGCACCAAAAAAGATCATGCCTGCAAGCATTTCAAATACCCATGATGGCCGAGCATCAGGATGTGTTTCGGACAGGAAGCGGTGGATGCGATTGCCGTTTTGCGCTTTCGCGGCAGATTGTTCGGACTTGTCACCAGTGACCAGAAAACGCGCTTTTCCGGTCAGAGCATAGCCTACAACGCAGAGCGCAGATAGTGGGCTAAGCGCCGCATAAAGCGCCGTACTTTTGGACAGAAAACGGAACAGTCGGATCGGTTCACGCCAATGTTCGAGCACAAAACACAGGATTGGCGCAAACAGGGTCATGACGGTGATCGCAAAAAAATCTATCGTAAAAATGCGCGTCATTTCCACCGGCATTGCCCGCACCGGCATTGTGATTTCCTGGCCCAGGATCACCCAGGTCAAATCACGGCTCGCACCCATCAGGAATGGCAAGGCAAGCCCAGCGATGATCATGAACAGGAAGAAGAAGAACGTCAGCGGAAGATTGGCCGTTGGAAAGGTAATATCCAGTTTTTCAATGAGAGGGATATTACGTGAACGCCACAATTTTGCCGCCCAGTTATGCAGGAACTCACATGTCCCGCGCGTCCATTTGACATGACGCACACGGAATGCCTTTACACTTTCCGGGAAGGCTTCGATGCACATCACATCTTCGGCAAAGATACCATAATAGCCTTTCTCACGGATAGAGATTGCATAGGCCAGATCTTCGCTGACAATTTCGTCAAAACCGCCGACTTCATCCCAGCAGGATCGGCGTAGCAATGCCCCATGACCCAAAAACATGACGAAACCGAATTTGTTGCGCAAAGGCTGATACCATTTCCAGTGCACGTCGATGCCAATGCGCATATCTTCCTGCAATTTCGTGCTGGAATTTTCATCGCAGCGATGATTGGCCTGTACGAAGCCGCAATCTGGATCATTGATTAAATAAGGGACCAGTTTGTCCAAGAAATTTGCCGGTACGATTTCGTCGGCGTCAACGACCGCGAAATAGGGTTCGGATACGTGGTTTGCGAGCGCATGGTTGAGATTGCCCGCTTTGTAGCCAACGCGGTTTTCACGCCGGATAATCTTCACCCAGTCAGGATTGACTTCTCCATAAGCGTCAATTTTATCGCGAATTGCTGGATCATCTCCGTCATCCAAAATGTACAATGTGTAATTCGGATAGCTCAGGTCGAGGCAGCTTTCGACGCTCTCACGCACAAAGTCGTTGCAGGTAGTATACAGGATAGCAACCGGCGGAGTGTCGTGCAGCATCAGTGCTGGCGGCTTGGGAAGGAAATTGCGGTATATCCAGGAGAAAAGCACAACGCCGATATTATACAGCCCGTAGAGCCAAGCGATTGTGGTAAAAACCGCGAAATAGCTGAGCGCCGCTGTTGCCCAAAAACCTTCTGCCGCGCCGACCAGTCCAACCAGCCGAGGGCCGAACCAGATAAGGCTGGCTACCCAGCAACCAAAGATGAAAGCAAACATCCACGGCTTGCGTTCATGAGCAGGCCATATCGCTCCGGAATTCGTCGCAACTGGAATGTCATCAATGTCGTCTGCGATCACTTCACAGTCGTCCAGCGTCTGTACCTTGCTTAAAAACATCAGTTATTCTCCTGCATACCGGGATTAATTTCTGGGAAGCCGGAACGTGACTCCGGCAAGAAAGCGCGTGAAGCTGTTGAGCGGCGCTTCTTCACGGGTCACATTGAAATGCAGGCGGTGCCAGCCGCCAACCCTGATGGAGGCATTGGCGTAGGCGACAAAGACACCGCCGTCGGCGAGCGGATTTATGCTGGAGACATTGCCTCCACCAATTCCGACGCCGATTGAATAGTCGTCTGTCTTATATTCTCCGTATCCGACCAGACGCCATTCATCATCCCGGCTCGCCCCCGTGCGGGCCAGGTAAACTGTGGGTTCAAATGAGAGATTCTTGTTGAGCCGTAAATTTTGACCGGCATAGAGAAGTCGATCTGTAAATCCGGCGCTGTGCGGGCTGATTTGTACGCCCGCCTTGGTTGCGCCGAGCTTAGACAGGTAGGTACCTTCGACCTTGTAGATTTCCTGATTTTGCCCGGCAGGCAGATTACGAAATCCGATTTCGCCAAGAGCCAAAAAATTATCACCGATCTGCTGCAAGACACCGCCATAGAAGGTTTCGGCATTTGCTCCGGTTCGCGCCAGAACCGGATTGTCGAGACTGAGGCCATTGTCATATTTGGCCCAGATACGCGTACGGGGCGTGACCCAACTCGCAAGTTCAACCAGACGCAGGCCCGCATCGCCGCCGCCTGATGTTGTACCGCCCCATACCGAAAGTTCAGCCAGTGCTGGATAATCATAGGCGGCTGTCAGGCCTTTTTTTGCATCTTCCCGTGCAGAATCAATTGCCAGCGCCGATTTGTAGGCCTTTGCAGCACGCCCGGCATTGCCATTGGCAAGACGGGCCATACCCACGCCGACAAGCGGTTCCGGATCATCCGGAATTTCATAAGCCAGCTTCTCAAACTGCTGTGCGGCATCTTCATTTCGTCCTGCCCAATAGGCGCTATAGGCGAGACCTTTTTTTGCGCTCTGACTATCGGGCGCTAGCGCCAATGCGCGCTGGAAATTGCTTTCCGCAGTCGCATATTGTCCAGACCAGGCGTTAGCATAGCCCAAAGCTACACGAGCCTCGAGATTGCTCGGATCAATGGCGAGCGCCCGATTGAGGTCGCTTATCGCGCCGCTCCAATTCTTCTGCCAGGCGCGGGCCGTCCCGCGTCCCACAAGGGCTTTGAGATTGTTGGGATCGCTTTGCAGCGTAATGCTGTGTGCAGCCTCTGCTTCTGGCCCATTGCCTGCCTGCATAGCGGCTTCCGCACGATCAGGCTGTGCGTATGCTGGCTGGGCTGAAACGCCCAGTGCCAATGCCGCAGCGGCAGCGCTCACCACAATTTTGGAATTGAATAAATCTGTTTGAAATGTTGGTCGCATTTTTTCCTCCACATGGTTGGATGTGAAGGGGACGGCTCAGCGTGCTTGTTTATTCCAAAAATTTTTGAATTATTCTAAAAATGTCGTTCAGCAGGCAGGGTTTATGGCAGCGGACGGATCAAACCGTAGCCATAAATCGGGTCGTGTCCACGCGCGCCCAAATCAACTGCTTTGAGTCGTAATTTTTGTAAAGCTGATCCATTGATGTGACCGGTTTTATCGCTCGACAATAAAAGCGCCGTTGCGGCAAATGGTGCAGCGATTGAAGTACCTGACGCACTATCGAGCTTTCCGTTGCCTGCGATATGAGAAATATTAACGCCCGGTGCCGCGAAATCGAGATATTGCCCTCGATTGGCAAGACGAAATATCCGTCGGTTCTTGTCGATGGCGGTGACTGAAACAACGTCGCTATAGCCTGCTGGGTAGAGTGGCTTTGCCGACGGTCCACCATTGCCCACCGCCGCTACAATCACCACACCGCGTTGTCTTAGGTTTCGGATTGCTTTTTGCAGTATGTTGTTGCGCGGCCCGGTCAGACTCATATTGACGATACCTACATCATTGGCGGCCATCCAGTTGAGTGCGCGCACCAAACTGGCCGTCGTTGCCGTTTGGCCGCGTTTAGGTAGAATTTCAAAGGCTGACGCCGCGTAAAGCCTGCTATTGGGAATAAGCCCCGCATAGTCGCGTCTCTGCCCCGCCAATATCGAAGCGACCGCCGTTCCATGGCCTGTTGGTCTGCGATTGCGGCTGCGCACAAAATCACGGCCGATAATGTTCCGGCCTTGCAGTCCCGTTGTTTGCATAGCGAGCGACGTGTCGATTAATCCGATTTTTTTTGCTGTTCGGCGTTGTGCCCGGCTGAGCGGCATGGCAGCTAGCGGTTTGACCCCGCGCGGTCCTTTGCCCCGAATGAGTTGCGGCGCATAAAGATGATTGAAATCAACTTCTGCCGTTGGTGCAAGACGGCGGAGCGCGGCATCACCCTGTGCTACTGACCAACCGGATGGTGGAGCCACCCGTGCCATGACCTGCCCAAGCATCGCCAGTTCCTCGCGCGCACGTACCGAAAACCCTGTCCGTTCGATGGCGTCGAGTTCGGAACCGGAAGATAGCACCAGCCATTCTCCCGCAGCGATGTCAAAGCCATCACTATCTTTGTCGATACCGGTCAGTTCCTCGCTGGCACCGATATCGGGATCGAAATTGGACGGCAGCCCCCCTGAATAGGAACCGCCTTCGGCTATTTCTTCATATTGATCTTCCTGTTCGCGCAATTCTTCCCGCGCAATTTCAAATGTTTCGTCGGCCTGATCCTTGGCTTCTTCACGCGCCAAATCGGCTGCCTCTATGGCCGCTCGATATTCTGCCTCAATGGTATCTTCATCCTTGATGCCAGCAGCGAGGGCGGCGTCGCGCTCGGCGCGCGCCAGATCGCGTGCGGCCTTGCGTTCGAGATTGGCATTCTGCCTCGCTGCCTGACGCTCATCCTTCAGCGCCCGTTCGGCATCATCAAAAAATGCCTCGTTAACCGGCTGGGCTAATCCGGGGACGCGTACCAGACGTTCATCATCGTCAATCCGGTCTTCAGCTTTCTTGTCTGAACGGTCTCGAAACCGATTGCCACTTCCGCTGTTTGAAATCTGGTCTTCGGCTCTTTTAGCGGCCCTGTCTTCCGCTTTGCGGCTATCGCGTGACCTGCCGCCTTTGCCGCTATTGCTTACGCGGTCAGAAATTCGATCATCAATCCGGTCTTCAACCTTACCAGATGATCTATCCTCAATGTCATCCTCGATATCGTCTTCAACCTTATCCTCAATATCATCTTCAATGTCGTCTTCGATATCGTCTTCAATATCATCCTCGATGTCATCTTCGATATCGTCCTCGATCTTGTCTTCCACCTTGTCGTCGATGTCGTCCTCAATATCATCTTCGACATCATCTTCCGGACCGGGTTTTAGAAACAGCGCATGAGCCTGATAGTCAAAAGACACGGTGACCACCGCTACGGGCAACAACAAACAACCAAACAGTCGCATTAGCTTATGCCTGATCATCCGCCTTCCTTCCTTCGCTTGAACAACGCTTTGTAAGACCCCAATATTCGCATTTTCTCGCCGTTCTGCCAACTCTTCTTGATATAGACGTTCGAATGATGGAAAAATTCCATCTTGAGGGAATAAAATGGCACGACCGAACGTCAGTTTCATAACCGATTGAAAAGGCGGTTGATGATATCGTGCGATCTGATCATAAACTCCATTTCAATTTTGGATAATATCCCCAATTTCCAGCAGGGTAGAATGAAAACAAACAATAACAAAAACCCTGAAGGCTTAGAAAACCTCCCATTAAAGAACCCTGGAACAGGCTCGAATCGATCAGTAGAAATCAATGCGAAGGTTACGCAAACCGACAGCAAAGCCGTAACGGTATCGATCCACGATATATCCAAGACCGGCTTCAGTTTCAAAAGTTACACTGAGTTCAATATCGAGAAAAAAATGATGCTCAAGATTCCAGGCTTTGAAGCGCTTCATGCCACATTTGTCTGGAAAGATGATGATCAATATGGGTGCCGTTTCAACAGGCCTCTCCACTCTGCCATATTCGAGCATATCGCATTGAAAAAACAGGCTGAGTGAACACCAGACATTAACTAAGCCGTATGAAAACTCATTACTGGTGGAATAAAAACACTGGGCTATACGTCATCTGTAAAAATGGACCAAGAACGACTGAAACAGGAAATAAGCGGCATAATGGACAACCTGCGCCGCTTTGCCTTTTCCCTCACCGGGGAGAAGCAGGACGCCTATGACCTGTTGCAAGAGACAATTGTCCGATTACTGGAAAAAAATGTGCCGGATGATGCCGACACAAGAAAATGGGCCTTTCGGGTTTGCAAGAATATTTGGCTCGATCAGTTGCGTGCGAACAAAGTGCGCAGGCAGTGGGCCGAATCCAAGATAGGTGAAATGGACAACAGACAAGACGGTCAGAAAATTGCCGATGATCATATCGCGCTGGAAGAAGTAAAGTCGATTATGGCCGAACTTCCCGATGAACAGCGCACCATATTGTCACTCGTTGCGGTTGAAGGGTTTTCCTACAAGGAAGCGGCGGAGATGGAGAATATTCCGGTGGGTACGGTTATGAGCAGATTATCGCGCGCACGGGCAGCAATTGCCGATAGTCTAAATCAAGGCAGGGAGACGGTACATTGACTATATCAGATGAACTGCTCAGCGCTTATCTGGACGGCGAATTATCCGGCGATGATCTTGAGCGCGTTGAACAGGCGCTAACCACCGACACGGCAGCAAAAAAACGCTTCGCTCAATTGCGACGATCCGACGAGATGATCAACACCGTTGCGGCTTCGATCGATGATGAGCCGTTACCGGAAGCTATTGCCCAATTGCTGGAGCCCTCGAAAGAGGTAGAGGGTGACGAAAATGTTGTCGCTTTTGCCCCAAAAGAACGAACACCTTCTGCCAATCGGTGGGCATTGCCGCTCGCTGCATCGATTGCCCTTGCGATTGGTTTTGGCGGCGGCGCTGCGCTGGGGCCTTTCAGCAACGGCGCCAATGCTCCCCTGGAAATGGCAATGATAACGCCAGGAAACCCGTTGTTTGCCGTGCTCGAAAAAAATGCGAGCGGAAAAGTGATAGCTTTGGATGAAAAACAAAAGGCAGAGGTCCGGCTTACATTCCAGGATGCAGATTCCAAATTTTGCCGAGAATTTCTGGTAGGTAACGAAAAAAGTGCGACAAGCGCAGTTGCTTGCCGTGAAGGTCAGAATCAATGGCAGATGCGCATCGCTGCGGAAAGCCAACCATTCGGCAATGATGATGGCGGCTATTCGACGGCATCATCCGAAGGCGAAATATTTGGCGCAGCCGTGGACCAAATGATGGCGAGCGAACCCCTTGATGGCGACAGCGAACAAAAATTGATCGCCAGTCGCTGGCAGGGAACGACAGAAGGCAAATGACACGGCTTCCCAGCAAACACTCTGTGGTGACGGCGAGATATTCTGCTACCGTGATTGTGGCGGTAACGGACTAGCGGGTAGAATAATTATCTTCCGGCACGGCATTGAGTGAAGAACGCCTGGATTTGATCAAACACCAAAAGTTTGATGAGCCATAAATATTTTGATCCCAAGACCGATCAAAATCAATCCCCCCAGAACCTCTGCCCATTTGCCAATTCTGGCTCCGATAAGCGCGCCCAAAAACACGCCGGGGTAGGTCAGGACAAAGGTGGTTAGACCGATCACCACACAGGCTATAACAATCGGTACTCCAAAGCTTGGCAATGTAACGCCAGCAACCGCAGCGTCGATACTTGTTGCAATCCCAGCTACCAGCAGAGGCCATAGAGACAGGTCTTTCATTGCTTTGTCAGTGTTGCGGTCAAAACCTTCCTTGATCATCCGAAGTCCCAGAATGCTCAAGAGGACAAACGCGATCCAGTGGGCCGCTGCTTGCACGAAGGCCGCAAACGCTATTCCTAAAATCCAGCCCAGTAAAGGCATTATTGCTTGTGCCACACCAAAGACAAAGCTCATCCGCAAAGCGGTAACATGGTTTGAGCGATGCGAGGCGCCGTGCGCGACGGCAACCGCGAAGGCGTCCATCGCTAAACCCAAGGAGAGCAAAATAAGGGAGATGCTTACCATGCTTGCGCGTTGGAATAAGTTGTCACCGAAATCAACAAATTCAGATGCTGAAGGACTGCGAATAACAGTCCAAATGTCCGCTTTGCGCCCCAATTTCAGACCTTCTTTCGCTTTCAGCCAAATCCAGAAAGCAGACATTGGAAACTTCTATGAGGTCTGACAATGGTATCCGACATAGCCAATGTTAGCCAAAGCCAAAGATTAGGCTTTGGACCGCTGAGTAAAGTCCTTCCAACAGAAACTACTTATGGCTAGTATCTGAAAGTGCCCCAATCTTCTTCCATCTATTCACGCAAGCCAAAAAAGCAAGCAATTACATTGCTTTACGGGACAAAACGGGACTTTCCGGGATAGTATAGATGGCGGAGTCGGAGGGATTCGAACCCTCGATAGGTTGCCCTATACACGCTTTCCAAGCGTGCGCGATCGACCACTCTGCCACGACTCCGCAATGCTTATCAGAATCATCTGGTTGGTCGAAACTCTGACAGCGACGCTTCCCCTAGTGCGCGAAACGCTCTTTCGCAAGAGCTTGCTTGTGGTTAGGGTAGCCAGATGAGAAAAAACATCCTGATCACACCCCTCGCCGCGCTGCTCGCGCTTTCATCTGTTTCAGCGCAAGAACCTGAAAAAAAGGAACATCCCAGCCCCAATGCGATAGTGGACGCAGCCCCGGCGAGCGACTGGCAAGCCATATCCGCCAGCGACCTGCTGGTCATGGATCTGGCCCCCGATGCGAAGGGTGAAGCGCGTCGCGTGATCATCCAATTGATGCCGCCGCCTTTCTCGCAAGGCTGGATCGGCAATATCCGCAAACTCGCTGCTGCGAAATTCTGGGACGGCACCAGCATCAACCGGGTGCAGGACAATTATGTCGTGCAATGGGGCGATGCGGGATACGACAATCCGGAATCGGGAGAAGTAGAGCAGAAGGCTTTGCCCGAGGGTTTGGTTGAGGTGCCGGAGAGTGAGTATGCCACTCCAACACTTCCCGATTACCCAGGCCCAATAAGTTTTGAGGATGCAACCGAGCAACAACTCGCTTTTGTCAAGACTGCAATATCTATAGCACGCCTCCATGTCGGCCATTTGGATATCTTCGGAGAAGACCGAGACCCGGATCAAGACGTCAATAATTTTGTCATGGCTCGAATGGCAGATCGCTACTCTGACATTAACTCCTTCGCAAGTGGCTGGCCCGTAGCCGGCAAACGCGACGACGAAACGGGCAATACAAAATTCTGGCCAGTCCACTGCTACGGCGCGGTTGGCGTCGGTCGCAACCTCTCCCCCAATACAGGCACCGGCGCCGAACTCTATACCGTCATCGGTCATGCCCCACGCCATCTGGATCGCAATATTGCTGTGGTCGGGCGGATAGTCGAAGGCATCGAACATCTCTCCAGCCTGCCGCGCGGCAAGGGGCAGCTGGGCTTCTATGCCGATCCCAAGAAACGCGTGCCGATCCAGTCGATCCGGCTGGGCACCGCCCTGCCCGCCACGGACCAACCCCGGTTTGAATATCTCGACACCGCCAGCAAAGCCTTTGCGCAATATGCCGAAGCCCGCGCCAATCGCCGCGATCCGTTTTTTATCAAACCGGCAGGTGGCGCAGATATCTGTAACATCCCGGTGCCGGTGCGGCGGGTGAAGGCGGGAGAATAAAGATTTAATCTAAAAGCTGGTGCCCCTGCGCAGGCAGGGGCCCATCTCGGACGCTCTCGTTTAACCGCATCGGCGGGAGATGGACTCCTGCCTGCGCAGGAGCACAGACCAAATGATTTTCCCCTTTCCTACATCGGGTCAAATCGGCTAGCTTTCTCCCATGACGCATTCATCAATCCTTCCTGCTCCGCCCGCCTCTGACCCGCTTTTTTCAGCCCTTTCCGGGCGCAAAGATTTTTCCGCTTTGGGGGGTGTGACCCTGTGTGACCCTGATGTATAATTTTCAAAATTTTGCATTGCCTGGCGCCTGCTTTCGCAGCAGCATCGCAGCCCTCTTGGCTTTCCTGCTGCCCATCGCCCCAGCCATCGCGCAAGATCAAGATGATCCCGCCATCGAACAACCCGCGCCAACCCCGCAAGAGGTGCTGGCCGCTGCGCCCGCCGACCATTGGTTGCCGATTCCGGTGCGCGACCTGATCATCTTCACCCTGCCCGATGATGCGGAAGGTAACAAACGGCAGGCGGTGATCCAGCTGATCCCGGCCGAGCTTTCGGGCGCGCATGTGCGCAATGTCCGTAAATTTGCCGCCCAGCGCTGGTGGGATGGCACGAAAATATACCGTGTTTCCAAGGATTTCGTCACCCAATTTGGTGGCAATCCCGACAATAAGCAGGTTCCCAAGAATCTCGAAACAGTGCCGGAGAGCGACTATTTCAACGCGGCGCTCGGTGCAAAGCGCGCCACGGACCAGGCCGCGTTGGATGCGGCCGTTGCCTATAGCAATGAATATCAGGGCACGGAAATCCGGCCGCTGATGAAGATGATCTATGAAAGCTATGGCGCGAAAGTCGGCTTTGGCGCGGGCTGGCCGATTGGCACCAAGGATGGCAAGGCCTTTCCGATCACCTGCCGCGGGTCATTATCGCCGGCCCATTATGATCCGCCCGATGCCGGCACCGGCGCCGAAATCTCGATCATCACGGGCGAAGCGGCGCGCAGCCTGGATATGACCTTTGGCATGGTCGGGCGAGTGATTGATGGCCTGGAGCATGTTACCAACCTGCCGCTTGGCACGGCAGCAGGCGGCTTTTATGCCGACAAGTCACAGCATATTCCGATCACCTCGGTGCGTCTGGCGAGCGAACTGCCTCTGGCCGAGCAGCCGCGCTATGAATATCTCGCCAGTTACAGCCCGTCGCTGCTGCAATATATTGAAGCCCATGGCGGCTATGGCAATATCTGCACCGTTCCCGTGCCGATAAGAAAAGTTGCCGAATGATGTAACTTTATTACGCAGCCCTCTCGCACATGTCATATTTTGCTGATATTGGACGAGGGCAAGACTCGGCAAAAAACAGGAGCCTCCCCATGCGTGTCGGTACCCCGAAAGAAGTGAAAAACCATGAATATCGCGTCGGGTTGACGCCGGAATCGGTGCGGGAACTATCCGCCCATGGCCATGATGTGCTGGTCGAAACCGGCGCCGGTCTGGGCATTGGCGCGGAGGATGCCGAATATGTCGATGCGGGCGCAACCATTGCCGCCAAGGCGTCCGAGATATTTGAAAAATGCGACATGGTCGTGAAGGTCAAGGAACCCCAGCCAGCCGAACGGGCCATGCTGCGCGAGGGACAGATTCTGTTCACCTATCTGCACCTTGCCCCCGATCCGGAGCAGACCGCCGATCTCGTCAAATCCAAAGCCATTTGCATCGCCTATGAAACCGTCACCGGCACCGGTGGCCTGCCATTGCTGAAACCGATGAGTCAGGTCGCGGGACGCATGTCGATACAGGCTGGCGCGACCGCACTGGAAAAAGCCCATGGCGGCCGCGGCATATTGCTGGGCGGTGTACCGGGCGTATCGCCGGGCAAGGTGACCATTATCGGCGGCGGCGTCGTTGGCTTTAACGCCGCGCAAATGGCCGCTGGTCTGGGTGCGGACGTGACCATATTGGACCGCAACCCGGATGTGCTGGAATCGGTCGGCACCCATTTTGAATCGCGGGCCAAAACGCGTTTTTCGAACAAGGCCAATCTGGCCGAATGTGTCGCTGAGGCGGATCTGGTCATCGGCGCGGTGCTGATCCCAGGGGCCGAAGCGCCGAAGCTGGTGACCCGCGACATGCTCTCGACCATGCGGCCCGGTTCTGTGCTCTGCGATGTAGCCATTGATCAGGGCGGCTGTTTTGAAACGTCCAAGGCGACGACCCATGAAGACCCGACTTATGTGGTCGATGACGTCGTGCATTATTGCGTGGCAAACATGCCCGGCGCGGTATCGCGGACATCGACCTATGCGCTCAATAACGTCACCCTGCCCCATGCACTTGCCATTGCGAACAAGGGTTGGGAGGCGGCTTTGCGCGATGATGCACATCTCGCCGAGGGGCTCAACGTATGGAACGGCCATGTCACCTATCGCGCGGTGGCCGAAGATTTGGGCTATGATTATATGCCGGTGTCAGAGATAGTGGGGTTGAAGGCATAAAAGGACTTTACGGAGCTGTTCCCCTGCGAAGGGCGAAGCGAGGCGTGTGACTCGCTTCGCGGTCCATCTCCAGGTCGTTAATATCTTGACGCGCAGGAGATAGGCTCCTGCCTACGCAGGAGCACAAGAGAAGGAGCACCATATGGCAGCAGCAGATCAGAAACCCCTCGGTTCCGGCTTTCCAGCGAAGAGTGAACCGCAAGACGTGCTGGCTGCCATTGACCTGACCGGCAAGATCGCAATTGTCACCGGCGGCTATTCCGGCATTGGTCTGGAAACCACACGGGCGCTGGCCGCCAAGGGTGCGAAAGTGATTGTACCGGTGCGCGATGAAGCCAAGGCGGCGAAGAACCTATCCGGCGTGGCGGGTGATGTTTCTTCTGCCACCATGGATTTGTCGGACATTGCCTCGGTGCGGAAATTTGCCGATGCGATGGTGAACAGCCTCAGCCAGCTTGACCTACTGATCAACAATGCGGGGATTATGGCCTGCCCATTGGAGCGCGTCGGTCCGGGTTGGGAAAGCCAGTTCGGCGTCAACCATATGGGACATTTCGCCCTGACCAAAGGCTTGATGCCCTTGCTCGAAAAAGCCGAAGCCCCGCGCGTCGTCGCGCTGTCCTCGATTGCCCACAAACGCAACGGCATATTGTGGGATGATATTCAGTTCGAGAAGAGTGAATATCATAAATGGACCTCCTATGCGCAGGCCAAGAGTGCCAATGCCCTGTTCGCCAATGCGCTCAGCCGGCGGATGGCAGGTTTTGGTGGACGCGCCTTTTCCGTGCATCCGGGCGGCATTTTCACGCCGCTGCAACGCCATTTGCCCGTCGAAGAGCAGATCGCGTTGGGCTGGCTGGACGAAAATGGCGAGCCGTCGGAAATGGCTAAAAATGGTTTCAAATCAACCACGCAAGGTTGCACAACCAGCCTGTGGGCCGCAACATCGCCGCTGCTGAACGACAAGCATGGCCTCTATTGCGAGGATTGCGATGTTGCCCAGTTAATGGACGAAGATTCGCCGCCCTTTGGCTGTGTCGCGCCGCATGCGTGCGATGACGACGATGCTGAACGGCTCTGGGAGCTCAGCGAAACATTGCTGGCTGCGGCGTAAGGAGAGGCCCGGCCATGATGAATGAGCATCTGGGCGACGCCGAATATTCCGGCTTGCTCGTTCGCGATGATGGCGGGTTTGTGCTGCAATCCGATGATGGCCGGCGCTATCGGCTCGAGCTGCTCCGCACGCCGATTGATGAAGTGGAAAAACGCGTGATTGTCACCGGACGGCTCATTCATGATGACCAGATCGAAGCCGAAGGCGTGCGACTGGCGGACAGCGGCTGACGATCATGGGCTTGCAAGAGACCATGCGGCCCGCGCGCGCTGAAGACCTCCCGGCGCTGCATGCCCTGGTGGAAAGCGCCTATCGCGGAGACAGCGCCAAGCGCGGCTGGACGCACGAAGCCGATTTGCTGGGCGGGCAGAGAACCGATTTGGCGGCTCTGCGGGAAATATTGGCGGATGAGAATCAGGTCATCCTGCTCGCTATGGACGGTGCTGATATGGCCGGTTGCGTGCAACTCATGCGCGTCAAAGAGGGAGTGGCCTATCTCGGCCTGCTGACGGTTGACCCCGACCGCCAAGCGGGCGGACTGGGCAAGAAATTGCTGGATGCGTCGGAACACTATGTTGCCGAAAACTGGCAGGCGCAGATGATAGAAATGACCGTCATCCGCCAGCGCGCCGATCTGATCGCCTATTATGAACGGCGGGGATATGGCCTGACCGGCGAGCGGCGCCCGTTCCCGCTCGATGACCCGCGCTATGGCCTGCCGAAGACGCAGGAACTGGAATTTGTGGTGTTACGGAAGGAGATTGAAACCGCCTAAGCCGCTTTTCCCTCGAGGGCTTTTTGCCGGCGGCGCTGTACCGAACTGCCAAGCCCCAGGGCTTCGCGATATTTGGCGACCGTCCGCCGGGCAATGTCAAAGCCCTTGTCCTTGAGCAGCGCGACCAGCTTGTCGTCGGAGAGGATCTTCTTGGGATCCTCGTTATCGATCAGCGCCTTGATGTGGCTCTTCACCGCTTCGGCCGAGGCCGCTTCGCCGCCGGTTGAAGACTGGATGCCGCTGGTGAAGAAATATTTGAGCTCAAACGTGCCGCGAGAGCAGGAGAGATATTTGTTGGACGTCACCCGGCTAACCGTCGATTCATGCATCTCGATCTTGTCTGCGACATTTTTGAGCGTCAAAGGCCGCAAATGCGCCACCCCTTCGCGGAAGAAATTTTCCTGTTGCTTCACGATTTCGGTGGCCACCTTGATGATGGTGCGCTGCCGCTGGTCGAGTGCTTTAACCAGCCAGCTTGCGTCAGCCATGCAGTCATTAAGCCACTCTTTCGAGGCCTTGTCCTGCGCCCCGTCTTTCAGCTCGGTGAAATAGGTGCGGTTCACCAGCACTTTGGGCAAGGTCGCGCTATTGATCTCAATCAGCCATTTTCCGCTGCGCTCGGCAATGAAAATGTCCGGCACAACGGCCTGCACATCACCGCCGCCAATCTTGCAGCCGGGCTTGGGATCATAGGCGCGAATCTCCGATATCATGTCCATCAGATCTTCATCATCCACACCGCATATGCGCTTCAATTGTGGCAAGGCCCCTTTGGCCAGCAGGTCGAGATTATCAATCAGCCGCGCCATCGCCGGATCATATCGATCCGCTTCCTTGGCCTGCAGCGCCAAGCATTCGGCCAGATCCCGCGCGCCTACGCCCACCGGTTCCAGGTTCTGCACCTCGGCCAATATACGCTTTACATCATCAAGCTGCACACCCAGCCGGTGCGCAAATTCGAGCAAATCGGCCTGCAAATAACCGCATTCATCAATCTGATCGATAAGATGCTGGGCAATAAACAAATCCGCACCCGACAATATCGCGCCCGCCTGCTCCATCAGATGTTCCGCCAGCGTCGTTTCGGCGACCAGCATATTCTCGAAATCCGGGGCTTCTCCCCCAAGAGCGCCGCTGCCGGAATTGCCGGTACCGTTAAGACCAAGGCCGCCGTCCAGGGCGCCATCGCTTTCACTCAAGCTGTTATTCGAAAATTGGTCCGCGTCGCCCGCCATATCAAGCTTCGATTCCGCTTCCGCTGGACCTGAGGACAAAATCTCATCACTGCCTTGAGACCCCGGTTCAGGCGGAAGATCAGCGCCATTGTCGCCATCATTGCTTTTGGCTTCGGCGCTCAGGTCACCGGTCTCGAGCAAGGGGTTCTTCTCAATCTCTTCGGCAATATAGGTTTCAAGCTCCAGATTGGATAAAGCCAGCAACTTGATCGCCTGCTGCAATTGCGGCGTCATCACCAGTGACTGGCTCTGCCTTAAGTCAAGACGCGGCCCTAATGCCATTATGCTTTATTCCGCCTAGTCATAGGGCAAAACCCTCACCGAGATAAAGCCGCCGGACATTCTCATCTTTAACCAACGCTTCAGGACTACCTGCAAACAAAACCTGACCATCATAAATGATGCAGGCCCGATCAACAATATCGAGCGTTTCGCGAACATTATGATCGGTGATCAAAACGCCAATACCGCGGTTCTTGAGCTGCACGACCAGATCGCGGATATCGGAAATCGAAATGGGGTCGATCCCCGCAAACGGCTCGTCCAGCAATATAATCGAAGGGTCTGCCGCCAATGCGCGCGCAATTTCGCAGCGGCGCCGTTCACCGCCGGACAACGCCATGGCTGGCGAGCTACGCAATTTTGTAAGACCGAATTCGTCGAGCAGCCGGTCCAGCGTTTCCGCCCGCACCACTTTGTCATTCTCAACCATTTCCAGTACCGCTAGGATATTCTGTTCCACTGTCATCCCGCGAAAAATCGATGTCTCCTGGGGCAAATAGCCCAGACCCAATATGGCCCGGCGATACATTGGCAGTGGCGTGATATCTTCACCGTCCAGCATGATCCGGCCAGCATCCGGGCGGACCAAACCCATGACGGAATAGAAGCAAGTCGTTTTGCCGGCGCCATTGGGGCCAAGCAGTCCAACCACTTCCCCTCGCCCCACCGATAGCGAGACATCGGACAGCACAGCTCGCTTGTCATAGCTTTTCGCGATCGACACAACGGCAAGGCCATGTTCCATGGCATCACTGGCCATAGCAGAGCCCTGATCGCCCGCCGAAGCCATCTCAAATGTGGTCGTGTCGTTCATCTTGATCCTTTTGCTATGGGCCTATTTGTACCCGATAGGATTGTGCAATGGTTAACAACATGGCCCAATTTACTCGAAATTGGCAAGCTTTATGCATGATTGATCGAAAATGGTTCTTTTTCGCGGAATTACCAGGTTGCTCTGCACCGATCAACGGGCGACGCCACAACATGATGGATGCCAAAATAAACATCATTGCAAAATGGTGAGAGCTCAGTCCGGCCGTTGTGGTACGGTAAAAGTGCCCGATACACGGCCATTGGAGTTTTGCGTTCCTGGAACCGCTCCACCGGCTGATCGACCGTCTATTGTTGACCTGCCGGATGCGAGATCGATGATCACTCGGCCGCCCGACAACCGGTTCGTCCCTTGAGTCAGCGTTACATTGCCAACAAGGGTGATAAGCCGACGGTTCAAGTCGTAAATCGCGACATTCCCCGACGCAGTATCGCCGCCCTTGCGAATAGTCACGCCGCCGGAGGCGTCGATCCGGTCAACTTCGATACCGCCTGTGTTACGATAGGCAACTGTCATTCGCGCAGAATTCAGAACCAGTCCCGCTTGTTCTACCCGCACTGCACCCGAAAGCACCACCCTGTCTGCCCGGTCCTGCACTTCAATCCGTCCCGCATCGAAATTGACCGGCGCATTGCTATTATGGCCACCGAAAACTTGCGCAGGTGCCGGACCTGCAATCGTGAAGGCCGCCGCGACAGCGATCAGCGCCCCGGCAGAGGCAGCAAAAAGGGATCGTTTCATCATCTATCCGCCTCTTAATCCGTTTTGTACGATACGCAACTTTGCGTTACCATCAAGCGTAACCGTGCGTTCAGACATATCGGCCTTCAGGCTGTCCGCCCGGAATGTTCCGATATTGGTTCGCCCTTCCACCGGGGCATCACTCTTCAATGTGCGGCTTTTCAAATCCACCGTCACATTATTTGTCGTCAAACGATAGCCGCCCGCGCTTTCCACTTGCACCGTTCCGGGAATTTTGACGTCCTCGCGATCCATATCATAGCGACCAGCTCCCGCACGGATCTGCGCAGGTCCATCATTTAACAGGATGCGCGCCGACAGGTCTTTCAGCTGCACCACCGGTTCACGTGAACTTTTCTGGACAGCCGATCCCGCCTTTATTGAAAAAGGGCGGCCCTGACTGTCTTCACCGCGATAAAGCGCTTCGGTCACGCGCATCCGCTCTTTCGCTACATCTACGCTATTCTTGTCGAGCACAAAGCTAAGCTCCCCGCTCATTGTAAAGGGTGCCAGTGCCAATAGGGCGCCCAAGACACCGACACCTAGAGGCAACAGAACGCGCAAAAACCGGATATTGCGATCATGGCTTCCGCCGGGTGACGCAAATTGCTGGCGTTTGGTTTTGATATGTTCGGTTGTAGCGGTCATGTTTGGTTATATCTTGGCTATTGTCCGGAATCTATGAAGGTTTAATCTCATGCCGTCTCAGGCGTGGGCGAATATATCTGTCTCGGGCCAGCCAGCGATATCCAGGCGAGCCCGATGCGGTAAAAAGTCAAAACAGGCCTGCGCCATGGCGGTGCGCCCTTCCCTTTCCAGCCGGATTTCCAGTTCATCTTTCAACCGGTGGAGAAATCGTACATCTGATGCCGCATAGTCGCGCTGCGCCTCGCTCAACTCCGGACCACCCCAGTCACTGGATTGTTGTTGTTTGGATATATCCTGTCCTAGCAATTCCCTGACCAGCTCTTTCAAACCATGGCGGTCGGTATAAGTGCGGATCAGTCGGGAAGCGATTTTGGTGCAGAAAACGGGCTCTGCCATCACGCCCATATAATGTTCGATGGCAGCAAGATCGAACCGCGCGAAATGATAGAGCTTCGTCCGCGCCGGATCAGCCAGTATCTGCTTGAGATTGGGCGCAGCATAGTCGCTTCCTGGACCAAATCGTACCAGATGCTCATCGCCATTGCCGTCCGATATCTGAAGCAAGCACAACCTGTCTCGTAAGGTTTGCAGGCCCATTGTCTCGGTATCGACCGCAACCGGGCCATCAGCCAAGGCATCTGCCGGCAGATCTTCTTCGTGAAAAAATACTGCCATTAAGCTTCGCTCCGCGACACAGGGTTCGCAAATAATCTAAAAAATATTTTCATAACTATGGTATGTGCCGCAGCACGGGTTAAACAGCAAGAATTAGATTGCAGTACAAAGACAGTTTGCATCGGAAAAAGAGGGGAAAAGCAAGATGACAGATCAAACACCGCAGCCGACATCAAGTGGTTTCGACATGAACAAGGCCACGATCATATCGTTGTTATATATCGCCAGCTTTTTTGTCGGTGTAACCGGTATAGTCGGCGTTATATTGGCCTTTGTCTGGAAAGACGAGGTTGCGGGCACTTGGGAAGAAAGCCATTTGCAGTTTCATATCATGACTTTTGTGATCGGTCTGATCGGCAGCGTAATAGGTATTATCCTGTCCATTGTTCTGATCGGAATACCTTTGTTGATTGCGCTGGCGGTTTGGGTTCTGGTCCGTTCGATCATGGCCTTATTGAAAGCGCAAAAACAGGAACCTATTGCCGACCCGAAGACCTGGTTGTTCTAGTTCGATTTATCGAAGGCAAACAAAATATATTGGAAATTAACCTTGTGCGGATTTTTATTCGCATAAGCCATGGTTTTTCTATATGGTTACACTGCGCAATATCGGGATTCGCGTGAAACAATGCTCGGGCCATCGTCCGCTTCGACATTGGATTTGATTTATCGGACGAAGTGAAAGACGATTCAAGAATGGGTTTTGATAGAAACCGGCGTGGCAGAGGCCGGGATAAGCGTGATAGCTTTGGTGACGAGAATTTTGACGGATATCAAGGTGATAGCGGTCCTCCAGTAGAAAGATATACGCGGCCAGATACAGGCTATAGCGGTGGCGGGCAGCGCAGCGGTGGCTCCGGCGGCGGAATGCCTGATCAGGTTGTTGGAGAGAGCACCGGCAAGGTAAAATTTTTCAACGCCCAGAAGGGCTTTGGCTTCATTGTACAAGATGCAGGCGGCGAAGATGTATTCGTACATATCAGCCAGGTGGAACGCGCTGGCCTCAAGGGTCTCGCTGAGGGACAAGGCTTGCGTTTCTCTCTGGTTGATCGTGGCGGCAAAGTCTCTGCTTCTGATATTCAGATCGAAGGCGATTTAATCGAAGTGGCTGAACCCGCAGCGCGCGAAGAGCGCGGCGGACCGCCACAGCGAGAGCTAACCGGTGAGAAAGCGACAGGTACGGTCAAGTTCTTCAACAGCATGAAAGGTTTTGGCTTCATCCAGCGTGATGATGGTCAGCCTGATGCATTTGTTCATATTTCAGCCGTGGAACGCGCTGGTATGAGCGGACTGGAAGAAGGCGACAAGCTGGAATTTGAACTGGAAGTTGATCGCCGTGGAAAAACCGCAGCAGTGAACTTGGTTTCCAAATAATATCAGCTGACATGATAAAATTTAGCGGGCGAAAGTCCGCTATTTTTTTGCCTACAGACCGCATAAAAGGGGGCCAACGGAAAGCATATACGTTGACCCCTTTGTTCATTCCACAATTTGGATCAGCCGTTCTTTGCGCTTTCCAGCAGAAACCATGCGCGTTGTTCTGCCTGGTCAGTCCAATCGTCAATCATGCCATCTGTCGCATTGTCACCTGCTTCACCAGCCAGCGCCTTGGCCGCTCGCAATTGGTTCACCAGCATCAGATTATTCTCACGCAACTCGCTAAGCATCTGATCGGCGGATAAATTCTCGGCATCGTTGTCGGCGATATTCTGATGCTTGGATACATCACCGATTGATGTCAGGGTCCGTTGACCAATTTTTCGAACGCGCTCGGCAATCATGTCTGTCGTCATCAATATCTGCGTGGCCTGCTCATCAAACATGAGATGATAGTCGCGAAAATGCGGGCCGGATACGTGCCAGTGGAAATTTTTGGTTTTGAAATAAAGAGCGAAACTGTCCGCCAAAACCGTATTTAATGAATTCGCCAGTGCTTTTCTTGCATTGTCACCTGATGTCATATCAATCTCCATCGCTAATTCTGCGTTATGAGAAGAAAATAAGCTGTCGGCCGCTGCAAAGCCAACGCAAAACACGGGTTTGAATAATCGCTTTTATCAATATGTGTATCGCTATTAAATCGATTGGGCGACTTTATAACATGCCCCATGCGCTCAGCGCCAACAATGCGCCAATCATTAGGAACAGGACTCCGCCCGTGTTCCGAATAACCGTTATCGGCAACAATTCGGCCAGTTTTTCGTGCAATATTAAAGCGGGCACACAAGCCAGCATCACCCCTATCCAACCTCCCGTCGCGGCGAATGCCCAGGCGTCGGTTCGCGCAGCCGTTGCCGCCAATATGAATTGACCCTTGTCTCCGAACTGCAGGATGAAAAGACCCAGAAACGATGTCCAAAAAGGCCCCAAGGTCCATTTGTCCAGCAAATCGACAGGCCGCCGCCATGCTACCATACCGATACCTGCAAAAAGCAGCGAAAGAGCATAAAAGAGCCGTAATGGCTCCTCGCTAATCCAGCCATTAACAGCTGAGCCACCGAGTGAAGAGATCAGGCAATTGAGCGATGTCGCCAATCCCAGCCCCCAGATTATCGGCGCGACCCGTCCATAACGGATGGCGAGAGCCGCGCATAATATTTGCGGCCGATCACCAATTTCCGCCAAAAACAGAGCAAATAATGAGGTTAAAAAAGCATCCACAAGAGCGGTCGCTAGGGCTGTCCGCCAAGCCGTAGCGCCACATTCGCCATTAAGGCTTCGGACATCGCACCGCTGATCGGTCCGCATGTCAGCGCCTCTTGCATCGCGCCAAGATAGGACTCCGCGACAACCACGCCCGATCCGCTTTGCAAGGCCTGTTGCAATGCAGCCTCGCAGGCACAGCTGAGGTCATGAAGCGCCGAAAGATGATGTTGCGCAGCCTTCTGCCGCACCTGATCAAGATGCATTAAAAACTGCACCGGGTGTTTCTCCACCAGAGAAGGCGGCATGCCTTCCAAAAGAGCCAGCATTTCGGCTTGCACCAGCATATTTTGATCGTGATCCATAGACTCCGTCCCAAGTTACCGGAACACCATGCAAAAATATGGTTAAAGGGCCGTAAATATGGGTTGAACAGTTGTGGCCACGTGCTGCCTCCGCTTTTTCTTGACAATCACCGTCAATTTCAGCATTAGCGCGCTCAATTACAGCGGATTGCGCCGGATCATTGGACAGGCCGCTTTTTCAGAAAATTGCTTTTAAGGAATGCGCCATGGCGAAACCAGCCAATGTAAAAATCAAACTCGTCAGCACGGCGGATACCGGCTTTTTCTACGTAACCCGTAAAAACCCGCGCAATCTCACCGAAAAAATGGTGCAGCGCAAATATGATCCCGTCGTGCGCAAGCATGTTGAGTTCAAAGAAGCGAAGATCAAGTAAACCGCTTTTTACTGAAAATTGAAATCGGCCTCAGCGTTGCAGAACACTCTGTACCGATTCGATGAATTTCGCCACCGATATGGGCTTTGAAACATAGGCCTCTGCTCCGGCACTCAGAATCCGGTCTTCGTCACCTTTGCCTGCATAGGCCGTCACGGCCATGATCGGGATGATCTTGAGCTGGACGTCTTTCTTGATCTGCTCAATCAGTTCCAGCCCGCTGATATGAGGCAATTGAATATCCATGATCACCAGATTGGGTACAAAACTGCGTGCCTTTTCGAGTACCTCCCGCCCATCCTTGACCGGTTCGACCACAAAACCATGCGCACGCAGCAGGTCGCAGAACAGTTTCAGGTTCAGCTCGTTATCCTCGACCACTAAAACTCTTTTTGCCACGAGATGACTTGCCCCTTCCAAACGCCCTGTTAACCCTTTAGGCGAAAGCCGAAATGGAAACAAACAGCAATATCTCTGCAGAATCTGAAATTTGGGCACTTCAGGCCCTTGGCTGGGTGTTGCAAGATGAAGACCGTGCTCAGCGACTGCTGGCCTTGACCGGTCTTGATCCCCGAGAATTGCGCTCCGGTTTGGAAGATCCGGCGATGCTGTCGTCGCTACTGGGATTCCTTGCCAATCATGAACCCGACTTGATTGCCTGCGCAGAATCAATCGGTATTCCACCTGAAAAACTGGCGGCAGCTGCACATTATTTGAACAATCCCGGAGATTTTACATGAGCCAGAAGCCGCTTTTGATAAGCGACTGCGACGAAGTTTTGCTGCATATGGTTGTGCCGTTCAGGGAATGGCTCGATGCAGACAAGCATATCCATTTCGATCTGGAATCCGGTAGTTTTGTTGACGCGCTACGCCATAAACATGATGGCACTTTGGTCCCACAGGATGCTGTGTGGCCGATGCTCAAGGAATTTTTTGATGGAGAAATGCACCGTCAAGGCGCGATTGATGGTGCCGTAGGGGCGATAAACAAGCTTGCGGAGACCGCTGATGTCGTCATCCTGACCAACTTGCTTGACGATCGCCGTGACGCTCGCGCTGAGCAACTTCGCGCCGTCGGAATCGATTTTCCGGTCTATTGTAACCAGGGCGGCAAAGGCGAACCGCTGGCGCAGATCGTGGCTGATCACAATCCCAGTGTAACTGTCTTTGTCGATGATCTCGGCTACCAACATAGCAGCGTTGCCAAATATGCCCCGGACGTCTGGCGCCTTCATATGGTTGGTGAACCGATCCTCGCCAAACATATCAAGGCCAATCCCGCTGCTCATGACCGGATCGACCTGTGGTCCGAAGCATTGGGCTGGATCACCGATAAGTTCGAGGCCGGCCAGACGGCACCCGCTATTGATTTGCCGCCAGAAGTGCTTGACCAGTTTGCCAAGACATGATTGATTCAGCACTATGACAAACAATATCGAAAAAGCATTGAACGCCAAAGGCATAGAGCTTCCCGAAGCCGCCGCACCGGTGGCATCCTATGTTCCCGCTGTCGAAGTAAACGGCATGCTTCATATCAGCGGACAAGTCTCGATGGCCGAGGGCAAACTGATTACCGGCCGACTAGGCGATAACATGACCCTTGAAGAGGGTCAGGATGCGGCGAAAGCCTGTGCTCTGATGATTGCGGCACAGATTAAGAAAGCGACAGGTTCGCTGGACCGGGTTGACCGGATCGTAAAGCTCGGCGTTTTCGTCAACAGCACCTCCGACTATTTTGACCACCCGAAAGTTGCCAACGGTTGCTCCGATATGATGGAAGTGATTTTCGGGGCTGCCGGACAACATGCCCGCAGTGCGGTTGGTGTTGCCGCACTTCCGCTTGGCGTTGCGGTCGAGGTGGATGCAGTTGTCGCTATTAAGCCCGCTTGACGACCTGTTTGCACCAGCCCCCGAACCGGCGAGGGTAGCATTTCTGAAAGGCCAGCCCTATGCCCATCGCGGACTGCACGGAGATGGCGTTCTAGAAAATAGTCCAGCTGCTTTCGATGCTGCGATAAAATTGGGCCATGGTATTGAATGTGATGTTCAGGCTGCTGAAGATGGCACCGCCTTTGTCTTTCATGATTTTGAACTCGATCGACTGACAGCACAAAAGGGCAAGCTGTCCAATTTGCGCGCGTCCGATATCGATCAGATTGACCTCAATGGCAGCCAGGGGAAAATCCCGCGCCTCCGGGCGA
Source organism: Parasphingorhabdus sp. (assembly GCF_965233695.1). Lineage (GTDB taxonomy): Bacteria > Pseudomonadota > Alphaproteobacteria > Sphingomonadales > Sphingomonadaceae > Parasphingorhabdus. The sequence goes on from NZ_OZ247497.1 coordinate 1,074,553, forward strand.
CACTCGAACAAGTCGCCGGCCAGGTGCCGATTCTGATCGAGATCAAGTCGAACGATATGCGGGTTGGCCCACTGTGCCTTTCCGTGCGCAGGGCGTTAGAAGGCTATACTGGCAAAGCGGCTATCATGTCTTTCAACCCTCTTGTTTCCGCATGGTTCCGCAAAAATGCGGCGCATATCGTGCGTGGATTGGTTGTTACGGAAGAAGGTAGCAAGAACCTGAAAGGAAGGATCACGCGGCATCAAAGTCTCTGGACCGCAAAGCCGGATTTTCTCGCCTATGATGTCCGGGATTTCCCATCTTCATTCGCCGCATCAAATCGGGCGCGCGGCCTGCCGGTCGTCACTTGGACGGTGCGCACCGCAAGTCAGGAAAAAATTGCAAAGATTCATGCGGATGAACCGGTTTATGAGTTGCCTCAGACCTGATAGCATAGCGTTTCATGTCCGATTCTTCCCCAACATCAACTGACAGACCCGGCGGGATTGTTGCACGGGTAGCGGATGATATTATCAGCTTGCCGAAGGACGAGTGGGATGATTGCGCAGGAACCGGGAACCCTTTCGTTTCCCATGCTTTTCTATCGGCCATGGAAGAGTCGGGGAGTGTCGGTCCAGGCACCGGTTGGAAGTCACTGCCCATCCTGATCGAAGATGCGGCAGGCAAGATTGCTGCGTGTTTGCCCAGCTATCTGAAATCTCACAGTCAGGGCGAGTATATTTTTGACCAGCAATGGGCACATGCGTTTGAAAATGCTGGCGGGCAATATTATCCGAAAATCCAGATTGCTTCCCCCTTTTCCCCGGTTCCGGGACCACGCCTTTTGCTGCGCGATGAGGCGCTCGCCGTACCGCTATTGCGGGCCGCAGAACAGCTTGCGGCCAATAATGGGATATCTTCCGTTCACGCGACTTTTGTTGCTGAAAACCAGCTTGACCATTTTCGCGAAGCCGGATGGATGATCCGCTCAGACAGCCAGTTTCATTGGCGCAATGATGGCTATGCAGATTTTGATGCTTTTCTAGCCGCTTTATCTTCCCGCAAGCGCAAAGCTATCAGGAAAGAGCGGCGAAGAGCCCAGGAAGCAGCGGAAATCATCCACGTCTCCGGCGATGAGATTACGAGCGAATATTGGGACTATTTTTGGATATTCTATCAGGATACCGGTGCCCGCAAATGGGGGACTCCTTATCTCACACGGGCTGCTTTTGATCTGCTCCATCAGAAAATGGGCGATAAACTGCTGCTGATTTTGGCGCTGCAGGACGGGGTTCCGGTTGCTGGCGCATTGAACATTATCGGGGAAGAAACTTTATACGGCCGCTATTGGGGCTGTACCCGCGACGTCCCGTTCCTGCATTTTGAGCTGTGCTATTATCAGGCCATTGATGCTGCCATCACACGTGGCCTGAAATCTGTCGAAGCGGGTGCGCAAGGCAGCCACAAATTGGCGCGTGGCTATCAACCTGTCCCGACCTGGTCAGCCCATTATATTGTCGATCCGGGGTTCCGGTCGGCGATAGCCGACTATTTGGACCGCGAGCGGCGGGCCGTTGCCGCCGATATCGAATTTCTGGCCGAAATGGGGCCGTTCAAGAAATCCGGTTAAACCTTTAAGCTGCGCGGCGCGAGGTTTCCTGCAACCAGCTACGTGCTTCGCGCTGGGCTTCGGCAATCTCACGAGCGGTCATTTCGAGAGAAATTTCTGCGCGGCAGACTTTGCTCTCATCATGGCCGGAGAGCGATGCCAGGTTAAACCATTTATGTGCTTCGATCAGATCAACGTCCACACCTTCCGAACCGGTCGAATAAATCACACCGAGATCAAAATAAGCATTGCTGCTGCCTCGTGCCGCTTCTGCGAGGCGGCTTTCAATTAAAAAGGCTGCGCTTTTCATGCTGTTGCCCATAGTCTTCAAGTCCCTGTTCCTATTGCGCCTCATTTGGCGACAGGTGAACTTTCAGCGCAATTTCTTAAAAGAATGGTTAACGGGGTAGGCAAAAACTTGCCGGGAACAGTGTCAAAACGTCAAAAAACCGACAATTTACATCATTTTGCAAGGTTAATGCATCCCGCGCTTATCCTAGGCTACAGCGATATTGTCGATCAATCTTGTGCTGCCAATATGCGCAGCGGCCAATAAACGGGCAGGTTTGTTAAAAACGGTCATATTTTCAAGTGTTTCGGCATTTCGCAGCTCAAAATAGTCAACTTGATGAAAACCCGATGAAAGCAATTTTGCCTTAGCTTCTTCCAAAATATTGATAACATCGCCGCCTTTGGAGATCGCATCCGCAGCATCGCGCATGTTATCCGGCAAGGCAACCGCGGCGCGGCGCTGCACTGATGTCAAATAGGCGTTGCGAGACGACAGAGCCAGACCATCGGCATCACGAACCGTTGGCACACCGACAATATCATGTGAGAAATCAAGATCGCGCGCCATCCGCCTGATGACTGCCAGCTGCTGATAATCCTTTTCCCCGAAAAAGGCCGCATCCGGCCGTGTCTGGTTGAATAGCTTGGCAACCACGGTTGCCACGCCGTCAAAATGACCTGGCCGCGATCCGCCGCACAGCCCTGCGCTAACGCCCGTAACACTAATATTGGTGGCAAAACCGTCCGGATAGACTTGATCGACCGTAGGCACCCAAATCAGATCAGCGCCTGCTGCCTCCAAGAGCGCCGCATCAGCTGCTTCCTGGCGGGGATAGGCGTCCAGATCTTCACCATCACCAAATTGTGTCGGATTGACGAAGATCGAAACCACGACGGCATCACATTGTGCCAAAGCCGTCTCAACCAAACGCATATGCCCCGCATGCAGCGCACCCATTGTCGGCACCAATCCCAATCGCGGTTTCGTTTGCCGGATGGCGTCCAAAGCCGTGCGGAGCGGGCCAAGCTGTCTTACAATTTGCATGCGACCTCAATTATCAATAGATTTTACGCCTAACAACTTGCGAACTATGCTGCGATGGTTCACCTATCGCAATAGCAAACAGGGTTATTGCAAGAGTCATGGCAAGCGCCGGGGCGTCCGTCAGATAGGGGTTAATAGAGCAAGTGGCCAATAGCAAAGCGCATCATATAGTCTTTGCCAATGAAAAAGGCGGGACGGGCAAGTCTACCACGGCCGTGCACGTGGCGGTGGCCCTCGCCTATCAGGGGCACAAGGTCGCGGTCATCGATCTCGATCCGCGCCAGCGCACACTCTATCGATATCTCGAAAATCGCAAAGCCACGATGGACCGGCTGAATATTGAAATCCCGCAACCCTATTTTGAAGTGTTCGAGCATAACAATCTTGCTCGGCTTGAACAATTGGTCGAGCGGATGAGCCATGGCGCGGATTATCTGCTCTACGATACACCGGGCCGGGATGACAAATTTGCCCGCTTTGTCGCAACCCGGGCCGATACGCTGGTGACACCGATTAACGACAGCTTTGTCGATTTTGACCTGATCGGACAAGTGGATCCGGAAACATTCAAGGTCCGTAAACTCAGCTTCTATGCCGAACTCATCTGGGAAGCCCGTAAAGCGCGGGCCAAGGCGGACGGCACTTCGATTGACTGGGTGGTGCTGCGCAACCGGACCCAGCATGTCGAGGCGCATAATATGCAGCGGGTCATCTCTGCGTTGACCGAGCTGTCACAGCGCGTCGGCTTTCGCGTTATACCGGGACTGAGCGAGCGGGTTATCTATCGCGAGCTCTTTCCCGCCGGCTTGACGATGCTCGACAAGCAGCATCTTGGACGACTTGCCACCAGTCATATCGCCGCGCGCCAGGAATTGCGGGAGTTGATCAAGCATCTGGCTCTGCCACAACCAGATGGTCAGCGACCCAGCTTTGGCAAACCCCAACTGGTTGCCTGAGCCATGACGTTCATGCTGGTCCTCAGCGCGTCTGTCATCGCAGCATTGATCTTGTCGGGCCGGGCAAAAACAATGCAGGCCAATGACTGGCTGGCCGTGGCAATTGCCCTGCTGGGCGTCAATTTGTTCCGCGGTGGCAATTGGGTGATGGGCAGCGGGCTTGTAATCGCGGCATTGGCGTGGAGCGGTTCAAAGCTGTTAAAGGGTTTTGGCCAAAGCAAGCCTGAAGTACAAAAACCCCGCAGTTTCGAACTGGACCGTGCGCGATCCCTGTTGGGCGTGTCTGACGATGCCGATCATGCAGCAATCAATAGCGCCTGGCGCGCATGTCTGAGCGAACACCATCCCGACCGCGGCGGTGATGAGCAGATGGCGCGCCAGATCAACCGGGCCCGGGACATATTGCTTGAGGAACTGAAGGCCAACAATCACCGCTAAGCCGCCCGTCTGGTGCGATACGAATTCTATAGGAGGACTATCTTTTCTGCCGCGGTCTTTATATTATTGATCACACAGCGTTTCCGCTGAGATATCAACCTTCCCAAAGGACAAATCATCCATGACCGCACGCACATCCCACCAGTTTGATCCGTCCAGCCTGCGGGAATATGATATTCGCGGGATCATCGGTGAAACGCTGGGCAATGACGATGCCTATGCGATTGGGCGAGGCTTCGGAACACTGATCGCACGGGCAGGGGGTACAGCCGTCGCCACCGGCTATGACGGCCGGACCAGTTCTCCGATGCTGGAAGACGCACTGATCGAAGGGCTTAACGATGCCGGTGTCAACGCCATTTCGATTGGCATGGGGCCAACGCCGATGCTTTACTATGCCGAAACCGTGTTAGAACAGGTGCAGGGCGGCATCGAGATAACCGGCAGCCATAATCCCGCCAATTATAATGGCTTCAAAATGGTGTTTCAGGGGCGTCCCTTTTTCGGAGCGGATATCCAGAAGCTTGGTGCAATGGCGGCGAGCGGCGATTGGAATACGCCAGCCGACGATGCCGTTGGAAGCATCGAACGCATTGACATCATCGACGAATATGTTGCACGCCTGACCCAGAATTTCACCGGTGATGCAATGAAAATTGGCTGGGATGCCGGTAACGGCGCGGCGGGTCCGGTGATCGAAAAACTCACCGCTAACCTGCCCGGCGAGCATCATCTCCTCTACACAGATGTCGATGGCAGTTTTCCCAATCATCATCCTGATCCTACCGAAGAGAAGAATCTGGCCGATCTCAAAGCGCTTGTCGCTGAAAAGAATCTCGATTTCGGTGTAGCTTTTGATGGCGACGGCGACCGTATTGGCGCGATTGATGGCGAAGGCCGGGTAATCTGGGGTGATCAGCTGCTGCAAATCTATGCCGAAGACGTTCTCAAATCCGAACCCGGCGCCACTATAATTGCGGATGTAAAGGCATCTCAGGCCCTTTATGACCGGATTGCAGCACTCGGCGGCAAACCGCTCATGTGGAAAACCGGGCACAGCCTGATTAAATCCAAAATGAAGGAAGTTTCTTCGCCGTTGGCCGGCGAAATGAGCGGTCATGTGTTCTTCAAACATGATTATTACGGCTTTGACGATGCCCCTTATGCCGCCGTGCGACTGATTCAGGCTGCAACCAATATCGGCAAGAGCGTGACCCAGCTGCGCAGCGATATGGTCGAGATGATCAACACCCCGGAAATGCGTTTCCAGGTCGACGAAAGCCGTAAATTCGCGGTGATCGAGGAAATACTCGAACGGCTCGCAGCCAGCGGCGCGGATGTGAACAATACCGATGGCGCGCGTGTGAATACGGACGATGGCTGGTGGTTGCTGCGGGCTTCGAATACGCAGGACGTGCTGGTGGCACGTGCCGAGGCAAAGTCGGAAGACGGGCTGGGCCGTTTAATGGCTCAAATTGACGAGCAGCTGGCATTGTCGGGGTTGGAACGCGGAGAAACCGTGGGACATTAAAGCGGGGTAGAGAAATGGGGCAGGCGAAAGTTGCCGAACCGGTAAAGACGGTATTCGATATTTATTCCGAATCCGCCCAAGATCAGCTGATGCAGCTCAGATCGCTCATTTTCGAAGTTGCTGCGGATGATGACAGGATTGGCCCGATTGAAGAAACCCTGAAATGGGGTCAGCCGTCCTATCTTCCGTCGACGACCAAATCCGGCACAACTATTCGCATTGATGCCAGCGCCAAAACTGCTGGCAACTGTGCCTTATATGTCCATTGCGGCACCGATCTGGTATCCCGATGGCGGGAGCTTTATGATGAACTATTGGATTTCGAAGGTAACCGCGCCGTCATTTTTGAAACCGGCAAACCAATCCCAACAGACGCCGTGAAGCATATTATTGCTATGGCGCTGACTTATCATTTGCGGCCCTGACACGGGTCAGGCGCTCTCGTTCCGACTTGTTCATTTCCGCAAATATCCGCCAGACTGCGATGAACAACGCGGCCAGCAGCGGACCAATCACGATGCCATTGAAACCGAAAAGCTGCAAACCGCCCAATGTCGAGATCAGCACCACATAGTCCGGCATTCGCGTGTCGCGGCCAACCAGTATCGGTCGGACAATATTATCGATCAGGCTGATGATGAAAATTCCAGCGAGAATGAGGACGATGCCTTGCCAGATTGATCCTGTCACAATCAAATAGATTGCAACCGGTACCCACACAAAGCCCGTGCCGATCGCCGGAATCAGCGACAATATTGCCATCGATACCGCCCAGAGCAAAGCTCCGCGTATGTCCAGTGCCCAGAATATAAGGCCGCCAATTGTTCCCTGCAGCAACGCGACCACGAAACTGCCTTTGATTGTTGCGATGATCACGACAAAAAACTTGTCGATCAAAATTGCGCTCTTGCTTTCCGACAGCGGAACAATATTTTCAATCTGCGCCGCCAGGTCGCGACCGTCACGAAGCAGGAAAAAGGTGAGATAGAGCATCACACCCAGAGCGAGCAGAAAACGAAACGCCCCCTGACCGAAGCTGAGCGCCTGTGCGATCATAAATTCAAGAATGCTGCCAATAGCCTCTTCAATCTGCGGCTTTGCGGTTGCCAGATCGCCATAACCGTAAGCGGCAAGTTGATTTTGCAACCAGGCCGGCAGACTGTTCTGAAAAGCAACAAAAGCGCCGCCAAAATCAATTTCCCCCGCCTGTATGCTGGCGTAAGCGTTGGTTGCCTCTTGCACCAAGGCCATGCCCAGCAGAATCGCCGGTACAATGACGAGCAGGATGACCAGAATCAGTGTCAGGAAAGCCGCCAGATTGATCCTCGGAAAAAGCCAGCCGGATATTTTCTGATAAACCGGCTGAAACAATACCGCGACCACAACGCCCCAGACAATCGCGCCAAAAAATGGCTCGATCAGCATCGCAAATGCCAGTGAGATGATCGCTAGCAGCGCGAGTACGAACAGCCGTTCTATTCCAAATTGGGGGCGCTCTGATTCATCCATATTTTTCGTCTACTTTGCTAGATCAATTTGAGTTTTTACACAACAAGACCGGAAACCAAACCCATTTCGGCCCTCTATCCAAATTGTTCGAAAGCTGCCACAACGAGGGAAAGAAAAGCAGTAAAGCGAGAGGCAACATGGACCATATCTCCTTTCAGAAAGGCCTGTACGAAACTGGCAATGGCATATTTGCCTATTTGCAGCCCGATGGCGGCTGGGGCTGGTCCAATGCCGGACTAATAACCGATGGCGGAGAGTCTTTACTGGTCGACACGTTATTTGATGCCAGCCTGACCCGAGACATGCTGGCCACTATGGCGGACGCAGCGGGTGTCGGTGCCGATGATATTGGCACCATCGTCAACACACATGCCAACGGCGACCATTGTCATGGCAATGGTCTGTGCCAACATGCCGAAGTGATTGCCTCGGACGCCAGCGCGCGGGAAATGGACGAGTTGCCTGCGCCCGCCCTGGCTGCAATCATGGCGCAGGCAAAGGATATGGGGCCGACAGGACAATATCTCATCGACATTTTTGGCAGCTTTGATTTTACCGATGTCGCGGAGAAACATCCGACAAAAACGTTTAGCGGCGAATATAGTGTGAAGGTCGGCGACAAACAGGTTGATCTGATTGAGGTGGGTCCTGCACATACCGCTGGCGACGTGCTGGTCCATGTTCCGGGTGACAAAACGGTTTTTACCGGTGATATCCTGTTTATCGAAGGCACGCCAATCATGTGGGCAGGGCCGGTGTCGAACTGGATCGCCGCTTGCGATCATATTATCGACCTTCAACCCGACACCATCGTTCCGGGACACGGGCCCATTACCGATATAGCCGGAGTCCGGCGCGTGCAGGACTATTTGCACTTTATCGATAGTGAGGCGAGGAAACGTTATGATGGCGGCCTGTCGGTGCGGGAAGCCGCACATGATATCAATCTGGGAGACTTTTCCAGCTGGGGCGATAGCGAGCGTATAGCGGTCAATGTATCGACGCTGTATCGGGAATATGCAGGCGATACCACACCGCCCGATGTCACCCAATTATTTGGATTGATGGCGGAATTGAAGCAATAGCTTGAGTTTGCCCGTCAATGCGCATTTAGTGTACCTGCGCAGGCCGGTGCCCATCTCCAGAGCTTGCGCACAAACGCAGCGGTAGGAGATAGGCTCCTGCCTGCGCAGGAGCACAGTTGTCATTAATAGCATTCCGAAAATCCTGACCGACTGGTTCGCTTCACGCGGTTGGTCTGTGCGGCGGCATCAGTTGGAAATGCTGGAAGCGGCGCGGGCAGGGCGCCATGCTTTACTCACTGCTCCGACCGGCGCAGGCAAGACCCTCGCCGGATTTTTACCGACGTTGGTGGATCTGATCGACCAGCCTGAATTTGACGGACTGCACACACTTTACATTTCTCCGCTCAAGGCGCTGGCCGTCGATGTCCAACGCAACCTGCTGACGCCAATTGATGAAATGGGCCTGCCAATCAAGGTCGAAACCCGCAGTGGTGATACGCCCGCCAATCGCAAGGCGCGCCAGCGTGTCAAACCACCGCAAATCCTGCTGACCACTCCGGAGTCACTGAACCTGCTGCTCAGTCAGGAAGACAGTTTCACACTGTTTGCGAAACTGAAGCATGTGATCATCGATGAAGTGCATGCCTTTGCATCGGGCAAGCGCGGCGATCTGCTGTCTCTCTCGCTTGCAAGGCTGCAGCGGATCGCGCCTGACATGAAGCGGTCGGCTTTATCAGCCACGGTCGCGGAGCCCGATGATTTTCGCGCTTGGCTCGCGCCTTATGGCGATATTGACGTCGTCACCCATGTGCTGGGGGACGAAGGTGCGCCAGCGGATATCGCGATCATGATTCCGGAAACACCGGAAGGGGACAAGATCCGCGTGCCATGGGCAGGCCATGCCGGAGTTTATGCGATCCCGCAGGTGATGGAACAGATTAAAGCTAACAGGATGACGCTGGTTTTCACCAACACGCGCTTCCTCGCCGAGTTTATCTTCCAGAAGCTCTGGGACATCAACGAAGATACCCTGCCCATCGGCGTGCATCATGGCAGCCTGTCAAAAGAGGCCCGCCGCAAAGTCGAAAACGCCATGGCGTCAGGCAAGATGCGCGCCTTGGTCTGCACGGCATCGCTTGATCTGGGGGTCGACTGGGGCGATATTGATTGTGTGATCCAGATGGGCGCACCGAAAGGCAGCTCGCGATTACTCCAAAGGATTGGCCGGGCCAATCACCGGCTGGATGTTTCATCCAGGGCCCTATTGGTGCCCGGCAACCGCTTTGAATATCTCGAAGCGCAAGCGGCGCTGGACGCAGTCAATGAAGGCAAGCGCGATGGCGAGCCGTTTCGCCCCGGCGGTCTTGATGTACTCGCGCAACATGTCATGACCTGTGCGTGCGCGGCACCTTTTCAGGAGGCTGACTTGCTCGACGAGCTGCAGTCCTCACTTCCCTACAGTGCGCTCGACAAGGAAACGTTTGACCGCGTGCTCGGCTTCACCCGGGACGGCGGCTACGCACTGAAAGCTTACGACAAGTTCAAACGCTTGCGGCGCGATGACAAAGGCGTTTGGCATCTTGTCCATCCGCGTTTCGCAACCCAGCACCGGATGAACGCCGGGATCATCGTCGATGCCGCGATGATGAATGTACGGTTCAAAAATGGCCGTAATCTCGGAAAGGTTGAAGAGAGCTTCGCCGCCATCCTGAGCCCGGGCGATACGTTTTTCTTCGCTGGTATGAGTCTGGAACTGATCAAACTCGACACGTCTGACGTCATCGTCCGCGCAACCAAGAATGCAGCGATGATCCCCAGTTATATGGGCCTGCGCCTGCCGCTCACCACGCATTTATCCGACCGGGTGCGTGGTTTTCTAACCGACCGGGCGGGGTGGGCGCGCTTCCCGGATGATGTGCGGGAATGGCTGGAAATGCAGGATCATCGCTCACGTTTGCCGGAACCCGGCGAACTGCTTGTCGAGACTTTTCCGCACAAGGACCTGCACTATATGGCGGTCTATAGTTTCGAGGGTTGGAATGCGCACCAGTCGCTCGGCATGCTGCTGACACGGCGGATGGAAACGCGCGGATTGAAACCGATAGGCTTTGTCGCCAACGACTATGCATTGGCCTGCTGGAGCGTCGACCCTATCTCCGATCCTGCGCCGCTGTTCAGTACCGATATTTTGGAGGACGAGTTTTTCGACTGGATCGAGGGATCCTATCTGCTCAAACGTGCCTTTCGTGAAGTGGCCGTTATCAGCGGCTTGGTCGACCGCCAGCATCCCGGCAAGCGCAAGACCGGCAAGCAGGTGACATTCTCCACCGACCTGATCTTCGATGTGCTGCGCAAATATGAGCCGGATCATCTGTTGATGCAGGCCGCCTGGGCCGATGCACGGTCGCGGATGACGGATGTTGCAAGGCTTGGCGACTTGCTCGACCGGGCTGCGGGATCGATGGTGCATGTCGCATTGGACCGGGTCAGTCCGCTGGCCGTCCCGGTGCTGGTCATGATCGGCCGCGAACATGTGGCACAAGGTGCAACAGACGACGCGCTGTTAATCGAAGCGGAAGGATTAATCGAGGAAGCAATGCGAGGCGATTGATAGAGCCGGTTACCTCACAGATATTTGTCGTCAGCGGGAAAATGGGGTATCTATACAAATATGAGTATGTTTTCCCCCATAAGTGCGGCCTTGCCGTTGCTGTTTTCATTACAGGTCGCCGAACCCGGCACAGCCTTGCCGGAGGCAGTGGCAGCCATTCCCGAAATTGTCGAACCGGAGGCCATATTGGCCGACAGGTTGCCGGATCAGTTCATTAAACCCGATGCCGAACAGATCGCAATTGCCAAAGACCGGATGGCGCGCATGACTGTTCCCGTAAGCATCGAAGGAAGCGGCCCATTCAAGTTCATCATCGATACCGCGGCCCAGCGCACAATATTGTCCAAAGAAGTGGCGGGTAGCCTTACCCTGGAGCTGGAAGACGAAGTCAATATCATTGCGTTGGCAGGCAGCACGGTAGTGCAAACCGTCTATGTCCCGGAACTCACATTGGGTAGCCGCAGCTATGGAGGCATTGTTGCACCAACCTTCCGATCAAGTAATATTGGCGCGGACGGCGTCTTGGGTCTCGATAGCCTGCAGGGTCAGCGCATACTTTTTGATTTCATTACCAGCGCGATTTCTGTTGAAGACACAGCCAAGAAACGCAAAGCCCAATCTCGCCGCGAAATTGTGGTTACCGCACGGCGGCGGTCTGGCCAGCTGATTTTTACCAATGCCGAAATTTCCGGGATCAAGGTCAGCGTAATTATTGATACGGGTGGGGAGCTGTCGATCGGGAACAAGGCCTTGCAACGTCGCTTGCGGATGAAGCGCTCGGCGCTGCAACAGATTAATCTGCTTGATGTGACCGACCGCTCTGTTGCCGCCGACTATGGCGTTGCCAGCGAACTGCATATCGGCCGCGCCCGCTTTGGGGTCATCCCTATTGCCTTTGCCGATATCGCACCTTTTGCCGCTCTGGACCTGGAGAAAAAACCCGCCATGTTTCTGGGCATGGATGCGCTGCGCAAATTTGACCGTATGGCGATCGACTTTGCCAACCGCAAAATCTATTTTCTGCTGCCGGAAGACGCAACTTGAGTGGTTTTTGTTGCAAATCCGCTTCATGGCAGACCAAAATGATCTAATAGCAGGAGAGCATGATGCCGCTTTTTTCTTCTAGCCTAATCCCCTTCATAGGTGCTTCCGCGCTAGCTCTCGCCTATCCTGTCCCGATGGGGCAGTCGGTAGAACCTGGCAGCCTTACCAAGCCAGACAATGAAGTCATTGCGATCGATGAAGACCGTGCGCAGCGGATGACCGTTCCCGTCAGTATCGAAGGCCGCGGACCGTTTTCCTTTGTGATTGATACCGGTGCGGAACGGACTGTACTGTCTCGCAAGATTGCGACAAGATTGGCGCTGGATGCGGAAGAACCGGCGGAATTGATCAGCATCGCGGGCAGCAGCATGGTCGATATGGTCTATGTGCCCCAATTGACACTGGGCAAGAAAAGCTATGACAGCCTGATCGCCCCGGTCTTGCTGGCGCGCCATATTGGCGCGGACGGCATATTGGGTCTCGATGGCCTGCAAGACCAACGGATATTGTTCGACTTCATTAACAATCAAATCTCTATCGAAGATACAGCGGCCCCGCGCGCCATGGCCGCGAACCGGGAAATTGTCGTCACTGCGCGGCGCAAATCCGGTCAACTTATCTTCACCGAAGCAACAATTGCCGGACTGAAAGTCAATGTGATCGTTGATACCGGCGCGCAGGTTTCGATTGCCAACATGGTGTTGAAAAAGCGCCTGATAAAACGCGCCAAAGAACTGGGCGAAGAAAACAGCCTGATCGCGGTAACCGGCCAGACATTGGGCGTCGAATTCGGCAAAGCCCGTGATTTTCGAATTGGCCGCGCCCAATTCGCCAACTTGCCTGTCGCTTTTGCCGATGCCCCGCCTTTCGAACGGCTGGGCATGGACAAGAAACCGGCGTTGCTGCTCGGCATGGACGTGTTGCGGAAATTTGACCAGGTAGCGATCGACTTCAAAAAACGGAAAATCCATTTTCTGTTGCCGAAAGATACGAAACGTACTTTCGAGCGGCCAACAAGCAGCCATATCAAGTCGTAGGGCTATTCGCCGCCAGAATCGGTATCTACCGCCGCGCCGCCATTCTCTGACTCCGCGCTGCCTTCCAGTGCACGCTGTTCCGCTTCCAGTTCTTCAAGCGCGGCATCCGCTTCTTCTTCGGTCAGTGACTCGTTGATTTCAGGCTGCGGCGGCATCTCGGCCTCGATTGCCGGCTCTTCTTCCTGAACCGGGGCTTGGGCTTCATCGCTACATGCCGCTAACAGGCATAATAAGGGGGCAGTAATGACAATAGCGGTTTTCATGGCGGCTCCTTTGTTTCTCGCTTTGTCGCAGCAATATGTGAATAACGGTAAACCTATCCGGCAAATAGGGGTTCAGGATCGCCCGTTTTCCATTGCGGATATTTCTTCATCGCTGCAGCAAATAGGTCCGAGCCCAAATGCGCGGCGAGCCACTTTTGTAGACCGGGCAACGGCTGGGCGTCAAACCAGTTGCGGTCATTATTGGCAAATTGGCGGATGAACGGAAAAATCGCGAAATCCGCCAGCCGGGGCTGCGTTCCCAGCAACTGTCCCTGTGCAGCCAACGGTTTTTCGAGCTTCTCGAGAAACGCAAGCCCGGCGGAACGATGGGCCATCGGATCGACGTCATCATAACGTGTGGGATATTTATAGCGGTCGAGATTATCCTTAAAATCGCTGTCGGCTTCGGCGATTAAATCCGCGCCGGCTTGTGCATCATCAAGCCATTCCGCCGGATCATTCCGATCCAGCGCCCATTGCATGATCGCCAGGCTTTCGTCGATGACGGTTGCATCATCCTGCACCAATACTGGCACTGTCGCTTTGGGCGAGGATGCAATCATTTCCTCTGGCTTGTCGCGCAATACCACCTCTCGCAGCCTAACCGGAGTCTCGCTTATCAGCAGCGCCATCCGTGCGCGCATGGCATAGGGGCAACGCCGAAAACTGTAGAGGATTGGCGTACCGGTCATATTGTTCCCAAATGCCGGCGGCCTTCCTGCGCCGCCTTTTCCACTTGCCGCTGGCGTTCACGATAGCGTTCGCGCTGCTCTTCCGTGCGACTGTCATAACAATGCGGGCAGGCCTCTCCCGGAACATATTTTTCCGACGCGCGCTCTTCGGCATTTAGCGGCATCCGGCACGCATGGCATTGATCATAGTCGCTTTCTTTGAGCCCGTGGCCAACCGCCACGCGTTGGTCGAACAGGAAGCAATCGCCGTTCCACTGGCTGCTTTCCTCCGGCACATTTTCAAGATATTTGAGAATACCACCCTTGAGATGATGGACATCGTCAAAGCCCTGGGCTTTCACATAGGCAGTGGCTTTCTCGCACCGTATACCGCCGGTGCAGAACATCGCGATTTTCGGCTGCTTCTGTGATTTTTCCTGCAATTGCTTGGAAAAGTCGTCAAACCAGGCCGGAAAATCCCGAAATGTCTCTGTGTCAGGATTGATCGCGCCTTCAAAACTGCCAATCGCCACTTCATAGGCGTTGCGCGTGTCGATCACGACCGTATCTGGATCCGAAATCATGGCATTCCAGTCCAGCGGATCAACATAATCACCCTTGGCCCGCGCGGCATCGATGCCGTCGACGCCCATGGTCACAATTTCCTTTTTAAGCCGCACTTTCATGCGCAGGAACGGCATGGCGGTGGCGGCCGAATATTTCACCTCCAGACCGGAAAAATGCGGCAGGCTTTTCAGGAAAGCGATGACAGCATCAATGCCGTCCGCGTCGCCCGCAATGGTTCCATTTATCCCTTCGGGTGCGAGCAGGATCGTGCCTTTCAGCCCATTGGCTTCACAGGCCGAGAGGATTTCCAGTCTCAGCGCCACCGGATCATCGACCACGGCAAAATGATAGAGCGCCGCTACCTTGTATGAAAAATTTGATTCCGTCATGGCGCGCATATAGTCGCGCAGCTCAGGAAATTCCAACCCTTCCCGCTTGCACACACGCCCGGATCGTCGCATAGCGGGAAAATGGTTCCCCTTTCGTTCGCTAATCACCGGTTTGAAGCCGCCGGCCCTGCAGCACTTTACTGGCCTGCGCAAAAGGCTTTGCTGGTGGCGGACTTACATCTCGAAAAAGCCAGCTTTTACGCACGGCAAGGGCAGATGCTGCCACCCTATGACAGCCGTGCAACCCTCGATGAACTGGCGGGTCTGATCGCAAGAACAGCGGCGGAGAAAATATTTTGTCTCGGTGACAATTATCACGATGATGAAGGCGAAGCGCGGCTGGAGGGCGATGCTGCATTGTTGCTTACGGAAATGACCCGGCGCGTTCGATGGATATGGATTAGCGGCAATCATGACCGTGATGTCAGCGGCCTTTGGGGCGGTGAAGTCATGGCCGAATGGATCGGCGACGGCCTTGCATTGCGTCACGAAGCGACTCCAGACACTGAGCTGCCTGAAATTTCCGGCCATTTTCATCCGAAACTGCGGGTGCCGGTACGCGGTCGGCATGTGTCACGGCGCTGTTTCGTCAAAGGCGAAAAGCATTTGATCATGCCAGCCTTTGGCGCATTGACCGGAGGGTTGGCGGCAAATCATCCGGCAATTGAAGAAGCCGTTCATGGTCCGGCGGATGCGATTATCGCCCTTAAGGAAAAACTGGTCCGCTTTGACCTCGGTTTCGCGCTCAAATCCAGTTGCTCTGAAGCCACCTCGATTGCGACAAAGCAACTTGTCTTGCCCTTCTGCGTTAAAGAACCGATAGACCATTGCGCCCAGTAGAACCGATGCATCTGATGACTTTTTGCATAAACCCAAAAGAAACGGCATAGATTACAAATGATTATTGTTGATTCGCTGATGGTGAAAATTGCGTTGATTGGCCTGTTGGGCATTGGCGCTCAATGGGTTGCCTGGCGCACCGGCAGGCCGGCAATTGCCCTGATGCTGATTGTCGGCATCATCGCGGGACCAATATTGGGAATTATTGACCCAGAGCGCGATTTTGGTGCGCTGCAGGAACCGATCATCAAGCTCGCCGTTGCCGTAATCCTGTTTGAAGGCGGGCTAAGCCTCAATTTCCGGGAACTGCGCCAAGCGGGCGGCGCTGTGTTCATGATGGTGTTCATAGCCGGGCCGATAGCCTGGGTCCTGGGAACCGGCGCGGCCCATTATGGCGCGGGCCTTTCGTGGGAGATATCCGCGCTGCTCGGCGGCATTATGATCGTCACCGGCCCAACAGTTATCGGTCCGATGCTGCGCACACTCCGGGTACCTTCGCGCGTGCGCAATGTGCTGAAATGGGAAGGAATCGTCAACGATCCAATCGGCGCACTGCTCGCGGTCGGGATCTACGCCTATATCACCTATGAAGGCCCAAATGCGAATATCGCTTCGATCAGCATGGACGTGCTGGCCGCCAGTTTTCTCGCTGGCCTGATCGGAGCAGCGCTGGGATATGCGATTACGTGGCTATTCCCGCGCGGCCATGTTCCGGAATATCTCAAGGCACCATTTCTCCTGATTACAGTTATCGGCGGGTTTGTCCTTGCGGATCTCATCATGCACGAAACCGGCTTGATTACGGTGACGGTCATGGGCGTCGTGATGGCGAACCGCCAAATCTATTCCAGCCAAGCGCTGCACCGGTTCAAGGAAGATTTGGCGGTTTTGCTGATCTCCGGCGTTTTCATCATTCTCTCGGCAACACTGGATTGGGAAACCGTTCAGCAATTCCGGCCACAATTTGTGATCTTTCTGATATTGTTGCTATTTGTCGTCCGCCCGATATCGGTTCTCGTCGCTCTATTGTTCAGCTCGCTGCCGTGGCGGGAACGTCTGTTCATTGCCTGGATTGCACCGCGCGGTATTGTTGCGGTCGCGATTACCGGTCTTTTTGCCATCCGTCTGGTCGACTATGGTTTTCCGGGAGCAGAAGCCCTCGTTCCGCTCAGCTTTGCGGTCGTCATTGCAACCATATTTGCGCATGGATTTTCCGCCGGCTGGGTTGCCGAGCGCCTGGGCATCAATGAGGGCAAGGGTGAAGGTGTGCTGATTGTCGGTGCAACACGATGGACCGTTGCGCTTGGAAAAATACTGAAATCCCTCAATATCGAAGTCTTGATGGCGGATACCAGCCCATTTGCCCTTCGCCGTGCCAGACATGAAGACCTGAAGGTCCATCAAGGTGACATTTTGGACGAAGCCCATAATGATCATATCGAACTGGGTGAGTTTCAACATATGATTGTGGCGACGGACAATGACAGTCACAATCAGCTGATCACTGCTGATCTCGGCCCAGAAATGGGCTTTGACCAGATTAGCCGCCTATCCAACGACAGCCGCGGCAAATCCAAGAGCAAGGTCGGCCATGGCAGGATTCTGTTTGAATCGGGCGCCGACTTTAACAGCTTGCTGGACCGGGAACGTGACGGATGGCGGTTCAGCAAAACCAACATTACCGAAATTTTTTCCGCCGAGGAATATCGCAAAAATCTAGAGCCGGGTGAGGAGCCTTTGGCCGTGCTCAAAGAAGATCGCCGACTGCTTTTCTTCGCTACGGATACGCGGCCGGTTATCGAAGACGGCGATGTCGTTATCAGCTTTGTAGCACCGGACACACCCGAAGAACGCAAAGCTGATCGTGCTGCCAGAGAGGCAGAGAAAAACGGGCCGGAAAAAAATGCCGCCGGGAAAACCGTCGACAACGAAAGCGAAAGCTAAACCCGCCGACCAAATAGGGCGGTACCGACACGAATATGCGTCGCACCGAGCTTGATCGCCGTTTCAAAATCGCCTGACATGCCCATACTGAGACCCGAAAGCCCGTTATCGTTGGCCAGTTTCGCCAGCAGCGCAAAATAAGGCGCGGGGTTTACCGCAGAAGGGGGAACACACATCAGGCCAGCCACATCTATCCCGGCAGACCGCGCTGACTCAAGAAGGGCCGGTAGTTCGTCTATGGCACAGCCTCCCTTTTGTGATTCTTCACCGATATTGACCTGCACATAGCATGGTATCCGGCGATCCAGCTTATCCATCGCCTTGGCGAGCGCCTTGACCAAAGAAGCGCGATCCAGCGAGTGGATCGCATCAAATAGCTGCACAGCATCTTCCGCCTTGTTGGATTGCAATTGGCCGACTAGATTCAATTCGACATCGTCATAAGCCTCCCGCAGCGCCGGCCATTTGGCCGCCGCCTCTTGCACACGGTTTTCGCCAAACACCCTGTGGCCGCTGTCCAGCAATGGCTGTATCTCTTCCGCTGAACGGGTTTTCGATATCGCGATCAGGCACACCGCTTCTGGTTTGCGGCTCGCCAGCCTAGCGGCTTTGGCGATTTGGTCTTGAACCGCATTCAGGCATTCGTTGGGTTTGGTCATTTGCTTCATAAAATCTCAATGGCTATTGGGCCGCCTATATGGCAGGTGAACTCCATGCACCAGCCCTGCTTTTCCCAAGTTTATCCGCAAATCTGGCTGATGACCGATCTCCGTAACGATGCCGTGCTGGAAGAATCGATATCAAATCTGCCGCGTGGCAGCGGGATAATCTTTCGCCATTATCATCTCGACGGCGATTCCCGATATCAGAGATTCAAATCGGTCCAAGCGTGCGCACGCCGCAAGGATCATCTCCTGATGCTAGCCGGGCCGCCCAGACTGGCTCGGTTATGGGGCGCCGATGGCGTTCATGGACGGCAATGGCAGCGACACCAGACCGCGGGCTTGCTGCACAGCGCCCCTGTCCACAATATCAGCGAAATCAGGGCCGCCCAGCATGCGGGCGCAGACCTGCTATTTCTATCACCAGTTTTTGCAACCCGTTCCCATCCCGGCCAAAAACCGCTTGGCCATATGCAGGCAAAAAAACTGATTGGCTTATGTCCACTACCGGTCATTCTGCTCGGCGGCATGACTGCCCAAAGATTTCAGCAACGAGAACATCTCGGCGCACTGGGGTGGGCCGCTATTGATGGATTGAGTGGTTAGGTTTGAATATATTGGAAAAGCCAGCCCGCCAAAACGTGCGGCAGATCATCGTTTAGAAGCGGAACTGCGTTCCGACATAAACGGCTTGGCTATCTTGGCGAGAATCCGTCAATGGAGCCATCCGGTCGCGTTCATTCTTCAGACGCACACCAGCGGTCACAGCCAGATTACGCGTAACCGAGTAGCTGCCGCCTAAATCAAGTGAATAATCTTTCTCGCTCGCATCCAACGCACCGGGAGCTGCGCCAAGCGGTGTTTTCGCGTCGATTGACAGACGCGTATTGAAACGGCTCTTCTTGCCCGAAGTCTTTTGATCGGCATCGAGCGTGGTGCCCACGCCGGAACCGATTTCAGAAAGGTCGGGAAGATTATCCCCAAGCTTCTTGACCGGCAGGGCAAAGCTCTTCAGGCCTTTTGCTGTGCCAAGGCTAAAGGATGTCGGCGTGATTTTGGTTGGTGTTAAAACGCCTGCCCCCGGGGTCGCCGCAGAAACATTTTCGCGGATGGAAATGGCTTTGCTGGACGCATCCTGGCGTACCACCACGGTGACTGCACGATCGCCTGATGTGCTGCCGCCGGCTGGTGTAAATTTGAACTTCGTATTGCCGCGCAGCGCATTCTGTTTGAAACTTGCTGCCAGCACAGGATCAGCACCCGCCGTTGTAAAGGAACCCACCGTGCTGAGGGAAACTGCATTGGCTTGATCAGAAAGGACACGCGCCAAAGCAGGAGTCATGGCAAGACCAGAGGCCGCGAGTCCCGCGGCTAACCAACCCAAAAGATTGCCATTTTTCTTCATGACGACGTTATGATCCCCTTGCTGTCTTAAATCTATACCAAATAATTTGGCACTAGACGAGTCAACTTGCTGATTTTGTCCGATTTTTGTGATCTAAGCGCTTTCTGTTGCAGATCGGTTACGGTTTATTGTCCGAACATCGTTAAAATAGATAGTTCAAGCTGAACACAAGCTTATCGACTCGCTCATCCCGGCCTAATCACCGGGTCCATGGTTTCGACTTTTGTGATGGCAGGTTATTCAACTGCCATTCACCCAGTCCTTCGCATGAGCGAAATGTTGCGCTTTGGCTTGCCCCTTGCGGCAAAGCAATTATAGAGAGCGTTGAAATCAGATTTACCGGCATAGGGCGCCACGAATATTAGGAACGCGCCATATTGCCAATGAGGAGCTTGTTCATGTCCCGCCTTTCTTTATCCACCGCTAAAATGCGTCCTTTGGCAATGGGTCTTTCGGCCGTGGCAATGGTATCCGGCCTCTCCGCTTGCGCCGGCGGCGACCGGCCGCAAGCCGATATCGCGGCATCACAAATCACCACCATTGGGGTGAACAGCTATTTGTGGCGCGCCACGCTCGACAGCCTGTCATTCATGCCGCTGACCCAAACCGACAGCAATGGCGGCGTGATTCTGACCGACTGGTACGTGAATCCGCAAAATCCTTCGGAGCGGATGAAACTGAATATCTCGATCCTTGATCAGGATTTGCGCGCTGATGCCCTGCGCGTTGGCGCTTCGCGGCAAGTACGCAGCGGTAATACATGGGTTGATGCCCCGGTGAAGGCCGCGACCACGCAGAAGCTGGAACAGATTATTCTGACCAAAGCGCGCGATTTGCGGCGCGGGGCCCTGACCAATTAGGGCGGGCGACCAACCAATCCAATGACGAGCCTGCTGAAGCAGGCCATATTCTTATAGGACCTGCATGACCGATCAGCGTTTCAACCCTTTATCGGCGGACAAGCGCTGGCAGGCCCGTTGGGCTGAATCCGGTGTTTTTGAAGCCGACGATGCATCGCCAAAGCCGCGCAGCTTTGTGCTGGAAATGTTTCCCTATCCCTCTGGCCGCATCCATATGGGCCATGTCCGCAACTATACCATGGGCGACGTGCTTGCCCGATTCCGGCGCATGCAGGGCTTTGAAGTGCTCCATCCGATGGGTTGGGATGCTTTTGGCATGCCGGCGGAAAATGCGGCGATAGAAAAGAAAGTCCATCCCGGCGAATGGACCCGCGCCAATATTGCGGGAATGCGGGATCAGATTAAACGGCTGGGCTTTGCGCTCGACTGGAGCCGGGAACTCGCCACATGCGAGCCCGATTATTACGGCCAGGAACAGGCATTGTTCATAGATATGTTCGAAGGTGGTCTGGTTTACCGTAAGGAGTCTGCGGTCAACTGGGATCCGGTGGATATGACGGTGCTGGCTAACGAACAGGTGATTGATGGTAAGGGCTGGCGCTCCGGGGCGCCTGTCGAAAAGCGCAAATTGAATCAGTGGTTCCTGAAAATCACCGATTTTGCGGAAGAACTGCTCGGTGGCCTTGATGATCTGAAGGGCTGGCCGGAAAAAGTGCGCACGATGCAGGAAAACTGGATCGGCAAATCACAAGGCCTGCAATTTCATTTCGCACTGGCCGAAAAGCAGCACGATATTGAAACCATTGAGGTTTTTTCGACCCGCCCGGACACGATTTTCGGCGCAAGCTTTGTTGCCCTGTCCGCTGATCATCCGCTCGCCCAGCAACTGGCGCAAAATGATGAGATGCTCGCCGCTTTCTGTGAAGAGTGCAAGAAAACCGGCACGACGGCCGCCGAACTTGAGACGATGGAGAAAAAGGGCTTTGATACCGGCCTGAAAGCGGTCCACCCCATGGATCCGTCCTGGGAATTGCCGGTGTTTGTCGCCAATTTCGTGTTGATGGATTATGGCACCGGCGCTGTTTTCGGCGTTCCCGCCCATGATCAGCGCGACCTCGACTTTGCCCGCAAATATGCCCTGCCGGTGACCCGCGTGGTCGCTGCGGAAGGCGAAGAAGACGCGCCGATTCACGACGAATCCTATACGGGTCCCGGCAAGCTGGTGAACAGCCGCATGCTGGACGGCATGGATATAGAGGCCGCCCAGCAAGCTGTCATCGATCAGGCTGAAACCGAAGGCTGGGGCAAGGCCCAGACGACCTGGCGCCTGCGCGACTGGGGCGTATCGCGCCAGCGCTACTGGGGCACGCCCATCCCGATCATCCACTGCGATGATTGCGGTGCGGTGCCGGTTCCGAAAGATCAGTTGCCGATCACACTGCCCGAGGATGTCAGCTTTGATATTCCCGGCAATCCGCTGGAACGCCATGAAACGTGGAGCCAAGTCGACTGCCCCAAATGCGGCAAGGCGGCACGGCGGGAAACCGATACGCTGGATACTTTCACCAATTCCAGCTGGTATTTCCTGCGCTTTGCCAGTCAGCCGGATGACCAGCCATTTGATGCCGATACGGTCAAAAAATGGATGCCCGTCTCGCAATATATTGGCGGCATTGAACATGCGATTCTGCACCTGCTCTACGCCCGTTTCTGGACCCGCGCGCTGGCTTCTATTGGCAAGCTTGATTTTGCCGAACCATTTGAGAGCCTGTTTACGCAGGGCATGGTGACTCACGAAACCTATTTTGAAACTGTGCAGAACGCCGAAACCGGGGCCGATCAAATCGTCTATTACAGCCCTGACGAAGTGGATCACCGCGAAGGCGGCGTGTTCAAATCATCCGGCGGCGCACCGATTCAAATCGGCCGCATTGAAAAAATGTCGAAGTCGAAGAAAAACGTCGTCGATCCCGATCCGATTATTGACCAATATGGCGCGGATGCGGTGCGTTTCTTCATGCTGTCCGACAGTCCGCCGGAACGCGACCTACCCTGGTCAGAAGCTGGCATTGAAGGCAGTTGGCGCTTCGTGCAGCGGCTTTGGCGGCTCTTTGTTTCCGTAGCGGATCAGCCAATGCCCGCTGGCGAAGACAAGGCCGTGAGACGAAAATTGCATCAAACCATCGCCGGTGTTGCTGAAGATATCGAAGCGCTGTCTTTCAACAAAGCGGTCGCAAAAATCTTCGAACTGATCAATATCATCGAGAAAGCGGAACCCTCATCCGATCGTCATGACGCCATCCGCACGCTGGCCCGGATTGTTGCGCCTATGGTGCCGCATATTGCCGAAGAGGCATGGGCGCTGTTCGGCGAAAGCGATCTTGTCGCCAATGCACCTTGGCCGGATGTGGACGAAAACCTGCTCGTGGAAGATGAAGTCACCATCGCGATTCAGGTGCGCGGCAAGTTGCGCGACACGATTACCGTGGCCAAGGGTAGCGACAAATCCGCACTGGAGGAACTTGCACTTGGCTCGGAGAAAGTGCAGCGTACCATCGATGGAGCGGACATAAAGAAGGTGATCGTGGTGCCCGACCGACTGGTCAACATCGTCATATGATGCGGATAGGCCATATTTCTGTGCTTTTCCTCGCAAGCGCGTTGCTCGCGTCCTGCGGATTACAGCCGCTCTATTCCGGCGGCTCCAACGGTGTGGTGGCAACGCAGCTGGGCGACGTGCAAATTGAACCGATAAAGGGCAAGGCCGGCTGGCTCATGCGCAATGCGCTGAATGATCAGCTTTCCACCTTTGAAGGCAGCGAAGCCCGCTATCGCCTGATTGTCGAGCTTGACGATAAAATTGCCGGTTTTGGGGTGCGCAGCAACGACCGTATTACCCGCGAACGCCGCACCTTGCGGGCACGCTATCAACTGGTGCGTCTGTCTGATAGCAAAGTCGTATTGGACGCGACCGCCGGATCCGATGCCGGTATCGATGTCGTATCGTCGGAATATGCGACGATCGCTGCAGAGGAAACCGCATTGGAAAACCTGTCTACGCGCGTTGCCGATCAGATTGTCAAACGGCTCTCGCTATTTGCCCGGGAACAAGCCAGCAACAACTGATGACATCATCATGAAGACACAGCGGTGAAAGCAAACTCGTGAAAGTCAAAGACAAGGACATTGTACAACGCTTTCACGCCGCCCCCGATGCGGTGCGACTGGCCGTGTTGTGCGGCCCCAATGCCACCCGGTGTCAGGCTTTGGCCAATGAACTGGCTGCCCCGTTCGCCCAATCGGCCGAGCGGGTTGATCTGACGATTGCCGACCTGACCGAAAGCGCTGCCCGGTTGAATGATGAAGCCACGTCAGCCTCTTTGTTCGGCGACAAGAGATTCATCATGGTGCGGCTCAACAGCGGTGAAGCGGTGCGTGCCACAACTGCCATAGAAACGCTGCTGGAAAGTGATACCAAAGGCGATCCCGTCTTTATTGTCGCCGTAGGCATGGCGGACAAGACCGCCTTGGCCAAAAAAATTGCCGCTGCGCCCGATGCACTGATTGCTACCTGCTATGAAACCACGCAGGGCGACGCCGTGGCCGCCATAACCGGCATGGCGCGCAACGAAGGGGTCAGGATGTCGCGCGATATGGCTGCCGCCATCGCCGCGCTGACCAGCAATGATCTCGTCCTGGCCAGACTGGAAGTGGAGAAAATTGCGCTATACCTCGATGCGACGCCGGATAGTCCGCAGGACGCCGAGGCGGAATTGCTGGCACTGCTCGGTGCCGAAAATGATGAGGAAGATCTCGGCTTGCTGATCAATGCAGCCATTGGCGGTGATACCCGAAAATTGACGGAGGAACTGGCGGCGGTGAGCCCCACCGGCTTTAGCGAAGTTGGCCTGATCCGCCTCATGCTGCGCCATCTGACCAAACTCGCCGAACTGCGCACCAAAGCCGATCAGGGGTCGAATATCGGCAAATTGGTCAATCATCCCAGCGTGTTCTGGAAAGACCGCGACAATTATGCGCGGCAGCTGAATATCTGGTCATCGGCCCATATTGGCCGGCTTATTGAACGAATATTGGCGCTGGAAATTGCTCTCAAAAGCAGCGGTCAGCCGGAACATGTGCTGGTCGAACAGGAATTGCTGACCATCGCCAGAAAGGCCGCGCGTTTGCGCTGACCCCGACTATGGCCCTGACTTTGGCCCTGACTATTCGTAATCTGCGGTAATCGCGATCCGGCCGCGAAACTGACCGCTGGCATTGCCGGTCACGCGCAATCGGCCGCCAAAGGAAAAGGTCAATCGCCCATCGCCGCCCAGCCGCGCCTGCGCCGGAAGATCAGTGTCCAGCTTGGCCAGCTCGGCAGTAGCGCCATTAGGCGCGCTGAGGATGATCCGTTCGGGCAATTGCACACGCACCAGCCGGCCCGGCGCGCCAGTCAGACGGCCTTCACCGTGCAGCGATAATCCGCCCAGATCAGTCAAAGCGCCGCTAATCCGGCGTTGCCCCGATTGCGGATCGAGTTCCACCTCGCCGCCTGCCCGATTGAGCAGCGCCAGGCGCGAAAAATCCAGATTGGCGGTGATCTCTATATTTAACGGTATTTCGTTTTGCTCCGGCGCACGGTTAGATGACAAAGTGGAGCTATCGGTCGCGCAAAGGCGGCATTGCGCTGCGACGCTTTGCGGCAGGCTGATCGCACAGGCCATCAGCAACGCAAGCAGGCCCCGGAAATACGGCCGATATTTTAAGCAGAAAATCACAACCAATGTATTTTGCCGCAAAGCCCTGAAAAAATGGTTAATATTTTGTGAGCAGGGCCTGGCCGGCTTTCCTACAGAAATATTTTTATGTTAGTAACATGCCGGGCGATGACAGGCTGGCTCTTGTCAATATTCGCCGGAATCTGCCATTCCCGTCTGCTTGGCCGAAAATGTCAAATGTAGATATTCAGTGCAAACAGGCTGTGATGTGTGTGAACTTTGAACGGACAATGCGACACTTCGATACAATCAAAAAAAAGATGTCGCCTCCTTATGCCTCGGGAAGTGGTAATCATTGCGACACCTGGTTCGCCCCGGAACAGGGTGTGAACCGTGTGAACTTTGGCCATGCTCCGCTTGACGTCAGGGTCTTTCCACCCCATTTTAGCGCCATGGAAAAAATCACTCTCAGCGCCCAGGAATGGCGCGACAAACTCACCCCGGAACAATATCATGTCCTGCGCGAAGCAGGAACGGAGCGCGCCTTTACCGGCAAGCTCAACGCGGAAAAACGTGACGGCGAGTTTTTTTGTGCCGGGTGCGGGACCAAATTATTTGATGCGACAAAAAAATTCGACAGCGGTTGCGGATGGCCCAGCTTTACCGAACCCGCCGAGGCAGATGCCGTTACCGAAATCGAGGACCTTAGCCACGGAATGCGCCGTATCGAGGTGCGCTGCACCGGCTGTGACGGGCATCTGGGCCATGTTTTCCCCGATGGTCCAGCCGCCAATGGCCTGCGCTATTGCATGAACAGCGCCGCGCTTGAATTTGAACCGAAGGACAGTTGAAGATTTTGCTGTCCTACATCGTTCAGCCTGCAGTAAGACGATAAAACGCTAAACACACGCTGAGTAAGCGTATCGTGAATGGGACAATATGGCGCGGGGCAAAAAACGCAGTAAACAGTCAGGACCGGTCCGAAAGTGGTTTTCCCGGATCGTGAAGACGGGATTTGTAGTCGGATTGATGGGGCTTATTGCACTCATCGTAGCGGTTGCCGTCATCCGGTCCTCGTTACCTGGCTATGAAGACCTGAAATCCTCTCCCAATGGCCAGATGATCCGCGTCCTTGACGTCAATGGTCGCGAACTATTCTCCATGGGCCCCAGCTATGGTCAATGGCTGGATTACGAAGATATTCCGCAAGTCATGATTGACGCCATGGTGGCGGTGGAAGACCGCCGGTATGAAAGTCATCTGGGTGTCGATCCGATCGGCATCGCACGATCGATCAAGGTCAGGTTGGAACGCGGGCGCTGGGCGCAGGGCGGCTCGACCATCACCCAGCAGCTGGCTCGTAATATTTTCCTCAATAACAGTCGGACTTTTGGTCGAAAAGGCCGGGAAATCATGCTCGCTCTGGCTATGGAGAGCAAATTCTCCAAAGAGCAAATTCTCGAACTTTATCTCAACAAGGTTTATTATGGCGGCGGCGCTTATGGTATTGATGCCGCTTCCCGCCGCTTTTTTGCCCATGGTGCCAAAGAACTAAGCCTTGCCGAGGCAGCAATTATCGCCGGACTCGTCAAGGCGCCATCGCGCTATTCTCCGACAGCCGATGCGCAGGCGGCAATTGACCGCGCAACCGTTGTCCTGCGCGTTATGCAGGATGCCGGTGCAATAACGGCAGCACAGGCAGCAGAAACCGAGCCGACGGCGGTGAAAATGGCACCAGAACCCAGGCAGAACAGCGTCCGCTATTTTACCGATTGGGCGCTCCCGCAACTCGATCTGTTGATCGATGAAACGATTGAGCCGATTGAAGTGTGGACCACTTTGGATCTGGACATGCAACGCGCCGCCACCAATGCCATCCAGACCGGTGTACCCGCCGGTGCACAAGGGGCATTGGTCGCAATTGACCGGGACGGCGCGGTGCGCGCAATGGTGGGCGGTACGGACTATGTGACGTCCAATTATAACCGTGCAACCCAGGCCGTGCGGCAACCGGGCTCTGCCTGGAAAATATTTGTCTATATGGCCGCCTTGGAGGCGGGTTACACGCCAAATGATATGGTCACCGACCAGCCCATAAAGATTGGCAATTGGACGCCGCGCAACAGCGGCGGAAACTATGCGGGCGATATCTCGTTACGCAGTGCCTTTGCCTATTCCAAAAATACGGTCGCTGCCGCCATCGGCAATGATATCGGCACTTCCACGGTAGCGAATATGGCCCGGCGATTTGGTATCAGCACCACGATTGACGTTAATCCGTCGATGGTGCTTGGTACTTCTGATGTCAGACTGGTTGAAATGACGCGCGCCTTTGCCTCGATCAATGCAAAAGGCATCGCCATCACGCCCTATGCCATTACCAAGGTCAGTACCATGGACGGTAACGTCCTGTATCAGAACAAATTTGATGGCAGCCGCGTTCTGGTAGACCCCTGGGTCGCAGCCGGGATTACCGATCTCATGCAGACAGCGGTAAATGTTGGCACCGGTAGAGCAGCGAATATCGGGCGACCGGTAGCCGGTAAAACAGGAACGACCAGCAGTAACAAGGATGGCTGGTTTCTTGGTTTTTCTAGCGGGTTAACAACCGGCGTCTGGATGGGGCGCGATGACGCAAAACCGGTTCGCGGCCTGCAAGGCGGACGAGCGCCAGCAGCTGCGTTCGCAGCCTTCATGAAAGTTGCGGTAGCAAAGCGGAAAATCGAAAAATTTGATACTGAACTGCTATTGCCTGATTGGCAGCTGGAGCCCGATGAAGAGGAATTGTTCGGCGCGCCGGAGGACGGCATCTATGTCGATGAAAATGGCATGCCAATCGAAACGGGGCAGGGCCTGGAATATGATATGGAAGGCGGTGAGGCTGATGATGGACCACCGCAACTGGATCAGGGATGGATTGATTCGGTTTTGGGCCGCGGAGAGCCGGATGAACCAGAAGCCGCACCGCCGGCCAGGAAGACACCGCCGGGCAGACCTGAATCGCCCGACCAACCCAACGCGCCCGTGTCCCTCTTGCCACGGCCAGCAAACGAATAAGCTGCGTGTTACAACGGCCTGCTAGGTCTCGCGTGCAGGAGCGCCGATGAGATGCAGGGCCGCACCATGTTGTTTGAGCCAGCGGTCGGCAACACGGCGTTCACCCTCGAATATGCTGTCCAGTAAGGCATAAAAAGCCGGGCTGTGGTTCATATGGCGCAAATGGGCCACTTCATGCGCCACCACCGAACGACGCACCATTGGCGGGGCCATGATGAGCCGCCAGCTTAGCCGGATGGCTTTGCGCCCGGAACAACTCCCCCATCGCCGGCGCGCATCGCCGACGGACAGCGTCGGTACTTTCATGCCTGCGCGCAGGCAGTAATCCGCCAGATCATCCGCATAAACATCCCGCGCTTCGTCTTTCATCCAGCTGATTACCCGCGCTGAAACCCGATCTTGCGGGCCTCCAACGCGAATTTCACCGTCTATTTTCACTGGCTTGCGGCTATATTGATCAGACCAGCAAATGACATGTGTCTGACCGGCAAATGCCAATTGCGCGCCATCGACAATCGGTATTGGTGGCAGGGCTTCGGCAAAACGCTCGGCCAACCATTCGGATTTCGACTGAGCGAAGCGAAGCGCCTGAGCCGTGTTGACATAGCGCGGCATGGTCAGGCGGACTTCCGATTTTACCGTGTCAACGGAAACCGCAATTGATCGCGCTTGCGCCAATTTGCGAACCCTTAGCGGATAAAAGCGCCCTTCAAGCTCAATTTCCAATGCGTCCTGATCGACCGATGCAGATCGGGAATCAGAACGGCTTGTCGAGAATATGCTGTTCAATCGGTCCAGCTTCTACCTCCGTAATGACTTTACCCCGAATCGAATTTCCGGTGTCGTGAATGGTCTCGCGGTCCCCGGAAATCAGATAATGCCATTCGGGAAGCGGTAGACCACGAGCGCGCATTTTATAGGCACAACTATCCGGCAACCAGGTGAATTGGTCAAGTTTTCCGCGAGTCAAACGAACACAATCCGGAACATAATAGCGGCGACGGCGATAGTCACCGCACTGCGCGCTTTGTGTATCGAGCAATTTGCACGCGATGTTGGTCATGTAAATTTTGCCGTCATCCTCATCCTCGGCTTTAAGCAAACAGCATTTGCCACAACCATCGCATAAGGCCTCCCACTGAGCGCGATCCAGCGTGTCGAGCGGTTGCTCCCAGAAAGGCGGCTGATCGGCTATTGCGTCCACCGCTTGATTTCATCCGCGACTTGCTGGGGTGTCCCGTCATAGGGCAGCAACGCAATCGGCTCACCTTCCGGACCAAATAAATAGCCCTGGCGGCTGTGGTCGACCAGATAGTCGCTGAAACCCTCGGCCTCGCGTTTGTTGTAAATGATCAGATATTTCTTCGCAACCGCGGCAATTTCATCAACACTACCGGTCAGACCTATCAAACGGGGGTGAAAATTATCGACATATTGCTTCAGCTGTTCCGGACCATCACGCTCTGGATCAATGGAAATGAAGATGGGCTGGATCTTCTCCGCCATTGCCGGATCTTCTTTCTCCGCAAGGGTAAGGCCGTTCATCAAATTGGCGAGATCAATCGGGCATACATCCGGACAATAGGTGAAACCGAAATATATAATGCGATATTTGCCGGCAAAGTCCGTATCAGAGATTTTCTCGCCATCCTGATTGGTCAGCGTAAAACCCCCACCAATCGCTGCACCAGCAAGTGGTGGTTCTTCGGTAGCACTATCCGAAGAAGCCGGGTTGCAGGCAGACAACAGGCTGATTACAAGGATCGTGGAAACGGCAGATAGGAAATTGTTCATCATGCGGCCAGACATGGTCTGCTAGAAAACAATATTCAACCGATAATTGACGGATTCTATCGGCAGATGACGATCTGGCCGACAAATTGAGATAGGGTGATATTCATGGCTTGGGGCAGTGGTAAAATTTCTAGGATGGCAAACCGGGACAATCGGAAATCTAGCGCCAAAAAATTTATTGTCGGGTTGGTTGCCATAATGTCATTGATGGTTCCGGGACTGGCGACAGCACAATTCTCGAGCAGCTATAATTTCCTCAAGGCAGTGAAAGACCGCGACGGTACTGAAGCTACCAAATTCTTGAATGAACCGGGCACTGTAATCGTCAATACGCGCGATATCACTACCGGAGAAACCGCGTTGCACATCGTTGTTGGGCGGCGGGATGCTACCTGGCTCGGTTTTTTGTTGCAAAAAGGGGCTAATCCCAATCTTAGGGATAAACAGGGAACGTCACCGCTGATGCTTGCCGCTCAATTGCGCTTTGTCGAAGGAGCAAGGATATTATTGGCCCAAAATGCCGATGTTAATCAGACTAATAACCAAGGTGAAACGGCTTTGATTCGTGCTGTACAGCTGCGGGACTCCGAAATGACAAGGCTCCTTTTGAAAAATGGGGCGGACGCCGATCGCCCGGACACGTTGGCAGGGCTATCTGCGCGTGACTATGCAACGCGCGACCGGCGAGCTGCCAATATATTAAATGAAATTGAAAAATCCGACGCCGAGAAAAAGCCGAAATCCGAAGGCCGGTTTTTCGGCCCTGAGGGATAGAGACACAGTCGCTCGATACGCGTGGTTTAGTAAAATTCTCGCGCCTCGGGGTCAATCCAGCCATTTAGGACGGACAATCGCTGCATAGAACGCCGGGCCAATCGCATGGTTTCCGCTTTGCGCCGTGCGGGTGCCAGGGCATGGGTGGCCGCAGGTCGGACCATTTCTGCGTCATACGCATCGGCGATTATCAAACCCGCTCGCTCCGGCAGAAAATCAGAGCGGCCCAATGGAGCAATGTCGAGATCACCAGGAACCGCCCAGTAAAAACGATCACAAAATTCCAGATATTCCGTCCATTTGTCGTCACCCAGTAAATCCCCCCGCGCGACTTTTATTTCCACGATAACAATCTGCCCCTTGGCATCGACTCCCATCAAGTCTGCGCGCCGTCGGTTCGGCAAGCTGACTTCCGATAATAGCATGATGTCATGTCTGGAAAAAAGCCTCGCCACCCCCCGAGCAACCGCAGCAGCGCCAATTAACGGCGCAACAACATCTCCCATCTGACCAGTGTTGGTCGTTAAACGAGTTGTGGGCACGGCCGAATCATTTTCTTCAATCATCATTACAAAAGTTTAGAACATAAACAGAACAAAATAAAGAGATTTGTCTTTTCCGGCCAGGATCAGACCAAAGTTCACACAAATCACGCCCCGCCCATAAAAAATAAAGGCCCCCGATTGGGAGCCTTTACAAAGTAAATTAGAGATCAGCATTATCGATAGAAAATATGATTATCGATTGTCGCCATCCGCTTTAACCGCCAGCCCGGCGATACATAACGCGCATGAAAGAACAGGGCGCCTTCAACCGGACTGTTCCATCCATCGTTAACTGCGATTTTTGAAATCGCAACTGCGTTGCGCCAGTGACGATGCCCTTTGTCGATCCGCGGCATCTTGCCGTTACGGATGAAAGAGAACTGCTTGCGCTGATAAACTACGCCGCAAAGGCTATTGGGGAAACGCGGTGAAGCGG
This sequence comes from Parasphingorhabdus sp., assembly GCF_965233695.1. Taxonomy (GTDB): domain Bacteria; phylum Pseudomonadota; class Alphaproteobacteria; order Sphingomonadales; family Sphingomonadaceae; genus Parasphingorhabdus. Next base: position 1,106,553 of record NZ_OZ247497.1, read on the forward strand.
CGCGTGCCATAACGACGCGGGCAACTGCAAGCTGGCCAGCCAGCGATTCACCCTTGGATTCGAAGTAAACGGTTCCGGCAAGGCATTGCATCTGTTCATCCAGCGCACCGTCGACGGATTGCTGGCTGACAAGTTCCTTCAACGAACCGGCACCATTATCAACAAAATCAGCGGATACCGACATCTCGTTGGCTTGCTCTTCGTTCGCCAGACGATCGGCTTCGATTACATCTTCAGGAATTTCAGAGATAACTTCTTGTTGCTCGCCAAAAATTACTGGTGCTGAATTTTCATCAGATTCGAGCATTTCCGGGTCGATTACAATATCAACTTCCGGAACATCATCGTTCGCCTCGAGAGCGAAAGACGCGTCTGTGACCGCAAAAGTGGTCACCGCAAATAATGCAAGCGACATCGCACTTGCAGTTTTCAAAACCTTACTCATAAAACCGTTATATTATGCAGTGAGTCCAGTGCCGAGCAATGTGCCCGTAAATAAGCCTAAAAACCAACCAACAGCTTATCCCTGTTCCCTCCGTCTGCGTGTTTATCCCCTGTCAGTATTGACAATCCCTGAGGACAACCTTCGCTCAAAAGTTGGTCGCGAAATAGGGTGCAGTGCAACAAAGTCAATAAAATCAGGCTATTTCAGCGATGAGTCGTTCCCCATCCGGGATATCCAGTTCAATTAACCAAATATCAGGATCAAAACCGGTTCTTCGTTCCAGATAATTGTCTAAATCTTGTTTTTTATCAGTATCTTGCGGCCAGATTACATGCCAGGTTGATGGCCCTTCCAAACTCGGCATTCTCTCCAGGAGGCGCGGATCTCTACCCTTTTCGAGACATAATATCAGGATGGAACCAGAGATTCGGTCCCCCTTGCGCAGAACAACGCCGAAGCCACCTTCCTGACTCACTTTTCGAAGCAGAGACTGGACCGTCATCTCGGCAGACAGTCGCGGTTCTATCATTTTCCCTGCTTATATCCGGGCAACGATGCCAGCGGAATGTGCGAACGCATGAATGTTCCGGTACCGCGCGCTATTTCCTCACCCTCCTCATCGATAAGACGCGAATCAGCAACAAAAACACGGCGTTTTCCGCTCACCCAGCGACCCTCGGCGGTTACCGTGCTGGATTTGAGCGGACGGGTGAACAACACATTAAAAGCTGTGGTGAGCAAAAACCGGTCGGAAACCAGACTGTTTGCTGCATAAAAGGCAGCATCATCGAGCATTTTGAAATAGCTCGTACCATGCACCGCACCGGCTGCATGATAATGCCGTTCATCAACGTCGAAAGTGATACGCGCAAGGCCGCGTCCGGTAATTTCGAGATCTGATTCAAACAATGAGTTGATCGGCGCCGCCTTATAGAGCCGTTCCAATGCGCGAAAATGTTCGTGCGACCCGTCTGTGCCCTGCTGTGGATCGGTCCCCGCAACCATGTTCAAGCCGCTTGCTGGTCCTGTTGTCCCGTGAGCAGAACATAAAGCGCATCCTGGGACGCCGCACCACGCAACTTGGTCAGAGTCGATTCATCCCGAAGGAAACGCGAAACTTCGGCTAGCGCTTTCAAGTGATCAGCGCTGCCTTGATCTGGTGATAAAAGGCCAAAGACCAGATCAACGGCCTGACCATCATGGGCGCCAAAGTCAATCGGCTCCGCAAGGCGGATAAACAGGCCAACACATTGGTCCAAATCTTTAATCCGAGCGTGCGGAATGGCAACCGAGCCACCAAAACCGGTTGAACCGAGCGTTTCGCGATCTTGCAGGCGATCTATAACCACATTGGCGTCAAGACCGTAGCACTGCGACGCTTTTTTAGCCAAAACGCCGAAAATTTCTTGCTTGGATAAAGCGGTGTCGCTGGCGGTTACCGCGGCGGGGTCTATCCGTACTGACAAATATTCCATTTTTTCCTCACAGGCGCTCAAGCCTGAACTTTTACTACACAAGGCATCTTGGCGGGATAATTGCCGCCGGGCGATGCTGTTGATAACAAATCAGGTTCGCGCAAACTATGCAGTTTTCGACGAATCGGGGGGATTCAAATGCGAACCTAGGCGCTATTTTTGGGGTTCGACCCAACCGATAGTGCCATCCGCTCGGCGGTAAACCATATTATGGGAGCCAGTTCCAGCATTTTTAAATAATAGCGCGCCGGTATTGCGCAAATCCATCATCATCACGGCATCAGAAACACTCGCTTCCGGGATGTCGGTGCTCGTTTCAGCAATAATTGGCGGGTCTTGCGAAGGGGTTTCCTCTTCAACATCTTCATCTCTCGATTCAAAAACCCGATAGGCTGCTTCTTCCTGTTTAGCGGCATATTGGGCCTGCACATGATGATCATTTAGTCGCCGCATGTAACGGCGCAGCTGCTTTTCAATCTTGTCCGCGGCTTGTTCAAATGCCTGATGGGCATCTCCGGCTTGTGCTTCCGATTTCAACATCAGGCCGGTCATGATGTGCGACACGATATCACACTGAAAATGGCTATGCGGGGCTTTGCTAAATGTGGTGTGCGTTGAAATGGCTTTTGGAAAATACTTGTCCGCAATCGCATTCATTCGATCATCAACATGGGTTTGAAGCGCATCACCAGTATCCACTTGATGTCCTGAAACACGAATTTCCATATTATTTCTCCATTATGATTGCGCGGCAGTAAAACTATAAACGCTAAATGTCAGCCCATAGCGGGTCCTTTATCCCCTCCATAAAGGCTGCGTGACGGGCCAGTTCTTCGGCGCTGGCATTATGAGGGCGGGGCGCAATGAATTGCCGCCGCAAGGCGGCCTCTTTGCCAGAAGGCTGGCGCTGCTCCTCTGATTCGGAAATCCGGTCATCGGCCAGACCCAGGCCAATTTGGCGGCCGCCGGTCAGTTCAATGTAAAGCTGTGTCAGCAGCTCGGCATCCAGCAAAGCGCCATGTTTCACCCGGTGGCTGCGATCGATACCATAGCGGCTGCACAGCGCATCAAGTGATAGCTTCGCGCCGGGATGTTTAACCTTTGCGATTGCCAAAGTGTCCACCATGCGAAACTGTGAAATCGGTTCTCTGCCGCATAAAACCAATTCAGCATTGAGGAAGTTAAAGTCAAATTGGGCATTATGGGCAACCAGGTTGGCATCACCCAGAAAAGCGATCAACTCGTCAGCGCCATCGGCAAAAAGCATCTTGTCGGACAGAAAAATATCTGAAAGTCCGTGCACTTCTTCGGCTGCCTTGGGCATCGGGCGTTGCGGATTATAATAACAATGGAAGCTGTTGCCGGTTTCGACACGGTCGATCATTTCTATACAGCCTATTTCAACCATCCGGTCGCCGCTTTGGGGGTCGAATCCGGTGGTTTCAGTATCGAAAATTATTTCCCGCATGAATCTAATATCGGACTCAAATTACCGTTAGGCAAGAGAAGCTTTCAATTTTTCTATCGTATTTCGAACCTGCTGCCGTGTTTTTTCCAACGGCTGGGATGTATTGATGATAAAATCAGCCCGTTTGCGCTTTTCGTCATCCGGCATTTGCAAAGACTTGATCTTCTCAAACTTCTCAGCCGTCATTCCCGAGCGGCGCAAAACCCGATCGCGCTGATCCGCTTCGCTGGCCGAAACGACGATTACCTGATCCACTCCACCAGCTCCGGTTTTTTCAAACAACAGAGGTATGTCGAAGAGAATCATCGGTGCACCAGCATGCTGATGCAGAAATTCCATTCGCATCGCACCGACGGCAGGATGAATCAGGCCTTCCAGCTGTTTCAAAGCTTCGGCATTGCCCAGGACCGCGGCGCCCAATTTCTGGCGATCAACGCCATTTGCTCCGGTAGTTCCTGGAAACAGCGCTTCAATCTCTGCAACCAGCGCGCCATCAGGTCCTTGGAGGACATGGACTGCAGCATCGGCATCAAAAACCGGCACCCCTTCGTCGGCAAACATCTGTGCAACGGTTGACTTGCCCATTCCGATGGAGCCGGTCAAACCAATCATCAGAGGTTTGTCGATACGAGCGGTCATGCGAGGAGCAGCTTTCTCAGTTCATCATCATGTTCTACTGGCGGTGCCTGGCCAAAGAAGATTTCAAAAGCGACGGCCGCCTGTCCGATTAGCATCGCAAGGCCGTCAATTGTTTCGAGACCCCTTTTCCGCGCGGCGACAAGCAGGGGAGTCTTGATCGGAACATAGACCAGATCATAAACAATCGCATCATCGGGCAATCCGGACAGGTCTATATGCAGGGGATCCTGGCCTTTCATGCCCAGCGCACTTGCATTGACCAGCAAACGGGCAGAGGGCAGCGAGGATCCATGTTCCAAAGCCTGTCCTTTAAGGCCAAAGCGAGCAAGCAAGGCGGACGCCTTGAGGACATTGCGATTGATGATCGTGACAGAACCCACATCGATGCGGGATAAGGCGAACAAAACCGCCTGCGCTGCACCCCCGGCACCGATAACTATCACATCTTGTCCGGATAACGGAACATCGGCAATCGGTGCAAAAAAGCCGCCGGCATCGGTATTTGTGCCAAAAAGCGTGCCATCCCGGGTTCGCGCAATCGTATTCATGGCACCAATCGAGCTGCGCACCTCGCCTGGGTCTGACACATGATCCATGATCGCCAGTTTATGAGGAATTGTGACATTGCAGCCTTGCCAATCGGGATCATTTCGGCGGCTGGCAATATAGTCTTTCAATTCGTCCGGTTTCACGTGACATACACGATAATCTGCCTTGATACCGAGCTTTTCGAGCCAGAATTTGTGGATCAGAGGGGATTTGCTATGGGCAATCGGATCGCCAATAACCTCGGCATAGGGCAGAATATCGGTCATGATGGCATAACGCCTCTGACGCGTAAATAGTCGAGCAAGTGCAGCAACGGCAGACCCATGATAGTGAACTGACTCCCCTTGATATCGGAAAATAGTTGCGCCCCGCGCCCCTCTATCTCGTAGCAACCGACACAGTGACGGATATTGTTCCATTCGGCCGCAACATAGGAATCAATAAACGCATCGCTCAAGGATCGCATGGTTAGAGTCGCGATATCAATATGACGCCAGACTGGTGAACCCTGATCAGCAATTACCGCTGCGCTGAATAGCTTGTGCTTCTTGCCGGATAATTGTCGCAAATGTGCTTTTGCATCATCCTGGTCAGTCGGCTTGTCGAGCATCGAACCGTCTTCCAGAGCGAGTACCTGATCGCCGCCCAGCACCAGCCCTGGGCCAATGCGACGAGACAGACGTACCGCTTTTGCTTCTGCCAAGGCATCAGCCAAATTGCGCGCTGTCACACCATCGGCCTGCAGACCGGCTTTCAATGCTTCTTCATCAACATTGGGGGCGAGCGATTCAATGACAACGCCTGCCGCCGCGAGCATCGCCTGCCGCGCCTTGCTCTTTGAGGCAAGGATCAGCATCGGCTCGGGTGCAGCGTCATCCACCATGGTCACTCTTGGCACTTTCAGACAAACTGGTATGGCGTTCATTGTAAAAATTGATGATCGCTGCAGCAGATTCCTCGATCGAGCGGCGAGTCACATCGATCATCGGCCAGCCATTATCCGCGAACATCCGCCGGGCATATTGTGTTTCGGCCTTGACCTTTTCTTCATCGACATAATCGGTTTCCGGCGCTTGGTTGAGCGATAATAGCCGGTTCCGGCGCACTTGCACCAAGCGGCTGGCGCCTGCGACAAGACCAACCACCAGCGGGTTTTTTAAATGATAAAGCGCGTCGGGCGGCGGAGATTCCGGGACAATCGGGATATTGGCTGTCTTGTAACCGCGATTGGCAAGATAGATGGAGGTTGGGGTTTTGGATGTCCGCGACACTCCGGCCAAGACAATATCCGCTTCCTCCCAGTTTTCCCAGCCGATGCCGTCATCATGGGCAATGGTGAATTGAATCGCCTCTACCCGTTCAAAATAGGCCGCGTCCAATATATGTTGGCGACCGGGCCGCGCTTTTGCTTCCTGTCCCAACATGTTGGAGAGCGCGTCGGTCACGGTGTCGAGCGCGGGCACAACCGGCAAGCCCAAATGCCTGCATTCCCGTTCCAACCTTGCCCTTATGTCACTGTTTACCAGAGTGAAAATCACAAGGCCGGGATTGTCGGCAACTTCAACCAATATCCGGTTCAAATGGGTTTCGGAGCGCACCATCGGCCAGAAATGCTTGATGATTTCGACCCCGTCAAATTGCGCCAGCGCCGCTTTTGCGATATTCTCCAGCGTCTCGCCGGTGGAGTCTGATAACATATGAAGATGCAAACGATTCATGCCCGCAACCCTGTGATTTCATTGTGGATAAAGCAAGGGATGAATGCGGGATTATTGCACCGGTCATTTTCATGCCCGTCTTCCCGATTTCTATCCACAAGCCATCAAGTTTTGATATTTCCATCCACAGATTGTGGATAATGGGGATCAAATTTGGGAATCGGTAAATTTTTCCTTAACAGCCATCTGTCAATCTGTTTGTAATCACGACAAAGGCGCGTTACCGCCTCTATCCACGCTCTATCATCATCAACAAGATTCTATAAATATACTATATTATTATATTGGATGACCCTTATCTCATGTCTGACGGCACCGCCTCTCCGAAAATTTTACTCAACACGCTGCTTGGCAAGAAACAGGCACAGACTCCCGTCTGGCTGATGCGCCAGGCCGGCCGGTATTTGCCGGAATATCGCGCGTTACGCGCGCAAAAAGGGGGTTTTCTCGAGCTTTGCTATGATGCAGAGGCAGCGGCCGAAGTTACCTTGCAACCAATTAGACGTTTTGGTTTTGACGGGGCCATCCTGTTTTCCGACATTTTGATCGTGCCGCATGCCATGGGTCAGAAACTATGGTTTGAGACGGGAGAAGGACCCCGCCTGTCACCAAGGCTCGTCGAAGCGGATTTATCGTCTCTCGAAGCCGCTCCGGAACATTTTGAGGCTATTTATGCCACGGTGCGCCGTGTCGCTGCGCAGCTGGATGACAAAACGACCTTCATGGGCTTTGCCGGCAGCCCCTGGACCATCGCCACCTACATGACCCATGGGCAAGGCAGCAAGGATCAGGCCGTGACGCGGCGCTATGCCTATCGGGACGAAGCGGCGTTTGCAGAGCTGATCAGCGCGATTATCGACAATACCGTGACCTATCTTCTCGGTCAGATTGATGCTGGCGTGGACGCGGTGCAGCTGTTTGACAGCTGGGCAGGAACCCTGTCACCTGCGCAATTTGAAAAATGGGTGATTGCGCCCAATGCGGAAATCATAGCGCGGGTAAAGGCGGTTCATCCCGATCTGCCGATTATCGGTTTTCCCAAAGGCGCTGGCGCGAAATTAATTGCCTATGCCAAAGAAACGGGCGCGGATGCCATCGGTCTGGATGAAACGGTCGATCCGGTCTGGGCGCATGAAAACCTGCCCGTGGACCTCCCGTTGCAAGGCAATCTCGATCCGCTGGCCCTGATTGCCGGCGGAGATGCGCTGGAAAAATCGGTGCGCCATATTTTGCAAGTCTTTGAGGATCGCCCGCATATTTTCAATCTGGGCCACGGGATTTTGCCCGATACACCGATTGAACATGTCGAAAAGCTGCTTACACTTGTCCGGCAATGAATGAATATCTTTCCATGCTCTATCTCTGGCTAAAATCCGCTCATATCATTTTCGTCATCTTCTGGATGGCCGGCCTGTTCATGATGCCGCGTTTCTTCGTCTATCATCAGGAATCGGCTGTCGGGTCGGAAGAAGATGGCAAATGGATTGAGCGCGAAGCCAAGTTGCGCAAGATCATTCTCAACCCGTCGCTGATCATCGTCTGGGTTTTGGGTTTGGTACTTGCGTATGATATTGGCGCATTCAGCCAGGGCTGGTTTCACGCCAAGCTATTGGTCGTGCTGCTGCTCTCAGGTTATCATGGCTGGATGATGGGCTATGTTAAAAAACTCGCGCGCGGCGAACGGACGATTACGGATAAAAAGCTGCGGTTGGTCAATGAAGTGCCCGGGATTGCGGCAGCGATCATTGTAATTCTGGTAATAGTAAAGCCCTTTTAGAATTTAACTTATTTGTTGGTGGCCGCTACACCTTTCCACCTGCTGATAAATTCAAGACCATACCCAAAGAAAGCAATAACAATTCCAATCATAAGGAAAATCAACGCTTGGCCAATCGGTCCTACTGATTCTTCAAGGTCGTAAACTTCAAAAAGCGCCATGTTGATGAGAGTACGGTAAACTCCAATCAAAGTGCCAATTAATCCCATCAAGATAGAGCATGTTGACGCAGTCTTTAAATAACTCGTCCAAAGAAAGTATCGTTCGGGTTTCAACTCAATGTTCTTGTTGTTGGTCGCCATGTTCTTGGCGAAAATCAGCAACATTGAGATAAAGATAACCATCAGAGTGACGAAGACAAACCAAATTATTAAATCTGGTTCTGGAGGATGGTCGAATCCAAATTGGTTCTCTGGGGCCGTTTTAGCTGCTGACATAATCTTTTCCGAAATGCTGATGCTTAGGAAACTACATTTGACATGATCCCCCAGCAAGCGTAATTGAAGCTTAAAGCCCGTCCGGGCGATCTTTACATGTGAAAATTTGACGGCGCACACGCTGCACACATGCAAAAACAATATATAACTTCCTGATATTTTTGGATAAACCTCCATGCATTTAAAAGAACTAAAAGAAAAATCGCCCGCTGGTCTCGTCTCCATGGCGGAAGAACTGGGCGTCGAAAGCGCATCTACCCTGCGCAAACAGGACCTGATGTTCGCGATTCTGAAAGAACTCGCGGATCAGGATGAACTGATCATGGGCCTCGGCACGATTGAAGTGCTGCCCGACGGTTTCGGCTTTTTGCGCTCGCCCGAAGCCAATTATCTCGCCGGGCCTGATGATATTTATGTTTCGCCAAACCAGGTTCGGAAATTCGGCCTGCGTACCGGTGATACGGTCGAAGGCGAAATTCGGGCGCCGCGGGATGGCGAGCGTTATTTTGCGCTGACCAAGCTGACCGCGATTAACTTTGACGAACCCGATGCGGTGCGTCACCGGGTTAATTTTGACAATCTCACCCCGCTTTATCCGGATGAGAAGCTGACGCTCGACAGTCTCGACCCGACGGTCAAAGACAAGTCAGCCCGAGTCATCGATATTATTTCGCCGCAAGGCAAAGGCCAGCGTGCCCTGATCGTGGCGCCGCCGCGAACCGGTAAAACCGTGCTGCTGCAAAATATTGCCAAAGCGATTACCGACAACCATCCGGAAGTCTATCTGCTCGTTCTGCTTATCGATGAACGGCCGGAAGAGGTGACCGACATGCAGCGCTCCGTAAAGGGCGAAGTGATCAGCTCCACCTTTGACGAACCGGCCACACGCCACGTGCAAGTTGCTGAAATGGTTATTGAAAAAGCCAAACGCCTGGTCGAGCACAAGCATGATGTTGTCATTCTTCTCGACTCTATCACGCGTCTGGGTCGTGCCTATAATACGGTCGTGCCAAGCTCCGGCAAGGTGCTGACCGGCGGTGTGGATGCCAATGCCCTGCAACGTCCAAAACGCTTTTTCGGTGCTGCGCGTAATATTGAGGAAGGCGGCTCGCTTTCCATCATCGCAACCGCGCTGATCGATACTGGCAGCCGGATGGACGAGGTTATCTTTGAAGAATTTAAAGGTACTGGTAACTCCGAAATCGTGCTGGATCGCAAAGTCGCCGACAAGCGGATCTTCCCGGCACTGGATGTTGGCAAATCCGGGACCCGTAAGGAAGAATTGCTGGTCGAAGATGACAAGCTCAAGAAAATGTGGGTGCTGCGCCGTATCCTCATGCAGATGGGCACGATCGATGCGATGGAATTCCTGCTCGACAAGATGAAGGACAGCAAAACCAACGACGATTTCTTTGACAGCATGAACCAGTAAGAGGGTTGAAAGATCCGCTCATGCTGAGCGAGTCTGGGAGCAGAGGCCGGTGATGATTATTGAACAGGCCTTGTTGCAGGTAAAACCGGGTCAGTCCGGCCAGTTCGTCGAAGCGATGCAAAGGGCGCGGCCGCTTATCACGGCCCAGCCCGGTTTTCAGTCGATCGAAGTTCGCCCTGCTGTAGACGCTTCCGACCAGTATCTTTTGCTCGTTGGATGGGATTGCGTTGAATCCCATCGCGACGGGTTTCGCAAATCTCCGGATTATCCCCGATGGCGCGCCTTGCTTCATGAATTCTATGACCCTATGCCAACCGTAACCTATTTTGGACCTTCGATTTTTTCATGATTGACCTTCTCTTCATCCTGACCGCCGCATTGCCTAACGGATTGGGTTCCCCCGCCGATATTTGGGCCGCGATCGTCCATGATTTTTCGAATATCGGTTCGCCGGAAGCGCTGGCGGCCTTTGGCCAAGTGGTTTTGATCGATCTGGTTTTTGCAGCTGATAATGCCATTGTTGTTGGCGCGCTGGCGGGCGGACTACCGCCAGAACAACGCCGCAAGGTGATTATTATCGGTATCAGTGCTGCCTTGATCATGCGGATCATTTTTGCGCTGGCGGTAAGCATGCTGCTCTCGATCGTGGGACTGATTTTCGCAGGCGGCCTGCTGCTTCTATGGGTGGCGTGGAATTTCTGGCGTGAAATTTTTCACGAAGGTGAATCTCCCGGTTCGCCAGAAATTGCTGGCGACGAACATAGCGGTGTAAAATCTACCAAGACGTTCTGGGGAGCCGTCTGGGCGGTTACAGCAGCAGATATCTCGATGAGCCTCGACAATGTTCTCGGCGTCGCCGGAGCCGCGCGTGAACATCCCGGCATATTGGTCGTCGGATTGCTGTTGTCAGTCGCCCTGATGGGCCTCGCAGCCAATGTCATCGCCAAATATATCGAGCGCTACAAGTGGATTGCCTATATCGGTCTCGCGGTGATCGTCTGGGTCGCTGGCCGGATGATCTATGACGGTATTGTCGATCCAAAACTGGGGATGATGACGCTGTTTTGATAGGAAGTCAGGCAGACTTCTTCATCTTCTCCAACATCTTGCCCATTTCGTCCCAGACTTTGTTGATCGCCTTTAACGGGCGGACCATGACCTTGAAATCCTGAATCTTGCCTTCGTCATTCCAGCTGATGATATCGACACCATTGACCTGAATATCATCCAGTTGCAGTTCAAATTCCAGCATCGCCATATTGGCATCATCATCGACAAGTTCACGGACATATTTGAAGCTGTCATTTCCAAGGACATTATCCGCCGCCAATAGATAGGCCATGACAATGGGTTTGCCCGCCTGCGGCGTGTGCACGACAGGGGAGTGGAACACCGCATCATCGGCAAGTTGCTCGCTGAGCGCTGCTTCGCTCTTGTCAGCCATGCGGGCGTGCCAGGCTTTCAGATTATCGCGTGCGCTCATCCCAAATGCGCCTTGAAAAATTCAGCTGTCCGGCTGTCGGCCAATGTTGCTGCTGCCTCGTCCCGGCGAGCCCCAAATTCAGCGGCAAATCCGTGATCCAGACCCTCATAGTCATGCAGCGTCACCTTCGGATGGTCGTCCAGCCCTTCATGCATCGCGGCCTGGGCATCGGCGGGTACGAAACCATCGGCCGTGGGGATATGCAGCATGACCTCATGCGCGATCGCATTTTTCTCGCCCAGAAGGCCATCGATACCCACACCATAATAGCCAACAGAGGCATTAATATCGGTTCTGGCCGCTGTCATGAAAGCCAGCCTTCCGCCGAGACAATAACCGACGCAGCCGACTTTGCCGCCGTTTACAGCATCACGCGCAAAATGAATCGCTGCTTCAATGTCCCTGATACCCTGATCCTGATCAAATTTGCCCATGAGATCGAGCGCGACCTGAAATTCTTCCTCAACATCAGCATCAAGATCAGTGCCTTCGTTGATCCGCCAGAACAGATCTGGCGCAACAGCGAGATATCCGGCCTTGGCCCAATGATCGCATTTCGCCTGGATTCCTTTGTTCACGCCAAAAATTTCCTGAATCACGATGATTGCCGCTTTGGCTTCACCGTCTGGCTTGGCGACATAGCATGGAAATTCTGCGTCTCCGCTCAGCGTTTTAATCGGTTTCATTTCGCCCATTTTCTTGCGCTCCTTTGATCATGACTTGATTATTGGTGCACATTATCCCCATATCCTGTTGTGGCAAGGTGGAACATCATCTGTTGCGGTGAGGGGGGAACTTCGCTTCAACAACATTATAAGAGGAAGCCAATATGAAAGTAACCGTAGAGCTGGATTGCACACCGGAAGAAGCGCGCCGCATGATGGGCCTGCCGGATGTCGCAAAACTCAACGAAACTTATGTGAAAGAATTGTCCAAATTCCTTCAGGGCGCCAGTTCGGTAGAGCAGTTGCAGAATTTCACCAAAATTATCGCCCCCATGGGTGAGGCCGGTATCAAGATGTTCTCTTCCTTCGTGAGCGGGGCAATGGGTGCCGGTAACGGAAAATCTTCCTCGACCAAGAAAAAAGACTAGATATCAAATAGTTAATTGATGTCCGCGGCTGACACTATCTTTGCATTGTCCAGTGGGCAACCACCGGCGGCCATCGGTATCATCAGGGTCAGCGGTCCGAAAGCATCGGATGCTTTGCGTGTTCTGAGCGGCGCTGTGCCGGATGAGAGACGTGCCAGTCTGGCGAAACTGACCGACCCGGCCAGTGGCGAACTGCTCGATACGGCTCTCATATTATGGTTCCCGGGACCAAATAGCGCGAGTGGTGAAGATCTCGCCGAGATTCATTGCCACGGCGGCCGGGCTGTCGTTCGTGCGCTGGAAACCGCACTTGAAAATATGGACGGACTGCGCCGAGCGGAACCCGGGGAATTCACCCGCCGGGCTTTCACCCATGGCCGCATGGATTTGGCGGAAGCAGAAGGCCTATCCGATCTGCTTTTTGCGGAGACCGAGCTGCAACGCCGTTCGGCGATTAAGGCAGCGGGTGGAGCGCTTTCGCGAAAAGTGGAAGATTGGCAAAATACCATCTTGCGCCTGTCCGCGATGGTCGAGGCAGAGCTCGATTTTTCCGATGAGGACGATGTCACGCCCGCGCAATTGTCGGTTGTCCAATCGGCGGCCGATAAACTGGCGACTGAAATGAAAAACATGCTGGATCGCCCGCGCGCAGAAAAGTTGCGCGAAGGGGTTCGGGTTGTTTTGGGTGGTCCGCCCAACAGCGGCAAATCAACTTTGCTCAATGCGCTGGTTGAGCGAGAGGCGGCGATTGTATCCGCTATCGCCGGAACGACACGGGATGTGATTGAAGTGCCCATCGCGATCAAAGGCATCCCATTTCTGTTTATAGACACGGCGGGAGTCCGGGAGGAAGGCGCGGAAGAAATCGAGCGCATCGGAATTGATCGCGCGCGCCAGCAATTTAATCTGGCAGACCTGATCCTGTGGCTCGGTCCAGAGGGGGAGGGCCCGCGAAACGCCAATCTGGTTGAAATAGCATCACGCCAGGATCATCCGGAATATATGCCCAAATCGCCGGGCGTTCTTTCCGTATCTCCGGTGGTCGGCGCTGGAATGGATGCGCTGGTGGCGCTGCTCGTGGATCGTGCGAAAAACATTGTTCCGCGCGGAGACGAGATCAGCGTAAACAAGCGCCAGGCAGATCATCTGACCGAAGCGCAAACGAGTCTCCATCAGATAGCCGACGTGCAAGACTATCTGATTATCGCCGAGCAATTGCGGCTGGCCCGTGCCGCGCTTGATGCGTTGACGGGCAGGGCGAGTACTGAAGATATGCTGGACAGCTTGTTCGGAAAGTTCTGTATCGGGAAATAGACTGTTCCACGTGGAACAGTTGCAACATCTCCGGATTTGCAAGGCGAGATCATTTTGACCTGAAACCCAGCTTCCGCTATGGGCGCAGCATGAATCGTGATTTTGATCTTATTGTCGTCGGTGGCGGGCATGCGGGCTGTGAAGCGGCGGCGGTCGCTGCACGCATGGGCGTGCGCACAGCGCTGGTGAGTTTTACCAAAGACAGTATCGGCGCGATGTCCTGCAATCCTGCCATTGGCGGTCTGGGAAAAGGGCATCTGGTGCGCGAGGTCGATGCCTTTGATGGACTGATCGGGCGGGCGGCCGATTCAGCTGCCATCCATTACCGTATGCTCAATCTGTCCAAGGGCGCCGCAGTGCAAGGCCCGAGAGTCCAGGCAGATCGTAAGCTTTATAAAGCCGCCATCCATCGCATACTGGACGCGCAGGATAATCTGACCATTATCGAAGGCGAAGTCGCATCGCTGATATTTGATGGACAGACGGTGAGCGGCATTAACCTGGCCGACGAAAGTCAGATCAACGCTTCGGCCGTTATATTGGCGACGGGAACATTTCTAAACGGGAAGCTGTTCCGCGGCGAAGAAACTGTCGATGGCGGACGGACCGGAGAGGCCAGTGCAGTGTCGCTTGGCCAGCAGATTCGCGATGCCGACCTTCCGATCGCGCGCCTGAAAACCGGAACGCCGCCGCGCATCGATGGACGTACAATAGACTGGGCCGCACTTCCCGAGCAGCCTTCCGACGATGACAACTGGACCATGTCACCGCTTTCGACGCGGCGGGACGTGCCCCAAATTTTCTGTGCCGTCAGCCGGACCAGCGTAGCGACCCATGATATTATTCGTGACAATCTCGATCGGTCGCCCTTGTTCAGCGGTGCGATCGATGCGCAGGGCCCGCGCTATTGCCCATCGATAGAAGACAAGATTCACCGCTTTGCAGACCGGGACTCCCATCAGGTGTTTCTGGAGCCAGAGGGGCTTGATACCAATCTGGTCTATCCCAATGGTATCAGCACGTCTCTGCCCGCCGATGTACAGGAGGCATTTGTCCGGACCATGGATGGTCTGTCCAAAGCCGAAATCATCGTGCCCGGCTATGCGGTGGAATATGACCATATCGATCCGCGGGCTTTGGACCGGTTGCTAAAAGTCCGCGATCTGGACGGGCTTTATTGCGCTGGCCAGATCAATGGCACCACGGGATATGAGGAAGCGGCGGCACAGGGCTTGATCGCCGGTATCGGCGCAGCTTGCGCGATACAGGGCAAGGCTGCACCGGAGCTTGATCGCGGTACCAGCTATATGGCTGTGATGATTGACGATCTGGTGCTGCAGGGCGTGACCGAACCCTATCGGATGCTCACCGCGCGTGCCGAATATCGCCTGCGTCTAAGGGCTGACAATGCAACCTCAAGGCTTAGTCCGGTGGCAGCTTCATTGGGTTGCCTGGGTGAAGAGCGACAGCGCTGGTTTGAAGCACGGGAAATCCAGCGCCATGCGCTTATGGAGGAGTTGGAGGCCGTCCACAGCTGTGAGGCAATTGCCGATCAGGACATTGAGGTTCGCCGCGATGGTACCAAACAATCTCTGTTTGACTGGCTGCGTTTCCCCAATATCTCGATAGCGGCGCTGGAAGGGCTGGGGATTTCTGTTGCTGACACAGACTCTGCATTGCTGGCTGAAGTCGAGGAGGACGCACGCTACGCGCCTTATCTCCAGCGGCAGGAATCGGAGCTTAAAGACTTGAGAGCGAATGAGCAGATCCGCTTGGGCGATGATCTTGACTATGCCGCAATCGCCGGACTGTCGAATGAAATGGTCGAGCGTCTAAAAGGGGCCCGGCCGGAAACACTCGCGGCTGCTTCCCGGGTCCGGGGTATAACTCCGGCTGCGTTGGCAGCGATTCTAGTCCATGCGCGTCGCCGCGAAGCCAAGACTCTGGCGGCATGATTCGGGTATGACAGAACAAGAGGCGCAGGACTGGCTGCGCGAAAAATTCGATGTTCCACGTGAAACATGGGAGCGGCTGGAGCAATTTCTCGCCCTTCTTTCTGAAGAAATGCAGCATCAGAATCTGATCTCCAAATCAAGCGCCGACCATGTCTGGGCCCGACATGTTGTCGATAGCGCGCAATTATTGCTACATGCGCCGAAAGGGCAGGGCCGCAAAATCTGGATGGATCTGGGGACCGGCGCCGGCTTCCCCGGGATCATTATCGCAATATTGAGTGACTATGAAGTGCAGATGGTGGAGTCTCGATCTCGCCGGATAGCCTTTCTGGAATCTGTCGTAACAAAGCTGGATCTGACCGAAAAAGCCTTGGTATTGGGCGACCGTTTGGAGAATGTTGAAAGCCATCCTGTGGACGTCATTAGTGCAAGAGCTTTTGCGCCGTTGCAAAAACTGTTGTCACTTTCACACCGGTTTTCCACAGAAAAAACGGTTTGGCTCTTACCTAAAGGCAAAAATGCGGTAAGGGAGTTAAAAGGCCTATCGCCAAAACGGCAAAAAATGTTCCACGTGGAACAAAGTTTGACCGACCCGGAAGCGGGAATATTGGTGGGAATAGGCTGAAAACGTTTATTTATATCAGCTTAGCGAAGGGTTCTGCGTAATATGGTCCGGATAGCGATAGCAAATCAAAAAGGTGGCGTCGGTAAAACGACCACAGCCATTAATATGGCGACGGCTCTTGCTGCGAGCGGGTGGAAGGTTTTGCTGATCGATCTGGATCCGCAGGGCAACGCATCGACCGGCTTAGGACTTAACCAGGCAGAGCGTACGCATAGCAGCTATGATCTGCTGATTTCCGACGTTTCCCTGAGCGAATGCGTGATTAAGACGCGCGTTCCTGGTCTCGATATAGTGCCCGCGGTTGTCGACCTGTCCGGCGCCGAAGTCGAATTGGTTGAATTCGAGGAGCGCACCCATCGTTTGAAAAAGGCCTTGGACGCGGGCGATGATGGCCAATGGGATATCTGTCTGATCGACTGCCCGCCATCTTTGGGTCTGTTGACGCTTAATGCCATGGTTGCTGTTGAATCACTCCTGGTTCCACTGCAATGCGAGTTTTTTGCGCTCGAAGGTTTGAGCCAGTTGCTGCAGACCGTCGAGCGAATCCGCGCGCGTTTCAATCGGGCCTTGTCCGTCATGGGTGTGGTGCTCACCATGTATGATCGCCGCAATAAATTGACGGAGCAAGTATCCGATGATGTTCGCGCCTGTCTCGGCAATGTCGTCTTTGATACCGTTATCCCCAGAAATGTAAGGCTTTCAGAGGCGCCGAGCCATGGTTTACCGGCACTGATTTACGATCATCGGTGCAGTGGATCGGAGGCCTATATCAACTTGGCGCGGGAACTGATTTCCCGTTTGCCAGAACGGAAGGTGGCGGCGTGATGGCTAAAGAAGAGGAAGCCCCATTGCCAAAAAAAGCGGCAATAAAGAAGGCAACGGGACTGGGCAGAGGGCTGAATTCGCTATTCGGCGAGATTCAGCGGGAAGAACCACTCGTCCAGGCACCAGAAGCGGAAATTGATAGTGATAGCCCTGGGGCCCGTACCGACGGGTTGCGGTCTATTGCGATTTCCGACATTCGGCCCAATCCGGATCAGCCACGCCAGACTTTTGACAATGAAGCCTTGGATGAGTTGGCCGACAGCATGAAGCTGCGTGGCGTGATTCAACCGATTGTTGTTCGCCCTCATGGCAAGAATTTTCAAATAGTAGCCGGTGAACGCCGTTGGCGTGCGGCGCAGCGGGCGCGACTACACAGGGTGCCCGCCATTGTTCGCAGCCTGAATGATGCGGAAACGCTGGAAATCGCAATTGTTGAAAATGTTCAGCGCCGCGACTTAAACGCTGTTGAGGAAGCAGAAGCCTATGTGAAGCTGAAAGACGATTTCGGCCACAGCCAGGCAAAGCTGGCGGAGCTAGTTGGCAAATCCCGTAGTCATATCGCGAATCTCATGCGTTTGCTGGATCTACCGGAGTCGGTGCGGGCATTGGTGGCGGAAGAAAAGCTGACTATGGGCCACGCGCGCGCCCTTATTAATGCACCGGATTCGGCAGAACTGGCAGTACAGGTTGTCAAACAGGGATTATCGGTGCGGGATACCGAGAAGCTCGTCCGCAAGGCGATGGGTGGGGCACGGCGAAAAATCAAGAGTTCCGTGTCTGGCACTAGTGAAAGTGATGCGGATATCCGTGCGGTAGAGAGCCATCTCGGTGATCTATTGGGCCTTAAAGTGACAATTCAGTCGAAAGGCGTGACGGGCGCCGGTGCTATGACCATTGAATATAGCAATCTCGATCAACTCGATTTGATTTGCCAGCGTTTAACAGGTGAACATATCTGATTTTGTGTGATTTCAGTGTGATTCTATAGATATTTGATCGGATTCAAATTCTAAAATCCTGTAACATATACGCATATTATCGTTATATAACAACACGATAACTGGTTTACTATCTCTTAACCATGGCTGGCAGCAAAGATTTATCCTTTGTCGTCGATAACCAATCTCGAATGTTGGCGTATAGCGACGTTTGACCAGTGGGTTTGGTCAGACGCACCGTAGGCGCCCTTTCGTTTAGTAGTGAAATATAGGGACCAGAAAATATGTCTAAATTTATCAAAGCCGCTTTGGCTTCTTCCGTGCTTGCCGCTTCTGTCATGGGTGCAAATGCTGCTCATGCTGCGACGGCTTCTGCAGACGCACGCGCCACCATTCTGGAGCAGGTTACTGTAACCAATACTTCAGATCTTGATTTCGCAACCATCGTTACGGGCGCCACAGCCGGTACCGTTGTTGTAGACGCTGCTGGCGCAGTCACCTGTGCCGCTGCTCTGGTTTGCTCAGGCACAACCACGGCTGCTGGTTTCAGTGTTGCAGGTACAACCGGTCAGACCGTTGACATCGATGCCGATGCCACTGTTACGCTCACCAACGGGGGCGGAAACGCTATGGTTGCAACGCTGGTTGAAAGCGCAACCACACTGACCATCTCCGGTACTGCTGCAAACGACGTATTCACGGTTGGCGGTAGCCTGGCTGTTGGTGCAAACCAAGCTGATGGCGCTTATCTTGGTAACTTTGACGTAACCGTCAACTACCAGTAAGGCTTAATCAAAGCCGACCGTAAGGCGGCTGGTTTATGATATTGAAAACCCGTCTGTAACTCAAGTTGCAGGCGGGTTTTTCATATTCCCCCATTAGTGATAGCAGAGCGATATTTGCTGTGGTTAGCGCTTTGGTAACCCTCTTTCTCCATAGTGAGCGATGTGGGGATATTGGCGGTTTACCGTCAAGTCCGGAATATTTACAAACCGGAGACAGAGATGAAGACCAGCGGTCTCAGACGATTCAACAAATTCTATGCCGGCCTTGCCATAATTGGCTCGGCGCTTTTCCTTTCCAACATGCCAGCGCACGCAGCAGGGGATCTCCTGGTGGCGCCGACGCGTATTGTCCTTGACGGGCAGCGCGGTACTGAGGTTATTCTGAACAATATTGGTTCAGAAACAGCAACTTATCGCATTTCGCTTGAGCTGCGCCGAATGACGGCTGAGGGCAAGCTAAAGGATGTCAGCGCCGAGGAAGCCAATCAGGTTGAACTGGCGGCCAAAGAGATGATCCGTTATGCCCCGCGCCGGGTGACATTACCGCCCAACCAGCCCCAGGCCATACGCCTCGGGATAAGACCGCCGCAAGACCTTCCCGATGGCGAGTATCGTGCCCATCTTCTGTTTCGCGCCATCCCCAAAGCGAAAGCAGTTACGGAACAGGAAAGTCCGAGCGGTGGCTTCACTATTGCGCTGACTCCCATTTATGGCGTAACCATTCCGGTTATCATCCGTCAGGGAAATTTGCAGGCAACAGCGGGTATTGCCAACGCGCGTGTAGAAACCAGCGACAATGGACAGGCCTTTGCCTTTGATCTTAGTCGAACTGGTGATCGCTCTACCTACGGCGAGATACGGGTACTCAAACAAGGCGAGAGCGAACCGATTCTGGTGGCGCGCGGTATTGCCATCTACCCTGAAGTCGAGCGGCGTAAGGTCACTTTGCCGGTACCGGCAGACATTGCTGCCAAGCTCAAAGGGGCTATTTCGGTCGAATATTATGAACCTGATAATGCTGGCGGTGGTTTGATTACCAAAAGCCAGATGGTTCTAAGATAGCGATTTATATCAGTATATTAGGCTGACTTCAAAACGTTAAGCAGCCAGAATATCGATGATGAAAAGCCACCTTTCCATAATCGGCCAGCGTTTCAAATCGCTGGCAATGGCCGCCGGGATCAGCATGATCCTGGCGGCTTCGCCGGTTATGGGACAGGCCGCACCAGTGGGATCGTCTAACAGCCAGTCATCATGGACGGCAAATGACGATGATGCGCTGCTTTTCGATCTTCGCTCCGGTAAATACCGCCTGGGTGATGGCGTGCGCGGTTACCAAACCGACAATGGTGTTTGTGTAGATTTTGGCGATGTCATCATGGCATTGGATGTACCTATTAGGTTGGACAAAAAGTCGCGCCGCGCAACTGGCTGGGTATTTGCGGAGCGAGAAACACTGATTGTTGAACGAGACAGCAATACAGTACAAAAGGTGAACGACAGGAAAAAACTGTCGCCCGGAGATGTGTACGATACGCCAGAGGGCTGGTGCGTAAACGTTAAAACCCTGTCCAATTGGCTTGACCTCCCGCTGGTTCCAGATTTGTCCAACGCCCTACTGACCATTGAATCCGACAAGAAACTTCCATTTCAGTTGGCCCTGGAGCGGAAGGAGCGGGCGGCGAAAATCCGGCCAAGACGCAGTTTTGACCTATCCAGTCTTCCGCAATCCAGTGAGCCTTATAAATTCTGGCGGACGCCATCGGTAGATGCTGTTGTTTCCGCCGGTGGGCTGCGCGACAAGCGTTCCGGGCAGAAGCTTGACGTGCGTTACGAGCTTTTTGCGTCGGGTGAAGTTGGCAAGGCATCTTTTGACGCCCGGCTGTCATCGGATGATAAGGGCGTGCCGGAAAGTTTACGGGTGCGTGCCTATCGGACCGATCCCAAATCGGGTCTTTTGGGCCCGCTAAAGGCGACGCACGTCGCTTTGGGAGATGTTTCGACCTTCTCGAGCTCGTTAGTGTCCCAGAGCACAGTAGGCCGCGGCGCGGTAATAACAAACCGTCCGGTAGATCGGCCGGATAATTTCGACCGGACAAGCTTTCGCGGCGAATTGCCGGCAGGCTGGGATGCCGAACTCTATCGCAATGGGCAGCTGTTGGCTTTTGCCGAAAATCGCCTGGATGGCCGGTATGAATTTATTGATGTACCCCTTCTCTATGGGCAAAATCGCTTCGAAGTGGTGCTCTATGGCCCGCAAGGACAAATCCGCAGGGACAGCAAGTCGGTTCCGGTCGGGCTGGATTCCATTCCGCCCCGGAAAACCTATTATTGGGCCGGTGCCCAAGAGGCAGGCAAGGATTTGATCAACTTCAATTCATTTCTGCCAACCGAACAAGCGGGCTGGCGCGGCGGCATTGGAGTCGAGCGCGGCCTGAACGCCAAAACTTCCGTCGCTGCTTCGTTGTTCAGTCTGCAAATAGATGACGTGCGGCGCAATTATATAGAAGGATCGGTTCGCCGCGCCGTTGGACCGACATTGGTCGAGCTGTCAGCCTCCTCAGACTTTGCAAAGGGCACAGCTTTTCGTGGCCAACTGCTTGGAGAACTGGGAAAGACCTTGATAACTGCAGAGACTATATGGGCACGCGGTGATTTCCGGTCAGATCAGGTCGAACAAAACATGAACGGCAGGCATAGCCTCTCTCTCGACCATAATTTCAAGCTTGGAAGCAAGATTGTTCCGTTTCATATCGATGCCCAATATCGAACGCGCACCGACGGGCGGTCGTCGCTTGACCTGACCGGCCGGGCGTCTCTGAACCTGCGTCGCTTTTCATTGACCGGTGAGCTGAGCTGGGAGCAGCAATATAACGATTCCGGTCCCAATCCGCCGGATATTGCCGAAGCGCGACTGCTGGCCAATGGCCGTGTTGCCGGGGTTAGGCTGCGCGGCGAGGCAACATACCGGATTGCGCCCGAGAAACGTTTCGAAAGGGTTAATTTTACCGGCGAATGGCGTGCTGGTGATCGCGCGGACTGGCGGGCGGAGCTCGGCTATGATGTAGGTCTTGATCGCGGCCGTGCAGCCGTTGGAATCATCCGCCGTTTTGACAAATTTGCCCTGACTGCCAGTGCGGAAGCAGCGACCGATGGCTCTGTCGCGGCCGGTTTGAACCTTGCGTTCAGCTTTGGCCCCGATCCACGCAACGATGGTTTCCGCTTTTCCAGCAACAAGCTGGCCAATAGCGGCCAGGCGCTCGCCATTGTCTATCGCGATAAAAACCGCGACGGCAAACGGCAGGCGGACGAAGAGCTGGTCGAAAATGTCGAGTTGACCGCTGGGCAGACGACCGCATTGATGGCGACGGACGCACAGGGTCGGTCGGTCATTGATAATCTCGAACCGTTCCGTCCGATACTCATTGGTATTGATGCGAGCAGCTTGTCTGATCCCTATGTCCAACCTGCTCTGCCCGGTGTGGTGGTAACGCCGCGTCCTGGCATTGCTGCAACCGTAGAATTGCCGCTGGTGAGCGCCGGAGAGGTGGAGGGTACGCTGGTACGCAAAGGGGGTGGTACTCTTGCTGGTGTTGGCCTGGAACTGCTCGATGTGGAAGGCCGTATTACGCATGAAACAAAAAGCGAATTTGACGGATTCTTCCTGTTTGAAGGCGTGCCTTACGGAGCTTACCAGGTTCGAATTCAGGCGTTATCGGCGCAAGCCATCGGTGTTTCACCAATCCTGAACATTCGCGCAGTGGTGGATGACGATAATCAGGTTGCCAAGCTGGGCGCGGTTGTGGCGCAGTCTGACGCGGTGATGGCAAAATTGGGGGGTGTTCCGACCGGTGCGCCAAGCGGACTGCCGGACCCCTGATCCTGTCTTGTGCGTATTGGCGGTTCTGCTAAGCTTTCCGGCTGTTTGACCATCTCCTAATGAATCGGGATCAAAAAATGCAAGTCACTGCCAATGGTATCAATATTGAAGTCGAAGATCATGGCAAAGCCAGCGATCCGGCTATCCTGCTGATCATGGGATATGGCACGCAACTCATTGCCTGGCCCATGGATTTCGTGAACGGATTGGTTGATTCGGGATTCCGCGTCGTTGCATTCGATAATCGCGATGTTGGGCTGTCCTATAAATGTGATGGCGTATCCGCGCCGGGCCCGCTTCGGCAAATTTTCACCAAACGGTTTTTTCCCAGCCAAAATCTGGCGCCCTATAATCTCAGCGACATGGCCCGTGATGCGGTTGGCGTGCTGGATGCGCTTGATATTGATCGAGCGCATATTGTCGGAGCGTCAATGGGCGGCATGATCGGACAGCTGGTCGCGGCGGATCATGACGACAGGGTTTTGTCGCTCACGCCGATCATGTCTTCGACCAATGCGCCTGGATTGCCCGGTGCAGATCCTGCCGTGCGCAAGGGGCTCATTCAGTCAGCTCGCGCGAAAGCGACGACCTTGGAAGAAGCCCTGACCGCAGGCATGGCGTTTTCCTCTATCATTGCATCGGAAGAAGGCAGGGCGCGAGAAGAGGAACGTCGGGCCCTCATGAAGAAAGCTCTGGAGCGCAGTTTTTATCCTGCCGGTCGGCAACGGCAAATGGCGGCGATTATCGAAACCGGTAATCTGCGGCCCAAGGCGCAGACAATTTCTGTTCCGACCATGGTTGTTCACGGCACGGCGGATCCGCTTATTCCCCATCCCTGCGGTGAGGATATTGCGGCCAATGTTAACAACGCCCGGCTTGAGCTGGTCGATGGCATGGGTCATGATCTTCCGCCAAGCAAATTGCCGGTGATGGTCGAATTGATCGCGGAGCATTGCAGCGCTGCTTGATGGATTGGATATTCCCGGCCTAAAGATTTCGTGGCAGGCAATATTCGATAACATGGCCCGTCATAACTATTTGCTGCGGAGCGACCACCATTGTGTCACCATCCTCTTGAAAAAAATCAATATTTATTGATTCTGGAGGGTTTTTAATGGTCACAGCCCGGGCACGACAGGGGCGCGCAAAAGGCAGGTTTTCAGGATCTTTTCCGCGTGCGACAGAGAGCATGAAGCGAAGGAAATGCCACCGGCTAGCGCGCGATAATGTAATGAGATGGAAATGATCATCACCCAAGCCGGCCTCTGGAGTCAGGGACCATGGCCCGGCGAAATAGCGTCCCTTGGCAATGTAAAAGGCCTCGCAAAACAGGCTGTTTTTGGACCCGTCCGATACCGTCACATCCAGTGCAAATTTTTGTCGCGGCCAGCGCGCAAAGAGCTTGGCAAAGGACCAGGCATAGGCGCTACGGCCAATTTTCTTTTTCAGCTGCGGCGAGTGATTGGCAACGGCAACGCCATCGGGGCCAGCGCTCAGACACGCAGCAAACGGACCGTGATTGGTACCGGCTACTGGTTCCTTCAATCGCGCCTCGGCTCCAGCAAGATATCCGCGCATCACTTCACCCGCAAATTGTTCGGGTTCCGAAGCATAGCCAATTTCGCGGGCAACGAGATTCACGGTGCCGGCGGGAAAAATACAAATGGGTGTTTTCAGTTCGCTTTTTTGCATGGCGGCGATAACCAGACGCAGCGTTCCATCACCGCCGGAAACGCAGACAAGGTCGCTGTCGTGGGCCAGCTTCATGCTGCCGTCTATTTCGGTGATGCCCATGACCACTTTGGCACCGCACGCTTCGAAAGCCTGCGCGAGCACACCAAGACGCAGCTCATGATGGGTACCCGATGCCGGATTGTGGATCAGCTGAACAAGCATTGACAGGACATGGCGATAATTTCGCCGCTGCGTCAATGGCGAAGCGTGAATAGTCTTGTGTATTGTCGGAAAACCACTTTATGAATCTCGCCATGACCAAGAAAATCATAATCATTGGCGGCGGTTACGCCGGAACCATGTTGGCCAGGGAGTTGGATCAACATGCCGAAATCAGCCTGATCGAGCCGCGGGAAAAATGGGTCCATAATGTCGCGATGATCAGAGCGATGGCGCGGCCGGAGCTGCTGGATGAGATAGTCATTCCCTATGACGGCCTGTTGAAAAACGGCAAGATCATCCGTGGCCGTGCGGCTTCCATTGATGGCAATGTTGCAATATTGGAAGATGGCACTGAGATTGCCGGAGACATGATCATCATCGCCACGGGATCAACCTATGCGGCGCCGTTTAAAATGCAGGGTGATGATGAAGCGGCGTTTCTAACCAAAGCCAAGCAGGTGATCGCTCAGATCGACAAGGCAAAGACCATCGCCATTGTTGGCGCCGGCGCAGTGGGTAGCGAACTGGCGGGCGAGATTGCTTTTGCGCGGCCGGAAAAACAGGTCACGCTGATCTCGGCAGATGAAAGCCTGTTTCCGGACTATCCGGCCAAGCTTGGACGCGCGATGCTGCGGCAATTGGGGGAACTGGGCGTAAAGGTGCGTTTGGGCGAACGGATCAAGAAACTGAAACATACGGACCAACCGTTTGTACCGCTCAAAAACAAAATCAAACTGGCTGACGGTTTCCCGATTGATGCCGATCTGGTGATCCCGGTCATCGGGTCGAAACCGGCGACTGGTCTGCTGCAGAATCTGCAAGGCGTGATCTTTGATGATGATGGCCGCGCAAAGGTTGACGGCTGGCTCAGACCCACTGCCAATCCTGATCTGTTTATCGTCGGCGATATTGCGAGCACCGGTGACACGATGACAATTGTCGGACTGACGCGTCAGGTGGGATGGCTGAAAAAGGCCCTGAAAGCCCATATCGGCGGCAAGCAGATCGAGGATGTGAGGCCCTATAAGCCATGGCCCAAGCCGTTGATATTACTGCCTTTGGGACCGGATAAAGGCGCAAGTGCGCTGCCCTTTGGCGTGACCGGGCCGTTTTTGACATCCGCCATCAAAGGCAAAAAGCTTTTCATCCCGCGCTATCATCGGGAATTTGACTGGCAGCCCTAAGCGGCGACCGGTTGCAGCATTTTCAGGGCGATATCCTTCGCGTCCTTGTAGCCCGGTTTCCCGTTGGCAGCACGGGGCACATCATCGACCACCAGAAACGCGCGCGGCGTTTTATAATCGGCCAGCTTGCCGCGAACATGATCGTGTAGCGCCGCTTCATCGAGCGTATGACCATCCGTTACGGACAGCACAGCCGTCACCTTCTCGCCGAAGCGGTCATCGGGTACTCCGACGACCAGACAGTCATAAACACTGTCATGGGTCTTGAGCGCTTCCTCGACTTCCTCAGGGAAAATCTTCTCCCCGCCGCTATTGATGCAGACGGACCCGCGGCCCAGCAGCGTCACGGTGCCATCGGCCTCGACCATCGCGAAGTCACCGGGGATGGAATAGCGAACGCCGTTAAATGTCTTGAACGTCGCGGCGCTTTTTTCTTCATCCTTATAATAGCCAAGCGGGACCATTCCCCCGTTACAGATCATGCCCATTTCGCCTGAACCGGGTTTTACTTCGCGGCCCTCTTCGGTCAAAATCTTGGTGGTTTCTGCCATTTCAAAAGTGGCGGTCTTTTCAATCGCGGCATTTTCACGGGTTGTAACCGATGCGCCCATGCTGCCTTCAGTCGATCCCATGCTGTCGACGATGACCATTTCGATATGTTCCAGCAGGCCTTTTTTGACTTCGGCTGACCACATAACGCCTGAAGAGCCAATCATCTGGACAGATGACAGATCATAGGGCTTGCCCTGTTCCTTGGCATCAACCAGCGCGGCCAGCATCGGCTTGGCGAACACATCGCCGACGATCGTGATGTCGGTGGCTTTCTCGTTATCCGCTAGTTGCCAAAGCGCATGCGGGTCAAAATGCCGGTTGTTGAACAGGATGACGCAACCACCCAGCGCGTGCGGGATCATCGCCCCGATCCACATGCCGGTGCCGTGCATGATCGGGCAGGCCGGAATCGACCGGCTGGCCGCCCCCGCGCCATGTAGCGCCTGAGCCAGCGGTCCAAAACCTGTCGCGCCTTCCGGCAGAGTCATTTCCCGCATTTCAAAGCCCTTGGTGAACAGCGCGCTGGAAAAAGTCTTGTGATCATACATCACACCCTTGGGCATGCCAGTCGTCCCGCCGGTGTAGAGCATATAGAGATCGTCGTCAGAGCGCTCGATCACCGGCATCGGATCAGCAGCCTGCAAGGCGGTTTCATAATCCACCGCGCCATCGAGATGTTCACCGGAACCATCTTCAATTTCGAGGAACAGCTTCACATGCTCCAGCTTGTCCTTGATTGCGGCGACGCGCGGTGCGAATTGCGCATGATATACCAAGGCTTCGCTATCGCTGTTGTTGATGACATGAGTCAGCTCCGCTTCAAGATAGCGGTAATTGACATTGACCGGACAAATACGCGCCTTGAAGGCGGCAAATTGCGCCTCCATATATTCTGCGCAATTATAGGCGTAGATAGAGAGTTTCGCGCCGGGTTTCAGGCCATGATCAGCATAAACCTGCGCCAGCTTTGCCGCGCGCTGTTCATATTCTGACCAGCTATAGCGCTTGGCGCCTTCTACAATTGCGGGTTTTTCCGGAATCGCCTGGGCAATATTTTCCCAGATATCAGCCATGTGCCAGCTCATCGAGTCTCTCCTTTTTCTTTTGAACATAGCCAGAAAAAGGCCCAATTCAATAGCGGGCACAATAGATAGACCCGATAGGTTCACTCACCCTGTTTTGATAGAACGCGTCCCTGGCGCTGGCGGGCTTTCCGCGCCGCCAGCAAAACATTGCGCTATGGCCATCCACCGGGTTGCGTTTGGACCGGTCACTTTTAAGTCTGTATCCGCAATATTACGAGTCTGGGTAACGACTTGGCAAAATTCCTCAGCCAAACCCTCAATCCGCTCTTCTTCGCTCTCATCGCCATAGTCCCAGACTGCACCAGAGGGGGCAGTAAGCTTGAGATAGGGCACAGGCTGCGGCGCTTCTTCGCCGTTGACCTTGAAGGTCCAGCCATAGGTGTTGAGGCCGATCATCACGATATTGCGGATGCGGTCCGCATTTTCGCGCTTGAGGCCGAGCACATCATAAATGGCCTGCGCATGCGACCAGTTTTCCATCAGCCGTGCGGTGATGGAAGAGCGCACGCTCATGGAAGGGCCCGCCCATTCGACCCGCATTGCCGGATCAGCTGCGCCAAATTCCGGCGCCATTTTCTGAAAGAAGTCCCGCCAGGTTTTTACGAGCGGCGCGCCGGATAAATTGTCGAGATAATCTGTCTCGAAAAACCGCATCGACGTCTGGCCCTTTTTGGCATTCTCTTTCATCGCAGTCATCGCCTCTTTGAAGAAGCCATGGAATTTTTCCGGCTCGGTCAGCGACCAATAGGCGGCCATGTTCCAGATATGCAGATGGCGGATTATGGCATTGATCGTCCAGCCCTTGAAACCGGTTTCCTGTTCCATCTGCCCATCGGAAAGATCTTTGACGAGCGCATATATCGCTTCGCTTTCGTCGAGAAAATCCTGTGCCTGCTCCATCATTATGTAATTCCCATTTCCTGCAATATTTCTTGCGTATGTTCGCCAAGCGCCGGGCTGGGCCCAGTGGTTGGCAGTTTTTGTCCATTGATATGCACCGGTGACGCGACATTGTGAATTCTCCCGAGCAATGGATGGTCCTGTTCCTCGAAGGCTTCGATCGCAACGATCTGGGCATGGTCCTTCACATCGGCCAGTGTCAGACACGGCGCGGCGGGCACATCGCCTTTGGTCAGGCCGGCGATCATCGTATCGGTATCATGGCGCGGCGGCTGGCTGGCGACAATTTGCGCGAGTTCGGCCATATGCATGCTGCGATTTTCGAGGCCTTGATATTTTTCTTCCGATTTCAAATCGTCGCGGCCGACCATTTCGAAAACAACCTGCCAATGCGCGTCGCTCATCGCTGCATAGGCAATCGCGCCGTCGGTGGTGCGTAGCGGCATCTGATAATAGTCGGCAAAGGGCGCCGCATGAATCGCATCATCGTTCATCAAGGTCAGATGCATGCCGCCGTCGGGCCACAGAAAGGCAATGCAGCTGGCCAGCATAGACAAGTCAATATGCTGTCCTTCACCGGAGCGTTCTCGTGCAAATAATGCAGCGGTTATAGCTTGCGCGGCGGTATAGGCGGTGAGCTTGTCGCATAGCAAAGTCTTCACATAGCTAAAACCATCGGGATGGCCTTGTGTACCCATGAAACCCGCCATCGCCTGCATCACATGATCATAGGCGGGGCGATCGGCCATCGGTCCGTCGCGACCAAAGCCGGTAATGGCGCAATAGATAAGTGCCGGTTTCTCGGCGCGGAGACTTTTGCTGTCGAGGCCCAGGCGCTGCATCACGCCGGGGCGATAATTATGAATGACAATATCGGCATCGAGGCACAGCTTGCGCGCCGTTGCAACGCCCTCTTTGCTTTTCAGATCCAGCGTGATCGAGCGCTTGGCGCGGTTGCAATTGTTGAACAGGCCGGAGATGCTTTCCTTCCGGCTGCCCAGCCAGCGCATAGGGTCGCCAATGCCGGGCGGTTCCACCTTGATGACGTCCGCGCCCTGTTGCGCAAACATCATGGTCGCGAGAGACGCGGTGATCATCGTTGAAAATTCGACCACCTTGATCCCGGCCAGCGGCTGTTGTGCTGTCACCTCTGCCATCTCATCTCCTATATCCCTTCGCGCTCATGCTGAGCTTGTCGAAGCATCTTATCAAAACCGTTCGAAACTCATCCTTCGACTGCCTGCTTGCAGCAGTCGCTCAGGACAAGCAGAATGAGCGCGGGCTATCGGTGCCGTCAATCCTCAAGATTGGCAGCGAGCCTCTCATAGGCGGTGATAAAATCTTCTTTGAATCCCTGGACAACCTGCGCAGTCGACATGGGCTGGTTCATCAGGCCAACGCCTTGGCCGACCCAATAGGTTGCGAGATCTTTTGCGCCCTGATTATCACCCTGACTCAATTTGTCGATCGAACGAAGGGGTGGTTCCGCGACCAGAGACTGCAATGGCATGGCCAGCGGAGTCGGCGCATCTTCCGCTTCCCAGGCATCGGTCCATGGCGAGCGCAATTGCCGGGACGGCTTGCCGGTACGAGAGCGGGCGCGAACCGTATCACGCGACGTTGCGTTCAGCATTTTCTCTTTCACGACAGGATTGGTCTCTGCCTCTGCTGTGGTCAGCCAGACCGATCCACACCATACGCCGCTTGCGCCCATGGCCATGGCCGCTGCCATTTGTGCGCCGGTGGCAATGCCGCCTGCTGCTAGTACCGGCGTGTCATCTCCCATATCGCGCAAGGCATTGCAGACTTCGGGGATCAAAACCATCGTGGCGACATCACCGGTATGACCACCGGCTTCTCCGCCGACGGCGATGAGAATATCCACGCCAGCGGCGACCTGGCTCATGGCATGTTCCTTGGTCCCGATCAGCGCCGCGACGGGTACGCCATGTTCGCGGCCCATATCGGTCATGACCTGCGGCGGGATGCCCAGCGCATTGGCGATGAGTTTGATTGGATGGCGGAAAGCAACTTCCAGCAGTGCGCCCGCATTGCCGCCGCGCAGATTGTCCGCGCCCACGGCATGTTCCCGGCGCAGTTCCTCCAGATCGCCGGGATCGACGCCATGACGCGCCATTATGTCTTTGGAAAACTGTTTATGTTCCTCAGGAATCATCGCCAAGGTGGTGTCAACATCGATCTGCTCGCCTTTGCCCTCAACCTTGTTGGGTACAATGATATCGAGGCCATAGGGTTTGCCATCGACATGATCGTCGATCCAGCTCAGTTCCTCTTCCAGTGTTTCGGGTGTGCAGTTGACGCCGCCGAATACCCCCATGCCGCCGGCTTTGGAAACCGCAGCGACAACATCGCGGCAATGGCTGAAAGCAACCAGCGGGAATTCGATGCCCAGCATGTCGCAAATGGGGTTTTTCATGACGCGTCGTCCTCTTCACCCGTTTCTTTTGCAGCAATTTCCATGATCAGATCATCGGCTGCAATCTGTTTGCCCGCGGCAGCCGCAACCGTTTCAACGGTACCGTCAATCTCCGCCAGAATCTCGTGCTGCATCTTCATCGCTTCCAAAACCGCCAGCTTGTCGCCCTTTGCCACAGTCGCGCCCTGCTCGACGAGTATCTCAAGTAACAGGCCGTGCATCGGCGCCACTACCGTGCCACCGCCAGCCATATCTTCCATGGCGCTGAGGCCTGTCAGGTCTGTGACCGACAGAGAGCGGGCCGGCAATGCCAGATGCAGATGGCGGCCGTCGGCATGATGTATCGCTTCGACCGTCCGGCCATTGACGCGCAGTTTTGCCATGTCACCGGTGCTGGACAGCAACTCGACTTGCGCTTCCTGTCCAGCACCATCCACATGATAATGCCCGGGTTGATGCACATGGACATGAACGATCCCATCCGTCTCGGTCGCTTCCGCCAGCTTTCCATATTGGGTGACGGTTTTCAGATCCGCGGTGCTCGACCAATCGAGCATTTCTGGATTGACGTTGAGCGCCAGTTTATGCGCCGCCTGCTGACGCAATTTGTGCTGGAGCACGGCGGCAATCGCAAATGTCGTAAAATCATGCGCGCCCAGATCAACACCCTCTTCGCCATAATTTTCGGCAATGAAAGCGGTGGTCGCCTGACCGGCGATAAAATCCGGTTTGCCGAGGGCATCGATCAGGAAGTCACGATTGGTTTTCGGACCGAACAGAGCGGTCTGGGACAAGGCCTTGACCATCTGTAGCCGCGCGTCTTCGCGGGTCGTTCCGTGGGTAATGATTTTCGCGACCATGCTGTCGTAAAACGGGGAAACCTCGCCGCCCGTAGCGATGCCGCTGTCGATGCGCGCATTGGCCGACGGATACCAGAGATCAATATGGCCGGTGCTGGGCAGAAAATCATCGGCCGGGTCTTCGGCATAGAGCCGTACTTCCATGGCATGGCCGGTGAGAGTGACATCATCCTGCGCAATATCCAGCGGTTCGCCTTGGGCAACTTTCAATTGCAAGGCAACCAGATCAAGACCGGTGATCTCCTCGGTTACAGGATGCTCAACCTGCAGCCGCGTGTTCATTTCGAGAAAGTAGAAACTGCCGGATTGATCCAGCAGAAATTCCACTGTGCCCGCCCCGCGATAATCGACCGCGCGGGCCGCTTCTACAGCGGCGGCTCCCATTTCAGCGCGCAGCTCTTCGGTCATGACCGGGCAGGGCGCTTCCTCGATCACTTTCTGGTGACGGCGCTGTACCGAACAATCACGTTCGCCCAGATGGATGGTGTTGCCATGACTGTCGGCAAAAACCTGAATCTCGACATGGCGGGGTTTGATGATCGCTTTTTCGAGGATCAGTTCGCCATTGCCAAAGGCATTTTCCGCTTCCGATCGCGCGAGCTTGATCGCATTGGGCACCTCTGCCTGATCGTGAACCAGCCGCATACCGCGGCCACCACCACCCGCGGCCGCCTTGACCATCAGCGGCACCCCGATTTTCTTGGCTTCGGCAATCAATGTCGCGTCGGATTGGTCATCATCCTGATAGCCCGGGACGCACGGTACACCGGCCGCAATCATTGCGCGCTTGGACCGCGCCTTGTCACCCATGACATCAATGGCTTTTTCCGGTGGTCCGACGAAGATGATATTGGCGTCGGCACAGGCTTGCGAGAAAGCGGCATTTTCCGACAGAAAACCATAGCCGGGATGCACGGCATCGGCACCGCTGTCCTTTGCCGCCTGTATGATGGTGTCGATCTGCAGATAGGATTCACTGACTGGCGCAGGCCCGATATGCACCGCGTCATCGGCCATATGAACATGGGGTGCATTGGCATCGGCGTCGGAATAGACGGCGACTGTTCTTATGCCTTTTGCTTTGGCTGTTCGTATCACCCGGCAGGCAATTTCGCCGCGATTGGCAATAAGGAGTGTGGATATTTGTGTCATCTATGGTTCCCTATTCCGGCTTCACGACCCAATTGGGTTTGCGCTTTTCAAAGAAGGAGGCGACGCCCTCCTTGGCTTCATCGCTGATCATGCGGTCGGCAAAATTTTCGGCAGCAAGGCGGATCACTTCTTCGCGCGGTTTACCAGCAATCTGGCCAAGCAGTTCTTTCGTTGCAGCAACCGCACCGGGCGCGGTGCCGAGCACCTGATTTCTGAGCTGCATCTCAATCGCTTCCAATCCCGGCACATCATCGGCGATAAAATCGGCAAAACCCAGTTCATGCGCTTGCATGCCATCAAAGCGGGCGGCAGTCAGCATCAACCGCCGGCCAGTGGCATAACCAAGCTTTTGAATGACGAAAGGCGATATCTGCGCCGGGGTGACACCGATGGCGGTTTCTGTCATCGCAAAACGCGCACCGGATTCGCAGATCACGACATCAGCGCAGCAGGACAGGCCAAAGCCGCCTGCCATGGCTGCGCCCTCGATCAGGACGATCACCACTTGCGGCGCGGTGTTGACCAGGTCGAATATTTCAGCCGCTCCCATCGACATGGTTATGGTCGCTTCGCGGTCGCCACTCGCCTGAAAATTCTCTTTGAAATTCTTCAGATCCGCACCGGCGCAAAAGACACCGCCGCGACCCCTTAGGGTTATGCCACGGACCGTCCGGTCGTCACGAACACCTTTTAAAACAGAGGCTAAGTCTGCCACCAAGGCGTCGCTCAGGGCGTTGCGATTATCCGGCTGGTTGAACCAGATGGTGAGCCAGCCCTGCTTGAGATCCAGTTCGAGGGTGCTGGTTTCGGGGAGGTTCGTCATGCTGTGTGCTCCTGCGCAGGCAGGAGCCCATCTCCTGCTATTCGGTAAGCCATAACGGCGGGAGATGGACCCCCGCCTTCGCGGGGGAACAAAAAGCGTTGAGTAGAAAAAATCATATCCGCGCCACACCGAAGGCATTGGGATGCAGCGTACGGTTCTTGGCCTCGAAAATTGTTTCGAGAGCAAAGCCGAGCACCTTGCGGGTGTCTCGCGGGTCAATCACACCGTTATCAAGCACGCGGCCAGAGGTGAAGAAAGCGCTTTCCTGCGCTTCGAAAATATCCCGGATGCGCTGGTTCTGTTTGGCAATGGCTTCTTCATCCGGTTCCACGCCTTTGCGCTGCGCCTGCACCTTTGCGACATGGCTCATCGTGTTGGCTGCTGATGCCCCCGCCATCACACCGGTTTTGGCATTGGGCCATGAAAACAGAAAATCCGGTTCAAAGGCGACGCCGCTCATACCGTAATTGCCTGCGCCAAAGCTGGCACCAATATAGAGCGACAATTTCGGCACGCGCACATTGGACACGGCCTGGATCATCTTGCTGCCCAGCTTGATCATGCCCTTATGCTCGGACTCTTTGCCGACAATATAGCCGGTGGTATTGTTCAGGAAGATGATCGGCAGTTCGGACTGGTCACATAGCTGGAAGAAGTGCGTCGCCTTGGCGGCCGCTTCGGGATCGAACGGGCCGTTATTGCCGATCAGTCCGACCGCATGGCCCATGATGCTCGCCTGCATGCAGACGGTGCCGGGGCCATAGCGGCTTTTGAATTCCTCAAAGTCCGATCCATCCACAATCCGCGCCGCGACTTCGCGGACATCATAGGGAATGGTATAGTCTGTCGGCACGATGCCCGCAATTTCGTCGATATCATAAACGGGTTCGGCATAGTCGTTCTGCCGGATCGGTGCGGTATTCTTGTTCCAGTCAATCCGACCCATTGTGTCACGGGCAATCTCGATACCGTGCGCATCATCATCCGCGAGATATTCGACACTGCCGGTGGTGCTCGCATGCATTTCGGTTCCGCCCAGCTCGCGATCATCGGCCACTTCGCCGGTCGCCGCATGAACCAGGGCCGCACCGCCCAGCGCCGCCATACCATTGTCGCGTACGCCAATGACATAGTCGGACATGCCCGGCATATAGGCGCCACCAGCGGTGGAAGGCCCGTGCAGCACGACCATGGTCGGGATACCCGCTGCGCTCAGCCAGGCGAGATTGCGGAACAGCATCCCGCCATGCGCCCAAAGCTCGACCTTATATTCCATCAGGTTCGCGCCCGCGCTCTCAACCAGATGGATGAAGGGCAGCTTCAGATCCTGCGCCATTTTCTGCGCACCCTTGGATGCGTCCCAGCCACCCGTTGTTGCGGCGCCCGCGCGAATGCCACTGTCATCGACCCAGATCATGCAGCGCACGCCTTTGACAAAGCCGATGCCAAGGATCACGCTGCCGCCCGGAATGCTGGTGTCGGGATTATCATCTTCGACGAGATAATTGGCCATATTATAGAGCCGCAAAAACGGCATACCGGGGTCGAGCAAGCGCGTCAGCCGCTCATGCGGGGTCAGCTGGCCGCGTTTTTCAAAAGTCGGGCGGCGTTTCTCCGATGCTTCAACAGCCCGCTTCTCCAGACTGCGCAGATGCTCGATCAGCGTCAGCATATCCTTGCGGTTCTGGGCAAAGCTGTCGGAGCTGGTGGAAATTTTCGATTTAAACTGGGGCATAGTCAGAGCGCCTTAGCCAAAGAGGACTGGAGTGATTGCGGTATGGAAACGGGAGCGGCGAGCAGGATCTGGGCATAGCTTTTACCCTGCGGATCATTGCGCATGGATGCAACCCCGCCGCCGCCCAAAATATCATGGAGGAGGAAGTTAATCGCGCCGGTGCCGGGCATGTAATAGCGCTCGACGCTGGACGGATCATCGGGCTGCGTCAGGAAATGGGCAAAGCGTTCCCGCACGATGTCCTCGCCGAGCGCTGCCCAGATATAGGGCGCATAGCTCTTGTCGCGCGGCAAAATGCCGATATTGGATTTATCACCTTTGTCTCCGGACCGGCCCCAGGCGAGATCGATCAGCTGCACTTGTGTCATGGGTCCGTCACCAACGGGCAGAGCAGGCGGGTCTGGTCGCTGGATCGCCGCAGCGTCAAAAGCCGTGCCTTTGGTTTCGGTAAATTCCTGACCATCATTGCCAACCGTCACCGAAATCGAGACTTCCGATTTTGGCACCAGCAGCGAAAACAGACGCACCACCGGTGAGGGCTTGGGTCGGCCGCCAGCGAACAGCGCCAGTCCCGGCGGCGTCGCGAGGCCCATGCCAGTGGCTTCCTTCAGCAGCAATAGGGTTGCTTTGGGATCGCGATGCTTGACGCCGATTTTCAGAACCACTTCGCGGGTTTCAGCTGCCTGTCCAAAGGTCCCGAAATGGCTGTCATCGCCCAGAGTCTCAATCAGCACCTCATCAAAATCACCGGCATTGGAGGCGCGCAATTTGGCGCGCGTGCGCTTGAGTGCATTTTCAGCAAAGCTTTCCGCTTTTCTTTTCGCGTCCATGCCAATGAAGAAAAACGGCGCGACCATCTTCCAGCCATCGGAATAGGTGGCGCATGTCTTGTAGCTATCCGGTGCGGCATGGCCGATGGCACCGGACACGGCGACGCGATTATCGGCTATCTGCTCCAAAGTTACTGCGCTGAAATCGCAGACAACGTCTGGCAGCATATAGGCTTGCGGATCGCCAATTTCATAGAGCATCTGCTCGCCGATCGTGCCGATATTGACGATCCCGCCTGTCCCTTCCGGCTTGGTCGCAATGAAGCTGCCATCGGCGGCGATTTCGGCAATCGGATAGCCGGCATTGTCCATGCTGCCCGCCACGCTTTCCCAATCGGTGAAATTGCCGCCGGTTGCTTGCGGCCCGCATTCCAATATGTGACCGGCCAAGCTGGCACCGGATAGCTGGTCGAGATCATCCGCGCTCCAGTCAAATTCATGGATGCAGGCACCAAGTGTCACGGCGCTGTCAACGCAGCGGCCGGTGATGACAATGTCGGCCCCCCGATTGAGGGCGGTAGCGATTGGGAAGGCGCCCAAATAGGCATTGATGCTGGCAATATTTTCCGGAGCGGGAAAAGCTTCGCCCGAAAACATCTCACGGGCGTCCGCAAAATCGACTGCGCGAGATGTGAGATCATCGCCGGTAATAACCGCGACTTTCAGATCGAGCCCGGCCTCGGCAATGACAGCGCGAACGGCCGCCGCACAAGCGACGGGATTGGTCCCGCCGGCGTTGGAGATCAGCTTGATGCCCTGTTTTGCGATGGCGCCAATATGCGGCTTGATCACCGCAGCGACAAAATCGGTCGCATAGCCCATGTCGGGATTTTTGGCCCGCGCCCGCGCCATGATCGACATGGTAATTTCAGCGAGATAATCGAAAACAATATAGTCCAGCTTTTGCCCGTTTTCCGCCGCCTGCAAAAATTGCGGCACCGCCATATCGGATTCGCCCCAGAAGCCGCTGGCCCCGCCGATGCGAATGATTTTATCAGCCGTCATATACTGGTCTCTCCTGAAACCAGCTTGGGTCAAGTTGCGCGACTTATCAACCCGTTATTGATGGATATGGACGCATAAAAACACCCGTCTTTGTGCTCCCGCGCAGGCGGGAGCCTATCTCCCAAGGGTGCGTTACACAGCAATCAGATAAGGCAGGCGATAAATCGAATACCGCGCTGTACTTTTACCGGCGGTTCAAGATGGTAGTACGGGAGATGGGCCCCCGCCTTCGCGGGGGCACAAATCTTTTGATTATCGACGACGTTCAGGCCGCTTTGTAAAAGCTCTCACCAGCGTCCGCTTTTTCGCGGAAGCTCATCGGCGGTTTGAACCGCTCGCCATATTTCTGGGCCATATTGTCGGCTGTGCGGACGAAATTGTCGACGCCGATCGTGTCGATATGGCTCATCGGGCCGCCGGTCCATGGCGCAAAGCCCCAACCGAAGATCGCGCCGAGATCAGCAGATTGCGGATCGGACACAACGCCTTCGTGGAAACATTGGGCCGTCGCGATCAGCTGGATGTACATCAACCGCTGTTTGACTTCCTCAACATCGGGCTGCTCATCTGCCAGCGGGAAATGCTCGCTGAGACCAGGCCATAATTTCTTGGAGCCATCATCGCTATATTCGTAGAAACCACCACCAAAACGGCGTCCGCGACGGTCAATCTTCTTGACCATCAATTCCATCAGATCCTCTGTCCCGCTGGAAACATAGGCGTCGCCCATTTCTTCCTTGGTTGACGTCATGATGTCGTAACCCAGTTGCAGGGTGGTCTCATCGACAATGGCGAGCGGGCCAATCGGCATGCCCATGGCAACGGCCGCATTTTCGATCAGTGCGGGTTTGACGCCTTCGGCAACCATCAGCATCGCTTCATTGGCATAAGGCGGGAACACACGGTTGGTGTAGAAACCGCGCACGTCCTTGACCACAATCGGCGTTTTGCGGATCTTGGCATTATAATCGAGCGCCACGGCCAATGCCTTGTCGCCGGTTTCGTCGCCGGGAATGATTTCCAGCAGGGGCATTTTTTCAACCGGTGAGAAAAAGTGCATGCCGATAAACTGATCGGGACGCTCGCTGTTTTTCGCGAGACCTGTGATCGGAAGCGTCGAGGTGTTGGATGCGAAAACCACATCCTTGCCGATGACTGCTTCGGTTTTCTTGATCACATCGGCTTTGACATCGGGGCGTTCAAATACCGCTTCGATGATCAGGTCGACATCTTTCAGATCGTCATAATTATCGGTCGGGGTGATCCGCGCCATGAAAGCATCGGCTTTTTCTTGGCTCATCTTGCCACGCTTCACGCCCTTGTCGACAATCTTCTGACTATAATCGATCGCCTTCTGCGCCTCTTCCATATTGCGGTCGAGGACGATGACATTCATGCCGCCCTTGGCTGTCACATGGGTAATGCCCGAGCCCATCAGGCCCGCGCCCAGCACGCCAACAGTTTTGAGGTCGGAAGCCGGCACGCCCTTGGGACGAGCGGCGCCCTTTTCGGCGGCCTGCTTGTTCACGAACAAGGTGCGGATCATGTTTTTGGATTGCGGGCCGCTGAGCAATTTGGTGAAATATTTGCTTTCAACGCGCAATGCGGTGTCGATTGGCAGCATCGAACCTTCATAGAGGCAGGACAGGATTGCCTTGACCGCTTCGTAATTGCCTTTGCTCTGCTTCAGCGCCATGGCTGACGAACCAAGGTACAGCGGCACGGCGCGGGGATCCATGGAGCCAGCGCCTCCGGGGAATTTCCAGCCCTTCTTGTCCCAAGGCGCAGATGCTTTGGGATTGGCTTTGACCCACGCTTTCGCCTTGGCGACGACTTCATCAGCAGGAACGACTTCATCAACAATCTTTTGTGCGAGCGCAGCCTGCGGGTTCATCGGCTGACCCATCATGATCGCCATGCCAGCCGCTTGCAAACCGGCAAGACGCGGCAGACGCTGGGTTCCGCCGCCACCGGGCAGCAGACCAACTTGCACTTCGGGCAGGCCGAGTTGCAGTTTCGGATTGTCGGCGCAAACGCGATAGTGGCAAGCAAGCGCCAGTTCGAGACCGCCGCCGAGGGCGAGGCCGTTAAGCGCGCAGGCAACCGGCTTGGCGTGGGCTTTGCCTTTCAGAAGGTCCTTCGCGCTGTTACCGCCGGTTTCCATCTTGCGGAGAACGCTGTTGAGTTGCCAAGCCTGATCAAATGCCTCTTTCATGGTTTCGGCCTTGGAAGAGCCGAGCATGTTGAGATCGGCACCGGCAAGGAAGCCGGATTTCTTGCCCGATGTGATCACCGCACCTTTGATGTCGTCATTGGAAATCAGTTCATCGACGAATTTCGGGAAGTCAGCCATCAGGCCTTCATTCCAGACGTTCATCGACTGGCCGGGAAGATCGATTGTGACAAGGGCAATGCCATCGCTGTCAATATCGACGGTGAGTGTTTCGTAAGTCATGTTTTTTCCTTTCTTGTATTCCTGCGCCAGAAAATTATGGGGCAGGAATCCATCTCCAGTTGGTTCATTTTGGCGATACCGGGAGATGGGCCCCTGCCTGCGCAGGGGCACTAAATTGCTATTTGTTTCTAGTTCACCCGCTCAATGATGGTGGCAATGCCCATGCCGCCGCCGATGCAAAGCGTCGACAAAGCGGTCTGCTTGCCCGAACGTTCCAGCTCGTCCAGCACCGTACCGAGGATCATCGCGCCGGTCGCGCCCAAGGGATGGCCCATGGCAATCGCGCCGCCATTCACATTGATATCGCTATGATCGACATTCATCGCTTCCATGAAGCGCAGGACTACGGCGGCAAATGCCTCGTTCAACTCCCACACATCAATGTCGCTGGCTTCCATGCCCGCACGCTTGAGTGCCTTTTGCGCGGCAAATTCAGGGCCGGTCAGCATGATGGTTGGCTCCGATCCGATCGACGCCATGGAAACGATCCGCGCCCGCGGTTTCAGGCCGTATTTCGTGCCTGCTTCTTCGTTGCCGATCAGCACGGCCGCCGCACCATCAACGATACCGGAGCTGTTACCGGCATGATGGACATGGTTCATTTTCTCAATGTCGGGATGCTTCAGAATCGCGACATCGTTAAAGCCGGGCATCTGCTCACCCATCATCTGGAAGGCGGGGTTGAGCGAACCCAGAGACTGCATGTCGGTTTCCGGGCGCATCAGTTCGTCATGGTCGAGAACAGTTTCGCCGATCACGTCCTTGATTGGCAGGATCGATTTGGCAAAACGCTTTTCTTCCCAGCTTTTCGCGGCGCGCTTTTGGCTTTCCACGGCATAGGCGTCGACATCGTCGCGGCTATAGCCATATTTTGTGGCGATCAGATCGGCGGAAATGCCTTGGGGGACGAAATATTCCTGAAAAACGAGCGTCGGGTCGGCCATGCCGCCCAATCCGTCGCTGCCCATGGGAATGCGGGACATGGATTCCACGCCGCCGCCAATCGCCAGGTCTGCTTCGCCAGATTTGATCTTGCCGGCCGCGATATTCACCGCTTCCAGACCGGAGCCGCAGAAACGATTGACCTGAATCGCAGAGGTGGTGTCCGCATAACCGGCTTTCAGGGCTGCCATACGGCTGATGACGGCGCCTTGCTCACCCACGGGGGAGACGCAGCCATAAGCAATATCTTCCACTTCATGACCGTCCAGTTCGTTGCGGTCATTGACCGAAGCGAGCACCTGGGACGCGAGATCAAGAGCGGTGATTTCGTGCAGGCTGCCGTCGCTGCGGCCTTTCCCGCGCGGGCTGCGCACAGCGTCATAAATATAGGCTTCGGTCATGCGATATTCCTTATTTTAATTAAGTCTGGACTGTTAAGTGCATAGTTAATGTTGCGCTGCAGCACAGTCAAGCAGTTTACGTAAACGTCAATCAAGAAAGGTGGGCGACTCGCCTTGTCCTTCTTGTGCTTCCGCTATAAACTATTCCAGGATGCTTTGATATTTCTGGCTGAAGACATCCCGCCCGACAATATAACGCATGATCTCGCTGCTGCCGGCATAGATGCGGCTCATCCGCGCATCGGTAAAGATCCGGCTGATCTCATATTCCTTCATATAGCCCGCGCCGCCATGCAGCTGCAGCCCCAGATCGGCCATTTCCCATTCAATTTCGCTGCCCAGCATCTTGCCCTTGGCGGCGATATTGGCGTTAAGCCCGCCCTGATTATGGACCTCGACACAATGATCGACATAGACCTGCAGCATGTCGATCTTGGAATCCATCTCGGCCATCTTGAACTGCGTGTTCTGCATGTCGGACAGTTTCTTGCCAAAGACATC
Source organism: Parasphingorhabdus sp. (assembly GCF_965233695.1). GTDB lineage: Bacteria > Pseudomonadota > Alphaproteobacteria > Sphingomonadales > Sphingomonadaceae > Parasphingorhabdus. Next base: position 1,148,149 of record NZ_OZ247497.1, read on the forward strand.
GCGCTCCATGACGAACTCACGGGTGACATCAAAGGCGCGGCGAGCAGAGGCGGCATAGCCCACCATGGCTATCAGGCGTTCTTCGGCCAGACCTTCCATCAGATGGATAAAGCCTTTGCCCGGCGTGCCGAGCTGGTTCTCTTTCGGGATTTTGACGTTGTTAAAGAAAAGCTCAGCGGTATCCTGTGCATGCAGCCCGATTTTCTCCAAATTCTGGCCGCGTTCAAAGCCTTCCATCCCGCGTTCGACAATCAGCAAGACCATCGCATGTTTGTCATCGACGCCCGCTATTTTCGCAGCGACAATCACAACATCCGCGTTAATGCCGTTGGAGATATAAGTCTTCGAACCGTTCAGCACCCAATGATCGCCGTTATCGGTTGCTGTGGATTTCATGCCCGAAAGATCGCTACCTGCGCCGGGCTCGGTCATAGCGACCGCCAATATGGTTTCGCCGCTGACACATTTGGGCAGGAAGCGTTCGCGCTGTTCCTCGTTGCCGATATTCTTGAAATAGGGGCCAACGAGACGGCTGTGCAGCGTATTATACCATTCCGCGCAGCCCGCCCGGGTGGTTTCCTCGATAATGATCTGCTCATAGCGGAAATCATTATCGCCCATGCCGCCATATTTTTCATCCGGCCAGATCATCAGGAAACCCTGATCTCCGGCTTTCTTGAAAATCTCACGATCGACAATGCCGGCTTCGCGAAATTCATCCATGCGCGGCGCCACTTCATCGGCCAAGAAGCGGCGATAGGCGTCGCGGAACATATGCTGTTCTTCGGTAAATTTACGCATGGGAGAAATCCTTTAATGTTTGGCAGTTCATCAACATTGTTATTGCGGGTCGCGATAACGAATTCGGTTTAATCGGTCAATTAAAACACGGCTTGGCATGCCCGGCAACCTGTTCTTTTTGCCATGCTACACGATCATTCTTGATCGTTGCAATTGTTTGAAAAGGCTTGCTAAGAGTGGCCATGGCGAAAAATGACGATAAACCTTTCATATTGGGCCTTGGCGGCACAACCAATCCGCATAGCTCGACTGAACAGGCTTTGGCGATCGCGCTGAAAACAGCGTCGGATGCGGGCGCGGAAACCGAATTGTTTGGATCGGCCAAACTATGCGCTTTGCCGCATTACCGATCCGATCCTGCCGGCTTAAACGAAACGGGAAAATTATTGGTCGAAGCGGTTCGCCGTGCTGATGGCATTATCCTGGCGAGCCCCGGATATCATGGCACTATTTCCGGTCTGGTCAAAAATGCCGTCGACTATATTGAGGAAACAGCCGGTGATGAGCGCGTATATCTCGATGGCCTGCCAGTTGGACTGATCGTTACCGCTTATGGGTGGCAAGCCACCGGTTCGACATTGGCCGCGATGCGTTCGATTGTTCATGCGCTGCGCGGCTGGCCGACACCTTTGGGGGTTGGGATCAATGCTTCGGGCGGGATTTTCAAAAATGGGCTTTGCGCCGATGAGGCGGTGAATGAGCAGCTTCGTCTTGTCGCCCAGCAAGTGATGCAGGGTTCCCACCGGCGGGAATATCTGGATCAATAGCTATTCCGGCGGCAGATTGCCGTAAAAGTCCCGATACCAGCTGACAAAGCGCTTTAAACCATCTTCCAGCATGACTTTCGGTTCATAGCCGGTCAGCGCATGCAGCTTCGACACATCGGCGTAGGTCGCCGTAACGTCTCCGGGCTGCATCGGGCGCATGATCTTCTGCGCTTCCATACCCAGCGCTTGCTCCAGAGCTTTGATCATGTCCATGAGCCCGACTGGCCGACTGTCACCGATATTCAATACCCGATGTTCGCCAGAGGCTGGCGGATTGTCCAGCGACCCCAATATGCCATCAACAATGTCATCAATATAAGTGAAATCCCGCGCCATTTTGCCTTCGCCGTAAACTTCAATGGGCTCGCCAGCGAGAATCTTTTTGGTAAAGCCGAAATAGGCCATATCCGGTCGGCCCCACGGACCATAAACGGTGAAAAACCGCAGGCCGGTTTGTGGAAAGCCGTAAAGTTTCGCATAGGATGCGCTCATCAATTCGCAGGAGCGTTTGGTAGCGGCATAGAGCGAGACCGGGTCAACCGCCGGCTCTTCCTCGACAAAACCCTCGCCGCCCATCGGTTTATTGCCATAGACAGAACTGGAAGAGGCGTAGACGAGATGTTCGAAGTCGGCTGCATGACGGCTGGCTTCGAGCAGGCTCAAATGGCCTTCCAGATTGGACTTCTGATAGGCAAACGGGTTTTGGATACTATAGCGCACACCGGCCTGGGCGGCGAGATGGATGATGCGCTTCACGCCATTGACTTGTACTAGTTTACGCACGCCTTCAGCGTCGGAGACATCCATTTCCGCAAATTCAAACCCTTCCAATGACCGCAAATTTGCGAGACGCGCCGCTTTCAGGCGAGGATCGTAGTAATCATTCAGATTGTCGATGCCGATGACCCGCTCTCCGCGCGCAATCAGCCTTTGGGAAACCGCGTGGCCAATGAATCCCGCTGCGCCTGTAACCAATATGGTGTCTGATCGACCTCCTTGATCATCCATTTGGTTCATAGAGTCATTCCTCGGTCATTCGGGATCATTGTCTGGGTCAGTAACAGCAAAAAATGAAAATTTCCAACGGACTGGTTTCGGTTCAACCCGTTTATCCGTCAAATCGCGCAACATAGTCGTCAATGCGGCGGAGAGACTGAGCAATAGTTTCCTCACCGAGAAATGAACCACGAAAGCTGTTTTTGGCTAGCGCTACGATGTCATCCTTATCGAGGTTCAAGGCAGACGCGGTTGCCTCGTAATTGTCATTCAGATAGCCGCCAAAATAGGAGGGGTCGTCGGAATTGATGGTGGCACGCAGGCCAAGGTCGAGCATCTTTTTCAGCGGATGGTCTGTAAGATTGTCCACCACGCACAGTGACAAATTGGACAACGGACAGACAGTTAGCGTCATTTGATTGTTTCGCAATCTTTCAACAAGCCGGGGATCCTCCAATGACCGGTTGCCGTGATCCATCCGGTCGATCTTCAAAAGGTCCAATGCCTCCCAAACATAGTCCGGTGGCCCTTCTTCACCCGCATGGGCCACTGCCTTGAGGCCAAGAGCTTTAGCTTTGGCAAAGACTTTCGCAAATTTCGAAGGTGGATGACCGAGCTCCGATGAATCCAGACCAACCCCGGATATTTTGCCGAGATAGGGGGTAGCCTCTTCAAGCGTTGCCAAAGCATCTGCTTCGCTGAGATGGCGAAGAAAGCACATGATCAGCTTTGATGATATGCCCAGATGCGCCTCGGCATCACCCATGGCGCGCAATATCCCATCAATCGCGGTGGAAAAAGCTATCCCGCGCTCGGTATGGCCCTGCGGATCAAAAAATATCTCTGCATGAATCGCTTTGTCGGTATGTATCCGGTTGAAATAGGCCATCGTCAGGTCGTAAAAATCCTGCTCCGTGCGCAGGACATTCATCCCCTGATAATAGATATCCAGAAAATCCTGCAGGTTCGAAAAGGCATAGGCTTTGCGGACTTCTTCGACCGAGGCGAAGGGAATATCAATCCCGTTGCGCTGGGCCAGAGCGAACATCATTTCCGGTTCCAGCGACCCTTCGATATGTAAATGCAGCTCCGCTTTCGGGATATCGGCGATAAATGCCTGGCGCTGCTGGGGGGATGCAAAGCTCATGTCTAACTCTTTATGATGATGGGATTGGGAATGGCTTCCTCGCCGAAAATAATCGCCGCATCGGATTTGTTATCGCAAATTTCTTCTTTAGTCAGCCCGTCAAGCTCGTGCGGGAAGATCAGCCAGTCTTCGGTTTCATGAATGAAGAAATCGGGCTTCAAAACCGTCTTGTTGCGAGAAGGCTTGCTATACACTGTCGCAACGCGAACGTCCTTCGGCATATTGTGGCGGCATCGATCACTCAGTTCTTTCAGAAACGCCTCGATGCTGCGGCCACTGTCAAACACATCGTCGACGATCAGCAGATTGTCATCAGGGTTAAGCGTATCGACGAGATAGCCCAGCGCAAATACCCGCACCGACCGCTGTTGTTTATCAATTCCGGAATAGGAGGAGGTTCGTATCGCGATATGGTCGGTCGAGACACCATGAAATTCAAGAATTTCCTGTACCGCAATGCCCACCGGTGCACCGCCGCGCCAGATGCCGACAATATGGGTTGGTGAAAAATCACTTTTCAATATCTGCATGCCAAGCCGGAAGCTATCCGACAATAGGGCGTCAGCGGTGATGTAGGTTTTCTGTATCGTCATTTTGATCACACTTTCTCGCCGGCAAAAGAAACGCCTATCTGCAAAAAGTCCTAGGATATTATCGCATTAGCATTATGCAGAGACATAGGTAGCCGCTGTTTCAAGCATGTTAAACCGATATTTCCTGGAGAACCAAAATGACATTGATCGTCCACCATCTCAATAATAGCCGGTCTCAGCGTATATTGTGGTTGCTTGAAGAAATTGGCCTTCCCTATGAAATTCGCCATCATCAACGCGACGCGGTTACGAACCAGGCTCCACCCAGTCTGACGGCTCTGCATCCCCTCGGCAAGTCGCCGATGATTGAAGACGACGGACGCATGATCATCGAATCCGGTGCGATTGTAGAACATATTTGCGCGCATCATGGCGGTGATCAATTTGTGCCAGAGCGCGGGACCGATGACTATCTTCGCCATCTTGAGCTGATTCACTTTGCCGAAGGGTCTGCGATGACCCCGATCCTGCTGAACCTCTATGTTGGCCGGCTTGAGGAAGCGGGCGCGCCGCTGATGCCGCGGATCAATGAACAGTTGACTAGCCATTTTGACTTTATGGAAAGCGAACTCAATCCTTCCGGTCATTTTATCGGTGATAGCCTTAGTGCGGCAGACTTCATGCTTAGCTTCCCGGCAGAGGTGGCGATCGCTCAGGGCAGAGCCGAGACACATCCGAAGCTGGCCGCATTTGTTAAAGAATTGCAATCCCGGCCAGCATATCAACGCGGTCTTGAAAAGGGCGGAGAATATAGTTTCGCCGCGAGTTGAATTCGGTCGCACAATAAAACTGCAATAGCTCCGTCACAGCAGAGTCACGAACAACGCATATTTTTGGAACAAGCGATCCCTAGGGCACCCTCAAACCGAGGGAGTTCCAAAATATGCCTGCACCAAAAAATATCCGCCGCCTTGCCATCTGTTCCGCATTGCTCGCTACGGCTGCCATGCCGACTTCTGCCTGGGCTGGTACGATTATTGGCACTGTCAGTGAAGGCAGCGCGACGCAGGGCCTGCAATCAGCCGAATTGCGTATCGTAGAGCTCGACCGTGTTGCCAGATCGGGGCGTGGTGGTGCCTATCGTTTCCCCGATGTTCCTGCCGGGTCCTATACGATGGAAGCCCGCTATGTCGGAGCCGATATGGTCACGACCAAAGTGGATGTGCCAGAAACCGGCAATGTCCGTATTGATATTGTCATGCAGGGCATGGGCCGCAACGAAATACTCGTCATCGGCCAGGCTGCCAATCAAGCCAGCGCGTTGTCCCGTCAGCGCGCGGCCGATGGTGTCGTCAGCGCTCTCACCCGCGATTCTGTGGGTCAGTTTCCTGATCAGAATGTTGCAGAATCGCTCCGCCGTTTGCCCGGGCTGAACGTTCTGAATGATCAGGGCGAGGGCCGGTTTGTTTCTGTTCGCGGACTGGACCCCAATTTGAATAGTAGCTCGATCAACGGCGTGCGTCTGCCATCCCCTGAATCGGACATTCGTTCGGTTGCGCTTGATGTGATTTCCAGTGACCTGATCGAATCAATCGAAGTCAAAAAATCACTGACTCCGGACATGGATGGCGATACTATCGGGGCGTCGATTGAGATTAACACAGTCAGCGCCTTTGACCGCAAGAAAGACCTGCTCTCGGTTAAGGTGGAAGGTAGTTACAATGATTTGCGCGACGTGGCCTCTCCCAAGGCGAGCATCGACTTTTCCACGCGACTGAGCGATAATTTGGGCATCGCAGGCGGATTGTCTTACTACAACAGACGGTTCGAAACCGACAATGTCGAGGCGGAAGACTGGACCACAACCGATGAAGGTTTCGGCTATGCCGAAGAGGTCCAGTATCGCGATTATGACGTGCAGCGGGAACGGATCAGCGCATCCCTGTCGCTCGACTTCCGGGCGAGTGATGACACGAGCTTATACATCCGCGGAATATACAGTCAGTTTGATGATCAGGAGTTTCGGCGGCGCAATATCTTCAAGCTCGGCGATGCCACGGTAACCGGTGTGGATGCCGATAATGTGTCATTTTCCGATGCGGGCGGTGAAATCGAGATTGAACGCGATATCAAGGATCGTCAGGAAGAACAAAAAATCCGTTCTATCGCCTTGGGCGGAGAAACCAATACCGGGCCATGGACCATCGAATATTCGGCCAGTTGGGCCAAGTCCAGCGAACTGGAAGATGGTTCGGTAGACCCAACAGTATTTATCAGGGGTTTCGAGGATGACGGCCTTGATGTGCTGTTCGACTATAGCGACAGCAAAATCCCGCTATTTAATTATCTCAGCGGTGCGGACATAGCGACTGACCCATCGGGCTATGGTCTGGATGAAGTTGAATTTACCAAGCGCTCGGATGCTCAGGATGAGGAATATGCGGCGCAATTTGATATTGGCCGTCAATTCGCGATGGGCAGTGGTGATTTTACCGTGCAGGCCGGTTTCAAAGGACGCTGGCGGGAGAAGTCCTATAATCTTGATGTCGAATTTTATGAAGATCCGACCGGAACTTATAATCTCGGCGATGTACTCGGTTTTCCAACCTATCGGATTACCGACATCAGCCCGCTTCCCAGCTTTCGCGGTGCGAGTAATTTTTTCTTCGACAATTTTGACCTCTTTGAATTGCAGCCGGACGACTCGATATTTGACTCGGCAGCGGGTGATTATGTCGCAGACGAAGACATTCTCGCCGGCTATCTGCTCGGCCGGTGGGATAGCGACACGCTACGGGTGATTGGCGGGGTTCGCTACGAAAACACAAAAACCGATCTCAACGGAAACCGGGTTGATGAAGACGGACCGACTATCACGCCGGTGCGGTTCTCCAATGATTATGATAACTGGTTACCGAGCCTCAACATCCGTTTTGAGCCGCAGCGCAATCTTGTGTTTCGTGCCGCAGCCTATCGCAGTCTCGTGCGACCGAATCTCGCTGATCTGGCTCCGCGCTTTGAGCTTAGCGATGATAATGAGGGCGATTTCGGCAATCCCGATCTGCGCCCGTATCGCGCCTGGAATTTCGATGCCTCGGCAGAATATTATTTCAGCAATAATGGAGCGATTTCGGCTAATTTCTTCTACAAGGATGTCAAAGATTTTGTCGTTGATTCCTTCAACGAGGATGGCGGCGTTTTTAATGGGATAACATTTGAAGAAGCGGTCATACCGATCAACGGCGAAAGCGCGACCATCAAAGGCGTGGAGCTGAGCCTCAGCCAGGCCCTGACCTTCCTACCTTCGCCGCTTGATGGGTTTTTGGTGCAGGTTAATTACACCTATACTGACGCCGAAGGCACGCTGGATGACGGCCGGGATATTCCGCTGCCGGCTTCATCCAAACATACGCTCAATGCGGTTCTGGGATATGAAACGGGGCCGTTTAGCTTTCGATTGGCGGGGACATATCGCGACAAATATCTCGATGAAATCGGCGCGTCAGCCGAAGATGACCGGATTGTGGCTAGCCATTTCCAGCTGGACGCCAGCGCCAAATATCGGGTGAACAAGAATCTGCAATTTTTCCTGGAATGGGTGAATATCAATGATGAGCCTTATTTTGCTTATCAGAACCGCGATAACCGCCGCCGGTTGCTGCAATATGAGGAATATAGCTGGACGGCCAAATTTGGCGCGAAGGTGAATTTCTGATGTGCGGACCCAATTTATCGCCGCTCATGACATTGGCCGGATTGTCATTGGTGGCTGGTTGCGGTGAACAGGCTGCCCTGACGCCTGATATCATTGCTGTGCCTGCTGTGGCGGAAACAGACAGCGTAGGCACAGTCGGAGATGATGCAGCCGATGACCCTGCAATCTGGCGGAATCCGGATGATCCCTCGCAAAGCCTTATCATCGGTACGGATAAAAAGGCGGGCATTCATATCTATGATTTGCAAGGCCGCCAAATGTCGTTCCTTGCAGCCGATGCGGTGAATAATATCGATATCAGAACGGTATCCTCCGCTGCCGGTGAAGTGATCCTGGTCGGCGCAAGTGATCGCAGCGATCGCAAGCAGCCCCGGCTCGCGCTCTACACACTCGATAGCGAAAATAAGACATTGAACCCGCTGACCAATGTACAGGTGGGCAAAGGCGAGGCATATGGTTTCTGCTTGGGCATGATGAGCGACAGCGACTTGCGCGCTTTCATCGTGACCAAAGAAGGCACGATTATCGACATGTCAGTGAGGCTTTCGGAAAGCGTGCCAATCGTCGACGTCAATCGCATGTTTCAATTGGAAACCCAGCCGGAAGGCTGCGTGGTCGATGACCGCACGGGCATGCTCTATGTCGGTGAGGAAAATGTCGGAATCTGGTCGTTTGATCTCAAGCAGGAGCAACCTCAACCGGTGCAATTCGCTATACTCAAGGCGGGAGAGCTCACCGCGGACGTGGAAGGACTAGCGCTGGCTCCAGAAGGCGACTCCGGGGGCTATTTGGTGGCATCGAGTCAGGGCGATAACGGCTATGCCGTTTACGATCTGGAAAGCAGGACGTTTCGCTCGCGCTTTGTCGTAGAAGATGGATATATAGACACGACATCCGATACCGATGGCATCGAGTTGATACTCGGCGATTTTGGTCCCGACTATCCCGGCGGGGTTTTTGTCGCGCAAGACGGTGACAATGGAGAGGGCACGCAGAATTTCAAGCTTCTGTCCTGGGACGCGATACGAAAGGCTCTAAATCTGTAGAAAGTCATGGGTCGACCGCTGGCTAGAGATTGAAAACCCGGCGGGCGTTACCCGACAAAAAAGCATCTTGTTGTTCTGGTGTAAGGCCCAGCTGTTCCAGATGTTGCAGGCATTGCTGCGGAGACAGCATCGGCCAGTTCGTACCAAACATCACCCGCTTGAACCCGAGGCCCTTCATGAAGCCTATAAAGTTATCGGGAAGGCGATGCACGGCATAGGCCGATGTATCGACATGGAAATTGGGAAACTTGATGGTCAGGGAAATCAACTCGTCAATCCATGGAAACCCGACATGGCCGCCCACCACGACCAACTCTGGAAAGTCGAGCAACACATCCTCCAAATAGGGAATAGGCCTTCCGGTTTCTGATCGTAGCAGCGGTCCGGTATGTCCGATCTGCGTGCAAAACGGGACGCCAAGGTCAACGCAGGCGGCATATACCGGATAATAGCGGCGGTCATTTGGGGGAAGATCCCAGAGCCAGGGAACGACACGAACCCCGACAAATTTTTTGCCATCCACCCACTTGCGGATATCCCGGACCGCCTGCATTGGATTGGTCAGGTCCACCGTCGCAAGCCCGCGAAACCGTTCCGGTGCGCTATCGATTTGATCGCTGACTTCCTCATTGCTGATCAGTGATCCTTGCGGTCCGTGCCAGGCGGAGAGCAGGGAAATATCCACGCCAGCCTCATCCATCGCACGCAGAGTCGATTCGGTTGTAGGGATCAAAGGGTCGCCGGCCTGATTCGTCCATCGCAGCAAAGTTTCCAGCCAAGGGGCCTTTGCCATGCGCTCCGTGGTCATCTGCGACCAGACATCTATCGCGCCCATTTTGATCTCCTCTTGCCAATTAACTACATATGTGTAGTAATATCAGTATGGAAATGTCAATATCGAAAGGAAACGGATGTCGGCGTCAGAGCATCGTCTCTATTTTTTGCTGCAACGGGTTGCACATCGTCTGAAAAAGCGCGCGGACAGCGCTCTCAAAGACTCGGCTGGCCTGACAACGGCGCAAGCGGCGGCGCTGTCGATCATTGCCAAGGACGGGCCGGTCACGCAGCGCTTCGTGGCCGATAAGCTGTCGCAGAGGGAAAGTGCCGTCATGACGATGGCAAACCGTTTGCTGGCTGCGGACTATATAAGCAGAGAGCGGTCTGTGGCAGATGGCAGGGCCTGGGAGCTGACCATTAGTCCGAAGGGATTGGATGCGCTCAGCAACATCAAAGTGCCCTTCGGCAAGATAAACGATGTGCTCGATAAAAATATCGATGCCGAGGATGCGGAACGACTGGCCGTAAGCCTGAAGAACATACTTGCTGCTTTGGATGAATAAGGAAACGAAATGAAAGAGATATATTATGCCAAGTCGAAAGCGAGTTGAACAATTTATTCACGCCGTGGTGCATGGCGATCATGCCGAGGCCATCAAAGAATTTTATCATGCAGACGCAACGATGCAGGAGAATCGCGAACCACCAAGGCGCGGTCGTGATAACCTGATCGCACATGAAAAAAAGGCAATGGATCGCTTGCAGAGGATGAAAACACATCCGCCCGAAACGGTGCTGGTCGATGGCGACGATGTGATGATCCTATGGACATTTGATGCGACCGATAAGCAAGGTGTAACGCGCAGACTCAATGAAATTTCCCATCAGGTATGGTCGGCCGATGGCATTATCAAAGAGCGGTTTGTCTATGATAGCGCTACCGCCTGGCAAGTTGTTGAACCCGATTGAGCATAAAAGAAAATCACGCTCTGTATCTTTCCAGAGCCATCGCCTAACGTCCGGCCAAACAGCTTGAACAGGACATCCGATCTATGAATCTTAAAGACAAAATCATCGTTATTACAGGCGGCGCAAGTGGCATTGGCGCTGCCATGGCGCGACGCTTTGCCGCGGCAGGCGCTAAGCATGTTGTCTGCGCGGATCGGGATTTGGCCGGGGCGCAGTCCGTCGCGAACGATATCGGCGGAACGGCCATTCAAACCGATGTATCTTTGGAAGCGGATATTACATCTCTTATCGAGACGGTGGAAAAAGACATCGGCCCGATCGATCTGTTCGTGTCCAATGCCGGGATCATCATGGAAGGCGGCGTTGAAGTTGCTGATGATGGCTGGCAGAAAATCTGGGACATTAATGTCCTCGCCCATATTCGCGCCGCCCGCATATTGGTCCCCAAAATGCTCGCGCGTGGTGGCGGATATATTTTGAGCACTGCTTCTGCCGCTGGCCTGCTGGCGCAAATCGGTTCCGCGCCCTATTCGGTGACCAAACATGCAGCTGTGAGTTTTGCCGAATGGCTGGCAATCACCCATGGCGGCGATGGACTGAAAGTCTCGGTGCTCTGTCCGCAGGGTGTGGCAACAGCAATGACCGCCGATATCGATACTTCTACGGTTGCAAAAGACGGTATGCTGACCGCCGAAGCCGTTGCGCAAATCACGCTGGATGCCATTGAAGAAGAGCGCTTCCTGATAATGCCGCATCCACAAGTCGCTGATTATATCAAGCAAAAGGGTAGCGATCCGGAGCGCTGGATCACCGGTATGCAGCGCTGGCAAGCAATGTTGAACGAGCAAGCCTCCTAACATTAATGACCTGACAAAATGGAGCATTGGGCAGAGGCCCCTGTGCGATTAGCCTCTCTTGCAAATATAAAGGAGGATTCGAAATGGCATTGGTATCAGTGGTCGGCGCAACCGGACGTCAGGGATTGGCTCAAATCAGGCAATTGGGGGCCACGGGCCACAGGGTCCGCGCACTGTCACGCAGCGAAACCCCTGATCTGGGCGGTAGCAACGTTGCCGATGAAGCCCGCATTTTTGATCTCTATGATGAAGATACATGGGTTCCGGCTTTTGAAGGATCGGATGCTGTTTTCTATACCCACCCTTTGCAAGCGCGCGAGGATCGGGCGACTTTAACGGGCCGCGTGGCTGCTGCGGTACAGAAAGCAGGCGGCAAACGCTTCATCTGGAATACGTCGAGCTGGATTCCCGAGCGCCCCGGTGATCCATTTACTTATGGCAATAACACGATCGCCGTAAATTCCATTTTTCGCTCCGGCGTGCCCGCCACCGTTTTTGGTTCGGTGCTGTTTATGGACAACCTGCTTACCAACTGGGCGCGGCCGTTCATCGTCAATGAAAGCCGTTATGTCTATCCGCATGAAGCACATCTGGAGGCTAACTGGATCAGTCTGGATGATGTCGGCAAATGCATGGTCGCAGCTATGGAGCGCCCCGATTTCGAGGGATCGTGGATGAATATTGGCGGACCGCAGCGCGTTAAGCCGCCTGAGGTTGCCAAAATCTTGTCCAAGGTTTTCGGGCGCGAGATTAAATATGACCCCTGCACACCGGCAGAATTTGGCGACCTGTTGGTGAACGCATTTGGTGATGACGTGCCAGAGGAAAATCGCGCGACCATGTCGGCGGGAATCGCAGCCTTCTATGAGTATAATAACAAGGCAGAGACCAAGCCTTTTGAAGTATGTACGGACTTCATGCAGCAACGCCTGCCAGAGGTCGAGTTTGAAACGCTGGAACAATGGGCCGCGCGACAGGACTGGTCGGACAGCGCCCACCGGCCACCTGCCGGCTAGGGTCTCTGCGCACGCAGGAAATTTCCTGCAAAGCTGATTTTAACATTGAACCTTTTGGCACTTTGCTCCGACTATAGGGGTAAAGGCCATTAGGATGTCTATGCGCTACAGCGATACTGACCGGATTTATGACGAATTGCTGCTGACCCGGATTCAGGCTGGTGACCGGCGCGCAGGAGAACGATTGGCGGCGCGATGGTATCCGCGTTTGATGCGGACAGCCGTTAGGCTTTTGCGCGACGAGGAACAGGCACGCGTCGCGGTACAGGAAGCATGGAGCGGGATTTGCAAGGGTTGGCGCCGTTTGCGCAATCCATCCCGCTTTCCCGCATGGGCTTATACGATCCTGCACCGCAAATGTGCGGATCAGATAGGCAGAAACCAGAAGCATCGCGGCCTTCATGCTGCCGCTGCTCAAGATGCGGACCTATCCATCGCACCGCGCGGCGAAGACAAGGTTACGATTGATCAAGCCTTTGACCGCCTAAGCGATGATCACCGGACAGCCGCTTTGCTCTATTTCGGTGAAGGCCTGACGATCAAGGAAATTGCAGGGGTAACGGGTACGGCAATCGGTACGGCAAAATCCCGCCTGTTTCATGCGCGCCGACAGTTAAAGGCAGCGCTAGATGACAAACATAATGAAGGAGACACATGATGACGAAATTTGATGATGAACTGAACCAATCGCTCAGTGCTGAAGACACGGCATTTCTCCAGGATCTGGAAAATGGCCGCGGTCTTTTTGAGCAGCTGGGCGCAACATTGCAGGGACCGATGCGGTTCTGGTCCTATCTGATCACGACAATAACATTCATTGTCGCTATGGGCGCTTTTTATGCTGGCTGGCGCGCATTTAACGCCGTCGACACAAGGGAAATAATATTATGGTCGACCGGTGTTATACTTCTTTTCATGATGGTTGGCTTTTCGAAGAACTGGATTTTCCAGCGGATGAATCTGCTGTCGGTGTTAACCGAACTGAAAACGCTGGAGCTGCGTGTGGCCCAATTGAGCGACAGGCTGAAATGATTGCTGCTCAGGCCACCATCCGTTCAATGAACCAATAGGTTGCGACAATGCCAATGGCATAGGATGTCGCCGTCTTGACCGGCTGCAGCCATGATTGCTGAAAGCGGCGGATCAGCCAAAGGAGCCCAAAGGCGATAGCGACGATGATCAACTGCCCGATCTCGACACCAAGGTTGAAGGTCAGGAGCGCCATCGGCACATCATCCTGCGGTAATCCGATTTCGGCCAAAGCGCCGGCAAAGCCAAAGCCGTGGAGCAGGCCAAACAGAAACGCGACTATCCATGGAAAGCGTTCCGATAGCCGCGGACCATGAATATGATGATCTCTTTGCGCTTTGACGATTTCAACCGCCAGAAAAACAATGGACAGGGCGATGATCGCTTCAACCGGTTGCGAGGGTAATGAAAGATAGCCCAGTGTGGACCCGATCAGGGTGATACTATGAGCAATGGTGAATGCAGTCACCGTTTTGGCGACCAACCAGCCGCCTTTCAGCAAAAGGACAAGCGCTAAGACGAATAGCAAATGGTCGAAGCCCAGCACGATATGCTCGATACCGATAATGGTGTAGGTCCAGGCCACATTGGCAATCTCGTCTTTTTGCGCAATCGTGGCGATGGGCGCCTTTGGGGTCAGGCGGAGTGTTTGCGTAGCTTCATCAAGCGGGGCGATCCTGACCAGCGCATCGGTAGTGCTGAGTTCCAATCCCTTTAATCCGATAGACTGGCCGGCCATTGACCCTGTGCAGTTGAGCGACAGGTTTGTCAGGATATTTGTCGCCGCAAATCGTTTTTCCGTTTCTCCAACTTGCGTGCAGTTGGCTGGCAGAATAACTTCACCTGATTGGCCCAGCCGCGACCGTTCAGAGGCTTTCCACAATAGAAGCCAGTCGCTCGATGATTTCTGGGTGAGTTCGACATAGGCAGGGCGCAATTCATCCGCACTGGCTGGTGAAACCCATATCAGTGCGCAGATCAGTCCCGTCAGAACGGACAAACAATATTTCATGGACGACCTGCAACCGTCACATAATATTCGGCGCGATATTTGCCGAGAGATTGCTTTTCCTTTGCCGCCGTCTGCGCCGCGCGCCAGTCATTGGTCACGCGCTGGCGAACGTCATCTAGGCTAGCTTTTTTTCCAGATATTTTCGCTGTGATCTTGACCAGATGCAGACCGAATCCTGACGGAACCGGCCCCTGCCATTTTTCGGTTTCGAGACTGGTTAAGGAGCTTGCAAATTTCTCGCCAAACTGACGCGATATCGCCGCAGTTTCGGCTCTTTGCAATTGAGTGGGCAGAGAAATCGGTCGCGCAACTTCGTCAGGCTGGATTGTGCCTTGGTTCAGATCGTCCACCAGCTGCGCGATGCGCGCTTCATCGAGCAAGTCTTGTTGTCCAAGGTAAATTTGTTCCAGATCATAAAGCGAGGACAGGGCATATTTTTCCGGGTGTTCATCCAGCCATTTTTGCAGAACCGTGTCGGTAGGCTCTGTCTCCACCTCTTCATTGTCGAGAAACCGCATCTTGGTGTACAGTCGGCGACGGATGACCGGATCATTGCGATCGAGGCCGAGCCGCAATGCTTCGCGATAATAGATTTCTTCCCTGATCTCCTGATCTATCAACCCGTCCAGTTCCGTCTGGGTAGGCGCACGCCGGAAATTTTGCACCCAGCCTGCCTTTAGCCGTTCGATATCGGTCTCGCTGATGGTGATTTCATAATCGGCTGGATCGCGGTTTGATCCTGTAGCCCAGAAAAATGCAAAAACCAGCAATGCCCCGCCCAGAAAATGGACCAAAGGCTCTTTTAGCAATTTCATCTCCGCACGATACTCCTGATTTGCCGCGCAGGCCGCGCAACCATGTTGTCAGCTTGTTGACGCGCCGGGCGTATACCAGATCGGCGATGAATAAGCCCGTTCCTGCTGGATTTTGATGACATCGTCCGGCAGCGTCAGGCCGAATTTCAACGCGTCATAAACCGGCCAGGTTGGCGTTGGTATTTCAAGCACGCGAACATAATAAAACGCATTTTGCTGCGCATCGAAATCCGGGTCCTGCCACCATGTGGTCAATTCCGGTGCACCAATATTATTCTCCCACGTGCCTTTGGTGAGATCAACGGTGTTACCAACTGCGGTCAGTTTGCCGTCTGCGCCCACCGAGCGGTTATCCGGACTGCTCCAGCTGACGTTGTAGATTTTTTCCTGGGATTTTCCATTGGCATCAATCCACCCTTTGACAACCTGAATCCGGTCGAGATTGGCGCTTTCGGGATCCATCAATGCGGAGATCAGGAAGCTGGGTGTTTTGCCTTCTCCACCTGTAAGATCACCCCCCATAGGTACACCCTTGGTATAACCGGCTTTGACCAGATCAGCCGTATCGCCTTCGGCAAAATCAAATCCACCGAAGAAACGCACCTGCATCCGCGGGCCAGTCGTCGCATAGACTTCGCGGCGCATCATCGCGTCAAAAATTGCTTCGCGCGTGTTGCTGGTTGCCCAGACTGCGGCATAGCCACTGGACAGATAATGCCAGCCAAACCGCCCTTGGCGCGTGCCAAGATTTTGCGGAGCCAATGCCCGCTCCTTGTTGTTGATCTCGTTGCCACTATGCTTGCCGTAAAAATTATTCTCATCAGCTGTTGCCAGTGATGTATGGCTATCGGTCGAACCGATCATGCCAAATTTGAACGGATTGGCACCCATTTTCTGGGTGAATTCGAGACCCCGCTTCAGCGCTTCGCGCGCATAGCTGCCGCCATAGCTTTCCGGTGGCATATCCTTGCCGCAGCTCAGGTTGCATTTGTCCCAGCCAGCATCGCCATAACTGGCAAATTCGTCATTGGGAGAGAGGAACGGATGGCTTTCGCTGTCGCCCTTGATCTGAGTGACCTCGACAATCGGCTCCCGCAGGGCGCGTGTTTTTATATAGGCCTCGTCGATAGGGCTGCCGTCCAGCTTGTTCATCGCGAACATGCGGCCATTGGAAACATTACTGTTATGCGGGATGGCGAGGACTTTTCCGCCGGTGCTTTTTTCATAAGCCGCCATGTAAGCCCAAAGTTGCTCCGGATCACCGGCGTCAAAGCTGGCAAAGGGGAGCATGGTGCTTGTCTTGTCCGCGCCATCCCGGAACATCACAACACGGTGCAGATTATCTCCGCCAGGCATGGGTGTATATTCAAAGCCATGAAAAGCGGTAAATTTGCCGGGCTCATTATATTCATCCAGCGTCTCGCCATGTTCGGTCCATAAAGACTTGATCCGATCCGCGGATTCTTCGGGGTCGAAAAGCCCTTCCGGCAAGGTTCCGGCAGCCGCGCCGTCGATCAATTCGGATGTCACCCGCAACGAGCCCTCGTCACTTTCATGCATCATGTCATGCCAGCGGAGCAAAAAGTCATTGCCCAAAAGCGCAATGCGAGGGGCTTCATAAAGGGCCTTGGTTGCACCTACCGCATCGCTGTGATCCGCGATCACCAGAAAGTCGAGCGGGCGGGATAGCTTTGCCTTTTCGCCTTTGGTTGCTGTCACTTCTTCGCCTTTGGCGAAGCGCAACGCGGCCTCCGCGTCGAGCCGGTTGCCAAAGCCAAATGCATCAATGCTGTTGTCGGTGTGGAGGTGGGTGTCGCCCCAGAAAACCTGTTCGGGATATTCGGTGTTGGTGACTGTGGCATCCGAACCACCCGATCCACTGTCTTTGCTACATCCTGAAATGGCCAGCGCTGCCGAGCAGACTGCCAGTAAAAGTGCTTTGCGCATCATATTTTCCCTCATCCTCTATTTTTCGAAACTATAGTTCAATGGGCGGTGGTGCAAGAGACTCTGCGGCAAGTCAGCTTGTCGTAGCGTCATTCCTGTTTCCTTCCAACAAGGCTAGGCGGCCGCTTGTTTCGTCTGCTAGAGATTTGGCAAAACATACCGAAGTCACCGGAGAGAAAAATGAGCGATATAATTCAGCCCGATACAAAGGCGACCAGCAGCACCCACTGCCCTTCTTCTGCTTATGCAGCTCTTTATGCGGAGAGTATTTCTGATCCTGATGGTTTTTGGTTGAAGCAGGCTGAGCGTCTGGAGTGGGCGCAGGCGCCGGGTACGATCGCCAACTGGTCTTATGATCCGGTATCGATCAAGTGGTTCGAGGATGGTGTGCTTAATATCTGTCATAATGCGGTGGACCGGCATGTGGCAGCCGGCCGGGGGGATGTGACGGCTTTGATCTTCGAGCCGGATGATCCGGACGGGGAAGGCAGGACGCTTACCTATGCCGAGCTGCAGGCCGAAGTGGTCAAGATGGCCGGCGCGCTGAAGAAGCTGGGCGCGGGCAAGGGTGACCGGGTCACCATCTATATGCCGATGATTGTGGAAGGCGCGGTGGCGATGCTCGCCTGCGCGCGCATTGGCGCGATCCACTCGGTGGTGTTTGGCGGCTTTTCTCCCGAAGCGCTGGCCGGGCGGATTGAAGATTGCAAGAGCAGGTTTGTGGTCTGCGCCGATGGCGGCCTGCGCGGCGGCAAGGGCGTGCCCCTGAAGGCCAATGTCGATGCCGCGCTGGCCAAAGACGGTACAGATGTCGATGCGGTGCTGGTGATTAATCACACGGGCAGCGATATTGCGATGACCGAGGGCCGCGACCACTGGTATCACGAAGTGGCGGCCGATGTGCCCGCGACATGCCCGTGCGAGCCGATGAATGCGGAAGACCCTCTGTTCATTCTCTACACATCCGGCTCGACCGGCAAGCCCAAGGGCGTGCTCCATACCACCGGCGGCTATGCCGTGTGGGTGGCAACCACCTTCCACTATGTCTTTGACTATAAGCCGGGCGAGGTCTTCTGGTGTTCAGCCGATATCGGCTGGGTCACAGGCCATAGCTATATTGTATACGGCCCGCTCATCAACGGCGCGACCGAGGTCATGTTCGAGGGCGTGCCTAACTATCCCGACCATGGCCGCTTCTGGCAAGTGGTTGCCAGGCACAAGGTCAACATCTTCTATACCGCCCCCACCGCCATCCGCGCGCTGATGCGCGAAGGCGATGCTCCGGTCAAAGCGCATGACCGTTCATCCATCCGCCTGCTTGGCACGGTAGGTGAACCGATTAACCCGGAAGCCTGGCGCTGGTATTATGAAGTGGTCGGCGATGGCCAGTCCCCGATAGTCGATACCTGGTGGCAGACAGAGACCGGCGGTATCATGATCACCACTTTGCCCGGCGCGCACGGGATGAAGCCGGGCAGTGCCGGTAAACCCTTCTTCGGTATCCAGCCGCAGCTGGTTGATAATGACGGCGCGGTGCTTGATGGGGCGACCGATGGCAACCTGTGCATCACCGCGAGCTGGCCGGGCCAGGCAAGATCAGTCTACGGTGACCATGAACGCTTCATCCAGACCTATTTCTCCACCTACAAGGGCAAATATTTTACCGGTGATGGCTGCCGAAGAGACGAGGACGATTATTACTGGATTACCGGCCGGGTCGATGATGTGATCAATGTCTCGGGTCACCGCATGGGCACCGCCGAGGTGGAAAGCGCGCTGGTATCCCACCCCAAGGTCGCCGAAGCCGCCGTGGTGGGCTATCCGCACGACATCAAGGGCCAGGGCATTTACTGCTATGTCACGCTCAATGCCGGTGAGGAAGCCAGCGACGCGTTTGCCGCAGAGCTCAGAAACCATGTCCGCACAGAGATCGGCCCCATTGCCACGCCCGACCATCTCCACTTCACCCCGGCACTGCCCAAAACCCGCTCCGGCAAGATCATGCGGCGCATCCTGCGCAAAATAGCCGAAAACGACTATGCAACACTCGGTGACACCTCAACCCTTGCAGATCCAAACGTCGTCGATACACTCATCAAAGGAAGAATGAATAGGTAGGTGTCAGGGCCTTGTAATAAAATTACACAGATTGTTTACGACGCGAAAACGACCTGATACCAAGCTGATAACCATAAAGGGAATCGCCATGCTCAAATATGTCCTCCTCGCTACCACTGCTATGTTAGCGGCCTGTTCACCGCAAAATGGATCGGTTGCCAGTGCCAGCGCCAATCCATCAGAAGCGCAGGCCGAGCAGGTTGCTGTCGATAGCGACATCAATGCACGGCTGTTGGCATTTTTCGACGATTATGATCAGATTGAGCTGGCTAACTCGCCAATCTCGAAATCCTTCCGCGGTATCAAGGACGCGGATTATGGCAAGCTGGATGATCCCAGCGATGTCGCTGCAGTTGAGGAATATGAACGCGGCCAGGAAGCCCTGGTCGTGATGGAAGCGGAATTTGACGAAAGCGAGCTCAACGACGCCAGCAAACTGAGCTACCGGCTGTTCCAGGTGCGAGCCGAACGTTCGAGAGAAGCATTTCCGTTTCGCCGGAACAGCTATATTTTCGATCAGATGAACGGCGCGCAGAGCCAGATTCCCGCCTTCATGATCAATATTCACCGGGTCACCAATAAAGCGGACGCCGAGGCTTATGTAAGCCGGCTCAATGCATCCGGACCATTTTTTGAGTCACTGGTCGCGCAATCGGCGGAGAGGGCGAA
Source organism: Parasphingorhabdus sp. (assembly GCF_965233695.1). Lineage (GTDB taxonomy): Bacteria > Pseudomonadota > Alphaproteobacteria > Sphingomonadales > Sphingomonadaceae > Parasphingorhabdus. The sequence goes on from NZ_OZ247497.1 coordinate 1,168,363, forward strand.
TGACGGGATTATCGTTCCGGACTGGGTCTTCCCTTATGTGATCAATGACACCAAAAACGTTATCACTGGCGCACCGTTTGATACAGGCGCTGACTCCCCCATTTTTGCGGATTTGAAAAAGAAAGTGAATGCGCTTTCCATTTCAGATGCGGAAAAGGCGGATCTGATTGCACGGGGCCGTGAGGCGCTGACGGGCAGTCTCGCGCCTGCTTATCAGAAACTTATTACCGAGATGGAGCGCCAGCAGCAAATGGCGGTCGATGGCGATGGTGTCTGGCGGTTCAAGGATGGCGAAGCTTATTATGCGGAACGTCTGAAAAACTATACGACTACGGATTTGACGGCGGATGAAATTCATCAAATCGGTCTTGATAATGTAGCGCGGATTCATGGTGAAATGCGCAAAATCATGGCGCAGGTCGGTTTTGAAGGCAGTTTGCAGGATTTCTTCACCCATCTGAGGACCAGCGATCAATATTTCCACACCAGCCGGGAAGATTATCTGGCCGAAGCCAATGCGAAATTGGCCGAAATGGAAAAGAAACTGCCGGAATTTTTCAACACCCTGCCCAAGGCGCCGTTTGTCATCAAGCCAGTAGAAGCGTTCCGGGAGAAATCTGCCGGCAAAGCCTTTTATCAGCGCCCTGCGCCGGATGGGTCGCGGCCAGGCACCTATTATGTCAATCTCTATGACCTGAAAGGCATGTCCAAAACCGAGCTAGAGGCTTTGGCCTATCACGAGGCACTGCCGGGTCACCATTTGCAGCTCGCCATTCAGACCGAACTGGGCGATTTGCCTGCATTCCGCAAATTTGGCGGTGTCACCGCCTATTCGGAAGGCTGGGGCCTTTATACTGAGGAGCTCGGCAAGGATATGGGCTTCTACACGGACCCCTATTCCGATTTCGGCCGGTTAGGCATGGAATTGTGGCGTGCTTGCCGGTTGGTTGTCGACACCGGGATCCATGACAAGCGATGGAGTCGCGAAGAAGCGATCAAATATCTGACCGACAATACGCCGAATCCGGAAAGCGATATCCGCAAAGCGATTGAGCGCTATATTGTCTATCCGGGTCAAGCGACCGCTTACATGATTGGGAAGCTTAAAATCATGGAATTGCGGGCAAAATCGCAAAAAGAACTGGGTGACAAATTTACCATGGGCGATTTCCATGATGTGATCTTGCGCAGTGGTCCAGTGCCCCTGAATATCATGGAAGAGCGGGTCAATAACTGGATTGCAGCAACGCGCTAACAGCCTAAGGGCGCTGCTGACTGGCCGTAAATGTCAATAACTACAGCAAAATTTGTCGTTTTTGTCCAATTGCGAATCCCCTGTTCTGGTGCATTGAATTTGTGCGACCACAAGGAAACTCTGCTGCATTAAGCCTGCGGCTGGGACTTCTTTTCCTCATTGGCCTGGCTATTTTATTGGCCAGGCCAGTTTTTTTTCCTATTTTTTTTGGTTATAAACGTGCAACCAATGGAATTCCGGTTTGCCCCCGAACCGGATAAAAGGGGTTCGCTTTGGTTAGTTTGAGATATTTTGCTCCTGCAGAAGATGTTCGGGACCTAGTCTCGGTCTATTATCTTTTTGAAGTTGAGCATCCCAAATTTTCGGATAATGAACGCGCCGCCATAGCGCAGCTGCGCTTTCTTTTGGAAGGCACGGCGGAACTTGGATTTGCCGATGGCAAAACATATGCGGCGAAAGACGCGATGCTGGTTGGCCCCTCTACCGGTGCGATGCATTTTGATGTGAAGGGACCGTTCCGGATGTTTGGAGTCGGTCTTTTGCCGGCAGGCTGGGCGGCGCTGACGAAGAAATCGGCTGCCGATTTTACCGACAAAGCGGTGCCAGCGCACAAGATCTTTACCGATGAGATTGACAAAAGTCTTGAATTACTGCGCGGTTGCAACAGCCCGGACGGCATGACCGCCTGGGCGGACCGGATTTTCCGGGATTTGCGGCACCGGGTCAAACCCGAGGTCGAACAGTTCACGAAAATGGTCGATGAATGGTTGTCATCTGAGCCCTCTCCTCCAGTCAGCGCGCTTATGGAGCGATCGGATCAAAGTTCCCGACAGGTGCTCCGGACCGTCAATAAACTCTACGGCATGGCGCCAAAATATCTGGCGCGTAAATATCGGGCCTTGCGAGCGGCACGGGCCTATGCAGAGCAGAATGAGGAAGAGCTGCTGGCGCTTGAGGATGCTTTTTATGATCAGTCGCATATGATTCGCGAGATCAAGTTTTTCGCCGGTACAACGCCGACGAAATTGCGGGTTGCTGAGGGCGAAACGGCTAAGCTGATTGACCAGCGCGGCCTGTTAAAAGGGCATATACCGCCACTCACTTCTGACACATAATATCAGTCAGGAGTTGCATTTCCGGCTAAATACGACTAAATAGGTCTTATTTAGAGAATCACAGGAATTTCGAGAGTTTTTATGCGGCTTTCCAGCCTTGCCGACTATGCTGTTGTCCTTATGTCCGCTGCTTCGCGGCACTGCGGTGCTGCGCTTTTGGCGGAAGGCAAGATGAACGCATCGACCCTGTCTCAGGAAACCGGTGTTCCTTTGCCGACAACACAGAAACTGGTCAGCCGCCTGTCCGCAGCCGGGTTGATCGAATCGACGCGCGGTATCGGCGGTGGCATCAGGCTGGCACGGCCCCCCGCATCGATCAGTCTTGCCGATATTGTCGAGGCCGTTGAAGGGCCGCTCGCTATCACCAGTTGCACGATTGATGGCAATCATGACTGCGCACTGGAAGATAATTGTACGGTCAAGCCGCACTGGGGCGTGATCAACCAGACAATCCGCAAAGCATTGAACGACGTTAGCCTTGCAAGCCTGGCAGATGAGCCGGCCGCACAGAAAATCACATCCATGGAAAAAGCGTTATGAGTGAAGAAGTGAAAACGGACATTCAGGAACTGGACGATCGCGCGGCAATGAATGCCGAAGCGCAAGCGGCCGTGGACAATGCCAGCAACTATGAATTTGGCTGGTCGTCCGACATTGAACAGGACTTCGCGCCCAAAGGTCTGAACGAAGATACGGTGCGTTTCATTTCCGACAAAAAGGGCGAGCCGCAGTGGATGCTGGACTGGCGCCTCAAGGCCTTTCGCATGTGGGAAACGATGGAAAGCCCCGATTGGGCAAAGCTCGAAATCCCGATGATCGATTATCAGGATGCCTATTATTATGCCGAGCCCAAGGCGAAGCCAAAGCTGAACAGTCTCGACGAGGTCGACCCGGAAATTTTGCGGGTTTATGAGAAGCTTGGCATTCCGATCGAGGAGCAAAAGGTGCTCGCCGGCGTGGAAGGCGCGCGCAAGGTAGCCGTGGATGCGGTGTTTGACAGCGTGTCAGTGGCGACAACCTTCCGCGAGGAACTGGAAGAAGCGGGCGTGATTTTCCGTTCGATCTCCGAAGCGATCAAGGAATATCCCGATCTCGTTCGCAAATATCTCGGCAAGGTCGTGCCGATGAAGGACAATTATTTCGCGACGCTCAATTGCGCCGTGTTCAGCGACGGGACGTTTGTTTATATTCCCAAGGGCGTCAAATGCCCCATGGAACTGAGCACCTATTTCCGGATTAATGCGGAGAATACGGGCCAGTTTGAGCGCACCCTGATCATTGCGGAAGAAGGCAGCTATGTCAGCTATCTCGAAGGCTGCACCGCGCCGATGCGCGATGAAAACCAGCTCCATGCGGCGGTGGTCGAACTGGTTGCGATGGATGATGCCGAGATTAAATATAGCACCGTCCAGAACTGGTATCCCGGTGACGAGGACGGCAAGGGCGGGATTTACAATTTTGTGACCAAGCGCGGTCTGTGTCAGGGTAAAAACAGCAAGATTTCTTGGACGCAGGTGGAGACCGGCAGCGCGGTGACGTGGAAATATCCAAGCTGTGTGCTCAACGGCGAAAACAGCGTCGGCGAATTTTACTCGGTCGCGCTGACCAACAATTATCAGCAGGCCGACACCGGCACCAAGATGATCCACAATGGTAAGAACACCCGTTCAACGATTATTTCCAAGGGGATCAGCGCTGGCCATAGCGACAATACCTATCGCGGCCTGGTCCGCGTGGGTGCGAACGCGGAAAATGTCCGTAATTTCACGCAATGTGACAGCTTGCTGCTCGGCGACAAAAGCGGCGCGCATACGGTGCCCTATATCGAGGTGAAAAACCCCACCGCGCAGATTGAGCATGAAGCGACGACTTCAAAGATCAGCGACGACCAGATGTTCTATGCTCAGCAGCGCGGGCTGGATGAGGAAGAAGCGGTCTCCCTGATCGTCAACGGCTTTGCCAAGGATGTGCTGAAGCAGCTGCCGATGGAATTTGCGGTGGAAGCGCAGAAGCTGTTGGCGATTTCGCTTGAGGGGAGTGTCGGATGAGGCGGTGTGTCGTCCTATCCCGTCATGCTGAAACAAGGTCAGGCTAAAGAAAATCATATGCCATTCAATCAAAGAAAAGAAATATGCTGAAAATTGAAAACCTCCACGCCCAAGTCGGCGACACTGAAATCCTCAAGGGGCTTTCGCTCGAACTGAACGCAGGTGAAATCCATGCGATCATGGGGCCGAATGGCGCCGGTAAATCGACCCTGTCTTATGCGCTTGGTGGCCGACCCGGCTATGAAATCACAGCAGGAAGTGTGAACTTTGACGGAGAGGATTTGCTCGAACTCGATCCGCATGAGCGTGCAGCGGCGGGTATCTTCCTCGGCTTTCAATATCCGGTCGAAATTCCCGGCGTGTCCAATCTGCAATTCCTGCGCGAAAGCCTCAACAGCCAGCGCAAGTCGCGCGGGGAAAAGCCTTTATCGGGCGCAGAATTTATCAAGCTCGCCAAGGAAAAAGCAGGCTTGCTGAAAATGGATATGGATATGCTGAAACGCGCGGTTAATGTCGGTTTTTCCGGCGGTGAAAAGAAGCGCAACGAGATGGTGCAAATGGGGATTATCGATCCCAAGCTGGCAATTCTCGACGAAACTGATAGCGGTCTCGACATCGACGCGCTGCGCGTCGTTGGTTCCGGCATTAATGCGATTATGCGCAAACCTGACAAGGCCGTGCTGCTGATCACCCACTATCAACGCTTGCTCGAACTGGTCAAACCGGACTTTGTCCATGTGTTGGCGGGTGGCCGGATCGTCAAGACGGGCGGCCCCGAACTGGCACTGCAGCTCGAAGAAGAAGGTTATGAGGCAGTCGCGGCATGATTTTGAGTGTCCTCTTGCTGGCAGCGGTGCAACCGGCTGCAACTGCGGCCGAGAGTGAGGCGGTCGAGGATGAGATTGTCGTCATCGGGCGGCGATTGAACAGCATATCGGCCATGGTCGGAAAAGACCAGAAAGGCCGTTTCACCTGCTCGCTCGACAAGTCATCCGGCAATATCAATCTGGACAAGCGCCTGTGCAAGACAACCGTGCGATGCATCCGCGACGGGGCTGTCGGTGACGGCGCCATTAAAAGCTGCGTGGACGCGGAAAAGCCCAAATTACTGACCAAATTGCGCCGCGAATTACAAAGGTCTCAACCATGACTACAACTCTTCCTCTCCCGACCAAGCGTGATGAAGCATGGCGCTATGCGGACCTGAAAGCGCTCGAGCCGGTCTGGCCCAAGCTGGATGGTCCGGAGCGGCTGATGGTTGCTGCCGGCGAGACCGCTTCGCGCCAGATTACCGAGCTGCCGATGATTGATGGCGTTGGCATTGTCGATCTCGACATTACCGTTGGCGACAATGCGACTTTCGCGCTTCACGTGCTGGCAAGCGCTGCCGACTATGGCCGCATTCAGGTCAAAGTAACGCTCGGCAAGGGCGCGCATTTTGAACTGGGTGGCGCGATTTTGGGTTCGGGCATACAGACGTTGGAAATTGTGACCGAAACGATTCATGCGGAGCCGAATGCGACATCCAATCAGGTTGTGCGCTCGGTACTCGCGGGCAAGGCCACCGGCAGTTTCCTCGGGAAAATCAATGTCGCGCGCGATGCGCAGAAAACCGATGCAGCCCAATCGGTCAAGGCCATGCTGCTCGACCGCACGGCGACCGCCAATGCCAAGCCGGAGCTGGAAATTTTCGCCGACGATGTGAAATGTGCCCATGGCGCAACTGTCGGTGAACTCGACAAGCAGGCGCTGTTCTATATGGCCGCGCGCGGTCTGCCGCCCGAACTGGCGCAGAAATTGATGCTGCAGGCGTTTATCGCAGATGCGTTTGTGAGCATGGAAAGCGACGAACAACGCGCGTTGATTGAGGATAAAGCCTTGGCGGCGTTGGAGAATATTTCATGATATTCTGGCGAGATATGAAACGGCATTTGGCTGGTGCAAAAGTTGTTCCTGGTAGAGCGACAACAATATCCACAGTAGCGCTGTGCTTTTTGACGCTCCTTGCATCTCAGGCACAGGCTCAACCGGTGCAATTGCCTTCACCCGAGCCAGCATCATCGGAAATGAAGCGTATCACAATGCCGCTAACGATTTTTCCGACACCGCTAGATGCGGCCAGCGCATTTGTTAGAAATTTCCCGGAATCGCTCGAGGGGAAACAGAAGCTGACGGTTACCGCTGAGCCGGATATTGACCACAAGGACAGGTTGCTGGTCACCGTCATGGCCGAAGGATTGCTAGACGATTCTGTTGATGCCGAGCAATGGTTGATCCGCCTCAAGCCTGTGGAAGGCGGTTGGAAACTAAACGGTATGACAATGCGATCGCAATGCGCCCGCGGAGACAATGCAGGCTCATGGAAGGTTGGATCATGTCCCTGATGGTTGATGAAATCACAATGGAAAACGCGTCCAAACGCGCCGACTTTCCCGGCATAGCCGAGGACTGGCATTATCTCGACACCGCTGCGACAGCGCAAAAAGCCAAACCTGTGCTGGATGCCATAGCGCGCGCCTATGGTCCTGATTATGCAACCGTACACCGCGGCGTTTATGAGCGTTCCGCCAACATGACGCTGGCCTTTGAAGCTGCCCGTAAACGGGTTGCTGATTTCTTGGGCGCTGCGAGCGAGAATGAAATCGTCTTTACCAGCGGTGCGACCGATAGCATCAATCTGGTCGCAGAAAGTTGGGGTAACGCCAATGTCGGCAAAGGCGACCGGATCATGTTGTCGCAACTGGAGCATCACAGCAATATCGTGCCGTGGCAATTGCTGGCTGAGCGAGTGGGTGCGCATATCGATGTTGCGCCTTTAACCGACGATGGCCAGATTGATCTCGACTGGATTGAAGCCAATCTGACCGAACAGCACAAGCTGGTGGCGCTGGCCCATGTATCGAATGTGCTGGGGTCTTTGCTCGACGCCAAACGCGCGGCAACCATCGCTCATAAAGTTGGTGCGAAACTGTTGCTCGATGGCTGTCAGGCTGCACCGCGATTGCCTGTGAATGTGCAGGACCTTGGCTGCGACTTCTATGTCTTTTCCGGCCACAAAATTTATGGCCCGACCGGCATTGGTGCGCTGTGGGCGCCTTATGACATTCTTGACGCCATGCCCCCATGGAAGGGCGGCGGGTCGATGATTGACCGGGTCAGTTTTGACGGCACGACCTATGCGCCGCCGCCGGGACGGTTCGAAGCAGGCACGCCGCATATTGCAGGGGTCGTCGGTCTCGACGCCGCTATCCAATATGTTGAAGGCATCGGTCTGGACGTGATTTCTGCCCATGAAAATGCAACGCTGGCGATGGCGCGCGAAGCCTTGTCCGGCATCAACAGCGTGCGGGTATTCGGCCCGGATAAGAGCATGGGCATATTGAGTTTCGCGGTTGGCGACGTGCATCCGCACGATGTCGCCACTATATTGGATGAAGGCAGCGTTGCGATCCGCGCCGGTCATCATTGTGCGCAGCCGCTTATGGACTATCTGGGCGTACCGGCAACGGCGCGGGCCAGCTTTGGAATTTACAGCGACGCAGAAGATGTCGCGGCCCTGGTCAAGGGTATCGAACGGGTAAGAAAGATTTTCGGGTAGGAAAGAATGATGAACGAAGAACGCAAAATAGTGGTCGAAGAAGTCGACAGCGTGGAAAAGCCACCCTTGGCAAAAGTCGAGGACGCGGTTGAAGAAAAGCCCGCGCCTGTAATGGCCCCTTCGCCCTATGAGGCCGAAAGCGATGTCAGCAAGCTAAACCGCAAGCGCGATTATCTCGAAGGTTTTCTGGCTCAGCAACCCACCGAAACACCGGCGGGTGAAGCGGGCGGCGATCTTTATGAAGCCGTCATTGATACCTTGAAGTCGATTTATGACCCTGAGATTCCAGTGAATATTTATGACCTTGGTCTGATTTACGGCGTGGAGATTACGCCTGATAATCACGCGATTGTCACCATGACTTTGACCACCCCGCATTGCCCGGTGGCCGAGTCCATGCCCGGCGAAATTGAAATGCAGGTCGGCAGTGTTCCCGGTGTTGGCCATAGCGAAGTGAATCTCGTCTGGGACCCGCCATGGGATCCGCAGAAGATGAGCGACGAAGCGAAGCTCGAACTGGGGATGCTATGACGGCAACCGCTACTCTTTCCATGGCGCCGGCAGCGACCGTCATTCGCGCAGACTATGCCAATGCCGATCACGCGGCGGCCATAGTCGAGATGCTGCGCGTCTATGCAATGGACCCGATGGGCGGCGGTGCAGATCTGTCGCCGCAGGTACAGGCTGATCTGGTTCCCGGTCTGGCCGCAACACCGGCGGCATCCTCTGTGCTCGCTTATGTGGGTGACGAGGTAGCGGGACTGGCCAATTTGATGACGACATTTTCGTCCTTTGCCGCCAAGCCGCTGATCAACATTCATGATATAGTGGTCGCCAAAGAATATCGTGGCAGTGGCGTCGGACGCGCGCTGTTTGCAGAGATTGAAACCATGGCCCGGGAAGTGGGCGCCTGCAAAGTAACTCTGGAAGTGCTGGAAGGCAATATGCCGGCCAAGGCGCTTTATGCTTCTCTGGGCTATGGCGATTATCAACTGGACCCGAAAATGGGCAAAGCATTGTTCTGGCAAAAAAGGCTTGAGACATGACCGAAGTAAAAACCAAAACGCGCGAAATCCCCGCAGCGATCATCCTGACGCCCGCGGCCGAGAAACGCATCGCCGACCTGATGGCCAAGGCGCCGGACGATGTGATCGGCGTGAAACTATCCACCCCGCGCAGAGGCTGTTCGGGCCTCGCCTATTCGGTTGATTACATCACCGAGGAAGTGAAATTTGACGAGAAGATCGTCACCCCCGGCGGCGTATTCTATGTCGATGGGCCGAGTGTGCTTTATCTGATCGGGTCCACCATGGACTGGCAGGAAGACGATTTCACCGCAGGCTTTGTGTTCAACAATCCCAATAGCAAAGGCGATTGCGGCTGCGGGGAGAGCTTTACCGTCTGATGGCGAGGACTATCGTCCTGGAAACAGAAATTCCTGCTGCCGTTGAAAAAGTCTGGCAGGAAGTGCGGACGTCCCGGCTTTTGCACTATATAACACGCGGGTTTGTGCGGTTTGTTCCGACGAAAACGAAGCCGTTTCCCGAGACCTGGGTGGAGGGTGAATATCGGGCCTGGCTGTTGCTATTTGGCTTCATTCCCATTGGTTGGCAGATAATAGCCATTGAAGATCAGCCGGCCGAAGGCGAAGTTCGCCGCATCCGCGATAATGGCCGCGGCATGATGATCCGCACTTGGGATCACATGATAGAGATCAGGCCAAGCGGCTTGCAAACGCACTATGCCGACCGGATAACCGTCGACGCAGGAATTTTGACACCACTCGTCGCGATATTCGCAAAGGCATTTTATGCGCATCGTCAAAAGCGCTGGGTACGGCTGGCCGAAAACGGGTTCGATTATGACCGATGACCTGCGGCCTTGCGTGAACCGCTAGAATTCCACGTCGCTCGGATAATCTGTATAAAAATCATTATCGACCGGAAAGTTCGTGAACGACATACCGATCGTATGGTCGAGCGCCTCGACATGGTGCCACCAGCCGACGGGCAGGAACACAGCCTCGCCCGGGCCGATATCGCATTGCCATAGTTTTGGCGCCGCCTCGCCCAGCGCGCGGATATCTTCGGGCGAGGTCCATAAGCTAAAGCAGTGCAGGTGGTTGCGCATATGTGCGGTGTCATAGGCGGCGACCATGGTGACACGCTTGCGCCCCGAAATTTGCAGCAGCAGATTGTTCGTCAGGTCATGATGAAAAGGCGTGATCGTACCCTTTGGCCCCATCCAGAAAAACCCGTCCTGTCCGCCGCTTGATTGGAGCAGCGAAATATCGCCGACATCCTCCCATAAGGGCGCCAGCGCCTGTTTGTTGACCGTGTCATTATAGGCGGTGATGTAGAAATCATTGCTGCTCTCCGTCTGACGGAGCAGGGCGACAAATTCGCTGAATTTCACGTGGCGCTTGTGGTTGTCTTTGGCCATTTCATAATCGTCGCGCGATTGCCGCTGGCCCTGCAGCTCGACAGTTGCATCCCCGATTTTGTCTGCGAAATAATCCAGCGTCCAGCGCTGCATCGCCGGCCAGTGGTCGACCAGCCCGGTTAGTTTTACGGGCAGATTGCGATGGTGGTAGTCGCGGAAAAAGACGTCTGGTTCGATCGTCTGGACGGCAGGAATTTCCGTTCCGTCGCCAGCGTCAGCCCGGTGCAGGCGGCGATAATTGTCCAGCGTCCAATGGCTTTTGCGCAGCCGGTTGCTCACCCGCTTGCCAGCATTGAAAAGCGGATCCTTCATCGCCCGCCCGGCCTCATAAGCGGCGGCCTTCTCGCTATAGCCAGCGGCAATGAAACGGGCAGGCAGGTCATTGATCGGGCATCCATCAAGGATGGCCTGCGCGAGGACTTCGCGCTTATCCGGTTTGGCTTTGGGGGATTTGGCGGCTGTCATGAAAGCGTCATATCAGCGCGAGGTTGCAGAAAAAAGACGGCGGCGTTTAACGCGCTGTCGGCCATTTCCATAATGGTGACTCGTGATCATGGATAACAGTCTCGCCTAATTCCTTGTCCAGCAGCACCTGTGTCGTGCCAGGTTGATCCATCAGCGCATCTACGAGCGTGTCCGAGTGAGAAACGACAATCATTTGGGTGGATTGTGATGCATGTGCAATCAATCGGGCCAATGGCTTGATCAGTTCCGGATGCAAACTTGTTTCCGGTTCGTTGAGTATCATCAATTTCGGTGGCCTCGGAGATAAGAGCGCGGCGATCAGCAAAAGATATCGCAACGTTCCATCCGATAGTTCATGGGCAGCCAGAGTCCGCAACAGTCCCGGTTGCATCATTTCTAGGATAAAACCTGCAGAGGCATCGGATACGCCGATGGAAGCACCTGCAAATGCATCGGCCACGGCAGCATCGAGTTGTTCAGGATCGCCCATTTCACGGATAGTCTGGATGGCTGCTGCCAAGTCATGACCGTTGGAACTGAGAACAGGTGTATAAGTACCAATTTGTGCCCGCCGCGCGGGCGCTGCGGCATCGGTGCGAAAATGATCGTAAAAACGCCAATCGCGCATTTGTTCCCGGGCGATAAGGAGTTCGGCGGCCTCTAAAGGATCGCTGGCGTGAGTCATCATGCTGTCAAAGGGAGCGAGTTGAGTGAATACTTGTTTCCAACTCCCTTCCCGATCACGAATTGTAACACCGGGGCCATTGCGCTTCGCTATAACATTAGCGGGCCTGCAGATTTCTCCCATCCACAAATATTCGGACTTTATCTCAGGGTCCCCAGAAAAGAATGATGGGCCAGTTGCACTTCGCCCCAGATCAATAGCATAACTATAGTCATCTGCACCAAATCCGAGTTTTAGGGATATTGCCTTTTTGCGTATGGTTCCTTGAACGGGCTTTTCACCAGTTTTCATCGCAGGTGAGAAAGATTCCGGTCCGGCCCATAAGGTCGAGGATAGGCCGCCTTCGAGAGCCAGACTTTGGATGATCCGCCCTTGCGCACAATCGGCAAGCAACCGCAAGGCCCGATATAGGCTGGATTTTCCTGCTCCATTCCCGCCACTGATGATGGTGAGATCGCTCAGCGAGAGCTTTATGTCCCGAAGGGACCGATATCCGGAAATGGCGAGCGTACTAATCATGAAACTACTTTGACAGTGAAAGGGATATTTCAAGAACGGCTGAAAGACTGAAAGCTTTCATAACAAAAAACCCCGACGCTTTCACGCCGGGGTCTGAAACTGTCAAACGGGATAAAAATATCCCATTTATCGAAACGCTTAAACCTTCTCGGTCAACTCCGGCACGGCGTTAAACAGATCCGCAACCAGTCCGATATCGGCCACTTGAAAAATCGGAGCGTCTTCGTCCTTGTTGATCGCGACGATTGTCTTGGAGTCTTTCATGCCTGCGAGATGCTGGATCGCGCCGGAAATACCGATGGCGATATAGACTTCTGGAGCGACGATTTTGCCGGTTTGGCCGACTTGATAATCATTGGGGACATAGCCCGCGTCGACCGCAGCGCGTGAAGCACCGATGCCGGCGCCGAGCTTGTCGGCGAGAGGCGTGATGACTTCTTCGAATTTTTCGGCAGAGCCCAGGGCACGGCCGCCCGATACGATGATCTTGGCGGAGGTCAGTTCGGGACGCTCGGACTTGGCGATTTCTTCGCTCACAAATGATGAAAGCCCGGATTCACCGGCGCCGGTCACGCCTTCGATGGATGCGGAGCCGCCTTCGGTGGCGGCCTTGTCAAAGGCCGTACCGCGTACGGTGATGACTTTCTTGGCATCCGATGATTTGACGGTGGCAATCGCGTTGCCCGCGTAAATCGGTCGGGTGAAAGTGTCTTCGCTTTCAACCGAGAGAATGTCCGAAATCTGCATGACGTCGAGCAAGGCAGCAACGCGCGGCGCGATGTTTTTGCCGGTGGTGGTGGCGGGCGCGAGGAACGCGTCATGGCTGTCCATCAGGCTGGCGACCAGAGGCGCGACATTTTCAGCCAATTGATTGGCAAGCGCGGCATCGTCGGCGACATGCACGGTGCTGACACCGGCGACCTTTGCGGCTTGCTCACCAACGCTGGCACAGCCAGAGCCGACGACCAGCGCATGGACTTCGCCCAGTTGCGACGCGGCAGTAACCACGGCCAGCGTCGCATCTTTCATGTTCGTATTGTCATGTTCTACGAGTACAAGAGTCTTCATCAGATGGCTCCTACAGCTTTAAGTTTGGCGACCAGCGCATCCACATCTTCAACCTTTTCACCGGCCTGACGCACGGGCGGTTCGGAAACATTGGTGGTGGTGAGGCGCGGCGAAATATCGACGCCGTAATCAGCCGGTGTTTTCTCATCCATCGGCTTTTTCTTGGCCTTCATGATGTTCGGCAGCGACGCATAGCGTGGCTCGTTGAGGCGCAGGTCGGTGGTGACCACAGCAGGCAAGCTGAGCTTGACCGTCTGCAAACCGCCATCAATTTCGCGCTTTACCTCGACACTGTCGCCATCGACGGAAACGGTGTTGGCGAATGTGCCCTGACCCCAACCGAGCAATGCTGCGAGCATCTGACCGGTTTGGTTTGAATCGTCATCAATCGCCTGCTTGCCGGTGATGACCAGCTTTGGTGCTTCTTCTTCAACGATTTTGGCAAGGATTTTGGCAACGCCCAGTGGCTCGACTTCTGCGTCGGTCATAACCAGGATCGCGCGGTCTGCGCCCATGGCGAGTGCGGTGCGGAGAGTTTCCTGTGCCTTTTGCGGGCCAACCGAAACGGCGATGATTTCTTCCGCCTTACCAGCTTCTTTCAGGCGAATCGCTTCTTCGACAGAAATTTCGTCAAACGGGTTCATCGACATTTTGACATTGGCGAGATCCACGCCGCTGCCGTCGGATTTGACCCGCGGTTTTACATTATAGTCTATGACCCGTTTGACGGGCACCAGGATTTTCATTGCTGTTTCCTTCTTTGTAATATCGCGAACGCCTTAGCTTACGTTCACGTAAACGTCAAATATCGATGGTGCAACGCAACATGACCGCTTTTGCGAACCACGCATAGATGCACTTTGTGACCTATGCCGCGGTTCAGGCGGCGTCTTTTACCTGGGCAACAATTTTCTTCGCCGCATCGCCGAGGTCGTCGGCTGAAACGATCGGCAGACCGCTATTCGCCAAAATTTCCTTGCCCTTCGCGACATTGGTGCCTTCCAGGCGGACCACGAGCGGTACCGACAGATCGACTTCCTTTGCCGCGGTAACAATGCCTTCAGCAATGATATCGCATTTCATGATTCCGCCAAAAATATTGACCAAAATGCCTTCGACAGCCGGATCAGCAAGAATGATCTTGAACGCTGCGGTCACTTTTTCCGTGGTCGCGCCGCCGCCTACATCGAGGAAGTTGGCCGGGAACGCACCGTTAAGCTTGATAATGTCCATAGTGGCCATCGCAAGACCCGCGCCATTGACCATGCAGCCGATATTGCCGTCCAGTTTGATGTAGGCGAGGTCATATTTGGATGCTTCGACTTCTGCCGGATCTTCCTCGGTCACATCGCGCAGTTCGACCAGATTGGGGTGACGCATCAACGCGTTGCCATCAAAGCTCATTTTCGTGTCGAGCACGAGCAGCTGACCGTCTTTGGTTTCGACGAGCGGGTTAATTTCCAGCATCTCGCAATCCATGTCGGTAAACGCGGTATAGAGCTGTTTGCCGAGTTTCTGCGCTTGCTTGTTCAGATCACCCGAAAGACCGAGAGCAAAAGCCATCGACCGGCCATGATGCGGCATAAAGCCTTGCGCGGGATCGATTGTGATCGTCTTGATTTTTTCCGGTGTGTTATGCGCGACATCTTCGATGTCCATGCCGCCTTCGGTGGAGACGATCATCGCGATCCGGCCGCTTGCGCGGTCGACCAGCATGGAGAGATAATATTCTTCCTCAATATCCACGCCATCGGTGACATAGAGCCGGTTGACCTGCTTGCCTTCATCACCGGTCTGGATAGTGACGAGCGTGTTGCCGAGCATTTCCGTCGCATTATCGCGCACGGCGTCGACCGATTTGGAGAGGCGCACGCCGCCGCTGGCATCTGGCCCCAATTCCTTGAACTTGCCCTTGCCGCGTCCGCCGGCATGGATTTGCGCTTTGACCACATAGAGCGGTCCGGGCAGTTTCTCGGCTGCTGCTACGGCTTCTTCAACGGTCAGGGCCGCGTGGCCTGCAGGAATGCCAATGCCATATTTGGCGAGTTCTTCTTTGGCCTGATATTCATGGATGTTCATGGGACGGTGCAGCGCCTTTCTTATATCTTCGGTTAGCGAGTCTTGTGCAGGGCTAAAGCACAGTCAGGTGGGGATTTCCACCCTGATTTATGATATTTGTTGCTTCTCCAGACAGCTATGTAAAGATAGGCTTCCCGCGATTTCCGCTCCCCCTTTGGCGAAAGAGGTTACTCGATGACTTGCAAAGGCCTGCTAAGCGGTATTTTCATGTCGCTGACCGCGATTTTGTTACCTCTCGGCGATACAGTATCGGCCTCGGAAAAGGACGATATCGAAAGCTATCAAAAATTTGGCGCCTTTCTGTCTGACTTTCGCAAGGGGCAATCCATTCGGGCGCTGACCGCCGTAATTGTCAAAGACGGCGAAATAGTCTGGGAACAGGCTTTGGGAACATCGGATGACGAGGGCGATGTTCCGGCGACAATAGACACGACTTTCGGGATTGCGTCGGTCACGAAACCCATTGCCGCAACCGCGATTTTGGCGGAAGCCGAGAAGGGCGGACTCTTTCTCGATTGGCTCTTGGCCAACGACCCGCGCTGGGCAGATTTTTGCGGATGGTTTTCAGCCTCCGGCATTCCCTTTGGCGGCGGCGGCCAAGACAGTGATGGAACCGTTATCGAACCGGTGGACTGCACCCGCAAATTGTCGCTATCGGACAGCCTCAACATGCGGGTCAATGGCGCGGCAGGATCGGCCTTCGTTTACAATCCGATGACCTATGCGCGCATTGATCGCGCTATTGAAGGCGCAGGTGGACGGCCGTTGCGCGCGATTGTTCGGGACAATGTCCTGAAAAAGGCGGGCATGGAAAATGTCGCGCTGGGATGGCATGATCCGGAAGGGGGCTCAGCGCTCCGGCTGCTGGCACCGCCATTTACCGTTCAGGAGGATGGCCGCGATGTTAAGGCCAGTCATTCGGATGATGACTTTCGCGCGGCTGCTGGCATCAGAGCCAGCGCGAGACATATCGCCCAGTTTGATATCGCGCTCGATTCCGGAAAACTGCTTTCGGCTGAATGGATGGGGCGGATATTCTCTGACGACAAACTGCCGCCGCGCGGGGATTATCGCTGGGGCTGGTTTGCACAAGACCGGCAGGGTAAGCGGCTCTATTGGCATTCGGGATGGGAGCCGGATCGCTATTCCGCCATCTATCTCAAAATACCGGATAAGAGGCTCACCCTTATCGTGCTGGCAAATAACGAAAATCTCTGGTGGGGCAATCCTTTGACTGCGGCGGAGATTCACAATAGTCCGGTTGTGGCGAAATTCCTCATGGAATTTGTCACGCCATAAGCGGATATTGTTATCTATTTGACGGCGCAGACCAGTCCCGAAGAGGTAACAACACCCAGTATTTCGGGATCTTGCAGGGCTTTGGTTCGCTTTACAAACTCATTGACGCTGATATCCCCGGCATTGCGTTTGCGCAGTTTGTCGAGGCGGCTGAGCTTGTCCAACTGCGCATAGGATAGCCGATCCACCATCCGGTCTGCCATACAGCTTGCGATTGGTTTGGACAGTCCCGCGCTCATCAATCCGTTGCGCACCCGGGTTTCGGGCGTCGTGCAGGCGGCCAGACACGCGATCAGCGCTAGTCCGGCCGCATATTGCATCTTGCTCATGCTTTTGTTTTCGCCAGTTCGATCGCGTCCATCACGACCTGACGGGCTTCCTCGGCATCGCCCCATTTGCCGACACGGACCCATTTTTCGGGCTCCAGGTCTTTGTAATGGGTGAAGAAATGCTCGATTTGCTGCATCACGATCTCGGGCAGATCACCACCTTCGCCAATGGCGCGATAATAAGGGAATGTTGCATCAATCGGGACGCAAAGCAGTTTTTCGTCGCCGCCATGCTCGTCTTCCAGATTCAATACCGCAATCGGCCGGCAACGCACAAC
This sequence comes from Parasphingorhabdus sp., assembly GCF_965233695.1. Lineage (GTDB taxonomy): Bacteria > Pseudomonadota > Alphaproteobacteria > Sphingomonadales > Sphingomonadaceae > Parasphingorhabdus. Next base: position 1,185,543 of record NZ_OZ247497.1, read on the forward strand.
ACAGCCCGGCATGAAGGGCGAGCGCGCCACGACCAGCGCATCCAGCGGATCGCCATCGGGGGACAAGGTATGCGGAATGAAGCCGTAATTGGCGGGATAGCGCATCGGTGTGTGGAGGATGCGGTCGACGAACAGTGCTCCGGATGCCTTGTCAAATTCATATTTAACCGGTTCGCCGCCCACCGGAACTTCGATTATGACGTTGAGGCTTTCCGGCGGGTTATCGCCGATAGGAATTTTGGTGATGTCCATAGGGTATCGGGTCCTATTATCTGGTTTTTGGCTCTAAAAGCCGGTCAATGCCCCCTTCAGCTTGGCCACCCTCTCCAGCGGTTGCATCCGCAATAATCTTTTCGAGGTGCGGATAGCGAAGCCCGCCTGAATAATCGACCAAAAAATTGCTATATTGGTCGTCATTCTTCGCGAATATCTCGATTTTATTCATTTGCCCGCGATTTTCCTCGATCGCCTGGGTCAACATTTCGGCGGTATAGGCCTTGCCGTTTACTGCAGTGATAGTGAGGCCGTTTTTAAGGCCCGCCCTAAACGCCGGACCGTCCCACATCACCGCTTTGACAACGCCCTTGTCACTTACCACCATGCCAATCGAGTGACTGAGATCCAGCTGTTTGCGGCGTTTATCGTTGGCGCGGATAAAATCGCTCTGCGTGGCATTATAGACCAGTTTATAACCCCCCAGCGCCAGGCCATTTTTGGGTGCTTCGGCAGTTGTCTGATAGACCCGTTCCCGGATGAACCCAGCCCAGTCATATGGTTGCACCGCGTCAAGTGCCGCGATCACATCGGGCAGTTCATAGGTAACGACGCCATAGTCGCCATTCTTGCCCTTGAAAAAGCTCCGGGCAAAATCTTCGAGCGATTTCTCGCCTTCCGATTCGCGGCGGATAATGCCATCGACCTCCAGCCAGATGAGCAGGCCTTCGTTATAATAGTCTTCCTGCCGCTGCCAGCTGCTCCACGGTTTGGGTTTGCGCGCGGCAATAATCGGATCATGAGTTGTGTCGATCAGCGGGCGCCAAAGGCGGCCCACGCGGAGATCCATACCCGCCGCGATGGCCGCAAAGGCATCCAGCGTGTCCTGTTTGGAATAGAGGCCGGAACGCGCACCAAGAACATAGCCCCAGAACTGCGACTGCCCCTCATAGATCCAAAGCAGGCTGTCGCGCATCGGTTCACGGAAATCGGGCGTCCACATGCCGGCGGGGCGGCGATATTTGCCGTTCCAGCTATGGACAATTTCGTGCGGCAACAGGTTGCGGCGACCGGGGCCATCATCCCATTTGGTAAAATATTCGCGGTTCACACCATTTTCCGAGGAGCGATGATGCTCAATTCCAATACTGCCCATTTCCTCGGTCAGCGCGAGCAGGAAATCATAGCGGTCATAGGGATGGCTGTCGAACAGCGCCTCGGCTTCGCGCACCAGTTTGCTATGTTTGGCAATGTGCGATTTATTGGGTTTGAGATATTTTGCATCGTCCGCGACGATATTCAGGTGCACGCGGCGACTCAGCCGGTGGGACTGGAAATTTTTACCGGCAAAGACGGGGCTGTCGATCAGCGTGTCATAATCTGTCTTCTGATAAACCACGCGATTGAGATTATCTGTGTTGGGTTGCCGCGCTAAAGGCCGCATCGCGCTGGCCGCTTGCCAGCCGGCGGGATAAATAGCGGTCGCTTCGACCGGGATTTGGCGGACATAATAGCCCGCGGGATACAGGGAAACCTGATGCCAGCGCAGGTTCAACATCGATGGCGCCATGACAATGCGGCCTTGACTGCTGGTGGTGGCCGAGGTGAATTGGAATTTGGCGGTAATTTCCGACACGCCTTCGGGCACGTTCAGATGAAAGGCGTACACATCGATATCATCACGGACCCAATCGATCTTTTGGCCATTGGCGGTAAATTCCAGCGCCGCCAGCTTTTCAATCTCGCCGCGCGGGGCGTGATTGCCGGGCAGCCATTCGGGATAAAGCAGGGTTAATTTGCCAGCCTTGGCAACCGGAATAACCTGCGTTACGCGGAATACGCCCTGCTGGTTATCGCGGGCATCGACCTCCAGCCGCATGGTGCCGGGGAAGGGGATGTCCTGCGCTGTCGGGATCGTATCTTCCGCCGCAACATAGGTCGGCTTGCTCAGATTCTCCGGCATGGCAGCTGAGGCGGCGGTGACAGGCGAAACGAAAGACAGGACCGAAAACAGGCCCAAAAATGCAACCAGACGCATACTCACTCATTCCCCTGTAACGTGGCTTTTGTGCTGAATGACGCTTTTTAGCGGCTGCGTCCAGAGGGCGGAGAAGAAAAAGCGTGCGTTTTGGCGATAGAAAATAAGCCATCTTTCGCTTTTGCGCAGCACCGGCTAAAGCGCGCTCAGGACAAAAGGGCAAACATGGCAAAGATACAGACACCGCAACCCGTTCGCGGCACGCAGGATATATTTGGCGAGGACCAGGAACGTTTCCAGCATGTGGTGGAGACGTTCGAGCGCGTTCGGCGGCTTTACGGGTTCAAGGGCGTGCAGATGCCGGTGTTTGAGCCCACTTCCGTCTTTGCGCGGTCCCTGGGTGAAACCACCGATGTCGTGTCGAAGGAAATGTACAGTTTTGAAGACCGCGGCGGTGACAGCCTGACTCTGCGTCCCGAATTTACCGCCGGTATCAGCCGCGCCTTTCTGACCAACGGCTGGCAGCAGCATATGCCGTTGAAGCTGTCCACGCACGGTCCCTTGTTCCGCTATGAGCGCCCGCAAAAGGGCCGCTATCGGCAGTTTCACCAGCTCGATGCCGAAATTATTGGCGCAGGTGAAGCGGCAGCCGATGTCGAATTGCTGTGTTTTGCCGATCAGCTTTTGAAGGAGCTGGGCATAGCCGATGGCGTGACCTTGCAGCTCAATACCTTGGGCGATGCCGAGAGCCGAGATGCCTGGCGGGACGCGCTGGTCGCGCATTTTCAGGCGCACAAGGCGAATCTGTCCAAGGATAGCCAGGACCGGCTGGAGCGCAATCCGCTGCGGATATTGGACAGCAAAGAGCGGCAGGACCGCCCGATTGCCGACAGCGCGCCGGATATTGACGCCTATCTGTCGAGCGAAGCGAAGGAATTTTTTGCCGAGGTCACCGAAGGACTGGATGCCTGCGGCGTGGCGTGGGAGCGCAACAGCCGGCTGGTGCGCGGGCTCGACTATTATCGCCACACCGCGTTTGAATTTGTGACTGACCGGTTGGGCGCGCAGGGTACTGTGCTGGCCGGTGGGCGTTATGATGGCTTGATTGAATCGCTCGGCGGGCCTGCAACCCCCGCTGTGGGTTGGGCCGCCGGGATTGAACGGCTGGGGATGTTGCTTGCCGATGTTCCTGCTAACCCAATAGAATTAGCGATTTTGCCGATGGGTGAGACGGCCTCAGCCAAAGCCCTGTCCGTGGCAAGTGAACTTCGCGGGTCACAATTTTCGGCAGAAATTTTCGGCAGCGGCAAATTCAAAAAGCGCATGGCGCGGGCCAATCAGATCGGCGCATTGGCTGTCATTATCATCGGCGAAGATGAACTGGCGTCCGGTAACGTGCAGTTTAAAAACCTTGCGACGGGCGAGCAGACCGAACTGGATGTCGCGGCCGTCATAGAAAAGATGTGGGACCTCAGGTTTTCTGAAGACCTCGATAAACTTGACGCCAATCTGACAGATTTGGAGCAAGAAGTCGCGCAATTGGGAGAGGCCGATTGACCACCATAACCCCCCAACGCATCGCCCAGATCGAAGCGCGTTTTGCCGAGCTGCAGGCGATGATGGCCTCTGGCAATCTCGACGGCGATAAATTTGTCGAGACGTCCAAGGAATATGCCGAGATCGAACCGGTTGCGAACGCGGCTGCCGAGGTAAAGCGCCTGCGTGATGAGCAGGCAGGGCTCGAAGAAATGCTCGCCGGTGATGATGCCGAGATGAAAGCCATGGCGGCGGACGAGGTGGATGACGTCAAGAAAGCGCTGGAAAAGGCGGAACTTGCGCTCGCCTTGCAATTGCTGCCCAAGGATGCGGCGGATGAACGCCCTGCGATGCTGGAAATTCGCGCCGGCACCGGCGGCGATGAAGCGGCGCTTTTCGCGGGCGATCTTTACCGCATGTACAGCCGCTTTGCCGACGAACAGGGCTGGAAGATAGAACTGATCTCCGCCAATGCGTCGGAGGTTGGCGGTTTCAAGGAGGTTGTCGCCAATATTCAGGGCAAGGGCGTGTTCGCCAAGCTCAAATTCGAATCCGGCGTCCACCGGGTCCAGCGCGTGCCGGAAACCGAGAGTGGCGGACGCATACACACCTCTGCCGCCACCGTTGCGGTCCTGCCCGAACCCGAAGAAGTCGATGTCGATATCCGCACCGAAGACCTGCGCATCGACACCTATCGGGCCAGCGGTGCAGGCGGTCAGCACGTCAACAAGACCGACAGCGCGATTCGCATCACCCATCTGCCCACAGGCCTGGTTGTGCAATGTCAGGACGGCAAATCACAGCACAAGAACAAGGCGCAGGCGATGAAAGTACTCGCCGCGCGGCTCTACGAACAGGAGCGCGCAGCCGTGGCGAGCGAAGAGGCCGATGCCCGCAAGGCCATGGTCGGCTCCGGCGACCGCTCCGAACGCATTCGCACCTATAATTATCCGCAAGGCCGGGTGACCGATCACCGGATCAACCTGACCCTGCACAAGCTGCCCGAAATCGTCGAAGGCGGCGCGCTCGGCGAGATGGTCGATGCTCTGATCGCCGAGGATGAAGCCAGCCGCCTCGCCAATCTGGATGGGTGATAGACAACAACAAACCCCTCCCCTTCAGGGGAGGGGCAAGGGGTGGGGCCTATCGAAGGCCGAACTGGCGGTGCAACATGGTCGCGCCAAAGAGATGCGGGCAAATCCTACAGAGCCCGAAAAGAGATTATGGCGATCGCTCTCGAATTCGCAACTCAGTGGCTTCAAATTCCGACGGCAAGCTGTTGTTAGCCGTTATATTGCAGATTTTTTATGCCCGCAAAAAAGGCTCGTTGTCGAGATTGACGGCGACACGCATGATGCGGATCATGACTCAAAGCGGGATCAGCAGCTGAGGCGACTTGGTTATGAAACGCTGCGCTTCTCTAACGATGACGTGATGAAAAACGTGGAAGGTGTACTGGAGCAAATTCTGGATCATCTGCAGAAACTGGACCAGCCCGACGGCTATGCGCCCCACCCCAACCCCTCCCCTGAAGGGGAGGGGCTTTCTCTGGCGTTGCAGCAAGCAGCGCAGGCATTGGAAGCGGTCAGCGACACACCGCGTCTCGATGCGGAATTGCTGATGGCGCATGCTCTGGGCATGAACCGGCAGGATTTGCTTCTCCATCTGCCAAAACTCGATGTTCCCGATGGCTTTTCCGCTCTGCTGGAGCGCCGTAAGGCGCATGAGCCGGTGGCGCATATTGTCGGCGAGCGGGAGTTTTGGAGCTTGCCGTTTCAGGTATCGTCCGATGTGCTGATCCCGCGTCCCGATAGCGAAATATTGATCGAAACCGCCGTGCAATGGGGCGCCGGGCATCGGCCGAACATGATTCTCGATCTCGGTACGGGCAGCGGGGCGCTGTTGCTCGCGGCTTTGTCCGAATTTCCCGAAGCGCGCGGCGTCGGGATGGATGCCAGTGCGCCGGCGCTGGCCATGGCGCATAATAACGCTGATCGGCTGGAATTGAGTGACCGGGCGCGTTTCCTGTTGCAGGACTGGACGGCCGCAAATTGGACGCAATCTCTCGGCGGCCCCTTTGATCTGATTCTCGCCAATCCGCCTTATGTTTCGACAAAGGCGAAATTATCCAGGGAAGTGACGGACTATGAGCCGCATGCCGCGCTGTTCGCCGGGGCGGAGGGGATGGATGACTATCATATCATCATTCCGGCTCTGGACGCATTATTGGCGGAAAACGGTGCCGCGCTGTTGGAAATCGGATTTGATCAGGCCGAGCCTGTCACGAAATTGGCGGAAAAACATCGTTATGCCGTTGAATGTAAACAGGATTTGGGCGGCAATGACCGGTTGCTGATATTGCGCCGCGCGCCCGCCTGATAGAATTTGCTTGGTTTTGGCTTATGAAGGCGCTAAGGATGTTTCAGGCCCAGATGATTTCTGGCAATATCCCTAAAATCGCTGGCCTACCCCCATATAGATAATATTGCTGATGTCCGGCGATCATTTATCTTTTTTGGGTTGCTGCAGGTCATTTGATCTGGGGCACGGGCACTGCCTTTGTGGCAGGAAAATAACAGGAAAGACCGAGTTTATTAACGGTATAAGGACACCCAGAATTTGATGAATAATCGTCAGGCCGGCGGCCGTCGCCGTGGCCGGAACAACAATAGCAATCGCAATCAGAGCAATCGTGGTGGTGGCGGTGCCGATCGGGATAACCGGATCGACAATCGTGCGCGCGGCAATGCAGCCCAGATGCTCGATAAATACAAGAAAATGGCGCAGGATGCACAGGTCAATGGCGACCGCGTTAACGCCGAATATTATCACCAATTTGCCGACCATTATTTCCGCGTCAATGCGGATACCCAGGCGCGCCGTGAAGAGCAGCGTCTGGCCCGCGAAGAACAGCAGCGCGGTCAAAATACAGACCGTAATGATGGTCGCGATGACAGGGACGAGCAGCAAGACGGCGAACGTGAGGATCGTAGCTCACGTGGACGCCAGCAACGCGACCGCGGACCGAGAGCGGATGCCGAGAATGAGGAAGCTGCCGCATCAGCAGATCAGGACTCTGAAAAAGCAGAAGCGCCGGTCAAGAAAACACCTGTCCGGGCTCGTCGTCCGCGTAAACCCGCCGATGTGGCTGCAGAAAGCAATGGCGAACCAAACGGACTGGATGTCAGCGCTCTACCACCGGCCATTTCGATCAAACCGGATGATGATGAGGTTGAAGTCGAAAAGAAACCTGTGCGCAAACGGCGCACCGTAAAGGCCAAAGCAGCCGAAGAAGGCGACGCGGCTTAAACTATACGGGTTGCGCGGATAGAGCGGCCTTTAGCCAGTCCGGCAGAGCAAAGCCCGTAATATCGTCGACTCGGCGATGTTCGATGGACAGTCCAAGATCGGGATAGGCCACGCGCTGGCGTTTTTCATCGGCCTGATCAAGCGGCACGACGACCAGTCGGCGATTGACCTTTTGCCGGTAGTTCATCCGCGCGGTGTTTTCCTGACCGACATAGCAGCCTTTGGTGAAGCTGACGCCGTTCAGTTCCGTGGCATTGCATTCCAGCCATAAAGTCTTGTCGCTGCCCAGTTCGGCCTGACCCTCGGTCACGCCCAGGGAAAGGCGGTGGGCTTTATAGGCCGCATCAACGCTTTCCTCTTTTTGGCTGTCGTCGAACCAGCGATAGCCCAAGAGCGATAGCCGCGGATCAGCGGGCTTCCCTTCTGCTTCGCGAGACCAGTGTACGGTGAGACTTGCGTCTATCTCAATGCCGATCTTGCGGCGCAGACGATAGAGTTTGAGACGCCTGGCCAAGGCTTCGGCATGGTCCTTTTCACAGTCGATCAGGATGTCGTCGCCATCGGCCCACAGGAAAAAGTCGAACAGCACTTTGCCTTGCGCCGTAAGCAACGCAGACCATGAAGGCGCACCCGGCTGGACTGCCTGCATATCCTGTGTAACGAGTCCCTGAAGGAACTCGCGACAATCCTCGCTATTATCCGTTGCAGATATGCGGATCACCGCGCGTTCATTTAGTCTGGTTTCGGTCATGCAGATTAGGTAGGGACGCTGAGCATTAAAAGAAAGCCCGAACCATGAATCAATCGCCAGACCAGATCACCATCCGTCAGCCGGATGACTGGCATGTCCATCTGCGCGATGGGGATATGCTGAGGTCCGTGGCCAATTATACGGCGCGGCAATTTGCCCGCGCGATCGTCATGCCCAATCTGTCACCGCCCGTGACGGACAGCGCAAGCGCGGCTGCCTATAGGGACAGGATTTTGGCGGCTGTTCCGGATCATGCAGGATTCACCCCGCTGATGACCTGTTATCTGACCGATACGTCGGATGCGGTGGACATTGTGAAAGGCTTTGAAGGCGGCGTTTTCACTGCGGCCAAACTTTATCCCGCCAATGCCACCACCAACAGCGCCCATGGGGTGACCGATGTCGCCAATATCATGCCGGTGCTGGAGCGGATGCAGGATATCGGCATGCCGCTGCTCATTCATGGCGAAGTTACCGATGCCGATGTCGATGTGTTCGACCGGGAAGCTGTATTTATCGAGCGCACCCTGTCCAAAATTGTCGATCAATTGCCGGAACTGAAAGTGGTGTTCGAGCATATCACCACGGCCGACGCGGTTGATTTTGTGAATGCCGCCGGCCCCAATGTCGGTGCGACGATCACACCGCAACATCTCCACATCAACCGCAATGCGATGTTTCAGGGCGGCATAAGGCCGCATTCCTATTGCCTGCCAGTGGCCAAACGCGAACAGCACCGGCTGGCCTTGCGCAAAGCGGCGACGTCGGGATCGCCGAAATATTTCCTCGGTACGGACAGCGCGCCCCATGAAATTCATGCCAAGGAATCCGCCTGTGGTTGTGCCGGTATTTTCAACGCGCCCTATGCGCTGGAAAGCTATGCCACCGTTTTTGAAGAAGAAGGCGCGCTCGACAAGCTCGAAGGTTTTGCCTCGGAACATGGCCCCAATTTCTATGGCCTGCCGCTCAATGAGGGGACGGTGACCTTGCAGCGTTCGACGACGATTGTACCGGAAACTATCGAGGCGGGCGGGGCGACTATCGTTCCGTTTCACGCGGGGCAGGAATTGCGTTGGCAGATTGTCGGGTAGGGGAACTAGGCCGCAGCCGTTTTCTTGTTGGCGCCGCCGAAAATCGCGTCGGCGGAGAATATCGCCAGGCTGATCCAGATCAGCATGAAGCAGATGATATGCGATGTCGTGAGCGGCTCTTTGTAGAGAAATACACCGATCAGAAATTGCAATGTCGGCGCAATATATTGCGTTAGTCCAATGGTGCTGAACTTCATTTTCTTGACCGCCGCAGCAAATAGCATCAGCGGCGTGGCCGTGACTATTGCACCGCCCAGCAGCAGTATATCGATGGTGAGATTGTCACCAAGATGCGTGGTTGTGGTCGGCGTTGTGGTACCAAAAGTGATCCAGCCGATAAACAGCAGGAAAGGCAAAAGCAGATAGCTCGTCTCCACAGTCAGCCCGACGATTGGACCGACATCAGTAACTTTGCGGACCAAGCCATATAACCCCCATGACCCCGCCAGTGCGAGACTGATCCACAGGGTCTGCCATGCCTCCATCGCGAGGATGGAAACACCAATGGCGGCTATGCCGACAGCGATCCATTGGTTGCGACTCAGCTTTTCCTTGAGGAAGATGTTAGCGAGAAAAACGCTGAGCAATGGGCTGATGAAATAGCCGAGGCTAGCTGCGAGAATGTGGTCTTCCTGAATGGCCCAGACATAGACGAGCCAGTTAACGGTAATGAGCAGGGCGGTCGCCAGCAAGGGCCCCCGTATTTTTGCTTCTGCCCAAGCGGCGCGCAGACCGGATAGATTTTTACGGAAATAGAGGATGATCAAAAGAACCGGCACCGACCAAACAATCCGGTGGGCAACGACTTCGAGCGGGGCAACACTCTCTAACAGCTTGAAATAAATTGGCATTACACCCCAGATGCAGCACGCAAGAAGCGCCTGTAAGAGCCCCAGTCGGCTGGTGGATGCTTGGCCTGTCATGCTATTGCGCCTAGGCCCGGGCCGATGGGGTGGCAATATAAATTAGTTTGGGGCGTTGATAATTATGCTGTCCTACACGGTCGCACTTGGGTTATGTTTCGGTCGATGAATGGGACAGGATCTTGTTGGACAGCTTCAGGCACGGGCTCAGCTTGTCGCCGAAGGCAAACGGTTCGACAGAATTTCACCACGATTTTGCGCATAATTTGTCGAATTTCGCAGACGGCTTTCAGACCAGTTGGCTACGCCGTGCAGAAAGGGATCAGATAATACCGCCGCCGATCCAGAGGCGGAAAGCACATATGGCCATGACGATCAGGCAGAAATACATGCCGCTGCTGCGCGAAGATATCAGGCCGAAAAGGGCGCCGACACCAGCAATGGGTAAAATCAGCCAGTTGGTCCAGCCGAGAAGGGGAACAAGTCCGACAAAAGCCAAAATAAGGGCGATGCCGCCGATGAGTATAGAGATTAGATTAGCCATAACTGTATTATAGGCATAGTGCACCAGTTTTGCAAGTGTTTCTATGCAGATAAACCTATGATAACAGCGCGGTTCAGGGAGGATAGCGATGAGCATCGATGATATCAGTATTGAAACCGAGCGATTGATCCTGCGCCCGCCCAATGGCGATGATTTTGAAAGCTGGGCGGCGTTTCAATCCAATGCGGAAACCATGACTTTCATCGGCGGTGTCAAGAGCCGGGCGGAAAGCTGGCGTGACCTGTGCGGGATGGTGGGCGCATGGCATGTGCGCGGCTATGCGATGTTCTCGCTCATCCTCAAAGATAGTGGCCAGTGGATTGGGCGGATTGGACCCTGGTATCCCGATAGCTGGCCGGGCACGGAAGTCGGCTGGGGCGTGGCGCCTGAATATGCCGGCAAGGGCTATGCGCTGGAAGCGGCTGTGGCGAGCATGAACTATGCTGTCGATACGCTGGGATGGAGCGACATCTGTCATACGATTGATCCGGAAAACCATCCCTCGATCCGGCTGGCCGAACGGCTTGGGTCGACCAATCGTGGGCCAACCGCATTGCCCGAACCTTATCAGAACGCGCGGGTTGACGACTGGGGCCAATCACGCGAACAATGGATGGAGAATAGAAAGCAGTTTCAATAAGCTGCGACGAGAGGAGACCATGGCTATGGCCGAAGACCGATATCTCGATCCCTCGCGGGAACATTTTGATGCATTCAAGGCGCTGCCCCGCGATGTGCCGATCAACATGCTCAACCTGTTGCGATTTCATGAAACAGCGCAATATCCCGAGGATCACCCCAATGCGGCCCATGGCTGGACCGGCGCGCGGGCCTATGAGGAATATGGCAAGACCAGCGGACCGATTTTCAAACGGGTTGGCGGGACGATTATCTGGCGCGGCAAGATGGAAGCGATGGTGATCGGGCCGGATGACAAGCAATGGGACAGTTCGTTCATTGCGCGCTACCCCAATAGCGGCGCGTTTCTCGAAATGGTCACGGATCCCGAATATCAAAAGGCGGTGGTCAATCGGCAGGCGGCTGTTTTGACGTCCCGACTCATTCGATTCGGGGAAATGGATGGGCCGGACGGGTTTGGCTGAGAATCCCGATTTGGGACAGGTGGTTAACAGGAGATTGGCGGTTTAACCACGTTTCCTAACAAAAAATTAACGCTTTTTGGTGCAATTATCCGGGCATATTCAGGAGCATATTGCATGACACATCTATCCCGTTCCCTCTTGCTGACAGCGACGGCATTTACCTTGCCGCTGACCTTGGCCGCTTGCGGTAGCAACGAAGGCAATGAAGCCGAACTGGCCGAACTGGATGATAATCTGACCGCCGACCCGGCGATGAAAGATGCCCTGGAAGACCAGATATTGGTTGATCCCAATCTGACCGACCAGGCCAACACCAATGCGATCCGCGGAGCAAATGGCGCGATTGACGGGAAAGTGCCACCAGCCGGCGGCAAAGCTTATGCCAACGCGCAGTTCGAGGGCAAGATGCTCAGCGCGCCCAAGCCGCGTAACATGACATCGGATGACGAGTGCACCAGCTGCGCCGGTTCCGAAGGCGTAACTCTTGGTGCAAAGGCGCAGGCACAGCGCGGCAAAGGCACGTGCGATCAAAAGCTTAGCTATGATATGGGTTGGGCCAACCGGATGCCACCGGAATTTCCGGTCTATCCCAAGGCCAATGTCAAGGAAGCGGCCGGCGTTGAAGGCGGGCTATGCGACATTCGCGTGGTCAGCTTCTCCACCGCCAGCCCGATGAAAAATGTCGTGGACTATTATTACACCCAGGCCAAACGCGGCGGTTATAGCGCAGAATATCTGCTGCGCGGCAGCGAGCATGTCCTGGGCGGGACGCGCGGTTCGGACGATGGCGCCTATGTGATTACGCTCAACAGCCGCTCCGGCGGAGGCACCGTGGTCGATATTGTCGCCAGTAACGGGCGCTAAAGAATACCAAGATTACCGACGCCAGAATTTCGCATCTCACATCTGGCTGAAGGAGGGGCGGCTTCGGCGGCCCCTTTTCTTTGGCTGATGAACGGCCCTTATCTGTCTTAGACCGATCCTATTCCCGGTAACTGCCGCCGCCATCGACGGTGACATCGTTTGCGGTGGTAAAGCTCGCCCCTGCGCTGGACAGCCAGATCATCGCATTGGCGACTTCTTCCGCCTGGCCGACGCGGTTGATCGGATGATTGGAATTAAAGGCGACAACGGCCTCTTCATGGGTTCCGGGAAATGCGGCGAGATAGCGTTGGTACATCGGCGTATCGATGGCCCCCGGGTGGACGGTGTTTACCCGGACCTTGTTCCCCTGTGCGGCACAATGCAGCGCCAGTGATTTGCTCAGCGCCGTAACCGCGCCTTTGCTCGCAGAATAGGCCGCCATGCCAGATCCGGGGCGCATCGCGAGCATGGAGCCGACATTGACTATCGATCCGTCTTCATCGCTGTCCACGATTGCAGGCAGGGCCGCCCGGCAGCCGTAAAAGGTGCCGTTGAGATTAATGTCGATGGTTCGGCTCCAACTGTCGAGGTCCACATCATCAACCGCGCCGGGCTCGGAAATGCCTGCAATATTGAACAGGGTGGTAATCTTGCCAAACCTGTCCTGCGTTGCCTTTACCGCGGCATGCCATTGGTCAAGATTGCGGACGTCCAGCTCTATTGCTGCTGCGCGATCGCCCAAAGACGCGGCATGGGCCTGTGCTTTTTCGAGCTGGATATCGCCGAGCATGACGGATCCGCCTTCTTCGACAAATCGTCTGCCTGCGGTGCCGCCAATGCCTTCGGCGCCACCGGAAATAAGCGCAACTTTTCCGTCCATCATCCCCATAGTCTCTGCCCTTTGTCTGTTATCAGCGTTTGTCAAAAGTGAGCGGCAAAGACGATAGCCCGCGCAGCATCATATTGGGCGGATAGGTCAGTTCCGCGCCTTCCTTGATCCGGATATTGTCGATCCGTTTGGCAAATTCCTGAAAGGACACCGTCATTTCCTTACGCGACAACATATTACCGACGCACATGTGAATGCCTTTACCAAAGGCGAGATGAGTCCGCGCATTTTTGCGGTCCACCTGAAATTCATTGGGGTTCTCAAACTGCTTGGGATCGCGATTGGCGGCATGATAGCGCATCATCACCATCGCGCCCTTGGGCAGCATGACGCCGCCCAGTTCCGCATCCCGGTGCATCACCCGCCAGATACCGGAAGAGCCGCTCGACATCCGCAATACTTCTTCGACCGCATTGGGGATCAGCGAAGGATCGTCCTGAATCTTTTTATACTGGTCGGGGTTGGTCGCAAACAGGCGCAGGCCTTCGCCCAAAGCAGCGGTGGTCGTTTCGTTACCGGCCACCATCAGCTGCTGGACAATGGAAAGCGATTCCGCGTCATCAAGGGGGCGTTCGCCATCCACTTGCGCATTGACCAGATCGGACAGGATATCGTCTTTCGCCTCTTTTCGGCGCGCATCCATATTGGCTTTCAGCGCATGTTGATATTCCACCACTTCGCGTTCGGTTTCTAGTTGCCGCTCGCGGGTCATCATGCCGGATAACCGGTCCACAAAGGCATTGGTCCAGCGCTTGATCGTACCGGCATCGGCGACGTCCAGTCCCAGCTGCACGGCAATCGTTCTGACCGGCATGGGAATGGCATATTCTTCCATGAACTCACATTCGCCCTTGTCGATAAAGCCATCAATCAATTCGGTGGACATGGCCCTGATGCTGTCTTCGAGCTTGTTGACCTTGGGCATGGAGAAAGCGAGATTGACGAGTTTGCGGAAGCGGGTGTGCACGGGCTGGTCAGCCGTCAACAAGGTATTGACCTGCGGCCACCCTTCGGATTGGATGGCCTGAATTTCTTCATCATTCGCCAATTCTTCATCCGATTTTCCACCGGACAATAAAGCGGTGAAATTATTGGAAAAGTCATCCAGCCGACCAACGGCCTCGGATATCAGGTCATAGTCCAAGACAATGTAAGCACCGCTCGCTTCATCTAGAAAGACAGGGTTTTTGGCGCGCTGCTCTTCGTAAAAGTCGAATGGATCAACCAGGATATCCGGTTGAAAAAGGGATTTTGAGACCGCTTCGTTCATGTCATTATTCCTGCTGAATGTTCAATCAAAGGCGGGGGTAGGGACGCCTTCTGCATTGTAAACCGGGCTTTCCGCATCGACGCGATATTTGGCGCTGACCGCATTTTTCAGCCCAAAGCTGCCGATATGTGCGAGCATGCTCGAATAATGCACGTCCTTGAAATGCTGCGCGAGAGCTTCCTCGTCGGTCCATTCTTCAAACACTTCGATGCGTTCGGGGTTATTCATATCCGCAGCCCAGCTATAGCACAGACAGCCTTCCTGACTCAGAGCGCCGTCAATATAGGGCTGCGCCTTAATCAGACATTCTTCGCGTGTTGCCGGATCCACATCAATATGGGCTGCGATTAATATTTTAGCCATGCTTCAAATTCCCCCTAAAGCTTTTGTCCGCCCAGTTGAGCGACGACATTGAATATACGTTTTTTGTAGAGCCATTGGCCGTCAATTTTGACGAACTCATCATCATAGCGTCCGCCAGCAATACGCGGTTCGCCCTTTTCGACCAGGATCTCATGGGTCTGGTATCGGCCAGTGGCGGTGTTGCCGGTGACTTCAAGGCTGCCTGGTATGCCCAGGAAGCTGACAGCATCAAACTGGCTCATCGCGCCGTTCCAGAGGTTGACGATATTTTCGCGCCCCACGACCTCGGTGCCCATAAGCGACCAGACAGCATCTTCAGTCCAGAGGGCTCCCCAATCATCGGGGTCTGTCCGTAAAACGGCATCGCAATAGCTGTCGTGCAATTCCCGGATTGCCAGCCGGTCTTCTATTGGCCCTGAAAACATGGACTCATCCTCTCCTATTTATGAAAAGGATTACACGGTAAAAGCGCCCGACATGCAAGCTGCCATAAGTGCTAGCCTATTATCACCTAGTCCCCGCTGATGCGTTCAATATCGGCGCCTACAGCAGCGAGTTTTTCCTCGAGCCTCTCATAGCCGCGATCAAGATGATAGATGCGCTGCAACTGGGTTTCGCCTTCCGCTGCCAGCGCCGCGATCACGAGACTCATCGACGCCCGCAGATCGGTGGCCATGACCGGGGCACCGGTCATTTTCTTGACGCCACGCACAACGGCCGTTCGGCCCTTGGTCTCGATGTCCGCGCCCATCCGGTTGAGTTCGGGCACGTGCATATAGCGGTTTTCGAAAATCGTTTCGGTGAGCACGCTTGCTCCATCGGCCATGCAGAGCATAGCCATCAGCTGTGCCTGCATATCGGTGGCAAGGCCCGGGTAGGGTGCGGTCGAGAGAGTGAGTGGTTTCAGCGTTCCGTTGGCTGCAACCTTGATGCCTTTGTTATAGGGCTCAATATGCAGCCCTGCTTCGGTCAAGGCCGCTAAGGTCGCTTCCATTTCGTCCGCATTGGCGCCGACCAGATCAACCTCTCCGCCGGTAATGCCGACAGCGCAGGCATAGCTACCCGCTTCGATGCGGTCGGCCATCACCCGATAGGTGCAACCGTGCAGGCGGGGAACGCCGTGTATCGTTAGGTCGGATGATCCGATGCCTTCAATCTCTGCGCCCATTGCGACCAGCATATTGCACAGATCAATAATTTCCGGTTCCCGCGCGGCGTTTCTGAGGCGGCTCTCGCCATTGGCCAGCACGGCTGCCATCAGAGCGTTTTCGGTCGCGCCAACAGAAACGACGGCGAAGGTAAATTCACCACCCGGCAATCCGCCGTCCGGCTGGCGGGCAGTCACATAGCCGCTGGTCGTCTCAATAGTCGCGCCCAGCGCTTCAATCGCTTTCAAATGCAAATCAATCGGCCGGTTCCCTATCGCACAGCCGCCGGGCAAGGATACCCGGCATTCTCCAGCACGCGCCAACAAAGGCCCAAGCACGAGGATGGAAGCGCGCATCTTGCGGACAATGTCATAGGGCGCTTCGGTAGACGTGATCTTTCCGGCTTTCAGGGTCATTACCCGTCCGAAATCTTCCGGCCGCGCGCCTTCAATGGTGGTCGATACGCCAAGCTGATTGAGCAAATGGCCGAAACTGTCGACATCAGCGAGCCGTGGCAGGTTGCGCAACGTTACCGGCTCTTCGGTGAGCAGCGCGCAAGGCAGCAGAGTCAACGCACTGTTTTTAGCGCCAGAAATCGGAATAGGGCCAGACAGCTTTTTGCCGCCGCGAATTGAGATAATATCCATCGCGATGGTTTAGCGAAAATGAAGCGCCGCGCAAGCCGCAGCGGATGTAATCAATAGTCAAAACCCGGATTGGTGCGATTCAATTTGCGCATCAGGCCCGGCCAGACGAGGTTATCCCCCAGACCCGGCATGAAGGCAGGCGCGGTTTGCTGGTGCACGCGGTGGCCCATTTCTTCCGGTTCCTCGTGCAAATGCTCGGTCCCACCCACCGCTTGCGCCAGGATTTGGGTCTTGCAGGCATTTTCCAGAAAATACATGCGCAGGAAAGCCAATGCACAATTTTTACCTAGCGTCAGTGTCCCGTGATTGCGCAGGATAAGCAGGTTCTTTTCACCCACATCGGCAATCAGGCGCTCTCGCTCTTCCAGGTCCAGCGCAATGCCTTCATAATCGTGATAGGCCAGATCATCATGCACCTGCATCGAAAATTGGGTGTAACGGCGCAGGCCTTCTTTCTGGACCGAGACGGCGATACCATAAGGCGTGTGCACGTGAATGACGCATCCCGCATCTTCGCGGGCGCTGTGCACCGCGCTGTGGATGGTGAACCCGGCTGGATTGATGAAATAGGGAGTGTCCTGCTTTATATTGCCTTCCAGGTCTATCTTGACCAGCGAACTGGCGGTCATTTCGTCAAACATCACGCCATAAGGATTGATCAGAAACCGTTCTTCGCCATCTTCATCCGGCAAGCGCGCGGAGATGTGGGTGAAAACCAGATCGGTCCAGGCGTGCATCGCACAAAGTCGATAGGTTGCGGCGAGATCACAGCGCAATTTCCATTCCGCATCGGAGACTTTGCCTTCAAGTCGGTCAATGGTTGTCGGATCGGGAATATTGAACCCGGCATCGACCTGCATTGCGCTACCAGCGTCCTTTACTGCGGTGGCCATCACTTTCTCTCCTCATAGAATCGTTTCGATCTGTTGACACAATAATGGCATAATCTTGACCGCAAAGGACAGCTTTTTCTGCTTCGGACCTTGTCCGCGGGCGATCCTATCAACCGGATGGAAATTTTGATAAGCGTAATAGCACCCCAACCCCCCAAGAAGGCCAATCATGCCAGAACAAATCGATACCGGACCCGAACGTCCCTGCGTGATTCTCACAGAGCTGCGGTCTGGCATGCAGGCTTGCCTGCGGCCATTGCACCCGTCTGATCAGGATGAGATCGAGCGCGGAATCATGGAATTGTCCGACCGCTCCCGCTATTTGCGCTTCTTTTCCAGCTTCAAGACCGTGCCGCCATCGGTCGTGGAAAAGCTGTCGGCTGTGGACGGTGAGAATCATATTGCCTGGGGCGTGGTCGATATGGATGAGGATCATCATCCGGGCATTGCCGCGGCCCATGCCATCAGGAACCCGGACGATCCAACCAGTGGCGAGTTCGCGATTGCGGTACTCGATGACTATCATGGCAAAGGCGTGTCTCGCGTTCTTATCGCGGCTTTATTCTCGGATTGCGTGGCGAAAGGACTGCGAACAATGGATATCGCGATCATGCGCGAGAACAGAAAAGCCGTTCGCCTCGTCGCCGCACTTGGCGCCAAGATAACGCACAGTGAAGGCCCTGTGGCCTATTATCGGCTTGATCTGACAAGCGCACTGAATGCTTTGCGGGCAATGGAAAAGCCAATCGGGTTGAGCGAAGTCTTTGCTGCTTTTGATAGTCCAGCCACACTTGGTCATCCATAGATACAGCCTATCAACAACCATTATTCTTGACGATTGAAAGGGATATATGGCTATGAACAGGTTTTACATTCATTCAGGCGGAGACCAGATTCAATGACAAACGGCAGCGCGCAAAGCCTGAATACCGGAATTTTCGGATGGATTGAGCGAACAGGCAACAAGCTTCCAGACCCGGTCTTTCTGTTTTTCTACCTGATCCTTTTCGTTGTTGCCTTGTCGGTTGTGGCCGATCTGCTGGGTTGGTCAGCCATACATCCGATCGCGGTCGACCCGGACACCGGTGAACGCACGGTCATTGCCGCGACGAGTTTGCTCTCTGCCGATAATATCCGGCGGTTATGGGTAGAGATGCCCAAGACTTTCACCCATTTCCATCCGCTCGGCTACGTGCTGGTGGTGATGCTCGGCGCCGGCGTGGCAGAGCGCTCGGGCCTGTTCGGCACTGCGATGCGCGCAGGCGTGCGCAACGCGCCGACATTCCTGCTCACGCCGATTGTCGCGCTGGTGGCGATGCTCGGCAATCTGGCGGCGGACGCGGCCTATGTGGTTTTGATTCCCTTGGCGGGTGTTATTTTTGCTGCTGCCGGCCGCCATCCGATTGCGGGCATAGCTGCTGCTTTTGCGGGCGTATCCGGCGGGTTCTCGGCAAATCTGTTTCCGGGACAGCTCGATGCCCTGCTATTCGGCATTACCCAAGCGGCTGCGGAAACCGTGTTTCCGGGCTGGGAAGCCAATATTGCCGGAAACTGGTATTTTATCTTTGTCATGACTTTCGTTTTTCTGCCGGTCATTTGGTATGTCACCGACAAGATTATCGAACCGCGCATGGGTACCTATAGCGGATCGATCAACCCCAGCGGCAATGTTGCTGATAGCGACGAACCTGCTGATGATGTGCAGGATCGTCCACTCGATGAGGGTGAGAAACGCGGTCTGCGCTATGCGGGCCTTGCAACGCTTGGCGTAATCGCGCTTTGGCTGTTGATGACCGTTGGTCCCGGTACGGCGCTGATCGATGAAACCGCTTCGGCGGAGGCACAGTTCACGCCCTTTTACCAATCGCTGGTCGCCGGTTTCTTTTTGCTCTTCCTGCTTGCGGGCTGGGCCTATGGCAAGGGCGTCGGCAATATCAAAACCCATCGTGATCTTGTCAAGATGATGAGCGACAGCATGGCCGACATGGCCTATTTCCTGGTTCTCGCCTTCATGGTCGCGCATTTTGTGGCGATGTTCGGATGGTCGAATCTCGGCCTGATTACCGCAGTCCATGGCGCAGAGATGCTGCAAAGCCTTGATCTGCCCGCGCCAATATTATTAGCCCTGGTGGTCATATTCGTCGCAGTTATGAATCTGTTTGTTGGCTCGGCCAGTGCCAAATGGGCGCTGCTCGCGCCAATATTGGTGCCGATGCTGATGCTGATCGGGGTCAGCGCGGAAACCACCACGGCAGCCTATCGCGTGGGTGACAGCGCGACCAATATCATAACGCCGCTAATGGTCTATTTCCCGCTCATCCTGATCTTCTGTCAGCGCTGGAACAAGGATTTCGGTATTGGCAACCTGACTGCGATGATGCTGCCCTATGCGCTCTGGTTGCTCGGCGCAGGACTGGCACTGATCATGGTCTGGGTGGCGTTTGAAATCCCGCTGGGCCCCGCATCCCCGGTCTTCGCGCCGCCGCCTTTAGCGGCCAACTAAGCCGAGGTCCGGGCTGTCCCTGTCACCAAAGAGATGGGTATCAAACCAACGGATATTATGTTCCATCGCTGCCATCCACTCCTTTGGCCGTGATATGACGTGACCTGTATCTTCATAGATAATCAGTTCGGTTTCGACGCCAGCATCCTTAAGTCCGCGGAAGAATTCCATCCCATTGGCGAAGGGCACCCGGTTATCATCTCGGCCATGTTGGATCAGCGTCGGTGTGACCGCATTTTTGATCGAGCCCATGGCTCCTGTTGCTTTGTAAATTTCCGGATCATCCGATGGTGTTGCTTTCAGATAGGCGAGCGGGCTGGTGGGCTGATCACTTAGCCCATAATAGGTTGCGTAGCTGGTTATCCCTGCACCCACGGAAAACGCCTTGAAGCGCGTCGTTCGCACGGCGAGTCCCGCAGTCACTGAGCCGCCGGCGCTCCAGCCCATGGCACCGAGTTTTTCGGGGTCGGCTATCCCGATTTTTATCAAGTGATCGATCCCGGACTCGATGTCTACCGTGTAGCCGATCCCCAAGGAGCGAACGTTGGCTGCCATCAGTTCGTCGGTATAGCTTCCCGACCCCCGGTAATTGGGTTCAAAAATTGCGGCCCCTTTGCGCAGCCAATATTCGGTCGGATAGACTTCATCTGGCATGCGCCGTGGGCGTGCGGCGATTGATGGACCCCCATGAGCGATAACCAGCACCGGCATAGGTCCATCCAGCCGGTTTTCCGGAGCTGGTAAGGTCAGAACGCCTTCCAAATCCAGTCCGTCCGGCGTGGTCCACTGAACCAGACGTACTTCCGTATTCGGCCAGTCGGCAATCGCCTGACTGAATTGAGTAAGGCGCCTTTCATCAGCATATCCGGTCGCCGTCACTTTGCGGGTGTAAATCTCCTTCGCACGCTCACCATCCACCGCGCCAAACGCAACAGTTTTGCCGTCAGCGGTAAAGGAATATCCCTCTACCCGGCCGCGACCAGCGGTCAAATTGGTGACAACACGCGTATCCAAATCCATGCGGTACAGATGGCTTTCGACCCGATATTGCGACATGAAAAATATCGAGTTACCTTGCCAGCCAATAATATTGGCATCATTATACTTATCGGTACTATTGCTGATCTGTTCGATCTTTCCGCCTTCAATCGGGGTCAGGCCCATCCAATATTGACGGGTATAGTAATAAGGCGGCTCGCCCATATGAAAGGCCACGGTCTTGCCATCGGGAGAGACTTTAGGGTCGAGATCCATGCCAGGACGGCGGACAACAGGGCGCTGCTTGGCGGTCGCGATATTGACCGCGGAAATATCCTGCGTACCCAAATCATAGGGCGATCCGCTATTGGCATGATCGAACAGGATTTCCTTACTGTCGGGTGTGAACGTAAAGCTGCCGCCAAAGAAGCTGCCAATGGTGAAGGCCGTGCCTCCTGTCAGCCGCCGTAAGGGTGCCTCTGTGTCCGCATGTTCGGCGCGCTCGGTAATCGGTGCTTTGGCACTCGCGGCCTTTGTCAGGTCGAGCAACCACAGATGGTCGCGGCCGGAATAATCGTCGGCAAATGCGAAACTGCCATAAGCTTTTTCCACCTGTGCTTTGGATTTTGCTGGTCGCTCGCTCAGTTTCAAAGCCATGTAGCGGCCATCAGGCGACCAGATATAGGAATTGATTCCACCCGGTAAAGCCGTGATTTGGCGCACGTCGCTGCCGTCGCGGTTCATCAGGAAAATCTGGGTGCCGATATCGGTATTGGCTTGATAGGAAATCAGCTTGCCATCAGGAGACCAGGCAATATCGCCGGATGATCCTTTGGGATTGTTGGTCAGCTGAAAGGTCTTGCCATTTTCCGTGAGATGGATTTCGCGATCAAAGCGGTTTTTCTCCCAGTCCGCTGTCCGGATCGTGAAGGCTACTGCCTTGCCGTCTGGCGATATGGATGGCGCTCCGGGGGTTTCAATCGATACGATGCATTCCAGCACGCCATCGCTGCAGCGGTTCTCGGTAGCGGACGGTGAAACGGTTTTGTCAGCAGCCTGGGCTGGAATGGCCGCTGTGCACATCAAGAAAATGGTGCAGAACAGGGAAAAGGAACGTTTCATTGTGAGGGCCTTCTGAAGGATGGAGGAATTATCCAAAAAGAAACTGAGGAACGTCGAAGATGAGGTGACAGTGATCTAGCAACGATTTTCTGCTTATTCTCGCTTTTAATCGTTATAAAGTCGGCGTAAATATGCGTATGAAGTGGAAAATATGACGAATAACGCAACCATCACGATATCTGATCTGGATGATTTTGATCGGCGGATTCTGAAGATTGTCCAAAGCGACAATCAGCGCACGCATGCCGATATAGGTGAAGCGGTGGGCTTGTCAGCGTCCGCGGTAAGGCGGCGGCTGAAACTGCTGCGAGATACGGGTTTCATTGAAAAAGACGTGGCGGTGCTGCGCAGCGGTGAAATCGGCGTTCGCTTGATCGTCCTTGTTTCCTTTCAGAATGAAAGCATCGAAGCCTTTGATGCCTTTGACGAACAGATTCGCGTCACGCCCGAGATTCTGCAGGGCTATCATATCTCAGGCCCCGTCGACTATTGCCTGGTGGTGCAGGGCCCCAGTCTGGAATGGTATGAGGATTGGGGCAAACAGACCTTTATGAGCAACCCCGCCATCAGGCGGTATGATAGCCATGTCATCTGGTCTTGCAAAAAGTTCGAGACAGCGATCCCGTTATAAGATGGGCTGGGCCCGCTTCATCGAGGCCAGAACAGCTTAATCGCGGAGCAGTCCCAGAGCCGAATAAGCTTTATCCACCGTCGGCTGGGCCAAAGCCTGCGCCCGTTCGGCACCATCACGCAAGATAGCGTCGATCGCTCCTTCGTCCTGACGCAATTCTTCATACCGGTTGCGGATCGGGGACAGCTTGGAAACGGCAAGATCGGCCAGGGCCGGTTTGAAGGCACCAAAGCCTTGTCCGGCATGTTGGTCGAGCACTGCCTGGGGTGTGCTGTCTTCCAGCGCAGCATAAATACCGACCAGATTTGTCGCCTCTGCACGGCCCTCCAAGTCCTCCAGCTTGCCGGGCAAAGGATCGGCATCTGTACGCGCCTTTTTGATCTTCTTGGCGATGGTGTCGTCATCATCGGTCATGTTGATCCGGCTCAGGTCCGACGGATCGGATTTGCTCATTTTCGCTGCACCATCGCGCAACGACATGATCCGAGCAGCCGTTGCGCCGATATAGGGCTCGGGTAGCGTGAAAACCTCTTGTTCGGTATCGCTGTTAAACTTCGTCGCGATATCGCGGGCCAGCTCCAGATGCTGTTTCTGATCCTCGCCCACCGGCACATGGGTGGCCTGATAAATCAGCACGTCGGCGGCCTGCAGAACGGGATAGCCGTAAAGGCCCAGTGAGCTGCGCTGTTTATGCTTACCGGATTTTTCCTTGAACTGCGTCATGCGATCCAACCAGCCCATTGGTGTGTTGCAAATCAACAACCATGCCAGCTCGGCATGCTGGGGAACCCGGGCCTGATTGAACAATATCGATTTTTGCGTATCGACCCCGGCAGCGATCAACGCCGCCGTCATGTCACGACAATTGGCAGACAATTCTGCTGGATCATTGGGCACTGTAATCGCATGCAAGTCAGCGAGAAAGAAAAGGCATTCCGATTCCTGCTGCAGCTTCACCCAGTTTTTGATCGCGCCCAGATAATTGCCGAGATGGAGATTACCCGTGGGCTGTATGCCCGAAACCGTACGCATGATCATTGTCCTTTTTGTGCTGCCTCATCGGCTGCCTTCTTCTTGGTTAGTAGGGCGATCTTGTCGCGATCTACCGCGCCCGTCACCCATGCCAGCACCGCATAAACAAGACCGCCGGCGCTGACCAGAGCGGTTATTGACCCGATCCGCTGCCAGATGGTGCCATCATATAACCCTTCGCCAATCGGCGCGGCATAGATTAACACAATAGCCATGCCAGCTGCCGAAATGGTGATCCGAATGATTCGCAGCAGCAGTGAGATTTCCAGATGAAAATGACCGCGCCGGTGCAGCATCGTGTAAAGCATGGCGCAATTAGCCCACGCCGCCACGGCTCCGGCAAAAGCCAGCCCGACAATGCCGTAGATCGGAATGAGCAGCAGATTGAGCGCGATGTTGATAAACAAGGAAATGGCTGCAGTATAAACCGGAGTTTTGGTATCTTTGCGCGCGAAAAACCCAGGGATCAGAACTTTGACGAGAACATAGGCTGGTAGGCCGACGACTAGCGCAGCGACCACGCTCGCGGTGGTCCCGCCATCGCTCGCTTTGAAATTGCCACCGACATAAAAGGACGTAACCAGTGGCCCTGCAGCGAAGAACAGAGCAATGGTCGCGGGAATGGTCAATAACATCGCCAGCTCGATGGCGTTGCTCTGCAATCTCTGTGCGCCGCCCTGGTCGTCCTTGGCAATGAAGCGCGACAGGGCAGGCAGGATTGCGGTGCCCAGTGCAATACCGATAATGCCAAGCGGCAACTGGTTGAGCCGGTCGGCCATAGCCAGATAGACGAAGCTGCCTTCCGGCAGGCGGCCCAGAAAAAACAAGTCAATGAAGCGGCTGATCTGATAAATTCCGGCACCAAATATTGCGGGCAGGATCAGGACGCCGAGTTCTTTGACGTCTGGGGTGATCCTCGGTTTCCGGATCGCAAAGGTAAAGCCAGCCTTTCTGGCCCAGTAATAGAGCCACAGCATCTGAAACAAGCCGGCCAAGGCAACGCCCATCGCGAGAAAATACGCGGCTTGTCGAGGATCTTGGCCACCATCTATCCAAAGCGCAATCAGCAAGGCTGAGATCATGCAAATATTCAGCATGATTGGAGCCGCAGCGGCAGCGGCAAAGCGGCTCAGACTGTTCAAGATCGCAGCGAAGAGCGTCGTCATGCTGATCAGGCCAAGATAGGGAAAGGTTATCCGCGCCAGTGAAATGGAGAATTCCGAAGTCCGACCACCTTCTCCAAAATCGTCAATCAGCCAGATGATACCCGGCATTGCCAGCATCATGATGGCTGAGAAAACAAGCAAAATCGGAACGAATACCGATAGCACATCAACCGCAAAATTCTGTGCGGCAGAGCGTTGCTCATCCTCTTCCATCTTGCGGTTGAACAGCGGTACGAAAGCGGCTGAAAAGGCCCCTTCGGCAAATAGCCTGCGAAAGATATTGGGGAGCTGAAACGCGAGTTGCCATGCGTCTGCCGCCGCGCCTGCACCAAGGACTCGCGCGAGCATGATATCGCGCACGAACCCAAATATGCGGCTGACCATTGTCAGTCCCGCTATGGTTCCGGTAGATTTTAGCAGGTTCACCAGCGCGCCCTGATACGGTCACGCAGCATATTCATGCCCCTGAAGACGTTATGCTCAGGCGTTACCAACCGGTTGTTCTCCAGATTGCATCGCGGCTTGCTGCTCACGCTGCTGCATATAGAGTGCGGTGAAGTCAATCGGCTCAAGCATCAGTGGCTGGAATCCGGCATCGCGTACGGCGTCGGAAATGATTGCGCGAGCAAATGGGAAGAGCAAGCGCGGTGCTTCAGCAAACAGGAACGGATGGGCTTGTTCATCAGAGACATTGCGCAATCCGAAAAGGCCGCAGTAAAGCAGCTCAACCTGAAAGGCGATGCCTTGGTCCGCTTTTGCTACCACATCGATTTTCAGCTCAACTTCATTAACCTCATCCGAAACCGGCTTCGAACCGATATTGAACTGAACATCAATCTGTGGCTGGGTTTCCCACTGATAAACATCGGGAGCATTTGGGTTTTCGACTGAAAGGTCTTTCACATATTGCGAGATAACACCGATTTGTGGTTGATTGTCAGCCCCATTGGCTGCCGTTTCTGGAGTGGTGATATTGTCATTTTCGTCAGCCATTTGGCTCGTCCTTTCGGAAAAATAGAATCATAATGTCGAGGAAGTATCGCAACGCCCCGTTTGCAGCGCGCCTAGCAGGGGATTAGAGGCAGGGCAATGCCTCAAATATGTCTGCTCTTCCAGTCGATAAGCGGCGGGCATCAGTAATATTCCGTAAGGCCATATTCACAAAGCTTGGCTTAGTTTAGCCGATAAGAGCTCCTTAAAGCAGACAACAGATCGCGAAATACGCGCCGGAAAAGAGAAAGCCATTTGAAACTGGCGCAATTCCTGCCTATGTAGAGGGGAATTTGAGATATTGGAGATATCGTGACTATCGAGATTGTTCTGTTAGCGATGGTAGCTGCTTTTCTGGGCCTGCGCCTCTATTCCGTATTGGGAAAACGCACCGGTCATGAACAGGAGCATACCCCCCGAAACATAGAGAACGGCTTGGATAAGCGTCCTCAGGATCGGACCGCGCGCGAAGATAATCGCGATGGTCCTATTCCGGATATCGTGCCAGCTTCGCCGGCTCCTGCACCGCAACCGGCGATGATCTATGACGCCGCAGCCGAATCGGGCATACGCGCCATCATCAATGCTGATCGCAATTTTGACGCCGGTCGCTTTGTCGAAGGTGCCAAGGCGGCCTATGATATGATTTTGGAGGCTTTCTGGACCGGAGACCGCGAACAGCTCAAAGAATTGTGTGATGATGATGTCTATGAAAGCTTTATCACCGCTATTGAAGCGCGGGAAAAGAACGGCGAGATTCTTGAAAACCGGCTGGTGCGGATCGAAGACGCGCGCATTGCTGATGCTGATTATGATCGGCCGATGGCTCGTATCACCGTACGTTTTGATGCCGATATTGCTGCTGTCGTTAAAGACAAGGACGGCAAACTGATCGGTGGCTCATTGACGGATGCCGTGGAGACGCATGATGTTTGGACCTTCATGCGTGATCTTTCCAGCGCCAATCCGAACTGGATTCTTGACGAGACCGATGAAGCTTAACGCGTTCGCGGAACTCAGCACTAAGATTATGAAAATCGGGGGATTGTTTGGCGCGATGGCGCTTGTTAGCGCCTGTTCGCTATCCATTATCCCGGAAGGAACAGCCCGCGGTGCACCGCCTGAAGGCGGGGAATGGGTTGCGGGCCCGCAACCGGTCTCTCAGCCAACGCGCCCAACGGTTTGGCAAACCCCGGTCCGGCAAACGGCGGGAACAATTGAAGCCATTGCCTCTGACCAAGTCACTCCCATTTCTGATGACGACACCAGAGCCACCGGAGCTGGAATTGCTCTCGGTCGCGATATAGCATCGCTCAACTTGCAACCGGTAAAGGCACGCGCGGCGCTGCAATCGTTCCGCACCAGCTGTTCGTCTTTGGTGCGTCGCACCGACAATAGCGGCCTGACCCAGGGTGAAGATTGGCGTCAGTCCTGCGAGGCTGCAACCAACTGGCCGGAAGATGACGCACGACAATTTTTTGAACGCTATTTTGAAGCGGTGCAGGTTGGAGATGGCAAAGCCTTTGCCACCGGCTATTTTGAACCCCAGATTCAGGGATCGCGCGTGCGCAACAATGGCAGTCAGGTTCCGATTTACCGGCGCCCAACCAATTTGCTCGATGTTGATCTTGGCCTATTTTCGGAAGATTTGAAGGACAAGCGTATCCGGGGCAAAATCAATGGCACGCGGTTGGTGCCGTTTGAAGAACGCGCGCAGATTGATGATGGTGCGTTGGAAGGCAAGGGTCTCGAGTTGGCCTGGGCGTCTGATCATATCGAATTTTTCTTTTTGCAAATCCAGGGTTCGGGCCGGATCGCCATGCCCGACGGTTCAGTCATGCGGATTGGCTATGACGGACAGAATGGCCGTGACTATACCGGCATCGGCCGGGTGATGCGCGAACGCGGCCTGCTTGCCGATGGCAAGGCCAACATGCAGGGTATTGTCGAATGGTTGCGCGCAAATCCCGAAGAGGGGCGCAAGATCATGCGCGAAAACAAGAGCTATATCTTCTTTCGCGAACTCACAGGCCCCGGCCCGCTAGGCGCTATGGGTCATCCGGTTGTTGGCCGGACATCGGTCGCAACCGATCCCAAATTCGTTCCGCTTGGCGCACCCGTGTTTCTGGATATGGAGCATAATATCGCAGACGGCCTTTGGGTTGCGCAGGATACCGGGGGAGCGATCAAAGGTTCGAACCGGTTTGATACTTTCTGGGGCGCAGGCGAAGAGGCGGCACAAATTGCTGGCGGCATGTCGTCGCGCGGACAGGCGCTTATCTTCCTGCCCAAGGGCAGTGTCGCCAAGCTTCTCCAGACAAGGCAAGGCTACTAGGTCGCATGGCTGACCGGCCTCTAACCGCCGGTGAAAAGGCGCTATGGCAAAAAGTCATCGAGACAGTTGAGCCACTGGATCAGGCGCGCGTCAGCCGGGTCAAATCCTTACCTGTCGCTAAAAAACTGCCCGAACGGCGTGGCCCGATAACGGCGGAAACATTTGGCGGCGCATCGACAAGGGCGATTCCGTTGCGCGATCAGGTGGCGGTTCCGGAAAAAGCGGGCCTTGATGGTCACTGGGACCGCCGCCTGAACAAGGGTGTGGTGCAACCGGATGTGACCATTGACCTGCATGGCTATACCTTGTCTTCGGCCCATGGCCGGCTGGATAGCGCGCTGGAATTAAGTATTGCGGCGGGCCACCGCGCAATATTGTTGATCACTGGCAAAGCGCGGACTGACGAAGAGCGGCGGCGAGAAGGTGGTCGTGGTGCTATTCGCGCAGCCATTTCCGACTGGTTGGCGGCGTCGCGCCATGCGTCGCATATAGCGGCAGTCCGGCGTGCTCATCCACGGCATGGCGGCGCAGGGGCGCTCTATATCATATTGCGGCGACGGCGATAATGTACGCAACGATGCTCCGCACTTCATGCGAAGCCTAGTATGGCTGCCACGCTCTGTAACCGTGGGCTCTGCATCACGTGCGGAGCACAAAATCGTTAGGCCAAAGCCCGTTTCACCACCAAAGCATATATGTTCGCCAGCTGATCCAGATCATCCACTGCGACAGCTTCATCCAATTTATGCATCGTGGCATTGCACAGCCCGAATTCTACTACCGGCACAATTTTCGACAGAAACCGCGCGTCAGACGTGCCACCGGTTGTCGATAATTCCGGTTCCACGCCGGTCACTTCGGTGATGGCTGCTGCAATCAACCCGGACAGTTCGCCCGGCGGTGTCAGAAAGGGTTCGCCCGAAATAATCGGATTGAGTTCGCCCCCATGGCGCTCGACTATCTCACGGACCAGGGCGCTCAGGCTATCGCCGCTATGCTGGTCATTAAACCGGATCGACAAGCGTCCTTCGGCCTTGGCGGGGATAACATTATGCGCAGGATTGCCAACACTGAGATCAGTAAATTCGATATTGCTTGGCTGAAACCAGTCGGTGCCTTCATCCAGTTTGATCGCGTCAATTTCGCTCAGGATTTTGCCGAGCTTGGTGATCGGGTTGTCGGCTAGATGAGGATAGGCGACGTGGCCTTGCATGCCGTTAACGGTGATCCACATATTGACCGATCCGCGCCGACCGATTTTCATCATATCGCCCAACCGGTTTACCGATGTGGGTTCGCCCACCAGACAAAGATCAGGCGTAATGCCACGTTCCGCCATCAAGTCCATCAGCGCAACCGTACCGAAACGTGCCGGGCCTTCTTCATCACCGGTTATAATCAGGCTGATGGTGCCGAGGTCGCTTGGTAGGCGGTGCAGGGCGTTGACAAAAGCGGCAATACTGCCCTTCATATCGACCGCGCCGCGTCCGTGGAGCAGATCGCCTTTGACTTCAGGAACGAACGGTTCGGTGGCCCAGCCTTCGCCCGGCGGCACCACATCAAGATGCCCGGCAAATGCAAAATGACGGGTACCTGGGGCACCCTTGCGGATCGCGAAGAGGTTTTCGACCGCTCCACCCAGACCCTCGTCCTCTGGCCGATCACCCGCAATAAACCGCGATACCTCAAAACCCAGCGGTTCCAGCATATCTTGCATTTCATCAAAAACACTGCCGGTTGCGGGTGTAATGCTTGGGCAGGCTATCAGGCGCTTCGCCAGTTCAAGGGCGCTATTGTCACTCATGTTAGCGCTCAGCCTTGTGCTGCTTCTGGGGTGTCAAAATGTTCGATCACCCAAGGTTCCTCTTCGGCAGCATCCATCCACTCCATCATCCAGTCATGGCCTAACATGGTGTCCATATAGGATGCCGCAAAACCGGGGACCTGAACACCGTAAGTCTGAAAACGTGACACTATCGGTGCATACATGATGTCGACAGCACCAAAAGTTCCGAATAGAAATGGTCCACCCCTGCCAAAGCGTGCCCGCGCCTGCGCCCATAGCTGCATGATGCGGGCGGCGTCCTGAAGCACTTCGGGACTGAACTTCAAACCCTCAAAGCGCTTGCGGGTATTCATGGGGCATTGTTTGCGCAGAGCCAAGAAACCGCTGTGCATTTCTGCGGCCATCGACCGGGCCATACCGCGCGCGGTTTCGTCCTTTGGCCAGAAGCGATCGCGATGGGTTTTGTCGGCGAGCCAGTCGATAATCGCCAGGCTATCCCAGATTACACTTTCGCCATCCCACAAAATAGGCACCTTGCCTCCAGATGGCGCAAAATTTTCGCTGGTTCGCATGTCATCCCAGTCTTCACCATAAAGCGGCACGGTGAGCTCTTCGAACGAGAGGCCGGATTGTTTGCAGGCGAGCCATCCACGCATGGACCAGCTGGAATAGGCTTTGTTTCCGATTATCAGTTTCATGTTGGTATATTAGCCGGTGGTTTCAGGCGAAGTCGAGTAACAAATGCAGACTATATTTGAACGGCCTCGAGCACCGCCATACGCAATTCATCAATGCCTTGCTTTTTCTCTGATGATGTAACGATCAGATCAGGATGTGCAGCGGGATGTTTTTTTGCTGCAGCAATGACTTTTTCTTTCGTTGCCTCCAGTTCATTGGCTTTGACCTTGTCGGCCTTGGTCATCACGATCCGGTAGCTGACCGCTGCCTTGTCGAGCATCTCCAGCACGTCTTCGTCAGTATTCTTGATGCCGTGGCGTGAATCAATCAGCACAAAGGTACGCTTGAGTACTTGCCTCCCACGCAGATAGTCGTTGATCAGATAACGCCATTTCTGGACCACTTTGGGCGGGGCTTTGGCAAAACCATAGCCAGGCATATCGCATATCCGGAAGATCAGCGGGTCACCGATATCGAAGAAATTGAGTTCCTGGGTTCGCCCCGGCGTATTGGATGTCCGCGCAAGCCCGTTGCGACCGGTCAGCGCATTGATCAGCGATGACTTGCCAACATTAGACCGACCCGCAAAGGCAATTTCGGGTACCGTCGGGTCCGGCAAAAACTGCAGTTGCGGTGCCGATTTCAGGAAAGAAATCGGCCCGGAAAAGATTTTCGGATGAAGAGGGGTCATGCGCCCGCTTTTTCTTCCGCGGCCTTCTTCGCCTTTTCCTCAGCATCTTTCGCCATTTGCTCTTTCAGCTGTGGATGGCGCGAATAGAGCCATTTTTGCTGCGCAATGGTGAGGATGTTGGACACAGTCCAGTAGAGTTGCAAGCCAGCGGCAAATGGCGCCATGATGAACACCAATATCCACGGCATCAGACCGAAAATCTGCTGCTGCATCGGATCCATTTGCTGCGGGTTCAGCTTGAACTGATAGTGCATGGTGATGCCCATCAGGATCGGCAATATGCCGACGGCGAGGAAACTTGGCGGATCAAACGGGATCAGGCCGAACAGGTTGACCGGCGTCAGCGGATCGGGCGCCGACAGATCCTTGATCCACAGCGTAAACGGCTGATGGCGCATTTCGATCGAGAGCATCAGCACTTTATAGAGCGCAAAGAAAATCGGAATTTGCAGGAAGATGGGCAAGCAGCCGGCGAGCGGATTGACCTTTTCATCCTTATACAGCTTCATGATTTCCTGCTGCTGCTTCTGCTTGTCTTCCTTATATTTTTCTTGGATCTTCTTCATTTTTGGTTGCACGGCGCGCATTTGGGCCATGGAGGCGAATTGTTTCTGTGCAATCGGGAACATGATCCCGCGCACGACAAAAGTCATCAATATGATCGCAACGCCAAAGTTACCGGAAAATTTGAATAGCCAGTCGAGCAGATAGAAAAGCGGCTTTTCAAACCAGTAGAACCAGCCCCAGTCCACCGCGCGGTCCAGCAGGGTGATATCATATTGCTCTTTATAGGTGTCGAGAAGCGCGGTTTCCTTGGCGCCGGCAAATAGTCGTGTTGTCGTGTTGAGTACTTTGCCCGGTGCAATCACCTGGGCATTTTCGCGGGCGATCTGAGCCTGGTAAACATCACCCTTACCTGCGCGAAATTTGGCTTCTACTTTCGCATTGCCGACAGGGATCAGTGCGCCGAGCCAATATTTGTCGGTAAAACCGATCCAGCCCTTGGTCGCATTTGCCGCGATGCCATTGGCACCTGCTTCATCGACATCTTCATAATCGGTATCAAAATTGGCGACGCCATCAAATACACCCATCGGGCCGATATGGATCGTCCAGCTATCCGCTTCGCCCGGCGGGACATTGTCGAGGTCGCGCACCCGGCTGATAATACCAAAGGGATTAAGCGCAATCGCGTTTTCGCCGCGATTGGTCACGCTTTGTTCGGCGGTGAGCAGATAATTTTCATCAATGGACAATGTGATCGCGAATGTTTGCCCGGCGTCATTTGCCCAGCTTAATGTGACTGGCGATTCCGGCGTCAATTTGCCCTTGTCGGCGTTCCACACGGTATTGTCATCCGGCAGTGCAACGCCGTCGCCAGCCCAGCCAAAGCGGCTGAAATAGGCGTTTTTTGTACCCGATGGCGAGAACAGGCGCACAGGTGGGCTGTCTTTGGCCAGCTCTGTCGTGTGATCGGTCAGCGTCAGGTCGTCAAACCGCGCGCCTTTTAGGTTAATCGAGCCTTTGAGGCGCGGTGTTTCGATCGCAACGCGGGGACTTTCTGCGAGGACGACCGGCAGCTTGCGGATCGTGCCGACTGCGGCATCCGCCCCAATGGTGGCCGAACCTGGTGTGGTTGAAACCGCCGGAGCAGAGCCATTTATCGGCTCAGCGGCTGCTTCCTCGGCCTGTTCCACAGCTTCATTCTTGTTCACCATATCCGGGAAAAATGTTTCCATCAGAACCGGCCAGCCAAACAGGATGATACCGGTTAGCAAGACCGCCATGATGATGTTACGCTTGTCGTCCACACTAATTCCTAAATTCTGGCTCAAAGATCGATTTTACACCAAGTAAGACTGGTGCCAATTGGGTTCAAGGAACCGGGTCATAACCAGAGCTCCCCCAAGGATGACAGCGCAATAGCCGTTTCGCGCCCAACCAGCCACCCCTAATTGCACCGTGTTTTTCGATGGCTTCAATCGCATAAGCCGAGCAGGTGGGGCTATAGCGGCAGGTCGGCGGTAAAATACGCGACGGGCCCCATTGCCAGCAGCGTACGAAGAAGATGAAAATAGCTTTCAACATGGATTTTTACAGCTTTTTCGCGAGATTTTTCAGCGCTTTTTCAAGATCTGATTTCATCGCGGCGAAATCCTGCTCTCCATCTTGTTTGCGGCCAATCATGATATGATCCGCACCCTTTATGCCGAATTGCGGCAGTAACTCAGCGAGCAAAGACCGAAAGCGGCGCTTCATTCGGTTGCGTGCCACCGCGTTGCCAATCTTCTTGGTCACTGTAATACCGTAGCGAATTGTTTCCGGTGCCGCTAAATGGCCCGCCGGACGTTGATATGCGAGCAAAACGAAGCTCGCGGTCACGAATCGCTTGCCGCGATTCGCCGCAAGGAAATCAGGGCGTTTGCGAATCACTTGGATATCGCGAACGGTTTCTTGATTGTCGATAAGTTGAGGCTGCGGCTTGATCACCGCATCACCCGGTTTCTGCCGGAGCAGATGCCTTAGGCAGAGAGTTTCTTGCGGCCACGGTTACGGCGGGCGGCCAGTACTTTGCGGCCTCCGACGGTCGCTTTGCGGGCGCGGAAACCATGGCGCCGTTTGCGGACCAGGCAGCTCGGTTGAAATGTGCGCTTCATCGCGTTTATCCTACGTATAAAATTTCGATAAAAAAGGCCGCTATAAGCTGCGGCCACCTTGTTGAGGCTGCGGATAAGTGTGCAGCCGCGGAAAGTCAAGCATTAGCCCGCTATGCCTCCAAAAAAAATAGGGGCAAAAAATTCAACTTTCCGACTTGGTTTTCACCTTGCCAAATATTGGCAACTCAAAATCGTCAGGCAGCGTCTTGTGCCGTTTGCGGCGCATGGCCCAATCGGTCCATTGGGCATATTTCGGAAAACGCCGCTTGAAATCAGCGTAGCGTTTCTTCGCCCAACGCGAATTTTGCAATACCAGCGCCAGTCCAAGCGGGAACATGATGATAAAGCCGGGCCCAGGAATGGCACCAACGATTGGGGACAGCAGCATAAGCGTGAAGCCAAGAATCGACAGCGCGAATCGCGTACCGGACGTGTATCGCAACCGTTTTTTCTTCAGCTTTTCGTCTATATCCACTTTCATACTTTCTATGTGATGCATGGCCACGCAACCTGCAAGTCGCGCGGTCGAATAAATCACGCTGCTTGTCGATTATCATTCTATTTTATGCATATAGCATGAATGGAAGACGAAACAGAATCGCCTCACCCGTAAATCTGAATGTGACTATTGCCTTTAGTGCAACAGCTGAAAGCGCGCCAGGTCTGTGCGGGAGAGCTTGAGCTGTTCAGCGAAAGGCACACTGTTTGTCAGCGCATAGAATGCCAGCGCCTTGTCTGCTGGAATTCCCATTTCGGCATAGTAGGTTAGATATTCGGCATGTACCGGATCAGTGGGTGGAAAATCATTCGCTTCTCGGCCGTCTTCATCAATCCAGCTATGGACGACAAATTCAGCACCCGGGTCTGCGGTTTTGCGGACTCCTGCAAGAAACAGCTCAACCGCTCCCGATCTTACCGAACCGCGCGAAGGGACATGTGTGCTGATACCGGCACGGCGGATTTGCCGAGCAAGGTTCAAATTGGCTTCTTCATCTATTGATCCGTTGCAATCGATCATCTCGATCCGCCTTATATCCGGATATTGCTGCAACATTTTTGCAAACAGGGCGGGAGAATGGCTGTCGACCGTGCCGGACATTTCGGCGGTATCGTCGGATATCACCCGAAAAGGGCCGAAAAGGGCTTGCGCGGATGTATAAGACCAATCGTCTTCTTCATGCGCGGGTTCGACGATGTCATATTCAAAGGTTTCGATCGTCTCTGTGACGGTATAGCTGGCATCTCCTGCCTGCGCAGGGCTGGCAGGTATCAAAAGTAGCGCGATTGCCGCAAAGACCATCACCCACAGTCCGGGTGTCTGTTCCTTGACCGGCTGATCAAATGCCGCTTTTGATATCATTCCACTTTCCATGAGCCGTTATTGCCAGACAGCGCTTGCTAAAATGTAGAAACGGTTGGTTTGCGGAAAATTAACCAAGAATTGCCCTGGTTGTCGGCCAAAGTACCGCGATCTTGACGGTTTCGGCCATGCGATTGTTCCTGCTCGACTCTGGCGATTCGCCTTGCCACTGTTCCCGGGGATGACAAGCAGATATGGCGGTATGATATGGTAGCACTGGTATCCACCGTCGCTTATCTTGGTCTCGAAGCAAGAGCGGTGGAGGTGCAGTGTCAGGTTGCGCCCGGCCTGCCCGCATTCAACGTCGTTGGATTGCCCGATAAAGCTGTAGCCGAAAGCCGGGAACGTGTTCGAGCGGCGATAGCTGCGCTGGGTCTGTCGCTGCCGCCCAAGCGGATCACGATCAACCTGTCACCCGCTGATTTGCCCAAAGAGGGGTCGCATTATGACCTGCCGATAGCGCTGGCTTTGCTTGGAGCTATGGGCATTATTGATGCCGAGACATTGGCAGCGTATGTGGTCGTCGGGGAGCTGGCTCTGGATGGCAGACTTGCCGCCACGCCGGGCGTCCTGCTCGCAGCACTCCATGCATCGGGCGCTCATCTGGGACTGATTTGTCCGGCTTCGCAGGGTCCGGAGGCGGCCTGGGCAGGCGACGTCGAGATATTGGCGCCACACGGCCTGCTTGCCTTGCTCAATCACTTCAAGGGTCAGGCGGTTCTCAGCCCGCCGCAGGCCGGCGCCGCACCAGAGCCTGATCATGGCCCGGATTTGAAAGATGTGAAGGGTCAGGAAACCGCCAAACGCGCCTTGGAGATTGCAGCAGCTGGCGGGCATAATCTGCTAATGAATGGGCCGCCGGGATCGGGCAAGTCGCTTCTCGCATCTTGCTTGCCGGGGATTCTACCGCCGCTCTCGCCAGCTGAAGCTCTGGAAGTCTCAATGGTTGCCAGTGTCGCGGGAACGCTGGAAGGCGGCCAAATGAGTCGCGCGCGTCCATTTCGCGCACCACATCACAGCGCATCGATGGCCGCATTGGTTGGCGGCGGCCTCAAGGTCCGTCCCGGAGAGGTCAGCTTGGCTCATCTGGGCGTCTTGTTTCTCGACGAGTTGCCGGAATTCCAGCGCGCGGTGCTCGATTCCCTACGTCAGCCCCTGGAAACCGGTGAAGTCAGCGTTGCGCGAGCCAACGCCCATGTCACTTTTCCGGCGCGGGTGCAGATGGTGGCGGCTATGAATCCCTGCCGTTGCGGGCATCTCGGGGATGCGGCGCTGGCCTGTTCGCGGGCGCCCAAATGTGCTTCAGACTATCAGGCAAAGGTGTCGGGACCTTTGCTGGACCGGATTGATCTGCATATTGAGGTGGAAGCACTTTCCGCGGCTGATCTGACCATGCCTCGGCCCACCGAAGGTTCCGATGTCGTGGCCGCCCGCGTGGCGCGCGCCAGAGACTTGCAAGCGCAACGCTATGCTGATCTTGATATTCGGACAAACACCGGGATTGATGGCAAAGCGCTTGAAAAATTTGCTACTCCGGATGAACCTGGACGGCGACTTCTGGCGCAAGCAGCTGAAACCATGCGCCTTTCTGCGCGCGGCTATACACGGGTTTTGAGGGTGTCGCGGACGATTGCCGATCTCGCAGGCGTGGCACAGATTGGCCGGGCCCATGTGGCCGAAGCTCTCAGCTATCGCCGTCAACCTCCGCGAAACTAGGTATCTGGAAGATCAGGTGACAATTGTTTGGAAGATTCCGATCAGCCGATCAGCGCGGCAATGTCTATTGGCCGGCCATTGCGACGCAGTTCCACCGTTACGTTGGGATCATCCTGGCCTGACCTTCCCACCGGAGCCCCTTGTACCACGCGGTCACCCACCTTGACGCTCGTCGTAGCTAGATTGGTGATAAGGCTTGTCCAGTTCGCGTCATGCTCAATGATCAGGATATTGCCATAGCCGCGATAGCGCCCTGAAAAGGCCACGCGGCCTGCGGCTGGTGCTACAATCTGCGCGCCGGGATCTACTGCGATCGTGAGGCCACGAGAGCGATATCCGCTATCCGATACTTCTCCAAGGCCGGTAACGATGTTGCCAATCACCGGAAGCCGATAAGCGCTCTCGACATTGTTGTTGCTAACCTCGGGCTTAATCGGGCGATCACCATTTTGGCTCGGGCGAAGCAATGGTCCATCAAGCTGAGCCAAAGATTGACGGACGACGCCGCTTTCGCGGATCTGGTCCATCAGGTCCAAAATGTCTCTCGCCTCTTCGCCCAAGGCCAAGGCGCGGTCCTGTTCGAGGCCGGCATCATTGGAAAATTGTTGCGCGTCGACCCGTTCGTTGGCTTCGAGGCTTGCGAGTTGCTTGCGCCGCAGAGCAAGGCGTTGCTGGCTTTCGTTCAGCGATGCAATCGCGCGCGCTGACTGGGCGCGCAGCTTTTCGCCTTGCTCCACTTCGCGGCGTAAACTCGCGGTACGTTCCTCGATTTCCGGGATGACCGCGGACATGATCGAGCGGATATAGATTAGCTCATCGAGCGACCGCGGTTCGACAAGCGCGACCGCGGTTGGCTTGCGTGTCATCATCTGTAAAGCGGCAGTGAGACGGACCACCGGCTGCTGTTTTTCTGCCAGACGCGCCCGCTGGGTTTCTTGCAGCTGTTCGACAATGGCGATCCGGGAGCGCGCAGCGCGATTATCGGCTTCCGCAGCCTGAATGCGAGCGGCCAGAGCCGCCGCTTCGATACTGATCCGCTCTTCTGCATTGGTCGCAGCCTCTGCCTGACGGCGCAGCGCATCACTGCGTTGGCGGGCTCTTTCCGATTGCTCGCGCGCAGTTACCAGCGCTTGCTGTTCTTCGCTGAGCGAAAGACTTCGTGTTTGCGCTGGCAGCGCGGCTGTAAAAACAGCGCCCAGCGCGGCTACGCCGAGTGGAAGAAAAAGCCAGCGAAGCATCTATTCAGCCCTCCCGATGATAGGGATGGTTGGCGATAATGGCTGTCGCGCGGAATAATTGCTCTGCGAGCATCGCTCTGGCCATCAGATGCGGCCAGGTAGCCTTGCCGAAAGAAAAGAAATGATCCGCGCTATTGCGTTCTTCTTCAGTCAAACCATCTGCTGCACCGATCAGGAAGCGTGCTTCACGCACGCCATTGTCGCGCCAACGATTCAATAACTCGGCAAAGGCTTTGCTGGTCCAGTTTTCGCCGGTTTCATCCAGTGCGATGATTTTCGTTTGATCACTGATTTTCGGTGCTTTGCCGCCTTGCTCAGGCAACTCGCTCAGTTTCATCTCCCAGTTGATTCGCTTCATATAGCGCTCGACCAACTCCTGTTCGGGGCTGCGGCCAATTTTTCCGCGTGCAACGATATGAAGTCTCATGGCCGATAAATCTGTCTGGGCTAGGCTTCCGCCGCCTCTGATTCCGAAGCATCTTCTTCGCCAACCGCCCACATGCGTTCCAGATTGTAGAAACTGCGGACTTCGGGGCGGAAGAGATGGATTATGACATCGCCTGCGTCGATCAGGACCCAGTCGGCATTGGCAAGACCTTCAATCCGGGCTTCTCCCCCGGCTTGCTTGACGCGCTCGGCCAGTTTTTGGGCCATTGATGCAACTTGTCGAGTCGAACGCCCTTCTGCGATGACCATATGGTCGGCAATATTGCTTTTTCCTTCGAGCGGAATCGAGACAATATCCTGCGCCTGATCATCGTCGAGAGATTTCATCACCAACGCATAAAGGGCATCTGATTCAGCTCTTCCTTCTTTGGAAGTGGCCGATTTCAGAGCTTTGCTTTTCGATTTCGTCAATTCAAATCCTATCAATCTGTCTGGCAAACCAAATTGCGTGTCACGGCGTCGCGAACGCAGCGATCAGCATATTGTTTGTGCCAATGGGGCCGAGCCATCCGGATCGCGGTGGCCGAGCGGGGGTCGGGACGATAGCGCAAAAATGTCAGCGCTGGCGTACTCCAATTAGTCCAGTTCCTACGCTGGCTCGCAGGCCGGACAGAGCGCCGGAGCCAAGCCATTGCGGGTGCCGCAAAAGCATCATCATCATAGCCGGGCCGCGCGATAACTGCAATCGGCAATAATCGCGCTATTTTCCGCCAGTCTTTCCACCGGTGGAATTGCGCCAGATTGTCCGCCCCCATGATCCAGACAAATTGCCGCTTCGGATAGCGCCGGACCAACGCCAAGAGAGTGTCATAAGTATAACGGGTGCCGAGGCTTTGTTCGATAGCAGTAGGCCGAATGGCGCTGCGCCGCGCCATTTTCTGGGCCGATGCCAGCCGTGCGCCCAGAGGCGCCATGTCCTTTGAGCCCTCTTTCAAGGGGTTCCCCGGCGACACCAGCCACCACAGCTCATCCAGCGCCAATTCCTCCATCGCGAACAGACTGATCGAGCGATGCGCACCATGGGCAGGGTTAAAGGAGCCACCTAGGAGGCCGGTGGTTTTCACGGACCATATCTCAAGGTCGTATCTGCCCTGTTCCGCGCACGACCCATTTGTAAGTCGTCAAACCTTCCAAGGCGACGGGACCGCGCGCATGCAGGCGGCCAGTGGAAATGCCAATTTCTGCGCCCAAGCCAAATTCACCGCCGTCGGCAAACTGGCTGGAGGCATTCCACATGACGATCGCACTGTCCGCATGCTGAATGAACCGGTTGGCCACTGCCTCGTCTTCTGTCACCACAACATCGGTATGATGGGAGCCATGATCGGCAATATGAGCCAGTGCCTCATCCACGCCGCCGACCATCCTTGCCGCCACGATCGGGGCAAGATATTCGGTATCCCAGTCTTCCGCTTCAGCCGATACCGTGCGCGGATCAAGCTCCATGATCGCATCATCCCCGCGTACTTCACAACCTGCATCGAGTAGAGCTCTCAAAAGAGGCCCAGGAGCCGGATAATCCTGATCGACCAGCAATGTTTCCATCGCTCCGCAAATTCCGGTGCGGCGCATTTTGGCGTTCACCGCAATGGCGATGGCTTTGTCCTGATCCGCTGCCTTTCCGATATAGGTATGGCAAATACCATCCAGATGCGCGAGCACGGGAACCCGTGCTTCTTCCTGCACCCGTGCCACTAGCGATTTGCCGCCGCGCGGAATGATGATGTCGATCAGGCCAGCGGCTTTCAGCATCGCCCCAACAGCGGCCCGGTCCGTCGTCTGGACTAGTTGTATTGCATGTTCCGGCAAGCCAGCCGCCGTAACCCCGGCAACCATCGCGGCATGAATTGCCCGGTTGCTTTCCATGGCCTCTGATCCCCCGCGCAAGATGACCGCATTGCCCGATCGCAATCCCAAGGCCGCGGCATCTGCCGTCACATTAGGGCGGCTTTCGTAGATTATACCGATGACGCCAAGCGGCACTCGCACGCGCTCCATAATGAGGCCGTTGGGCCGCTCATTCCGGTCGATTATTGCGCCAACCGGGTCTGGAAGCGCCGCCACTTGTTCAACCGCAGACGCTATGACGTCAAGCCGCTCTGCATCAATCATCAAACGGTCCAGCATGGCGTCGCTCAGACCATTTTCGCGCCCCTTTATCATGTCTTGCGCATTGGCAGCGAGTATCCCAGGCTGACTGTGGCGCAAAGCAGATGCTGCCGCTACCAAAGCCTCTGCTTTCTGGGCGCTTGTGATGCCAGACAGCGCGGCAAAGGCGCCGCGCGCGCGTTCACCCATATCGGTCATCAAGTCTTTGTAATCGCTCATGCGCTGCTGCTAGCATGACTGTTGACGTCATAGTAGGCAAAATTGAAGTCGAAAGGGTGCAAAAATTGCTCTTTGAGATTGTGATAAATCGCACAAACGAATCGAAAAAATCAGCTAATGTCGGTTAATTTTACATTAATTTTGCAACTCACCGCATACCTGTTTCGACTCGTCACGACTCGCATCCCCATGATTCGCGCCGTTAACAAGCCTCTGCTAGCGCGGCTTCGGGGATTAGTAAGAGTATACGGGTCATGCACAATCAAAAAACCAAGGAAGGGCTTTTCGCCCGATTGGATCATATGTTCACAGATCGCGAATTTTTTATGCGCGCCAATGGACAGGTTCGATTCCTTACGATTTCAGGACAGTTGCAAAAACGGGTTGCAATCACTGTTGCCGTGGTCATCAGTCTTTGGCTGATCATCACTCTGGCGATGACGGTCAATCAATTGACGGTAACCAGCGAACGGATGGCGTTGGCTGAAAAAGAGGCCGCTGTAAACAGCAGCCAAAGCCGGGTTGCAGCTTACAAAGAATCAATCGATGGCGTGGCGAGTGATCTCAGCCAGCGTCAAGATATACTCGACGATATGTTCAAGGAACATTTTGGCGATAATGCAGCAATAGCTAACGAAGCCGCGGATACCGACAAAAAACTGTCTGAAAATACTGACAAGATCAGCGCGGCCTTTCCGGAAGCGGCGTTTCTAGCGAAGGTGGAGGCCCGTCAGATCGCTTTTGCCCGCAAACTAACGCGCGCGGCGATGAAGCGCACGGCCGATGCAGAAGCTGCAATTCGCAGATTTGGGCTCAACCCTGCCACGCTTACCAAAGCGTCTGGCAATGCGGTTGGTGGCCCGCTCATCCCGTTTTTTGATGATGAAGACAAGCAATTGCACCCGACGCTGGAGCGTTTGAACAACGCGCTGGTGCGGATGGATCAACTGGAACGCACATTGTTGACCATTCCATCTGCCATGCCAGCGGACATTAACATGATGTCGAGTGGTTACGGTTATCGCCGTGATCCGTTTACCGGCGGCGGAGCGATGCACAGCGGTATCGATTTCAAAGGACCGCATGGACAGCCTATTTTGTCGGCGGCCCGCGGTACGATTACCCATGCTGGTTGGAAATCGGGTTATGGCAAAACCGTTGAAATCACCCATGGCAATGGCTTGATGACGCGCTATGCGCATCTTTCCAAAATTCATGTGACCACTGGTCAAAAAGTGAAACAAGGATTACAAGTTGGGGCAATGGGAAGCACCGGCCGTTCAACCGGCACGCATCTTCATTTCGAAGTACGGCTGAACGGCAAAGCAGTGAACCCAAGACCATTTCTGGAGGCGAATACAGATGTTCTCAAAATCCAAGCCGTCGCAAGACAGCGAACAAGCGCACCAACGAAGCGTACCGAAAAGTCAGGCTCCAGCCGTGGCTAGAAGCAGCGCAAGCAACGGATCGAGCTTCTCCATCATCGGAGACGGCATTACAATAACCGGCAACATCGATGCCAAAGTTGATCTGCATATCGACGGCGAAGTGATTGGTGACATCAGATGCCTGTCGCTAGTTCAAGGGCCATCGAGCAAGATTCAGGGTGCGATCATTGCGCAAAATGCCAGCTTGTCGGGAGCGGTAGAAGGCTCCATCGAAGCCGGCGATCTGGTTATCAGTTCCAGCGCCCGCATTGGCGGTGATGTATCTTATGAAAATGTCACTATTGAACAAGGCGGCCATGTCGATGGCAAGTTCAAGCATAAGAGTGCGAAATCCCCGAATCTGGCAAAGACCACTGTCGATATGGCGAAAAAAGCACCATCATTGGAACTGACAGCGGACGATAGAGCGGCCTAAACACCGTTTTTCCGGCAAAGTTGACACAGTTTTTTTTGGCCTTTGCAGGCCCGATGGGTTGCGTCATCACTGCTGCTTACAAATCCTGTTCACAGTTCCAAAGTTCACACAATTCACACCTGTTTTTGTCAAGCTTTCCTTGTCTTTAGCCACTGTGCTTTCGACCCGTGGTTGATATGGTTTGATATTCAAAACTGAGAAAGAGCCGGACTGAGAATATTACAATTCAGGTGATGTAGGAAAGCGCCTGATCGTCATAGTTGGTTAAGGTGCTTGGCATTATCCCTGTTTAACGCCTATATTCGCGTGATATTGAGATTCACAGGACTCCAAATATGAAAAAGCCCCTTCTGCAAGCCACCGCTCTGGTATTGACCGTCGCGCTGTTGCCCGCGACCACCTCTGCCATTTCTGCCGTTGACGCGAATACCTATCGCGAGATGGAACAGTTTATGAGCGTGTTTGACCGGGTGCGCACCGATTATGTTGATCAAGTGGATGACGCAGACCTGATCAAGGGTGCGATAAATGGCATGCTAGGCAGCCTTGACCCGCATAGCAGTTTTCTCGATGCCCGTGATTTTGAAAATCTGCGGACGCAGACGGATGGAAATTATGGCGGCCTTGGCTTGTCGGTAACGATGGAAGACGGCGCGGTAAAAGTGATTGCGCCGTTTAAGGACACACCTGCGGACAAGGCCGGCGTCAAAGCCGGCGATTATATCACCCATATCAACGGCGCACTGATCTATGGCGGTTCGCTGGATGAAGCGGTCGAAGAAATGCGCGGCAAGCCGGGCTCACCGATCAAATTGACGATTGTACGGCCAGGCCGGGACAAGCCTTTTGACGTATCGATGAACCGTGCAATCATTGATCTGAAGCCCGTGACCTGGGAAATCAAAGACAAGATTGGCGTGATCAGCATTAACAGTTTCTCGAATGATACCGGTGCCGATGTACGGGCGGCGATTTCCAGTATCGATAAATCGCTCGGCAGAAAGCCACTCGGCTATATTCTGGATATGCGCTCCAATCCGGGTGGTTTGCTGGACGAGGCGGTCAATGTCTCTGATGTATTTCTGTCACGCGGCGAAATCGTATCGCAGCGCGGTCGTTCGAAATCCGATATTGAGCGCTATTTCGCGAAAAGCGGCGATGCGGCCAACGGCCTGCCGGTCATTGTCTTGATTGAT
Organism: Parasphingorhabdus sp.; assembly: GCF_965233695.1. Taxonomy (GTDB): domain Bacteria; phylum Pseudomonadota; class Alphaproteobacteria; order Sphingomonadales; family Sphingomonadaceae; genus Parasphingorhabdus. The sequence goes on from NZ_OZ247497.1 coordinate 1,229,722, forward strand.
GCCGGCTCTGCGTCGGCTTCTGAAATCGTTGCAGGCGCTTTGCAGGACCATCATCGCGGGCTGGTGATGGGTGAGCGCAGCTTTGGCAAGGGATCGGTGCAGACATTGTTGCCGCTCTCCAATACCTCGGCCCTGCGCCTGACCACCGCGCGTTATTATACCCCGTCCGGCAAATCTGTGCAGGAAGGCGGCATTGAGCCGGATATCATTGTGCCGCAATTGTCTGACCCTGATTACAAGACCCGTCCGCGGTTTCGTGAATCCGATTTGCGCAAACATCTCATCAACGAAGTGAAGTTGGAAGATGATGTTCTGGAAGAAGATACCAAGGACGATCCGCGTTTCGCGAAGACTGCAGAAGAGCTCGAAAAAGAAGGCATTGAGGATTTTCAGTTGCATTACGCCCTGCAGACCATCGGGCGATTGGGGCCAGAGGGGCTGAAAGTCGCAATGAACAAGGCGTCGACAAAAAAGTCAGTGAAAGCGGCAACCGCTAAAAACTAGGAATCAGGATATGATCCTTTCCCGTGCAGCCTTGTGGCTGTCTCTGATCATTCCGGGGGCTTTGCTCGGCGGGGCCTTGATCAGCCAATATGTCTTTGGCCTTTATCCCTGCGAAATGTGCATGTGGCAGCGCTGGCCCCATTGGGCTGCGTTTTTCCTGGGACTGGGCGCCATCATACTACGCAATAACAAATGGTCCGGCGTTCTGATCGTGATCGCTGCGCTCGCCATAGCTACCAGCGGAATGATCGGCGGTTTCCATGCCGGTGTGGAATATGGCTGGTGGGAGGGAATCACATCCTGTGCGACCAACTTGCCGGCGGGCGGGGACATGCTCGACTCCATAATGAACGCACCGCTGGTGCGCTGTGATGTCGCGCCTTGGACGCTCTTTGGCATATCACTGGCCGGCTATAATTTTCTCTTGTCTGTGGGCGGCGCCATGCTCATCTTGATATTGATGGCAAAGGGTCGAAAGGACTTGCAGCATGGCTGATACACTGGGCAAAGCCAAAGCAGATATCGCATCGATGATCCGGGTCAACCAGGCCGGTGAATATGGCGCAGCGCAAATCTACAAGGGGCAACTCGCCGTGATGGGTGATGATGCGCCTGACAGCAGTGCGATCCACCATATGGCGGAGCAGGAGCAACGCCACCTCGACGCATTTGATCGCATGATTGTTGAGCGCAACGTGAGACCTACTCTGCTGCAACCGTTCTGGAAAGCGGCGGGCTATGCTCTGGGGGCTGGAACCGCAATCATGGGGCCGCGCGCTGCCATGGCCTGTACCGCTGCTGTGGAAACCGAAATTGACCTGCATTATCAGGAGCAGATGGAACAGCTGGAATCGCAAGATGACCCTGAACTGCTCAGTAAGATTGCGGAGTTTCGCGAAGAGGAACTGGAGCATAAACAGACTGCGATTGAGGCTGGCGCAGAAGAAACCCCGGGCTATCCGGTCCTGAGTGCTGCGATCCGGCTGGGTTGCAAAGTCGCGATAGGGCTTTCCAAGCGGATCTGATTGGCCAGGCGGAATTGATTGGCCAAACCATATCGGTCGGATTATTACCCTTCAGCGCGGGTTCATTCAGTCGGTGGCAAAGGATTATCATGATTAAAGCAGCTCTTCTTTCCGCTCCATTACTGCTAACAGGCGGTATCTTGGCAACACCCGCAATGGCTCAGGACGAGGCTGGAGACCGGGTTAACCAGTTGGTTATCTATGGTGACGATCCCTGCCCTCAGAGTACGGATGGCGAAATTGTTGTCTGCGCGCGCAAAGACGAATCGGAACGATACCGGATTCCCGAAACGTTGCGCGCGGATCCCAATGATCCGAAAAATGACGCCTGGGCAGAACGTGTCCGCTCTTATGAATATGTAGGAAAAGACGGTACGCAAAGCTGCTCACCTACGGGTGCTGGCGGTTTTACCGGCTGCACGCAGAAATTGCTGACACAGGCTTATGCCGAAAAAGGGCAGGATGACACCGTCAACTGGGGCCGGTTGATCGAGGAAGAGCGTCAGAAACGACTGGCGCGCATTGATGGAGAGGCCGAAGCAGTGGAAGAGCGCCTCCGCGAAATTGAAGCGCAGCGCGAAGCCCGCGAAGCGGGCGCGGCCGAGGCGCGCGCACGGTTAGAAGCGCAAGATGCCGAGGCTTTGGAAGCGTCAAATGTCGAGAGTCGGGCCGGCAATGATCTTGCCGTTCCTCCGGTGGCTGATGACACGCCGCCGCCGGTTCCTGCGGATGATGAATAAACTATAGTAGTCCGCACCTGATGCGGAGCCCGGTAGGCCTAGTTTTTCTTCCCTTCAATCCAGCGGTTCACCTGTGCCTCGAGCATATCGAGCGGCACCGCTCCTTGTCCCAGCACCACATCATGAAATTCGCGTAGATCAAAGTTCGCGCCAAGTTCTTCCGTCGCCTTGGTGCGCAATTCGCGAATTTTCAGCTCACCCATTTTATAGGCCAGCGCCTGTCCGGGCCAGCTGATATAGCGGTTCACCTCCGCCTCGATATTGGCGGGGCTGAGCGCGGTGTTGTCGGTCATGAAATCAATCGCGCGCTGCTTGCTCCAACCTTTGCTATGGATGCCGGTGTCGACCACCAGCCGTGTGGCGCGCCACATTTCATAGGAAAGGCGACCCATATCCTTGGCGGGCGTATCATAGAGCCCCATTTCAATGCCCAGCCGCTCGGAATAGAGGCCCCAGCCTTCGACGAAGGCAGTGAAAAAGGCGCCATGTTTGCGGAAGTCCGGCATGTCGAGTTCCTGCTGCAAGGCGATCTGCATATGGTGGCCGGGCACTGCTTCATGAACACTGAGAGCAGGGATTTCCCAGAAGGGTCGCTGATCCAGCTTCGACGTGTTGACATAATAGAAGCCGGCAATGCCGACATCGGGCGATCCCGGATTATAATAAGCGGTGGTCGTGCCTTCTGCGGTTTCGGCCGGGATTTCCTTGATCCCATAAGGCAGCCGCGCCAGCTTGCCGATGATTGACGGCATTTTGCCATCAATCAACTTGGTCACCCGCGCGACTTTTTCCATCAGCTCTTCGGGCGTCTTGGCATAATATTTCGGGTTGGTGCGGAGATCTTCGATAAACGCTTCGCGGGTTTCAAATCCGGCTTTTTTCGAGACTTCGACCATCTCGGCGCGGATGCGGGCGACTTCGGACAGGCCGATATTGTGAATCTCGTCGGCCGTCTTTTCGGTCGTTGTCATCTGGCGAATGCGGAAATCATAATATTTGTCGCCACCCGGTTGAGCCGACACGCCAGGTTCTTTGGCGCAATTGGGCGCATATTGGCCGGTATACCAGTCCAGATGCTCTTTCAGTGCTGGCATAACAGTCTGGGCAATAGCCTCGGCAGCGTCAGCGGCAAGGCCGTCGAAAGTCGCCTGGTCAATCCCGTCCGGTTTTGTCCGTTTAAACGGCTCGAAAAAGCGCGATTCCTTCGGATTCTCTTTGATCAGTCCGGATATGCTGGTCTCATAGCCGACCATCGAGACGCAGGGCTGGACATAGCCGCCCTTGAGTGCCTGATTGGCAACCGCGATCGACTGGCCATGTACAATATCATATTTTTTCAGACGGTTGATATAGACTTGGTAATCCGCTGCTGTGCGAAAGGGCAGGTTGTTTTGCATGCTGGCAAAGCTCTGATGCCAGCCGCTGCGGTTGGTGAAATTGATCGCGCGCTGACCATAGGTGCTCGCTTCAATCTGTTCCGCCAGGCTGCGGCGCAGGATGCCGTAATTGGTTTTGTCGTCCTCTGACAGGCTGTTCTGGTCAATCTTGTCGAGCTGGACCAGCCAGGTTTTGGCTTTTTCGACCCGCTTGTCTTCCGCTTCAAGGCTTTGATCAGTAACCCCGCCATCGGGGTCATCGACGCCGAGCGAAGAAGCAAATTCGGGATATTGTTTCAGGCTATAGGCCCAGTAATCGTCGATGATCTGATGGAGCGCGGCAGACTTTTGCGGGGTATTTTGTTCCGCGACATCGGAAGTGTTGCTTTGCGCCACGGCGGGAAGGCTTAACGCCAGTGCCGATATGGAAACCAATAGTTTAAAATGCGCACGGATCATGCCGAACTCCCCTGAAAATATCATTGGTTACTATCGTGGTTATTCGGTGCCTTCTGTCAAGCGCCATTGTCGATGCGCGCCGGTTAAATCAGCTTATCGCGCAGCGCCATCGCTGTGGTCATGGGAATATCATTAATCTTCAAAGGAGCCATCGGTGATCCACCGGCAATGCCCACCGTGACTGTCGCCAGATCAAGGGGATGGTCCAGCGGCGATTGACCGACATCAACAGTCTGGATCTTGCGGATCGGCAATATCGTCAGCTTGCGCCGCCACCAGCCCGCGCGCACGAACAATTGCGTATCGGTCAGCGCATATTGATGATGGCGCCAGTTCAACACCGAAACGGCGATAATCGGGATCGCAATCAATATCAGCGCGTAAAAACCGGGTTGTACAAACCGGCCAAGGCCAATGCTCACGATGCTCAATATAATCGCCAAAATAACCGCATCGCGCCACCAGAGCGCTGGGCTGACATGATGAAAGTCGAGATCGGGTGGTACATTGGCGATCTTGGTTTCGGCCAGTATCGGGTCGACTTCGTCCATCTGTGCACAAGGGGCAGCGCTATGGTCGCTCTCGCCGCTGCCATCACTGGCCAGCGACTGGAATTTGAGGTGATACCAGCCGAAGCGCTGACGGACCGGACCGGTTCTGAGGATTGCCGCCTGCACCCGGTGGATCGGCATGACCATGTCGGTCAGCGTGAACAGTCCGCGCCGACGCCGGAAACCCGGCTGCCCTCGGTCAACGCGATCCAAACGAAATCCATATTCGCGAATGAAGGTCCGGATAATGCCGCTGCCCAGACCCACTGCAATCAGCGAAACCAGCGCGCCGACAGCGCCGGCAATCTGGGCGGTAAAGCTTAACCCGTTGACCACGTCCTGCTCGGTCAACTGCTCCGCCCAATACCAGGGATTGAAGAAATCATCCGGCAACAGGAAGTCGAGATTCTGGGCGATAGCGGCCAATATGGCGAGTAGAACGAAGGAAAAATTGAACAGGCCCGCGATGAATATCCGCCGGTTGTCCATTGTAAATAAAGGGGTTCCCTCATCTGAGCCGATATCAGTTGGTGCAGCTACCGCCTGCTCTGCCGCGCTTGTGGTGACGCCGGATTTATAGTCGCGCAGCGTATCCCGCAGCGCTTCGGCATCCGCCAGAGCCAGCGCATCCAGCTTGCCATCCTCGCTGCCGCCAGAGCCGGTTTCCAGCTTGACCGTGGCGAGTCCCAATATCCGGCTGACCAGTTTTTGCTCCAGGCTGACATCCTGAATCCGGTCGAACGGTATGGATCGGTTATTGCGGCTGAGCAGGCCGCTTTTGATGCGGATTTCTTTTGCGCCGACATGATAGGTGAAGCGCGACCAGATCAGCGCGGTTATTCCAATGATGATGGCCAGTAGCGCCAGAGCGGCGAGCGCAGCATAGACGATATTCTGATCGAATACGCTGAAATAGAGCACGCCCATCGCAATCAGATTCTGGCCGATAGCGGCAACCGATTTCAGAATGATGCTGAGCGGATGCAGATGGCGAAAGGATGCGCTGTCTGCCGCTTCCGGGTCCATCGTTTCTGCTGTTGTTACGGATAGGTCATTCATATCATGTCTTGGCGAATATGACCTTTGATCGTGTCGCGCATGTCCTCTGCATCGGATGTGCTAAGACCGGGCAAGGTGACGATGCTGTTATGGGTGCCAGCCGTGTGGACGATCAGTGTCGACAGCCCGAACATTCGCTGAAAGGGACCTTGCGCCACATCGATATGCTGGATGCGGTTAAACGGCACGATCGTGTCCGTCCGCCAAAGGAAACCGCGCAAAACCCGCAGTTGTTCGTCACCCATATCATAGCCCCAGCGGCGATAGATCCGACCTGGCAACAGGATGATCAGGAAAAGCGCCATCGCTGTGACGGGCCCGATGATCATGCCGCCGATGCCGGGTATAACGTTGCGGATCGCAAATTCGCCGACGATTGCAGCGATAATCAAAATGGCGGCAAGGATCACCGTATTGAGACGAATCAGGGATTTTTGCGGGGGATGCAGCGGTGTCAGACCCTGGTTATAGGCCCGCGCCATATCCTGTTCCATTTCTGCGAGAGGGTCGGGGGTGGCAATGGCTTCTGTCATGAAGCGACTATGCCGAAGCTGTGTTATTTAGGCAAGACAGATAGCGCAGCCTGGACTCGAGCGACAAGCGGCTAGCGTTAGCGCGCCAGCGCTGTTTCCGCCTCTTCCGTCAGCGTCTTGATAATATCCGCAACGCTTTCCTCGGACTTGACCATGCCAACCGATTGCCCGGCCATGACGGAGCCATTTTCGACATCGCCGTCAATCACCGCCTTGCGCAGAGCGCCAGCCCAGAAATGTTCGATTTGCAACTGTGCTTCGCCCATTTCAATTTCACCGGCGTCGAGCAATTTCGCCACTTCAATCTGCTTGCGAGTAAACTCTTCGGTGCCCTTGTTTTTGAGCGCGCGAACCGGAATGACCGGCAGGCGGGGGTCGACCTGAACGCTGGTTACGGCATCGCGGGCATTGCCGCGAATAAAGGCTTTCTTGAAATTGGGGTGAGCGATGGATTCATGTGCGCAGACAAAGCGCGTGCCGAGCTGAACCCCGCTTGCGCCCATTTCAAGATAGGCGCCAATCATCTCGCCGGTGCCGATACCGCCAGCGACGAAAACCGGCAATTGATCCGCAATTTCGGGCAGAATTTCCTGCGCCAGTACGGACGTCGAGACTGGCCCGATATGACCGCCCGCTTCCATGCCTTCAATTACGATGGCGTCAACGCCGGAGCGGATGAATTTCTTGGCCAGCGCCATGGCCGGCGCAAAACAGATGACTTTTGCACCGATTTCCTTGATCGCCTCAAGGCTGCCCTTGGGCGGCAGACCGCCGGCGAGTACAACATGGCTGACGTCATGATTGCCACACACTGCGATCAGCTTCATCAGGTCCGGATGCATGGTAATCAGGTTGACGCCGAACGGTTTGCTGGTCCGCTTCTTGGTTTCGGCGATTTCTGTATCGAGCAAATCCGGGGTCATCGCACCACAAGCAATGACGCCAAAGCCGCCTGCATTGGAAATGGCGCTGACCAGATTGCGCTCGGACACCCAGCTCATCGCGCCGCACATGATCGCGGTTTCACTGCCAAGCAGGTCGGTGCCGCGCTGCATTAAGGTCGAGAGTTTGGATTGGGTCATTGGGTTTCTTTCTAAATGCCCTCTCCCGTTCAGGGGAGAGGGTTGGGAGAGGGGGATATCGTATAAGGTGCAAAGCCTCCCCCTCCCTTAATCCCTCCCCTGAAGGGGAGGGAGATTGTTAAGCTGCATCCTCTGCATCCAGGCCATATGCGGTGTGAAGCACCCGCAGTGCCAGTTCGGTATAGTCTTCCTCGATCAGCACGCTGACCTTGATTTCCGACGTCGTAATTGCCTGAATATTGACGCCGCGATCGGCGAGTGCCTTGAACATTGTCGAGGCTACACCGGCATGGCTTTTCATACCGACGCCCACGACCGATATTTTCGCGACGTTTGTGTCGGAAATCAGCCGGTTATAGCCAATGCTCTCCTTGGCCTTTTCCAGCACCTGCATGGTCCGGTCCAGATCGCTGGTCGGTGCCGTGAAGGTCACATCAGTTTCGCCTTTTTCGCGTCCGACATTCTGAATAATCATATCCACATTGATCGCGGCCTTGGCGAGCGGCTCGAAGATATTTGCCACGGCACCCGGTTTGTCTGGCACGCGGGTCAGGGTGATTTTGGATTCATTCTTGTCATGGGCGATGCCCGTGATGAGTTGACGCTCCATATCCTCTTTCTCCATTTCGCTTTCGCTGACGATCATTGTTCCAGGTAGATCATCTGCAACTGGTGAACCGTCCTCAGTAAAGGATGACAGCACCTGAATACGTACATTTTCTTTCATCGCCAAACCGACCGAGCGCGTCTGCAGCACCTTTGCGCCGACGCTGGCCAGCTCCAGCATTTCCTCAAAAGTCACGGTTTTCAGCTTGCGGGCCTTTGTCACAATGCGCGGGTCGGTGGTATAGACACCGTCAACGTCGGTATAGATATCGCAACGATCCGCTTTGACTGCTGCGGCAATGGCAACGGCACTGGTATCAGACCCGCCGCGGCCAAGCGTCGTGATCCGGCCATCCTGACTAATGCCCTGAAAGCCCGGAATGATAGCGATTTCACCGCTTTGCATGGAAGCGGTGAGAGCGTCGGCATCGACGGTTTCGATCCGCGCCTTGCTATGCGATTCGATGGTTCGGATCGGCATTTGCCAGCCGAGCCAGCTGCGCGCCTTGGCGCCCAGCGATTGTAACGCGATTGCGAGCAGGCCAGATGTCACCTGTTCGCCGCTTGCGACCACCACGTCATATTCCGCAGCATCGTAGAGCGAGCTGGCTTCGCGGCAGAAATTGACGAGCCGGTCGGTGTCTCCCGCCATGGCCGAGACGACCACCGCGACTTCATGCCCGGCATCTGCCTGTTGTTTGACGATTTGTGCAACCCGGCGAATTCGCTCAATCCCCGCCATCGACGTGCCGCCAAATTTCATCACTATCCGTGCCATGATGCCTGTTATCTGTCTTTCTATTGAAAAAAGGGTCTGAACGAGACGCGCGGGCTGTGATAAAGAGACGTTATGACAAAGGCAAGCACCAGCAAGAGTTCGGTTTCAGGCGCAACCAAGAGCACGATAAACGCGCAAGAGGCCGCGCATTTTGGAGCTTTGGCGGCCGATTGGTGGGATCCGAACGGGTCATCCGCCATGCTGCATCGGCTCAATCCGGTGCGGCTCGGCTATATCAGGGATGCGATCAATCTGCATTTCGGCGTCGCAGCGTCTGATTTGCGACCTTTGGCCGGCAGGCGCGCACTTGATGTCGGATGCGGCGCCGGACTGGTTTGTGAGCCTTTGGCCCGGATGGGCGCAGCGGTCACCGGGCTCGACGCCGCGCCGGAAAATATCGACGCGGCCAAGGCGCATGCCGAACCGCAGCGGCTGGATATCGACTATCGCAATATCGGGATCGAAAAGTTCGGCGAGAACGGTTTCGATCTGGTGACTTCGCTCGAAGTGATTGAACATGTCGATGATGCCGATGGTTTCGTGGCTGGGTTGGCCCATGCGATGTCCGATGACGGCCTGATGATTTTGTCCACGCCCAATCGCACCGCCATGTCGAAAATCATGCTGGTCGATCTTGCCGAAATGACGGGGCGTATTCCCAAGGGCACACATCATCATGATCAATTTTTCACTCCTGATGAGCTGGAAAAACTGCTGGGGCAGGCCGGATTGAAAGTCACCGACACCACCGGCCTGTCCTACAGTCCCTCCCATGGTTTTGCTTTGTCAGAGAATTTGTCGCTCAATTATCTGATGACGGTGGTGCGCGATTGAGGGATTGAGCGATTCCGTCCGCCTTTATGTCCCTTCCGACAAAGCGGCTTGTCTTGCTTTGTTTGACAGCAACGTGCCACGCTATTTTGATGCTAGCGAGCGCCCCGCCTTTGAAAATTTTCTGAATCAACCGACCGGAGAATATTTCGTGATTGAAAAAGCCGGCGCAATTTGCGGGTGTGGCGGTTTTAGGAAGGAAGATCGCGGCCAGGCACGCTTTACCTGGGGCATGGTGGATAATGCCCACCATGGATCGGGGCTGGGTCGATTGCTCGCCGAATACCGTCTGCAAGCGATTGAAGCGTCAGGGTCTTTTGTCGAGGCAGAGCTTTTCACAACTCCTCAAATTGCCCCCTTTTTCGCAAAATTCGGTTTTCAAACGGTGCATTTAGAGACCGATGGCTTTGCGCAAGGAATGGACAAAGTGCAGATGATTCTCCGCTTGACCGGCGGCGATCCCGAAAGGTCCTAAAAATCGACTTTTTCGTAATGGGCCGGAGGAGCGATTACTTCCATGCGCTCCGATAATAGTGGCCGAAAAGAGGGGCGCGATTTGAACATCGCGTACCATGCTTTCGTCTGTTCATGTCCGGTCCAGTCAATGCCGCCGAGATAATCCGCGACCGATATTTGTGCTGCGGCAGAAAGGTCGGCCAAACTCATGGTCGCGCCGGCCAGCCAGCTGCGGTGATCGATCAGATAGTCAATATAGTCGAGATGGACATTGGCCCGCCGCATCGCTTCGCGCAAAATCTTGGCATCCGGCGGTGCGCGATGGACGATGCGTTTGTGCATCCGTTCATAGAGCATGGGCGCCGTGACATCGCCGTAAAACTGCTCGTCAAACCAGGCTACGAGTCGGCGTATCTCAGCCCGGTTAGTGGCGGTACCGTTTATCATCGGCGTTTTTTCGACCGTCTCTTCGATATATTCACAGATCGCGACACTATCGGCCAGAACCGTTCCACGCTCGGCATGTCGAAGCACCGGAGTCCGGCCAGCCGGGTTCATATCGAGATACGCATCCCGCTGTTCCCATGGCGACTCGCGGACAAGCTCATAGCCGACCGATTTTTCGCCCATTAACAGGCGAACTTTACGCGAAAACGGACAAAGAGGAAATTGGAATAACTGCCACATAACGTTGCTGTTAATCGGGAATGGGTTGCGGGGGAAGGGGCTTGATGCACGAAAAGGTGAATAGATGCTCAGGCGTTACAAAACGGCTTGTCAGACGCGCCTATTCCAGCGCATCCATACGCCGCTTCATCTTTTCGCCAATTGCTTTGAGCTGCGGAAGCAAAGCCCCAAATTCACTGGCCATGATGCCCATCATCACAGTGCCCTTGCGCATTTTGTCTTCCATGTCGGCGTTGAAATCAGGATTGTCACGCGCAGCCAGATCACCCAATGTGGCATCGGGATCGACATTGGAAAATGTCTCACCATCATTCAAGTCTTCCGGGACGGCTTTTTCCATCGCGGCCGCAAATTGACCAATGGGCAAGTCCATCATCGCCGTCATGAAACCGGACATTACCGATACCATATCATCCTGAAATTCCGGATCGTTGAGCTTATCGATCATCTCGGATTCAGCGGCTTCATCCTGCGCCGCAGCGGGGACAGAAAGGCTCAGCGACACGGCCAATAAAGGGAGAGAGAAAAGTGATCGCATAGCTGAGCCTCCTAAACAGTCATCGTTGTTCGCCAACGACACTTGGCGTCTAGCAGCCCTGATCTGAGTCAAAGCTGAACCGGCGCAGAGTCATTCAGCAAGAATCGTAAATTGCCGTAAAACCAGCACGGAAAGCCGAAATCATGCGACCTGATAAATGGCCAGACGATTGCCCGAAGGATCAAGACATTCAAAGCGCCGACCGCCGGGATAAGGAAAAATCTCTTTGACGATGGCGCCGCCGGCTGTTTTTACCTGCGCAAGGGCGGCCTCGAGATCATCCGTTTCAAAGGTCGGCATCGGCGCGGGCGGCTCTTCGCCAGCAGCGATGCCAATTTGCACAGGTCCGCCTTCAACGGCGGCATATTCCGGCCCATAATCGGTAAAGGAAAAACCGAAGGCTTTTTCATAAAAGGCCTTACTGGCACCAAGGTCGATCGCTTTCATTTCCATATAATTGGGCGTGATTTTGGGCATGGTTTTGGCTCCTGTTAATCGGGAGGCAGATTTGGGCGCACAGGATACAAGGCCGGTTAGCCCAAGCAGGCCTAACCCCGCCGTTACATCACGCCGATCTGTCATGTCTTCGATGAATCAACACATTTTTTAGGTTCAATCTTGTAAAAGTATCTTCCGTTGTCGGCAATCATTTCCCTGAGTTGAACCTTGTCATCAACTCGGCAAGTCACAATGAAATTGACCCTGTCTTTGATGAGGACCTTGCGCCCATCCTTTAGCTCAATCCGCATATAGGCGGTCGTAGGAATTGAATATTCCGATGTCTTGTTGAAAATCTTCGAAATATGACCTTCTAAAACTTTGCCCGGTTGGTTTCTAACGCTCCAAACGCCTTCTGCTTTCAGAGCATAGATCGAAAATGCGAAAATACCGAAGACCAAGACCATTAGGCCCAGCTTCCACTCCCGAAAGATCCGATATCTATAGTAAGTTGGGTCGATAGTCTGATCTCTCGTTCTACTCTGCCGCAACGACAGCATCCCTATCCGACAGCGGATGATCCAGCCGTTCGACCATTTCTTTCGGACAAACCTGCCAGAAGCGTTCCCGCCAGCGGTCCCAGTCGCGCAAGATGGTCTCTGACCAGTTGCTGTCGGTGGTCCGGTGATGCGCTTCGATCAGGGATTTGAGATGCTCTTCCCAATAGCCGCTGTCCAGTCGTTGCCAGATGATGCTTTCGGGATTGGCATATTTTTCAAAATCGCGGTTGAGATCGAGGATGAAGGCCATGCCGCCGGTCATGCCTGCGCCGAAATTATTGCCGACCGCGCCAAGGATAACCGCATTACCGCCGGTCATATATTCGCAGCCATTGGCACCGCAGCCTTCAACAACCACATCCGCGCCGCTATTACGGACCGCGAACCGTTCGCCGGCTTGCCCCGCTGCAAAAAGCTGACCGGAGGTTGCGCCATAAAGCACCGTATTGCCGATAATCGTATTGGCCTTGCTGTCGAGCGGTGAGCTGACCATTGGGCGGACGACAATCTTGCCGCCGGACAGGCCCTTGCCGACATAGTCATTGGCATCGCCAAAGACTTCCAGTGTGATCCCCTGACACATGAAGGCGCCGAGGGACTGGCCCGCACTGCCGCGCAGACGCACATGGACATGGTCCTCGTTCAGCGCGGTCATGCCATATTTGGCCGTGACCTCTGCCGAGAAACGCGTGCCGACGGCCCGATGCGTGTTGCGCACCGTATAGGTCAGCTGCATTTTTTCGCGCCGTTCAAAAACCGGCTGCGCGTCGGCAATCATCTGGGCGTCCAGACTGTCGGGCACTTCATTGCGGTGCGTCGGGAGGTTGAACGTGCGCTCGGTATCCGGCGCGTCTACCTTGGCGAGAATCGGGTTGAGGTCGAGATCATCGAGATGCTCGGCCCCGCGACTGACTTGCCGCAGTAATTCCGTACGCCCGATAACTTCTTCAAGCTTCCGATAGCCAAGGCGCGCCAATATCTCGCGCACTTCTTCGGCCATATAGGTCATGAGGTTGATGACTTTTTCCGGGGTGCCGGTAAATTTCTCGCGCAGTTTTTCGTCCTGCACACAGACACCAACCGGACAGGTGTTGCTGTGGCATTGCCGGACCATGATACAACCCATGGCGACCAGGCTCAGCGTACCGAGGCCAAATTCCTCTGCACCCAATATTGCTGCAATGACGATATCGCGTCCGGTTTTCAGCCCGCCATCGGTGCGCAACTTCACGCGGTGACGCAGACCGTTAAGGGTGAGGACCTGATTGGCTTCGGTCAGACCCATTTCCCAGGGTGTTCCCGCAAATTTGATGCTCGTTTGCGGCGATGCGCCGGTCCCGCCGGTATTGCCCGAAATCAGGATGACATCGGCATGCGCCTTGGCCACACCAGCGGCAATCGTGCCGATACCAGCGGCAGACACCAGCTTGACGCAGACGCGTGCTTTGGGGTTGATCTGCTTGAGATCGTAAATCAGCTGCGCCAGATCTTCGATCGAATAGATGTCGTGATGTGGCGGTGGTGAAATGAGCGTGACACCCGGGGTCGAGTGGCGCAGTTTGGCGATAAATTCCGTGACCTTGAAGCCGGGCAATTGTCCGCCTTCACCGGGCTTGGCGCCTTGGGCGACCTTGATCTCGACCTCTTCACAGGCACCGAGATATTCTGCCGTCACACCAAAGCGGCCGGAAGCGACTTGCTTGATCGGACTCGACGCATTGTCGCCATTGGCGAAGGGTTTATAGCGGCGCTTCTCTTCGCCCCCTTCACCGGACACGGATTTCGCGCCAATGCGGTTCATGGCAATGGCCAGCGTTTCATGCGCTTCGGGGCTGAGCGCGCCAAGCGACATGCCGGGCGTGTTGAAACGTTTGCGAATTTCGGTAATCGCTTCAACCTCGTCGATCGGAATCGGTTCCGGCGCGTAGTTAAATTCCATCAGGTCGCGCAGATAAACCGGCTCCAGCTCGCGGACGCCTTGCGAAAATTGCAGGTAGGAGGAGTAGCTATCGTGGGCGACCGCGCTTTGCAGCAAGTGCATCAAATGCGCGCTATAAGCATGGGCTTCACCGCCATCACGCTGTTTGTAGAAACCGCCAACCGGCAAGCGCACAACCGCGGCTTCAAACGCCGCGTCATGTTTTTCCTGCGCATTGATAAACAAGGACGCATAGCCTTCGCCGGAAATTTTGGTCGGCATGCCGGGGAACAGGTCGTTGCACAAAGCGCGCGACAGGCCGACGGCTTCAAAATTATAGCCGCCGCGATAGCTGGAGATGACGGCAATGCCCATTTTGGACATGATTTTAAGCAAGCCTTCGTCGACCGCTTTCTTGTGGCGGGCAATGCATTCGTCGAGGGACAGACCATCGAACAGCCCGCGCGCATGACGGTCCACTATCGCTGCTTCCGACAGATAGGCGTTCACGGTCGTTGCGCCGACACCGATGAGCACGGCATAGCAATGGGTGTCGAGACATTCAGCCGCCCGGACATTGACCGAGGCATAGGCACGCAGACCTTTGCGCACCAAATGGGTGTGCACAGCCGCAGCAGCAATGATCATGCTGATCGCCATATGATCTTCGTCGATATTCTCATCGGTCAGGAAGATTTCGGTCTTGCCTTGTCGCACGGCTTGTTCAGCTTCTTCGCGAATCCGGGCAATGGCATCGCGCATCTCAATCGCGCCGCCCGTATTGGACATAGTGCAGTCTATTTCGGCGACGGCATCGCCAAACCCAGCCTTCAGCCGTTCCCATAATTCACAGCTGAGCACGGGGCTGTCGAGCACCATGACGTCTTCATTCTGACTGTCTTTTTCCAATATATTAGCAAGATTGGCAAAGCGCGTGCGGAGGCTCATGACATGGCGTTCGCGCAGGCTGTCAATTGGTGGGTTGGTGACCTGGCTGAAATTCTGCCGGAAAAAATGGCTAATCTGCCGCGGCTTCAGACTGATGACGGCGAGCGGCGTATCATCGCCCATAGAGCCAATTGCTTCCTTGGCATCTTCCACCATCGGGGCGAGGATGACTTCCATATCTTCCAGCGTATGTCCCGCCGCAGTTTGTCTCCGGATCAATTCCTCTTTCGAGAAGTTAAGGCCAGAACCGGCAGGTGCAGGAGGCAGGTCATCGGCTGTCAGAAAGCCTTTGACGAGATCAGGATAGGGTTCTTCGGAAGCGATCTTGTCTTTGATTTCCTTGTCGGTAAAAACCACGCCTTCCTGCAAGTCGACCGCGATCATCTGACCGGGACCAAGCCGGCCCTTTTTGATGATCTGGCTTTCGGGAACCACAACCATGCCGGTCTCGGACCCGATGATCAGCAAATTATCATTGGTCATCGAATAACGCAGCGGTCGCAGTGCATTGCGGTCCACGCCGCCCACAGCCCAGCGGCCATCCGTCATGGCAAGCGCTGCGGGACCATCCCATGGCTCCATGACGCTGGCCATATATTCATACATCGCCTTGTGCGCTGGATCGATATCCGCTTCATTCTGCCAGGCCTCGGGAACCAGCATGAGTTTCGCTGTCGGCGCATCGCGGCCGGAGCGACAGATGGTTTCAAAAACTGCGTCCAATGCCGCCGTGTCGGAGGCACCTGCCGGGATTACCGGCTTGATGTCCTCGGAATGATCGCCAAAGGCGAGGCTCGCCATTTTGATCTCGTGGCTCTTCATCCAGTTTTTATTGCCGCGGATCGTGTTTACTTCGCCATTATGGGCAAGCGTGCGAAACGGTTGGGCCAACCACCATTGCGGAAAGGTGTTGGTTGAATAGCGTTGATGAAAAATCGCGACACGGCTTTCAAATCGTTCGTCGGTCAAGTCGGGATAGAATACCGAGAGAGACTCTGCGAGAAACAAGCCTTTGTAAATGATCGAGCGGCAGGACAGGCTGCAAATATAAAAATCCTGAATCTGGGCGGCGATCACCTTTTTCTCGATCCGGCGGCGAATGAGATAAAGGTTTTTTTCAAATTCCTCGATGCTTTGACGGTCCGGCAGTGGTCCGGCAATCATGATCTGTTCAATTTCGGGCCGGGTGTTTTGCGCCTTCACGCCAATGACCGACACGTTTACCGGCACCTGCCGCCAGCCATAAATCTTGTAGCCGGCTTCGATAATTTCCGCCTCGACAATTGTCCGGCAGGTCTCCTGAGCACTTAAATCCGTGCGCGGCAGAAAGATCATGCCGACGGCGAGTCGGTTGGGAAGCACTTTATGGCCGCTGTCGGCAATCGCGTCGTCAAAGAAGCGGGCCGGCAAATCGACATGCAGGCCAGCGCCATCGCCCGTCATTCCGTCTGCATCCACCGCGCCGCGATGCCACACCGCTTTCAGCGCATCAATCGCCGAAGACACCACCCGCCGCGATGGCTTGCCATCGGTCGCGGCGACCAGTCCGACACCGCAGGCATCAGATTCAAATTCAGGCCGGTACATGCCGGTTTCGGCAAGGCGCTTATGTTCGGGCGTTGGATAGTGGTGCGTCATATCAATTTCATTTCAGTAGGTAAGAGCAGTGATTTTGTACGCTGTTGTCTATTTGCCGTTTGCTATTTTAGCTTTGGCGTTTTTCTGCGCTTTTTCGAGCGCTTCATAATATTTTTCAAACGCGGTGTCTGAATCGGCGCTCAGTTTATTGACGAGCTCCCGGTCTTCCGGTGACCAGTTATCGGGATCTTCCCAATCTGTAGCATCCTCTGAATTTTCCTCCTCGTCCATCACCTCCTGAACCGAGGCGAAGGGATCATTGTCAGGCATTTTAACGGATGGCAGATGGGCAGTAGCCTCTTCGACCTTTTTCATGATCTCTGGCATCGCCTGCATCATTTCCGGGACCATACTCATCATCGATTGCATCATTTCCGGATCGACAAAGACCATCATATAGTCTCGCGCAAAGGCACTACCGGTATCGGTGGCGAAAAAGCTGTTCATCTCGGTTAGTTGGCCGACACTGAATTTGCGCGCATAAATATTGGTCAGTGCTTCGCGGACGGCTGGTTCCATCCCGATCATCAGGTTGACCATCTCGTCCATGATAACCTTGGTCGAAATTTTCGTCCGCTCTGCGTAATGCGGGTCCATTTCCGTCGCCATCTCGGCCAGTGTCTTTTCGCCCATACCTTCGGGCATATCGCTTCTGGCGACACCTCCCGCCCCGGCCAGATCGCCCATGCGCATATTGCCCATGCTCATCATCATCTGGTCCATCATCTGATCCATCGTCCCCTTCATCATCCGCTCATAGGTGCCGAGCGGGAACAGATAATCAACAGTGCTCTTGGCTGCCTCGAGACGTGCGGGGTCGATCGCAGCCGCTTCGGTTGCGGCGGTGTCACCGGCTTCTTGTGCTGCGGCTGGAATACTCACGGCGAGGGCGATCGAACTCACAGTAACTGCAATGAATTTTCTCATTTAAAACTCCGAAATAGAAACCAAAATATGGGGTGTTCAGGCGGCCTGTTTTTCCGCCCGCGCTTTTTCGCGCAAGAATTTGTGCATATGCTCGGTCACGTCGCGACCGTCGCGAATGCCCCATACCACAAGGCTGGCTCCGCGGACAATATCGCCAGCGGCGAAAACGCCATCGAGATTGGTCATCATGCTCTTGTGATCGACGCGCAAAGTGCCCCAGCGGGTGACGCTGAGGTCCGGGCATTCAAACAGGCTGGGCAGCTCTTCCGCATCAAAGCCCAAAGCCTTGATGACCAGATCGGCCTCTAGGGTAAACTCGCTATCGGGCTGTACTTCCGGCGCGCGGCGGCCACTGGCATCGGGCGCGCCCAGACGCATCTTCGTCGCTTTGACCGCGGTGACATGGTCCGTGCCTTCGACTGCTTTGGGTGCGGAGAGCCAGACAAAATCAACGCCTTCTTCCTCGGCATTTTTCACTTCATTCTGTGATCCCGGCATATTGGCGCGGTCCCGGCGATAGAGGCATTTGACCGACTTGGCGCCCTGCCGCACGGAGGTGCGGACACAATCCATCGCGGTATCGCCGCCGCCAATGACGACAACATTCTTGCCCTTCGCATTGAAGCGGCCATTGTCGAAATCGGGCACGTCATCTCCAAAGCTCTTGCGGTTGGAGGCGGTCAGGAATTCCAGCGCTTCCTCCACACCTGGAGCGCCGACGCCCGGCATTTTTATCTCCCGGGCTTTATACACACCGGTCGCGATCAGGATGGCGTCATGCTTGGTACGCAGTTCGTCCAGGGTCGCGTCTTTGCCGACTTCAAAATTCTCATGAAATTGGATGCCGCCGTCTTTCAAGCGCTGGACCCGCCGCATGATCACATCCTTTTCAAGCTTGAATCCGGGAATGCCATAGGTCAGCAATCCGCCGGCGCGATCATGGCGATCATATATATGGACGTCATAGCCGGCGACCCGCAGATATTCTCCGGCCGTCAAGCCAGCGGGACCAGCGCCAATAATGCCCACCGATTGGCCGCGGGATTTCGCGGGCACCAGCGGTTCGACCCAACCTTCTTCCCAGGCGGTGTCAGTGATATATTTTTCAACCGCACCAATGGTCACGGCGCCATGGCCGGAAAACTCGATTACGCAATTGCCTTCGCATAAGCGGTCCTGCGGACAGATTCGACCGCAAATTTCCGGCATGGTCGATGTCAGATTAGACATTTCATAGGCTTCGCGGACCCGGCCCTCGGCGGTCAGCCGGAGCCAGTCGGGAATATGGTTGTGGAGCGGGCAATGGGTCGAGCAATAGGGCACGCCGCATTGCGAACAACGTGCAGCCTGTTCGGCTGCTTTATCGGGCGCATAACGATCAGCGATTTCCTGAAAATCTTCAGCCCGCAGCGTCGGTTCGCGCTTTTCGGGGTAGTTTTGCCCGGTATTCACAAATTTCAACATGTCTAATTTTTTCGTGCCTTTTGGCATGCAGATCGCTCGCTTTTTGTGTTATTCTATTAGGGTGACCCTGCTCGCCATAGCGAGCGTTAGGGCTGCGATAGGCCAATCATCAGCGGAAGTCACGTAAATTCAGCAAAATATGACAGTATTTCTAACCTATATCACGTGTTTCAGGGGGTTTCAGGCAAAAGCGACGGCTCTTTGCGCAATATAAGTATCATATCGGACCTAAATTCGACGACGACAAACTGGGAAGCTGCTTCTATAAGTGCCTCTCCTTCAGTCGATCCGGGTCCCATCATGACATTTATTCAAATGCTGCTCCTCGCCGTCGTGCAAGGCGTGACCGAATTTTTGCCAATTTCCTCATCTGGGCATCTGATACTGCTTCCCGTTTTTACGGGCTATGCCGATCAGGGTCCAATGATCGACATCGCGGTACATGTTGGCTCATTGCTGGCCATCATCACCTATTTCTTCAAGGATGTAATTTCTCTTGGAAAAGGGGGATTTGCGACCATCGGCATAGGCAAGGCGGATGCCGAGCGGCGCTTGCTGTGGTGGATCATCATCGGCACCATTCCTGCGGTTATCGTTGGGCTTTTCCTGAAAACCGGCGGCTATCTTGAAGGCTTTCGCAGCACCACTTTAGTGGGGATTAATCTTATCATTTATGGCGTGTTGTTGGGTATTGCCGACCGCGTTGGGCGACAGGTGAAGTCGTTTGAGGACATGACGTTGAAAGACGGTTTGATCGTCGGCCTAGCCCAGGCACTCGCGCTCATCCCGGGTACCAGCCGATCCGGTGTTACTATGACCGCAGCGCGTTTTCTGGGTTATAGCCGGGTTGAATCAGCCCGTTTTTCTTTCCTTCTATCCATCCCGGCGGTCGCCGGTGCCGGCATATTGATCGTTCCAGATTTGATGGATGCCAGTGGGGATTTGCTGCGAGAAGCGTTGATCACCGGCGCACTTACATTTCTTGCAGCCTTGGCAACAATGGCCTTCTTAATGCAGTTCCTGCGCAAAGCATCGATGATGGTTTTTGTGCTCTACCGCGTGGCAATGGGCGTGGCTCTGCTGATCTGGTTTTAGCGGCTTCTTGATCTAACCAGCTTTGGCGCGCGCGCCGAAGCGCCCGTGTGTGGTATATTTCTGCATCCATCCGCGTGCGACCGTCGCCAAGGGGGTTGGTGTGATATTGAAAGCATCCAGGCCTGCCTGCCCCTCGGCCACAACATTATCCTTTTGCAGCATCTTATATTGATCAGAAGTAATCGGGGCACCGGGTAAAAAGCCTGTGCAAGTGGCCAATAACCTAGCCGCAAAATCGGGAATCTCGAAAAAGGCGCGATCCCGCTTTGTCATCTTCGCAATCCGGCGATTAAGATCACCCATGCTGATCACTTCCGGTCCTCCCAGTTCGAAAGTCTGGCCTGCATATTGTCCGGGATTTTCCAGCGCTTTGGCCACGGCCTTAGCGACGTCACCGACAAAGACCGGTTGGAATTTTGTTCCGCCACCAATAATGGGCACGATCGGCATCATCCGGATCATGCCAGCAAAGCGGTTGATAAACTGATCCTCGCGGCCAAAAACAATGGACGGGCGCATGATTACAGCATTGGGAAATACAGTCAGCACGGCCTCTTCGGCTTCTCCCTTGCTTCGCCCATAGCGAGATGGAGAATCAGTATCAGCGCCAATAGCGGACATCTGGATCAGCGCACCGCACCCGGCTTCGGTGGAGGCTTCCGCTACATTGCGTGCACCCGTGACATGCACCGTTTCAAAATCACCGTCCAATATGCCGACCAGATTAATGACCGCGTCACAACCACGAACAGCGCGAACAACGCTATCCTTCTTTGTCACATCTGCGCTGGCAAACTGCGTCTGCCCCAGATTGCCAAGCGGCTTGATGTGCATGGCATTTTTGGGATTGCGTTCTGCCACCCGCACCCGTGCGCCACGCGACAAGAGTTGCTGGGATATATAGCGACCCAGAAAACCGCCGCCGCCAAAAATGCAAATCAATTGTCCGTCGAGCGCCATAGTCTTTCTGTCCATCTCTAAATTGCAATCAAAGGATGCTATTTTGCCGCGCTTGTGCCCGACTGGCAGGCCGCGTGCAATATCCGATTCCACTTTATCTATAACATATTTTCTCCCGGTTTGCGTAGCCGGAGATGAGATTATGGCGGGCTTAAGATGAATCATTGACAATATTGCCCGCTAGACGCTAAGCGCCCGCATCTACACCGAGATTTAGTCGGTTAGCCCAGATGGCGGAATTGGTAGACGCGCTAGCTTCAGGTGCTAGTATTCGCAAGGATGTGGAGGTTCGAGTCCTCTTCTGGGCACCATTTGTTCTTTTCAGAAAATCCCAAATCGTTGCATAAACCGCAGTAATCTGCCATATTATCTCTGATGACGTTCATTGGAGTTTAGCTATGTTTCGCCTTATTTCGCACGAATTGGGGGCCTCATTGGGGGCTCTATCGCTTTTTCCCTATTTTCGTGAAAAGTGAGGCCCCCAAATGCCACTAAATATCGCAGAAATCCGGTCGTTTAAGCCGAAGGCGAAAGCCTATAAAAAGGCCGATGGGCGGGGTTTGTACCTTTTAATAAAACCAAATGGATCAAGGCTTTGGTATTTGAAGTACCGTTTCCGGGGAAAAGAGAAAAAGTTGTCTTTGGGGCCTTTTCCGGATGTTGGCTTGGCCAATGCACGTCGGCTGTGTGAAACAGCGCGCCTTCAAATATTGGAAGGCACTGATCCGATGGCGGAGCGGATGCGCGAAAAGTCGTTGGAAAAACAAGGGTCGGAGCATACTTTTGAATCGGTAGCACTCGAATATATTGAAGATAATATGGTGCGCGCAGGTCGCGCTGAGGCGACTTTGCGAAAAGCACGCTGGTTTCTCGATCTTCTGAAACCTGCCATCGGCGACATGCCGATTGCCGATGTTGATCCGCAAATGATGTTGGCCCCGCTCAAGAAGATGGAAGCGCGCGGCAATTTGGAATCTGCGAAAAAGTGTAAATCCTTTGCCAGCAGAGTTTTTCGCTATGGCGCTGCCACTGGACGCTGTCAAAGCGATCCAACTGCGATCTTGCAAGGTGCATTGGTGTCGCCAAAGGCGCGGCACTATGCGGCGATATTGGAGCCTGAAAAACTAGGTGAACTGCTGCGCGCCATTGAGAATTTCGAATGCAGTCCAATCACCAAAGCAGCGTTGCGCGTTGCGCCCCATGTGTTCGTCCGCCCCGGCGAACTGCGGCACGGCGAATGGAAAGAAATCGATTGGGACAAGAAAGTCTGGACCATCCCGGCGGGCAAGATGAAGGCGCGGCGCACCCATGCGGTGCCACTGTCGCGCCAAGTCCTGGAATATCTTGAGCATTACAAGGCAAAGATGGGCGGCGACGGTTATATCTTCCCGTCATTATATGCATCCGCCCGTCCGATGAGCGAAAACACAGTGAACGTCGCGTTTCGGCGGATGGGATTTGGCAAAGAAGAAATAACCGCGCATGGCCTGCGTTCAACCGCTTCAACATTTCTCAATGAAAGTGGTAAATGGCACCCCGATGCGATTGAACGTGCTCTGGCGCATGGTGACAGCAATGCGGTGCGTGGCGTCTATAATCGCGGCAACTATTGGGATGAACGGGTCAGGATGGCGCAATGGTGGAGCGACTATCTGGATGCCCTGCGCGCAGGCGAAAATCCAAAGCTGTGACCGAATAAAATTCGGCTGCATCATGCAGGCGCAATATTGAAAAAGCTGGCCGAAATGCAGTTTCGCTGCATTCCGGTCAGATAATCTAATGAAATTGCGAGAGTTAGAACAGGCTCATTTGTCGAGTGTCAGCGAGATGCTTCTGCCATTGTTTCGACTGACTGGCTTCGTCCAGCCATTCTGAAACGAACGCCAATGCATCTCTTTGGTTTTCCAATGTGCCGGATGGCATGAAATGTGACCGGTAGCCGGTCTCGGTTATCGGAAGCGGGACTGACCCTTCGCTGGTGATTTCAAGATGATCTGTCCCGGTAAAATATTCCGGCTTGTGAACGATCATGATGCGAATGTCCTGCCAGAGCAGGATGTGGCGGGCGCTCACGCGCCCGCTCCCTGTTCGGATGGTTCCAAAGGCTTGCGAAGAACAATTCGGCCGTTGATCGGAAGAATATCCAACTGGATCGAAAGCCCGTTGCCATCACGGTGCGGCCAAGCGGCTCCGACTTTGGTCCAAAAACCTTTCTCGCCTTTGTTGCTGACATGCCAGGCATGGAAGTCTGGAACCTTGGGTTCGCTGGTTATTGATGTTGATGCATTTGCCATGAGAATTTCCTTTCTTGTCTGATTGGCTCGTTGCACTGAACCAAAAGACCGGACGAAAAAGGACGGGCGTCATGCCCAACACGGGTGAACGCAGAGAACCGGCGCGGGCCGGGCATTGATGGCTGTTCGCGTCCGGTCAGTGAAGGGTGCTTGAAAACGAGCCGAAAAGATTTGAAAGTTACTCGATAAGCTATAACAAGAATATACTCGCTCCATCGTTCAGAAAATCCACATTGGATTGCTAACTATTGCGAGGTAATCGCATGACCTTGCGCTGTATTGTTTGATGAGGAATAAATTGGCGCATGAATGCCGTTGAAATCGAAGAAGCAGTATCGGAACTTGCCCTAGCGCCGTTTGACGCGGGTGAGTTCCCGTTCGCTTTTCTCGCGGCATTTGGCAACAAGGCGACTACGATCAAGCGGCTGCGCAGCGGCAACAGTAACAGCAGCGATATCGAACATGGCGTGTTGCAGCGCAATCATATCCATATCGCGACGTGTGATGTGGAAGCGGTTGACCAAACATTAGCCGCTCTGCGGGAAAGCCTCAAAACGACTGCCGCCAAAGCCAAGTTTATTCTAGCAACCGACGGCGAGACGTTGCAGGCCGAAGACCTGACCAGCGGCGAAACCATCGCCTGCGAATATGTAAAATTCCCGGACCATTTCGGTTTTTTCCTGCCGCTCGCTGGCATCACTACAGTCAAGCAAATCCGGGAAAGCTCGTTCGACATTCGTGCGACGAGCCGCCTCAATCGTCTGTATGTCGAACTGCTGAAGGATAATCCTGACTGGGCCGTTGCCGAGCGTCGTCCGGACATGAACCATTTTATGGCGCGGTTGATCTTCTGCTTCTTTGCCGAGGATACCGATATTTTTAATGGCGATGGGCTGTTCACTGCAACGGTCGATCAGATGAGCGAGCGCAATGCATCTAACACCCATGAGGTGATTGGCGAAATATTTCGCGCGATGGACACCAAGCTGGCCGAACGTGCCTCTGCAAACATCCCGCGCTGGACTGATGCTTTCCCTTATGTAAATGGCGAGCTATTTTCCGGCAATACCGATGCACCCCGTTTTAGCAGGATTGCGCGATCCTATCTGCTCCACATTGGCGGCCTCGACTGGACAAAGATCAATCCGGATATTTTCGGAAGCATGATACAGGCAGTCGCGGATGATGAGGAGCGCGGCGCGCTGGGAATGCACTATACCAGTGTGCCCAATATCCTGAAGGTTCTTAACCCGCTCTTCCTCGACGATTTGCGCGCGCAACTGGAAGCGGCAGGAGACAATGCCCGCAAGCTGCTCAATCTGCGCCATCGTATGGCGAAAATCCGGGTGTTCGATCCAGCCTGCGGATCGGGCAATTTTCTGGTAATCGCCTATAAAGAAATGCGTTCCATTGAAGCGGATATCAATGAGAAACGTGGCGAGCCGGAGCAACGCAGCGAAATTCCGCTAACCAATTTTCGCGGGATTGAGATACGTGACTTCCCCGCTGAAATTGCTCGACTGGCTCTGATCATCGCTGAATATCAATGCGATGTAACCTATCGCGGACAGCAAGAGGCGTTGGCTGAGTTTCTTCCGCTAAATGCGGAGAACTGGATTACTTGTGGCAACGCACTACGGTTGGATTGGCTCAATATCTGCCCCCCAACTGGAACAGGTGTAAAAGTTACAGGCGATGATCTGTTTGAAACTCCGTTAGATCAGAGCGAGATCGATTTCGAGAATGAGGGCGGAGAAACTTACATTTGCGGAAACCCACCATATTTGGGGAGCAAGTGGCAATCGAATGAACAAAAATCTGATTTGGAGGTCGTATTTAGCGAAACTTCAGCTGATTGGAAGTCCCTTGACTACGTTACCGCATGGTTCGCTAAAGCCGCTCAATATGCCATTCAAACCGATACTTCGACCGCTCTCGTGTCAACAAACTCAATCTGCCAAGGCCAACAAGTTCCTATTCTTTGGAAGGAAATATTTCGGCTAGGACAGAGAATTTTTTTTGCTCACACTTCATTTAAATGGTCCAATCTTGCCAGCCATAACGCGGGAGTTATCGTCGTAATTGTCGGGATATCATCCTCAGGGAAAGGTACTGCGAGTCTATTTTCTGCCGGCGACAATGGAGAAACAGTAAAAAAGGATGTGGCGAACATAAGTCCATATCTTGTTGATTCACCGTCAGTCTTTATCGAAAAACGAAGAAAACCAGACGATGATCGAGGAGAAATGCTGTTTGGGAATATGCCTCGTGATGGTGGCCACCTAATACTGAATGCAGGCCAACGAGCAGAGATTTTGCAAACCCACCCTGAAGCAAGGGCATTTATTAGACGATTTACTGGTTCCGAAGACATGATCCGAGGAAAAGTTCGATACTGTATTTGGGCTAGTGGTAAAGGTGAACAGGCATCAAGAATTCCACCTCTGGCTAGCCGATTTGACGCGGTAGCAGCTGAAAGGTCGCAAAGTCGTGCTGCTTCGACACAGTCTTTTGCACAAAAGCCGCATCGATTTGTCCAAATTCAAGGCGTAGCAAAGCAGCATAGCTTTATTATACCGAGAGTCAGTTCAGAACGGAGGCGATATCTGCCAATAGATTTGGATTCCAGCGATACAGTTGTGGCTGATAGTGCTTTCGCAATATACGACGCACCGATGTGGAATTTTGCCATAATCGCCTCTCGCCTTCACCTTGTTTGGATTGGTGCGGTTTGCGGCAAACTGAAGTCTGATTTTAGATATTCGAATACTATTGGCTGGAATACGTTTCCAATCCCGAATCTCACCGCTCAAAATCTAGAGGATTTGGAGGATACAGCACGAGCTATTTTATTAGCACGAGAGCAGCATTATCCTGCAACAATTGCCGAATTGTATGACCCCGATCGAATGCCTGACAATCTCATCAGGGCGCATGAAAAAAATGATGAGGCTATTGAGCGAATTTATGCCGGTAGAAAATTTCGGAACGACACCGAACGACTAAGTAAACTCTTTGAATTCTACAGCCAAGGTTTGGAGCAATAAACATGCAGATAGAAGCGATTCTTCAGCCAACGAAAACCTCGACGTTAGAACAAATTAAGCAGAGTTTGGGTTCTGACGAAAATGTAAAAGTCGATGTCGCTGTGGCGTACATCACTTCTTCTGGATTGAAGCCGTTTCTCAAGGCACTGTCATCCGATAATATAGGAACCCTAATACCACAGCGAATGCGATGGATCACTTCTTTCGACTACCTTAGGACTGACCCAGCAGCTCTGGCTAAAATATTAGAACTAGACTCTCGGCGGATAAGAATAGTGGACGGGCAAAATAGTCTAAAAAGAAAGTGCAATCCGCTTAAACCATTTCATCCCAAAGTTTTCTTGTTCGATGGAAAGCTCAAGCGCTCAGTAGTTGTTGGATCTGGCAATCTTTCTTATTCAGGCCTTTCACGAGGTCATGAAGCGGGCCTCGTTCTCCGAAGCAAACGAAAAGGCAATACCAAGAACAAGACTGCTTTACGTGCGGTAAGTCAATTTTCTGGTTGGTATGGCAAGCTTTGGCAGGAGTCTGATATCCTTACAGGCCAAATGTTACGCGAATACCAAAAAATTTACGATTCCTCTGAGAATTTAAGTCGTCCTGCAATCACAGAAGACGATGTTATGCCAGAAAGCGAAGTTAACGGCGGTTTGTCTCTTGAAAACCTTACTCAGCTTCGGGCGTGTCGCAGATTCTGGATTCAAGAAAAGAACGTCACCAAAAACCGAGGCGTAAATTTGCCCGGCAACCAGATAATGCTCAAGAGGATGTCACGGGTTTTTTTTGGAGTCGCGGCTCTCGATGTTACTCCAGATACCCATCTCAAAGATTTATGGATTGAGTATCAGTCTGAAGGCTTTCGACATTGTACGCTTTCTTTCAGCAACAACAATATGGATAAATTGACACTTCCAATCCCAGGTGATGGGGGGCCCCAAGCTTATGACGACAGATGTTTGCATTTCGAACGACGCTCGCCAGAGAGGTTTACACTTCGAATATTGAACAAGCAGGAGAAACAAAAGGCTATTGCCGCTAGTAAAAAAATAGACGGGGATTTTAAGCTGAAAAGCGGCCGTGAATGGGGAGTGTACTGATGCACCGAAACGTATATTTTCTAAAGATGGGGCTAGGATGACCACCGCAAAGCCAATCCCAGCAGTCACTTTTCAAACGGCTCATACCGGCGTTTCTAACAAGTCGAACGAAATGGGTATGCGTCCAATGCAGGAGCGGGCCTATGCGAAGCGAGGCGAACAATATCTGCTAATTAAATCGCCGCCTGCATCCGGCAAATCTCGCGCTCTGATGTTCATTGCGCTCGACAAGCTTGCCAACCAAAATTGCAAGCAAGTCATTATTGTGGTGCCGGAAAAAACCATTGGGGCGAGTTTTGGCAATGAACCTCTCAGCGACTTTGGCTTCTGGTCCGATTGGGAAGTAAAGCCGCAATGGAATCTGTGCAACGCGCCCGGAATAGACGAACCGCGTGTTGCCAAGTCCAAGGTAAAAGCCGTTGGCGAGTTTCTTGCCAGCGATGACAAGGTGCTAGTCTGTACCCATGCGACCTTCCGCTTTGCCACCGATGAAATGGGCGTTGAGGCATTTGATGGGCGTTTGATCGCGGTTGATGAATTCCATCATGTCAGCTCTAATCCCGATAATCGGCTGGGTAGTCAGCTTGGTGAGTTTATCGGGCGCGACAAAGTTCATATGGTCGCGATGACCGGCAGCTATTTTCGCGGGGATGCCGAAGCTGTAATGGCTCCGAAAGATGAAGCGAAATTCGATACCGTAACTTACACATATTATGAGCAACTCAACGGGTATGATTATCTGAAAACGCTCAACATTGGCTATTTTTTCTACACCGGCCAATATCTGAGCGCGATTGAAAACGTGCTCGACCCGGCGCGCAAGACTATCGTTCATATTCCCTCGGTCAACAGCCGCGAAAGCACTAAGGAAAAGATCAAGGAAGTCGAGCATATCATGGATGCGCTGGGCACTTGGAAGGGTGCTGATCCAAAAACGGGTTTCCATCTGATCGAATTGCCGGATGGGCGGACAATCAAGATAGCCGATTTGGTGGATGATGATCCAGTCAAGCGGGACCGGGTGTCGGCGGCACTGAAAGACTCATCACAGCGGAATAATCGCGATCATGTGGATATCATCATCGCTCTGGGCATGGCCAAAGAAGGTTTCGACTGGATTTGGTGTGAACACGCGCTCACCGTGGGCTACCGCTCTAGTCTCACTGAAATCATCCAGATAATTGGCCGCGCTACCCGCGATGCCAAGGGAAAAGAAGTCGCTAGCTTTACCAACCTCATCGCGGAGCCGGATGCTTCGGAAGAGGCGGTGGTCGATGCGATCAATGATACGCTGAAAGCCATTGCGGCCAGCCTATTGATGGAACAGGTTCTGGCCCCGCGTTTTAACTTCACGCCCAAAAATGCTGGTGCGCAGGAAGGCTATGATTATGGCGAAGGTGGCTATGTTGAGGGGCAAACCAATGTCGGCTTCCATGAAGAGCGCGGTCAGTTTCACTTCGAGATCAACGGTCTTGTCGAGCCAAAAAGCGAAGAAGCGAGTCGGATTTGCACCGAAGATTTGAACGAGGTTATTACTGCCTTTGTGCAGGATAAGACTGCGCTTGAACGCGGCATGTTTGATGAAGAAACCGTTCCGGAAGAATTGACACAACTGAAGATGGGCAAGATCGTCCGCGACCGCTACCCTGAACTCAGCGATGAAGATCAGGAAGCAGTCCGCCAGCATGCTGTTGCCGCGCTTAACCTGACACAAAAAGCGAAAGAACTTGCGAGTGGCGATGCCCAGGAAGGCGATGATGCGAAGGCCAACACAGCACTGATCGATGGTGTTCGCAAATTTGCGATGGATGTTCGCGATCTCGACATTGATCTCATCGACAGCATCAACCCGTTTGAAGCGGCTTATGCTGTTCTGGCCAAGTCGATGAGTGAGGGTACGCTCAAGCAGGTCGCGTCGGTTATCGCCGCCAAAAAAGTCAGCATCTCTCCCGATGAAGCTCGCGATCTTGCTGAACGTGCTTTGATTTTCAAGAAGCAGCGCGGACGTTTGCCC
This sequence comes from Parasphingorhabdus sp., assembly GCF_965233695.1. Lineage (GTDB taxonomy): Bacteria > Pseudomonadota > Alphaproteobacteria > Sphingomonadales > Sphingomonadaceae > Parasphingorhabdus. The sequence continues at coordinate 1,259,347 of NZ_OZ247497.1, forward strand.
GACATAAATTCCCAAGATGCTTGGGAAAAACGACTGGCCGAAGGTGTCGCGGCGTTTGCCCGTTATCGCGAGAAATCCACCAATGGTTGATCTTTCCGATGATGAATTGCTGGCTGAACTTGGCGTTGAAGTTGAGCAAAAGAAGGCGCGAACTTACACGCCGCGCGAAGAAAGGATAATTGCAGGCTTTGAGGACATATTGAAATTCCATGACGAATATGGCCGTGCACCGCAACATGGAGAGGAACGCGATATATTCGAGCGAATATATGCGGTGCGGCTAGATCGGCTGCGCGAACTGGAAGAGTGTCGAGAATTGCTGGCTGACATGGATGAACTGGGATTACTTGATGCTGAAGCATGGGCCAGTCACACAGCCCCTGAAGATTTAGATGATGATAGCTTGCTATCGGAACTTGGTGTCGAAAGCAGCGACGAAGAAGATATTACCCAATTGCGGCATGTCCAATCACGCGAAGAAAGACGAGCGGCTGAAGAAATTGCCAACCGAGAAAAGTGCGCTGATTTCGACAAATTCCAGCATTTGTTTGAACAAGTTAAGAGCGACTTGGATAGCGGAACCCGGCTGACACGAAAGTTCGTCAAGGATGCCGGATTTTTGAAATCAGATATCGTAAAAGGCCAGTTTTTCATATTGGGCGGTCAAGTTGCCTATGTCGCGGATGTCGGCGAAATCATCAAGGCGCCGAATGGCGAATATGACGCTCGGTTGCGAGTCATCTATTCGAACGGGACGGAAAGCAATCTACTCCGTCGCTCATTGCAACGGGCGCTTTATAAAGATGAAGCCGGACGCAGAATTACCGAGCCAGAGGCTGGTCCTCTGTTCAAGTCGGAAGCCAATGACGATGATACGGAAAGCGGCACAATTTATGTGCTGCGTAGCAAATCGGATCATTCAATGATCTCGGAAAACCGCGAACTTATCCATAAAATTGGTGTAACCGGGGGAAAGGTTGAAAGCCGAATCTCCGGCGCAAAAAAAGATGCGACCTATCTGCTCTCAGACGTCGAAATTGTCGCAACCTATACGTTATACAACATCAATCGAAACAAGTTGGAAAAATTGCTGCACAGGTTTTTTTCAGGGGCACAGCTAGATTTCACAATTGAAGATCGATTTGGAAACCGAGTAAAGCCGCGCGAATGGTTTCTTGTGCCTCTGACTGTGATTGACGAAGTCGTTGGTAAAGTACGAGACAAAACCATTTCGAACTATAGATATGACCCTGAAAGTGCCTCTCTCAAAGAGACTTCCTAGATTTGGCTTTGAACTTTTCGTCAAAATAATCCGACTATCCCGGCCCTTTCGTATTTAGATATTCCGTCGCCTTGCTCGCCGCACTGGCTGCCGCAAACACAGCCTTCGCATCAGCTTTCATCGCGGACAGCCAATTGTTGATATAGCAAGCATGATCCTCACGCGGTGATGCACTGATCTCGAGATCGGCGCATAAGAATGCTGCCCCCAGTTCAGCGGTCAGTTCTTCGATAGCATAGGCATGATCGCCAAAGCGTTTGCCAAACGTCCGGTTAAGTCGATGCTTGGCTCCGGTCCAGTGGATCAGTTCGTGCAGTAGGACCGAGTGATAATGCTCGGTCGCGCTGCCAGTATTGGTATCAAAAAACCGATGCTGGTCGGGCATGGTTATCTGGTCGGTGGCTGGATTGTAACAGGCCTGTTCACCGCCCTCTTTTATGATTGCGCCGGTCCTGGCGATAAATTCTTCGACGGAAGCGATTCGGTTTACAAGATTTTCGGTTGGTTCGGGTTGGTCGGGCAATTCATACCCATCAACCTGTGCGACGTTGAAGACACGCGATGCTCTTGCCATGAACAATCGCCGCTCGGATTGATTTTCGTTATTCTCTGTCTCGTCATTTTCAAACTGCTTGTAGAAGACGATGAACGACGATTTCTCACCCTTGCGGACCTGTGCGCCTGCTTCCTGCCACTGACGGTAGGTTCCCCAAAGTCCGTGTTCGTAATTACCACTCATCGCAGCGGCCCACAGGGAGAGTATGTTGATCCCCTGATAAGGCTTGGTGCTGGAGATATTGACCGGGCGGGTTTGAGTAAAACCGCTGCGATGCCAGGGCATTTGGGCTTCGCTCGTGCCAACTTCGATGGCGGCGATGATCTGGTTGGTGATGGATTGATAGATATCAAGATGTTGTTTTTTCTTGCGTGTCATTCTGTTTTCCTTCGCCTTTGATTGAAGACGCGAGGAAATTGGCCGGTGGCCATGACAGCGGATCAGTCGGAGTAAAACGCAGACGAAACCGTCCACACGGGAGCGCAAGCGAACGGAGCGGGCAGAGGGTTGAACCGCTGGCAGAGCCGGCCATCTGAAGCGGCAAATTCGAGCAAAGGCACTAGGAAACCGACACTCAAAAACGTTATCCGATTGCCCTAATCCTATCCCAATCCAGCCCCTGCCGACTTGCTGGTCTTGGCGCTGTCCATACTCTTGTCGGCAATCGCGGTCTGCACATTCCCAGCCCGTTCATTTAATGCAGAAACCAGCTTCGCTTCGTCATTGGTATAGATCGCGACCGAATGCTTGGCGCGGGATATGGCAACATAAAAGGACTTTTGGTCGATAAGGTTGGTGGCTTTGCTGTCCGCATGGACCATGACATGATCGGCGGTACGACCCTGCGCAGCAAAAGCCGTTTCGACATAGGCATGACGAATATGAGAATCACGGCTGTTGTCGAGCGCGAGCGTCTGGGTTTTGCCATTTGTGGTTTTGATGACCGCCGTCCTGGCCTCTTGATCAATGGCTTTGACCTCAACGCGCTGACCATTGATGCGGTCAAGTTCACGATCATTGCGGGTGAACATGATGCGGTCACCGGTTTTGAGTTCCATTGTTTGGGTAGCAAAAGCCTGTGACTTGCCCGTGCCCCATTGTCGCAGTCGCCAGTCGATATCGCGTCCGTCTTCGGATTTGAGCGCTATCGCCGCCTTGGCCGGGTCGATTTTTGCGACACAGTAGCTTTCACCGCGCGATACGCCCTTGTGCGCATAATCCTTGGTGAAGCGAATGACGTCACCCTTGGAATAGCTAGCAAAATCGCGCGCTTCCACGCGAGTCAGCCCTTTGTTGACAAGGCTCTGCGCCTCAATGGCAGAGCCGGTGAGCACGCCGGATTTCGCAAGCTGTTTGCGGATTTCATCGGTCAGCGTGTCCCGACCTTCACGCGATGGTTCGACAATCAAGGATTTGCTTTGCTCGGCCTTGTCCAATCCAGCATAGGCTTTGGCGATAGCGGCAAAGCGATCCTCGCGTTCCGCAGTTTCAACAATCCTGCCACCACCACCATTGATCGCAGCCAGCGCCTTTCTGGCGTCGCCTTCAATCGAAGCCAAAACAGCCTCCTTGGCGGCGCTATTGGTCTGGCGCAATATCTCGCCCAGCTTGGCGGTTTCAATGCCTGCTTTTTGAAGCTGCGCGAAAGCGGCTCCTGCTTCCACCGATCCTAGTTGTTTGATATCGCCAACCAGAAGCACCCGCGCATCCTGCTTTTCGGCCATATCAAACAGCTTGGCGGTATCGCGTGATGACAGCAGCGATGCTTCATCGACTATCCACACGGATTTTCCACTGCCGCTGCCATCGGGCGCTAGAAAATGCCGCGCCACCGTGTCGGCTCGCGTTTCAAGCGCGTTTCCGAGCGTCATCGCCGCCGATGCTGTGGGGGCTAAAGCCGTCACACTATATCCCCGCGCTTCTGCCTCTTTCGCATAGGTTGCCAATACAGTGGTTGTCTTGGCGGTTCCGGCATAACCTTGCAGGGCGGTAATACGGTTGCGGCTCACCAATAACTGCGCGGTTGATGACCGCTGATCCTTATTCCAGGGCAATCCAATTTTTTGCGCGTCCGCTGCTGCACTGGCAACTGCTTTCGCTGCGACAACCGGTGATGCAATCGCGGTCATCATGCCGCGACCCAAATTCTCCTGCCGCAACATGCGCTGTTCGATGTCGAGATTTTCGCGGGTGGTAAAGCCGGAAAATTCCGCGCCGCGTTTATCCTCGAATTGTCGCGGCAACAAATCACCCGCATTTGCAGCATCTGCAATCGCGCTTTGGATCTGGGCATGGCTGACTTGCCCCAATCCAAATCTTCCCGCTGTCTCTTCCAAGCTGCTCTCCGCAAAAACGGATTTGCGTTCGCTCAAATTCTGGATGGCACGTGCGACAGCCCGTTCGGCCATGATCTGGCCCTTAGCTGCAATGCTTTCGGACGCCGCGCTGTTCGCGGCCTGTGCTTTAGCGCCTTCCACCATATTCATCCGCTTTTTGAGGCCAAAGCCCGCTGCGTCTGCGGTATCGCGCCAATCCTTGACCAGCTTCACATGATCAATGCCACTTTTTGCATCCCGCGTATCAAGCGCGGCGATCTGCTTCTCGGCGGCGCTGGCCTGCTCCCGCGTCTTGCCGCGCTCTGCCAATCGATCTTCGATAGCAGCGCTACGCGCGCTAAAGGCATTGATCACATCTTTCGAGACGCCTTTGATCTCAAACATCGATTCTTTGCTGGTTTCAATTTGATAACCCAGCTCGCGAATTTTTAATGCCAACTCCTGCCGATACACCGCGCCAATCTGCATTTGCAGCTGATAGATGGCGCGCGGTTCCAGACTGCGCCAATTGCCTTGCCTGTCCTGCGTGGCGTTCAAGATCACATTATGTGTGTGAAGCTGCGGGTCTTGCGCACGGCTTGTACCGTGCTGGAAAGACGCAATGGCGAGATTGCCGGTGGCCTCGCGAGTGACAATGCTGTCTTCACGAACGCGCGTTGCGGCCATATGCTTTTCGACAAAACCCAAAGCGGTTTTGACCGCTTCGCTATGCGCATTAATGAGCCGCCTGTCGCCAGCCACCTCGGCCATAATCGACACCGATTTAGGCGCGCTCAAAGTGACATCCCATCCGGGGCGGTGTTCCAACTTACCATCGCGCATGGTTCCAAGCTGCTCGCCAGCAACCTTGCCTTCGAGCAATTCCTTGAACTGTTCGCGGTCTACATCTCCGGAAAGGCCAAGCGCCTGTGCGCCTTCGCCCTGCCATTCGGACGGCGCTAACCCGCCTTCGGCATAATAATCATCGGCCTCATAATAGCTGGCGGCTTGCCCCGCACTTGAAAGCGCTGAGACCGAAGCGACCATCAGACCATCCCGGCTGGCAAGGGCGGTTGGTTATCGTCTGCTTCTGATGTCCGATTCCACAATGTCTGCACAACTTCACCCGCCACAAAGGGGCGCTGGTTTGGATCGCCTCGCGTAATAATATGGCTATTGGTCAATGCAATTTTCGCCACCGGATAGCCATCGGGCAAAAGCAAATAGCCTTGATACTTTCCAAGGCGCAGTTCGCTTTCGAGGACGGCAGGGCGCAAATGGCGGGTTGTCGTAAGTGAAGTCCGGGGCTTTTCTCCGGATAGCGAAAGCATATCGGTTGTCGTGCGCATTTCAATCTCGCATTCGCCAATAGTGTTGCTCGCCCAAACGCGGGTTTCCTGATCGACCGTTTGCAAAAACAGCTTTGTATTGCAGCAAGCGAGCATGGATTCTGCGATATTTGGTCCGTAGCGATGCTGCATTTGTCCAAGCGCCTGAAAGGTCAGCATGATCGCTGCGCCAAACTTGCGGCCCTCGGGTAAGAGACGTGCAAGATTTTCCACTTTCGGTAAATCTGCCAGCTCGTCGAGGATAAACCAGATGCGTCGGTCGGGGGATGGCGATAATCCCAATACCGCGCTTGCCGCACATTCAAGCCAGCAAGCCATCAAGGGTTTCGCCGCTTCAAAATAATCCTCTTTGCGTGGCACAAATATCCACGGCTTTGGGCCAGTGTGCTTATCAAGATTATGAATGAAATTGCGAAATGCAAAGGGTGTTCCACCGGTATTGTCGGCGCGCAAAAACTGAATCAGGTTCGCGGCCTTAGCGAGCATGAAGAGGACGCTGCCCGTTGCTCGGTCGGCATCATCGGCAAAGGTCCGCGCCGATGATGTATGGCCCAACCAATGTTTGAGTTCTTCTTTGCTTTTTACCTGCAAGGCATCGAACAAGGCTTCGAGGCTGCAATTGCCCTCGCGCCATAAGGCGCGCAGCATATTGGCAACCAAGATGCGACTTGTTTCCAGCCAGACATCATCGTCATAGCTGCCGGTTTCGGAGACAAGCTGATGCGCGATGCGGTCTGCATCTGCGGGGTGGGAAATCTCATCGAATGGCGACCAATAGGCACATCGGGCATCGAACGGATTGAGAATGATGTCGCCGCGCGCTGGATTGTAGTAATGCGCGATAAACTCGCCGCTGGTATCATAAACTAGTGCTGCATCGCCGCGCTTCTCGATCCGGTCCAGCATCTGGCGCAAGACCGTTGTCTTGCCGCTACCGGTGGTCCCGATCATAGCGAAATGTCGCGTCTCGCAGCGGTCCGGAACGGGTACTTTACCAATTTCCAACGATTGCAAGCTGGCCTCTTCGGAAGCGAGATCGACCAGCGCTTTCTCACTGACAATCTGGGTGCCACCGATGGTCCTATCCCCGAAACTGGCCTCGCCCTTTTGACGGATAAAATGGCCTATCAGCCAGTTGACAAAAAACCCTAGAAGCAATCCGAGCAATGAACCCGCTAGGGTCCATCGCAAGTAGGCGTCAGCGGGTTCACGCAGCTCTGCATCATTCACAAAGACCACCGAGGGGATGTCATACTCTTCCCCTTGCCATTTGACTTTAGAAATCATCTTTTCAGCGTTGGCGTCAGCTATCCAAACCTTCATTGACGCCCCCCAATATTGGAATGCAACTACTCGCGCATCGTTGCTCATAAGCTGATTGGGTAGAAGGAAAGCGGAGACGATTGTTGTAAACGCAATGATCCCAAATGAAAATTTAAAACGGCTTCTTCGGTATTCGATATTCTGCCGAAACAGGGCATGAAAAAGATTCTGGGGCGTGTTTTGAAGGCTCATGATCCGTCCTCCGCGATTGCGCGCTGCCGCTTGAAGGCAGCCAGAGCTTCAGCTGCAATTTTCTTGTCATCGCGCTTCATTCCGAGCGCTGAATTACGGGCATAGGAATAGGCCGCACAGGCTGTGAAAAGCGTGCGGTCTAAGACCCGATCCATCTCTGCCAAGCGTGCAGAATATTCTGCAATTTCGTTCGCTATTTCGTGAATGTCTGATTGGACACTCGCGCCTCCCACTGTCGATGAAAAGCCGCTGTTGATGATCCGCCTGAGCATCCGGTAGCGGGGAATTTGACGCTGTTCGGCCAGGCTGTTTAAGGTCCGGAACTGCGATGAATTGAGCCGGATAGTCAATTTTACCGCGCTCATGAAAACCGCCATGCGAGCGCGCTATGAGCGCGCTCTATAAATCCCGGAAAACAGCCAATCTTATGAAGGAAATGCAAAGAGCGCGCGGATAGCGCGCTCCAGGACCCGCAGAAAACCAGCATGCACCCGTGCGTGAGGTGTGTATCTAAATTGCTGCTCCGATACAAAGTATCGCGGGCATTATTCTTATCCAGAAAATATCGTCCACCGGTCATCGGAGAAGCTCCTGCTCCCGGGGGTTAATGCCATGATTTGGCTCTCCTATTTGCTCTTCGGAAATCATCGCTCGAAGGGTTGTACGTTCAAGCCAAAGGTTGATGAAGTGGTCGGCATGCTTGTTGTTACTGATGGTCTGAATCTGGCCGGGATGGGATTTCAGATCATAGCTTTGTTTGAATTCCCTGAGCGCGGTTTCAATGGCGCGCTTTATTCTCCGTTCAAGGAACAAAGTCTCGACCGGATTGAGATGGGCCATGTAACCGTCTACGGTAAATATTCCTCCGGTTGGAAAACGTAACTGGCCCACTCTCCTTCTTGGACCTTCCACAAATAGTCTGTTGCGGTTGCCGGAATATATAGTGTCAACGGGGTTGGCAAAATTTAGCCAATGCGAAATGGTCCGGCGATAGCTTTCGCCCTGGGCATTATTTTGGACCAATCTATCGACGAGCGGTTGTACTTCGGCGGCGATTTTTTCGCTTTTGCAACGGGCAAAAACATTCTTTTTGATATAGTCAAACATAGGTCATTTCCTGCTTAAATTCAGTGTTTGGGCTGAGGCGGGGAAAACTAGTAACGGCGCTCGGGCCGCGCCTCGATCCAGTCGGTAATGTCGCTGGTGCGCCAACGAATGCGTCCGTTGCCAATGTCAATCGGGGAAGGGAAATCGCCCTTGCGGACGCGCCGCCAGACGGTTGTTCGGCTCCTGATGCTGGTCAGGCGCATGACGTCCTGACAGGTGAGTAATTCTGCTTCAATCATAGTGCACTCCTTGGGGGGTTGCTGGAGTGTCAAAAGGATCAATATTGCCTTTAGCAGGACTTAGTTTTGCGAAAACCTGATGGGTCCATGAAATGCCATCACTGTTTTCCAATTGTACCTGTCCGGGCGCACTGGCCCTTTTGACAATAGGATTGATATGCAGAAACCGCACCTGTAGGAAAGAACAAATGTGGAACAAAAAGCGTTGCAGTCACCCAACGAGATCACCTCGGACTATTACGCACAGCATGGGACTATAAAAAAATTTTCTGCTTTGTTCGCTTGCCTTGATCAAAAAACATCTATTCGCATGGGAAATAGGCCGGATGCTGGAATTTGCGATTGCGAGTCGCGACTCAATCTGGAGTGCGCAATTTCTGATTTTTGGATTAATCGTCACTTCGCGCGATGCTCGTGCATTTCGGGAAGCAATCAAACAGATTTCAATTACTACTGAATAGTTGAACATCACTGAATATAAGTTATACATGCGGAACCCCTGACAGGATTCCCCGCTCTCATGAATAATCCCGCGTCTTCAAAACCAGCAATTGCCTATCGCACCGCCGGACTCACCAAAGTCTATGGCGAAGGAACGGCGGCGGTTCATGCCTTGCGCGGTGTTGATCTGGAAATCCCGTCGGGGGAGATTATTGTGCTGCTCGGTCCCTCGGGCAGCGGCAAATCGACCTTGCTCAATATCATTGGCGGGCTGGACCGCGCAACCGATGGCGAGGCGTGGTTTCAGGATCAGCTTCTCACCGAAATGGAAGATGCCGAACTGACCCAGTATCGCCGCGAAAATGTCGGGTTCGTGTTCCAATTTTATAATCTGATGCCGAGCCTGACCGCGCGCGAAAATGTCGAACTGGTTACCGAAATCGCCGATGATCCAATGGACCCGGATGAAGCGCTGGCGCTGGTCGGCCTGCGTGAACGCACAGACCATTTTCCGGCCCAGCTTTCCGGCGGTGAACAGCAGCGCGTGGCGATTGCGCGCGCGGTTGCCAAGCAGCCCAAGGTATTGTTTTGCGATGAACCCACGGGCGCGCTCGACAGCAGCACCGGACGGGCCGTGCTCAAGGTTCTCAAAAACGTCAACGATACACTTGGCTCTACCATCCTGATGGTGACCCACGCCGCCGCCACTGCCGAAATGGCGCATAGGGTGATCAATTTTGCCGATGGCGATGTGCGCGATGTGACCGAAAATAAAACCCGTATCGATCCCGAGGATATCGAGTGGTGAGCGTGATATGACGCCTCTCGACCGCAAATTGCTCCGCGACCTTTGGCAGATCAAGGGACAGGCCGTTGCCATCGGCGCGGTAATTGCCGTTGGCGTATTGATGCTGGTGATGATGACCGGTCTGGTTTCCTCGCTCGATCAAACGCGGGAAACTTATTACGAACGCTACCGGCTGGCCGATGTGTTTGCGCCGGTCGCGCGCGCGCCTGAGCGCGTCATGACAAGCCTGTCCGATCTTCCCGGCGTGGCGTCAGCGGAAGGCCGCGTCACCGGGGCTGCGCTGGTCGATCTGGAAGGCATTGACCTGCCGATTCAGGCAAAAGCGGTCTCGCTCCCCGATTTCGGTTCGCCCAAACTCAATGATATTTATCTGACCGACGGACGCAAGCTCGACGGCAACAAGCCCGATGAAATCCTGTTGCTCAAGGGCTTTGCCACCGCCTACAACATCAAGCCGGGCGATAATTTGCGGATCACAATACGCGGCGCAAGACGCGATTTTCGGGTTGCTGGCCTTGCCCAGTCGCCGGAGTTTCTCACGATAACAGCCCCCGGCGAACTGGCCCCGGACGATGCCCGTTTTGCGGTTATCTGGATGAACCGCAATACGGCCGAGGCAGCCTATGACATGGAAGGCGCATTTAACGAGGCGCTGCTTTCGTTGGCGCGGGGCGCAAGCGAACCGGCGGTGCTCGCTGCGGTTGATCGCGTACTCGCCCCCTATGGCGGGCAGAATGCCTATGGGCTGGAAGATCATGTTTCGAACAAATTTGTGACCGAAGAAATCAATGGCCTGCGCGGGATGAGCACCGGTGTTCCGCCCATTTTTCTCGCGGTTGCGGCCTTCCTGCTCTACATTGTCATTTCGCGTCTGGTGCAGGCGGAGCGCGAACAGATCGGCCTGATGAAGGCTTTTGGCTATACCAACAACGAAGTCGGTCTGCATTATTTCAAACTGGTCATCATTATAGCCGCAGGCGGCGCTTTGGCGGGATGTCTGTTTGGCATCCTTGCTGGCAATGGCATGGCCAATCTTTATCTCCAATATTTCAAATTCCCGTTCCTGATTTTCCAGCTCAGCCCCGGCTCTTTCATTGCAGGTATTTTGATTAGCGTACTGTCTGCATCGGTGGGCGGGCTATTTGTATTGCGTCAGGTTTTCGCGCTCACCCCGGCAGTGGCGATGCGCGCACCCGCGCCTGATGATTACAGTAAATCGGCTAATTTCGGTCAGGCTATCAACCGCCTGCTTGACCAGTCCAGCCGCATGGTGGTGCGGCGCGTGACCCGCCAGCCGGGCCGAATGCTAGGGGCCATGGCCGGTATTGCGGCGGGTATGGCGCTCTCCGGCGCGATGATTTCGGTCATGTCGGGCTTTAATGCGACCATTGATCTTGCCTTTGGAGTGATTGACCGGAGCGACGTTACGGTCAGCTTTACTGATCCTCGTTCGGACAAAACGATATTGGAATTGCAACGGATGCCGGGTGTAATCGAGGTCGAACCGGTGCGGATCGTCCCTGCTGTGCTGCGTAATGGCCTCAAGACCAATCGCGGCGCGATCAACGGGCTGGTCACCAATCCACGGCTCAACCGCGCTATTGATAAAGATGCAAAGACCATCGCCATGCCGCAAGAAGGCGTGGTGCTGGCGACGTCGCTGGCGGCCATATTGGAGATAAATCCCGGCGATATGCTTACCGTTGAAGTGCGCGAGGGGCGGCAGCCTATATTGCAAATTCCGGTTGTCGGCGTGACCGACAGTCTGTTGGGGTCGCCCGCATACATGAATATCGAAGCGCTTAACCGCGCGATGCGAGAACCAGGCCGGGTTTCCGGTGCTTATTTGCGCATCGATTCTGACCGCAGCGATGAAATTTATACAAAGCTGAAAAATATGCGCTCGGTCGCCGGGGTCAGCTTGAAAGAGGACGCGCGTGTTTCATTTCAGAAGCTGATGGACGGGGGCGCGGGAGCGATGCGCTATGTAATGGCGGTCATCGCGTTTATCATCACCTTTGGCATCGTCTATAACAGCGCGCGCATTGCCCAAGCTGAACGCCAGCGCGATCTGGCCAGCCTGCGGGTCATCGGCTTTACCAAGGGCGAAGCTGCTTTCGTTCTGCTTGGAGAGATTGCCATCGTCACGCTGGTCGCGTTGCCGCTTGGTGCTTTGCTCGGATATTTCCTGACCTTTGGAATCGCCGCCGGGTTTAGCAGTGATTTATACCAGATTCCGGGCAATTACGGGCGCAGCGATTTCGGCATGGCCGCAGTCGCCGTGCTCGCGGCGTCACTGGCATCAGGCTGGCTGGTCAAACGCGATGTTGACCGGACAGAACTCATATCCGCCCTCAAAACCAAAGAATAGAAGAAGAGTAAGTCAATGGCCAAGAAGAAGAAAAATTCCCGCAAACTGCTGACTATCGCAGCGGTTGGCATTGTTGCGCTGCTATTGCTCTACGCCTTTTGGCCAAGCCCGGCGATGGTCGATATGGGAGAGGTCACGCAGGGGCCAATGCGCGTGACGATAAATGAGGAAGGCCGCACCCGTGTTCATGACAGTTTTCAAGTCTCCACACCGACCGAAGGGCGTTTGTTGCGGGTTGATGTGGAAGCAGGCGATAACGTTTCAAAAGGCATGATTGTAGCGCGGATGACACCGGCCCCGCTTGACTCGCGCAGCCGTGCGCAGGCGCGGGCTTCCGTGACATCAGCACAGGCAGGGTTGCGCTTGGCGGCCAATGGCGTCGGGCAAGCGCGGGCCGATAAACGGCTGGCCGATCAAAATCTGGCGCGTGAACGCAAACTCTGGGAGCTTAAATCGACCAGTCGCGCAGCGCTTGATATGGCCATTCGCGATGCCCAGAGCGCCAATGCTTCCGTGCAATCCGCGCAAAGCACCGTTGCAATGCGGCGGGGCGAGCTGACAGCCGCGCAGTCGCAGCTTATCGGCAGCAGCGGAAGCGGCGGCGCTATCGCCATTCGCGCCCCGGCAACGGGCCGCATCCTTAAAGTCATGCAGCAAAGCGCCGCAACTTTGGCGGCGGGTACGCCGGTCATGGAAATCGGTAATATCACCGGTGATCTGGAAATATTGGTCGAGCTTTTATCTACGGATGCGGTCAATGTCTCGGTTGGCGATCAGGTGCTGATCGACAATTGGGGTGGGCCAAAGCCGCTGCGCGGTGAGGTTGCCATAATTGAACCACAGGGCTTCACCAAATTTTCGGCGCTCGGCGTCGAGGAACAGCGGGTCAATGCCATCGTCCGTTTCACTGGCACGCAGATAGCAGAAGCAAATCTCGGCAGCGGTTTTCGCGTCGAAACCCGCATTATCGTCTGGCAGGACAAGGATGCGGTCATCGTACCGTCGAGCGCATTGTTTCGCGATCAGGGTAAATGGGCGGTATTTGTGGTTTCGGGAGGCGATGCACAGCTTCGCCGGGTCAAGATCGGGCGCAATAATGGGACGCAGGCACAAGTGCTCGATGGTCTGAAAAAAGGTGACAAGGTGATCCTCTATCCCTCGTCCGACATTGTTGATGGCACGGATGTCGAGCAAAGGGAGGTCGGTTAAAATGGCAAGCAAGAACAAGCTGGGCAAAGCCGAACAGGATTTTGTGGACCGGATGGGCATAGTTGCCGAAGGCGATGGGCTGGCCCGGATAACAGGCCGCATCTGGGGATTGTTGATGGTCACTGGCGACCCGCTGACCTCCGCTGAAATTGCTGATCTTCTGGTCATCAGCCGGGGTAGTGTCAGCACCAATATGAAGCGTTTTCCGGCCAATCGCCGTATTGTCGAGCAGGCGGCAGACGCAATTGACCGGCCCGATGTTCGTGATCGGTTGAACGATCTTGGCGGCTTTTATGCGCTGCTCGAAAATGCCTATGGGGATATGCTGGACACGCTTGAAAAGCGGAGCGACAAATGAAGCGTACTGGCAAGATAAATGCGCTTTTGGGCCTGTTCGCTTGCAGTCTGGCTGTTATCTCTTGCACGACCAGCAAGCAAGCGCAGCCGACAATAGCGCAGGACGTACCCGCGACATTTGCATCCCCTGCGCAGGCGGGCGTTGTCGAGGATCAATGGTGGAAACGCTTTGGTGACGAGCGCCTCAACGCTCTGGTTGACAAGGCGGTGGCCGACAATCCGTCCATTGGAAAGGCCATTGCGCGGGTCAAGCAGGCTCAGGCACAGGCCCGGATTGCGGGTGCCGACCGGTTGCCGCAGTTGGGTGTTGGTCTCAATGCATCAAAACAGAAGCAGACGCTTGCCAGCCTGGGCATCGCGCTGCCCGGTACTGGTCAGGCAAATAACCAGTCCTCCTTTACGATTGAAAATTACCAACTGTCCGCCAATGTCAGCTGGGAGATCGATCTTTGGGGAAAATTATCGGCCCAGTCGGCGGCGGCGCGCACCGAGTTTCTGGCCAGCAAGGACAATTTGCGAGGCGTACGTCAAACCATCGCCGCCCAGACCGTGCGATCCTATTTTGCGGTCATCGAAGCACAGCAGCAAGTCAGCCTGTCGGAAGATATTGTCAAAACTTACGCTGAAACAGCGCGCCAGATTGGCAACCGTGTCCAATATGGAAAATCACCGCCCAATGACGGCTTGCTCGCCAAATCCAATCTGCGATCTGCCCAGGCCGATCTCGAACAGCGCAAACAAAATTTTGAACGCGCCACGCGTCAGCTGGATATTCTTACCCGCGATTACCCTGACGGTGTGGTTGACGTCGCATCCGCATTGCCCGCTGTTCCGCCCGCACCGCCAGCGGGGCTGCCAGCTCAATTGCTTGAACGTCGCCCCGATATTGCTGCGGCAGAACTTTCTCTCAAAGCTGCCGGATACAGGCTAACCGCCGCCGAGCGATCCTTCCTTCCAAGCATCGAACTGACCGGACTGGCAGGCACGTCCAGCACGTCGCTTGCCAATATCTTCGATCCTGCGTTTTTTATCTGGTCGATTGCCGGTCAGTTATTGCAGCCGGTGTTTCAGGGTGGCCGTTTGCGGGCGCAGGTCGAACTGAGGGACGGAGAACGCGATGAAGCACTGGAAAATTTTGCCGACACCGTGCTCACCGCTCTGTCTGAAGTGGAAACCGCGCTGGCCATAGAACAGAATCTCGCCCGTCAGGAAACTGCGCTTGCCGCTGCTGCCGATGATGCCCAGCGGGCTGCCAAGATTGCGTTCAATCGCTATTATGTCGGCAGCGACCCGTTTCTCAATGTGCTCGAAGCGCAGCAACGGGCATTTGATGCCAGAGGCGCCTATCTAACCACGCGCAAGGCGCGATTTGACAATCGTATCGCGCTCCATCTCGCGCTTGGCGGCGGGTTTGTGCCGGCAAAGGAGATCATTGACTTTCCGGAACAGAATAACTGATTGGGATGAGCAAATCGAGTATCATCGCACCGCCTTCCTTTTGGGAAGCGGCACATACAATGCAGGGATGACGAAGCACACAGGCTAAAACATTAGTTTGCCAAAGGTGAGCAAGATTACTCTGTCGAGCGAGAGTCCGCTTACAGGCATCTGAAAAATGTGCCTGAGCGGCTATGATGAGGGCGCGTTTCAGACATAAGATGCGGCCGGTGCGAACGACCGCTATTGGGGCGTTTCCAGAAAGGCTGCGTTCGAAAAGTTGTGATGGCAAAGCGGTCATTTAGTAGGAACTATGACGCACTTCAGGTTGGACGAATGAGTCAACTTGGCTGGCATCAGCAGGTTTGATTTGGAAAAATGGTTTCTGACATAAGAAATATCTTATTGTAGAAACTGGACCAGTTTCTGACATAGGGCTTGGAAGAAGCAAAACAGCAGCGCCTCTTTGCGCTGCTTTACAGGAACTAAAAGAACTACATTTTTGCAGCTAGAAGCAAGGCCCACCTTGTCCTGCCTGATGTGCTAGCGTCAAGGCCTTGAATAGCACCATGTCCAATTGGATCGAAAGCCCCTTATCGGCAATCGCCCAAACCAACGATGTTCAAGTCGCTGGTTTCAAAGTTTATTGACAAGAGCAAGATGATTGATCGTTGACTACTCAGTTAAGATAGACAGCGTTTCGAGATGTTTCTCAATATAGTCGATAACCTCGGATGTGATGCCCAGATGTGCCTTGTTCTTCTGCCAGTAATCCATAAATTGCTCTATAGTCTCATCGGCAGCCATAATTAGCGGCTTTTCAGGCAGTCCGGCTTTGTCTGCCATGAAGGCGATTTCATCTTTGTTGAAGTCGGAAAATCGTTTTACACGAGCAAATTTGAGCGCAGTGTCATCGCCAGGCACATAGGGCAATGTCGAGAGCAAGTCATAGGCTGGGGACAAGATCGGTGAGCGACCATCAGGATAAATGAGCGACCAGTTCTTGATATGCATGTCACCGTTTCCAATGAGTGCTGAGAACACTAAGCGGCGCATGAATTCGACGGCGCTGTCGAGGTCAGAAACCTGCCCGATAACATCCAAGATGTTGCGATAACTGGCCTTTTTGTACTTATCGGCAGGGTAAACGCCAAATATCTGCGCGAAGTCCTCGATATGGATGGCGCCAGTTTCGGATCGGTCAAATCGTTTGATCGCGAAAGCTGTCTCACCAATTTTTTCGATATCATCGGGCAGGCCATCAATGTCGCTCATTTTGAGCAAGCGGATATCAGGCACTTCGATTCCGATCTCCTTGGCAATACCCATCATAGCGAACTCATTCTCGGGAACACCATTATGCTTGGCTGAAGGGAGCTTCACGATCCAAGAGCCACCACTGCCATCCACCGGAATGGTGAGCCCATGCTCTTTACCTTTGTTTTCAAGGGCAGAGAATTTGAGTTGCACGCCTGCTAGAGAAAAACGCATCCGATCTGACGGTTCGGTCGACGGTTCCGCTGATTCAGCCTCGTCCTCGGCTGCAATTAGAGCAGCGGCTTCGGTTGGCCTGACAGTAATCGCGCCGGGAAGGTCAGCACCGAGCTTTTCGAGCAGATCAAACTCTGCATGCTCCGAAACTCCTGCACGGTCAGCAAGATATTGGCGAAGTACGCCTTCAGGGAGTAGGTTAGAAAAAAATGGCATCAAGTATGTGCGATAGGCGCGGTGTTCCGTGAGGAGATCACCAGATTGCGCGCGGAAGGAAAGCGAAAGCGTTTCTCGCTTTTCGTTGTCGATATAGGATTGTTCGAACGTAAAAATCGTCCGGTCGCCATTTAAACGTGCGATCGTACCGATATGCTCACCATGCAGATGGACCGCGAGCGCGGAGGTTTTAGTCGTCATCATAATCCTCCAATGAGAATGCCGGTTTGAGGTGCGATTGATCGAGCTCAACGCCATGGGCTATGCGATTACGCAATTCGCGCAGGCGGTTGTTGGTTTCACGGAAACGGCGTGACAATTCTTTCGGTGGGGAACCGGCTTGACGCAGTCGATCAAGGGTGCGCTCCATCGGTTTGAAAGCGTCTTGTAGCGCGCGAAGCTGTGTCTGATCGAAACGTAGGCGTTCGAGATCATCAAGCGTTTTGCTCAGTGTATCTGGCAACTTGAACTGCGCCCGATCAAGGTTAGCAAAAGCGTCTTTCATTTGCCTGATGGAGTGAATGGCACGACTGGTCGAGCCACTGGAATCAATCCCTAACTGATTAGCGCGTAGAGCACCCTGAACGGTCGGAAGGGCTTTTCTTGGAACAAGTTTGAGGTCGAGATCGAGTGTACGTGCCAGTTCCAGTATCTTTGAAAGACTTGGGTCGGTGCCGCCACTTTCGAGGCGTGCAATGTTGCTTTGAGGCAGGCCAATGCGCTCTCCCAACTCTCGTTGGGAAAGATTTTGTGCCAATCGTGCAGCACGCAATTGCTCAAGGAGCTCAGTCGCAGCATAACTCATATCAAATTCGATATCTTTCTAGTGAACCATATCATTAATGGTATCATAGATTCGAACCATTAACAATATCAATACCATATTTGATATTTATGTACATATATATACCATATGCGATATGTATTTTGGCGCAGCGAACTTTCAACTGGCAAATGGAGCGCCAAACTCAGAATAGCTGCCACTGGCGCGAACTCTCGATAAAGGCCTGCCATTTAGGCGATTCCGCCTCGCTATCGAGCCAAGCTTCAACAAATTTAATCGCCGTATCTTAACACGACACCCAACACCGCCTCACCGTTGATCGATGACCTTGTAAATCATGGCGTATTGCGGGAGATAACAGGCAGCGGCGCAACCGCCTTTTTGTGTTTGATGATTATACGAATCTTTTCCGAAAAGTAGATTGAATAGTCATTTCCAAGCCCAGCCCGGCGTCACCTTTCACCATACTTATACTAGATATTCAAACAAGTCCGATGGAACGGGCATGTGTGCGATGCAAAATGCGCACGCCGATATCATTTCACATACCTAAAGCAATCGGCCTTGCCCATCATTTACGCGCTTCCGGCGCTTCTGACGTCTTTTGAAAACCCATGGAGGCTCAGGGTCATCCATCGACCAGAGGCCACGCCGGTTTTGTCTGGCATCATCTTGCGCTTCAAAATACTCGGTTTCCCGGTCAAATGTATATTGCTCCACTACCCACGCCCATCCGTTGACGATCATTTCCAGCTCGATATTTCGGGTAGCGGGTCGACCATTCTTCACCGTACCGACGCGACATTTGCCATTCATGTAATATTCGATCCTGCCAACGCCCATCTGCTCGGTCAGAAACCCCATACACAGCACCCGTTTGTATGGGTCAATTGGCATATAGCCGGTAGATTCCTTGCCAATCGGGTCAAGAATCAACGGTTTTCCGGCTATCAAGTGATTCAGGAAATCTCTCGATTCTGGACCAAAGGGCTGGTCGATCTCCGGAGCATCTATGAATGCGAAGCGAAAGGGGATATTTTGAACCCAAGTCTCACGCAAAGGGTGCCAGACATTTGCAAGGAAGCCGTCGCCATCAAATACTTTCACGACATTTGCCCTCAACGCCTCGCCAGGGGAAACCCTATTGGGAACATCCGGAACAATGAACATGTCAATCTGCAACCGCTAAAGGGCGATCAAGCATGTAGTTAAAATATGACAGATCGATAAATGCGCGTCGGCAAGCATCGGTCGCTTGGGCAAAATGCTCCAAATTATCCAAGGTATAACGCACTCGCTTACCACCCGGTTCTTCATACCCATTGACAACACATTCGATTGATGGACTATCATTGTCACCTCCCCAGAGACCGTGCACGATGATATTTCTAATCGCTTTGATAGTGAGTGCCTGTTCAACAACAGCGTTTGCGATATCCAATTGATCGTCCGCAACTCCTGTGCGTTCTAAAAGTTTGGACCAGATATCCAGCCGCTTTTTCAACTCACCCTTTACCGGCTTGGGTTGATCGCCAAGAGCTTCTCTCATTTCGACAATGGATTTTGATAATTGTTGCTCAAGCCAGCTCCAATGAAAGAGGAACGAACCGACCTTTGACATGAGGTCGGCGAAGGTTACAAACGAGTGAGATTGGCTATTCATGGGTTGCGAATTATAGCAAATCAGTGCACTTTTCGTTTAAACCGAAAAAATGGCAGTTTCATGGGTGCTTCGTCCTTTTTTGGCGAAGTAGTTGGACTCGAACCCAAATCTAAATGCTTCTTTGGGGGCCTAACTGGGGGCCTCGACAAAATAAATCCCAGAAAAATTGATTATAAATAACAGGTTGTTGAAAGTCTCTGGTCCTCTTCTGGCACCAGATATTCATATAAATATCTGAAATAATTGAGTTATATAAATATCTGGAAAGATGGGCCACCTTTGAGTCCACCTCATTACTTGAGCTTCGGTGAGCCTAAATGTTCACGTGTGAGCAGATGATACAACATGAACAAAGGTAACTTTAAAGGCTGATCGGCATGAAGATTGATGATGCAATCGAGAAATTTAGAAAAGGAAGCTTTGAGGCTGACTTCATCCAAATTTCAATCCAGCAGGATATTAAAGTGAAGCCCTTGATGTTAATCGGGGCGGGTTTGTTTCGCCAAGATGAAACGGGACAAATAAAGCTGAAATGCTATGCGAAAGCGTCAAGCGAACGTGATTCTGTGGATCTTTTGAATAATCAGTTCAACCGGCGATCGGGCGAGCTTTTTACAGACGAAGATTACTTCAACATTCAAGCCATTGACGTATCAAACAACAAGTGGGTTTGTGAACGAACGTTGATTTCCAAGTCTTGGTCGATGCCGCTTAGTGCTGGTGCAATTCGTTGCCCCCTCCGGTTCGGCCCCTGTTGTCGTTGAACAACTGTTCCACAATCTTCACAATGTTCGGTTCCTTGACCTGCTTCCTGATTTCGAGCTCTAATCTCCGCCTTGGTCGATCTGCTAAAACCATCGGTCGGACAATTATGCACCAAAACCTTCTGCTTACCAACAAAATAGGTTTCGAAATCCGCCACGGTAAGATTATAGGTTGCGTCTGTTCTTTCGGTTTCAACAACCGAAGATAGACAATGTCTCGCCAGTCACCCGATGTTACAGCCTATGTCAGCGAAGACGATATCTAGCGCATTTCCAAAGATGCGCGGGGTCGCTTCATTCCCGATGACCCGGTACAAGCGTCCCGCGCTGCCAAGCTGGTGGAGAAATCGACCAATGCGGTCGAGAGAATTGATCAACCGATATTGGCTTCTGTCAATGGCGGACCCATCGCATCGGACAAGGACGAGAATATCCTGCGTCCCCGTTCGGCCCTTTACCGTGTTCGTCTGATCGCCTCGAAAAAAACCTACAAGGATGGCGAGACTTTGCAGCTAATCCCCGGCATTGTGGAGATATCAGCCACGGGACGCTCGGTGGCGGGCGGGCTGTTGGATAAAGTGACCCGGATTTTCAGAAGCGAAGCCTCTTTAAGCAATTAGCGCGAATGCCTGCTTAACGGATTCGCTTCTTTAACCAATCTGATTTATGCTCTTCTCAACAAGACTCGTGAGGGGGGATGAAGATGGAACAGTTAGGCGCGCTCGATGCGATGTTTGCTTATACGGAAACAAGCAATACGCCGATGCATATTGGACAGCTGCTGATTTATGATCCATCGACGGCTCCTGGCGGCAAAGTCGGGTTCAAGGATATTTTAAACTATATTGAAGGCCGGCTGGATGGCGCGCGGATATTCCGTCAGAAACTGGTGCGCGTACCGCTGGACCTGGATCACCCCTACTGGATCGAGGACGATAATTTCGATCTCGAATATCATGTTCGTCATATTGCCTTGCCGCAGCCCGGCGACTGGCGGCAGCTATGCATTCAGGCGGCGCGAATTTATGCGCGGCCGCTGGACATGAATCGCCCGCTCTGGGAGTTTACGGTCATCGAAGGTCTCGACAATGTTGAAGGCATCCCCAAAGGCAGTTTCGCCGTGATGCACAAATTCCACCATGCAGCTGTGGACGGGCAATCCGGATTGCAAATGACTCTGGCGCTGCATGACCTGGATGCGAAGATGAAGCCACGCAAATGGGACAAGCAGTGGCGGCCAGAAACAAAACCGAATGACCTGAATCTGTTGATGCGGGCGCAGGTGAACAATATCGCTAATCCGGTGCGCGGCTTGCAAAATCTGGGCAAGCTACTTCCTGTGCCGAAACGGATGTTCGATTTCGCAAGAGAGAACAAGCAGCAGAAAGATGCTGCTACCGGCATTCCCAAAACCCGTTTTGGGGGCAGGTTGACACCGCACCGCGTTTTTGACGGCAAGATATTCCCGCTTTCCGATATCAAGACCATCCGCACGGCTTTTCCCGGGGTCACTGTCAATGATGTCATGCTGACCGTAGTTGGCGGAACGATGCGTGCCTATCTGGAAAGCAAAGGCGAGCTTCCGGATAACACATTGAAAGCGGGTGCGCCCATATCTGTCCGTGATGACAACGGCGAAGCCGCTGGCGGGAACCAGGTGTCGATGATGACAGTTGGCCTTGGTACGCATATTGCCGACCCGGCGAAACGTCTGGAATTTGTCGCCAAGGAAACGAACCGTTCCAAGCATATGGTCGAAGCGGTTGGTGCACGGACCTTGATGGAATTGAGCGGCGCGATGCCCGCCGGCTTGACCGCAGCTGCGACGAAACTTGCTGCGCGGATGGGGCTGGGCCAGACGGTTGCCCCGCAGATGAACACGGTTGTGACCAACGTACCGGGACCGCCGGTCTCCATGTATTTTGCCGGCGCCGAACTCAAACGCAGCTTTGGTATGGGATTGCCGACAGATGGTATGGGCGTTTTCCATATTGTCACCAGCTATCATGGCGACGTCATGTTGACGATTACAGCGTGCCGCGAGATGTTGCCTGATCCGGCCGCTTATGTCGATTTTGCAGAGAAAAGCTTCAAGGCCCTGCTGGCGGCGGCGAAGAAAGCAGGCGCAGCAGCGGCGACAAAACCCAAGCCGAAAAAGGCCGTAGCCAAAAAACCGAAAAAGCGGCTAACCACGCCTGCCGCTACGGCAGGCAAGGGTCGCAGGAAAACCACCAAATAATCAAGATGTGAATCTTGTGCTGCTTGGCTTGACTCGATGGAATTGATTGCGCATCCCTCGGCGCAACATATTCATCCCAATGAAAAGCGAGAGGCGAAAACCCCATGAGCACAGTAGAATTTAATGATCGCGTAGCCATTGTCACCGGCGCCGGTGCCGGGCTCGGCAAACAGCATGCGATGGAACTCGCGCGGCGCGGGGTAAAGGTTGTCGTCAACGATTTCGGTGGCGCGCGTGATGGCACTGGCGGTTCTGCCACTGTTGCCGAAGGCGTTGTCGCAGAGATTGAAGCCGAGGGCGGCGAAGCCATGGCAGCAGGGTGCAGCGTCACCGACATGCCTGCGGTGGAAAAAATGGTTGCCGATGCGATCGCCAAATGGGGCCATGTTGACATTCTCGTCAACAATGCGGGCGTGCTACGCGACAAGAGCTTCCACAAAATGTCGATGGAAGATTTCCAGTTCGTCATGGATGTCCACCTGACCGGCAGCGCCAATTGCACCAAGGCGGTGTGGGACCATATGCGCGAGCGCCAATATGGCCGGATCGTGATGACGACTTCGTCCACGGGTCTTTATGGCAATTTCGGTCAGGTTAATTATGGCGCCGCGAAACTGGCGCTGGTTGGCATGATGAACAGCCTGCATCAGGAAGGCGCAGGCAAGGGCATTCACACCAATTGTATCTCTCCGGTTGCGGCCACTCGCATGACCGAAGACATCATGCCGGAAGAAGCCTTGAAATTGCTGGTGCCCGAAGCGGTGACACCTGCCGTGGTCTATCTGTGCAGCGATGGCGCGCCATCGAAGACGATACTGACAGCCGGTGCTGGCGGTTTCGCAGCCGCCAAAATCCTCGAGACCGAGGGTATCTGGTTGCCGGAAGCCAATCGCAATGCCGAAGCCATTGCCGAGAATATCGACAAGATTCTCGATGAAACCGGCATGCAGGAATATGCCAATGGCGGCGGACAGGGCGGCAAATTTTTCCGCCGGATGCAGGAAGTCATGAAGGGCTGAGGGAAGGCTGGAATCACCACAGGACGAACGGTCTTGATCTTATGAAACGAATTTAGGAGAAACGCGATGCCAATAATCAAAGCCGAAGAACTCGATAGCTGGAAAGGCAAGGAAGTGGGCGTGTCCGATTGGTTTGAAGCCAGTCAGGACCGGATCAACAAATTTGCCGATTGCACCGAAGACCATCAGTTCATCCATGTCGACGAGGAAAAAGCCAAGAACACGCCTTTTGGCGGCACCATCGCCCACGGCTTGCTGACACTCTCGTTGATGCCAGCCATGTCCTATGGCTGCACCCTGGGCCTCGAAGGCGCGGTGATGGGCATCAACTATGGCTATGACAAGGTCCGCTTTCTCAACCCGGTCCGCGCCGGCTCCAAAGTCCGCGCGCGCCATGTGCTGGTGGATGCGGTGGAAAAACAGCCGGGCCGCTGGCTGATGACCTATGATGTCACGGTGGAAATTGACGGCATCGAAACGCCTGCGCTGATTGCGCGCTCGCTGGCGATGATTGTGGTTGGTTAGGCTGAAACCATAGCGAATTCAGGAAGGGCTCCGGATTGGTTCCGGGGCCCTTTTTTGTTCCTTTGTCCAATGTCCGCTAAGGGCGCAAAAGCGGACGTTAGGCTTTTAATCTGGGTCAGTTAGATCCTCAATTGCATCTACACTGTCGGCGAGGGTGATCACTGAGAGCAACCCAACCAACGTTACAACTCCAATTGCAACTCCGGCTCCAGTACTCAGGTTAAAGTTTCGATCTGCAATTTCAACTGCTTGCCCGTTTAGGAACAGTTGGGGTTTGGCATCGAGAGAGACTGCCAGTTGATTTTGCCGAGATAATTCGTGAAAGCGGCGATAAACTGGTTCGGTCATAGAATAGCGGTGACGAGACACAGTGAATGCCAGCCGAGGCGCATGCTCATCTTTCTTGCCTGCAGACCCGAAAGGAACAACTAGGCCCACTTGCATTCTCGCTTCAGGCTTATACTGACCGTCGTTCATGAAGTAAGATTGCGCTGCAACTGCGCTGCTCATGTTGATCGCTGCAATGCCTGCCGCCGCTAGAGCTAGATTCCTCATCACCTTATTTGTCCCCGATAAGTTTCAGTCTGTTGGCTTTGAAGTGTGATTGTGGCCGACCGGAGGCAACTAATTGCAGGCATGCAACAATTCTGCCTTCTTCTACTTATGCCCCAGCTACAACAATGATGCTAATGTCCGCTTTCGGGATAAAACTGCCACTCAAGGCGTCCCGGCAATCCTAATACACTGCCCCGTCACCCATTCCGAAGCGGGCGCGCATAGGTAAAGCGTAAGCGCCCCAATATCCTGCGGTGTGCCTAATCGTCCGGCAGGCAAGCCCAATGTATCTTCAAACCCCACAAAATCCTCGTCCGTCATGCTCAGCGCTTTTTTCACCGTTTCGGTCGGGACAAAGCCGGGGAGGATGGCGTTGACCCGCGTTTTGGGGCCGAGTTCGTGGGCGAGAGTTTTGGTTAGCATCAGCACACCTGCCTTGGCCGCGCTATAATGGCCGCTGCCGGGGAAGGGGTCCTGGCCAGCCATGGAGCTGGTGTTGACGATGCGGCTGCCTTCGCCAAAATGCTTGCAGGCGGCGCGGACGCCATGGAATACCGAGGTCAGGTTGACCGCCATGGTCTTGTCCCATTCAGCCTCATCGAGTTCGGTCAGTGGTGCGGAGACCAGCGATCCGCCTGCATTATTGACCCAGATATCGAGCCGTCCAAATTCATCAACCGCGCGCTGGGCCAGCGCGTCCATATCCTCGCAGCTGGTGACATCGGTGACCTGTGCGATGGCGCGGCCGCCTGCATTGCTGGCGTTGATCTCGTCAGCGACCGACTGGATTTCGTCAATGCTGCGCGAGGCGCACACCACGTTGCAACCGGCATCGGCCAGCGTCTTGGCCATGCCTTCGCCAATGCCGCGACCGGCGCCGGTGATGACGGCCACTTCGCCGGTGAGATCGAAAAGGGGGTTGGTCATATTAAGTCTCCAATAGAACTGCGCTCACCCTGACCCTGTCGAAGGGTGCCTGCCACGATGCTTCGACAAGCTCAGCATGAGCGCGCGGGGTAGTGTTTGCTCGATTATTCAGCTGCCTCGAGCGCTTCTTGCTTCGCCCGTACGCGGATCGGAATGCTGCTCATCAGCGGAATGCCGGTGCGCTTGTCAAAGTCGCGATCATTGAAAGACAATCGTCCCGTATTGCCGCCTGCGCCCATGGGGTCTTCTTTCTCGTCGGGATTGGTGCCCCAACTATGGGGAAGCGACACACAGCCCGGTTTCACCGTCTTGTCCGCCTTGGCCACGCAGCTGATGAAGGCGCGCGCGGATTCCACCTCAACGGGTTGATCTTCGCTCAGGCCGAGCGCGTCCATATCTTGTGGATTCATGAAAGCGGGATGATGCGGCACGCGTTTGCGCTGCACCGGATCTTCATGCCAGTTGCTATTGTGGATTTCGGTCATCCGCCGTCCGATCATCCGCATCGGGAAGGCGGTTTCTTCGACCGGCTGGCCCAGCCGCTGGGCATAGCCGGCCAGCTCTTCCATCATCGCCGCATTACCAACCGACAATTTGCCTTCCCAATCGGCAGGCTTGGGTTGGACCATCAACGCCTGTGCGTCGATAATCTTGCCCTTCTGGGCTTCTGGGTCGGCATAGACATCGGCAACCGGAACGGGAGAGCCGTTGAGCGCGGCACTCCACGCGGTAATCGGATCAGGTGTTTCACCGGGTTCAAAGACCGTGGCTTTTTCCTCCCGCTCATCGGGATGCGATACCAAAGCCCAGCTTTTGATCTTGAGCGGCTTGTCCATTTCACTGGCGAGCGTGTGGAGAAATTCATATTCCTCGCACAGGTCGGACCCTTCCGGCGATTCCATGATCGGCGGGCTGGCCTGCGCGTAATTATTCTCAAAACCCCAGCCTGCACCAAAGCCGCCATAGAGTTCCGGTGCAGCGGTATTGCCGTGCACTTCATAATGCAGCTTTGGCGCAATCACATAGTCGGCCAGTTCTGCCGTCTTCGACATACGCGGGTCGAGGCAGACGAGAAGGTCGAGCGCTTTCATTGCTTCAAATGTCTTGAGCTGATCGGGCCAGGCGAGCATCGGATTGCCGCCAAGGCAGATGAGCGCCTTGACCTGCTTGTCGCCGGGGGTGAGGATTTCATCGGGCAGGGCGGCGGTCGGCATGCCCGAAATGCTCTGTTCGAGATCGCGGCTGTGCAGTTTGCGACCAAAGCCCCAGGCCTCCATTGGTCCCGGCGAGGCAGCGACGGGCGGAGCGGGTTTCATAAACACGCCGCTGCGCCGGTTAATATCGCCTTCGCGCAGCCAGTGGCCCATGATCGATGTCAGCGACAGGTTGAGATATTCGGTGATATTGCCTCCACCCGCCATATTGGGGCCGGTGCCAACGCTGATGCTGCCCTTTTTCCAGCCACCATACATGCGCGCGGCCTGGACGATTTCGTCCGCTGTCACATCGGCGCGTTGGGCGGCCAGTGCCGGGTCGAATGGGGCGACCGCCTTTTTCAGGGCGTCGAAACCATTGACATCATTGGCAACGAATTGCTCGTCATAAAGTTTTTCTTCAATCACGACTTTGGCAATTGCGCCCAGAATGATCGGGTCTTCGCCGGGACGACATTGCAGGTGCAAATCGGCTTGGCGTGCGCTGTCCGTCTTGCGCGGATCAATAACGATCAGCTGCATTCCGCGCTTTTTGGCGTCATGCAGTTTCTTGGCCGGGTTCATGCCAAGGCCGCCGTTCATCGACACGACCGGATTGGTGCCGACCAGCATCAGGCCATCCCAGTCACCGACGCGCGGCGCACCGGCGAGCCAAGGACCGACCAGTGCGCGGGCAATGCCTTTGCCCGGCTGGTCAATCGTGACGCTATCGTAAACCGACGTCGAACCAATGGCATCCATAAGCGCCAATATGAAAGCATGGCCGTTGAGATTGTTATAGCCAAAGGTGCCGACATAAGACGCGACACTGTCGGGGCCATGTTCGGCGACAATGGCTTCGATCCGCTCTGCAATCTCTTTCGCAGCGGTGCGCCAGCTGACGGCCTGTTTCTCGCCGTGTTTCATGCCCTTGTAACTGGTCAGCAAGCGCGTATCGAAGCTGTGGTAATTGGCGAGCTGCCGGCCCTTGATGCAGCTATAGCCTTCAAATTCGGGGTTATTCTTGTCGCCATGGGTTTTGACCGGAACGCCATTTTCAAAATCGACAATCAGGCCGCAATGGGCGTGGCAGGCCCGGCACATTACATGTTTCTGTTCACTTGCCATTGTCGCTCTCCTGATTGATATTTCAGACCATTGCTTTTTGGAATTTAATCGTTCAATTAATAACCAATCGATTCCCAAATTAGGGCATGGCAGCGGGCGCTGCTACTGACCCTATTGATAAGATAATCTCAGGAGCACAATCCCATGGCCGAGAAACCCAGCGCAGCCGAGTTAAAGGAATTTGGCGACGCCGCCGATGCGTGGTTCAAGGAAAATACCGTTCGCGATCCCGGCTTCATGCTGCCGCTGACCTTCATGGAAGTGTCGACGGACCAGCAATTTGATTTCCTGCGCGATTGGCAGCGCAAAGTTTACGAAGCAGGCTTTCTCGGCGCCAGCTGGCCAAAGGAATATGGCGGCGGCGGCATGCATAGCGAATTTCAGCGTGTCGCCACGCGGGCAATGAAAAAATATGACGCGCCGATTATGCTCAACGCCATCGGCAATGGCTGGGCTGGACCGCTCATCCTCGATCTGGGCTCCGAGGAGCAGAAGCAGACCTATATCAAGGGCATGCTCAATGCCGAAGATATCTGGTGCCAGGGCTTTTCCGAGCCGGAACATGGCAGTGATCTGGGCAATGCGCAGCTCAAAGCGGTCAGGGACGGCGATGAATATGTCCTCAACGGCTCGAAGATATGGACCTCGCTTGGCGACCGGGCGAAATATATGATCCTGCTTGCGCGGACCGATTTTGAAGCGGAGAATAAATATAAGGGCCTGAGCTTTTTCCTCAATCCGATGAAGATTGACGGGATCAGCACCAGCCGGATCAAGAAGCTGACCGGCGAATATGGCTTTGTCCAAACTTTCTTCACGGATGCGCGCATTTCTGCCGACTGTCTGTTTGGCGGCGAGGGCAATGGTTGGTCAATGGCAATGAAGACGCTGGAATATGAGCGCGGCGCGAAGGTCAAACCGGTTGGCGGCTATTTCGTCAAGGAACTGGACGTGATGCAGATTGTCGAGTTGGCGAAAAACTCGATGCGGAATGGAAAACCATTGCTGGATGATCCGGTGATGCGGGACAAGATGACGCAATATATGATCGATATTCAGGCGCTGAACCTCAACAACACGCGCCGCCGGATGCCGCAGCTGATGCAGGACAAACCCATGGGCTTGCCGCTGATGAACAAGCTGGCCCGGACCGAGCTGATCCGCGAGCTGACCGAATTTTCCCTCGGCTTTCAGGGGACCAAGGCGGGCTATTATGTCGGCGACGAGAATGCGGTGGATGACGGCTATTGGCACCGCAGCTATCTCAACAGCTTCTCTGCGACAATTGGTGGCGGCACATCCGAGATCCAGCGCAACATCGTCGCCGAGCATGCGCTTGGTTTACCCAAAACACGATAGGTCAGGATCGAAAAATGGATAATCTAGGCAATATCGGCACGACCGAAGAGCAAATTGAATTGATGGATGTTGCCACCAACTTCTGTCGCGACAAGTCACCTATGGACAAGGTTCGGGCACTGATCGACGACGATCTGGGCTATGATCCGGACGTCTGGAAAGAGATTGCTGAACTCGGCTGGCTCGCCATCGCTATCCCCGAAACGCATGATGGCGTCGGCCTCTCGATGGCCGAAGTGGTTCCGATTGCCGAGCAAATGGGCCGAAACCTCATGAGCACCCCCTTCGGCACCACGACTTTGGCGGCTCAAGCGCTGCTTGCAGGCGGCAGTGAAGCGCAGCAGGCGGATTGGCTTCCGAAAATCGCAGCAGGTTCAGCCGCAACATTGGCTCTTGCAGAAGATAACGGTGATTGGGATCTGAGCAATATCACCTGTTCGGGTAAACAGGATGGCGATAGTCTCTCTTTGTCCGGCAAGAAGCAGCTGGTACGATGGGCGGACAGCGCAGAGCTGATCATCGCTTCGGTCAAGGTCGACGGCGATGTGCGATTTGCCCTTATCGAACGGAGCGCGCTCGGTGAAGGCGCACTGCGGCGGGAGTCGATTATCGATGAAACCGCGCGCAGTTTTGAACTGACTCTGGATGGCATAACAGTCTCCGCAGATGCCCTGTTCGATGCTAGCCGAACACGCGAAACGATTGAAAAGATCGAACTCGCCGCAGGTTTGATCCACGCTGCCGAAATGTGTGGCGGGTCGCAGGCTGTGATTGATTACACGCTGGAATATCTGAAAACCCGCAAGCAGTTCGACAAGATTATCGGCAGTTTCCAGGCGCTGAAACATCCCACGGTCGACAATTATGTCGAATATGAAAAAGCCCGCACGCATCTGTATAGCGCAGCCTATAGTTGGGGCGAGCAAGGTCGCGGCGAAGTGGCTGTCCGTATGGCGGCAGCGCAGGCGCATAGCAGCTATAGCCGGGCGGCTGACCGCTCCATCCAGTTTCACGGCGGATTTGGTTTCACCCATGATTGTGACGCACAGCTGCATCGGCGCAAGGCCATTTTTGATGGCGCGCTCATTGGTGACGCTGCCTACCAACGGTCAAAACTGGCCGGCCTGTTATTTGATTAGGATTTAGAGGAGAGAATAATGTCAGAAATACTCACGGATATTCAAGACGGTTTCATCATCGTCACCATCAACCGGCCCGAAGCCAAGAACGCGATGACCAAGGCCGCTGCCGAAGGCATTCGCGCAGCGATGGAGCAACTGGACAATGATAACAGCCTCAACGCCGGGATCATCACCGGTGCCGGCGGAACATTCTGCTCCGGTATGGATCTGAAAGGCTTTCTGCGCGGTGAGACACCGTCTGTGAAAGGCTACGGCTTTGGTGGCATTACCGAGAAGGGGCCTGAAAAACCGATTATCGCAGCTGTTGAAGGCTATGCCTTGGCGGGCGGTCTGGAGCTGGCTTTGGCCTGTGATCTGTGTGTAGCAAATAGCAAAGCGAAATTCGGTATTCCAGAAGTGAAACGCTCGCTCGTCGCGGCAGCGGGCGGCGTGATCAAGTTACAGCAGGTTGTGGGTAAACGCATCGCCATGGAAATGGCACTGACGGGTGATTTCATGGATGCCCAGCGCGCCTATGATGTCGGCTTTGTCAATCGCTTGACCGATGGCCCGGCGCTGGATGCGGCAATCGAACTGGCCGCCACGGTCGCGGCCAATGGGCCTCTGGCACTGAAAGCGACCAAGAAAATCATCAACGAAAGCTATGATTGGACCAGCGAAGAAGCGTGGAAGAAGCAGGCGGAAATAACTGGCCCCGTGTTTATGTCCAAGGACGCGCAGGAAGGCTCGCTTGCCTTTGCCCAGAAACGCAAACCTGATTGGAAAGGTGAATAGCCATGGCTGAAATCGAGCGGATCAATCCTGATACGCTGCCGGATGCCGGCGCGATGGGCTATTCGCAAGTCACCACTTGTACTCCGGGAAAGATGATCTTTATCTCCGGACAGGTGGCCTGGACGCCTGCGGGAGATCCGGCGCCGGACAATCTGGCCGAACAGGCACGGATGGCGAGCAGCAATCTCGGCAAGGCGTTGGAATCGGCTGGAGCCGGACCGGAAAATATCGTTTCCGCACGGGCGTTCATCGTTGACTATACGGAAGAAAAGGGCGCGGAAGCTTTCCCCGAGATACTTGGGTCTCTCGGGGGAAATCAGGTAGCTTTCACCCTGATCGGCTGTTCCGCGCTGGCTTCACCCGATCTGATGATCGAAATCGAGGCGATTGCGGTTGTCTGATATTGTTACGACAGGCAGCTCAGATATTGTCGAACTTTGGGCTGATCAGCATGATTTGCCGTCCTGGTTTGCCGAAGCGCTCAACGTTCCGCGTGAAGAAGCCTTCGTGGAGGTCGGCGGGCATAAGGTTCATTATTTCCGCTGGGGCAAACGCGGCAATCCGCCGCTATTGCTGACGCACGGTTTTCTGGCTCATGCACGCTGCTTTGCGTTTATCGCGCCCTTTCTCGCCGAGGATTATGACATTATCGTCTATGATCTGGCTGGTATGGGAGAGAGTGAAATTGGAGCCGTGTTTGAAGGGGCTCAGCGCGCCGAAGATATGATCGCACTCGCCGATGCGCTCGATCTTTTTTCCGGTCCGGTGAAACCGAAAATCATTGCCCACAGTTTTGGCTCCGGAGTTGCCCTTACTGCAATGGAACTGGCCGGAGAGCGCTTTGGCGGTCTGGTTATCTGTGACCTTATGATCATGCGTCCCGAAAAGCTCGCCGCCCATTTTAAAGGCGGCGGCGGACCTCCTGGTTCGGGCAAGACGGATCGGCCAACCAATGTCTATCCGGACTACGAGACCGCGCGTGGGCGTTTTGTTCTGGCGCCGCCTCAGGATGTGCAAACCCCCTTCCTGCTTGACTATATGGCCTATCACAGCATGCGTCAGGTTGAGGGCGGTTGGACCTGGAAATTCAACCCGAAAGTTTTTCACCGTAGCGAGAATGACCAGGAGAAATGGCGGCAGGCTCCGCAACGGATCGTGGATCTGCCGCATCGGCAGGCGATTGTCTATGGTGAGAAGAGCCGATTGTTTGATGGCGATAGCGCTGCCTATCTGCGCGAGCTGGGTGGCAGCCATATCCCGATGATCGCGGTACCCCAGGCGGAACATCACCTGATGCTCGACCAGCCGCTTGCATTTGTCACTGCGCTGCGCTCTGTTCTGGCTTTGTGGGATACTCCATAAGCCAGAAAGAGGATCGGTCGTGAGCAGCAATTCCAAGAGTCGTGTGGTTTCAGTCGTTCAAGCCGGGTCGGACCCGTTCGATACGCCTGCTACCCTGACCAAGTTCGCGGACTTACTGTCGGATACTAAGGCAGCAAAAAGCCAATTGGTCGTGCTTCCGGAAGCTTTTGTCGGTGGTTATCCCAAAGGGGTAGATTTTGGCGTTAGGGTAGGATCGCGCAACGATGCCGGGCGGGAATTGTTTCGGCTCTATTCGGACAATGCGATCGCACTGGGTTCGCCCGAATTTGAAGCACTGAGCGAGTCGGTCGCCGCCAATGATATGGCCGTGGTCGTCGGAGCCATCGAGCGCAAAGGCGCGACTCTCTATTGCTCGACTTTCGGCTTTGAACGTGACGGCTCACTGCTTGGCGTCCACCGCAAGCTGGTTCCCACCGCGATGGAGCGGCTGATCTGGGGACAGGGTGACGGCAGCGACCTGCCGGTAATGGACAGCAGCGCCGGGCGATTGGTGAGCGCGATCTGCTGGGAAAACTACATGCCGCTGCTTCGCAGCTATTATTATGACGCGCAGCCTGATTTCTATTGTGTCTCCACAGTGGATGACCGCCCGGTCTGGCTGCCGACGATGCAGACCATCGCACTGGAAAGCCGTTCCTTTGTCCTGTCTGCCTGCCAATATCTGGAACGCGGGATGATCGGTTTAGGCGCAGAGCAATTTGATGCGGTCCAGGGCAACGACCCTGATACGGTTCTGATCAATGGTGGCAGTTGCATCGTTGCGCCATCAGGCGAGGTGATCGCTGGGCCGGTATTTGGCGAAGAGACTTTGCTAACCGCCGAAATCGATTTGGACGACCGGACGCGCGGCAAGTTCGATATGGATGTAGCCGGTCATTATGCGCGACCGGATGTGTTTGAGCTTAAGGTGAATGAGGTGGCCCAACGGAATGTATCAAGCGATTAACTCACTCGTAAAAAACCTCTTCCGCTCATTGCCGGGAAAGAAAAGCTGCTCAACCTGTTTTTCAGATGAACAACGCGGTCTCCTCGCGACAATTTGATACAATAAACCCCAAATCCGACAAATCTCTGCGACGGTTTTTCGCCATAACTGTTTCCGACGCCGCAGTTGGCGCCGCGTAGAAGAGGAGTTTATGATGAAAAAGATTCTGATGATATTGGCTGCATCTACGATGGTCATATCGCCTATGGTAACCGCACAGGCTGAGGCCGCCACCCATAAGACGGTCAAGAAAACAGTGACGGTTAAAGACGGAAAACGGGTCGTTACCAAGAAGACGACCGTCAAAGGAACTGGTACCCAGAAAGTCGTGCGCACCGCCCATGTGCCGACCAAGCAGCGCTGGGTCAAAGGACAGCGCTTTGATCGCCGCCATGCG
Organism: Parasphingorhabdus sp.; assembly: GCF_965233695.1. GTDB lineage: Bacteria > Pseudomonadota > Alphaproteobacteria > Sphingomonadales > Sphingomonadaceae > Parasphingorhabdus. The sequence goes on from NZ_OZ247497.1 coordinate 1,292,877, forward strand.
GTCAATTACCGCGTGATCAGCAATCCCCGCGCCTATCGTTTGGCGACCGCACCGCGCGGTTACCATTGGGTCCGGTCTGGCAATGATGCCGTCTTGGTCGGTGTGACCAGTGGTATTATCGGGGCCGTGATTGGCAATGCCCTGTTGCGCTAATCGCAGACGCGATCAGATAATAGCAGAAGCCTCTGGGCTCGATCCCGGAGGCTTCATGCGTTCTTGATGGTTAGGCCGCCATCGACCGGGATAACGGCGCCGGTCAGGAAACTGGCGGCGGGCAGCACGCAGGACAAGGTCATGTGCGCAACTTCTTCCGGGATGGCATAGCGGCGCAGCGCTACCCGGCGTTTGGCGTAAATGGTCTTATGCTCTTCGGATATCGCGTCGGTGATACCGGTGCGGATCGGGCCGGGGCAGATGCAGTTCACGGTGATGCCCTCACGGCCAAGATCGACCGCAAGGCCTTTGGTCAAACCGATCACGCCATGTTTGGCGGCGACATAGGGGCTGTTGCCCGGCGAGGCCCCCAGTCCCTCGGTTGACGCGATATTGACTATCCGGGGATGCTCGGCCTGCTTGAGATGAGGCAGGGCTGCGCGGATCATCCGCTGGTGAGCCGCCAGCATGACAGCCAGAGTCGGCTCCCAGCTGTCTTCGTAGCTTTCCGCGGCAACATCTGCCGGAATCGCGAATCCGGCATTGTTGACCAGAATATCGATACCACCAAAGGCCTGAGCGATATCGGTAACCACCGCCTTGATGATGTCAGGATTGCTGACATCCAGCGACCAGGCCTCTGCCGAGCCGCTATAACCGGCTGTCGCGATTTCCTCGACAACGGCGTCGCAACGCCCCTGATCGAGATCGGTTACGGCTACAATCGCACCTTCCGAGGCGAACAGATGCGCGGTCGCACGGCCCATGCCGCTGGCTGCCCCGGTGACGATTGCTTTCTTGCCGGCAATGGAGCGGCTCAGTTTCTGATAGGGCTCCACGATCAGGCGGCGAGAAAGCCTTTGAGGCGACCGTTGATAATTTCTTCTGCGTCTTTCATGATACCGTCGATCAACTCCTTACAGGTCGGAATATCATTGATCAGGCCAGCAACCATGCCGCAGCTCCACGCACCGATGTCCATGTCGCCTTCCAGCATGATTTTGGGATAGACGCCGGCTACTTGCTCGATGACATCGGTAAATTGCAGATCGGCGCCTTTTTCTTTCTCGATTTCCAGCAGCCTTTCGACCGCAGGATTGTTCAGCACACGCTCGGTATTGCGCAGCGGACGCATCACGAGACGGGTGTCGAGCTCGCTGGCGGCGACGATGGCGTCTTTGACATTCTGGTGCACCGGCGCTTCTTTTGTCGCGATGAAACGGGTGCCCATGTTCATGCCCTCTGCACCCATGGCGAGTGATGCCACAAGCGAACGCGCATCGGCCTGTCCGCCGGAGCTGACAAAGGGTATGTCCAGTTCATCGGCGGCGCGCGGCAGCAGGATCATGTTGGGAATATCATCTTCACCGGGGTGGCCGCCGCATTCGAAACCATCAACGGAAACCGCATCACAGCCAATGGATTGCGCTTTCAGAGCATGGCGAACGGCGGTGCATTTATGAATGACCTTGATGCCGGCATCATGAAGCGCAGGCAATACCTGCACGGGATTGTTGCCAGCCGTCTCGACAACTTTGACACCGCCTTCGATAATCGCCTTGACCATGCCTTCATAGTCCGGGGCATTGACCACCGGCAGGAAGGTCAGGTTCACACCAAAGGGTTTGTCGGTCATGTCATTGCACTTGGCAATCTCATTGGCCAGAGCTTCGGCCGAAGGCTGGGTCAGCGCAGTGATAATCCCCAAGCCGCCCGCATTGGAAACTGCTGCCGCGAGTTCGGCAAATCCCACATAGTGCATCCCGCCCTGAATGATCGGATGTTCGATACCGAAAAGCTCTGTGATGCGTGTTTTCATGGGATTTGTCCTCTTGCGTTGAAATGAATGGAGACGCTGCGAGGCGCCTCGAGAATCGGTTTAATCGGTCAGTTAACTAGCAATCCAGGCGCCGGTTGTCACGCCTTTCCAAATCTGGTCCGGTGACGTTACGGCAAGCTCAGCGCCCAGTGTTTTGGACCAGTGATGCTCATTGCCCAATGTGTCGCGCCAGGCCCAAAGGCGGCGGGTATAGTGGTGCAGGTCATATTCCTGCGTATAGCCCATCGCGCCGTGCACCTGATGGAACGGCACGGTCACGGCTTCGACGCTGTGACCAATTTGAACTTTGGCAACCACCGCCTCATGCCATGCTTTTTCCGGATCATCGGCGTTGCGGGCGAGGGCGCTGGCGGCCTGGGTCGCGGCCATGGTCGCGGCCGCGCTTTCCGATGCGGCGACCGCCAGTTGATGCTGGATCGCCTGAAATTTCGACAATGGCCGACCAAATTGCTCGCGGTCGGAAACATAAGCGATGGAAAGATTGAGCGCGGCCTCGATCGCAGAGGCCATTTGCACGGCGCGCACGGTCAATATCAAAGCTTCCACGGCGCGCCGGGATAAGTTGGTTGCGGCGCTGGCGACCGGTGTAGCGCCAGAAAAGTCCAAGCGGACATCGCCATCGGGTGATAGCGCTTGCATATCGCCCGCCGATATATCAGCGGTTTTGTAGAGGGCAATCTCGCTCTTGCCCGCATTATAGACGGCTACATGATCAGCCGCACTGGCAAAGGAAACGCCGGCGGTCTTGCCGTCGAGCAGGGCAAAGCTGGACGCGCCATCGGGAATCGCAATGCCCACCCGATCAAGCAGCCAGTTGGCGACCAATGTCTCGGCAAAGGGCACCGGTGAGGCGGCTTCTGCCGCTACCCAGATGGCTCCGAATACTTCATCATAATCCGCACCAAAGCCGCCATTATCTTCGCTGACCCATGCCAGCGGCAGGCCGTTTTCGGCTAGTGCATCCCACAAGGCTTGGGGATAGTTGCCGGCTTCGGCTTCGTGCGGCACTTCGCGTCCGCACAGATCGGTGAAAATTTTCGCTGCGGTTTCAGCGACCATGCCTTCGATATTGATCATTAGCGTAACCCCAACTGGCGCGCGGTAATGCCGCGCATGACCTCGGTCGTACCACCGCGCAACGTATTGGGCGGGGATCGCAATATACCGATATTGAGGATACGCCGCATTTCATCGCTCCACTCGTCCTCCGGCAGATCGTTGAGCAAGGCCCGGACTTGCAGGGTCAGGTCATTTTCCAGACGATTGCCGAGATCCTTGACGAGCGCGGCCTCGGTCTCGGGCGATACGCCCTGATGAAGCAGATTGGCGATGCCCCAGGACATGCCGCGCAAGGTCCGCAGGCTGGCGATGAGCTTGCCAAGGCGCGCATGGGAATCCGATCCCAGCTTGCCCTGTAATTGATGGAGCGCCGTTTCGAGCGTGATATAGCTGGACAGAAACCGTTCGGGGCCGGATCGTTCCATGGCCAGCTCGCCGGTCACCTGCTTCCAGCCGCCGCCTTCTTCACCGAGCAGGCAATCATCGGGAACAATCACATCCTCAAAATAGACTTCGTTAAAATGCGCATCGCCGGACAGATCGGTAATCGGTTTGATCGTCACACCAGGCAGGCTGAGATCGATCATGATCTGCGAAAGACCAACATGCCGGTTGCGACCATCGGCTGGCGAGGTGCGCAAGATGGCAACCATATAATGCGAGATATGCGCGCCGGAGGACCAGATTTTCTGGCCATTGATTTTCCAGCCACCTTCCACTTTTTCCGCCTTGGTTTTGACATTGGCGAGATCGGAACCGGCACCGGGTTCGGAAAGACCAATGGCGAAATAGCATTCCCCCGCGGCAATGCGCGGCAGGATATCGCGCTTTTGCTCCTCGGTTCCATGTTCAATCAGCATCGGCGCATGTTGTCGGTCCGCAATCCAGTGTGCACCGACCGGAGCGCCCGCGCGCAAGGTTTCCTCGGTTACGATATAGCGTTCCAGCGCGGTTTTATCATGGCCGCCATATTGACTCGACCAGGTCAGCCCAATCCAGCCCCGTTTGCCCATTTTCTTCGAAAATTCGGGGTCTGAAGAGGCCATCCAGCATTCCGGTTCGGGACGGAAATTTCCCGCCTCGCGTTCTTCTTTCAGAAATGCCTGCAGCTCGGCGCGCAGCTCTTCAAGCGCCGGATCAGGCTGGACAACAGGGAAATTGAAACGTTGCATCTAAAAATGCCTCAGGGTTAGAATTCAGGGTGTCACGATGTTGAACTGCGGATCCACCGGATCCAGCGCGCCGAACATCGCGGCCATCAGGCCAACATTGCCCAGCACCCGCATATTGCCGGAGACAATAAGGTCCCGCGGCGTGACTTCCCGCATCAGAATACGGGTAAAGTCGGTGCGGCTGACGGTGATTTGGGCAATCGAACGGTCATTGGTTCCGGCACGCGGGAACATGACGCTTTTGTCCAGATCAACACTGACCGCTTCGCCGCGATCGGGGAAGGTGAACTGGATGATCCCGCTCGCATTGCTCATCCGCGCCGGATTGAAACGGGCGGCCAGGGCATCGAACAGGTCGACCGCCGGGATACTGTTCAACACCCGTGCATTATTGGTTGCGATGGCTTCGCCTTTGTCATTGCCTTCGCGCAGTTCCTTGGCGCCGGACAGATAGATGTTCCGCCACGTCCCCGCCTCGGCCTGAAAGCCCAGTTGCTCATAAGTGGAGGCGAGCCATTTCTTGGCCGCTTCATTGGTTGGATCGGCAAAGACAATATGGTTGAAGACGGTTGCAGCCCAGCGATAATCGCCAGTGGCAAAGGCGCGTTCTCCGACAGACAGCGCTTTGGGAGCTCCGCCCATGGCCGCGACATAATTGCGCGATGCCTCGACGGGTGGCAGCGCATGATAGTGCGCCGGAACCCCGTCCCACCATCCGAAATAACGCTGATAAACCGCCTTGCTGTTGTGATTGAGCGTCCCGTAATAATCACGCACGCCAAAATCGGTTGCGGCAAAATCGGGCTCGCCGATATTCTCGGCAATTTCATGCATGGTCGCGCCCTGATTGGCTTGTCGCAGGGTTTGGTCATGAACATAGCGATATAGTCCACGCTGGTTTTTCAGCGCCGTCTGGACATTGTCGCTGCCCCATGTCGGCCAATGATGGCTGGCGAGCAGCACGTCTGATTTCTCGCCATATTTGGCGAGCATCGCATCAATCACCTTGCTCCATTTCAGCGTGTCCCGCACCAGCGCCCCGCGCGGCGTCAGGACATTGTGGAAATTTCGGGTGACGACTTCGGCAGTATGCAGGGCTTTAAACTCGGGCAGGTAGAAGACCAGTTCTGCCGGTGCTTCTGTCTCGCCCGCATCCATGAATTCAAACGTGATTCCATCAATTTCGAGCGTTTCACCGTCCTTGCTGATCGTTTTGGTTGGCGGCAGCAGCGCCAGATCGCCTTTCGACAGATATTGGCCCAGGCCGGTGCCGACATGACCGGCAGGACCGGCGGGCAAATTGGTGCCGAACTGAAACTGCACCCGGCGATTCATGGTGGTCCCGGCAAGGACATTCTCGCCAATGGATTCGCGCAGGAACCCATGAGGTGCGATAATCTGCACCTTGCCATATTGTAGTTCCTGCGGAGAGATAACTCCGCTCACACCGCCAAAATGATCGCCATGACTATGGGTGAAGATCACGGCCTGAACCGGACGCGCGCCCAATGTGTCATTGGCCAGTGCCAGGGCTGCTTTGGCAGGAGCCGGCGTGGTCAGCGGGTCGACGACTATCCAGCCGGATTTGCCGGCGATCAGGGTCATTTGCGCCAGATCATAGCCGCGCAGCTGGTAGATGCCTTCCTGTACCTTGAACAATCCGTGGATGCTGTTCAGCTTGCCCTGGCGCCAGAGTGACGGGTTGACGGTATCGGGGGCCGCGTCTTTGATAAAATCAAACTGGCCGGTTTCCCACGCCACCGATCCGTCTTCATTCAGGATCTGGGCGTCTTCAATTTTGGCCAGAAAGCCGCGATTGGCATTGTCGAAATCGGTCTGATCAGTAATCGGCAGGCGTGCCGCAACTCTGGCATTGGCTGCTTTGGTGAAGGCCGTTGCAACACCCTCTGGTGGAGTGTTGGCTTGCGGCTCATCAGCGGCCATCAGAAATGGCGCGGTCGCCAGCGCCAATATCATCCGTTTATTCATGTCAGTTCCCCCGCAAATATTTCAGTGCTCCTGCGCAGGCAGGAGTACAAAAAAACAGAATCATTTCATCGCCCCTTAAATACCGGTTTGCGCTTCTCGAGTATCGCATCAATCGCTTCCTGATGGTCATCCAGCTGTTGCAGGACGCCCTGGAACAAGGCCGCCTGATCGAGATTTTCCTTCAATGTGACGCTTTGTGCCGTGCGCACCAGCTCTTTGGTCTTGCGGATGGCGAGCGGCGGTAACGCAACCACCTGCTCGGCCAGTTCGTAGGCACGGCTGAGCAAAGCATCATTTGCAACCACCTCTGACACCAGACCGTAATCCAGCGCCTTGTGGGCATCGATAAACTCGCCGGTAAACAGCATCTGGTTGGCCCGTGCCTGACCGATGATGCGCGGCAGCAGCCATGCGCCGCCATCGCCCGGAATAATGCCAACGCGCAGGAAGCTCTCGGCAAATATCGCGTCTTCACCGGCAATACGAATGTCGCACATGGTGGTCAGGTCATTGCCCGCACCGATTGCATGGCCGTTAACCGCCGCGATAACCGGGACCGAAATTTCAGCCATGGTCAGCGGAATGCGTTGAATGCCGGTCTTGTACCATTCTTCAATTTGCAGCGGCGACATATTCTGCTCGGCGGTCATCGCCTTGATCTCGTGCAAGTTGCCGCCAGAGGAGAAGCTTTTGCCATTGGCGGCCAGCACGACACAGCTGACACCCTTGTCGGCATCGGCCTTTTGCATTGCCGCCACCAGCGCGCTGCACAGATCGGTCGACAGCGCATTGCGCGTCTCCGGCTTGTTCAATGTAATGGTGACCACGCGGTCCTGTTTATCATATAGAACGACGTCGCTCATAAATTCCCCACCTGCTTGTTTAGCCTGAATCACTATTTCTCTTCGGTCATCCATTGCAGGCCCGTCCCGCTTCTGCAAGAGAGGGATCGGATGGAACCGATAAGCTATGGTTATGAAACTCCGCTGTAACGCTGATCAAAATTGTCATGAAACCGGCTTTACGCTGGTGGAACTCATGATTGTATTAGTGATTCTGGGCCTGATGGCGTCGGTTGTGATATTGTCCTTTCCCGATGGCAGTAATGATCTTGAACAGGACGCTCAGAAATTTGCTGCGCGCACGGCGGCCTTGCGTGACAATGCGATATTGCAATCCCGCCCAATGGCAGTGCAGGTCACGCCCTCCGGCTACAGCTTCCTGGAGCGGCGCAAAGGTGCCTGGTCGGTGATGGAGGACAAGCCTTTTCGGTCAACCAGCTGGTCTGATGGGGTAATTGCGGAGGTTGGAGAAACCGGCCCGTTGCTTATCAGTTTTGAAAGTACAGGCTTACCCAGTGACCGCGCCGAAGTGCGTTTGGCCTACAAGGATTTCGCCCGCAACATTGTGATCGCACCGATGGGCGATGTGCAATTGGCGGGCGGGAAGGAAGCGCCATGAAGTTACAGCATGGGCATGAACGGGGCTTCACGCTGATCGAAATGCTGGTCGCGCTGTCAGTCTTCAGTCTCGCGGCGCTCGCGCTGATCCGGCTGCAAGGTTACACGACCCGCAACACCGCCGAGCTGGAATTGCGGGTGGTTGCGCAATCTGTGGTTCGCAACCGCGCCGTCGAAATACTCACCGACCCGCGCCCGCCAAGTCTGGGCGATAGCAGCGGCGAGGAGGAAAATGGCGGCCTCCGCTGGACATGGTCGCAAAGCGCGCGCCTCACCGAAGAGGGAAATTTCATACAAGTTGATATCACGGCGCAGGAAAAGGTCAGTGGCGCCCCCGCGACGCTCACAATATTGCGCCCAGCGGACATCATACTCGATGCACCCGAACCGGGGCCATTGGCGGAAAACCAGCCTTAGCGAAATACCACCGTCCGATTGCCATTCAGCAAGATCCGGTGCTCACCCGCCCATTTGACCGCCTTGGCGAGAACCTGCGCCTCGATATCGCGGCCGATGCGGATCATCTCCTCGACACTCGCCCGGTGATCGACGCGTTCCACCGCTTGTTCGATAATCGGTCCCTCATCGAGCTCGGCGCTGACAAAATGGGCGGTAGCGCCGATAAGCTTTACCCCGCGCTCATGGGCGCGATGATAGGGTTTCGCGCCCTTGAAGCCGGGCAGAAAGCTGTGATGGATGTTGATGCAGCGTCCGGCCAGTTTTTGGCTTAGATCGTCGGACAGTATCTGCATATAACGCGCGAGGATCAGATAATCGGCCTGTTGCTCGCCCATGATATCCAATATCGCCTGTTCCTGCTCAGCCCGATTGCCATCGGTTACGGGGAGATGATGGAAGGCAACATCATGCCATTCGGTAAGGTCGCGCAGGCTGTCATGATTGCTGACCACGCCGGTTATATTGACGGGCAGTCCCCCGGTTTTCCAGCGGTGCAACAGGTCATTGAGGCAATGGCTGCCCTTGGATACGGCGATCACAATATTGGGCTTTGCCGCGCCGCTGACCAATGTCCAGTCCAGTGCATAGCGGGTGCCGACCGCCGAAAACTTGTCAGTTAGGGCATCGAGGCTTGCCGGAAACCTGTCACCGGCCCCCTTGAACTCAACCCGCATGAAAAACCGTTCCAGCTCCAGATCGGCATATTGTTGGCTGTCGAGAATGAAGCCGTCATGCTCCGCCAGAAAGCCGGTTACGGCGGCCACCAGGCCGACCCGGTCTTCGGCAGTCAGGGTAAGAATATAGTTTTGCGTCATATGCATATCGCCTCTTGGGCTACCAATTGGCCCAAACTTGGCAGTTTGAAAAGCGGGATTTCCCCTTGTGCTGATTTCTGCAGCGATTAGAAGCCTCCACAAGACACCCGAAAGACAGGACGCGATATGAGTGAAGACGATTCTTGGGATCTGGATGATTTGCCGGAAGGCGAGGATTCCCAGCTCGAATGGTGGGATTTTGATGACAAGGCAGAGATGGTTGATGCCGTCGCCGGTGACATTGCCTTCATCATCGAAAGCGCGCTGGATGCGCGCGGCGAAGCTTTGCTTGCCTTGCCGGTCAATGATGATGCGATGCCGGTGCTCGAAGCGCTCGCGGAAAAGCAGATCAAGTGGAAATATGTCACCATCATTCCCACCGATGACTATCTGGTGCCGGTCGATGATCCCCGCAGCCATGTCAAAACACTGGCCCAGCTCTTTCTGACGCGCGGGGCGCGGGTGCTGCCGATTGCGACCGAGAATGACGATTATCACCTTGCTGGCGGCGCTGCTGATGCGCGGCTGCAGGACACCAAATGGCCGCCGGATCTGGTCTGGCTGGGCATGGACGAAGATGGCAGTACGGCTGGTCTAGTCGAAAGCGCGGATCTCGAAGAAGCGCTGGATGGCCCCAAGGAAAAACGAGCCGTCGGTATCATGCCGGACAATGGCGATACGCCGCTGGTAACTATTACCAAGGCCGCAATTTGCGAGGCACGGACGGTATTGGTCTTGCTGAACGGAGCCGGCGCGCAAATGTTTCTCGAGCAAGCCATTGCCGAAGGAGCCAGCAGCATGGCATCCATCGGACGTGTCTTTGCCGATTTGACGGTGCCTGTTGATATATATGTGGAAAATTAGGGGGTTGTTTTTCGGAGCAACCCGCCATTGATAATAGTTCGATAAGGAATGGCCGTTAAAGCGACTCCCGCAATGTGGGTCGCGAAGGTCATCTTGTTCGGGTTGTTTCTGTCACCAGTGGGTTTGACGGCTTGGCTGGTTTACGACCGGGCCGATGTGATGCTCTCTGCCGAGCGGCAGCCCGCAACCATAGCGCGATGTCAGGTCATACGAAAAAATTTCGGAAGCTCTTCCAAGGCCTCTTTTGCACCGGTTGCGAAAACCCGTGACGGGCTCGAAGTCGAAGGCGGCTTTGCGCCTTCCCGGAAAAAGTGGTGCGGCTATTTTATAGGCGATGATGTCGAAGTTCTCATCCACCCGACAGATGAATCGAAAAACCGCATCCATAATTTTCTGCAATTTTATCTGGCGCCACTGGGCGGCTTGTCGCTCATCATGGTCGTGCTGTACGCCTATATTCGCAAGAAAAAATACAGCTAGTCTATCGGCGCAGTGTTTGGTTGATTTAATCATGCAATTAAATCACTATGCTCTCCAATCGAATCGCTATGCAACGCGGTCAGCCCCAATGGAGAGAAGCAACCAATGCATCCTTATCTGCATGCCCGGGAAAATCCCGACAAACCAGCGGTCATCATGGCCAGCACCGGTGCCGTTGAAACTTATGCTGAACTCGACAAAGCGTCCAATCGCATGGCGCATTTATTCCGCCAAGAGGGTCTGCAAATCGGTGATACGGTGGCGGTGCTGCTCGACAACCATCCCAATTTCTTTGACTTCGCCTGGGGTGCGCAGCGTGCGGGTCTTTATTATGTCGCTATCCCCAGCCGCCTGACGGCTGCTGAGGTGTCCTACATTTTAAGCGATAGCGGCGCGACGCTGTTGATCAGCTCTGATAGCAAGCAGGGCGTTGTCGACGAACTGCACAAGCTGAACCCCGATGTGAAAGTATTTCTCTATGGCGTGGAGGATAGCCGCGCGATCGAGCCCGTTTTGGCCGCGTTGCCGGACGGCCCGATTGATGATGAACGTCATGGCACCGATATGCTGTACAGCTCGGGCACGACGGGCCGGCCCAAGGGCGTGCGCATCCCGTTTCCAGAGAATGAAGATATTGCCGCGCCCAACGCCTTGGTGATGATGGCGCAGGGCGCTTTCGGGTTTCAACCCGGCTGCACCTATCTGTCACCCGCCCCGCTTTATCACGCCGCCCCGCTGCGCTGGTGCATGACCGTTCACAAGATGGGCGGCACGGTGATCGTGATGGAAAAATTCGATGCCGAACAGGCGCTGGCGCTGATCGAGAAATATAAAGTCGATGTCAGCCAATGGGTGCCGACGCATTTCAGCCGGATGCTCAAGCTACCGGAGGAGACAAGGGCGAAATATGATGTATCCAGCCTGACCTGCGCGGTGCATGCCGCGGCGCCCTGTCCGATTCCGGTGAAGGAAAAAATGATTGAATGGTGGGGGCCGATAATCCGCGAATATTATGCGGGCTCAGAGGGCAATGGCTTCACCTTCATCAACTCCGAAGACTGGCTGGAGCATAAGGGCTCGGTCGGCAAGGCGCTTCTGGGGATTGTGCATATTTGCGATGAAAATGATGACGAAGTGCCTGTCGGCGAAGAAGGGCAGATCTATTTTGAAGGCGGCGCGCCGGTAAATTATCATAATGACCCGGAGAAAACCAAAGCCGCGCATAACAAACATGGCTGGACCTCGCTGGGCGATGTCGGAAAGGTGGATGAGGATGGCTTTCTGTACCTCACTGACCGCAAGAGCTTCATGATCATTTCCGGCGGCGTGAACATCTATCCGCAGGAGATCGAAAATCTGCTCATCACCCATCCCAAAGTGCTGGATGCTGCCGTTATCGGTGCACCGGATGAGGATATGGGTGAGCGCGTCGTTGCGGTGATTCAACCGGCCGATATGGCGGACGCTGGCGATGCCTTCGCGCAGGAGCTGGAGGTCTATTTACGGCAGACATTGTCCGGTGTGAAAATTCCGCGACAGATAGACTTCCGGGCCGAATTGCCCCGCGTGGCAACCGGCAAACTCTACAAACGCCTGCTCCGAGACGAATATTGGGGCAAGACCGACAGCCGGATTGTTTGAAGGAGGATGACATGAGCGCAGCGCCACAAGCACCGGCAGACATTGCCGCCGCAGTAATCGATCCGGTTGCCTATGCCGAATGGGATGGCCTGCTCGACAAGTTTGACAGGCTGCGCCGGGACATGCCGGTTGCGCGCATCGAGAATGGCGACCTGCATGATCCGTTCTGGCTGGTGACCGGCTATGATGATGTCATGCGGATCAGCAAGGACAACAAGACGTTTCTCAACAATCCGCGTGGCGTGGTGTTTGGGTTTCGCGAAGGCGAGGAAATTGTGAAAGCGGTGACCGGCGGCAGCCCGCATTTGGTCAATTCGCTGGTCGCGCTGGACGCGCCGATACATCCGAAATATCGCCGGCTGACCCAGGAATGGTTCATGCCGAAAAACCTCAAGCAGCTCGAAGGGGAGATTAGCGCGCTGGCCAAGGCCACCGTTGACCGGCTGGTGGAGGCAGGGCCGGAAGCGGATTTTGTCCCACTGGTTGCCTCGCCTTATCCACTGCACGTCATCATGCAGATTTTGGGTGTGCCGGAGGCGGATGAACAGCGCATGCTGTTCCTGACCCAGCAAATGTTTGGCGGTCAGGATGAGGACCTCAACAAAACCGGCATGGCCAACATGACGGCAGAGCAGATCACCCAGCTGGTCATCGGCGCGGTCGCTGATTTCGAAACCTATTTTGCCAGGCTGACCGAAGAAAAGCGCGCCAATCCCACCGATGACGTCGCCAGCGTGATTGCCAATGCCAAGGTCGATGGCGAATATCTGAGCGACCGCGATATGGCGGGCTATTATATCATTGTGGCGTCGGCAGGGCATGACACGACATCAGCATCGACATCCGGTGCGATGATGGCACTGGCGCAGGACCCCGAGCAGTTTGCGCGGCTCAAAGCGGATCGCGACCTGTTGCCCGGCATTGTCGAGGAGGCCATCCGCTGGACCTCCCCGGTGCAGCATTTCATGCGCACGGCGGCTGAGGATGTTGAGCTTGGCGGCGTGTCTGTCAAAAAGGGCGACTGGTTGATGATCAACTATGTCGCGGCCAATCATGATGACCGGGTTTTCGACAATCCCCGCAAATTTGACGCGGCCCGCTCACCCAATCGCCATCTCGCCTTTGGTGCTGGCGCGCATCAGTGTCTCGGCCTGCATATGGCGCGGCTGGAGATGAAGATATTGTTCAACGAACTGCTCGACCGGATTGAGACGGTCGCACTGGCAGGAGAACCCAGGCGGGCAAAATCGAGTTTTGTGGGCGGGCTCAAAACCCTGCCTTTACGATACACGCTGTCGAAATGAACGATATAGGCAAAATGACAGGCGCACCGGGCCTTGTAATAAGTTATACGGAACCAAAATAGAAACGATACGGCAGAAATCCCAAAGGAGAGCAAAATGATCACCCAATATAAGAATCTTATCAACGGCCAGATGGTCAGCACATCCGAAATGCTGGACGTGGTCAATCCCGCCAATGAAGAAGTTATCGGCCAGGTGCCTGCTTGCGGCGAAGCCGAGCTTAATCAGGCAGTGGCCGCTGCCCGTGCAGCCTTTCCGGCTTGGAGCAAGAAACCGATCGAGGAACGCCGCGCTGTGGTTCAGGCGATTTCTGCGACGATCAAGGAAAATCTCGACGAGCTATTCCGCCTGCTGACCGCTGAGCAAGGCAAGCCCCATGCTCAGGCGCAGGCCGAAATCATGGGTGCATCGCTGATGGCTGGCGCGCAATCGACGCTGGATCTTGATGACGAAATCAACGAGGATACGGACGAGCGCTTTAGCCGTACCCGCCGGGTCCCGGTGGGCGTGGTTGGCGGCATCGTGCCGTGGAATTTCCCGGTCATGATGGCGGTGCAGAAAATCGCGCCAGCGCTTTTGTCCGGTTGTACGATCGTGTTGAAACCTTCGCCGTTCACACCGCTCGCAACATTGCGGCTGGCCGAGCTGATCAAGGATCTTGCACCTCCCGGAGTCGTCAATATCATTACCGGTGAAGATAGCTTGGGACCCTTGATTACAGCGCATCCCGATATCGACAAGATCACGTTCACTGGCTCCACCGCAACCGGCAAGAAGATCATGGAAGGCGCTTCCAAGGATCTCAAACGGATCACGCTGGAACTCGGCGGAAATGATGCCTCGATCGTATTGCCCGATGCCAATGTAGAGAAAGTGGCCGAGCAGCTTTTCTGGTCGAGCTTTACCAACGCCGGTCAAATCTGTGTCGCAGCGAAACGCATCTATATCCACGAAGATATTTATGACGAGCTGAGCGCTGCCATTGCCGAATATGCCAAAAACGTGAAGGTTGGCGATGGCTCACAGCAAGGCACAGCGGTTGGCCCGATCCAGAACAAGAAGCAATATGATCGTGTCATCGAACTGGTTCAGGATGCCAAGGATAATGGCTATAAATTCCTCGTCGGCGGCGACCACGATCCTGATGTTCCGGGCTATTATATGCCGATCACGATTCTCGACAATCCGCCAGAAGATGCGCGGATTGTGGCTGAAGAACAGTTCGGACCGGTTATGCCGCTGATGAAATTCAGCACCACCGAAGAAGCGATCCAGCGCGCGAATGACAGCGAATATGGTCTCGCCGGAGCGGTCTGGACCGCCGATCCCGACAAGGGCGTGGAGATTGCCGAGCAGCTGGAAACCGGAACCGTCTGGGTCAATGAATTCCTGCACCTGTCGCCGTTCGCTCCCTTTGGCGGGCATAAACAGTCCGGCTTCGGCGCCGAATATGGCAAGGAAGGCTTGCTTGAATTTACCTATCCGCAGGTCATCACGGTCAAGAAAGACAACGTACCTGCCTAAAAACGCAGGTTAAGACTCGAAAAAGGCCGGTTATCACTATTGTGATGATCGGCTTTTTCATTTGACCCTAGGGCGGCGCAGGTTTAATCGTTCAGTTAAATTTTGGATTCTCAAACAGTTTTAAGGAGCAGGAAGATGGCAGAAGCCTATATTGTAGATGCAGTGCGGACCGCAGGCGGTCGCCGTGGCGGCCGGTTGGCAGGAACCCATGCTGTGGATCTCGGCGCAGCAACGCTGGATGCGATTGCAGACCGGAATGATTTTGATCCCGCTGCGATTGAAGATGTCATCACCGGTTGTGTTATGCAGGGCGGCGAGCAATCCGGTGATGTCGGCCGCAACAGCGTATTGGCTTCGAAACTGCCTGACAGCATTCCGTCCGTCTCGATTGACCGTCAATGTGGCTCTTCGCAGCAATCCATCCAGTTTGCGGCACAAGGCGTTATGTCCGGCACACAGGATATGGTGCTGGCCCATGGTATCGAAAGCATGACCCGCGTGCCAATGGGCTCCACGTTCAAGCTGTTTAAAGATGCCGGCCTCGGCACCAACAAGAGTGAGCGGCTTGAGCAAGCCTATCCCGGCGTGCAGTTCAGCCAGTTCATGGGCGCGGAAATGCTGGTGAAAAAACACGGCTTTAATCGCGATGATCTCGATGCCTTTGCCTTGGAAAGTCACAAAAAAGCTATTGCAGCGACGGAATCCGGCGCGTTTGAAAATGAAATCGTCGCCGTCAAAATCGAAACGCCAGAAGGCGAAGAAATGCACAAGGTCGACGAAGGTATTCGCTTCGACGCCAGCATGGAAAGCATCGGCGGCGTGAAAGTCTTGCAGGAAGGCGGCGCGATTACCGCGGCCAATGCCAGCCAGATTTGCGACGGTTCGAGCGCTGTTCTCGTCTGTTCCGAACAGGCTCTGAAGGACCATGGCCTGACGCCACGCGCACGGATTGTAAACCTGACCGTGACGGCTGGTGATCCGGTGATCATGCTCGAAGAGCCTTTGTTCGCGACAGACCGGGCTTTGCAGCGCGCGGGCATGAAGATTGATGATATCGACTTGTATGAGGTCAACGAAGCTTTCGCGCCCGTGCCGCTCGCATGGCTGAAACATACCGGCGCGGACCGCAGCAAGATCAACGTCCATGGTGGCGCGATTGCTCTGGGTCATCCGCTCGGCGCATCCGGCACCAAGCTGATGGCGACCTTGCTCAATGCGATGGAAAGCCGCGGCTCCAAATATGGCCTGCAGACCATGTGCGAAGGCGGCGGTCAGGCCAATGTCACCATCATCGAGCGTTTGAATTAAGTTTAGAACAGAAAGAAAACTCATGGAACTCAACAACACAATGTCGGCCGTGGTTACGGGCGGTGCCTCTGGCCTTGGTGCAGCGACCGCGCGGCGCTTGGCGGAAAAAGGCGTTAAGGTCGCCTTGTTCGACCTGAACGAAGAAAAGGGCGAAGCGCTGGCTGCCGAACTGGGCGGTGTTTTCTGCAAGGTCAATGTGACCGATGATGACAGCGTTGATGCCGGCTTTGAAAAGGCCCGGGCGGCCAATGGTCAGGAACGTATTTTGGTCAACTGCGCCGGTATCGGCAATGCGATCAAAACCGCCAAGCGCAGCCGCGAAGATGGCTCGATCAGCCATTTCCCGATGGATGCGTTCAATTTCGTGATTCAGGTCAATCTGGTTGGCACATTCCGCTGCATTGCCAAGTCGGCGGCCGGAATGCTGACGCTTGACCCCATGGAAGATGGCGAACGTGGCGCGATGGTCAACACGGCGTCGGTCGCGGCTGAAGACGGCCAAATGGGCCAGGCCGCCTATTCCGCTTCCAAGGGCGGTGTCGTTGGCATGACCCTGCCCATCGCGCGCGATCTGATGGCTGAAGGCATTCGTGTAAACACGATCCTGCCGGGCATTTTCGACACGCCGCTGCTTGCCGGAGCGCCTGACAAGGTCCGTGATGCATTGTCTGCATCCGTGCCTTTCCCGAAGCGGCTCGGCCAGCCTGACGAATATGCCAAACTCGCGTTGTGCATGATCGAAACCGGTTATTTCAACGGTGAAGATGTGCGTCTCGACGGTGCAATCCGTATGGCGCCGCGGTAGTAAGAATAAACTCCTCTCCCTCTTCAGGGGAGAGGAAACGAGAGCTTGGCAGCTTTGCTGCCTAGCGACGTTGGAGAGGGGAGAGTAATATTGCCAGCCCCCTCTCCAAGATTTTCTAGCCGGGTAAACCGGCAAGCAAATCTATCCTCTCCCCTGAAGAGGGAGAGGGCTATGAGAGGATCCTCCCCATGACCTACACCCAGATCAAATATGATGTCGCCGACAATATCGCGACGATCACGATCAACCGTCCGGAAAAAATGAACGCCTTCACCAATACGATGTTGAAGGAAATGTGCGACGCATTTGATCAGATTGATGCCGACGACGACGTGCGCGCCGTGGTTGTGACGGGGTCCGGAGACCGCGCCTTTTGCGCCGGTGCTGATCTGACACCGGAAGGCGGCGGCAAGCCCTTTGCCAGCAGCGATCCGGTGGACGATTATTCCGATCCGCGGGTCCGTGACGGCGGCGGTAAGCTGACGCTGCGTATCTATCAATGCCTGAAGCCGGTTATTGCGGCGGTGAACGGAGCAGCGGTCGGGGTTGGTGCAACATTGCAACTGCCGATGGATTTTCGCCTTGCCAGCGAGACGGCGCGATTCGGATTTGTCTTTGCCCGGCGCGGGATTGCCCCTGATGGCGCGGCCAGCTGGTTTCTGCCGCATATTGTCGGGCGGCCGCAGGCGCTGGAATGGTGCATGACCGGACGCGTGTTCAATGCGCAGGAAGCGCTTGACGGCGGCCTGATCCGCTCGATCCACAAGCCGGAGGAGCTGCTGCCGGCCGCTTATGCGCTGGCGCGGGAAATTGTCGACAATACCGCGCCGGTATCGATAGCGCTCACCCGGCAGATGCTGTGGCAAATACCCTGCGCCGACCATCCGATGGAAGCGCACAAGATTGACAGCCGGATCATCTTCAACCGCGCCAAATCCGGCGATGCAGCGGAAGGCATTGCCAGTTTCCTGGAAAAGCGCGATCCGGTCTATCCGGACAAAGTGTCGACAGACATGCCAGATACCTTTCCTTGGTGGGAGGAACCTGTTTATAAGTAATTGCTTGAGGCAGGCCTGCTTTGGTAAAGGCCGGTCTATCGAGGGGAAATAGCATGAGCGCCGAAAATCAGGTGGATAAAAACGGGGACATCGACGGTGCCAGCGCACGCAGCAAGCTGATCGAAACAGCCAGCCAGATCATGCGCGAAGGCGACACGATTGATATATCCTTTAGCGAGCTGTCGGTGCGTTCCGGTCTGAACAGCGCGCTGGTCAAATATTATTTCGGCAACAAGGACGGCCTGCTCGAGGCGATTCTCGAGCGCGACATGACCAAGATTGTCGAGGATGTCGGGCTTTTGATCGCGAAAGATATGCCGCCCGAAGACAAGCTACGCCACCATATCGGCGCGGTCATCGATACCTATTATCAATATCCCTATATTCACCGCCTGACGATGCGCCTGATCCGCGATCTGCCGCCGGAAGGCGCCCGCGATATTGCCGAAAAATATCTCAAACCTCTGTCCGAAGCCTATAGCATTTTTGTCGGCGACGGTATCAAGACCGGCGTTTTCCGTGATCTCGACCCGCAGCTATTCTATTCCGCCGTCACCGGTGCCGCTGACCGGTTTTTCACCGGCAAGCTGGTCTGGAAATATTGCTATGGCCGGGATGACTTCCACGAGAAGATGCGCGATTCCTATCGTGAGCAGACGGTTGACCTGATCATGGCCGGGATTTTGGCGCGATAGGTTTTGGCCGGGCTTCGGTCTGCACATCTGCCATCAAAACCCGCGCCGCCTCTGTCATGCTACCGGCACGCTCCATCCCGATCGTGTTGGCGGCGCAACCGGACAATATGATCGCCAGCACCAACGCCATGGAAAGTCCAGAAAGTCGGTAAAGCTTCGACACAAGAATGATCCCGTTCTCGTTTTGAGAGCGCTCTTGTAACATATCCGGGTTCAAACGTCTTCCTGTCCGCTTGCTGCGATGGTTTTAATGGCCGCTTTTGGGTGCAAAAAAAAGCGGGCGATGATATCCGTCAATATATCATTTTGGTCAAACGATTGAGCCATGGCCGAGCGTATTTTGTCGCATTTTTGGGGGTTACTTCGCGCATTTTTCCGTCAAGCAGGCTCTTCTGCGCGATGCTTCCAACCAGCCATTAATATTAAAGAAATCAGATAAAGCGTTGACGGAAAAAGCCCAAAAGCAAGCATGATGCCTTGGACGGCCATGTCGCTCTGCGGAAGACCGGCGGCCGCTTTGGAAGAGTCGAAGCCTACTGCCGAGAGAGTTATGCCTATCAACAAGGTCCCTCCCAACGCAAATCCAACCTTGTCCGCTGCAACCCAAAGCGAAGAGAAAATTCCGTTTTTCTCCTCTGCTTCCAGATCCGCAACCATGGAAAATCCCAGCATTGTCCAACCTGAATTTCCTACTCCGGCAAGGAATGCCCAAACGCATATGATCTCAAAAGGCGCTGTTGGCCAACCGATCCAGATCAAAATTGAACCGATATGCAATGTTGTCGCGGCCATATAGGCTTTCCGTTTGCCAATAGGCTTTGCTATCGCGACCCACACCGGCTGTGACAAAATGATACCCAAAACAATAGCAAACGTAAGGAGTCCAATCACAGACAGGGCATCGGCACGCTGCATATTGTAGGTCATGAAGTATAATAAGGCGGCATAGTTCATGCCGCCGCCGGTCAGTTGAAGAATGTTGGCAATCAGCAATTTGGAAAAGCGCCGATCTTTCATGGCAGAGATGATTGCCGCCACGGAAAGTTTGTTCATTTCATGCGGCTCTATAACGTCCGCATTTGTATCAACAGCGCCCCCCGCTGTGTTTAGATCAGCAACTTTGTAGGTACCGAGATATGCAATGAGCAACGAAATGGAGCAAATAATCGAAAGCACCACCGCCATTTCGATATATGCTGTTTCCCCTCCGCCACGCTGAGCCACGAAAGCTGGCGCGGCCCCGGCTGCGATGAGCAATCCCAATCCGGTAAACGCCAGGCGCCAAGCCATTAATTTTGTCCGCTCTTCCGGCGTCTGAGTCAGAGAAGCGACAAGTGCCAGATAGGGTACTGAAAAACTGGAATAGATGGACATGTACAGAGAAAATATAAACGCGACATAGATAAGCTTCATCTGCCACGCGATATCCGGAACGCTAAACAGCAATATCAACGGTATCGGTACTAGAAATGCTCCGGTTAACAGCCAGCGGGACATCGGAAATCTGGCTTTGAGCCTGCTCGACAGGGAGCCCATAACGATATCGCTACCAACACCCACGAGAAGTTTTGGGAAGAAAATCGCAATGCCGGCAAATACGGGCTCTATGCCCTCGATATTTGTCAGAAAAAACAGAAGCAATAGCGAGGGCACATCTCTGAATATTTGACCTGCTATCTGCCCTAGGCCGTAACTTGCTTGCTTCCCAACGCCAAGTGGTTGATCCATAGGGTGTCCAATCATTCTAAAGGCAGAACAAGTATCTCAAAAACAGCCGATCGACCGTTTCGCGATGTTAGAATAATTGCATTGCGAGAATGTGGATCGTGAAACGCCTACAAATTCAAGGGTGTTTGCTGTGCGGTTATTCAGGGTGATATGGCTGCGGGTGAAAATAGCTGTTCGGTCCATTTTCAGGAACCAATGTTCAAGACTGCCTCTGAAATTGGCATGCATCCGATATTGCCAACAATCGAGCTTGCCGACTAACACGGATGCCCGCCTTCGGAATAAAGCCGCCCCTCCGGCATAACCGCGCTTTGGTTTCTCTTTGCCCTTTCCTACAAATAACCAGATAGGTTATGTCTGCATGTTCCCCAACATAAAGGAACACAGCTATGACCGAACACCCGATACATGAACAATTTACCGACATCCCTGATGCCGATGATCTGGCCCGTCCCAGAGAGCGCCATGATGGCTGGTCGCCGGACAGGCAGGTGGCGTTTCTCGAAGCCCTGGCGCGGACCGGTAATGTCCGGGCGGCGGCGCGCTATGCCGGGTTGTCGCGGGAGAGCGCGTATAAGCTCAGGCGCAGGCCGGATGCGCGGGCCTTTGCCCGGGCGTGGGATGCGGCGCTCATTCATGCGCGCGATGTGTTTCAGGATGAGCTGATGGACAAGGGGCTCAATGGCTGGCGCGAGGCGGTATGGCATCAGGGCGAGGAAGTGGGAACACGGGAACGCTGGAGCGCGCCCTTGTTTCTGGCGGCATTGGCACGGCTCGACAAGATGGCGGACGGGCTGGATGTGAAAGGCAATCCGGCACGGGTGGCAGCAGAGCATTTTGATGATCTGCTGGAAGGCATCGGACAGGGCAGCGATTGCGCAGAGCTGGTTGAGGAGATTGAGGCCTCTGGCCGGACGGTCGGTACAAAGCCGCAATCATCCTTGTCCAACAGTGATTTGCTGGCGACCATCGCGCTCCACAGCGAACGCGAGAAGATACAGGCGATGGCGCCGGAGGATATTGATGTCTCCGATCTCGACATTGCCGATCGCGAAGAATGGGATGATCTGCAATGGGAGCGGGCCGATCGCAGCGGCTTGCTGGAGCGCAGCGGGATATTTGATGATCTGGAAGAACCGGTGTGATTTGTGTGAACTTTGGAGCGTGAAAGGGAGAAATGAGGCTGTGTGATTTGTGTGAACTTTGGGAGAGGAGTCTTTTTTGATTCCCTCAGGCGCCGGGCGCGGGCATCCGCCCGCTTGGCTTTCTTCGCATAAGCTCGGGCGCGCGCCTGATATCTTTGGCGCGCTTGCCTCGCTGCGCTGGGACGGATCACCTCAAGTGAGGCACCGGTCTTTATTCTCTCCCCCGGAGGGAGAGAAAAGACTTGGCTTGGCAGCTGGCTGCGAAGCCAAGTCTTATTGAGGGGGCAAGTCTTAGAGAGAGGCCAGCGACAATCGCCAGCATCAGCGATAGCCGCCACCCCTCACCAAGTTTCGCTAGCGCCCCTGGACAAGCCCAGGGCCGCAAGCTGCACTGTCCTCTCCCTCAAGGGGAGAGGAAATCGGGTGTGTCACCTAAAGTTAGGCACCAGTCCGACGCGAAGCGGAGGCAAGGGCGCCAAAATCAAATGGCGTCCGCCGCGCCTTATGGCGCGTAGCCAAGGCGACGGATGTCGCCGCCCGGCGCTTGAGGTCCAACAAAAACTCCCTCTCCCCGCGCGCCACACCTGAGGTCCAACAAAACCTCTTCCCACTCCTCACCCCAAACCCGCGCAACATTGCCAGCGCTGCATCCGCTGGCTAAAGCGCTGGGAATAATAAAAGGTCTTGTGCAATGAAATGGCTTATCACTCTGGGGATATTGGCGATTGCGATCGCTGGCTTTGCCTATTGGTTTTTCTCGCAGCCCGGCCCGCGTCAGCTGGACATGGTCAACAATATCATTCCCGGTGACAAGGATGCGAAACTTTTGCTGCGTGGTCAGGTCTATGATGAAGAGCTGGGCCTTGGCCTGAATATCTGGACGCCGACAAAGGTTTCCGACAAGCCCTTGCCGGTGGTGGTGTTCATCTATGGGGGCGGCTGGCGTGCGGGATCAAAGGATGAATATGCCTTTGCCGGACGCGCATTGGCGCATCGCGGCTATTTGACGGTGCTGGCGGACTACCGGCTCTATCCCGAAGTGAAATTCCCGGAATTTCTGGAGGATAGCGCCAAGGCAGTCGCCTGGGTCCATGACAATATCGCCGATCATGGCGGTGATCCGGAACGGATATTCCTGTCAGGGCAATCGGCCGGGGCCTATAATGTCGCGATGCTGGCGCTCGACCGGCAATGGCTGGGTCGGCTGGGCAAGACGCCGGACCTGATCAAGGGCGTGGCTGCCTTGGCGGGCCCTTATGATTTTTATCCGTTCAAGACCGAGACAACCAAGAACAGCTTTGGCTCCTATCATATCCCTGAAATGACCCAGCCGGTCAATTTCGTGCGCGCCGATGCGCCGCCGCTCTGGCTCTCGACCGGCGTGAACGATACACAGGTGAAGCCGCGCAACAGCCGGACGTTAACTGACAAAATGCTCGAAGCGGGCGGTGATGCCGAATATGTCGAATATCCGGACATGGACCATATCGAAATCATGATGGCGGTTTCCAAGCCCTTTCGGAACAAGGGTCCGGTGCTGGATGACATGATCGCTTTCTTTGAAAGCCGTCCATGACCACGCCAACGCCGCATGCGGATGCGGATGCGGAGCACGGGTCCGTGGATGCGATGATATTGGCGGGCAGCCGGCCCGGCGGTGACGCGATGGCGGATAGCCGGGGCATTGCAGTTAAGGCACTGATCCCGGTCGCAGGCAAAGCGATGCTGGCCCATGTCACCGGTGCCTTGCTGGGGCATCCGGCGATCGGCAATGTGCATCTGCTGGCGCAGGATTTTGAACCCTTTTGGGCCCATCCCGATACGCAAGCATTGGCGGCGAACGACCACGTGATCGCGCAGGAAAGCGGAGCGACCATTGCCGTCTCGGTCGATGCTCTGCTGGACCGGGACGATGCACGCTATCCGATGCTGATCACTACGGCGGATAATGTGCTGCTGAGCGGCGCGATGATCGACGAGTTTCTGAGCGATGCGCAATCATCGGATATCGCCATTGCGGTTGTCGAAAAGGACGTGCTGCTCAGCCGCTATCCGGCATCGCGGCGCACATGGCTGAAACTGCGCGGTGGTCAGTATAGCGGGGCGAATCTCTTTTATTTTGGATCCCCGCAGGCGCGCCAGATTTTGCGCTATTGGGCCGAGGTGGAGCAGGACCGGAAAAAGGGCTGGAAAATACTGACGATCTTTGGGCCTTGGCTGCTGTTTCTGGCCGTGACCCGGCTGCTGACGATCGACCAGCTTGCCGCCCGGGTTGGGCAAAAGCTGGGATTGCGGATCAGGATCGTGCCGATGGCGCAGGCAGAGGCCTGTATCGATGTGGACAAGGAGAGCGATCTTGTTCAGGCGGAGGGAATTCTCGCCGGTCGTGCCGGGATGCCTTAGCCTTTGGCGATATTGCGCCGCGCCGCCGTGCCAAAGAGCAGCAACCTGATGATAGCGGTGATCGCCATGGCGCTGGCCGCCCCGATCGCGCCGAAAAAGTGGAGGCCCAAAAGCAGGATGGCGATGAACAGGATCGCAATGAAGGCCTGCAGGAACAAGGCGGTGCGTGCACCGCTGCCGGACAACAAGGTCGGTTCATAGATGGCGCCGGCCAGATCAATCGAGGCGGCTGCGGCAAGCAGGATCAGCAAAGGATAGGCGGGCAGGAATTCGGGACCGGACATGTAGTAGAGCGCAGGCTGGCCGATGACGAGGACGATCAGGATGACGGTGCCGCCGGTGATGAACAGCATGCGGTTGGCTTTGCGGAAGAGGACTTCCATGGCGGCGGCGCCTTGCTGGGCACGGATCAGGTTGACCTCGGCAAATATGGCGCGCGATAGCAAAGCCGATATCTTGGTCATCGCGACGCTGAGCTGGCTGGCCAGACGATAGAGACCTGCCGCCGCTGGACCAACGAAGTAACCGACGATCAGCAGTGCGATATTCTGCGACAGGCCGGCAAAGGTGGAGCCGAGATTGGATACTAGCAGGAACTCGCCAATGCCGGGGTTCTCGCGCACTGACTGTTTGGTCATGGACAGGTTGCGCGGTGACATGATGTCGCGGCTTTGCCATGTGGCAAGCAGCCAATAGCCGATGGCATGGATCACTTCGGATAGCGCCCAGACGATCAGGAAATTGGCAATGCTCGGCCCGGTGAACCAGACGATCAATGTCCCGATGAGCCGGACGCTGGGAATGATCGCTTCGGCATAGGCGGCGAGATCAAACCGGTTCTCGACCCGCAATATGCCGGTCGGCGTCGACTTGATCGACAGCAGCATGACGAGGGCAAAGAGCAAGGCGGTTTGCGCCAGTTCCTGATCCCAGCCGAAAAATGGCGCGAGCCACTGG
Organism: Parasphingorhabdus sp.; assembly: GCF_965233695.1. Lineage (GTDB taxonomy): Bacteria > Pseudomonadota > Alphaproteobacteria > Sphingomonadales > Sphingomonadaceae > Parasphingorhabdus. Next base: position 1,317,736 of record NZ_OZ247497.1, read on the forward strand.
ACGGCAAAAAAGGCCAGCAAGCAGCCGGCAAGCGCACCAGCCAGGTCGAGCAGGGTGCAAAGACCGACAAGCCGGGCGAATTTCTGCCGATTGTCCGCCCCCTTTATATAGCGGGCACCAAAACGGATGACGACCTGCCAGGTTTGAAACGTGACAATCAGGGCAATAGCCTGGGCGGTGCCGGTGATGAGCGCAAACTGGCCGAATCCCGAAACACCAAGCGTTCGGGTCAATATTGCGAGATAGAAGAGGCTTAAAATGCCGCCAAATCCCTTGCCGCCCAGAAGCCAGCCGGTATTGGCGATGATCCGCTTTATCCCGGTCTTCTCGGCCTTGGCTTTGCCGGATTCGGTTGTCGACTCCTCGGCCATGATTAAGCAGGCATCTCCCGACGGGACTGCAACCGGCGGTTACAGGATTGAGCTTTGATAACCATCGTTCTAAGTGTCTCCCCGAAACGTCCCTATCCCGATAAAGGCCAATTGCCAATATGATCGAAAAAGTAATAATATTGAGCGCGGGCCAAGGGTCGCGCCTTTTGCCCTTGACCGCCGAACGTCCCAAATGCCTGATTGATTTTTCGGGAAAGAGCCTGATTGCCTGGCAGATAGAGATGCTGGCCGCCGGCGGGGTGCGTGAATTTCACGTGGTGACCGGTTTTATGACCGATATGGTTGAGGCTGAACTGGAGCAGCTGAAGCAGGTCGGAACCGACATATGTATCCATTTCAATCCTTTCTACAAGGTCGCTGACAATCTGGGGAGCTGCTGGATTGTGCGTGACATAATGGATGGGGATTTCATGATTCTCAACGGGGATACGCTGATCTCTCCCGAGATAATCGAGACCGCACAAAATACGGCAAATTGGCCGATTACAGTGACCGTGGATATCAAAGATCACTATGACAGCGATGATATGAAAGTGTCGCTTAGCGGTGACCGTTTGACCGCTATCGGCAAGACGTTGACGGCTGAGGAGAGTGACGCAGAATCCATCGGTTTCCTGGCCTTTCGCGGCGAAGGCGGATCACTGTTTCGTGAAAAAGTCCGTGCGTTCATGCGCACGCCCGCAGGCGTTGAAAACTGGTATCTCAAGATAATCGATGCACTGGCGCCGAGCGAGAAAGTCGGTACGGTATCGATCAAAGGCCATGACTGGGCCGAAGTTGATTTCCTCAATGACGTGGAGACCGCCACTGCTCTGACCGATCAGTGGCTGGCTAAATCGCGCTAGTCCGGAAAGCCCGATTTCAACCAGGTGGCCATGCCGGAAATCTGGTCGTCTGATAGTTTGAAGGCATCGCCAAGCGTAGGCGGCCCCGGCCAGGCCTTGTCCTCAAATTCCTGTCCCATCCACTGGCGCGTGCCTTCATAACGCGGGATGAGATGAAAATGGACGTGCGGGTCAACCATCATCAACATCAGCCAGTTGAGCTTCTGATGGGAGACAAGGCTCCCAATTGCGGAAGATACATCCGCTGTCACCATCTTTAGCTCTGCAAAATGCTCTGGCGATAATGCACCAAAATCTTCGGCATCGGACTTGGCTGCGACGATCAACGAACCCAATGTTACTTGCGCGGGGCGCAGCAAAACAACCCAATGATCATAGTCCTTCACCAAGGTTGCGGGATATCCGAACTTCCTGATAGTTTCGTTGATCATCTGCCTATCCTTGCTCCTGCTCCAGCCATGAGACAATTTCGCCGCCGCGCATTCTTACCATCCAGGCCTGAATTATCTGTACCATATGCACCGCGAGCGAGATTAATGTCCACCAGGCGACGGCAATCAGGCCGATATCGGGGCGGCCAAATATCATGGAAATGAATAACAATAGCATGTTGGGATTGCGTCTTGCGGTGATCAGCCGGAACCAGGAATCCATTGGCCGCCAGACATGGATATGCTGGCCAAATGCGCGGATGAAAATACCTTCGATGATCCGTTGCAAAACATAACCGCCCAGAATGACAATGAGCACGAGGCTAAGTTGATCTTCCGGCAAAGACAGGCCCACCGCGCCAAGCCCAACTGCCCACGCCACCCACCAAAAAGGCGGATGGACGAGATCGAGACCATGATCGAAAATATTACCCCAATAAGAGGACGTGATGGTGCAGCGTGCGAGTTTACCATCGACTGTATCGAGCACCATGAACACAAAACCAGCGGCCATGCCGGTCCAGAAATAACCATAGTAGAACAGGAATGTCGCCGCCACGCACCCAACCGCACCGATGGCTGTGACCATATTGGGCGTCATTCCGATCCGGGCAGCAAAGCGGGTAAGGACGAGTGCAAGTTCCGGCCAAAGATATTTGGTGAGGATATCGGTGACCCCTTTATATGCCCCAAAATAGCTCTGCCGCTCAATCTCCTTCACCGTAGCCGGAGTAAGTTCCCGGACAAATGGTGTTTCCAGTTTGCGCAGTGAGGGATTGTGAATCCGCGGTCCATCGCGATACTCCATGACTGACATTTCGGCTGGCACTTGTAAGGCGGCAAGCGTCTCTGCTGCTCCGTCATCTGTAACATGGGCCAGTACCGGAACGCCGCCGATTGTAAGCACCGTTCCAGGATTGTCATGAACATAGCTTATCCATTGCGGATCAAAAACATATGCCAAGTTTATCCATAGACTACCGCTAATATTACCCTGCAATTTTTCGACCAGGCGGCGTCCCCGCTCCGCGTTGGTCATTCCCCATATCAGCGTGTCATTTTTGCCATGCAGCAAAAGAGTCACACCGTTTTTGGTCTGCATATGATTATTTCCTGTCGTAAGTTGGGTGATGTGGGAGTTTTCAAAAGTAAATACCAGTGATCTGATTGCGTTAGCAGATAAATAGGGCAATTTAGAATCGAAAAAGAGGCAAATCGTGTAAATCACGGGGGCGCAAGCGCTTATCAAAATTGGCAGCAGGGTCTGTTTCGCTAGTTTTTAAGCGGCTAGAGGTCGTTTGGAGGCGTATTTCAGGCATTGAGTTTGCCGAGAAACTGACTATGAATAGCGCTTCTAGACTGATTACTAACGCGACATCTATTATTTCGCCAACACAAGAGAATATTGATGGCAACCTTTACGCTCCCGAAAAACAGCAAAATCCGCAAGACTGGTGAAGTGCATGAGGCGCTGAGCGGTGGCAAGAGTCGGGCGTTTAAAATCTATCGCTATGACCCTGATAGCGGCGAAAATCCGCGTTATGACACTTTCAAGATAGATACCGATGATTGCGGACCCATGGTTCTTGATGCGCTGATCAAGATGAAGAGCGAACAGGATTCAACTCTTACCTTCCGCCGGTCTTGCCGGGAAGGGATTTGCGGATCCTGCGCGATGAATATTGACGGTAAAAACGGTCTCGCTTGTACCACGGCGATTGAAGATTGTGGCAAGGAAGTGAAGATCACGCCGCTGCCGCACATGGAAGTGATCAAGGATCTGGTTCCTGATTTCACCCATTTCTATGCGCAATATGCATCCATCCAACCCTGGCTTAAAACGGTTACGCCGACACCTTCCGGTAAAGAGCGGCTGCAATCTCCAGAAGATCGCGCTAAACTTGACGGCCTCTATGAATGCATTCTCTGTGCTTGTTGCCAGACCAGCTGCCCGAGCTATTGGTGGAATTCCGACAAGTTTCTTGGTCCTGCCATCCTGCTGCAAGCCTATCGCTGGCTCGCAGACAGCCGTGATGAGATGACCGGAGAGCGGCTCGATGAACTGGAAGACCCGTTCCGTCTCTATCGGTGCCACACGATCATGAACTGTGCCAATGCCTGTCCCAAAGGCCTCTCTCCGGCAAAGGCGATTGCCGAGATCAAGAAGATGACGGCGGCCCGGGAAGTTTGATAATTGGCTGGCGAAAAGCTGATGGCTGACGCCGACCCTGAATTTTTCACCAGTGACCCGGATCCTGATCATCCGGGCTGGTACCAATGGAAATTGAAAGACCCGGAATGCTATAATAGCTTCCTGGGTCCCATGATCATGCGGCGTGGTGGTGACGGCATTGCCGATACGATCGCTCGCATTCGCATGTTTCCCGAGCGGCAGCATCGCAATCTTGGTGACGTTGTCCATGGTGGAACAATGATGGGCTTTATCGATTGCGCCTTGTTTGCCGCTATGCGGGTGCTCGAAATCGGGCCATCCGGATTCGCCGTTACACTGGAATTGCAGACCCATTTTATTGGAGCGGCGCGCCTTGGCGAACCGCTGGAGGCACAGGTTGAGGTGGCGCGCGAAACTGGTCGTTTCCTGTTTCTGCGCGGGCTTGTCGTGCAAGGTGACGGCAGTGATAATATGGCCTCCTACACGGCTATCGTCAAAAAAGCGCCGCAATGACGGGCTTTTACGCGCGCTATCAGGCGCTGATCGCGAATGGGGAATTGAAACCTGACGAGGACCAGGACGCCTGTGCACAGCGTCTTGCGCAATTGCAGGAAGAACTTGAAGCGGTCCCTCCGCGCGGCAGCGTGCTGTGGCGGATGTTTTCAAAAAAGCCAAAAGCCCCTCGCGGTATCTATATGTGGGGCGGTGTCGGGCGCGGCAAATCGATGCTGATGGATCTGTTTTATGACAGTCTGCAGATCAACCGCAAGAAACGGGCGCATTTTCACGAGTTCATGCTGGATGTGCATGCCCGGCTCAATGACGAACGCAAGAAGGAGCAGGGCGATCCTATTCTTCCGGTTGTGGCGGCTCTGGCTGATGAGGCCCGCTTCCTCGCCTTTGACGAAATGGTGGTGAACAATAGCGCCGATGCGATGATCATGTCGCGGCTGTTCACCGGCCTGGTTGAAGCGGGCGTGACCTTGATCGCGACTTCCAACCGCCCGCCGGTTGATCTTTATAAAGACGGTCTGAACCGTGAACATTTCCTGCCTTTCATCGATCTGCTAGAGAACCGGCTTGATGTCATTTCGCTCAACGGGCCGACCGACTATCGCCGCGAGCGACTGGGCGGTGTCGATCTGTGGCATGTGCCCAATGGCGATGCTGCGACCAAGGCGTTGAGTGACGCTTTCTTTCGCCTGACCGACTATCCGCCGGAGGACCGCGCCCATGTCCCTTCCGAGGAACTGCCGGTGCAGGGCGGCCGGTCGATGCATGTTCCCAAAGCCCTGAAAGGCGTTGGTGTTTTCTCGTTCAAACGGCTCTGTGCCGAGGCGCGGGGGGCACCCGATTATCTCGCCATTGCGCGGCATTTCCACAGTGTCATCATCGTTGGAATTCCAGTGCTCTCCAAAGAGAATCGAAACGAAGCGGCGCGCTTTGTGACGCTGATTGACGCGCTCTATGAATATCGCGTCAAGCTGCTTGCCAGCGCCGACGCGGAACCCGATGCGCTCTATCCCGAGGGTGACGGGTCGTTTGAATTTGTCCGTACCGCCTCCCGGCTGGTCGAGATGCAGTCGGATGACTATCTCGCGCTCGGCCATGGCACGGGCGAAGCCCTCTGATCACAGCAGGCTTAGGCTGTCCAGATCGAGCGCCATTTGCGCCGGTCTTTCGGCCATGACCGCAAACATTTCATCCCCCCGTTCGGTTTGTTCGACATGGATCGAGGCGTTGATCGCCATGATGAAGCCGGAAAAGGCAAGCCGGCGATAATCCTGCCAGAACAGGTCGTTATCCTGCTCGATACCGTTGGCGGACAGGCGAGAAAGATAGTCCGCAACGAGCCCTTTCTCCACTGCGGCGCGCTCTGCCGGATCGGCAAAACTGGTCCCGATCAGATAGGCGATATCGCTTGCGCCATTGCCCAATGTTGCGGTTTGCCAATCCACCAATATGGCGCGTTCGCCGCCTTCATCAAACAGGATATTGTCCAGCCGCATATCGCTATGGGTGATGCACGGGCGGGCCGGTTCGCTATCGAGATAGCTGCCGAATTTCGCAATCAGCTCCGCGCCCATATCCAATATGTCGGCGCCCAGTCTGTCGGCGAAACGCTTGCGGAATTCGGGATAGATGGCGGGCAGCGCCTGCCGCATATAATCGCCATTTCCCTGACCGTGGAGCAGCCAGTGATATTGCTCGAGCGTCCCGGTCTCCGGTTGAAAACTGTGCAAAGCAGCGGCCTCACGAATCGCTGATTGCACCTGTGTCAGCGTTCCACCGGCCAGCTGGTCGCCCTGGCTGGCGGGCGCCATATCTTCGAGCATCAGGACAAATTGCGTTTCATCTTCGCCGATGGCGGCATGATAGCAGCCGGGGCAACCGACGCCGGATCGGGCCGCCACATCGCGGTACCAGCCAACCTCCATATCATAGAGGTGAAAGATCGCGGCGGCTCCGCGACTGACCGGATCGGCACTCGGACATTTGGCGACAAAGCTTTCGGGAAAACCGGCATCCTGCCAGTCACAGGTGAAGCGGAAGCTGTCGCACACCTGTCCGGTCCCCACTGGCTTGTGGGTCAGCGACTGGAGCGATCCCGATGGTGCGCCAAAAACGCCCTCGACCCAGCGGGGATCGAACTCCTCAGGGCGAAGCGGGAATGCGGCGCTCATGCTGCGGGGTGCAGCAGGTCGGTGAGCCCGCTGGTCTTGTGAGGTCCGACAAATAGTTGTTCAACAATTCCAACACCTTCATGGCGCGCATCACCGCTAGTCAGCACTGCATCGCTAAGCGCCTGGATATGGATATAGAGCATGTCATGAGCCGGCACATTGGCCAGATCTATCACATCATAAGCGGTTTCCAGCGCCCCGTGATCCATGCCGTGACCCCAGACCGGATGCATATAGCCAAGGCCCGACATATAAAAGGTCCGCGTGGCATCGCCGGTGCGCGGGGTGATTGATAATGTGCCATCCGCGGTTTCCAGACCAAGCTGCCTCACGCGCCGGGTGCCGGAATGATATCTGAGATCAAAGCTGCCGGGTTCAAATTCCCGTCGCTCGCCACCAATGGCATCCACCACGCCGCGCCGGTTCCACGGCAGGCCATCGCCGTCATCATTGCTGTGAAAGAAGCAGGCATGATTATCGAAATTCAGCGGGGTCCATAGCCACCAGAATTGCGGCAAGGCGCCAGCGGGCGGAGGCTGTGATTCGGGTGAGCCAACCGGCCTTATACCCCAGCTGCGGTCGCGGGTACCACGATGACTGTCAGGCGACAGGGCAATGTCTTGGCCATCCACTGTGATCGCCCCCGACCAGCCGCCATTTTGGGTCATGCGGGTATAGTCCATGACCATGCGGGGACCGTCGCGACGGATGAAGCGGGGTTCCTCAATCGGACTATGGCGCGCGGTAAAGCGGATATCGGCGGTGATCGGGCTGTCATTGCCTGTGACGATAATTCGCAGTTCCTGCAATGGCTCGACAATCTCAACCGTGATTGGCCCGACGCTCAAATCCAGCCGCTCGCTGCCCATGCGTTTGGAGGCGCGCAGATTATGCTGTTTACCGTCCATCGATACGCAGAAGGCCGCATCCATGATATCGAGCTGCGGATAGACGCCCAGGGCTGCGGCAAAGAAAATGCTGCCATCCGCGCTATAGCCGTTGAAGAAATAGCGGTCATAGAAATTGCGGTTGTCGCCGGACACTGCCATCGGTTCCGGCGTCTGGTGCAGCGGATAATCGTCGCCTTTGCTCAGCATGGGCCTGTTCTCTCCTGTTCATTCTTTTCTTGCATCATGGCGAGCCATGTCGGTCTTGGCAAAGCAAAAGATGCTTGGACAGGGGAGCGAAGTTTACAAAGTGGACATAGTTCTTTTGGGCGGATTTGAAGCGGGCCAGTTCGGCCAAAGTTCACACACATCACAGGGTGTCCGTGCTCCCCACTTGATGCGGAGCCCAGGGTAGACAGGCGTGACAGCCATCCTAGGCTCCGCATCAAGTGCGGAGCACAAACGGCGGGAACAATTGACATCCTCGCACTGACAACGCGGTCCAAAGTTCACACAAATCACACCTCCATACCGCTCATTTTGGTTAGAGCTTTTGGCTTCTTTCCACCGCATGCCGCGTTGCAAAACATGAGCACAAATCCTGTTCAAAATCAGGAGTAAAACAGGGCAATGATTATCACAGGACGGTTCGTGTAGGAAAGCGGTCTCATCTGATACTGCCAATCCCCATGGCGCTCACCCTGAGCGCAGGTCACGGATTGGGTTCATTGAGCGCCATTTCCTGACCATCTTCTCCACCATTATTGCTATTGCGAACCACTTGCAAAGAAAGCCCGCAAATTGGTGCTTTCTGCGGTTGAAATTGCCTGTGGATAAGCCTAATCCTTCTCCTACGTCTTTCTACGACTCTGATTTCAGGAGAATTTTTCCCATGGCCCGTAACAAAATCGCGCTGATCGGCGCTGGCATGATTGGTGGCACGCTTGCCCATCTCGCTGCTTCCAAGGAAATGGGCGATGTCGTCCTGTTTGATATTGCCGAAGGCATGCCTGCCGGTAAAGCGCTCGACCTCAGCCAGGCCGGGCCGGTTGACGGATTTGACTCCAACCTCAAAGGTACCAGCGATTATGCCGATATTGCGGGCGCCGATGTTATTATCGTCACCGCAGGCGTTCCGCGCAAACCCGGCATGAGCCGCGATGATTTGCTCGGCATCAATCTGAAAGTCATGAAGGCTGTGGGCGAAGGCATTAAGGCCAATGCACCGGACGCTTTTGTTATCTGCATCACCAACCCGCTCGACGCGATGGTCTGGGCACTGCGCGAATTTTCCGGTCTTCCGCATAACAAGGTTGTCGGCATGGCGGGCGTTCTGGACAGCGCGCGCTTCCGTCACTTCCTTGCCGACGAGTTTAATGTGTCGGTTGAAGATGTCACCGCCTTCGTTCTCGGCGGCCACGGCGATACGATGGTTCCGGTTCCGGCTTACTCAACAGTTGCCGGTATCCCGATCCCTGATTTGATCAAAATGGGTTGGACCACGCAGGACAATATCGACGCGATTGTACAGCGCACCCGCTCCGGTGGCGGCGAGATTGTCGGCCTGCTCGGCAACGGCTCGGCTTATTATGCGCCCGCAACCAGCGCGATCATGATGGCGGAAAGCTATCTCAAGGATAAACGCCGCGTGCTCCCTGCTGCTGCGCATCTGACCGGCCAATATGGCGTCGATGATCTTTATGTCGGCGTGCCGTGCATCATCGGCAAAGACGGTGTCGAGAAAGTCATCGAGATTGAACTGAGCGAAGAAGCGCAGGGCAATTTCAACGTGTCAGTCGATGCGGTGAAGGAATTGCTGGAAGCGTGTAAGGGGCTGGATTCGAGTCTTGCTTAAGCAAACTGGTTTCTTCTTGCTCTTGGTTGGCCTCGGTTCCGTTGTCTCTGCAGAGCCAAAGCCTCTAAAAGGAGGCGAGGCATTGTCTGCAGTCGTCACTGATTGTGAGTCTGCAAATGTGGATGGCCAACGATTGAAGGATATCGGCTGGGAATTGGTGTCGTCATCACATGACAAGACTGGCGATGACCAAGTTTTTGCTAAGAACGGGCGCTTGCTGACTATTGGAAGCGTCATACCAGAAAGCAATGTAACAAAAACGCAGTTTTTTTGTATGATAGAATTTTCATCCAAAGACGCTATTTCCCAGGACATGGTCGCCGAAACTATGACCTCGCGTTTTGGATCATATCAGGATTCATGGGTCGAAAACGGAGAACGGTCTTTCTCATGGTTTTCATCTAATCATGCATACACCTTAGGTCCGGCTCCAGTTGGGGACGGACACGCGCTTATAATTATTAGAGATACGGAGTAATCAAAAATGTCCATCCTAATCGACAAAAACACCAAAGTCATAACCCAAGGCATGACCGGCAATACCGGCACATTCCACACCGAACAGGCGCTGGCTTACGGCACGCAAATGGTTGCGGGCGTTACGCCGGGCAAGGGCGGTACAACCCATATCGGTCTGCCCAACTATGACACCGTGGCCGAAGCCAAGGACGCGACCGGCGCGACTGCTTCTGTGGTTTATGTGCCGCCGCCATTTGCTGCGGATTCGATCCTCGAAGCGATTGACGCCGAGATTGAGCTGATCGTTGCGATTACTGAAGGTGTTCCGGTGCTCGACATGGTGCGGGTGAAGCGGGCGCTGCAAGGCTCGAAGTCGCGGCTTATCGGCCCCAACTGCCCCGGCGTTCTGACCCCTGACGAATGCAAGATCGGTATCATGCCCGGCAGCATCTTCAAGAAAGGCTCGGTCGGCGTGGTCTCTCGCTCCGGTACGCTCACCTATGAAGCGGTGCATCAGACCACAGCGGTTGGCCTTGGCCAGACCACAGCGGTCGGTATTGGCGGTGACCCGGTCAACGGCACCAACTTTATCGACGTGCTTGAGCTTTTCCTTGCGGATGACGACACCAAGTCGATCATCATGATCGGCGAAATTGGCGGCAGCGCGGAAGAAGAGGCGGCGCAATTTATCGCGGACGAAGCGAAAAAAGGCCGCAGCAAGCCGATGGTTGGTTTTATCGCAGGTCTCACGGCGCCTCCGGGCCGCCGCATGGGCCACGCAGGCGCGATCGTTTCCGGCGGCCAGGGCGGCGCGGAAGACAAGATCGCGGCGATGGAAGCGGCCGGCATTCGCGTGTCCCCGTCACCAAGCGAATTGGGCACGACGCTCGACGCAATGCTGAAAGAAACGGTCTGAAGATAGCTTAGTGCCCCTGTGCAGACAGGGGCCCATCTCCTGATGTTGCGACTAGAGTGAAACAGTGGAGATGGATCCCTGCCTGCGCAGGGATACGGCAACGAAAGGGAAGCGATGAAACCCGGCGCTGTCTATATTACGGCAAACCGGAAAAACGGAGCGATTTATACCGGCGTAACAAGCGATCTGATCAAACGCGTTTACCAGCATCGAAATGGATAGGTAGATGGATTCACCAAAGATCATGATTGCAGAAAACTGGTTTGGTTTGAAATGTTTGACGATCTGGAAGAAGCGCGCAGGCGGGAAGTTCAGATCAAGAAATGGAAACGGCCTTGGAAGATAAAGCGGATTGAAGAGCGTAATCCAGATTGGGACGATCTTTGGTTTGATATTGCGAAGTGAATTTGTCGGTTGAATATTGGCCAAATGGCAGGAGATGGGCCCCTGTCTGCACAGGGGCACTGGAGTTTTGATTATGGGCTTTGAAAATCAGGAATTTGGTGTCGGCTCCGAAAAGGAAGCAGGCCCCAGCTGGCAAAAGAAACATTGGCCGATTGATGACGCCGATGAGCTGAACAGCGCGCTTGATCCCACGCAAATGGGGATCGAGATCAAGGCGGCTGCGGCCAAGTCCGGCAAGTCCATGTCCGATGCCGAAGTGGCCCTGGCAGCGGAGAAATCGATCCGCGCGATGATGCTGATCCGCACCTATCGGGTGCGTGGGCATCTCGGTGCCAATCTCGATCCGCTGGGATTGTCCAAGCTGGAGGAACCCGCTGACCTGACTCCCGAATTTCATGGCTTCAAGGCTGATGAGCTGGACATGCCCCTCTATCTGGGCGGTGTATTGGGTTTCGAAACTGCCTCGATCAAGGAGATCGAAGCGGTGCTCCGCGCCAATTATTGCGGTTCGGTGGGTCTGGAATATATGCATATTGCCGACACAGAAGAACGCCGCTTCCTGCAGGACCGGATGGAGGGCAAGGACGCCGCCATCCAGTTCACGCCGGAAGGCAAGAAAGCGATCCTCAACAAGGTGATCGAGGGCGAGGAATATGAAAATTTCCTCGGCAAGAAATATGTCGGGACCAAGCGTTTCGGCCTCGACGGCGGCGAAGCGATGCTGCCGGCGCTGGAAAATATCATCAAATATGGCGGCCAGTCGGGCGTGCGCGATATTGTCTATGGCATGGCCCATCGCGGGCGTTTGAACATCTTGGCCAATGTGATGGCAAAGCCCTACAAGGTCATCTTTCACGAATTCCACGGCGGCTCGGCCAACCCGGATGAAGTGGGCGGTTCTGGCGATGTGAAATATCATCTCGGCACCTCCACCGACCGCGAGTTTGATGGCATCAATGTGCATATGAGCCTTGTGCCCAACCCCTCGCATCTCGAAGCGGTGGATCCTGTCGTGCTCGGCAAGGTCCGGGCGCAGCAAGTGGCGCGCGATGACCTGACCAAGCATGAACAGGTCTTGCCGGTGCTGATCCACGGCGATGCGGCCTTTGCGGGGCAGGGGATTGTCTGGGAATGTCTCGGCTTCTCCGGCATTCGCGGCTATAATACCGGCGGCTGCATCCATTTCGTGATCAACAACCAGATCGGTTTCACCACCAGCCCGCAATTTGCGCGCAGCTCGCCTTATCCAAGCGACGTGGCGAAAGGCGTGCAGGCGCCGATTTTCCACGTCAACGGCGATGATCCCGAAGCGGTGACCTTTGCCTGCAAGATCGCGATTGAATTCCGCCAGCGTTTTGGCCGCGATATTGTGATCGATATGTGGTGCTATCGCCGCTTTGGCCATAATGAAGGCGACGAACCCAGTTTCACCCAGCCGATCATGTATGCCGCGATCAAAAAGCATCCGAAGGTCAGCAAGCTCTATGAGCAGCGGCTGATCGAGGAAGGCGTGATCGACGCGGACTGGGGGGCCAAGACCCGCAAGGCCTTTGCCGACCATCTCGAAGGGGAATTCAAGGCGGCGGATGATTATGAGCCGGACAAGGCCGACTGGTTTGGTGGCCGCTGGCAGGGGCTGCATATTCCCGCTGACCCGGAAACAGCGCGGCGCAATGTTGAAACGGCAATAGATGCCAAATTGTTCGAAAGCCTTGGGCGGACACTGACCACGGTTCCCGAGGGGCACAAGATCCACAAGACATTGGGCCGCGTGCTGGATGCCAAGGCGAAGATGTTCCAATCCGGCGAAAATTTCGACTGGGCGACCGGCGAGGCGCTGGCTTATGGTTCGCTGGTATCCGAAGGCTATAATGTTCGCCTGTCCGGCCAGGATAGCGGGCGCGGCACTTTCTCGCAGCGCCATGCCGTCTGGGTCGATCAGGAAACCGAAGAAAAATATATCCCGCTCAGCACCGTGCCGCATGGCCGGTTTGAAGTGCTCGACAGCCCGCTGTCCGAATATGGCGTGCTCGGCTTTGAATATGGTTATGCCGGCGCCGATCCGAAAACATTGGTGCTGTGGGAAGCGCAATTTGGTGATTTTGCCAATGGCGCGCAGATCATGATTGACCAGTTCATCGCGTCAGGCGAAGCCAAATGGCTGCGCGCCAATGGCCTCGTCATGCTGTTGCCCCACGGCTATGAAGGGCAGGGGCCGGAGCATAGCAGCGCGCGTCTCGAACGCTTCCTGCAACTATGCGCGCAGGACAATATCCAGGTCGCGAACATCACCACCCCGGCCAATTATTTCCACGTATTGCGCCGCCAGATGCTGCGCAGTTTCCGCAAGCCGCTCGTTATCATGACGCCAAAATCGCTGCTCCGTCACAAGATGGCCGTGTCGGGCGCCGAGGAATTTCAGGGCGACCATCATTTCATGCGGATCAAGTCGGATACCAATCCGCCTGCCGATAAAGATATCAAACGGCTGGTGCTGTGTTCCGGAAAGGTCGCCTATGACCTGATCGAAGCACGCGATGCCGCCAAGGACAAGAATACGGCGATTGTCCGGATCGAGCAGCTTTATCCGTTCCCGTCCGAGCCGCTGGTGGTGCGCCTGAAACGGATGAAAAATCTGGAAACGCTGGTCTGGGCTCAGGAAGAGCCGAAAAATAACGGCAGCTGGCATTTTGTCCGGCCTTATCTGGAAGAATGTCTTGAGCAAGCGAACGTCGGGCCGACTGATCCTGTATATGCCGGGCGCGTGGCATCGGCTTCGCCCGCTACAGGATTGGCTTCGCGGCATAAAGAGCAGCAGGACAGATTGATTGCCGAGGCTTTGGGGCATGAAGTGAAGAAGTAAGAAAGGGTTTGTGCCCTTGCGCAGGCAGGGGTCCATCTCCAGGTGGTGAACAGATGCGCAAACAGGAGATAGGCTCCTGCCTGCGCAGGAGCACAGATTAGGACAGAAGACTATGGCAACAGATGTAAAAGTCCCCGTATTGGGCGAATCGATTACCGAAGCGACCCTGGGCGAATGGCTCAAGCAGCCGGGTGATAGCGTCGCAGCGGACGAACCGATTGCGAGTCTGGAAACCGACAAAGTGGCGCTGGAAGTGCCAGCGCCCGAAGCCGGTGTCCTGGGCGACCATCTTGTCGCGGTGGGTGACACGGTGGAAGTTGGCGCTATTATCGCGAAGATCGAAGCGGGCGGTGGTGCGGCTGCATCCACTGCCAAAGCGGCTCCTGCTCCGGCTGCAGCCAAGGCAGAGCCAGCGGCAGATGACGATACGGCTGCGTCGATAACCTTGTCACCAGCGGTTCGCCGTCTGGTTCTCGAACATGGCGTGGACCCCAGCAAGATCAAGGGCACCGGCAAAGATGGCCGCCTGACCAAAGATGATGTCGAGCAATATGTAAAAAGTGGTGCGGCTCCACCGCTGGTCGAAAAGGGCACGGCGAAGGGCGCGGAAATACAACCTGCCGCTACGAGTGCATCGGTGGCCGGTGGTCGTAACGAAGAGCGCGTGCGGATGACCCGCCTGCGCCAGACGGTCGCAAAACGCCTCAAAGAAGCGCAGGACACTGCCGCGCTGCTAACGACGTTCAACGATGTCGACATGACTGCGGTCATGGAAACGCGCAGCAAATATAAAGAGCTGTTCGCGAAGAAACATGGCGTGAAGCTGGGCTTCATGGGTTTCTTTGCCAAGGCCGCCTGTCTCGCATTGAAAGACGTGCCGTCGGTCAACGCGCAGATTGATGGCGATGAAATTGTCTATCATGACTATGTCGATATTTCGGTTGCGGTGAGCGCGCCTAACGGCTTGGTGGTGCCTGTCATCCGCAATGCCGAGGCGATGAGCTTTGCCGATGTCGAGAACACAATCGGCGATTTCGGCAAACGCGCTAAAGACGGCACGCTGACCATGGCGGATATGAAAGGTGGCACGTTCACAATCTCGAACGGCGGCGTATTCGGGTCGCTGATGTCGACCCCGATTATCAATCCGCCGCAGTCGGCTGTGCTTGGTTTGCACCGGATCGAGCAGCGACCCGTGGTGATGCCAGACGGATCCATTGAAGCGCGCCCGATGATGTATCTCGCGCTCAGCTATGATCACCGTCTGATCGATGGCCGCGAGGCGGTGACCTTCCTGGTGCGGATCAAGGAAGCGATTGAAGATCCGACCCGGCTTTTGATTGATTTGTAAGGTTTGTGCTCCGGGCGCAGACCCGGAGCCTAGGATGGAACAGAATAACGGAGAATAGATACGAAACCGGGATATGTTTATCTGATGGCAAAACAGCGAAATGGAACCATCTATCTGGGTGTGACCAGCAACCTTGTTCAAAGGGCCTATCAGCATAGAAACGGATTAATAGAAGGCTTTTCAAAAGACAATGATTGTAAAATGCTTGTTTGGTACGAAGCCCATGATGATTTGGAAGAAGCAAGGCGCCGGGAACGGCAAATGAAGAAATGGAAAAGGGAATGGAAACTGGAACTGATTGAAAAGGACAATCCGCAATGGAAAGATCTTTTTGACACGTTGCTCTAATCCACCCTGGGCTCCGGGTCTTCGCCCGGAGCACGAAGGAGTAAGTAATGACCGACAATTTCGACTATGACCTATTGGTAATTGGCTCCGGCCCCGGCGGTTATGTGGCCGCGATCCGAGCCGCACAGCTCGGCCTGAAAACCGCTTGTGTGGAGAGCCGCGAGACACTCGGCGGCACCTGCCTCAATGTCGGGTGCATCCCGTCCAAGGCGATGCTGCACGCGTCGGAGCTTTATCATGAAGCCCATAGCGGTGCGCTTGAAAAATTCGGTATCAAGCTGACGGGCGCCAAGCTCGATCTCAAACAGATGCATGCGGAAAAATCAAAGGCGGTGGCAGAACTGACCGGCGGAATCGAGTTTCTGTTCAAGAAGAACAAGGTCGAATGGCTCAAAGGCCGCGGCGCGTTTGAAAGCGCGAATAGCGTTAAGATCGGTGACAAGACGGTCACCGCGAAAAAAATCATCATTGCAACCGGTTCTTCGGTCACCCCGCTGCCCGGTGTCGACATCGACAATAGTAAGCATGTGGTGGTCGACAGCACGGGCGCACTCGAATTGCCGAAAGTGCCGAACCATATGGTCGTGATTGGCGGCGGTGTGATCGGACTGGAACTGGGCAGTGTCTGGCTGCGTCTCGGCGCAAAGGTTACGGTCGTGGAATATCTTGATCAGATTCTGCCCGGCATGGACGGGGATATCCGCAAGGACAGCGCCCGCATGTTCAAGAAACAGGGCTTTGATATCAAGACCGGTACCAAAGTGACCGGCGTGGCGGTCAAGGGCAAGAAAGCGACCCTGACGGTAGAGCCAGCCAAGGGCGGTGATGCCGAAACCATCGAAGCGGACGCGGTTCTGGTGGCCATTGGCCGCAAGCCCAATACCGATGGTCTCGCTCTCGAAAAGGCGGGTCTTGAAACCAACAAACATGGCCAGATTGAAGTTGGCCATGATTTCCAGACAGCGGTGAAAGGCGTCTACGCCATTGGCGATGTCACCCCCGGACCGATGCTCGCGCACAAGGCGGAAGACGAAGGCATTGCCGCGGCCGAATTTGTCGCGGGTCAGCAGGGCATCGTGAACCACGACCTGATCCCCGGCGTGGTCTATACCTATCCGGAAATTGCCAGCATTGGTAAGACCGAGGAAGAGGTCAAGGAAAGCGGCGTCGCCTACAAAGTCGGCAAATTCCCGTTCGCGGGTAATAGCCGCGCGAAGACCAACCGCGACACCGATGGCTATGTGAAGGTCATTGCCGAGGCCGACAGTGACCGCGTGCTCGGCGCGCACATCATTTCCTCACTTGCCGGAACATTGGTGTCCCAGATCACCCAGGCAATGGAATTCGGTGCGACCAGCGAGGATATTGCCTATACCTGTCATCCTCATCCGACGCATAGCGAAGCGGTGAAAGAAGCGGCGATGGCAGTGCAGGGCAAACCGATTCATATGTGATCAGCCACATTTGACAGATCGGGATTGACCAGCGACCTCTTTAGTGTTTTACTACAGTAAGTCACTAAAGAGCGGACAATGAACATCACCCATCTCACATTTGCTGCAGCATTGCTGGCCGGAAGCTTTCTGCCCCTTGCCCCGGCAGTCTTGGCAAAAGACACAGGGCCGTCTGGCACAGCGACCAACAGTAGCTCGTCTATCGATACGGCAGCGTTAAAGGTGACCGCTGATAAAGTCGCGGCCTTGCCCAACGTTGGCGGCATAGGCGTTGGCGTGATCCGCAATGGGAAACTTGTGCATACGCTCTATGCGGGCGAAGCAGCGCCGGGAGAGCCGGTTACCGGGAAGCACTGGTTCAATACTGCTTCGGTGGCTAAAACGCTGATTGCCGAGACCGTGTTGCGCTTGGTGGAGCGCGGTGCGATGGATCTGGACGATCCCATTGGCGAGCATTTCCGTCACCCGCATCTGACCGATGATCCGCGTTATGACCTGCTGACACCGCGCATCATCTTGTCGCATCAGACGACGCTGCGTAACTGGCCCAACAATTACGATAATGGCCGTCTTGCCTTTCTCGGTCAGCCGGGTGATGGCCAGATCAGTTACTCTGGAGCCGGTATCGAAATATTGATGCGTTATCTGGAAGAACGCTTTGGCGGGAGCTATCCCGAGCTGGTTGAAGCAGAACTATTGGCCCCGCTCGCCATTACGGGCGTCAGCGTCGGCAGAAGCGAGGCTGTGGAATCTAATATCACTCGGGGCATCAACAACGACGGCGAATGGCAGGACCCTTTCCGACGCTCCCAGGGCGGTTCCATCATCGATCGGGAAGATTATAGTGCCGCTGATAATATGTACGCCACCATACCCGGATATGCGGCACTGCTATCTGCCATCATAGTCAATAAGGGATTGTCAACAGAGCTTGCCGCAGAACGCCAGCGTCTGCTTTCATCCGGGTCAGAGCGCGATATGGGTTATGATTGCCCGCCGGATATATCCTTCTGCCCGGAAAGTTTTGGCTATGGGCTTGGCTGGGCGATATTTGAACATGAAGGTCAACGCATCCTCAACCATGGCGGCAACGATTTTGCCGAACATGCCCAAGTCTATTTCGACACCAAAAGCGGCAATGGCATGGTTCTGTTCATGACAGGCGGCAACGTTTTCCCGCACGGATTGGAGATCATCTCTGCTGTAGACCCTGATATACCGCTGGTGCGTTTTTACAGCGCTCTGATTGCCTTGATGCGCGCCTCGCAAGGCGGATGAGATATTCAGGGGCAGCTGCCTTCAAGGCAAATTCACGCCAAAAATTTTGATGTATCTGGTCGCCTGACAGGCTATCGCAATTTTCCATTCGCGAAATTGTGAGATTGGCATGAAACATCGCCTGTTTTTAAAATGGCATATCTGGCTCGGCTGGCTGATCGGTGTGCCGATTATCCTGTGGACCGCATCAGGCCTGTTGATGGTTTCGCAGCCGATTGAAACCGTGCGCGGCAATCATTTGCGCAGCGAACAGCCTGCGCTTGATCCGATCATGCCGGTGGCGCCGGTTCTGGAAGGGCGGCAAGCGAAAAGCCTGACCTTGCTGCAAAATGCGCAGGGCCCGTTCTGGGTGATCAGCTATGCCGATGGCGGAAAAAGGCGGGCCGATACCGCGACTGGAAAATTGTTACCGCCTATCGCCGCCGCCGATGCCAGTGCGCTGGCAATTGCGGCGCGTTCGGACGATAGCGCGATTACATCGGTGCAGCGTTTTGCGGCCGACAAAGCGCCGTCAGATTTGCGGCGGGATCGCCCCGCATGGCAGGTCATTTTTGAGGATGATGCGCGTTTCTATATCGATGCGGATACCGGAGAATTGCTCGCGGTCCGCACACAATTCTGGCGCGCTTTTGATTTCATGTGGGGTCTCCACATCATGGATCTCCAGACCCGCGAAGATACGAGTCATCCGATCCTGATCGGGTCGGCGGCGCTGGCGCTGTTCGGTTCGATCCTGGGTTTCGTAATGCTGTTCACGCGCCATTCCCGCAAAAGACGGAAAACGCCTTGAACAGCGCTGTCCTATATGGTGCGCTGGGCTGGCTCGATCTGTTCGGGATAGCGGTTTTTGCAGCGTCCGGCGCGCTGATGGCAGCCCGCAACGGACAAACATTGGTGACCTTTGCGTTCTTCGCTCTGGTGACCGGTGTCGGCGGCGGAACGGTGCGGGACTTGCTGATCGACGCGCCCGTATTCTGGGTGCAGGACAGCCGAGTGCCGGTTTTGTGTCTGGGCATTGCGCTGCTCGTCTGGATCACGCCGGTACGCTGGTGGAAAGCCGGCGCCGTTGACTGGTTCGACGCCGTCGGTCTGGCGGCTTATTCCGTCTTTGGTGCGGCCAAGGCACTGCAACTCGGCATCGACCCCGTGCCCGCTGCGATCATGGGCATCATTACCGCTAGTGTGGGCGGTGTAATCCGCGACCTGGTTGCCGGTGAACCGTCGATCATCATCCGGCCAGAACTTTATGTGACAGCCGGTGCCTTGTCGGCCTTTGCCTTTGTCGGACTGGTACAGACCGGGATGACGGGTATTGTCGCCGCCCTCATCGCCTTTGTCGCTGGCTTTGCGCTACGCGCCTTGGCGATTGTAAAGGGCCTGTCCCTGCCGTCCTATCGCGGTGCCGAAGACAGCGAATAGCTTCTGAGCAAGTCAAACAGGTTGGGCATCGCATTGGTCTGGGCCGGGCGGGTCAACCCACCGCATTCCAGACAGAGCGCCTGTATGTCTTCCCGTGCCATCAGCCCGCGCGCTGTGTTGAGCGCTTCGGTAAAGGTGGCCTTTTGTTGCCGTGCGACCCATCCGATCATGCCGGTCACCGGTGGC
Organism: Parasphingorhabdus sp.; assembly: GCF_965233695.1. Lineage (GTDB taxonomy): Bacteria > Pseudomonadota > Alphaproteobacteria > Sphingomonadales > Sphingomonadaceae > Parasphingorhabdus. Next base: position 1,337,682 of record NZ_OZ247497.1, read on the forward strand.
TGCTTCGCCTCTCCGAAAGGCGTCCCGCCGAGCGGCAGCCATTTGAAAGTCGGTGTCGGCTCAAGATATTTCGCGTGATAGCCGCCTTCTTCCAGTCCGGCCCGTTTCGCGGCCTCGGCCAGCGCTTCCTTCATGCCGCCAAAGCTGTCAACCAGCCCCAGTTGCCGGGCTGTGCCGCCATCCCAGACGCGTCCCTGGCCAATCGTGTCGACTTCGGCAGTGGTTTTTCCGCGTGCCTTACCGACAAGGCTTAGAAAATCTTCATAGCTATGCTCGACGCCGGATTGCAGAACAATATTCAGGTCTTCGCTAAACCCGCCGACAAAATCGGGTTCTCCGGAAAGCGGCGTGGTCTGAACGCCATCGGCGGTCACACCCCATTTACCCAAGGCTTTTTCAAAGCTGGGCAAGACCGCAAAGACACCGATGGAGCCGGTAATCGTATCCGGCTCGGCCATGATATGATCGCCTGCTGCGGCAATCCAATAGCCGCCGCTGGCGGCAACGTCGCCCATGGAGATAACGATTGGGATTTCGGCTTTTTTGATGTCAGCAAGGGCCAGACGGATTTCTTCGCTGGCAAAGGCGGAACCACCAGGGGAATTGACCCTGACAACCAGCGCCTTGATCTGCTTTTCTTCAAGCGCCTTGTAAATCTGTTCGGAAATCCGGCCGCTGGCAGCAATGCCGGGGCCGGCCTTGCCGCCCACTATTTCCCCTGCGACTGTGATTACGCCGATAGCATCACCACTGCTGTCCTCCGGATTGGCAGCGACATATCTGTCATAGTCTATACTTTTAAAACTGTCCGGTGACGGCTTCGTATCTTCACCCACCTTGGTGGCGACATAGCGGCCAAAGGCAACCCGGTCGCCGATTTTATCAACCAGTTTTTGCTCGACAGCGATCTTGGTGTAATCACCGCCCGCCGTCTTAATGAAGGTTGCCGGATCATCGGCATAAGGCTCAATCACCGCCTGTGGCCGGGCCTTTTTCACTTCCGCCAGCCAGCTATCCCAGAGCACCGAATAGAGCGCTGTTGCTGCTTCCTTGGCTTCCGGCGACTGGTTGTCGCGCATATAGGGCTCGACCGCACTTTTATAAGTGCCGACGCGATAGATATTGGCGGTAACACCCAACTGATCGATCAAATTCTTGTAATAGAGCCGGTTTCCGCCAGGACCAGCGAAGACAATCCCGCCCATCGGGTCCATCCAGATTTCATCGGCATGCGCCGCGAGCTGATAGCCGTCATCGCTATAGAAATTGGCATGGGCGTAAATCGGTTTATCGCTCTGTTTGACCCGAGCCAGCGCCTCACCCACAGCGTTGAGGCTCGTCTGTCCGGCCCCCATGAACGTGCTGAGATCCAGAACCACCGCTTTCACCCGGTCATCCTCGGCTGCTGCGTCTATCGCACGGACCACATCGCGCAGGCGATATTCGCGAATCGTATCTTCATTGTTGGTGAACAGCGCGGTAAAGTCCTGTTGCGCAGGCTGCTCGACGATAACGCCGTTGAAATCGAGGAGAAGGGCGCCATCACTGATCGCGGCTACATTGGGGCGGGCCGACAAGGCGGCATATAAAGCCGCAAAAAACAACAACATGGCGATCAACACCAGAGCGTCTTTTATCGCTACCAGAAATTTCCAAGCTCCGCGAACAAACTGCATTATCGTCATTCTCCAAAAAAAGGCGGCTGATCATCGCTGACCGCCGCCTTTAATATGGTTATGCTGCCAGGAAATTACCAGCGGATAAGAGGTGGTACGACAATCCGACCCACTATGGCACTAACGAATACCGGCAGGCTGAACCATAATCCGATATAGTAAATGTCGTTAAACGGGCAGTAGATATTATAAGCCGCCGCGCCAAGCGCGCCCGATGCGATACCAACGAGCCAGCCGGCGCGTTCCGGAGAGGTCGGTGCACCCTGGCGCAGCCATGCGGTCAGGCCGCTGCCAATGGCCAAGGCCGAAATACCGCTAATCATCAGGCATTTCATGCCTTCTGCCGGACGCAAGGCTTCTATCGGTGCGCCATTGACCATGCTCATCACGATGGCGGTCAGCGGGAACAGGCCCGCTGTGACCAGTGCCCAAATCCAGCCGCGGTTGAGATTGCCAACACCAGGCCGGGCCATATTGGCTGCAGCAAAGGCAGTCGCGACGCCCAGCATCAACAGGACACCGCTGCGCAGGAAGAACATTTCATGCGCCATGCCCATCGCCAGATCACCGCGCACGCCAAGGAAGAAGGCAACGCTGGAACAGGCTGCGAGTGTCAGGATTGCCGCAATTGCCATGCCGCCCGACGGTTTCAGGGTACGGACCGGTGCCAGGTCATCGACCAGGTCATTGATCAGGCTATTTGCTACTTCACTCATTCTATTCACTCTCGATAAGGGCGCTCATTTTCTTGAGCCCCCGATGGATATTTACTTTCACCAGTGATTCCGACTGGCCGGTTTTTGCCGCCGCTTCGGCAATGCTTAGTCCTTCGATTTTTACCATGGCAATAACATTGGCCTGTTTGTCGGGGATCATGCCCAGCAAACGCTCCAGACTCACCTTGGCGGTCACATCCTCGTCCTGTGGATCGGCAACCAGTTCTTCGTTCAGTTCGCCATGTTCGTGGCGGTAAATTTTGCGTAAGCCGTCAATCCAGCGATAGCGCCCGATGGCGGCCAACCAGGGCAGAAACGCCTTGGTCGGATCATAGCTGGCCCGTTTACGGTGCAGCGAGATCAGCGTTTCCTGCACCAGATCATCGACCTCCGCCGGGTTGATCTTGCGCGCGTAATAGCGGCGCAACCATTTTTCGCACTCGGTCAATAGGCTCGAATAGCATTGCTTGTCACCGCCCTGCGCCTTGATCATCAAGTGGCGCAATGTTTCTTCATTGGCGATCATGGTTTCAGCGCCTTATTTGTCGAGGCCAGTGCTCCTGCGCAGGCAGGAGCCCATCTCGTACCGTTTGTGCAAGACGCCCGGGTCGGAGATGGCCCCCTGCCTACGCAGGGGTACAAGGCGGTATATGTCGAGATGCTATGAAGCATCAGCCGAACTTGTTACCGAACAACCGGTCCACCGAAAACAATCCACCGCCACGGGTGATCAGAACCAGCGCCAGAGCAACCCATATAATATGCACAGACCACCATGCTTCAGGATAGACGAAAAACTGGATGACCAGGGTCATGACCAGCAGTCCGGCCGCGCCAAAGCGAGTTGCAAGACCTAATACCAAAAGGATCGGGAAGAAATGTTCGGCATAGGTGGCGATTAGGCCGGTAATTTCCGGAAAGGGCATACCATATTCATCGCGGAACAGATCGACCGTGAGATCTTTCATGTCGAGCCAGCTGCCATCCTCGACCTTGGTGCGGGCGGAGCGCCAGAAAATTCCGGCCAGCGCCACGCGGGCAAAAAGTAAGGCAATGGCCTCCGGAACGGCGCCGCTGACCAGGTTAATTGCTTTTTTAATCAGGTTCATCATTTTCATTTCCCCGTCAAATTTTCATTCTGTTCTTGTTATGACGCCTGCCTGGATCAACTTGATAATCCGTTGCATTGCAGCGTCCTCTCCTCCCAGTTCGATGGCAGTGGCCAAAAGGTTACCCATTGTGGCAATATTTGCAATTTTTTCCGCAATATCATGCTCTAAGCCAGTCAGCGGGTGGAACAAAACCTCCGCCTGCGGGCGCGCAACCATCAGCGCATCGGGGGTTTCATCACCCAGTTCCGCTAACTGAGGAGAAAGTGCGCCGGTCAGGTTAATCAGCCGCATCGCCGGATGGGCGCCGATTTCAAGACCAAGCAGGCCTTCCTCATCCAGTGTCGCAATGTCGCTGAGCGCCAACGGCGCGGCCTCGGCAGCATGATAGCTTTTGATCCACGCCCATTCGATCCGGGCCAGATCGACTTCACTTTCGCTGAAGCCACGCTTTGCCAGAAAATCCGCGAAATCCGCCGCAATATTGTTCATGTCGCAGGTTAATATGGCTTCCTGCTCTATATAATCCCGCGAGATGTCATGAAAGGGCTCATGACCCATATGGTCATGCAATTTGGGATAGGCATTTTCGAGCGCCACCAACCGCGCATGGGAAACGGTATTGGCATGGGCCTTGAGACCGAGAAGTGCCCGATCAGCGCCCTCACGGAACAGGTCTTCGGGAAAATGGGCCGGACCTTTTTGCAGGCAGGCGATGAAACGGGACTGGCTGTCAGCTAGCGAGGGCATGCTGTGTCTCGTCCAGAACATGGCTGGCCAAAACCGTTTCAACTTTGGCGACCTCGGCCATCAGCACATCATAGGCTGGAATATCTGTGTCCCATTCGATCAACGTCGGCTTGGGGCCAGCGCGTTTGATGAAGCGTTCGTAAAGCCGCCAGGTCACGTCACTGACGATCGAGCCATGATCGTCGATCAGCAGCGGACCGCTATCATGATCTTCGCGGGCATGGCCGGCCAGATGCATCTCGCCGACAATTTCCGGATCAATCGCATCGATATAGGCTTCCATATCCAGCCCGACATTGGTGGCGGTCACCTCGACATTGTTGATATCGAATAACAGCCCGCAGCCGGATTGTTTGCAAAGCGCGGTGATGAAATCGGTCTCGCTCATCTCGTCATCGCGGTAGCTGAGATAGCGTGACGGGTTCTCGATCAACATCGGCCTTTTAAGCCGATCCTGCACCTTGCCGATCTGGGCAGCAAAATGATCGAGCGCTTCTTGCGTATAGGGAATAGGGAGCAGATCGGGATAGCGATCATGGGCATTGCCGCTCCAGCTCAGGTGATCCGACACCATGGCTGGCTGATAGCGGTCGCAAAGATCGGCAATTTTATCGAGATCATACTGGTTGAGGCCTTCAGCTGAGCCGAGGGAAAGCCCGACACTGTGAAAGCTTAAAGGATAGTCTCCGGCGATGGCGGTCAGCCAACGATGCAGCGGACCGCCATCACCGAAGTAATTCTGCGGATGCACCTCTACCCATCCGGGTTTTTTTGATCCGTCTTCCTCAGACAATACATCATTATAATGTACCGACTTCAGACCTATGCCACCTGATGGAGGGAGGGAGTGAGGCATAGGCATCTTCATGACGGACAGATCAAAATTTGAGGCGTGAGTATCAGTAACATCCGCAAAACTTAGCGTATTTTTCGTTCAAAGGGAAATAGAAGCCGCGTGCCCCTGCGAATGGTGAAGCGAGGCACGTGACTCGCTTCACGGCCCATCTCCTGCCGCTGCGTCTAGGCGCTAGCTTGAGAGATGGATTCCTGCCTGCGCAGGAATAGGACAGCACGCCTATTCTTAGCCTTTTTGCGGTACCGGCTTGCTATTGCCTTTCTTGGCGGTCAGCGAACCACCGGCTTTGACACAGGCGCCTTTGGCAACATATTTCCAGGCATTGCCCTGATAGTCGGCGGTTGATGTACCGGCACAGCTTGTGCCTGGGCCAGCGGCGCAATCATTCTTGCCTTTCAGAGCAATGCCGAAACATTTTTCTTTCGCGCCGGCTGCGACAGCGGTGGTCGGCGAAATGGCAATGGTGGCAGCGGCTGCGAGGGCGGCAGCTGCGGCGGTGGCTTTAATCATGGAGTTGGACATTTGGTTTTCCTCTCTTGGAAATTGGGTAATGGGGTGAACCGGTCATGCAGGCTCATGCTATGTTTCGCCAAGAAGGCCCGGTTGGTTACATTTCATTTCCAAGGCGGAGAAAAATTTGCATGGCATTTTCCGAAAGTGGCTTTTTTCTAACGGATACAGCTTGCAAAAAAGATTCAAATTTTTTCCCGCAAAGACTTGACGATCTTTCAGAACAGCCCATATGAGCGTCGTTAGCACTCGACTCAAGTGAGTGCTAATCCTCCATTGAATATATTCTTGATGGCCCGGGCTAAAGGAGCGGGGCCGCAAGAAAGATAATTTGGACTAGAAAGGGAAACATATGAAATTTCGTCCACTACATGATCGTGTACTGGTTCGCCGCGTAGAGGCGGATACGAAAACCGCTGGCGGGATTATCATTCCAGATAGCGCACAGGAAAAACCATCAGAAGGTGAAGTTGTTGCAGCAGGCAAGGGTCTGAAAGACGACAATGGCAAAGTAACCGGCCTAGACGTCAAAAAAGGCGATCGCATCCTGTTCGGCAAATGGTCCGGCACGGAAGTCACCGTTGAAGGTGAAGAACTGATCATCATGAAAGAAAGCGATATTCTCGGCATTGTCGAGAAGTAAAAGCGCTTTTTCACATATTCATTCAATTCTCATAAGCAGAGGAAATTAACATGGCTGCTAAAGACGTAAAATTTGGTCGCGACGCACGCGAACGCATCCTTAAAGGTGTCGACATTCTTGCTGACGCCGTAAAAGTAACCCTCGGTCCCAAAGGCCGTAACGTGGTTCTCGACAAAAGCTTCGGCGCACCGCGCATCACCAAAGACGGTGTATCGGTTGCCAAGGAAATCGAACTGAAAGACAAGTTCGAAAATATGGGCGCCCAGATGCTTCGTGAAGTCGCATCGAAAACCAATGATGTTGCTGGTGACGGCACCACCACAGCGACCGTATTGGCTCAAGCGATTGTTCGCGAAGGCATGAAATCGGTTTCTGCTGGCATGAACCCAATGGATCTGAAACGCGGTATCGACCAGGCGGTTGATAAAGTTGTTGCTGATCTGCAAAAACGTTCGAAGCCGGTTAAGGGCAGCGAAGAAATCAGCCAGGTAGGCATTATCTCTGCCAATGGCGATGTTGAAGTTGGCCAGAAAATCGCAGAAGCGATGGAAAAAGTCGGCAAAGAAGGCGTGATCACGGTGGAAGAAGCCAAAGGTCTCGACTTTGAACTCGACGTTGTGGAAGGCATGCAGTTTGACCGCGGTTATCTGTCTCCTTACTTCATCACCAACCCGGACAAGATGATTGCGGACCTTGAAAATCCTTACATCCTGATCCACGAGAAAAAGCTGACCAACCTGCAGCCTATGCTCCCGATTCTGGAAGCTGTTGTGCAAGCCGGACGTCCGCTTTTGATCATTGCGGAAGATATTGAAGGCGAAGCGCTGGCTACTCTCGTGGTCAACAAGCTGCGCGGCGGTCTGAAGATCGCAGCCGTGAAAGCGCCTGGCTTCGGTGATCGCCGTAAAGCGATGCTCGAAGATATCGCGATCCTCACCAAAGGTGAAATGATCTCCGAAGATCTGGGCATCAAGCTGGAAAGCGTTACGCTGAATATGCTCGGTGAAGCGAAAAATGTCACGATCGACAAAGACAACACCATCATTGTGGACGGTGCTGGCAAGTCGAAAGACATCAAGGCTCGTGTTGAAGCGATCCGCGCGCAGATCGAGAACACCACATCTGACTATGACAAAGAAAAACTGCAAGAGCGTCTGGCGAAACTCGCTGGCGGTGTTGCCGTTATCAAAGTCGGCGGTGCTACCGAAGTTGAAGTGAAAGAGAAGAAGGACCGTGTTGACGATGCACTGCATGCAACACGCGCTGCTGTTGAAGAAGGTATCGTCCCTGGCGGCGGAACCGCGCTTCTTTATGCAACCTCTGCTCTTAAGGGCTTGGAAGGCGCCAATGATGACCAGACCCGCGGCATCGACATTGTTCGTAAAGCACTGCAGGCTCCGGTTCGCCAGATCGCTGAAAATGCTGGTTTCGACGGCGCGGTTGTCGCTGGCAAATTGCTCGACCAGAAGAGCAAAGACTATGGCTTCAATGCGTTTAGCGACAAATATGAAGACCTCGTCAAATCCGGCGTGATCGACCCGACCAAAGTTGTTCGTGCAGCCTTGCAGGACGCATCTTCGGTTGCCGGTCTGCTGATCACCACCGAAGCGGCTGTGGCAGAATCGCCATCAGACGACAAAGCTGGCGGCGGCATGCCCGACATGGGCGGCATGGGCGGCGGCATGGGCGGTATGGGCTTCTAAACCCAAACGCTCGGCTGAAGCTGAAAAATATGAGGGGCTGGAGGGAGACTTCCGGCCCCTTTTTTCATTTAGGGAATCGATCAGTGCATCCCTGATGTTTTCAAACATCTCGGACTGTGCCATGCAGTTGCCGATGTAACTTCTTGCACAGGGATCAGACGGCATGACCAAGTTTTTCAAACTCCTATTGGCTTCCACCACAATGGCAGGGCTCGCGGCTGCGGTTCCCGCGGTTCATGCCCAAAATGCCGCACCGGTAGTCGCCGGTGCGATGGAGACAGAGACGGACCGTCTCAACATCTGGTTCGACAAAAAATTCGAGGAACAACTGGCGTTCAGTCCGATCCGCCAGACCCTGCTGGGCCGCAGGACCGCTTATGACCAGATTGACGATTATTCGATCGAAGCCGCGGACCGTCAACTTGCATGGATGCGCGTGGCGACGGCAGAGATGAAGCGTGATTTTGACTATGACGAGCTCACGCCGGATGGAAAAATATCCTGGGACATGTGGCTGTTCCGACTGGAGCAGGCGGAGGCTGGCGTGCCGTTTCGGCAAAATGCCTATGTTCTGCATCAATTTAATGGTCAGCAATCCTTTTTTCCGACCTTTCTGATCAACCAGCACCGCGTCGCAAGCGAGTCCGATATGGTTGCCTTTATCGAACGGCTCAAAGGCAGTGCCCGGGCGCTCGATCAATTGCTCGCGCGCGCGCAGGCCAATGCCGAAGCCGGAACCCGGCCGCCCCGTTTTGCCTATGAAGGGGTTATCGAGCAGTCCGGAAAAATCACCACCGGTGCGCCTTTTGATGACGGCGAGCCATCTGCACTATGGGAGGCAACGGAAAGCAAATTGGCGGGGCTAGTGGAAGCGGGCACGATTACGCAAGACCGTTCGGACGCATTGAAAGAGCAGGCTCGGCTGGCGCTTACCGGATCGTTGAAGCCAGCTTATGAGCGGATCATCACCTGGTTCCAGCAGGACTTGCCCAATAGCAAGGCTGAACCCTTTGGTGTTTCCGAACTTCCCAATGGCGAAGCCTTTTATAACTACCGTCTCGTCAATCAGACCACCACGGATCTGACGGCAGAAGAAATTCACGCTATCGGCCTGTCCGAAGTCACGCGCATCCGCAAGGAGATGGAAGCGATCAAGGACAAGGTGGAATTTGAGGGCGATTTGCAAGCCTTCTTCACCTTCCTGCGCGAAGACGACCAATTCTATTTCTCGAACGATGACAAGGGCGCACAGGATTATATCGATGCCGCCGAAAAGCATCTGGCGTTTATCAAAACCCGCCTGCCGGACTTTTTCGGAACCCTGCCAAAGGCTGATCTGGTCGTGAAACGCGTCGAGCCCTTTCGCGAACAGGATGGCGCGGCGCAGCATTACCGGCCGGGGACGCCTGACGGCACGCGCCCCGGCACCTATTATGCCCATTTGTCGGATATGCGCGCGATGCCCATCCACAGCCTGGAAGTGATTGCCTATCATGAAGGCAATCCCGGTCATCACATGCAAAGCTCGATCGCGCAGGAACTGACCGGCATTCCGAAATTCCGGGCGCAGGGCGGATATATCCCGGCCTTTGGCGAAGGATGGGCACTCTATTCCGAGCTTCTGTCGAAAGAAATGGGGGCCTATGAAAATCCCTATTCCGACTTTGGCCGGCTGACGACGGAAATATGGCGCGCGATCCGGCTCGTCGTGGATACCGGACTGCACACCAAAGGCTGGAGTGAAGAAAAGGCCGTGGCATATTTCCTCGCCAATTCGCCGATCCCGGAAACAGCGGTGCGCAGCGAAGTGCGGCGCTATCTGGTGATGCCGGGTCAGGCGACCAGCTATAAGATCGGCATGCTGAAAATTCAGGAACTGCGCGCCAAGGCGGAAAAAGAACTGGGTGATGATTTCGACATCAGGGGTTTTCATGACACGGTGCTGGGCGGTGGTTCGGTGCCTTTGAGCATATTGGAAACCATGGTGGATCAATGGATCGCGAAAGAAAAAGCGTCCTGATAACAATCGGTCTGGAACGAAGCTGATGGTTGCAAGCACCTTTGAACTGTTCAAAATCGGCGTCGGGCCATCCAGTTCGCACACGATGGGGCCGATGTCGGCGGCGGCAATCTTTGTTGCGCGGCTTTCGGATCAGATGGTTCTTGATCAGGTAACGCGGCTTGAGACGAAGCTGTTCGGGTCGCTGGCTCTCACCGGAAAGGGTCACGCGACGGACCGCGCGATTCTGTTGGGGCTGTCGGGTCAGCGACCGGAAAATATCGAACCGGATGAAGCGGATATACTGGTAGATGGGATCAGAAGTGCGCAGCGCATCCGTTTGAACGGCACCCGTGACATAGCTTTTGACGAGGATGCCGATGTCATTTTCGATCAGCGCAAACGGCTCGACTTTCACTCCAATGCGATGCGCTTTACCGCCTTTAACGGTGAGGAGGAACTGGCAACCCGCGTCTATTATTCCGTCGGCGGCGGCGCGATTCTCGACGAAGACCAGATCGGGGCCAATGATCCCGAAAGCGGTTTGTGGGATGTGCCCCATCCCTTCTGTTCCGGCGCGGACCTGCTTAGAATAGCAGAGGAAAAAGGCCTCTCTATCGCTGATATCATGCGCAATAACGAACGCGCGGGCAAAACCGATGATCAGATTAGTGACAGCATCCGGCAAATATCCGACGCCATGTCCGCCTGTATCGATCGCGGAATCAAGTCGGGCGGTATTTTACCGGGCGGCCTGCGTGTCAAACGCCGTGCGCCCCTGATCCATGCACGCCTGATGGAACGACAGGAACGCGCTTTATCCGATCCCCTGACGGTGCTTGATTGGGTCAACCTTTGGGCACTGGCGGTGAATGAAGAAAATGCCGCTGGCGGCAAGGTTGTTACAGCACCGACCAATGGTGCAGCGGGTATTGTGCCCTCGGTGCTGCGTTTCTATGAGCGCTTTTCGCCCAAGGCGGATGTGGCGGGAATTGAGACATTCATATTGACGGCAGCAGCCATCGGCTCGCTGTTCAAGGAAAATGCATCCATCTCTGGTGCCGAAGTTGGCTGTCAGGGCGAGGTCGGCGTTGCCTGTTCGATGGCAGCGGCTGGCCTGACGGCTGCCTGGGGCGGGACGCCATCGCAGGTCGAAAATGCTGCTGAAATTGGTATGGAACATAATCTCGGCCTGACCTGTGATCCGGTTGCAGGGCTGGTCCAGGTGCCCTGTATCGAGCGTAATGCGGTTGGTGCGGTCAAAGCCATAGAGGCGGCGCGACTGGCGATCATGGGCGATGGCACCCACCGGGTGAGTCTGGATGAAGTGATTGAAACCATGCGCAAAACCGGTCTGGATATGAGCGAGCGCTACAAGGAAACATCTCAGGGTGGTCTGGCCGTCAATCTGGTGGAATGTTAAGGTCTTGAAACGCGACCGGAGGAATGCATGAGCAAGTCGAGATTTTTGAACAAACGTCGGTTAGCGGGCCTGGTCATCGGCATTGGCGTTCTGGTTAGCGCCACATGGCTTCTCCGTCCGGAAATCGGTGCCCGGCTTTTTGCCAATGCCGTGGAAACCGCGGTCAACCGCGACGTGATAGGCGATCTGCCCGACGGCATGCATCTGGCCTTATGCGGAACCGGTTCGCCCTTGCCAGACCCCAGTCGCGCGGGCCCCTGTTCCGCCATAATCGTTGACGGCAAAATGTTCATTATTGACATAGGCGGCGGAGCGGTGCGCCGACTGGGTGAAATGGGGCTCAACCCGGGCCGGGTTGAAGCATTGCTGCTGACCCATTTTCACAGCGATCATATTGACGGCATGGGCGAGCTGCTATTGCAGCGCTGGGCGGGCGGTGGTCATGACGCGCCTCTACCGGTTATCGCGCCTGACGGCGTAACGCCGATAGTAGACGGGATAAATGCCGCCTATGCCGCCGATGCCCGCTATCGCGTGGCGCATCATGGTGAAGATATCATGCCGCCATCCGGTATTGGCGGAATTGCGCGACCCTTTGCCGTGCCTGCCGACGATGCCGAACAGATTATCTATGATCAGGACGGTCTGAAAATCACGGCCTTCGCGGTCAATCACGAACCGGTTGTTCCGGCGGTCGGATATCGCTTTGACTATAAAGGCCGCTCCATCGTGTTTAGCGGTGATACAGCCCGAAGCGCAGTGGTCGAGAAAGCCTGCAATGGCTGCGACATATTGGTGCATGAAGTGCTGAACGCCGAGATGGTTGGGATCACCGAGGCGGCGATGAAAAAAGCGGAGCGGCCAAGGCTTGAAAAGATCATGGCGGATATTCCAGACTATCATACGACGCCTGCCGAAGTGGTGGAATCGGCCAAGGCTGCCAAAGCGAAAATGCTGGTCTTCTCGCATATTGTGCCGGCGGTGCCGATTGGTTTTCTGGAAGCCTATTATCTCAAGGATGTGCCTTCCGGCTTTCGGGGGAAAATGGTGATTGGCAAAGACGGCATGCTGTTCAGCCTCCCTGCCAATAAGGATAATATCGAGCGGCGCGATTTGCTCTAGACTAAGCCCCGATACAGGGGAGAAAAGCAGTGACCACCAACCGTTTCTGGCAGTTGAATAAACGCCCCGAAAACGACGATGTCGCCAGCGCGCTGTCGCTGGAAACCGAAACCATGCCGGAATTGGCCGACGGTCTGGTGCTGGTCAAAGCGTCCTATCTTTCCATGGATGCCGGCACCCGTATGTGGATGACCGAGCGCGAAGACAGTTACCAACCGCCGCTGGAACTCGGCACCAAAATGGTGGGGTTGGTGCTGGGCCATATCGCAGCGTCCCGCCATGCCGGATTTGCCGAGGGCGATCTTGTGCGCGGCTTTGGCCAATGGGCGGAGCATGCCGTTATCGAACCGGAGCTTGCCGGGCTGGTCAAAGTTGATGCGAGTATCAGCGATATCAAACAGCATTTCGGGGTGCTCGGGTTTAATGGCTGGACCGCTCTATGGGGCTTGCAGGAAACCGCTGGCGTTGAGGCTGGGCATAATGTTCTGGTCTCGGCTGCTGCAGGAGCGACAGGTGTGCTGGCTTGTCAGATTGCTAAGATACTGGGTGCCAATGTCTATGGCCTTGCGGGTGGCCCGGACAAATGCCGTTGGCTGGAAAGCGAACTCGGCATTACCAAAGCGATAGACTATAAGAATGATGATATCGGCGCGGAGCTGGCGAAGGTCGAGGGCGGGATCAACGCCTATTTCGACAATGTCGGCGGGCCTATTCTCGATGAAGTACTGCCCAATATGGCGCTTTATGGCCGTGTGGCATTATGCGGTTTGCTGGCTCAGTATAAGGGGGACGGGCGTGGGCAGGGACCGGAGAATTTTGACCAGATCCTGATGAAGCGGCTGCGCGTCGAGGGCTTTTTCTCGCCTGATTTCATGGATCAGGGAGAGTGGCTGACAGCACAGCTCAAGGACTGGCTGGATCAAGGGCTAATCGATACGCCCTTTGATGTGACGGACGGCATTGAGAATGTACTGACCGCCTATGACAAGCTGTTCACCGGCGGCAATATCGGCAAGGTGCTCGTTCGTATGTGAGCGTTATTGCGTTTTCTGTTCCGGAAAATACCACACCCGGCGGATCAACTGATCGGCAATCTGGTAGACCGCGGTGGCGCTTTGCGCCTTGCGCTTCCCCTTGCCATCCAACCAGGATGCCGTTTCGATCACGGTGACATAATCTCCGTTGACCGACCAGCCGCCGAGGCTGCTGCTAATGCGGGTCGGGCTTTTGAAATATGATTCCATCTCGCTGACCATCTGCTCTTTTCCATCGGTTGTGACGTCGGACCGGTCCCCGCTGATCGTGATCCATTGAATGCCGGGATGCATTAGCGCAGCCATGGCGTTTGCGTCTCTGGCATTGAACGCAGCTGTATATTTTTCGACCAGCTGCTGATGTTCGGACGGCGGAGCGGGCGTCGCAGCGGCGATCGAAACCGGCAGCAGCAGGAGCATCATCATCAACAGCTTTGGCATCCCATTCTCCCTCAAAGCGGTTCCATGATACTCCGCGCAACCGGCAGATCTGTCAAGTTTTGTGCAGCCGCAACCCCCAAAGCGCGAAGCCCATGATCAGGCTGGCAAAAACCAACGATACTCCAACGATCGCGTCCCAGCCGCCCCAGGCATAGGCGGCGGTCCCGAGCCAACTCGATAGGCCGCCGCCGACAAACATGATGACAATATAGATGGTCATCAAGCGGGTGCGAATCTCCGGCGCGCGGCCGAACAGGATGGTGCGATTGGCGACATCCATGGATGCGCCGCCAAAATTGCTGAACATGATCGGCAGGATCATGATCCAGATACTCTGGCCAGCGAAGATCAAGAGGATCGCGCCAACAAGCTGGGCCACGGCAAACAGCGCGCGCGCTTTCTCCGCGCCAATCCGGTCGGCCAAGCGCCCTGACCATGGGGCAACAAACACATTGGATACCGCGAGTAATGCGAGATAGCCCACGACATCGACGCCATAGCCCATTTCCGCGCTGGTGATATGCAGACCGATACCGAGCCATAAGGCGAGAAAAAAGCCAAAGGACAAGGCTTGCAGCAATCCCGCGAGCAACACGTCCGGCATGGTTTTGATGATCGGCCAGAGGGAAGCAATCAACGCGACATAGCTTTCCTGAGGCTCGCTATCATCACGCAGCTTTTCGTCTTTCTCCATGATAAGCGGCAGGATGATCAGCAGCGCCAAAGTCAGCGCGGTGCCAACCCAATAGGCCGATCGCCAACCAAAATAATGCCCCAACACACCAGCGCCCGCGCGGCTGCCCAGCAAGCCGACGGTGATACCGACGGACATGATGCCCGTGACATGCCCGATACGGTCTGGGCGCACCCGTTTGGTTACATAGGCGGGCAGCAAATAAGGCGTGATCGTCGCAAAACCGAGCAGCGAGGACGCGACGACGAACAACCGGAAATCCTGTGCCGTCGCCATGGCGAGCAGCGCTAGAAATTGGCCCGCGACAAAGGTAATGACCAGCTTGCGATTGTTGATCCGGTCACCGAGTGGCAACAACAATAATATGCCCAGCGCCAGCGCGATCTGATTAAACGCTGGCACCAGTCCAAGCAGGGTCCCGCTTACGCCAAAATCTTCGCCAACTGGGGCAATGAGCGGGTGAATGTAATAGCCATTCGCCACCGCGACTGCACAGGCCATGGAAAAGAAAAACAATTTTGTTTCACTAATCCGGCGCGGCGTTGTTTTGGCAGAGGATTTGGCGGCTTCGGTCAGAATACTAACTTTCGATCATAGTCTTGCGATGCCCATGACGAAAGCGGGGCCCCAAGTCCTCTGTTTGTTTAGCTAGCGTCGATTACTTTCTCCAGCTCTTTCAGGACATCGCCATAGGTGCGATCATTGAGCAACTGCACTAGCTTGGGATCGGCGACGGCCGGATTGCCGCTGTCAAAAGGCGGATGGGGATCATATTCGAGACCGAGCTGCACGGCCTCGGCAAATTTCTGTCCGGCAATTTCGGCAATCACGGTCAGAGCAAAATCAATGCCCGACGTCACGCCGCCAGCGGTAATGACATTGCCGTCTTTGACCACGCGGGCGGCTTCATAAGTCGCACCGAATTTTTCGAGCAACGACATATAGGCCCAATGGCTGGTTGCGCGCTTGCCCTTGAGCAAACCCGCTGCACCCAGCGCCAGCGATCCGGTGCACACCGAGGTGACATATTGTGCCCCTGCCGCCTGATCGCGCAGGAATTGAAGCGTCTCCTGATCCTGTATGACATCACGCGTACCAAAGCCGCCCGGGACGCATAGCAGGTCCGCCTGCGGGCAGTCCGTAAGATTGGTGCTTGGCAATATCGCAAAGCCGCTATCGGTCTGTACCGGTTGCACAGCCTTTGCCGCACTATGCACAACCGCACCCGGCATGCGCGCCAGAAACTGGGCTGGCCCGGTAAAATCAAGCTGCGTGATGCCGTCGAACAACAGAAAAACAATGTGGAAGTTCTTGGACTCGTTCATGGGTCACTCCTGTCTTTGAGAAATGCCCAGGCGATCGGCTGAAATTTGTCCATTCCCCGATGGTCATCCATCTTGATTTCGCCAGTAGCGGACTTGTTTGCCATAGCACCGGATCACCATGTCGAGAAGATGGAAATGCTCCATCGGCGCGAACTATTCGCTGCGCAACGCCTCGATCGGCGACAGGCGCGAGGCGCGAACCGCCGGATAACCGCCGAACAGCAATCCGATGAAAGCAGAAAATATAATCGCGCCGATACCGACACCCACACCAATAGGGACCGGGAAGTCAGCGTAGACGGTAAGCGCGGTGCCGCCGGCAATGGCAAGGATCAGCCCCATTGCGCCACCAATCACGCAGAGCACTGCCGCCTCGACCAGAAACTGATTGCGGATATCGCTCCGTTTGGCACCCAGAGCCATGCGCAGCCCGATTTCCCGGGTGCGCTCAGTAACGCTGACCAGCATGATATTCATGATGCCAATGCCGCCGACAAGCAGTGAAATGGATGCGATGGCGACGAGCACTATCTGGAAAATACCGGTGACCTGAGCCGATTCCTTCATAAATTCCTCGGTTGTGCGGATGGTGAAGGGATTGATATCCTTTCCCCGAACCCGGTAGCGTTCGCGCAATAATTTGGTGATCTCGCGCTTGGCAGTGGGCAGCGAGACTCCGTCCTCAAAGCCGACAAACAGCATCTGTAAATCATCGGGACCGGAAAGCGTGTCGCCGGAGAAGCGCTGCCGGGTGGTGGTAATGGGCATGATCGCAATATCGTCATTGTCATTGCCAAAGCTCGATCCCTTGGACTCCAGAACGCCGATGACGTTAAACGGGGCGCGATTGATGCGGACGGTTTCACCAACCGGATCATAATCACCAAACAGCTTTCGCGCGACGCTTGGGCCCAGAACAACCACCCGTGCGGCAGAGCGGACATCGGCTTCACTGATGAACCGGCCCGACTCGGCGACAACATTGGAAACCTTGCCATAGCCCGGGGTGGTGCCAACCGCATTGGTTGAGGCGTTGCGCCCGGCAACGACCAGCTGGATATTCGTGCGCAGTTGCGGGGCGATATCGTCAATGCCGCTAATCTGTTTTTCGATTGCGCGCGCGTCGCGCATGGTTAGTCGTCCGCGATCAAAGGAGCGCCGACCGCCCTCGCCGGTATCCGGCTGCGGAAAGACCAATGCCATATTGGAACCCAGCGCATTGATCGACTGCATCACCGACACTTGCGCTCCCGATCCGACAGCGACGGCCAGCGTCACCGCGAACACGCCGATCATCACTCCCAATGTTGTCAATATCGAGCGCATCAAATTGGTGCGCAGGGCCGTCATCGCGATGGCCACGTTGACCAGCCAGCCAGACGCTTTTTGTGCCAGGTTGCCCATCATGCGCCTGCCTTCCGCCGTTTCTTGGTCATGATATCCTCAATCACCTTGCCGTCGCGAAATTCGATTCGCCGTTTGGCGTGATCGGCAATTTCCGCTTCATGGGTGACGACGATGATCGTGATACCCTGATCATTCAGCGTCTGGAAAATCTGCATGATATCTTCGGATGTCCTGCTATCGAGCGCGCCCGTTGGTTCATCGGCCAGCAAGATGACCGGATCGGTGACCAGCGCGCGCGCAATGGCAACGCGCTGCTGTTGTCCGCCTGATAATTTGGCGGGACTATGGTCGAGCCGGTCGCCCAGCCCCATTTCCTCAAGCTTCGCTTTGGCCTTCGCCCTGCGTTCTTCACCGCCAAGCCCGGCATAGATGAGCGGCACCGCGACATTGTCGAGAGCGGTTGTGCGGGCGAGCAGATTAAATTGCTGAAATACAAAACCGATTTTCTGGTTGCGCAATTCGGCCAGCGCATCGCCATCCCGGTCGCCGGTGGCGATGTCATCAATCCGGACCTCGCCCGATGTCGGGATATCAAGACAGCCGATCATGTTCATGAAGGTCGATTTGCCCGATCCGCTGGCGCCCATGATGGCAACATATTCGCCGCGGTCTATCGACAGCGACACCCCGTCAACAGCACGGACCGTTTCGCCGCCCAGCTCATAATTTTTGACCAGATCCTGTGTTTCGACAAGGGCCATTATTTATGTGTTCCCGCGGGCAAACTCATCCTCTTCTTCGTCTTCTTCATTTTCCAGATTTTTGGAACGGACGAGGACCTGCTCTTTTTCTTTCACGCCTTTGACGATTTCGACAAAATCCTCTCCGGCAAGGCCGATCGTAACAGTTCGGCGTGTCGGCTTATATGGATCATCGCTGGCGATCCAGATCTGGGCCGTGCGTGGTTTTTTGGAATTTTTGTCAGCCGGTTTCGTCGGTTTTTTGTCATCTTCATCAGGACGGTCATCCTTGCGCGGACGGAAGCGGATGGCTGGCGCGGGGACGCGCAGCACATTGGCCTTTGTGCCGGTGACAATTTCGACATTGGCGGTCATCCCGGTGAGCAGCTTCCCCTCCTTGTTGTCGACATCCAGAATGACGAGATAGCTGACGACATTTTGCTCTTCGGTCGCGGACTTGCGGATCTGTCCGACCTTGGCGACAAAGGTATCATCCGGATAGCTGTCGACCGTAAACCGCACCAGCTGGCCCACACGAACCTGCCCGATATCGGCTTCATCAACCGAGGCCTCGACCTGCATACGGCTGGTATCGGCGGCGATCTCGAAAAGATTGGGCGTCTGAAAACTCGCGGCCACGGTGGTGCCGGGCTCGACCAGCTTGTTAATCACGACTCCGCTGGTCGGTGCGAGGATACGCGTGCGATCAAGGTCGAGCTGGGCAGAGGACAGCTCCGCCTCACTCTGGGCAATCTGTGCGCGCCCGCTCTGTGCCTGGGCCTTGGCGGTGCTCAAAGACGCCTGTGCACTCGCCAGCGCGTTGCGCGCCTGATCAATACCGGCCTTGGATACAAAACCTTTTTCTGCCAGTTGTTGTTGTCGTTCAAATTCGCGGGATTGGACCTGAAAGTCGGTCTGTGCGCGGATGATAGAGGCCTCAGCCTGCGCCAGATTTGCCCGCGACAAGGCCACTTGCGCACGCGCCTGCGTGACGCGGGCCTCGATACGGGTCGGGTCGATTCGCGCGAGCAGCTGACCGGCCGTTACCGGCGAGTTGAAATCGACATAAACGTCGGTGACCTGGCCGGAAATTTCCGAGCCGACATTGATGGTGTTGAGCGCGCGTAATTTCCCGCTGGCCGAAACAATGCGGGCTACATCGCCGCGCGTCACAGGCTCTGCGATATATTCATAGGTCGCTGGCGAAGGGACTATGACCTTGTAAAGGATCGCGATGAGGACAAGGGCGATAAGGCCCGAGATAACGGGGTGGAGGCGAATCCACGCCAATGAACGTGTAATAATCAACATTCCCCTGTCTTAGCTATATATATCACTATGACAGGCGGGGCGCGCATAGGCAATATGCGGATATCACCATTATCGGATTATCCTTGCAGCGGCGCGGTTCCATTCGCAGTCACATCATGGCCGTAAAGCCATTCCAGCTGCGCGTCGAATGCCTCCTGACCAGCTGTTTTTCCGGCCAGCCACATCGGACCATAGGTGCCCAGCTTACCACCCGGTGTGCGCTGATGAAAAAGCCGCATATTGCGTCGCGCGGCTTTCTGGACCGCTGCTGTCCGATCCCGCCGGACATCAAAAAAGTGGCGGAGCGCGCGGTCGCGATCGCCATGTTCGGCAAGCGATCGGGCGAGCACATAGCCATCTTCAATCGCTTGCACCGCACCTTGCGCCATGAAGGGCAGCATCGGATGGGCCGCATCCCCGATCAGGACCGCCCGGCCATCCACCCATTGATCCAGCGGATCCCGGTCGAACAGGGCCCAGCGATAATGGTGCTCGGCCTGTTCCAGCAAAGTTGTGATGGTCGGATGCCAGCCCGCAAAGTCGGCCATCGCTTGTTCGCGCGTGCCCTTCTCGGTCCAGCTTTCCTGTTGCCAGTCATCGCGCTCCACCACGCCAACCAGATTGGCCAGCGTGCCGCCGCGCAGCAGATAGGTGACCGCATGCTTGCCCTCACCCAGCCATATAGAGGCCACAGGCAAGGGCGCATTCCTGCCCAGTTTTTCAACCGGTACAACCGCCCGCCACGCCACATTGCCCGTGAACCGGGGCTTTTCCGATCCCAGCATCTGGGTGCGAATGGCCGATTTGATACCATCGGCGCCGACGATGATATCGCCTTCAACGGTTGTGCCATCGTCCAGCGTCGCCCAGGCCGTTTCGCTATCCTGACCATAGTCCGTGACTATTGTTTCCATCCGCAGGGCACCGGGACAGCGCTCATCCAGTGCGCCGGCCATGGCCGAAACCAGATCAGCCCGGTGAATATGAAGATAGGGCGCGCCCCATTTTTCCTCAAGACGCTGCCCCATATTCTGGGTCATGATGACCCGGCCGGATTGCCCCATCCGGAATTGTGTCGCGCGTGGGCAAAAACCGGTTGCCGCAACCTGCCCGTCAATATCCAGCACCCGTAACACTTGCATCCCGTTAGGGCTGATTTGTATGCCGGCACCAATATCTTCCAGCTGCGCGGCTTGCTCCAGTATTTCGACTTCCCAGCCGAACTGGTGGAAGCACAAAGCCGCGTTTAGCCCGCCAATACCACCGCCAACGATTATCGCTTTCATGATCTCGCCTCTGGTTGGAATTGCGGGTCCAGGATGCAGAAAAATAGCATGGACGTGGCGTTATCAGAGATTGGTTAAGTTGGAAATTCAATCTCGAGATGGTTTCAAGTGACGATGAGAAATCGGGATAGCTTGGCAATCAGAATGGACGATCAGGAGGTCCGCTCAGGTCAAGAGGATACTGTCTTATCCATTTGGAGAGGATGAATTTGCGGCCCTTATCAACCGGACGACCGGCATGTACTGCCGCTGGATCAGGTTTGCCCTGCATATCCACATTCATAAACAGAATCGCATCGCCCGTTTGGCCACGAATGGCTTTACCAATCTTGGTAAAGAAAGTCGCCCCGCCCTCAAAGTCTTCATTGAGATAGACCAACATTGTCTTCACCCGTTGATTGTGAAAACCAGGTAATGCATCGCTGTGCGGTTTATATTCTTGCCCTACAGTGTAGCTGAGGACCTGAAGCGGTTCCCCTTGGTCATATTGGGTGCCAGTAGCAGCGGCGATCCTCTGATTGATAGCGTGTAGAAATGGATTTTCTGAAATGAAAGGAAAAGCAGCAGCCGTAGAGGTGCGAACGGGATCCTGAACAAACGTGCCTGTTGATGGGTGGACGACGACCGAGGGCTGCTGCAAGGGCGTTGCCATTTCGATTAGATATTCACATTCTTCAGCTGAAAAAAAGGCAGGAATTTTTCGGATATCTGGAACCATGCTGATACGCTCAGAGTTGAATTTCCTTCGGGAATGACCGTGCTGATCAAGGTCCATTTGCTCCAATAGCGCAAGCTGAAACCTAAGGTCACGTTCTGCTTCACAACGTGACCGCATCCTTTTCAGAGCTTCGGTCCAGCGGCGACCGATACGTCCGGCACCATTCGCCAAAAGCGCGAGATAGGGCGCCTCAGCCTGTTGCAACCCCAGATTTGCAGCGCATCCAAACAGCTGCCGAGCTTCGCCAAAGTCTCGCCGAATGAAGTCGCCTGTCATTCGCCATTGAGCCAGTTCCAGAGCTGCGTGGGCGTCACCGTGCTGCGCAGCCGAAGACAGAAGCGAATATGCTTCTGACACTTTGCCTTGGGTGGCCAGTTCTTGTGCGTGCTGCGTTGTCTTCATTTCATCAATTTGGTGAAATCCTCTCAAAACGAAAAGGGCCGGAACAATGTATTCCAGCCCTTCGCATTCTCAGTAATTTCTTCGACTAAAAATTAGCACGGAAACCGGCGTAGAAGTTCCGTCCTTTTACTCGATATATGGCGCTTCCTTGACCAATACCGGTCAAGCCCAGTGGAGGATTGGTATCGAGTATATTATCAATGCCGAAATTGAAATTGAACCTTTCGTTGACTTCAATTCCCATTCGAATGTCATGATAGAAGACCTCTTGATACTTCCGGGTGTCAGCATAGTCGGAATTTTCAGGATCACGGCCTTGGACGCTGAAGAAGTCCTCGTAGTTATTGAGAACCTGTGATCCGATATATTGCATTTGATATCCGAAAGTCACATTGGAAAGTTTTAAATCGGCATTGAAGCGGAACTCATCCTGCGGATCACCAAGTTCGCCCAGAACCCGGTCCTCGAAGTCTGGAAAGGACGGGTCCTCGAAGTTACTCCGTTCAAACAAGTGGGTGTAGATGAAGCGCGTGCTAAGTGCATTGTCTTCCCCAAATGTCGTACGGTAGGCTGTCTCTATATCAATGCCTCGGACCGTGCGAGCAGCGAAGTTGACGCCGCTAACCACCAGATCATTGTCAAGAATCTGCCCCGGAATCTCACCATTGGGACCTGTACCCGGACCCCGGAAACGATTGATCAACGCGCAGAACGAGTTATCCAAAGTCGGTAAATCATAACAAGTATTGACCAGATCTTGAGCCAGTACAGATGTAATCACGTTTTCAACCCTGATGTCGTAATAATCGACCGTGAGAGAGAATCCCGGCAAAAACCGAGGTTGGATGACTGCGCCTATAGTGTATGAATCTGATGTCTCTTCAGTCAGATCAGGATTGCTTCCGCTCAAGATCTCAAGCGAATAGTTTGGCAGGCTGGCAAACGCGGCGGTGTCGAGCAAAGCCCCGAGATCCGCGCGACAATTGGCAGCCCGGTTCGCTGAACCTGCATTAATATTCTGCGGCCGACATGGATCCTGGAAACCGGGGGCAAAATTCTGTGACAGTGCGGATGACGTTTCACTCAGATTCGGTGCCCGGACAGACCTGCCATATTGACCCCGGAATCGGATGTCGGGGATTGGTTGCCATTCGAATCCCGCATTATAGGCATAAACCGTTCCGACCGCTCCGTCATAGTCCGAGATGCGTCCCGAACCGATCAAAGTCAGTTCTTCGAAGAACGGTCTGTCGGCGAGCAAGGGGATCCGAATTTCACCAAAAACCTCTTTGACTTCAAAAGGATCTGGATCAAATGTTGGCAGAGCATTGTAAAATGTTCGACCGGATTCCACAATCGGGTCTGCCTGATAGAAAAGTTCCTCACGGCGATATTCCGCCCCCACAGCAAAGCCGACCGGCCCGCCGGGAAGCTCGAAAAAGCCGCTCGTATCACCCGACACGAACCCGCTGAATACCAGTTGTTCAAGGGTCGCACTGGAAACTGTCTCTTCGACAATGTAATTAGCAGCAGCGGAGTTATCAGGTGCGCCAAAGGGATTATATGGAACGCAGTTGGCTATATCCTCTGCAAGAAATGGAGCGTCGGCGGCGCTATAGGCTGTTGCCGCTGCTGGATCGAACTGCGCACGGCAAGCGATTTCGCCTGTCGCAGGGTTGATCCCGGAGTCGAGGGCCAGCAGAAACCTCTGCGGAATTATGTTACCCAAAATCCGTGTGTCTTCCTCGACCCTGCCATAATTGACAGAAACTTCGTAGTTCCAGTCATCGTTAAACTGGCCACGAACGCCGCCAACGACACGGAAAACATCGCGTTCAGATTTCTCATCACGGCTACCCAGATCCTGTAAAGACCGGGCGATGGTAAAACGATAGGAACCATCAGCAATCGCAGCTAGATCGTCAGCATCTAACTCATTTCGCCGAATGAGGCTCGAGTTAAAGCCAGACTCCAATATCTCGCTTGATATCAGATCTCGCGCTTGTTGGCTCAAAAAAGGATTGTCGAGACGAACAAGTTCACGCTGGTCCCCAAAAGTAACGCCTTGAACAAATGCGGGACTGGATTGTTGTCCTTGTGTTTCAATACGGACATATTTGGCCTCGACAAAAGGCTCGAACGCTTCGCTAATCTCAAAATGAGCGAGCAGGTTGAAATTATACCTTTGTTGATTTGGAATTACGGATAACAATTCCCTTTCACGCCCTGTTTGGCCATTGCCACCCACTATTCCGCCAATCGGTCCTGAGCCAAGACGGGTTCCGGTCTGCGGCACAAGTTGGCCATCAGGTGTGAATATATAAGTACAATTATACGGCACGCCATTAATGCCTGATCCGCACTCTGGCGAAGCGGTTCCGCGTGTTATCGGGACCAGGCCATCGAAGTAGATGCTGGCTGACCGGATATCTCGAAAGAAGGCGCGATCCGGAAAACCATCACTATTTTCCGGAAGGCCGCCGCCGTCCAGATCAATGGTGAGGAAGTCGTCATTTCTGCGCAAATAAGAAACGTCCGAGCCAAAGACCCGATCTTGATTTGCAAACTCGGCATGAAGCGTGACGTTGCCACGCCCGTCGGCGAAGTTCAGTCCGCCAAGCGCTGATATATAATGCGTCGGGAAGGCGCCTTCGTCATTAATGCTTGTGTGTCCACGAAGCTGTAGCCCTTCAAAGTCATCCTTCAGAATGAAGTTGACCACGCCGGAAATCGCATCCGATCCGTATATGGCCGAATTACCGCCGGTTACAACATCCACGCGTTCAATCAGATCATTGGGAATTGTATTGACGTCAACAGAAGTACCGTTTGACAATATATCGGAAGCAACGTGGCGCCGGCCGTTGACCAGTGTCAGGGTGCGCTCCGTACCCAAACCCCGAAGGTCCAGAAGATTCAATCCAGCTGTGCCAAGGAAACGCCCTGAGTTGGTCTGACTGAAGGTGCTGCGCAATTGGGGCAAGTCGTTCAGCGTATCGCCGATATTGATCGAGCCTTGCTGGAAAAACTCGTCTCCTGCGATAGTCGTAATCGGAACTGCAGACTCGATATTTGGCCGGGCAATGCGAGAACCGGTCACGATGATAGTCGTTCCCTCCACATTGGCTTCATCCTGTTCGGTTGATGCTTGGTTTTCACCGCTATTCTCGGTCTGCGCTTTCGCGGTTGCTGCAGATATGGCGATCGCAATAATTGCCGCTGACGCGCAGAATCCGCGCAAGGTTTTAGATGTATAAGCTGTCCGCATGATGAACTCCCTGTTTGGTTACGAAGGCAACCAAATGACAACAGGAGGGATTCATCAATAAAATTACACTGATATTCAAATAATGTTGAGTATGTGGAGTTTTGTAACAACAGTAATTGCACAGACGTGTAAGTTTTTATTTTTAATATAAGTCACTCTATTAACTTATCTTATTCAATATTCGGGCAGAAGCGACCATCGGCTGCAGGAAAAGGGCCGCAGACCGGTGGTGCTTCTCTAATTCGGTTTGGATCTCACTGGCTGCGTGAGAATGGCCTAACCCTATTTCCGGCCGAGTCCAATCTTCGTCGCCAAGCCGCTGCGGACTTTCGAATAGTTGGACGACACCATCGGATAGTCTGGTGGCAGGCCCCATTTCGCACGATATTCTTCGGGCGTCATATTATAGCGTGTCATCAGGTGACGCTTGAGCATCTTGAATTTTTTGCCGTCTTCGAGACAGACGATATGATCCGGCTTGATCGATTGGTCGATCGGCACGGCCGGTTCTTGCTTTGTCTTTGCCGGCCCGGCTCCTCCGGTAAGATCGGCCAGTGCACTATGCACGCTATTTATCAATACGGGCAGGTCGGAGACAGCCACATTGTTATTGTTCACATGCGCCACAACAATTTGTGAAGTCAGTGATATGAGTGTTTCGTCCATCCGATTATCTGTTTCTGCCATTTTGTTCCCCCGATCCCGATATTTCCCCAAATACCCTAATTTTTTCAATTGCTAAGTAATTTACATCCATTTTGGATATAAATTACAGATGTATCGCATGACTCGATAAATCAAGTGTTCTTTAGCTAAGGTTTTCATTGAATGATAAACATAGCCCCCTGCCGGCCTTGTCCAGCAGGGCTTTGGATGCTCTTTTCTGCCAATAAAGCTATAAAACAGTCAAATATAGGACGCGGTAGTCTTTGCTGCGATTTCCTCAGCCGTCACTTCCGGTGCCAGTTCAATGAGTTTGAATGGGCTATCATGATCCGCACGATGAAAAACGGCCAGATCGGTAATAATCATATCCACCACATTGGTACCGGTTAGCGGCAATGTGCACGCGGGAATGAACTTGGGACTGCCGTCCTTGGCGCAGTGATCCATGACCACGATGATCTTCTTCACGCCGGCAACAAGGTCCATAGCGCCGCCCATGCCCTTGATCATTTTGCCGGGAATCATCCAGTTGGCAATGTCGCCATTTTCGGCAACCTCCATTGCACCCAAAACGGTTAAATCAATATGTCCGCCGCGGATCATGGCAAAACTGTCGGCGCTGCCAAAATAGCTGGACGAGGGAAGCTCGCTGATGGTTTGCTTCCCGGCATTGATTAGATCGGCATCAATCTCGTCTTCGTAGGGAAATGGCCCGATGCCCAGCATGCCATTTTCGGATTGCAGCGTTACTTCGACACCATCGGGAATATGATTGGCAACCAGCGTCGGAATGCCAATGCCGAGATTGACATAATAGCCGTCTTGCAGTTCTTGCGCCGCACGCGCGGCCATTTGATTTCTATCCCACGGCATGATTCTTCTCTCTCATCTTGGTTGTCAGCTCCTGAGCGTTAGGCAGCCGCGGTTTCAGTCCGGCTTCTGGTAATTCTGCACGGTGTCGAGATCGGTTGTGTTACGGTTCCGTTCCGCGTCCAGACCGGCCCAAATCCGGCTGAGCGCTTCTGCTTCCGAGATACCCTGCGCCTGCGCAAAGGCCCGCGAACCATGCCGAATGGAATCTACCATCAGCATGCCGAACATTTCCGGCATTTCGAGATGTTCGGGTTGAATGATGCAAGTAGCTCCAGCGCCATCTTCGACCCACAAGCGGGCGACTTCGTGCGATTGGTCAAGAAAATCAAATTGATCGACCGCAATGGCATTGTCGAAACGCCCGCCTTGTTTTTTCTTGCCGAACATCAAGCTGTCTCCCGTTCCCGTGTCATGCGAAACTCGATTTTCTTGTCATAGGGCGATCCATCAATCAGGCGTTTGACGTAAATGCTCGGCAAATGGATTGCATCGGGGTCCAACTCACCGACTTCGACAATCTCTTCCACTTCTGCGACGCAAATTTTTCCCGCCGTTGCCATGGGAGCATTGAAATTACGGGCGGTCTTGCGGAATATCAGATTGCCGGCTTTATCGGCTTTCCATCCCTTGATGAGGCATAGGTCGGCGTAAATACCGCGTTCGAGGATATAGTCCTCGCCGTCGAAACTCTTGACCTCCTTGCCCTCGGCAACCTGCGTGCCGACGCCGGTTTTGGTATAGAATCCCGGAATTCCTGCACCACCGGCACGGCAACGTTCGGCCAGCGTGCCTTGCGGGCAGAATTCGACTTCCAGTTCGCCGGATAGAAACTGCCGTTCAAATTCCTTATTCTCCCCGACATAGGAAGAGATCATCTTCTTCACCTGCTTGGAGCGTAGCAACTTGCCCAGACCCTCATTATCGATCCCGGCATTGTTGGAAGCAATGGTCAGATCCTTCACGCCATCTGCCTGTAATGCGTCGATCAACCGTTCGGGAATGCCGCATAGACCAAAGCCGCCAACACAAAGATGCATGCCATCAAAGAGCAGGCCTTCCAGAGCCGTTGTCGCATCGGAATAGATTTTCTTCATGTCGAGCCTTTTCGCTAGTCTTTCCGGCTATTAGCCTATGATTTGGCCGATCGTCCAGATTAGAATATATTTGCATCCGCGGATCGGTTATGGCCCTGCCGGTGACCCGAATATTCGCATGCCTGTCCCTGTTTTTCTTTCTTGTTCCGGTGACCTATGTGCATGGGCCGCCGCCAAAGAAGAATGACAGCCAATATATTCAGCTAGAGCCTGTGAATTTTGATTCCCAGAATGCAGAGCGCACAAAGACAGGCCGGCTTGCATTTCTGGCCGGCTGGAAATTGACCAGCGACAATGATGATTTCGGCGGCATCTCTTCCATGCTCGCTCTTCCCGATAACCGGTTTGTCATGTTGAGCGATGCCGGGGTGCTAATCGGCTTTACCCTTGATGAGCAAAAAGCGCTTGCCAAGCGGCCCTTCATTGCTCCTTTGCCCGATGGACCGCCGGTGGCGAACGAATTTGCGATAAAGAATTGGGATGCGGAATCGCTCGTCCATGACCCGGAGACCGGGCGTTATTGGGTCGGCTATGAACGCTATCACAGTGTCTGGCGTTATGGCCCGTCATTCGCACGCAAAGAGGCGGAGCATAAAGTCAAAGCGATGCAAAAATGGCCCCTCAACAGCGGAGCCGAGGCCATGCTGCGCTTGCCGGGGGACAAGGGGGAAGAGGTCCGCTTTCTGGTTTTTTCCGAATCTGCGGCGGATAAAAAGGGCGGTTACGAAGCATTGATATTTGATGGTGATCCGGCAGAATCGAATATCGAGCCCAAGCTGTTCAGTTACCGTCCGCCGCGCGGCTATCAGCTTACCGATGCGACATTGCTGCCGGATGGCCGGGCACTGCTATTGCACCGCCGTTTCACGCCGCTCGACGGCGTGTCGGCGATTGTCTCAATCGGTGACTTGTCAGAGATCGCAGTCGGCAAAGTCTGGACATCGCAGCAGATTGCCTCGCTGAAACCGCCGATGAGGGTTGATAATATGGAGGCGCTTGCGGTGACGGTGGAGGGTGAGGATACTATTATCTGGATAGCATCGGATGATAATTTCCAGGCGTTTCAGGAAACATTGCTGATGAAATTCCGATTGCTGCCGGTCAAGGAGAAGCGCAAAAAAAGTAAGGCCGACGGATCGGAAACTCCGACGCCGGAAGCCCAAAAAGACAAAGCCGAGGCGAGCCCCGGCTTTTCGTCAATCTCAAATTAGTCTGTAAAACAGCGGCTTAAGCAGCAGCCTGCTTCTTGGCGATTTCTTTTTTGAGGCGGCGCACGCGCAGGCTCAATTTATCGTCAGATGTTTTTAGCAGCCAGTTATCCAGCCCGCCAACATGCTCAACCGAACGCAGGCCATGCGTTGATACGCGCAGCTTCACGCCTTTGCCGAGAGCGTCGGACAACAGGGTCACATTTTGCAGGTTAGGCAAAAAGGTTTTCTTGGTCCGGTTTTTGGCGTGCGATACGTTATTACCTACCAGCCGAGTCTTACCTGTCAGTTCGCAAATCCGCGACATCTTACTTGTCCAATTTCTTGTTAATGAGTGATTCCCGTAGGAAAGACAGCGCACCTAACTGCAAAAGGCCTGTCCGTCAAGCGTCACGCCAAGATTTTCCGCCCGCTTACAGCCATTTTGCCTGCGCGATCCCCAATAGGCAAGCGGGTTCATCTGGCCATTGCCACTGCTTCGCGCTAGTCGCTACGCATGGCGACCGATCCTTTCCAATCCTATATGCCGCAAGCGCTGGCTTTGGCGCGGCAAGCGGCCGAAGCTGGGGAAGTGCCGGTGGGTGCGGTGGTCGTCCGCCGGGGGGAGATAATCGGGCGCGGTTATAACCTGACGCGAACCGACAAGGATCCCAGCGCCCATGCAGAAATCGCCGCGATTCGGCAGGCTTGCCGCGCGCTAGATACCGATCGGCTGGAAGATTGTGATCTTTGGGTGACCCTCGAACCTTGCACCATGTGCGCCGGTGCCATTGCCCATGCGCGAATCAGGCGGCTCTATTATGGCGCGATAGACCCAAAGGGCGGCGCGGTGGACAGCGGCGTGAATTTCTTCACCGCTGCCACCTGCCATCATGTGCCGGAAGTCTATGCCGGATTCGACGAAGCCGAATCCGCTGCGCTGCTCAGGGATTTCTTTAACAAACGCCGCGATTAGTGCACGAACCGCGCAACGACATCACGGTAGCTGCGGCTGACCTTCACCTGCGCGCCTGATCCGAGAATCAGGAAACATTCGCCATTGGTATGCGGTTTTACCTCGCGCACCTGGCCCAGATTGACGATGGTCGAGCGGTGGACCCGCTGAAAATTGCGCGGATCGAGACGCTTTTCCAGGTCTTTCATGGTTTCGCGCAGGATCAGCGAATTATCGGCGGTGTAAATGCACATATAGTCGCCCGCAGCATCAATCCGTTCAATCGTATCGACATCGACACGGAAAATCTGACCGCGATCCTTGACGTTGATGAGTTTTTCATAGCGGCTGGCGGCGGCCGGTTCCTCGGCATTTTCCAGATCGGCCATGGCCGCAGGCGCCACTTCGCTGAGGACATTTTTCAGTTTTTCGATCTCTTCTGCACCGCGTTTTTCGGTGAGGCGATTGCGCACGCGTTCCAGCGCATCGGCGAGCCGGTCGGGTTCCACCGGTTTAACGAGATAATCGACCGCTTCCGCTTCAAAGGCGCGGACGGCGTGGTCGGCATAGGCGGTCACAAAGATGAACAAAGGCGGTTCAATCTCCATAATGCCCTGCACAACTGAAAAACCGTCAAAACCGGGCATCTGGATGTCGAGAAACACCAGATCGGGTTTCAGTGTCTTGATTTTGCGGATCGCTTCGCGACCATTGCTGCAGGTGTCAATGACTTCGATATCCTCGAATTTTTCGAGGCGGATCTGCAGACCCTGTATAGCCAATTTTTCGTCGTCGACTAATATCGTTTTTATCGTCATGGATTTATGTCCTTTTGGTGCGATGAAGCCATAGCAGGGGCGGTGACGAGACCCCCATGACTTCTATCGGATGCATGCTCCCCAAATATCGCTTCGTTCCTGATCTGGTCGCTTGTGGCGTTGTCATGCGCCGCCTCTTTATCAATCTGTTCTCTGGTCTCAAATGGCAATGCAATGATCACAGAAAAACCGCCTCCTGTTGATGACTTAATCTCGAACTCGTGCGCTTCTCCATAAGCTTGGTTTAATCGCTCCTGAATATTTCCTAAACCGACACCTGTGGAATGGGTATTTTTCGGGATCGGACCGTTTTTCCCCGGCCCGGTGTCCGAAACCACAATTCTAACCTTGTCATTGTCCAGACGCGCCGAAACGGAAATTTCCGCGCCCTCTTCCATCGGTGTCACGGCATATTTGATCGCATTTTCGACCAGCGGTTGCAGCAGCAGCGATGGCAACAGCGCGTCGCGCACCGCTGGATCAATGTCGAAACTGGGCCGCAAACGATCCTCAAAGCGCATTTTTTCTATGTCGAGATACAGGTGCAGCGTTTCCACTTCCTGCGCCAGAGTGACCCGGCTGTGGACTTCGTTGACCAATGTGTGGCGGAGAAACGAGGACAGGCGCGACAGCATCGCATTGGCCGGCTCGGTCTGTTTCAACAGTACCAAGGTCGAAATACTGTTGAGCGTATTGAACAGGAAATGCGGATTGAGCTGATAGCGCAGCATGGCAAGCTGCGCCCGGGTTGCCTGCGTTTCCAGCCGCAGGAGCTGGTCATTCTGTTCCTCGACCCGCAGAAAGAAGTTTATCGCATAATATAAGGCCGACCACGCGCCGAGCAGCATGCTGCCAAGGAACAGGGCGCCAAGAAACAATGTACCAAAGGCGGTTTCGGAGGTCGGATTCTGGATACGGAAGACCCAGGCATCGACAAAGGCATAGAGCGACGCTGCCACCGCTAGCGAGGCGCCGGTCACGCTCCATGTCACCAATGGCTTGCGATTGATGAGGTTGCGATAGATGACCGAAAGCAACAGCGAGATCGAATAGCCGGTTATCGTTCCGATAATTGCTGGGACCAGAAAGCTGAGTGGCAAGCCATTGGAAATGCCCGATAACCCGCGCAGCGCCAGCACAGCGGCCCAGCCCGCAGATTGCAGGTTCCAGAAAGCGCGGTTTTTATTGCCAAAAAAGGGCTGGGGACGAATATCGATGACGGCCATATATCCTATCTATAGCGCGCCATTGCCGTTTGGGGAAGAATCGCATAATAATGTCAAAAATAATAGCATTTTAAAGATGCGCAAAAAAGGAGAGTATCATGGGCGGCCCCAATGAAGTCAGAGCAAAATTCCCTTCGATGGAAGAAGGAACCAAGGAAGACTGGGACATTATTGGCAGCCATTACATGCCTTTTGCCAGCAAGGTTGCGGACAGGGTGCTCGATCATTTGCGCCTGCTGGACGGCGACTATGGCGGCTTTCCCGTCGACCGGCTGGAGCATAGCCTGCAAACCGCCACCCGGGCTCATCGTGACGGGCGGCCGGATGACTATGTCGTAATGGCATTGCTGCATGATATTGGCGACACATTGGGGACGTTTAATCATCCTGATGTCGCCGCAGCAATCCTGAAGCCGTTTGTCAGCGAGAAACTGCACTGGATCACCGAAAAGCACGGGATCTTCCAAGGCTATTATTTTTTCCACCATCTCGGCCAGGACCGCGATATGCGCGAAGGCTTTCGCGGCCATGAGCATTTTGAAGACTGCGCGGAATTTTGTGAGAAATATGACCAGAAGGCGTTCGACGCCAACTATGAAAGCGCACCGCTGGAATTTTTCGAGCCGATTGTCCGCAAGGTCATGGCCCGGCCGATTAACAGCATCTATGTCAACGAATAGATATATGGCCGGGAAACAGTTCGGATCTGATGATTGGATCCATTAACGGTTCCATTCGAGCGGCCGCTTTCGTCGGAAAGCATTTTGTAGTTGCGTATAGTCCAATCAAAAAAAACCTCGCCGGATTTCGCCGGCGAGGTGATTGACTACGCTTACGGGTCGCTATTAAGCGTAGCTAATAGTCGTTTTTACACTGCGCTGCCGGCGCATTGCGCCGCCGATAGCTCCAAATCCAAAAATCATGAACGCCCATGTTGCAGGCTCAGGCACAGCAACCATTTGTTCTGTTCCAAAAAACACCAGGTGGGAAATATCATGTGGATTATTTTGGAAGGGGATATCGAATGTATCCCAGAAACCGGAACTTGCCGGACTGTTCAGTCGATAGAGCACAAATTGCGAAGATGCTTTCACCGCAACAAATTCAACGAGAAAACCTGGTAGATTCCACGTCCCTGAATCCGATCCCCCGCCAGTGAAGCTTCCAAAAGATCCGAAATTGCCATCATCTGTCGACGCCAACACCGTCAGAAGAATATCCGGAGCGGCAGCTGGGTGCGTGTCATTATAGAGATTATAGGCATTTTGGGCGTTAAGAAAACTGTTGCCGCCATTGCTGCTTGAATTGATATTGCCGCTAAAAAGACAGCCACTTGGATCGCTTACCGAAATACAGGCGCCATCCACAATCGTGGCCGCTGTGGCCGGATTTACAATGCAGGAAGCAGATGCAACTGCCCCCGACATCAGAAGATATTTTACTTTTTCCACTATTCCTCCTTCGAGCACCGACTCGAAAAACTTAGCAGACCCGGGCAGATTTTATGTTTTCGGGGGTGTTAAGCAACGTTTCTCGCCGTAAAAAATACTTTGTCCCATTTCGATACATGCGTCGCGAGAGCCCCCGACGTTTGCGATAGTGCCTAAAGCGGGCACCAATGGGTTGAATCAAGTCCACTTGGGTGAAAGATCCAATCTGGGCTTCGTCACTAGTGATGATTTTGTTTGTTATCCCGACTTGCGTCGGCAATCCGGCAACCTGCGCTCAGGCCGCAGAGGGTTCGCCAATTTCCTTGAGATGGCGAACAACCATATCGCCGCGGTCGGCAGAACCACTATGGTCGGAGGCGTGGCTCTTGAGTTCGGCTTCGTCAATCCAGCAGAGGTCATTCAGGCCTAAAACCCTGTCATCATGGGCCCGGATGGTGATCCGGCTGATAGGCTGGCGGTCTCTTGCGTCGGCCAGTACCGGATTGGATGGTACACCGGTTTCCCATTTTTCGCCCCACTGGCGAATGGCGACAATCACGCTGAGCAGGTCCGCGCCTTTGTCGGTCAGGCGATATTCGACCTTGCGCTTGTCATGATCACAGGGGCGGCGCGACATGATGCCGGCTTCAACCAGCCGGGTCAGCCGGTTGGCCAATATGTTGCGGGCGATGCCGATTTCCGACAGAAAACCCTCAAAATGGCGCACGCCATTGAAAGAGGCGCGCAGGATCATGAAGCACCAGCGCTCGCCAATAACTTCGAGTGAAATGGGCAAAGAACAGCCCGTTCCGAGTTCTGCTAGATTTTCCGTCAATTTATCCATGTGCCAACCCTAGACCAAGTTTTGAACAATCCCAAAAAAAATATAAGTTTTTAGTTGCAACTTAAAACCTAATACATTAAGTACTGATTCGCAACCTAAATTGCAAGCCGATTATTCCTCACTTTTCCTCCCCAGGATGTTTCGGTGCAACAAAAAGGGAATTGCTGAATCGAAAGGAAATTAAAAATGCTTATCTCCCAAAGTCCCTTGCGCCACATTGCCATGCTTTTTGTCGCAATCTTGACAACCACTCTCATCTTCACCGCCAGTGCGGCCAATGCCCGCAGCAAGCCCGTGGCTTATACGGCCGAGCTGCAACAGCCGGTGGAGGCGACGCGCCATATCATCAAGGGTACCGTGATGCATTGTGCCGGAACCGAGTGCAAAGCGGCCAAAAGCAGCTCATCAGTCAAGACCGTCTGCGCGCGTTTGTCCCGCAAGGTCGGCCCATTGGCATCGTTTTCCTACAAAGGGGAAGCCATTGATGCCGAGGCTCTGGCCCAATGCAACGGTGACAAAAATGGCGCCGAGCAACGGATAGCGAACCGCAAATAAATCGACTTCACGACCGGCCACTCAATCCCGTAACAGCCATGGAAATGGCTCCGCCGGTCTCACTCAAGCGTTGAAGCCATGACTTTCACCCTCGAAGGCATTGGCTTCAACGCTATTTTTTTGTTGCTCCAGCCGGGAAAGCCAGACAACTTGCCTTCGTGTTAAGGCAATATGAACTTGTAGAGCGGGTGCGCAGCTATGACCCGGACGCGGACGAGGATCTGATCAACCGCGCCTATGTGTTCTCCGTTCAGAAACATGGCAGCCAGAAACGCGCGAGCGGTGATCCCTATTTCAGCCACCCGATTGAAGTCGCCGGGCTGATGACCGATCTCAAGCTCGACCAGCAGACCATCGTGACGGCGTTGCTCCACGATACGGTCGAAGACACTCTGACCACCACCGAAGAGATTGAAAAGCTGTTTGGGGCCGACATCGCCCGGCTGGTCGATGGTGTGACGAAATTGTCGAAGATTGAGGCGCAGACCGATAATGAACGCGCGGCGGAGAATTTGCGCAAATTCCTGCTCGCCATGTCGGATGATATCCGCGTGCTACTGGTCAAGCTGGCCGACCGGTTGCACAATATGCGCACGCTGCATTTCATCAAGAGCGAAGAAAAACGCCAACGCATTGCCCATGAGACGATGGATATTTATGCGCCGCTGGCCGAGCGGATCGGCATGTATGAATATATGCGCGAGATGCAGCTGCTGGCATTCAGCCATCTCGAGCCGGAAGCCTATGAGACGATCACCGGCCGGCTCAATGCGATCAAGGAAGGCGATGACGGGCAGGTTCACAAAATTGCCCGTTCGCTGGAAAAGGCGCTGGCAGCGGGCGGTCTTGCCGCAAAGGTAAGCGGCCGGGAAAAGCACCCCTATTCGATCTGGCGCAAGATGCAGGAGCGCCATGTCAGTTTTGAGCATCTGACCGATATCATGGCGTTTCGGGTCATTACCGATAACAGCGCGGAATGTTATCGGGCGCTGGGCATATTGCACCAGAAATGGAAAACGGTTCCGGGGCGTTTCAAGGATTATATCTCGACGCCAAAGCGCAACGGTTACCAGTCGCTGCACACCACGATCATGCACGGCAATAATATGCGGGTGGAGATACAGATCCGTTCGGAGCGCATGCACCGCGACAATGAATATGGGCTGGCGGCGCACTGGGCCTATAAACAGGGTGGCGGGCCGGATGGGCAGGCGGGCTGGATCCGCGATCTCATCGAGATTCTCGACCATGCCGAGGATGCCGAAGAGCTGCTCGAGAATACCAAGCTTGCCATGTATCAGGACCGGATATTCGCCTTCACGCCCAAGGGCGCGTTGCTGCAAATGCCGCGCGGGTCGACGACGGTCGATTTTGCCTATGCGGTGCATACCGATCTGGGCAATCAGGCGGTCGGGGCCAAGGTCAATGGCCGCCACGTGCCGTTGCGGACACAGCTGACCAACGGCGACGTCGTCGAGATCCTGAAATCCGATGGGCAGGAGCCGCAGCCCGGCTGGCTGTCCTTTGTCATCACCGGCAAGGCGCGCGCCGCCATCCGCCGGTTCGTGCGGCACAAGGAGCGCGACGAGATTGTCGAGATAGGCACCAAGCTATATGACGAGATTGTCGAACGGCTGCCCGGAAAGATCGGGAAAAAGGCGCTGAAGGCGGCGCTCAAGCGCCTCGATATGGACGATGAGGACGATCTGATGATCGCCATCGGCACGCGCGAGCTGAGCGACCGGGAGGTCATGGAAGCGCTGATGCCCGGCAGCGTGAACGATAATGACGACGACCGCGAATGGCCGGAGCAGGACCGCGCGATTTCGATCAAGGGGCTAACCCCTGGCGTTGCCTTTGACCTGGCCGAATGCTGCCATCCGGTGCCGGGTGATCGCATCGTTGGCCTGCGCCGCAGCGGGGCCAATGTCGAGGTGCACGCGATTGACTGTCTGAAACTCGCCGATGGTGTGGATGCCGACTGGGTGGACCTGAGTTGGGGCACGGAAACCGATGGCGCGGCGGCGCGGTTGATGGTTGTGCTGCACAACAAGCCCGGCACGCTCGCTGAGATGGCCGGGATTTTCGGCTTTCACAATGCCAATATCCTGCGCCTCAGAATGACCAACCGCGATGCGCCCTTCCATACGTTCGAGGTCGATCTGGAGGTGCATAATGTCCACCACCTGATGCGGATATTATCGGCGCTCCGGGCATCGGAAGCGGTGGCGCAGGCCGAGCGGCTTTAGCCCGCCCGCCAAGCGGCAACACCGGCGGGCTTGATCCGCGCCTCGCCCAAAATCAGCGCACCGCCCTGCATGTGATCAGTGATGTCGCAATCACCGGTTCCATAGTTAAAGGCAAAATGGACATCGCCGAGTTGCCGGACGCGCAAATCCCTTGGCAGGTCGAATATCGCGACGCCAGCCTCCCCCGCCATGTCGGCAAAAACCCGTTTGATCAGCGGTGCAGGCGGCCAGCTGGCAAGATAGCGGACGGGCCCGTTGGAGAAGAGCACGCCGCGGCCATCATCGACCATTTCGTCGGCTGACAATCCGGTTTCCACCGTCTCAATCCAGCGCGTGACTTCATAGTCCGACCCTTTTTCGGTCATGCCGGGCCGCAGGCTCTCCACCCGCGCCACTTTCAACGGGATCAGTTGCTGCAACGGACCGGGCGCCAGATCAGCTGGAATCGCAAAATCGGCGGTCTTGCTGCCGGTTCTGGGTCCGAACAGGATCGGGACGTTCCGCTTTGCAATCCGCTCCACCAGTGTCGGGCTCAAAATCGGCAGGCTCGGCACGACGACCATTTTATAGCGATCCAGCACCGCATCGGGCGACACGATATCGACATTCAAACCCAGTTGCCGCAGTGCGCTGTACATTTCAAAAACCAGCTCGAGATAGCGGAAGCTCTGCCCTTGCGGTTGTGCCTCGAACAGCCAGGCGGCTTCGTAGGAAAAGAGCAGCGCAACCGATTTCGCTGTCTCGCCAATCTGTCCGAGCTGCTGGATATCAGCCGCCGCCATCGCCGCCTCATCACCACCCGGTGCGACTGCGCTATCGGGACGCAGCAAACCCGCGTGCATCTGTTCCTGCGCAAAGGGTGCCTGCCGCCAGCGGAAATAGGACACCAGCTCCGCCCCGTGCGCCATCGCCTCCAGCGTCCACAGCCGGACCATGCCGTCCAGCGGCGCCGGATTATAGCGCGCCCAGTTTACCGGTCCGGGCTGCTGCTCCATCACGCTCCAGCGGCCACCGGCACAACATCCGCGGTAGAGATCGTGGTGAAATGCGGCAATATCGGGATGGCCTTGGCGGGTATAACGCAGCTTTTCCTCATCACTGAACCAGAATTGTTCGAGAAAGCCGAGCGGATAGCTGTCCCAACTGGCAACATCGAGATCCTTGCCCACATCATGATGATCAAATTCGGTGAAGAAGCCCATATAATTGTGAATCATGTCCCGCCCCGGCGACCGCGCGCGCAATATATCCACCTGCAGCTTGTTGAAAGTAACAACCTCGTCCGAGGCAAAGCGGCGATAGTCGAGCACATGGGCCGGATTGGGCTCGGTCACCGTCAGATTGGGCGGATCAACCTCATCAAAGCTGCGATATTCCATGCTCCAGAACACGTTGCCCCAGGCGCTGTTGAGCGCATCGACATCATCATATTTGTCGGCCAGCCACCGGCGAAATGCTGACGCTGCGGCATCGGAATAGCTCACAATCGTATCGTGACAGCCATATTCATTATCGGTCTGCCACGCGACAATGGCCGGGTTGTCGCCATAGCGCTGCGCCATCGCCTCGACGATCCGTTGGCATTGTTCGCGATAGCCCAGATGGGAAAAACAATAATGGCGGCGCGATCCGAATTTGCGCGGGCGGCCCTGTTCGTCGACGGCGACCATATCGGGCATGCTGTCGACCAGCCATTTGGGCGGTGTCGCGGTGGGTGTGCCGAGAATAATCTCCAAGCCCGCATCACCCAGCGTCTTGATTGCCCGGTCGAGCCATTCCCATTCATATTGCCCCGCCGCCGGTTCGAGACGGCTCCACGCAAATTCGCCAATACGCACCTGCGATAGCCCCATTTCCACCATGCGCTTGGCATCGTCGGCCCAGATGTCCTCCGGCCAATGTTCCGGATAATAGCAGCATCCCAGTTTCATCATTTGGCTTTATCCCTTTTCTTCGATGGCGATCAGCCAGGCTGTTTCCGGGTGGGTCAGTGGCAGCGCCAAACCGCGTTCGGCCAGCACCCGCCCGCTCAAGACCATCCCGCTTTCCCACGCAGCGGGATCGGCGAGATAGGCAGACGCCTTGTGCGGCCACGGCTTGGGCAGGGTGACGCGGTAAAGTTTTCCGGCATCCAGACCCGGCAAGCGGACTGGCGCGACATTGAAATTCTCCGCAAAGCCGGTCTGCGCAACCACAGCCAGAGCGCGTTCGCCGTTCACCACCATCTGGCCATAGATGCCGGTTTCGGGATGATGCAATTGCCGGAAATCACCCTGATGCAACAGGGCGCGCCATTGCTTGTAGAGCGCGATATGCGCCCGCAAGACCGCCCGCTCATCCTCGCTCATCGCCGCCGGATTGGTCTCGACACCCATATGACCGAACAGGGCGACCTTGGCGCGGAAATCCATATCGGTGCGGCGACCGGTGATCGGATTGGGCGACGGCCCGACATGATTGCCAAGGATCTCGAGCGGCAGGAACCGCGTCCAGCTTTCCATGATCCGCAGCCGTTCGATCGGGTCATTATTGTCGCTCGGCCAGATACGGTGACACTGTTGCAATATGTCAAAGCTCACGCGCCCGCCACCGCTGGAACAGCTTTCAATCTCCACCGCCGGATAGCGCTGCCGCAGCTTGCCGAGCAACCTTTGGATCGCAAATTGCTGCAAGCCATTGTCGGGAAAGAGCCGCCGGTTATGATCCCATTTCAGATAGGCAATATCATGTTTGTCGAGCAAAGCAGCCAGCGCGTCATGAATATAGGCAAAAGCATCTTCGCGGCTGAGATCAAGCACCAGTTGATTGCGCTCCGTCGGACGATCCGCACGATTATCATGCAGGCACCAGTCGGGATGGGCGCGGTATAGATCGCTGTCGGGCGACACCATTTCCGGCTCAACCCACAGGCCGAAATCCATATCGAGTCCCTGCACATGGTCGATGAGCGGCGTCAGGCCATTTGGAAAAATCGCTTCATCCACTTGCCAGTCGCCGAGACCGGCATGGTCACCGCGCCGCCCTTTGAACCAGCCGTCATCCAGCACGAAACGTTCAATGCCAAGGTCGGCGGCGGCTGTGGCCAGTGTCCTTAACTTGGTTTCATCGAGGTCAAAGGCCAGCGCTTCCCAGCTGTTGAGATGGACCTTGCGCGGCCCCCAGTCTGATCGCAGCGGCAGGATATGCGTCCGGACATGATCGTGAAACAGCTGCGTGAGATGATCCCGATCATCACCAAGGATCAACGTCACTTGGCCGAGATCGGCAGTATCACCGGCGTTCAGCGCAATTCCGCCCGGTTGCCGTAGCGCCTCGATGGACAGGCAGGCCCGGCCATCCTGATCCTGCACGACATGGGCCAGATGATCGCCACAGGAAGATGCATGAATGCCAAGACATTCTCCGCCATCTTTCTGGCCGTCATCGCCATGAAAGATCAGCCAGTTGCCCGCATCAAAGCCGGGCTTGCCATTGGCCGAGCGCATCTCGATGGCCTGGGGACCGATGCGGCTTGTCGTCGCCTGCATCTCGCGCGCCCAGCGCCCATGAAAAGCGGTCATATGGCTAAATGGGCGGGGCAGCGGCAGGGAGAGCGATGACGCGGATTCAAGGATGATGTCCCCTTCGTCATCGGCCAACAATTGGGTTGTTACTTCAATGGTGCGGGCATCGACAATTTTCCAGTGCAGGTCGACTTGCAAGCCGGTCGATTTCTCAACCCACATGGCCGTCATCCGGCATC
This sequence comes from Parasphingorhabdus sp., assembly GCF_965233695.1. Taxonomy (GTDB): domain Bacteria; phylum Pseudomonadota; class Alphaproteobacteria; order Sphingomonadales; family Sphingomonadaceae; genus Parasphingorhabdus. The sequence goes on from NZ_OZ247497.1 coordinate 1,378,394, forward strand.
CATCCGCTTCGACATTGACGAGTTGAAAATCGCAATGGACAGCCTGTTCGCCGGACCGGATCTGAAAAGCCGGCCGGCCGCGATAGCCGTCACGGGCTTGCGGCAAGAGTCCGCCTATGCGGGGGTCATCCGGCTCATTTTCGTGGCGGCCAAAATGTCCCGCAGCCACCAGTGCCAAGAGGTCTTCGCCATCGGGCAAGTGCGGGCCCAGATAGGCCAGATCTATTTCATCGCGTCCGGCGGCGACAAACACCAATGTGATGGCATTGCCATCCAGCCGCCAGCTTGTTCCCCTCTCAACCATCGGCCGATTAGGCGATGAATTCTGGCGCAAAGTCAAACGGTTTCCGACGCAATTCGGCTTGGCTTTTGGGTAGACTGGTCCTAACAAAAGCCACCCCGGGGAAAACAGAACAAGGGGGCAAAGGGGATCGCATGTTAGACAATTTACCGACAACCAGCGGCGTACAGATTATCGTCTGCATCGCCATCACTGCAATTATCGGTTTTGCAACCTGGGCAAAAGTCCGGCAGGCGAAGACCCATGACGGGTCGAGCAAGGACGTGTTTCTGGCTGGTGGCGGCCTGACATGGTTGTTTGTTGCCGGCTCGATCACGCTGACCAATCTGTCGACCGATCAGCTGGTCGGGATGAATGGCAACCAGATGCTGCTCCTCGCCTGGTGGGAGATTTGCGGCTTTGCCGGATTGCTGATCCTCGCGTTCGTTTTTGTCCCGATCTATTACAAGAATAACTGTACGACGGTGACCGAGCTGCTCGAAAAGCGCTACAAGGGCAAGAGCATCCGGACGCTGATTTCCGGACTATTCCTGTTCGGCAACATCCTGATCTATCTGCCCGCCGCGCTCTATTCCGGGGCCCTGTTCATGCAGTCGCTGTTCGGCAGCAACATACCGCTGATCTATTTTGCCGGCATATTGGCTGTCATCTCGGCGGCCTATACGATTTTCGGCGGGCTGCGCGCGGTGGCGGTGATGGACACCTATTCGGGCGTTGGCATATTGGGTCTGGCGGTGGCCATCGTCATATTGGCGCTGGCAGCGGTGGACTATGATATTGTCACCGACGTTCCCATGGAGCGGCTCTCGATGATCGGCGGACCGGATTCACCCATCCCGTTTCACACCCTGTTTACCGGCATGATCTTCATCCAGATATTCTACTGGTCGACCAACCAGAATATCACCCAGCGGGCAATGGCGGCGCCGACGGTGAAGGAAGCGCAAAAGGGCGTGATGGCTGCGGCGATTATCCGCATATTGATCGTGCCGCCGATTGTCGTCATTCCCGGTGTTGTGGCGTACAAGCTGTTCGGTGACATTGGCGATGCCGCCTATGGCCGGTTGGTGGCCGAAGTGCTGCCGGGATGGTTGTCGGGCGCGTTTGCCGCGATGGTGGCGGCGGCCGTTATCACGACCTTTAGCGCGGTGCTCAACAGTTCGGTTGCGCTTTATTCGGTGGATTTTCACGAGCAGTTTATTGGCGAGGTCAAGGATCACTGGAAATTGGGCGGGGCGGTTTCGGTCCTGTTGACGGTCGTTGCGATCATGCTGGTGCCGCTTTACCAAAATGCGGAGAGTATCATCAACCTGCTGCAGCAGCTAAACGGCTTGTTATCGATGCCGATCCTTTCCGCCTTTATCGCCGGACTGCTGTTTCGCGGGGTTTGCGCGCCAGCCGCGGTTGGCGGGGTGATCTGGGGCGTGCTGCTTTACGGTGCCTATACGTTCCGGCTGGAACCGGCGGGCATTATCACCATGCATTATATCGACTTCATGGTGGTCACGCTGGCAACATCGGTCATCGCCGCCTTGCTGGCCAATCGCGCCATGGGCAATAAAGCGCGCTTTGCCGGATTTAGAGAGGCGCTGACGTAACGGCCATGTTTGACAAACCGCATCGCCGCTATAACCCGCTGAAAGACGAGTGGATATTGGTCTCGCCGCAACGGCTGTCCCGTCCGTGGCAGGGCGACGAGGGGGAACTGGAAGAGCAGCCGCCGTCTTATGATCCCGAATGCTATCTGTGTCCGGGAAACGGGCGGATCACGGGGGAACAGAATCCCGCCTATGACGGGGTGTTTGTCTTCAAGAATGACTTTGCCGCGTTGATGGAAGATGTGCCGGTTCAGCAGGCCGACGATCCGCTGTTCCGCGCCGAGACGACCTCTGGCGAATGTCACGTCATCTGTTTCTCGCCCGATCACGGCAAGTCCCTGCCGCAACTGTCCCGGGACCAGATCGTGGCGGTTGTGGACACATGGTGTGAGCTTTCGGATAGGCTTGGGCAAACTTACACATCGGTCCAGATATTCGAGAATAAGGGCGCAATGATGGGCTGTTCCAACCCCCATCCCCACGGCCAGGTTTGGGCCGCGAGCCACGTCCCCGACGAACTGCGCCGCGAAAATGCCAGTATGCGCGGTCATTTCGCAAACTTCGGAACCCCCATGCTGCTCGACCTCGCCCAGCGCGAAGCAGAGCTTGGCGAACGGGTGGTGGTGCAAACGGATCACTGGCTGGCCATCGTGCCCTATTGGGCGGAATGGCCGTTCGAGACGCTGCTGCTGCCCCGCTTTCCCGTACAGCGCATGCCGGACCTGAACGTGGAGCAGCGGGACGATCTGGCCCTGGCCTTGCAAGAGCTCACCGTACGCTATGACAATCTCTTCCAGTGCAGCTTTCCCTATTCCATGGGCTGGCACGGCGCGCCCTTTGGTGAGGATGACGCGGCACATTGGCAGCTCCACGCCCATTTCTACCCGCCGCTGCTGCGCTCTGCCACCATCCGCAAGTTCATGGTCGGCTACGAAATGCTAGCCGAAGCACAGCGCGACCTGACGCCCGAGAAAGCGGCAGACATGCTGCGATCTGTCAGTGATACCCGTTTCAGCGAGCAGGCCCGATGACCGCGGAACGTCGCGCGCTTTTGCGGGACAGGGTGACGCAGGCCTATGTCGACAGCTATGGCGAAGAACCGGCGATGCTGGTGGCGGCACCCGGCCGCGTGAACCTGATCGGCGAACATACCGACTATAATGACGGCTTCGTTTTACCCTGTGCAATCGACTATGAAACGATGGTCGCGATCGGACCAGGCAGTGGGAGTCAGGTTGATGTGGTCGCCTGCGATTTCGACAGCGATCGAGATAGCTTCGATCTGACAGAGCCGTTTGCAAAACAATCGGCTGAATGGAAAAATCATGTCCGCGGAATCGCTGCCAGCCTGATCGATAAAGGGTTATCGCTTCTTGGCGCGAATATAGCAATTGGCGGAAATGTGCCTCAGGGCGCTGGCCTTTCATCCTCTGCTTCACTGGGCGTGGCACTGGCCAAGGCTTTTACGGAACTAAGCCAGCCTGGCGCGTTGAACGAGACAGACCTTGCATTGACGGCACAGCATAGCGAGAATCACTATGTCGGCTGTGCATGCGGGATCATGGATCAGCTCGTCTCCGCACGCGGTCTTTCGGGTTCTGCGCTGCTAATTGATTGCCGATCATTAGACACCAAGCCAGTCTTTATTCCCGATGATCTGGCCATCATGGTTATACATTCCGGAGTTCAGCGAGGACTGGTCGATAGCGCTTATAACGAAAGGCGAGAGCAATGCGAGAAGGCCGCTGCTCATTATCGTGTCGCCGCACTTCGCGACCTGACCATCGAACAGCTTGAGGCAGGGCGCGCGGGGTTAGACAGCCTGAGCTATCGCCGGGCGCGCCATGTCGTTACGGAGAATATGCGTACATTGGCGGCGGGAGAGGTGTTGAAAGACGGAGACCTTTCGGCATTATCCAAACTCATGGCAGAATCCCACGCCTCAATGCGCGATGATTTTGAGATTACTGTGCCAGCAATTGATCGCTTAGTTGAGATTGGGGCAGAATATCTTGGCGCGGCAGGTGGTATCCGAATGACGGGTGGTGGCTTTGGTGGCTGTGTAGTTGCGATAGCACCGAAATCACGAGTGACAGCATTGGAAGCTAGGGTGAACGAGCACTATCAGACACCTGATGCCTGTCATGCTCGGTTTATCCTGTGCGCGCCATCGGGTGGTGTTTCGGTTTTATCTTGAACTCAGGCTGGGCTGAGAGCGTCCAGCGACAATCCTGTCCGCCGTTCTAGCGCGAGCATTGGTTAAAGTCTTACTGTCCTGGTATGCCGGGTGGCGGCCCGCCGGGCATGCCGCCTTGTTGTTGCATTTGCTGCTGTAGCGCCTGCATCTGTTCTGCCGAGATAAAGTCGAGCAGAGTGACATCAAAGATCAAAATCGAATTGGCTGGTAATTCAGGGCCCGGTGACTGTTCGCCATAGCCAAGTTCGGATGGGATCCAGATGCGGTATTCGCCGCCTCTCTGCATGAGTTGCAAGGCTTCGGAAAAACCGGGTACAACGCCGCCTACTGGCATTGGCGTCTGTTCGTTTTCGTCAAACACATTACCGTCGCGGGTCGTGCCTCTGTATTTCACAAGCGCCGTATCGGTGGCAGTGGGAGAGGGGCCTTCACCAGGCTTCAACACTTTATATTGCAGGCCGGATTCTGTTGTTACCACGCCGTCTTCATCGCCGTTGCTTGCCAAAAACTGTTCATTGGATGCGCCGGTTTCAACCGCATTTTGCGTGCCGACATAGGCCAGAGCAGTAGCCACTACCAGAACCAGCGCAAGTCCGATCCACAATTTGGTCAGTGACCCTTTTTTGATTGGCCGGATCGGAACAGTGGTGACGGACATATCGGACTACCTAATTGATGAAAGTCTAAGGGTAATGCGCGGACCTTAAATCGTACCGTCGCGTTCCATCCGCTTGCGTTCCATCTTGCGAGCGCGGCGTACAGCGGCAGCTTTTTCGCGTGCACGCTTTTCAGAAGGCTTTTCGTAATGCCGGCGCAGTTTCATTTCGCGATAAACGCCCTCACGCTGCAATTTCTTTTTGAGCGCCCGAAGGGCTTGATCAACATTATTGTCGCGAACCATGATTTGCATAAGACTGAGTAACTCCGTTCAAAATCGTCGATAGGCCGGGTAAATTCATAACCGGCCGAAAATATCATTAAGCCATAAAAAAGGGTTTGCAGATGATTCGTTCAGCTGCAGTTGCTGCGCGCCTAACAGGCTAATCCACCGATTTCAAGCATTTCCGACTCTAATATGTGGCATTTTTGCACAGTTTCCAAGCCGTTTTCTGCCTTGATCCATGCCTTCAACGCCTTTTGATTATAACCTGCACCTGTGCCATATCGGTTTCAAAGCGCAATTTAAGCGAATCAGGAGAGACAAGATGGCCACCGCAATCAATATCCAATCGAGCTGCAGCGAAGAAGAATGGAAGGCGCGCCAGCGGCTTGCCGCCTGTTACCGGATATTTGCCTATCTTGGTTGGGATGAGATGATATTCAATCATGTCACGCTGAAAGTGCCGGGCGAAGATGATGCTTTTCTGATCAACCCCTATGGCCTGCATTTCAGCGAAGTAACTGCTTCCACACTGGTCAAGATCGATATTGATGGGAATACGCTCGATGGATCGACCTATCCGGTGAACAAGGCCGGCTTCACGCAACACAGCCTGTTCCACCGGGAGCTGCCGGATGTCCATGCAATCATTCATACTCATACGACAGCGACTATGGCGGTGGCTTCGCTGGAAGGCGGATTGCAGCCAGTTAATTTTTATGCTGCCGCCATTGTTCCGCGCCTTGCCTATCACAAGTTTGAGGGTGTCACGGTTCATGAAGATGAAGGGCCGCGTTTCCTTGCGAGTCTTGGCAAGAAACGCATGATGTTGCTGGAAAACCATGGTCCAGTGGTCATGGGCAAAACTTTGGAAGAAGCATTTCTCAACCACTGGGTCTTGCAGCGCGCTTGCGAGATTCAGATGCAGACGCTGGCCATGGGCAAGCCGGTGATGATCGGTGAAGAGGTAATCAAGAAGCATCTCGCTAATCTGTCACAAGCGTCGATTGATCCTGCCATTCAAGGGGTGCCAGAATTTGATGCGATGGTGCGCCTGATCGACCGGGAAGACAAAAGCTGGCGGGAATAGTCTTGCCAAACCTGCTGCCTTAAGGTTAGCCCGCGGGATAATGACCGGTGCGTCGGGTTTAAAATCAGGGCTTCGGCAGCCCAGTTTCTTGCGGATTTTTATATGGCTTTTTCTCAATGACCAAATTCACCGTCAATGACCGGCCTGTAGAATATCGGATGGATGGCGACACGCCCCTCCTATGGGCGCTGCGTGATGCTTCCAATCTGACTGGCACAAAATATGGTTGTGGAACGGGCGACTGCGGTGCCTGCATGGTTGAAATAGACGGCGAAGCGATTCGCAGCTGTCTGGTCACTATCAGCGAACTGGAAGGCCGGTTCATTACAACAATCGAAGCCCTGTCCCGTGATCGCAGCCATCCGGTGCAGCAAGCATGGGCAGCAGAAAATGTACCGCAATGCGGCTTTTGTCAGTCGGGCATGATCATGGCGGCGTCGGTCTTGCTAAAGAAAAACAACAATCCGTCCGAGGACGCAATTGATGATGCGATTACCAATATCTGCCGCTGCGGTACCTATCCCCGGATACGAGAGGCGATCCAGCGTGCGGCGCGTGTAGCGCGCGGGGATGATGTGCTGAGCGCCGCACCGCCACCGGGCATTGATCCGGCGGATGCCGCGAAAGCAGTCCCGGCTCTGACGCCCAAAAAGTAGGGCGGACGGGTGAACGCTTGGATCTATCTGGCGGCGGCCATCGTGCTGGAGATTCTGGCCACGACTTTGCTAAAACTGTCCGATGGTTTTGCAAAATGGTACTGGGGCGTTTTGTCAATTGCGCTATACTCGGCTTGCTTCTGGGTTTTGGCCCCGGCGCTCAAGACCCTGCCGGTCGGTGTGGTCTACGCCATCTGGTCCGGCGCGGGAATAGTGGCCATCACGATTATCGGAGCATTTTTCTTTGATGAGCGGCTCGCTGCGCTGCAATTTTTTTTCATCGCAATGATCTTGATCGGAGCGATGGGGCTGCAACTGACCACCCAAGCCTAGTGTTTTTGACGATCGGTAACCGGTTCATGCTGGGCCCGCCAACGGGTTGGGGTGGGGGGTCGACAGACCCAGCATGATCTAAAGTTCGTAGTCAATCACCACGGATTAGTAAATTCAGCAATTCAATCGGACAATGTTAAAAACTGAACGTCGCCGTAAGGCGACCATTAATTGGTTCACCCGTCGTAATATTATCATTATTGTGGACGGACGGAAAATAGGTTTCATCAAACAGATTCTCGATGTTCAGTTGAATCTTGAACCGTTCGTTCACGGTGTAATAAAGGGCGGCATCAACCCGGGTGAAGGATGGGACGCGCACCGTATTATCATTGGTAGCAAATTGGCTCGACTGGTGGGTCACGCCGAGACCGGCGGCAAATTGATCGGTGAAATCATATTTCGTCCACAATGAAGCCATATGCTTGGGCACTTGGAACAGCTGCAAATCCTGCCCGTCCACTGTGCTCTGATTGCGCTGCTCACCGTTCAGATAGCTGTAACCGGCGTTAACTTGCAATTTCTCGGTTAAACGGCCTACCAACTGGATTTCCGCACCTTCTGTACGGGAACCGGACAGGGTGGTATCGCCCTGATTGTTCAGCAATATCGCCTGATTGTCCCGATCAAGCCGGAACAAAGCTGTGGTCAGGCTGAGCGCAGGGGTGATGTCCCATTTGACGCCGATCTCGTAATTCTCAAAGCTTTCCGGTTCCAGATCCACGGTGCCGAGCGTGTCGCCCACTGTGGGAGTCAAGGTCAGGAACTGGTCGCCGGAGCGCGGCAGGAAGCTTTTGGAGTAGCTGGTATAGATGGAGACATTTTCCTGGGGCTTGTAGATCAGGCCCAGGCGCGGCGAGAATTTATCGTCCGTTCTGCTCAGGCGCACGTTGTTTTGTATGTCGTTCACATCAATATCGAAACTGTCAAAGCGAACACCGCCGACAATCTCAAAATGGTCGCCGATGCTGATCTGATCCTGGATATACAGCGAAACGAATTTCAAGTCCGACACACGATTGCGGGTGGATGCTGGAAAGCTGAACGCAGGCTGCGCAATCGGATCGGTCAGCGGGATGGTGATCTGGTCATCATTGCTGTCAGCAAACAAGATATCCTGCCTGGCGTTGGCAGACTGTTGCTGGCCGATTTCATAGCCAAGCAACAAGGTGTGCCCAATGCTACCTGTTTCAACCGTCCAGAGCAGATTGCCCTGAGTGATGAAATTTTCGCGGTCGGTGGTGTCGTTATAGCCATCAAGGGTGATCGAATCGACTGCGGGCCCGTTGATGGGGTCAGCCAGTATGGCGTCTACCGGATAGACGTTGCGATATAGTTTGTCATAATCGGCATAAAGCGTGGTTGCATTGAATCGCAATGTGTCGCTGAAATCATGCTCGACGCGCAGTTTGACGATATGCGCCTGCAATGTGGTTTTGTTCACGCCGTCAAATCCGAAAAGGGTATCCCGAAAACCGCGTAAAGGACCGCATGGATCTTCGAAAGAACAGGGATTATCGGCAGCGCGCAATTCTGCCGGATTGCCGCGATCTACCGAACGGTCGTCATCAACATATTCGTAGGACAGCAGGATCCGGCTTTGATCGCTCAGTTCCGCGCCAATTGTCGGGTTGATCGCAAAGCGCCGACCATCAAAGAAATCGCGATGGTTGTTAAATTCTTCATAGAGGCCGTTGATGCGGAAAGCGACATTGTCGGCAATCGCCGCATTGACGTCGCCGCTCAGGTAAAAGGCACCAAAGCTGTCTACGCTGGCTGTCGTCGAACCGAATGTCTCGCCAGCGATCGGGGATTTTGTCACCCGGTTGATGATACCGCCGCCGCCACCACGGCCAAAAATCATCGCGTTGGGGCCTTTGTGAATTTCAACGCGCTCCAGATTATAGAGCGGGCGAAAATACTGCACGTCATCACGAATACCGTCGATGAAGAAATCGGCGGTTGTATTCTGGCCGCGTATCGTAATCTGATCGCGATTGCCTTCACCTTGGCCGATGGAGGTGCCCGGCGTGTAGCGCAATATGTCGCCAATATCCTGCAGCGCCTGATCGGCAATCTGTTCGCGGGTGAGAACGGAGACGGTCTGCGGGGTGTCCAGCAAGGGTGTCTCGGTTTTCAGGCCCGAACTGCTGATCGCGACATAGCCGTCTTTCTCGCCGGTAACGATAATCTCGTCCTGATCATCCCACGCAGCATCGTCCAGAGTTCCTTCCGCCGCCAGCCCGCTATTGGCCTGCAAGGCCAGAGCCATAATGCTGGCAGCAGACAAAAATTTGGCAGAGCGGAAACGTCGTGAAAACATATGCAGGATCCCTAATATGCGAATCATTCTCAATATCAGATGCCGCACTAATGAGAATAATTCTCATAAGCAATGAACTTTGTCGTATTTTGTAAATTTTCTTTGAAACATGTCGTGAGGTGGTGTTTATGGGGCACAGAAAACGGCTGTTACGGAGCAAGACATGAAAGCGACTATCTGGCACAATCCCAAATGTGGCACGTCCCGCAAGACTTTGGCTTTGCTGGAAGAAGCACCCAATGTCGATGTAACGGTGGTTGAATATCTTAAAAACCCACCCAGTCGTGCCAAGCTGGAACAGCTATACCGTGATGCTGGAATGACTCCGCAAGAAGGCCTAAGGGTGCGCGGTTCGCCCGCCGAAGAGCTGGGGCTAACGGATAATGAAGCCACAGCGGACCAGATTTTGGACGCCATGGTGACCGAGCCAATCCTGATCAACCGCCCTCTGGTTGAGACGGAAAAAGGAGTCCGCTTGTGCAGGCCTCAGGAACGGGTACAGGAAATTATCTGACAGCCCTGACTTTGGCGATTTCTGACGCATCAAAACCGGATTCCAAATATGGCTGTTATTGCAATTTATAGCATGAAGGGAGGCGTCGGAAAAAGTTGTACTGCGGTCAACCTTGCCTGGAATAGTGCTACGAATTCTTCGCGGCGGACGCTGGTTTGGGATCTGGACCCACAAAGTGCGGCATCGTTCATCCTCAACGGTGACCGGCACAAGAATGATCGGGCACAGGCTATGATTGGCGGCGACATAAAACCAGCCAAGCTCATCAAGCCAACCAAGATAGAGAATTTGGACTTGCTGGCTGCTGATGTTTCTTTACGCGGTCTTGACCGGTTCTTTTTCGACTTGAACAAGAAAAAGCATCTCGGCAAAATCTTGCGCGAACTCAAAAAAGACTATGATCGCATCATTCTCGATTGCCCGCCAGGATTGACAGAAACCAGTGAGCAGATATTGCGTAACGCTGATCTTGTGATCGTCCCGGTTATTCCATCGCCTTTATCGGAACGCGCTTTGCTTGATGTGCAACGATTCCTTGATGCGAAGCGGCGCAAACATGCGCCTTTGCTTCCTGTTTACAACATGGTTGACCGGCGCCGCACCATTCACAAGGAAACCCTGGCGAAAAACCCCAAATGGCCCACCATTCCGATGTCCAGTGACGTCGAGCGTATGACCAGGATTAAAAGGCCGGTTGGTGAATTCGCGCCGCACAGCCCGTCTGTTATGGCTTATGACAAAATCTGGCGTGGTATCGAAAGAAAGCTGTCCAAGCTGTAGACGGCTTTTTCTTAAGCGGCGCGGTCGTCGATGGAGTGTAGGTCGGCATTAAAATTTTTGAACAAATCCAACGCATCATGTGGTGCCATCGGGCGACCGAAATAATATCCCTGGATTTTTGTGCAACCGAGTTTCTGGATCATCTTCACTTCTTCTTCGGTCTCTGCCCCTTCTGCCGTCGTGGTCATTCCCAGACTATCTGCCATTGCGACAACAGCCCGAATAATCGCCAGACTTTCCGGCACGTTCTTGGCAGCGCCCTGCACGAAGCTGCGGTCCACTTTGATCGTGGAAAACCGTGTTTTCCGAAGATAGCCGAGTGAACTATAGCCGGTTCCGAAATCGTCAAGCGACAAATTGATACCCAATGCGATGATCTGATCGAGAACCTGAGTGGCACCCGTTCCTTCGCGCATGAAAATGCTTTCTGTCACTTCGATTTCCAGTCGATCAGCTGGCAATTTGCTATCGTGAAGTGCGGAAACAACCATGTCCAGAAAGTTGGGATCTGTCAGCTGGTCGGCTGATATATTCACGGCAACCTTAACTGTCGAAGGCCATTTCATTGCCTCCGAGCAGGCTGTACGCATTACCCATTCGCCAATCGGGACGATGAGCCGGGCATCTTCTGCCAACGGTACAAATTTCGCAGGTGAAACAACGCCAAATTTTGGATTGTTCCACCGTAACAACGCCTCAAAACCTTGCACTCCGCCGGTATCTGCACTGACAACGGGCTGATAGTTCAAAGAGAACTCGTCATTATCCAGCGCTTTGCGCAGCGCAATTTCCATGACCCGCCGCTCTTCGGCATGGACGTGGAGTTTTGGTTCATATTGGTTATGCGCGCCGCCGCCCTGATCTTTCGAGCGATAGAGCGCAAGATCAGCACTGCGCATGAGCATCTCAACGGTGCGGCCATCTCGCGGGCCAATCGCGGTCCCGACACTGGCACCAATATACAGCGTGTGTTGGTCCACTTCATATGGCCGCGAAAGCGTATCGATAATTTTCTTGCCCAACATATCCATATATTGGGAATCGCTCGCATCCTTGATCACAATAGCAAATTCGTCACCACCAAGGCGCCCACATAGCTCATTGTCGGTCATGATCGAGCGCAGCCGTTCAGACACACGGGCAAGCAGGCGATCGCCAACCGGGTGGCCTAATGTGTCATTGACGGCCTTGAACCGGTCGAGGTCGATCATCATGAAACCGCAGCGACCGTTCCACTTGTCGGAATCGTGCTGGGCCTTGCCCAGAGTTTCTGTCAATTGCAGCCGATTAGGTAAGCCGGTCAGCGTATCGAAGCGCGCCATATGTGAGATTTTGTCCGCAGATTCGCGTTGCTCGGTCACATCCGATCCGACGCCGCGGAAACCATGAAAAATGCCGTTTTCATCCAGCTTGGGTGAGGCTGAAATTTCCCACCAGCGGGTGACATCATTGATCATGACGGGTACCAGCATGTTGCTGAAACTGTCGCGCCGTTTCAGCTTTTCGGCCAGCTCATGCAGGGCGGGTGGGAATTTCCCTGAATCCCATGCTTGCCCGGCAACCAATTGCAGAAATGGGCGACCCTCAATATCTTCGGCAGTTTTACCGACAGCATGGGCAAATCGGGGTGACACGTGGGTCAAGCGGCGCGATGTGTCTGTCTGCCACAACCAGTCCGCGCCGGTATCTTCAAATTCGCGCAGGAGCAGGCTGACGACCTCCTTTTTTTCGTTCAGGTTGGCTTCGGCAATCTTGCGGTTGACGAACGAGCGGCCGTTCATGAGGCAGGAGGCAATCAGCAATATGGCGATGGCTGCTGAGGCCAACGCCATCTGATAGCCATTGATGAGATACCATCCAATTGCTGACGAAAGGCCGCACATACTGATGAAGATTATGCTGGCCAGCGGCACGGCAGACATCAGCATGGCTGACCCCACCATAAGGCACAACACCAAAGCCCATATCCCAACCATTGTGTTTAAGTCCGCTGCCGGACCGAAAAATATGATCGCGGTGGACCATAATAGCCCGCCTGCAGCAGATGTTAGAACAACCTCGATATTTTCTCGCCGGGAAATGCTTTTCCGTTCCCAAACGGCATCTTTGCGGGCTTTGATATATGTGTATACGTACAGGCCGAACAGGGCGAGCGTCCATAATGCGATTAGAAATCCATTGACTTGGCCCATGCAGAATTGAGCTGCCAATATCCCGCAGGTGATCGAACCGATCATCTTGATGAAACCGTTCTGATGCATGCCTTCAAATTGGAGCACGCGAATGCGCCCCCAATCCATGCCTTCAGGATCGGAAATACCAAGCAAGACGCTTACCGGAATATCGTTTGGTAATCCGGATGAGGATGACAGTTTTTCTTCCACGCTTTGCCCATACGTGGAAAACCTTAGCGAAAAGTAAGCAGAAGCGAATTTTACGCCAAATGGTTAACTGAATTTAAGCTTTGATCAGGCGGCAACCGCATAAGGCTGGATATCGCCCGACAAATAGAGGTTACGGGCCTTGGCGCGGCTCAGTTTTCCGGAGCTGGTACGCGGCAGGGTGCGCGGTGGCACCAGCTCGATAACGCAATTCATTCCAGTAATTGCTCGCACTTTTTCGCGAATTTCATCACGCAGGCGTAAACGCTCCACTTCGTCTGAAGTGCGGCATTGCACCAAAACGGCCGGCGTTTCATCGCCCCCCGGAGTGGTAATCGCAAAAGCTGCGATATCGCCGGCCTTGAACCCGGGCAATTGCTCCACTGCCCATTCAATATCCTGTGGCCAGTGATTTTTACCGTTAATGATGATCATGTCCTTGGCGCGGCCAACAATGTAAAGATAGCCGTCGGACAAATAACCCATATCGCCGGTGTCGAGCCAGCCATCCACCAGACAGGCGTCGGTCGCTTCCTGATCGCGATAATAGCATTCCATGACGGAAGGGCTCTGCATCCAGACTTTTCCAACGGCTTTTTCGGGCAGCAGGCTGCCATTTTCCTCGCGAATTTCCAGCAGAGTATCACGCACCGGTTTGCCGCAGTTGACAATTGCACGATAGCGTTTCGGACGGGTGCCATCGGCCTGTTTTTCACCGGCAAGTTCGGTTTCCTCAACCAGCTCTACTTCCATGCCTTCGCCTGGCGGCATGATGGTTACAGCCAAAGTTGCCTCGGCAAGGCCATAGCTTGGCAAAAAGGCTTTGGCGTCAAATTTGGCTGGCGCAAAGGCATCGGTAAAGCGCTGCATTACATCTGGGCGGATCATGTCTGCGCCATTACCGGCAAGACGCCACCGCGACAGGTCAAAGCGTTCAGCAACATTGGACTGGCTGCCGATCCGGCGCGCGCAAATCTCATAACCGAAAGTCGGTGAAAAGCTGCAAGATGTACCGGGATTGCGGGAAATCAGGTCTAGCCATGACAGCGGCCGACGCGCAAAATCTGATGTTTTCAGATAGTCGGTCGAAACCTGATTGCAGACCATCGAGATGAAGCAGCCCACCAGACCCATGTCGTGATAAAAGGGTAGCCAGGAAACACAGCGGTCATCCTCACCAACGTTCATGCCATGTGAGTGCGATCCGACATTGTGAAGCAGTGCTTTATGCGACACTGCAACGCCGTGGGGGAAGCGGGTCGATCCGCTGGAATATTGCAAATAGGCAATATCGCTGCTCTTGGCTTGCGGCAGTTCGCAGTCCGGCACGGTATTTTCGGCGAATTTGTCCCAACCGAAAACCGGAATTTTGCGCGACCGGCCAGCAGCTGCGGCAAGTTCTTCTATTTCATCAGGATAAAGCAATATCGCCGGGTCACAGCTATCCAGCTGGACACCAATCTGATCAATATAACTGTCTTTTCCGCCAAATGATGTTGGCAAGGGTAACGGAACCGGCCAAGCGCCAGCGTAGATCGCGCCAAAGAACAATGCACAAAATTTTGGTTCTGTGTCAGCAATCAGAGCGATCCTGTCGCCCGGCTTTACACCAAAGCCAATTAGACGGCGTGCAGCAGCCATGGCGTCTGTCTGAAGTTCCTTGAACGGATATACCCGCACCAGCGAGGCACGCGCATCGTGAAAGTTAAAACCTCTTTGGCCCTGTGCCGCATAATCCAGCGCTTCGCCGACTGTTTCGAAATCAGCGAAACGGCGGGGGAGATCGTCTGCGGTAGGGGTTGGTGTCAGCTCAGTCATACAAAATCCATTTCCCAGAAGGTCCAGCCTTCTTACAAATCGTCATTTTCCCAGATAAACAGCCGAATTTCGAGATTTTCAGCTGTCTTAACCCTAAACTAGCCTTAATGATTGCAACTGGCGTTTAAATTTCGGCTCTACTGTGGCACAAAAAGGGCAGTCGTTCTGATAGAGAGGCGAAGCGTTGAAAAATAGCGGTAGACCGTTGGACCAGGATGGCCTGCAAGAGCTCGCTCTGCGCTATGTCAGTCGCTACGCAACGACGCGATACAAATTAAAATCCTATCTTTTCCGTAAATTACGCGAACGGGAATGGGCGGAAGATCGTCCGGCGGATGTTGACGTCATGGTCGAACGCTTCGCAAAGCTGGGTTATATCGATGATGTGCTATTTGCGAAAAACAAAGCGACCGCTCTGACCAACAAAGGATATGGGAAGCGAAGGGTGTCGCAAGCTCTGTATCAGGCTGGCATTGCGGAAGGCGATGATCGTCAGGCGCTTGATCTGAGTGAGGCCAGAAAATGGGACGCAGCCCGCACATATGCAAGGAAAAAGGGAATTGGACCGTTTGCGCAAGAAAGGGCAGACCAAGACAAATGTCGCAAACAGTTACAGGCATTCGTTAGAGCGGGCCATGATTATGACTTGGCCTCCCGGTTTGTATTCGCCAAGCCTGGAGAAGAGATTGAGGCAGAGTTGTAAATCTAGTGTATTGGACGAGCTAAATTCCTTTGATCACAAGAAGAATCGCCAGTTTACATTTAATATGCTATAAGTTCATACCCCGATTCTTTTTGGTTGCAGGACCCATGATTCGGATGAAGTGTTCGGAGATGCATTGTGGCAAGTTTATATGCAGAGCCCGCTAGAACCGATGATGGTTCGGCAAGTGATGTTAGTGAAGATGGGGACCGTCAGGCAAACACTGTATTGCAGACGACCGGCCATGTGAAATGGTTTGATTCCCATCGTGGATTTGGTTTCATCATTCCCGATCTTGATCAGCATCAAGGCGATGACCTGGATCATGGTCAGGACATTCTGGTCCACTGGACAGTTTTGGAACCGCTAGGCCGCCGAGATCTGCCGGAAATGGCGCAGGTGACTTGCGAGTATGTCGACGCGGCCAAGGGCCTGCAGGCGACGAAAATTCTGGACATTGATGAGACCAATTGTGAAAATCTGGTTCATCGGCCAGCGCCCGAAGCGCGGCGTAAAACCATGCATGCGATTACCGATACCGAAGCGTTTATCGAAGCCGAAGTGAAGTGGTTTAATCGCGCCAAAGGCTATGGCTTTCTGGTCGCAAGCAATATGGAAGGTGACATTTTCGTCCATATGGAAACGCTGCGTAACGCGGGAATTGCCGAAATAATGCCCGGGCAGCATGTTTTGGTTCGCATTGACGATGGTGATCGCGGTCATATGGCGGTACAGATCACGACAGTGTCGGTAACGGAATAAGCCGAACAACAAGTTGGATAAAGAACCCCTGTAGATGTCCGGATTTTTAAAACAGGCCGTATGGCCTATCTTTATATTGCTAGCTTTGGGGCTAAGCAGTTGCAATGCGCAAGCTGGCAATGCTGACGGCAACGCTAGCCAAAACCAGCCCGTTACGGATCAGTCTGTTTCAGAGGCTGGTTTGAAATTAGTTCCATTGACCATCACGTCTAACGGCAAAGACCATTTGTTTACAGTCGAGTTGGCAGCATCCAGAGAAGAGCAGGCGCGCGGTTTGATGTTTCGTACCGAACTCAAGCCTGATCGAGGGATGATATTCCCGTTCGACAGAGAGCGAATGGCGAATTTTTGGATGAAGAACACGGTAATCCCGCTCGATATAATCTTTGTGCGCAGCGACGGTACAATCGAATCCATAGCGACTAATACTACCCCCTATTCACTCGAGCCGGTCGAATCCGGAGAACCGGTTGCAGCGGTTCTGGAACTTGCTGGTGGCCGAGCAGCCGAGTTGGGGATCGAGCCGGGCGACAAAGTAGAATGGCAGCAATAGGGGCCAAGGAGACATGGTTCTGCATCATCCCATGATTTCGTCACTGCATTTTTTAATTGCGAAGCCCCTACTCGTGACGCTAAGCGGACTGCCATGGGAATATTAGGCAAAATCTTTACATGGTGGGACGGCGCAACCATCGGCACGGCGCTGTTCAGCGCGCGCAAAGGCAAGTTTATTGGCGAGGATGTTTTTGGCAACAAATATTACCAGACCAAAAACATCTCCAAGGATGGCGATCAGCGCTGGGTTATCTATTCGGGCGCGAATGACGCGAGCCGTGTTCCACCGGAATGGCATGGCTGGTTGCATAAAAGTTTTGACGAAATTCCGGAGAGCTATTTGCCGCAGGCCCGTATTTGGGAAAAAGAGCCTACCGGCAATTTGACCGGTACCGCCAATGCTTATCGTCCAGCTGGCGCGCTTGAAGCCGGTGGCGTTCGTGCTGCGGCGACGGGCGATTATGAACCATGGAATCCGGCCGAAGCCGAATGAGAGTCCGCCATCGACCGTCAAGCAGGCTTGTAAATCGGTTGGCTCCGGTTTTGGCAGGCATGTTACTATTGTCTGGATGCGGGCTGTTTGGCGACGATGAAATCGGCGAAGACAATACCGGTCAACCAGCTGAGAAAGCTGAGCTGGCAGCAACGGATGATGAAGAACTAATCCAACCGGTTAGCGAGCAGATTGGTACGCCAATGGCTGAACGTGTTGCGACTTTAGGTTTTTTGAACAAGCGTAACGGGTTGACACGTGATCTAGAATTGAAACCGGGGCAGTCAATTCGCATTGGCCGTGCGATCGTAAGGCTACGCGCTTGTGAACGCACCGCGCCTTGGGAACTCACGCCAGAGCAAGGCGCGTTTGTCCAGTTGCTCGTCAATGATCGTCCCGCCACGCGGCAGGGAGAAGACCGTTGGAAAAAGGTGTTTTCCGGATGGCTGTTTCGCGAATCACCTTCGTTGAATGTGGTTGAGCATCCGATCTACGATGTCTGGGTTAAAAGCTGCGCGATGAGTTTTGCGGGCGAGGAAGCACCGCCGACGGGCATTGCTGATCCAACCGCGCCGCGTTCCTCATCCTCTTCCAATGCCGCTAATACGACATCCAGCGCTGCAAACGACGGAGCCACAACGCCGGCGGACGAACCGGCAGTAGAATCTGCGCCCACGCCTCGTCGCGTAGAACCGGTTCCTGAAACACCGGTCGTACCCGCAGAGGAACCTGCTGATCTGATAGGTGATTTAATCGCCGAGAATGCTGGCGAGTAGTCATCCTGAGCCGCCTGCAGGCGGTCCAGATATTCTTGCTGACTGATTTCAACGGCGCCCAGCGATGCCAGATGATCGGTCATAAATTGACAATCCAGCAGCGTGAACCGCCCGACAATGAGGCGTGCAACAAGCCAAGCCAGAGCGACTTTGGATGCATCACGGGCCCGGGAAAACATGCTCTCCCCACAAAAAGCGCTGCCAATGGCAAGACCATAAAGGCCGCCGACCAGTGTTCTTTTGCCTGCCTCATCGACCGACCAGCATTCCACGCTATGTGCATGTCCGCGGTCATGAAGCCGGCAAAAGGCGTCTTCAATATCCGCATTAATCCATGTTTCTTGCCGATCGCTCGCTGATTCTGCGCAGATGGCAATAACATCTGAAAAAGCCGTATCAGCGGTTACTTCGTAGCGACCGGATCGGATGGTCTTTCGCAAGGAGCGTGACATGCGAAAGCCATTCAATGGCAAGATTGCACGGGTTTTGGGTTCCACCCAAAATGTTTCCGGATCATCGCGCGCATCGGCCATCGGAAAAATCCCCGATGCATAGGCTTTTAGCAATAATTCAATTTCGATCGCCATTAACGCTCCCGATTGACGGCATCGCTCAATAGAATTTTTGCTTCTTTTGCGATTCTCTCGGCCACCGCAAGATATTCATCGGCAAAACCGGCCCCGGTTCGCCAAGCGATTCCGATACTGCGTGATGCTGTCCAGTCTTCAATCTGGAGTTGGGCGATATCGCCGCCATGGGATAGTTCGGACCGCACATAAAGTGCTGGCAATATCGCCAGACCAAGGCCTGAAGCAACCATCTGGCGGACGCTGTCCAAACTTGTGCCTTCATAATCCTGCAGCAGATGCATGCCGTGTATCCGACATTGCTCTGCAACGTCCCGGTGCAAATGGTGGCGGCGGTCAAGGCTCAGAACCGGTGCATTGTAGAGATCGGTTTTGGAGATTTTACCCTGCATCGCAAGCGGATGATCCGGAGGTGCGACCATGATCAAAGGTTCCCGAAAAAGCGGTTCGATCGTCAAGTTTTCCCCTTCAATCGGTAGCGGTCCGAGCAACATGTCGATCGCTCCCTTAACCAGCTCCATCGCCTGCAAATCGGGAATGCCTTCACGCATGTAAAAGCGCAGATCGGGCTGGGCCCGATGCAAAGCGGCAATCACGGGCGGCATCAGATACGGCCCGAGCGTTGGGGATACACCAAATCGTAATGTGCCGGCCAGACTTTCACTGGCGCGCTCGGCCAGATCGCGAATATCCTTGACCTGTACCAGAACCTGGCGCGCCCGCTCTGCTATTTCTCGGCCAATCGGAGAGAGCTCCGCGCCATGAGTGCGCCGTTCGACCAAAGTCACGCCCAGGCGCGATTCCAGTGCCCGCAACTGATGGCTTAAGGTTGGTTGAGAGGCACCAGCGGCCTGCGCGGCTCTGCCGAAATGGCGATGATCAGCGACAGCAACAAGATATTGGAATTGACGTAAAGTTGGCATCGGGGGAACCTTTTTTGTTATAGACAGTATCTATCGAATTCATAATTTTCATTCGATTGGAAATATCATCAACTTTTTGCAATATCAAGATCAACCGAAACAAAGACGATAAAAATCAAGGCAAGGCATGAGAAAATATTTAAACAGTCTGATCCGTAAACATCGCAAGCTGGATAAACAGATATCGCAGGCGAGATGGGATGAAAATCAGCTTCGTGCGATGAAAAAGCTGCGGTTGACCTTGAAGGACAATATTTCGCAACTCCAAAAAGGTGCAATGCGTACATCGGTCTAGGCCATTAAACTCTTTACCCCCCGACCTGGGGCAGTAGCTTTCCCTCTTTCCGCTACTGCCCCAATTTTTTTAGGTTCATTCAATAAATTCATGAAAGCGTGTTTATGGCTGGAAAAATGCGAACGGCGTTAGCGGAATTTCTCGCGCGCGAGACCAGTGCCGGCATTGTATTGTTTATCGCTGCCCTGTTGGCAATGATTGCTGTGAACAGCGCATTTAATCCCTACTATCTGGCATTTCTGAATATCCCTGTCGTGGCGCAATTTGGCGCGCTAGAAATATCCAAACCATTATCCCTGTGGATTAATGACGGGCTGATGGCGATATTCTTTTTCCTTGTCGGATTAGAGGTGAAACGGGAAATACTGGAAGGCGAGTTGTCCAGCGTTAACAAAGCGGCGTTGCCGGCGATTGCGGCGGTCGGCGGCATGGCAATCCCGGCTGCGGTATTCCTCTATTTCAACTGGGGTATTTCGGAGAATATCAACGGCTGGGCGATTCCGGCTGCCACCGATATCGCCTTTGCTTTGGGGGTATTGGCCCTGCTTGGCAAACACGCGCCTTTGTCGCTCAAAATTTTGCTGCTTGCGATTGCGATTATCGATGACATTGGGGCGATCATAATCATTGCGCTATTCTATACCGCCGAAGTATCGAGCTTTTCGCTCATGTTGTCGGCCGGTGGCATTGCCGTCCTGTTTCTGATGAACCGTCTCGGTGTGGTGCGGGTAGCGCCCTATATTCTGGTCGGCACATTCCTTTGGATTTGTGTGCTCAAATCGGGCGTTCATGCAACTTTGGCGGGCGTTATCGCTGCCCTTTCCATTCCACTCAATGCCAAAGATGGCACTTCCCCGCTGAAACATCTGGAGCATATATTGCACCCTTGGACGGCCTTCATGGTGCTACCGATTTTCGCCTTTGCCAATGCAGGGGTCTCGCTTGCTGGCTTGCAGCTGAGCGACCTTTTCGCGCCGCTGGCACTTGGTATCGCCGCGGGTCTGGTGATCGGCAAGCAAGTCGGGGTTTTCGGCTTTATGTTTGTCGCGGCCAAACTTGGTCTGGTCCGGCGGCCGATGGGCGTCTCGTGGATGCAACTTTATGGCCTTGCCTGCCTTACCGGCATTGGCTTCACGATGAGCCTGTTCATCGGGAACCTCGCCTTTGTGGATCCGACACAGATTGAGACGGTAAAACTCGGGGTCATTAGCGGGTCTCTGATATCCGGGTTGCTTGGATTTCTGATCCTGCGTTTTGCCCGGACTTCACAAGCTGCAGCGGGATGAAAGGCCCAATTCCATATTTACCGGGAAATAGATTGCCGAGGGCGGCACGATATACGATACCGCTGGCTATGACACGGCATCTCTATCTCGCGGGTGGTTTTACGGCGCTTGCTCTTGGGAGCATTGGCATAATTCTGCCGCTGCTTCCCACCGTGCCCTTTGTGATCCTTGCCGCTTTTTGTTTTGCCCGCAGCAGCCCAAGGCTGGAGGCCTGGCTTCTCGACCATCATGTCTTTGGCTCCCATATTCGCAATTGGCGCGACCGGCGCGCGATTACCAAGCGCGGTAAGCGCGCAGCAATTGTCGCCTTTGCGGTGAGCATACTGATCGCTTTGATATTCCTGAAACTGCCATGGAACCTCATCCCTGTGGCCGCTGCGCTGATTTGCGGTACTTGGATATGGACACGCAACGAACCGGAATCCGCTTCGCAAATTGCGCCGGACACTATTGTTGAGGAAGAGTCCCCGCATAAAGAATAGTGGGATTGCTGCTGTTTTTTGATATTCTCTGCAAAATTTTTGGAGGATGACATGTCGCGGCAGAAATTACTGGAAATGACCCGTTCGCTGGTAAAACATGGCGAGGCGGATACCATGGAGCTGGTTGATGAGGTGGTGGCTGTGCCAGCCTCAGATTATACCGACGAGAGTCGCTTCGAGCTGGAAAAGGAACGTATTTTCAAGCGGCTGCCCCTGATGGTCGCGCCTTCTTGCGAATTGCCGGAGCCCGGTTGCTACAAGGCAATGGATATCGCAGGCATTCCGGTACTGGTAACCCGGCAGAAAGACGGCACCGCGCAGGCGTTTCTCAATAGCTGCACTCATCGCGGCAATCCGGTCGCGCAAGGCAGTGGCAAGGCATCGCGTTTCACCTGTGGCTATCATGGCTGGACATTCAAAAATGATGGCGAGTTGCTCGCGGTCGCATCTCCCAAGGATTTCGGTACGGTCGACAAGGCGGCTTTCTGTCTGAAGAAATTTCCTACGCTGGAGCGCGCAGGTCTTATCTGGGCGACTCTTGATCCAGAAAGCACGCTCGATATTGCCTCTTATCTATGTGGCTATGACGAACTGCTGGAGCATTTCGGCTTCAAGACCTGGCACCTGTTTGACCAGCGCACGATTCCCGGACCCAACTGGAAAACCGCCTATGACGGTTATCTGGATTTCTATCACCTGCCGGTACTCCACAAGGACACATTTGGAGCCGATTTCTTTAACCGGGCCAATTATTTCGCTTGGGGTCCGCACCAGCGCCTTTCGTCGCCATCAAAATTTGTCCAGAAAACGGGCAGCGATGAACAGCTTGATCTCACCAAGATGGATGAAAAAGATTGGCCGATTGATGCTTTGCTACAAGGTGTGTGGACAATTTTTCCTCATATATCCATCGCCAGCTTTTACGGCGGCGGCGGTCGCGGAGCTATGATATCCCAGCTCTTCCCCGGCAAGACTGTTGGTGAAAGCTACACAACACAGTTTTATGTGATGGAGCATGAACCGACGGACGACGAAGTCAGGCAGGGCGCGCACGATCAATTTGCTTTCCTTGAAACCGTGGTGGCCGAGGAAGATTACAAAACCGGAAAACGGCAGCATGAATCGCTGCAGTCCGGTTTGATGGATAAAGTCTGGTTTGGTCGCAATGAAGGCGGTGGGCAAGTATTCCATCAGTGGGTGGACAAGCTGATCGATGCTAATGATGCAGAACTTGAGGCCATGTTTGCGCCGCAATTGCAGGCGGCTGAATAGTCAGTCAGGCGTTACGGAAATCCCGGCTTGGTGGTAGCGCTTCCTTCCACTTGGGGCGCTCGTTTCGCAGTTTCTCTAGCATCTTCTCCCAATAGGCTTCGGTCTTGCCTTTAAACTGGATGTTAAAATCTTCCGCCGTGCGAAATTCCAGAATTTCGACGCCTTTTTCTCCGATCGTATAGGTGTAGGGCGTTTCTGCTGGCAGGAAGAACCCGTCGCCCGGGCCCATATGTTCGGTACCCATATGGATGTCGCCAGCGACGATATAATAAAGGCAATCGCTATCGTGGCTGTGGAGCGGCAGCGGATAGCCGGGCTTGAACCAGAAATGATGAAGCGAAAAACCGAAACCGCTAAACAGACAAGTGCCCTTATAGCCCTCAGCCACACCGGCTTCACCCATTTTGGTCAGGCCATCAATTATGACCGGTGCATCATCTACATAAGACATATGCCCGGCATCGCCAAAGTCCTGCGCCTCTTCTTTACGGAAGATGCGCAGGACTTTCAGCGGCTCGGGTTTATCGCCTGTTTCTGTGCCTGTTTTCGTGGGGGAGGCATCTGCCATATCATTCTCCGGACCAGTTTGGAGAAGGGTATAGCATCACAGGCGGGCCGGGGGAACAGGGGGCGACTGTGGGTTAGGCCCGAACCATATCGCGTGGTGGATAGCTGGAGATGTAGCGGTCCAGCACAGCGGGGTTCAGCATATGGCGGAGCGCGCAGCCCAAACCTACATTGCTGCGGTGAATAACCTCTGCTTCCAGCGGTGCCAGGCCAGGCAGTGTAAGCCAGCAACGTGTCCCGGGATGCGCTTGCAACAATGCGTCACAGGCAAAACCAGCCAGTGAAATATTGGCGACCTCGGTGTCAAAGCTGTTCGAACCGGAGAATCGCATTTTGGCCGGGATCGCTACTTTGTGGCGTGGAGCACAGCGGTCTTCCTCAGCCATAAAGGCATAAGGTGCCATGGTGGGCGGAATTTTTCTGTCCTGGATTAACGTAGATGTCATAGGAAACTCCTTGGTAGTAAGGACCATTTGCCGATACTTGGGTTTGCACCGACAAATCGCTTTTCCCATGCGCGGGTAAACCACCTCTTCTTTCGCTCGGTAAACAGGATTCCAAAAAAATTAACTATGTTCACGAATCGGAAGGCCGTTGACGCGTTGTTTGTGGTGGGTGCAGAATGACGCTTGCCCTTGGCCTTACATAACGCTAATGCGCGCGGGTTGGTTTGATCAACAAAGTCTAACCGGCCTGTGTAGGGGTGTAGCTCAGATGGTAGAGCGTCGGTCTCCAAAACCGAAGGCCCACGGTTCGATCCCGTGCGCCCCTGCCACTTTTCTCCAAAATATGGCGGCTTGAACATATGACACAGTTTATTTCCGCTATCTCTTTGATTGTGCCAGATTATGATCAGGCCATCGGCTTCTATGTCGGGCTAATGGGCTTTGATCTGATTGAAGATACTGAGCTTTCCGAAGACAAGCGCTGGGTATTGGTAGCGCCTCCGGGCAGCACCGAAACACGGTTGTTATTGGCTAAGGCCAGCAATGAAACACAGGAAGAGGTTATTGGCGAACAAGCCGGTGGCCGGGTGTTCCTGTTCCTCGAAACTTACGATTTTGATGGTGATTTGGCGCTCATGGAGCGTGCGGGTGTCGACATTATCGAGGAGCCCCAAGTCGAAAGCTATGGCAAAGTTGTCGTCTTTCGCGATCCATTTGGTAATAAATGGGATCTGATTGAGCGGCACTAAGGGCTATCGCTCAATGTCGAGAGCGCCAACGATCATACCCCAGATCTGATGCGTTAATATGGCGGGACCGGGCCGGGGTTTCATTCCCATGGCATGTATGATGCCGCTACGCATGGCACCGGTGATAGCTGCCCCTGCGATAGCCGGATCGATATGCTGGCCGATATGGCCGCGTTTGATGCCAGACCCGATATTTCGCGTTGCCATTTCAATCATCTCTTCATGGCGCGCGGACTCGATGGCTGCAACCTGGTTGGTATGGGCCATTTTGCCGAGGATGATTGGTGCCATTGGATCATTGTAGAGAAATTCTACCGCTGCCATCAGACGGTCTTTTTCGCGCACGCTCCAGTTGATATCGGGATCGATATACTGGTTTACGACGGCATTGTAGCGATCGTAGAAAGCATCAATAATCGCCCCGAGCATGCCCGATTTTGAACCGAAATAATGATAGGCAAGACCCACAGAGACTCCGGCTTTCTCGGCCACCTGACTCATTTCAAGATCGCCTTCGCCTTCCCGCAGGATGGCCTCGGCAGCGGCCAATATCTTCGCCGCACGCGTCACCTTGCGGTCCGGTTTTTCGATTGCTTTTGCCTGTCCTGACATTTGCTCGTGATCCTTCGTCGACTTGCTGGTCCAATCAACAGCATATGATCTAAGCCAATTTTGAATTGAATTCAATTCAAAATCTAGTTATCTGTTATAGGGCAATTGATTCGCTGAGGAGGCCATGATGAATGTCGCGAGCACTATTGAAACGAACAATGTTGACTTGGCGCCATATCTGAACGGGCGCAGCTTCGAGGATGCATGGACGCAGTTTCAGGAAGAAGGCTATGTCATCTTTGAAAATGTGCTGACGCCTGAAGAGCTGGAGACACAGAGGGCTGCGCTCAAACCATGGATTGATGCTGATATTCGCGGCCGCAATAATTTTGAAGGATCACAGTCTAACCGTATCTATGCGATGCTCGACAAGGATCCTGTTTTTGGCGATCTGATCTCCCATCCCCTGCAACTGGCTTTTGCCGAGCGGGAATTGGGCGCGAGTGTGTTGCTCTATGCGTGCCTTGCGATCAATCTCCATCCGGGTGAAACGCCGCAGCCTTGGCATTTTGATGACAGCCATTGCGGCCTGGCCCGTCCGCGCGAACCGCTTTCCATGTCAACATTCTGGTCGATCACCGATATGACGGACGACAATGGCGCGACCGAAATCATTCCGGGGAGTCACAAATGGGGCGATGAACAACCTGATGGTGCCAATAGCGCCAATGATTTTGTGACCGGGCGGATTGATAAAGATGGCAAAAGCACAGGCAATCATGGGCAGGCCATTAAAGCGACCATGCCCGCCGGCTCGCTAATGATCGCCAAGGGCACGCTCTGGCATCGTGGCGGCGGCAACACTTCCGATGCACCGCGCTTGATCGTCACGCCGCAATTCTGCAAAGGCTGGTGCCGCCCGCTGGAGCAGCAGACGCTCGCCGTATCACCCGAGAAAGTAGCGAAAATGCCAAAGCGCGTGCAAGAGTTGCTCGGCTATAATATCCATCTCCCGTTCATGGGTTATGTCGATGGCATGCATCCGGCGAAGCTGTTACAGTCTCGCCGACATGCCAAGTGATCATGCTATAATCGCCAAGCAGGAGCGGTCTGCTTGAACGCGCTCGAAAGTAACGCGCCACTGATTGTCTATGTCGACATCAAAAGTCCATATGCTTTTGTCGCCATCCGACCAACATTGGCTCTCGAAAAAGAGTTGGGCCTGGGCTTTGACTGGCGGCCGCTAACGCTTGATATCCCCAGCTATCTGGGTTCGGCACGTAAAAAGCAGGGAAAGGTCGTCGAAAGCACCCGCAGCACCAGCCAATGGAGCTGGGTCAAATATGCGTATCGCGATGCGCGTCGCTATGCGGAACGGCAGGCCCTGATGCTCAAAGGAACTGAAAAAATCTGGGACTCGACGCTCCCCAATATCGGTATTTTATGGGTCACGCAGACGGCCCGCGATCGGCTCGGTGATTATTTTGAAGCGGTCTATCCGCCTTTCTGGAGGCGGGAACTCGATATTGAAGATTTGGCGGTGGTCGAGGCTTGTCTGGAAAAAGCCGGAATTGATTCGAACGGGTTTGCGGAATTTGCTGGAGGCGAAGGCCGTATTCAACATGACAAGCTCCAGCCTCAACTGCATCCCAGCGGTATATATGGTGTGCCAACTTATGTGATGGACGGCACCATCCTGTTCGGTCGTGAGCATCTGCCCTATGTGCGTTGGCACTTACAGGGACGGGAAGGGCCTGCGCCGGATATGGCCAATGAGATTGACAGTGCGGGAGCAAGGTCATGCTGACGCTCTATATCGATTTCAAATCGGCGGCGTCCTATCTGGCGCTTGAGCCGACATTGGAACTGGCCCGGAAAACCGGCGTTGCCATTGACTGGCGCCCGTTTTCTGTGCGGCCTTTTTCCGTGCCGGAGGAACATGTGGAAGAAACCGTTGGTGAGCGTCATCGCCGCGTCCGTGCGGCGGCCCAGCGGGATACGCATCTGCACTATGCCGCTGTGCAAGGCCGGGACATACGCTTTGCCGAAACGCCAGCCGGCTCTGACGTTGCGTTGGCAGCATTGGCTGTGATGGAAGGCGATCCGGTGCCGTTCCTGCGCGCCGCCTTTGCCGCCTATTGGACCGAGCAAGCGGACCTGGCCGATGAAGCGGTGGTCGAGGCGCTGCTGCAATCGGCCGATATTGATCGGCCTGACTGGAAAGCGGCGCGTACAAAGCTGGCCAATATTAGGGATCAGGCCGAGGAAACGGGGGTGTTTGAAGCCCCCTCTTATCTGATTGCCGACCAGCTATTTCTGGGGCGCGAACATCTGCCCTGGATACGGTCGCTTGTCGCGGCGGAGCAGGGTGCGTAATAGCCCACTCTTTTCTTGCGGAATCGGGAATCACCGGCTAAAGGGCTGGTTCTTTCCGAAATCATGCATATATCCGATCCCAGTCGACAGACTGACACCCGGAGTTTATGCCGGGTTTGGGGAAACAGAAATTTAGGAATCGAACCATGGCGAAAGTCAATCCCGGCGAATTTATGCGGCAAGTCCGCGCCGAAAACAGCAAGGTTGTCTGGCCGACATGGCCCGACACGGTCCGCACCGCGATCATGGTATTGATCATGACCACGATTTTGGCACTGTTTTTTCTGGCGATTGATTCGGTTTTCAATGGTGTGGTCGGTTGGTTGCTTGGGTTGGCCAAGGGCGGCTAAGCGCTCCGAAACGCAAATTAGAACAGGTTATTTATAGATGGCACGCTGGTATATTATTCACGCTTATTCGGGCTTTGAGCACAAGGTCAAAGAAGCCATTGAGGCGGATGCAAAGCGTCTGGGTCTGACCCAGCTGGTCGAGGAAATCGAAGTCCCGACCGAAACCATCACCGAAGTGCGCCGCGGCAAGAAAGTTCAGTCGGAGCGGAAGTTCTTCCCTGGCTATGTTCTCGCCAAATTGCAGATGACCGATGACGTCTATCACCTGGTCAAGGATCAGCCGAAAGTTACAGGTTTTCTGGGCACCACCAAGCCGCAAGCGATTAGCGAAGCCGAAGCAGCGCGCATCCTCAACACCAAAGAGGAAGCTGCCAACGCGCCGAAACAGCGGATCACCGTCAACTACGAAATTGGCGATCAAATCAAGGTTCTGGACGGCCCCTTCGCCAGCTTCAACGGCATTGTCGAAGAACTGGATTTCGAGAAAAACCGCGTCAAAGTATCCGTATCGATCTTTGGCCGCGCGACCCCTGTCGAACTGGATTTTGAACAGGTAGAAGTCGCGAAATAAGAGATTTGGTGGCTTGCCACCGGATAAACCCCAGTGGCTTTGAGCCACTGGATCACCAATGTGGGAGGATGATTTTCGGATCATCTGTTTAACCGCTTAATTTGAGGATCCATAGACCCGCTCATCCTGAGCTTGTCGAAGGACCGATAGAATGAAAGGACAGCCAAATGGCTAAAAAAATTGATGGCTACATCAATTTGCAAGTACCTGCCGGTATTGCAAATCCATCCCCGCCAATCGGCCCAGCTCTGGGTCAACGCGG
The DNA here is from genome assembly GCF_965233695.1 of Parasphingorhabdus sp. Lineage (GTDB taxonomy): Bacteria > Pseudomonadota > Alphaproteobacteria > Sphingomonadales > Sphingomonadaceae > Parasphingorhabdus. The sequence goes on from NZ_OZ247497.1 coordinate 1,407,272, forward strand.
CGTTAACATCATGGAATTCTGTAAGGCGTTTAACGCGGCTACAGACAAGATGGAAAAAGGCGCACCGATCCCTACGAAAATCACGGTTTTCGCAGATCGCAGCTTCACCTTTGAAACCAAAAGTCCGCCAGCCAGCTATTTCATCAAGAAAATCGCGAAGCTGAAAAAAGGGTCCAGCGAACCTGGTAAAGTTTCCGGCGGCACGATCAAAACATCGCAGCTGAAAGAAATCGCAGAATTGAAAATGGCCGATCTCAATGCAAATTCGCCTGAGCAAGCCATTAAAATCATCGCGGGCAGCGCCCGTTCGATGGGCATCGATGTGGTGGAGGGATAAGACATGGCTAAACTCTCTAAAAAAGCACAAGTGATCAACGAGAAAGTCGACCGCGAGAAACTGTACAGCATTGATGAAGCCATCAAGACGCTGAAAGATCTTGCTTCTGCTTCCAAATTTGACGAAACGCTCGACGTTGCAATTAACCTTGGCGTTGATCCACGTCACGCTGACCAGATGGTCCGCGGCGTTATTTCTCTTCCAGCCGGTACCGGCAAAGAAAGCCGTGTTGCTGTATTCGCCAAGGATGCCAAAGCAGACGAAGCGAAAGAAGCAGGCGCAGATGTTGTCGGTGCAGAAGATCTGATGGAAGCCATGCAAGGTGGCGATCTGAACTTCGACCGCGTTATCGCGACCCCGGACATGATGGGTGTTGTTGGCCGTCTCGGCAAGGTTCTTGGCCCTAAAGGCCTGATGCCTAACCCGAAACTCGGCACGGTTACGCCGAATGTTGCGCAAGCGGTCAAGGACGCCAAGGGCGGTCAGATCGAATATCGCGTTGAAAAAGCGGGTATAATCCATAACGGCATTGGCAAGGTGAGCTTCAAGGAAGCAGATCTGCGCAAGAATTTCGATGCTTTGGTCAATGCGGTTGTCAAAGCCAAGCCAACCGGCGCGAAAGGCAAATATGTCCGTAAAGTCGGGTTGAGTACGACCATGGGCCCTGGTCTGAAAATTGACTTGAGCGAGATTGAAGGCGCGTAAGCCGGTTAATCACTTAAGAACTAAAAAAGGCCGGGAGTAATTTCCCGGCCTTTTGTGTGTGTACGATATTAAGTGGCTGCACGATCAGAATTTGGCACGCACGCCAATACCCACTCCGAAGGACTCGGTGTCATCGCGCAGACGGGCGTTGAAGCCATCAGCACCATCAGCGATGAACCGCCGGTCAAAATTGCGGCGCCGGACATTTGTGTAACGGCCTTCGGCAAAAATATCGAACTTGTCGCTGGCCTTCACGGATGCGCCAATCGTATTGAACGTAACCAGACCTGTGCGATTGCCTTGCACACCGAATGTAGGGGCCGTCGCAACGCCGTTATTGGGGAAATAGGTAATATTCGCGTCGACCACGCCAATGCCAATGCCGCTGCCGAAATAGGGAATGATTTTTTGGTTTTCCGACCAGATGACATCGTTATAGGCCGCCGCGGTTACAGTGAGCTTGCTCAGATCGCCACCGAAATTCTGGTTGCCGCCATTAAAGCTGCCGCCGCTAACATCAGATTCGGAATAGCCCACTTCCAGCTCAAAGCGCGGTTTCAGAAAGCTTATCAGTCCTTTCTTCAATTTATACCCGACAGCGCCTCTGATTGCGAAGCCGGTCTCATAGCCAACATTGACATTGGCAGGTGCGCCAGCAACGCCGGGTACGCCAATATCGGGGTCCTGAACGCCGACAAAATCACTATCGTTCAGGAAGTCTGCTCCGGCTGTAGCCGACAGGTAGAAACCTTCTTTTCGTTCGCTTTCCGTCTGGGCCTGAACTGGCGCTATGAGTGCAAAACCTGTCGCGATACTGGTGAAGCCGATGGCTATGAGGATTTTCTTTGGGTGCATTTTTCGATTTCTTTCTTTGGCGCAGAGAGGCACCATTGGAGTCAGGGGACAGAGGGGCTTCGGAGAAAATTGATGTCCGGTTACACCTGGGTGAAAATAAAGGAGAGGACATGAAAGATACGGTACATAAGGGTTCCTGCCTCTGCGGTGCAGTGACTATAAGGGTCGCAGGCGATCTGCCGCAGCCGGATGCCTGTCATTGTTCGCAATGCCGCAAGCAAACCGGACATTATTTTGCCAGTACCGATGTGCCGGAAAGCGCTTTGACCGTTGATGGCGAAGAGCATGTCCGCTGGTATTCGTCCTCTGGGAAGGTGCGGCGTGGCTTTTGCAATACTTGCGGTTCCACGCTGTTCTGGGATCCGATTCATCATGACAAGATCGCTGTCGCTATGGGTCTGTTTGACGGTGCTACCGAAACAACATTGTGGAGCCATATTTTCGTCGCAGACAAGGGTGACTATTATCAAATTGAAGACGGCGTGTTGCAGAAGGATCAGTAACCACGCGACCCAATAGCCTCCCAAAGTGCTTGACATCCGGGTCGTTCCCGCTAATGGCACTGTCACAAATTGAGGTTCCGTTAAACGAACCACAATTTCCGTCCGAGACAGCCGGTGAGGGGAATTTGCCTCTCTTAATTTCCAGCCTAGACGGGGATCAGTTTTTTCGTGAGGAAACTCACGGGTTTGCAGTCAGCGTTTCTATCGCGACATGGCAACCAAAACCCCCCTTCGGATTATACAGGAATGGTTTCGATCATTCTTTTCGCTCGTCATCCCGGCTCGCGCTGGAATGGCGCAATTGAAGAAAGCGGATTGCGCTTCAAAAACGCAATCCACGTGAAGGAGCAAAATATGGATCGTGGTCAAAAGACCGAAGCCGTTGCTGCGCTAAACGCGACTTTCAAGGAAGCCGGGGTTGTTGTGGTAACACGCAATCTGGGTCTCACCGTGGCTCAGTCTACCGAGCTGCGCGGAAAGATGCGCGAAGCGGGTGCAAGCTTCAAAGTCTCTAAAAACCGCCTTGCCAAGCTGGCTCTGGAAGGAACCGACTATGCCCCGATAGCAGATTTGCTGTCAGGTCCGGTCGCTCTTGCTACATCGGATGATCCGGTGGCCGCTGCAAAAATCGCAGTGGAATTTGCAAAGTCTAATGATCTCCTGGAGATTGTTGGCGGCGCGATGGGCGATACCCTTCTTGACGAAGCGGGCGTTAAATCCCTGGCCTCCATGCCTTCTCTTGATGAACTGCGCGGTACGATTGTTGGATTGCTTGTTGCACCACAAACGAAAATCGCACGGGTGGTCAAGGAACCAGCTGGAGCCCTTGCACGTGTAGTCGGCGCTTATGCCGCTGCGGGTGAATAAACAAAATTACTCAAACATTGATTAGAAAATTTGGAGCGTAAATAACATGGCTGATATTGCTAAATTGGTTGAAGAACTATCGAAACTCACCGTGATGGAAGCGGCTGAACTGTCCAAAGCTCTTGAAGAAGAGTGGGGCGTATCTGCTGCAGCTGCTGTTGCAGTTGCTGGCCCAGCTGCTGGTGGCGGCGAAGCGGCTGCTGAAGAGAAAGACGAATTTGATGTCATTCTCACCGGCGACGGCGGCAAGAAAATCCAGGTGATTAAAGAAGTTCGTGCGATCACCCAGCTTGGTTTGACCGACGCGAAAGCTCTCGTCGAAGGCGCGCCTAAAGCAATTAAAGAAGGCGTCAACAAAGCCGAAGCTGAAGAGATCAAAGGTAAGATCGAAGCAGCTGGCGGTACGGTTGAATTGAAATAAGCCTTTTGGTTTATTGAAAAGATTAAGGGGCGGTTTCCGATTTGGAAGCCGCCCTTTTTTCGATAACCTAAGGCAGTTTGATCACCAACCGCGCGCCGATAATATCGAGGCCGGGATTTTGGTTGCCGTTGAAAAGCTGTGCGTGGCTGACATGGACCCAGCTTGCTTCGAGATCAATGCGTTCGGACAATTGCACGCCAATGGCGAGTTCCGGTTCAAACAGGATGCGCGAGCCCAGCTGGGTTTGCGAGCCATCGGCTGCGAAACGTAAAGATGGGCCGTTATGGACGGCAAGACCAATTCCAGGACGCAGATAGAATTTCGTGCCGATTTTCCAACTGAGGCCCGCTGCTATCAAGCTAGTGTCTCCAGCACTGTTGATCGATGCGAAGATATAGGGTGACGGTGCGCCAATGGCCGATAAGGCATCAATGCGTTTGCCCCGAAAACCAGCCTGAAAATCAACGCCCTCTTCGCCGATGTCCATGGACAATGGCGTGTCCACTTCATGGGCTGCAACGCCCACAAATATTTCCTGCGCCACCGCAGGTTGGACTGCCGACAGCCATGCTAGAATCGGTAATATTGATACCCGTAAATTTTTCATAAATGCGGCCTCCCGTCGCCGCCCGGCCGCCCGATTCCGGCCTGATTGTCCCGGCTATACGTCTGGTTCTGTGATTAGGGAAGCAAGCCGGTCTTCAAGTCTCTTATTGGGGCAGATGGATTGACAGACCTTAACGGCTGAGCGACTAGCGATACAATTGCTGACAGCGATCAAAAAGGGATATGTTGTGAAGACCCATGATCAAGACTTGACCGGTAGCGCCTGTTCATGAGTAATTTTCAGAAAATTGCCTTGATCACCGGCGTAGCCGACGAAGCGGATGCGTTTCTGCCTGACCATCCGTCAGAAGTAGAACCGACACCATTGGGAACCGTCCGCCATGTGACCTATGAAGATAAACAGATAGCCATATTATGCCCCGGTATTGGCAAGGTGCATGCTGCCGCTGCCGCGATGCACCTGCATAACCATTTTGCGCCTAATATGTTTCTGATAATTGGCACCGCCGGGCAAGTCAGCAACCTGGACGGCAATTGTTTCTATCTACGCGAAGCCTTTCAGGCCGATTATGGCACGCTGGAAAACTCCAACGACCATGAAGGTTTCACCTGCTATAATGCCGGAGCCTGGCCGATGGGGCCAGCTAACTGGACCCCATTCACCGCTCATCCGATGCCCACACCGCTGGCGCTGCCGCAAGCCCGCATCGCTACGGCCGATACATTTGTGAAATGCCCTGATCGCTCCACTTACCTGCGCGATAGTCTTAATGCTGATCTGGTTGATATGGAAACGGCTGCGCTGGCGCAGGTTGCACAATTGCTAAATCTGCCATGGGCTGGAATCAAAGCCACAACGGATAACGCCAATGGTGAAAGTTCAGGCGATTTTCACGCCAATCTTGCGGCTGCTGCCCAGCGAGCAGCGGACGCCGCAGTCCGTTTTCTGGCCTTTATCTAGAATCATGCCAGTGAGGATGATTTGACATAAACGGCCAATATATGCCCATATTTTGGTCGTTAACCTGATCCAGACGAATCCTGTTTACGCTCCTTTACAAAATAAGAACGCAACAGGATGCGGATCAATATGGGCGAGACAATTACGCTACAGCGGCTGCTTGAAATGCAGAAAAAGGTGTGGAATTTCAAGATCAATGCCGATCACGAAACCACTGAACTGGTCGCGCGCGAACAGTTGAAATCCATTGGTCAGCTCTCGCGAATCGGTTCGTTGGCGATTTTACCCCTGACCATTTATGTGATGATAAAGCTGTTTGTGCATGCCGAACCTGTGTTTATCGGCGTCGCGTGTTTCTATTTCGCCATTGCCGCCTACCTGATCATTCGCAATTTTATGCGACAGTCCCGCATTGATGCGGAACTTTCTGATTATAAAAGATCAATCAAGGCAATTCAGCTGGAGAGTATTATCGGCGCGCTTGGGTTTAGCGGCATTGTCGCCATACCGCTGGCTTTTGGACAAATCCCCTACACTATGGATCTCGCCTTGCTGGCGCTCGGTGCCCTAATCATCGGCGGTTTTATTTTCGGCAGTATTCCCCGTGCGCAGACCTACAATCTATCGATTACAACGCTTGTCTATAGCATCGGTTTCCTTGTCGCCGGCGAGTCCGATGCCATCAGCACCGTTGTGCTATTGATATTTTTCGCGCTGTGTATCGACTATATTTACCGGCTGTTTTTCTTCAATTTTGTCCAGCGTCATCTGCATGGGGCAAAGCTGCGCAATGCCGCTGAAACGGTGCGTCTGTTGCTCCATGATTATTCCGAGCAGAGTTCGGACTGGTTGTGGGAAATCGATGGTGACCATCTGATCGTCAATCCGTCCGCACGTTTTGCCACTGCGGTCCATATGGAAATACGCGATCTGCGCGGTTTGCCGCTGGCTGACCTGTTTGAGGAATCAATCGAGCGCAATCAGCTTGCCCAATGTCTGTCGTCCGGCAAGGCTTTCCGTGAAATCCATGTGCCGATCCAATTGAATGGCGAGCGCCATTGGTGGAAAATGTCTGGTAGGCACATCAAAACAGCCAATGGGCAAAGTGACCATATTCGCGGTGTCGCAGCAGATATAACCGGCGCGAAAAGAGCCGAGGAGCGGGTTGCCCATCTTGCCCATTTTGATAGCCTGACCGACTTGCCCAACCGGGTGTTATTCAATCAGTCGCTGCAGCGGTCCATTGCACGCATGAGAGAGGATCAGCAATTGGCGATCCTCTATCTGGATCTCGACCATTTTAAAACCATCAACGATACATTGGGGCATGGTGCGGGGGATCTCGTTCTGAAAGCCGTTGCCAACCGTCTGGAACAGAATATCGGTATGGAAGATCTGGTCGCGCGGCTTGGTGGAGACGAATTTGCTATTTCATTGCGCAATGTCGAGTCAGAAGAAAAAGTCTGTGAAACCGCCCAAACCCTGATCGAAAAACTGTCTGAGCCGGTGATGGTCGAAGGGCAACCGGTCGTAACTGGTGTCAGCATCGGCATTGCCATCGCCAGGAAACCCAATGACGATTCGCAAGAGCTCATCAAACATGCGGATATCGCACTTTATCACGCAAAGGCCAATGGGCGAGGCTGCGCCTCTATGTTTGAGAAATCGATGCACGAAGCGGTGCAAGATCGCCGCAATATAGAGATGGATTTGCGCGCAGCATTGAAACGCAACGAGCTGGAACTCTATTATCAGCCGCTGGTGAATATCGAAACGCAAGAGACGATCGGCTATGAAGCCTTGCTGCGTTGGCACCACAGTGAAAAAGGCATGATAATGCCTGATGACTTTATCCCGGTGGCAGAGGATAGCGGACTGATTGTTCAACTGGGTGAATGGGTTGTGCGGTCCGCCTTGTACGAGGTCGCGAAATGGCCAGAACATCTGAGCGTTGCAGTTAACCTTTCGCCGACGCAGATGCGCAGTCCAAATCTGATGCCGACTATCATAAACGCGCTCGCAGCGACCGGCGTTGCGGCACATCGGTTGGAGTTGGAGATTACCGAATCTGTATTGATGAATGACAATCAGTTTAACGTGGAGCTGCTCCACAAGATTCGCTCGCTAGGCGTGCGGATTGCGCTGGATGATTTTGGCACCGGCTATAGCTCGCTCAACTATCTGCGCAGCTTCCCGTTCGACAAGATCAAGATTGACCGCTGCTTTGTTGATGAAGTGGATAGCCGTGAAGATTGTCGGGCGATTATCCGCGCGGTGACTGGTCTGGCTTCCAGCCTCGGCATGGTGACAACGGCCGAAGGGGTTGAACGGAGCGATCAGCTTAACCAGCTCAAGGAGGAGGGCTGTGTGCAGGTCCAGGGCTATTTGTTCAGCAAGGCCATGCCTGCCGCTAATGTGAAAGGCCGCATTGAAACGGCGACTGACACGGTTGCCAAGATCAGCGCCATTGGTGAACAAAGCGCTGAACAGGAGCCCGTGAAAGCACCCAAGAGAGCACGTCGGAGAAAAACCGGTTGAACTTTGTCCGATTGACCAGTTTACTGACAACACTGTAAATATTGATTATTCTCCCTTGCTGCGATAGTCTTCGCCTCTGACGAGGACGGAAATGTGCAATTTGTTCTGAAAAATATTCTGCATTTCATGCCGCTGATTTTCGGTATCGGATTTTTGGGGCCGCTATTGGCGCAGTTCATCACCCTGTTCGATTGGCAGGCTCCATTTGGGCTTGCGCCGCTGACAGCGGGATTAATTCTTGGCGGGATATGGGGCGCTTTTGCGCAGGTTGAGGGACGCTGGATATGAGTAATACCGCGCCCATTGAAGACTTGCGCAAACAAGAGCTGGCAATCGCCCGCAAATATGCCGACCGCCTGCCTTGGGAAGCCGTGGCATGGGGGTTGGGCAATTTGCTGATCTGGCTGTCGCTTTGGCCCTTGGTCTTTTTTGGTTTCATGCCGCTGTGGCTCGGTTTTATAATTGCCACACTTAATGTTATGCTCTGCTATCTGCCATCGCATGAGGCGCAGCATGATATTATCGGGCGCAAGGGCACGAAATGGCGCTGGCTGAATGAACTGGTCGGGCATGTATCGACCATTCCGCTGGTGCTGCCCTATCGGGTGGCCAAGCTGACGCATATCCAGCATCACCTGCACGCCAACAAACCGGATCTTGATCCCGATTATAGCAGCATGGCCAGCGGTCCTTGGCAGGCGATCTGGAAGTCCATCCAGAATCGCCAGCCCGGCGCAGATGGTGGTTTTAACAAATATGGCGATGTACTGCGGGATATTGGTCGGCCGGATGCCTTGCTCGATGGCGCATTGTTTCAACTCGCCCATTTCGGGATATTAATCGCGCTGGCCTGGTCTGGCTATGCGCTGGAAGCGGCCTTGCTGTGGTGGCTACCCCGGCAAATTGGTCTGACCTATATCCAGTTTTTTCTCAGCTGGGCACCGCATCACCCTGCTGACGGGATTGGCCGTTATAAAGATACCCGCGCCTTTAAAAGCGCATGGGGGAATATCGGATCCATGGGTATGCAATATCATATTGTGCACCACCTGCACCCTTATATTCCGCTCACCGACACGCCGCGCGCCTATTGCGAGATGCGGGATATATTGGCGCAGCGGGGTTGCCGGTTGCAAGACATCTAGGCCGGTAAATTACGGCTGGCCGGTTGGCCGGATCATTAATTCCCCAACACAGACGGAAGGCGGCTGATTGAGCACATAGGCGACACTGTCAGCAAGGTTTTCCGGTTCGAGAAACTCAAAATTAAACGCCGCGCCCATCATTTCCAGCACTGATTGGTCCTTGATGCTGCCACCCAATTCCGTCTTGACGCCGCCAGGAAAGATCGTTGTGACGCGGACCCCATGAGCGGTCATTTCCTTGCGCAGCGTATCGCTTAACGAGCGTACCCCAGACTTGGTGGCGGAATAGACTGCGCTGGAGGGGAATGTTTCCAGCGCTGCGATGGACGAGATGATGATGATATGCCCGTCCTTGCGTTCAACCATCTGCGGCAGCACGGCGTGGATGCCATAAAGCACCCCGCGCAGATTGACATCGATCATCCGGTCCCAATCTTCGACATCGCCTTTTTCGATCAGCGACACCGGCATAATGCCTGCATTGCTAACCAGCGCATCAACCTGACCGAACCTCTCGATAGTGGCGGCTGCCAGTGCTTGCTGATCCGCCTGAATGCTTACATCCGTGACATGAAAGGCCGCTTGTTCGCCCAACTCTTCGACAATGGCTTCCAGACGATCTGCCCGCCGGGCGGCGAGCATGACATTATATCCCGACTGCACCAATTTGCGGGCGGTGGCTTCGCCGATACCGCTGGATGCCCCTGTGACTATCGCTGTTCTCATGTCCGTCTCCCGCTCTATGATGAAGCTGGAGTGTCTAACACCTTCAGGAAAGCAGCAATCGGTGCTTTTGTTAGGCCGAGAAAATACCCATCCCGAGGATATGATCGAGATAGATCGCCGCATCGCGGATATCGAAAATGAACGAGAAGAGGATCACGGCGGTGATCAGTCCAGACCAGACGGCGTAGAAAGATCGCTCTTTCATAAATGGCCGGTTTTTGAGCAAGAGATACAGTCCCGGTGACCAGAAGATCAGATGCATCAGTGCGATCAGGCCGGATAGGGATACCAGCCCCATGGCTGGTATGACGAAACCGCTTACGAGTATGCTGGTAATGAAGCCACCGACAACCCAACGCGCCTCGACACGCTTCCACACGAATAAAAGGCCGAGCGCAAAACTCGCCAGCATGATCATCAGCCAAATCTGCACCCATTGCGGCGCGTTGGCCTGTCCTTCGGCATTCCATACTTCCAGAGCGGTATGGCCGGGTTGATAGCCGGTCGCGGCATGCGCCGTCGTGCCAATTATCAGACTGAAGCCTAATATTATCCAGAGCAATAGGTGGTTTTTAGAGGTAAAGGCGATCATCGCAAACTCCTGACATTCCGCTCCATCACGGTAACATCTCAAGCCTGAGACGTGGCAAGTCAAGTGCTGTACCTAGCTGGCCACCCAATTGCCATGAAAGCCGGGCGGGATCCGATGCGGGACGTGGATGACCGCTTGCGGATCGCCGGTAAAGTCATTGGCTTTCAGTATCTGCAGCTCGGTGGTGTCTTTGTTCATGTCGATCACCAGGCCGATCAGCCAGCCATCATCTTCTGCGCTGTCAGGTGATCGCGGAATGAAAACAAATTCGCCCGGGTGGCGGTTCTCGCCAAAGTTGCGGATCGCCGTTTCGCCGGTTTTCAAATCATGTTTGAACAGTTCATTGCCAGCCATGTCGAGTTGATCCGGTTCACCGGCCAGAGCGATGCTGTAGATATAGCGATAATCGCTGCTGGTCAGCCGCTCGTCATAGCGCGGGAATTCCTGCGCGCGGTCGCTCAGGATTTTGCGGGACACCTTTTTGCTCGCCGGATCAACGGTCCAGCGTTCCAGCCGCGACCATTCTCCGCCGGGGCCAAAGGTGGTGCGCGCATAAGTGCTTTCATGGACAACGACATCGACAATGACTTTACCATCATCCGTCTCAAACGCATTGGCCGGGTGATAGACATAGCACGGTTCAACATCGCACCAGATAGTATCTGCGCCCGATCCGTTGCGCGGACAAAGGCCGACACGGGCTTTGTGATCCGGGTTCCAGTCATAGGGAAAGGCAAAGCCAGCCAGCATGCGCTTCATCGAGAAAGTCGCCGGCAGATCAAAGACCAGCACATGGTTTTCGGTAATCTGGCAGTCATGGATGGAGGGCCCCTGCGCCACCGCTATCGGTTCTTCCCGTTTCACCTTGCCATCCTTGCCAATGACAACATGCCAAACGGTGTCCATCACCGGTGCATCGTAGCAAATCGCGTGCATCTCTCCGGTTTTCGGGTCGAGATGCGGATGGGCAGAAAAAGCGTTGTGCAATGTGCCATCAAACGGGTTGTGCGCAACTGTCTCAAGCTCATCCGTCAACTCGACCGGAAAACCGCCTGCTTCGACAATGGCAAAAGTCCGACCGCCAATTTCCACAATATTGGTATTGGCAGTATCGGTCCGTGGTTTGCGGGTGCCGGGTTTGCGTTCCTCACCAAGGCCGTCGCTGACGGCGTTGGAGCGTATCCAGCGGTTGCGATACCAGTCCGCCTTGCCGCCGATAATGCGTATGCCGTGGGCCATGCCGTCACCGACGAACCAATGGTAGCTGGCTTCATCCGGCGCGGTGACCGGGTTGGGGCCAATGCGCAGATAACGACCGTCAAGCTGTGCCGGGATTTCGCCGTCGACCTTTAGGTTCGCGAGCGTCACTTCCTCGGTCATCGGTTTGTGTATGCCGGTGAGATAAGGATGCCCGCCTTCCGGCGCTTTCATCCGCTTGCGGTTGAAATTGGCGACCGCGCCAAGGACTGGGGTGACCGCCGAGCGGATGGTATTTTCAATAACGGAAGCCATGATCAATTCCTTTTCAGTTAAACCAGATATCGGCAGCGCTCGTGGCCGCTGCGAGTATTAACAATATCCCGCCGGGATGGGGCCGCCTTAGGGCCGCAAAATTTCCGATGCCGGATGTGGTGAAAATCAGGATGGCGAGATATCCGATCAGGTCGCTGCCACCTTGCAGCCGGTTTAGCAGAACCGCGATGCCCAGGCTGGCCCAGACCAGGCTATGCAGTTGAAACATCGCCCAGGTCAAACGGCGCATGCTGGGGGCGGACAGCAACCCTTCAGTGGGTTCCGCAAAAAGCGGTTTCAGCACCACGCGTTCTCCGAGGATGTAATGAGCCGCCGCAACGGTCACGGCGATGATAGCCGTAGCAATTGCAAATATCAGCATTGGCGCAAACTCCCCTTGGCTAAACGACTCCACATGTTTATGCTGTTAACATGAGCGTTAAAGGTAACAGTGTCAACATTAAAGATTCGCCAGAGGTTTCCGGCAAGGTTTCCGGCAAGTTTTCGGGCAAGGGTTCCGGCGCCTATCACCATGGTGATCTGCGCGCGGCGGCGATTGCGGCTGGGATGAAGCGGATTGAGGACATGGCGCATCCCGATCTCGGGCTGCGCGCGCTGGCTCGCGAGCTGGGCGTTTCGGCGACTGCGCTTTATCGACATTTTCCCAACAAAGATGCTTTGCTGGACGCGTTGGCTCTCGAAGCACTTAACCGTTTGGGCATCAGTCAGGCAACAGCGGCGCAGGCCGCCAGCGATGTGCGTGAAGGCTTTGTCGATGTGGGGGTAACCTATGTGAAATGGTCCGTCGAAAATCCTGCCCTTGTGCGCCTGATATATGATCGTGTCGGCAAAGTTGATCTGGAGGCCGATGATCCGTCCGAAATGGGGGAGGCTTTTTTGCAATTGCGCAAGGGCATCACAGCCCTGATGCCTGATACCATGTCCGGCGAACAGCGCACGATCGCCGCCTTGCATGCCTGGTCACTTGTACATGGACTGGCGATGCTGATTCTTGATGGACAAGTTGAATATGATCCGCAGATGGTCCGGAAAGTCGTTGAGTCGACCGAATTTGGTTCGAAAGAATCAGGCTGATCGAACGCCCTTGATTGCCAGATATAATCCAAGAGCAACCAAGGCGATGAGATTGGACGCCATGAATGAAAGGGTGACCGCACTATGCCCGATGATGGGAATAAAGTCGCGCGCCACTATGGCAATGGCGACAAAAGAAAAGGCGAAGACACCCCATCCCGCAATGAGCTTCGGGATTAATCCAGAGCGCAGGAACAGGTATGCAAACCCGGCATTACCCACGCTGGTGAGGATCAAGCCGAGGTGAAAGGATGTGTAATCAGACGTTGCCTGCAAGCCCGTAAGCAGCAATCTCTGCTTCTCATCCGCCAATTCGGTATAAGCCACATTCCCGGCAATTTCAGCAGCGTTAAGGTTAAACACTGCGCCCATCAGAACCAGTAGCGCTGCACCAAGACCAATGATCAGGCTCCACGCCGCGAGCAACGGGCCGGACTTTCGGAGTAGCAGAAACAAACCCGCTCCAATCACGACTTCCAGCGCAAAGACCAACAACGCAATATAGGATTTGGCTCGGAGCGCCGCTTCGGCTTCCAGCATATTTCGGGCGGTTGCAACGACATCGGCAGACAGATTGATATCAATGCCCTGCCCGACGGTGAGCGCGCTCAACATGCCGACCAATATTGTCGCCAACAAAGACAGGCCAACAATTCTTGCCAATGCTTTCGCCTCGGTTTCTGCTGATCCATTTTGATCTATAGTCATGCCGTTGATTCATCCTCCGCATTTTCAAAAGTAAGCAGATCGCCCGGCTGGCAGTTCAGTTCCCGGCAGATGGCTTCCAAAGTGCTGAAGCGGATTGCCTTCGCCTTGCCGGTTTTCAGGATCGACAGATTGGCGATGGTGATGTCCACCCGCTCTGCGAGCTCGGTTAACGTCATACGCTTGTCGTGCAGCAGATCGTCGAGCTTGACTTGGACGGTCATCAGATTGTCCCGTCCAGCTCGTCGCGCATATCAGCGCCGCGGTCGAAGACACGGGCCAAGATAATGAGCAGCAACACCAGCAATATGCCGGACAGCGAGAGTCCGAATTCACCCGCGACAGTAATCTGCTCGCCATCTTTCGCCTCGCCGAGAAGGCTGATGATCACCCCGATAAGTGCGCCAAGCAGGCCGGACAGGATCTGGATGACGAAAATGGCAATGCCCATGCCGCGCAGGCGCAAGCCATTGGTCCGGTTGAACGGGTCGCCCTGACGGACAGAAGCCAGAATCTTACGAAGCCGGTCTATTGTAAAATAGCTCAGCAGCATGATCAGAAGCATTACCATGACGAACCCGGCCGAAACCCATAGCACCGCAGTCGGTGGCAGGTTTACAAACTGCTCACCCACCTCGGCCAATATATCCTGACCAAAAATCGCCATGATGGGGAGCGACAGGATCAGGATTACTGATGCAAAGATCACCGCTATTCGGAAAAAGCCGAGCAGCAGGCGTGCTGATTTAAGGACGAGATCCTCCTCTCCCTTGGTCGCGATATTTGTCATAATGGTCTCCAGTGAATATCGATTTGCAATATGTGATTCGTTGCTTATCAATATAGATATATCGATAAACATCAAGTCTTTTATTGATTATCAATAAATTCCGGATTATGAGCCATCCTGTCTCGAAACTTCAAAAGAGGATGTCGCCTGTGTCACCAATCATGTTTCTTCATATTACCATGGGCGCAATCGCCGTGCTGGCTGGCGCCGCTGCCCTGTTTGTCCGTAAAGGTTCGCGTGCCCATCGTGGCGTCGGCAATATTTTCTTTATTACGATGATAATAATGGCGGCCTCCGGAATCTATTTGGCCATCATTTTGCCAATGGCGATCTCGGTTTTGGTCGGGATTTTCACCATCTATCTTGTTGCCACATCCTGGATGGCCGCCCGCCGGCATGACGAGAGGCTCCACCTGCTTCACTATGTCGCGCTGGCCATGACATTTGCCGTTGCCGCTGGCGGGCTGTGGTTCGGTCTGGAAGCGCAAAACAGCCCTGACGGGTTGAAGGATGGATTGCCCGCTTTCCCGCACTATTTTTTCGGAGGACTGGCCCTGCTGGCCGCGTCGGGAGATGTAGCAGTGATCGCCCGGCGGGGCATTTCCGGCAAACAGCGCATCGCCCGGCATTTATGGCGAATGTGCTTTGCCTATTTCATTGCCGCCGGTTCCTTGTTTACCGGACCCGGAGCAACCGCTTTCCCCGAGGCCGTTCGAGACACGGGTTTGTTGTCCGTTCCAGAACCAATCATCCTGGCCATCATGCTCTTTTGGCTGGTCCGTGTTTTGGCGACCAGATGGTATGATGGCAAATCGAGCGCTGCGGCAGACATGCCTACATCCTCCTCTTGACCGCCATCCACCATCTCCCTATATGAGCGGCTCACCACAGATTTCGAGACAGGGCGTGCAGTTGCGCGGCGCGCCAAAAGAAATGAAGTCTGAACGGTTTTCAGGACGCTATGAGCTGCGACTCTCCTCCCCGAAAAAACGGGATTGAGAGGCCGTGGCTTTTTGTTCTGGAGCGCCCCACAAAATTTGGTTTTCCACCGGCTAAGCGTTTCATAAGTGGCGTAATTCCGGTGATGGCGAGAAGGCAAAAATACATGGCGACGAAAGCATCTTCGGTAAAGACAACGGCTCTCACACCGACCCGCAAAAAACGTATCCGCAAAATCTTTGGCGACATTCATGAAGTCATCGATATGCCGAATCTCATCGAGGTTCAGCGCGAATCATATGAGCAGTTCCTGCGCTCTGATCCGTCGATCGGTTATGTTTCCGGTCTGGAAAAAACGCTGCGCAGTGTTTTCCCGATCCGCGATTTTGCCGGCACCGCCGAAATGGATTTCGTCAACTACCAGCTCGAAGATCCCAAATATAATGTAGAGGAATGTCGCCAGCGCGGCATTACCTACGCAGCGCCGATGAAAGTCACCCTGCGTCTGATCGTTTTTGAAGTCGATCCTGAAACAGAAGCGCGCTCCGTTCTCGATATTAAAGAGCAAGACGTTTACATGGGCGACATGCCTTTGATGACCAAGAACGGTACGTTCGTCATCAACGGTACAGAGCGCGTTATCGTCAGCCAGATGCACCGTTCGCCCGGTGTGCTGTTTGACCATGACCGCGGCAAGACCCACTCGTCCGGCAAATTCCTCTTCGCCGCCCGCGTTATTCCTTACCGTGGTTCATGGCTCGACTTTGAATTTGATGCGAAAGACATCGTCAACGTTCGTATCGACCGTAAGCGCAAGCTGCCGGTAACCGCGCTGCTGCGCTCGCTGGGTGATGCGATCATCGAAGTGAAAGAGAAGAAGCCACCGTTCAAGGTTGGTGAAATGGTTCGCGTTGCTGGAATGAAGCAGCCGGCTGAAATCACCGAGATCGAAGGTAACCGGATCACGATCAAGGAGCCTATGGGCGCGATCGAAATTCAGGGCAAGATTGAAGATGAAGGTCGGACCAAGAGTGCGGAAATCACCGGCATCCTGAAGCAGGGCTATTCCGAAGAAGATATCCTCAACGAATTTTATGGCCGCATTGTCTACAAGCGCGCGAAAGACGGTTGGACCATTCCTTTCGTAGCGGAGCAATGGCGCGGTCAAAAGCCGACCTTTGATATTGTCGATGCCGATAGCGGTGAAGTTGTCTTTGCCAGCGGCAGCAAGATCACGCCGCGCGGCGCGACCAAGGCTGAAAAAGACGGCATGAAGAACGTCGTTATTCCGACCGAGGAAATATTTGGCCGTTATAGCGCGTTTGACCTGATCAACGAGAAAACCGGCGAGATTTATATCGAAGCCGGTGACGAAGTTACGGTTGAAAATCTCGAAAAGCTAGACGGTGCTGGCATTGACCAGCTTGAGCTGCTCGACATCGATCACGTCACGACGGGTCCCTGGATTCGCAACACGCTGAAAGTGGACAAGGCCGAAGACCGTGATGGTGCGCTGTCCGACATCTACCGTGTCATGCGTCCTGGCGAACCGCCAACCCGCGAGACGGCTGAAGCTCTGTTCGAAGGCCTGTTCTTCGATCCTGAGCGTTATGACCTGTCCGCTGTTGGCCGTGTCAAACTCAACATGCGTCTCGATCTCGACGCGCCGGATGATTATACGGTTCTCCGCAAGGAAGATATTTTGGCCGTCGTCAAAACCCTCGTCGATCTGAAAGACGGCAAGGGTGAAGTTGATGATATCGATAACCTCGGCAACCGCCGTGTGCGTTCTGTTGGCGAGCTTCTCGAAAACCAATATCGCGTTGGCCTGCTGCGCATGGAGCGTGCGGTTAAAGAGCGCATGTCCAGCGTCGACGTTTCCACCGTTATGCCGAACGATCTGATCAACGCGAAACCAGCCGTTGCTACCGTCCGTGAATTTTTTGGTAGTTCTCAGCTGTCCCAGTTTATGGATCAGACCAACCCGCTTTCCGAAGTCACCCATAAACGCCGTGTGTCGGCGCTTGGGCCCGGCGGTCTGACGCGTGAGCGTGCCGGCTTTGAAGTCCGCGACGTTCACCCGACCCATTATGGCCGGATCTGTCCGATTGAAACGCCTGAGGGCCCGAACATCGGCCTGATCAACTCGCTGGCCTCGTTCAGCCGGGTGAACAAATATGGCTTTATCGAAACGCCTTATCGCCAGATCAAGGACGGCAAGGTCACGGATGATGTGGTCTATCTCTCCGCGATGGAAGAGCAGAAGCACACCGTGGCACAGGCCAACGCGGAACTGACCGAAGACGGCAGCTTTGTCGAAGAGTTGGTTTCATCCCGCGAAGCGGGTGAATTTCTGATCGCTCCGCGCGAACAGATCACCTTGATGGACGTTTCGCCGAAACAGCTTGTGTCTGTTGCGGCCTCGCTCATCCCGTTCCTGGAAAATGATGATGCTAACCGCGCCCTGATGGGGTCGAACATGCAACGTCAGGCTGTGCCGCTTGTGAAAGCAGAGGCGCCATTTGTCGGAACCGGTATGGAAGAAACCGTGGCCCGCGATAGTGGTGCTGCGATTGCGGCCCGCCGCGGCGGTATTGTCGATCAGGTCGATGCGACCCGTATCGTGATCCGTGCGCAGGGTGATGTCGAAGCCGGCAAGTCTGGCGTCGACATCTACACGCTTCAGAAGTTCCAGCGTTCCAACCAGAATACCTGCATCAACCAGCGTCCGCTGGTGAAGGTGGGTGAGATGGTTCAGGAAGGTGATACCATTGCTGACGGTCCATCAACCGATATGGGTGAATTGGCACTGGGCAAAAACAGCCTCGTCGCCTTCATGCCCTGGAATGGTTATAACTACGAAGATAGTATCCTCATTTCCGAACGTATCGTGAAAGACGATGTCTTCACTTCGATCCATATCGAAGAATTTGAAGTCATGGCGCGTGATACCAAGCTTGGCCCTGAAGATATTACCCGTGATATTCCCAATGTCGGCGAGGAAGCGCTGCGCAACCTCGACGAAGCGGGCATTGTCTATATCGGTGCTGAAATCGAGCCCGGCGATATTCTTGTCGGCAAGATCACGCCTAAGGGTGAATCCCCGATGACGCCGGAAGAAAAACTTCTCCGGGCGATCTTCGGCGAGAAAGCTTCCGATGTGCGTGACACATCCTTGCGTCTGCCCCCGGGTGTTGCCGGTACGGTTGTCGAAGTGCGCGTGTTCAACCGCCACGGCATCGACAAGGACGAGCGTGCGCTGGCGATCGAACGCGAAGAAATTTCGCGTTTCACGAAAGACCGTGACGACGAACGCGCCATTCTGAACCGTGCGACCTTCAACGCGTTGAAAGACATGTTGATCGGTCAGACAGCCACCTCTGCGCCGAAACCGATGAAGAAAGGTGCCGAGATTACCGAGGAAAGCCTGGCCGAGTTGGAAAATGCCGACTGGTGGAAAATCGCGGTGAAGGATGACAAGGTCCAATCCGATTTCGAAGCAACTCGTGGTCAATATGACGAAGCGATCAAGGAAATTAACGAACGTTTCGAAGATCGCCGTGAGAAGCTGGAGCGTGGTGACGAACTGTCTCCAGGCGTACTGAAAATGGTCAAGGTCTTTGTCGCTGTGAAACGCAAATTGCAGCCTGGCGACAAAATGGCCGGCCGTCACGGAAACAAGGGGGTTATCTCCCGCATTCTTCCACAAGAAGACATGCCGTTCCTCGAAGACGGAACGCCTGTTGATATCGTGTTGAACCCCTTGGGCGTGCCATCACGTATGAACGTCGGTCAGATTTTCGAAACCCACTTGGGCTGGGCCGCACGTGGTCTGGGCGAGCAGGTAACGAAAGCTCTGGAAGAATGGAAACTGGCCAATCCCGATCCGCAGGCGGCACCGCCACCTGATGCGGTGAAAGAGCGCCTCAAAACCATTTACGGCGAACAATATCATGAAGATATTGATTCGCGTGATACCGGTGAAATTATCGAAATGGTTGGCCATTTGCGCAATGGTGTCCCCATGGGAACGCCCGTGTTTGATGGTGCGCATGAAAGCGACGTTTCGGATATGCTGGAGCTTGCCGGCCTCGATCGCTCTGGTCAGGTGGACCTCTATGATGGCCGGACCGGAGACAAGTTCGACCGTAAAGTGACAGTGGGTTATATCTACATGCTCAAACTGCATCACCTGGTCGATGACAAGATCCACGCGCGTTCAATCGGACCTTATTCTCTCGTCACGCAGCAGCCGCTGGGCGGTAAAGCGCAGTTTGGCGGACAGCGCTTCGGGGAAATGGAAGTCTGGGCGCTGCAGGCATATGGTGCGGCTTATACGCTGCAGGAAATGCTGACGGTCAAATCGGATGATGTGATCGGTCGGACCAAGGTTTACGAAGCCATCGTCAAAGGCGACGATACTTTCGAAGCCGGTGTGCCTGAAAGCTTTAACGTTCTGGTCAAGGAAATGCGTTCGTTGGGTCTCAATGTCGAACTCTCCAGCTTCGGTGACGAAGATGAAGACGGCGATGATGACGGCGTAGCGATTGCGGCGGAGTGAGGATCTAAAACTCACTCCCGCCTCTAGCATTTCAAATTTTGGGCCAAGGCCCCGAAGGAATAGAAAATGAACCAAGTAACAAATTTCGCAAATCCGATCGCAAAGCCGGAAACATTTGACCAGATTCAAATCGGTTTGGCTTCACCAGAGCGCATCCGCAGCTGGTCATTCGGTGAAATTAAAAAGCCGGAAACGATTAACTACCGGACGTTCAAGCCGGAACGTGACGGTCTGTTCTGCGCGCGTATCTTTGGCCCCGTAAAGGATTACGAATGTCTGTGCGGTAAATATAAGCGCATGAAATATAAGGGCATCGTCTGCGAGAAATGCGGTGTCGAAGTCACCGTAACCAAGGTTCGCCGCGAGCGCATGGGCCATATCGACCTGGCCGCTCCTGTCGCGCATATCTGGTTCCTGAAGTCTCTGCCTAGCCGTATCGGCCTATTGCTCGACATGCAGCTCAAACAGCTGGAGCGTGTGCTTTATTTCGAAAGCTATGTGGTTATCGAACCTGGTCTGACCCCACTGGAAAAATTCCAGCTGTTGACCGAAGACGAGATGCTCGAAGCACAGGACGAATATGGCGAAGACGCTTTCTCCGCCGGTATCGGTGCAGAAGCCGTCAAGATCATGTTGCAGGATCTTGATCTGCAGCGTGAAAAAGAAGATCTGATGGAGGAGCTGGCGACGACCAAATCGACGCTGAAGCCCAAGAAGATCATCAAACGCCTGAAGGTTGTCGAAAGCTTCATCGAATCCGGCAACAAACCGGAATGGATGATCCTTGAAATCATTCCTGTGATCCCGCCCGAGTTGCGTCCTCTGGTGCCTCTGGATGGCGGCCGTTTCGCAACGTCCGATCTCAACGATCTTTATCGCCGTGTGATCAACCGGAACAACCGCTTGAAACGCCTGATGGAACTGCGCGCGCCGGATATTATTGTCCGTAACGAGAAGCGCATGCTTCAGGAATCGGTTGACGCCTTGTTCGACAACGGCCGTCGTGGTCGTACCATTACCGGTGCGAACAAACGCCCGTTGAAATCTTTGTCCGACATGCTGAAAGGCAAGCAGGGCCGTTTCCGTCAGAACCTTCTCGGTAAACGCGTCGACTATTCCGGTCGTTCGGTTATCGTGACCGGCCCTGAGCTGAAATTGCATCAATGTGGTCTGCCGAAGAAAATGGCTTTGGAACTGTTCAAGCCGTTTATCTATGCGCGCCTTGACGCCAAAGGTCTTTCCATGACGCTGAAGCAGGCCAAGAAATGGGTCGAAAAAGAGCGTAAGGAAGTCTGGGATATCCTAGAAGAAGTGATCCGCGAGCATCCCGTGATGCTGAACCGCGCACCTACGCTTCACCGCTTGGGCATCCAGGCGTTCGAGCCGGTACTGATCGAAGGGAAGGCGATTCAGCTTCACCCATTGGTCTGTTCCGCGTTTAACGCTGACTTTGACGGTGACCAAATGGCTGTCCACGTCCCGCTGAGCCTAGAGGCGCAATTGGAAGCCCGTGTCTTGATGATGTCGACCAACAACATCCTGTCACCAGCCAACGGTAAACCGATCATCGTTCCTTCACAGGATATGGTTCTCGGCATCTATTATCTCACCATGGATCGCAAAGGCGAGCCGGGCGAAGGCATGCTCTTGGCTGATATGGCCGAAGTGCATCAGGCGCTGGAAATTGGCGCGGTGACGTTGCACTCCAAAATCACCACCCGGGTTCCGCAAACCGATGAGGAAGGCAAGCCCATCCTCAAGCGTTTCGAAACCACTCCGGGCCGCTTGCTGATTGCCGAATGTCTGCCGAAATCTCACAAGGTGCCATTCGACATCGTGAACCGCTTGCTGACCAAGAAAGAGGTCGGTGACGTGATTGACCAAGTTTACCGTCACACGGGTCAGAAAGACACGGTCCTGTTCGCCGATGCGATCATGGATCTTGGCTTCCGCCACGCCTGTAAAGCCGGTATTTCCTTTGGTAAGGATGACATGATCATTCCGGATTCCAAGGATAAAACGGTGGAAGAGACACGCGCTTTGGTTGCTGACTATGAACAGCAATATCAGGACGGTCTGATCACGCAGCAGGAAAAATATAACAAAGTGATCGATGCCTGGAGCCGTTGTGGTGATCAGGTTGCGAACGCCATGATGGACGAACTGGCTGCAACGCCAGAGGACGAGCATGGCCGTGAGCGTCAGATTAACGCCATCTACATGATGAGCCACTCCGGCGCCCGTGGCAGCCCGGCACAGATGAAGCAGCTGGGCGGTATGCGCGGACTAATGGCCAAACCTTCGGGCGAGATTATTGAAACACCAATTATCTCGAACTTTAAAGAAGGCCTGACGGTTCTCGAATATTTCAACTCGACCCACGGTGCGCGTAAAGGTCTCGCCGATACCGCTCTGAAAACCGCTAACTCCGGTTATCTGACACGGCGTCTGGTGGACGTGTCTCAGGATTGTACGATTGTTGAAAATGATTGCGGCACCGAAAATGCGCTGGAGATGAAAGCCATCGTCCAGGGCGGTTCGGTTATCGCATCGCTTGGCGAGCGTATCCTGGGCCGGACCATGGCCGAAGATATTGTCGACAGCAAAGACGACAGTGTTGTGATCAAAGCCGGCACATTGCTGGACGAAGCAGCGATCAAGGTGATCGAAGAGCTCGGCATTCAGTCCGCGCGTATTCGTTCTCCTCTGGTCTGTGAATCCAAAATGGGTGTCTGCGGAACCTGTTATGGCCGCGATCTTGCTCGCGGTACGCCGGTGAATATCGGTGAAGCTGTTGGCGTTATCGCGGCACAGTCAATCGGTGAGCCAGGCACACAGCTGACGATGCGGACCTTCCACATCGGCGGCGCTGCGCAGCTGAACGAGCAATCCAATCTGGAGGCAGTAGCCGAAGGTACGGTTGAATATCGCGACATGCCGGTGATCGAAGACAAGAACGGACGCTTCCTGTCCCTGGCGCGTAGCGGTATCATTGCCGTTATCGACAATGATGGACGTGAACGCTCTGCTGATAAGGTGCCTTATGGTACCAGCGTGCTTGTTAAGGATGGCGCGAAGGTGAAACTGGGCGATCGTCTGGCCGAATGGGATCCATTCACCATGCCAATGATTACCGAGAATCCCGGTGTTATCAAATATCAGGACGTGATCGAAGGCAAAACCATGTCCGAGATTACCGATGAAGCCACCGGTATCGCTCAGCGTGTTATCACTGAATACCGGGCCTCTGGCCGCGGTGCCAACAAAGAAGACTTGCGTCCGCGCTTGACTTTGCTGGATGAGAATAGCGGTGAAGCAGGACGGTATTTGCTAGCCAATGGTGCGACCTTGTCGGTGACAGATGGTCAGGAAGTACAGGCAGGTGACGTTATCGCCCGTGTGTCTCGCGAAGCGGCAAAAACGCGTGATATTACCGGTGGTCTGCCACGGGTTGCGGAACTTTTCGAAGCCCGTATCCCGAAAGACAATTCGATCATCGCTAAAGTATCGGGCCGGATTGAATATCTGCGCGATTATAAAGCGAAACGTAAGATCGCGATTGTTCCCGAGGAAGGCGATCCAGTAGAATATCTCGTACCGAAGACGAAAGTCATCGATGTGCAAGAAGGCGACTTCGTGAAGAAGGGCGATAACCTCGTTTCCGGTTCACCTGATCCGCATGACATTCTTGAAGTCTTGGGCGTGGAAGCGCTGGCTGAATATCTGGTTGCGGAGATTCAGGAAGTCTATCGTCTGCAGGGCGTGAAAATCAACGACAAGCATATTGAGACGATTGTTCGTCAGATGTTGCAGAAAGTTGAGATCACCAATGGCGGCGACACCACGCTTCTGCCGGGTGAACAGATCGATCTTGAAGAGATGCTGGAATATAACGCAAAGCTTACTAAGAAGCAGGTTCCTGCGGAAGGTAAGCCGGTTCTCCTTGGTATCACCAAGGCAAGCCTGCAAACGCGCAGCTTCATCTCTGCTGCTTCTTTCCAGGAAACCACCCGGGTGCTTACCCAGGCGGCTGTCGAAGGGAAGAAGGATCAGCTGATCGGTCTGAAAGAAAACGTCATTGTTGGACGTTTGATTCCGGCCGGTACAGGAGCTGGCATGAACCGGGCACGGATTGCGGCGACCAGCCGTGATGCCGCGCTCCGCGCTCAGCAGCAAAAGATGGTGGATGCGATGGCTGCAGCCGATGAACTGAAAGCTGAGGAAGCGGTTGCCGCTACTGCTGCTGCCGCCGAAGAGGTGTTTGATGCACCGGCAGCTGAAGAGGCACCAGTGGTTGAGGCTGTCGTTGAAGAGGCGCCCGCTGTGGAAGAAGGTGACAAAGAAGCATAGCTTCTTTGTCATTCAGTAAAAAATAAAGGCCCCGTTGGATATGATCCGGCGGGGCTTTTATTTGTTCAAGGAGACCATTTCTTTCGAGAATATCTTTTCAGAATATCGACTTAACCCTGGACCGCCTTTGCGTTAAATTTGCACTATGGTGTAAATTCTGTTAATCTTTTTGCTCTGGATTCGGTGAGGCTTTGCGAATCCTGTCTAATGAGTACCTTCTATTTTCGGTCGGGTCGATTATGTGAGGTAAAATATCATGAAAAAACTACTTCTTGCGGCATCCGTGTCTGCAATAGCTATTGCGCCAGTCCCTGCCAATGCCGCGTTGATCGCCATTTTCGGCGACAACAATATCAACACTCTCTATTCGGCTGGTGGTCACACGACAACTCTCGTCACCGATGCGCAACTTGCGACAGCAGGGTTTCTCGATTCATTCGATCTGTTTGTATATACACGCGACGGATCAAGCTTTGGTACAAGTCTGTCCGTTGCTGCCGCTGCGAATGTGAAGTCTTATGTGACGGGCAATATCGTTTTATTCAACGGCGATTTTCAGGATGATATTGGCGCCGCCAATACCGATCTGCTGTTTAACAATGCATTAGATTACGTGATATCCGGTGGCCAGGGCGGCTATATTGGCGAATATCGTGGCGCTTTTGGTGCCTATTCGGCCAATGGTGATGGCGATAATCCGATTGGTCTGGTGAATGGTGTGGCCGGTGTTTCAGGCGCAGGGCAGGGCGGCTCCAATCTGGATATTGATATCACCCCATTTGGCGTTGGCAATCCGGTAACCGACGGAGTGACCTTCCCATATGACCCTGCTGCGGTCGAATTTGGCGCAGAGCTCTCCGGCGAAAATCCAAGCAAAGTATTGGCGCGCTTTGCCAACGGCAATGCCGCGATTATCGCCAGTGAAGCGGGCCAGATCAGCAGCGCGGTTCCTGAACCAGCAACATGGGCGTTCATGATCTTTGGCTTTGGTGCCATTGGCGGTGCCATGCGTCGCCAACGCAAGGCCAATGTGAAAGTTAGCTACGCTTAAGCGCGCTGTCTTTTTCTACGATACAAAACCCCGCTGGTGCCGATCCAGCGGGGTTTTTTGTTTTCAGTATCAGGCGATCAGTTTCGCAGCCGTTCGTGCGACCTTTGCGCCCAAATATTTCGCTCCGTCCAGATCAATCTCGTGCGGCGTCCGGCTGCCGTCGCCGCCAGCCACGGTCGATGCGCCATAGGGGGAGCCGCCCACAATTTCCTCGCTGTTCATCTGTCCGGCAAAGCCATAGTCGAGCCCAACAATCGTCATGCCGTGATGGAGCAGATTGCTGAGGATCGAATATTGGGTCGTCTCCTGACCGCCATGTTGCGAGCCGGTGGAGGTAAAGGACGCGCCGACCTTGCCGACGAGAGCGCCTTTCATCCACAAACCGCCGGTTCGGTCCCAGAAGGACGCCATCTGGCTCGACAACCGGCCAAAGCGGGTGGGCGATCCGACAATGATGCCATCATAGTCAGCCAGACTGTCCGGCTCGATCACGGGGTGCTCGTCATTGGCGCTAAAACCAGAAGCCTGCGCCACTTCCGAAGGTACGGACTCCGGAACACGGCCAATGGTTACATCAGCACCAGCATCGCGTGCACCATCGGCAATAGCCTGCGCCAGAGCGTCTACATGACCATAGGATGAGTAATATAAAACAAGTATTTTCGCCATTTTCATTCTCCTTTCAGGGGTAAAGTGAAGGGGCGCTCGTGGTTCAGGGGATATGCAAGCGCCCCTCCTTCGCGGGTGTTAGTTATGCTGTTCAAACGCCTCGACAAAGACAAGTTCGGCATCGTCCAACGCTTCAATTTCCAGCGTGGCAACATCGCGAATTGCCAGGGCATCGCGGGCGGCGATTTCTTCGCCATTAACTCGCAATGTGCCAGCCGAAGCGACCAGATAGACATGGGCGCCTTCGGCAATATCATGCCGGATGATCGTACCAGGCTCCAATGTCGCGCCGTAAAGCCGCGCATCGGCCCGGATCATGAGGGCACCGCTTTCGATGTCTTCGTCAAAACCGCTGGCCAATATTTCCAGTTGCCCGGCACGATCGCCCTTTGGAAAGGCTTTCGCATCCCAGCGCGGATCACCGCCCGATGCGCGGGGCTCGATCCAGATCTGGAACAGCCGTGTCTGTTCGTCTTCCAGATTATACTCGCTATGGGTCACGCCCGTTCCCGCGCTCATTACCTGAATATCACCGGCGACGGTGCGGCCTTCATTGCCAAGAGAATCGCGATGGGTAATCGCTCCTTCCCGGACATAGGTGATGATTTCCATATTTTCATGCGGATGCATCGGAAATCCGGTCTGGGCGGAGATCTCGTCGTCATTCCAGACGCGAATGGGTCCAAAACCCATGCGGGCCGGATCCCAGTAGCGGCCAAAGGAAAAATGGTGCCGGGCCTGCAGCCAATCGTGATTGACATGGGCCAGTTCTGCAAATGTGCGTTTCTCGATCATAGTCATTCTCCTGTTTCCTGGACGGCTCCGCCTTCGTTGTGGTGAAGCGTTTCCGTCTTGCTTGGGAATGAAATAGGGCGATTTGATTGTTTCTAAAATACCAAATAAGGAAATTGATTGTTTCTGAAAATGATATAATAAAGACAATATGAACCTGCCTGATTTCGAAGCTTGGGTAATATTCGCTACTGCGGCCCGTCTTGGCAGTTTTACCGCTGTGTCTCATGAATTGGCGATTTCCAAACCGACCGTGTCCAAAGCCGTTACGCGTTTGGAAGAGTCTCTGGGCACCGTGTTGTTTCACCGAACCTCCCGCAAAATATCGCTTTCCACTGCGGGAACGGCATTGCTGCCCTATGCGCAGGCAATTGCAGTTGATGGAGAGGCGGCGATGGAGGCTGCACGCGATACCGCCCATTTGCTACGCGGCCAAATCCGGTTAGCAGCACCATTAAGCTTTGGCCTGTCGCATCTCGCGCCGATTATCGCCGATTTCATGTGTGAATATCCCGAGATACTGGTTGACGTGCAACTAAGCGATGCGCGGGTTGACCTGATTGAAGAGGGATTTGATCTGGCCATTCGCATTGCCGAACTACCGGACAGCAGCTTGCGTGCTATTCGATTGCGGAGCATGCAGACCTATTTTATTGCCGCACCGGACTATCTGGAACGTCTTGGAACACCGACAAGGCCTGAGCAGCTGGCCGCGCATGATTGCTTTCTCTATTCCAACGTAGACACGCCAGAAATGTGGCACATGAATGGGCCGAAGGGAGAAAAAATATCGGTGCGGCCCCGGTGCCGGTTTCGCAGCAATAATGGCGATATCATGCTGCCTGCGCTAATCGCAGGGCGTGGCATTGGCTATCTGCCCGATTTTCTGTGCCAGGACGCGATAGATAGTGGTGCCTTGCGGCCGATTTTGCCCGGCTGGCGGTTTGGTGCGATTGCGTTGAATCTGGTAATGCCGCCTTCGCCGCTTCGCCCGGCACGGGTGAATGCGCTGATCAACCATTTGAAGACACATCTTCGCTGACCAAAACGGAATTGGCAAAATCTGCTGTCCTACATCAAACCGGTTCTATATGGTTTCCGAACCAACAAGGCAGCGATGGTTGGCAGCATGGTCGCACTTCATCGCCGGAAAATGGGGCGTAAAATTTTGGGCGATTCTGTGTCGAAACTGTATAAACTCGTTCATGTTGAGACGGGCGAGCCTGTCTAACGATGCCGATTGAGACCATCCTGCTTTTCCTGATCACGGACCTGACCTTCTGTTTCACACCGGGGCCGGCCACTATGGTCACGGTCAGCCACGCTCTGCCTGCCGGGCGGCAAGGCGGGATGCGCGGGGCGCTTGGACCTATTGTCGGGATCAATGTCGGGAATTTCATCTGGTATGCCCTGACCGCCTTTGGATTGATTGCGATAATTCAGGCTTTTCCGTCTGCCTATGCGGTTTTGCGCTGGCTGGGTGTCGCCTATCTGGCCTGGCTGGGTATCGCGATGCTCCGCGGCACGAGGCAGAATCTTCGCGGATCCGCAGCCACTGCAGAGGGGTTCAAACGCGGCTTTCTCAGCGGGCTGGCTGTACATATGTCCAATCCGAAAGCGCTTTTCTTTTACACGGTCATCATCCCGCCCTTTGTCGATCCAACGGGGAATTTATGGGTGCAATTCGGAATCTTGGCAGGGCTGACCATATTTACCGAAACCGCTGGGCTGACTTTCTATGCTGCTCTGGCGTCCAAAGCGCGCAGCCTGGGCCGTGCCGACAGGGTGCAGGATGTTTTCAAATATGTGGCCGCCTTTGTTTTGGTTTGTGTGGCATTGGTGATGGCCTATCTCAACCTGATTGACGCCGGCGTGACGTTTGCGTTCAACAGCGCGACAGGGTTTAAATTGTAAAGAACCAAGATGCAGCCTATTTTACCCCTCACTTTCATCCTCTTGCTTGCTGTACAATCGCCAGCGATAGCCGCGCAAGAGCCGGGTATCGAGTCTCAAGATGTACGGGCGCTCAAATCATTGCAGTTGCTCGATCAGCGTATGCACACCACCGGCTATCGGTTGGTCTCGGCTAATTCCGAATTTTGTACAGAAACCGTTCCGCATTTTGGAATCTTGCTGCACGACCTTCAACAATATGGTGACCAAGAGGCGGCGCGTCTTGCCCTTGGTTTTTCACGTCCGATCGCAATTAACGCAGTGGCGCCCGATAGCCCGGCTGCCATCGCGGAAATGGCGGCAGGTGATGGTCTGATTGCAATTGACGGGACGGCGGTACAGGATGTTGCGATAGATGCTGAAAAGCTGGCCGATGAAAAACCCGAATATCGGCGGATAGCGGCGGTGAAAGAGAAGTTGATCGAAGCAGCTGCCGACGGCCAGGTCACGCTTGCAGTGTACAGCGGTGGTGCCAATCAGCTGATCACGCTTACGCCCGTCAAGACATGCCGTAGCCAGTTTCAAATCCGTGTCAGTGCAAAGCGCGAAGCATCCGCGGACGGAGACATGGTCAGCATTTCATCGGCGCTTGCGGAATATGTGCGCGATGATGAGGAACTGGCTGCGATCGCCGCCCATGAACTGGCGCACAACCTGCTGAAACATCGCGAGCGCCTGAACGCGCAAAAGGTCAATCGCGGCTTTTTCGGACAGTTTGGCAAGAGTGCGAAAAGGATAAAGGCTGCGGAGATTGAAGCGGACCGGTTATCGGTCTGGCTCATGGCCAATGCCGGCTATGATTCGCAAGCCGCGATCCGTTTCTGGACCCGCTATGGCAAGCAACATGGCAAGGGCATTTTCTCCGCATCTACCCACTACCGTTGGAAAAAGCGCGTTAAATTATTTGAAGAGGAAATAGCGAAAATGCAGCAAATGGAGCCGGTTGCAGGCAAATATGCACCGCCGTCACTGGTTGGCGGCGAGCCGGAATAGCCATCTATACGCTTTAATCATCCTTATAGGCGCGTTTGCATTCCTTGCGCTCTGCCTTGGTCTCGGCTCGCTCAAGACAGGCGTCCCGTTCTCGCTTGCGCTCTGCGAGCACCTCGCGGCCAAGGTCCTCTTCTCGCTCTGACTGGGTCTGGGTAGAGGCATCAACAGCGGTTTCGACGACCGTACCGGCGGCCTTGAACGGCGCCGTGACGATTTTGCTGGCCACACAGCCGCTGACCATTGTCAGGGCCAAGGCGGATATAAGAACGAATGTCAGGCGCATGATGGTCTCCTCAAGCGGATATGTGCGCTCCGATCAATGAAGACGCGCTGAACGAAGCTCAAGCCTATGATTGTGCCAGCAAATTCTCAGCCATGGCACGAATGTCATCACCGATTTCGGGATGCGCCAGTGCCAGTGCCAGATTGGCTTCGACATATCCGGCTTTCGATCCGCAATCATAGCGCGCCCCGTCAAAAGTCATGCCGTGAAAGGGCTGTTTGCCGATCATTTGCGCCATCGCATCGGTCAGCTGGATTTCGCCACCTGCGCCTGCTTCCTGAGTCTCCAGAATACGCATGACTTCGGGTTGCAGGATATAGCGACCAGGCAGAATCAGATTGGATGGCGCGGTGCCGGCGGCCGGCTTTTCGACCAGGCCTTTGACTTCGGTAATCGGACCGTCGCGGTATCCTGGATCAATCACGCCATAAGAGGGTGTATCTTCGATCGGGATTTCGAGCGCACAGACGATATTGCCGCCCAGCTTGCCATAGGCATTGACCATTTGCTTCATGCAGCCGGGATTCCCGACCATAAGCTCGTCGGGCAGGAAGATCGCGAACGGCTCGTCACCGATAATATCCCGCGCGCACCAGATTGCGTGACCCAGACCAAGCGGCTCCTGTTGCCGCACGAACACGCTATCGCCCGGCTTAAGGCGTGTGCCATCGAGAACCGAGCGATCCTTGCCGCGATCCTCCATATTCCGCTCCAGTTCAAAGGCCAGATCGAAATGGTCCTCGATCATGCCCTTGCCGCGCCCATTGACGAAGATCATCTGTTCGATGCCGGCTTCCAGCGCTTCATCAACTGCATATTGCAGCAACGGGCGATCAACGATCGGGAACAATTCTTTTGGCATGACCTTGGTTGCGGGCAGGAAACGGGTGCCCATCCCAGCGACGGGGAAGACGGCTTTCTTGATCGGTTTCATGGAAATAGTTCTAATCCTTCAATTTATCCGCAAAACTGGTCCGCAGCTTCTGCAATTTCGGTGGGATCGTGGCAACACAATAAGGATTGCCGCGCCCTTCATCCGCCCAATATTGCTGGTGATAGTCCTCCGCTACATACCAGGTTGCCGGTCCTTCTATCGTGGTCACAATCGGTTCCGACCGGTCTGCGCCCGCCCGTTCTATGCCTGCGGCAGCCGCAGCGCGCTGGTCGTCGTCGAGAGGAAAGATAGCGGATCGATATTGCGTTCCGATGTCATTGCCCTGCCGGTTGAGCTGGGTCGGATCATGGGTCGCAAAGAATATGTCGAGCAGATCGTCATAGCTCACCACTTCGGGATCAAAGGCGATCTTGATTGCTTCGGCATGACCAGTCGTGCCGGAACAGACCTGGCGATAGGTGGGATTGGCATTGGCACCGCCAATATACCCGCTCTCGACGCTGTGGACGCCTGCTATGTCGTTAAACACCGCTTCGGTGCACCAGAAACAGCCACCGGCGAAAATCGCTTCCTGCATAGTCATTAACTCCTTTTAGGCGGGCGCTACGTCGTTGTGGGCAGGGGCGCCGCCATTTTCTTTTTCCTCATCACCGCGCGCGATAAGCAAGTACATAGCTGGGGTCACAACGCGGGAAAGCAAGGTCGAGCTTATCAAACCACCAATAATGATAATCGCAACCGGCGCATAAAGCGTCCCGCCCAGCAGAGCCAACGGCAATAGTCCGCCAATCGCGGTAACGGATGTCAGCAATACGGGCAGGAACCGAACCTCACCGGCTTTTTCGATAGCTTCCCGCAACGGCATACCCTGTTTACGCAATTGGGCGGTGAAATCGACAAGCAGGATGGAATTTTTAATTTCTATGCCAATCAATGCGATAAACCCGATGACACCCATGAAGCTGAGCGAATTGCCGGTCAGATATTGCGCGATCAATCCGCCAAACGTTCCCAAGGGAATGACGCCTGCAACCACGATTGTTTCTCTGAAGCGGCCAAATTCAGCAACCAGAATTGCAATTATCAAAAGAATGGCGGTGAATACAATCGGCCCCAGATCACCAAATGTGTCACCAATAGATTCGCTTTCCCCGCCAATGGAGAAAGAGTAACCCTCGGGAAAATCGATTTTTTGGATTTCCTTCACCGCCTCATTGGTCACAATGGAAGCCACTTCATTATATTCAAGCTGCGCAGTAACAGTAACTGAGCGTTCCAATTGGCGGCGCTGAATCTGCGGGGGGACGTTGGTCAGCTTTGGATTGGTGACTTGTGACAACGCAACAGGGTCGCCGCTGCGCGTGGCCAGATAGATATCATCCAGAACAGAAACGGGCTGTGTTTCCTTCAGCGGCAAGCGCACTGTAACCGGATAATTATCGCCTTCGGCATCTCGAAAAGTCGCCGCGCGTTCGCCGCTTATGGCCAATTGAATGGCCCGCCGCGCCTCGCCCGGCGGAATGTTCAGCAATGCCGCCTTTCTCTCATCCAGGCCGATATCAAGATCGATTTTGTCTGTTCTGATAGGATTGTCGATGTCTCTGGCACCGGGCGTGTCGCGCAAGATATCCTCAACCTGACCGGCCAGGTCTTTCAGCACATCGAGCTGCGGCCCCGACACCTCAATGGCTACCGGTGCTTCAATCGGGGGGCCATTTTGAAAGGGTTCCAATTTTATGCGGGCGCCGGCAATGGCGTCAAATTTTGTCCGCAAGCGTTCGACCATTTCTGGACCGTCATTCGCATCCCATTTATCGAGCACCGCCAGCACTTCACCATAATTGGTGCGTTCTGCACTGACAAAAACATTATAAAATACCTGTGGATTACCGGCACCAATATTCTCGGCCCGGACTTTTATCGATGGTTCCGCCTCCATGATTTTGGCGACCTGGCCGACAATCTGGTCGGTTTGATTCAGGCTGCTGCCTTGTTCGGTCTCCACCGACACCCGGAAATAGGGGGAATCAGAATTCGGGAAAAGCGAGAAACCCATTAATGGGACAAGGGCAAAGGCGGATATACATAGCACCATTGCGATAGCAACGGTCCGCCGCGGCGCACCCAGGGCGATATGCAAGAGCGGACTATAGAAGGTTTGGATTTTGTCGTTCAACCATCGCAGCAAGGCATTGCCCTCGGGATTTTCGTCCCGGCGCAAAAAACGGCTGGCGACAAAAGGGATTAAGGACAGTGAAATAACCAGCGATGCGGCCACCGTCATCATGATCGCGAGATAGAAAGAACGGGTATAGGAGCCCGGCCCGCCTGGCATGAAGAGTAGTGGTGCAAAAGCGAATATCAGAACGAAAGTTGACCCGATAACAGCGCTGCGGATCTCCAAAGTGCCATCGATCGCCGCCTGTTTTCGTGTTTTCCCCATGCGCAAATGGCGTGCGATATTCTCGGTAACAACGATAGAGTCATCGACCAACAGGCCCAGTGAGACGATGAAACCGGCGATGGAAAGCTGGCTGAGATTATAGCCCATCGCATAGAGAACCAGCAGCCCTGATGCCAATGACAGGGGGATAGATATCATCACCATTGCTGATGCGCGCCGACCAAGCGGTAGTAAGGTAAAAATGACTAAACCGACGGCGATTGCAAAGTCTCGTGTCAATTCGTTCAAACGGCGCGTAACATCGCGGCTCTGATCAAATTGCAACGCCAGTTTGATATCGGGGGGCAAAGTGGCCCGCTGATTGGCCAATTCTGTGTCCAGTTCTTTCCTTAGCCGGGTCACATCGACGCCGTCTTTTTGGGTTGCTGTTACCACTATGGCGCGTTTGCCGTTATGCCGTGTGCGATATATTTGCTCGGCGGCACCCCATTTGACGGTTGCTACATCTTGAACGGTCAGCAAAGCCCCTCCCGCTGCGCGCAGCGGCAAATTGCGAATGGTTTCCAGGTCGCGAAAAGCGCCGCCCGCTTTGACATTGAGTCGCCGATCACCACTTTGCACAGCTCCCCCGGGAAGCTCTATCCCGCCCTGTTTCAGAGCGTCGGCAACCGCGCTTGCCGGGACTTGCAGTTCTGACAAGCGCGCTGGATCAATCTCAACGCTAATTTCCGGCTGCGGGAGACCGAATATCCGTGCTTCGCGTACCCCGGGATAGCGGGTCAGATTATCAACCAGATCATCGGCATATTTGTCCAGCCGCCGCCATGATGCGGTTTCACTGACCAGGGCGAGTTGCAACACCGCTGCCTCGGTGGTGCGGACCTTGCGGAATTCCAAACGCTGAAGATTTTGGGGCAATGTCTCACGAATGGCGTTAACTTCGCGGACAACATCGTCAAAATAACCCTCTACATCTCCACTCCAATCGGTAAATTCGACGGTGATGGTGCTGCCACCATCGGTGCTGTTGGACCGAACTTCCTTTATATCGTCCAGACTTTGGACCGCCTCCTCGATCGGCTTGGCGATCGTTTCTTCCATATCCTGAGCATCGGCACCGGGCAGAATGGCGATGATGCTGACCACGGGAATGGGGAAATGTGGATCAACGGCCCGGGTAATATTCGAAAGGGCGCTGATACCCAGTACGACCAGCAATGAGAATAGGATGAGGGCCAGCTGCCAACGCTCGATGACGAATTTAGCAAGCATCTACGAAAATCTCACCAAAGAATATGGGGCCCAAATCATTTAACCGTGCGGATCAGTTTTATGCGATCCCCATCACGCAGCTTTTCAACTCCGCGGGTGATAACAACATCGCCGTCATTAAGGCCCGCGGTAATTTCCAGGCTGTCGTCTGTGAGTTCGCCGATTACGACATTGCGCTGTTTCACGCGCTTTTTGTCATCGACGACATAAACCAGTCCCTCGCCGGATCGCACGCCAAATATTGCGGTTGCCGGAACGGCGATCGAACCATCATTGTTACGTGAAACTTCTATATCAACCGTCCCCAATTGACCGGACCGCAGCCGCTCATTAGCAGGCAGCAGGAAACTGATTTCGAAAGTCCCGGTCCGTTCGTCTGCCCGACCGTCCTTTTCGCTGACGACAGCCTCAAAGGGCGTGTCGGATACCGCAGATATTGTGACATTGGCGCGCATACCGACCCGAACGCGGGAGGCATCTTCATCGGTCAATGGAACTTTCAGCACGAAGCCCTTGTCCGTTTCTCCGAGAATCAGCGCGGTTGTTCCAGCGCTTACGATCTGGCCGGCATCAATATTTCGGCTAAGAATAATACCATTGCTCGGCGCATGAATATGGGACGTTCTGCTTGCAAAACTTTTGGCGTTGACCTGTGCCTTAGCCGCCCGCATTGCTGCTTCTGCTTGTTCCAGGCGCGCTTTGGCGACCCAGCCATCAGCATAGAGAGATTTAATTCTTTCAAAATCCGCTTCTGTTCGATCCAGCTCTGCCCGTGCGGATTCCAGATCCGCGGACACTGTACTATTGTCCAGAGCTGCCAGAGTGGCGCCGCGTTTCACGCGGTCACCCTCTTCATAGCTTACTGAAGCGACTTGTCCGGATGTCGTAAATCCTAGCTCCGTCTCGCGGCGCAGACGCACCGTTCCTGCAGCCGTTATGGTTTCGTTTTGACTGGCGGCTTGGACGGTGATTGTCGCTGCGGGAATGGGATCCCGGTCTTTCGGTTTTTCTTCGGCTTCGGTTCCACTGCAACCGATCAACGATATCGTTGCCAGTAACGCCAGAGATTTTTGACTCAAATATTTTCGACTACGCCCCGTCATATATACCTATCTTGTCCCCTCCCGACGCCCCTTCATAAGTCGCGAAGCGGCCCTGACCAACAGAAAATTGCGATTTGCAACGAAAAGGGCCGGATCATAAGTCCGGCCCCTTGGTTTTTTCAGTATATATTGATGAGAATATTAGTCTTTCGTGCCAGTCACATTCTGCCCATCGCCGCCGACAAATTTGTAGACGATACCTGCCAGCACAGCACCAACCATTGGTGCAACCCAGAATATCCAGAGCTGGGAAAGGGCTATGCCACCTTCGATCAGTGCTGGACCGGTACTGCGTGCCGGATTGACCGATGTGTTGGTCACAGGGATGCTGATCAAGTGGATCAGCGTGAGACCCAGACCAATAGCCAATGGCGCAAAGCCCGCTGGCGCGCGGCCATCAGTGGCTCCCAATATGATCATCAGAAAAAAGAAAGTCAGCAATATCTCAATGGCAATGCCTGCACCCATTGCATATCCGCCGGGCGACTTTTCGCCGACACCGTTGGCCGCCAGGCCATTGACCACGATGTCATAATCAGGATTGCCGGTTGCGATGAGATAGAGCGCTGCTGCCGCTGCTACTGCACCCACGACTTGCGCGATAATATAGACCGGAATTTCATTGGCCGGAAAGCGCCCGCCAGCCCACAGACCGATGGTCACGGCCGGGTTCAGGTGGCAACCGCTAATATGCCCAATCGCATAAGCCATGGTGACCACGGTCAAGCCAAAGGCGAGGGACACGCCCAATAAACCGATCCCGACATCCGGAAAGGCCGCCGCGATAACCGCGCTTCCGCACCCGCCAAAAACAAGCCAAAATGTACCGAGAAATTCTGCCAGTGATTTTTGTATAGCTGTCATATTCTTGACCTCCCCAAGAAAGGAATGTTCACAGCCTCTATTGAGCTGCGCAGCAGCTTTTTACCGCATTTCGGTCAAACTTCCTAATTTGAGAGCGTAAACCTATGTAAAAGATCAGTCTTTTTGGGCTGCGCGCTTTAATCGGTCATTTATTGCTGCGCCAATTCCGGATCGCGGGATCGGAGCGATGGCAATATGGGGTCGGTCGCTGGCATCAGCGTCATGCAGGCTGGCAAACAAGTTGGTTGCCGCTTCAGCCAGATCACCGCTGACAGACAGATTAAAATCGCCCGCAATAGCGCCAAAGCCGATATAATATTCCTCTGGCTCCGGTTGCATCGCATCAAGGCGCACGGGCTTGCTGGGCGCATAGTGGCTGGCAAGCTGACCGGGCGCTTCGATCTTTTCGCCGGTTTGATTGAGGGCTACTTTACCCGTGCTTGTTTCCAGATCTTCTGCGGTTATTGGGCCAGGGCGCAAGATTTGATAGTCATGGTCCCTGATCGCGACGATGGTTGACTCTATACCGCTTTCACAAGGACCACCGTCCAATATCATTGGTGCGGCCTTGCCCAAACTATGCTTGACATGCTCTGGCTTTGTTGGACTGATACCGCCGCTCTTGTTGGCCGATGGCGCGGCCAGGAACAGCCCGGAAGTCGCGAGCAATTCTTGCATCAGGGGATGCGCGGGGCAGCGCAAGGCGATGGTTTCGAGGCCGGCTGTTACGGCCGGGGCAACCGGACAATCGGATGTTTTGGGAACTACAAGAGTCAAAGGTCCGGGCCAAAATATCTTTGCCAGTTTGTTGGCGAGGTCATTGAACAGGCCCAATTTCCGGGCAGCATCGATATTTGGCACATGGACAATCAACGGATTGAAATCAGGTCTGCCCTTGGTCCGGTAGATTTCCGCAATGGCGCCGGCATTCGTCGAATCGGCCGCCAAACCATAGACGGTTTCGGTAGGCACAGCGACCAGTCCACCCGATTGCAGTCGCTCGGCAGCGGCGACTATCGCCTGCTTGCCGTAACGTCGCGCTTTATCGTCAATATGATCATTTGAGCCGGACATGATAGGGCGCTATAGCCCAGCGAGATTTCAAGCAATAGCGGATAGATTGAAGATGAGCTTTACAGCGCCCAGCAGAGAACAGAATTTCGTCCTGAAACATATCGCCAATATCGGCGCGCTTGCCGAGCATGAGCGCTTTGCCGGTGCTAGCGAAGATATGGTCGAGGCAATTGTAGAGGGCATTGGGCAGTTTGCTGCTGGCGAATTTGCACCGATTAATCGCATCGGTGATACGGTTGGCGCGAAATGGAATGATGGCAGCGTAACCATGCCCGCCGGTTTCAAAGAGGCTTATGGGCAGTTTGTCGAAGGCGGCTGGGCATCCATCGATGGTCCCGAAGAATTTGGTGGGCAAGGTTTGCCTTATTCGCTGTCCGCGCTGGTTCTCGAAACCTGTGGAGCCGCCAATTTCGCTTTCACGCTTTGCCCGATGCTGAGCTTCGGTGCGGTTGAAGCTATCCATGCCCATGGCAGCGATGAGCAGAAGGCCACTTATCTGGAGAAAATGATCTCCGGCGAATGGACAGGGACGATGAACCTGACTGAACCACAGGCCGGTTCCGACGTCGGAGCTCTTAGGGCCACAGCAGAGCCGATCACGGAAGGCGAACACGCCGGGAAATACAAGATCAAGGGTCAGAAGATTTACATTACTTTTGGCGAACATGATTTGACCGATAATATCATTCATCTGGTCTTGGCCCGGACCCCGGGCGCGCCAGAAGGCACGCGCGGGATATCGCTGTTTATCGTCCCAAAGTTCCATCTCGATGCTGAAGGCAATAGCGCAGCGCCCAATGATGTGACCTGCGTGTCAATCGAGCACAAGCTGGGCATTCACGCCTCGCCCACCTGTGTCATGGCCTATGGCGAAAATGACGAATGTATCGGCGAGATGATCGGCGGCGAATTTGGCGGGATGAAAGCCATGTTCACGATGATGAACAATGCGCGGATCAATGTCGGATCGCAAGGTGTGCAGATTGCTGAACGGGCGACGCAGCAAGCCATTCAATATGCAACTGACCGTGTACAATCGGCCCGGGCAGGCAGCGGTAGCAAGGATCCGGTTGCGATTATCGAGCATCCCGATGTGCGGCGGATGATATTGCGCAGCAAGGCGCTGACACAGGCGGCCCGTGCTTTGCTTTATTATGCAACATCTCATGTTGATGGCGCCACACTTGACATCGAGGGTGCAAAGTCGCGGGCTGAAATCCTTACGCCCCTGATCAAGGGCTATGGCACCGATATCGGTAATGAAGTGGCTTCAATTGGCGTGCAGGTGCACGGCGGCATGGGTTTTGTCGAGGAAACCGGAGCGGCCCAGCATTTCCGGGACGCCCGTATCGCGCCGATTTATGAAGGCACGAACGGTATTCAGGCTGCAGACCTTGTTGGCCGGAAGCTTGGTCTTGATGGCGGTGATGCGATGATGGCACTGATTGCGGAAATCAAGGCAGAGGCGAAGGATGAAGACGCGTTGATGACATTGGCGCTGATGGTTGAAGAAATCGCAAACTGGATGGCCGGTGGTGACGCCTCGATGGATGACCGGCTCGCCGGCAGCTATCCGTTCATGACCATGCTCGCGACGGCAACTTGCGGTATGCTGATGAAAAAGCAGCAGCGTATCGCGGAAGCAGAACTGGCGGGCGGCAATGATTCATTCCTGAAAGCCAAGCTGGTGACGACCCGCTATTATCTCGATCATCTCGTGCCCGAAGCATTGGGCTTGAAAGCGGCAGCCATGGGCGGAGCGGATATTCTGTATAGCCTCGACAGTGAGGAACTGGTCGCCTGATATGACCGATGGGGAGAGCCGTTTGGACATTGGGGCAGCGCTCCACCGAATTGCCGATGCTTTAGAGCGCCTATCCCCTGTCGCTCCTGCCTCGGCAGATATCACCGCCGGGCTCGCCTTTCATTGGACCGGGACTGTTGTTGAAGCGATTGAACGGTTTGCCCCTATCGCATTGGACGTGTTGACGGGAATTGATGATCAGAAGGCCCGATTGCTGGAAAATACCGCGCGTCTAGCCAATGGGTTTGCCGCTCATGATGTCTTGTTGTGGGGCGCGCGCGGCATGGGCAAGTCTGCTATCGCCAAGTCGGTTATCCGTGAACTTGATATGGCAGGCACCGATATCGGCTTGATTGAAGCCAATGCTGACCGGCTCGAAAGCCTGCCTGATCTCTTTGCTATTCTGGGCAAGACGGATCGACCATTCATTCTGTTCATAGATGATATTGGGTTTGACGAAGGCAGCGCGGCTCCGCGCTTGTTGCGGTCAATGCTGGAAGGCGGCGCAGCGGCGCGGCCCGATAATGTGCGGCTCTATGTGACCTCGAACCGGCGGCATATCGTCCCGCGGCAGATGGCTGAGCAAGATGACCCGATTAATCCACGTGATGTGGTTGATGATAAGCTGGCATTGTCGGATCGCTTCGGCCTGCGGCTCGGGTTTCATGCCGCTTCGCAGGACGACTATCTGGCAATGGTCAGCCGCTATGCCGAGGTCCATGCCTTGGCATATGAAAGCGAAGACGCGCTGCTATGGGCTCGCCAACGGGGCAGCCGGTCTGGCCGGGTTGCGTGGCAGTATATTGTTGAACTTGCCGGACGGTCCGGCAAGGCGCTGGTTTAGATTACTCAGTTTCCGGGGCGGGTTTCGCCGCACCAGATCTGGAAACACGCCAGATGATTCCGCCGACATCATCACTCACCAGTAACGCTCCGGTTTGGTCAAACTCCACCATGGTAGGACGCCCGCGTGCCTTTTCATCTTCATCGATGAATCCGCTCAGCACGATTTGTGGTTTGCCTTGCGGTTTTCCTTTTTCATCAAAATCGACATAGACCACATCATAGCCGGACAGCGGTTTACGGTTCCACGATCCATGTCTGGCAATGACCGCACCGCTATCAAACGGAGCGCCAAGGGCCTGATCATGCGAGAAGGCCAATCCCAAAGGCGCGACATGGGCGCCGAGACCATAGTCTGGTCGCCGCTCATATTGGCGATGGTCAAGATTCTTCGGCTCAACCCGCGGATCGACATGGCCGCGCCAGAAATGCCAGGGCCATCCATAATGCGACGCAAAAACCACTTCGGTCAGATAATCCGGGACCATATCGCTGCCCAGCATGTCGCGTTCGTTGACAACGGTCCAGAGCCTGCCGGAAACCGGCTCATAGGCAAGGCCGACCGGATTGCGCAGGCCGTCAGAATAGACAATTTTGTCATTGGTCGCCAATTCTATGCGCAATACAGCCGCGCGTTCCCTTTCGGTATCCATACCGTTCTCACCGATATTGCTGTTCGATCCGACGGCAACGAACAGATATTCTCCATCCGGGCTGGCGACGAGATTGCGAGTCCAGTGATTATTCGGTGCCTTGGCATTGAGATTCGCAACCTTGCGCCCTTCTGCCGTGATTTTGGTATCACCAACAGCATAGGGAAAGGCGAGCACTTCATTGGTATTTGCGACATAAAGCGTGTCTTCGATCAGGGCCATGCCGAAAGGCGAGTTGAGATTTTCGAGCAAGGCAAATTTTTCGTCCACTTTGCCATCGGCATCGCTGTCGCGCAGCAGGCTGATGCGGTTGGCAGACGGCGTTCCGGCCCCCGCCTTGCCCATCAGGTTACGCATGATCCAGCCTTCAATGCCTTTATTGGTGCGCGGCGGGCTGTTTGTTTCGGCTACCAGTATGTCACCATTGGGCAAACGCAGCATTGATCGCGGATGATCCAGCCCCTCGGCAAAGCGCTCGACCGTGAAGCCTTCGGCAGCCACTGGTCCTTGACCCGGTTTCCAGGGATCCGCTTCGGCAATGTTGATCGTCGGGAAATTTTCGGTACGCACATTTGTGATTTGCGGATCGACGCCTGTTGTCGCCTCCAAGGGCAGGCGGGCGGTGTCGCCGCGGGTGAAATAATAGCCCGCACCAATGGCAATCAGGATGATCAGAATCGTGATGTTGCGAATATGTTTTAGCATAGACTGACAATAGGAAGCATCAGGACCAATGACAAGCAGCCTGAACAGCTTGTACGGCGATTGGCGACCAGCTCAGCGGTCAAAATACCAAACGGCCACGGCAATGGCGGCGCCCAGGCCCAGGCCAGCCAAAAAGCCGATCGATGGCTGTCCCAGCAGGCCGCCGACAATCGCACCGACAATACAGCCGGCCGCCATGAAAAATCCGCCTGCATTTTTATCCGAGGCTTTTTGAGGGTCCTGGCCGTTCGTCATAATCTATCCTGTTCCATGGTCTTCCGCGATGCCATGCCATGCGTGACGCGGGATGACCAGCGGCGACTGCTTACCAAAAGATAAGGTTTTGTTCACCATCGGTTTTGACAGAATTTCCATCCCTGTCCCTTATTCCCCATTTCTGTCGAGCGGGCTCATCATGACCCGTTGTTGAAGCGCAGGAGCCTGTTTTGCAACTACCCGTATTTATAGACTCCACCAATTTTTCCGATGCCGAGCAGCTGATCACCAATTTTGGTGAAGAAGCCGGCCTGGAAGCCGCCAACCGGGCGGATAAAAGCCGTGCCGTTGGCAATCATCTGCACTATTGCAAATGGCGTCAGGTCGAACGGCTATGTGTATTGCTTTCGATTGATCAATCAATCGGAACTGTCCATTAAATATTTGTTGTAAAAGAAAAACTAGCTTTTCGGATCGCAGATAATCTGCGCCGAACCGCCGGATTTCACGCTGCAATTCGGGCGCCCATCAATCTGGATTCTGCCCGTACCACTGTTGGATATTGTAACTTCTTTTTCGACCAAAACATGGCTGCTTGCCGGTCCGCGCTGGGTCAGATCCAGCGTTTCCAGCGTCAGTTGCGAGCCATCTAATATGCTTGAACCGAGCATGGTAATCTGCCCCTTTGTTGCTCGGCCGGCGATAACCATCTGACCGCCACCGTTCATGACGAGATCAAGCGTATCTCCGTCCACTGCGTTAATCGTTAACACGCCAAAACCGTTGATCCTGGCTTTGGGATCGCGTCCGCCCAGTTTGTCTAGGGAAACCGTGCCCGATCCGGAATGGGTGATCGACTTGATGACATAGCTGCTTAGCCTGACAGCAACCGGCTCATCTTCGGAAAATCGTCCATCTTGCGATGCTTTAGGTTTGACCGATACAATGAGCTGTTTGCCGCTTTTATTAAGCTCGACGCGGTCGAGAGTTTCTCTGTCGGCCGCTTCCGCGCTTGCCGATACGCCGCGATCGGTGGTGATGAACACGTTGATATTGCCGATGATGCGAACATCTTCAAAG
Source organism: Parasphingorhabdus sp. (assembly GCF_965233695.1). Lineage (GTDB taxonomy): Bacteria > Pseudomonadota > Alphaproteobacteria > Sphingomonadales > Sphingomonadaceae > Parasphingorhabdus. The sequence continues at coordinate 1,450,095 of NZ_OZ247497.1, forward strand.
CTTGAGATTGAGTATTTGCGCTCCGCCGCCTGCGCTGGTGCGGCGATTGCAGCAAGGCTGAGCAACAACATGACAAAAAGATTCTTCATAACGGCCGTGCTTCTCCAAATTCCATCCACCCTAACCATCTGGGCGTTTTGGGGGCATAATGCCCGCCTTGTTCGTTCAATGCGAAGCCCTCTGCCTCAAATAATTTCGAGACCGGGCGATGCAGATGACAGCCACCGGCAATATGTTTCCACACCGGTTCAATTCGTTGCTGCCATTTTTCCGGGCCTTTATCGGGTGCGCGTCCATGTTCAAGGAACAGAATCTTGCCGCCCGGTTTCAATACCCGCCGCATTTCTTTCAGGACTTGTTTACCTTCTTGTACTGAACAAAGGGTAAAGGTGGTCAGCACAGTATCGAAACTGTCATCGGCAAACGGCATGGCTTCGCCCACGCCATCCAATATGTCCATCTCGAAACCGAGTGTCTTGGCTTCCTGCCGGGTATAGTCGAGCAGTTCTGCCGACGGATCGAGCCCGGTCAGCTTGTCGATTTTTGCGCGGTCATAAAATTGCAGGTTGATTCCCCCGCCGCAGCCGAGCTCAAGCACCTCGCCCTGCGCTTTGGGAACGATTTCGCTGCGGTCCTTCATCACCGCCGGTTGCGAACAGGCAAATTTAATGATCCGCGGGACGGCATATTTTTCCCAGATATTAGGCACGGGCTTGTCTCCCTTTGAAAAATGCGACGAAAGGGAAACGACTTGTCGCCTTGGATATTCCAAAGTTCACACAATTCACAGGTCGTTTTTCGCGGGGAGAGCGCCGTTCAAAGTTCACACAATTCACACGCCATCTTTCCGAGCAGCGCGCGACCCAAAGTTCACACAGATCACACAGCGTTTTTCCGCGAAAATCAGGCAAGCGTGGTGCCGGTTGAAAAACCGCACCATATCTGATTTTTTGGTTTTGTGTTGTCATGACGACCCTCCCCAAAGCCTTTGGACAAAAGGCTAGCAGAAGGCCGATCAAGTAGGAAAGGGAAATCAGCTCGGGCGATTACCCGCAGGTCATGTCACCTGACCCTCTGGACTTGGTCTTGCAGGTGGCGTTGCCATGGATACGAATGTCACCCGATCCGACGACCGTTGCATCGACCGCGCCGTCAGAAGACAGCTCAACATCACCGCTACCGGCGATTTTGATCGTCGCACTTTCCGCTTTCAGCCCTTTGCCGCTGATATCCCCGGATCCGGCAACAGATATTGTTACCTCGTCCACTGTGCCGGCAACAGTAACATCGCCAGACCCAGCGATTTTGGTGGTGAGCGAGGCCGTTTCTACTGCTGAAATGTCGATATTGCCCGATCCGGCGACACTGATAGTCGCACTTTCGCCGTTCATATTATCAACCTTCATGTCGCCCGACCCGGCCAGTTTTGCGCTCTTTAGCGTCGGCGCACTGACATAGATCGTCGCATCCTTGTAACTGCCGCTCCACAAGCTGCTGTTCTTTTCGCGGCCGATTTTCAGCTGTCCGCCAGACACTCTGTAACGCAACTGTTCCAGCGTATCGGCATCACCTTCCGCCCGGATCGAGAAGTCCGAACCGGTGGTGAAAATAACATTATCCGGCCCCGCAAGGGTCACGCCGTCAAATTCGCCAGGATTCGAATCGGCAGTCCCAATCTGCGTGCCGTCAGAAAAACTACTCTTTCCAGCATCGCCGACGGCGCTGGCGATAGATCCTTCGCAGGCTGCAAGCGCCAGAAAGGGAAGAACGAATAATAGTTTTTTCATGAGAGCCTCCAATGTGTATTGCAGCCGTAATACAGCAAGGCAGGCATGATGGCAAGAGTCTAGTGGGAGGAAAAACTCCTGCCTTTCATGATGTTAATGCCGTCGGATTATTTTGGCGGCTGACGCACAGCCAATATATCGCACGGCAAATAGGTGATCAGCGCGCGCGCCATACTGCCCATCATATTGGCACGGAAGCCGCCGGTACCGTGGGTGCCGATAACCGCAAGGTCGGTATGGCGGTTTTTCAGGGCCTGTCGTACCACGCTGCACGTATCACCATATTCCACGCTATAGGTCAGATTCTTGCGGGTTTCGGGTGTGAGTTTCAGTGCCTCGAGAAATTTCTCCATCTGCAAATGCTGTTCCGTCCGGAATTCTTCTGTTGCGGTTTCGCTGTGCAAAAAGCCTTCAAACGGAACATGAAAAGCATTGATGATATGCGTCTGTAACTCGGGAAAGAGCGCAGAGCCTTGCGCAATCGCATAAGCCGAAGGGGAAGAGAAATCGCTGGCCGCTACGATCCGCTCATAGGCGGTTGTCGCGCGGTTTTTGGCGATCAGCACCGGCAGCGGACTATGGTGGATGATCCGCTCCAACTGTGTGCCCATGACAAGATCGCCAAGCCGGCCAATGCGCGCAACACCGGCGACAATCAGTGCAGCTTTGCTGGCCTCTGCATGTTCGATAATCTGACTGACTACATCCCCGCGTTCGATGATCACATCCGCCTCGATGTCATAGCTGTCGAGGTCCAGTTCAATCTCTGCGGTGGCGGCTTCGACCGCGGCGCTGTCATGGCGGCCTTTTTCCAGCACGTGAAAGACAACCAGCTTGGCATCCCGGGCCTTTGCCAGTTTGACCGCACGATCCAGAGGGCGATCGCCGCGTGCTGTCAGGTCCGTGGTGAGAAAAATTGTCTGGTTAGATTGAGTCGACATGGGGGTAAGTCTTTCAAAAAAATGAAGTAAGTAACGATCTGTAAAGAGAAGTATCACGTAGGCGAGCTGACTGTTAAATCGATTGATGACGTAGCTTTCGATAGGCCAGGTCTATGTTTCGATTATGATCGCCGCTATTCTTCCTGCACTTTATCGGTTTGCCAGGTCCGTTGGTCGTCAACGATCGCGCGAGCCGCCTCTTGTGGAAATCCGATATTGGTGAGCAGCTGTTCGCAAAGTTCCAGACTGGCCTCGACCGTTTCGGGCACCGCGCTTCTCGCCCCGCTTGCACGCAGATTTTCGGCATGGCTGACATCGCAAGCACGCGCGATGATCGGGATGTGCGGCCAGTTCTTGTGCACCGCCTTGATGACATGTTCCGCTGCCTGTGGTGCATCCATCGTGGTAGCAAAAGCGGCAGCCCGTTCTATGCCAAGATGTTTGAGCAGATCCGGCTGGCTGGCATCGCCAAAAAATACCGCTGCGCCCTTGGCGCGCTCGGCGGCAACAAGATCGGGATCGCTATCGATCGCGACATAAGGGATACGCTGTTCTTCGAGCAGCTGCGCAAGCAAGCGGCCCACCCGGCCAAAGCCGCCGATGATGACAGGATGCTCATCATCGATGCTTGCCGCCATGTCGCCGTTTCCGGCTTCGCGCCGCCGCAACATCTCTCCAGCCCGCCGTCCCGCTACTGCTAGCAAGGGGGTCAGGAACATGGTGACAATGACGACCAGCAACATAAATTGTGCGGTATCGGGGTCTAGCAAGGCAAAGGACAGGGCGGCGGCGATCACGACAAAGGCAAACTCCCCACCCTGGCTCATCAAGATTGCCGTCTCCGCCGCCACATCTTTGGGCAGACGAAAGGCGCGGGCGAGAGCGAACAGGATGAGGCCCTTGATCGTCAAGAGGCCAAGCGCGGACAGCAACACCCACTGGATATCCGCCCATACCGCAAGAATATCGAGGCTCATCCCGACCGAGATAAAAAACAGGCCGAGCAACAGCCCTTTGAACGGTTCGATATCGCTGGCGATCTGATGGCGATATTCGGTTCCGGCGAATAACAGCCCGGCGAGAAACGCGCCGAGTGCCATGGACAGGCCGGCCAGTGCGGTGAGGGCGGCGGTGATCAGGACCAGCAATATGACCGCGGCCATGAACACTTCGCGGCTGCCGGTGCCGCCAACAAACTGCAGGAACGGGCGGACTGCAATGCGGCCGACAAGGAAGATCAGAGCGATCACCAGGCCTGCCTCGCCAATGGCTTTGAGTGCGGCAACGGCAAGCGAACCTTCAACCGTCGCACCGGCAATGCCGACGAAAAACAATATCGGCACGACCGCGAGATCCTGCAGCAAAAGCACACCGAAACTGGATCGGCCCGCTGGCGCGCTGAGCCGCCGGGTCTCGGTCAGCAATTGCATCACCAGCGCAGTCGAGGAGAGCGCAAGACACAGGCCGAAAATCGTCGCAGCGACCAGAGAATTGCCGAAAGCATAGGCAATACTGCCAATCACCAGAGCGCTGATCGTGACCTGCGCGGTGCCAAAGCCAAAGACCAGCCGCCGCATGCCCCATAATTGCGCAATCGAAAGTTCCAGACCAATGGTGAAGAGCAGGAAGATCACGCCGAGCTCGGCAAAGCGGCGGACGCCCTCGACATCGGCGATGACCATCAGTTCCAGTACTGGCGTTTCGCCGACGAGCCGCCCGACACCAAACGGACCAATAACCAGACCGACAAACAGAAAGCCGAGCACCGCGCTGATGCCTGCCTTGCGAACGAGCGGTACGACCAGCCCGGCGGCGACCAGGAATATGATGGTTTCCCGAAGATAGGGGATTTCAGGGTGCACGGTCAGGCCTCTGCTCAGATGCTACGGGGTCTGTATGGGGGGATGGTATGCGCCCTTTCAAGGCGTTTCAAGGACATTGCGGTAGTAATGATGAAGCATCTAACAGTTAAAGCCCTTTGGCGGCTTGATCTGGATCAAGGGTGCGGGAACCAGCTTGTGCGATATCATTCATGGCGGCGAAAAAGGAGCAAGCCATGGCGCAACAATCAGCGACCGGCCCTATTGTCTGGCATGATCTGCTGACCACCAATGTCAGCGAGGCGCGTAATTTTTATGCGGCATTTCTGGGATGGACCTATGAGGTCGAACATGCGGAAGATTTTGTCTGGAAACCGGGCGAGGCCGACTATCCGCTGATTCTCCATGGCGGCGAAGCGCATGGCGGTTTTGTTGCGCTCGCGCCGGATCAGCAATCCCATTGGCTGGCTTTTGTCGCTGTCGATAATGTTGACGAGACTGCGGTTTGCGCCGAGAAACTGGGCGGGACAATCGAACGGGCACCCTTTGATATTCCGGGCGTCGGACGAAGCGCAGTTGTTCGTGATCCGCAAGGCGCAGTGATTTGCCCCTTTGTTGCCAGCCATGACTATCCGGCTCCGTCAGGAGTTTTCATTTCGGATAAACTGTTTGCAACCGATATCTCGGCGGCGCAGCGGTTCTATGCCGATCTCTTTGCCTGGTCTGCGCCAGAGACCGGCGCTTTGGCGATACCGGAGGGCTTGGATATCAAGCCGCAATGGGTGCCCCATATTGCAGTCGCAGATGCCGATGCATCGATCGAGAAGGCAAGGTCTTTGGGCGCACAGCTGATCATTGCGCCAACGCGTAAAACAGGTTTTGGCCGGTCTGCAATTTTGCGGGACTCTACAGGCGCACTGTTCGCTTTGCTTCAGCCTGAGAGCTGAATGTCCGGATCCCTATGGGAGCAGAATATATTTGCATGATTTGCGCTTGCCCCTAATTTGGTTGCATCTTGATTGGATAGAATCGGCGCGGGATAATTGCAGACTCTTTGATGCTAAAAGTTGCCAGCTATAATATTCACAAAGCCATAGGTACCGACCGGCGGCGCAATCCCGGCCGGATCATTGATGTGCTGAACGAACTGGATGCCGATATCATTACCCTGCAGGAGGCCGATCGCCGCTTTGGCGCGCGGGCGGCGGCTATTCCGTCCTTGCTGCTGGAACAATATAGCGATTACCGTGCCATACCATTGGATGTGCAGACCGACTCGATGGGCTGGCATGGCAATGCGATCCTGGCACATAAATCCGCACGGATCGTCGCCCATGATATCTTGCACATCCCCTGTCTCGAACCGCGTGGTGCGGTGATGGCGCAGATTGCAATGAACGGCTTTGACCTGTCGATATTCGGCATGCATCTTGACCTGTCCGGTCTTTGGCGCCGCCGTCAAGCTGCTGCCATCGTCAAGCTGGCGAAACAATATGGCCAGGAACGGCCGACGATCCTGATGGGCGATCTCAACGAATGGAGCAGTTCGCGAGGATGCCTGCTTGATTTTGGCCGCAACTATAATTTCGTTGATTGCGGGCGCAGTTTTCACTCGCGCGGACCGATAGCACGGCTCGACCGGATCATGCACTGCGATCAATTGACGGCGCTTGCGGGCGGCACGCATGACAGCGCATCGGCGCGCAAGGCATCCGACCATCTGCCGGTCTGGGCACAAATCACAGCAGCGTAAACGGCTCCCGATATGGTTCGTCTACGGGCCATTACGGATAGTAAGCCTGCGCTCGCTTGGCATAGCTTTCGCTCCATTGTCCCTGACCAAGAATATCATGCTAGCTGCAAGGAGCCTCCCCCCATGTCCGACCAAACAGCCAAACCAACCCTGTCCTTGAAATCCAAAAAATCCGAACAGGAACCTGGCCATGACCTCATTGTCAGCAAGTCGATTCCGCTGACTACCCGGACAGGATTTGAATTTCATGTTCGCCCGGTATCGCCATCCGATGAAGAGGCCCTGGCCGCATTTTTCGATCATGTGACCCGGGACGACCTGCGCTTTCGCTTTCTGTCCCCGATTCCCGAAGTGGGAAAAGAATTATTGTCGTATCTGATCAATGTCGATCATGATCACAAGGAAGACTTTCTCGCACTGGATATTGACGACAAGACCATCATCGCCAGCGCCATGATCGGCGCAAACGAGGACAAGTCGGTTGCCGAAGTCGCGATTGTGGTACGCAGCGATTACAAAAAGCGCGGCATGAGCTGGACCTTCCTTGAATATGTCGTCAGCGAAGCCAGACGCAGCGGTATCAAGAAGCTGCAGTCTATTGAAAGCCGCGAAAATCATGCGGCAATCGAACTGGAGCGGGAAATGGGCTTTACCGCGAAAAGCTATCCCGGAGATGCGACGCTGATGCTGCTGGAGTTTGACCTTGCCGCCAGCGGTTCCAAAGCCTGAAACCATCGGGTTCAACCAAAAGCTAAAGGCTATGGTCGGCGCCGGGCGGGGCAATCGGGGCTAATGCACGGTTCTCGCCCGGATTGCTCCGTACAGCTTTTTACGCATCATGTTTTTCCAGCATTTTGGCCAATGGTTCCGCTTCATGCGGCCCAAAGGCCTTTGCGATTTCTGCCCGTAATTTCTGGCTTGTCTCGGCTCTCAGATTCTGACGGATAACACCCAGAGCCCGCGGTGCGGCAACCAGCACCAGATCGACTTTGGCATCGCGCGCGATCTGGTCCATGCGTTCTGCCGCTTCTCTTGCAAAACGGTCCTCTGCTTGCTGATGCAGGTCCGTCTGCTCATAGGCTCCTTTGCGCGGACTTGTGCTTTGCGAGCTTCGGCCCGGCCGATCATCACCCAGCTCGGACGAGCGCGGTGTCGGATCATGATGTTCCTCTACCAGCTCCAATGCCGGCTTGAAGGCTTCACCAATATTGCGAAAAATCGACATGCGCGATCCATCTACAGCGACGATCAAGCTACCATTGCGTATTAGCACATTTTTTTCCTGTAATTGTGGTCCGGTATATTCATCTTCCTATACCGAAGCCTTGTTCTGTTACAACCTGTTACAGGCTGGATGGTGATGACACGAAATTACGACGACAGGAGCTAACGCTGCGATAGGTATTGTTACGGAAGAGGCGCGGAGCAGAGGTCAGCAAAACCAGCTGCGGACATGCAAAGGCGCTGCTCCGAATAAATACGTAAAGACATTGAGGGCCCGCCGGTAGAAATTGCAATGCTCTGGTCTCGACCAGCAATCAAACCTTTAGGAGAGTTATCGTGCCCTTGATGCGTAACAATGTCTGGAGCGCCGGGAAGATGTGGACCGTGATGCTGACGATGCTGCTGGTCGCCTGCGCCAGTGCTACGCCCTATCAGCCCAATCTCTATGGTCAGAAAATTTCTGGCGGCTATTCCGACAAACGGCTGGCCGAGGACCGATACCGCGTCGATTTTGCCGGGAATATTTTTACCTCCCGCGATCGGGTTGAAGGCTATTTGCTCTATCGCGCGGCAGAGCTTACCGATCAGAATGGCTATGACTGGTTCATGCTGATTGACCATCGGACGGATCGCGACCGGCGGACCTATGTCGACCGCTCTCCGCGCTACGATCCTTGGTATGGTACCGGCTATCTCTATTGGCAGCCGCATTGGCGTTACTATCGTGGAAGCGGCTGGACCACCTGGCATCCTCATGTCGGGAGCCGGTTCTGGACCTATGATGTCGATGTCCGGACTGTCGAAAAATTCGAAGCCCATGCCGAGATAAAAATGGGCAAGGGGCCGATGCCGCAAGATGGCCAGAAGGCTTTCAATGCCCGGCAAGTTCTGGCTGACCTGGGCCCGACAATTGAGTGGCCGAAAAGTTGACGATCAAGCCGGCTAGCCTAGTGGCTATTACGTAATGACCGCGCCATCCCAACGACATAATTTGTCCAGCAAGCATGACCAATCAACCAAGCAAGAAGGAGCGAGAGCGATGAACAAGGAAGCAGTGGTGAGCCATCCCCAACATGATCACGACTATGGCAGTCAGATTGCGGTTATCCGCAGCGATCTGGAACGTCTGCAAGATGATATTCGCAGTCTGAAGGATGAACTGGCCGAGGATGCATCTGGACGGATGAAGGAATGGACCGAAAAAGCAGCGGAAACGCTAAAGGAAAAAGGCGAGTTGTTGCGGGAACGGAGCGAGGAGTTGCGTCTGGCCAGCGAACAACGAAAAGACGTGATCGTCAATGAAGTCCAGCAACACCCGTTTGCCAGCATCCTGGCAGCAACGGGTGCAGGTCTCGCCCTCGGGGCGCTGGCGATGTGGGCACAGAACGGGACGAAATCTTAGTCGATCTATCCTGCCCACCCGTCATCAAGGCTATTTGCCAAGAGCTGGAGCTGTAAGCTTGTCCGGAACGGGATATTCCGGCGGACGCTGGGGTGGTTGCTCTGGCTCTGGTGGCGGCGTTTCGGGTGACCCCGGGTCGTTGATCCGGTCCGGTTCCAGTGGTGGCGTTTCGGAAGGCGGCGGTGTCGGCAGTTCATCCGGACGTCCGGGATTTTGTTGCACAATGCGGGTCATGACGGTTCCTTGTGAAAGGAAGCCAGTTTCTCCGGTTGCGCCCAAAGATGCTATCCGCAGATATACTTAAATCAGTGTGGCACCGATTTCGGTTCCACCGTATTTGTGTTTATCGTATCGCCGGTTTCGGCAGCAAATCCGATCCGCAACGCCTCGGCCAGACTGCGTACCCGCAATTTTTCCATCATATTGGCGCGATAAATTTCGACGGTACGCGGCGATATGCCCAGATCATAGGCGATGGTCTTGTTGGGATAGCCGGTCATCAGTCCGTCAAGCACGTCGCGTTCGCGTCCGGTCAGGCAGGCAAGCCGAACCTTTGCTTCTGAGGAAGCCATTTCGCTCAACGCGCTATTTTCCAACCGATCAAAAGCCTCTTCCATAGCTGCGAGAAGCGCTTCTTTCTTATAAGGTTTTTCGAGGAAATTGATCGCACCGGCGCGCATCGCCTGCACGGCTATTTCGACATCGCCATGGCCAGTTAGAATGACCACAGGCATGTCGATGCCCTGTTTGACCATTTCCTGTTGCACTTCCAGTCCGCTCATTTCCGGCATGCGGACATCCAGCAGCACACAGCCACGCTCCGCTTTTTTCGCCAGCTTCAAAAAGGCGACGCCCGATTCCACCGGGCGGACCTGAAACCCCGCGTGACGCAGCATGAATGCCGCAGAGCGGCGCACCGCATCGTCATCATCCACGACATAGACCAAATGTTCATTCGACATGCATTTTCTCCTCGGCAGCTTTCAAAAGAAAAATCCGGAAAATGGTTCCCCCTTGCGGATTCGGTTCGGCGTAGATTGTCCCCTCATGCGCCTCGATAATGGTTCGGCAGATCGACAGACCAAGACCCATGCCGCTACCTTTGGTTGTAGAAAAAGGATGAAATAATTTGTCCTCCATTTCGGGTTCTATGCCACTTCCCGTGTCCGAAATGGCGATTTCAACCCTTTTACGGGGTGCCGACTGTACGCTGATACCGAGTTTCTTGACCGGACTTTCCGCCATCGCTTCAATCGCATTGCGCATCAGGTTGACCATGACTTGCTGGATCTGGACACGGTCCGCGAATACGTGATTGGTATCCGGGTCGATATCGATCGTGCAGTCAATTCCCTTGTCATAGGCACCGACCAGACCCAATGTCATGGCATCCTCGACCAGCTGTGCAATTGATAGTATCTGCCGGTTAATCTCGCCCTTGGCGACAAATTCGCGAAGCCGCCGGACAATTTTTCCAGCGCGCAGGCTTTCGGATACGCTTTCTTGCAAGGCTTCGTAAAGTAGCTCCGTTTTATCGCCAGGTCCCTGATCCAGCAGATCACGGGCCGCCGAGAGATAGTTGGCAATGGCTGTCAGCGGCTGGTTCAACTCATGGGCCAGCGCTGATGCCAGGCTGCCGACCGCGCTGAGCCGCGATGCGTGCATAAGGTCGCCCTGCAGCGACTGCAACTCCGCTTCGGTCTGTTTTTGTTCCGTCAAATCGACAATGAAGCCGGTAAAAAGGGGTTCGCCGCTTATGTGTGTTTCGCCAATCTCGAGCTGGATTGGAAAAACCGTACCATCCTTTTTGCAGCCTTCGACCGTCCGGCCCATTCCGATAATATGTTTTTCACCTGTGCGGCGATAGCGTTCCAGATAGCGGTCATGCGAGGACCGATAGGGTTCGGGCATCAGCAACTTGACGTTTTTTCCGATTATCTCCGCTTCGGTATATCCGAACAACGCTTCGGCGGCCGCGCTGAAGGATGTGATCCGGCCATGGGAATCGGTTACCACCATCGCATTTGGCACGGTGGCCAATATCGATTCCAGCAGGGAATTGGCTTGTTCTACAGTATCCAGAGCGCCTTGCCATTCCGAAACATCGCGGGATGTGATTACCGCTGCGTCGATCGAGCCATCCTTGCTCGGGAGTGGCGCAAGGCGGCATTCAAGCAAATATTCTGTGCCATCAACCGCATGGATTTTGAGCCGGAAAGGATCGCTGGCACCCGGCACCTCGCCATCAATAATCGCTTTAAATGCATCCCGATAGATACGGTGATATGGCTGTGCGATCAGTGAAAGTGGCGCCCCCTCGGGAATGTCTTCCAGGCGATCGACACCGATCATCGACAGGCCCGCCTGGTTCATGTCAATCAGCCGGAAATTGCGGTCCACGATCGCAACGCATTCCGGCAAGGTGGACAGTACCGCTTCAAGATAAGCCTGGCGGTCTGCGCTGACAGTCATGTTCTCGCGCATGGCGAAACACCCTTAAAAATCATACACCCCCTAATCCACCGTCTATGCCATGATTGCCTGGCCATTCCCACCTCCAATGAAGCACAAAAGCTACGCGGTATAAAGCGGCGGCAGGAAATACGTAAAACTACGTAGGGAAGACCACTGATTTTATCGGTTCGGCAAAGATAATATTCCAAATTCACAAACCGGATGGGGCGGGTGATTCGAAACCGATTGAGCCAATTGAGGATGTTATAATGACCAAGAAAAAAGCAAAATTGCCGGCTGAAACCAGTGCATCACGGCGTCTGAATGTCCCAGTACAAGTAAGCAATGTCTGGGAACCATTGAATCGACTGCGTGATGAATTTGACCGGATGTTTGATGATACACCGGGCAACGCTTTCGGCTCCAGAATGTTGCAGAAATTTTATGACAATGCCGATCCGATTATCGAAATGCGCGACAAGAAAGACGAATATGAGTTGGTCGCCGAAGTGCCCGGAATGAGCAGCGAGGATATCGATATCAAACTGTCGGACGGGATGCTGCGCCTGTCGGGCGAGAAATCCGAAAGCCACGACGAGGAAGGCGAGAGTTTCCTGTTCTCCGAACGGCATTATGGCATGTTCGAACGGGCGATCAAATTGCCCACCGGAATTGACCATCAAAAAATCAGCGCCGAGGCGAAGGATGGGCTGTTGACCATCCATCTCCCCAAAAGTGCCGAAGCGCTGGAGAAAGAACGAAAGATCCCGATCAACGCCGCCTAGATTGCGAGTTGAGGAGGTAGGCAGGTCGCCTTTCTGTCCCCAAGCGTCCCTTCCCCCCACCCCCCCCAATGGGCGTTCAAGGGAAGAAGGGCGGCCTGTATCCGAGTAACAACTATTACCATAAAATAATGGGGAGGATTTCGACACATGAGCGATACCAAGGCAACCAGCAAACCTATCCTGCTGGCGACGGATATGACGGCACGCTGCGATCGTGCCTTTGACCGGGCTCTAATGCTGGCCAAGCTATGGGAGACACGCTTGATTGTGGTCCATGTGCTCGATCCAAAACAGGCCAAGAAAAAAGGCCTGGTACCAAAGGAAGCCCGCGTGCAACTGGAAGAGGAACTACCCGATACCGAGGTGGACGTGCAGTTTGTCATCGAGATGGGCAATGTTGGCGAGTTGATCATCGAGACTGCCAAGCGGGAACGCTGCGGTATGATCGTTACCGGCGTGGCACATTATGATGGATTTAGCGATATCTTCCTTGGCTCCCCAGTTGACCATATTGTCCGCTACGCTGACGTGCCGGTGCTGATCGTCAAGCGCAAGCCGGTCAAACCCTATCGTAACATCTTGGTCGCTACCGACTTTTCCGATTGCTCGATGAGCGCACTCAACACGGCTGCGGACCTTTTTCCCGATGTGCCGCTGAACCTCGTCCACGCGTTTAACGTGCCCTATAGCGGCTGGCTGAAATCCGACCAGGTAGCCAAGGATATTGGGTCCGAGGAAGCCAAATCGATGGAACGCTTTCTGGCGCAGACGACGTTGGATAATGCCACGTTCAATCGGATCGAAGCGTCCAATGAAAAGGGCGAGTTGGGAGTCGTCCTGTTCAAAAAGATCAAGGAATTGAAATCCGATCTGGTGGTGCTCGGCACGCACGGCAAAAGCGGCTTCATGCGCGCCAGCATGGGCAATAATGCGCGCGTGCTTTTGGGCTGGCTCAAACAGGATGTGATGATGGTCCGCGATCCGCAATGAGATCAGCGGTCATTCGTCTCAGCCTTTGTCCGCAAAAAGCAATCTTCCGCTGCCAAGCCGCTCGAGAATCTGATCCCGGTCGGTTTCTGAAAAAGCGAAGCAACCCTGGCTTCGCCCGACTTTACCGTGCTGTTTGACCATCTTGTTATCGACATACCAGGCACCGTGGATCACTATAGCCCGCTGAAAGGCAAGGTCATTGCTGGCATCCAGTCCTGTCAAACGGCGCGACCGGCCATGTTTGCCGACATAGGCCTGAGCGGTCAGATAGCTGCCGCCCGAAGACGCTTCAGAGCCGGGTATGTTGGAAAATTCTTGCAGCCACCCGGTATGCTTTTTGTCCGACCCCTTGCCGTGCGAGACCAGAAATGATGTCGTGCGGCCGTTCATCAGGTCTACAAGATGGAAGCGGGGCTTGGCCGAATGCGCCGCATAATCGGCAATCCCGATTACGTCCTTGTGCTTGATCGACAGGCGATGAGTTTCCAGTGCTGCCTTTGCTTTGTCCAGCAAGTTAGGATTCAGCAGCGATGGCGTTTTGGCGATGGCGGGCAGTGTAGGGGACGCCAAGGCGCCAATTCCCAAAAGGCCCGATTTAACAAATGTTCTGCGTTTCATCATAAAATTCTAGCAAAATCCGCCATATTTGGGACTAAGTAGATATACCTATTGTGGGGAGGGGGCGCGCCCGAAACAAGGGTTGGATGAAAAAACTGATCATTTGTATCACTGCCCTGTTGTCGGTTGGCACAGCCTCGGCAGAGCCGGAAACCCAGATACAGTGGAATCCGGCACAAGTGGTTCATTTGCAGGCGCTGATCGACAATATGCCCGCGGAAGGGCTTGCCGATTGTCAGGTCTCAAGCCGTTTTGACATTAACGATGCAAAGGCTGCGACAGCAGCAGCAAAGCAGTTGGCACATGCCTATCTGGAAGGGTGTCTCAAGGGTCTGGACCGTGCGCGGTGGCATATAAAGAGCCGCGATCATCTCATCGACAATGACAAATTGATAAAGCTGGCGCTGAGCCGAAACGAACTAGGGCCTTTGTTCGACGCCTACAGGCCAAAAAACCCCCATTATCATGCGCTGCAAAAGGCATTGGCGAAAGAAACTGATCCGCAGAAACGTGCCACTATCGAGTTGAATATGGAAAGATGGCGCTGGATGCCTCTGTTTCTCGGCGAGACCTATCTGATCGTGAATGCCGCCAGTTTCGAGGTGACACTGTGGAAGCAGCATGAGAAGGTTGGCGCATGGCCCGTCATTGTCGGCAAGACAAAGACGCCGACACCAGTTTTTGATACAAAAGTCAGCGGGGTCATAGTGAATCCCTGGTGGGAGATCCCCTCCTCGATTGTGGCCGAGGGGATCGGCGCAATGGTTCGCAATCGCCCGGCAACCGCGCGCCGGAAAGGCTATGTTTTCCAAAACGGGCGGTATCGCCAACGACCCGGGCCAGGCAATGCCCTTGGTCTCATGAAACTGATCATGCCCAATTCCTATTCCGTTTATCTGCACGACACGCCGAACAAGACATTATTTGCCAATGAGGTCCGAACCTACAGCCATGGCTGTGTCAGGGTTGGTGACGCAATCGGATTCGCCAAGACGTTGTTGGCCGATGATCAATCCGGAGAAGCCGTCGATGTGATTCTGGAAAAAGGCACCACGCAAGCGCTGACCATCGCCAATCCCATACCGATTTACATCGCCTATTTTACCGCTGAGGGGTCCGATGATGGCGATGTGATTTTTTATCCGGATATTTACAAGCGTGACGGAAGTGCCGGGCAAATCCTCGCCCGGACAGATACCAATAAAAAGTCGGAGCCGGGTGTCTGTTATTCGTAAAGGCCAGTCAGCGTAATTTTTCCTTTTGATAGCTTTCCAGAGCGCGTTCGAGCGCTTTGAGCATTTTCTCCCGATCCTCGTCAGAGGGCAGGGCGCGAACTTTTTGCTGCACCGAGGCACGCAATGCGGCGAGCCGAGATGTCCAGTCCTGCGGCGCGATAAGCTGTTCGGCGTTGCTTCGTCCGGCTTGCTTTAGCTGCGCCTGCTCCTGCGGTTGCAAGGCCCATAGCTGGCCAAGTGCCGGGATGATCGGATCATTATACCTTTTGGTTGCAACCAAGTCGCTTGACAGTGTCTGCAAGCCCTGACTTTCCCCATGAACCAGGAATATACTGCCTGAAATCGGGCTATGATCGTGGATCCACCGGGCCAGCCCCGGGCGATCCGCGTGATTGGAATAGCCATCCAAAATGGCGATGTCGGCATTGACGACAACATCATTGCCGGAAATGCGGACCAGCTCGGCACCGCTGGTCAGGACAGAGCCCAAAGTTCCTGCCACCTGAAAGCCGGTGAATAATACGCGAGATTGTCGCTTGGGTAAATTGCGGATCAAATGATGCCGAATCCGCCCGCCTTCGCACATTCCCGATCCGGCAATGATTACAGCTCCGGTCATTTGGTTCAGCTGTTTGGATTCTGCCACAGACTGGACAAACCGGATGTTCGGTCGTTTCAGCAGATCCGATCCATTATCGCGATATTTCAGCATCGCCATGGTCACCTTTTGTGCGAGCGGCGCGTCGAGAAAGACATTGACGGGTGACAAACGGCCGGAATCGAACAAGGCCAGCAGATCTTCCATGATGACTTGCGTTCGTTCAACCGCAAAAGCAGGCAAGAGCAGATTGCCGCCATCCTTGAGTGTATCTTCAACATATTTGGCAAGGGTTTCCCGGCGCTCGCTGATCAGCGTCTCTTTCCGGGTGCGCGCACCATAGGTGGCTTCACAGATGATATGGTCATATCCGCCCAACTCCTGATCCGCGCAATGTATCGCGGCACCGGACCCGATATCTCCTGATATCATAAGGCGCTGTCCCGCGATGTTTATTTCCACAGAAGCTGAACCGACGATATGACGCGCATCCCACAAACGAAAGAAGACACCATTGCCAAGATCGACTTCCTCACAATAGTCAATCGTGCGGATGTTCTTCATCAGCTTGGTGACATCGGGACCAGTGTAGAGCGGAAAAAATGGAGGCAGGCCGGCGCGATCCGCTCGGCGGTTGCGCCGTTCGGCAGCCGCCGCCTGCAATTTTGCCGAATCCAGCAATAGCGGTTTCAATATGTCGGCGGTTGGCCGGGTACAGTAAGTGGGGGCCTTGCAACCGTGACTGTAAAGGCAAGGCAGTCTTCCGCTATGATCGAGATGGGCATGGGTCAGGATGACCGCATCGATCCGCTCCAGATCAAACGGCAGCTTCTCGTAGTTCAGCCGTTCCAGCGACCGTGTGCCCTGAAAAAGACCGCAGTCCACCAGAATGGTTTTGCCTGCCCCTTCAATTTCAAAACAGCAGCCTGTCACCGTGCCGGCGGCACCGTGGAATTTGATATGCGTGTTTTCGGCCATTACTCAACTCCCGAAAAACCTAATGGGAAACAATGAGCGGTATCGGGCAATCCTTGAACAGACTTCGTGTTACACCGCCGAAAAGAAACTGTCGTGCACGGCTATGACCATAGGCACCCATGACCATATAGCTTGCTTTCAGGGCATCGACTGTCGAAAGCAGCACCGCTTCGACCGAAGGTTTTTTGGCCGACATGCTGTGTACCTCAGAGGTAATGCCATGACGCGAGAGATATTCTGATGCAGCGAGCGGCGGAAGGTCGTGATGCTTTTCCTCATCCACAGTCAATATGTGGACAGCAGTGGCCAAATGCAGCAAGGGCACGGCGGCGCGCAAAGCATTGCCAGCCTCGAAACTGCCATTCCAGGCAACGACGGCAATGCCGGCGGCATCAAATTTCTTCACGCTGTCGGGCTGAACAAGCGCCGGAACACTGGTATTGAACAGCACATCACCCAATATGCCGAGCGGCAGGACGTTATCCTTGTCACCGCTGCCTGAGCTTAAAACGAGAAGGTCTGCCAGCGCTGAATTGCGGGCGAGGCCGCGCGCCGGACTGGCATTGGCTTCCTCATAATCCCAAGGCACATCCTCATCGGCGAGGCGGCTTTCTATACTAGCGCGCAATTTTTCATCCGCTTCCCTGGTCAGCTTTGCGACATCATAAACGACCGACATGCCGGTTACGCCATCAAAAGCCATTTGTGGATTATAAGGATTGGCGCGCAGACAATGCAGATGACCATTGATGGCGCGGGTAACATCCAGAGCCGCCTGCAGCCTCGCTTCCAGCCCGGTGTCGTCGTTGACGTAAAGCAGCACGGATTTCATGATTTTTCTCCTATTTTTGATGACCTTCCCCTTCGCGATCATCCGAGAATAAAGTCTACTCCGGTCGAATTTGGCACTATATACGGGATGTTACGGAGCAGGCGGTGCGTGATATCAATCGCCATTCGCACCGTGATCGGTCAACTTTTTCAGCCAGCGCTCGCGATGTTTGGAACTGCCGTCGACATTGCCGATCAGGGATGTTGAAACCGGGTCTACGCCGGTCAGGGCAAGGATATTGCGTTTGAAACTCCGGACGCTGTGCGATGCAAAATAGGCGCGATAGAAAATCGCGGGCATGCCCATTGTCACGACCAAACGGGCGGACCGTCCGGTCAAAAGCTTTTTGGGCATTTTCCGATCATCTTCCGCTCCATAGTCGAGCGCAAAGCCGGGGCGATAAGCCTGTTCGATAAAGGCTTTTAACAGCGCTGGCATGTCACCCATCCAAAGCGGGTAGAAAAAAACGATATGCTGGGCCCATTTGATCGCGTCCTGCCCCGGCTTCACACTGGCGGGTACATCTTCTTCCATCCATTGCTTGCGGCTTTGCAATAACGGAATGTCCTTGCCGGCCAGGCAGATTTCGCGGACTTCATGACCTGCCTCTTTCGCCCCCTGTGCATAGGCGGAGACAAGCGCGTGGCCAAAACGCGCCGGATCGGGGTCGGGATGGGCGTCAATTATCGCAATGCGTTTCATGCCTTTTCTCCGCTAATCGCCGCCACCCTCTTCTTCATCCACCGGGCTTTGCCATTGGAAGGCGGCGACCAGTTCCATGAGGGCTTCCTGTGCAGGGACGTCCAGCTCGTGGGGATAAGACGCGATCAGACGCGCGTCCCAATAACCATAGTCAATTGCGGTCAGGCTGACATGCCACGGCACATTGTCTTTCTGCCCGTCAAATATGCCCTGATAGGCCGACAGGTCGTCCCGCCCGGAGACGAAATAATCGCCCTCGGATTCAATCGAGGCACTGGCATAATGGGACATGACGGTGGGCTTGATGATCCGGTAGTGGTCGCGCGCGGTCAGGTCCTCAAGATGAACTACTGCGATGTCGACGGCTATCGGCTGGTCGCCGATCGTCCGCTCATATCGGATCTGGAAATTATCCCCTGAAAAATCCGTGGTCATCTCGCACAGGCGCCTGAATCCTGCCGTTTCTGCAGGGAAAACAAAACCGCTGTCTTTGTGCACTATGGCGGAGCCACCTTTATAGGGTGCAAACGGGTCGAAGAGAGGTTCTGAACCTATGACACATTCGGCTGCGGCTGGTGTGCTGGCAAAACATAGCACGCTTGCGCCAATTAGCATGCCGCGCGAAACGGATGTACGAAAACCCATGATTTATCCTCCTTTTTACCCCCACGAATCAGGCCGACAATCTGCAGATCCCTATTCTTGGCAACGGATCACCCGGAACGGCAACTCGCTGCCATCGGCCTCCGTGACGGTCAGATATTCACCGACCTTGATGGGATGATTCTGCAGTCCAAATATCACCTCGTCATCATCATCGCCGACTTTGTAGGAAAAGGCCCATCCCTTATCAGTAATGATCACAACGCCGTTTTGATCCGGTTCTCCGGGCCAGAAGCGCCGGACTACAGGGCGCTTCTCCGCCTCGCGGAGCGCCTGCGGTTCAATGAGTCCCGCGTCGTCCAAAGGAACGCGGAACACATAGGCATGTGCCGATGATCCGTTGGGATGTTCAGGGGTTCGGGCCAGTTCAAGGCGTATTGTTTTCCAGGTCATTCCGGATATTTGGCGGCAGATATGATCCGGCGCGATACGCAATATTGCGTAGTTGGCTGATCTAGGGCTGGTGGATCAACATCCAGGCATCGACGGCGCGACGGGCGCGTTTTTCCTTGTCTGCAGCCGTCATCTTGAACTTGTGACCATAGCGTAGCAGCAAATCCATGCGGCCCATCACCAATCCGGCAAACATTTCTGCCGAGGCTTCCAGATCATCACTGTGAATCTCGCCCTTTTCGACAGACGCCCGCAACAGGGCTTTAAGGCCTTCCGCCATTCTGAGCGGTCCGTTTTCGAGGAACATTTTGCCGATCGCCGGGTCACGCGTCATTTCAGCGGCCAATATGCGTTCCAGCCGAACCCGATCCTCCCGCAACAGAAAGTCCAGCATGCCCAGCGCCGCATGATGCAGGATTTCGCGCAAGCTTTTCTCTGCCAAATTCTCCGGCACGAAATTTTCGCGCATATGGGCAACTTCAGTTTGAACCACCTGTCCGAACAGATTTTCCTTGTCCTTGAACCAGCTGTAAACCGTGACTTTGGAAACCTGGGCGCGGGCCGCAATTGCTTCGATTGTGGCGGCAGAGAAACCGTTGGTAAAAAATTCCACGCGGGCAGCGGCCAGTATTTCAGCAATTTTGCGCTGACTCGCCGGCCTGTCGGTAAGCACATGTTTCTGTATTTTTTCCGCTTTTGCCACGATAATTTCCCCTTGTAACTATATACCTTATCAAAATGAACGCGATCGTACAAATAAAACGTTGACGTTCATTTTCATCGGTGGCAGTTTATCCCCATCTGGCAGGTTCCAGGTCGTGGTAACGGTGCCCCCTATTGTGACTAGCAAATTCGCCAAAACCCTGTTTTCATGCTGCGCGACCGCGTTGCTGGCGAGCGGGTGCGTGAGCATGGCGCCCGAATCGCAGGCGCCGGAAATCGCCGCAGCTGTGCCTCAGCAATTTGGCAAGACCGATGCGCGCGGCGCGTATGAACCTGCGCAGTGGTGGACGTCATTTCAGGATCCGGTTCTCAACGCTCTGCTGGACGAAGCGTTGGCGGAGAATCTTGATCTCGCCGAGGCTGCGGCCCGATTGCGCGCGGCAGAAGCGCAGGCCCGTGTGTCCAAAAGCGGTTTGTTCCCGCAAATCAATGCTGGTGCTGGCAGCAGCTATTCCGACACGCCAACAGACGGAACGGGTTTCGGGGCCGCTGGCGGCGGAACACGTTTTCAGGTGGAAAGTTACACATCCAGCCTGGGCTTTTCTTACGAGGTCGATCTTTGGGGCCGGTTGCGTGATGATGCGCGGTCCGCACGGGCCGATGCCGTTGCCGCCGCCGCAGATTTGCAGGCCGCGCGTCTTGCCGTGATGGCGGAGGTGATCACGAGCTATTTCGATATCGTCGATGCCCGGGACCAGATCGCGCTGACCACAAAGATCATAGATGTGCTGGGTGACCGGGTCGAACAGACCGAAAATCGATATCGCCGCGGTCTGGCGACTTCCTTCGAACTCTATCAGGTGCGTCAGGATTTCCGCAATATTCAGGCCGGTTTGCCGCAGCGCGAAAGGCAATTGACCGCAACCGAGGGACAGCTGGCGGTGCTGGTGGGGCGCTATTCCAACAATATGGATGCGTTTCTCGGACAGAAGCTTGCCCCGCAGTTGATTTTTACTTCCATTCCTTCGGGCCTACCGATCGACCTGCTAGCCCAGCGACCGGATATCTATGCCGCGGGGCAGCGGCTGGAAGCTGCGCGGTTTAACCTTGGCGCACGCAAGGCCGAACGCTTTCCATCAATCAGTCTGTCCGCTGGAATGGGAACGCAGACCGGCAGCCCGTCAGGGCTGTTTGATATTTTCGACAAATGGGTGCTCAATCTTGGTGCTAACCTCACCGCTCCGCTGTTCCAGGGGGGAAGGATAAAAGCCAATATCGATTTGGCCGATGCGCAATATTCGCAACAGGCAGCTGTTTATGCGCGCACGGTCCTCACCGCCTATCAGGAGGTGGGGTCGGCGATTGAAGGCTATGAGGAAGAGCGGCAACGCTATCGTTTTCTCTTCTCACAACTCGACGAAGCGACGGCTGCTGCCGAATTGCAATCGCGGCGTTTTGCGACCGGTGTCGGCAGCTATGTCGATTATCTCGATGCGTTGCGGGCGCAATATCAGGTGCAGTCTGCGCTATCTTCGGCTGCGCGCGATGTGGCATTGGCCCGGCTGGCGGTGCACCGTGCGCTCGGCGGTAGCTGGGATGCCAAGACACCAACTGATTCCGTTGCTGACAGTGATGATCCCATCGCCCCGGCGCCAGAAATTCAAGGAGACAAATAGTGCACCGGCAACGCGTCATCGGCGGTCTGATCCTGCTCGCAGCCATAGCAATTGCGGCGCTGCTGATATTTTTGCGACCCGGGCCAGAAGAAAAGCCACCGGAGGAAAATATTCCGCTGGTACAAGCGGAGCCTTTGGAAATCCGCTCTGGAAATTTGATGGTGCAGGGTGCCGGGACTGTCCGTGCGCGCGAAGAACTGACCTTGTCAGCCGAAGTTGCCGGCAAGCTTGTCTATGTGAATCCGGGGCTTCGCGAGGGCCAAACTGTGGCTCGCGGGGCAATCCTGTTTCGCATTGATACATCGGATTATCGCAACGCTGTGCAGACAGCTCAGGCCGACGTTGCCTTGCAAAATGTAGCGGTTATGGAGGCGCGCGAGGAAGTCGCGCTGGCCAAATCCGAGCTGGCACGCTTTCAGCAGCGCGGAACTGGCAGCAGCGCCTATGCGAGTGTTGATAGCAGCGATTATGCTGCACGGATTTTACCACCTGAAGCATTGGCGAAAAGCCAGGGGACCAATGGTCAAACGGCGAGCACGGCGCCGACAAATGGTTTGGCGACTCGTGAACCGCAGTTACAATCGGCCCGTGCTGCGCTGCGCCGCGCCCAGGCGCAATTGGCCGATGCGCAAGCCGCATTGAAACGAACCACTGTCCGCGCACCGTTTTCCGGTGTGGTGCGGTCTGAGGACATTGCGCTCGGCAGCTATGTTGCTCCGGGCCAGTCGCTCGGTTCGATGGTTGGCACAGCTGAATTTGAGGCGGTCATTCCTTTGTCTGAAAGCGAAGCAGCCTTGATCCCGGCGCTGTGGCGACCGGGAAGCAACCGGATCGAAGCGTCGGTTTATTCTGATTATGGCGGAACGCGTTACCGCTGGCAGGCCTATCTTGATCGCGCGAACAGCGTGCTCAATCCGCAGACCCGGACGATTGATGTGTTCCTGCGTATCCCCAATCCATTGCGCGGAGGAGTGCCTGCAGCGACTCAGGAAGAGGGTCAGAAATCAGCCGGGGCATCGGGCGCGCCACCGCTATTTGTGGGGAGCTTTATTGATGCGGAAATTACCGGCCGTGCGCTCGACCAATATGCCGTGTTGCCATTGGCGGCACTGCGCGCGGACAACCAGATATGGCTGGTGCGGGACGGAAGGTTGCGGATAGTCAAGGTCGATATATTGCAGCGCACAGATACACAGGCGCTGATCAGTACAGCTGGTCTGGGCGAAAAACCCGTCGTTATTCTGGGGACATTGCAAACCGCTACAGATGGCCAGCAAGTTAGAATTGCCGAGGCCCGGGAGGATGCAAAGCCCAAAAACAAGCCGGCGGCCAGCAAACCGAAAGCGACAGAAACCGTGGCTGACAAAGCGTCATGACGGAATCCGGAAATCAACCCGCACCACCATCGGGACCGGAAACACCCAGCAAGGCGGTGATGGAGCAACGCGGCGTTGTAGCGTTTATGGCGCGCAACGGTGTGGCTGCCAATCTGTTGATGATATTCTTCTTCATTGCCGGGATCGCGTCGTTCGGCACGATCGTTCAGGAAGTCTTTCCGGAAAACAGCCTCGATACGGTGCAGGTCAGTGTGGTGTACCCGGGAGCCACGCCGGATGAAGTCGAAGAGTCGATCGTCCAGAAAATCGAAGAGGCGGTGGAAGCGGTTGACGGAGTCAAGAAGGTCACGGCCAACGCCTATGAAGGGTCAGGTGTCGTCTCGGTTGAGCTGGAACTCGGCACGGATATCGATCGCGCGCTTGACGATGTGAAGGCGGAGATTGACCAGATCCAGACCTTTCCGGATGAAGCGGAAGAACCTGATGTTCGAGAGCTGACCACCAGGCAAAGCGTTGTAAGGATTGCGATATTTGGCGATGTATCTGAAACGGCGCTTAAAGAGGTGGCTTACCAGTTGGAAGATTCACTGGCAGCGCTTGATAAAGTGTCTTTTGTCGATACCAGTTCGATCCGCGATTATGAAGTATCGATCGAAGTGCCGCAAAATACGCTGCAAGCATTTGGCCTGTCATTGAACACTATCTCGCAAACAGTAGCCGCCAGCAGCCTTGATAGTCCTGCGGGTTCAATAGACACCGATAGCGAAGAAGTGCGGGTTCGCACCATCGGACAAAATTATAACCAGCAAAATTTCGAAGATATTGTGCTGGTGAGCAATGAAAACGGGGCGTTGATCAGGCTTGGTCAGGTTGCGACGATCAAGGACGGTTTTGAAGATGCCGACCTGATCCCACTTTACAACGGCAAGCCGGTTGCTTTTGTTGAAGTGTTTCGCACCAGTGACGAGCGCGTGCTGGATGTCGCTGCGGCCGTCCGGCAGCATCTGGAGGATGATTTTAAGGCTACCCTCCCCGAGGGTGTCTCTTATGCAATCTGGAGCGATGATTCCGAGCTACTGAACGATCGCCTGAGCCTGTTGCTCAAGAATGCAGCCATTGGCCTGTTTCTGGTATTGCTCGCGCTTACGCTGTTTCTCGATATCCGTCTGGCCATGTGGACGGCTGTCGGTATCGGTGTCACGTTCATCGGTGCCATTTATCTGCTCGATCTTGCTGGTTCCAGCATCAATATGTTCTCGCTTTTCGGCTTCATTCTGGCCCTCGGTCTGGTGGTGGATGATGCAATTGTTGTGGGGGAAAATATCTATGCCCAGCGGGAAAATGGCCGCACCGGTCTGGGGGCATCCATCACCGGTGCGCGCCGCGTTACCGTGCCGGTAATCTTCGCGGTTCTGACGACGGTCGCCGCTTTCTCTCCGCTATTTGCGATTGGCGGGGTGATTGGAAAGTTGGTTGCCGACATTCCGCTGGTGGTAATCGCGGTTTTGGCTCTGTCGCTGATCGAATGTTTGCTTATCCTGCCCTATCATCTGAGCCATTTGCCAGCGCCGGGTACGCCCAATCTCAACATGGTAACCCGGTTTTTCGAACGGGTGCAGGCCAATGTGGACAGATATTATCAGGCCTTTGTCGATGGTCCGCTGGACCGGGCGCTTAATTTTTCTTTGCGCATGCCTTTTGTCATTGTCGCCGGAGCGGTCGCGATATTGATCCTGTTTGCTTCTTTCATTCCCGCGGGCATCATCAAAGTCGGATTTTTCCCATCGGTAGAGGCCGATGTGGTGACCGCCAATCTGGAAATGCCAGCCGGGACGACCATTGAAGAGACGGAGCGGATCGCACGTTTGATCGAGGAAGGCGGACGCAAGGCTTATGCAGAATTTGAAGAAGACCAGCCGGACGATGAGCCATCGCCCTTGCGCGGTATTTTTACCAGCATCGGGCAAGCAGCACGCGATGGGGGGCCGCAACCGACCAGCGGCAATTTTTCCTCCAATCTCGCCAGCGTGCAGTTCAGTTTCGTGCCCGGTGACCAACGGGATCTGGATGCAAAAGCGTTTGAAAGCGCATGGCGGGATACGGTCGGCCCGCTCGTCGAAGTGCGATCTCTGGTCTTTGCATCAGAACTGATTTCGGTTGGTGCGCCCGTGAACGTGCAGCTGTCCGATCCTGATCCGGCTGTCGTCGACGCTGCGTCCGAGCAGCTAATGGCAGAGCTTGCCCGCTTCGCTGGCGTATTTGATATCGAAACCGATCAGGATGAAGGATTGCAGGAGATCCAGCTGCGCTTGAAACCGGCAGCCAGAACACTGGGTGTGACGCTGCAGGATGTGGCGCTTCAAGTGCGCGCCGCCTTTTTCGGCAGTGAGGCATTGCGCGTCCAGCGCGGCCGGGAAGACGTGCGGGTCTATATTCGCTTGCCCGAGGAAGAACGCAATTCGATAACCGATGTCGAACGTTTCCGGGTCCGTGTTCCGGGCGGCGAAGTGGCGCTGGCAACACTTGCCGATGTCTCTTTTGGGGAAGCGCCGTCCATCATCCGTCGCACCGATGGCCGCCGGATAACGACGATAACCGCTGACCTCGACGATAATGTGGTGACGGGGCAGGAAATTGCCGATGCGCTCAATAAAGATATCATGCCGCGACTGCAGGCCGACTATCCCCAGCTTTTATATACGCTGGGCGGGGAACAGGAAGAACAGGCGGAATCCTTTGGTGATCTGACCACTGCTTTTCTCTTTGCGCTTCTGGCAATTTATGCGCTGCTCGCCATTCCCTTCCGTTCCTATGTGCAGCCGTTGATCATCATGGCGGTTATCCCCTTTGGTATTATCGGTGCGCTGATCGGCCACATTTTGCTTGGTCTGCAGCTGGTGGTGCTCAGCATATTCGGAATTATCGCATTGTCGGGAGTGATTGTGAACGGCTCGCTGGTGATGATCGATTTTATCAACGAAAATCTGCGTAATGGCATGCCTGTTGAAGAGGCCATACTCAATGGCGCCAAGTCGCGGTTCCGGCCGATCATGCTGACCTCGCTAACGACATTTCTGGGCGTGGCGCCGATCACCTTTGAAACCAGTCTGCAGGCTCAGTTCCTGATCCCGATGTCGGCCAGCCTGGGCTTTGGCGTGCTGTTCGGTGCGTTCATCCTGCAACTGCTGATCCCGGCATTGGCGCTGCTCGAACATCGCGGCAAGAAGCGGATCCAGACTATGTTCGCCAACCGGCGGGAACGGCTTGCCGAAAGCTGATCACGGCCCGGTCAGGCGTAATAGGCGACGCTTTGCATGCCGGTTGCAATCAGTTCCCGATCGCTGTTCCAGACACTCATGAACTGGCTGCTGGCACCGTGATCGGCATGATGGGTTTGGGAGTCGATCAACCACCAACCATCGGTTGTCACCGGATGATCGGCAATGATATTCACCTGCCAGTTCATCGAGCTGACCATGGCATTTTTATCGAGCAATCCCATGATCGAAGGCGGCAGGCTGTCACCCATGCATAATATCTCGGCTATCGGATCAAGGCCATCGCGGTCAGCGAGCCGCATCCAGCGTGTCAGCCGATTGGTCTTGATGCTGGTATCAATCCGCTTGCCGACAAATTCCATTTTTGATGTAAAAAACTGTTCCGGTCCCCTATGCAAATCTTCTGCCTTGGGCAGCGGAGGAAAGTCTGGTGGCACCATGTCATGGCTTTTGACTTCGGTCTCGCGCTCGCTGGCAAAGATAAAGTTGCAATGCAGGCCGAGTCCCTTGTCGCCGAATAGTTCGGACTGGACGAAAGCGGTATTGCGGCCCCGCCGGAGCATTTTTGTCTGCGCGGTCAGCGCTCCAAACAACGGCCCGGTAAAGGCGACTTGCGCCGAACGCAGGCCGGGCAGATTTTCTTCAATGTGGCTCGCGGCATGATAGGCAAGCGCCGTTGAAAGACCACCAAAAGCGGTGCGCCCCTGGGTCCACCCCTGTGGCAAGGTGACGGGATTCGCATCTCCGCCTGGCCCGCATTGATCCAAAAGGTCGGCTAGAGTCACCATTTTGTCGGTTTTTTTGGTCATCTGATCGTTCATCACAGCGGCTTATCGTGAGAAACAATCGAAATCCACTGTTAAGATTTACATATTTCCCAACTTGCTTTATGCGATATGTAGGGTTTTCAATCTCTTACTAGGAGATATTTGATATGAGCTATAGCAGTACTCTTACACGTGCCGATCTTTCCGACACAATGAATCGCCAGGTTGGCCTGTCGCGCGCAGATAGCGCCGTGATGGTTGAGTCGATTTTGGATCACATGATTAACGCATTGGTTAACGGGGAAAATGTGAAAATTTCCGGTTTCGGTACTTTTGTCCTGCGCGACAAGGGCGAACGCACCGGCCGTAATCCCAAAACCGGCGTGGAAGTGCCCATCGCCCCCCGCCGCGTTCTCACCTTTCGCGCCAGCCAGACCATGCGCGACCGCATAATCGCGGCCGGGTAAGCTGGAGGGTCGAGTATAGTATGACCAAAGACAGCGGCGCATTCCGAACCATTGGAGAGCTCTCGAAAGAGCTGAACATCAAGCCGCATATTTTGCGCTATTGGGAAGACCAGTTCGGAATGCTCCAGCCGCTGAAAAGGGCGGGATCACGACGGCATTATCGGCCCGAAGACGTCGAGATGGTGAAGACCATCAACCGCCTGCTCAACGAAGAAGGCTATACGATCAAGGGTGCGCGGAAATTTCTGACTTCTCGAAAAGCGAAGTCCGGTGCAACTGTCAGTCAGGACGCGCAAGCAGCTTCCGCGCCACCAGTGGCCGCCACTGTCAAAGAGGATAATGGTGTGATGCTCAAAGAGCTGAAAACCATTCGCGACCGCTTGTCGAGTGCGCTTGGCCAAGCCTAGTAGATAGCTATTGCTATAACCAACGGGCCCTCAAATCCACTAGTGGGCAAATCTAATCCAGCATCCTATTTTCCAGTCTCCCCCTATTCGGAGACAGACCATGTTCGACACCATCATCAAAGGCGGCATGATTGTCGATGGACTTGGCGGTGAGCCCTATGTCGGGGACATCGCGTTTCAAGATGGTGTGATAGCGGAAGTGGGAAGTCAGATTTCCGCTCCTGCCAAAGAAACGCTTGACGCAACGGGTGCCATCGTCACCCCGGGATGGGTTGATGTGCATACCCATTATGATGGTCAGGTAAGTTGGGATTCCGAACTGGCTCCATCTTCCCACAACGGAGCCACGACGGTGGTGATGGGCAATTGCGGCGTCGGTTTTGCTCCCGTCAAGCCAGGCGAAGAAAAAACCCTGATCGAACTGATGGAGGGCGTAGAGGATATTCCCGGTACCGCACTCTATGAGGGAATAGAATGGGGACAATGGGAGAGTTTTCCGGAATATATGGATTATATTGCCGGCCGTGAATTTGCGATTGATGTCGCTGCACAAATCCCGCACGGCGCGGTCCGCTATTATGTGATGGGCGAACGCGGCAAACAGAACAAGGATGCGACCGCCGAAGATATTGATGCCATGGCGACGATCGTTGGCGACGCGATTGAGGCTGGCGCTGTGGGATTTAGTACGTCACGCACCATTGGCCATCGCTCGCTTTGGGGCACTGAAGTTCCCGGAACTTTTGCGCCCGAGGAAGAACTGCTCAGCATCGCCGGTGCGATGGGTAAGCTTAACAAAGGTGTTTTTGAACTCATCCCCGCCGGAACTGTCGGCAAGCTGGAACATTTGGGTGGTGAAAGAACGACACCTGAACAAGAACATGCCATGATGCGGAACATTTCTGTAAAAAGTGGCCGGCCGGTGACATTTACGTTGATCCAATCGCCCGATTATGAGCCGGATTTATGGCGCAAAACTTTGGTCATGGCGAAAGAGGCCAATGAAAATGGCGCGAGGTTGCACCCGCAAGTGCCATCGCGCCTGATTGGCTATTTGACTGGTCTAAGCAGCTATCACCCCTTCATGCGCAAACCGACTTACCTGAACAAGCTTGCAAAATTACCGTTGAGCAAGAGGGTTGCGGCGATGCGTGACCCGAAAGTGAAACAAGCTTTGCTAACCGAAAAAGAGATTAAACATGAAGCTCCGGGAAGCATGGAGAATATCTCGGCACTGCTCGGTCGCGGCTCTGGCATATTATATCCTCTGTCCGATCCAGTAGACTATGAGGCCGGGCCAGATGAAACCATTGGTAGTCTTGCCAAAGCCGAAGGTCGCGAACCGCTGGAATATCTTTATGACTGGATGCTGGAAGATGGCGGGAAGCGTTTTTGTTCCTTAAGTGCGGCGAATCTGCCTAAGGGCATGGAAGTCCTGCGGGAACTGTTAGAGCATCCCGAAACCGTCACCGGTCTAAGCGATGCCGGTGCCCATGTTACGCTCATTTGCGATGCCACTATGCCGACGACCCAGCTTTCCTATTGGGCGCGTGATCGCAAGAAGGGAGAGCGTCTTCCGCTTGAATTTCTGGTGCACAAGCAAACGGCCCGCAACGCAGCGCTCTATGGATTTGATGATCGCGGTTCTCTGCAGGTGGGCAAGCGGGCGGATATTAACGTGATTGATTTTGACAAGCTCAGCGTGGCTTCTCCGGTTGCTTATAAAGACTTGCCAGCCGGGGGATCTCGGGTGATGCAGCCAGTCACAGGTTATATCGCAACCTATTGCAAGGGAACCAAAATCCGTGAAAATGATACGGACACTGGTGCCCGCCCGGGGCGTTTGGTGCGTAGCTAGTCCTGTTTGAACTGTGCTGCAGTTCTGGCAACAGCCTTTGCGTCTAAAGGCGATTTATATGATCACCTAAACGTAATCCGGCCCCAGTTCCGGATCCAAATCACGCGGCCGGGTGAACCGGTCCAATGTGCCACAGCTGTCTTTGATATCCGTCCAGTTTTCGATATCCAGGCTCAGTTCCGCCAAAGCAGCTGTCGGATATTTGATCTCCACTGCGCCCCTTGCTTCGGAGGATCCATCGTCAGGAACGAGGTCAAAGATCAAATCTTCAAGGCCGGGATTATGGCCGACCATCAGAACATGTTCCGCATCTTCATTGGCGCCGCGCAACACATCCATCAACGTCACCGAAGAGGCGAGATAGATTTTGCGGTCCCATTGCGGTTCAAACGACAAGCCGCTGGCCGGTTCCACCTGTTCCAAGGTTTCGATAACGCGGACGGCGGGGGAGGCGAGCACCTGATCAAAGGAGAGATCATGGCGCTTAATAAACTTGCCCATGATCGCTGCGGCGCGCTTGCCTTTTTCGTTGAGCGGCCGGTCGAAATCTCGTGTGACAGGATCATCCCAGCTGGATTTCGCGTGCCGTAAAAGTGTTAGTCTCTTCATATGCCGCCCGATTTATCCCGAATTTCGTCCTCTAGCGCAGCGTCATGCCTGAAAGATATGTCAGGGGAAAGACTGGATTGCGCAGTTTTGGATTTAGCCGCACTTATTTCCGCCAGCGCCTGGGCCAGCGGCATTCTTTCCACCGGCGTGCCTTCCGGAAAAGCGGACAAAAGGCGAGAGGGAAAGGCGGAGGACAGGATTACGAAATGGCCATGATCATCGGCGCGGCGGATGATCCGGCCAAAGGCCTGGGCCAGACGCGCGCGGATGATCCGGTCATCATAGGCAGTCCCGCCGCCCGCCAGTCTCCGGGCCTTATGCAGGATATCCGGGCGCGGCCAAGGCACGGATTCCATCACGACCAGACGCAGGCTGCGTCCCGGCACATCGACGCCGTCACGCAAGGCATCGGTACCGAGCAAACTGGCCTTGGGGTCATCGCGGAAAATATCCACCAAAGTGCCGGTATCGATCGGGTCCACATGTTGCGCGTAGATCGGCAGGCCGTTTTGCGCCATCCGGTCGGCAATGCGTGCATAGACGGTGCGCAATCGCCGGATCGCGGTGAACAGGCCCAGCGTGCCGCCGCCGGATGCTTCAATCAATTGCGCATAGGCGCCGGCCAGTCCGGCCATATCGCCGCGCTTTATATCGGTGACGATGATGACCTTGGCTTGCTCGGCATAGTTGAACGGGCTGGGCACCTCAAATTCCTGTACCGTCTGATCCAGATGCACCGCGCCGCTGCGCGCCCGGGCTGTTTCCCAGTCGCCGCCGCCCTTCAGCGTGGCCGACGTGATCATCAGGCCATGGGCGGGTTTCATGACGACCTCGGTCACGGGGATAGTGGGGTCAAGCCAGTGGCGACAGATACCGATATCATATTCACGGCCTTCAAACCGGTCGATCAACAGCCAGTCAACAAAATCTGGATCGGCGGGACCGCCGATGCGAGACAATAAGGCTAGCCAGCCAGACAAGGTGTCGCAACGCCAACCCAGGCTCGACAAGGCCCCCTCCATCCGGGCCCTTGCCGGCGCGTCCATCCAGTCCGGGCCTTCCTCGATGAGATGTTCGATACGCTGACCCAGCCGGACCAATGGCTTGAGCAAAGCGTCAATCGCTTCTGCAGCATTGGCGACCGCATCGATCATCGGCCCCTCGACATCGGTCAGTTCGGTTTCAAGACCATAGCCGGCATCGGCGCTCTGACTCTCGTCGCGGGCAAAGACCATATGACGCACTTCGCCGAGCAACGCTTCGACCGGACCGAATGGTTCGCTTTCGGACAGGCGTTGCAGCCAGCCATCGCTCGGCATGGCTTCGGCGGCATGGCGCGCGCTTTCAATCGCGCGGCCGCCTTCGTCATCATAGGATGCGAGGTCCGCAAGCCGCGCCGCCAGGCCGCGTCTTCTTCCGCGGTTCTTGCTTTCCGGACCGATGACCCAGCGGCGGATCTCGATGGCTTCCTGTCCCGAAAGCCGCGCGGCAAACATGGAATCAGCGGCATCAAACAGGTGATGACCTTCGTCAAAGATCAGGCGCGTGGGCGTATTTTGCTGTTCCCGCCCGCGTGCCGCATTGACCATGACCAGCGCATGATTGGCGATGACAATATCGGCCTGCTGGCTGGCGCGAGCGGATTTCTCGATGAAGCATTTGCGGTAGTGCGGGCAGCCTGCATAGACGCACTCGCCTCGCCGGTCGGTCAGGGCGGTAGCCCCATTGCGCCGGAACAGGGTCGTCAGCCAACCCGGCAGATCACCGCCGACCATATCGCCATCTTTGCTATAGGCGGCCCAGCGGGCGACAAGATGCGCAAGGATCGCTGCGCGCCCGGCAAACCCCCCTTGCAGCGCATCTTCCAGATTGAGCAGGCAGAGATAATTTTCGCGCCCCTTTCGCACCACGACTTTTTTGCGGAAGGTTTCTTCATCCGGATAGATGCGCCGGGTTTCGCGGTCGAGTTGTCGTTGTAGCGCTTTGGTAAAGGTCGAAATCCAGACGGCGCCGCCCGCCTGCGCCGACCATAAGGACGCAGGCGCCAGATAGCCCAGCGTCTTGCCAATGCCCGTGCCCGCTTCGGCCAGCAGCATATTGGGCGCGCCCTTTACGCGTCGGGGTTCGAAAATTTTGGCAACGGCCGATGCGTAGCTTTTTTGCCCCTCGCGCTCTTCCGACCCTTTTCCGGTCAGGCGGTTCAATTGCGCCAGCGTTGCGCTCTCGTCCATCGTCACCGAGCGCGGGGCCGGGCGCGGGGTTTCTTCTTCCCATTCCTCGAGTTTGGAAAACAGCCAGCGTTCGGCTTCGGCGGGTTTGGTGAGCCGTTTGGACACTTCCCCCGCCCAGGGCCAGCGCATGCGGTACATGGCTTGCGCGCTGCTCCATGCTCCCTCGCGTTCTGGCCAGTGCGGTGCTTGCAATCCGGCCAGCAGGTGATCGGCAGCCAGTCGGTAAAGCTTGGCAATATCCGCTTCCTGCCCGGCGGGTTCCAATCCCAATGTCTTGGCGAGGCCAGCCGGGGTCGGAACCACAAATTGTGCCGGGTGGATGAAAGCGAACAATTCCAGCAGATCAAGACCGGACAGATCCGGATAACCCAATCGCTGACCCATAAGCGGCGCGTTAAGCAGGATATGAGGGGTTTCCGCGACGCAGCCAATCGCTTCGCCCTTGCCAATCGCACGGGACACGCCGTCGCTGCCGCAAATCCAGATGCCGCTATGGCTGGCATGCAGCGCAGGATAGGGGAGGGTGCTGTCAGTCAAGATTTGCTATAATCCGGGCGCGTTCGGACCAGCCAGAGCGACACCGGCATAGAAACGATGCATTCCGAACAATATAGCGTAGAGCACCAGTGCGATGACGAAGCCCAATATCTCACGGCCGACAGTTGCGGTTTCGGTTGGTTTTACCCAAGCGCCTTCGTTGCGGGAAACTGTAAATATCGAAATCAAGGCCCAGAGGCCGAGACCACCGAACAGGACCACCGAGCGGCTGTCGCCATTGGCAAGCAAATGCCCGGCGGCCCAGATAAGCATTCCGGTCAGCATCGGGTGACGGATAAACTGTTTGATCTGGGATTTGCCCTGCGCTGCGCCGAACAGAAAAATGGCAAAGACCATCAGTAACATGTTCAGATGCCGGCCCCATGTGGGGGGATCATAGACGAATTCATATTGCGCGGTGCGCCAGCCATAGATCATGAGTGCAATGGCTGTGATGATCAGCAACGCCACCAGCCCCTGATGCGGGCCTTCGCCGATCTTCGTTCTTATGCTGGTTCTGAGGCCCGGAGCGACCGATTTGACGAGATGAACGATGCTCCATAATAACACGCCCGCGATCAATGCACCCATCTGAAATCTCCTGTTTTTGTGCTGTTCTAACTTGCTATAGACGGTAATGCTACTATTGGCGCAGAACCAAGAAAAATAAACGACCTAATTGATTGAACAGGACTATCATATCGTGACCGACTATCGTGAAGCAGCACAGCAATCCAAAGCATGGCCTTTTGAAGAAGCCCGCAAATTGCTCAAACGCTATCGCGGCGAGCGCGGCGCGCCTGCGCCCAAGACCGGCCCAGATGGCAAGATAGAACCGATGTTGTTCGAAACCGGCTATGGCCCATCCGGCCTGCCGCATATCGGCACATTCAATGAAGTGCTGCGTACCACGATGGTGCGGCGCGCTTATGAGACGCTGACGGGCAACCCGACGCGCCTGATTGCCTTTTCCGACGATATGGACGGGTTTCGCAAAGTGCCGACCAATGTCCCCCATCAGGATATGCTGGCCCAGCATCTCCACAAGCCGTTGACGCAGGTACCGAACCCCTTCGACACGGAATATGAAAGCTTTGCAGCGCATAACAATGCGATGCTGCGCGAGTTTCTCGACCGGTTCGGCTTTGACTATGAGTTTATCTCTTCAACCGAACAATATCAAAGCGGTGCTTTTGATGAGACATTGAAATTGGTGCTGGCCCGCAACCAGCAAATTCTCGACATCATGCTGCCCACGCTTGGCAAGGAACGTCAGGCGACTTACTCGCCAATTTTGCCGATTAGCCCGAAAACCGGGCATGTCCTGCAGGTGCCCGTCGAGATTGTCGATGCGGATGCGGGGATCGTGCGCTTTGAAGATGATGGCGAGATGATCGAGCATAATGCCCTTACTGGCGGCGCGAAGCTGCAATGGAAAGTTGACTGGGCGATGCGCTGGGTGGCTTTGGGCGTTGATTATGAAATGTATGGCAAGGACTTGACCGACAGCGGCGTGCAATCGGGCAAGATTGCCAAAGTGCTCGGTGCGCGCAAGCCCGAAGGCCTGATCTACGAAATGTTCCTCGACGAAAAAGGCGAGAAAATTTCCAAATCCAAAGGCAATGGTCTGAGTCTTGACGAGTGGCTGCGCTATGGTTCTGAAAACAGCCTCGCCTTCTATATTTACCGCGAACCCAAATCCGCCAAGCAGCTGCATATGGGCGTGATTCCAAAAGCCGTGGATGAATATTTTCAGTTTCGCGCCAACTGGCATGAGCAGACCCCGGACAAACAGCTCGGCAATGCGGTGCATCATGTCCATGGCGGTGATGTGCCATCCGATACGATTCCGGTGACGTTCGGATTGTTGCTCAACCTGGTTGGCGTGATGGGTGATGCCGATCGCGAACAAATCTGGGGTTATTTGCGCCAATATGCGCCGGATGCGACGCCAGAAAAATATCCTGATCTCGATGAGCTGATTGGCAATGCCATGGCCTATCACAAGGATTTCATCGCGCCGACGCTGCACCGGCGGAAGCCCGAAGGCGTGGAAGTGGCAGCACTGGAACGGCTCGACAGCGAACTGGGCGCGTTGCCTGATGATGCAGCAGCCGAGGACATTCAGACGATCGTCTATACGATTGGCAAAGAGGGCGGATTTGACAATCTGCGCGACTGGTTCAAGGCGCTTTACGAGACCTTGCTTGGCAGTTCGCAAGGCCCGCGCATGGGCAGTTTCATCGCGCTCTATGGTGTGGAGAATACGCGCAAGCTAATTGCCGAGGCATTGGCGTGATCGATATTTTCACCACCGGCGGTACAATCGACAAGATATATTTCGATGCACTATCGGAATATCATATCGGCCCGACGCCTTTGCCCGACATATTGGCAGAGAATAATGTCTATGTTCCGCACCGGGTGACACAGTTGATGCGCAAGGACAGTCTGGAGCTTACGGACGGTGACCGGCAGGCCATTCATGACGCTGTCGCGGCCAGCGATGCCGATAAAATCCTCGTGACCCATGGTACCGATACGATGGTGCAGACCGGGATGGTTCTGGCTGATATCACGGATAAAACCATCGTACTAACCGGCGCGATGCAGCCGGCAACTTTGCGCAATAGTGATGCCGAATTTAATGTGGGCTTCGCACTCGCCGCAACACAGACATTGCCACATGGCGTCTATATCGCGATGAACGGCGAAGTATTTGATCCCGCGACCACCAAAAAGGAT
The DNA here is from genome assembly GCF_965233695.1 of Parasphingorhabdus sp. GTDB lineage: Bacteria > Pseudomonadota > Alphaproteobacteria > Sphingomonadales > Sphingomonadaceae > Parasphingorhabdus. Next base: position 1,485,845 of record NZ_OZ247497.1, read on the forward strand.
CGCGACGCACACCGGTTTATTCGCGCATAGGGTTTTTGAACCCTCGGAATTTGCCAACAGCTTTTGTCCCATAGGGCATGGCCACCAGCATGACGGCAATGGTCGCGATCATCACCAGATAAGCGACCGCACCGTAAAGCGTGAGCCCGGGGGCGGTCCACAGCAACAAGACGTCATTGCCGCCCGGCACCGCTGCTGCGCCAATGCCCATCAGGAACCCGCCGGCCAAATTGGCTGCGGCCAGTCTCCACGTCCCGAATTGCGGATGAAATTTGTTTTTGAGCCAGCTGCTGAACACCGCACCAGCAAACAAGGCAATGACCGCAAGCTCCACTGTCATGCCAACCGACAGGCCTTGCCCAAGCAGCAGACTGTTGAGCACGGCCGCATAGGACCATTCCGGGCGCGTGCCGTAAATCAGTGCGGCGGTGATTCCGATGGTCAGCAAGGCGAGCATCGCCATGTTGCGTCTGGCAATAATCAACCACAGGCTGAGCAGGCATAGCGCTGCAAAACCGAGCAGCACGCCCTGTTTGACGATACTGTCCTCAATCGCCGTCCGTCCTTTGGTGACCACCGGGTCAAAGGGGTTGAGCATGTCCACACGCAGCAACAGCATCGCGAGCGCCAGGCCGACAAAGGTCAGGACATAGCTGAATTTGCCCGCCCCAATATAACCGACCGTGCCGACAAAACAGCCCCGGTTGATAAGCGCGCCTATCCCCATGATCGCCGCCCCGAAAAACAGTTGCCAGCCAATTTCGATATCGACCGGAATATGCGCCCGCCCGGAATATTGCAGAAGCAGGAAGAGCACCAGCCCGGCCCACGAAGCGACGATGAGCAAACCGAATAACCAGTCCATCTTGCCTTCGCCAACCCAGCGCATGGTTGCTGCAACCGTGCAGGTCGCGGCCCGGACCAGCGCAAAGCCGAGCAGAAAAGCTAAAGGAACGATTAGGAAAGCCGTCATAATTCCAGTGCTTAGCCGATTATGTGGTTTTCTCAATCAAGTGAATTGAAATAGAGGCAGCAAAGCTTAGATATAGGCCATGCGCATAAACGCCGATTTTGATAAAGCTGTTGTTCTTCGACCCGAGGATATGAACTGGGTTCCCTCTCCCTTGCCCGGTGTTGAACGCAAGATGCTTGACCGGGTCGGTGAGGAAGTTGCGCGCGCCACGTCATTGGTACGCTATGCTCCCGGCAGCTATTTCGATCCGCATGTCCATGGCGGTGGAGAGGAATTTCTGGTGATTGAAGGCGTGTTCTCTGACGAGCATGGCGATTTTCCGGCTGGCACCTATGTGCGTAATCCCATTGGCACCAGTCACAAACCGCACAGTCAGGATGGCTGCACCATATTGGTGAAGCTGCACCAGTTCGAAGCTGCGGATACCGCCCATTTTTCCCTCGATATACACGAGCTCGAATTTGAAGATGGTGGCGCGCCCGGTGTGGAATTCGCCTGGCTGCATCACTTTGAAGGCGAGGCCGTAAAGATTGTCAGATGGGCACCGGGCAGCAGTTATCCCGAGCATGTCCATGAAGGCGGCAGTGAAACCTTTATTCTAGAGGGTAGCCTCTCTGACGAGCATGGCGATTATCCCAAGGGTAGTTGGGACCGCACGCCGCCGGGGTGGACGCATACGCCTTACAGCAAAGAAGGATGTCTGGCCTGGACGAAGACCGGGCATTTGACGCCTGAGAAGCTCGGGAAATACCGGTAATCTTAACAGGGTGCTCCTGCGCAGGCAGGAGCCTATCTCCCGTGGGCGCAATATTTGAAACTGGAAGATGGCCCCCTGTCTGCGCAGGGGTACGTTCATCAAGCCATTTGTTCTTTCTTGGACGTCACTTGTCTCAGAACGTCCAGATAGCCGCCCGAAATAGTCATCCGCTTGTCCATGCCTTCCGCCAATAACAACGCATGCGCTTGGGGTAGGTTATAGCAAGGCACGCCCATGAACAGGTGATGCTCGCTATGATAGTTGACCCAATAAGGTGCGACGGTCGTGCGTTCGACCAGGTTCGCATAGGTGGTGCGGGCATGGGTGAACGGATCGTCACTGCCGGTGGTCGTGCAGGCATGTTCGGCAATATTGCGGATGCGCAGGAAAAGCTGGAACGTTGTTGCCAGCGCGATGATCCAGACCAGAAAGGGAATGATGCCCAATGTCAGCAGACTGACGGCCAGAACGATAAACTGAATCAACAAAAAGCGGCCGACTGTCTTGGTGGTTCGCACGGCTCCGCTTAAATCCGTGACCGGAGCAGAAACACCAGCAGCACCGCCGCGGTTAAGCGGTGTGCCAGCAGAGGTGTCGCGCTTGCCCTTGCCATCGGTTGCAGGCGATCCCTGCAGCATCGCCTTGAGCCCCAGCCATGCCGCGACCATCTGGCCACTACGTTGCTTCAGGAACGTCTGCCCGGTCAAATCGCGGACAATTTTGCGCTTCATACTAGCCGGTGTCGTCGGAAACGGCTGTGACAGCGCAAGATCGGGGTCTTCGGGCTGCTGCGTATATTTGTGATGGGTCAGGTGATAGGCGCGGTAGCTGTGCAGGTCGCTTCCTGTCGCTGCGCCAGTCAGCCATTGGCCAGCGAAATTATTAATCTTGCGATTGGGGTGGAGCAGGCCGTGCGCGCCTTCATGCATCAAAATGGAAAGACCCAGTTGCCGCCCGCCGACAATTGCAATCGCAAAAGGGAGGGCCACGAGACCCGCTAACCAATGCCAGTCCCATAGCAATGCCGTGCCGCCCGCTGCCAGCGCCGCCACCAGCCAACCATGCAGAATAAGCCATAATCCCCGCAAAGGCGAAATAGCGGTCAGCCGCTTCCAATCGTCGCGGGAAAAAACATCTGTGGGTCGGGCGGCTTTAACGGCTGGCATAGTCCCAATAATAGGCCAAATTCTGCCAAAAAGCCAGATTTTTGCGAGTTATGGGATAACCCGCGTATTCCGTACCGTAAAATGAGCATTGCTGTCTTGAAGATGTCGCAAGCGTTTGGCATTTTTTGTGGGATGGATCGCGCCAACACAGATTCGCAACCTCGAAACGCGGTTTAAAGCTCTACCAGGCCGTTTTCGATGGCATCAATCCGCTCACGCATGGCTGCACGGGTTTCTCCATCATCTGTAGCACAGACCAGCGTGCCGCCGCCTGTTGCCATAACCCGTTCGATATCCGGCCACATGGCATCAGGTGTTTTGGCATCGCGCCACATGCCGGCTATTTTGGGATCCATACGGCGCTCGCCGCCAAAGCGTTCGGGCCGGGCCTTGGCACCGTCCCAGATTTCGGTGTTCAGTAGGCCCGGACATAATATCGTCGTTTCAATATTCTTCGCAGCCAGCTCGCCGCGTAGCGCTTCTGCCACCGCCATCGTGCCATGTTTGGTTGCAGCGTAGAGGGGAAAGTCGCCTTCCGGTGCGCGCAGGGCCGCGGTCGAGGCAGTAATCCCGACATGGCGCGGATCGCCTTTCAGCAGAGGTACGAAGCATTGCGCTGTCCAGATCGCGCCAAGCACATTGACATCATAGGCCCACCGCACCTGATCCGGTTTACCCTCCAGCAGGGATGCACCCACGCCAACTCCGGCGTTGATCCAGAGCATCGCAAGATCGCCGTGTTCCCTTTCGAAAAGAACCGCGGCGTCGGCAACCGCGTCCCTGTCACTGATATCGAACGCCATAGAGAAAGCCGCGCCGCCGATTTCCTCCACAACCGCTGCGGCAGCGTCTTCGCGGATATCCTGAATGCAGACGGTCATTCCCGCTTCGGCAAGCTTCATCGCCAGCATCTTGCCAATGCCATCACCGGCTCCGGTCACCATCGCGGTGCGTCCGGCATAGCGGGATAATTTGCCCATCTGATTACTCCTGACGCAGTTCTTCAGCCAATCTTAACATAAACTCCGCACCGCGGGTGAACTGATCCAGGCTGATATATTCATTGGGCTGATGGGCCTGTTCGATTGATCCGGGTCCGCAAACCACAGTCGGAAATCCTGCCTGCTGGAACTGGCCGGCCTCGGCGGCATAGGAAACAACGCCAGCAGGCGCATTATCGCCGGTCAGCTTGCGGACAAAGGCCTCGGCTTCTTCCGACATGGCTTGAGCAAGCGGCGGCGCATTGGATAGTTTTTTTACCCGCACCCCGGTTCCGGGAAACGCCTCTTTGAGCTGCGCATCGACAGCCGCCGCTTTCTCCTTGAATGGTTTTAAGATGGCATCTGCATTCACATCTGGCGGGCAGCGGAGGTCAAACACGAAGTGCGCGCGGCGGGCCAATATATTGGCCGCCGTGCCGCCCTCCATTTTCCCGATTGTGAGGGTGGCATGTGGCGGGGTGAACGGCGAATGGGGGTCGGCATTTTCCCACAGCTCCCGTGCGAGTTCCGCGAGATCATGCATCAGCTCCACGGCGATCATATTGGCGGAAACGCCCAAATGGGTCAGACTGCTATGAGCCTCATGGCCCAGAACCTCGACTTCATGAACGCAAATGCCCTTGTGCCCCGTCACGATCTTCATCATCGTCGGTTCACCAATAATGGCCAAAGCTGGTTTGGGCAGGGTAGCAGCAATCTCCTCGATCATCGCCGGTGCGCCGAGGCACCCGACCTCCTCGTCATAACTAATCGCTAGATGCACCGGACGTTTGCTGTCTTTAAACAGCGGCACGGCTGCCAATGCCAGTGCTATAAATCCCTTCATGTCGCATGTCCCCCGACCATGGAGCAGGCCGCCACGCCTTGTCACCACAAAGGGGTCGCTGGACCAGTCTTGCCCGTCCACTGGCACCACGTCACTATGGCCTGACAATATAACGCCGCCTGCGACATTGCGCCCTATGGTTGCGTAAAGATTGGCTTTGGAGCCGTCGGAATTGATGACACGATGGGATACGATTCCCAGTCCGGACAGATAGTCTTCCACCCACTGGATCATCGTGAGATTGCTGTTTCGGGATGTCGTATCGAAGGCGATCAGCGAATCGAGGATCGCTAAAGATGAATCTCGTAACAGATTTGTCATTACATTCACATAAGCGTACGTTCTGTGGAATGAAACTTTATTTAAAAAAAGCTTTATCTTTCAGCTGCTTTACAGCATGTTACACTGAGTTGTTTGGAGAGTAGGAAGAATCTGGTAATAGCGTGTTCATCTATGGTTAATCAAATCTTTAAGTTTCGTTGACAAGACATGCTGAGATAAAGGGTTCTAAATCGGGTATGAACAGAGTTATTTCAGTGGAACAGGACTTGGAACTGCTCGCCAATCTGGCGGCCAGATTGCTTGAAACACCTGTGGCTACAATCACGCTTTATGACCGCAATGACGACGGTGGTGCAGATCTGCTTGATACCATCAGTCATGTCGCAACGTCGTGCGACAAAAGCTGGGCGGCTGGCCATCCTGGCATTGATATCAAACAGCTAGGTAGTCCGCGTAGTGCGATGACGCAGCATTTGGGACTCTATGCGTCCGTGCCAATCAGAAACGGCAACGGCAGTACCATTGGTATGGTGGCCTGTGCCGACGATGACGCAAGGGATCTGGGTGATGAACAGCTGGAGATTTTGAAGCATATCTCGGCCATCGCTTCAGCGGTGACCCGGGCCTGAAAAAGTTAATATTAGCCGTTAACTCAACGCCAGACGCCTAACCGATTTTTCAGCGAGGTGTTTCGTCTGATTGCAGGGCAGCCTTGCCGCGCGCCGTGATCATGGTGTCGAGAAAGCGCGGGCCCGAGCCGGTGCCGGTCAGGAATGCTTCATACAGGATCATGCCATTGTCGCTTAAGGTTTGCACGACATCGACAAAAAATGCTGGATTCGTAGAAGCTTCAGCGGATGCAATCATGTCCGGAGTCATGGTCGCGGCCGATGGCCATGCTTGATTGAGCGATCCGAGAACATAGCGTTCCGTCTCGGACAAGTTCGCTTCGGGGGAGTAAGCAGAAGTCATTTTTTATCGCAGACCAGATCAAATTAAGTATGCCCCACTCGCTTTGATTGCGTTAACCTTTATTAAACTAAAAAGTTAAAAAAGTGTTAACAAACCGTTACCACTCATTTCCTTTTCGACACTTTCAGAGCCATTTCAAATGGCCGCAAAGCCAGTTTTAAGCTGGCCCTGAACGATCTTTGCCCCTTACATATTTTTGACGCGGCGATGATAGCGAAGACGGCTGTTCTGCCCTTAATGCCAGACGAGTTGAATCAGCAAATCTGGCTTGTGGATAATCACTCTACGGGAAATTACCCAGTTTTGGGCCGCAGGACAGAATTGACACAATGGTCATAAATACATAGATATCGATCAATTAGACATAGATGGAGAATTGGTGATGATATCGCGAAGAAAAATTCTTGTGACGGGTGGAGCATCGCTCGTGCTGCTGGGCGGAGGATTTGGCGCCTATGTTGGAACACGCTCGGTTGCCAAGGCGCAGGCACCCTGGAAACAGGCCGCGACCGGTTTTGGCGACCCTCGGCTGGATGCGCTGGCTTACGCAATTCTTGCGCCCAATCCGCATAATCGGCAACCATGGCAGGTACGGCTGGAGGGCGATGATGCTTTTACTGTCTATTGCGATCTGGACAAACGCCTGCCGCATACTGATCCGCCCAATCGTCAGATTACGATAGGTTTTGGAACATTTCTTGAATTGTTCCGGCAGGCTGCTGCTGAAAAAGGCTATCGTGCCGAAATAGAACCATTCCCCGACGGCGAACCTGAACCGGTTCTTGATAACCGGCCGATTGCTTCGGTAAAGCTGATAAAGGATCCATCCGTTGCGCGCGATGCCCTGTTCGGGACCATATTGAGCCGGCGCAGTACGAAAGAAGCCTTTTCCTCGCGCAGCGTTGACGACACAATATTTGCCAGGCTCCAGACTATGGCCTTTGCCAGTCAATCGGAAGAGGCACCATCACTAGCAACGACTAGCGATGCTGAAAAGGTCGCCAAGCTGCGCACGCTCAATTGGCAGGCGTGGTCGGTCGAATATGATGTTGCCCGCACCCAGAAAGAGAGCGTCGATCTGATGCGTATTGGCGCGGCCGAGGTAAATGCGAACCCGGATGGCATTGATATGAGCGGACCGATGATGGAAGCATTGCGGCTGGGCGGCATAGTCTCACGAGAAGAGCTCGCGACAAAGGGATCCACGGCTTATGATTCCGGTATTTCAATGTATAAAGAGATATTGGATAATACACACAGCTTTGGCTGGCTGATTTCACCAGACAATAGCCGGACGACACAATTACAGTCCGGCGCAGCCTGGGTACGGATTAATCAGGCGGCGACAGCCCTGGGACTGGCCATGCATCCGGTCAGCCAGATATTGCAGGAATTTCCCGAGATGGCCGATCTTTATGGTCAATATCATGATTATCTCGGGGTCGCCGCACCTGCCAGGGTTCAGGGTTTCTTCCGCTTTGGCTATGCAGCTGCACCTGAACCTTCGCCCAGATGGCCGGTGGAATCGCTCATCCTGAACGTATAGGAAGAGCCTATGACAGAAGAAACAAAACCCAAGCCAGCGGGACTGGAAGGTGATCCGATCGAATTTGCGGTGATGACGGAAATCGGCATCATCAATCAGCTTGCGGACAATCTGTTTCAGTCGCATTTGCCCAACGGCATGACCGTGGCGCAGTTTTCCGTGCTCAATCATCTGCTGCGTCTGGAGGCCCAACAAACCATCAGTGAACTCGCCAAGGCAATGCAGGTGGCTCAACCGACCATGTCATCAACCGTGCGCAAGCTGGAGGACAAGGGGTTGATCGAGCTGGTTCATGAACCCGATGATCGCCGGATCAGGCGCGTTGCTGTAACTGCTGCTGGCGAGCAGCTTCGAAATGATGCCGTGGCCGCGCTCCAACCCATGGCTGAGATATTACGGCAAAAAATTCCGGTAACGGAATGGCAGGCATTGTTGCCGCCGTTAAACCGGATCAGAGTGTTTCTGGATCAGTTGCGCAGCTGATGTTGGTTTGTAGTCAGGAACCGACAGCAGCCTCTTTGTCATTTTTCGCTTCCAGTGCTTTGGCTTCCGTTTCTTTTAGCAAGGCCAGAGCACGCTCCGTCATATCCGATTGATGTGGACTGTAGGCAAGGGGCTCAAGCGTGTGAGCGGCCCAGTCATATTTTTCCTGCAAAACAAACTCATTGGCCATCATCCAGCGCAAGCCATTGTCATAAGGCGCCAGTTCCAGCGCACGAGCCAGGCCGTCTACTGCAATTGTCGGTGGTTCAATACCCTGTTCCCGGTAGCTGCGATAAAATTGGATCAATGGAATGGGATGATCATTTTCAATTTTGTTCAGCTTCACAAATTGCCGGCGCATTTGCTTCCATGCAGCAGCTTCGTCTTCTGTATCAGGAGCCATTCGCGCGAGCGCATATCCTTTTTGGATATGGGCGTTGATGGAATTGGGATCTATCGCAAGCGCCCGATCCGCAGCCGCAATTGCTTCGACATTATTTCCGGCATCAAATTCTGCTTCGGCCAGCGCAGCGAGTACAGCCGGATCACGGGGATGTTCCACGGCTATGCTCCGCGCATCCTGTAATAGTTCAGCCGCTTGTTCTTCATTCACGCCGCGTTTGGACTGGATCATAACCGGGATAATGGCCGCCTCTCCGGAACGCAAAGCTCGCATTCTTATGCTGCTAAATCTCAGTTTCTCGGGAGAAATATTATAAATTGAAAAGGTTGTGCGCTGCATATATTTGTTGAGGTCTTTGTCGAGCAGCTCCAAATTACCAAACGCACTTTTAGCCGCTTTCAATTCTGGTTCACCGGTTGCTAACAGGCGCTGATAGTCTCTCAACTGGCCTTTCCGTTTGTCCGAAAATTCTAGAAAATGATAGAGCAGCCAACTGCGGCCATAGAAAGCGTCATGCGCTTTGGTTTTTTGATCAAGATAGCGCCTGGTATCGACCAACATCGAAATCGGAACCCGCTTTGAGTAGTTTAACTCCGCCACGCGATGCAAAGCAGGCATGCCGAGTTTTACCGAACCATCCTTTTCAAATTTGGCCGATGCATAGAATTCTGCAAAACCCTCCGAAAACCAAAGTGGAAAAGACCTGTCTATCATATGGTGCATAAAGTGATGGGCATATTCATGCAGCAAAATCGTCTCTGATCCCAATTGATATTTTGAACTCGACGATTTCAGTTTCGGTACAATCGCAATCGTGCTTCCTGCGCGCGGCATATAGAAGCCGGCAACATACCGGTTGTCCGAATCGAGTAGTTTTCGCACTTTTGATTTGCTGCGCACAACGTAGATGGTGACGCGGTTGGATGGACTGGGTTTGATTGAATCTTGGCCAAACGCAAAAGCCATTGCGGCATGAAAGCGCTCAAGCCGCTCTGCAAATTTTTGGGTCGTTTTTGGATTCTGGTTTCCGTAGATCAGAAAATGGTCGCTGCTCGCTTCGTGCCAGGCCGCGTGGGCTGGCGATACAAATAATAGAGATAACAGTCCGAATAGAAAAATTCGTATCATATAATATATGCCCCTATACTCTCGCCACTATATGAGTACCGAGAGTATAAGGGCAATAGAGATTTGAAAACTGGCCTGTCAGGTCAAATTAGCTCTGCGTCGCAATCCAGTCGTCGATTTTCTTTTCCAGCACCGTCATCGGCAAGGAACCGGTGTTCAGCACCTGATCGTGAAATTCACGCGGATCAAATTTGTCGCCGAGACTGTCCTCGGCCTTTTTCTTCAACCGCTGAATGGTCAGTGCGCCAATCTTGTAGGCCAGTGCCTGTGATGGAATAGCGATATAGCGTTCGACTTCTGCCGTGGCATCAGTTTCGCCCATGCTGCTATTGTCGAGCATATATTGGATAGCCTGTTCGCGGGTCCATTTTTTGCTGTGCAGGCCAGTATCAACGACGAGCCGCATCGCGCGGAGCATTTCGTCGTCGAGATGGCCGAAACGCTGGTAGGGATCCTCAAACATTCCCATCGGGAAACCGAGTTTTTCCGAATAAAGCGCCCAGCCCTCGACAAAGGCGGTATTGCCGCCAAAGCGCATGAACTTTGGCAGGTCTTCATTTTCCTGCGCCAGAGAAATCTGGAAATGATGACCCGGTGCGCCTTCGTGCAGATAGAGCGTGGTCATACCGGATGTGTTGCGTGAGGGCAGGTCATAGGCGTTGAAATAGAATACGCCGGGACGCGAGCCATCTGGCGTCCCGCTCTGATAGGAGCCACCGGCCTGAAATTTCTCGATCGATTCATCATAGGGACGAATTTCGAGCGGCGATTTCGGCAGCACCTTGAACTGCGTGGAAATGACCTTGTCGACCTCTTTGCCGAGGTCATAATAGCCTTGCGTCAGTGCCTCGCGCGATTCCGGATGAAATTTGGAATCGGTCCGCAAATAGGTGAAAAATTCGGACAGACTGCCTTCAAAGCCGACTTCGTCCTTGATCGCTTCCATTTCGGTTTTGATCCGGGCGACTTCACTGACACCAAGATTATGGATATAGTCGGCTTCGAGCGGCAAGGTTGTCGTGCCCTCGATCAGATGTTTGTACATCACATCGCCGCCCTTCATGTAGGACAAGCCTACGCCTTCGCGAGCAACCGGCAGATATTCGTTTTTCAGAAAATCGTGCAGGGTCTGATAGGAGGCGAAGATCTTCGTCGTCATCGCTTCATATTCAGCCGTTAAACGGGTCTTGTCCGCTTCGCTGAAATCGTCCGGAAATGCCTTTGTGGGCGCCATGAAAGGGCTGTTTTCGAGGCCCAGCCCGATCTGGGTGGCAAGTTGTTCGATTACATTGCCAATGGTGAGTTTCGTTTCCACCACACCGCTGTCCATGCCTTGACGGAACCGGCCAACCGAGCGGTCGATCAGCGTGATAAACTCGGCGTGACGTTTCAGATTGTCATCGTAATTTTTGACCGTTTTGAAAGGCGCCGCGCCTTTGCCGGATGCAAAGGTCGGATAGAAAGTGTGAAAGCCGCTAAAATGGTTTACCGGGCGGACCACGGTCAGCGCCATGATTTCCGGGGACATGCCCTTGATCGCCTGTTTTTTGTTCCGCATGAAGACGTCATAGGCAATCTTGTCAGTGACGTTCAGTTTGCTGCGGTCAATTGCCATCAACGCGGCCAGTTCCTTTTCTTCCGCAGCCAGTTCCGCCGCAAAATATTCATCACTGATATAATCGCCCAGCCGGTCGGCATATCGCTCGTCACCGCGGAACAGGGCGCCAATCGGATTACGCTCGAGACTGTCGGCATCGCTCTGCGCAAAAAGTTGTTTTAACTTCTCACTCTCCGTAGTCGCGCGCGTCGTTTCTGCTTGGGCCGCCTCCTCTTGTGCCACTGCTGTGCTGGCGATGGAAACGCTATGTGCATGGGCTGCCGAAGTGGCAGCAAGCAAGCTCGCGCTGGCGAGCAGGACAAGAGATTTTTTGATCATGATGATTCCCTGATATGAAACTGTTATGCATGGGTAACACGGCTTGGTTTCACCTGCAACGATTGCTGATGTCGTTGGTCGAAGGCTATATGCCGTTGGTCCGTGTATACGGAGCACCTAATTGTATCTCATGCCATTTTGGTGGTTCCGTCCAGGCGATGGAACAGGGTGCCAGCGGGTCGCTTACACGCCTCTGCGACCATGCCAGCGATTGAGGCGGAACCATTTGGTGATGATATATTTCGTGCCCGCAATCACGGGTTCTCCGGAGTGCAGGGTGTTGAGATTGGGCCTGCCATCGAGCCCCATATTGTTCCACATCAACAGCATGCCTTTACGCGGCTCCACCTTATAGTCGAGTTGCGGGAAAGCCGTGGCTCCGCCCGCTTCCGGTTCGTTGAGATAGACCATCGCGGTCCAGCTGCGCTGTCCACCGTTGCGTTCCTCACATTTCCAGTATTCTTCGGCCTCGTGGAAATAATCATGGTGGGGCTTGAATTGCTGACCGACTTCATAGCGCTGCCCCTGCAGCACTTCGCTATAATTGTTATCCAGGCCCATCAGATCACAGATAGATTTCTCAATCCGTTGGATATCCGGATCGTTAATATCGACATTACAACTATAGCTGGTCCGAAACCCTTCGGTCTTGATCGTTTCATAAAGACTCGAAGGTGTGGAATCGGAATTGATCATGTTGATCAGCAGATCGCAATCGGCGTCGGACAGGAAATTCTGATGCACAAATATCTGCGCATGCGGGCTTTCAAGCCATTGGACGCGGGGATGGGCATTGAGCTTGTCCGTGACAGTCCGACCCGCTTCGGCCAGGCGCTTCGGATTGTTATATTTTGTCGCTTTGGTCTTGATCATTGTCATCGGTTTGCGCGCGCCCCAGTCGATTATTTCAGTCGATTATTCTGCCCCGGACCATCACCCAGTCGACATTTTCGAGCACGGTGACATCGTCTAACGGGTTGCCATCAACTGCGATCAGATCAGCGGAATAGCCAGCCGCGACACGGCCAATCTGGTTTTCCATCCCCAGCGTTTTGGCGGCCAGCGTGGTGGCACTGGCCACCGCTTCGCGCGGGGTCAGTCCGGCATTGACCATCAGCTGAAACTCCTCGGCATTGCGGCCGTGATCGAAAACACCGGCATCCGTACCAAAAGCAACGGGCACGCCCATGTCCTTGGCCTTGGTAACTGCCTTGCCAACATTGCCTAATGTCTCGCGGATCTTGTTCTCGACAACAGGGGTATAAATGCCTTTGCCGAGACCTTCACCAACACCTTTGAATGCCATCAAGGTGGGGATCAGGACTGTTCCGTTGGCTTTCATGGCTCTGAGTGCAGCGTCGTCGGCAAATGTGCCATGGTCGATAGTGTCGATGCCTGCGCGGGCGGCCGCTTCAATACCGCGGGCGCCGTGGGCATGGGCCATGACTTTCAGGCCAAGCGAATGTGCGGTGTCGGCGATGGATGTCATTTCGGCATCGGTAAAATGCGCTTCAAGACCACGGCCCTGTTGGGAGAGGACGCCGCCGGTTGCGGTAATCTTGATTATGTCGGAGCCTGCCCGCGAAGCCTTGCGAACCTTCTCCGCACATTCGACAGCGCCGGTACAGCTATAGCCGCTGGCCAGTGCATCATTAATGTCTTCTTTGAAGCCGGTCGTGTCGCCATGGCCGCCGACAATGGCAAGCGCCGGACCAGCGGCGATGATGCGCGGTCCGGGGATCACGCCGTCGGCTGTACCTTTGCGAAGCGAGAAAGCGGAATATTGCGACGATCCTGCTTCGCGAACGGTGGTGAAACCGGCCTTGACGGTGAGCAGGGCATTTTTTGCTCCGACGACGACGCCCCATTCGGCTGGCTCCGTTGCCTGTTTCCAGAAATCTCCGCCAGGATCGCCGGTCAAATGCACATGCAGGTCGATCAGGCCGGGCATAACCGTCTTGTCGGACAGGTTGATACTATTCCCGTCATCGGATGGTGGCGCTGTTCGACGCTCGACCGATATGATCTTGCCACTCTGCACGCGGATGGTAGCTGGCCCGATTGGTCCGGTTTCGACATCGGGAATTAAGTTACCGACCGTGATCACGGAAATTGGATCGGATGAAGATGCTTCCTGCGCACCCGCCGGAGCGGCGACGCCTGCCAGAACCAAAACTGCTGTCGCTATTAGATGCCGGATCATATCTTTTCTTCCCCAAAATATCTCGCGACCTGTGTGCGACGGGCGGCAAAGGGTTTCAAGGGGAAAATAGACCAAGGCCCGCAATCATTGCTGATCACGGGCCTCACCAAAGGAAACTATGTTTCGGTTCGTTCCGACTTAATAGAAAAAGTCGTAGATCACATCGACCACGCGGCCATCATATGTGTCGATCAAAAGAACATCGTCATAGTAACGGATCCAGCGATAGCCTCCATAAGCCGGTGGCAGGCGATAGCGCCAAGGGTCGTTTATCCAGTAGCGCGATCCGTAGAAAGCCGATCCCAGATAGATGCCGATATTCCAGCGCCGGTAATTATGGTTCCGATAAGGTGAATAATAGCGGCCGGGGCGATAATAGTGGCGGTTCGCTTTGCGATAACTCCGCCAATTATAGCGCCGGTCGTCCCGCCAACCGCGGTTCCACTTGCGATAGTCCCGCCGTGCGTCACGATAACCTTTACGATATCCCCGACGGTCATCACGATAGACATCGCGCCGTCCGTCACGATAGCGACGATCAATCCGGCCGTCCCGGTTGCGGTCACCGCGAGCTATGGCCCGGCGATTCTCACGATAACGACGGTCAATCCGGCCATCGCGGTTCCGGTCTACCCTGCGGTCGACTCGGCCATTATTGTTGCGGTCGAACCGGCGATCAATCCGTCCGTCACGGTTACGATCAAAGCGGCGATCGACGCGGCCATCCCTGTTGCGGTCACCGCGCGCATTGGCGCGGCGGTCGGAGCGGCGCTCGCTGCGCTGGGCCACATCGCGCCGGGCTTGCCGGTTCGAACGGCCAACATCAGCGCGGCTGCGGCTGCTGGAGAAATCGCGGTCGACATTCCCATTTTGCTGACGAACGGTGCGGCGTTGCTGCCGCCTTTCGGCGCGGTCGCCGTCGGTCATCACATTGGCTCTGCCGCGATTGTTGCGATTTTCGGCGCGCGTCGCCCGGCGTGCTTCACGGTTGTCGCGATTGCCGCGGCGCGCTTCACGATTACCGCCACGATCACCCCGATTGGCGCGGCGTTCACCGCGACCATCGCGCTGCAAGGCGGCGCTGCCAGTTGGATTGTTGTCAATCAGCACGGGCGCCAATGCGCGTGTGTTCTGATTCAGGTTAGGGGCGAGATCGGCGGCGGACGCTGTCGCAGGCGTCAACATGGTGGCTGCCATCAGGCCGGTTAGATAAAATAGTCGCATAGGCTACTCCTCACTATGCGACTCTGTTTGCCGCATCTGTGGAACGAGTCATAGCTTGTTAACCCTGTCAGATAGCTGAACTTGGCTGTAATATTCAGGAAAGAATCGATTTATATGAACAAAAATAGGATCGCCGCGACGGAAAACTAGGCGTTTTCATCCTTGTCGAGCCACTCTTCCAGCCATTTGATAGTATATTCGCCGGACTGAAAACCTTCATCATAAACCAGCTTTTGATGCAGCGGGATGGTGGTTTCCACGCCTTCAATGACAAATTCGTCCAGCGCGCGGGCCAGCCGCATCATGCATCCGTCGCGAGTCCGGCCATAAACGATCAGCTTGGCAATCATGCTGTCATAATAAGGCGGGATCGAATATCCGGCATATAGACCGCTATCGACACGGACATGCATGCCGCCGGGCGCATGATAGCTGACGACCTTGCCGGGTGAGGGTGCGAATGTTTTTGGATTTTCGGCATTGATCCGGCATTCGATCGCGTGACCTTTAAATTCCAGCTCTTCCTGTTTGACGGAAAGATCGCGGCCATCGGCAATGCGGATCTGTTCGCGGACCAGATCAAAGCCGGTGATCATTTCGGTCACCGGATGTTCGACCTGCAAACGCGTGTTCATCTCGATGAAATAGAATTCGTCATTCTCGTAGAGAAATTCGATGGTACCCGCGCCGCGATAGCCCATCCCTTTCATCGCATCGACACAGACCTTTCCCATGCGTTCGCGCTGTTCGGCGCTGATGACAGGTGAGGGCGCTTCTTCGAGCACTTTCTGGTGGCGGCGTTGCAACGAACAATCGCGCTCGCCCAGATGGATGGCATTGCCGCGGCCATCGCCAAAAACCTGAAATTCGATATGGCGCGGATCGCCGAGATATTTTTCGATATAGACGGTCGCGTCGCCAAAGGCCGCTTTGGCCTCGGTACCGGCCTGCTTCATCTGGGTTTCCAGCTCGGTCTCGCTGTTCACGACCTTCATGCCGCGTCCGCCGCCGCCGGAGGCTGCCTTGATGATGACCGGATAGCCGACTTCGGCTGCCACCCTTTTGGCTTCCTCGATCTCGCTTACCGCTCCGTCAGAGCCGGGAACCAGTGGAATGCCGAGTTCGCCAGCGGTTTTCTTCGCGGCAACCTTGTCGCCCATGATCTTGATATGCTCGGGCTTCGGGCCAATCCATTTGATATCATGCGCTTCGACCACTTCGGCAAAATGCGCGTTTTCGGACAGAAAACCATAGCCGGGATGGATTGCATCGGCGCCGCTGATCTCGGCGGCAGAAATAATCGCCGGTATGCTCAGATAACTGTCGGTCGCCGATGGCGGGCCGATACAGATGGCTTCATGCGCCAACCGAACGTGCATCGCATCTTCATCGGCAGTGCTGTGTACAGCGACGGTTTCGATGCCGAGTTCGCGGGCTGCCCGCAAGATGCGCAGCGCAATTTCGCCGCGATTGGCGATCAGGATTTTGTTGATGGTCATGCGCCGGGCCTCATCTACGCAATCACAACTAGGGGTTGGTCAAATTCGACTGGCTGACCATTTTCAACCAGAATCGCTTTGACAGTGCCAGCGCTTTCCGCGGCGATCGGGTTCATCACCTTCATCGCTTCCACGATCAGCAATGTATCACCCACAGCGACCTTGTCTCCGACGCTGACAAAATTGGCGGCATCGGGATCGGGCGCCATATAAACGGTGCCGACCATTGGTGATTTCTGTGCATTTGCATGGTCGTCCGCTGGCACGGCTGGTGCTGCCTCGGCAGCCGGCGCAGCGGTTGGTGCGGGCTGGGGGACTGGTGCAGCAACGGCATGGACAGGGGCAGAAAAGCCTCCGCCGCCACGTGACACTCGGATTTTGCGATCACCATCTTCGACTTCAATTTCGCTGAGGCCAGCGCCATCCAATATTCCAGCAAGCTCCCGGACCACATCAAGGTCCACATTCATGCTGCCATCACTGTCTTTTTTTGCGGCCATTTCTGGTTCCCATATTGAAATTAAAATTATGCTCTAAAATTTTTGCGCGGCATCCAGCGCCAATTGATACCCCAAAGCACCAAAGCCGCAAATGGTTCCTTTTGCAACCGGTGCAATCAAACTCTTGTGACGAAATTCTTCGCGCGCGGCGGGATTGGACAAATGCACCTCGATCACCGGCACATCTATCGCCTTGACCGCGTCGTGCAGCGCAATGGATGTGTGGGTCAGGGCGCCGGCATTCAGGATGACTGCCCGGGCTTCATCGGCCGCCGCTTCCTGCAGCCAGTCGACCAGATGACCTTCATGATTGCTCTGCCGGATATCCACTTCAAGGCCCAGTTCATGCGCCTGGTCTTCGAGCCGTCCGGCAATATCGTCCAGCGTATCGGAACCATAGATTTCCGGTTCCCGCATCCCCAGCAGATTGAGGTTAGGGCCGTTCAGGACAAAGACGGTCTTGTTGGTGCTTTTTCCCTCTGACAATATAATGTCCCCTATATGGCGCTTTTGGTTGCGGCGCTGCTTAGCTGTTTATATGGCCTCTTTATAGGGCTCGATTCCGAAAAGCGAGATCAAACAAATGGAAACATTAGTAATGCCGGAAATTTCAATTCAGCTAAATGGCGACAGCAAGCGGATCGAGAGCGGCATGTCTGTCGCGGATCTGGTCCGGTCGCTGGATCTGGAGCCCGAGAAAGTGGCCGTGGAACGCAACCGCGAAATCGTGACCCGCTCAACCCTGGGCGATGTCATGGTGGAAGACGGCGATCAGCTGGAAATCGTACATTTCGTCGGCGGCGGTGATCATGCTGGTGACGTTACCGCAGATGATGGATGGAGCGTGGCCGGTCAAAACTTCTCATCCCGTCTGATTGTCGGTACCGGCAAATATAAGGATTTTGAAGAAAATGCCGCCGCCGTTGAAGCGGCTGGCGCTGAGATTGTCACCGTCGCGGTGCGGCGCGTGAACGTCATGGACCGCAATCAGCCGATGCTGACAGATTTTATCGATCCCAAGAAAGTCACCTATCTGCCCAATACGGCGGGCTGCTTTAATGCCGATGATGCCATCCGGACTTTACGGCTGGCCCGCGAAGCGGGGGGCTGGGATCTGGTGAAGCTGGAAGTGCTGGGTG
Source organism: Parasphingorhabdus sp. (assembly GCF_965233695.1). Classification (GTDB taxonomy): domain Bacteria; phylum Pseudomonadota; class Alphaproteobacteria; order Sphingomonadales; family Sphingomonadaceae; genus Parasphingorhabdus. Next base: position 1,503,883 of record NZ_OZ247497.1, read on the forward strand.
AGGCGAAGACACTTTATCCCAATATGCGCGAGACACTGGAAGCGACCGAAGTGCTGGCCAAGGAAGGTTTCAAACCGATGGTCTATTGCGTGGATGATCCAATTGCCGCGAAACAACTGGAAGATGCCGGTGCGGTTGCGATCATGCCCTTGGGTGCGCCCATAGGTTCCGGGCTTGGTATTCAAAACCGTGTCACCATCCGTTTGATAGTCGAGGGCGCCAGTGTGCCGGTGCTGGTCGATGCCGGCGTCGGTACGGCCAGCGACGCAGCGGTCGCGATGGAATTGGGCTGTGACGGCGTATTGATGAACACCGCCATTGCCGAGGCCAAGCAACCGGTGCGCATGGCGCGCGCCATGAAGCTTGCCGTGGAAGCCGGGCGAGAGGCTTATCTGTCCGGCCGAATGGGTCGCCGGATGTACGCAGACCCCTCGAGTCCGCTGTCTGGGCTGATTTAGGCCTCTAACACACCCTGATTCGGTGTCATCTGTAACTATTTGAATAGTAACATAAGTTACATATTTTTACTTTGATCGACGATCCATGGTCGTTGGTCGAAGCCTTTTGCTGTTCACCGACCAAAATGGCTGTTTATCGAAGTTCGGATGCTCGCTGGTCTCCCTTCCCGTATCTAAAAATACGAGGCGGGAGCAGCAGCATAAGTCAAAAGCTCTTCCCCGAGCTGGTCGAAACATACTGCTCCCGCCGTCGTAAACCCCCTCCTGCTTTGAGCAGGATAGTCTGGGCAATCCCGGCCCCCAATTTTCCGGTACGCCCCAAAAAATTTGTTGAGGAGTGAACACATGAGAAATTCCATTTTTACCAAAGGCCTTTTTGCAGCCGCCGCGATTGCCGTAACCGCCACCGGATTTTCGGCCAGCGCCAGTGCCCAAAATCGCATCACCCGGTCTGTTGAAGTCAGCTATGCCGATTTGGACCTGACCAGCGTTGATGGACAGGACACCCTTGACGGACGGATCAAGGGTGCCGTGCGTCAGGTTTGTGGTACTTATGATAGCAAAAACCTGAAAGATATGGCTGACCACAAAGGATGCGTTCAGGAAGCCAAAATGTCGGCCAAGCGCGCCAAAGTATCGCTGATCGCCAGAGCCGAAGCCGGGACGCTTGGCGAAGGCGCTATGGTGGTCGGTGGACGCTAGGAACAGCCCGAAAAACAACCCAAGAGCCGTGAATCCCAATTAAGCGGCCCTCTATTTGGCCAAACCTCCTGATAACCCCGGTGCCCTTACACCGGGGTTTACTTTTGTCTGTCGCATTGTGAGGGTTTGTGCCGAAGGTTCGGCGCAGGGAACGACCCTACCGCCCGGCCAGCTTCTTTGCTTCTGCCAGATGGGTGCGTCCGATACGGATTTCGGTACCGCATTTGAGGCATGCGATCCAGATGCCGCCGCCATCATGGCGCAGGCCGCCAATCCAGTCGCGGCGGACCAGATGAGACCGGTGCAACCGGATGAAGTGATCGGGATTGAGCCGTCCCTCCAGCCCGGTAATCGTTTGATGCAGCAAATAGCTGGTCCCGCCATGCTCGCTGCCTGACTCGCCGCCAACATGCAGTCGCATATAGTCCCGCTCCGCCTCGATCCGGTTGATCTCGGATGCCGCAATCCGCCGCAGTTCCGACTTATAGGGAACCCAGAATTCTTCCGCCCATTCGGATTCTTCGGCAGGAACGGGTGCCTGTTCGGTTTTGCGTTCCAATACACGGGAAATCGCAAGCGAAAGCCGGTCGGTTTCGACCGGTTTCAGGACATAGTCGATTGCCGCAACACCAAAGGCTTCTACTGCAAATTTGTCAAAAGCGGTAACAAAGATAATCGCCGGCGGCTTCTCAAGACCGGCAAGATTTCTGGCGACCTCTAGCCCGTCCATGCCCGGCATGGCGATGTCGAGCAGCAAGAGATCCGGTTTCAGCTGTTCGGTCAGGCGAATAGCGGCTTCTCCGTCACTCGCTGTGCCGACCAGATTAATATGTTCCTGACGCGCGCATAACAGTTGAAGCCGCTCGATCGCGAGGGGTTCATCATCAACGATCAGCGTATCAAGCTGTGCTATTTCAGGGGCCGTATCGTCTGCCATGATTAGATATCCGCCAAGAGGGGCATGGTTAGCTCTGCAACAAATCCGCCGGTTTCGGGGCGATAGGTTTTTAGCTTGGCCTGTTTACCAAATCTAGTTTCCAGCCTATCGCGGACATTGGCCAGGCCGATGCCATTATTCTGGTCGCTGGTTTTGGTTTGCAGGCTGGACTCGCCATCATCGGCTACCGTCAGGATCAGGAAATCGCCTTTGACGGCCGCACTGATGCTGATGGTCACGGGCCGCTTGCTGTGCGCGACCCCATGTTTGATTGCATTTTCCACCAGCGGCTGCAGAATCAGTCCGGGCACCAGTACATCGTTCAACTCCGCCGGAATATGCGTTTCGGTTTTCAACCGCTTGGGAAAGCGTACCGCTTCGATATCAAGATAAAGATTTTGCAAATGCACTTCTTCGGACAGCGCAACATCTTCCAGCGGATCGCCGGACAGGCTGGTGCGATAGAATTTTGACAGGTTGAGAATCATCTTCTCGGCCTCTTCCGGCTGGCTGCGCATCACCAGGGTACTGAGGCTGTTGAGCGTGTTGAACAGGAAGTGCGGATTGACCTGATAACGCAGGCTGCGCAGCTCGGCATCCTGTGCCGCCTGTGCAAAGCGCGCAGCCTTGCGCTCGACGGTGCGAACCTCGCTGGCATAGCTGAGCGCGAGATATAAGGATGCCCAGCTGATGATGAAGAAAAACCGCGAAATGCTGTCTTCGACGATAGACTTCAGAGCAAAATTCTCCTGCTCCATATATTTGCGCATTTCTTCCATATGCGCTTCATCAAAAAGACTTTGCGGATCATAGACATTGAACATGTAAAAATTGAATATGGCGATTGCGATGGCACAGGGAATCGCGCCCGCAAAAGCGGTAATGATGCGGGTTGAGAGGACGCGGTTCTCGAATTGCCGCAGCAATAAATATAGAAGATATGTCAGCCCGATGCCGAGAATCGTCACAATGACCCGGCGAATCGCCATTTCGCCCTGGGCCGGCCAATCGCCAACGGCAGCTCGCAAGGTAATTATAATAACGAAGAAAAGCCAAAAGCCGAGGATCGACAGGATTGCGACCTGTTGCCCCACGGATGGTTTGTGATTTCCGATGTCGAATTTTCTCATTAGGCGCCTAGTTTCTCATTTACATGCAGCTTAGGATAAAATGGTATCAATTGTCTCTATCGGAATCGTGCCCGGTCGAAACAGGGTTGCCGTTGGTCGAAACTTTCGCTCCCGGCTATGGAATTTCCAAAATTTTTGAAGCTCTTGCGAACAAATCGCCGTTAAATTTGGTTATGTTTAATCAAATCCTAACCATGTTTTGGTCAAGTGATCCTCGTGGGGACAGGAAAATGTTCCAGAGTAGGAGTTACAATGCCCAAAGCAATGCAACCGGTGCCAGGCGCGATGACGCTGTCGGAAATGAAAGAATTTGCCAGCTTTGGTTCGGCAACCCAGCGCTACATCCGCCGCTCGCTTGATGTCGGGCTGGATCGCTCTGATGCCATTGGGACATGGTCGCGTGACGCGGTTGAGGAAGCCGGTATCAAAGTGCAGATGAAACTCTACAAGCGGCTCGCCGACATTCGCAAGGCAATCCCGAAGGATTGTGCGATTGACAGCATTGAAAAATTCATGCCGGCCCTGATCGCATTGTCAGCCTATGATCTTGGCCAGGGGCGGATTAACAGCTTTCCTGCCTACCGTTTTCTCTACGAGCGTTTGCTCGGTCCCGATGCGCGGCCATGGCTGCCCGGCAGCTTCTGTGCTGCGGCTTCTCTGCCGCATTTGCACCCGAAAACCCGCAAGGGCCTGCTACAATCGATCAGCGAGGCGGCCGCAACAGCGCCCGGCTGGTCAACCCGTGAACCCAGCTTCTTCCCTGAATGGGTAGAGAAGGTCGATATGAGCAAGGCAGCGCATTAAGCCAATTGAACCCCGGCATCAGTTTGCAAGGTCTTTTAAACAGCCAATAAATACCAGCAGTTCAACCGGAACAGTCTTGCGCTCATGTCCAGTCTCCGTGATAGTCAGCGACGAGCGACATAATGAAAGCTGACTTACGGATGCACCTTTACCCAAAACTGATTGCGGCATTGCTATGCCTGATCCTTGCCTTTCCGGCACATGCCGCCGAGCCGGTTTTTCCCGGGGGCGGTGCGGTTGGTCTGGAGCCGCCGGGCGCTATGACGGTGGCGGACAGTTTTTCGGGATTTCGCGATAGCGCGGAAGGTGCCTCGATATTGATCGCGGAATTTCCCCCAGAAGCTTATGCTGAAATCGCGCCGCGATTTACCGCGGAGACGCTTGCTGCACGCATGAGCATGAAGGGGCCGGTCGAGAAATTGACGCTGGCCGGTGATATCGAAGCGCTGCTGGCAACCGGTGTGCAAACGCAGCAAGGCGTGGACTATCGCAAATGGGTCATGATCGCGCGCGGCGATGATGTCACCGGAATGATCACGGTTCAGATTCCAGAGTCGAGCGGATCTTATTCGGATGAGCAGATACGCGCTACTTTGAACTCCGTCCGGTTTCAGCCACGCGGGTCGCTGGAAGATGAAATATCCCGGCTACCGTTCACCATGACCGAGCGCGCCGGTTTTCGGGCCGTACGGACCTTGGCGGGCAGCGGTCTGATCCTGACCGACGGCCCGAAAGACGTCGTTAAAGACGCGTCGCAACCGCTGGTGATCATTGCCTCCAGCCTGGGCGCCAATCCGGGCGTCGGCGCGCTGACCCAGGACCAGCGCAAGGAGTTGGCGCTCAATGCAATGAAAGCTTTGCCGGTCAAGGATGTGCAGGTGGGAAGCATCGATGCGGAGGAAGATGGCGATGTGCTGATTGCTGGCACGGGCACCGATCAGGAAGGACGGGAAATGTCCTTGCGCCAGATCATGCGCTTCGGTCCGTCAGGCCATGTCCGCACGGTTTGTATGTTCACCGCCGAACAGGATATCGCGGCGCGCTGTGACCGGGTCGGCCAGTCGGTGGCTTTGAAGGCTGGCGCGGAGGATGATGGGGCCGGGAAATGATCGTACCGCCGATCAACGCAGATGCTGCTTTGTCCATTTAGCTAGCTGCCACTGTAACGCGTAGGGGCAAGGTGATGATAGAAGAGCCAAATATTCGTGCTGTGGAAGCCGATGATGCTGCCAGAATGGCTGAGATCTATAATTATTACGTTGAAAATACGATCATCACATTTGAATCGGAACCAGTCACGCCAGCCGAGTTTCTCCGGCGGATAGGCGCGCATCCAGAACATCTGCCCTGGTATGTGATTGAAGATAGCGGCGTCGTTATGGGTTATTGCTATGCGGCGCCATGGAAACAGCGAAGCGCATATGCAAATTCGGTCGAAACCTCAATCTATCTTGATAAGGGTGCATGTGGCAAAGGCTTGGGCAAGCGCGCTTATTCCTTTCTGATAGCCAATTTGGAACATGTCCATGCCATCATGGGGGGGGGATTGCCTTGCCAAACGACACCAGCATTGCCCTGCATGAAACCCTGGGCTTTCAGAAGGTTGCCCATTTCAAGGAAGTCGGGCGCAAGTTTGAACGTTGGATTGACGTTGGGTACTGGCAGTTGTTGCCGGGTGATCAGGTGAACGCAGAGCCCGGCTTCATACGCTGATCCTACGCGGTTTGCGCGCCGTCCGGCAGCGCAGCTTCAAATTCGCTCTCCGCAAGATCGATCAGATGCCGGTCATCTTCGTTCCACGGATGAAAGCCGGGCAGGAAGAATTTGATCCACGGCACGATGATCTTGCGCGCCACGCCGGGTTTTGCCAGCAAGAAGCGCAGAACGCGCATCTTTGTACGAAAACCGGTAAAGCCATCCTGCGCCAGCAGGTCGAGCGTGTCGTTATAGCGATTGGTCCAGAAATTACGGGTGATGATGAGCATCATCAGCGCTTTGACTTTCCAACGCTGCCAACGGGACCAGTCGCGGGTTGCGTAAAGCCAGGTGTCATAGGCGACGCCCTTATGTTCAATCTCTTCGAGCGCGTGCCAGCGCCACAGATCCGCGGTTTCCTTGTCGGCATTTTCAAAATGCTTGGGATTGGCAATGAATTGCTGCGCCATGATTGCGGTGAAATGTTCGAGGATCATCGTCGCGGCGAGATTGGCAATAGCGGGCCGCCCCTTGGTCATTTCAAGCGACTCGGTAATGCGCTTTTCAATCCGGGCCGTATCATAGCCGGCTTCTTCAACCCGGCGGTTGAGCGCGACATGTTCGCGGGTGTGGATGATCTCCTGCTTCACAAACGCGCGGATTTCTTTTTGCAGCTTTTCCGGGGTGGCGTCTCGAAAGGATTTCACGCTCTCGATGAAAAAGGCTTCGCCGCGCGGAAAGGTGAGGGACAGCGCGTTGTAAAAGGCCGTGGCAACAGGATCGCCATTGAGCCACCAGCGGTCCGGTTGATGATCGGCATCACGACCAAAGCGGCGGTCACGCGGCGTTATCACGTGATCTTTGGGCGTTGGGGTATCAATTGTTTCCGGCTCAGCTTGCACGCTGCCCAGCTTGTTCATAAGGGGCATATTCATAAGGGGTCGCTTTCGCATCAAATGCGGTCTAAATCATACCTATAGGATATTAGGGTTACTTACATAGATGTCAATAGCTAAAAGACGCCTCTCGCCTGAAGAAAGCCGCAGCATGGCCTTAGCCGCTGCCCGCGACCTGCTGATCGAAGCCGGGCCGCAAGCGGTGACGCTGAAAGCTGTGGCGTCCCGGATCGGCCGGACACACGCCAATTTGCTGCATCATTTCGGATCCGCATCGGGACTTCAGAAATCACTGGCACAATATCTGACCGATCAGGTTTGCGGATCCATTGCCGAAGCCGTCATAAAATCGCGGACAGGTGAAGGCAGTGTCCGGGATATTGTCGATCTGACCTTTGATGCTTTTGACAAACAGGGTGCTGGCGCCTTGTCTTCTTGGATGTTGCTCACTGGTAATGAAGACGCTCTCGATCCGATCGTCGATGCGATTCATGCACTTGTCGACGAATTTGGCGAAGGCGGGCACGAAGACCGAGAGATGCATGAAGATACTTTGACGCTGGTGCTGATGGCATTGGGCGATGCGTTGATCGGAGAACGGCTGGCCGGTTCGCTGGACCTGCCAAGACACAGCGCCCGTGACCTGGCGGAGCGCCATTTGGAGCATGCTCTGGACCGCTGGAAAGCGGAGCATGGCGGCTAATTTAGCGGAAAACCAACCATTTTGCTTGGTAAAATGGACCAAATTGTCAAATATTTTACCTCCGTTTACATATAAGAGTCCCATAGCTCTCATAAGAGATGCCCGGTTCGTAACAACAGGGAAATGCTATGGAACACCGCCCCAACGCCATCGGATCAGAGCGGAAATTACATCCCGATGATCCTGCTCTCCACCTGATCGGCGACAGCGCTGCGATCGAAGAAGTGCGGTGCTTGATCCGCTATGCCGCCGCCACCACGATACCGGTGATGATCACCGGGCCATCGGGGTGCGGCAAGGAGGTGGTGGCCAAAGCGCTTCACCGATGCTCGGCCCGCTCCGATGAGAAATTCGTCGGGGTGAACTGCGGAGCCATTCCCCGCGACTTGCTGGAATCAGAACTTTTCGGGCATGAAAAGGGCAGCTTTACCGGTGCCATTGCGCAGCGCAAGGGGCAGTTTGAAGATGCCAGCAACGGCACCTTGTTTCTCGATGAAATTGGCGACATGCCTTTTGACATGCAGGTGAAGCTGCTGCGGGTTCTGGAAGAAAAACAGATCGAACGGATTGGCGGCAGTGAATCGATTGCCATAGATACAAGGATCATTTCGGCGACCCATCAGAATCTTGACCAGGCGATTGCGGAAAAGCGCTTTCGGGAAGATCTGTTTTACCGGCTCTCTGTTTTCCCGATCGACATACCTGCGCTCAAGGATCGCCGGGAGGATATCGCGCCGCTCATCCGTCACTTCATCGCCCAGATCGGCGGGGAAGAAATCTATTTTTCGCCTGAAGCGATGGACGCATTGGAAAATTATGGCTGGCCCGGCAATGCCCGCGAACTGCGCAATATTGTCGAACGGGCAGTGGTGCTGTTTCCCGGCGTGATGATATCTGACAGGCAGCTTGCTTCATTGTTTCGCCGCCGCGCATCCAATGCGCCGACCCATCACCGGCAAGGATTGCCGTCCAGCTATGCCGGTCAAGCCGAAGAGCAGCCGTTTGGTGCGACCACCGACAATGGCGCCTTTGATCGCAGACCCCTGGGTGACGGCTTTGATCTTAAAAAACATCTGATGCAGGAAGAGCGCAAATATCTGCTTTCTGCGCTCAGAATGGCGGAAGGGGTCGTGGCCGAGGCCGCGCATCTGGTCAGTTTACGGCGGACAACATTTGTAGAGAAAATGCGGCGGCATAAAATCGTTCGCAAAATGGCGATGACGGATCACCGGTCTGATCTAGTGCGCCGCGAATAGCTGTGCATCATTGGCCATGGCTTTGAACTCCAGCGCATTGCCGCTGGGGTCCATGAAAAACATCGTCGCCTGTTCGCCGGTTTGCCCGCGAAAGCGAACTGTCGGTTCGATGACAAATTCTGTTCCGTTCTGCTTCAGGCGATCTGCCAGCGCTTCCCATTGCGTCATGGTCAGCACCACACCAAAATGCGGCACAGGTACGTCCGCGCCATCTACAGGATTTGTTGCCAGGCGGGTTTTCATATCAACATTCAGATGGGCTACGATTTGATGGCCGTAGAGATTGAAATCAATCCAGTGGTCGCTGCTCCGGCCTTCCTCACAGCCCAGCAATTCCCCATAGAACTGGCGTGCCGCTGCCAGATCATGGACTGGAAACGCAAGATGGAAAGGACGGCGGTCAATGTTCAAAATTCTGGTCCTTCTTCTTCGGCGCCGCCAGCGCGAAGCAATGATCAATATCAAGTGCTGGCTGACTCTTTGCTTCTCCACTCAATTCTTCGCGAATCCGGGTCAGGATGATATCACTCTCATTGCCACTTTTCCCCTCTGCCCGCATCACTTCCCGGGCCCGGCTGTCGAGAACAAAGGTCAGGGTTTTCAAATCCTGCGCCTTTTTCGACAGCTTTTCCCGCCGATAGACCTCTTCATAGGCAAGCTGCATCATGGCCGCGCATTGATTCAGGGTTGGCTTGGGCTTCGCGGGCAGTTCGGCGTCCAGTAACGGCAAGCATTTTGCCATTTCGCCTGCAACCACTTCATCAGGTTCCGCGACATTTTTAACCCTGGCCTGCTGGTCGGCAACCGCTGCCAAAATAGCATCCCGCACCTGTTCGCGGGTTTGCCCGGTCTCTGTCATGACCCTTTCGCCGACCTGACCGGCATAGGTCCGGCCCCGCTCGGTGAGCAAGGGATAGGAAAGCGCGCTATCGATCCCGCGCTCCTGTTCCGATGCGACAATGGCAAAGGCGGCGACGCAGGACAGGTCGCGTTTATGAATATCGGTCAGGGCCGCAACTTCGGCCCCGCTATCGGCTGGCATCGGCTGAACCAGCGCCAGCAGCATCAACATGATTTTTTCCATCCCGGTCCTATAGCGGCGCATTGCCGTCTGCAGCAAATGACAATTGCCAAATATCGCTTTCCTACAGTCCCGCCAAAATGATATTCAGCGGTAGTGTTGGATCGCGGAGGTCACGTTCGGCTGGTCTGCAAGGATGTCCGAAAAAGATAAATCGAGGTGCTTTTTTAGGTCGATTCTGCGTCGAAACTGTATAATCTCATTCAGGTTTTAGGCCTTTAATATGAACGGCCTGTTGATGGTTTGTAATTAATGTTTGAACCTGTCTCACGAAAACGGCACAAGCCGCCGGTGCATATTCTGACCAACCTGTTTCGCAAATATCCCTTCTGGCTGTCGCTTGTTGCAGGCGCGCTATCGGCAACCGGATTTGCGCCGTTCAGTCTTTGGCCGATCAGTTTGCTTGCGCTGGCCTTGTGGATTGCGATTGTCGACAGTCTCGAGAGCCGCAAAGCCGCTTTTGTTTCCGGTTGGCTTTTTGGTTTGGGACATTTCGTTGTCGGGCTTAACTGGATCGCCAAGGCCTTTACTTTTCAGGCGGCGATGCCGGAATGGCTGGGCTATATCGCTGTTGTTCTGTTGTCTCTCTATCTGGCCGTCTATCCCGCGTTAACGGCCCTCGGTGCCTGGTTGCTGGGCAGGGGACGACCCGTTGTCTTCGTCCTGGCATTCGCCGGTTTCTGGATTATCACGGAATGGCTGCGCAGCTGGGTTTTCAGCGGGTTTATCTGGAATCCGCTCGGCGTGATTGCCGTGGATGCCAGACATGCCTTGAGTGCACGATCTCTTGGCACTTACGGCCTGTCGGGGATGACTATTGGAATTGCCGGTCTGATTGGTTCGGCAGTCGGCGGGCTAATCGCTTTAAACTGGCGGGTTGTGGTGCGCCGGATCTTTGACATGGCCATTGTGGCTTTGGGCGCCGGAACTTTGGCCTTTTTGGGTAGTGGTGATGATCTTGCCCGCTCCCCTGATCTACCTAAAATCACGGTTGTCCAGCCCAATATTGGTCAGCAGGACAAGTGGCAGGCCGGTTATGAGGAGCTGAACCTTGGCAAGCTCTCTGCACTGACCATCCGCGAGGACGATGAGCCGCGGATATTATTCTGGCCCGAAGCTGCGATTCCCGATTATCTCGAAACGGGCTATCCGCAGCGCTATTATTATGGTCGCCCGCCGCAGATGGTTCGCGCGCAACTGGCGAACCTGATGAAGCCCGGTGACGTGCTGGTGCTCGGTGCACTGAAACTGGAATTTGATGATGCAGGCGCTCCGGATGAAAGGCGGGCCATCGGCGCGCGCAACAGCGTGTTTGCGATGGATTCGGAGCGCGAATTGCTGGGCCGCTATGACAAGAGCCATCTTGTTCCCTATGGTGAATATTTGCCGATGCGCCCGCTGCTATCGGCCCTTGGTTTGTCTCGGCTGGCACCTGGCGATTTTGATTTCTGGCCGGGTCCGGGTCCGCGCTCGCTGGATTTGGGGGCATTTGGCAAAGCTGGCCTTCAGGTTTGCTACGAGATCATCTTTTCCGGGCAAGTGGTGCACCAGGAGGATCGACCCGATTTCATTTTCAATCCATCCAATGACGCCTGGTTCGGTGCGTGGGGCCCGCCGCAACATCTCGCCCAGGCCCGCTTGCGCGCAATTGAAGAAGGGCTTCCCGTGATCCGCTCGACACCAACCGGTATTTCCGCCGTCATTACCAGCAAAGGAAAAGTGGTTGAGAGCATTCCGATGGGTCAAGCGGGGCGCATTGACACCCGCTTGCCGACACCGGAAAGCCCCACATTATTTTCCCGATATGGAAATATACTGTCGCTGGGATTCGCTCTGATTTTGCTGATCTGCGCCATTGCCATCCGGCTCCGCGCGCGTTAAGGAGCGCATATAAACCTTTCTTTATATCCGAATCCCGCGCCCTCAGGCGGTAAATACTAGGAAAAACCATGCGTTCTGAATTTATCTTCACTTCCGAATCTGTTTCCGAAGGCCATCCGGACAAAGTATCCGACCAGATTTCTGATGCGATTGTAGACCTGTTTCTGTCCAAGGATCCCGAAGCCCGCGTGGCCTGCGAGACGCTGACAACTACGGATCGTGTGATTCTGGCCGGTGAAGTGCGCGGCAAGGGCATGATTGACACCGATGGCAACTGGGCGCCCGGCGCACAGGAAGAGATCCAGACTGTGGTTCGTGAGACGGTCAAGAAAATCGGCTATGAACAGGACGGTTTCCACTGGCAGAACCTGACTTTCGAAAATCACCTTCACCCGCAATCCGCCCATATCGCACAGGGCGTCGATGAAAGCGGCAACAAGGATGAAGGCGCAGGCGACCAGGGCATTATGTTCGGCTATGCCAGTGATGAAACTCCTGACCTCATGCCAGCGACCTTGCAATATTCACATCAGATATTGAAGCAGATGGCGGCTGACCGCCACAGCGGAAAAGCACCGTTTCTGGAGCCGGACAGCAAGAGTCAGGTAACCCTGCGCTATGTTAATGAAGTGCCGGTGGAAGCAACCGCCCTGGTTGTCTCAACCCAGCACGCGCCGGGCTATTACAAGGACAGCGACAATCCGGCTCTATATGAGGAATTGCGCGAATATGTCATGAGCGTATTCCATTCGGTACTGCCGGATGGCTTTATCACCGACAATACAGTCATTCACGTAAACCCCACCGGACGCTTTGAAATTGGAGGCCCGGACGGTGATGCCGGCCTGACCGGCCGGAAGATCATCGTTGATACCTATGGCGGGGCCAGCCCGCATGGCGGCGGTGCTTTCTCGGGCAAAGACCCCACTAAAGTGGATCGCTCGGCAGCCTATATCACGCGCTATCTGGCGAAGAATATCGTTGCAGCGGGACTTGCCAAACGCTGTGCGATCCAGCTGTCTTACGCCATTGGCGTTGCTGAGCCTTTGTCGATCAATGTTGATTTGCATGGTACCGGAAAAGTAAGCGAGGAGAAGCTGGAAGAAATACTGCCCAAGCTGGTCCGGTTGACGCCAAAAGGCATTCGCACCCATCTTGGCCTCAACAAACCGATTTATAGCCCGACAGCGGCCTATGGGCATTTCGGACGCAAGGCTGATGGTGATCTTTTCACTTGGGAAAAGACCGATTTGGTGGACGCGTTAAAAGCGGCTGTCTAATTCCGGCAACCGGTGCTAATCGCCCCCGGATGACGAGCAAGCAAAATCAAGATCCGACGACCATTCGCCAGCTTTATGGGCGGAGACAAGGCCATGCGCTCCGCGAGGGCCAGGTCGAGCTGGTCGAAAAACTGCTGCCGCAGATAAGCGTGCCGACAGAGGGGCCGGTATCGTCACCTGTGCTATTTGGCGACAACCGGCCGCTGCATTTCGAAATCGGCTTTGGCGCTGGCGAGCATATGGCCGCGCGGGCTGACATGCTTCCGGACCATGGTTTCATAGGCTGTGAACCTTATCTCAACGGCGTGGTTGGCGCATTGCAGCATATCCGGGAGGGCATCCTGCCCAACATCCGGCTGCATATGGGAAATGCGCTCGACGTGCTGGAACGTATTCCCGATGGCACATTGAGCTTTGTCTATTTGCTGCACCCGGACCCTTGGCCAAAGGCACGCCACGCCAAACGGCGCTTCATGAACCATGGTCCGGTTGATCTGATCGCGGCCAAACTGAAGCCGGGCGGAGAATTCCGCTTCGGAACCGACCATCCTGTCTATCTGGAATGGGCGATGATGATCATGAACCAGCGCAACGAATTTAACTGGCTTACCGAAGGTCCGAAAAGCTGGATGATCCGTCCGGGCGGCTGGCCGGAAACACGCTATGAGGCAAAGGCGCGACGCCAGGGGCACGAAGTCTGGTATTTCCGCTACCAACGCAGATGAGTGTGTAGCGCGGTTTCGCGTTAACGTCGTTTTACTGCAATCTATATTTGAATTGCTTTGTAAACAGCGAGTTAACCCCGAATTTATTCGCCGCCGTAGGTATTTTATTAACCCTCCCAATCTATAGATTGCTTAACCAAAAACTGGTCGCACAGCTATTGGATTTTCAAGGAGGCGGCACATAGAAATGGGCGACATTTCACCAGATACTGACGTGGCAGATGCCGCTCCCGCAATCGTGGGAAGCGCGACCCCGGCTGATCTGAATATTCAATCCCGTAACCGGCACTTCGCGAATGCGGCGATGGAGCGACGGCACTGGGTTGGTGGTGATCCCTATGCGACTGCCTTTTTCAACGCTTTGTCGATCACCTTCCCGAAGGGTGAAACGTTTTTCATGAAGGTGCTCAAGCAATATCGCGACGAAGTGCCCGAAAAACTGGCGCGGGAAATTCGTGGCTTTGTGCAGCAAGAAGCGGTTCATAGCCGTGAGCATCTGTTTTTTAACAAGCATATTGAAGAATCGGACTTTGATATTTCGCGGCTGGAACAAACGCTCACCAATGTCATCGACAATATTGCGAGCAAGCCGCTCATCATGCAGCTGGTCGCGACAACCTGCCTTGAGCATCTGACCGCAATCATGGCGGCGGAATTTATTGCCAATCCCCGGCATTTTCAGGATGCCGATGAAGAACAGCGCAAAATGTGGCTTTGGCATGCATCCGAAGAAGTCGAGCACAAGGGTGTTGCTTATGATACCTGGCTATACGCGACCAGAGACTGGAGCCGGACACGGCGTTGGGCCACCAAATCGCTGTTCATGATTCGCATTTCGATGGGTTTCGCCAAAAACCGCACCAAAGGAATTTTTGACCTTCTGCGGCAAGATGGAATTTCCGGTCCGCGCGCATGGTTTGGTTTCCTGCACTATGCATTGGTCAGCCCCGCTCCCTTCCGGCGGACGCTGTTGCCTTGGTTCCAGTTTTTCCTGCCTGGCTTCCATCCCTGGAACAAAGATGACCGCGACCTGATTCAGCTGGCCGAAAGTGAATATGAGGCCGCGATCATGGATCAACCTGAGCAGAACGAAACTATTGCCACTCTAGGCAAACGTGATGCGAAGAAGCGCTTAAACAAAGTTGCATAACAGCCTCACGCGGCAAGCGGTCGTACGACATCGCTTTCCATATCACCTTCCAGTGACAGCTGAAATTCAACGGCAGCGACCGAGCTGTTACGCCCCTTGCTAAAACGCGGCGTCGTGCGCCCAGTGCGACGAAATCCCAGCTTGGTCAGGACATTTCCCGACGCGGGATTGTCGACGAAGTGGCTTGCGACTATTTCGCGATGGCCGAGAGCTTTTGCCGTCTCCAGCGCAGCACGACCCGCTTCGGTTGCGTAACCCAAGCCCCAATGGTCGCGGCCTATCCAGTAGCCCAGTTCCACGCTACCATCGGTCATGACATCGATGCCGCAGGTGCCAACCAGGCAGGGAGAACCAGCCGTCCGCCGATAGATGAGCCAGCGCGGACTTTTGGGCTTTTGTGGCAGCGAAAGGAATTGATCGGCGTCATCGCGGTTATAAGGCCATGGCGCACTCGCCAGATTGCGGACAATCGCTTCATCATTGATGGCGTCATACAGCGCGTCAGCGTCTTCGGGCCAACCTGGTCTCAATAATAATCTTGGCGTTCTAGCAAACATCGGGACTCTCCAAAGTCAAATTTTAACCGCCCCTGCGTTGGTCTGACCGCCCCTACAATGGAGCGATGACAACGCAGTGACATTTTCGACAGGGAGAGACAAAAAAAGGGAGAGGGGGTGACCCTCTCCCTGAAATTTGGTGATTCTTTTGAACCATCCGGGTCATCCCTCAAAGGACAACCCGTTATCGATTGTCCGGTTATTCTGCGGCTTCTGCCATGGCATCTACAGACACATATTTGCGGCCGAGCTTGCCCTTGTGGAATTCCACTTTGCCATCAATGAGCGCAAATAGGGTGTGGTCTTTGCCCATACCTACATTGCGACCCGGATGGGTCTTGGTGCCGCGCTGGCGGATAATAATATTGCCGGCTACAACAGCTTCGCTGCCATATTTCTTGACGCCTAAACGGCGGCCTTCTGAATCACGGCCGTTACGCGAGGAACCGCCTGCTTTCTTATGTGCCATGGTTTAGTCCTTTTTCTTCGCAGCCGGCTTTTTAGCGGCTGGCTTCTTTGCCGGAGCCTTTTTGGCTGCAGCTGGTTTTGCGTCTGTTTTAGCAGCAGCCTTTTTAGGCGCTGGCTTTGCAGCAGCGGCTTTCTTCGCTG
The DNA here is from genome assembly GCF_965233695.1 of Parasphingorhabdus sp. Classification (GTDB taxonomy): domain Bacteria; phylum Pseudomonadota; class Alphaproteobacteria; order Sphingomonadales; family Sphingomonadaceae; genus Parasphingorhabdus. The sequence continues at coordinate 1,519,747 of NZ_OZ247497.1, forward strand.
GCGCCGCTTTCTTGGCCGGTGCCGCTTTTTTCTCAGCAGCTGGCTTGTCTTCAGCAGGCTTGGCAGCTTCTTTCTTGGGAGCTGCTTTTTTCGCAGCTTTCTCCGCGCCAATTGCGCTAATCTTCAGCACAGTATGCTGCTGACGATGGCCATTCTTGCGGCGATAATTATGCCGGCGGCGTTTTTTGAAGATGATGACCTTCTCGCCTTTTTCCTGCGCAACAATTTCAGCAGCCACGGTCAGACCTTTGACGTCTTTCATCTCACCGCCGTCACCGGCCAGCAAAACATCATCAAGGGTTACCGAATCACCCGCTTCACCAGCAAGTTTTTCGACTGCGATTATATCTCCTGCGGCAACACGATATTGTTTACCGCCGGTGCGCACTATTGCGAACATGGCATTTTTCCGTTTCAATCTTGTGGTTCCAGCGCGCAAGCAAGGAAACGCGAGTCTCTCGGCTCACGCTGGAAAGAGTGCGCAGCTACTAGATGGGCATGGCTGTGTCAACCGGTATTGGCCGATTTTCAGGCAAGAATTTGCGGCCGTATCATATCACCTTGGCCATGTTGCCACAGCTGCATAAAGGCCATTGCCGCATCAAACGCCTCGGCGTAAAGATGATTTCATGAAATCATCTACTTTTTTGGTGCCATTGCTTGGCCTGTCTTTGTCTGCCTGCGCCATGAAAGAAGGCGACTTTCCGTCCCTCGCGAAGCGGCCTTACGAGGATATTCCTGCGATTCCAGACATTGATACGACGCAGCCGGCTCTAATGGAGGCTCTGCCGCCTGTATTGAAGAATGCCGTCGATAAAGCGGTTCAACAAAGCGACACGGCCCATGAATCCTTTTTGCAACGTCTGCCCGGCGTTAAGAAAAGCGTGTCAGCGGCGCGTGGTTCTGCGCCAGCGAGTGAATCCTGGGTGGTGGCGCAGGTGCAACTTTCCGCACTGGAAATGAATCGCAGCCCATCGGTATCCGCCCTGGCCGATCTCGATTCGCTTTACATGAAGCGCTTGGATGAAGAATTTTCAGGCGAAGAAAAAGGCGCGGCCATTTTGATCGCCAGATCGCGCGAAAAAGTTGAGGCGCAAGTATCTCGTCAGCAACGAGAGATTGACCAGCTAATATCTGGCATGCGCTAAAAGAACTTTATTTTTGAGCGGCTTCCAACGCTGCTTGATGGGCTTTGGCGTTTTCGACATAATGGGCAACGCCCATCCGCATGCCTGCAATAGCCGGTTCAGGCAGGTCGCGCATATATTTGGCTGGAGATCCAGCCCAAAGCTGTCCCGATGGAATACGTTTATTGGGTGTCAATATCGCACCGGCGGCCAGCATTCCGTCGCCCTCTATGACGCAACCATCCATGACAGTGGTGCTGAGCCCGACAAAAGCGCGGTCTTCCAGTGTCGCGCCGTGCAACATGACCATGTGACCAACAAGCACGTCGTCACCGATGATTGTCGGATGGCCGTTTGGAGTGGCCGGGGTGGCGCTGTCACAGTGAATGGTGGTGCCATCCTGAATATTGCTGCGCGCGCCAATCCGGATGAAATTCACGTCTGCCCGAATAACGCAATTATACCAGATGCTGGCCTCGGGCCCGATTTCGACATCGCCGATGATCTTGCAACCCGGCGCAATGAATGCCGATTCGTGGATCTTCGGTGTTTTGCCGTTGAAAGGCAGGATTAATGGTTCAGTCATGCGTCTGGTTTCCAGTCTTTGGCTTCTATACGATAAACAACGGTCGGGTTCAGGTCTTCGCCATAATTGGGATCATGAAAATCCAGCTCTGGCCGGTGCGTCATGCCCAGCCGTTTCATCAGTCCAAGGGACGGTTCATTGCCCGGAACGGTAAGGGCAACGACGAACGGCGCTTTATGCCGGGTAAAAGCGGCGTCCATCGTCGCGGTGGCCGCTTCTTTGGCATAGCCTTGACCCCAGACATCCTCGCGCAAACGCCAGCCAATTTCAAAGGCGCCGGTGAGCTTGGGTTGCGGTGCGTTGACTCGCTTCAAACCACAAAATCCAAGCAGGGTATTGTCTGATTTTCGTTCGACGATCCAGAAGGTATGACCGAAATCCCGATCATAGCCTCTAATTCTCTCGACCGCTTCCAGGAATTTCTCGCGTGTCTGCACGCCGCCAAGCCATCGCGTGACTTTGGGTGTGTTGAGATATTCCATAAACGGTTCGATATCCTCATCCCGCCAATTGCGTAGCCGCAGCCGCTCGGTCTCTAATATGACATCATTCATGGAGCAGCCGGGCCGCATCGGCGGCGAAATAGGTCAGGATACCGGAACAGCCAGCGCGTTTGAACGCGATCAGTTTTTCCATCATCAATGCATCGCGGTCGCCGACACCAGCGGCCGCACCGGCGGCGACCAGCGCATATTCGCCCGATACCTGATAGGCAAATACCGGTACATTAAACTCTGTCTTGGCACGATGGATGATGTCAAGATAGGCAAGGCCCGGCTTGACCATGACGCTGTCGGCGCCTTCGGCAATGTCGAGTGCGATTTCGCGCATTGCTTCGTCGCTATTGGCGGCATCCATCTGATAGCTCTTCTTGTCCCCTTTCAGGGTGCCGCTGGACCCCACTGCATCACGGAACGGGCCGTAAAAGGCGCTGGCATATTTGGCGGCATAGGACATGATCTGGACATTGTGGTGATGCGCCAGTTCCAGCGTGTCGCGAATGGCACCTATGCGTCCGTCCATCATGTCGGATGGAGCGATGATATCTGCGCCGGCATTGGCCTGGTTCAACGCTTGCTTGGAGAGCATGTCGAGGGTGCGATCATTTTCGACATAGCCTCTGGCGTCGATCAGTCCATCTTGTCCATGGGTCGTATAGGGATCGAGCGCAACATCGGTTAGTACGCCGATATCATCACCCAGTGCATCTTTTATGGCCTTGGTTGCACGGCACATTAAATTGTCGATATTGAGCGCTTCAGCGCCATCGTCGCTACGCTTGTCCGTCGGAGTGTTTGGGAACAGCGCGACACAGGGAATGCCCAGATCACGGGCTTCTTTGGCGCGCTCGACGATCAGGTCTACAGACCAGCGCGATACACCCGGGAGCGAGTCAATCGGTTGCTCAACCTTGTTTCCGTCCGCAATGAACAGGGGCCAGATCATATCCGCAGGCGTCAGAACATTTTCGCGCACCATCGCACGGCTCCAGGCGGAAGCACGCGTGCGGCGCAGACGGGTGCGGGGGAAAGAGGGTGTTGAGGGTGATTTCATAAGCCAGCCTTAGCGGACCCTGTGGGGCTTCTCAATATGCCATAACAGCTTAGATGCTTGCAATATCGCTGCTTATCGGGATCATAAGCTTGATTTCAATCACCTAGGATGATCCATGCGCCCCATTAATACCAGCTCGCTCTTCGCTTTGACGATCCCTTTCGCACTGATCGCTTGCGGCAGTGCAGATGATGAAAACAGCTTGGCCGGTTCTTTTGCAAAAGGCTTTGATGAGAGTTGGAATACCGAATTTGTCGCCGGATGTGTTAGCGAATCCAAAAAGGCTGGCGCAAGTGAGGCAGACGCTACCCCGGTATGCACATGTCTGGCGGAGGAACTGGACAAAAGTCTTGATGGCATGAGCGAGAAAATGAATCCACCTGAGGCTAAACTGGACGCCGCAATGGAAATCTGCCTGGCCGATATCTAGTCCGGCAAGGCCTAGCTAATCGATTCCTTACCCAGTCGATTTATTTCGCGCTGTTTCGTCTGAGTGCGTGAAGCGCTCTTCAAGGTGCCGAGAGCTGCGCCAGGTGTTACCCGCTGCAGTCGCTCAAGCTCACCTTTGAAACGTTTCAATTCCCGACCACTCAGTTCTGCTCGTTGCACAAAACTCACCGAGTTGGGGTTGATGGTCCGGCCATTGCGATAAAGCTCATAGTGAAGATGCGGACCAGTTGATAATCCTGTAGAGCCGATATAGCCGATTATTTGTCCCTTGCGGACTTTCCGACCATTGCTCACAGCGATGCGGCTCATATGGGCATAGCCAGAAGCCAGGCCACCACTATGCTTGATTTTGACAAATTTGCCATAGCCACCTTTGCGGCCGGCAAAAGTGACTTCGCCATCGGTTACGGCATATATTGGCGCGCCATAACCGCCACCAAAATCAATGCCGCTATGCATGCGTTTGTAACGCAATATAGGGTGCCGGCGCATTCCATAGCCCGATGTCTTGCGGCCACCGGTTGGGCGGACCAGCTGACCGGTTGATTGACCAACGCCAGAGGCTTCGAACCAGTTGGCGCGTCCACCGCTTGTCCATTTCAACATTTGCGCTTTCGCTTTGCCGTCGCGTTCAATACCAGCGTAGAGCAAGTCTCCAACTTCGACTTCACCGGTTTCAGCGCGGCGATATCCAAGGATGATGTCAAATTCATCTGTCGAACGAATATCGCGTGAGACGGACATTTTTTTACCAATGACCTGCAGATATTTTTGTACCGCTTCCGCAGGTGCGCCAGCAGCGCGAGCAGATCGATACAGACTGGATCCAACCACACCTTTGATCCGCAACGGCGTATCGTCGACGATGATTGGTTTGCGGTTCAGTTTCAGTTGGTCACCGTTCCGAAGAACTTCCAGATTAAGATCAAAGCGCGCCCGGAACGCCAACTGATCAAGTGGCCGCGGTTGATTTTTCGCAGGCCTTCGACCCAGGGTTACGTCGATTTTTGTGCCCGGCTTTATCTCATCTAGCTGTACAGCGCTGGCAACCAGCTCTGTAACCTGGCGAGACTCCGCATTGGCTACGCCAGCGCGCTGCAACACGCGTCGCAGACTATCGCCGCGGCCAAGGGTTGCAACAAGTTCGATAGATGGGCGTTCGGGGCTTTGTGCCAGCGGCCGGACCGCGTCCGTCGCGGCCATTCTAATGCCAGTGTCCGATCCATAAGCTAAAGGCGCAATCGTCTGCGACCGCGCTTGATCCGCTCGAAATCCAGTCAATGCCGGGCTTTGATGTCCCTTGATCGGTCCAAAGTCTGGCAAACAGGAAATGGCAATGCCGCATAAAAGCAACAGTGTTGCCAGACCACGAAGCCAGGTAAGGCTGCCGATATCTCTGCCGAGATCGGGCACCCAGTCGGTCTGCGAAATTTGTTCTCGCCATTCTTCGATCAATTCGGATAACTGTTCGGGTGCAGCAAACGCAGGCGCAGGTGCTTCGGCTGCAATGGCTGCAGCCCCATTCCCCTGATCGGCAAGCATGTCGTTACTCTTGAACAAATGCACCCCTTGGCAATGCTATTTTTCGATACGCAAAAAATAGAACTCCATCGCAATAGTGTTTCTGTCTCTGTGAAGGAATAGGGTTAATGTCAAATTAAGATCGGGCTTCAACCCATGGCCATGCGATAAACCGTGTAAAATCGCAGATATCCGGCCGAAAGAGCCCGATTCTCGATATTTCCTTATGGAAATTGCTTGCCAGTTCGCTCCAGATGCGGTGAGGTAAAACAAATGTCCGACTTCTCCCAGTCTCCTGTTATCGCGGTTCTCGGTCCAACAAATACCGGCAAAACTCACTTGGCGGTGGAACGAATGTGCGCGCATTCAAGCGGGATGATTGGATTTCCGCTAAGATTGCTTGCCCGCGAGATCTATGATCGCGTTGTTGCTCTGAAGGGCGCCAACCGCGTCGCATTGGTAACCGGTGAAGAAAAAATAATCCCGAAGGACGCACGATGGTTTTTGTGCACAGCAGAGGCAATGCCGATCGATCGGGATTTCAGTTTTGTCGCCATTGATGAGGCGCAGTTGGGAATTAACCCTGAGCGCGGTCATATCTTTACAGATCGCATCCTCAACATTCGCGGCCGCGACGAGACGATGATCCTGGGGTCTGATAGTCTCAGGCCCCTGATTGAGAGGCTGATTCCAGATGCGGAGATTATTTCCCGTCCCCGTTTTTCAACCCTCAGCTATGCCGGCCCCCGCAAATTGTCTCGCCTGCCGCGGCGATCCGCTATTGTCGCCTTTTCGGTTGAAGATGTGTACGCCATCGCCGAAATGCTGCGGCGCCAACATGGCGGTGCTGCGATTGTCATGGGATCGTTATCCCCGCAGACGCGCAATGCACAGGTAAAAATGTATCAGGATGGCGAGGTCGATTATCTCGTCGCTACTGACGCTATTGGCATGGGTTTGAATCTGGATGTTTCCCATGTTGCCTTTGCTGCCTTGAGGAAATTTGATGGTCGCCGGCGTCGGCGTCTTACAATAGCGGAAATTGGACAAATTGCGGGCCGAGCGGGGCGTCACCAAAAAGACGGCAGTTTCGGGGTTCTTTCCGGGCTAGCGTCCTCTGATGAATTGGAGCCGGAAGAAATTGAACGGCTGGAGGCGCATGAATTTCCGCGATTGGAATGGCTCTATTGGCGGAATGCTGAACCGGACTTGGCGAGCATCGCTTGCCTTATTCAATCCTTGGAAGACAAACCGAAAGACCGACTGCTTCAGGCTGCGCCGGAAGCCATTGATTTGGCGGTGCTAAAGCGTCTGGCACAAGATCCGGACGTCAATCGGCTGGCAATTGACAAAGATATGGTTCGTTTGCTTTGGGAGGCAGCATGCATTCCAGACTTTCGCAAGATAGGCGCGGATCATCAGGCGCGTTTTGTGGCTTCGTTATGGCCTTATCTGGCTCAGGGAAACGGCCGTATTCCTCATGCGCGTATGGCTCAGGAGATATCTCGACTGGAAAATGTCCAAGGCGACATATCTACTCTTGCAGCACGCATATCTGCTGCCCGCAGCTGGAGCTATATCGCGCAAAAATCGCGTTGGGTTGAACAAGCCGATATCATGGTGGAGCGGACGCGGTTGCTGGAGCGACGGCTGAGCGATGCCATGCATAACCAGCTGACGCAGAGATTTGTCGATAAACGCACCCGCGTGTTGATGCGGGGGCTGATGAAAGGTGCCTTGCCGCAGGATGTTGGACTGGAAGACGATGGTACAGTATTGGTTGACGGGCTAAAAATTGGGACGCTCAAGGGCTTTCAATTTGTCGTGCCTTCGGATAGCCGGAGAGAAGACCGTAAGATGCTGCTTGCTGCAGCGGAGAGATATTTGGGATCGATTATGACTGACAAGGCCGATGCATTGGCAAAAGCACCTGATAGCGAACTGGTATTGGCTGCCGACGAGGCCGGCCATCCGGTTATTTATTGGCAGGAGGCGAAACTTGCCGTTTTGACCAAGGGTAAGAACCTGCTCCATCCAGAGATCAAATTCGATCGTGCGATCAAGGATGTATCACCCGAAAACAGCAAAAAAGCCGAAGAGCGCATCAAGCAATGGGTCGAAACGATGAAAGCGAAACATCTCGACGGTTTGGTCAAGATTGATGCGATGGCCAATGATGCGACAACACCTGCTTCGGTCCGTGCCTTATTCGCCCAGATCGTTGAAGCGGGGGGCATTATCATGCGCCGTCAGGTTGATCAGGCTGTCCGGGCACTCGACAATGATATGCGGGGCGTGGCGCGTCGCGGCGGACTGGTTTTTGGTGCCCTTGATATATTTCATCACGCGTTGATGAAGCCGGGTGCCGTTCTTTGGCGCAACGCCTTGTTCGCTGCGCTTGATGAGCAGCCTATGATCGCTCTTCCAGGCGACAATGCCGTGCATCTCAAGGACTGGACATTCGCTGCACCAGATCATGCAAGCCGGCTAGGCTTTCGCAAAATTGGCGGAGAATATGTGCGGGTCGATATGGCCGAGCGTCTGGTCAAGCAAGCACATGAGGCTCGGCAGGCCGGGCCGGTTTTTGCCATTGATGCCGCACTCGCAACGTCTCTTGGGCTATCTCAGGAGGTGCATGAAGCGCTGCTGGATATGGCAGGGTTTGTAAAAACGGATGATAAACCACAAGCCGCTGAGTCTCAGAAAATAGACCCGGCTGATGCTGCCACCAACCAGTCAGTGGTGCCAGCTACTTCGACTGAGACGGTCACTGATGATGGCTCTGATGCATCACAGAAATCAGATGACGCTACGCCACCGGAAACACCCTCGATTCACTGGCGTTGGAAAGGAATGGGTAAAGCCCGTTCAGGAAAACAGCAGAAAAGCAACAACAAGAAACCTCATGGAAAACGCTCGCCGAAAAGCGGGTTTCAACCACGCAAGTCTGAGCCGGTCTTGGCAACTGCCGGCGGCGCTTTTGCCGAACTGGCAGCTCTTAAGGAGGCAATGAAAAAATAGGATGCAGCTTTGAGAGGCAAAAAAGTCGCGAAGACGAAACCTGATCCCCTTGCGCTCAGGATCGACAAGCTACTTTGGTATCTGCGCTTTGCGGGCAATCGAACAATGGCGAAGAAACTGGCTAATAAAGGCCACGTCCGGCTAAACGGCCGCCGGGTTGATCGCGCACATTTGATGGTACGACAGGGAGATATACTTACGATTCCGCAAGGCCGTGAAGTCCATGTCATCCGGATAGCGATATTGCCTCTGCGACGGGGCAGTGCGCCCGATGCACAAAGTTGTTTTGAAAGGCTGCGCACTGGTGAATGAATTAGGACTGAAAACCAACTGTTGACGTTGCCAATTTTGGGCAATAGCAGTGAAACAAGCATCGCAAATATAGCGATCTGCAAGATGGAGTAGACGACCCGATGACTTATGTTGTTACCGACGCATGTATCAAATGCAAATATATGGACTGCGTTGAAGTCTGCCCCGTTGATTGTTTCTATGAAGGCGAAAATATGCTCGTCATCAATCCCAGTGAATGCATCGACTGCGGCGTATGTGAACCGGAATGTCCGGCCGAAGCGATTTTGCCGGACACCGAAGACGGTCTGGAAAAATGGCTCGAAGTAAATACCAAATATTCCGAAAGCTGGCCCAACATAACTGTCAGCCGTGAGCCGCCGGCCGACGCCGATGACTTCAAAGGGGTTGAAGGCAAGTTTGAAGCCCATTTCTCCGAGAAACCCGGTCAGGGCGATTAAGCACCGCTTGATCTGACGAATAGCATCACCATATCACTTGGCGACCATAGGTTCGCTAGGCGATAAGTTGTGCGTTGCAACGATAAATTGCTTTTTTGTTACGAATCTGCTAACAATGGTGTTGGTAAGCGGCTGGGCACGGGGGGTGTTCGGTCGTTATATGTATGAACAAAAGGGTAATTTCGTCGGGGTTTTGAGAAAATTTGACCGAAATCATCCTTCTTTTCCATAGAGAAAGAAAGGCTTTTTATGGCTGCGAATACGCTGTCCTTTGATGTGGGCGATTATGTTGTTTATCCGAAACACGGTGTGGGTCGTGTGATCGAACTGCAAAATGAAGAAATTGCAGGCATGCAATTGGAACTATATGTTCTTCGCTTTGAAAAAGAACGCATGACATTGCGTGTACCAATGAACAAGGCAGAGGGCGTTGGCATGCGCAAACTGTCTTCTGACAAGACGCTGAAAGAGGCGCTTGAGACACTGAAAGACAAGCCGAAAGTGAAACGCTCCATGTGGTCGCGCCGCGCCCAGGAATATGAAGCGAAGATCAACTCCGGTGACCTTGTCTCTATTGCCGAAGTAACCCGCGATCTGTTCCGTGCTGATGATCAGCCAGAGCAAAGCTATTCCGAACGCCAGATTTTCGAAGCGGCCTCCAGCCGTCTGGCCCGCGAATTGGCCGCGATGGAAGAAACAGATGAGCCAACAGCATTGGCGAAAATTCTGGAAATCCTGAATATTGCGGCACCGCAATATTATGAGGTGAAGGAAGACTGATCACTCTGATCTGATTTCAGATGGATATCTTTAAAGGCCGTCCCAGAAAATGGGGCGGCCTTTTTTGGTTCTGCACAACACAGAATCGTTGGTTTTGCCAGTGCGGTAGTTGGAAATAGAAACGGCGGCCCTGTTCAGAGCCGCCGTTTGTTGGACCAAGAGGCCCGATAAGTCTTTCTCGGACGCTTTAGAATTCGTAACGAACGCCGAGTTGGATCCGCCATACGCTGTTCGAAAAGCGGAGGGTTTCCTGATCGTCCGGAGTCTGGCCGTTGAGGCTGTCAAGAATGTAACGTCCATCAGCATCAACACCGGATGTTCCGATCAGATTGACCAGACCATCTTCATCGTCGCGATTGCGGAGTACATTCCAATCGGGGTCGATGAAGTTCAGGAAGTTGTCAAAATCAGCGAACAGCTCAATCTTGTCTTCCAAACCGAATAACCGGCCAGGGCCAGGAATTTCCTGACTAAAGCGAAGGTCCATGTCAAAGACCCAATCATTGCGGCAGCTATTGCGTCGAATAGTCTGGCCGGGTGTATAATTACAGTTCAGACCTGAAATAACATTCAACAGACTATCCACATCGGCGGCTGTCGCAGTCGACAGAGGGGACAAATTCGGATCGTTAATGCCCGTTGGAATATACAGCAGCGCGTTATTGTCGCCAGATGTTGAATCCTGGAAACCGTCACCGCTGAAGGTTAAGCTGTAAGGCCGACCTGACTGTGCTGAGAAAAAGACACCCAGTTGCGTCGAGTAATCGTCGAAAAATTCCTCGCGGAAATTGGCAGCCATTGTGAACCGATGCCGGGTTTCGAAATTGGATGTCGAAATTGCCGGGTCTTGGAAATCGAACGCTGCGGTATCTTCAAAGTTACCGTTGGCGGTGGCTCCAAAGACGTTTCGCGTGTTGTTAGAGTCCGTGAAGGCGTAGCCGAAGCTGACGTTTACGTTACCACCATCGGTGAATACTCCGCCATCAAAACGCTTTGCCAAAGCAATCGAAAAGACGTGACTGTCGTAGGAAGGTCCATTGGTCAGCTGGTTGAAATCATCCAAGCCCACTGAGCGACCGGTGACGTTGTTAACGAAACAATCTGCGGTTACGCCAGTATAAGTTGGCGGTGTGCCCCCTGTACCTTGCAGGACTGCATTACAATCCGGGTTTAATGGGTCAATGGCGGCAATAATCGGACGACCATCAATGGCAAAGCCATTCAGTCCCTCGCTAGGATTGGGGATCTGTACCAGATCGTTGATGTTGATCGGGTCGATAAACCTTGAATAGATATAGTCAAGCTTGAGGTTCCAGTTTGAAAAGAAGCCATCCTGCGCACCGATCATGGTATCAATACCAAGATTAGCTCGAAGCACCGTAGGAACATCGAAATTTGGATCGGTGGACTTTACATCAGCGCCTCCTCCAGAGGCTGTATTTATGGCAGCCTGAACCGCACACTGTGGAAATCCAGTGAACTGTCCACCATTCACGACACTGAAGTTGCCATTGGCATCCAACAATCCTGCGCACTCAGCATCAAATGTGTCACCATTTGCCGAAGCAAAGCCGTCATTGGAAAAGGCGTTGGAGTAGAACACGACTGGGTCACCGCCAGAGAAGAGGCCTACACCACCCGTGAGCGTCGTATCGCTGAAAAAGCCCTCGTTGAAAAGATTATAGGTAGCTGAAAAGCGTGGCAGGATGACAGTTTCCAAACTGCTAAATGGGACGCTATTCGAAAATCCAAACCGCTGCAGGAACAATGGGTTGTTGCGTGGAACGCCAACACCATCATAGAGCTGTACGCGTACGCCTCCAGTCAAGCTTAGCTGATCGGTGGCTTGCCATTCGTCCTGGACAAAGAAGGAATATATCTGACGGCTGAACGTAGCACTGGCATCGTTAATATCGCCGGTCGCCGATGTTGCAATCGTTGCACCACCATTAAATCCAAAGCGGCCACCCACAATCAGATCATCGGCGCTGGCAAAAACACTGGAACCACTTCCACTGGCGACGACACCATTTTGGAAATCAGTCAAGTTGCGGAAGAAGATTGATCCGGTCGCATTGATCGCAAACAGGTTGAATACTTCTAGATCGTTCAGTTCCGCGCCGATTTTGATTTTGTGATCATCGGCGTCGATATTCATCAAGAACCTTGCCTGATCAATCTTGGTATCGAGCTGGTTGGCGGAACGGAAAATTCCGGGACCGGTGGAAAGAAGACCATTTTCTGTTGGACCCTGCACGCCGACGACCAGCCGGACGATCGGAGGATCGTCTTGCGCCTCACCGCCACCAACTGGTCCTTGTTTGTCACCAACTTCGGCCCGTGACACGCGAAGTTCGGTAGAGATCCGGTCTGTCCAGTCGGAATAGAGTCGAAGGGAATAATAGTCTGAAACTGTACCTTCATCTTCAAAGCTGTTCAGCCCGGTAAGGTTGTTGGTACCAGTATCTGATTCCACATTGGTTTCTTCCAGACGCTGATAAGTCGCCTCAAGACGATGATTATCGGTGATGTAAGCATCCAGTCGGCCGAAATAGCGTGCGCTGGTTTCTGGCAGATTCTGCGGATAGCCACCAACATCCTGACCATATACAGTGTTCGCGATATTGGCGAACTGGTCAAACTGCGCCTGGGTAACGAAATCGGCTTCGTTGGGGAAGCCGGCGCCTGCAGGGCCAAATTCATTGGCGTTTCCGAGGTCGGTTTCTTCATATCCCAAGAAAAAGAAGAGACGATCGGGAATGATTGGGCCCGACAGAGTCGCACCCCAGCGTTTCTCGGAAAACGGTGCCACGACTGATCCCGAGCCACCGGCTTCATCGCCGCGCAAATTTTCGTTGGTGAAAGTATAGAAAGCAGAACCGTGGAACTGGTTTTCACCTGACTTGGTGACCACGTTGATCGCACAGCCGGTGAAGTCGGAATATTCCACATCGAACGGCGCGAATTCGACGGAGGTCTGACGAATGGCATCGAACGGAATTGGGAAAGTGTTGCGCGATGCGGATGGCGTGCCGTTCAGACCAAACACATCCGACTGCACGATACCGTCGACGGTAAAAGTGTTGGAACGGTCATTACCGCCAAGACAGCTGATCCGGTCCACTTCGTTGTTCCGGTCAAGGCTGACGCGGGGATCGATTCGGATTATGTCGCTGACATTGCGCGTAATTGAAGGAAATCCCTCCAGTGTCTCCAAGTCAAATGACTGACTAGGGCCGACCGCGAGCTGGGCTGCCTGCACACGCGACCCGGTGACCACAATCACTGCTTCAGACTCATTCGTAGCCAGTTGGAAAGTGAGGCGGAGATTGCCGCCGACAGTCAGAGACTGGTTTTCGACGCTCTGACCTTCAAAGCCAGGAGCCGTTGCTGTGATGGTGTAGGGGCCGCCGGCTACTAAGCCTTGGGCACTGAAATTACCGGAGCCGCTGGATGAAAGCGTCCGCGTCGATCCCGTCCGTGTATCAGTTACGGTGACTGTTGCGCCAGGCAATGGATTGCCATTCTCATCTCGAACTTGGCCCTCAACGCCAGATGTAATCTGCTGTGCTGCGGCTGGTGTTGCCATCAGGCCGGCTGTGGAAAGGCTGACAACGCTGGCTGCCAATAGATATTTCATTTTCATGTTAAGGTTCCCCATTTGCGGTCTTTTACAGTGATGGACATGGTCGGCGACGCGGCAAGCATCAGGAACGCCATGTAATCGAACTGCTCCCTAGGGGGGTAAAATGACAGCTTTGTCTCAATCGCAACGACTTTATTTTGCGCTGCAGCATTTAATTTTTATCCACAGTTTATCAAGGGCTTGGAAAGTGAGCCCACAGGCCCCTAAACTTTACAGATGAGTAAACCTATCCTACTGAATTATAGAATTTATTTCCTTCAAAATTGCCGAAAAGTCGCTTGTCATGACTTTTTCTGACTGTTGCGAATTTATCACGATGTCAGCATGTACCTGTGAAGGTTCGACAAATTTTTCATGCATCGGGTCGACCTGGCTGGCGAAGACTTCCCGGACCGATTCGGCGGTTCGGCCACGCTCTCTGACATCGCGTTCCAAACGTCTTTCAAACCGGATGACACTGTCACAACGCACAAATACGGACAGATCGAATAATCGCCGCAACGGGGCGTGGTGGAGGATCAATATACCATCGACCAAGATGATCGGCCGGGGTTCGGTTCGCTCGGTTTCTGTCCTGGGCATATGAGTCGGAAAATCATAGAGAGGGCGATCAACTGCCTGCCCCTGCTTAAGCTGCGACAATTGCGCACACATCTTGTCAAAATCGACCGCATCGGGATGATCGAAATTGGGTCCGCCTTTCCCTGCCGGTGCATCACCATAGCCAAAAAAATAATCGTCTTGTGGCAGAATAACACATTGTTCCGCGCCCAATGTTTCATGAACATGGGCGGCCAGCGTAGATTTGCCCGAACAGCTGCCCCCGCTTATCCCCACAACTTTCGGGATCATGCCAATCCAATTTCGCGCAGTCGTTCCATCAGATAATCATGCGCCGTAATCGGCTCTGGATAGAGATCGGGATGATCCTGATCGATACATTGCGGCAGAGTTTCGATCAAATAGTCCGGTCTGAAATGCAGGAAGAATGGCATGGAATAACGCGAATGGCCGCGGCGTTCCGGCGCTGGGTTGACCACCCGGTGGGTTGTGGATGGCAGCCTGTTATTGGTCAATCGCTGCAACATATCGCCGATATTGACGGCAAGTTCACCCGGTTTTGGAGTCACCGCACGCCAATTGCCTTGTTTGTCCAAAAGCTCCAATCCCGCCTCCTCGGCACCAATCAGCAGGGTTATCGTATTGATATCCTCATGCGCAGCTGCGCGCACGGCAGATGAATCGGCTGGCACTGGCGGATAGTGGATCAGGCGCAATATGCTGTTACCGTCGCGCACGGTGTCGTCGAAAAAATTCGGATCCAGTTCAAGGAAGCGGGCAATCGCTTCGAGTATCCGTTGGCCCGCTTTGTCAAAGGCGGCAAACAGTTCGAGGTAGCAATCGCGAAAGCCAGTCAGTTCTTCCGGCCAGATATTGGCGCTCATAAACTGTTCAAATTCATGGTCAATTGGTAACTCCCGACCAATATGCCAAAATTCTTTCAGGTCATGAATGTCGGAATCTTTAGCGGCCTCTGTCCCAAAGGGGGTATAGCCGCGTGCTCCACCGCCACCAGCGATATGATATTTCCGTTTCACATCCTCCGGCAATGCGAAAAAAGCACGGGACATTTGTTCGGCTTTTGCGATCAAGGCGTCCGATATGCCATGGTCAGCAATAACCGCGAAGCCCCAGTCAGAAAAGGACTGACCGATGCGCGCGGCAAAGGCATGCTTGTCCTGATCAGCCAAGCCGAGAGAAATCGAAGATAACGTATCATGGGGTTGTGACATGGCTCTATGATGCTCCGGGAAACGGGTTTGTCAATCTATCGGGTTTACCCAAGGGATAATAGCAGGCCAGCCAAGGCTGCACTCATCAGATTGGCGAGGGAGCCTGCAGCCAATGCTCTCAACCCAAGGCGTGCAATCACCGGACGCTGATTTGGCGCGAGACCGCCCGTAACGGCCAGTTGAATGGCAATCGAGAGAAAGTTGGCAAAGCCGCACAGGGCAAAAGTTACGATGGCGACCGTGGTTGGCGACAATGTCTCACTCATGGTTCCGAGATCGTTGAATGCAACAAATTCGTTCAGAACAACTTTTGTTCCGAACAGGCCGCCGGCTGCAAATGCCTCTTCCCAAGGCACGCCAAGCAGAAACATGATCGGTGCAAAAACATAGCCGATAATTTGCTGAAAACTCAGGTCTGGTTGCCCAAACCAGCCGCCAACTCCGCCTAATATACCATTGGCCAATGCCACAAGTGCCACAAAAGCGAGCACCATTGCGCCGACTGCGACGGCAATCTTGACGCCGGTTTGTGCGCCCATAGAGGCGGCCATAATGATGTTTGCTGGCTTTTCTTCCTCGTAATCAACGGCTACCACCAGTTCCTCCGGCGCTTCGGCATCAGGATCGTCAGGCATGATGATTTTTGCCATCAGGATACCACCGGGAGCTGACATGAATGCAGCGGCTAACAAGTAGTCGATGCGGATACCCATGGAAGCATAGGCCGCCAATATGGTTCCCGCTACACCAGCCATGCCGACGCTCATAACCGTGAACAGCTGGGACTCGGTCAGTTTAGCCAGATAAGGACGGATGACGAGCGGTGATTCCGATTGCCCAACAAAGATATTGGCCGCGGCACAAAGGGATTCTACTTTCGATATTCCCGTGACTTTCTGGATTCCGCCTCCCACCCATTTGATGATGAATTGCATTACACCGAGATAATAGAGAATCGATATCAGCGCGGAGAAAAAGATGATAACGGGAAGCGCAGCTATCGCGAAGCTGTTCCCGCCCATGTCAGGGCTGGCCAGCGGACCAAATATGAAATTTGTACCGTCGGCCGCGTATCCGAGGAGGTTGGAAACGCCTGTAGACATGGCTTCAATGATATCTTTGCCAGCCGGAACATAAAGCACAAGCACAGCGATGCCGGCCTGCAGAGCAAAAGCAGCCGAGACGACACGAAAGCGGATTTTACGGCGCCCGGTTGAAAGGGCGAAGGCGAGCAGGAGGATTACCGCCATGCCGGCAATGCTTGTTAGAATTGAAGTCATTAGCGGTTCGCCCCCGTTGATTTTACCACGTCACTTCCCCATTCGAACCCGTGTAAGCAGCGGTTAGCTGGTCAAGTATATCGTTGATATTGTTACTTAGAAGCAACTGTTCGCGACGAGCGGAGGACATGAATCCATGGCCCGCAACATTGTCCAGAAACGTTGTAAGGGAATCCCAATAGCCGTTCACGTTGAGCAGCCCGATCGGCTTGCCATGATAGCCAAGCGCTTTCCATGTCCATGCTTCAAACAGCTCGTCCAAGGTTCCGATGCCACCCGGGATGGCAACAAAACCATCGGTGAGTTCGGTCATCTTTGCTTTGCGCTCATGCATGGATGTCACGACGTGCAGTTCGGTCAGGCCGGTATGGGCGACTTCATGGTCTTTCAACATTTCCGGGATGACGCCATAAACCTTGCCGCCACCTTCGAGCACAGCATCAGCAATAATGCCCATCAGACCCAGACGTCCGCCGCCAAAGACCAGATCGATGTTTCGCTCGGCCATGACTTGACCCAATTTTTTTGCTGTCTCGGCGAATACAGGGTCCCCCCCAGCGCTCGCGCCACAATAAACCGCTAGTCTTTGCACAAATTCCCCTTTGGACCGACTCTGCCCCCGACTGTTATGGCTGGACTAAGCCAAAACGGTCATCGAATCCTCCCTAGAGGAAAATGGCGGAGAGTCACGATTCCTTTTTTCTGCTCGTTTTTTCATGCTTTTTTTTCAGTCCCGACCGCGCTAGGCAATGAAGATGACAGCAATTCCAAAAACAAAGCACATCCCACGTGGGCTCTTCGTCATTTGCGTTCTCTATGGTGGCATGGCGAGTTTGGCGGGAATATTAGGCAATAAATTGGTGGCGCTGGGACCATTGGCGGTCGAAGCGGGCATTTTCGCATTCATCCTGTTGGTGGTCTTGGCCGGCGCAGTAGCCGAGATTTATGGCCGGACCACAGCTAATCGGATCGTTGTGTTCGGATTCGTTCCGATCATCGTATCGATGATATTAATCCAGCTGGTATTGGCCCTGCCACCCGCTTCGTTCTGGGAAGAAGAAAAGCGCGTCGCATTTGACATTATACTCAACCAGTCGACCCGGCTGATGTTTGCCGGGATCATCGCCTATGGCACGTCCCAGCTGCTCAATGTTTTCATCATAACACGGCTGAAAGGGGAAAGCGGCAAGCTGCTTTGGCTGCGCAGCATGATTGCTGGTGTGGTGAGCCAGGCCGTTGATACGGTGATTTTCATCACGGTCGCCTTTTACGGTGTCGCGCCGCTTATGAAAATCATGCCGGGGCAATTGCTTGCCAAGGTCATATTATCGGCGGTTTTTGTGCCGCCGCTGATTTATGCCATTGTGCGGATGGCCAAACGACTTGATGCGGAGTGAAGCTTTTTCGATACTCGCTATTTCAATGGTCATTGCTCGGGTGTCTGGCCATCTTGGCGGCCTGTTCAGCCCCCGCAGAAAAATCCGCACCGTCTCCTGACACCAATATTGTCACCATAATCGGCGTGATCCATGGGCAACACCGCCGCAGCGAAGCCTATTCTCTCGAAGTGTTGCGGGCGGCAATTGTCAGATTTGCTCCCGACATTGTTATGATCGAATTGCCGCCTGAACGCTTTGCCCGGGCATCCGCAAATTTCGAAAGGTTTGGAGAAGTCCGGGAAAGCCGCGCGGATGACTTTCCCGAATTGACCGATGTTGTTTTCCCGCTGCGACAGCAATTGGGCTTTGAACTGGTACCTGTGGCGGCCTGGACGCAGAAAATAGCGGATGCCCGGCGCGGTGAATTGACGCAGCTAAAGCAAGACCCGTCGCGAACGAAAGATTGGGCTGCACATCAGGCCGCTATTGCAACTTATAACAGGGCAGTCAGCGGACGTTCTGATGATCCTCTGTTCATTCATAGCAAGGCCTATGATGAAGCGGTGAAAGCGCGGCAGGATGTTTATCAACTGATGTTCGGAGATGACCTGGGACCGGGGGGTTGGCAGAATATCAATGCGGCCCATTATCAGAAAATCGCTGTCGCCTTGGATGGCGTAAAGGATCAGGGAAAACGCGTGTTAATCCTCTATGGCGCTTGGCATAAATATTGGTTTCTGGAACAATTGGAGACCCGAGATGATATTCATCTAACCAATGCAGCAGAGCTGTTCGAAGATTAGAGGCCGGGTATTTTCCGGTTTTCCATCGCTAATATCTCAGGTGTATCAATATCCAACAGACTGCCGTCATCAACGGGAACAAGGTGGGCGGTCTTTAGCAGCTTTCTGGCACCCTGATCTCCTTGCACATCCTGAAGGATTGCAAATTGGCTTGATGGGAAAAGTGCCGGGGGCATCGCTTTGCCATCGTCACTTGATGCAATAACGGAATCGCGCCCGCATTCCTGAAACGCCCGCACCAGGCGCTCGATATGCTCGCAAGTAATATAGGGCATGTCGGCCAGACAGATACATATCGCTTCGGCGTTGCATGTGATTGCGCTGGCCGTCGCGCATCGAACAGATGTGGATTGCCCCTCGCTGGCATGATCATTGGCAACAACATCATAGCCCATTTCTTTCCAACCATCCGTGCAGGGATGATCGGGGCAGGATGCTATTATTATGCGTCGATCAAAAGGAAGGCTGGCCAGTGTTCCTGCCGCATGTAAGCCTAACATCTTGCCATGCAACAAGGCGGTTAGCTTGTCCTGATCCCCAAATCTCCGGGACTGACCTGCGGCAAGCAGGGCCAGAATGATTCCGTTCCCGGCCGCTATACTCAATTGGCGGATGCGTCCTCAATATAGGCGATAATCGCTTGGCGTCTTCCGGCATCGGTGATCGCTCCGGCCATCATCGTGGTGCCAGGAACTTTGGCGGCCGGGTTGGCCAGATAACTGTCCAGTTCTTCCTTGGTCCAGGTGATGCCAGAGGAAGCCATCGCATCAGAATATTTAAACCCGTCAACGCTGCCAGCAGCCCGGCCGATAACACCATAAAGGTTGGGGCCAATACGATTGGCACCGCCTTTTTCTACAACATGACAGGCGACACATGTGTTGAAAGCCGCCTTCCCTGCCGCCACCAGACTGGCAGCTGTGTCATCGGCTGCCTGTAGCGCTGCCGCATCGGATGCATCAGACCCGGGTTCGCGAACAATAATCTGTTCGGTGGGTTCTGGCGCCGGGTCAGACCCGCAGGCGGCCAAAGCGATTAGCAAGACGGGCGCGGATGCGCGTAACACTGCTTTCATCAATCTATCCTTATAAATGTCAGCACGAACGGCTTCAGGCGAAACTCACTTTGCTTAATGGCAGCTCGCGGACGCGTTTGCCAGTGGCGGCGAAAATCGCATTGGTAACGGCAGGTGCCAATGGTGGCAACCCTGGCTCACCTGCTCCGCCGAGCCGCTTGTGATCGCCGTTAATAATCGCCACCTCCACTTCCGGCATCTCGTTGATCCGCAAAATCGGATAGTTATGGAAGTTGCTCTGCTGGACAGCGCCATCCTTTACCGAGATTTCACCATAGAGCGTAGCGGTGAGGCCGTATGCAATGCTGCTTTCCATCTGTGCCGCAAATCCGTCTGGATTGATGGCAAAGCCGGGATCGGCCGCGACGTAGATTTTCTTCACCTTCGGTTTTCCACTGGTCATGTCAACTTCGGCCACTTCCGCGACAATGGTGCCGAAGGAAGGAACAAAGGCAATGCCACGGCCATGACCTTCGGGGAGGGGTTTATCCCAACCCGACATCTCGGCAGCCTTGTCCAGAACCGCCAGATGGCGGACTGATCCGGCGAGCAATTCGCGGCGAAATACATAGCCATCTTTGCCTGCTGCATGGGCCATTTCGTCAACGAAACTTTCGATGAAATAGCCATGCTGGCTATGATCCACCGACCGCCATGGGCCAAAGCGCAAATGGGTTGGCACATCAATTTTGCGGATCTTGTGATTGGCGATATTATAATAAGGCACGGTAGGTGCTTCTTGCGGGTCGAACAGATGCGTATGGATATTGCTCCAGCTCACTGGCTTGCCGTCCTTGTCCAGACCGGCCTGGAACCGACTGGTCGCCGATGGACGATAATGGTCCTGCATGGTGTCTTCTTCACGCGACCAGATCATCTTCACCGGATAGGGAACCGCCTTGGCAATACGCGTCGCCATGATAATCACATCATTTTCGGATCGCCGTCCGAAACCGCCGCCAAGATAGGCATTGTGATAGGTTACGGCATCCATATCAATGCCAAGCGTGTCCGCTGCCGCTTTACGAGCCATGAGCGGGGCTTGATGGCCGGACCAGACATCGCATTTCCCGTCCCGTACCCAGGCAGTACAGTTCATCGGTTCCATGGTGGCATGGGCGAGGAAGGGCACCTTATATTCCGCTTCGACCTTGGTGGCGGCACCCGCAAAAGCTTCTCCGACATCACCCTGCTCGGTCTCGACATCGCCGCCATCGTCACCGGCCTCATCGAGCACCGATGCATAGCGCGCAAACAGGGCATCCTGATTCAGCGCATCGCCTTCGGTCTTGGAATATTTTGCTTCGATAGTGCCAAGTGCTTGCTCGGCCCGCCAATAGCCATCGGCAATCACAGCGATAAAATCACCCATGTTCAGGATTTGGAGGACACCGGGCATGGCTTTGGCGGAATCGACATTCATGGATTCGATTGTCGCCCCAACCACAGGCGCGGCTTTCACCGCAGCGTATTTCATGCCGGGCAGATCCGCATCAATGCCGAATAGCGCCGTGCCATCGGATTTTTCGGGAATATCATGGCGGGCCATGGCCTTGCCCATCAGCTTATAGTCTTTGGGTGACTTCAGCTTGGGCTTGTTCGGCAGGCCTTGCTCTGCCGCAGCGGCGGCAAAGTCCGCAAACGGGGCTGACTTGCTGCTCTTGTCGTGGAGAATCATGCTGTTTTCCGCGCGCAATTCACCGGCAGGAACATTCCATTCCTCGGCCGCTGCCGCGATCAGCATTTCCTTGGCTGCGGCGCCAGCCACCCGCATGGCGCGCTGTCCGGTTCCGCGAACCGAGAAACTGCCACCGGTAATTTGCAGGTTCATCGCTGTTGCCAGTTGCAAAAAGGTTCCGCCGACCGTTGGCTCCAATATTGCCGGGACCTCAAGATTGGGAGCAAGAAATTCGCGGCCAATATCATGGGAGACATATTTTGCGTCTGCCGGAGCTTCCAATATTCTGACCTTGCTCCAGTCCGCATCCAGCTCGTCGGCGAGCATTTGTGCCAGGGTGGTGAAAATACCCTGACCCATTTCGACATGGGGAATGATTGCCGTGACAATATTGTCGGTGTCAATTTTTACCCAGGCATTGATCAATTGTTCGCCGTCCTTGGCGAGCATCGGGCTGAGCCGCCCGATCGGATTGTCAGGACGGACCGCGACGCCAACAACCAGTGCGCCGCCAGCAACCACCCCGGCACCGATGAAGGCGCGACGAGTCCATTTGCCTTTTTTGGGCGCTGTTTCAGAAATCTGTTTGTCCGCCATGATCAAGCCTCCTGCGTTTCGGAAGAGACGCCAGCGGCAGTTTTGATCGCCTTGCGTATACGCACATAGGTTCCGCATCGACAGATATTGCCCGCCATCGCGGCATCGATCTGTTGATCACTGGGATTGGGATTGTTTTTGAGCAAGGCAGTGGCCGACATGATCTGTCCCGACTGGCAATAGCCGCATTGCGCCACTTGCTGATCGACCCAGGCTTGCTGGACCTTGCTGAAGGTACCATCTTCCTCGGCGAGACCTTCGATTGTGGTGATCTCCTTGCCATCAGCTTCTGAAACAGGGGTGGAGCAGGACCGGATCGGCTTGCCATCCAGATGGACGGTGCAAGCTCCGCACAGGGCGACGCCGCAGCCAAATTTGGTGCCCGTCATTTTCAAATTTTCGCGGACGACCCAGAGAATAGGCGTGGCTGGATCGACATCAACCTCTTTTGCCTGACCGTTTACGTTCAGTGTAATCATGGAAATATCGCCCTTTTGGAATTGGATATCATTCTGCAACCTATACCTGAGGGCAGGGGTTTAGCCAAGAGGTACGCAAGGACAGGGTCTGTTCAGGCGAAAATGTCGGATAAAGCTTCCGTAAACGGCCCTTCTTTGACGGTGCGGAGCTCCACATATAAGGCCGCCACGCCAGCGGCTTGCACGGCGGCAATTGCAGTCTCCACGATGACGGTGACGAAGACCGACGCGGTTGCATTGAAAAAAGCGATTCCTTCGGTCATGCCCGATAGCGTTGCAGATGCGATCATGAAGATAATCATCAGCAGAAACATCATGCCCTTTGAACCGGAGGCCAGCTCTGCGCTGCGTTTTAACGAGCCCGTGATGCCGAGATTTTCGATAACCATCACGGGCGCAGCAACCATCCACATCAGGAACAATATTACACCGGGAACTACAAACAGAAGCAACCCCAACATGATGCCTAATAGAGATAATATCGCTAGCCCGATAAGCGGCAGAAAGCGTTTCATGGCCTCTGCAAAACACAGGCCGATATCAACATCCTGATTACGCATATCCCGAACAGTGGCGACGATCAGCATCGCCTGCAGCAATATCGTCAGTATGAAATAGGCGAAAAACATCCCGGTGCCAGCGAAGACAAATGTCAGCCAATAATCGTCGAAACCAGCAAGTGTTTCATCGAGAAACGGAGCTGCAAGGCCTTGGGGATTGAGGGTAAAATACTGCATCAATCCATAAGGCATCCCTGCAACGATCAGGGACAAGCCAAGAAAAACAATGGGATGGCGCGCAATAACCGTGAAGGTTGTGCTCATCACGCGTCCAATATCGAATGTCATTATGTGAGGCCCCTTATCCGCTGCTGGGTATATTCTCGCTCCGGCCCGCCCTGTCAATCAGGCTGGTCCTATAAACAGGCATGGCAGTGGACATCTTCGCCCTTGCTCCCGCCCCCTGTTTCTGCAACATCGGATTGGTGGCAAAAGACACAGGAATACTGGCCGATAATGGGAACGCTTCTTTTGACGCCGCGTGGAATGACGTGCGTGCTGACGAGGATATCCAATTTGCCAGCATCGCGCCGAAACCTGAGGAAGAGCCGCCCGAATGGTGGACGGATTTTCTGGAATGGTTAAACGATGTTCTGGCCCCAGTTGCGGAAGGATTGGTGACAGCATGGCCGACCCTCAGGATCATATTGCTGGTGCTGTTGGCGGCCGGTGTGTTGACCTTGTTGTGGGTTATATTATCGCCTTATTTGGATGACTGGCGTAACCGCAAACCAATGCTGGAAGAAGAATGGCGACCGGACCAAATAACGGCGCGGCGTCTGCTGGATGAGGCGGATGCCTTGGCCAGCAAAGGGCGATTTAACGAGGCCGCACATCTGCTGCTGTTTCGCAGCATCGAAGATATTGAAAAGCGCCGCCCCGATTTGCTCCGCCCGTCCAACACATCTCGTGAGATTGAGAGGTTCGACAGTCTGCCCGAAACTGCACGTGCGATGTTTGCTGTGATTGCCGGCCATGTCGAGCGCGGTATTTTTGCAGCAACGCCAATCGGTGAAGAAGGCTGGAGCGCCTCACGCAATGCTTATGGCGAGTTCGCCATGGCGGAAAACTGGCGCAAACCAAGGCAGAGCGGGAAATGAGCATCGCCCGATGAGTGTTCAGGCCAGCCCGTTCAAGCGGACGACGATCTTCATCATGTTTGCCATCGGTTTCGCGGCCTTTGTTGCACTGCTCTATGGGCTGGGCACCGGTGACCAGCTGGCCTCGGGGAAAAACGGTCAGGCCCATGGCGCGTCCAACAGCCTCGTCGGTTATAAGGCGTTGGCGGATATATTGCGCAAGACGGGAATAGAAGTGCAATATTCGCGAACGGCAGCTGGCATCGATAATCCCGGCCTTTTGATCCTGACTCCCAATGCTTTTGCGGATGCTGACGATGTGGCGCAAGTCATGCAGGATCGTGCCTATGTCGGGCCGACCATTATCATCCTGCCGAAATGGCAAGTCATGGCTGTTCCCGATCCGCGGCTAAAAAAGGGCTGGGTCCAGCGTTTTGGAACATTGGGCGGCGATTCCGGTAAATCGATGCTCAAGGAAATTGTCGATGTCGAAGTTGATGTCGCTGCAACCGAAGCAGAAGGCGATCAGGAAAAACCAAAAACCCGATTTTCCGTGAATTCCGGTGTCGGCGGCACAGTGAAAATACCTGAAACACCGGTGGCCATGACAGGCGATTACATTCGCACCATCGTACCCAATCGGGCGGGCGATGGCGCCCTGGTCGCCTATCTGGATGATGGCGGAATTTATCCGCAACTTGATAGTTTGGATGAATCCCAAATCGCCGATGAAGAGGAAATTGACGAATCCTATTATCCACTGGTTCTGGTTGCTGATGCGGACCTTATGAATAACACCGGCATGGCCGACAAACAGACCGCACGGCACGCTCTGGCGCTGATCGGCGCAACTGGGATCGCGGCTGGTGATATTGTGACATTTGATCTGACCTTCAACGGGCTTGGTTCGTCCGAAAACCTGTTGACCCTGGCCTTCGAGCCACCGTTTCTATCGGCAACCATCTGCCTGATTATCGCTGCGTTGGCCGCTGCCTGGATGGCGTTTAACCGGTTTGGCCCGCCAGCGCTTGACAGGCGAAGTATCGATTTTGGCAAGACTGCGCTGGTCAATAACAGCGCTGGTTTCATCCACCGAATGCAGCGCGAACATCTCGTCGCCGAACCCTATGGTGAAATGATCCGCAACGAGGCAATTCACGCGATCGGTCTGCACTCGGATACCGACCAGGAAGAAGTGAATCGCAAGCTCGATATGCTGGGTGAAGTGGACGGCAATCGGTTCACAAGCTTGCTGAACAATCTCAATCAGGCCCAGAATTCACGCGAAACTGCGGACCATGCAGCGGCGCTCTATCATTGGAAAAAGGAACTCATCGGATGAACATTGGCGAACTGAAGACCTTGGCGGACAATATCCGCGCCGAAGTCGCGAAGGCAATTATCGGGCAGGAAGAGATTGTCGATCATCTGTTGATCGCATTATTTTCCTCGGGCCATGTGCTGCTCGAAGGGCCACCCGGAACAGCCAAGACGTTTCTGGCACAATGTTTCTCGGCAACGCTCAGTCTCGATTTTGGCCGGATCCAGTTTACCCCTGATCTGATGCCCGGTGATATTGTCGGATCCAATCTGTTCAACTTCCAGACCAGTACCTTCACACTCACGCGGGGGCCGATTTTCTGTGATCTTCTGCTCGCCGATGAAATAAACCGGACCCCGCCCAAAACGCAGGCGGCGATGCTGGAGGCAATGCAGGAACGCGCTGTCACGATCGACGGTGAAACACATGATCTGTCGCCCCGGTTCATGGTGGTTGCGACCCAAAACCCGATCGAACAGCAAGGGGTATATCCGCTGCCCGAGGCACAGCTCGACCGGTTCCTTTTCAAGCTACTCATTGAATATCCCGATGCCGAAGAAGAGAGGAAAATCGTTTCCCAATATGGCGAGCGTATCGGTGCACCAATACCCAAGGACTTTGGGATCGGTGCGCAAGTGGATGAGAAAGCACTTGTTGCTGCGGCGGAAACGGTGAAATCGGTCAGGCTCGTGGATGATGTCACGGACTATATAGTGCGCCTTGTCCGGGCGACGCGAGAGACCGCTGATCTTGAAAATGGGGCAAGTCCCAGAGCTGCGATCATGCTCGCCACATCAGCGCGCGCACGGGCCGCAATTTCCGGAAGAGACTATGTCGTGCCGGACGATGTCAAAGCACTTGCGCCATCCGTGTTGCGCCATCGCACTCTTCTCTCGCCTGCCGCAGAGATAGAAGGCCGCCAGGTTGATACGATTATAGAAGCACTGGTTGAGCGGACGGAAGCACCGCGTTGATCTATCCGACTGCCCGGGCCGTTATACTCATCGCGATTGGTGCGCCAATAGCCGCCATTCTGGCGGCGCTCATGCCGAATCTCTGGGCAGCCGGTATCGCGTGGGCAGGGATGATTGTCTTGTTGCTCGTCATTGATGGCTTGATTGCTGCCAAGGCTGGAACGGTGCGATTGGCAGCACCTAAAACAACCGAGATCGGGGCACCACTGGAGCTGGCCGTCCGCGCGGAATTTGCCGGACTAATGGCTCCCCGTTCGGTTAGCGGAAATCTGGGACTGGATGACCGGTTGTCGGAAAACGGCCGAATGGAATTTACACTCAACCGATCTGAAGAACGGGACGGGAATTATAGCGGTACCGCCACAACCACGCCGAACCGTCGCGGGACCGGCGAAATAGGGAGGCTGTGGCTGCGCTGGAAGGGGCCACTTGGGCTGGCATGGCGCCAGACTGCAAAGCAAAGTGATGAAACCATTGCCGTCATGCCCAATATCTCTGCCGTGCGCAGCCCTACCGTACAGATGTTTCTGCGCGATTCCGTTTTTGGATTGCTGGCCCGGAAATTTCGTGGAGAGGGCAGTGAATTTGAAGCACTGGCCGAATATCAGCCGGGCATGGATCGGCGCAGTATCGACTGGAAAGGCTCGGCGCGACACAGCAAATTGCTGGCCAAGGAATATGATACCGAACGCAATAACCAGATCGTTTTCGCAATGGATTGCGGATCAGCGATGTGCGAACCGATAGACGGCTTGCCGCGGATCGACCGCGCTGTGTCTGCCGCTTTGTTGACCGCCTACATCACTCTGAAATCCGGTGACAAAACAAGCCTGTTCAGTTTTGCCGCCAAACCGGAATTATCCACGCCATTCCTGTCGGGCGGCCGGAATTTCTTTCGATTGCAACAGGATGCTGCGACGATCGATTATCGGCATCAGGAGAGCAATTATACATTGGCATTGTCGGCACTATCCAACCGTTTGCAGCGGCGATCGCTGATCATCATTTTTACCGATTTTACTGATCCGACCAGTGCTGATTTGATGCTGGAAGCCGCCGCGAGATTGATTGACAAGCATCTGGTGCTTTTCGTCGTGCTGGAAGATGAAGAACTCTCTCAATTTATCGAGAAGAAACCGGAAACCGCAGAAGATGTCACGCGCAGCGTTACCGCCCAAAGTCTGCTCAACCAAAAGAAACTGGTGGTCACTCGCCTGCAGCATATGGGCATTGATGTGATTGAGGGCGCGCACAGGGACATCGGCACGCGACTGATCAACAGCTATCTCAAAATCAAGCGGCGAGGGGCCATCTAATGGCGAGTGTCATGACAGATCCGGCCGCTCAGCGGGCCATTGAGACAGCCGCACTGAAAAGTGATCGCTTTCGCCTCGAACGGGAAGCAGACTGGATCCGGCTCGAAGAGATAATCACCAAGATGGAGAAGGGCAAAAGGCGGCGACTGAGCGACGAGGATGTGCTCGCTTTGCCTACGCTTTACCGGACATTGCTATCGAGTCTCTCGATAGCGCGTGAAAGTTCTCTGGATGCTGGGTTGATCGATTATCTGGAAGGCTTGGCGCTGCGTTCTTATTTTCTGGTTTACGGTACGCAGACCAGTTTTGGGCAATGGCTACGCGGGTTTTTTGGCGGTGGCTGGAGCGAAGCTGTTCGCGCAATCAAGCTGGATATATGGATTGCTTTCTTCGTCATGATTGCCGGTACGCTGATCGGATATCTTCTGGTTGCTGGCGATAGCGACTGGTATTATGCGCTCGTGCCAGGCAACTTTGCAGATGTTCGGGTGCCCGGAGCGAGTGAGGCCGCATTAAGAGGCACGCTTTTCAGCAAAGAAGAGCATGACGGCCTAGGGGTCTTTGCCGCCTATTTGTTTAGCAATAATGCACAGGTGTCGATTCTCGCATTCGCGCTCGGTTTTGCTTTTGCGATACCCAGCATATTGCTGCTGATCCACAACATGGCCTTGTTGGGTGCGATGCTCTGGGTGTTCGCGCAGCGCGATCTGACATTGGAATTTGTCGGTTGGCTGTCGATTCACGGCACCACCGAATTATTTGCGATTTTGTTGGCAGGCGCTGCAGGAATTCATGTGGGACGTTCGATAGCCTTTCCCGGCGCAAAGTCACATTTGAAAGCTGCCAGCGATGCAGGCAAACGGGCCGCTCTGGTCATGGCGGGCGTGATCATCATGCTCATTTGTGCCGGTTTGCTAGAAGGATTTGCCCGGCAGCTGATCAACGATACGGGCCTGCGCTATCTGGTCGGTGGTGGAATGCTTGCATTCTGGTTGATCTATTTCTTCCTTTTCGGGCGCAATCATTTGGAGGCAGAATCGTGAGCGTTGCGAGAACCGATCCATGGATCAGGCGATCCGCAAATCCAACACTGGACCGTGTGATGGTGTCGCCAGAGGGCGTGCCTTTGAATGTCACGGTTGCGACTGCGGGCGCTCGCGCCGGAGCTCTGCTGCTGGACATCATTATCATAATGGGCCTCCTTCTCGGGGTGACGTTACTCGGCCTGCTCGTCATCTGGGGTTTCGAATCCGCTTTTGGCGATGGCATCACTTTGGAGCAAAGCGGGCCGTTGAGTGCCGTTATTGTCCTTTGGATCATCGCGGTTTTTCTGTTTCGTAACGCCTATTTCCTCTTTTTTGAACTGGGCGACCGCGCCGCCACCTGGGGCAAGCGTGCCGTCGGTATCCGGGTTGCGGCACGCGATGGAGGGCGGCTGACCGCAGAAGCGGTGATCGCGCGCAACATCATCCGGGATATCGAGCTGTTCTTGCCTTTGATCTTTATCTCTTCTGGCGAAGCGAGCGGATCCATGACAGATTTCACTGCCTGGGCCGGCTTTTTCTGGGTGCTTATGTTCCTACTCTTTCCGCTGTTTAACAAAGACCGGCTGCGATGCGGTGATCTGATCGCCGGGACATGGGTTATCCAGAATGTGAAGCGAAATCTCGACGGTGTTGTTGCGCCTTCCGCCGAGGCAAACGGGAAGCTGGTGCCCGGATCTGGTTCCAGCCGATATGAATTTTCTGATGCTGATTTGTCGGTTTATGGCGAGTTCGAGTTGCAAACGCTGGAAACTGTGCTGCGCACCGGCACCGAAGAGGCAATCCAAACCGTGACGAGCTCAATCTGCAATAAAATCGGATGGGAGCCGGGCAGCGGTGATGAGCGTATATTTCTGGAGGCCTATTACACCGCTTTGCGCGCCAAGCTGGAAAGCGGCATGCGGTTCGGGAAACGCCGTAAGGACAAATATTCGGCTGATATTTAATGAGTCGATTAAATCGGGCTGCAAATTTGTCAAAGTGAAAATCCACAAGAGTCGCGCTTGCCGTAGCGTCACCTGCTACGGCCTTTAGATCAGCTTGTTTTCTGCGGTTTTTGGCCTATGTTGACGCCAAATTCATTATTGGAGAGTCGGTCATGAACCTGGAGTTCACAGCAGAGGAAAAAGCATTTCGCGATGAAGTGCGTAATTTTATCGAGAATAACTACCCGCAAAATATCGAACGCGCCGCGGTGCAGGATGACATGAGTCCGGAAGATATGACCGCATGGCATAAAATCCTCGGTGAAAAGGGCTGGTCTGTTCCGGCCTGGCCTGAGCAATATGGCGGAACCGGCTGGACCCCGACACAGCGTTATATCTGGTCAGAAGAAAATGCGCGCGTCAATGCGGTCATGCCGCTGCCGTTCGGCGTCGCAATGGTCGGCCCGGTTATCTATACATTCGGCAATGAAGAGCAGAAAGCCAAGCATCTGCCCGGCATTAGAAGCGGTGATGTGTGGTGGTGTCAGGGCTATTCGGAGCCCGGCGCTGGTTCCGATCTCGCATCACTCAAAACAACCGCGATCCGCGATGGTGACGATTATATTCTCAATGGCCAGAAAACCTGGACGACGTTGGCGCAGCATGCCGATTGGGGCTTCTTCCTGTGCCGCACCGATCCCGACGCGCCCAAGCCGCAACAAGGTATCAGCTTCATTCTGGTAGACATGAACACGCCCGGCATCGAAGTGCGGCCGATCAAGCTGATTGACGGCGGTTATGAGGTCAACGAAGTGTGGCTCACAGATGTGCGCGTACCTGCGGAAAACCTGATTGGCGAGGAGAATAAGGGTTGGACCTACGCGAAATTCCTGCTGGCGCACGAACGGTCCGGCATTGCTGGCGTGGCGCGTTCAAAGCGCGGTGTCGAGCAGCTGAAAGACATTGCCAAGCATGAGATGCTGGACGGCGAGCCGCTGATCAAGGACATGGGTTTTGCAACCAAGATCAGCCAGCTGGAAATCGATCTCGCTGCGCTGGAAATTACCGAGCTGCGTACACTGGCTGGCGAACAGGCGGGTAAGGGCCCGGGTCCGGAAAGCTCGCTCTTGAAAGTGAAGGGTACGGAAATCCAGCAGCGCTTGACGGAATTGACACTGGAAGCGGTTGGCTATTACGGTACACCCGATTTCCGCAGCTTCCCTGCCGATGGCTCGAACGATTTCCCGATTGGACCGGACTATGCCCACAGCGCAGCACCGACCTATTTCAACATGCGCAAGACATCGATTTACGGGGGATCGAACGAGATCCAGCGTAACATCATCACCAAAATGGTTCTCGGACTTTAGATCCAACCCGCAGATATAATAAGAAAGCGAAACTATGGATTTCAATTTTTCTGACGAACAGAATATGGTTCGTGACGGTATTTCACGACTGGTTCGGGAGCAATATGACTGGGATACACGGCGTGCCGTGATTTCCAGCGAGTCCGGCTGGCGCCCAGAATTCTGGGCACAGTTGGCGGAACTGGGCATGCTGGCCGCGCCTTTCTCGGAAGAGGATGGCGGCTTTGGCGGCGGCGCAGTCGAAACCATGCTGATCATGGAAGAATTTGGCAAAGGCCTGGTGGTCGAGCCGTTTGTTCCCAGCGTTGTCTGTGCAGGCGGGTTCCTGAAACATGCCGGAACGGCTGCGCAAAAGGAAGAATATCTCAGCGCGATCATCGCAGGCGAGAAGGTTTTCGCCTTCGCCTATGCCGAACCGCAAGGTCGCTATGATCTGGCGAACCTGACAACTACTGCGAAAAAAGATGGTGAAGGTTACACACTAAACGGCCAGAAAGCGGTTGTGATTGGCGCGCCTTGGGCCAGTCATTTCGTGGTGACCGCCCGAACCTCTGGCGGACAGACTGATGCCGATGGTGTTTCCGTATTCATCGTTGCAAAGGACGCTGATGGCGTCAGTTTGCGCGACTATGCCACCGTCGATGGTCGCCGTGCTTCGGAGGTCTATTTCGAGAATGTTTCGGTGCCGGCCGATGCCTTGATCGGCGAACTGGACAATGGCCTGCCGCTGATCGAGACGGTTGTCGATGAAGCCACAGCGGCGGTCTGCGCAGAAGCCACCGGCGCTATGCAGGTGACCCACGCCATGACACTGGAATATGCCAAACAGCGCAAGCAGTTCGGCGTGCCGATCAGCAGCTTTCAGGTGCTCCAGCACCGCATGGTCGACATGTTCATGGAATATGAGCAGTCGATTTCCATGTCCTATCTCGCGACGATCAAGCTCGCTGAAGACGAAGCGACCCGCAAGCATGCGGTCTCGTCCGCCAAGGTCCGTATCGGGCAATCGGCACGTTTTGTTGGCCAGTCTGCGGTGCAGACCCATGGCGGCATGGGCGTAACCGACGAAACGGCTGTCGGCAGCTATTTCAAGCGGCTTTCAATCATTGAAAGCGAATTTGGCAGCGTCGATCATCATATGCGGCGGCATATCAAGCTCACCGCAGCCGCCTAAAACGAGCATCAAAGCCCTATCACAAAAGGGGGTGCGGCCGCTCTGGCTGTGCCCCCTTTTTCGCGTTATCCCGTTCCTTCCTTTGGGAGGGAATGGATATGGCTGATCAGGCGACATCAAGCACCGGCGGGATCTATCGCTACTATGTGCTGATCATGCTGATGCTGACCTTCATGTTCAACATTGCCGACCGGCTGGTCATGTCGATCCTGATCGAGGATATCAAAGCCGAATTTCTGTTGAGCGATACGCAAATTGGCTTGCTGGCGGGAACAGCCTTTACCGCCTTCTACCTGATCCTGGGTATTCCGGCAGGGCGACTGGCGGACCGTACAAACCGCAAGAATATGGTTGCGGTGGCCTTGTCGCTATGGAGCCTGATGGCCGCCCTTTGCGGCGCCGCGGTTGGTTTCTGGACAATGCTTCTCGCCCGCCTTGGCGTCGGTGTCGGAGAAGCGGGCGGCGGTCCCCCTTCCGTCTCGATTATCACGGACTATTTTGAGCCTCAGGAATTGTCACGTGCGATGGGTATATTTGCGGTAGGCGCTGTACTCGGGCCCGTGCTGGGCTATGCAGCGGGCGGGCTGATTGCAGAATCCTACGGGTGGCGCTGGACATTCATAATATTGGGCCTGCCGGGGGTGTTGCTGGGCATCATCCTCTATTTCACTATCAAGGAACCAAAGCGCGGCCGCTATTTCAAAAAGGATAGCGGGCAAGCCGGACAGGCCGGCGTCGATGAGCAGCAGCCGTTCATGGTCACGATGCGATCGCTGTTTAAAAACAGCGTATTTTTCCGCGTTGTGCTGGCCAATTCGTTTACCAATATACCCTCTTTTGCCTTTGCTATCTGGCTGGCACCTACGCTGATCCGCAACTTTGATGTTACGCAGGGAGAAGTGGGCGTGTATCTGGGTGCGGTATTATTCGCCGGTGGTGTACCGGGGATGATATTAGGAGGCTATCTGGCCGATTATCTGGCCAAGAAAAACCCCAAATGGCGCCCGTGGTATTGCAGCTTCGCGATGGCGCTTACCCTGCCATTCTGGTCGTTCTGTTTGCTGGCGGATAGTCTGGAAATGACTCTGACGCTCTATATCATCGGTTATGTTCTTCTGGTTTCGACACAGGGGGCCGCAATTTCCATGGTGCAGGCCGCGGTGTTGCCGTCAGAACGCGGCACGGCATCATCGATCAGCAGCCTGGTGATAAACCTGCTCGGCTATGGCATTGGTCCTGCGCTGATTGGACTAATGAGTGACAACTGGGCTGCGGAACATGGCTCCATGTCGCTCAGTTACGCGGTCATCGCAACGGTGGTGGTCAGCCTGATCGCGGCCATAATCCTGTTCTGGTGGACGGGCAAAGCGGTGACCGGTGAGCCGGCTGCCGATTAGACTAAAGCAACAGTCCGCCATCTGCGATCAATGTCTGCCCGACGACATAGCTGGCCAGCGGCGATGCCAGAAACAGAGATAGCCCAGCCATATCTTCGGGATCGCCAATGCGGCCAACGGGAATATTGCGGATCGTCGCTTCCCGGCGTTTCGGATTTTCGGTTGTCACCGCCGTCATCTTGGTGGCGATAAGGCCCGGCGCTATCCCGTTTACGCGGATGCCATCCGGGGCCCACGCTTTGCCAAGTGTTCGGGTCAACCCCATGGCTCCGGTTTTCGACGCATTATAGGCTGGGTTTCCAACGGTCGCGTGAAAGGCGGCGGTCGAGCTGATGATGATCAACGACCCTTGTGCTTCTTTGAGCAGATCATGAAATTGTCCCGCAAAGGTCATCAGGCTGTTGAGATTAACCTGAATCACCTTGGCAAAATTGTCCGGTTCAAATTCCTGCCGTTTGTACAGCACCATGCCTTGCGAACAGATCAGCACATCCAGACGATCAAACGTCTGACGGTAGGCGGCAATGGCGGCGTCATCGGCGGCATCGACCTGCGCATAGTGCAAGCCTTCCAGATCAGAGCCTTGGTCCTTCGAATATTCATCCGGTCCCGCGCGTGTGCCGGTAACACGAACCTGCGCACCGCATGCGCGAAAGGCCTGCGCCGTGGCATTGCCTATCCCGCTGGAGCCGCCAATGATGGAAACTATCTTACCTTCATAATTCAGTGCCTGATGATTTTGGGATGCGTTGATCATGTTTATCCTCTTCCATTTGCCCCTATGCAAAGCGATATTGGCCGAGCCGATAGCGATGGTCTAGAGCCTATTGTGATAAGCATGTTCCAGAGGAGAAATCATGGACATTCCATTTTCGCTGGCGGGCCGGACCGCTTTGATCGCTGGGGCATCATCGGGCTTGGGCGCGCATTTCGCCGAATTGTTTGCAGCGGCAGGAGCCAATGTTGTTCTGGGTGCGCGGCGCACAGATCGCACGGCAGAAGTGGCGGAGAAAATAGTCGCAGCCGGTGGCAATGCCTTGGCCGTGCCCCTGGATGTCACCGATGAGGCATCGGTTGTCGCGGCCTATGATGCCGCTGAAGCCAAATTTGGCGTTGTCGATACCATTATCGCCAATGCCGGTGTCAGTGCCGCTGGCAGGTCCACGGATGTGCCTCTGGAAAACCTGCAAACGCTTGTCGGCACAAATTTTGTCGGGGTTTACCTTGTCGCACGGGAAGGCGCCAAGCGGCTCATTGCCAATGATAGCCGGGCCAAGGAAAATGGCCGGATCACGATCATCGGTTCGATCACATCACGCCTGACGGGCGAGGGCGATAGCGCCTATGCTGCGAGCAAGGCGGGCGTCACGCATCTCGGCCGCAATCTGGCGCGGGAATGGGTGCGGCAGGGGGTGAATGTGAACACCATCCATCCGGGCTATATCGCCACCGAAATTCAGGGCGACTGGTATCAGACTGAAGGCGGTCAGAAACAAATCGCGGGGTTCCATCGTCGGCGTCTGCAGGACATGTCATCGCTCGATGCGATGATGCTGTATTTCTCATCCGATGCATCACAGTCGGTGACGGGGTCAGATATGGTAGTGGATGACGGCCAGTCTCTTTGAAGTCATCGCTATAGCGCGATATGCCCGTGCGTCCGGCTGAACCTGCTGTGATAGGTTTCGATAATCTCTGTCAGCGTGGATAGCGCGAGCGTCGCCGGATCTCGGGTAGACGGGATGATGCCAATGGGCGCCTTCATGCGCTTTATATCTTTATCGCTGACGCCAATGTCGCTGAGCAAAGCCTTGCGCGTGTCATGGGTTTTGAAACTGCCCATCGCGCCGATGTAAAAGGCTGGGGATGCCAGTGCCTGTTTCATCAACGCCGCTTCCCAATCATGATCGTGGAAATAGAAGACACAGGCGGTCCATGGATCGGCCTTATAGAGATCGGTTGCCGCCGGTGTCTTGAGCAGACTGACGGTGCCGCCTTGTTCGTTGACACGCGCCACTATATCAGCGTCAGGGGTCAATATTTCGCAATCGAGTCCATAGGATGCCGTAAGATTGGCGAGATTCTCCACCACCGCGCCATGGCCTAGGATCACGATTTTTGCGGGTGGGATGTGATTGACATGAACCAATGCCCCTTCGCTGATAACCGCTTGATCCTGCTCGGCGGGCGCGCTGGTTAGTGCTCCTGTCTCGCGATCCATGCAGATGGTGAAAGGCTGTCTTGCGGTAACCGCTTGGAACAGTTCTGCTACAACGGGCGCATCGGGTAAAGGCGTAAAAAGCAAATCTATACCCCCGCCGCAGGGCAAGCGAATGTCGAGATAGGGTGATCCGGCGCCAAAGCGGACTTCGCGCGGGGCAGCTGCGCTGATGCAATCCACGGCTTCAGCGATGACCGCCGTTTCTATACAGCCGCCGGAAAAGGAGCCAGCTGCGCTGCCATCCGCTGCGACCGCCATATGGGCGCCGGGATTGCGGGTGGAGGCCCCTGTGACCGCCGTCAGCGTTACAAGGGCGCAGTCCAAACCGGCCGCGGTCTTGTCGTTCAGAAACTGGAATATCGGAAATATGTTGTTCAAGCGCGCCGCAATCTTTTGTTTCCCGGATGTTAGCGCAGTTTGGCAGATGCCTGCAATCTTTCGTTTAGCGCCCTCCGGTCACGAACAGACATTGGCCGGTGACCCAGCTGGCCGCCGGTGAGGCCATATAGATGACGGCCGCGGCAATATCTTCCTCCGTGCCGTAGCGCTGCAAGGGAATGCCGATATGTTTGAGCAGCTTCTCGCGATCATCCTCTGATTTTATGCCCATGGATTCATCAAAATTTTCGGTCGGGATCGGGCCGGGGGCCACAGCGTTGACGCGGATTTTCGGGGCGAGTTCCAGCGACAAGGTGCTGGTCAGGCTGTTCACGGCCGCTTTGGATGCCCCATAGGGGCCGTTTTTAATCTGCCCGCCAAACGAAGCCCGGGATGAGGTGTTGATGATCACGCCACCATCTTCCTTCATATGCTTTGCCGCAACGACAGCGCCCATCCAGACGCTCTTGAGATTGAGATCGATCTGCGCGTCCCAATTATCCTCTGATGTCTTGGTGAGGTAGCGCGGTGTCCCATCCGGTAGGCCACCTGCATTGCTGACCCAGACTGTCAGCTTGCCCAGTTCTGCAACGGTGCGTTCCGCCAGATGTTCGAGCGCTGCCATATCGGTGACATCGGTAGCAACGGTTATGGCCCGGCGACCCAGCGCGCGGACTTCTTCAGCTACAGTCTCCAGATCACCAACTGTGCGGGCCGCTAGGGCTATGTCTGCGCCAGCCTCTGCCAAACCCAAAGCAATTGCTCGACCAATGCCTTTGCCTGCGCCCGTAACGACGGCAACGTCGCCTTCCAGTTTGAAACTGTCCAAAATGCTCATAAGAAAACCTCTCCTTTGTCACCCAGATTATCGGCGACAAAGGCGAAGTCCACTAACAGAACGGCCACTAATAGAAGGATTAGTGTTAGGCGGCGACATGCCCTGGCTGGATAGGTGCAGGCAGACCGGTTTCTTCCAGGCAATTGGTGCGGAGCGTGTCGATATCCGGGCCGAAGTTAAACGGACTGTCCGTCTCGATAACTTGGCTAGCCATATCGGCCCGCAAACTGTCCGTTGCCGATTGATCCACCGTTCCATCGTCCGCAATGACGACGCCATATTCCCGCGCTCCATCTACACTGACCAGACCTTGACGAATTTCCAGAGCGACCAACTCGGGATCACGCTCGAGCGGATCGCCCCATCCGCCACCACCCCAGGTAACGAAGTGCAACTGATCGCCCTCGGCCACGGTGATCTCTTCCACCTTATTGGCGACGATCGTGCTGGTGCCGTCCGCTTTCTCGAGAATTTTACGGGCGCGTTTTCCTGGCTCACCGCCGTTCACACCCCATGGCGGAACGAACCAACGGTCATCATGGATGGAAATGGTTCCAGCGGCGAGGAAGCGATAGGTCAGGTGAATGCCGTTGCCGCCTCGGTGCAATCCTGCGCCGCCGCTATCCTGCGCTGTCTCATAGCGTTCTATGCGCAGCGGGAAATAGCGTTCCAGAAATTCATTGGGCACGTTGGTGAAGCCAGGCCATAGCGAGTGACCATCTGGTCCGTCGCCTAGAGGACGCCCGGGTATCCCGCCAAACCCAATTTGGAACAGCTGGAACCAGTCGCCATTTTTGTCATTACCGGAATAGAAAAGATGCGGCGAAGACGAAAAGCCGGCTGCATTCAGGAATTCCGGTGTCTTCTGACCCAGCAGCCCGCCGAGAATATCAAAAATACGCCCCAGCGCGTGGGTGCGGCCAGAAAGCGCAGCCGGGAATTTCGGTTTGAGAAGGGACCCTTCCGGAATCTTGACCTCAATCAGATCATAGAAACCGTCGTTGAACAGGATTTGCGGATCGAAAACCATGATCATGTAGATGCCAAAGAACATCTTGAACATATTTTCATTGAGCAGGAAATTGATGGAAGCCCCGCTTTGCGGATCGGTGCCTTCAAAATCGAGAATGACCTTCTCGCCCTCGCGCCGCATTGTGCATTTAATCTTGTAAGGGCCAGCGCCAATACCATCATCACAGATATAATCTTCAAAGCTGACTGGCTCTTCACCAATCGCTTGACCGATCAATGTTTTCATGGCCCGATGATTGCGCGCCAGCAGCTCTTGCGTCGCCGAAACATAGACATCATCACCGAAACGATCCGCCATTTCAATCACCCGGCGCGCGGCCACGCGGCAGGATGCAATAATTGCGTTCAAATCGGCCTGGCACCAATCCGGTTTTCTGGTTTGGTGCATAACGAGCTTCATCAAGTCTTCATTATATTCGCCCTTTTTCCAGATCTTCACCGGAGGTATGCGAACCCCTTCTTCAAAGATCGATTTCGCATCAATTGGCATGGAACCGACCACTTTGCCGCCAATGTCGGACTGATGCCCAAACATGGCGGTATAGGCGATCAAGCGGCCATCCTTGAAAATGGGCAACAGGATCAGCCAGTCATTATTATGGCTGACAGCGCCATCACAGCTGTAAGGATCGGACAGGAAGATCATATCACCATCTTCGAGCGTCCCGTCATATAGGCGCAGGAAGCCGTCGATAAAGCTGCCAAACTGGCCGACGATCATCTTGCCGGTATGATCAGCGATCAGCGGAAAAGCATCTCCCTGTTCCCGGATACCGGGCGACATGGCGGTCCGCACAAGCGTCGCATCCATTTCTATCCGCGCATTGCGCAGCGCGTTTTCGATAATATCCAGCGTGACCGGATCAATGTCGATTTTCTTGAAAGGCGTTGCGTTGGTTTCAATAATCGTTGCGGGCATCTTATTTCCCCTCTGCAAGGTTGATGAGGATATTGCCGACCGCGTCCACTTCACCGACGCAGCCTGTTTCGATCAGGGTGGTGGAATCCATTTCCACAATAACAGCCGGGCCTTTGATCACATCGCCTTGCCTCAGCTTGGCCCGATCGTAGATGGCGCCATCCTGCTCCGCGCCATCCATCCATAATTTATGATCGCGGATTTTTGCCTCTGATGGATCGCCATTGCCCTTGGGTAATTGGGCCGCTGGCAGATTGAGCGATTGCCCTAGCGCGACAGCGCGGAGGTTCACGATTTCATGTGGTGTATCCATGTTGAAGGTGAATAGCCGGTGATGCTCTTCGTCAAAACGCGCCAATATGCCGTCAATGCCATCCTGCTCCAAAACTTCGGGCGTGATGGTCAGAGGCACCTCGAACGCCTGTCCGGCATAGCGCACATCAATTTCAAATTCGCTGGTCAGGTCTTCCTCGGCAACCCCATCGGACAGCAGTTCCGCACGGGTTTGATCCGCCATTTCCTTAAGGATTGCGACCAGCTCGGATGCATCAGTGGTCGTCGCCAGGCGAGAGAAAGAGCGGGCAGTTTCGGTCCGCATACGTGTCGTCGCGTCACCCAAAGCGCAGAGCACCCCGGGCGAAACCGGCGAAACCGCTGGCCAACTGCCCATCAGTTTCGCCACCGCATTGACATGCAACGGCCCGGCTCCGCCGAAACCCATCAGGGCAAAATGGCGCGGGTCGTAGCCTTGCTGCACCGAAATCATGCGCAGCGCACCGAACATATTCTCGTTCACAATATCAATGATACCGCGTGCTGCTGCCATCAAATCAATGCCAAGAGCGTCAGCGATCTTTTGCACAGACTTCTTGGCACCCTCGCGATCCAGCTGGAACGAGCCACCAAGCAAATTTTCGGGCAGATATCCGAGCACGACATTGGCGTCGGTGACCGTCGGTTCCTCGCCACCCTTGCCATAAGCCACGGGGCCGGGCACCGCGCCTGCGGACTGTGGTCCAACCCGCAACGCACCGGTTAGCTCCGGTACATAGGCGATCGAGCCGCCGCCTGCGCCAACCGTCTTTACGTCCAGCGAAGACGCGCGGACAGATAGATGGCCAACCTCGGTCGTGCGAACCCGGCGCGGTTCGAGATTTTCAATCAGCGCCACGTCTGTCGAAGTGCCGCCGACATCTAGTGTCAGGATATTTTTCAATCCCGCATTTTTGGCAACCCAGACAGCGCCTGTAACGCCGCCAGCGGGACCGGACATTAGAATATTGACCGGATGCTCTTCCGCTTTTTGCGAGGACATCAGGCCGCCATCAGAGCGCAGCAGCGAGAAGCGTCCCGCCATACCGGCATCGGCCAGCTTGGCGCGGAGATTGGACACATAATGGCTAACCACTGGCCGCACGGCTGCGTTCGCGACCGTCGTCAAGGTCCGCTCATATTCCTGCATCTCGGGCAGAACCTCATGGCTCAACGAATAGGGGATATCCGGCATTTCGGCCGCTACCATTTCGCCGATCCGGCTTTCATGCGCGCCATTGGCATAGGCGTTCATCAACGATACCGTAACGGCTTCCACGCCCTGTTGTTTAAGATATTCTATGGCCGTTGTTACGCTGGCTTCATCTAATGGACGTACTTCGTTGCCATCGGCGTCCATACGCTCTTTTACGGTCACCGTGTCTTCAAGAGCCGCCAATGGTTGCGGTTTTGGCCAGATAATCCACGCTGCAAGACCAC
Source organism: Parasphingorhabdus sp. (assembly GCF_965233695.1). GTDB lineage: Bacteria > Pseudomonadota > Alphaproteobacteria > Sphingomonadales > Sphingomonadaceae > Parasphingorhabdus. The sequence continues at coordinate 1,560,568 of NZ_OZ247497.1, forward strand.
CGGGCACAAAGCTTCGCGCAATTTGCATGATATCGCGATAACCTTCGGTGGTGATCAGGCCGACTTTTGCGCCCTTGCCTTCGAGGACCGCGTTCGTAGCGACAGTCGTTCCGTGCAGGAAATATTCAATTTCGCTCGCCTTGACGTCTGCATCTTCACAAATCGCGTTCACGCCGGTTAAGATGCCTTCGGAACTATCATGGGGCGTAGACGGCGTTTTGGTGCGCCAGAATTGCCCTGTTTCATCATTGAACAGCAGCAGATCAGTAAAGGTTCCCCCGACATCAACGCCTAGTCGATACCCCATATCATTCTCTCTCTTTTATTTATGCATTCAGGCTTCTGCCCTTGCGACAAGTGATGGCAAGGGACGTTTCATTATTGTTTCAAACCATTGATTGGTGGCGATGGCTTTCGCCAGATCAACGCCGTGATTGATCGCTGAACGGTCAAGCAGGTTTATGAGATCCTCGGTCGCGATATTTCCGGTGGCGTTGGGTGCGAAAGGGCAACCGCCAAGCCCGCCAAGGCTGGCATCCAGTGTCGACACGCCTGACCGTACCGCGGCCCAGGCATTAGCAATACCGGTATTACGCGTGTCATGAAAATGTGCGCGCATCTTGATATGATCGGGTAAAATTTCCTTGAGGCGGCCAAACAGGTCTTCAACCTGCCCGGGCACGCCGACACCAATCGTGTCGGCAAGCGCGATTTCGAGCGGTTCTTCTTCGGCCATTTCACTTGCAATATTCAACACGGTTTCGGGCGGGACATGACCTTCAAAGGGACAACCAAAGGCGGCAGATATGGTGACCTGTGCTTTTAACCCTTCGCCCTTGGCAAAGCGGATCATCTCGCGATTTTCCCTTATACCCTGTTCGATAGTCTGTCCCTGATTCTTCTCTCCAAACGTGTCGCTGGCAACGATCACGCAGCCGGCTTCATCGATACCGCGCTTGCCGCCTTCTTTCGTGGCAAGTCCGCGCAACACGCCGCGCTTGTTGAGGCAGAGACCGATATAAGACATGTCTTCACGGTCCGGCAGACCAGCAATTACAGCTTCGGCGTCCGCCATTTGAGGCACACGCTTGGGATGGACGAAACTTGCCACCTCCATGCGCCGGATGCCGGCGTCGATCATATGGTTGATCAGGCCCAGTTTGTCTTCGGTAGCTATAATATCCGGCTCGTTCTGAAGCCCGTCACGCGGACCGACTTCGACGATGTTGATAGATATAGGGTTTTCATAAGCCATAGAAATTGTATACAATCCATGTTGTGCTTTGTATAGCAAAAGCATCATGCAGGAGGTTTTTTAATGGCGCAAGGGGCACTGACCGGACTTCGGTTGATTGAAATGGGGCAGCTTATTGCCGGTCCTTTTTGTGGTCAGCTGATGGGCGACCATGGCGCGGAAGTGATCAAAATTGAGCCGCCGAAAGTCGGCGATGCAATGCGCAGTTGGGGACAGGGCATACCGCTCTGGTTCTCGGTCGTCGGGCGCAATAAAAAGTCGATCACGCTTAACCTGCGAGAAAAAGAAGGTCAGGAAATCGTCAAAAAGCTCGTGGAAAAAAGCGACTTCCTGTTGGAAAATTTCCGCCCGGGTACGATGGAAAAATGGGGTCTGGGCTATGACGAGCTCAGCGCGATCAATCAGGCGCTGATCATGATTCGCGTTTCCGGCTATGGCCAGACCGGGCCCTATGCCTCACGCGCTGGCTATGGTTCAATCGGTGAAGCCATGGGCGGCATGCGCTATATTGCGGGTGAGCCAGATCGTCCGCCAAGCCGCGCGGGTCTGTCGATTGGCGATTCGCTGGCGGCCACCTATGCTTGCCTTGGTGCGATGATGGCGCTGCATCATCGCCATGTGACGGGCAAGGGGCAAGTGGTTGATTCTGCTATCTACGAAGCAGTGCTTGCCAATATGGAGTCCACTGTCGCGGAATATACGGTTGCGGGCCATATTCGCGAAAGGACCGGCTCGATCCTGCCGAAAATCGCACCTTCCAATGTCTATGAAACCAAAGATGGCAGCGTGTTGATTGGTGGCAATCAGGACAGCGTTTGGAAGCGTATGTCAGCGATGATGGGGCAGCCGGAGCTTGGTGATGATCCGCGCTACGCCACGCACGTCGCGCGCGGCGAAAATCAGACGGAACTGGATGCTCTGATTAATGTCTGGACCCGGACCCTGACCAGTCAGGAAGTGCTCGATCTATGCGAAGAAAACGGTGTTCCAGCGGGCAATATCTATCGCGCGCCCGAAATGCTCGCCGACCCACATTTTAAAGCGCGCAACGCATTGGTGACGATGGATCATCCGCAACATGAAAATTTCGTAATGCAGAATGTCGCGCCGAAATTGTCGGACACGCCTGGCAAGATCGAAACTATCGGTCCTGAGCTGGGTGCCCATAATGAGGCCATTTATGGCGAGTTGCTGGGCATGGACAGTACCAAAATGGCGGATCTGCAGGACCGCGGTATCATTTGAACTGCTAGGGTTTTGGCACGGCGGCCATACTGAAAGAGTGGAACGCTCTACGGATATGGCTGGTCATCACGGATTTCGCCCAATCTGCATCTTTTGCGGTAAAAGCGGCAATCAACTCGTCATGATCAATAGCAGACTGGTTGAGCTGGGTCTTGGTATATTGATGTGCCGTTTGCCGCACCACAGGCTGCTCGACCAGCGCTGGCATTAATTTGTTTAGCCGCGGAGATTGCGCACATTCCAATATCAGATCGTGAAAGCGTCGGTTAGCCTCCAGAAACGACGTAACATCAGGTGAAGACTGGTTGACGGCGTCCTTGAGCTCGGTGTTGATTTTGTGCAACAACTCAAGCGTGTCGTCGTCGATTCGGCTCGCCGCGCGGGCCGCGGCATGAGCTTCCAACATGGCGCGCAGGGTGAACATCTCGTCTACTTCACCTTCGGACCAGTCGGCTACAAACAGTCTTTTGGATGCGCTGCGGACAACCAGCATTTCATTTTCGAGCCGCCGAACCGCATCACGCACCGGGGTTCGGGACACACCCGATATCTCGGACAGTTTTTCCTCGGTCAATTGCATGCCGGGAATGGCCTCCCCCTGTAGGATGAAAGTGCGGATTTTCTGGTAGGCAGTTTCGGAAGCGGGCATGATGGGATCGACCATATTTTTTGAGGATTGGACTAGTCTTAGTCGTAGCGCGAACAGTTTCTGCTTGACGGGGTGGTTTTGTATACAATAGAAGTGCAATTGGGAGATTTGTCAACCTATGCCTGATCCGAATCGCATCAAAGTCATCGTTCCGATCCCGATGGATGAAGCAGGTGTTGCCGCCCGCGCAGAGCAATTGCCCGCTGATTTTGTCCGAGAGGGTTTTGCCCCGGAATTTGTCGCTGTCCCTTGGGGAGCGGCATTGGGCGATAGCTATCACGACACTATGTTAATGGACTGGACCGTTTTCCAGGCTGGAATCAAGGCAGAGGAGGAAGGCTATGCTGGCGTCCTGATCGATACCGTTAGTGATAGTGGAATGCGGGCCTTACGCTCTCGGCTGTCGATTCCCGTTGTTGGCCCCGGTGAGGCTGCCTTTGCCGCCGCCATGATGCTGGGCAAGAAGTTTACCGTGCTGACCATGTGGCCCGAATGGTTCCCGCTCTATGAGAAAACACTCAACGAATATGGCTGGTGGGATCGCGTTGCTTCTTTGCGGTCGATAGACACGCGTCCCGATGTGACGGAATTGCTCGCGGGCAAGGAAGAAGTAATATTTGACAAGCTGAAAGCCGAAGCGACAGCAGCAATGGAGGAAGACGGGGCCGACGTGATCGTGCTCGGTTCCACCACCATGCACCAGTCGGCAAAATATCTCGATGACAACTTGCCGATCCCGGTGCTCAATCCGGGTCAGGTGGCTTATAAATTTTTGGAGACGCTGATCGAATTGGGACTGACCCACAGCAAAGTCGCTTTTCCGGCACCTGAAGTGCCCAAAGACGGTGATATCAGAAAAGGATGGTATTAATGGCAGACTGGACCCCGGGTATGACAGGGCAAGTCCCGCTCCCTTATCCCTTTTATATCGACATCGTTACGAAGCGCTATTTTGACGGCGTCGATAACAAGAATATGACGCAGGTTCTCAATTGCTTCACGCCTGACGCAATCTTGCATGAAGCAACTTCCAACACGATCCATGAGGGCCGCGATGCCATCCGGGCGATGTTCGAAAAGCTGTTCGCGGATTTCGAATCGATCTGGCATGGCAATTTCGTCCACACTGCCGACCCCGAAACGAATGCCGTCTGTTCACAGTTCACGGTATTGATCACGCCCAATGGCGGTGAGCAACTGCGCTACGAGAATTGCAATCGCTTCTATTGCAAGGACCGGCTGTTCCAGCATGTCTTTGTCTATATGAGCGGTGACAACCTGCTCAAAGAGGGAGACGCCTGATGCAATATGAACCCGGCCTTTCCCGTGCAGAGCTTATTGAATTTGCTACAAAAACCTATTTTGGTAACGTCGACGCAAAAAATATGGATGCCGCTTTGGCATGTTTTCACGAGGAAGCTTTGTTCTGCGTGCAAACCAGCTTTACCCGTCATGCCGGAAAAGCCGAAATAAAGCGCATGTTCGAGGATTTCTTCGACGCTTATGAAACCATCATCCACCGCGATTTTACCTGCACTGTGGACGAAGCCAATGGCCGGATTGCCGCTAGCTTTGTTGCAGAGCTGACCGATGCTGACGGTAACGTCACATTGCTCAACAACACCAATTTCTGGCGCATGCGCGACGGCAAATTTCAGGAAGTCTATGTCTACATGAGCGGAGAGAACGTCCTCGTATAAAATCAATGTGACGGGCCACAAGGCTTGCACATCATTCCATTCAGGGAAGGAAAAACAACATGTATCGCGTAAAAACGGCTCTTTCACTTTCAGCAGGCTTTGCTGCTCTGGTAAGCTTCAACCCGGCTCTGGCCCAGTCAGCGGGCGACCAGGGCGCAAGCGAAGGCGAAGATAGTAATGTCATCATTGTCACGGCCCGGCGCCAGGACGAATTGCTGGCTGAAGTACCCGCGTCTGTCACGGTGTTCACCGCCGAAACGCTCGCGCGCACTGGCATTGAGCAGGCTGACGAGTTTGTTCAGCTGACGGCCGGTGTCACCATAGTGAGTGGCACGGCAGAGGCTGGTGATACCCAGATCAACATTCGCGGCATCAATGGCGCGCGCGATGCAGAAAGCTCTGTCGCACTGGTGGTGGATGGTATCCTTAAAACCAACACCGCTCAACTCAATCAGGATCAGGGCACATTGCGCCAGATCGAAATTCTGAAAGGCCCGCAAGGCGCGCTTTATGGACGCAATGCTGCGGCTGGCGCGATTGTTATCCAGACCCTGAAACCAGGTGATGAGCTTGAAGGTGGTGTGCGGTTGAGTGCAGCGGAGGACAATACTTACAAGGCATCGGCTTATGTTTCCGCTCCTGTTGGTGATAGCGCGGGTTTCGTGCTCTCCGGTTCCTATAATACGACAGATGGCTTTTACCGGAACAGCTTCCTCAACAACCGAAAAGTAGTTGATGACCAGGAAACATGGTCGGTTGACGGGCGCTTTGTTGCCGAGCTCGGTCCGGATACGGAAGTAGATGTAAAGGCCCGCTATGCTGACTTGTCCGGCGCATCGATCAATTTTAACGCCGCTTTTCACCTGCCCAATTTCGCGGCTGTAAACCCGGCATTTTTTGAGGATGTGAACGATCATCCCTTCAACTATTATTCCAATATTCGTCCGACCAATGAGCAGCAGACATTTGAAGCCTCTGTGAAACTCACGCATGAGTTTGATTTTGCGACATTGACCGCTTGGGCGCTCTATGCCGATGTGGACCAGGCGCTGACCGCCGATGGTACGTCTGCCGATTTCGCGCGCTATACTTTCCCGGGTGCGACGCAGGCTTCCATTGACGCCTCAAACAACTGCTTTGGTTCTACGGCCGCGCTCACCGGCTTTCCCGTCAACCAGCCGGGTTTCGTTGGTAACAATCCGGTACCGTTCATCTTTGATCCGGTTAATGGCTCTACGTTCGGACCGTATAGTCCAACAACTTGTGATGGAACGCAGTTTCAGATTCGCGAGCAAACCGATATCAGCGCCGAAATTCGTTTGGCGTCCAATGGCGATGGTCCGCTTGGTTGGCAGATTGGTGGCTATTTCCTCAATATCGACCGTGATGTCGGAGTGAGCTTGGGCGCTGATCTGGGGCAGGGCGTTACCCGGCAATTGTTCAACGATGCCAATAGCAGCAACCCAACTTCGCAGCTGTTTGCGGATAACTTCAACACCAATGTCTATGCCGTTTTTGGTTCACTCGACTATGAAGTTGCGGATAATTTTGATGTCGGATTGGCGCTGCGTTACGACGTTGAAGATCGTGAGGTGTCTAGCCAGGTACCTCTAGCTACCGATCCGATTACCGGGGCTCCAATTAATCCAGGTCAGGCCTTTGGTGCCATTCCCGATCAATCCGAAACGTTCAAGCAGCTGCAACCGAAAGTATCGCTGCGCTATGGTTTGACGGATGACATCAATTTTTACGCGAACTGGGGCATTGGTTTCAAATCCGGTGGATTCAACAATCAGGGTTCTGCCGCGATTGTTGACCAGAATTTCAACCAGTTCATTGGCACAAATGTCCTGATCAATGATATCTTCCGCAAGGAAACATCGAGTGCGTTTGAAGCTGGCGTTAAAGGGGCGATTGCCAATGGCCGGATCACATTTGATCTGGCGGGCTATTATACCGATGTCGATGACATGCAGTTTTTCGAGTTTTTCGTCGGCGGTTTCGGTCTTTTGCGGGTGGTGTCCAATATCGATGAAGTCGAGCTTTACGGTCTGGAATTCAACGCAAATGCCGAAATCGTGGAAGGCTGGGATATATTCGGTTCAGTCAACGTGACCGAAAGCGAAATCAAGGCCAATGCCTCTCGGCCTAATACTGTTGGCAACAAGTCACCTTACACTGCGGATTATACGATAAATATCGGTACGCAGGTGGTTGCGCCCATTGCGAACGACTTTGATCTGGTGATGCGTGCAGATTATCGGATTACCGGTCCGACATGGTTCCACTCGGTTCAGAACAACACCAGCCCGACCCTTTTTAGCGGATTGCTGCCCGGTTCTGCCCTGGCGCTGCCGGCATTTGTCGGTGATGCGGATTATTCGATTACCGAACGGGAGGCTTTCGGTGTACTCGACCTGCGCTTCGGTCTGGAAGGGGACAATTGGAACGTTACCGCATTTGCCGACAATCTGTTAAACCGGAAATATCTCAACGAGGTTATTCCGGCGATTGAATTTGGTGGATCCTTCCTGTCACCAGGAAACCTGCGCCGCTTTGGTGTCGAGGTCGGGTATAAATTCTAGTTTATGGCGAGCGACAAAGCCGATAATTACGGGGGAGTCTTCGACGGATCAATGGGTTTTGGTGCAAAGCCTGCACTCATCCTCATTGATTTCGTCGAGGCTTATTTCGATCCGTCCTGTGCGCTCTATGCCGAGGTAGAAGATGCGTTGGAAAACGCGCTTCGGCTTCGCGACGCGGCGCGTGCGGCGGGTCTGCTAATCATCTATACCAATGTCAGCTACACCAAATCGATGATCGAAGGCGGACGCTTTGCACAGAAAGTTCCGCCGCTTGAAAATTTTATCGCAGGGCATCCGATGGGCGCTTGGCCCAAGGGGCTTGAGCCGGCAGAAGATGAACTGATCATCACCAAGCATTATCCCAGCGCCTTTTTCGGGACGTCGCTGGCGTCCACCCTGACGGCCAATGGCAATGACAGCCTGATAATCACAGGTCTTTCGACTAGCGGCTGTGTGCGCGCAAGTTGCGTCGATTGCAGCTCGCATGGATTTATCCCGATCATTGCAGAAGATGCCGTGGGTGATCGCCATGAAGCGCCGCACAAGGCCAACCTGTTCGACATGCAGGCGAAATATGCCGACGTTATGCCGACTACTGCTCTATTGGATTATCTGGGTGGGTTAAAACTCTAACTGTCCAGAAAGAGCTAGATCGCTTTGCCCCAAGGACCGGAAATCGCAAGCGTTTTTGTCGGGCTATACAGGTTCACGAACATCGTCTGTCCATCAGGAGAGAAGCAAGCGCCTGCGGGTTCGGTTTGTACCCGTATCCGCGCCAACGCGTAGGCTTCTCCGCGCGGCGTAATCCCACGCAGGTGATTATCGACGGTAGCGCTATATTGATCTTCGCAAACGATCAGGTGGCCATTGGGTGCAATCGTAATATTGTCGCCATAGCTATACTGGCGGCGGTCGGTCGATTCCATGAACAATTGCAATAAGGCCGGTGCAGTTGCTTCTCCTGCTTCTCCTTCAAAACGGGATGGCCGATAGCGCATGATCTGCCCTTCCTTCGCCGAGCCGCCCGATGTGCAACAGAAATAAAGCTCCCCATCACCGTAAATAATGCCTTCGCCGCGCGCGAACTTGACTGCTCCGTCACTCGCTCCGCGCTCGCGCAGATCATCATTCGGGCTTTCAACATCTTTGACATCAATCCAGCGGACAAATTGCCAAGCCCCCGGTTTGAAAGTGACGTTGCCCCAGTTACGGCTGTCATTATCGCGTGTTTCATCTGCAAAGGAGAGAGCTTGCAGCTTCCCGCCTTCGGCCAATTTGCCAGCAACATTCGGAATGAAGCGGTAGAACAGACTGTCGTTCCTGTCTTCGGTCAGATAGACGATGCCGGTCGCCGGATCGACCGCCGCCGCTTCATGGTTGAACCGGCCCATGGCTTTCAGCGGAACCGGATCGACCAGCCCCTCATGCGCGGCAGGCACTTCAAAAATCCAGCCATGGTCGCGCTTCACGCCATCGCCTGCGCGGGTCATGTCTTCCTCGCATGTGAGCCAGCTGCCCCACGGCGTGGTGCCGCCAGCACAGTTCCTAATCGTGCCCACCAGACTAAGATGTTCCCGTTCCACCACCAGACTCTGGCCATCCAGCAGCAATGTGGTAGTGCCCCCGACAAGCGGCTTGCCGTCCTGGCTATGATCATAGGTGGCGAGTGTGGATGGAACATTGCCGAAAGGACCATCATCAAAATGATTGGCTTTTAACTCATGATTGCGCACGAGCGCGATCTTGCCATCCGGCATGGCGAAACAGCCCATGCCATCGGCGCGGTCGGGGACGCGATTCCCATCAGACATGGCGCCGCGAAATTCGGAAATGACCCGATAGGAAAAGCCTTCGGGCAGATCGAGCAAGCCGTAGGGATCGACCTGTAATGCGCCATATCCTTTATGAGACATGGCCGCGCCGGTACGTGCCAGACTGCTATGCTGGGCAAAGCCAGAAAACGCTAGAGCGGTAAGGCCACCAGTAAAATTGCGTCGATTTAACTGCATGCGGGCTGTCCTGTAACTGGTCGAGTTATTTATTGAATACTAACGTCCTTTAACTCGTTCAGATGACAGATTTTTGAAGATGAGCAATAGAATTGCGATTATCCTCACGACTGCATACCTGCCATTCTTATGGCCAGCGCGGGGTCTGTCGGATCGCTCCAATCCTGGCGTGCTGCCCAAACGGTTAGAGGGGTCGGCCGCGTTTTGAAATATCTTGCCATTTCTTCTGTATCAGCGATTAGCGGGGATACCGGCTGTTCATTATAAAAGCTGTAAAAGCTTGCCATGCCGCTATAAATTGATTTGGGTTCGACGGTCGCCGATCCGGTGACAAGCAGGCTCATCGCAGAGGCAAATTCATCTGGTGTCATGCTTTTGAACGTGATGGGCTTGTCCGCCACTTCGCTTAGAATAGTTGCAACCTCATCGCCAACCAAGGCTTGCGGTCCGCCAATAGCATAACGCCCACTGGGTAGGTCATCGTTTTGGAGAGCTTCGACCATGAAGGCTGCGACATCGTCAAGACAAATCCAGGATATCTTTAGGTCCGGTTTGGCGGGATAAGCAAATATCGAACTGTTGACGATTGAGGGTTTGTTCCAGCTGCGGATCATATTGTCCATAAAGACTTTGGTCTCAAAAATCGCATATTCCAAGCCGCTGTCGATAATCGCTTTTTCAATCGCCCTGCGACCGTCATGGGCAGGATTGCCATTATCTTCATCAGCAACATAGCAACTGGTATTGAAAACGATCTTTCGCACGCTACTGGCCTTGGCAGCGGCTACAATATTGTGACCGAGTTGGGTTGCTTTTTCGAGATCAAAAACAAAGGGTAGGTGCATCGCTATGGCATCCATGTCCTGTGCCGCTTTGATCATCGACTGCTCGTCATAAAGATCAGCTTCCACCGTCTCGACATCCGCGAAGGGTGTGTTGGTCAGCGTGGATGTGTTGCGCAGAGCGGCGACAGGATGCATTCCGGCTTCCAGCAAGCGCTGCAGGAGTGGGTGGCCTTGGTCGCCGGTTGCACCGATGGTCAAAATTCTGATGTTCTTATCCTCTTCTTGATAATTGTTGCATATGGTTTAGCTGTTGATCCGCCGCGCGGCTGCGCGGCCGGCAATATATCCGAAGGTCAATGCCGGGCCGAGGGTTCCACCGGCGCCGGCATAGACGCCGCCGGTCGGGCAACTGATCACGTTACCCGCCGCAAACAGGCCTGGAATCGGGTCTCCGTCGAGGTCTAGCACCTGCGCCGATCCATCGGTCTTGGCGCCCCCATTTGTGCCGAGCGTACCCATTTTTATTTCGACAGCGTGGAAAGGACCATTGGTTATCGGTCCCAATGTGGCTGCTGTTCCATTGCGTGACCGATCGCCATAAAAGCGGTCATAGACATTTTCACCACGGGCAAAATCGGGATCATGGCCCTTGATAGCATGGGCGTTGAAACGATTGACTGTCTCTTGCAACTGGGCTCCGTCAATACCTACAGCTGTTCCAAGGCTTTCCAGATCGTCCGCGCTGGTGATCCAATCCGGCACCGCATCCCCAGGCATAACCGAGGCAAGCGGATAACGGGACAAATATTGCTGATCAAAAATCAGATAGGCCGGTAAATTGGGATAGTCATAGGTCGCCGGGTCAAATTGGTGGAAAGCACCCGCAAGCGCGGAGTAATTATTGGCCTCATTGCAAAAGCGTTTCCCTGCGCTGTTGACCATTATAGTATGTGGCAAGGTTCGTTCGATAAGCACTGGCATGGAGCGCTGTTCACCGCCTTCCCATGTGACGTTGGTCATCGACAGGGTCGGGACCCACCATGCGCTGGTCATATTGCCAAGGCTGGCACCAGCAGCCATTGCCATTTTCAGGCCATCACCCTGATTTCCCGGCGGCGAAGCAGGGGCATCAAGCGGGCCGCGCAGGAAGGCCTGCTTTAACTCTTCATTCCATTCGAAACCGCCAGTGGCGAGAATAACGCCTTGTGACGCGTCTATGGTCAAATTGGCTCCATCACGGTGCACGGAAGCGCCGGTTACACGGCCATTGTCGACCACCAGACGATAACCGCTGACTCCCAGTAGCGGCTCAATACCCCGGTCGAGACAGGCCTTTAACAGGCGCCCGATCAACGCCTGTCCCCAGCCTCGTAAATCTTCGGTTTCGCGTCGCGCCATTTCCGCTGGATCAACTTGTCCGGTACCGCCACCCAGCGGCGTCTCCCGAAGCATCATGCGCGGTGCGGGACCATGATGAAAAATTTTGTCGGCCCAATCGCCCAATGTGGAAAAATCGAACAGGTCATTATCGAGGGCACGGCCGCCATCCGGCTTGGCTCCCGGACGGTCGAGATAATAATCGGGATAACCTTCGAGCAGGCTGAGCCGCGCGGCATCCAAATCTTCCAAAAAAGCGAGCGCTTGCGAACCTTCTTCAACAAAGGCCGCCAAAGTTGTTTCGTCAATATCGCCTTGATCAAGCGACTGGAAATAGGCCATTGCATCCTCGCGGCTATCTTCAATGCCATGGACTTGCATCTGCCGGTTACCGGGTATCCAGACAATGCCGCCGGATATAGCCGCCGTACCGCCGATTTTCGGTTGTTTTTCGATAACCATTACGCTCGACCCAGCTTCATGAGCGGCAAGGGCCGCGCTCAATCCCGCTGCACCGGCTCCGATGATCAAAACGTCGGTTTGCATGGCTATAACTCTCCCCTGTTTGTGAAAAGGATAAGGGAGTTTGCCTTGGCTGGGCTACTGTTACTTTTGGGCTGGTAAAGAGCGATTCAGGACACGGTTATTCTACAGTGCCAGCATCGCGGAGCCCCTGTATCTGGTCCGTACTCAGGCCGAGTTTTGTCAAAATCGCTTCACTATGTTCCCCGATAGTCGCCAGCTTGGCCGGTGCAGAGGGGCGGGCGCCGTTCATTTCGATCGGGAGCGCAGGCAATTTGGTCTGTTCGCCACTTGCGAGTGTTACGGGCTCCAGCCCGCCGCTGGCATTGAGATGGGGGTCGTCGAACATGTCCTGCGGCCGCGCAATCGGGGCGAAGGGCAGGCCGGTGCCTTCCAGTTTGGCGATGAGCGCATCGCGACCAAAGCCAGCGATCAGGTCGCGAATTTGCGGCATGATGCGGTCGCGTGCGGCGACGCGGTTATTATTCTCGCGGATGCTTTCATCCGCCCAGAGCTCGTCGAGTGCGAACAGTTTGCAGAATTTTTCCCACAAGGCATCGGTGACGACGCCGATAAAAATAGGTTCGTCTTTGGTTTGAAATACATCGTAAATTGCCCAGGCCGAGATGCGAGCTGGCATCGGATCGGCAGCTTTGCCGGTCACCGCCATTTGCGCCATGTGCTGGCCAATCATGTAGACCGTCGTTTCGAACAGGGAGCTTTGGACCTTCTGGCCCTTGCCGGTGCGGTGGCGTTCTTCGACCGCCGCCAGGATCGCAATGACGCCGAACATGCCGCCGGTGACATCAATGACGCTGGAGCCAGCGCGCAACGGTTGTCCGGGCGGGCCGGTCATATAGGCGAGGCCGCCCATCATCTGGGCGACTTCATCCAGCGCGGTGCGGTTTTCATAGGGTCCCGGGAGGAAGCCTTTTTCCGACGCGTAGATCAGTCGCTCATTGGCCTTGCTCAGCTCATCATAGCCAAGGCCCAATCGATCCATCGCGCCGGGGCGATAATTTTCGACCAAAATATCGGCACCTTCGACAAGCTGGCGAGCGATGCCGAGGCCTTCCGGGTCTTTCAGGTTGAGCGATATGCTCTGTTTGTGACGGTTGTACATCGGGAAATAGCCAGAGCCGGAGCCCACCAAATTGCGGGTGCGGTCGCCGCCAATCGGTTCGACCCGGACCACTTCCGCGCCCAGGGATGCGAGGATTGCACCGACTGTTGGCCCCATGACCATATGGGTGAATTCGATGACTTTCAGGCCGGCAAGGGGTGTGGGTCCGGTTTGTTCAACGCTCATGCTGCTGCCTTTTCAAAGCCCAGGGGAAGGCCGGCATCGGGCGTGAAGCCATATAGAGGCTCGCCGGGCAGGGCTTCTGCGATAATCTCTCTGACTTTAAAAAGCTTGTCGAGACTGATGCCGGTATCAATGCCCATGGCTTCGAGCATGAAGACCAGATCTTCGGTGACAATATTGCCCGACGCGCCGGGTGCAAAGGGACAGCCGCCGAGACCGCCAAGGGATGCGTCAAAGGTGGTAATGCCTTCAGCAAGGCCGGCCATGACATTGGCAAGGCCGAGCCCGCGGGTATTGTGAAGATGCAGGGTGTTGAGCTTGTCACTACCGATCACGCCCTTGATCTGGCGCACCATCCGCGTCACTTGCGCTGGATTGGCATAGCCAGTGGTGTCGGACAGGCCGACCTCGGCAACTCCCGCCGCCATAGCCGCCTCTGCCAGGCGCGCGACCTGGTCCTCGTTGACCGGCCCTTCGATCGTGCAGCCAAAGGCCGTGGACAGGCCCACCTCAAAATGGGGGCGCTGTCCTTCGGGCTGTGCGGCGACCAGATCGGCAATCGCTTTGATCTCGGCGAGCATGGCGGGATGATCTTTACGGACGTTCTTGATCGAATGGGTTTCGGACATGGAGAAGGGGATCGACATCTTGTCGACACCAGCAGCGATGGCACGTTCCGCCCCCTTCAGGTTCGGGATCAGGGCAACGACATCAAGACCGGGCAATGTCTTTGCATAAGCCACAATGTCCCCGGTGTCCGCCATTTGCGGGAGCAGGGACGGCGGCACAAAGCTGCCCACTTCAATCTCGCTGACACCGGCTTCGGCCTCGGCCTTGATCCAGGCCATTTTAGCGGCGGTTGGCATGACGGCATCGACGCTTTGCAGGCCATCGCGCGGTCCAACTTCGCTGATCGTTACGGACGAGGTCATTGCTTGGCTCCTAAATATATCCATGGCCGCTTTGCGCGGTCGGCCTCTTGCCATGTGGCAATGTCTGCGGCCATTTTCAAACTGAGGTCGATCGCGTCCAGTCCCTCGAGCAACATCGCTTTGGCTTCTTCATCGATCGGGAAGGACCAGCTTTGATCGTCGTCGAGCCTAATGGTTTGCGCGCGCAAGTCGATGGTAATCGGGCTATTCGCCTTTGCTATCACGGTGATCGCGTCAGCATCGATAACAGCTGGCAATATGCCGTTGCGCACGCAATTACCCGCAAATATCGGTGCGAAGCTCGGCGCGATGACGGCCCGGAAGCCATATTCGGCGAGCGCCCAGACCGCATGTTCGCGGCTCGACCCGCATCCGAAATTGGCACCGCCGAGAATGATCTGGCTATCAGCATAATGCGGATCGTTGAGGACGAAATCGGAATCGGGATCACGGCCGCCAATTGCCGTATAGCGCCATCCAGCGAACAGGCCGTCGGCAAGGCCGGTTTTGCCGGTGCTCTTCATCTCGCGGGAAGGGATGATCTGATCGGTATCAATATTATCCCGGATCAAGGGCATCGGCAGCGATGTGAGGGTGGTGAAAGGCTCAGCCATCCTGCAACGTCCTTGGATCAGCGATTACACCTGCCAGCGCGCTGGCCACAACGGTTTCGGGGCTGGCGATATGCGTTTTGACACTTGGCCCCTGGCGGCTTTCAAAATTGCGATTGGTGGTCGATATGACCCGCGATCCCGCATCGAAGCTCTCGCCGCCTGCGTAGAAGCACATGGAACAGCCGCTCTCCCGCCATTCAAATCCGGCCTCTCGGAAGATGGCATCAATGCCTTCGGCTTCGGCTTCGCGTTTGACGCGGGACGAGCCAGGGACGCAAATGGCTTTGACATGGCTGGCAATGGTCTTGCCCTTCAACAGGGCGCTGGCCCGGCGCAAGTCGGACAGGCGGCTGTTGGTGCAGCTGCCTATAAAGGCGGCATCGATGGGCGTTCCGGCAAGCTTCTGCTTGGGCTTCAACGCCATATATTCCAGCGGGCGTTCGCTGGCATTGTCGGGTACTGCGCCGCTTATGCCAACACTATGTTCGGGGCTCGTCCCCCAACTGACCATGGGACTGATCGCGCTGGCGTCAATCTCGATCTCGGTGTCGAAAGCCGCATTGGCATCGCTGACCAACTGTCGCCAATTCTGGGTCGCTCGATCCCAATCTTCGCCGGATGGCGCGTATCGCCGACCTTCAAGATAGGCCAATGTTTTCGTGTCAGGCGCAATGAACCCCGACATGGCTGAAAATTCCGTCACCATATTGCAAAGGGTCATGCGCCCCTCCATGTCCAGCGCCTGTACCGCCTGTCCGGCAAATTCAACCGCATGCCCTTTACCGCCTGCGGCACCATGACGGGCGATCAATGTCATGATCATATCCTTGGGCGTGACGCCTTTTGCCAGTGCTCCGGAAAAACGCACGCACATGGATTTGGGCTTGTTGAGCCGCAATGTTCCGGTGGCCATGGCATGCTCGGCTTCCGACGAACCAATACCCCATGCGAGCGCGCCAAAAGCGCCCTGGGTACAGGTATGGCTATCGGGCGCTACCAGTGTGCATCCTGGCAGAACGATGCCAAGCTCTGGCGAGATCACATGGACAATTCCCTGGTCCGGGTCGTTAACATCAAACAGGGTAATGCCTGCCGCTTTTGCCGCTGCCCGCGTTTCGGTTATGAAAACCTGCCCGCCGGGCATCAGCGTCTTGTCGGTGCGTCCCGGTCGGGTATCGACAATATGGTCTGTCACCGCAAAGACGCGCGCTGGATCGGCCACTGCTCGCCCCGCTTCCGCTAGCGAATTGAGCGCTGATGCACCGGTCCGTTCGTGCAGGAATACGCGGTCAATCGCCAGAAGCGTGCCACCGCCCGGCAAAGCGGCGACGGCATGGCTATTCCATAATTTGTCAAAGAGCGTTGTCGGTTCAGGCAGAAACAGCCTCCATCTCCGCATCGATGCTGCGCCAGTCCTTGGTCACAAAAATCTCCTGTATGGCCGTCCGTGTTTCAAGCATTCCGTTTCGAATCCAGTGCCATGTCCGGCATCGGTTCTGGCCGTCATCGGAAATCTGAATCTGCTCGTAAAGATATAGCGATGGATCACCTTGCCGTTGCCAATACAACATCATGGTGCGGTTATATTCGTCTAGCGGTACTTCGGCCGCCCATCCTTTTATCAGGTCATTGTCCCACCATATGCGTTTATCGCGATATTCCGCAGGAAATTCACGAATGTCGGTTTTGCCGTCAGCCCAGCTATAATGGTTGGTCTGATGATACGGGATATCTCCGTCATCGGGGAGGCGACAAAGCAGGCGGGAAGCGTGCTCGTCAATCTTCTCATTCTGTGCATTGAAATAGGTATAGGTGCCGTCCCAAACCCCTTCGTGGCGCCCCAAAAGCGGCATGTCTTCTCTGATTCCCATTAGTCTTCCTTATGTCTTGATTGAAGGGCGATATGATATTGTTTGGCGCTGTAGCCGTTGATTAGCGCGAGATGCTCGGCGGCGAGATGTTCGGGCTTGAGACGCTGTTCGTCGAAAGCGACAGCGTGATCTGCATCGACCTTGTACCAGGGCGCGAACATATGGCGGGCGCGCACAATCTGCCACGCGATGTTGAGATAATTGCCAAAACGGTCAGGCGATAAATCCGGATAGAGTTGATCCCGATCGCCATCGGGTAGCGCTGGATAGATGGTCTGATTGGTACCAAGCGCTTGGGCAATGGCATCGATAACAGCATTCCAGGACGCCCAAGTGACAGGCACATTGCCGGTCCAATTGTCTGACAGACCGTGACCGGGCAAATCAATCGAAACTTGCTCCGCCGGCTGATTGTCTGCAGCAGCATAGGACGGGGCAGGGAGGACGAGGCGTTCCGCCCCTCGCTTTCCGCGCCAGTGGATAAGCCCCTCAAAGTCATCTGTACGGATCGTGACAAAGCCTTCGTCGCTGGCTTCGGGCAAATGATTGATAACGGGGGTTGAGGTTGCCATCAGATGAGAGAGACTGACGGCTTGATGCTCCTCCGCTGTTGTCACTTTTTTCGCTGCCCATGTTGGAGGCATGTCACCCAGGCGGTCAATATGTTCTTGTAAGGGATCACCATCATAGGCGCTGATCAGGCAGGGTGGGACATCTGCATCCACTGCCGGAATGTCACGCGGCGCGCGCAGCACCGCACCATAGCCGGCCTGATAGGCATTGCCGGCATCAAGCATTTCGCGAACAATCGCATCCACACGGGCGGGATCATCATTGGCAACCGATAGCCGGTGCGCATCATTGGTTGCGAACCAAGGGAAGAACCAGCTTTGTTCCAAAATCCGGTTCCATAACCATGCCAGATGTTCGCCGTAACCGGAGGGATGGAATTCAGGCAAATAGCGATCACTAAAAAGCGCCATTTCCTCTTTTGACCAGATGGCATAACCGCCGACTGCCAGAGTTGTGATCCGAGTCGGATGGCGTTTGACGGCTGTGACCAGGATTATCCCCCCGGAATGGAAGCCATAGGCGGCACATTTTGCGATGCCCAGCGCGTCGAGAAAATTGATGGCTGCATCTGCATATTCAGCAATTTCCGGATTGCCGGGAAGTGGATCAGATTGCCCAAAACCCGGGGTATCCGGAGCGATACAGGTAAAATGAGCAGACCATTTTTCCATCAGCGCTTCATATTCTTTTGAGCTTCGCGGACTTTGATGCACCATAAGTAGTGGCGGGCCTTTACCCGCCTTGCGATAATGGACGCGGCGCATGTTGCCGCCTTGGTCAATGTCTATAAAGTGGCGTGTAATCATTTTTCCAATTTGTCCGGACAAATTTGTCTCGACAAGTCTTTTTTGCAGATTATTGTAATTTTATCGAATCCGGAGAGAGAAAACTATGACGCTTGTCGGCACAAAAATGGTTTCTGATGGCCGCACCGCGCGGGAAATCTTTGAAGAAGTCATTGGCAACCCCGCGCGAAAGAAATTTGGTTTCGGCGATAAGCTCGCCGTCGTCAATGTCGATGTGCAGCAGGCTTATACACGGACTGACATGTTCAAGACGGCCTATGAGACCAATCCGAAGCAGATTGACTATATCAATCAGATTTCGGCTCTCGCACGGGCCAGGGACATGCCGGTCATCTGGAGCCGTGTGGCCTATAAGGACGACGCCGGAGATGCCGGAGTCTGGGGCACGCGCACGGATACAGAAGATTCCCTGCAGAACATCAAATATGACAGCGAGCGCCATTTACTGGATCCGCGCTGCGATGTGGAAGCCGATGATCTGCAATATACCAAGCGCATGCCCAGCGCGTTTTTTGAAACACCACTGGCAAGCTATTTGACATGGCATAAAGTTGATACCGTGGTGGTGACCGGTGGTTCGACGTCTGGCTGCGTTCGCGCAACGGCAGTCGACGCGCTGAGTCACGGATACCGGGCCATTGTTCCGATTGAGACATGTGCCGACAAGCATGAAAGCTATCATTTCGCGAATCTCACGGATTTGCAGCTGAAATATGCGGATGTGGAGCCGGTGCAGGCCGTGATTGACTGGCTGGAGGCGCGCTAGTGTCCGAAGCACAAAAATCCGATCCGGGACTATATGACTATCTGCCCTATCGCAGGCGACCGAAAATCGAGTGGCCGGATGGCAAGACCTGCGCCGTTTGGGTCGCTCCCAATCTCGAATATTACGAACTCGACCCGGCAGTTAATCCGCATCGTAAAAGCTGGGCAAAGCCGCATCCCGATGTGGTTGGTTATAGCCATCGCGATCATGCCAATCGCGTATCGCATTGGCGGATGGCGGAAATGATGACTAAGCATGGGTTTCCCGGTTCGGTGAGCTTGTCTGTCGCGCTTTGCGATCATATTCCTGAAGTGGTCGACGATGCCAACCAGCGCGGCTGGGAATTTTTCAGCCACGGCATTTACAATACCCGCTATTCATATGGAATGGACGAAGCGCAGGAGCGCGCAATTATCGAGGATTCGATTTCGACCGTGGAACGCGCGACGGGTCAACGGATCAGAGGCTGGCTGGCTCCGGCACTCACCCATACGCCACGCACACTCGACCTGCTCGCGGAATATGGCATGGACTATACCTGCGATCTTTATCATGATGATCAACCGACGGATGTGAAGGTGAAATCGGGTCAGTTAACGGCGATACCTTACAGCCTAGAGGTCAATGATCATTATGGCTTTTTCATCTATAACATGAGCCCCCGGGACTATGCCGATACGCTGATCCGGCAATATGATCGGCTCGCTGAAGAAGGCGCGCAATCCGGCACGGTGATGTGTATCCCGCTGCACAGTTATTTAATTGGCCAACCCCACCGGATTGGACCGTTTGAAGCGGTACTCGAACATATTGCAGCGGATGGCCGCGCTTGGATCACCAAGGCTGGGGATATTGTCGATGCTTTCCGCAAACAGGCAGGAGGCAAGTCATGAGCCTTGATGCCAGCTATCTCGATTATCCCAAGCGCCAACGCGGTATGGATCACGATTACTATCCCTTTAGCAACTTGTTTGATCGTAAGACGGTGCGATGGCCGGGCGACAAAAAACTGCTCATCTGGCCGGTTATTAGCCTCGAATATTTTCCGATGGTGCCAAGCGACGACCCGTTTCGCGCGCCAGGGCACATGCAGACCGCTTACCCGGATTACCGTCATTATACTGCGCGCGAATATGGCACGCGGATCGGGATATACCGATTGCTAAGTGCTTTTGAAAAGGTTGGTGCGAAGGTTTCGGTCGCGACCAATAGCGTCATTGCCGACCGCTATCCGCAGTTGGTTGAGGATATCCTCTCCGGTGGCCATGAGATTATCGGGCATAGCACCGACATGAACGGTACGATTGCGAGCGGAATGGCGGAGAATGATGAGAAAGCTCTGATTGAGCGCTCGCTTGCCGCGCTGGAAAAAGCCGCCGGAGCCCGTGCGCGCGGTTGGCTGTCAATCGCGCGTTCGCAGAGCTTCAACACTGCAAAACTCCTGACCGAGGCTGGCGTTGATTATATGTGCGACTGGGTGAATGATGAGTTGCCTTATGCGTTTCAAACGGATGCGGGACCCATTACCAATATCCCGCTCAACCATGAATTTTCCGATCGTCAGATTATCAATGTCCAGCAGCAATCGGTGGATAGCTATGCCCAGCAGATGACCGACGCTGCTGCTTGGTTGCTGGCGGAGGCTGAGCAATATGGCGGCCGGATGCTGCCTATGCATTTGACGCCTTACATAATGGGCCTCCCCTATCGGATCGGTCGTTTTGAAAAGTTGATCGCTGGTTTTGCTGACCGCAATGATATCGGGTTCGCGCGGGGTGATGCGATACTCGATAGCTGGAAGGCGCACACATGAAGATACGCAATCCGCGCACGGGGATAGCGGACTATGACATCGCGCCTTTGGATGCCGATGCGGTGGCCGATGAAGCAAAGCGGCTTCGTGCTGCACAAAAGGACTGGGCCGCAAAAACACCCGAAGAGCGCGGGACAGTATTGCTGCAATGGGCTGATGCGATTGAGGCCCATCTTGGTGCGATTATCCCGGCTCTGACCGCTGATACCGGGCGTGGCGGTATATCGAAGATTGAAGCAGCAGGGGTGCCGGGACAGATCCGGCGCTGGGCTTCTATGGCGCCGCAGCTTATGGCTGATGGTCAGTTGGTTGATCAACCGACATCGGTGCCGACTATCATCACTTCTACGCGGCTCGTGCCCTATGAATTGGTTGGAGCGATCAGTCCGTGGAACTTCCCGATGACCCTCGCGCTTATTGACGCCATTCCTGCCTTGATGGCGGGATCAGCGGTGCTGGTGAAACCGTCGGAAGTGACGCCGCGTTTCATCAAACCGCTGATGGACACCGTCAAGAGAATCCCGGAATTAAACGCAGTTCTGTCGATCATCGAGGGTGATGGCGCGACTGGGGCGGCTATGGTCGATCAGGTCGATTATGTCTGTTTTACCGGATCGGTGGCGACGGGGCGGAAAGTTGGTGAAAGTGCCGCGCAGGCCTTTATTCCGGCGAGTCTCGAGCTGGGTGGGAAGGATCCGATGATTGTGCTGGCCAGTGCCGATCCGGAGAAGGCTGCTGCTACAGCGCTGCGGGCCAGTATCGTCAACACGGGGCAGGCCTGCCAGTCGATCGAGCGGGTCTATGTGGCGCGGGAAATTGCCGCGCCGTTCCTCGCCAGTCTGACCGTTCAGGCAGAGGCGGTGGAGCTCAATTACCCGAATATCAATCAGGGCCATATCGGGCCGTTTATCTTTGAAAAACAAGCAGAAATTGCCCAGCATCAGATTGACGACGCGGTCAGCAAGGGCGCCAAACTGATCACCGGTGGCACCGTCGAAAATCTCGGCGGCGGGCTCTATCTCAGGCCCACGATACTCACCGATGTTCCGCCGGATGCGGACATCATGCGGGAGGAGAATTTCGGCCCCGTCATCCCGGTCGTGATCTATGATCAGATTGAACAGGCGATTGCGCAGGCGAATGACAGTATCTTCGGATTGTCCGCTGCGGTTGTTGGCGGATGTGCCACAGAAGCAGAGCGGATCGGCACCAGGTTGAAGGCGGGCGCGGTCTCAATTAATGACGGTTCGCTAACGTCAATGGTCTGGGAAGCCGAAAAATCGAGCTTCGGCTATTCCGGGCTCGGCGCATCGCGGATGGGCGCAAGCGGGTTGATGCGCTTTTTCCGCAAACAGGCGCTGATCCGGCAAACCGGCGAGGCAGCGCGAATAGAAGCTTTTGCAGAGGAGAATTTCTGATGGGCGTGGAACTACAACATCCGATGAAACCGGAACTGACGGCGGAAGAAGCGGCCCGCGGGCGCTTTGTATCTGGTATCCGGGCATTCATTCTCAATGATCTCGCCGGAGACTTGCGCACCGCCTATGACAAGCGTGCGGCCCCGGCCTTTGCCCGCGAAACAGGCCGCGCGCCGGAAACCAGCAACGAAGCGCATCTGGCGCTCCGCGGTGATCCGGCGTTCAACATCTATTCGGCCATGCGGGTGCAGGCGCAAAAAATGGTCT
Organism: Parasphingorhabdus sp.; assembly: GCF_965233695.1. Lineage (GTDB taxonomy): Bacteria > Pseudomonadota > Alphaproteobacteria > Sphingomonadales > Sphingomonadaceae > Parasphingorhabdus. Next base: position 1,583,061 of record NZ_OZ247497.1, read on the forward strand.
GGCAGGCATCGGGCGCTGTCGTGGCGCGTGATCTCGAGCGGATGGAAGCGGAAGCGGCCAAAGTCTCGGACCAGCCCGGTTCTGTAAAACTCGACCCCGATCTTGATATCCCGCGCAATGTCGATGCGATTGAAGTGCATCTCATGCCCGGCAGCTATACGCGTGGCGGCGCGACGCTGGAGGCCGGCGCGGTCTATGATCAGGGGCTGGCGGTGTTTTCCATGGGTCTGATGGGCGCCAATCTGGATGATATTGGCCTGTCCATGGCCGCCTATGTGAAGGGCAAATTCCCGGACTTTCAGCCGCAGAGCATTCTTGATACGGGTTGCACCATTGGGCACAATACATTGCCGTGGAAACAGGCCTATCCCGACGCAAAGGTCGAGGCGATTGACGCGGCGGCTGGCGGTCTGCGCTATGCCTCGGCGCGCGCGAAAATGCAGGGTCAGGAAGTCCATTTTGCGCAAATGTCGGCCGATGCACTGGACTATCCCGACGCCAGTTTTGACCTCGTCTTTTCCTCGATGTTCCTGCACGAATTGTCGAAAAAGGCCCGCGCCGCGGCGTTTAAGGAAGCCTATCGGGTGCTGAAACCCGGCGGTCTGCTGCTCCACATGGAATTGCCACCCAATGACCAGATGAACGCCTTTGACGGCTTTTATCTCGACTGGGATAGCTGGTATAATTCGGAACCGTTTTACAAAGGCTATCGCGACGAAAGCCCGCCCGAATTATGCAAGGCCGGGGGCTTTGCAGCGGATGACTATTTCCAGTTCGTCGTCCCCAGCATCGGCATCTATGGCGAGGAAGCGGTAGCGCAGGCGATTGCGGATGAAAGTGCCAATGCGGTCGACAGTGAAACCACCGGACGGCTGGCCGAAGGCATTATGTGGTTCGGTTTCGGAGCATGGAAACGGTGAGCGGCGAAACCGCAAATCCGGGTCCGGCATTTAAACCCGACGACACGCCCAAGGACATCTATGGTCCGGACGGCAAACCAAAATTTTTCGACGACCCCGGCATGGACCGCTTCGTCGCCGTTGTGATGAATATGGCGCAGGAAATGTGGGTTCAGGAAGAGCGGCTGATGGCGCTCGAAGGGTTGCAGGCGTCCGAGGCCGATCGGGAAGCGAAACTGAAAATATTTATCGACCGCATTTTTGCGCCGCTGCGCGAACAAGGGAGTGACAACGCATGAAGGCTTGGCAAATCGGATCACGAACCGGCATTGGCGGATTGCAGCTGGCCGACCATCCGGAACCGGAGCCGGGCCCCGGAGAAATACTGGTAAAGGTGTCGGCCGCCGGTCTCAACTATCGGGACCTGATGGTGCTGCGCGGCGATTATGGTACGGATCTGCCCGAAGATCGCGTGCCATTGTCCGACGGTGTCGGCGTGATCGAGGCTGTTGGTGCTGATGTTTCGGGGCTTGAAGTGGGCATGCGCGTGATGGCGCCGCATTTTACCACCTGGCTCGATGGGGCCTATAGCTTCGCGGTATTTGCCGGCGATCTGGGCGTGACAGCCAATGGCTGGCTGGCCGAGAAAATCATCCTTCCCGCCAATGCCGCTATCATCGTGCCTGAAAATGTCAGTGACAGCAGTGCGGCGACCTTTTCGGTGGTCGGCAGCACGGTCTGGCATGCGATGATCGCTTTTGGTGATGCGGGGCCGGGCGATCTTGTCCTCGCGCAAGGCACCGGCGGTGTGTCCATATTCGCGCTGCAGCTGGCCAAGGCCATGGGTATGGATTTCGCGATCACCTCGTCGAGCGAGGAAAAACTGGCGCGCGCAAAGGAAATGGGTGCGGATTACGGGATCAACTATCGCGACCGGCCGGATTGGGGCGCCGCACTGCTGGAAGCCACCGGCGGGCGCGGCGCAGATGTGGTTGTCGACACATTGGGCTTTCCGGCGCTGGGCGAGACCGTGGCGGCGTGCGCCGTCAATGCGCGTATCGGCACATTGGGCGCGCTTTCCGGAACGCCGCAAGATCAAGCCAGTGCCAGTCAGGGCGCGCTGATCGGCAAGAATATCGCCATCAAGGGTATCGCGTCCGGCAATCGTGCAATGTTGCAGCAGGCACTGGATGTGGTCGCGCAAAACAATATCGAGCTGCTGGTCGAAAGCCTGTTCGATTTCAATGATGCGCCGGCCGCTTTCACGCATCTGGAAAGCGGCAGCCATATGGGCAAGGTGATGATTACCGTTTGAGTTCGACCAGCTCGTACCAGGTCATCATATAGCCGCCGACGCCGCCTTGCACGAACAGGCCGTCTTCGTCGTCGGTAATCCATACATCATAGGCGGGATGCTCGCCCGCCATGCCGCCGGTTCCCGGAACAATGCTGGCATCATCGACAAATTGCAGATGTTTGCATTGAAAAGTACCGGCAGGGACGGTCACCTCTTCCTTGCCGAGATAGATGGCGCCGATCTTCACCTGCGCAATTTGTGGCGGCGTGGCTCCGCGGTGATCGGGTGAGGGCAGATAGCAATTGAGCAGTCGCTTGGTTTCCTTGTCCCAGTCCTTAGTCGAGAGCATATAACCGTCCGACACAATCGGATGGGTGCCAAAACCGTCGAGCGGAAGCTCTGCTGCAACCCGCTGGGACAGCCGGCCGATGGCGGGGCCATAGGATTCCATTTCGACATGATTGCCATCAAACCGCATCCAGCCTGACCCCATAAATTCATCGCCAACGGTCAGCCGGACGTGGCAGTCCATCGGCTGCTTATGCTCGTCAATGGCGTAAATGATGTCGCGCATCACGGTCGGTTCCGGATCGTAAATCTCGCAATGCGCCCGCATCGTCACCTTGCCGTCGCTATGATGGGTAAACATGAAGGTTTCAAAACCGCGATTCTGGCCCTCCATTTCCGGTTTGCGCGACGTATATTCCAGACGGCCTTCGATAATGCGATGCTTCATCCCGTTTCTCCTTGTCTTTCTTCATGCCAGTGCATTTTTCTCTTGCCAAGAGGAATTTGTCCGGACAAATTACAATCAGCTATTTACACGGTCTGGGAGGACGTTGGTAATGGAATTTCTCACCACAAATGAACTGAGCATTTTGCGCTGGATCCACATTCTGGCGATGGTTTACTGGCTGGGCGGCGAATGGGGTGTTTTCCAGACCAGCTATAATGTCACAAACCGCAACCTGTCGCTGGAAGAACGGCGGCGGCATATGGAAACGGCTTACCGGATCGACATATTGGCCCGAACCGGAATAGTCCTGTTGCTTCCGCTCGGCCTTCATATGGGCAAGCTTTATGGTTTTGTGCCTTCCCTTGATGGTTCGGGAATCTGGTGGATGTGGCTGTTTTTTGCGATCTGGCTCGCGATGACATGGACCGCTTTTATCAAGCGTGAAACCGATATCGGCGTCAAGGTGACCAAAATCGAGGAAATGCTGCGCTATCCCTTGATCGCGATTCTGTTCATCGTCACGTTCATGGCTCTGGAGGGCAGCGGTCCGATTACCTCGGGTGAGGGCAACCACTGGTATCCCGCCAAGATGGGTCTTTACGCCTTTGCGCTATGTATCGGTCTGTTCCTGCGCGTGGTCATGCGCCGCTGGACCGTGCGGTTCCGCAAGCTGGCCGAGGGTCCGGATGCGGCAGAAGAAAATGCGCTCGAACGGGAAATCGGGCAGGCCCGGATTGCCGCCTATATCTACTGGATCACGATTGCCGGGGTCTGTTTCCTGGGGGCGGTGAAGCCTTTTTAGCGGTTTGCGCTGCTAGATTTCCTTCAGTTCCCGGCTGACTTCTTCGACGGGCGGTTCGCTTTGTTCCAGTTCCTGAACCATCTGATGCGGGCCGCGCATGACGCGGTAAATATATTCGCGGATCATCGCGCCGCGCTCATAGGCGGCCTGTTTGTCGGGCGTATAGCTCTCAATATCCGCACGGTTGATTGACCCCTTGGCTTCGAGCAGCCGTTCGACCGTATCCATCCGCTCGCGCAGCACAGACACTTCGCCGACCACCGCCATCAGGATGGACAGCATCCGTTCGTCTTCGGGATCGTCAAAATATTCCGGACGTTTGCCTTTGGCCTTTTTATTGGCCGCGGCCATCCAGTCGAAATTTTCTTCAGCCATGATTCACTCCGCCGCGTGTTGCATCTGATCGCTATTTTTCCATGCGCCATAGGCATGCCAATAGGCCGCCCGGCCATGATCTTCATCGTCACCGGTCGCGGCCTCGGGGAAGATATCCGTATCGACCACTGCCCTGACACCGCTTTCAAACAGCTCTGCCCGGTCAAATCCGGCTTCAACCATGACAGTTTTCATATCGAGCGCGTGCATCGAGGACCAGAAGGGTTCGTTATTGTTAAACGCATCCCAGTCGCGGATAAATTGCTCGTAAAGCGGCATGGCATCGGAATATTCCGGTTGTTCGAGATGGAACATCAGGCCGCCATCAGCAAGCACGCGATAGCCCTCTGCGATAATCCGGGGCAGCGCCTTGCCGCTGGTTTCATGCAGGAACATGGTGGTCTGGACCCAGTCAAATGTGCCATCGTCCCAGCGCGATAAATCTTCGGCATTGGCCTGAATGAATGTGATATTGGTCGCACCGAGTGATTGCGCGCGGGCATGGGCGTAACGCAAAATGGGCGCAGCCGTATCGATGGCGATAAATTCCGTATTGGGAAAAGCCAGCGCCAGCGGCACGATATTATGACCAACCGTGGTCCCGATATCGAGTACATGTCTGGGTTCCCAGCCGGGGCGTTCCTTCTTAATCCATTCCACCAGCGCCTGACCGCCGCCATCGGACAGCGCGCCAAGGCCGCCGGCGGTGGTGGCAAAGATACCGCAATCATAATTGGCGCCTGCCGAGACATCACCGGGCAGCTCTTCACCATGATAGCTGCCGGGCATGCAGTGGATATCCACGGCCGACTGATAGCGCGGCACGTCGATTTCCGGGTTCAGCTCCAATGTATCACGGCCTTCATTAAATTGCCGGGCCCTGGCATTCAGTTCATCAATCTGGCGCAGCACCATGGACCGGCCGTTTTGCTGGCGCATCTCCATCGAATTGCGTTTGAGCGCGGACCAGAATTTATGGAAGGGATCCTTGTTCATCGCGTGGCGGATCTCGAAACGGTCCTGCGGTTCCCGGCCATGTTCCTTCAGAAAAGCCGGCAGGACGCGTCGGTCATAGGCAAGTTTGTTGCCCGGGCCGAGCGCGCCGGAAAGGAATTTGTTGAAATTGGCGAGAAAATCAAAGCGCGCAATCTCGTCATGCGATGGTTCGGGCGAAACGCCATGACGTGCTACCGCATTATAGGGCGGTGCGACGTCGAGTTTTTGCTCGGTCGGTGTGGTGCTCATATCAAGCCCTCCTTTATCATGCGTTCGATGGTTTCTTCCTGGGTACGCAGAAAATAGTCGCGGTCCGGAGAGATGATGTCATTGTTCTGAATCAAACCATCGGCTTTTTGTACGGACAAATTACCATAAGTGGCCGCAAAAAGCTCCAGTCGCTGGCGCGCAAGGAAATTGGTCATCGCTGGCTTGCGGCGTGCGGCGCGCAAGGCACCCAGATCGATATCGGCAAAAGCGGTAAAGGTCTCGCCGCTATTCGATTCCGCCATCACCCGGCCTTTATAGTCCACGACCATGCTGTTGCCATCAGCGGAGGCGAGCGGCAGGGTGGTGTTTTCTATGCCGGCGGTATTGGCGGAGACGACATAGGCCATATTTTCCTGCGCCCGCGCGCGTTTGCCAATATCCTTGGGTGTGTCGAGCGGGGAGCCGATTTCCGAAGAGCTGTGCACGAAAATCTCGGCACCGCGCAGCGCATGGGCGCGGGCTATTTCGGGATAGAGTATCTCTTCCGAGGCGATGGCAGAAAGATTGCCAATTTCCGTCTTCGCTACCGGGAACACGCCGTCGAGGCCGTAAATATCGAGATATTTCGTCCACACATCATGCGGCGTCGGTGCGAACATGGAATTGAGCCGGCGATAGCGCAGCACCACATCGCCCGATGGCGCGACCACGAAACTGGCCTGGAAATAGAGGCCGGGGAAATTGGCGTCGACTTCATAGGCATTGCCGGCAATGAACATTTTCAGCCGCTGTGCCATCGCGCCCAGCGCCTCATATTCCGGGCCGTCCACTGCCAGCGCCGCCTTGTCGGCAAAATCGGGTATGGAAATGCGCCCGGGATAGCTGGTCAGCAGATATTCCGGCAGCACCACCAGTTTGACCGGACTGCCGCTATATTGCTGGACGAAGATCGTCGCGGAGCGAATCTTTGTCTCGATCTCGCCAATCATCGCCAGCATTTGCGCGCGGGCCGCAGCCTTGTCGGGTGTTTTTTCAATCGAACGCGCAGCCAATTGCATCGCGACGGCGGCATAATTTTTGGTTTCGGTCATGGTCTTTTCTTTATCATATTTTCCGGTCGAGGCCGAAACAGGTGATGCGACAGCTGCACAAAGCGCTGCGGCCATCATCTGTCTGCGGTCAAAATCCATCCTACACTATAGACCGAGCGATCCCGGATTCATAAGTCCCTTTGGATCAACGGCTTTTTTCAGGTCCTGCAGCAACGCATCGGCGGCGGGGTCCAGGCTGTCGCGGTAACGATAGGTTTTCGCTATCTGCAGATGCGCCGCACCCTGATCATGAAACAGGTCAACCAGCGCCTGTTTCAGCTTCCGGGTCAGTTCCCACGCGTCGCTATTGGCTTCCAATGTCGGTAGCTTGGCGAAATGAGCCGGCTCAATGGTCGCCGCGTGAACCGGGTTGGATGCGTCGGGCCAGTAGAGGCACGGCTCAATAATCGCGCCGGAACCGCTGACCGCCGACACCAGGATGCCAGTGAAGACGCCATGCTGGTCCATCTCTTCGCGATGCTCTTCGAACAGCGCGAGGACAGCATCATAACAGGCAATCGCTCGGCTATGCGGCAACAGTCCGTGAATGGGTGCCCAGCGTTCGCCTTGCGGGCCGAGCATGCTATTGAGCGGCCCGAACGGATTGGCGCGGATGATCTTGGGAATGGTGTTCTCGGTCTCCGTCGCTCCATGTTCCAAAGCCATTTTGCGTGCCCGTTCCAGATCATCATCCGCCGCCGCCTGGATACGCGCCTCGGTCAGCACATGGAGCGAGAATTTCGCCTCGTCCATAAAGTCCCGGCCCGCCGCGACAACCTTTGCGCCTTCCTTGATTGCGCCCCAGACACTGCCCTGTTTCTTCATCATCTGACCCAAAGCCTTGGCATCGCTGCCCAGGCTGTCACGGTGCATGCGGATGGCGTTCAGACTCGGGTCAAAACCGAAACATTCCGTGGACACGCCGGAACGTTCAATGGCCGCCATTGCTGAAAGAATGTCTTCATGGTTTTCGAAGGTGAAGCTTGCATAGCCATGCGCCTCGGCTTCCGGGATCATTCGCAAAGTGATGGTCGCCTTCATGCCCAATGCGCCGGTGTCGGCCAGAAACAGACCGGTCAGGTCCGGGCCATAAGGCCGGGTGAAATTTGCGCCGGTTTTCAGGATGGTGCCATCGGCCAGCACCACTTCCATCGCGATGCAGCTTTGCGCCGCCGTGCCATAGCGCCCCGATCCCCAGAACAGGCAATTCTGACTCATCCCGCCGCCTATGGATGCTTTCAGACCCGACAAGGTTCCCCAAAATGGTGTTCGCAATTTTTTGGGGGCCAGCGTTTCATAAAGCTTGGCCCAGGTGCAGCCAGCCTCGACCGTGACCGTCATATCGGTCTCGTTAATTTCCAATATCCGGTCCATTGCCGCCAGATCGAACAGCACCGCACCGGCCTTTTCCGCCGTATAGCCGCCAGTATAGCTCATGCCGCCGCCACGCGGGATGACCGGGATATTCTGCGATGTGGTCGCGGCAATCGCGGCGGATAATTCATCCTTGTTTTTCGGACGAACCACAGCGAGCAGATCGGCGCCGCGCTGGTATACATCATGCGCATAGAAATTCAGGCTATCACCGTCAGTCAGTACTTCTGCGCCCGTGTCAGATATATATTGGGCAGCGGTGGGATTGGCTTTTGTGGCCATCAGCTTGGCTCCGTGGCTAGGGTTTCTGTGGGGGAAGGATCGGTTTCGGGGAAGCTATCGGGATAGCGACCGAGGAACAGGAGCAGCCCGCCACCAATAACGAAACCGAAAATCGCCACGCTCAGGATCGGATCATAGCTGCCCATATTGTCGCGCACGCTGGCGTAGATGATCGGTGACAGGGCCGAGAAAAAACCAAAGGGCATGTAAAGCATGCCATAGATTTTACCATAGTTGGCCATGCCGAAATAGCGTCCGGTAAGATAGGCGATCAGATCGCTCTCCGCACCGGCTGCAAAGCCGAGCAGAAAAGCCGCCAGCGCGGCGAGCGGAAAGGTGATGCTGTCGCCGAGCAGAACGTAGCAGGAGATGGCCGGCAGACAGAGCAGCGGAAAAGCCACAAATCCCTGCCAGAACCGGTCGAGTAAGGCGCCGGTAATGATCCGGCCTGACAATATTCCGATTCCCAAAACGCCCATGACACTGGCTGCGGTCTGGGCATCCAATCCGCGATCACCCAGCATGGTTGGCAGGTTGATAAATGCGCCGCCAAAGGCTGTGGCAATCACGGCAATTGATAACCAGATCAGCCAGAAACGATAGTCCTTCAACGCTGTACCCAAGGTAACACCGGTCAGGTTGCCGCTGTCGCTCAAAATCGCTTTGGGGCGTTCTTCCGGGCGTGGTTCGCGAAACAGGAAATAACCAAGCGGCAAGGCGACGAACAGCGGCAGCGCCGCGACAATCGCGAACATCGCCCGCCAGCCATAGTTTTCAATACCCCATACGGCGAGCTTGGGGACGACGATGGCGGCGAGACTGGTTCCCAGCAGCAAGATGCCTAGCGCAAGCCCGCGGTTTTTGTAAAACCAGAGGTTGATCGCCCGGCTCCAGCTGACCGGGGTCGAGCCGATGCCGATCAGTCCGACAACCACCCAAAGGGCATAGTAAATATACAGCGTGGATGTCACCTGAGCCGTTGGCGTGAAGGAGATAGCCGCAAAGGACAGGCCAAAAGCCAGCAGCGAATAGAGCGCCACTTTCCGGACGCCATATTTATCCGCTAGCGATCCGAAAAAAGGCGCCAGCAAGGACGCGATAATCCCGAAAATCGTGATCGGAAAGAGTATCTGCGTGCGGGTCCAGCCAAATTCTTCAATCAACGGTTCGACCGTGAAGCCGATGACATTAAAGGGTATCGGTGATGCCCCGCAGGCCACGCCGAGCACGCCGGCAAGCAGAACCTTCCAGCCCATCGCAAATTCATTCCGCTCGGGATCGTTCACGGATGATTGTGTTACATTCATTACGCGTTTGTGCCTCTCCGATGGATGACAGGCAAGATATGAATGGCCCGGAAATATGCGCGCAGAGTATCAGTCTCTGTGGCAACCGGCCTTTCGCCTGCAATCAAATATTCCGCTGGCACCACGCTTGCGCATGGTCCCAGCGGAAAAACCTATTTTGGGCCTTGCTTCCTTTTCCCGTTAAAAATCAAAGCGTCCCTTGATCAGGAAGGTCCGTGGCGGGTTCAGATAGCTGTAATTGGCCAATGTGGATTCAACGGATTCCTCATCGAAACAGTTTTTGCATTCTGCCGTAATCGACCAGCCAGACTCGCTCTTCAGCGCCAGTCCTGCATTGACGATCCAGCGGTCTTCCGAAAAGCTGCCGGTTATAACATCGCCATTGCCGAGCGTGTTGGACGGGAAAACCGTTCCGGAAAGGCCGGTTACAGGCTGATCAAACAGCGTGACTTCGCTGGTACCGGTTTCGCTGTCGCTGCGCCAGTTGGCATTGATCGAAGGAACGAGCGACAAGCCACCGCCAAATTCCGCCGTATAGCTTGCGCCAATTGCGATGGTGAAATCAGGTGTTCTGACCGGTTCGGCGATGCTGCCGTCCGGTGCCACAATACCAACACCGCAAGATGCCGCCGTATCTGCTCCGGCAGCGTTGGGGATCAATCCACCAGCGAGCTGGGCCAGACAGGCTGCCTGCTGGGCATTGACGGATTGCACGCCAAAGGCATCGAGCGCGGCTGCGTTGCGATCAATGCGGTACTTATCGTCCTGATAACCCAGAGACGCGAAGATATTCAGCCCGTCGTAAAGCGCTGTGTTGAGTTCAACCTCAAGCCCGCGGTTCCGGTAGTCAGCAAAGTTCCGGGTGATGAAGGCCAGCGATCCATCGGGACGGATGAAGGCGGAAGGGGTTTGCAAGCCATCGATATCAAGCTGGAAGGCGGTGACATTCAACCGGACGCGGCGATCGAAAAATTCGGATTTGAAGCCGGCTTCATAACTCCATGCCTTTTCGGGACCGAATGGCAGCAACTCCCCGGGCGATGTTCCGCGCGCATTCCAGCCGCCTGATTTAAAGCCGCGGGTGGCGGAGGCAAAAATCAGAATGTCGTCCGACACATCATAATTTATCGCAAAGCGCGGGGTCCAGATTTTTACATTCTGTTCCTCCGGAATGGCAGCCCCGTTATTGGCTACCAGATTGGCGCTGTCGATACAGGTGCTGGGACCGAACTGAAACGGCCCGAAACAGGTATTCTGTCCCAAGGCATTGGTTCCGACGACCGGCCGATTGTCGCGCACCGCAAAGGTCTTTTCCTCATCCGTATAGCGGATACCGGCGGTCAGCTTCAGTGCGTCGGTGACATTGACATCGGCTTGCAGATAACCGGCCCAGGCCGTGGTTTCATTGCGGATTTCCCTGTCCGCGAGAACCAGCGGGAAGCCTGCCGGAAGCGGTGGAAAAGCGAGGGAGAATATGTCGCCAAAGTCGGTGCGGTTATTCTCGTCAAAATAATAGACGCCGCCCACAAAGTCGATCAGACCATCTGCCAGCGATCCGGTAATTTTGATTTCCTGCGTGAACTGGTCATGTTCGCCCTGATTGGCGATGGTGAAGCCGCCGCTGGTGAAACCGATGACCGGCGGAATTGGTGTCGAAGTGCTAGGGAGGCCGCGACCATCGGCAAAGTCGAGAGCAAAATCTTGGCTCAGATCGATGAAGCCGGTGATGAGATTGATCTCAAAATCACCCAGATCGATTTCGAGATTGGAAGAGACAAAATCCATCTCGACTTCGTTGCCCAGCCCGAAATCGCTCTTCGGACCCGTTAAAATACCATTGAAATTGCTGTCCTTGGTCAGGCCGGTCGTAACAAAACGTCCCGAACAATTGGTAGTATCTGCCGGATCACAGTCGAAGTTCAGGATGTTCCCGGCATCGGCATAGGTGTGCATGTAAGAGCCGGTCCAGCGAACGGAGTCAGACAATTCTCCGCGGAACCCGAGACGGACACCCCAGCCATCGCTTTCATTGGTGCGTTCTCCGGTGGTTGTATTCTTGGCATAGCCCTCGTCATCCTGAAAATAGCCGGAGACTTTGACAGCGAAGCTGTCTGCCAGAGGCACATCCACCGATGCGCGCACGAGATAGCGTTCGTAGCTTCCATATCCCGCTTCCACATAGCCGGCGAATTCATCGCCGGGTTCTTTCAGGATGACATTGATCGCACCGCCGGTTGTGTTCCGGCCAAATAATGTCCCCTGCGGACCACGAAGAACCTCCAGCCGCTCGATGTCAAAAAAGGACAGGTTATTGGCATTTTGCCGCGACATATAGATATCGTCGACATAGGTGCCAATGGGCGGGTCAAATGTGGCAATGGATTCCGTGTTGCCGATCCCGCGCAGGAAATAGGAATTGGCCGTGCCCAGACCGGTATTGTTGAGTCCGACCAGATTGGGGACAAATTGTGTTACTTCCAAAGCATTGGAAACGCCGCGCGTTTCGAGTTCTTCGGCGGAAAAGGCGCTGATTGCAATGGGGATATCTTGCACGCTTTCTTCCCGGCGCTGTGCGGTCACCACAATGACATTCAGTCCGCCTTCTTCGGATACTTCCTGGTCCGTCGAAGACTGTGCATAGGCTGGCGCACCAGCTAGTGAAGCCAATGCCAGACTGAAAACGGTTGAATTTCTTAATGTTGCTTTGCGCGATATCATTGTTTGACTCCCTGGTTCCCGACAAACAGAGAATGCTTGATTTACATCCAAGTTGTCCAGACAAATTTAAAGGTTAGGGCTAATCTTCTTGATAGGGCGAATGCTAACAACCAATTGGCCTATCACTACAACCAGATGAATTTTCCGCGTTTTTATGGTTTTTCCGCCACAGTCATGCCGCGCAGCTGCTTGATCCCGACTACGGAGCGGCAGGCGGCAATCAGCTCGTTTTTCAGGCTCTGGGCTGCTGGTTGCAGCACCGAATTGCGGCGAATCGCGAAATAGGCGGTGCGTGCTACGGGGAATTCGGTGCCTTCCACGATATGATATTGTGCGCGCTCTTCCTCGGTCGCGAACAATTCCTTGGCGAGCAGCATGACCGCGTCACTTTGCAGCAAGGTCGATTTGGCGAGGATGACCGAATCCATATCGACATATTTGGCCGGAGGCGAAAGCCCGGCGGCGAGAAAGACGTTACAGATGCGCTGCCATTGCATCTGAAGCTGCATGGACACCAGCCATGTCTGGGACGCTAGGTCCTCCAGCGTTATGTCGGACTTGGAGGCAAGCGGATGATCCCGCCGCATCATGACGACATCGCGGTCCTCGAACATCTCGGTGGTTTCGATGGCAGAGTCTATTTCCAGATCGGTCGGCGGGGCGCTGGCGACAAATTCGACTTCTCCGCGCAACAGTTTCTCGTAAAGCGATTTGGTGTCGCCTGACGTGATGCTGAGGGTGACCCCGGGCTGTTTTTCACTGAAACGATTGATGACCATAGGGGCAATGCGAGTGAGGAAAGACCAGCCAAGGCCAATGCGGACATAGCCTTTATCGGCGCCGCGCAGGGCGCTGATCTCGGCAGCGGCGAGGCGGCTTTCGGCGGTAATGACTTTCGCCCGGCGCGCCAGAGCTTCGCCAAACCGGTTGGGTTCGGCGCCAAAAGCACCGCGTTCAAACAGTTTGACGCCAAGGCTTTCTTCCAGTTTCGCAATGCTTTTCGACACTGCCTGCTGGCTGACACCATTGTTACTGGCGGCGCGAGAGAAGCTTCCCGTGTCATAGACGGAGAGAAAATGCTGCAATTTTTGGGGATCCATGGAGGGCTTGATAAAACGCTGGCGCAGATCGGGTTTGCTCATGATCAGGTCCTTTCATGCAGACTCATCACAATCAATAGCTGTGCTTAAGCCAATATCGGTTGTTAGCTGTCTCCTATCAGGTCGCCTAGCGGAATCAAAATATTACGGAGCAGCGAGGATATTTGGCCGTGGCGGCGCTAAGCAAACCCATTTTGACCGGAATCATGCCCGGCATGATGAAGCATGAAGGAATCTGGACAGGGACCTATCGCCATGTCGACACGGACAATCAGCTGGTCGATCAGCACCAGGCGCGCGTCGAATGCATATTCCCGCATGATGGCCCCTATGCCTATGTCCAGAAAAACCTGTTTCAATGGGAGGATGGCCGGGAATATCGCTCCACCCTGAACGGTGTGCTGCGCGACGGCAAACTTTGGTGGGACAATGAAAATTTTGATGGTTGCGGCTGGGAAACGGATTTCGGACTCGTCCTGCTCAACCTCAATCGCAAGGATGACCCGGGGGCGAATTTCTATGAGATTATTTGTCTAGGCGACGATGGCAACCACCGGGCGCGGACGTGGCACTGGTTCAAGGACGGACAATTGTTCAAGCGCACCTTGTGCGACGAGCAGCGGGTGATGGATTGAGGCATTGCAATTTGTCCGGACATATTTATTGATAAGTTGAAGCAGCAACATTCAGGGGTCCGGCGCAATGACAGAATTATTCAACTTTTCCTTTTATCAGCTGCTCGTCTTTATCCACATCATCCTGTTTGTCCTGTGGCTCGGCGCCGATGTGGGCGTATTCATGCTCGGTCAGCATTTTCGCAAGCGGGAGAAATATGATTTGCCGCAGCGGCTGGTTCTGCTGCAACTGCTCGTCAATCTTGACATGACACCGCGAACGGCCTGGGCCCTTATGGTCCCGCTGACGATCACGATGGTCGATGCTGGCGGCTGGTGGGATGTGCCGGGCTGGGGCGTGGCTTTGTCCTGGGTGGTTGGTGCCGTGTGGCTGTGGCTGGTCTGGGACGCGCATATCCATGACCAGACGGAGCGGGCGGCGCGTGACCGGAAAATCGAGTTCGTGCTGAAAATCGGCCTGACCCTTTTCTATCTGGGTCTCGGCATCCTCTCGCTGGTGCAAGGCGAGCCGCTGATTCCCATATGGCTGGCGACCAAGGCGTTGATGTTCGGCCTGATCTTTGCCGCGGCCATCATGATCGATGTTGCGTTCAAGCCCGTAGGGCCGCAACTCGGCAAGCTGATTGCCGAGGGATCATCGGATGAAACAGAAATCCCGCTCCGCAAGACGATGGACACCACGCGTATTTGGGTTTGGATTGTCTATCTGTTGCTGCTCGCCACCGCATTTCTTGGTAATATCAAGCCGTTTTAGGGAAAAAAGAGGCCGGCCAACGCGGCCGACCCCCAGGGAGAAACTCTGACGGGAAGCGTTATTTTTTGTCCGCTTCCGCCGCCCGCTCTGCATCAATCATCTTCTTGAACACCGTCCAGGTGGTTTCATTCTTGCGCGGATCATCGCCGGGTGGCGGCGCGGTATATTCGGGATAGTTGAGCGCGATCTCGTCCTTGATCACGTCCGGCAGTTCGTCATAGCTTTTCAGCTTTGCACCCATCGCGTTGAACACCATCTGTCCCTGCCGCCCGCGCATTTTCATCCACGGCATCCAGTCGGAAATCCGGACCCAACTGATCGACGGATAGGCGGTGGGATTATTGGTATCGAGAATTTCATCAGCGAGCATGGTGAAGTCGAAAATCTCCATCGCATGATATTTATTGCCGACATAATCCTGATAATCGCCCGCCAATACATTGTGATAGAAGAGCGGCACTTCGATCGGCATGAACATCCAGTTGCCCTGCTGCCGGATATTGGGCAGCGTGTATGGCGTGCCATCGGCGCGGTAAGGATAGTTGGGACGGCTGTTTACAGGGTCATTGGCAATTTGCATCACTTTGACCGTCTCGCCCGTCCATGGATTGTCCCAGGTGCGCAATATTTCATTTGTCTTGGGATCAAGATAGAACATCACTTCGCGGCTGACCTGACGATAGCCGACGCCGCGCTTGGGGTCTTCGATCCGGACACATTGCCGGATATTCATGCCTTCGCCATTATACAGATGCCGATCGGGTTCTCCCTGTACGCGGGAATAGACTTTGCCGGACCAATGATAGACGGCAGGCACACCATCAGCAGTGCCACATTGCGTCCGTTTCATAATTTCCAGGGCATCTTCTGGTTTTTTCGGATCAAGGGTCCGTGCGGACGAAGGGCTGGCAAGAGCAAAGGATGCTACCATTGTTGCCAAAGCAGTCCGCCTAAAAATTCGATTCATTTCACGCATCTCCCTAAAAATCGTGCCAAGTTATCATGCAATTAATTTCACTTTCTGGTTGACTTTAGATTTGTCCGGACAAATTGTGAAGAGGAAATAATGATCGAACATGATATTGGATCCTATGACCGGTTTTACCAACTTCCTTTTTGTACCTGCCAACAGGCCTGAACGCTTTGAAAAAGCGGCGAATAGTGGTGCAGATTTGATCTGTATCGATCTGGAGGATTCGGTGCCTGCAGATCAAAAGGAAAGCGCGCGCGAATCCGTTATGGATGCCCTGAAAACGCTCGACCGGTCAAAAACGGCGGTACGAATCAATGGGCTCAGGACGGCTGCCGGTCTGGCTGACCTGCTCGCCTTTTCAGCCGCTGATCGTCTTCCTGCTCTGCTTTTTCTGCCGATGGTTGAAAGCGCTACCGAGGTTGAAATTGCACATAGTATTTTAGGCGACCGGGTCGACGGTCTGGTCCCGCTGATCGAAACGGTCAAAGGCCTGCGCGCCGGTGATGCCATTGCCGCGAGCGCCGGCGTCACCGCTATGATGTTCGGTGGCGGCGATTTTTCCGCTGAGCTGGGCACCAGGCTGGAATGGGAACCGCTGCTGGCTGCGCGCGGTGCGTTTATTTTGTGCTGCGCTTCGGCTGCGATCGCCGCGATTGACGTCCCCTATATCGACATGGGCAATGAGGCCGGTCTGGAAGAGGAATCCGCTAAAGCAAAAGCCATGGGTTTTCACGCCAAGGCTGCTATCCATCCCAAGCAGATCGCTCTCATCGCCAAGACCATGAAACCGACGGCGGCGGAAGTGGCCGAAGCGATAGATGCAATCAATGCTTTTGACGCAGCCGGCGGCAAAGCGATTAGTCATAATGGGCGTATGTTAGAGGCGCCGGTTATGCAACGATTTAGGCATATCGCGGCAGCAGCCGGATAAAGCGAAGACCAGAATGTTTAATCAACAAGGACAATTACATGCGTGATGGAGTTATAGAAGTCAGCCCGGGACGTTTCCGCGAAACGTTCGGACGCTATTTTGAAGATTTTGTAGAGGGGCATATTTACGAGCATCGTCCCGGCCGGACGATCACCGATACCGACAATGTGCATTTCACCTTGCTGACAATGAACACGCATCCTGCGCATTTTGACTATGAATTTGCCAAGAAAACCGAATTTGAAAAGCCGCTGGTCTGCTCTCCGCTCACCGTCGCGTTGATGGTCGGGATGAGCGTTTCCGATACCAGTCAGAAAGCGGTGGCCAATCTTGGTTGGGACAAAATCCGCCTCACCCATCCGTTATTTCCCGGTGATACGCTCTATGCCGAGAGCGAAGTGCTGGAAAAGCGGGAATCCTCTTCACGTCCGGAACAGGGCATTGTCACCATAAAGACAATTGGCAAGAACCAGGATGACAAGGTTGTGTGCACATTTGAACGCACCATGCTGATCTGGAAGCGCGGCTTTGGCGGCGCGGACGATTAAAAAGTCGACGACAAAATAAACGGGGGAGGGAACCCCAGTTTTAAGACACTCAGGAGCGACGAATATGGCAACGGCAATTGATAATGCGCAGCATATGATTGATCCGGAAGAAGAACAGGCTTTCATGGATGCGATCCAGAAATGGATCGCCCGTTCCGTGAAGCCTGTGGTCATGGAACATGATCACGAAGATAAATGGCCAGAGCAATTGGTGGGCGAAATGGCCGACATGGGTCTGTTCGGCGCAACCATCGGCGAGGAATATGGCGGCCTCGGCTTGCCAGCGACCAGCTATGCGAAGATCGTCGCGGAAATCGCATCGCACTGGATGGCAATAACCGGCATTTTCAATTCGCACCTGATCATGGCCTGTGCGGTCGAGCGTTTTGGTACGGCCGAGCAAAAAGCCAAATGGCTGCCCAAATTTGCCAGCGGCGAAATTCGCGGCGGGCTGGCGCTGACCGAGCCCAATGCGGGTACGGATTTGCAGGCGATCCGCACCACGGCTGTCCGCGACGGCGATGAATATGTCATCAACGGTACCAAGACCTGGATTTCCAACGGCATTAACGGCAGCTGTTTTGCGCTGCTGGTCAAAACCGATCCCAAGGCAGACCCGCGCTATAAGGGAATGAGCCTGATGATAGCGCCCAAGGGGGAAGGCTTTACGGTTGGCAAGAAGTTCAAAAAGCTGGGTTATAACAGTATCGACAGTGCGGAGCTTGTGTTCGACAATTATCGTATTCCGGCTGACAATCTTATCGGAGGTGTCGAAGGCCAGGGCTTTTTTCAGGCCACGGGTGGTCTGGAGCTGGGCCGTATCAATGTTGCGGCGCGGGGCGTTGGTCTGGCCGAGGGTTCGCTTCGGCTCGCCACCGAATATGCGCAGCTGCGCGAGACAATGGGCAAGCCAATATCCGAACATCAGGCGATCCAGTTGAAACTGGGTGAAATGGTGACCCGCGCAAGAGCGGCGCGTTTGCTGACCCTCGATGCGGCGGAAGCCTATGATCGCGGGGAGCGCTGTGATCTGGAAGCGGGCATGGCGAAATATTTTGCATCGGAAGCGGCAGTGCGCAATTCCGAGGAATCCATGCGCGTCCATGGCGGCTATGCCTATTCCAAGGAATATGAAATCGAGCGCTATTATCGCGATTCATTGCTTATGTGTATTGGTGAAGGGACCAACGAGATGCAGCGGATGATTATTTCCAAACAATGGGTCAAGAGGAACCCTGCGTGAGTGAGTTGACCACGAAAAAGCCCCTCCCCTTCAGGGGAGGGGAAAGGGGTGGGGGCGATGTGCAAACATCGCTCGCGTTAGCGAACTCCTTTGATCTTGCATGCCCCACCCCAAACCCCTCCCCTAAAGAGGAGCGGCTTAAGTTATGACTGCAAAACAACCACTTAAAGGCTTTCGCGTCCTCTCTGCCGAACAATATGGTGCCGGCCCTTACGGAACCATGTTCCTTGCCCAGATGGGCGCCGATGTAATCAAGATCGAACCACCAAAAGGCGGTGACACGGCACGCCATGTCGGGCCACACTGGCTGCGCGAACAGGAAAGCCTCTATTTTCAGAGCTTCAATCTGAATAAGCGCTCGCTCACCCTTGATCTGCGCACCGACGAAGGGCAGGAGGTGCTGCACACACTCGCCAAAGACGCACATGTCGTGGCGAATAATCTGCGCGGTGATGTGCCGGACAAGGTCGGCCTCAACTATGATGCTCTAAAGACCGTTAATCCGGCCATCGTCTGTGCCCATATCTCCGCCTACGGGCGCGGCAACGAACGGTCGAAATGGCCAGGCTATGACTATCTCATGCAGGCAGAGGCCGGTTTTTGTGCGCTTACCGGAGAGCCTGACGGGCCGCCCGTGCGCTTTGGCCTGTCGATGGTCGATTTCATGACCGGCACAATGGCCGCCGTTGGCCTGCTCGCCGCTTTGCTGGATGCGCAGCGTTCGGGCGAAGGCTGCGATGTCGATGTTGATCTGTTGTCTGCCGCTGTACATCAGACCAGCTATCCCGCGCTGTGGTATATGAACGAGGAAGATGTGACGGGCCGTGCACCCTATGGCGCGCATCCGTCCGCCACGCCGAGCCAGATGTTCAAGGCCGCCGATGGCTGGATGTTCGTCATGGCACAGCTGCCCAAATTCTGGACCATATTATGCGAGCGGATCGGTCATGAAGAGCTAATGACGGATCAACGCTTTGACACACCGGCCAATCGCCTGACCAACCGCTCGGCCTTGTCGGATATTTTGAGCGATATCTTTGCCGCGCATCCGGTCGCGCACTGGCTGGAGCTGCTGCAGGGCCTGATGCCGATTGCGCCGGTCTATAGCCTGGATCAGGCACTCGACAGCCCTTGGTTGAAGACCATCGGCATGCGGGATACGGTCAGCCATCCGGATCGCGCAGACATGAATGTCCTGTCGAGCCCGATCAAGCTGAATGGCGAGCGGCTGCCTAATCGGGCAGGGCCACTGCTCGGGGCTGATAGTGATGCGGTTCTGGCTGAAGCCGGCTATGATTCGGGTGCGATTGCTGACCTGCGTGCGAAAGGGATAGTCTGAACATCTTATGGCCAAACTGACGGGTATCAAGGTCATCGACCTCTCGCTTTTCCTGCCGGGCCCGATGCTCAGCATGATGATGGCCGACCACGGGGCCGAGGTGATTAAGGTTGAGCCGCCGACCGGTGATCCCGCCCGCGCAATGGAGCCGATGGAGGCAGGGCAATCTGTCTGGTTCCGTAACCTCAATCGCGGCAAGCAGGCGCTGGCGCTCGATCTGAAATCCGATGCAGGCAGGGCGCAGCTTTGGGAATTGCTGGCCGATGCCGATGTGATGATCGAGGGCTTTCGCCCCGGCGTGATGAAGCGGCTCGGTTTTGACTATGACACGGTTTCGGCGCGTTTCCCGCGCATCGTCTATTGCTCGATTTCCGCCTTTGGGCAGGAAGGCGAAATGGCGCATCACCCCGCCCATGATCTGGCCGTGCAGGCCTTGTCCGGCTTCCTGTCCGTCAATGATGGCGCAGATGGAATGCCGGTCGTGCCAGGTGTGCCTTCGGCGGATATGGCTGCTGGGCTAAACGGATTATCGGCCGTGTTGATGGCGTTGATCGGGCGTGAAAAAACCGGCGAGGGCGACTATATCGACATAGCCATGTTTGACTCCATGTTGCCATGGTGCGCCCATATTGCCGGATCGGCTATTGCTGGAGGTGCTTCGCCTCAATCGCAGTCACAGCGGTCCTTGGGCGGCGCGGCTTTTTACAATGTCTATAAAACCGCAGATGACAAACATGTCGTACTGGGCGCGCGCGAGGTGAAATTTGCGCGCAATCTTTTGACCGCGCTGGAACGACTGGATTTGTTACCGCTCGCCGAGGCTGAACCGGGCGCGGGGCAAGCGCCATTGGTCGCTTTTTTGCGGGAGATTTTCGCGACCAGAACCCGTGACCAATGGGTAGAGTGGTTTGCCGACAAGGACGTTGCCTTCTCCCCTGTTCTCGATTTTCGCGAAGCGCTGGACCAGGATTTTCTGCGCGAGCGCGGCCTTTTGATCGAAGCCCATGGCAGCCATCAAATCGGCTCGTCTTTTCGCTTTGCATCGGAAACAGGCTGGCAGGCAGATGATGCCCCGGTCCTGGATGAGTCGCAATGACGCGGGCTTCAGTCCACCTCGATATGCATCGAATAGGCAAAGCGCTCGCCGGGATGATAGCTCGCAGAAATTTCAAACATCCGGTCGCTTTCGTCAAAATAGCAGCGCAGGATGCGCAGCACCGGATCGCCTTTTTCCAGGCCCAGGTCGGACAGTATATCCTTGGTGCCCTTGATCGCCTGAATATCCTGCGTCACCCGGGTCACGCTCACTTTGCCCAGCGTTTCAATCTGCCCGAACAGGGTTTTGGCGTTGACGTCAATCTGGGCGACAGCATCGGCCAGTTCGGGATGTACCCACGCCTCGGTCACGGCAATGGGGCGCTTGCGACCAGGCTTCATCCGCTTGCCGTGAAAGGCGAACCAGTCACCTTCGGCCTTGGCGCCGATTTGCTCAGCAACATCGCTGGGGATCGCGCCCGCGTCCCGCTTTTCAAAGGCAATGGTGGTGTCGCGGGCATATTGCAAAATCTCGCCGACATTGCTCAGCGGCTGGTGCAGCGCACCGGCGCGCGCGGTCGCGGGTTGTACGACCGTGCCGGAACCACGCTTGCGGGTGATCAGGCCCTCGGCGGTCAGTTTGCGCAAGGCTTCCCGCACCGTGAAGCGGCTGACATCATATTTTTTACACAAGACAGATTCGGTCGGAAAATCACCGGGATCGGAATAGTCTCCGCGCAAAACCGCCTCGCGCAGTTCGTCGGCCAATTCGAGATAGCGCGGTTTCTTCTTCGACGCGTTTTTGGATTTAGCGGGTGCTTTCGCGGCCAATTTTTCTCTCCCGGACATCGGGCAGTCTTAGGACGGGCGCCGCTATGACGCAAGAGAGCCTGACCGAGAAATTGGCGACTCATTTGATGCGGCCGGTTGATGAAGCGACGCGGCAACGGGCAAGATTGCATCTGCTCGATTGGCTTGGGTGCGTAGCGGGTGCGCTCACCAGCGAAGTAGGCAGTTTACCGAGAAAGATTTCGGGGGTGCCAGGCTATCATGGATCTTGGTTAGGTAATGTTCTGGAGATGGATGATATTCACCGGTCATCCATTTTACATCCTGGCCCCGTGGTCTGGGGAAATATATTTGGTCAATTGGCTGCCGATTTTGACGAAATGTTGGAAGCTGCCATTAGAGGCTATGAGGCCGTGATCGCTATTGGTTCGACTTTTGATGATCGTCATTATTCGTACTGGCACAACACCTCAACAGCTGGAATATTTGGCGCTGCAGTAGCGGCGTCTTTTTCCTTTGAACAAAGACCATCCTTGGAAAATGTGGTCGATGCCATGGGGTTAGCTGGATCAGTGTCAGGCGGATTTTGGCAGATGCGTAACGAGGATACAATTACAAAGCAGTGGCATATTTTCCACGCTGCAGAAACCGGTTGGCATGTTGCCGAAGCATCCCTGGAGGGCGCTACTGGCCCCCGCTTCATCCTCGAAGGTCCACAAGGCCTTTACGCTGCCACCTGTGAAAATCCCAAACCCATGACCTTTCCGGATCATTGGCGTATCCACGAAGTCAGCTTCAAGCCATGGGGCGCCTGCCGCCATGCCCATCCGGCGATTGATGCCGCGCTGGAGCTCAAGGCAAAGCTAGGCACGCTGGACGGCGATATCCATGTTGAAACCTATGCTGATGCAATCAGTTTTTGTGATCGCCCTGATCCGCAAACCGTCATCGACGCGAAATTCTCGCTTCAGCATGCTGTGGCGGTAGTGGCCGAACGCGGCGTGCCGCAGCTGGCGGATTTTGAACCCGATGCCATTGCAGCTCTGGCCGATGCTCGGGCCCGCGTCACGGTTTCCGAAGCCGGTGACATAACCACTCGCTATCCCGAACATTATGGTGCGCGGATTACATGCGGCGAAGAAGCTATTGAACTGGTCGATACGCTGGGCGATCCGGAACGACCGTTGTCCAAAGCGGGCATAATCGAGAAAGCACGGGCGCTGATTGCCTGGGGAGGGCTGGACGTCAAGGAAGCGGATCGGGCGATTGATCTGGCGTTAAACGGAGATGATCCAGCAGCAATCCATGAAATGTTGTCAGGGTGGCTATCATGACAGCAACCCAGCAAATTCTGGATTTCGCAGCGGCCAAACATGTCCTGCCCGACAGCGCGAGGGCGGCGGCAATTCGGTTGCTCGGTGACACATTGGCTGGCGGCGCAGCCGGCGCGGTGTCTGATGAAGCACAAGCCATGCTGGCTGCTGTCCGCAGCTGGGGCACTGGGGACGAAGTCCGGTTGCTGGGCTTGGCGGATCGGCTGCCCGCCCCGTCGGCGGCCTGGTTTAACGGCTTTGCCATCCATTGCCTGGAATGGGATGCCGTGCACGAACCGGCGGTTGTCCATGTCATGTCCGTCGTGACGGCGGCTATGCTGGCCAGTGCCGAACGGATGGGCGGCTGCGATGCGGACGCGTTTCTCACCGCTTTGGCCACCGGGGTGGATATTGCTAGCGGCATGGGACTGGCAGCAACTGGCGGAATGCAGTTTTTCCGCCCCGCGACGGCAGGCATAATCGGTGCGGCTCTTGCCGTCGCCAGACTCGAAGACCTTCCCGCAGATAAATTTCCCGATATTTTGGGGCTGGCTTACTCACAAGCGGCTGGCACCATGCAGGCCCATGCCGAGGCGTCCATCGCCTTGCCGCTGCAGATCGCCAATGCCTCTCGCGCGGCGATTGCGGCTGTTGACCTGGCAAAGGTCGGCATGAATGGACCGCATGATGCGCTTGAGGGACCCTTTGGCTATTTCAAGCTGTTCGAGCCGGGCGATCTGACGCGTTACATATGTGATATCGGCAATCGCTGGTTGATCGAGGAAGTCAGCACAAAGCCCTTCCCGTCCGGTCGCGCCAGCCATGGAATATTGGGCGCGATTGATGATATGATCCGTGACGGATCATTGGACCCGGCAATGGTCCGGTCGGTTGATGTGGCAGCGCCGCCATTGATCCACCGGCTCGTCGGACGCCCTTATAAAACCGATATGACACCCGGCTATGCGCGGCTTTGTCTGCCCTTTCTGGTGCCATTAATGCTGCGGGACCGCATCATTGATCCGCGCTGTTTCGATTCAACGGAATTTGCCAATCCCGATCTGGTGAAGCTGGGCAGCCATGTCACAGTCCGTATCGATGATAATCCTGACCAAAACGCATTGGCACCGCAAAAGCTGAGCATCACGCTGTCGGACGGCAGCACGATTGAGCGTGTGATCACCGATAATCTCGGCAGTCCTACCGCTCCGATGTCGGATGCCCAATGCCAGTCCAAACGTGATCTCGCCCATTCGCTTGCGCGCGATGATTGCGATCCCAGAATATTTGATGATCCCTTAGCTTATGCCACGGAGCCACAATGACTTTTCCGACCTATTTCGAAGCTTTTGATGCCAAGCAGATGCTCGCCGACTATCCTGTCGGTGATGCGTTCACCGCGCGCTATATTGGCATGTCCCGGGACGAGCTTTTTGCCATTCAGAACAGGCAGTTTTTGAAGCTGATGCAACGCGGATGGGAAATTCCCTTTTACCATCGCTTGTGGAGCAATCAGGGCATAGAGGCGGGCGATATCAAGGGGCTGGAGGATATTACCAAGCTTCCGGTTTATGACAAAAGCGATCTGATGGCCTCGGTCAACGACCACCCACCTTATGGTGATTTTGACGGGCGCGGTGATGCGCCGGTGGTGTTCCACACAACATCGGGAACAACCGGTCGTCCGCAACCGCTGATGTTTGGGCCCAAGGGACGGGAAATCACCAATTTGCTGGTCGGGCGGATGTATCGCTGGATGGGTCTCGGACGCGATGACGTGGTGCAGTCGGTCTATGGGCACGGCATGATCAATGGCGGGCATTATATCCGCGAGGCCGTCACGCATTTCACCAACGCCCTGTTCCTCAGCGCCGGCACCGGAATTGAAACCCGGTCGATCAATCAGGTAAACCTGATGGCGGATTTCAATGTCAGCTGCATGGTTGGCTTTGTCGACTATATTCGCAAGCTAGCCGAGGTCGCAGCGGCGGAAGATCTGTTTGACCGCATCAATCTCAAGATGATCATAGGTCATCTGGGAACGGAAGATCGCGCGTCAACCGAAGCGGCGTGGCAAGGGGCCAAGGCCTTTGACTGGTACGGGGTCGGCGATACGGGCAGCATTGCTGGCGAAGGCCCTGAACGCGATGGCATGTATGTGTGGGAAGACGCGCAATATCTTGAATTGCTGGATGTCGATACCGGCGCGCCCGTGGCTGCTGGAGAAACCGGTGACATGGTCGTGACTTGCCTGTTCAAGGACGACATCGCGCCCTGTATCCGCTTCAACACCCATGATATTTCCGAGGAGCGCACCGACAGCAATGCGACAGGCATGGTTTTCAAGCGCATTACCGGATTCAAGGGGCGCAGCGACAATATGGTCAAGCTGCGCGGTATCAACATATTCCCGCATGCCATTGGCGCGATCATTGAAGGGCGTAGCGACCTGACCGGCGAATATGTGTGCCGCGTTACACGGGACGATAGCGGACGGGACGAGATGCATGTCACGCTCGAAAGCCGCGGCAATAGCGACCACGCGCAAACCGCTGATCTGCTGCGCAAGGGATTGGGTATTGAGGTCGCCGTGCAACTTGTCGATGTCGGCGCGACAGCCGAAGATACGCAAATTGATACAAGGCAAAAGCCGATAAGACTGATTGACGAGCGGGGGTTATGATCGACTGGGATGCCTTGGAAACGGCCAACAGGCGGTTAAACGCCTTTACCGATTTTGATCGGACCGCGACGGGTGGTACCGGACCTCTTGCCGGGGTCACCGTCGGCGTGAAGGGCAATATCGCGGTTAGAGACATGCCCTGGACCGCCGGTTGCGAACTCTATCGCGACCGCGTTGCGAGCGAAGACGCGGCGGTAGTTGCAAGGCTGCGGGCAGCCGGAGGGACCATGATAGGGATGCTGAATATGGAGGAGGCCGCGCTGGGCGCAAAGACCGACAATCCGTGGTTCGGCAAAACATATAATCCGCACAAGGAAGGTTATACGCCCGGCGGTTCATCTGGCGGAAGCGGCGCTGCTGTGGCGGCTGGTCTATGCGATGTCGCCTTGGGCACGGACACAATGGGGTCTGTGCGTATACCGGCCGCTTACTGCGGAGTGTACGGATTTAAACCCGCGCAGTCGGCGATTAGCCAGGACGGTTTGGAGCTGGCGGAGCAATCGCTGGACTGCATCGGACCGCTGGCCCGGAACTTGGACCTGTTGGAAAAGGTGGCGCGAGTCATCAGCGATTTCGGTGAGGATAAGGCTGAGACAGGATCACTGGCGACATTGGTTGAAACGGGTGTTGATTGCGAACTGGAAGTCATCGAAAATTTCCGTGACATAATGCGCTGGGCGGGGGAAACTATTGCCGTGGTTCACCTGAAACATCCGTTGTCGCGCATCCGTTTTGCCGGATTTATAAAAACATCGAAAGCCATGGCTGCACATTTTGCGGACGAAGATCAAAGCAAGCTTTCGGATGGTTTGAAAAAATTGCTTACCTATGGTCCCAAACGCAGCGCCGCCGATTGGGACGAGGATCAGGCGATTCTCGAACAGACCTCTGAAACGATGCAGATTCTGGTTTCAAAACACGGTTTTTGTATCCTGCCGACCGCCCCGCAAGGTGCCTTTCCGCATAGCGAAGAGGCCCCGGCCAATCAGGCTGACTATACTTGTCTTGCCAATATTGCAGACCTTCCCGCGATTACCATTCCTTCTGGCTTTAACGACAAAGGCCTGCCTTTGGGGCTCCAGATTTTGGCGCCAAAAGGATGCGAAGCGGATATATTTGCTCTGGCACGGAAGCTGGACGAGAAGTTACGCGGCTATCGTCGCCCAGAAGCCTATTTGGAAATCACATAAGAGGAGAGAGACTATGCGCATCATTGTATTGTTCAATCTGAAAGAAGGCGTTGATATTGGCGAATATGAGGAATGGGCGAAGACGCGAGATGTGCCGGCGGTTAATGCGCTGGGTTCGGTCACATCGTTCACCGTCCACAAAGCGACCGGCCTGTTCGGTTCCGATGATCCATCCCCTTATGAATATTTCGAGATTATCGACATTACCGGCCTGGATGCATTTGTTGCCGATGTGTCGGACCCTGAATTTCAGGCCATGGCAGCACCGTTTCAGGATTATGCCGATAACCCCCAATTCATTCTGACAGAAGACCTCTGATGTCAGGCCGCTTTACAGGAAAAACGATCGTTGTCACTGGTTCGGGCAAGGAAAAGGGACTGGGACAAGGCATATTGCAGCGCTTTGCCGACGAAGGAGCCAATTGTGTGGTTTCCGACCTTTCCATCGGTGATCAGGAAGAAGGCGTGGCCGAAGAGTTGCGCGGGCGCGGTGCGAAAGTCGCGACCATTTCCTGTGATGTCAGCGACTCTGCACAATGCCAGGCGCTGGTCGATCAGAGCGTGGACGCTTTTGGCGCGGTGGATATTTTCGTCAATAATGCCGGTATCGGTTTCATGATGAAGCCGTTGCTGGAAGTGGATACGGCCAAGGAATGGGACCAGGTCATCGGCGTGAACCTGTCCGGCGCCTTTTACTGTACCCAGGCCGCTGCCAAAGCGATGGTTGCAGCTGGTAATGGTGGGCGCATCATCAATATCGCATCGCAAGCTGCGAAAACGGGCTTTCCGCACTTGGCGGCCTATGTCAGCTCCAAACATGGCATGGTTGGCCTGACTCGGGCGAGCGCCGTTGAATTGGGCGGGCACGGCATTACCGTCAACGCTGTCTGTCCTAATCACGTAACGACCGGTCTGGGTGCCCAGCAGAATGAATATTTTTCAAAGCTGCTCGGCTTTGACAGCGTTGAGGCCTATCTTGCCAATATGAGCACCAAAAACCCGATGGGCCGGCCCGGCCTGCCTTCTGACACAGCCGCTGCCTGTGCCTGGCTGGCCAGCGATGATGCCTTTTATGTGACGGGAGAGGCCATCAATGTGTCCGGCGGAGAGGAAATGCACTGATGCTACATTATGCCGGGGCCTGCCATTGCGGCGCATTGACGCTGGATTTCCGCAGCGAAAAATCGGCGGCCGAACTCGGGGCGCGGACCTGCCAATGTTCTTTTTGCCAGCAGCACGGTGCGTCGTGGACATCCGATCCGCAGGGCAATGTTGACATCACATTGACCGGGCCGGTTTCCCGATACCGGTTCGGAACGAAGACCGCCGATTTTCTGATCTGCTCAAATTGCGGTGTCGTCCCGGCCGTGGTCAGTGAGATTGAGGGACAATTGCTCGGTGTCGTTCGAGTGAATTGCCTTGAACAAAGTGCCGTCTTTCTTGAACAAGCCGCGCCGATGGATCTCGACGGAGAAATACTGGACTCGCGTCTCGACCGCCGAGCGAAGGGCTGGACACCGGCCACGATCAAGGACAAGAACTGATATGCAGGAAGAACGAATGGACTGGCCGGACGGCGCGAAAATGGCGCTGAGCATTGTCGTCAATGTCGAGGAAGGCAGCGAGATGACCGTGGCGCGAGGTGATCGCGGTATGGAGCCGGTGGATGAGCTGGGCATTCATATCAAGTCCCCGATCCGTAATTACGGCAACGAGAGCAATTATCTCTACGGCATCAAGGCGGGCGCGCCCCGCATCGTCAAGCTGCTCAAAGATTATGAGATTATGGCAAGCTGGACAGTTGCTGCGATGAGCCTCGAAAACCATCCGGAAATAGGGGCAGCCATTGCGGATATGGGTCATGAGCCAGTGAGCCATGGCTATCGCTGGGTGCATCAGTTCAAGATGGACGAGGCCAAGGAGCGAGAGTTTATTCGCAAGGCTGTCACGTCGATTGAGAAAACGACAGGCACGCGGCCCTATGGCTGGCTGTCGCGCTATTTTCATACCGACAATACGCGGCGTCTGCTGATCGAAGAGGGCTTTGCCTATCATATGGACGATTATTCCGGTGACATTCCGTTCTGGGACAAGGAAACGGTGCCGGAAAAACCGATTGCGATTGTGCCCTATCAGCTGGATAGCAATGACATGAAAATGTGGACCGATCCCGCGATGACGCCGCAGCAATGGCTGGATTATGCCAAGCATAGTTTCGACCAGATTTACCGCGAAGGCGAGGAAGGTAATCCGAAAATGATGTCCCTAGGCTTGCATTTGCGGATCATTGGCCGTCCGGGGCGCATCTGGGCCTTTGAGGAATTTCTGAAATATGTGCGATCCAAAAAGGACGTCTGGGTGACCACCCGCCACCAGATTGCCCAGCATCTGGCGAAGGTTGATCCGCTATGACCCTGCGGCTGGAGAAACAGGGCAAGGTTGCGCATCTGCTTATCGACCGACCGGACAAGCGCAATGCGTTTAATCAGGCAATGTGGGAGCTGCTGCCCGCGTTGCTGGCCGATGCCATGGCCGACGATGCGATCCGCGTGTTGATGCTGCATGCCAGCCGCAAGGATAGCGCCTTTTGTGCGGGTGCCGATATCGGCGAATTTGCAACCGGCTCCACCGATCCTGATTGGCGCGCCCGCAATCAGGCGGCGATTGGCCGGGTCCAGCACGAACTCGCGCAGGCGCCCAAGCCGACAATCGCGATTATTGATGGCGATTGTGTGGGCGGCGGATGTGGTATCGCGCTCGCCTGCGACATGCGGGTGGCTGGGCCGAAAGCGCGTTTCGGGATTACACCGTCTAAGCTAGGACTGGTTTACCCGCTGCATGACACCAAATTGCTTGTCGATCTGGTCGGCCCTTCGCAGGCCAAGCGGATATTGTTCACCGGACAATTGCTGTCGGCGCAGGCCGTGATGGATATCGGTTTGATCACTCTGTTGGCTGACGATCCCTATGCCGAGGCGGAGACGCTGGCGGCCACGATGGCGTCAGTTTCCTTGCACAGCCAGACGATGAGTAAGGCGATCATCAAACGCATATTGGACGGGCAGGCCGATGATGATGCGGAGACAGAGCAGCTGTTCGACTCTGCTTTCGAGAGCGATGATTTCAAAGAGGGCGTAAGAGCGTTCATGGAAAAGAGAAAGCCGGAGTTTTGACGCGCCACGGAATGCATCCGCGTTCCGAAGCGTCAACCCCCGCGCAGGCGGGGGTCCATCTTAGAGGCTGACGAATAGACGAAACGGCAGGAGATGGATTCCTGCCTACGCAGGAATACAGGAGCGAACATGACACATACATTGCAACATGGCTCGATACTGGGTGGAGTGGCAACGGTGCCCGATCTGGAAACGGCGCTGAAAGATTATCGTGATGTGCTGGGCATGAAGGTTATCGAAAGCGGGTCAATGTCGGACGATCTGGCGCAGGCGTGGGCCTGCCCAAAAATAGCGGGGGCGCCCATGGCAGTTTTGCAGCCAGCCAGCGGGGCCGATTGCTTCATCCGTCTGGTCGAACAGCCTGGTCATCCGGATTTCAAGCCGACAACCACTTATGGTTGGGCGGCCTATGAGCTAACCGTTCAGGATGTCTTCGGCTGGCCGGGGCGTCTGGAGGGCAGTAGCTTCGATATTATCGGGCCGCCCAAGGAGATCGATATCCTGCCTTATTTTGTACCGATGCAGGCGCTCGGCCCCGGTCGTGAGATGATCTATCTTAATGAAGTGCGCGAAAATACACCGACAACGGACCTGCCCAAAGCACGATCGCTGACTGATCATATATTCATCGTCATTTTGGCGACTCCGGACCGCGTGAAAACCGTGAACTGGTATCGCGACAGGTTGCATTTGACCGAGGGCGATACCTATACGCTGGAATATACCATGATCAATGAAGCGTTCGGAAAGCCTGCAGGAACGGTATCTGACCTGACCATGGTACAGATCGATCGATTGCCAATTGTCGAAGTGGATGATTATCCGGACGAAGCAACGTCGCGGCCAAAGCATGAGGGCATGTTGCCGCCGGGTAATGCGCTGGTGACGCTGGCTGTCGATGATCTGGATGCGGTCAAGATTGACTGGATCGCGCCGCCACAGGTGCGGGCAGGCGCGCTTTATCGCGATCGCCGAACGGCAACAGCTATTGGTCCGGCGGGTGAATTGTTGGAATTGATCGAAATCGGTTAGCGGA
The DNA here is from genome assembly GCF_965233695.1 of Parasphingorhabdus sp. Taxonomy (GTDB): domain Bacteria; phylum Pseudomonadota; class Alphaproteobacteria; order Sphingomonadales; family Sphingomonadaceae; genus Parasphingorhabdus. The sequence goes on from NZ_OZ247497.1 coordinate 1,613,890, forward strand.
CAGGGCGGTCTTCCGCCATCACGTCTGGTGCCTGATTGTCCATGTCGCGCCAAAGCCGCCACAGGCCATTTTTGCTTTTCTTGTACACCAGAAAGGATCGGCCTTTAAAGTCGAGAACCTGGCCGTTGGCGAGAGTGATTGTCATCCAATATTTGGCGGTCAGATAGGCGCGCTGGCCGTCGATGGTGATGTCTTCATTGGCAAAATCAATGGTGACTTTATTGCCGACGGCCTTGTTGCGACCGAGAAAAGACAGGATCGCATCAACGCCTATTTGCGGCAACGAACCATGGGCCATCAGAACCGCGTCAGGTTCATACATGTCGCGCATCTTTTCGATATCACCAGCCTCGAATAGCTGCTGCCACTTTGTGCCCCACTCGGTGATCATCTGCTCATCTGTTGGCGATGTTTCAGCGTGACTATCAAGAGCATAGGCTGGCGAAGATGCCGGGAGTGTGATCGCGAGTGCCGCGGCTATCAGACTTGCTTTTATCGGCATTGGTTCATGTCTCCTGGCGTCGATGCTGCCCGGCCTGCCATTGGTCTGGCTGATACAGGCTGCTGGCTGATTCAAACGGCTTGTCTTCCAGCGCGGTTGCGAGGCTGTCATTCCAGCGGTTGAGAAAACCGAACATGCTGATCACCGCCATAATCTCGGTTTTCTGGCGCTCGTCATAATAGGCATCGAGCGCCTTGAAATGCGCGTCCGTCGCCGCGTTGGGAACCTGTCCAGCGGCAAAGGCGAGGTCGAGCGCCGCCCGCTCGGCAGGGTTGAACAGGTCGCTCGACTGATAGTCCCAGACGGCTTTGACTTTCTCTTCGGCAACCCCGACATCACGGGCGCCCAATGTCGTATGCGCCTTGCAATATTGGCATCCGGCTGCGGCGCTGACGACCGCTCCGATCAGGCGTTTCAGGCCATTGTCGATGGCGCTATCCCCATAGATAACGCTGACCAACCCGCGAAACGCGCCGAGCAATTCCGGCCAGTGCGCCATGGTCATCACCGAATTGGGAACATAGCCCATCAGACTTTCAGAAAATTTGAGAGCAGCCTGTGTCTCGTCCGGCAGTTCGTCGATAGTCAGCGGCGTGATGCGCGTCATTTTTGCTCTCCTCAGCGATTGGGGAAACCTACCATATCTTGCCGCCAATCCAGTCGCCAGCGGCTGCGGTAAATTCATGAATGCGAATATCGGCCCAGATATCGGCATGATAATAGGGATCGGCTTCGAGCTGCGCGCGGGCATCTTCGGCCGTCTCGGCCTTGACGATCAACAGCGATCCAATCGTATCGCCTTGCGCATTTTTAAAGGGTCCGGCGACGAACAGATTGTCGATCGTCTTCTCGATATGGGCAAAATGCGCGCCGCGTGCGTCGAGACGTTTCTGTTCGGTGTCCGGTTTGTCGGTGCAATAGATGGCAAAGGCTTTCATAATGATGTCCTATCCAGAAATTTCAGAATTTCAGCTGCCGTTATTTCTGCCGCTTCGTCAAGGACAGCGCGTTTGATATCGAGCCGCTCGACCAATGTAGCGCTCGGCATGATCTCGGCCGCATGACGGGTAGCGCCCAACAGGCCGGACTGCGAGGCCAGTATCAATGTCTTGTGGGTGACCGCGGGCAATCTTGCGTCGACATCATAGCTGAATGCCGCATGGAAAGCCTTGTTCATCAGTCGTCCGGGGCGCAATTGCTCGGCGAACATTTCAAAGCTGCGTTCCGGGCCCTGGCTTTCGATACGCTTGGTCATTCCGCGTTCCCATGGCCCTTCAAGGCAGGAGAGATCGGGTACGATTTCGAATGTCTTGGCACTGGCGGCGCGATATTTGGCGCTTGTTTCGGTATCAAAGGCTGGTACGTCCACCATCGCCAGAAGGCGGATTTTTTCGGGCGCGGTCAGGGCCATTTCGGCCGCCACGAGATTGCCGGTGTGAAAGCCCATCAGGTCCACCGGGCCGCCGCCGGATTGGTCATCAACCACCGCGATCATGGCGGCGGCATAATCCGCTATCGTCGGTTCCACTTTGAAAGGATCCGAGCCGCCATAGCCGGGATAATCTGGTGCAAAGACCCGGCGACCCTGCGCCAGATGCGGCATGATTGCGGTAAAGGCGAGCCCGCTGAACGGGGCAGGGTGCAGGCAGTAAAGGTCTGGCTGTGTTGGTGTGCCTTCCGGTGCCAGCATCCGCCAGTGCACCTGACCGAATGGGCCGTCGCTATAGCCCTTGCGGATCATTCGCTGGCAGCGCCCAAGCGGACCATCTGCTCACGATAGAGCCGCCGTGTCACAGGCATCATCAAAAATGGCACCACGCCAAATATCAGCGGGACCGCTGCGACCGCATAGCGGAGATTATCTTCGCCAAAAACACTGCTCGACAGTTCGCCGACAACGATCGGGCCGAGCGACCCGAACCAGCTGATGGCGAGATAATATAGCGCGACCACCTGTCCCCTGATCTGCGCTGGCGTGATGACCAGCAGGGAAGTTACACCAATGGCGGAGACAATGCCGATGCCCACTGTGTTGATACACAATATCGCAAAGGCCAGTTCCGCGCTGGGCATGAACAGCGGAATGGCAGCGGTCGGCACCATGATGAAAAAGCCGACATAGAGGATACGCAAGGACGCATCCTGCACGCCTTTTTTCGTCCACCAGTCTGAAATCGTGCCCATGATCATCATGTTGGCCGGGCCGATAATCAGCAGCGCAACCCCGTTGACGAAAGCATATTTCTGCGCCGACCAGCCCCATGTCCGTTCAAAAGTAGGGGCCAGAAACCCTTGACTATAAGCAATGGTCGTCATCGTGCAGATGATCAGCACAAAGCCGATATAGAGCATCTTGTTTTGCCAGATATATTTGAGCGCATCGAAAAAGCCGCTGCCGCTTATGACACCGGCAGATGCGGCGACAGGGCGCCGTTCCGGCTCTTTCATGAACAGGAAAAACAGCGCAAAAAATATCCCGGGCAGGCCGACAAGAATCAGGGTAAAGCGCCAGGGTGACAATTCGCCAAAGAAGGGCAGGGACTGGTTGCCGCTTGATACAGTCCATGCGATTATCGCACCGCTTAAAAGGGATGCGAGGCCTGCACCGATAGGCAGAGCGGAGGAATAAAAGGCGATGGGCTTGCCGCGTTTCTCGGTCGGGAAACTGTCGCCGATCATTGAAAATGTCGCTGGGCTGAGCGTTGCCTCACCGACGCCGACGCCCATGCGGGCTGCAAACAGCTGAAAGAAATTTTTCGCCATGCCGGTCGCGACTGTAGCTGCGGACCATAAAGCAACGCCGATCGATACAATCCAGATGCGTTTGCCGCGATCAATCAGCCAGCCCATGAATATGCCAACAAAGCCATAGACCAATGTAAATGCACTGAGCAGCCAGCCGATCTGACGGTCGGACAGGTCAAATTCCGCCTTGATCGGTTCGATCAAGAGACCAAGAATATAGCGATCCACAAAGCTAAAAATATAGGCGATGGTCAGCATGACCACGAGAAACCAGCCCGCGGCGGCGCTGGGATAGGGTTTGGCTGGAACAGCGGCTGCGTCTGTCTGGCTTGCCATTATTGAGCATCCGGGATGAGATAGATAACGACCAGATTATCGTCAAAGTCGACAATGCCGATTTCACGTCCGATCCGCCCGTCATGGGTTTCAAGCCGGCCTTCTTCATAGACCTGCAGGCCCAGTTTTCGCGCGCCTTCCATCACCGCATCGGGATCAGCCACATCCAGCACAATCGCACCGCGCCTCGGATGAGGAACGGGTTCCAGCGGAACATTTTTAACCTCTGACAGCGCCATCACGCGGGGCTGGCCCGGCAGGGAAAGGATGGAAAATCCGATCTCCGCTTCCTTGGGAATCTCAAAGACCGGGAAAGAATAGCTGTCGGGATTATGGCCCTTGCGGAAGGTTTCTTCAAAACCCAGCACATCGCGATAGAAGGTCAGCGCGCGATCGATATCGGCCACGACAAAATTGCCGCGCTGAAACCGTGTCTGCTGTTTCTCACTCATAACCCGTCTCCCTCAATTCCATATATCTGGCTCGCCGCGAACCGAACAGCATTGCACGCCGACATTCTGACCATAATAGAGATTGGCCAGCGCCCGAGGCATGTGCTGAAAACCTTGCTCGACATCCTGTACGGGTTTCAGCCTACCGTCGTGAATCCATCCCGCCAGATCATCCATCACCGCGTCCCAGCGATCCAGATGATTATAGACAAAAAAGCCCTGCATCCGCGTTTCCGTCGCGCGCAAGCGGGTGTAGTTGGACAGCTTGAACGGCTCATCCCGCGTATATTCGCTGATCGATCCGCAGAGCACGACCCGGCTGTGCAGACGCAGCCGCTCCAGACAGGCCTCAAGTGTTTCGCCGCCGACATTGTCAAAATACAGGTCTATCCCGTCGGGCAGAAGTTCATCCAGCCGCGCTTCGATATTTTCGGATTTATAGTCAATTGCATCGCAACATCCATGATCGAGAATGAAGGCGCATTTTGCCGGTCCTCCGGCCATGCCGACAACGTCGCAGCCGGCAACATTTGCCGCCATCTGACTGACCATCGACCCGACCCCGCCAGCCGCACCGGACAACAGCATCCGGTCGCCTTTTCTGGGATCGCCGCAGGCAAACAGCCCGGCATGAGCCGAGAGGCCCGTCATTCCTAACACTCCTGAACCCAGCGCGGCTGGCAGGCCATTGGGCGGCATCCGGAAGAATTTCTCCTGCGGCGTCATTGCGGAGACTTTGTACGTCTGCCAGCCTATCTGGCCCTGTACCATTTCACCTTCCCGCCACTCGGGGTGGCGTGACTTGACGACTTGGGCAACGCCGCGGCCGTGAATAACATCGCCGGGTTCAAGTACGCGTTCGCCCGCCGCTCCTGTGCCTTGCATGTAAAAGCGCATGACCGGGGCAAGGCCGAGATAGTGGGTCTTGAGCAGCACCTCACCTTCGCCGGGTTCCGGTATATCGGTCACCGCCCATTCAAAGTCCGACGGCACGACATTGCCAACTGGTTTGGCCGCGACGCGCCATTGATAATTGGCATCATCGTCAATCTGCTTGCCTACAGAAAGGGTATCAAAATCGGCAAGAGATGAACCAGCGGCGGTCACTCAGTCATGAACCTTCAAGACCTGGTTTACTTCAAAGAAATAGCCATCCAGATCCCAGAAGGAACAGCCGATCATATCCTTTTGTTTGCCATCTGCGCCGGTAACGCTCCATTCGCGTGGTTCGCTGTGAATGCGAGAGCCGAGCGCGCGGGCGCGTTCGACTGCGCCTCTGGCATCTTCGGACGCGACAACAAATACCGGTGCGCCGAATTTGATTTCGGTGGGCAATTCTTCCGGCGCATCCTGTTTGGGATCGATCCATTCGAGCAGGCCGATCATGCCAATCATGTCATGCTCGCATTTCAGGATGATCAACCGGGTCTGATCACCTTTCTTGCCAGCGGCTAGCTGCGTACCCGACAGCGTAAAGGGCGTGTCCATCCACTTGGTCATGCCGAAAACGGTTTCATACCAGTTGGAGGCTGCGTCACCGTCGCGAACCATCAGGGTCGTGCGTTTGATAATGTCCGTCATGCGATTTTGGGGCTTTCGATGACGAGGACCTGACAATCGGCGATGTCGGCCCGCAGCTTCTTGGCTTCCTGATATTCCGGGCTGTTCCAGAATTTATGGACGGCCGCCTTGTCTGGCCATTCGGAAATGACCATGGAAGCACCATCGCCAAAATCGCCTTCCAGAAGCTCCGCTCCCGGGCCGCGCAGCACGTATCTGCCACCAAATTTTTCGACCAGAGCGCCAGCGGTAGCACCATAACCCCTTATGAACTTGTCACGGTCTGAAATCTTTGCGGTAACGATCATATAGGCGGGCATGGACTAGTCCTCTCCAAAAGTTGTCCGGACAAATTACGCAAGAGGCGGGTGATTGCAACCGCTATTTTACATTATTTCGGTCGTTTTGCCTTGTCGCGCAAATAGCGACCGGAATCAGCGGTATCGTTGGCCTGATACTTGGCTGACTGCTGCGGTCCAAAGACTGCCACTGATGTATTTTTGTGACAATTTCATATGATTATAACGTTGTTTTGAAAATTTGTCTGGACAAATTATTTGCACGGTGGAAGTTAGTGCTTGGAAGATTTGTCCGGACAATAGGGCATCAGGGAGGTAAAATAATGAAATCGACTGTAAAAATAACATTTCTCACCGCTACAATATTGGCGAGCGCGCCGGTTTTTGCACAGACCCAATCCGGTGAAGAAGCGGCGGATAACCCCAATGTCATAATTGTCACGGCCCGGAAAACCAGCGAACGGCTGAGTGACACGCCGATATCGGTGACAGCTTTTTCCGAAAAAACCATCGAAGATGCGGGACTGGAAGATGTCCGCGATATCGCCGATCTGACACCGGGGCTTCAGTTTAACGGTGACTTTGGCCGGAACTCAGAGCGTCCGGTAGTCCGCGGTATCGCGAACCTGCGTCCGGAAACAGCGCAACCTGTTTCGCTTTTTGTAGATGGTGTGTTTGTCCGCACCGGGGTGGTTTCCACCATCCTCGATAATGTCGAACGGGTCGAAGTCCTGAAAGGTCCGCAGGCGGCGCTCTATGGCCGCTCCACCTATGGCGGCGTGATCAATTACATTACGCGCAAGCCTGGCGATGAATTGTCGATCAAGGGAAGCGCAACCATTGCTGAACATGATAGCTATGAATTAAGCGCGGTCGTCTCGGCGCCATTTGGTGATTCCGGTCTGTCGGGCCAGATTGGTGGCCGTTACTCCGAATTTGGCGGCAGTTACGAAAATCTCAGCACACTGACGTCCAATGCGCGTGATGTCGGATCTGAAAAGACCTTGGCTCTGTTTGGAACCCTTCGGTATAATCCGACCGACGAACTCGATATTTATATCAGCGGTAACTACAGCAAGGATAAAGACGGCCAGTTTGTCGGCAGTCTTTTTGATTCTACCTTTAACAATAGCGTTGCAGCCGGTGGTTCGGCCTGTCCGGAAGTATTGATCTCTTACTATTGTGGCAAGGCGGAGCAGACTTCAACCGTCAATATCGCAACCAGTGTAGATCAAGGCACGGATCTAACCCCCGTTGGACTGCCTGCTTTTTTCGGCCCGCAGCTCGCGCAATGGGATTTCCGCGCCGGGCTCGACCGCGAGATCATTCGTGCTACCGCCAATCTCAGCTATGATATCAGCGACAATATCAATCTGAGTTTGCTGGGTGGCTATACGTCCGAGGACCTGCGCATCGTAACCAACCAATCCTATTCACAGACATTGATTTCCAATCCGTTCGGTTCTTTCCCCGCAGTTTGGGTTACGGATGATAAAACAGACCGCGATTATTGGTCTGTTGAAGGGCGGTTATCGGGTTCCATTGATGCTCTTTCCGGGATCAACTGGCTTGTCGGCATTTTCCATTACGAGGAGGACGCCCTTACGGTGGATCGTGATCTGTCGGAAGTGGATCTCGCCTTTGATGGTCAACGCGAAGACGTCGAAACATCGATTTTCGGTTCGTTGCAATTTGAAGTAACTCCGGAACTGACCTTGGGGGTCGAAGGCCGTTATTCCTGGGAAGATATTACGGCGATCAATACAGATGGTGGTGATCCCCTGAAAGCAAGCTTTAACGGCTTCAGCCCTCGTTTCACGGTGGATTACAAACCGTCGTCCAATTCGCTCATCTATGCGAGTGCTTCCAAAGGTTCAAAGGCGGGCGGTTTTAACAACGTCAATCCGGATGATCCCGATGAGGCGCCATTTCTCGTCTTTGATGAGGAAAATGTCTGGCAATATGAGCTGGGTTTCAAAACGACGTTTGGCAACGGTGCCGTCAGCCTGGATATCGCCGCGTTCCGGCTTGACCTGAGCGACCAGCAGCTCAGCCAGGTGGTCATATTGAATGAAGGCACACCGCAACAGGCACAAGTCACCGTGGTGCAGAATGTCGGTAAATCGCGCGTCAACGGTGTGGAAGTCGATGTCGGTGTTTACCCGACCGATAACCTGAGCCTGCGTTTTACATATGCGCTGGCGGACACAAATGTGAAAGAAGGTACCGACGCATTTCAAGAGACTGTCTTTGGCGATCCCAGCTTCGCAGGTTCCGACATTCCGCGCGTGGCCGAAAATAGCGGTTCTGCCACTATCCAGTGGGAACCGAAACTATTTGGCGACTGGACCGGTCTGGTTCGTGCCGATGCCATATTCACCGGTTCGCGATTTGCACAAATCCACAATTTGCAGGAAACCGGCGACACATGGCGCGCCAATGCGCGGCTGGGTGTTCGCAACGACAAACTTGAGCTGACATTATTTGCGCGAAATCTGTTTAACGACAGAACATCTGCCAACGTGTTCCGCTATGTTGATCCCGGTTCATTCCGGTTTTTCCGTCGGGCCTATACCAGCTTCCTGCCGCGGGAACGCCAATTTGGATTGACTGCAAAGTTTAAATATTAAGATTTCCGATAGAGAAAGTTACGGCGTTTTGGCGGAGAACTGGGCGCCAGAACGCCGTTTCTTATAGAGCGATCAGAATCTCTACGACGGAATCCGGCGCTGTCACCATCGCGTCATGGCCGGTGGCAAGCGCATGATAGGTCCAGCTTGGGTCAGCCTGCGCTTGTGCAGCGTGATAGGGAAAGCTGCTATTGGGCAAAGCAGGTGCGGTGCAATGGATATAGCTGCGCTTCAAACCCAGTGATCCTCCATTATTCAGTTGGATCGGGTCCAGCCATGTCTTGAGCGGGTGAGGCGTCAGTTTTTGCGCAACCCAATCATAGCCGGGATGATCCTTCGGGATGCCGAGTATTTCGGGCGAGAAGGCTGCCATGCCAACGCCGTCAGGGGCAAGTCCCGCCAGAGCTTTGCGGGTCTGTTCCAAGATTTCAGGGCTACGTTTCGGCCCCTGGCTTATCATTGTCTCGCCATTTTTTGGTAACGCGGCATCGAGATAGACAATATTGCTGATCCGGTCCTTCATGGCATCGGCAACACCGGTAATCACCATCCCGCCATAGCTGTGGCCGACCAGCACGATGTCGGTGAGGTCATAATAGTCGATCAGTGATGTGATGTCCGTAATGTGTGTGTCCAGCCCGATATCGGCTGACAACAGATGCGCGCGCTCTGCAAGCCCTGTGAGAGTGGGCGTGAACACGCGATGCCCCTGCGCTTCCAGTTGCGCCCGGACATCGCGCCAGCACCACCCACCATGCCAGGCGCCGTGGACGAGTAGAAAGGTTTTGGCAGGCCCCGATGCGACTGCAGACCGGGCCCTCACGCTTGAGCATCCGCTTGTCGATGCCAAAAGCCCCAATATTGCCGTACCTGCCATAAACTGGCGCCGGTGCCATCTTTGTTGCTTCTTGGCTGTCATATCGGGTGCCTCTTTCCGGTCTATTGCGATTACAGATTTTGCAGCACATGTTCTGCTGCGCGCTGGCCGCTTTCCAGCGCCCCCTCCATGCCGGAGCTTTGCTGTGCAAGATGCTCTCCGGCAAAATGCAACCGTTCGCCGCGATGCTGCGTAGCCAATGTCAGAGCCAAACCCTGACCTGCGCCGATATGATGATATATGCCGCGCGCGAACGGATTCTTCTGCCAACTGAACATTTGCAGAAATTTGAGCTTCCCCTTGGCCGAGGGACGGGCGGTTTCGATCTTGCGGATGATCGCTGCCCCTGCCGCCTGGTCGTCCATCGCATCCACCATATCGGCGCTCGGACCGTTGAGCCAGACCTTCACCATCGCCGGATCATCACCGAGGACAAACATTCTGCCCAGCATCGGATCATCGGACCAGATGGTTTCCGGCAGGCCATCATTTTTCCAGAACGCCTCGCTGGCGGAGAGATAGGCAAAGCTTGCCTTTGTGTAGGGGAGCTGCGCGATCATGTTCCGCATTGCGGGCGGTAAGTTCGCTTCAATTTTCATCGACCGTAGCGCGGCAAAAGGGGCGGTGCAAATGACATGGCGCGCGCCATATTTGCGTCCGTCGGCAAGACTGATTTCTATACCATCGCCCTCGTCCTCAATCACTGCCACCGGGCTATTGAGCAGCAATTCGCTGCGCAGGGATACGGCCATTGCATCGGTCATCCGCTGCGAACCGCCGCGAACATAGCGGGTCGGCCCGCCTCCTGAGCGAAATATCGCCAGACTACGGGCCATGTGCAAGGCTGACTGTTGGTCGATACTGTTGCCGTTCAGATTGGCGTCGATCAGTCGCAGCGCTTCACCGGACGCCCCTTGCTCTTTCAGATATTGGCCGAGGGGAATATCAATTTTCTGCGCCTCCGGCTTCATCCAGTCCGCGATATTCTCAAATTCTGGCAAGGTTCCGAGATAGGAAAAGAACAGCCGATCGGGCGGGAGCGCTTTTTCATGATCAGCGAGCTTGTTCTGCGGTGCGCTGGCCCATTGTTCCGCCGTGAGCGACGCTCCGCCGACATGATAAAGCGATCCGCGTCCGGATGGGGGCGGGACATATCGTTCCACACCCAAGGCGTCGGCAATGGCGTGAAAGCGCTCGTAGTTCGCACCAATCTGAATACCGCCCGCGTCCGGATTGCCGGGCAAGTCATCGAGAGTATGGAGCCGTCCTCCGGCATGAACTGCGCCTTCGAGCAGAATGACTTTATGGCCTGTCTGTTCGATGATGCTTGCGGCATGCAATCCGGCAAGACCGGCGCCAATCACAATTACATCAGCTGTGGTTTTGCTCCACAACCTGCGGGGTGCAGCACAGGCAATGAGCGAAGCGCTCAGTCCGCCAATAAAGGCGCGCCTGCCGATTGAAGAAAACCGCCTGCTCATGGCTTCATGTTGACAGAAACCAGCACATCAAGGCAAGGTAAATTTGTCCGGACAAAAACTGAGAGGCTGTTTCCTATGATACGACATCTGCAGTTGTTGGTGCTGCTCATGCTGGCAATGGCAGTGTTTCCTTCGTCTGCTGCGGAAACGGAACCAGATGGTGCTGCTATATTGGCCATGGCGCGGGAAGCGGCTGGCGGAGATGATTGGGCCAATGCGAAGACTTTGACATTATCTGGCCATGCCGTCTTCTACGGACCTGAAGGTCATGAGCCGCGCACGACGGCGAGCGATTACCGGATGTGGCGGGTGTTTGATCCTGAGCGCACCATTGCTCATGGTGCAGATGGCAAGGTTCGCATCATCGCGAAAGATGGCGAAAAGCTGATTTTCGAAGTGGGTTATGACGGAGAAACCACCTGGACCGAACGCGGGATCACACCGAAGGCGGAGGCCGAGCAATTCTGGGCGAGCAATTTTGGTTTCGGGATCATCCGACAGGCCAATAAGCCCGGTTTCACAGCCACGCGTTTACCGGATGATAATGTGGGCGGCCATGCACTTTACATGGTCGAACTGGTCGATCCAACGGGCGGCAAGACGCTGTTCGGCATTGATCGGCAAAGCCATGCAATCCGCACTATGGGCTTTCGCACGCCAAGAGGCTGGCATCTGAGGGTCTATGACGATTTCGTGAAGCTGACAGATCCGCGATGGCTTCAGGCGCGTCATGTCACGCTCTATTATGATGGTCGCAAATCCAATGAGGTATTCTGGACGGAAACCAAAGTGAATGCGGAGATTGACGAAACGCTGTTCCTGCCGCCGCCAAATTGATCAACCGCGAAAATTATCCGCTTGGATTGTGGAGGCTCGTTCTGCGCCTTTGATCGTACAACTTGCCTGCATCCAGCGCAGGTTGAGGCCAACGCGGCTGGCGCCGATATCGGCCCAGCTGTAGCTGACGGCGCTATCGGGATTATCGGGCTTATGGACATAGAGCACCATGCTTGGCCGGTTCGTGCTGGGCTTGGGCCAATAGACCGCCCGCATGCGCAGGATCAGCGGTTCGGCGCCACTGTCTCCGCCACCAACCATGACCCGTCCTCCTTGATCATGCAGGCTTAATTTCTGGGCGAACAGCCAGTCCGGGCTGCCATCTGCCTTGGGTTCGGTCTTCTTCGCGGCGGCCCAGCATTCGACCGGACGGGCGCGCTTCAATTGGGTTTCGGTGCCATCGGCAAAACGCAGGGTCAGCCCGTCGGCATTGACGCCGGTAATTTGATAATCCTGACGACAGGCCATTCTATTTTGTAGCTTACTATAGACCCAGCCCGTGTCCGTGCGATCAAAATTGCGGGTACAATTGCCCAATGTCAGGCTGTCGCGATGCACGCCTGTGGCAGCAAGCCCCGTGAGTGGTGCCGCAACCGCTTTGCCGAAGGCATCCGTGCGGGTGACGACGAGCCCGGAACCTCGCTGTTCAATTTTCAGTGCGATCCATGGCGGCGGAGTCCGGCCCGCATCTTTTTCAAAATAGGCCTGTTCCTCATTAGTGAAGACGCCCGGCAACTGCTCGCCCAGGGTAAGGGTCTGCGGCGATCCGGCGGCGAGAGCCAAAGCGGAGAGGCTGGTGAGAAACATAAGGCTGATCCTTCGTTAAATTTGTCCGGACGACTTAGCATCAATTGTGCAGGACGCAACCGCTTCAGGCCATCGATGCCGCACCGCGCTTGGCGGCCAGTTCAAACAGGCCGCGATCGCCCATTTCCCATGTCACATTGAGCTGGGTTTTGTGGATCAGCCAGCCACCGCCCGTTCGCTCCAGTTCGTGCACATAAAAGCCGCCAATGCTATGCATCTGCCGGTCGCCATCGACGACGAGATGATGATGGGCGGCCATATAGCAGGTGCAGGTCGCGCTGTTGCCGTCGAGGGTGATTGAAAAATTGGTCAGGACATGCTGGGTCGCGTCAAATGGTTCCAGCGTAGCCCGGACGCCTGCAACCCAGTCATCGGCTGGCATGGTGCTGGCGGGATCGCCGGACCAGCTGGAGAAATCGAGCGTAATTTCATCAGCGAAGATCGCGCGATATACATCCCAATGATGCCGGTCGATGCCGGTGGCATATTTCAGCACATGGTCGGTGATATTTGCCCGGTCGATCAAATCATCATGGGTCATTACAGCCTCCGGTTACTCCAATAATGTCTTGCTCCCCGCTATCGCTTGACGTGCCCAATCTTCGGCATCGAAATGCGGGGCAGAAGCATAGTGAGGGACTTCAATGTCTAAATCGGTATGTGCGCCCAAGATATCAATCAGGGCGCGGAGCGGGAACATGCCCTCGCCGGGAATCATCCGGTTCATGGCCTCTTCGACATATTCATTGGATTTTCGAAAATGCGGTCCATCACATATCTGGGCATAGCCGATAATCTGAGGATCGACGGTCTTAAGCTGATCCAGCGTCCCGCCTGTCCGGAACAAATGCAGCGCATCAATTGCAATCTTCAGATTGGGTCGGTTCATGGCCTGATGCAGCTTCACTGCTTTTTCGAGGCTGTCACAACCTTTGGCAAAGCCGGTGAATTCCAAGCCAACTTCCATGCCTAAATCACTGGCCATTTCACATAATGTACCGAGTTGATCGGCAATACGTGCCGGATCGACCTCGTGAATATGGGTGACAGCGCGTTTGGCGCCTAGTGCGGCGGCCAGTTCCAATGCCGCTGCATATCCGCTGACATCGGTTTCCGGCATGACCGGGAAATATTCCGCGTTGATAATCGAGACATTGTTGTCGGCGAGCAGGTTTTGAAACTCTGTTTTGTCTGATGGTTCAACAATCGCAAACATGGGCTTACCATCTGCTGTCATTGGTGTCGCGGTGAACAGGCAGACTTTCTTGAGGCCAGCCTTGGCCGCGAAACGCACAAGTCCGGACGGTCCGCCTTGCGTCATGGTAATCTGGTGAAGAGCTAAGTCGCGCATCAGACAATTCTAATCCAAGCCTGCGGCCAAGACGGCTAGTCAATATGCTAGGCTGTTTGCGCGTCGGCGGCGATTAGATAGAGTTGTGAGAATCGGCCATAATGAGGGTCGCCAAAAACTAGGACAGGTACATGCTGAAAGAAGATATTGTCACGATAGCGGACGTCATCCGGCAACAGGCCAAGGATCAGGGCGACGCGCTCGTCTTCACCTTTGAAGGCGACGAGATGAGCTATGCCCAGCTTGATGCGGGCAGCAGCCGGGCGGCCAATGCGCTGGCATCGCTTGGCGTAAAGAAGGGTGACCGGATTGCCTATATGGGCAAAAACTCCCATCTCTATTTCGAAATATTGTTGGGCGCGGCCAAGATTGGCGCCGTAATGACGCCGGTCAACTGGCGCCTGGCGGGTCCAGAAGTCACGTATATTGTCAATGATTGCCAGGCGAAGATTCTCTTCATCGGGCCTGAGTTTGTCGATTTGGTGAAGCAGATCAAGCCGCAGTTTGAACATGTCGAAACCATCTTCTGTTCGGAACAGGCGGACGAAGAATTTCCCGGTTATCCGGCCTGGCGTGACGGGTTCCCGGATGTCGACCCGATGGTGACCTGTGCGCCGGAAGACGATGCCCTGCAACTCTACACGTCCGGAACGACCGGCCACCCCAAGGGTGCGATCATGACCGGCTATTCGATTTTCGGCGCGCGATCCAAGCTGACCGACGATGATTTGGCCGACTGGCAGCGATCGCAACCTGGTGAGACCATGTTGCTCGCCATGCCCTGCTTTCATATCGGCGGGACAGGGTCGGGCCTTGGCAATATGTATAGCGGCGGCCATGCGGTCGTGGTGCGCGAATATGATCCGTCCCAGGCGCTGGAGTTTATTGAACAATATGGCATCAGCAAGATTTTCATGGTGCCGGCCGCGATCCAGATATTGCTCAACCATCCACGGGTGGGCGAGGTCGATTTTTCCAAACTCAAATATATCTCTTACGGTGCATCTCCGATTCCGCTGGAAATGATGAAGCAGAGCATCGACATGTTCGGTTGCGAATTCATCCAGATGTACGGCATGACCGAGACATCGGGAACGATTGTCGCCCTGCCGCCGGAGGATCATGATCCCAATGGCAATGACAAAATGCGCTCAGTTGGCAAGCCGTTGCAAGGCGTTGAGGTCAAGATAATCGATGAAGATGGCAACACATTGCCTGCCCGCGAAGTAGGTGAGATTGCCACGCGCTCTTCGTTCAATATGAAAGGCTATTGGAACATGGATGAAGCCACGGCAGCGACCATCGATGCCGATGGCTGGCTGCGCACTGGCGATGCGGGTTATTTTGATGAAGACGGTTATCTCTACATCCATGACCGGGTGAAGGACATGATCATTTCCGGCGGGGAGAATATCTATCCGGCCGAGGTTGAGAATGCGATTTACGGCCATCCTGCGATTGCGGATGTTGCGGTAATCGGTGTGCCCGATGAAAAATGGGGCGAGGCGGTGAAGGCCTGTGTGGTTTTGAAAGACGGCGCGGAAATTGCGGAAGCTGATCTGATCGCCCATGCCCGGACGAATATTGCCGGTTTCAAATGTCCGAAGTCTGTGGACTTTATCCCGGAATTGCCACGCAACCCTTCAGGAAAAATCCTGCGCCGCGAATTGCGTGCGCCTTATTGGGAAGGCAAAGACCGGGCGGTGAATTAGACAATTCCATCCTCTCCCCTTGAGGGAGAGGAAACGGAGACTTGGCAGCTTGTCTGCCTAGTCGAGTTGGAGAGGGGTGGAGATTAGTTACGCCCTCTCAACCCCTCACCAAGATTTTCTATTCAGCAGAGCTGACAAGCAAATCTGTCCTCTCCCTCAAGGGGAGAGGAACATAGCTTAAAACTGAACGCGTTTCGTAAAGCCGCCGTCGATCACGAGATGTGCACCCGTGGTATAGCTCGACGCAGGGCTCGCGAGAAACACAACGCTGCGCGCCACATCATCGGCTTCACCGAAATCACCCAGCGCGAAGCCCGCTTTCGTCATGTTGTAAAAGTCCGGCATGCCCGCTTCAATCTGCGACCAGTTGCCGCCCGGGAATTTGATCGGGCCCGGGGAAACCATGTTGACGCGAATCCCTTTGGGACCAAGTGCTTGGCTAAGCTGGCTACCATAGGTGATGAGCGCCGCTTTCAATGCGTTAAAGGCCTGTGGCGCAACGAAAGTTTCGAATGCAGCGGTGGATGACATGAAGATCACCGAGCCATCGTCTGATTTCTCAAGATAGGGCTCCAATACCTCCATCGCTTTGACCGCACCGATAATGTCGGTGTTGAATGTCATTTCCCAGTCACCGGTTCCGCCGGCACCGGAAGAGCTGACATTATGGATGAAAATATCGCAGCCGCCGAGTTCGCCAGCGGCCTTTTCCAACCATTTGGGATAGCCTTCAGCGTCGGTCATATCGAACGCTTCGGCAAAGACCTTGCCGCCATGCGCTTCCAGTTCGCTCTTCGCTGCAGCCACCTGTTCCGCATTGCGTGAGAAAAACGCAACATCCGCGCCTTCCTTGGCGAAATGCTCTAGCGCAGCGCGCCCTAGACCGCGGCTACCACCGGTAAGAATGACCTTCTTGCCCTTAAGTCCTAAATCCATTTTTGCTCTCCTTTAAAGATATTGGGGTTTGGGTTTTTCGTTTAGAATTTCGCTATGGCGGGCTGACAGCACCACTTGATGCCGCGGCGCAGCAGATCATAGATAATCGGCTGCTGCCAACCGGACCGGTCCACCTCGGGCCACCAATCGAGCACTGGGTCCATGTCATAATGGCCGCGACAATGGCCCATGGTCAAATAGAGCACCGCACCTTCGCCCATTTTGCGAATATAGAAGACCGGGTGGCGGCTCTTCTTGATGTCGCTGTGCACAAAGCCGCTAATATCATCCTCGCCATTATATTCGGTGTCGAGCAGCACATCGATTTCCGCCCGGGTTTCGACGAGATATTGCTCATCGACTGTTTCAAAACTGGGAATGCCCTTGACCAGCGGATGATCCGGTTGCGCGTTGTCGACGGTGAACGGGATAATCGGCGGGTGGGACAGAAAGCGGCTGCCCAAGGTATCGACAAAGGTCGGCATATCATCCGGCGCATCGACCCTGCCATCTTCGAGGAACTTCAGGACGCTATTTGTGCCATGCAGGGCAAAATACTGGCCGCCGCTGTTGACGAAAGCCTGGATGTTTTTTTGCGCCGCTTCGCTGGGCAGCAGGTCACAGGTATAGCTGATCAATATGTCGGCATTTTTGATTGCCTCGAGATTTTCATAATCCTCAAACACCCGCACGCGGATGCGGTCATCCTCGGCGAGCAGTTTCAATATTTCGAGCCGGGCAAAATCAATGTCGTGATATTTGCCAGCGGCGACCAATACGCATTTTATCGGTTTCTGGTCGGGCCTGCGTTCTGGTGGAGATTCACTCATATCTATTCTTTTCCTATTACCGGATTGGTCTCACCATCCCAATCGAGATGGGCTTGCCGCATGGCCGCAAAGCCGTCGAGGCCCGCCTGCGGGATTTGCAGATATTCGATGATTGTGCCGGGACCACCGCCATAATCGGCATAGAAAGCACCGCCAACACCGCCGGGCAGGCTGACTTCCTGAATGACTTCGCCGCCTTTGCTCTCGGTAATCTGTCGCGCTTCGGCCAGATCATCGACTACGATGCAGAGATGTTGCACGCCTTGCAGCCCCTTGGCGCGCCAGTCCTTGAACATCGATGGAGCATCATTATCCGGGCGGATTAACTCAATCTGCACATCGCCCCAATAGCCGATGGCCATCGAAAACTGGATGTCCGAAGGCTCGCCGCGATATTTGACATTTTCGACCTGCACACCCTCGGTATGGAAAAACGGGCCCGCACCCATTTTCTGGGTCCAGTAATCCAGTGCAGCATCATAATCTTCCGGCACATAGCTGATCTGCATGATCGTGCCGAGCTTGGCGAGAGTAGCGGGGCTGACGGTCATTCCGCGCCGCGCCAGATTTCAGCAGACGGCCGTTCTTCCATCTTGGCTGCAAAACGCGCCAGATTGTCCGTGCCCTCGGGCAGCGTCCATCCCACAGTGCCACCAAATTTGATGAAACAGAAGGCGACGAGATCGGCCAGTGTCAGTTTGTCATGGCAGATATGATCCTTGTCTCCAAGCTGCCCATCGAGCCAGATCCAATGCTTGTCGGACATCGCCGACAGTTCGGCTGCAGCTTCGGTACTGACGACATTCATGCGAGGCTCAAACATCGGTCGGCCACCGCCACCGCGAAATCCAAGCGTCATGGGTACGGCGATTTCCTGATCGATCCGGCGTGCCCACCGCCGGGTCTCTGCACGTTCTTCCGGAGTCGATCCGATCAGCACCGGATCCGGTTTGATCTCTTCCAGATATTCGCAAATGACCGTGGATTCGCTGATCAGTGTTCCGTCATCCAGCTCCAGCGTTGGCGTGGTTTGCATGACATTTTTTTTGGCATAATCCTCGCTGCGGTTTTCGCCGGTGATGATGTCGAGATGGATTCGCTCCACCTCAATGTCTTTTTCCACCAGGAACATGCGTGCAAGCCGGGGATTGGGGCCAAGGCTAGAATAGAGTTTCACGGGTTTGCTCTCCTTTTTTCGGCAGACTCAAAACCTGCTTCTTGGATCGCAGGATACACAGGTAACCGGACCGAACGGTCCTCTCAAAAGCACTAGGTTATATCGCCGGTTTTGCGCTGCGTGAAATTCAAGTGAACAAGCATAAGGCTGCCAGATTCACTAGTGGAGTTTGCAGGGTCTTGCGGTAGTCTGGTAGTCAATAATAGTAGTTTTCAGGAGAAAATAATGGTCGAGACGTTAACGGGTCACAATCGGTCAAACGGCATTTCCTACACCGAGTTGCTGGAAGGCGACAAAGTGCGTGCGCCGGATGTTTATTTTGAAGAGTCTCCGATGGAGCCCGGCCTGACCGAAGTGGAAGTCAGCCGCTACTGGACCAAGGAAGAGCACGACCGCGAAGTAGAGATGCTTTGGAAGCGTGTCTGGCAAATGGCTTGCCATAAAGATGATATCAAGGATGTCGGTGATACGTTTGTATACGACATAGCCGGATTGTCGTTCCTGGTCGTTCGCGTGTCGGAAGACGAGATCAAAGCCTATCCCAATAGCTGCATGCACCGCGGCCGTGCGATTTGTGACCACCATAAAAAGGGCCAGAAAGCCTTGCGTTGCCCGTTCCATGGCTGGTCATGGGAGCTGGATGGCAAGTTGAAGGAAGTGCCATGTCAGTGGGATTTCCCGAGTGTCAGTGAAGAGACGCATAGCCTGAAAGAAGTCCGTGTTGGCGAGTGGGGCGGCTTCGTGTTTATTAATCCAGACCCCAATTGCGAACCGCTGGAAGATTTCCTTGGTGATCTTGACCGGCATTTTCAGATTCCGTTCGAGCGCCGCTATAAGGCTGCGCATATGATCAAGCGTCTGCCCTGCAACTGGAAGATCGCGCAGGAAGCCTTCATGGAATCCTATCATGTGGTCGGTACACATCCCGAACTGATGCCGGCCTTTGCTGATGCAAACAGCAAATATGACGTTTGGCAAAACGTATCGCGTGCGATGTCTGCGCATGGTGCGCCAAGCCCGCATACGGATCTCGAAAAGCCTGACCCAACAGCCTTTCCGGACCAAAAGGCTTTCCAGAGTTTCATTCACCCGATCAGCAAGCACAAGTTCGAGCGGCTAGAGGAAAACCGGGTCAAGGTCTCGCTACCCAATGGCAAGAGCGGTATTTTCGACATGGAGGCCAATTATATCGAGGGCGACCTGAAATCTGCTGACCCTCACATGTGTAACTGGATTGGTGGCAAGATCGCGCCAGAAGAAGAAGATACACCGATGATCTATACCGACGTCTCGGCCCACCAGTTGCGCGATGAGGCGGCACAGGCGCGGCGCGAGGAAATGCGTCCAACCTGGGGCGATATGGTCGATGATATTAGCGATGCCGATTTGACCGACGCTATTTTCTACAGCGTGTTTCCCAATATCAGCCCATGGGCTGATTTTAATCCGATCTTCTACCGTTTTCGGCCGGATGGCGATAACCCGGAACAGTCGCTGCACGAAGTGATGTTCATGGTGGCACTGCCCGAAGGAGCCGAGCGTCCGGAACCGGCAAAATGCACCTTCCTTGATCTGCATGATGATTATACAGAAGCGAAGGAATTTGGCAGCTATCTCAACAAGATATTCAATCAGGATTATCTCAATCACAAGGGTATGCAAAAAGGCGTTAAAAACCAGCCGCATGGCGTTTCCATTTTTGCCCAGTATCAGGAGAGCAAGATCCGCCATTTCCATGAGACGCTCGAAAAATGGCTGACCAGCGAAACACCGCCGAAAAGCCCCAAGCTGCAAGCGGCAGAGTAAAGCTTTGACGTCAGTCCCGGAAGGATTTGAACCGGCGAGATTTTCCACTGGATTTCTGGATGTCGCCGGGCCGTATTTTACCCGCAAGGAGGCCGATCATATAGCGGTCGGCATTTGCATCACCAAGGGGCACATAAATGGTATCGAAGTCGCCCATGGCGGCGTGCTTACCACCCTGGCCGATGTCGCGCTCAGCTATCAATTATTTGTCAGTGAAAAACCCCGCCTGCCGATTGCAACGATCAGCCTAAACACCAACTTCCTGACCGGAGCAAAACTGGGAGACTGGGTCGTGGCGCACGCCTATATTGACCGCAAGGGAAAGCGGACCGCTTATTGCCATGGCGAAATCGTCACCGGTGACCGGTTGCTGATGACAATGACAGGGGTCTTTGCGCTTTTGCGACAGTAGCTGTCGCTAGTCGGTAGCACCCAGATAGCCCAGTTGGCCGGCCTTGAAAATCGTCTGACCGCGATTGACGCTGTTGAGCTTTTGACCCGCCCGATTGACGTGATAGCGGATAGTTGCGTGGCTGAGCGACAAGATCATGCTGATTTCCTTGTCGGTCTTGCCAATCGCCGCCCAATGGAGACATTCCGCCTCGCGTTTGGACAATATGCAATTTGTCGGCATCCGGTGTTTTTTTCGCATAGCCAATACATAGCCCGTAACAAAGCGGCTGGTGACGATCGATAAAAAGTCCGAGTAAATCCGGTAAGGTTCACTCAGATCGGTGACGCTATAATCTATCGGTGTGAAACTCACCGCTGCGATCTGACCAAATGGCAGATGCACCGGGATAAGGATGGCAGATTTGGCGGTGGCACCGCTTTCATAAAATTCCTTGAGATCAATCTCATCAAGATATTCATTTTGCCAATGGCCGTGGAAGCCCTCGGCATTGCACCAGATCGGCTCGCTTTCGTAACGGCAGGCGCGCGGCAGCGGAGAACTAAGCGCCAGCCGGGTATCTTCCCACCAGCGCTCTCCTTCGGCAATCCAGCCGAAAATATCCTTGTTTATCAATTCCCCATCAGCATCGACCAAATGGGCTTTGGAAGAAATGTCCGCGCTGACCGCAATACGGAAACCATAAGACTGTGCTATTTTATGAATCGCCTCCGCGGCTGGACGAATTTCCGCCGCGTTGGTGATGGTGACACTATCTACATTGCGACGGAATGTAGCCTTCGAAACATCAGGTATTTCTGCAACAAAATTTTCTGCCATAACAGCGCTTATCCTCCACGGAGTCCTTGTATCTGGACCCTCGACTTGCGCCACTTGTCGCGTTGTTTGGTTTTGCAGTCAACCAAACATTACTAATAATGTTGATAGGGGCGCAGTTAGCGCATTCGCAGATGGTTATTCGATGGTTCCGATAAGCTCGCCAACGGGATATTCCTCGCCGGTTGTGCTGACGATGATTTTCAACTTGCCGGTTGCTGGCGATTCGACTTCCTGAGTCGATTTGTCATTTTCCAGGGCATAGATTTCCTGCCCTTCGGTAACATCCGCACCATCGGGCACAAGCCATTCTGCCAGCGTCCCGACTTCCATGCTGAAGCCCAATTTCGGTATGCGTATTTCAGTAGCCATTTTTACCCCAATATTTTGCGAATTTCGCGTTCGATATCATCTTCACTGAACATCCATGCCTTTTCGATGGCGGGCGAGAACGGTACCGGTGCATAGCCCGACCCGACCCGGCCAACAGGCGCTTTGAGTTCAGAGAATAATTCTTCGTGGATGCGGGATGAAATTTCAGCGCCTGTGCCAAAATTCTTCACCGCTTCGTGGACAACCACTGCAGCCTTGGTTTTCGCAACACTTTTCAGCACGGTTTCCTCGTCAAATGGCGCGATCGTGCGTAGGTCAACCACCTCACAGGAAATGCCTTCACCAGCGAGCTTTTCGGCAACGGCATGGCATGCCCCGACGCCGCGGCTGTAGGTGATCAAGCTGATGTCACTGCCTTCGCGCGGAACGGAGGCCAGGCCAAGTGGTACGACATGATCTGGCGCTGGCGCCGGACCTTTGGTGAAATAGGTCGGCGTGTTCTCGATAAAGATCACCGGATTGGGGTCCATTATCGAAGAATAAAGCAACCCATAAGCATCTGCCGGATTGGAGGCGGCGACGACTTTCAGCCCGGGAACGTGGGCCAACCATGCTTCGAGCATATCACTATGCTGCCCGCCAAGGCCGGTGCCAGCACCGGTTGTGGTGCGAATGGTCAGTGGTACACTCGTCTGGCCGCCGGACATGAACCGCAATTTCGCTGCATGATTGACAATCTGATCCATCGCCACGGTGATGAAGTTCATCAGCATGATTTCCGCGACGGGCTTATATCCGACCAATGCGGAACCGACCGCGGCGCCGACAATGGCTTGCTCGGAAATCGGCGTCGAGCGAACCCGGTCCGTGCCAAATTGTGCGGATAGGCCAGCTGTTACTTTGAAAACACCGCCGCCCTGTTCGTCGGCAATATCTTCACCGAGCAGGATGACTTTGGGATCGTCGGCCATCGCTTTGGCCATCGCCATGTTGCAGGCTTGTGCAAACATAATTTCTTTTGGTGCGTCGCTCATGCTGCAATCTCCACGTCTAGTACATCGATGCGATATTCATCGCCGGGAGGGTAAGGCGCATCGAGCGCAAACTGCGCCGCTTCGTCAATAATCTCTTTGTTTTTCGCTTCTATCGCTGCGATGTCCGCTTCGCTCACCTGAATGTCGAGCAGTTGCTGGCGGAGGATCGGCATCGGATCGTCTTTCAGCGCCTGTTCCATTTCCGCTTCAGGAATATAATGGCCGGTATCACCGAGCAGGTGGCCATGAAAGCGGAAGGTCATTGCTTCGATCAATGTTGGTCCGTTTCCGGCGCGCGCATATTCCACCGCTTCTTTGGCGGCTGCGTACATTTCGCTAGCGTCATTGCCGTTCACCCGTACCGAGCGCATGCCAAGTCCCTCGCCGCGTTGCTTGATCGTTTCCGAACTGGTGGCAAAGGCCATCGGTGTATGTTCGGAATAGAGGTTGTTCTGGCACAGGAAGATCACCGGTAGCTTCCAGACCTGCGCCATGTTCAGGCCTTCGTGGAAGGCACCAATATTGGAGGCACCATCGCCAAAGCAGCAGACCGTTACTTTACCGTCTTTTTCCAGCTGGCTGGCCAGACCCAGGCCATTGGCGATCGGAATGCCCGAACCGACAATGCCGGTGGTGACCATAACGCCTGTCTCAGGGTGCGTGATATGCATCGGGCCGCCCTTGCCCTTGCAGGTGCCCGCCATTTTGCCGGCAAATTCAGCCCAGAGGTCTTTTGAAGGAATGCCTTTGGCAAGCTGGTCATGCAGACCGCGATAGATCGTGACGAGATAATCTTCCTGATTGACCGCCGCCATCATAGCGGAAGAAACAACTTCCTGTCCGCGCACGGGATAATAGACAATCTGTAGCTGTCCGGCACCGATCATTTTGCGGAATTTGATATCCGATTGCATGATCAGGTCTGCACGGGTGAAAATGTCGATCAGGACATCTTTGTCTGCCATCTGTGTATCGCTCAAGGCTTCGCTCCTCTAATGGTCACCCTCTGTCGGGGAAATTGCTATCAATTCTTCATAGCGCAGGCAGGAGCGCTCGCCACTATTGTTATAGGGAGTAGGACGTTCGTCAGATTGTACCCGGGCCGCTCAGATCCAGCACTTGCGCCTGCGGAACGGTGGCCCAGAAATCCGGATCATTTTCCGGTTTTATCAGAGACTGACACCTTTGGCTTGATGGCCAGTTTTTGAGTCGTACCGGTTACGGAATAAATGGTTTCTATCCCCGGCCGGGCTCCGCCGCCGACAATTGTAATGTCGCCTGTTATTTCACTATCGCTGACCGCAAAGCCATGACGTGGCTGATCCAGTGGCTCACCGGCAGACCATTGCATTGTCTCAAGATTCAATATGTCATGATCAGAAAGCACTGTTCCGCTGCTAAGCGATTCACCGCCAAATACATGCAACCTGTTTCCGCTTACCGAAGCCCCATGTCCTCCCCGTCCAGTCGGCATATCCGGCAGATTCTCCCAACGGTCTTCGGTCAAATGATACACGTCGGCCTGCTTCATCTCGGTGCCAAATTCGGCGCTGCGTCCGCCGGTGACATATAGCAAGGGTCCGGCGCGGGCGATGGCATGGGAGTGACGCGCTGTCGGCATCGGTTGCAGTGCCGACCATGTGTCAGCCGCGATATCATAACGCCATATAGAGTTGAGATCGGTCCCTTCATCCTGCCCACCAATCAGATAAAGCGCGCCGCCAAAATGGGTCATCGCATGTTGGCCGATGGGATGCGGCAGCTTGCTTATCTCGGTCCAGGCACCGGTCGCCGGATCATAACGAAAGAGCCCGGCCTTTTGGTCCGCCTTGAACGGGAGCGCGACATATCCCCCAGACGCATAGACATGCTGCTCATCTGCCGCCATCGCGACATGATGCAGGGCCCGCGGGAGTTTGCCGCAGTCTGACCAGCTGTTCGATTTGAGATCCAGCGCTTCGCAGCTGTCGAGCACCCGGAACAGTCCGATCCCGCCCGCGACGTAAAGTTTTCCGTTGAGCGTTGTCGCGTGAATTTCCGATCGGGCTTCGCGCATTCCATCATTCCAGCCGAGGGAGGCGCGGATCAGAAATCCGCCTCCGATCAGCAGGAGGATTAGCAATAATGTGAAGGTAAAAAATTTCTTCATTGGCTTGATATGCCATAGAATCGGAAATTCTCTATCCTTTTGACTGCTATCAAAGCTGCCAGTTATGTGATGGACTATCGGTGATCTATCAGACTGCTCATATTGCGTAACGGGAGAAGATAATGACTGACAACAGACAGTGGCTGATTAACGGACGCCCAAAGGGACGCGGGCTGGTTGACGATGACTTCAAGAAAGTTGTGACACCCGTTCCTGAAGTTTCCGAAGGCCATGTGCTGGTCAAGAACGAGATTCTCGGTTTCGATCCTGCGCAAAAGGGCTGGATGGAGAATATTGGTGGCTATGTCGCACCAACTGAGATCGGTGAAGTGATGCGGGGCAGCGGTGTTGGAACCGTGGTCGAGTCGCGTGATCCGAAATTTGCTGTTGGCGACAAGGTCATGGGCATGCTCCGCTGGCAGGATTATGCCATGGTTCCGGGAAGTGAACTGAACAAGGTTCCCGACGATGAACTGCTGGCCGCCAATCTCGGCGCGCTGGGCACCACCGGTATGACCGCTTATTTCGGCCTGTTGAAACATGGCCGGCCACAGCCTGGTGATACATTGGTGGTATCAGGCGCAGCAGGTGCAACCGGTTCGATGGTTGGCCAGATCGGGAAAATTGCTGGATGCCGCACCATTGGTATCGCGGGTGGAAAGGAAAAGTGCGACTGGCTGACTGGTGATGTCGGCTATGACCATGCGATTGACTATAAAAATGAAGATGTCCGCGCAAAGCTGAAAGAGCTTTGCAACCAGTCGATCAATGTTTTTTACGATAATGTCGGTGGCAAGATCCTGAACGACGCTTTGGCGCATATCGCCATGCATGCCCGCGTTGTCATCTGCGGTGGAATTTCCCGCTATGAAAAAGGTAATATGCCAGCTGGCCCGGAAAATTACTTCAATCTGATCTTCAAGCGCGGGACCATGTCCGGCTTTATCGTGCTCGATTATACGAGCGAATATCCCGAAGCGCAGAAACGCATGCGGCAATGGATCAAGGAAGGCAAAATCACCTTCAAGGAAGATATTCAGGAAGGGTTTGATAACATCCCGAATACCCTGAAGCGGCTGTTCGCAGGCCAGAATTTCGGCAAGCAGATGCTGCGGCTGGATTGACGCGCTATTGGGCTGGATCTTCTGTCAGGCTAACTATTTACGCAGTGCCAGCCCTTAACCGTCTGCAATATGACAGTTTGATTACGAGAGGCAAATTATGAGCGATTTGGAACAATTTCGCGCGGAAACACGGGCTTGGTTGGCAGAAAACTGCCCGGAAGAAATGCGCGATGGAGACATCACGGCAGAGAATCAATGCTGGGGTGGTCGTCAATGGGAGTTCCAGTCCGATGCACAGAAAAGCTGGTTCGAGGCGGCTTTGGCCAAGGGCTATACGGTCCCCACATGGCCGAAGGAATATGGCGGTGCCGGGCTAACGGCGGACGAAGCCAAAATCCTCACCGAAGAGCGTGACCGGATCAATGCCCGCAAGCCGCTGAGCAATTTCGGCATCTCGATGTTGGGCCCTGCTTTGCTGGCTTATGGAAGCCATGAACAGAAGCTGCAGCATCTCAGAGGTATCGCGCGCGGAGAAATTCGCTGGTGTCAGGGCTATTCTGAACCGGGCGCCGGTTCCGATCTGGCTTCGCTGAAGACCAAATGCGAGGATAAAGGCGATCACTGGCTGATCAATGGTCAAAAAATCTGGACGTCCAATGCCGATATCTCTGACTGGATATTCTGTCTGGTGCGGACCGATTTCGATGCGCCCAAACACAAGGGCATCACCTTCATCCTGATCGATATGGCGAGTGAGGGGATCAGTGTGAAGCCAATCGTCCTGATCTCTGGCCATTCCCCGTTTTGTGAGACTTTCTTTGACGATGTAAAAGTGCCCAAAGCCTATGGTGATGGCAATTTGTCAGTTGTAGGAGAGGTGAACCGCGGCTGGGATGTTGCCAAAAACCTGCTTGTCCATGAACGTGGTATGCTGGGTACAATGTCGCCGCTTCGCGGGGCAAAGGGTCCGGAAAATCTTGGCGGGCATGCGGCAGAAAAAATCGGTCTCGACGCTGCGGGTCGCTTGGATGATCCCGCCCTCCGCCAGAAAATCGCGCAGGCCGAAATAGATGACTGGGCCTATACATTGACCGTTGAGCGGATGAATGATGAAGCCAATGCCGGCAATGGGCTTGGTGCAAAATCGTCGATGCTGAAATATGCTGCCTCTGAATTGACCAAAAAGGGCAGCGAATTGCGCATGGATATAGGCGGGACAGAGGCGGCCACCATTGGTCCTGATGGTATTGAATATGACAGTCTGGCCAATACATGGCTTTATAACAGAGCCTATTCCATCCTCGGCGGGACCACAGAAGTCCAACTCAACATTATTTCCAAGCGCGTCTTGGAACTGCCCAGCGCATAAGAAGGCGAGATAGATATGTCCCTAATTCTCACCGAAGAACAGGAAATGCTGCAGGATGCGGCTAATGGTTTTTTGACGGAAAACGCACCGGTTGCGGCATTTCGTGAAATTAGGGATAGCAAGAACCCGGACGGCTTTTGCCGGAATTTGTGGAAAGAAATGGCCGACATGGGCTGGGCCGGAATAATAGTGGATGAGCAATTTGGCGGCAGCGAATTTGGTTATGTTGGCGCCGGGGTATTGGCTGAACAAATGGGGCGTAACCTGACAGCGTCACCGTTTTTCTCGACATCGGTATTGGGTGCAACCGCTGTACAGCGCTATGGCACAGCAACGCAGAAAGAGCGGTATCTGGGTTCAATCTGCGATGGTTCGACGCTCTTCGCATTGGCTGTCGATGAAGGGCCCCGCCACCGCCCGGAGCATATCGAATTTGCCGCTACACCGCACGGCAACGGCTATAAATTATCTGGTGCCAAGACATTTGTCGCAGACGGCCATGTCGCCGATAAACTGATCATCGCGGCTCGCACATCAGGCGAAACCAACGATCCGTCAGGAATTACGTTGTTTCTGGTTGATGCCGGCGCAGCGGCGATAGAACGCACCCACACGCCGATGGTCGACAGCCGCAATGCCGCCAATATCAAGGTCGATGGCCTTGAAGTGACAGGCGATGATATATTGGGCGAAGTAGACGGCGGCTATGAAGCGCTGGAGGGCATTTTGTCAGCGGGCCGCGCTGTATTGGGCGCGGAAATGTCCGGTTCCTCGCAGCAGGCTTTTGCGATCACCACGGACTATCTGAAAGAGCGGGAGCAATTTGGTCAGAAAATCGGTTCGTTTCAGGGATTGCAGCACCGCGCTGCGCATCTCGCGACAGAAATTGAAATGACCAAATCAGCGGTTCTGAAATCCTTACAATTGCTTGACGATGATTTTGAAAGCGCATCGGCCACCTGCTCCATGGCGAAAGCCAAGTCTGGCATGACCGCGCAACTGTCTACCCAGGAGGCGATCCAGATGCATGGCGGCATTGGCGTAACCGACGAATATGATGTCGGGCTCTATTTCAAGCGGGTTCACGTCGCCCAGCAGATGTTCGGTGATGCCGGTTTCCATGCGGATCGGCTGGCGAAGCGCTCCGGCTATTGACCCCTTGGAAGACGGCCTAGCCTTCGCGCATCGTAATATTTGCCGGGCCGAAATGCGCCGTCATTTTTTCAACTTTACCCGCCTCATCAAATTCAAAAATGTCGATGACTTCGACGATCAGGACCTTGCCGTCCGCCTGGCCAATTTCTGCCCTAAACGGGAAGGCCGCAGTTTTCGCGCTTATTCTTATACTATCGGTCAGCTCCACTTTCGCGCCACCGGAAAATGCATTCTGGTAAAATGCCAGAATATCGGCTCCCGTCTTCGGCGGCGTACCAGCAGGATCTTCAACCGCAGCATTGTCGGAATAAAGGTCCATGACCGCGTGCATGTCGCCGGCATTAATGGCTGCCATATAGCGGTTGACGATCTCGGTCATATGTTCGGGCGTTGGCATCGGGCTTCCTTTCTGAACTATGGCATGAATGATAGAGGCGCATAGCGGGCACAGGCGTCTCCCTAATTTGATAGGGACTTGAGGAGAATGGATATGACGGAGCGGTTGCAGGGGAAAACGGCCATCATCACCGGTGGCGCCAGTGGCATTGGCGCAGCGATGGTCAAGCGCTTTGCGCAAGAGGGCGCGAACGTGCTGTCCACCGATGTTCAAATGGAGCCTGGCCAACAGGTTGCAGATGATGCCGGTGCGCTTTTTGTCGAGCAGGATGTTGCGGGCGAAGCGGGCTGGCAGGCGGTGATGGCCAGGGCGCAATCGGAATTTGGCCGTCTCGATATTCTCGTCAACAATGCAGGCATCGTTGCAGCCAAGTCGATAGAAGATATTGATCTGGACAGCTGGCATCACTTGCTCGGCATCAACCTGACCGGTGTGATGCTCGGTTGTCAGAATGCGATTAAGGCGATGAAGCAGAATCCCGGCGGATCATCCGGTTCGATCATCAATATCGCTTCCACCTCGGCCTTTGCGGCACTTCCCGGAGATGTAACCTATACCGCCTCCAAAAGTGCTGTGCGCATGTTGACCCGGTCCGTGGCCGTGCATTGCGCGCAGCAGGGCCTCAACATCCGCTGCAACAATATCGTGCCGGGCGGGACCCATACCGGGATTATCGATGCGGCCAGGCAAGTGGTGCCGGACATTTATGATCGGGTCGCCGCAATGTCGCCCATGAACCGCATGGGTGAGGGCGCGGATATGGCGGGGGCAGCGGTTTATCTGGCGAGCGAGGATGCAGCTTTTGTGACCGGCAGTGATTTGCTCGTCGACGGGGGGATGCTGGCTGTGCATCCGGGTTATTGAGTTGGCGGGCTGTTAAAATCTAACTAGCCGTTTTGGCAGTTATTGGCCGACCGGCTTTGGCCTAATGCTACGGCATAGAAAAGGAGAGGGCGAATGGGCGCACAGCCAATCGCAGATAATCTGTTCACAGATGAGAATATGACCGCGTTGGTCGGTGCACGGAACAAGCAGACGGGGCATATATTTTTCCCGCTGCCGCTGACACCGAATGACGATATTGAGCCGATAGCCTTGGCGACCCGCGGTACTGTGTGGACCTATACGGTACAACGCTTTCCGCCCAAGACGCCTTATGCGGGGCCCGCCGATCCGATGAATTTTAAGCCCTATGTGGTGGCCTATGTGTCGTTGCCCGGCCAGACGATGGTGGAATCGCGGCTGACGGGTGTGGAGCCGGAAGATGTGAAAATCGGGATGGAAGTCGAGCTGACGGCAATCCCGCTAGACCCCGATGCCCCTGCTGACGAACAAGTTATGATTCACGCTTTCCAGCCGGTTTGAGGAGATTTTGAGATGAGCGACGTATGTATTGTAGGCGCAGGTATCCATCCCTTTGGCCGAACCGAAGGCCGCGATGGGATGGATCAGGGCGTTTACGCCGTAAGACAGGCTTTGGCGGATACCGGCATTGAATGGGAAGATATCGAATTTGCCTTTGGCGGCTCGGCTGCCTCTGGCGCCGCTGACACCATGGTTTCGAAGCTGGGGTTGACCGGCATCCAGTTTATCAATGTCTCCAATGGCTGTGCGACTGGTGGATCGGCACTCAATGCCGCAGCCAGCGCGATCAAGTCGGGCGAATATGAAATGGGCATGGCGGTCGGTTTCGACAAGCATCCGCGCGGCGCATTTAACGCCGATCCGGCGGCCTACGGTTTGCCCAACTGGTATGGCGAAGCCGGCTATATGCTGACCACACAGTTTTTCGGCGCAAAGATCATGCGCTATCTGCACGAGAATAACCTGAGCACCGAAACGCTGGGGCGGGTTTCGGAAAAAGCCTTTCGCAATGGTGCGAAAACCGATCACGCATGGCGACGCAGCGAGGTTGATCTCGAAACCATCATGAATGCGCCGATGATTAGCGATCCGCTCAACAAATATATGTTCTGTTCACCCGCCGAAGGCGCGGTTGCGCTGATCCTCGCGAGCGAGAAAAAGGCCAAGGAATTGGGCGGGCCGATGATCCGCCTGAAAACTTCGGTCATGCGTACCCGTCCTCCGGGGTCGTTTGAGGTGTTCGCTGCATCCATTGATAATGAGCGGGGCGGCACAGCGACCGAACTCGCGGCCAAGGCTGCCTTTGAACAGGCGGGGATGGGGCCGGAAGATATTGATGTCGCTCAGCTTCAGGATACCGAGGCAGGTGCTGAAATCATGCACATGGCTGAAAACGGATTCTGTCCTCATGGTGATCAGGAAAAATGGCTGATCGAAGGGCGGACCGAGATAAACGGCGCATTGCCGGTGAATACCGATGGCGGTTGTCTGGCTTGCGGAGAACCGATTGGTGCCTCCGGCCTGCGGCAGGTCTATGAAAATGTCGTGCAACTGCGCGGCACCGCAGGCGAACGTCAGGTACCGGGCGATCCCAAGACGGCATACACGCAGGTCTATGGTGCGCCGGGTGTCTCGGCTGTGACGATATTGCAGCGTTGAATTTTTGTTCTATTTGCTGGAGCACGTTGCTAAAATATTTAAGGAAAAACATTGAACCACGAAATTAGTGCCGAAGCCCGTGAGATTGCCGATAAAGTCGAAACCTTCGTCCGTGATAAAATTTTCGCTTATGAAAAAGACCCGCGTTGCGAAGACCACGGCCCCACTGATGAACTGGTTCAGGAAATGCGGGCATTGGCCAAAGAGGCTGGCGTCCTTACCCCGCATATCCGCGACGATGGCAGTCATTTGACGCATCTCGAAACCGCTCTTGTGCTGCGCAAATCGGGTCTGTCGCCACTCGGTCCGCTGGCCGTCAACACGTTCGCACCGGATGAGGGGAATATGTATTTGCTCGGCAAATGCGCATCGCCGGAACAGAAGGACCATTTCCTCAAACCCCTGATCGAAGGCACCACGCGCTCTGCTTTTTTCATGACCGAACCGGCCAGTGAAAATGGCGCGGGTTCCGATCCCATGATGATGCAGACGACGGCCAAGCCCGATGGCAATCATTGGGTTATCAACGGCCGGAAGACTTTCATCACCGGCGCCAAAGGCGCGACCGTCGGGATTGTCATGGCAAAATCCGACGATGGCGCCTGCATGTTCCTTGTCGATTTGCCCGATCCGGCGATTACCATCGAACGGGTTCTCGATACCATCGACAGCTCCATGCCCGGAAGCCATTCGGTGGTGAATATCGATAATTTGCGCGTGCCCGCTGACCAGATGCTGGGTGAAAGCGGTGAAGGCTTCAAATATGCGCAGGTCCGCCTGGCACCAGCGCGGCTGACCCATTGCATGCGCTGGCTTGGCTGTTGCGATCGGGCGCAGGAAATCGCAACCGACTATGCCTGTAAGCGGATGGCATTTGGCAAGCCGCTGGTGGATCATGAAGGCGTAGGTTTCATGCTGGCGGAAAACCAGATTGATCTGAAGCAGGCGGAGCTGATGATTGACTGGTGCGCGAAGGTTCTGGATACCGGCGATATTGGCACGACCGAAAGCTCGATGGCGAAAGTCGCAGTGTCCGAAGCCTTGTTCCGCATTGCCGATAAATGCGTGCAAGTCATGGGCGGCACTGGCCTTAGCCGAGACACGGTGGTGGAGCAGGTCTTCCGTGAAGTGCGCGCCTTTCGTGTTTATGACGGACCGACCGAAGTGCACAAATGGTCACTCGCCAAGAAGATCAAGAAATCCCATGCACAGGGACATTAGACCAATGCGCTCATGCTGAGCTTGTCGAAGCATGTTGCCGATAGGACCCTTCGACAGGCTCAGGGTGAGCGCAATTTGAAAATAAAAGCAGTAATGGGATATAGAAACCAATGACCAAGAACCGCAAATTCACGCTCGTAAGTCGCCCTGATGGCGAACCCAAGCCGAGCGATTTCGCACTGGTGGAAGAAGACCTGCCGGAACTGGAAGATGGTTCGTTTCTCGTCCGCAATCACTATATTTCTCTCGATCCAGCCCAGCGCGGATGGATGAGTGATGCGGAAAGCTATATGCCGCCCATCGCCTTGGGCGCGGCGGTGACGGCCAGTGCTGTGGGCCGGGTCCATGCCTCAAAAAATCCCGATTTTCCCGAAGGTCAATGGGTTGTTGGCTTGGCCGCAATGGAGGAATATTCAGTTTGTCAGGCTGGCGGCTTTACCGCCCCTGTCGACGCATCTCTGGTCCCATCACCGACCAATTTCCTCTCCGTATTGGGCGCTGTCGGCATGACCGCCTATTTCGGCATGATCGATGACGGCAAACCCAAAGAGGGCGAGACGTTGCTCGTCACCGGCGCGGCGGGTGCGGTTGGCTCGCTGGTCGGACAGATCGGCAAGATCAAGGGCTGCCGGGTGGTCGGTATTGCTGGCGGCGCAGACAAATGTGCGAAACTTGTCGATGATTATGGCTTTGATGCAGCGATTGATTATCGCGGCAAGAGTCAGGCGCAGCTTGAGGCTGAAATCGCCGCCGCCGCGCCCGGCGGCGTGGATCTGATCTGGGAAAATGTTGGTGGTGAAATTATGGATGCCGGTATCGCATCGATCAACGAATATGGCCGGATGGTGCTGTGCGGATTGATCAGCGAATATAACAGCCCGGAGCCCGTGGGCACGCGAAACCTGTGGTATCTCATCTCGCGTCAGGCGACGATCAAAGGCTTCTTGGTCCGTGACTATCCGCCGCGCTTTCCCGAAGGCATTGCGCAAATGGGGCAATGGCTGGCCGAGGGCAAAATCAAGCATGATGAGGATATCGAAAAAGGCATCGAGAACAGCTATGATGCCTTCATGAAGCTGTTCTCTGGCGGCAATCAAGGCAAAATGATTCTGGATGTCTCACCACAAGAATAGGAATTTCAATCATGTCCAATGCTGCTGAAAAAATCGTTCTCGACTTTATCGAAAGCTGGAACAATCTCGACTATGATTCCATCTACGCCGCGATGGCCGACGATATTTTCTATCATAATATCCCGATGGAGCCATGCAATGGCATAGCCGAGGTCAAAGCGCTTTTTGGCGGTGGCGCTTTCGACTTTGACGAGGCGCAATGGGATGTGCACGCCATTGCGACCAATGGTGATGTGGTGCTCACCGAGCGAACGGATCGTTTCAAAATGGCAGATCAATGGATTGCCATCCGCGTGATGGGAACCTTTGAAATTGAAAATGGCAAGATTGCCAAATGGCGCGACTATTTTGATCTTGCCGAATTTCAGGGCCAGGTGGCGGCCGTTCTGGCAGGCAAGGCGCCTTGATAGGCTCGACCTGACGCGCGATCATTCCAATTTCCGTTCGTCCTGAGCTTGTCGAAGGACAGTTCGATACCATAAGCGCACTGCGACCGGCTCATTGAGAACGGGTTCGGGCCGGAGCCACTTACAAGCGCTGACTCTTATTGATGGGGCTGATAGAGCGCGCCGTTGTCGACCGGATATTCCCCGGCCGTCATAAAGCGCGAGGCGTCGCTCGCCAGATAGACGCATAATTCCGCCACATCATTGGGATGGCCCAATCCGCCCAGCGGGATCATGCCGGTTGCCGGTGTGGCATCGCCATCGGCACCGACTGACGGCTGCCGGACCATCGGCGTGTCGATACCGGCGGGATGCAGGCTGTTGCAGCGGATCGGATAATTTTCGACCTTGCAATGTAGCGCCACGGATTTGGTCATCGACCGCACGCCGCCTTTGGCAGCGGTATAGGCGAGGAAAGGCGCATAGCCCTGTAGCGCTGCCATCGAGCTGAGATTGATGATCGAACAGGGCTCGTCTTGCGTCTTCATCGCCTTCACCGCCGTCTGACAACCGAGAAACACGCCTTCTAGCATGACCGCATTGGTCAGCCGAAATTGCTCCAGCGTGCAATCTTCGATCGTGGCAGGAATGACCAAGCCTGCATTATTGACCAGAATATGCGGCGTCCCGAAGGTTTTTCCGGTTTCGTCAAACACTTCCTGCCAGCGCTTTTGGTCGGCAACATCCTGATGCAGAGCCAATGCGCCAGAGCCGATGGCAGCGGCCACGGCGTCGACGCTTTCGGCATTTACATCGGTGACGACCACCTTGGCGCCTTCGGCCGCAAATGTCTCGCTGATCGCTTTGCCAAGGCCGGATCCGGCACCTGTGACAATCGCAATTTTACCCTCTAAACGGCCCATAACAGCTCCCCAAAAACATCAGTTTCAGACGGTATTGGGGGCGATCTCCTCCATCATAGCAATACCCATTATCGCTAGTATCCGTTGCGTGTTCTCGATCCACACCGGGCATAATGTTGCGGGAATATCACAGTTTTGCATGTTTGCTATCAAATTGGCTAGCAGAGCGTCTGCAAACTCCTGCTTAAGATGAACCCATAATTAAAGCGGGAAAAACCGCCAGTTATTTTGGATGGGGCCCGGGTCGTAGACCGGGACTTTATGGGAGAGAGCAATGACTACACATTCACAACGCGATAGAACTATTTTTGCCAGCAAATCGGTGCGGGGACTGCTGATGGGTTCGGCAGCGAGTCTGGCCCTGGCTGGCGTCGCGGCGCCAGCGTACGCGCAAGATGCTGCTGAGGAAGACGACAGCAACGTCATTACGGTTATTGCTCGTAAACAGACAGAGACATTGCAGGAAGTACCGGTGACGGTGACGGCCATTGGCGGCGATACGCTTGAAAATTTTCAGGTCAATGAAATTGCTGACGTGGTAAGCCGCGTTCCTGCGCTGAATGTGCAGGTCGGTGGCTCCGGTTCCGGTGGCCAGATCAGTTTGCGCGGTGTGGGTTCATCCAATATTTCCGCTTCATTTGACTCAGCCGTCGCATTTGACTTTGACGGTGTTCAGATCAGCACCATGCGATTGGTGCAGGCGGGATTTTTTGATGTTGAGCAAATCGATGTGCTCAAAGGCCCGCAATCATTGTTCTTTGGTAAAAGTGCCTCGGCTGGCGTTTTTGCTGTCCGGTCAGCCAATCCGACACCGGAGTGGGAAGCAGGTGTTAAAGCGTCCCAGGAATTTGAGGAAAACGGAACGACTATAAGCGGCTATATTTCCGGCCCGATTTCGGATGCGCTGGGTATTCGTGTGGCTGCGCAATTCAACAATATCGAGGATTATGTTGATCTTGCTCCGGGCACTGCAGCGTTCAATCCCAATGGTTCCGTTCGGACCAGCCGTGGTCTTCAAAATTTTGTAAGCCGGGTGACTTTTCAGTGGGACCCGTTTGATAACTTCAGAGCGAACCTGAAGCTGAACTATATCAAGAACGAGAATGATGGCGGTATCGCTCATTCAGATATTAACTGCGGCCCCAATGGCGTTGCTGATTCCGTTTTCCTGCTTGGCGGCGGAGTGGTGATCCCGTCCAATGCAGATTGTAATGATACTGATGGCCTTTATCACCATACAGATGGTGCACAGGCTTTGGTCTCCGGTGTTCCTGACGGATCGGCAGGTGATGGCCGGTTTGAAAATGGTATCCCCTATGGTGAGACCGACATTTTCTTTGGCCGGTTGAAATGGGATCTTGATCTCAACGACTCTCTCACACTGTCATCTGTTTCGGGCTATCTGAACCTCGATGCGGTTGACACCGATTGCTATGGCTATGTTGGCCAATTTGGCAATGTCCCGGCTGGCGTAGGGTGTAGTGATCCGCGCAACCGGACAGAGCAGTTTACGCAGGAATTGCGAGTCTCGAGCGATTTTGACGGGATGTTCAATTTCATGGTTGGCGCATTTTATGAAAGCCGCGAAATTGATTTTGATACATCGCAGCTTGGTGTGAATATCGGTTTCGTGGCACCCGACCCAGTGACCGGCAACACATTTGACTGGTTCAAAAAGCATAATACCAAGACAGAAGCTTTGTCTTTCTTTGGTAGTGTGACTTTGGACCTCACGGATCAGCTTGAGCTCTCCGGTGGTGTGCGTTGGACCGACGAGCAGAAAGTGAACACGATTTCTGTTCCTTATGTGCATGCGTTTCTCGCTGCGGGGCCTGCGTTTATCGACAGTGGCTTTTTCTCAGGACCGATCAAGTTTAGCGATAGCAACTTCTCGCCAGAAGTTTCGCTGAAATACCAGGCTACCGATGATATCAATATCTATGCGGCCTTTAAAACCGGTTTCAAATCGGGTGGTATCGACAATAGCGCCTTGCCATCAAGCTCTCTGAGCGCGGCAGCAGTCAGCGGTGATTTCGGTGCTCTGATCTATGACTCAGAAACCGGTCTTGGCGGTGAGGTTGGCGTTAAGGCGCAATTTGCCGATCGCAGCATCACGTTGAACACATCGGTATTCTACTATGTGTTTGACGATCTGCAGGTCCAGAATTTCGATGCGACGACCATTCAGTTCCAGACCTTCAATGCCAGTCAGCTGACCAGCCAAGGCGTTGATGTGGAATGGGCATGGCGGACGCCGGTCGACGGCTTGAATCTTTCAGGTTCCCTGGCCTATACGGATGCCGAATTTACTGCGCCGTTTGTAACCACCTCGGGCGAAGATATTAATGGCCGGACAGCGGCACGTGCTCCAAAATTTGCTGCCAACGCCGCATTTGATTGGTCTATCCCGATGAGCGACGCGTTCGAATTCGGGCTGAATGGTAACATTCAATATAGTGGATCCTATTTCACCAATGAGGATTCGCTGACCGATCTCAAACAGGACAGCTATGTTTCTATTGATGGTTCCATTTCGGTCAGAGATCCTGATGGCGCATGGAAATTGTCTCTGGTGGGCGTGAACCTGACCGATGAAATCTGGATCAATACCAGCGGCGGTCGTCCGTTCCTGGAGCCCGGTGTGGGTGATGACCTTGTTGTCACGCAAAACCGTGGCCGTCAGGTCTTTGTGGAAGCCAGCTTCAAGTTCTGATCAACCCTCCCGTTGATCACAAGAGGCCGGGACAGTGGGGGCTGTTCCCGGCCTTTTCTTTGCGCGGCTGATTCAGAGGGGAATAGCCATATTGAGAGTGGCGAGCCGTCGGTGTCCGGTTAATAAGACTCCATATAGATTCATATAGGTTGAGGAGCAAAACATGGGACGTCTTGAAGGTAAGAAAGCGGTTGTGCTGGGCGCGGCTGGCGCGGGCAATATGGGGCAGGTCATCGCTAAGCGGTTACGGGATGAAGGCGCGGATGTCCTCGTCGCCGGGCGCAAGGAAGACGAGCTAAAACGCTTCGCTGAAGAACTGGGCGGTCATTATGCGCTCTGTGATTTGACGAAAGAAGAGGACATCAACGCTCTGGCTGAATCCGCGACCAGCAAAATGGGCGGTGTGGACATTGCAATCAATGCTACCGGGCTTGGTTTTCTGAAACCGTTTCTGGACAATACCAAGGAAGAGCTGGAAATGATGTCAGCCTTGCAATTGGTTGGCCCGTTCCAATTTTATCAGGCAATGATCAAGGCGATGAAAGATGGCGGTTCGATCATTCAGATCAGCTCGGCCACAGCCACGATCATGCTCAATGACCACGCGGCCTATATGGGAACCAAGGCGGCAACCGATCATATCATCCGGTGCATCGCACATGAATTTGGTGATCGGGGTATTAGAGCAAACAGCATCTCGCCAGGCCTTACCCGCACGCCGATGACGGCTGGCGTTGATCAGGTGCCCGGCTTGGTTGAATCGTTCGAAGCGCGCTACCCGCTCGGCCGTATCGGCACCAGCGAAGATATTGCGGCCGCCGCCGTTTTCCTCGCCAGCGACGAATGTTTCATGACCGGCGAGAATTTGCAGGTCAATGGCGGCCTGTGTCTGCGCGGCAATCCGACCCGCAAGGATCAGGAACTGATGATGGGAGCTATCGCCGCCGCTTCCTAACAGGGTTCGCTAAAAGCCGGTTGGCGCTATGATAATTTTCCGCCATGAAGGTGCATTAATGCATCGGCACGGGGAAGATCGACATTGCTTGAAATATTAAGCCAGTTTCAGGGCCTGATTGGCATAGTCTTCATCCTGACCATCGCCTGGGCCATGTCTGAAAACCGCAAGGACCGGCCAAGCTGGCGCTGGATAGCTGGCGCCATTGCGGTCCAGTTCATCCTCGCGGTGTCGATTGTTCGTATTCCCTTTATCTGGGACATTATCGGCCTCGCCAATCAGGGCGTACAGGCGATCGAGCAGGCGACACTTGCCGGTTCCAGCTATATGTTCGGCTATGCAGGCGGTGCGGAATTGCCCTTTGTCTTGAAAGAAGGTGCTGCCCCGCCGCTGATCATTGCATTCCAGATATTGCCGCTCGTCATTGTTTTCTCGGCTCTGGCGGCGCTGCTTTGGCATTGGCGCGTGTTGCAGATCATCGTCAAAGGCCTGTCCTGGGCCTTACAAAAAACCTTGGGCGTCAGCGGCGTGGTGGGACTGAGCGGCGGTGCGAACATCTTCCTCGGTGTCGTCGAATCCCCGTTGGTCGTCCGCGCCTATTTTGAAAAAATGAGCAGAGCAGAACTATTCGCGATCATGGTGCTGGCCATGTCCACCATATCCGGCGCGATACTGGTGCTTTATGCGACGACGCTGGCAAAGACCGTCCCCAATGCGGTGGGCCATATGATCTCGGCCTCTTTGATATCCTTGCCCGCAGCCATCCTGCTCGCACGGCTGATGGTGCCGGGATTGTCGGATACCAAGGTGAACCGTGAGGAACCCGGTCTCAAATATGAGAATAGCTTTGATGCGATCATCAAGGGTACGATTGACGGCGTGCAGCTCTTCCTGGCGGTCATCGCGGTGATCATTGTGATCTTTGCCTTTGTCGCTCTGATAGACCAGATGCTCTCGGTTCTGCCATTCGTGTCCGGCGAAGCACTGACTTTGAAACGGATATTCGGCTGGATATTCGCGCCGCTGATGTGGATGATCGGTGTGCCGTGGGAAGAGTCCGCAGCGGCAGGATCGCTGATGGGGACAAAAGCCATTCTCAATGAATATGTCGCTTATCTGGAACTGGCGGCACTGCCCGCGGACACGTTCAGTGCCAAGGGGCAGCTGATTGTGACCTATGCGCTATGCGGGGTCGCTAACCTTGCCAGCGTTGGTTTGATTATTTCCACCATTGGAACGCTGTGTCCAGAGCGCCGTGCGGAAGTCGCAGGACTGGGCATGAAAAGCTGGTTTGCCGGCAATTGCGCGACTGCGATGACGGGCGCGGTGATCGGGATTATCACATGGGTTTAGGATCTTGCCGATATGTTTGACGCCAAGATCAGGCCGCTGATCGATCCGCCGCTCAATGCGGTTGGCCGCGGGCTGGCGCGCATTGGTTTCACCGCCAATAGTATCACGCTGCTCGGTCTCGGTTTTGGCTTGGGCGGGGCCTATGCCGTTTCTCAGGAACATTATGGCTGGGCTCTGGCGCTCGTTGTGCTTGGCCGGATATTGGACGGTCTCGATGGCGCCGTTGCGCGGGCGACACAAAAAACCGCCTTTGGCGGCTATCTCGATATCGTCTGCGATTTCATCTTCTATGTATCTATCCCGCTGGCATTCGGGATCGCGAACCCCGCCAATTTGCTCCCGGCCTTGATGCTGGTCACAGCCTTCACAATTACCGGCATCAGCTTTCTCGCCTTTGCCGTCACCGCTGGGGAGCAAGGCGCCGAAACCACTGCTCATGGCGAGAAAAGCTTCTTTTACAGCACCGGTATTGCGGAAGGCGGTGAGACCATCGCCTTCTTCCTGATCATGTGCCTGTTGCCGATGCATTTTGCGACGCTGGCTTATATTTTCGCCGGATTATGTGTGGTGACCGTATTGCAGCGGACGGTTTTGGCGTGGCTGAGCTTTCGCAACTAGCTGCGGCAGCAGAGGCTTATATGCTTTCCTACAGAGCCCAAGTTGTGATAATTTGAGACTGGCTCTTTCTCATTTTTGAATATTCATAATCGGCTGTTTTCTGGGCGCGATTCACTGTGACTTGTGTGAACTTTGAAATTATTATGAGCCGTTAAAAATCCTAAAAGGACTGTGTTCATGTTGTCAACTTCGCCCCATTGCGGTCCCTTTTGAATACCCCAAATGGACTATGTCAAGATTGTCAACTTCGTGGCGCTCCAAACTAACTACGCGCCCAATTGAAATAGCGTTCCAGCCATTTCAGCGCCCATTCCGGCTTGTGCTTCTTGCGCCATTCGCCGGCGGCAAATTTATTGGCTTCCGCCATGGTCGGATAGGTGTGGATTGTGCCGAGAATTTTGCCGAGGCCCAGGCCGTGCTTCATCGCCAGCACATATTCGGTGAGCAATTCCCCGGCATTTTGACCAACAATGGTGACGCCCAATATCCGGTCCTTGCCCGGCGGGGTCAGCACTTTGACAAAGCCTTCGGTCGCGCTTTCGGCAATGGCGCGGTCGAGATCATCGAGATGATATTTGGTGACTTCATATTCCACGCCTTCCTTGATGGCCTGCTGTTCGTTGAGGCCGACATGGGCGATTTCAGGATCGAGAAAAGTCGTCCAAGGCAGGAATTCATAGCTCGGCTTGAACTTCTTGAATCGGCCGAACAGGGCATTGACTGTCGCGAACCATGCTTGATGTGAGGCGTTGTGGGTTAGCTGATAGGGACCAGCGACATCGCCTGCGGCATAAATATGCGGGAAAGTGGCCTGGAGATGGTCATTGGTCACCAGCGTCCTGTCGGTTTCAACGCCGAGTTTTTCAAGGCCAAAGCCCTCGAGCCGTGCCGCGCGACCAACAGCGATGAGCAAGTCATTAAAGGGCAGGGCCTGTTCGCCGCCGTCATTCTCGACAATGATCATTTTGGTGCCGTTCTGCATCTCGGTACGCAGCGCTTTATGGTTGCATAACAAGGTAACGCCGGAATCGGTCAGCGCTTTGGACGCGATCTCTGACACATCCTCGTCCTCGATCCCCATGACCCGGTCGGCCATTTCGATCAGGGTGACATTGCTGCCGAGACGCGCAAAGGACTGCGACAATTCACAACCAATCGGGCCTCCGCCAAGCACGACCATTTTTTCAGGAACAGTCTCGCGCTTCGCCATTTCTTCCCAGAGCGTGTCGCTGGTCAGATAGCCCGTGTCTGCCAAGCCGGGCAGAGGCGGAACGAATGGGCGCGCACCAGTGGCCAGGACAATCGCCTTGCCGGTCAATGTCTGGGTGCCACCGTCATTGCGTTCAATCTCGACGGTCCAGGGATCGGTCAGCCGGGCATAGCCTTGCACCACATCCACGCCGAGGCCTTCAAACCGTTCGACACTGTCATGCGGCTCGATGGTTTTGATAATATCTTCGACCCGGGCGATCACATTTTTGAAATTAATGACCGGCTTGGTGGCGGTCAGGCCATAGCGATCGGCATGCTGCATTTGCTCGGCAATTTTGGCGCTTTTGATGAGGGCCTTTGATGGGACACAGCCATAGTTGAGGCAGTCGCCGCCCATCTTGCCAGACTCGATAAGTGTGACCTTGGCATTGATCGTGGCCGCGATCAGCGAGGATACCAGCCCGCCGGAACCCGCACCGATAACGATCAAATTCCGGTCAAATTTCTTCGGTCTGGTCCAGCCCTTGTAGATTTTGCGGTTCTTGAAAAAGCCGATAATCCCTTTGGCGATCCATGGGAATATGGCCAGCAGGACAAAGGAACCGATGACCGAGAGGGAGAAGACCCCGCCAACCGAGTCGACTTGCGACAGCTGTGTGCCCGCGTTCACATAAACGATGGTGCCGGCAAACATGCCAATCTGACTG
This sequence comes from Parasphingorhabdus sp., assembly GCF_965233695.1. GTDB lineage: Bacteria > Pseudomonadota > Alphaproteobacteria > Sphingomonadales > Sphingomonadaceae > Parasphingorhabdus. The sequence continues at coordinate 1,656,701 of NZ_OZ247497.1, forward strand.
GCGATGAAATATTTCCACACCTGCATTTTGGTAAGGCCCATCAGCAGGTTGACGACAAAAAACGGAAAGGCCGGAACCAGTCTGATCGAAATCAGATAAAAGACGCCGTCACGCTTGATACCTTCGTTGATATTTTTAAGCCGCTGGCCAAATTTATTCTCGACCCAGTCACCCAGCAAATAGCGGGACGTGAGGAAGGCAATTGTCGCGCCAATGGTGGAGGCAAAGGATACAACGATCGTGCCGACTACAACGCCAAATAGAGCGCCGGCGGCCAGTGTCATTACCGCGGCACCGGGAATGGACAGGGCGGTGACCGCGACATAGATCAGGAAAAATCCGCCAATGATAAGCAGCGGATTGGCCCGATACTGCGCGTCTATCGCATCCTGCTGCGCCTTCAGGTTTTCAAGCGTGAGCTGCGAACCCAAATCATAGTGAAAAAAAGCAAAAATCGCCGCCACGATAACGGCCAGTAACAGTAATTTTTTCGCCATGCCGGTTTTCCCTTAGACCCCTGAACAGAATGAATTTTCCATAATTCGCGGGTAAGGCATAACCGGTTACAGGGCCGCCGTCGATGGGGCTATTCCGGTTTGTTCATCCGAAAAACTAGTTGTCTTTCAAACCCCTGGCGTCAAGCATGCCGGGCAACCATTCCTTTGTATTGCTGTTATAGAGCGGGAAAGTATTGGTATAAGCCCAGGCACACATGCCGATACCGACGGCGTCAAAAGCCGTCCTGACCGCCTTTTTATGGCATGCGCTCAGCAACAGGGAAGCGGTGGTCGTTATGGGAATGTGCTGTTTTAAAATCACATAGCGGCGGGTTTTGCCAATAGATTGGATGCTGCGGTGGACCAGTCTGAAAAGCCCATATCTTCGGGGTTCTCAACCGCCACCAGATTACGCGACTTTGGACGACCAGTGTCGATATCTTGATGTTCTATAGCGGCATCCTTGTCGAGCGAATGGAAGCTGCGGACGATTGGCGCAGAAAAATCAGAGGGTGACTCGCCGATAACAATTGCCAGTTCGTTTCGGTCGAGCCGCACCAGTGTGCCAACCGGTAAAATGCCAAGGCTATCGACAAAGTCGCGCAAGATCAGTTGATCAAAATGTCCCGACCAGGACTGCATTTTGGCAAGCGCTCGCGAGGCGGACAAAGGAACATTATAAGGTCGCTGCGAGGTGATCGCATCATAGACATCGCAGATTGAGGACATGCGGGTAAAAACACTCAAATCCTCTGCAGCCAACTTTCCCGGATAACCGGTGCCGTCCATCTTTTCATGATGTCGAAGACAGACTTCCAGAGCAATTTCGCTGACACCTTCGGAAGCGGACAACATATCGTAGCCACGCTGAGGATGATTACGGACGGTGGTCCATTCCGCTTCCTCAAGCTTACCGGGTTTCAACAGGATTTCGTCCGGGATCGATGTCTTGCCGACATCATGCAAAAGACCAGCCATGCCGATATCGTGAATCTGGCTTTCTGGCAGACGCAACTTGCGCCCCAGGTTGATCATCAGGGCACAAACCGCAACCGAGTGAAGATAGGTATATTCATCCTTGGTCTTGAGCCTTGCTATGTTGAGAATGATCGATGGATCAATGTTCACCGAACTGGATATCCGTTCAACCAGTGGCGCCATTTTGTCCGACTTCACGCTGTTGCCGAGCCGCGCATCTGCGAAAAGGTTCATAACCTCAGTGCGCGACCGGTTAATCGCTGATGATGCCCTGCGAACTTCGGCGGCCCGTTCGCGCGGGGACAAGCGCTTGATTTCGCGCCTTTCTACCGGACGCAGAATAGGTTGCATGACCGTGGCATTGGGCGATGCTGACACAATGGAGGGGTTCTTGACTTGAGCGCTGGGCCGGGCGGGTTCCGGTTTAGGCGGGCCTTTACCTTTGCGATCGTCGATTTCCACCCAATCGACGTCGCTGGACAAGATGGTTTCCAATTGGTCTGGATCTGTCAAAAGAAAGCGCGAACGCCAAAAAGGATGGTCGAGCCAGGAACATTCCAGGGAATGCACAAACATCCCAAGCTCCAACTGGCTTGTCCTTATCCTGTGAAGCATATGCCATTGCCCTGCAGAGAAACGATTAGAGTCTATGTTTACGGCCTTAGCGATAGCTACTTAATGGCGGTTATCTAAGGCTCTTGTGATGCACCCAATGACAACCTTGTCAAAACCTGATTCTTGTGCCAGTCTGTTTCTCAGCAAGATCGTGAAGATAGACGGCGTGCGTCGAAAGGGATGAGGATTGGAGAATAGTACGACCGAGCGGCCGCATCAGCGCGCAACCATGATTGATGTCGCGAAGGATGCAGGCGTTTCCTTCAAAACCGTGTCGCGCGTGCTCAACGGCGAAAGCAATGTCCGGGAGGAAACCCGGCAACTGGTGATGAGCGCGGCGGAGCGGTTGAACTATAAACTCAACGTAGCGGCGCGCAGCTTGCGTGTCGGCGGCCCCCAGATTATCGCCCTCCTCGTCCAAAATCCCAGCCGCAGCTATATTGAAAGCGTTCATCTTGGCGCGCTGCAGCGGTGCCACAAAACCGGCATGCACCTGATCATGGAGGAATGTGAAGACGGACTGGCCGAGATCGAGGCGATGATCGACAATACGTCGCCAGTGGGTGTTGTCGTAACGCCGCCGCTTTGCGACGATCCCGACCTGATCAAAATGCTGGAGGAAAAAAAGATTCGCTACGTCCTGATCGCGCCGCGCAATCCGCCAGCGACGCAGGCTTCGATCAATATTGACGATGAGAGCGCTGCGGAGGAAATGACCCAGCACCTATTGTCATTGGGACATAAACGTATCGGCTTTATCAAGGGCCATCCTGACCATAGTGTGTCGGCCAAGCGCTATGCTGGCTATTCCAAGGCGATGCAGGATGCCGGTCTCGAAATCGCCCCCGAGCTGGTTGAACCGGGAGAATTTTCGTGGGCCTCGGGTCTGGTGAGCGCTGAAAAGCTGCTGGATCTGCCTAATCCACCGAGCGCCGTGTTTGCGAGCAATGATGATATGGCAGCGGCCGTCATTGCGGCCGCCTATCGCCGGAACATTCACGTGCCCAACGACCTTTCGGTTGTCGGTTTTGACAATACGCAGGTCGCCGCAGTGATAAGCCCACAACTGACAACGGTGAACCAGCCGATTGCCGAGTTGGTTTCGGAAGCCGTAGGCCTTTTGACCGATCAAACATTCCAGTCGAACGAACAGTCCAAACCGATATTTCTCGACTATAATCTGGTTATACGCGAGTCTGCCGGACCCGCCAAAGCCGAAGTTTCAGGATAGATTTTAGAACGCAAATACATCAAGCGGCAACGTGCAATTACAAAAGTCAACGTTGTCTATTTTTAGGGAAGGGGAGGATTAATCCATGCAGACGCATGAAAATGAACAGACAAATATGGGGTTCATCGCGCTGATCGTGTCGATTGCGACAATCGGCGGATTTTTGTTTGGCTATGACAGCGGGGTAATTAACGGCACTGTCGATGGCCTGAGGGCGGCGTTCAACTCCGATAGTGTCGGTACGGGTTTCAATGTCGCATCCATGTTGCTCGGCTGTGCGGTCGGTGCCTTTGCAGCAGGCAAGTTGTCCGACATGTTCGGGCGGCGAAATCTTTTGCTGGTTGCGGCGATATTCTTTCTTATCAGTGCCTTCGGGTCCGGTATTGCTGGATCATCGATTGAATTTGTCGTCTACCGTATCCTTGGCGGTCTGGCCGTAGGTGCGGCGAGTGTCACTGCGCCTGCCTATGTCAGTGAAGTCACGCCTGCATCAATGCGAGGCCGCTTGTCGAGTATTCAGCAGATCATGATCATTATCGGTCTGACGGCTGCCTTTCTTTCGAACTACTTGCTTGCGGCTGCTGCCGGTGCGTCGACAAATATATTCTGGCTTGGTTATGAAGCATGGCGCTGGATGTTCTGGATTGAAATGATCCCGGCAACGATTTTCCTGCTGGCGCTGTTGGTAATTCCCGAAAGCCCTCGCTTTCTGGTCGTTAAAGGCCGTGATGCGCAGGCAGAGGGCGTGCTCACGCGGTTGTTCGGCGGCGCAGCAGCTGCTTCAAAAGTCAAAGAAATCAGAGCCTCTCTGGCCGATGATCATGCGCCGAAATTCTCCGACCTGATGGACAAGACAACCGGCAAGGTTCGGACGATTGTGTGGGTTGGTATCGGCCTTGCGACTTTCCAGCAACTGGTCGGGATCAATATCGTCTTCTATTATGGCGCGGTGCTTTGGCAGGCGGTTGGTTTCAGCGAAAATGATGCGCTGTTGATCAACATCTTGAGCGGATCCTTGTCGATCATTGCCTGTCTCGCGGCCATTGCCCTGATTGACAAGATCGGTCGCAAGCCCCTGCTGATCATTGGTTCTGCCGGGATGGCAGTGACGCTAGGCATCATGGCGGTAGCCTTTTCCAGCGGGTCTATTGTCGATGGCCAGTTGGTTTTGTCTGACAATGCCGGGACGATCGCGCTGATCAGCGCCAATGCCTATGCGGCCTTGTTCAACTTCAGCTGGGGCCCGGTCATGTGGGTCATGCTGGGTGAGATGTTCCCGAACCAGATCCGCGGATCTGGTCTGGCGGTCAGCGGCCTGGCGCAATGGATGTCCAACTTTGGCATTACCATGGCGTTTCCCATCATGCTGGTCAGCATCGGTTTGGCGGGTGCTTACGGCTTCTATGCACTTTGCGCGGCAATCTCGGTCTTCTTTGTTTACAAGATGGTCAAGGAGACCCGCGGCAAGGAACTGGAAGAGATGGAAGGCTGATCCATTCGAAATTGCGGAAGCTGCGGCCTATGCGCCGGCCGCAGCTCCTGTATACGAATTCAGTCATCAAACTGCAGTTTTTGCAAGCGAGACAACGTTGACAGGATGTTTATGCCGATTAAAAGAAATGGCTCTTCAATCTCGTTTCACGGGCATTTTCATGAGCGCGGCATTTTTGCAAGAAATGCGTCGCCAACAGGGAAAATAGAAATTTGTTGAATTCCCATCCTTCTAACACCTTGCTTCTGTTCGGGGCCACTGGTGACTTGGCGCGGCGTATGCTGTTGCCGTCGCTCTATGCGTTGCATGCCGACGGTCTTATCGCCAAGGATCTAAGGATATTTGGAACCGCACGCAGCGGCCTGAATGACACCGAATATCGTCAGATGATCGGCGAGGCGTTGCACGAGTTTCTTCCCGAAGAACGCAAAAATGCGGCTGATATCGCTCAGTTTCTGGAACGCCTTTTCTATCAGCCACTTGATGCGTCCAAGACCGAAGGTTTTGCGGATCTGGCAGAAAAGCTTGGCGACATTTCGTCTGGCATGTCGATCTTTCTGTCTACCGCACCATTTCTGTTCGAGCCGACGATCAAGGGGCTGCAATCGGCTGGATTGGCCGGCGACAATGTCCGCATCGGGCTGGAAAAACCGCTGGGCAATGATTTTGCGTCCTCGACCGAGATTAACGATGCGGTGGCCGCTGCATTTCCCGAAGACCGGATTTTCCGGATTGATCACTATCTCGGCAAGGAAACCGTGCAGAACATTTTGGCGCTGCGTTTCGCCAACATGATGTTTGAACCGCTTTGGAATGCGGGCGGGATCGATCATGTCCAGATCACCGTGTCGGAAGTCGTCGGTCTGGAAGGACGGCACGGCTTTTACGATGATACCGGCGCTTTGCGCGACATGGTGCAGAACCACATGTTGCAGCTTTTGGCGATTACCGCGATGGAGCCGCCAGCCAATTATGACGCAACCGCCATTCGCGACGAAAAAGTCAAAGTGCTGCGCTCGCTGCGTGCGCTCGACCCTGCGGAAGTCGTTACCGGCCAATATGAAGCCGGCGCGGTAAATGGCGCGGCCGTCGAGGGATATCTGACCGATTTGGGCAACCAATCGACTACGGAAACCTTTGTTGCGCTGAAAGCCCATGTCGACAATTGGCGTTGGCAGGGCGTGCCTTTTTACCTGCGCACCGGGAAACGTCTGGCCGAACGGCGGAGCGAAGTCGTCATCCAGTTTAAGGACGTGCCACACAGCATTTTTGGAGAACGCTCGGGCAAGCCAATAGCCAACCGGCTCGTCATCCGGTTGCAGCCGGAAGAATATGTCCGCCTGCAAGTCATGGCGAAAGAGCCGGGTCTCGACCGCGATGGCATTGTCTTGCGCGAAGTGCCGCTCGACCTGTCTCTGACTCAGGCTTTTGCCAGCGCCCGTCGCCGGATTGCTTATGAACGATTGCTGCTCGACCTGATTGAGGGTGATCAGACCCTGTTCGTCCGCCGCGACGAGGTTGAAGCGCAATGGTCCTGGGTCGATGCCATTCGGAAGATCTGGAGCGATCATGCGGTTGCGCCGAAAAGCTATGGTGCCGGCAGCTGGGGGCCATCGGCCGCGATTGCCCTAACCGAACGGGATGGAGTCAGCTGGCATGAGTGACGCCGCGATATCCGGGAAGGTCACTTGGGCGGACCATACCGATGCCGCAGCGGTCGCTGCGCATCTTGCTGCGGCGATCGAGCGGCGTGGCGCACGCCTATTGGCTGTTCCCGGTGGCAGTACGCCAGTGGCGATATTCGATAAATTATCGACCATGGATCTGCCGTGGGATGCGCTTTCTATCATGCTCACGGATGATCGGGTCGTCGCCAAAGACCATCAGGCCAGCAATTTTGGCCAGCTTGCCAAAGCCTTTGCGAACAGTGACGCAAAGCTTCTCGATCTAACGGAGGGCATGACTCCGCCGCGCGCCGATCTTGTCTGGGTCGGCATGGGGGCTGACGGGCATATTGCTTCGCTGTTTCCGACCATGAAAATCCCGGCAAAGGGTGATGAAGTCGATCCCTTGGTTTTGCGAACCGTGCCTGATCCGCTGCCACCGGAGGCGCCTTTCGAAAGGCTCAGCCTCAACATGGCGGCGCTCATTGATACTGATGAATTGATAATTGTCGTGCGCGGAGCCGATAAGAAAACTATATTGGAACAGGCAATCAAGGAAGAGCATGATTTGCCAATTGCAAAGCTGATCAAGTCCGCTTCCTGCCCGATAACAATTTTTTGGAGCGAGTTATAAGCCTGCACCCCACTCTGGACGCGGTAACCAGCCGCATTATCGAGCGCAGTAAAGCGTCGCGCGCAGCCTATCTCGACCTGATCGACCGCGAAGGCGACAAGGGCGTTCACCGGCCCAACCTGTCCTGCGGCAATCTCGCCCACGGCTTTGCGGCCAGCGGTGATGACAAGCCAGCCATTCGTTCCGGCGCGGCGATGAATATCGGTATTGTCACGGCCTATAATGACATGCTGTCGGCGCATCAGCCCTATGGTCGTTATCCCGAACAGATCAAGATTTTTGCGCGCGAAGCGGGTGCTACGGCTCAGGTTGCGGGCGGCGTTCCGGCGATGTGCGATGGCGTGACGCAGGGACAATTGGGCATGGAGCTCAGCCTATTCAGCCGCGACAATATCGCGATGGGCACGGCCATCGGCCTCAGCCATGGTATGTTCGAGGGCACATTGCTGCTCGGCATTTGCGACAAGATCGTGCCGGGCCTGCTGATCGGCGCCCTGCGCTTTGGCCATTTGCCGACGATATTGGTTCCTGCTGGACCCATGCCATCAGGTCTTGCCAACAAGGAAAAGCAGCGCGTGCGTCAGCTTTATGCCGAAGGCAAGGCGACTAAGGATGAACTGCTCGAAGCGGAAGCGGCAAGCTATCATGGCGCGGGGACCTGCACCTTCTATGGCACCGCCAATTCCAATCAGATGATGATGGAAATGATGGGCCTGCATATTCCCGGCGCAGCCTTTGTCAATCCGGGTACCAAGCTGCGGCAGGAACTGACGCGCGCGGCGGTGCATCAGTTGCCCGCCATCGGCAAAGCCGGAAATGACTATCGCCCGCTGGGCCGTTGTGTCGATGAAAAGGCGATTGTGAATGCGGCGGTGGGGCTATTAGCAACGGGCGGTTCGACCAATCACCTGATCCATCTGCCAGCCATTGCAAGAGCAGCCGGAATAATCATCGACTGGGAAGATTTTGATGCGCTGTCGGCGGTCGTGCCGCTGGTGACCCGCATCTATCCCAATGGCTCTGCCGATGTGAATCATTTCCATGCGGCGGGCGGCATGGCGTTCGTGATCCGCGAACTGCTCGATGCAGGCCTTTTGCATCGTGATATCATGACCGTCGCGGGGAATGATATGGATGCTTATGCGAAAGAAGCGGTGTTGGAAGGTGACAAGGCGGGCTGGAGCGCTGCGCCATCGGAAAGCCGCAATGACGAAATCCTCCGTCCGGTGTCCGATCCGTTTTCGCCCGATGGCGGGATGCGATTGTTGACCGGTAATCTGGGCCGCGCCGCGATAAAAACCAGCGCCGTTGATCCCGGCCGATTGACTGTCGAAGCGCCGGTCCGGGTCTTTGCGGATCAAAATGATATCAAAACCGCCTTTGATGCTGGCGAACTGGACCGCGATGTCATCATCGTCGTCCGCTTTCAGGGACCGCGCGCCAATGGCATGCCGGAGTTGCACAAGCTGACCCCGCCCATGGGCGTATTGCAGGACCGCGGTCACAAGGTCGCATTGCTGACCGATGGACGCATGTCGGGGGCCAGCGGCAAGGTTCCCGCGGCAATCCACTGCTGGCCAGAGGCGAAAGACGGCGGACCTTTGGCAAAATTGCAGGATGGCGATATCGTTCGTATCTGCGCCAAGACGGGCGAGTTGACAGCCATGGTCGACGAAGCAGAATGGCAAGCACGGCCTCTCGCCGAAACACCGGTTGAGAGCGCAGGCACCGGGCGAGAGCTATTCGCCATCATGCGCAACCTTTCTGACAATGCAGAAGCAGGGGCGTCAGCCATGCTCAACCAGGCGGGATTGTAGATTTGACCCGGGAAATTGTGACAGCCGATATTGGCGGCACCCATGCGCGTTTCGCGATTGCCCAGGTGGATGGTCATCATGTCGAGGCCCTGACCGATCAGGTGGTCATGAAAAGCGCCGAACATGCCACCCTGCAAACCGCCTGGGAAGCCTATGCGGACCAGATTGGCCGCGCGCTGCCCAAGGACGGAGCGATTGCGGTTGCTGGTCCGGTCGGCGGGTCGCTGTTGCGCCTGCCCAACAATCCGTGGATTGTCCGGCCCCATGCCATTCCTGCCAAATTGGGGCTTGATCGCTTTTCACTGATCAATGACTTTGGTGCTGTCGCGCATGCCGTCGCCCATCTGAATGGCGATCATCTGGTGCATTGCTGCGGCCCTGAAATATCATTGCCCGCAACCGGACCGATATCGATATTCGGTCCCGGCACCGGCTTGGGAACGGTACAGTTGTTGCGGACCAAAGATGACTATCACGTCATTGAAGCCGAAGGCGGTCATATCGATTTTGCGCCGCTCGACAGCATTGAAGACAAGATATTGCAGACGCTGCGGAAACGCCATCGGCGGGTGTCGGTTGAGCGGATTGTGTCCGGTCCCGGGCTGGTCGCAATCCATGCGGTATTGGCTGATCTGGAGGGCCGGTCTGCCCCGCCCATGAGCGACCGCGAGTTATGGCAGCTGGCATTGGCGGGCAAAGACAGTCTGGCGGCCGCAGCACTCGACCGTTTCTGTCTCAGCCTGGGATCGGTCACAGGCGATCTGGCTTTGGCGCAAGGGGCGAAAGCCGTGGTCATTGGCGGCGGCGTCGGGGCAAGAATTGCCGATATATTGCCGCAATCGGGGTTTTGTGAACGCTTTGTCGCCAAGGGCCGCTTTGAAACGGTTATGCAGAATATTCCGGTCAAGCTGCTGAACCATCCACAGCCGGGTCTTTTTGGTGCGGCATCAGCCTTTTTGCAGGAGCATGAACTTTGAAACCGATTGAGAAACTCATGCGTACCGCACCGGTTATCCCTGTGCTGGTCATCGATGATGTCGCGACGGCGCGTCCGATTGCAGAGGCTTTGGTCGCTGGCGGATTGCCGATTCTGGAAGTCACATTGCGGACCGATTGTGCATTGGAAGCCATTGCCGAAATGAAAAAGGTCGATGGTGCGATTGTCGGTGCCGGAACGGTATTGAATGATGCACAGCTGACATCCGCGATAGATGCCGGTTCGGAATTTATTGTCTCACCGGGCCTGACGGAAGCATTGGTTGAGTCGGCTTTGAAACATGATGTGCCATTGCTTCCCGGTATATCCAATGCCAGCGATATCATGCGCGGTATGGACATGGGGCTGCGCCATTTCAAATTTTTCCCGGCCGAAGCCTCTGGCGGGACGGCTGCCCTGAAGGCCATAGCCGCCCCGTTTAAGGATTGCCTGTTCTGCCCAACCGGCGGCATTGGTCCAAAGACGGCGGGCGATTGGCTGGCTCTGGATGCAGTGCTGTGCGTCGGCGGTAGCTGGGTCGTTCCCAAGGGAACAATTGATTTCGATCTAGTGAAACAATTGGCGCGGACCGCTTCTTCTATTCAGCTCAATTGATATTTGGTGTTACCGCAAAACGGACTTGCGTTGACCAGCGCTCGCCCGGTGCCAATGTCTTCAGGCCTTCGCGATTGACGGCATTGGTCATATGGCTCACCGGCTCGACACAGAAATAATCTTCTCCATCGGGCGCAAAAATATGCGTTTCCGGCAGATCCGTATCCGGCGTCATGGTTAGCTGGTGGGTCGGCCATTCAAACTCCAGTGCTGTTTTGCGACCGGTAAAAACCGTATCGACCGGATCATCTTTCGAAAGGTCATAATATCCGGTGCGGTCGACCCAATGGGTCGGGAGCCCGTCCGCTGTTCCTTCCCAAAAACCGTCGAATATCGTGTGCAATTTGGCATCGGCGCGGGGGAAATACGGATGCAAGCCCAGGCCGGCCGGCATATTGGTTGCGCTGTTGTTGGTGACGGACAGCTCGTGAATATAGCCGTCAGCGGTCAGCTCAATCTCCTGATTACAGACATAGTCCCAAGGCCAGCTGTCGGCATCATGGATATAGCGCAGGTGGAGCTTGTCTCCTGATCGCGCAATCACATCCCAGTGGGCAATCCAGCCATGGCCATGAATAGCATGCTGCGATGATGCGGGCGGGAAGTTTGGCGGCATGGTGACGGCAATATCGCCAAAGGAAAAACGGCCATGCGCAATGCGGTTGGAAAACGGCACCAGCACAAAATTGGCGAGACCAAGCGGTCCGTTATCATTCTCTCTTACAGGATAGAATATTGCGTTCCCGCGCCAGTCAAATCGCAATATCCCGCCCCCGCGAGCAGGATCTATATGCAGGACTATGTCTTGGTTATGTAGCACAATCATTATCCCAATAGGATAAGCGTTTATTGGCTGTCCGAATAGCTAATAAACGGCCCCAGTGCGATCGAACCGCGATATCCGGCCGGCGAGCGATCAAGAAAGCGGATAATGTCACCGGAACACAGCCTGCTGCTCCCATTTTGTGTGACCATGATCAGATTGTCATTGAGGATGGAGGCTCCCCATTTTGGCCGATTGATCCAGATTTTTCGGTTAGGCATTTCATAAGCAATGCCAATGCGATCAATAACCCTGGTAGAGCGCACCTGATTCAGGGAAATGCAGTTGGTCGTTTCAAGAATATCGACGGGCGGAACAAAGATCATTTCTTTCTGGGTGGCGATATTTTCAGCCGTGGTGGACGAGACACAGCCGGCGAGCGCGAATGACAGCAACAACAATCCGACATGCTTCACTTTGCCTGCTCCTGAATCCTGGAATTCCGAAAAGACCCGGAGGAAGGCCGATCTTAACCTTCCTCCGGGAATTCCGATCTTCGGGGAAAGATTCGGAAAATAGGACCCGCAGGGTTCGGGATGGGTCCGATAATTGAGACGTTGTCACTTCTCGAAACCCGCAAATTTTTTCCAAACTTTTTTTGATTGTGACGAAAATTAATGTATCGGAGTGTAAAATTACACAATGACACAGTTGCAAATTACGCTATGGCAGAATCGATATTCGCATTTGCTGGGTCTTGCAGAATGGCATCTACCCGTTCAATAAACCGCGCCGACCCCCAACAGAAGAGATTCTTCAGATTATGGAGCATCAATCACTTCAGGCTGTTTTCCTTGCGCAACGCGACGCGTTGTTGCGGTTTTTAATCGCACGCGGCGCGGGCGACAATGCTGAAGATATATTGCAGGATCTGTGGCTGAAGCTGGCCGATATGGATGATAGCAATATCGCCAGCCCGCTGCCCTATCTTTACCGCGCTGCGAATAACGCGATGCACGACCGCTATCGTAAAGATGACCGTGCGCGACAGCGGGATCATGAATGGAGCGATATCAACAGGGGAACCGGAGAAGCGTCTGACCTGCCGCTTCCTGATCGCGGTTTGATCGCTAGCGAGCGTCTGGCCGCCATTGAAAAACGGATCGGTAAAGAAGGACCACGCGTGTTCGAGATTTTTCGCCGGTTCCGCATTGATGGCATCAGTCAGCGCCAGATTGCCGAGGAAATGGAAATCAGCCTGAGTGCCGTCGAGAAGGATCTGCAAAAAGCCTATCGGGCGGTGACCGAATGGCAAGAGAGGGAAGAGGCGTGATGATGAGCGCGACAATATGCGGGATCGCCGTGCTGGCAACGTCTATGTCTCAGGACATATGTAATGGTTGAAAGACATGACATGATTAAAGATCAGGCCATTGCCTGGGCCATTCGCACCCGCGCGGCCGATTTTGACGAATGGGAAGCGTTTACCGCATGGCTGGAGGAAGATCCTCAGCATAATCTTGCTTATGAAAATGTCTTATCTGCCGAAGACGCGTTTGTTGATCTGGCGGGAAATCCCGGCGATGAAAAAGCTGGCGAAATGTCCCTGCCGCCGCCAGCTAATGATATTCCTGCCAACGATATTTCCGCCAATGATGATTTCATATTAGCCCAAGCCAGACCCAATCGCCGCCGGATGATGGTTGGGGCAATAGCGGCCTCGCTGGTCGTGGCGGTCAGTGCCGGCGTGTGGACGCAGATGCCGCAACCTTATGATGTGATGACTGGTCCCGGGCAGCGAGAGATTGTCGCGCTGCCGGATGGCAGCCAGATCACTGTTAATGGCAACACCAAAATTGCGCTTGATCATAAAAAACCGCGCTATGCGCGATTGGAGCGTGGGGAAGCCTTATTCACCGTTGTCCATGACGACGACAATCCGTTCATCGTCGACACGGGCAGGGTCCGGTTGGTTGATGCTGGCACAGAATTTAATGTGATGCGCAGCGATGAAGCGCTGGATGTTGCGGTTTCCGAAGGATTGGTAATCTACAATCCGGACCGGGAAAATGTCCAGTTGCCTGCGGGCAAACGGCTCTATCGGTCCGCAGCGCAAAACCGGGTCACCGTCTCCGACATCGTGATCGAACAAGTGGGCTCCTGGCGGTCCGGCCGGCTGAGCTTTGCAGACGCAACCATGGGCGAAGTTGCCCAGGCGCTAGACCGCAATCTTGCAGTCGGCATCGCGATCTCTCCCGATATTGCCGAGCAACGGTTTAGCGGGGTGATCCAACTGGATGACCGTGAACCACAGAATATTGATCCAATTGCTGCCGTACTAGGCTTACGTGCGCAAAAACAAGAAAAGGGCTGGATTTTGATCGGGGATGATGCGTTACCATAGCATAGCGGCCGCTGTGCTAGGGGTCATCATTGCATCGCCCGCGCATGCCGACAGTCAGGTGGAGGTAGATATAGCCGCGGGTCGTCTCGACTCCGCGATTTTTGCGCTTGGAAAACAGGCCGGGATCAGCATCGGACTGGCTGATCCGCGTATCGGCGCAAACAAGGTGCCGCGGATCAAGGGACGGATGACCTCCCAGCAAGCGCTGACCCTCTTGCTGGCCGGTACCGGTGCGATACCGCAACGGGTGCATGCCCAGCACTGGCGTATCGTGCGGATGCCGAAGCGGTCCCGGAGGATGACCAATGCGGGGAAAATTACTCCGGTCAAACCGCCGCCTTCGCCCGTCATCCATCCGGATATCATCGTGACAGCACAGCTGGTACGCAACAATATCGAAACCGATCCGGCCGGCAATTTGGTGAGCCTGTCACTGGATGATGTCAGCCCATCGGCGCAGATCCGCGGGACCGATGCATTGCTCGAAACGCTCCCCAACCTGAGCTCGACCCAGTTGGGCCCGGGCCGCAATCGCCTGTTTATCCGCGGTATTGCGGATTCCAGCTTTAACGGACCCAATCAGGCCGTTTCCGGTCAATATCTCGGTGTAGCGCGGCTGAACTATAACGCGCCGGATCCGGATTTGCGGCTCATCGATCTGAGCGCCATCAACGTCTATCAGGGGCCACAGGGCACGCGTTTCGGGGCGGGCACTTTAGGTGGTGTCATCCGGCTTGTTCCCAATGCGGTGCAGCTGGATGAGCTGGGTGGAAAAAGCTCGATCGCGTTGGCAGCAACACAAGATGGTGATCCTTCGGTGGATGCCAATGCGACCTTCAATCTGCCGGTGGTTGACGGTATTATCGGCATCCGGGCCTCGGTCTATGGCGGCCGTCAAGGCGGTTATATCGACGACCGCCGGCGCAGGCTCAGCGATGTCAATCGTATCGATACGGCCGGCGGCCGGTTCATGCTGCGCGCAGATCCCGGCGCTGGCTGGTCGATTGATCTGATGGCCGCGTTTCAGGAAATTGATGGCCGCGATGGCCAATATACCGATCGTTCCGGTGACCGGCTTGATCGCGCGGCGCCCTTTGCTGAACCCTATCGCAACCGCTTTGCACTGGGACAATGGGTGTTCCGCAAGCAGTGGGATGACATGGAATTGATGACCGCGATCAATCTTGTCGACCAGAGAGTGACCGAGACATTTGATCTGACTTTGCCCGCTTTCCTTCCCTTTTTCGAAGAAGCGCCGGGACTGTTTCGCCAGCGTGGCGACATTCGCTTATATACTTCCGAAACGCGATTATCGCGATCACTGGATAATGGCGGAAGCTGGTTTTTGGGCACCAGCCTGATCAACAACCGCTACCGAATACGCCGTGCGGTGGAGAGTGAATTTTTCAGCAACAGCATCGCCGGAATCGAAAACGAAGTCAGCGAAGCTACGGCTTTTGGCGAGGTGATCTGGCCGTTAACGAACCGCCTGATGATCAATGCTGGCAGTCGCATCAGCTATGTGTCGCTGCGGGGCAAGGCGCTGGATGATTCTGACATTTTCCGGTTGAGTGAAACAGAGGATCCCGGGAAGCGCAACCAGACCGCATTTTTGCCATCGGTCGGGGCGCAATATCGTTTCTCTAACAATCTGACCGGCCATATCCGTTATCAAGAGGGCTTTCGCGCTGCCGGTATCGCAGTGCGCGACGGCCAGGTAGAGCGATTCCGCAATGACGATGTCGCTGCAATCGAAGCCGGTTTGGTTTTTAACAGTGGCGGTGAGACCGGATTTGATGCGGGCATCTCGGTGGCGCACACCATGTGGAATGACATGCAGGCGGATCTCATCGGCAGCGACGGCTTGCCGGGCACCCTGAACATCGGCAAAGGCCGGATCTGGACCGTCGATGCGTCGATGAACTGGCGACCGCTACCCGGCTTGTCAGTTGAGGCTAGCGCTATCTGGTCTGACAGTGCTTTGACCGAACCAGCCGAGACAATCTTTGTCAGCGATTCCGATTCCCAATCCGATTTTACCGAGGATCTGCCGGAAGGAACCGTGATCGTTGATAGCGACAATCTGCCCAATGTCGCTGATTTCTCAGGACGATTGGGGGTTAGTTATACCAGCGCATTGTCCGATGAAGCCGATCTCTCGCTATCCGCCTGGGCCCGCTATACGGGCGAATCCCGGCTGGGTATCGGTCCGATCCTCGGCGTGAAACAGGGTGATTATATCGACACAGGCCTGTCGGCGAGCATCGATATCGGTGCCCATTCAATCTGGCTGGAGGGGTCTAATATTTTCAACGCCAGGGGCAATCGCTTTGCCCTGGGTTCGCCGTTCATATTGCCCTTTGGTGAGCAGATTACCCCGCTTCGCCCCCGCACCATCAGAATTGGTTTCGATACCAAATTCTAGGTGGATCGAACGACCTTTCATTAAATTCCAAATATTTCAGGGCGTTGGTAACCTGCGACTCTTTATCTGTCAGCGCATCTTACGGTTCGCCTCTGTTGGTGACGTCTTGTCGAATATCCAAAGCAAGATTTCAGACAAGGACCCCCGATGCGTTTACTTCTCGCCTGTACCAGTCTCACCCCAATTTTGCTGCTGACTGCCGGCCCTGCTTTTGCCGATACCGAAATTAGCACAGCACGGACCACACCGATTGCGACAAGTGACGATGGAGATGATATTCGCATCACCAGTCAGGGTTCGATAAAGCCGTCCAGCGGTACGGCTGTGACGATCGACAGCGACCATGATGTCAACAATCAAGGCACGATCCAGGTTAGCGACGCCAACGGTGCCCGAGCTATTGTCGCAGAGGCGGGGCGTTCCGGCACGATAACGAATAGCGGCTCGATCATCATCGATGAAGATTATACACCGACGGATTCGGATGAAGACGGCGACCTGGATGGTCAGTTCGCGACGGGGCGGGATCGTATTGCTATCCTGACCGAAGGCGCGTTTACCGGGTCTGTTGTAAACAGCGGAACGATCACGGTCGAAGGCAATGACAGCGCCGGGATTTCCCTGCAAGGTCCACTGACCGGATCGCTTAACCAAAGCGGACGGATCACGGTAACCGGAGATGACAGCGTTGGAATCCGCATGGGCGCGGTGTCGGGCGATGTCACCGTCCGCGGTTCGGTGGCTGTACGCGGAGATGGCGCGGTGGGTGTGACGGTAACCGGCCCGGTGGGCGGCGCGCTATTGATTCAGGGCGAGATTAGCGCAAGCGGCTATCGCAGCACCGCCCGTCCCGCCGATGTTTCGGATCTTGATGCTGATGATCTGTTGCAAGGCGGACCGGCGCTGGCGATTTCCGATGATGTGGCCGGCGGAATTCTGTTCGATGTCCGGCCAGCCAATAATGATCCCGACGAAGATGACGAAGATGGCGACGGCATTGATGATGACAAGGAAGGCAATGCTGCGGTTACATCTTTTGGTGAAGCACCCGCGGTCCAGATTGGCTCGACGAGCGACACGGTGACCATCGGCGCGGTCGCGGGAGATGCCGCTGATGGCAACGGGGTGGTGATTAACGGCACCATCCGCGGCAGGGGTGTCTATGACGGTGTCGCTGGCAACGGATTGCGTATCGGCGGTCTCGGCGGTGTTACGGAGATTGCGGGTGGCGTTCTTATCAATGGATCAGTAACTGCCGCGTCCTTTGACGACGATGCCACTGCCATACGCATCGGCGATCGCACCACCGTGCCAACCCTTACCAATAATGGCGAGATCGCCGCGGAGGGTGGCGATGCCGCCAGTTCGGCAGTGCATGCCATTGTGATTGATGAAGATGGATCGCTCGAATCGCTGGTCAATACCCGGACCATCAGCGCCGCCGCCGCAGAGGAAGGCGCCGCTGGTGCAATTATCGATCGCTCCGGCACGCTGGGCTCGATCCAGAATAGCGGCACGATCAGAGCGGTCAGCGAAGATGATGGTGTCGGAAAGGCGATTGCGATTGACCTGTCTGAAAATAACAGCGGTGCCACGGTCCGGCAATTTGCACGGGACAAAGCGGCAGAGCCAGCCATAGTCGGTGAAGTCCGCTTTGGTTCCGGCAATGACATATTTGATATTGCCGGCGGTACTGTCGACGGCCGGCTGGATTTTGGCGGTGGTGCTGATCGTTTGACGGTGTCCGAGGGCGCGGCGTTTCGCGGCGCGCTGGCTGGTACAACGGGCGCTGCGATTAATGTCAACGGCGGCACATTTGTCGCGACCAACGCGACCGGTGTCGACATGCGGTCGCTTGATGTGACCGATGGAGGCACGCTGGGCGTGACGATTGATGGGCGGTCGGGCAATTTTACTCAGTTCCGTGTTACCGATACCGCCAGTTTTGAAGCCGGCACTCAATTGGAAATTGATCTGGTCAGTGTCTCTGAGTCCGAAGGGCGTTATCAGATTGTCGATGCCGCCACTTTGACCGGCAGTGCCAATCTCACCTCTGATGGCATAGTTACAGCCTATATGTTTAAAAGCAGCGTGTCCGGCGATGATGACGAGGGCGCGGTTTGGGTTGATATCGAACGGAAGACCGCGGCGGAATTGAATCTCACACAATCGCAGGCGAGCGCTTATGACGAGATATTCAAGGTGCTCGACAATGACGAAGCGGTCGCCTCCGGCTTTCTGAGCGCTACGACGGCGGAGATATTTGACGAGACCATCCAGCAGATGCTGCCCGATCATGCCGGCGGCGTTTTTGCCACGGTCAGCCAGGGATCCCGCTCCACCGCCCGTTTCCTGACCGATCCGGTTGCGCCTTATAGCGATCAGGGTGGCTGGGGTTTCTGGTTGCAGCAAACGGTGTGGGATCTGTCCAAGGATCGCGGCCAGACCGACAGCTATGATATTACCGGCCTCGGTACGACCGCCGGTATTGAGGTAGAGGCAGGCCGTATCGGGAATTTCGGTATTTCGCTGGGCTATCTCAACAGCAATGACAGTGATGATGATGCGGCGAATGAAGTCGATAGCGACCAATATGAATTTGCCGCTTACTGGCGGGCACGGTGGGGCGGCCTGCGCGCCTTTGCCAGAGGTTCTTACGCCAAGGTCGAATTTGAATCGCAGCGCCGCTTCGAGACGAAAGCCGAGGGTGATGACCAGCCAGCGCCACGTTTTGCTGTCGCGGACTGGTCGGGTGATCTTTACAGCCTCGCCGGCGGGCTCGCCTATGAACTGGAGATCGGTCGCTTTGCCCTGCGCCCGATGGTATCGGTCGATTATTATAACCTCAAAGAGGAAGGCTATACCGAAACCGAAGGCGGCGATGCTTTTAATCTGATCGTTGAAGATCGTGACAGCGACGAACTTGCGCTGAACACAACATTGGCAGCTGCCTTGAACTTTGGCGATACTGACCGCGATGGTGTCTGGTTCCGTGCCGAGGTGGAAGGCGGTTATCGGCAGATCATCGGTGGCGAGCTTGGCGATACCATTGCCAGATTCGAAGATGGCGATGCCTTTACACTGTCCCCGGATACCCGCACTGATGGTTGGCTAGCCGGTCTGCGGCTGGTCAGCGGGTCGGGCAATCTTTTGTTCGCTGGTGAAGTGAGCGCGGAGGAACAGTTGCAGGATGACGTCTCGCTGGGCGTACGGCTTTCCTTGCGGATCGGTTTTTGATCCTGACGAAATTCGCGATATCCGAACGGGAATCGTAATATCTTTGTGCCGGAGGCGCGCGATGGACTCGCCATATCCATCGCGAGCCGCCGGCTTTTTGTTCTTCATGGGTAATTCTGGCACGGAATCTATCAGGCTATTTTTGACAAAAACGGCCTGAATTGCGCCAAAATAGCAAAAATCTCCAGGCAATTGCCAAATCGCAACAAGCGGACCGGCGAATCGGCATAGCAAAGGGATGTCGCATGAAGCGGCATATAACAGGGCCTCTTTACCCCCTTCCTTGTTTGTTCAGGGAAAGATGAGATGCCTTAGACCCTAAGGAGAATATCGATGAAAATGACTAAAGTATTGGCGGCATCTGCTGCTGTAGCTGCTTTGGCCGTTGGCGCCCCTGCCATGGCTCAGCAAAATCAAGGCAATGACGTTTATGACAACGCTGACTCGCTCGTCATCAACGATCTGCTTGATATTTATCTTGCACAAGATGCCAGCACAACAAATACGCTGGATGACATCAACAGCAACAACAACAACAACAACGATCTTGTTGTCGCTACGCAAACGCTGACGGCATATAACACCAACTCTCAGATGGACGAACTCATCGATCTGGATGGTGAAGATGGTACACCGGCTCCAGTCGGTTATAACAGCGGCGACAACTATGTTCGCGGCAATGCCTTCGCAGCTTTTGCGGGTATCCTGAACCAATCATGGAATACCGGCGTCAACAACAACAACCAGGCTGCAACCAACATTGCAGCACAAGGCTCCATCAACTTCGGTGATGGTGCTGGTGAAGCGGCTGCCGGCGGCGGTGGCGGCGATTAATCGCTACTTGTTGACTTGATGAAGAGCGGGCCGGTTTCAGTTCGATGGATCCGGCCCCTCCATCCCCCCAAACATCCGCATCCCCAACCGGGAGTAAAGACGATGAAAAAGCATTTTTGGCTTCTTACGATAGCCCCTTTGGCCATGACCGCCTCCCATGCGAGCGCGCAGGTCACGGATCAGAGCGCTGCGCCCCAGGCACCCGCGACTACCGCGCAGCCATCTGAATCCCCGCTAATGTCGCTGGACGAGCTCAATGAGCTGCGCGGCGGCACGCAAATAGCGATCAACGAACAAACTTTTAATTCGGACAATACCGGCAATACGATCAACGGCGACTTTACTGCTGGCGATGTCAACCTGTCGGACAACTCGCTGTCCAGTTTTAACGGTCTTGGTAATATTGTGATCAACACCGGCGCACAGTCTGCACTCCAGGCTGGCCTGGCGGTGACGATCAATATTACCGATTAGGTAAGGTATCGGCCATGACCCTCACTCCCCCCATCAAAAATGGCCAATACCCAGCCTTTCCGCCCTTCAAGAGCGGCTTGAAATCTTTCTTGAAGGGCGGACTGCTGGCCCTGACCGGTGCCAGCCTGTTTTGCAGCTCTATTGCGCAAGCCGAAGTCCGCTTGGCACGGGAATCAAGTGGCGGCGACTATTATGTCAACGTCATGACCTGGTGGGATATCCCGTTCCGTTCCGTCATTCGCCAGCGCTATGATTTCAGCTGCGGTTCCGCGGCGATCGCGACCTTGCTTACCTATCATTACGAGCGGCCCACAAGCGAACGCACGCCGTTCAAGGCGATGTGGGACTTGGGTGACAAAGAAGAAATCAAGAAGGTCGGCTTTTCGATGCTCGACATGCGCAATTATCTGAAATCCATCGGTTATCGTGCCGAGGGGTTCAAACTGAAACCGGGGCAGCTTATCCAGGTGAAGCGCCCGGTGATTGTGCTGCTCGACATTGATGGCTTCAAACATTTTGTCGTGGTCAAGGGCCAGACCAAAGATCAGGTGCTGGTCGGTGATTCCGTGCTCGGCATCAACAAATATTCCTATGAGGATTTTCACAAATATTGGAACGGGATTGCCTTGGCCATCGTCGATGGCCCGATAACCAAGCGGCCCGCCTATAATCTTGCAGGTGACTGGAATCCCTGGTCCACTGCGCCGACCGATCAGGTATCGGCCATGGCTGATATCGGCAATCTAACCAATCACCTTCCCCCCCTGTACCAGATCTCGCCGGAATTTCTTCTCGACGTGCGGGTCGGTACCGTCAGATGAGAGATAAGTCATGAGCTACAGACATAGATATTTCGCCACGGTCGCCTGCATCGCGTCCTTCACCGCGATGCTAGTACCCCAGACTGCCAAAGCTGACCCCGCGGCGGCGGTCGGTCTGCCCGCACTTGTTCCGGACGAAGATCTGGACAAGTTGCGTGGCGGGTTTGTCGTCAACGGGTTGGGGGTCAATTTCGGCGCCGATATCCGCACCTATGTTAATGGCGAGCTGTTGCTGCAGACGGTGCTGAACCTGAACGACGATGGCGCACACACCACCCAGACAGCCGCTGCCGGACTGAGCCCGGTCGATGTCTCTTCGCTGCAAAACGGTATATTATCCAACGGCAATATCCGTATGAAAGTCGGCGATACCCCGGTCTATCTGCTCAACAACGGGCAAACCGCGATCGTTCACGAGACCACCAATGGTGTCCAGAATATGCTGATCAACACGGCCAACGGTTTTGAAGCGGTGCAGGAAGTGGACGCGACGCTCAATCTTTCCGGTTATGAAAGTTTCAATAACGATCTGATGATGGACCGCATTGGCAGCGCGCTACAGGATATTGCCGGTCAAGCAGGGATCGGGGCCCTCGGAAACTGATTCGGATCTGAGGAGAAAGTGACCGGTTGCCAATCCTGCCGGTCCTTTACTGAAAGCGCTGTGAACCATCACGCGGGTTCGCGGCGCTTTTTTTGACTACCCAATTGATGTTCAATCACATGCAGGTTCCATCCGTAACAACCCGGCCTGGACGGCGCAGGCGACCATATGTGTCCGGTTACGCGCGCGTAGTTTCAGCCGGGCACATTCCACATGCCGATCCACTGTGCGCGGCGAGATGTTGATATGGCGGGCGACTTCCTTGGCGGACAGGCCGCGGGTGACATATTCCAGTATTTCCAGCTCCCTTCGCGTGAGCAAGGAGTCCTTATTCAGGGCGAGTGATTCTGGCATGTTAAGCATAACCTTTCTGAAAGACTTGCGCCGCTTCGCGCTGGATGGGCGGGCAGGCAAGGGGGGCGTCACAAAACGGGGGCCGCACAATTGTGCAGCCCCAAGGCAAGAGGAAATAGTGAGGCTATTTCGTCTCGAGGGAGGTCGTAAGGGTCGTGTGATAAAATTAAACTCAGTTTGCTGTCCGCGCATCGGCGGTCAGGATCGAAATTCTTTGCGCGAGATTTGTCAGGGCTTCTGCGTACCTCTCATCAACATAATCGTTGATCCCGCGTTTCAGGATGCCGGCGGCGATGCCGGGCAGCGCGCAAGAGATCCTTGCCTTCGTCGTAGTCTGACCATGTTTCGGGGGAGTGACATTATCGATACCTTCTATTTGTTAGGGAGTTGAATCTGACTTCAAGTAGCGGCA
This sequence comes from Parasphingorhabdus sp., assembly GCF_965233695.1. Lineage (GTDB taxonomy): Bacteria > Pseudomonadota > Alphaproteobacteria > Sphingomonadales > Sphingomonadaceae > Parasphingorhabdus. The sequence continues at coordinate 1,679,548 of NZ_OZ247497.1, forward strand.
CCCCTTTGATGCCCGTGCGTGTTACGCAGCATGTTCATCGGCATGTCATTTCCGTTGTTTTTTTGACTGGCGGGATTAAATTACAAGGCCGCTGCAGGGAGCGGTTCTAACGACGGGCTGCCAGAAAAAGCCGGATTACTCGCGGGGCTAGTGAGTGAAGGTGCTATGAACGAATTGGAAATTGGTTTGCTGGGCGGCCTGTCTGTGCGCCGCGCTGGTAAGCCAGTGAAATTGCCGGCTTCGCGCAAAGCGCGCGCGATGCTGGTGTTCCTGTTGCTGACCGGAAAGCCGCAGCACCGCGAAAGATTGTGTGACCTGTTCTGGGAAGGGCCCGATGACCCGCGCGGGGCGCTACGCTCGGCGATCTGGAAATTGCGCCGGCTGCTTAACGACCCGGAAGCGGAGCGCATTGTCGCTGACCGGGAATGGGTGCGCTTTGAGCCGGTTGCCGTTAACATCGATTATACCAGTCTGACCGAACGTGCGCAGCGCGATGAAGCCCTGGCGGGAGAGGAATTTGCCGACGTGCGCGCGGCGCTTGACCAACCTCTGCTCGCCGGACTCGATCTGCCGGATCATCCGGAATATCAGGCGTGGCTTGCCGCAATGCGCGACGAGGCGGAAACGCTGCGGGCGCGGTTGTTGCCGGATTTGGGGGCCAGAGCCGGGATGCCGCTCGACAGGCCGGGACAGCTGCATCTGGCGCGGCAGAAAATCGGTTTTGCGGGCGCGAGAGATGGAACGCGCATCGCGTGGGCCCGGATTGGAACGGGGCCGCCTTTGCTCAAAGCGGCCAATTGGCTCAATCATCTGGAACTCGATTGGGACAGCGAAGTGTGGTCGCCGCTGTTTCAGGAACTGGCGCGCGACCATTGTCTCATTCGCTATGACGAGCGCGGCAACGGGATGTCCGACTGGGAAGTCGACAATCTCGGCTTTGATGCATTCGTCACCGATCTGGAAGGCGTAGTCAAACAAAGCGGGGTTGAGCGATTTCCCCTGCTCGGCATATCGCAAGGCGCGGCCGTTGCGATTGAATATGCCGCCCGCAATCCGGACCGCGTCAGTCACCTCATCCTTTGGGGCGGCTATGCCTCCGGTTGGCGGGTGGATGATGACAGCGTGGAAGCGAGAGCAGAGCGGGAGGCGCTGATCACGCTGGTCGCCAATGGCTGGGGACGCGATGACTCAAGCTACCGCAACCTGTTTTCCCGCGCGCTCATTCCCGGCGCGACCGAAGCCGAACGGACGGCCTTTGACGAATTTCAGAGGAAAACAGTGTCGCCCGCCAATGCGGCCCGTTTTCTGGAAACCTTTGCCGATATTGATGTCCGCCACCGGTTGAGCGCGATCACATGTCCGACGCTGGTGATGCACGCGCGCGGCGATCAGCGGGTTCCGGTTGCCAAGGGTGCAGAGCTAGCCAGCCGGATCAGCGGCGCCGAGTTTGTGACGCTGCCAACCGACAACCATCTCTTGCTCGGCCGCGAGCATAGCTCGGAATTGTTTGTCGCCCATGTCCGGCAATTTCTGTCAGATGAGGCGGGACCGGCATAACTAAAAGGGCGGGTTCGCGATGCAAACCCGCCCCTTATGTCGGAAGATCGGCGCGTCAGAAGCGGAACGGAATGCGCGCGACGATGCTGACATCCGGTGCATCCTCGGTCACACCAAATTGGAAGCCGAGGTTCAGCGATTGTTTTTGGCTGAGACGATAGGACATGCCGAAATTGAGCGCTCCGACCTGAATGTCATTGCTTTCCTGAAGCGTGTCCCCGAGCTGGGTTTTCGTCGAGAAAATATAATTGTGGCGATAGCCGAGTGAAAAGGAAAAGCGCGGATTGAGCGCAAAGCCAAAGCCGACGCTGGCGTTGATCGCATCACCGGGATCAACCTTGCCGACCAGGACATCGCCGACGACCTTGTTGATGTTACGCTCGATATTCCACAAATAGCCTGTGCCGCCATAGATTACGACCGGGTCGGAAGGGAGCAGGAAGCTGAGGCTGGGCTGCACGCCCCAAAAGCCGGAGCCGGTGGCCAGACCGGTTGCAACGCCAAATTCATCAAACGGTATTTCATAGGGGCTGGTGCCGGTATCGGTCTTGACGCGCAGGCCGGCGACCCAGATCGGGTTTTGCGCTTTGGGCCGGTTCAACTGATAGCGCAGCGAGATTTCCGCGTCGCCAATGCCGGTTTCTTCCAGCCCGATTTCGCGGGTAATCTGATCGTCGCGCTGCTGGACAACCTGTATCCGGTCCTTGCGATAGAGCGCGGGTATCCGGCCTTCGATCTCCAGCCGGTTGGTCAGGCCATAGCGCATGGCAAATGTTCCGATGATGGTGTCGCGGTCCGCGTCACTGGCTTCAATCGCGCCAATTTGAATACCGGGGATCAGCTCAATCCCGCGAAAGACCAGTCGGTTGGTGGATGATCTTGTATATTCTATCGACGGATCGAGCACAAACTGTCCGCGCGGCGTCAACACGCCTTGTCCCTCAGGCACCGCCTCGACTTTCTGTTCGATATTATTCGCAGCTGGCGGCGCTTCCCCAACCGGGCCTTCCGGCATGGTCAGTTCGTCATCCGGTGTCGTTCCGATTTGCATCGATGCGGTTTCGACCTGGCTGGGCTGGATGCCGGCTGCGCGCATTTGCGACAGGGCGAAAGGGGTTTCGACCGGTACAGCGGCCCGCACCAGTTGATTGTGCAATTCCAGCTGTTTGATCTTGTCATTTTGTGACTGGATCAGCGCGTTCTGGCTGGCGATCAGCTTTTTCTGTTCCGACAGTTCGGATTGAATTGCCTGCAGAGCGGCGGTGATATTGGTCGTTTCCTGATCCGTGACTTTTGCAGCGGGTATTTTGGCTGATGCCTGCATTGCAGGGAGTTGTTGCACGGGTGGTTCTTCGGCTTTTTCTATCAGGGCAACTGGCTCTATCGTCAGAAGCGGCTTGGCCGAAGGCTGCTCAACGGGCACAGCCGTCGACATGACTGGCGGCTTTTCTGTTTTTGCCGCCCGCTTCACGACGGGTGACTGCACCGCTTTCAATCGCGCGAGAATCCGGGCCGACTCTGCTTCGGCCTCGGCAGCGGTCAACCCGGGAGCGGGACTAACCTGGTCCGTTGCAGTTTCGGCATCGGTGGCCGCCGAAGCCGATCCGCCATAAGTCGTGGCGACAGGAAGGGCGATCAGGGCGGTTAGGGGGATTAAACGATGGCTGGTCATGGGTTTTCTCCGGACATGCTGGGCATGTGCATTTCAAGCGGCGGATAGCTCGCCGAGGCATAAATCTGTTGCGGGGTGGATGTCGGTGTCGACATCAGCCGTCATGCTGTCCTGATACTCGCCCGCGAGGCGGCACAGTCCGGCATTGTCGGTGATGATGACGGAGTCCCGGCCATTAATCTCGATCAGGCCGCGGCGCGCCAGGTCGGTAAAGGTCCGACTGACGGTATGCACGGTAAGGCCGAGGAAATCGGCTATGTCACTGCGCGACATCGGCACAAAAATATTGGGATCATCATTGGCCTGCTGTTTCAGGCAAAGCAGAAAAGCGGCCAGTCTTTCAGGCGCGGTCCGGTGCCCCATGATGAACAGATAGCGTTGAGCCGTCGACATCGCGCGAAACAATATCGACACCGCTTCGTCCAGTTGCGGCTTTGGCGTGGAGTCGTCGGTAATATCGCCGACCCGGTAACAGCGCACGACCACGTCCGTGACCGCCTCAGCTGCCGTTCCATAGGTGCCATAGTCAGCGCCGAAAACGTCGCCGCTGAAGAAGAATCCGGTCAGATGCCGGTGGCCATCCATATGGAATCGGCACGTGCGTACCGTTCCCTGGATCACTTCGTACCAGCGGGTGGCTTTCTGACCTTCGTCAAATATCAGTTGCCCTGCGCGAAACCGTAAAGTGGTCGAGCGCAAATTAGAATGAAGCTCCTGCATCATGGCAGGTGCGGTGATTAGCGATTGCATCCGTGCTGTCTCCTCTAAGACCTCAGCACGACCCTTTTTTGTTCCATCCGAGTCAATATTTCCAGAATATCAACCCGGCCTCAGATGCGACCTTTTTGTTGTTTTGTGGGGATTATGTAGGGCAGCGACCCGGTGATCGTCCATCCAGCGATTCGCCTGTTTTGAATGCCAAGCGAATCTGCCTGCTGATTTTTACTAGGTAATTTTACCTATGGAATCCTGCGAACATGTAAATTACTGTAAATTCAAGCAGTTGGCGTGGACGTTTTTGTCCTATCCTGATTCTGTGTTATAAGCGTAAAAGTAAAACATCGCTGGACCACATAGTTACAGCGATGAGAATTACTGCAACGATTTGTTGGGGAGGGAACCACCAACAATTTAATTAGTCAGTCTGTTCGGGCTGCACTATGTTGCGACTGGCGTCTGCGCGCAGAATTAGTGTTGCTGGCGCCCACACGACTGATCAAATGGGGGCATTTGTTCGTCGGCAGGTTTAACGTCTGTCCGATACATTTAAGGGTAAGCCTCGCGATGTTACAGCAGAAGAGTTTGACCAATGGTCCCGTACTCACGCTGAGAGAGCATGAGATATTGGAATTCATTGCACAGGGATTGTCAACCAAGGAAGTGGCGCAGCTTATTGACATAGCGCCGCGCACCGTCGATCGCCATGTCGAGAATGTGCGGCTTAAATTGCGGGCAAAAAACCGCACGCATATGGTTGCTTGCGCCGTGATGGAGGGGTTGCTGCAGGTTGATAGTATGGATCATGACGCGTTGATCAACGATCGAGCCTAATAACCGCCTGTCTGCATGAAGTTGTTGTCAAAATTGGCCGGATCAGCCAAGTCTCCCGGGACCATGGGCGATCCGGAGTTTGACAGGCATGACTATAAATATCGACGGCACCACAGCCGCAAAATTTGAACGGGTAAAAGACGAGTTTGCCCGCAATTTCGCTGAGCGCGGCGAGGTTGGTGCGTCTGTCTGTGTCAGCATCAATGGCGAGACCGTTGTCGACCTTTGGGGCGGGATCGCAGATCCGGCAACGAACCGCCCGTGGGAACGCGACACCATCTCGATCGTGTTTTCCTGCACCAAGGCTGCCACGGCTCTGTGTGCCCATATCCTGATTGATCGCGGTTTGTTGAAACTCCATGCGCCAGTTTCGGAATATTGGCCGGAATTTGCCAAAAATGGCAAGGAATCGACCACCGTGCAAATGATGCTCAACCATGAAAGCGCAGTTCCGGCGCTGCGGGAACCGGTCAAGCCGGGCGGATATCTCGACTGGGATTATATGGTTGAGCGGCTTGCGGACGAAGAGGCTTTCTGGGAACCAGGCACCCGCAATGGCTATCATATGGTGAGTTTCGGCTGGACCGTGGGCGAGCTCGTGCGCCGGGTATCGGGCAAATCGCTGGGCCAGTTTTTTCAGGACGAGGTTGCCGGACCGTTGGGCGCGGATTTCTGGATCGGATTGCCTGATGATGTCAAACGTCCCATCGCGCCGATCATTCTGGCGACACCCGATCCTACTGCGGAACTCAGTCCTTTCACCAAGAAGCTGCTCACTGATCCGCAATCGATACAGGCGCTTTCCTTCCTCAACAGCGGCGGCTGGAACCAGAATGATCCGCAGGCGCACAAGGCGGAAATAGGCGGCGCAGGCGGATTGTCCAATGCCCGCGGGCAGGTGGCGATGTACGAACCGCTCGCGCTGGGCGGATCGCACAAGGGTGTGACATTGATATCCCCGGAACATCTGGCCCGCATGGCACAGGTTTCCACGGCAACGCAGGTTGATGCGACATTGCTTGCGCCAACACGTTTTGCATCGGGCTTTATGAAATCGATGGATAACCGCGCTTATCCTTGCGGTGACCAGATGTCGGCGATCATCGGTGATGCGGCCTTTGGCCATGTCGGTGCCGGCGGTTCGATCGGCTTTGCGGATCCCGAATATGGCCTGGCCTTCAGCTACACCATGAACCAGATGGGTATGGGCCTATTGCTGAATGATCGCGGCCAGTCGCTGGTCGATGCGACTTACGAAATATTGCGCGCTTAACAAGCCATTCCGTTGCCCGAGTCGTCCGAAACCGCCGGTTTTCCGTGACCGATCGGATGACTGGCAATGCTTGCCCAAGTGCGAATATCCGTTAACCCTATACGTTCGATCTTGATTTATCTCCCCTGCGTTATTTTTTCTCCAGCGGGGCAAACGCAGAGAAATGCCGAAAGGCACGCAAGAGGTAATTATGATCGACAATCAACGACCACGACCAGCTATCGTTATCGGTCCTTTGGGCGAGGCGATGACCAAAGATGATCTGCCCTGTCCTTCGACGACAAGATGGGTTGTCCGCCGCAAAGCGCAGGTTGTTGCGGCCGTCAATGGCGGGATGCTGACAACCGACGAAGCCTGTGACCGCTATGGTCTGTCACTGGAGGAATTTATCTCGTGGCAGCAGGCGATTGATCGCGCCGGCATGGCCGGACTGCGGGTGACCCATTTGCAGGATCATCGCGAACATTATCAAAGGGCCTGAAGCCCGGTCCCAAGCCGATCAGGCCCGTTTGTCGGTTGGCGAACCAAGGCATATGTGGGACGTGATGCTGCTGACTTGCGGCAATGTTCCCAATATATCGGCGTGAAAATCCTTATAAGCCGCCAGGTCCGCGACTTCCACGCGTAACAGATATTCCACCGATCCGGTGATATTGTGGCATTCGCGGACCTCGGGCGCGTGGGCAACCGCCTGTTCAAAGGCGAGCGCGTCTTTCCTCAGATGTTCGGACAGGCCGACCATGACGAAAATCGTGATTGCAGCGCCGCGGACGGCGGGGTCCAGTACCGCACGATAGCCTTTGATCAGGCCCTTGCGTTCCATGTCCTGCACCCGCCGCAAACAGGCCGAGGCCGACAGCCCGACCTTGGCGGCAAGATCGGTGTTGCTGATTCGGCCATCCTGTTCGAGTACCTGCAATATTTTGCGACTGATAGTATCCAATTCGATCATAAGTTGCATCTTCTGCCGATATATCGGTCAATAGGCAAGCACATTGCGTCTGATATGGTGTATTATTGCGTCTCTAGCTAAATTTGCAAGGAACAGGATATGGCGGCCTTTCACCCCACCGAATATGGTATCTCAAAGGAACGCGGTTTCCTGTCACCCTTTGATCCCGACAAAGTCAGTCTGGACCCGCTTCTCGCCCCGGTCGTCGAAGCGGCGATGGCGCTGCCGAAAACCATCCTGACCGGTGCCTTGCGCCGCCATATCGAGACCCTGCCGTGCCTTGATCTTGGCGATTTCTGTGCGTCCGCCTCTTTGGCCGAGCGGCGGTTGGCCATGGTCCATTATTCGTTTCTGGTGCAAGCCTATATCTGGGGAGAGCCGGAGCCGCCCAAGCATCTGCCGCAATGTCTTGCCGTGCCGATCTGGCAATTGGGCCAATCCATCGGACAGCCGCCGCTCTTAACCTATTCCTGCTATGTCCTCGACAACTGGGCCCGGATCGACGCCGATGGTCCGATTGATCTGTCCAATATCCATATGCTCCAGCCGTTTCTGGGCGGGCAGGATGAAGCCTGGTTTGTGCTGATCCATGTCGCGATTGAGGCGCGAGCCGGTGCCATGCTGGCGGAGATTCCGGCCTTGTTGCAGGCGTGCCGTGATCAGGATAGCGCCACTTTGGAATCCGGCCTGGCCGCCATGTCGGCGGTGTGGGACGATATGAACGCGATTTTTGATCGCATGCCCGAACGCTGTGATCCCTATATCTATTTTCATCGCGTTCGGCCCTGGATCCACGGATGGAAGGATAATCCGGCGCTGTCGGGCGGCCTGATCTATGAAGGTGTCGAGGAAACCGGTGGAAAGCCGCAGGTGTTTCGCGGGCAGACGGGTTCGCAATCCTCTATCGTGCCGTCGATGGATGCCTTTCTGGCAATTGATCATGCGGGCGATCCGCTGCGCACCTATCTCGACGAATTGCATATCTATCGTCCGCCGGAACATCGCCAGTTTATCGATGATATTCGCGCCAACAGCATCTTGCGACCCTATGTCCAGTCGGCGGGATCACCGTATCTGACGGCGCTCTATAATGAATGCGTCAATAATCTGACGCGCTTCCGGACGCGGCATCTGGAATATGCGGCGAGCTATATCAACAAACAGTCCAAAGGCGGCGCCGGCAACACGGCCGATGTTGGGACGGGCGGGACGCCGTTTATGAAATATCTGAAGAAGCATCGCGACGAAGCCGCCGCACACATGCTGTAGCGGACCCGTCTTCAGAGGGACCAGTCAAAGGGCAGGGCGGTCTCCCCCGTCACTGTCCCGGATGCATCAAAGCGCCGTTCCAGTATCGAACCTGCGCCCTCGTGGTCTATCGCCACCACGGTGCTGCACCGCGTACCGTAGACCGGATTGTGAATGAAGATCGAGGAATATTGCGGTTCGATCGACGGTTCCCAATCTGTAGCCGCTTTGCCATCGGCATCGGGCAAGCAGGCGGTGCGATCCATCAATGTGTCGAGCAAAAGCGCCGGACGGTCCGCTGCCCCGCCAAGCCATTGATCCAGAGCTTTGGTCAGGCGCGCGGATTTCGGCCACGGCCGGTCGAGCATACCGTTGGACAGGCCATGCAGGCCCGGCTGCAATGTATCGCTGCCGGGTTCCGGCCGATTGGAGTGGATCAGAGCCTTGTCGCCGGTCACCGTGACCAGATTGAACGGATTGAAATCGTGAAAATCATCCACGCCAAAATCCGCATAGCGGCCTTTGCCCGACAGATAATCCTTCAACAGGTCGCCGCGGGAATATTTGTCGCTATCGGGCCCGTTTTCGCTGCTGACATTGGTAATGACCGCAAGGCGCCCCTGTTCTGAAACGCCCAGCCAGGTGCCACCCGCCTGGCTATCGCGTCCGGCAATCAGATGATCGGGATCGTCCCAGCGGTCCAGCGGCTCCGCGGGTCTCGCATGCAATTCGTCGCGATTGCCGATCAGCACGAGTTTCCAGCGCGGATGGGATTGCCATGCTAAAGCGACGATACACATGCCGCCTCTATTGCCGAACCCGGCGCGTTTGGCGAGGGATAATCGGCGCGGTCGTTTTTCATCAGGACTATACATTGGCGCGATGTTGCGGCACATATTGGCGCATGGAACTAGATCTTGAAAACAAAACCGTCCTCGTCACCGCTGGCAGCAAGGGCATCGGGCTGGCGACGGCAATGGGCTATCACAAATGCGGCGCCAAGGTCGCGATTTGCGGGCGGTCGCAAGACAGCCTCGATGCCGCCGCGGCGCAAATGCCCGGCTGTCTGGCGATGGTGGCCGATGTCTCAAAAGCCGAAGATATCGACCGGCTGATCGAAGCGGTGACGGCAAAATTCGGTGGTATCGATATTCTGGTCAACAATGCCGGCGGTCCGCCACCCGGCCTGTTCGAAGATCTGGCCGATGACGATTGGGACAAGGCGATTGCCTTGACATTAAAGTCGGTCATTCGCGCGACACGGCTGGTTTTGCCGCATATGCGCGGCCAAAAGTGGGGACGGATCATTGTCATCTCATCCTCCGGCGTGAAACAGCCGGTGCCGGGCCTGACCCTGTCCAACTCTATCCGTATGGCGGTGCTGGGCTGGGCCAAGACGCTGGCCAATCAGGTGGCGGGAGACAATATTCTGGTCAACACCGTCTGCCCGGGTTTTACCAATACCGACCGGGTGACGCAGATATTGGAGCAGCAATCGAAAGCCTCCGGCAAAAGCACCGACGAAATCGCCGCCGGCATCGCCGCCCAGATCCCGATGCAACGGATCGGCGAACCCGAAGAGATCGCCAATCTCGCCGTCTTCCTCGGCTCCGCAGCGGCAAGCTATATCACCGGAACCGCAATTCAGGTGGATGGCGGGTCGGTACAGGGATTTTGACGCAACTGGTTTGCTGCTGACATAGAATGTCCTGAACGATGGGGCGCGATAACCCGGATTGGCAGGCCGTCATCGCCTGCCTATTCGGGCAGAGCGATCAAATGGGCGATCATGCGGGAACCTTCAAAAACGGCGGTATCCTCGACATTGATGCCATCTTCCACAAAAACAAAATCGAATACGCGGTCCTGATCGACATCGCCGTGCAGCATCACGAGAAACTTGTCACCGGCACCGGCGGGATGTTGGATGTGGACGGTCACATTCTCGCTTTCGCCCGGATTTAAATAAGCGAAACCCGATACGATATCGCCGTCCGGACGGCCGTCGATAACCGGGTGAAGGACGATCCAGCCCGCCTTTTCAATCGTGACCGCGGGAAAGCTGATTGCGGTCGTGTTCGCGCGCAAGGTCGATAGGTTCGCTCCATCGACGCGGACTTCGGAGGCGACCGCTGCTCCGGTCTCGCGGGTCAGGCCTTCCACCTGAATCGCGTTGGCCGCGCCATTGCCCATTGTAATCTGGGGTTTTTCGGGCGCTTCCTGAGCGGATGCGGTGCCCGACAAGATTGCCAGTGACAGGGCAAAAGATAGCGCGCCTTTGATGAGCATGACCGGACCTCTCCATCTGTTTCAGGCTTATATTTGCCCGTTGAAAACATTGATTTTCAAATATTTTATAATTGGTTTTGCAAACAACACAATAGCCGCCCCGAAGCAGCCGGTGAAGCATACCCAAACGGGCGCTGCGTGGCCCGATCTGCGTTAGGCCAATGCATTGTCCGGGCATGGCCAAAAGCTGCTTTCCTACAAAACACCATATAGGTTATAACTAGTTTTTCTACGAACCATATATGGAGCATGATATGACCAATCCTTCCTCTCTTCCCGATGAAAATGCCCTGCCGGAACCAACAATGCGGCCGCAGCATAATGGCTGGAGCAAGGCCAAGATGCGCGCGTTTCTGGAAGCTTTGGCGGCGTCCGGTTCGGTCACGGCGGCGGCCAAGTCCGTGTTCATGTCACGCGACAGTGCCTATAAGCTGCGCGCGCGGCTCGCAGGGACGCCATTTGATCTGGCGTGGGAGGCGGCGCTGGAAAATGCCATCCGGCAAGTCACCCATGAAGCGATCGACCGTGCGATTAACGGCGTGGTGCAGCCGATATTCTGGAAAGGCGAACAGATTGGCGAGAAGCGCGTGTTCAACGAAAATCTCACCAAGTTCATCATGGCCAATCCCTCACGCATCGGTCGCAATCCGGTGGCGCGGGAATTTGCGCTGACCAAATGGGACAGTATTCTCGACCGCGTCGAACATGGCGCGCTGGACTGGAATGACAGCGAGCGGGAAGACGATCCGGAAAGCACCGCGGCGGCGCGCGACTATGTCAAGGAAAGCAGCGAATATGCCGCGGGCTGGATGTGGGAGCTGAACCCCGACATCCCGCGTACAATGCGCTGATTCTTGCGGCTTTTCCGGCGGCGGGCGGTAATTTTCGTTTTTCGCTAATCTGTGTCGAAACTGTATAAACTCAGCATGACCAACAGCCCCGGATAGGTCCCGAAAGGCCATTCTTCACTCGATCAGCCAGTATCCGGTCCGCTCTCAGACCAGCTTCAGGCCCCCAACATCACCTCTCCGCCAGCAAATTGCATGGCGTCGGCCCGGTCCTGCGCGAGCAACAGAGGGCCGTCTAGGTCCACCCACTGTGCCCGCTGGGCCAGCGCGAAGGCCGGACGGATGGCGAGCGAGGTCGAGAGCATGCAGCCGACCATCAGCTTCAGACCGACTTGCTCGGCCGCATCAGCGATACGTATGGACTCGGTCAGGCCGCCGGCCTTGTCGAGCTTGATATTCACGGCCTGATAATAGGTCGCGAGGGCAGGGATGTCGGCGCTGGTATGGCAGCTTTCATCGGCGCAGAGCGGCACGGGGGATCGGACCCCGGCGAGCAGATGATCCTGCCCCGCACTCACCGGCTGTTCGATCAGCTCGACGCCCCACCTGGCCAGGGTTGCGGCTTCGGCGGCAATGTCGAGATGGTTCCAGCTTTCATTGGCATCAACGATCAGACGGGCCTCGGGCGCCCCGCGATGGACAGCGGCGACGCGTTCATGGTCATTATCGCCGGACAGCTTGAGCTTGAGCAGGCTGTGGGTATCGGCGGCGGCGCGGGCATCGGCCTCCATCCGGGCGGGGTCGCCGAGTGAAATGGTGAAGGCAGAGGTCAGCGGCTGGGGCTCGGGGAGAAAGGCGTGGCGCCACAATGGCTGGTCATGCTGATGGCATTCGAGATCCCACAGGGCACAGTCGAGCGCGTTGCGGGCTGCGCCTCTGGGCATCTGGTCGAGCAGGGTCAGCCGGTCAAATTGGGGATGGGTGGCGGCGAAACTCTCTATGGCGGCGACGCAGCCTTCGGCTGTCTCTCCTTCATAATAGACCGGAGTGGCCTCACCCATGCCCTGATGCGAGCCGTCGCTGACCGTGCAGACGACGACATCGACATGGGTCTTGGCCCCGCGGCTGATGACGAAAGACCCGTTGACCGGCCAGCGTTCTGCGCTGGCGGAGACAGAAAGAGGAGGAGCAGCTGTTGTCATCAGATGATCGTAGCGCACAGCGCGCGTCTGTCATCTGCTTTGTGGTGGTGGGTCGGATCCGCCGGGAATCAGGAAGCGGCCCGCGACCATGTGCCGGGCGGCAGCTGCTTGGCAATCGGGCTCCATTTCGCTTCCTGAGCGCGGCGGCTCATATAGGTGTCGAGACCGATTTGCAGGGCGACCAGCATATAGACGAACGGCTGGAACGCGACGCCGACAAACAGCGATCCGACCATGTAGATGATATGGGCGTTGGCAAGCGCGATGGCGAGCGGGGCGACCCACATTTCGCTTTCCTTGGTGGTCTTGCGATAGCGCCGCCGCAGCACCTCCATCCGCCAGATACCGCCGAGGTGAATGAACAGCCAGAGAGCAAGGCCGGGATAGCCCTGTTCCCCCAGCATCTCGAAATAGCTGCTGTGGAAGGCGCGGGCTTCATCGATCACTTCGATCGGGCCGTCATCCTCCAGCTCGTAATCATAGTCCTGTTCCGGCTGGTCATCCCTTTTGTCGGGCGCCAGCTCATAGCGCAGCTTGTTCAGCCGGTAGACGTTGAACCCGCCACCCATCGGATTGGCATTGGCATATTCGATGGTCCATTCCCACACCGCGATGCGGGTCGAGGCGGACTCGTCTGCCTGGTAATTCTGGATCGTGCCCATGCGCTCGGAAAAGCTTTGCGGCAGGAACGGGATTGCCATCAGGCCCAGCGTGACGGCCATGCCAGCGTAGAGGAAGCGATATTTGACGAAGCGCAGTTGGAGCACCGCGAGCACGGCAATACAGACCAAACCGGTACGCGCCTGCGTCCCGATCGGGATCAGCAAGGCCGCGAAGATCAGCGCCATGGTGAAATATTTGACCCGCCAGTCGGGCGGAAAGATCGTGCCATGTTTCGACAACCAGAGCATCAGCGGGATGATCGCAATCGCCACCATCGAGATGATCGAGCCTTCGTAAAGCCCGGCATTGTCGTCGATCAGCAGCACCAGCGCGCCATAGCCGCCGCCCGAGCCCAGCGTCTTGATCCCGCCAGTGATGATCAGCGTGCCGGCGCACAGCACCATGAACAGCGTGAGTGCTTCTATCCGCAGCTTGGTCCGCAGCGTCAGCGGCAGGAATATCGCAAAGACCAGCGCCTTCCAGACCCAGTCCCATTTTTCCATCGCATCTTCGGGCAAGGCGCCGGTAAAAGTGGTGTAGCCGCAATAGAGCAGCAGCAGGACCATCGCACCCTGCCGCACCGAGAAACGGCTGTCTTTCTTGTCATCCGCGATCATGAAGCCGAGAAATGCCATGCCGAATACGATCAGCGACAGCGGTATCGAATTGAGCAGGAAATAGCTCAGCCGCTGCGGCGCGACGATATCGATATAGGCGTAGATAAGCGTGAAGATAAACGGCCGCTTGAACGCCAGAAACAGCAAGGCGAGCAGATAGGCGACAAAGACCAGATCACGCATCAGGCTGGTTCCGACTTACGTGAAAGCCTTCCGGCTCTGCATCTGGTTCCGGGGGATCCTCATGGTCGAGGTCCGGGCGGTGAATCAGCCGCCATACCGCAATCAGCAGCAATCCATGTGTCAGAGCGATGGAAAAATTATCGATCATATGGAGTTTGGCGGCCTCAACTAACGCTTCAGATTCATGTGCATAATTTCACGTTTATGGTCCCGCGATACAGGCTTTGGGTTGACGGGACGTTAATCCTTTTATGGCAACGGATTGCGCCATGACGCGGATATTGCACATATTGGATCACAGCCTGCCGTTGCACAGCGGATATTGTTTCCGCACGCGGGCGATAATGAAGGCACAGATTGCCAGCGGTCTGCACGTCGCCGGCGTGACCGGTGTGCGGCAGGATCAGCACGGGTTTGAGGCAAAACAACCGCTGGAACAGGCCGATGGGTTGAGTTTTTTCCGGACCCTGCGTGACGTGAGCGGTCCTTCGCCGGTACGCGAATGGCGGGAAATATCGGCCTTTGCCGACCGGATTGCCGAAGTGGTGCAGGAATGGCGACCCGATGTGCTGCACGCCCATTCGCCCGCTCTCAATGGTTTGGCGGCGCTCAGGGTGGCACAAAAGACAGGATTGCCGCTGGTCTATGAGATTCGCGCTTTCTGGGAAGATGCCGCCGTCGGCAATGGCACAGGCCGTGAAGGCAGCCCGCGCTATTGGCTGACCCGGCAGCTGGAAAATCATGTCGTAAACGGGGCCGATGCGGTTGCCGTCATCTGCGAAGGTCTGAAAGCTGATCTTGTTACGCGCGGCGTAGCGAAAGAGAAAATCACTGTTTCTCCCAACGGTGTCGATCTGAGCCTGTTCGGCAAACCGCCGGCGCCGGATGAAGCACTGCGGCGCGAACTGGGCCTTTCAGGCAAGTCTGTGCTGGGCTTTATTGGCAGCTTCTACGATTATGAGGGGCTCGATGATCTGATCGCGGCGATGCCCAGGCTGCAAGCGCGGTGCCCGGATGCGCATCTGCTGCTGGTCGGTGGCGGTCCGATGGAAAAACAGCTCAAAGCGCAGGTCGCGGCTTCTTCCGCAGCGTCGGCGATCACCTTTACCGGACGCGTGCCGCATGAAGAGGTAGAGCGCTATTACGGCCTGATGGATGTCATGGTCTATCCCCGCAAATCGATGCGGCTGACGGAGCTTGTCACCCCCCTGAAGCCATTGGAAGCGATGGCGCAGGGACGGATTGTCGCGGCATCGGATATTGGCGGGCATCGCGAGTTGATCGAAGATGGCGTAACCGGGACGTTATTTCCGGCAGGATTCCCCGAAAAAATCGCGCAAAAACTGGCTGATTTACTGAAAAATCGCGCCGAGTGGCCGCAAACTGTTGAAACAGCGAAGAAATTTGTTGAGGCGGATCGTAACTGGTCGTCAAACATTTTGCGTTACAATCCTGTTTACCAAAGGTTGATCGCGCACAAATCCTATGATCGGGCGGCGTGATATGGCGGAGAATGAATTGGAACAGACGGATCAAAACTGGATGCGGTTCAAAGACCCGGTGATGGCATTAGCGGCCGGCGCCGGTGCTGCGCTGGTCGTCGTCACTCTGCCACATGTCTATCTGGAGAACATCATCGGTGCGACCGGACTGTCGGAAGTTCTGCCAGCCGCTGCACCGCCGCTGGGTAACACTGCACGCGGTCTGATCGCTGGTTTGGCGGGTCTGGTATCCGCATCCGCCATTTATCTATTTCTAAATCGCAAAGGGAGCTCTGACATGGGCGTTGCACTTCGAGAACAAATTAATGCTGCCAATCCTGTTGAACTGGATTATGAAGCAGAAGCGAATGCCAAGAAAAGCCGGTTCAGCCTGCCGAAATTTGATGCCAAATCGCTGACCAAATTCCTGAAAAAGCCGAAAAAGGACAAGGCCAGAGTCATGGACCTTGCCGATTTGCCGCAGTTGCGGAAGCTGAAAGATGAGCCTGTTGAAGAAGCCGCTCGGCCTTCGATCTTTGCGGAACAGGAAACAGCAAATGCCATGTCGGAAGCGATTGCGCCTTTTGAAAAACTGGAGCCTGTAGAGGCTCCCGCAGAAGAAATGGTTTCGGCGCCAGCGCAGCCGGTTGCTGAGCCGGTGCAGGCTGCAACAACAGCTGCAGTCGAACCGGAAGTTGCGGTCGCTGTTGCACCGGATATCGCGATGCCGGTTGAAGATCTATCTCATCTGAATATTGCGCAGCTTGCTGATCGTCTTGCCGCAGGTCTGAATCGTTTGAGACAGCTGGAAGCAGCCAGCGCGGTTGCTGCTGATATGGTGTCACAAACCACAATGGCTGCGGAACCGGTGCCAACTCCAGAGCCAACGCCGCAAGTCGCTGTTCAGCAACCTGTGGTCGCAGAGCCCGTTGCTGCTCCAATGGAGCATTTTCAGGCAGCCGAGACCTTCACGCCACCACCTCTCAAAGAGGTAGTGCAGCCAGGTGAAACCATGGTTGCCGATCGCCAGGCAGATATGGATGTTGCGCTGAAGGCCGCGCTTGGCACGTTGGAGAAAATGACCGCGCAACGTTGAACGCTGGCTGCAAAAAACGTTTATAGTGCTACCGGATCGGTGATCACCAATATCTCGATGACGACCGTCTGATCGGCTTTGTCATCGGCGCGCTCAATCACCAGGTCCGCGACAAAATGGCCATGCAGGTCATAGGCGTGACGGAGCAAGCGGGCACTGCAAGATGGCGAGACGGCGGGACCGCCTTTCCACAGCGGAGCGATGGTAAAACGGCAACGGACCCCGGAAAAGGTGATGCTGGCCCAAGGGCGTTCGCGCGATAGGCAGACCCGGTAGTCCAAGCCAACGAGCGGCTGGATTTGTTCAATCAGTTGGGTCGTGACGTCCTTTGGTTTTTTCATCCATCGCGCGGGCAGATCCGGTTCAAGCGACATGATCAGCCCTCCATTTGTTCATGAAATGTTCTGCTCTTTGTGAAATTTTTTTACCCGGTTGGCGGCCGTTTCGTAGATCCTCGACAAAGCGGGGATCGCGCACCGATAGCCGTCCGAATTTGGTCCACGGCATGCCCGTCTCGCGCATGAACTTCTCTATGTCTCTCAACAAATACATTGGTTGTTCTCCATATTTCGCATGTCATCCCATCATCGAACTGGATACAATCGACTCGATCGTGATAGGTAAATTCCTATCTGAAATGCAATTTCCTACATGTCTAGGAAAAATCCTATTGCCAATTTCGGCCAAAGGCGTTAGGCTGTTTCTATGGTTCGAGAAAAAACACTATCTGGCGATGATCCGCGCACCAATCTGGAGCGATTGATCCGGCAAAATGGAGATGACTATTCATCACTGTCGCGGATGCTTGGCAAAAACCCGGCCTATATCCAGCAGTTTATAAAGCGCGGCACACCGCGGAAACTGGATGAAAACGATCGCCGGAAACTGGCCGAATTTTATGCGGTGGATGAGCGGTTGTTGGGCGGCATTCCATCAGGTTTTACAAGAAAGCCGGTTTCCGGCGCCAAGGATATGGTCCGGATTAAAAAGCTTCAGCTCGGCGCATCTGCGGGTCCGGGTTCGCTGGCGGATGACGAAGCGTCCCAGGATAGCTTCGCTTTTGGTACCAAATGGTTGAAGCGGATCGGAACGGACCCGGATAAATTGTCTTTGATATCCGTCGATGGGGACTCGATGGACCCGACCTTGTGCGATGGCGACGATATCATGGTCGACCATAGTGCTTCAGAACGACCATTGCGTGACGGAATTTACGTATTGCGGATGGACGATGTTCTGTTGGTCAAGCGGCTGGCACTGCGCCCAGCGGGAAAAGTATCAATTCGTAGTGACAATGAGCGCTACCCCGACTGGGATGACGTCGAGTTGCAGGAGATCAATATTATTGGCCGCGTGGTGTGGAAGGGGCGGCGATTATAAATATCGGTTCGCCGATCAATCCAGTTTATGTGTCAACCTATCCAACTGCTGTTCCGATGCGGCGAGGTTATCGGTTGATTTGCAATATAACCGCGAACTCATGAAAGCAGAAAGTGATTTTACGGAATCAATAATATCCGCAAGTCATTGACATTGGTGCCCGACGGCCCCGTCATTAGCAAACCATCAGCTTGCGCAAAGGCGAGATAGCTGTTGTCGCTTTCGAGCAAGGCGCGTCCCGCATCTTCACCGCCTATCGAGGCCATTATCCCAGGCCACAGAAAAGCACCGGCATTGTCTTCCGACCCGTCAATGCCATCGCTGTCGGCTGCCAATCCGATTATGCCTGGCGCATCGTTCAAGGTCAGGGCACAGGCCAGCATATAGGCGGTACAGCGTCCGCCCCGGCCATCACGATTGCGAACAGTGACGGTTGCCTCGCCGCCAGAGATTAATGCCGCCTTGCGTCCTTCCGCCTTTATCTGCAGTGCCAATCGTGCATGTTCTTCCCCAAGCTGTAACGCGTCGCCTTCTAGCGCTTCCCCCAACATGATCGCTTGATAGCCCAAGGCCTCCACCGCTTTGACCGCTGCTGCACAGATGTCGGCCGGACGTGCACAAATATCTGCGGTCGCCTGCTGCATTCGCGGGTCGTCCGCCTTCGGTGTTTCCAGCATGCCTTCGTCAAGCTGCCGGCGAACGGCCTGAGGGATGGTGATCTCATATTTATCGATAATAGCCAGCGCATCGGCACAGGTGGATGGGTCGGCGACAGTCGGGCCAGACCCGATCATCGCGATATCATCCCCGGGGATATCGGAAATTGCAACCATATGGGTTGCGGCGGGCCACGCCCTTGCAGCGAGACGCCCGCCTTTTATTGCAGAGAGGTGCTTGCGGATGATATTCATCTCCCCAATCGGTGCGCCGCTGTGGAGCAGGGATTGGGTCACCGCCTGCTTCTCCGCCAGTGAAAGACCTTCTGCCGGTGCTGGTAAAAGGGCACTTGCACCCCCTGACATCAAGACCAGTAACAAGTCATTTTCGCTTAGATCATCTGCCGCGGCCAGGGCGGTTTGCGCGGCATCGGCACCCGCCGCATCGGGCACAGGATGCGAGGCCTCGACAATCTGAAAGTTGTCAGGGGTAAAGCCGGGTTGCGCATAACCTTGGCGTGTGACGATCAATCCCGAGGCATCGTCCGGCAATCGGTCATGGATCGACGCTGCCATTTGTGTAGCGGCTTTTCCAACTGAAAGGACATAGGTTCGGCCATTGACCTTTGGCCACTCCACATCCCGCATTGCCTGCTCCGGAAGCGCGGGTGCCAAGGAACGCAAATAAAGGTCTTCTAAAAAGGCTTTTATTGAATCGGGATTTGTTGTTTTATGCACTGCACAATAAAGGCCCGATTGTCCTATCGCGGTCAAGCGACTTTTCGGAGTTTGAGCCCCTATGAATGATCGCGCCACTCTCGACCATCTGCGCAGCCGCCTTTCGGCACAGTTGACGACCCTCTATCCGGATCATGATTGTGACGCTTTGGCGGACAAGATTATCGCATTGTTTTGGCCTGATCCAAGCCAGATGCTCAAACGCGAGGAAATTGCCGACAAGCATTTGTGGGATGAAAGCGACATCGCCCTCATCACTTATGGTGGCACCATCCGATGCGATGGTGAAAAACCGCTCCACTCGCTCCATCGCTTTTTGAAACAGCATATTGGGCAGACCATTGGTGCCGTTCATATTCTGCCTTTCTTTCCCTATAGTTCTGACGACGGGTTCGCTGTAATCGACTATTTGCAGGTTGATGACGAGCTAGGTGATTGGTCAGATATTGAGGCAATCGCTCAGGATTATCGTCTTATGGCCGACCTGGTGATCAATCATGGTTCGAGCAAATCATCATGGTTTCAGCAGTTTCTGTCCGACGAAGCACCGGGCAACAGATATTATTACACGGCTGATCCAGCCGCCGATCTCGGACAGGTAGTGCGGCCTAGATCCCATCCTTTGCTGACTCCTTTTCGCACATCAGCAGGCGATCGCCATGTCTGGAGTACTTTTAGCGCAGACCAGCTCGATTTCGACTTTACCAATCCTGACCTACTGTGCGAGTTTATCAAAATCATCGCAGACTATATAGCGCACGGTGTCCGAATATTCCGGCTTGATGCAATCGCCTTCCTTTGGAAGAAAATCGGTACCACTTCGATCAATCTCGATGAAACGCACGAGGTGATCAGGTTACTGAGAACGCTGATGGATCATCACGTTGAAACGCTTATCATTATAACTGAAACCAACATTCCCAATCACGAGAACCTGACCTATTTCGGCAATCAAAATGAAGCCCATGTCATCTATAATTTCTCGTTGCCGCCATTACTGGTCCATGCGCTGCTTACTGGTGACGCGCTCTACTTGAAGCGTCTCACGCGCAGTAATCCCCCGGCTTTGACGGGCTGTACCTATCTCAATTTCACGGCCAGTCATGACGGTATCGGCCTGCGTCCGACAGAAGGGGTTTTGCCGCAGGGCGAGGTTGATCAGATGCTGACCGCGATCCAGGCCTTTGGCGGACGGCTTTCAATGCGCCGCGGTCCGGGCGGTACAGAGAAACCTTATGAGATGAACATCTCTTATTTCGAAGCGATGCAAGGTACGCTTGACGGTCCGGACGAATATCAGATCGATCGTTTCATGGCAGCGATGGCGATCATGCTGGCGCTTGAGGGTATTCCGGCCATCTATATTCACAGCTTGCTTGCTACACCGAATGGCTATGAGGAGGTCAATCTTTCTGGCCAGAATAGGTCAATCAATCGTCGCCAGCTGGACTATGAAGATATTAGCAGCAAAATCGATAATCCCCAGACTGTCGAGGCTCAGGTGTTTAATCGTTTCCGCGCCTTAATCGAAATCCGCAAAAAACAATCCGCCTTTCATCCTAATGCCGTGCAATTTACCCTGGCCTTGCCAGAGGGCCTGTTCGGCATCTGGCGCCAAAGCCAGGATCGCAAGCAAAGTATCTTCGCGGTCACCAATGTGACGAAAAACATAAAAAATCTGGCTTTGGTGGAGATAAACCTGATTGCGGGCGATCAATGGTGGGACCTGATTACGGGCCGGTCGATTACAGATATTGAGGGAGACTTTGCTCTTGCGCCCTATCAATCTGTGTGGATCACCAACGCCTCCCCGGAAGGCGGCTAATCTTCGTTATCCTGACGTACTGCTTCCTGAAATCGTTCTGTAAAATCTGGAATCGCACTGTTGATCCGATTCCAATTTGCCATGAAAGGTGTTTCATTGGGCGATTCTAGGAAAACATCGCCGGCTGTCATTATGTTCTGGGCGAACAGCTCTACTGTAGTTTCCTCTTCGTGCCGATCCAGCGTCAGCCCGTTCATGACAGCATCATTGTAAAAGGTTTCAATCCGATCAAGCGCGATCCGGAAATAGGTCGCTTTCAGGGTACGAAACGTCCCTTGTGAGAAAATCTGGCCATCAGTGGCTAGCTTTCGGAAAATCGATTTGGTGATGTCGATGCTCATCTTCGACAAGCCGGTATCGGGGTTATCGTGCGAGACTTTTTGATGCTTGTGATCATAGTTATCAGCAATTTCGACCTGACAGATGGCTTGCGTCGAATGGTTGCGCCACACTTCTGAAAGGACGCCGACTTCCAGTCCCCAGTCGGATGGGATCCGGATATTCTTGACCACTTGCCGTCCCATCGCAAACTCGCCAGCCAGCGCATAGCGAAAGCTGTTGAGATAGGTGATATAGTCATTGGGCTCACACACTTTCTTCAGCGCGGCCAATAGTGGTCCGATAAGCAAGCGCACTACGCGGCCATTGAATTTTTCTTCGGTTGTCCGCGCGTAAAAGCCTTTCGAAAAAACATAGGGAAATGTCGGGTTGGCGACCGGGTACATCAACCGCGCGAGGAGTGCCCGATCATAGGTCAAAATATCACAATCATGCAGACCGACGACTTGGGCATTTGTTGCTGACAGGAAATAACCAAAACAAAACCATACGTTGCGGCCTTTTCCTGGTTGAGCCGGAGAAAGGCCGTGTTGCTTCAATTCGTCGTCGAGCGCGGTAAGCCGCGGACCGCTATTCCAAAGGATATGATGTCGCTGTGGTAGGCGGGAAAAATAGTTTTTCGCATATTCAAATTGATCTTTTTCGGCCCGATCGAGCCCGATGATAATATCATCAAGATAAGGTACCTCTTTCAACTGATCGACAATATGCTCAAGGGCCGGACCCTCAAGCTCCGAAAACAGGCTCGGCAGAACCAAGGCCATGGGGTTGGCTGACCGGAAGCTCATCAAATCGGCTTCCAATGACTCAACCGAGCGGTTGGTTAAATTGTGAAGTGTGGAAATGATACCATTTTGATGAAAATCGGCCATGCGCTTCCTTTTTTGCTTAATTTGGCAGCCTAGTCACTCTTCCGGTAGGGTTAAACCCACTTCTGGCAAAATTTCTAGTATAGCGGAAGTCCAGCCCCGCGGACCAGGAGCAGCAGCTGACCGTACATGCGGTAAACTAGACGTAATGGTAACACCGTCAGTGTTTGGCATTATGATCCCAATATCTGCGGCTTCAATCATTCCCAGATCATTGGGGCCATCACCAAGTGCGATGCTGATAAAGTTTGCTTCCGGTTGCTGTGCCGTAAAGGCGCTGATAATCGTCTTCATGGCCTGTTCTTTTGATGCCTGACCGGTGAAATGATAAAAGCGTCCACCCCGCTGGATTTGGATGTCAGCCACAACCATGATCGCTTGCAATGCATGAAACGCTTCGTCGGATCCTAACCAAATAAATGGTTCAGTTGCGTCACGATCTTTGGCCCGCTGTGCATCAGCCATGGCAAGCCCTGTAGCATTCGCTACCTCGGCAACCGTCATGTCATTAAAACCGACTATCAGTTGACGCAAATGTTCCGGCAGCTCACTAATCTGATCCAGGACTTTGTCATATTGGATGCCAGCAACCATCCTGTGTGGATGATCTTCTTCCAAAAATGGCCGACCAAGAGGCGCGAAAATGACCGATCCATTCTCGGTTACGGTTATTGTATCCTCGATCGGCAAAATATGCTGAAGGGCTTTCAGTTCCGAGTGTGTTTTGCTCGTAATCGGGATGATATCGGCCATCGCCTGATCGCGTAATATCCGGATTAGCCGATCAGCAGGTGTCGCCGAATAACTGTAATGGTCCAATAAAGTACCATCAAGGTCGGTGAATATAAGAAGGTGGGGGGGAGTACACGACATTATAAGGTGAACGATAGCATATTAATATTACCGCGAATATCGGGATTTTGGCGCATTCTGAAATGCATCTCCGCGCTGGTAGCGGTCGCTATCCTATCGCACTTTATTGGATTGCGGGAGATAATCCTCTCGCACTTCTGATCCAGATAGTTCACACTGAAGAAATAGAGTTTTGGGGATTTATCATGAATGTGAAACTTTTCATCGCCATTCTTATCGCATTAGGAATTGGTGGACTGGTTGCATGGGCCGGCAGTGACGGTGGCATGACTACCCACGAGCTTGCAGGCAGCGGAGCAGGGGCGATCCCAATATTTCTGATTTGCGGAATACTGGCCTTTGTAATCAATTGGCTGGCATTCATTCCTGCGAACATCGCCAAAACCGAAAAATATTATGATCTTACTGGTTCCCTGACATATCTAACTTTGATGGTGGTTGCTTGTGTCCTGTCAGCTCCATTGGATCTCCGGTCGGCTATCATCGCTATGATGGTATCTATCTGGGCGGTACGATTGGGTTCCTTTCTGTTTTTGCGCATCCGTGATGATGGCGGTGATCAGAGGTTTGACGAGATTAAAAAATCACCGAGCCGATTCTTCTTCACCTGGACGTTACAAGGCCTTTGGGTTCTGCTGACTGCAGCTAGCGCGTTAGTTATTATAACCAATCAGACAAAATTACCGCTTGGCCCGTTTGCCTTTGTTGGCTTTGCTCTTTGGATTACAGGTTTCGCGATTGAGGTTATTGCTGACCGGCAAAAACGGACTTTCCGAAAAGATCCGGCGAACAAAGGTCGTTTCATCTCTTCCGGGCTATGGGCTTGGTCGCGCCATCCCAATTATTTTGGTGAAATCCTTTTGTGGGCAGGTGTCACGGTAGTATCGCTGCCAGTGCTATCCGGTTGGCAATGGGCAACGATAATCTCACCGTTATTCGTGGCTGTTCTGATAATTCGACTTAGCGGTGTTCCGAAGCTTGAAGCACAAGCCGACAAGAAGTGGGGAGACGATCCGGACTATATCGCCTATCGCTCCAACACGCCTGTAGTCATGCTCAAACCACCGTCTAGGGTTTAACATCCGATAATCTGAAGATTCGCACGCTAACCGGGCCGGTTAAATACCGTCGAGATACTCAATTTCCGGCGCAGCAGCCATGCAAGGGGCGAGCTTGGGGCCGCTGGCGCGGAAATGGTCGGATTTGCCATGGGCGTCCAGTGCCGCCTGATCAACATAGCGTTCGAGCACTTTATATTGCTGGGGATTATCCTTGCACTGAAAGACAGAGTAAAATTCATTGCCGGGTTCATTTTCCCGTACCGCAGCCATTAATTCCGTAAAAGCCGCTTCAAAATCCGCGTTTTTGCCTTCTGCAACTGTCAAGGTTGCAACTACACCTACTGCCATGGTTCACCCTCTTCTGATTAATTGTAGATTGGAGCCGACACCGCAGCGCCAGCTCCGATCGATTATGCCTAGAATATTTCGAACAGCCCGGCTGCGCCTTGACCACCGCCAACGCACATAGTCACAACACCATATTTGGCACCGCGGCGCTTGCCTTCGATCAACGTATGACCAACGCAGCGCGCGCCGGTCATGCCATAGGGGTGCCCGATGGAGATCGAGCCGCCATTGACGTTCAACAACTCGTCAGGAATGCCCAGCTTCTGCTGGCAATAGAGCACCTGCACCGCAAAGGCTTCATTCAGTTCCCACAGGCCGATATCGTCCATTTTCAGGTCGAATTTCTCGAGCAATTTGGGGATGGCGAAAACCGGACCAATGCCCATTTCATCCGGCTTGGTGCCTGCTACAGCCATCCCGACATAGCGGCCCAAGGGGTTCAGGCCGGCTTTTTCAGCG
This sequence comes from Parasphingorhabdus sp., assembly GCF_965233695.1. Lineage (GTDB taxonomy): Bacteria > Pseudomonadota > Alphaproteobacteria > Sphingomonadales > Sphingomonadaceae > Parasphingorhabdus. The sequence continues at coordinate 1,704,668 of NZ_OZ247497.1, forward strand.
GCACTGGCCTCCATGATAACACTGGCGGAGCTGCCGTCGGAAAGCTGTGAAGCGTTCCCGGCAGTGATGATCTTGTTTTCACCGAGCACGGGCTTCAGCGATTGCAGGCCTTCGAGCGTTGTCGATGGCCGATTGCCTTCATCTTTGCTGAGCGTGATTTCGTGCATTGAGATCTCTTTGGTTTCCTTGTCCTGCACACCCATGGTTGCGGTTACTTCGACTATTTCATCGTCAAACTTGCCCGCTTCTTGTGCCGCAGCGGTGCGCTGCTGGGATTTCAGCGCATATTCGTCGCACGCTTCACGCGAAATGCCATAGCGCTCGCCGACGACTTCTGCGGTCTGCAACATCGGCATGTAGATATCGTCATGCATGGCAACCAAGGCTTTATCCGGTGCCATCCGCATTTCCGGAGTTTGCACCGTGGAAATAGAATCCTGTCCGCCACCTACAACGACGTCCATCCGGTCAATCGTTACCTGCTTGGATGCTGTCGCGATAGCCATCAGGCCTGATGAACATTGACGATCCAGCGTCATACCGGGAACTTCAATCGGAAAACCAGAGCGCAGCGCCACGTTGCGTCCCAGATTACCGCCCTGCGAGCCTTGTTGCAGCGCGCTGCCCCAAACCACGTCTTCGACGGTGGCTGGATCAATGCCGGCCCGTTCAACCGCTGCTTTTGCCGCATAGGAACCAAGGGTGGGACCGGCAGTGGCGTTGAAGGCACCCTTATAGGCGCGTCCGATGGGGGTCCGGGCGGTAGAAACGATAACTGCGTCACGCATATTTGTGATCCTTTATTATGATGGATTAGAGTCGAATTTGGCGCGCATTCTCTCTTTTAATCGACCAATTAACAAGGTTTTTCTTTGCTACTGGTCCTGACGTTACGGCAAGCTAGCCCTCTTGCATGTTCAGAGGAAAACCGCCTTCCGGATAAGGCATGATCATTTTACCATCGGGCGCTGAGGTGAAGGTTGTCTGGGTCGGATAGGCAAACTCCAGACCCTCCTCGTTAAACTTTTGCAATATCGCCAGACCAATAGTGTGGCGGCCTTGATAAACCGGGTCGTATTGGCTGCTCATAATGTCGAAGTCGAGCTCGAAGTTGATCGAACTATCGCCAAAGCCCACAAAGCCCGAGCGCACGAAAACTCCGCCATTTTCTTCGACAATCTGTTTCAGCAAATCGGGAATGCGCCGGGCATCTTCGGGTTTTGTCTGGTATATCACACCAATGCCGAAACGTGTCCGGCGGCGATCCAGTCGGGTCAGATTGACGATTTCCTTGTCCAGCAAATTGGTATTGGAAATAATGACTTCTTCGCCAGTGATCGCGCGCAGCCGCGTGCTTTTGAGACCGATCTTCTCAATCGTGCCGGTGGTAGTGTCATAGGTGACGGTTTCGCCGCGCTTGAACGGCTTGTCGAAAATGATCGATAATGCCGCGAACAGATCTGAAAATATGCCCTGTGCCGCAAGGCCAATGGCGATACCGCCGACACCGAGACCGGCAATCAGTCCGGTCACGTCGACACCCAGATTGTCGAGGATCATGATCGATGCGATCGCGAATAATACAAATGTCACCAGCAGACGGATGAGCGTCATCGCATTGGCGAGCGTTTCATTTTCTTCCGGATCGGTGGACAGCTTTCGTTTAAAAATGCCGAGAATAATCTCTCGCAGCCAGATGGCGACCTGAATGACGACCGCGATGGTGAATAGCACTCCAACAAAGTTCACAATTTTGGCAGGTGCGTTGGAAGAAACGATCACGATTTCTGCGGACACCATCAGCATGAAAATCTTGGTAGTTTTGGAAATAGCCTTCGTCAGGATCGCGCGATATCCAATCAGACTTTCCTGTTTTCGGACATAGCCTGCGGCGAGTCGTTTGATTGCGCCGAGAAGGAAAAATATGCCTGCGCCGATCAGCAGGGCGATAATCAGTTCAATATAATGTTGGGTCACCCAATTTGTGACGGCATTTACATATCGATCAACAGTACCTGCTAAATCGGGAAATTCGGCGACAATGGTCGGGTCTGTTGTCTGGGTCATATGAAAATTCTGCTACTGTTGATGGACAGGAAAAACAACCCGTTTGGTTGCCCGCGGTTCCATCAGCCCTGTTTCTTGGCAGCTATCAGAAACTCCACGTTGCCTTTGGGTCCGGTAATCGGACTTTGGGTTATGCCATTGACGGTCCACCCTTGTTCCGTCAGCCAGTCACCGACCTTCGTACAAACCTGATCATGTATGGCCGGATCACGGACGACACCGCCTTTGCCAACATCGGCGCGTTCCGCTTCAAATTGCGGTTTTATCAACGCCACCAGCGTTGCGCCGGGCTTCGCAAAGGTCATCGGACGTTCGAGCACTTTGGTAAGCGAGATGAAACTGGCATCGCAGACAATAAGATCAACCGGCTCGGTTACATGTTCCGCCGTCAGTATTCTTGCGCTGGTCTGTTCGTGGACGACCACCCGCTCGTCTTGCCGAAGCTTCCAGGCGAGCTGATTGGTCCCGCTGTCAATTGCGTAAACCTTTGCCGCACCCCGGTTCAGCAAGACATCGGTAAAGCCACCAGTACTGCTGCCCACATCGATGGCGATCATGTCTGCCAAAGCGACGTTGAAATGATCCAGCGCGTGATCGAGCTTGATTCCGCCGCGTGAGACCCAGGGATGATCTTTGCCTTTCAAATCGACAGCAATATCATCTAGATATTTTTGTCCTGGCTTGTCCACCTTTTGATCACCGGCGGTTACCAGTCCGGCCATGATGTAGGCCTGAGCCTTGGCCCGGCTTTCGGCTAGTCCGCGTTCCACCAATATCTGATCTATCCGCAATTTTGTAGGTTTGGATTTGCCTACTTCAGCAGGTGGAGCGGTTTTCGCCGGGCGTGTTTCATCTGATGTCATATGAAATTTGGACTAGCCGAAGCGAATGCATTTGACCATATTCGATCTATGAGAATCATTTTTGCTTTTTCCGCCATATTGTTAGCGTCCGGATGTTCAGCGGTTGTGCCATCACCCGCACCTGCGCCGACACAAGCCCCAAGGTCGACGCCGACCCCGACGCCAGCCCCGATACCCAAGCCTGCGCCGGCACCGGTTAGCGCAGACTGGACGGATTGGCCGCTGGCACAAGGCAACTGGGTCTATCGCAGAGACGATCGCGGTTCTATAGCACTCTTCGGCCCGCCTGATATGGAAGCAACTTTCATCATTCGCTGTGATCAGGGGCGCAATCAATTGTTCCTTTCCCGCGAGGGTGTTGTCCCCGATTCCGGTGGACAGATGACGTTGCGGGCCAGCTCCGGCCTGCAATCCTATCCCGCACGCAATAGTGGTGGACCGCTTAACTATGTCGCAAGCGCCCTGCAGGTGACAGATTATATGATGGACCGGATTGCGTTTAGTCGCGGCCGGTTTGCTGTGGAAACAACCGGATTGCCGTCGTTGGCAATCCCGATCTGGCCAGAGTTTATACGTGTTGTTGAGGATTGTCGCAGCTAGACGCGTATGGCGAACATTCTTACGCCGGATTGTGATGAAGGTGCGATAAGCTGATCTGCGGCAGAACGCGGGATTTTGACAGCAAATTAAAATAATTCAAGTCTTGTTCCTGTGCAGCGAATGATTCACATTCGATTCGTCGAACAAGCGGAGATTTTCAATGCAACAGTTCGTATCTTATCAACAAGCGAAAGGAGGTGGTCCGATGTCTCATGGTTCAGCACAGGGGTCGGAAAAATCCGTTCGGGGAGCGACTCTGATCTAGCGATCAGGCAACCCGGCAGCGGCACTTCCAACCGCTGACCCATGCTTAGAGGCTGTCGATCCAATCGCGATCGACAGCCTCTTTTCATTTTTGTGGTTCTGATGGATCGGTTTCGGGTGGCTCAAGACCACGTTCGGGATCAAACCCTTCCGGCTCATACTGGTCGGACGATGATTCAATGTCGTCATTACCTGCCACACAGGCTCCCATTGTCAGAGTCAGCAGGGCCATAATTGTCAGGGTCATAAACTTTTGCATGATAGTTTCCTTCAGCCGGTCCCACCTGCTTTGAAGGTCTTCATTCTAAAAGATGCGCAGCGTCAGGCCACCGGATTGCGGTGTGGCGACCAATTATCGGGTTTTGCTTGAGAGTCGTCGGATGAGAAAGGTGACGGCTTTCAACAATCTTGATGTCTGAAGATTAGCGGTCGTTATTATCGGTCTTTTCCAGATATTCTTCACGGATCATGAAATCGCGGATACCGATGCGGACCTCCCGGAAAAACTGTATAAGGGCAAGCGACAGCAGGATCACTGCAATGATGAAAGCAACCGCTACGCTTTGTGCGAGCACCGGATTGCCGGTCAGCCCCATCGCAAAGAGCAGTCCAATCAAGATACAGACGACGATCGCGCTCACCACGCTCAGGTAGATCGCGCTGTTCACATATTTTATCCGCAACTGTAAATCGCGCAGCTCGTTGACGCAGAGCGCATGTTCCTCGCCCGTGGTTTCCTTGAAACGATCCTGCATCACACGTGAACGATCAATGATCCGGGCCAGTCTGCCGGTGAAGATATTCAGCATAGCGCCAAGGCCGACGAGCAGGAAGGCCGGTGCCATCGCGGTTTGCAGTACGGCAACAATATCAGCATTGGCGATTTGCGGAAGTACCGGGGTCATGTCTTCATCCTGATGCGCAGCGTCAGGCCGGTTACGGGTTGTTCATCCCATAGCGAAAGGGAGAATCGTTCCGCATCAGCCCGTGCGCGGTCGAGCAATGCCGCGGGGACGTCGTCGGCTGCAAATATCTGATCCGCCTGTCCCAGCAGGCGGGCCTGCCGGATCGTCAGTTCGTCGGGGTCTGTACTGGTCAGTTCCAATTCCACAACCGCTGATAGCCCTTCTGCATCGGGCATGGCCAGCCATGTTTCGACATCCGCCCCGGTGCGGTCCGTCAGCACATCGAGCGGTCCACCAGGGTCGAGTGCAGCATCAATTGCCTTGCGCCGGTCTGCGCCCTCGGGCCAGACCCGCTTAATCCGCTCGCGCGCTGCGAATAATGCCTGCGCCAGTTTGCCGAGATTAGCCGGCAATATTTGCTCCAACCGCTGCCGCACGGCTTTCGCCAGCCCCGCAGACGCGCCGCCGGTCCCGATGGCGATCAGCACGGGTTCGCGATCAATAATCGCCGGCGTGGTATAATCGCAAAGCGCGGACCGGTCGACGGCGTTGACCAGCAAGCCACGATCTTTCAGCCGCTTGACCGCCGCCGCCGCTTCGTCATCATCTTCGAGCGCAACGACTGCCAGAGCCGCATCTGCCTGCTCATCATCGGTAAGGACAGCGCCCACGCGTTCATAAAGCCGCCGCTTGGCATCCGCCATTTCGCCGCTGCCGAGCAATATGACCTTACATCCCTTTAATGTTACGAAAATGGGGAGCTGGTCCATGGTCTATTTCAACCAGTCAGGGACATGTTCGGCGGCCATGATGGTCGAAGGTTCAATCCGCTCTGCCACCACCGCATATTGGTCGCCATCGACCAGCACTTCCGGCACCAGCGGACGGCTATTATAGGTATTGGCCATGGTCGCGCCATAAGCACCAGCGGTGCGGAATATACCGAGATCATCGGTTTGCACGCGGTCGACAGCGCGCTCTTTGGCAAAGATATCGCTGCTCTCGCAAATTGGACCAACGATAGACGCGGTCATGGTTTCGCCGGTGGGTTGCACGGCTTCGAAATGATGCCAGGCATCATAAATAGCCGGCCGCATCAAGTCGTTCATCGCCGCGTCGACAATCACAAAGTCGCTGTTTACGCCCGGTTTGATGCGAATGACCTGTGTCATCATCACGCCGCTATTGCCCGCGATCACGCGGCCGGGTTCGAACATCAACGTGACGTCCCAGCCCTGGGTCACGCGCGCAACCATGGCGCCATATTCGGCTGGACTGGGCGGGTTGTCTTCGGGCTTGTAGGGAACGCCAAGGCCCCCGCCGAGATCGACATGGGTGATGGTGTGGCCCGCGCTGCGCAAATCGTCGAGCAACTGGCCAATGCGTGTGTAGCATTTTTCAAGCGGGTCGAGATTTTGCAGCTGGCTGCCAATATGCACCGCGACGCCGCGCAGGTTCAAACCTTCCAGTTTGGACAGACGCGCGAAAATATCGGGCGCGACATCAATGGCGACACCGAATTTATTCTCCGCTTTGCCGGTAGAGATTTTCGCATGGGTGCCTGCATCGACATCGGGATTGACGCGCAACGTTGCCGAGGCTTTCTCGCCGCGTGCGGCTGCGATCTCCGCCAGCATCTGTCCTTCTTCTTCGGACTCGAGATTAAACTGCCCTATGCCCTTATCGAGGCCAAGTGTCAGTTCTGCCCGGCTTTTTCCAACGCCGGAAAAGACGATATCCTCTGCCCTCATCCCGGCGGCCAAAGCGCGTTCGAGTTCGCCGCCAGACACAACGTCGGCGCCATAGCCCTGATTGGCGAGAATTTTCAGCACCGCGAGATTGGGGTTGGATTTGACAGCAAAGGCAAGATGGACCTTGCCGGCATCTTTCAATCCTTCACGAAACACGCGGGCGTGGCGTTCCAGCGTGGCGCGGGAATATACATAGACCGGTGTGCCGACCTGCTCTGCAATGTCCGGTAGCGCAACGTCTTCGGCATGCAGCACGCCATCTTTAAGTTGAAAATGGTCCATTGAGCGAGGCTTTCAGAAATGGGATAATGGAGTGGGGTGCGGTTTTAGCCGGGCGGGGGCAGGTCGAATTTGTCATCCTGCCGTTTTTCGGACCGGCGGAGCAACTCATCGCTGCGCTCCGGCTGTGCCTGGGTCGACGGCGTGATAAGCTCTTCGCCGGTTGGCTTCTCGGCTTCGCCATAAACAGCTTGCGGCAACGTTTCGCCCTTGGGCGGTGCCAGCGCCCCGCGATTGCCACAAGCGGACAATATGGCAAGCGATGAAATGATCGCAATTTTACAAGATATGTTCATAAACGATTCGTCTGTTCCAGTTCTGCGATCCGCTGTCTTACCTGTTCTGGCGCAGTTCCGCCATAGCTGGTCCGGCTGGCAACGGAACCTTCTACACTTAGGTCGGGCACTTCATGACCGGCAATCCGCGGATCAATCGCGGTCAGGTCCTGTGCGCGCAGATCCGAGAGATTGCATCCCCGCTCTTCACACAGCTTAACCGCCGCACCGGTAATATGATGTGCTTCGCGGAACGGGATGTTGACCGCGCGTACCAGCCAGTCAGCAAGGTCGGTAGCCGTTGAAAAGCCGGTATCCGCCGCTGCCCGCATTTTTTCAGGGACAAAGGTTACGCTCTCGACAATACCGGTCATCGCCGCAAGCGACAGGGCGAGCAGGTCATGCGCCTCGAACACCGGTGGCTTGTCATCCTGCATATCCTTGGAATATGCCAGCGGCAGGCCCTTCATGGTCATCATCAGGGCGTTCAGGCAGCCGACAATCCGCCCGGCATGGCCTCGCACCAGTTCGGCCGCATCCGGATTGCGTTTTTGCGGCATGATCGAACTGCCGGTGGACCATTGATCGGACAGATTAACAAAGCCGAACGGCTGTGAAGCCCAGATGATAATTTCTTCTGCAAGCCGAGACAAATGCAAAGCCGTCTGTGCGGCGGCCATTAGATAATCGAGTGCAAAGTCGCGGTCTGAGACGCTGTCCATAGAATTATGGGTCGCTCCAGCGAAGTCCAGGGCTTCAGCGGTCATCTGCCGGTCATTGGAAAAACCCGTTCCGGCAAGTGCTGCTGCGCCAAGCGGACATTCGTCCAACCTTTGTTTGGCCGCCCAGAATCGGCTGCTGTCACGGGCAAACATCTCGTAATAGGCGAGCAGATGATGGCCCATGGTGATCGGTTGCGCGACTTGCAAATGGGTGAAGCCAGGCATGATCGTGTCGGCTTGTTCCTTGGCGCGCGCTATCAGTGCCTCCCGCAAATCCCAAAGGCCGGCGGAGACCTGCTCTTCGGCATCGCGGACCCACAGGCGAAAAGAGGTCGCCACCTGATCATTGCGCGAACGTGCGGTGTGCAAACGCCCCGCGACCGGACCGATAATCTCGGTCAGCCGGGCCTCGATCGTCATATGGATATCTTCCAGATCCAGATTCTCGGGCACGCCGTTTGTTTCATATTCTTCGGCAATTTGATTGAGGCCATCCATGATTAAGGCCGCATCTTCCGCCTCGACAATATCCTGCTTGGCCAGCATAGCGACATGTGCGAGCGATGCGCGAATATCCTGGCGCCATAATTTCTTGTCGAACGGGATGGACGCGTTTATCTCGCGCATGATTGATGAAGGGCCATCGGCAAACCTGCCGCCCCACATGCTGTTGGAATCTGATGTGCGATTAGTGATGCGAATATTCCCGTTTCTGTGCCTGTCGGCGATGCTTACCGCCTGCGATAAGCAATCTGAAGATGTGGAGCAAGGGAATGATGATTCCCGATCCACGGAACAGACTATAGAAAGCACTAGTGGTCTCGTCGGAAAGCTTGATATCTCGCAACGCGGCAGCCCGATGGTGGATACGCCATTCAAAGACCCGAAGGGTAATGTAGTGCGTTTATCCGACTTCACAGGCAAGCCGGTGCTAGTCAATATCTGGGCAACCTGGTGCGCGCCTTGTGTGGTCGAAATGCCGATGCTCGACGAATTGGCGGCGCGGGAAAAAGACCGGTTACAAGTCTTGGTGGTTTCACAAGACATTCAAGGAGCAGAGAAGGTTGATCCTTTTTTTGCTAAGGCGGGCTTTGAAGAGTTGGAGGCCTATACAGATCAGGAAAATGGGTTGAGCTTCGGATTCGGGTCAGGCCTGATGCCGACCACCGTGCTTTACGATGCCAGTGGCAAGGAAGTCTGGCGCGTTATTGGTGCGATGGACTGGGATGGCGCGAGAGCAGCGATGCTGATGGAAGAGACGCTGGAGGAAGGGTGATCTCTGCGAGCTTTATTTTTTCATTCAAGTTCAGGCAGGCTCTAAAGTGATATTGGGTTCAATCGAACCAAAAAAGAGGTTTGACCATTTCTCTGTAAACCGCAGAGAATATGGTGGGCGATGACGGGCTCGAACCGCCGACATCTTCGGTGTAAACGAAGCGCTCTACCAACTGAGCTAATCGCCCTTACATAGGTCTGTCCCATGAAGTGTTCGCGGCCACTGCCAAATCATAACGACTTTGGCAAGCACCTTTGCGCAGAGTTTATCAAAATTACAAAATACCAGCGGTTTATGGTCATCGACTCACCCGATATTGTAACATGCTGCAAAACCTAAGCTCTCTCCGCGATTCGCAGCTTTTGCCTGACTATCCACAGAAATTAAATGTATTAAATCAGTTGGATAGTGAGATTATTCGATTTTTCCACAGGTTGCCGCTGTCAATCTAATTATTTCATTTTTTTTACATCGACGGCCTTGTCCGACTCGCTGCGACACGCTTACTAAGAGACATCGGCTGGTGGCTACGGATTCGAAATCTCGGGCCTCTATGACATTGAAAATATCGCGTTGAAAACGGGTTTTCAACATAAGGTTTTCTGTACCTTGCGGCTCCTTTGGCTGGGAACCGATTGAGAAGTTCAGGAAATTTAGGGCTGAAGAGCGGTTCCGCAATGAAGCGGGTGGAGATAAATCGGGGGATGTTAGTGGTACAAGGATCAGGTAAAGCGGGGATAAAATCTGCAATTGAGGCAACAGCGGTTACCGTGGAAAATCACAGTACAGAAAATCGGGACGAACTTGTTTCTCAGCTTGAAAACACATGGCAGACAATCTGTTCCGGGTTGCGTCGCGATCTTGGTGCCCAGATTTTTGGCCAGTGGATTAAGCCGATCAGGTTGTCGCGATTTGATTCTTCCAATGGTGAGCTGCAGCTTGTCCTGCCTTCCGAATTTGCTGCGAACTGGGTACGCGAACGTTACGCAGACCGGCTGACGCTGGTTTGGAAAACTCATTTTGCTGACGTCAAAAACATCACTTTTACCGCCAGGGCGGGCACCGCGCGAATTGCGCAGGTCAAGCATGCCAATAATAGTACCCGCCAGGATATTGCTGATGTGCCGTCCGGAAAATTTCGGCTCGATCTGGATCCGCGCATGACTTTTGACGAGTTTATTGCCGGGAATAGCAATGTTCTGGCGCTCAACGCAGCCCAGCGCATGGCTGCTCCCGAGAAGCCGCTGTTCAGCCCGCTTTACCTGCAATCGTCAACCGGTCAGGGTAAAACTCATTTAATGCACGCAATTGGTCATACCTATCGCACCGAATTTCCGGATGCGCGCATTATCTATATGTCGGCCGAACGATTCATGATCGAATTTGTTTCTGCGATGCGGCGAAATGAAGCCATGGAGTTTAAGGCTGCATTGCGCGAAGCCGACCTTTTGATGATTGATGACATCCAGTTCATAGTTGGTAAAAATTCCACGCAGGAAGAATTTCTCCACACGGTCGATTCTTTGATTAGCCGGGGCAAGCGTGTGGTTGTTGCTGCCGACCGACCACCGCAGGCACTCGATGGCGTAGACCAGCGTTTGTTGTCGCGCCTGTCGATGGGACTGGTTGCGGATATCCAGTCAGCAGGTCTCGAGTTGCGTCGCGACATCCTGCAACATCGTATAGCCAATATACCCCATCAGGACGTGCCAGAGGATGTCGTCGAATTTCTTGCCCGGACTATCAGCCGCAATCTGCGCGAGCTGGAAGGCGGTCTTAACAAGCTGCTGGCCTATGCCCAGCTTACAGGAAGGCCTATCACACGAGAGCTGGCCGAAGAACAATTGTCGGATATATTGAGTGCTTGCCGCCGGCGGATCACCATTGACGAGATTCAGCGCACGGTCTGCGAATATTATCGGCTCGACCGAAATGAAATGTCGTCCAAACGCCGTGCACGCGCGGTGGCGCGCCCGCGACAGGTTGCGATGTATCTTGCCAAAGTGATGACACCACGCAGCTACCCTGAAATTGGCCGCAAATTCGGTGGTCGGGATCACAGCACAGTTATCCATGCGGTGAAGCTAGTCGAGCAACTGCGCGGGGAAGATACGGAAATGGACAATGATGTCCGTATGCTGCTTCGTCAGCTGGAAAGCTGAACGAGCAGACGGGGTGCCGAGCGTCCTCTGGAAAGCGAAACCTGGTTAATAATCCTGCCGGTTACTTTTTTTCTGGCGCAATAGAGATGCGAATTCGTTCACCACTGTTACCAGGGAAGCCTGTGAACATTGCTTCAACAAGATTGGGCACAAGATAGGTCAGGTTTTTCGATCGTGACAGGGCCTCTGCCTTGCCTTCAAAAAGCCGTTCACCGTCTGCAGAGCGGTCGATTTTCAGGTCCAACTCTGATGTGTAAACCGTGAAACTGCGCACGGAACCAAAGCCGGAAAAGCCAGGGCCGCCGAAGAGGAATGGATCATAATAGCCGAGCCGGTAACGGTGGCGGCTATAAAGCCCGCGGTGGCCATAAAACCCATGAAACCCGCGAGCAAAAAAAGGATCATAGTCGCCGACGATCTTTTCGCGACCATTGTCTACATCATAGTCCATACTCACAATTAATTGGGCCGCTGCGGGATCTGAGCTGCGTTGATAGCCAAGGTCTGTCATGCGTTGTTCAACCAGGGTTGCATATTGTTCAAATTCGAGCCCCCCTGAAAGTTCCGGATCAGAAGCGACTACGGCAAAGCTTTGCCCCTGAGCGGGCGGTAAGGCTTCAAATCGCTGGACATCAGCGCGAAACGGTGTGGCGCAAGCAGCCAGTGCCAAAAAAGCAACAGGAGCAAATATTGTGAATTTCATACGCTTTGTAATCTTTGATTTACACACGGTCATCGTGATTCCTTCAGCTTGCCTGCCATCAATTTGTCATAGTATCGTTTTGATGCTGAACCACCATTGAACGACCATATAATACGACTCATCGATATTTTTATGATGAAAGATGATAATCCATCTGTAGTATGATGAAAACACCAATGAAGAAAATCAGGAAGACTCGAATTTTACATCATTTTATAAATGAACTGTTTTGTTCAGAAATTTAGGTTTATCGGAAAGATATCAGCAGAATGCGACGTACCAGGTTTGAGCCGATAGACCCCTACAATGCGCGATACGTTTATTTACACCTTGATACATGATGTGATTGGGCGTTAATGTTAGAATAAATGAAGGTCAGGCGCACTCAGCATATCAATTCAGAAAAGTAACGGACAAATATGGACGATCATACAGGGGACGATATCTGGGGCGGCCAGATACTTTTAATCTCTGAAGATACTGACCTGCGGGGACTTTATATTCATGCTATCGAATTGTTAGGCGGTCGTTGCGCAACTTCGCCGCTTGACTTCGAAGCGGAAGATCTTGCTGCATGGGTAAATATTGCTGCGGTGATTGTCCATATTTCGGCATGGGATGACATCCAACAAAATGCTTTGGAGCAGGCTGAGAAATTTTGCGAGAGCTCACATTTACCCATGTTGATCCGAACCGATCTCGCTTTGCTCGACACGGTACTGGCGGCAGTAGAATATCCTAATGTCGAGCATTTGCTTAGCGATAGTGTGGCGGAGCTATTCGTGTCTCTCGAGCATCGCACCAAGCGGCCGATTAGCAGTCTGTTTGCAGATCGTGATAATGTCGATCTGGTTGACCTAAAAAAAATATCCGCGGATGTGGAACGGATTGCACGCGCACTTGTCAAACTATCTGGTCCAGAGCAACCGAGCGGTGAAAGACGATTGGTTGGTAACCCATTTAAAGAAACGGATGAACAGGCGCGACTGGCTGATACTCCGATCGGTTTCAAAGCCGGTTCATCGGCCGATCTGCAAGGCTTGGACTCGAATCAACCGGCTGAGAGCATGCCAACGATCAGCGCTGATGGCTTAACAGCAGAAGACGTCCGGGGTCTTATCCGGGCGAGGCGATTGCGCGATGCGCATTTTGATCCCGAGCTTTTTGCTGATCCTGCTTGGGATATGTTGCTCGACCTGATGGCTGCGAGACTTGAAGGGACCAAGGTTGCTGTTTCCAGCTTGTGTATTGCCGCTGCTGTGCCGCCAACTACCGCGTTGCGCTGGATTAAAACAATGACTGAAGAAAATATCTTCCAGCGCAAGGCCGATGAAAAAGACGGTCGGCGGATTTTTATCGAATTGAGTGATGAGGCTGCGGCCGGAATGACCGGTTTTTTCTCTATGGTACGCCGTGAACGACTGTTGATGATCTGATTCGGGCAAAAAGAAAACCCGCAAGAAACCAAGCGGGCTGCCTTTCTACAATGAATATGTCCGGCCTTGGCCAGAACCGCTTATCCCAGCGCAGCAACCCGTTTCGTGAGGCGGCTAAACTTCCGAGATGCGGTGTTCTTGTGGAATACACCGCGTGCAACACCGCGTGCCAATTCTGGCTGAACAGCAGCAAGAGCTGTGGTTGCAGCGGCTTTGTCGCCCGCTTCCAGAGCCGCTTCAACGGACTTGATCTTCGTGCGAATCTGACTCACGCGGTTTTTGTTGATGACCGTGCGGCGCTCGTTGCGACGGATACGTTTCTTTGCTTGCGGCGTATTAGCCATGAAATTTCCTCAAAACTGAAATGCTGGGCGGCCGCAAATCACGCATGTAACTCCGGCTCAAGTCGGCGGTCATTAGCTTCCCAGACGATTCTCGTCAATAGCTTAGTCAAACAGCCTTAAAGGCTCTTCAGCTCTGACATTTTCGGCAATAAAAGGTAGATCGGCCGCTGTCGACCTTGCGCATGACAGAAGCACCACAAGCGCACTTTTCGCCCTCGCGGCCATATACGAGCCATTCTTTGGCGAAATAGCCCAATTCGCCATCCGGTTGCACAAAATCGCGCAGGGATGATCCTCCGGCTGCAATTGCAGAAGTCAGGACCTTTTTGATCGCCACGACCAACTTGTCATAGCGCGGCTTTGATATACCGCCACCCATCCGGCTCGGCGCTATGCCAGCCATGTGCAGAGCCTCGCACACATAGATGTTGCCCAGACCCGCAACATTGCGCTGATCAAGCAGCAGCTGCTTGATCGGTGCTTTGCGGTGCCTTGTCACCGCCTTGAGATAAGCGCCTGTAAAAGCCTCTCCCAAAGGCTCCGGTCCCATCGCGGCAAAAGGGCCATATTGATCAATATCTTCCAAGCGAATCAGATCCAGCGAACCAAAACGGCGCGGATCATTCAACACCAGTCGACGGTCCTCTTCGGTTTCCAGCAACAGATGATCATGTTTTTCCAGTTCCGCCGGATCGATCCGCCATCGTCCCGACATACCAAGATGAAATATCATGACGTCCCCGCGATCTGTCTCAATCAAACCGTATTTGGCGCGGCGCGATAGTTGCGTCACCCTGGCGCCAGTCATTCGCTGACGCAGGTCGGTTGGGATAGGGCGACGCAAATCGGCACGGCGCGGCTCGACAAGGGTCAGCCTTTTACCTTCCAATACCGGCCGCAAACCGGCGACGGTGGTCTCAACTTCTGGTAATTCCGGCATCATGCCCCTCAAAATATCGCAATATCGCCCTGTCCAGCAGCTACAGGGTGATTGCAGTGCTGCCAAGCGTCGTCTAATGCTTGTTTCTGAAAATGGCTTCTAGATAGATTCTGAGGCGCCGATTCCAAAGATACGAGCAACCTATATATGATCGAAACCAAGACAGTCTCCTTCGGCTATGAAGAAGTGGATGAAGACGAAAAGGTCGGCCGCGTTGGACAGGTCTTCTCAAGCGTCGCGAGCAAATATGATGTGATGAACGACGCTATGAGCGCGGGCACGCACCGCTTGTGGAAGGATCGCTTTGTTCGCCGTGTAAAACCACGTGAAGGCGAAGAAATACTCGATATGGCTGGCGGCACCGGCGATATAGCATTTCGCATGGTAGATAGCGGCGCGAATATCACGGTAGCCGATATCAACCCAGATATGCTGTCTGAAGGGCTCGATCGCGCGATCAAAAAAGGTGAAGGTCGATTGGTCTGGAGCGAACAGAACGCGGAAGAGTTGAACTTCCCTGACTGCCATTTCGACGCCTATACGATTGTCTTTGGTATCCGCAATGTCACACATATTGAAAAGGCGTTGGCCGAGGCACATCGAGTATTGCGCTTTGGCGGACGTTTTTACTGCATGGAGTTTTCCAAGAATCTTTGGCCCGGTTTTGACAAGGTCTATAATTTTTACTCGCATCGGGTTCTGCCAAAAATCGGCAAAGCTGTGGCCGATGATGAAGACAGCTATCGTTATCTTGCCGAGTCTATCGACCGGTTTCCTCCGATGGAAAAATTTCGTGAATTGATTGAGAATGCTGGCTTTGCCCAGACCAGGGTTGAGCCGATGATGGGTGGACTTGTCGCCATTCACAGCGGCTGGAAAGTCTGAGCACCTAACTGACATGACATCTTCCCGAACCCATATTTTTCGCTTGCTCAAATGGGGCCGCACGCTGGCCAAACATGGCGCGCTGCGTGATATAGAAAAGAACAAGTCGACGCCGCCACAAGTGCGCCGCCTGTTCCGGATTGCGCGGCTAGGTACGATCCAGCCGAAGACGCCAAATTATTCTGCCGCGCTTCAAGCCATTGGTCCTGCAGCGATCAAGCTCGGGCAGACACTGGCGACGCGGCCGGATATTATTGGAGAAGAAGCGGCCCGCGACTTGCTGCAATTGCAGGACAACTTACCTCCTGTTGCGTTCAGCAAAATCAAGGACGAAATTGAGGGTAGCCTCGGAAAGCCTATTGAATCGCTTTACAGTCATATTGACCCCGAGCCAGTTGGGGCAGCATCCATCGCCCAGGTTCACCGCGCAATAACCATCGAGGGTAAGGACGTTGCTGTAAAAGTGCTGCGCCCTGGCATAATCAAGAAATTCACTGCCGATATTGAAACATATGAATGGGCGGCCGCCCATCTTGAAGCCTTTGGCGGCGAAGCGAAACGACTGCGTCCGCAACTGGTTATTGCCAATTTCCGTCGCTGGACCATGCGCGAACTGGATCTGCGCAGGGAAGCAGCATCGGCATCCGAGCTTGCCGAGCACATGACCAATGTCGAGCAGTACGAGATTCCGGCAATAGACTGGGACAGGACTTCGGGCCGCGTGTTAACACTGGATTGGGTTGACGGCATCAAAATATCCCGCCGCGATGATCTGGTAAGCGCTGGTCATGATCTCAACGATATTGCTAATAGGCTGGTTCATACCTTCCTGAAACAGGCCATCGAGGCCGGTTATTTTCACGCCGATATGCATCAGGGCAATTTGTTCGTGAAAGCCGATGGGACTATTGTTGCAATTGACTTTGGTATCATGGGCCGGATCAACAAGAAAGCGCGCTTCTGGCTCGCCGAGATTCTGTATGGCCTGACCACCGGCAATTACAAACGCGTCGCGGAAATCCATTTCGAAGCACAATATGTGCCCGATCATCATAGCATGGAAGATTTTGCAACGGCCCTGCGCGCTGTCGGCGAACCGATGCGCGGGAAACCGGTTAGCGAGCTGTCCGTTGGTGATATGCTCGACGGCCTATTCGCGATAACCCGCGATTTTGACATGGAAACCCAGCCCCACCTGTTGCTGCTGCAAAAAACCATGGTGATGGTCGAGGGTATTGCGACCGACCTGAATCCCGGTATTAATATGTGGGACACAAGTGGTCCCTATGTGAAAAACTGGATCCGCGGCGAACTGGGGCCAGAGGCTGCAATTGCCGACCGGATTAATTCGGATATGGATACGTTGATGCTGCTGCCTGACATTGTCCGGCGGCTTGATCAGCAGCTTCCACGTCAAGGCGGCGCTCCGCCTCCGCCGCCCGTTGCCGAAGTGGAATTGCTTTGGGAGCGCCGCAAGGCAGGCGATGGTGGCGGATTTTGGCGTTATGCGCTGACGGCTGTTATAGCAGCTTCGGCTGGCGCAGGGGCGCTGTGGATGTGGGGAAAAAGCTTGCTATGACAAAACCCAAACATATCCTGCTGATTATCGGCGGCGGTATTGCGGCTTATAAGGCCAGCGAGCTGATCCGGCTGATCCGGAAAGCGGGTATGACCGTGCGCTGCGTCCTCACCAAGTCTGGCGCACAATTTGTTACGCCAATGACCTTGGCAGCGCTTTCCGAAAATGAAGTGCATACCACGCTCTGGTCGCTGAAAGACGAAACCGAGATGGGGCATATCCAATTGTCTCGAGAAGCCGATCTGGTGGTAGTCTGTCCAGCGACGGCCAATCTGCTCGCCAAAATGGCGGGAGGGATTGCTGATGATCTGGCGACAACATTGCTCCTCGCAACGGATACGCAGGTGCTAGCAGTTCCAGCCATGAACGTGCGTATGTGGAATCATCCAGCGACCCAGCGCAATATTGAGCAACTGCGCGCCGATGGCCTAATCGTGATGCCGCCGGATGACGGTGATATGGCATGCGGTGAATTTGGGCCCGGCCGATTGCCCGAACCTCCAGCGGTGATGGCGGAAATTCTGCGCCATCTTGTCGGCGATGCTGAGCCATCAAATCTTGTTGGTGAAAATGAACTTGGTCGCAATCCACTGGAGGGCCAACCTGCCTTCGCACCTGACGAGCATCGACCGTTCCATGGCAAACATGTGCTTGTAACTGCAGGCCCGACGCGCGAACCGATTGATCCGGTGCGCTATATTGCTAACCGATCGTCCGGTCGTCAGGGTTTTGCCATTGCTGCAGCCGCGGCGTCAGCCGGCGCGCAGGTGACTCTTGTAGCTGGACCGGTTCACCTGCCAACCCCTGCAGGCGTGATGCGGATCGATGTGGAAACCGCATTGGAAATGGAAGCCGCCGTGCACGACGCCTTGCCTGCCGATGTTGCAATCTTGGTCGCTGCTGTAGCCGACTGGCGGGCAGATGCGCGTGCGGATCAGAAAATCAAGAAGCAAAAAGGCGATAACCCCGCACCGCTAGCGCTGGTTGAGAATCCGGATATATTGGCGGGCCTTGCACAGCATCAAAAACGTCCAGCTTTGTTGATAGGCTTCGCAGCTGAAACCGAGAAAATCGAAGAGCATGCTCGTGCGAAACTGGCCAAAAAAGGCTGCGACTGGATTGTCGCCAATGATGTATCCGGAGACGTCATGGGTGGCGCTGAAAACAGCGTGCATATTGTCACCGAAAAGGGCACCGAAATCTGGGAACGCCTTCCCAAGCCAGAAGTCGCCCGGCGGCTGGTCGCGAAAATGATTGAAGAGATTTGAGGGAATAATGTTTGAGCCGATTGAGATAGCCGTGAAGCGGCTGGATAGTGCGGGCGACCTGCCTTTGCCCAGCTATGAAACCAGCGGGTCAGCCGGCATGGATGTGCGTGCCGCCGAAGCGACTTCCTTATCGCCCGGCAAGCGCGGTCTGGTCGGCACCGGTTTCGCATTCGCCATTCCCGAGGGTTATGAGGTGCAGGTGCGCCCACGCTCTGGACTCGCTTTAAAAAAGGGAATTTCCGTGCTCAACTCGCCGGGAACGATCGACAGCGACTATCGCGGAGAAATCAAAGTTATTCTCGCCAATCTGGGTGAAGAGGACTTCATTATCGAACGCGGCGACCGGATTGCGCAGATTGTCGTGGCACCAGTGCAACGTGGCAATCTGGTGGAAGTGGATATACTTGATGATACTGCACGCGGTACTGGTGGTTTTGGTTCCACCGGTGTATAGATTGGTAATTGCATGTTTTTTGGAAAGGGATGACCTATGATTGACCTTCTGTTTGCTACGGCTCTTGCTAGCACTGCGCCACAGGGTGCCGACATCGCCTCTGCCATGCCAGCTGATTATTCTGTTCTGGAAACAGCGCAATTCACCAAGCCGATCTATTATGCGCAGCGTCATGAAATGGCCGCTGAGCGTGCTGCAAAAAAGGCCAAATGCAAATTCCCCACGGCTGAGCAATGGGTATATGCCAGAATCGAGGCGGCAATATTGGTTACGCCTGATGGCGAACTAGCCAAGATTGTACCGGTGGAGAGCGGTTGCCGCGAACTGGAAGTCTATATGGTCAATCATCTTAGCAAATACGGCAGCAAGGCCGGTCCGAAATCGAATAGCGGCGAAAACACTTGGTATAAAACAGCGATGCATTTCCGCTGGCCTGAATGAGCAATCTAACCGACGAACAGCTTGATCGTTATGCGCGCCATATCGTTTTGAGAGATATTGGCGGCATTGGTCAGAAGAAAATTCTTGGTGGCCATGTTCTGATCATTGGAGCTGGCGGCATTGGTTGTCCGGCGATTCAATATCTGACGGCGGCAGGTATTGGCGCGCTGACCATCATTGATGATGATGATGTATCCCTTTCCAACCTTCAGCGGCAGGTTCTGTTTTCGACGGGGGATGTGGGTTTGGCGAAGGTGGAGGTTGCCAAAAGTGCCGCGGAACGCATTAATCCTGATGTCACAATAAATACAATAAATCAAAGACTTACCGCGCAGCATTTTTCAGACGATGCTGCAGCATTTTTTGCGCAGTTCGATGTCATTCTCGACGGCTCTGATAATTATCAGACACGGTTGCTGGTTTCGGACTTTTCGATTGCCCATCATGTTCCGCTGGTATCAGCCGCGATCGGCCAGTTTCAGGGGCAGCTCGGCCTGTTCCGCGGCTGGGAGTCCGACAAGCCCTGCTATCGCTGTTTCGTCGGCGATGCGCTTGACCCGGATGATTGCGACAATTGTTCGGAAGTTGGCGTATTGGGGGCGATGGTAGGCCTGATGGGCAGCTTTGCCGCCATGGAAGCGATACGGGTCATCACTGGTTTTGGCGATGACCCTGCTGGCAAGTTGCAGCTGTTCGATGGTCTCAAGCCTGCGATGCGCAGCATAAACCTGCCCAAGGATCCGGAATGCAAAAGCTGCGGAGCCCTGACAGGCAGCTGATTGCCTTTCTCCCGATAGTGCGCAATTATGGGCGACAAAAGGGGAGACACGCTAATGACCTTACCAGTAACCGCCTTGACCGCTGCCATCTGTGCCTTGCTGATGATATTTCTAATGTTCAAGGTTATCGGCCAACGGGTACGGACCGAAACCAGCTTCGGCGCGGGCAATGATCCCAAAATGGATCTGGTGCGCGGCTGTCATTCCAATCTGATCGAAAACGCGCCGATAGCGATTTTGCTGCTCGCTCTGCTGGAAATGGCCGATGCCCATCATTGGACGTTGACTGGATTGGCGGCGCTTTTTCTAATCGCCAGGGTCGTCCACATTTACGGCATGTATCAGCATTTTGCCGACAAAACCCTGCGGTTGCGGCAGCTCGGCGTTATGGGTTCGACATTGTCCATTCTCGCGATGGCTCTGTGGGTGATCTATCTGTTTGTGACGGTCAATTTGTTTAACTAGAACTCCGGACTAAAGGCTCGCCCCATCCACTTCCCGGACCGGTAAATGCTGCCAGTCGGCCGGATCGAATATACGCATATTCACTGCCATCCGGTCGGGCGGCGCAGTTCGCGGCGTCCAATGGGTGTGCGTACCGCAACGCTTGCAATTCCACAGCGTGATCATTCTGTCGCCCTGCACATAGCTGTTTAAAATCTCTGGCTCCGCATCAATGGTTACCACGTCCGGATTCCAGAAGCCGCCCCGCCAGCCACTTTTCCGGCACAAGGAACAATTGCACTGCAACGTTTCGTTCGGCGGTGACGGAACCGTGATCTGCACCGCGCCGCAATGGCACTGGCCTTTCATTTCAGTCCCTATTTCAGCCCCTATTTCAGCCATCGTTCAACACAGCCTCAACCCACGCGGGCACCAGCTCCCCGGCCTTGCCCATCCGGCTTTCATCAAAATACAGACTGCCATCCGATGGATCCAGATTCATTTCCAGCGTCTGCGCACCGTAATGAGCGGCGGATCGCACAAAGCCCGCCGCCGGATAAACCGCGCCGGACGTTCCGATGGAAACGAACAAATCACATTGTGCCAAGGCCAGCTCAATCCGCTCCATCTGATAGGGCATTTCGCCAAACCAGACGATATCGGGCCGGAGCGCGATCTGATCACAATGGGGGCAGGCAGGCCCAGCCGATAGGTTTTCAGTCACCGCAGAACGCTCGCCACAGGCGAGGCATAGTCCGCTCAACAGCTCACCATGCATGTGGACCAGCCGCTGCGATCCGGCGCGATCATGCAGGTCATCGACATTTTGGGTGACCAGCAACAGGTCGCCGCCCCAATCCGCATCCAGCCTGGCCAATGCCTTATGTGCGGCATTGGGCTGCACGGTCTGCAATTTGCTGCGCCGCTCATCGTAAAATTTCTGGACCAGCACAGGGTCGCGCTGAAACGCCTCCGGCGTAGCCACGTCCTCAACCCGGTGCCCCTCCCACAGGCCATCGGGCCCGCGAAAGGTTGCCACGCCGCTTTCCGCACTAATCCCGGCACCGGTCAGAATGACAATATTGTTTATTTCGCGCATAACGCTATGCCAGCATTTTAAGCACAATAATGCAAGCCTATGGACGGAAACTTATGACATCAATCGGGATTATCGGCAGCCAGGGCCGGATGGGTCATGCCCTTGTGAATGCCATTGGCGAGCAGGAAGAGCTCAGCCATGCCGGTGGCGTGGATCAGGATGATGATTTTGCCGAACTGCTCGCACATAGCGACGTGCTGGTCGATTTCTCGGTGCCGGATGGGCTGAGTCAACGGCTCGATCTCTGCGCTGAAGCGGGCAAGCCGATTCTGGTTGGCACCACTGGTCTTGAACCCGCGCATCACCTGTCCATCGATGCCGCTGCGAAGACGATCCCGGTGCTCCAGACCGGCAACACTTCGCTTGGCGTCAACATGCTGGCGGCTTTGGTGAAAGAGGCCGCGGCCCGCCTCGGCGACGACTGGGATATTGAAATTGTTGAAATGCATCACCGGCATAAAGTCGATGCGCCTTCTGGCACGGCCATCTTGCTGGGTGAAGCGGCAGCCGACGGTCGTGATATCAAGCTGGCCGATCACAGCGAACGCGGACGCGATGGCCAGACCGGCGCGCGGGCGAAAGGTGCCATCGGCTTTGCTTCCTTGCGCGGGGGATCGGTTGCTGGCGATCATCAGGTGATATTTGCCACTGACGAGGAGCGCATCGAACTGGGCCATCGGGCTGAAAACCGGATGATCTTTGCGCGCGGCGCGGTCAAGGCGGCGCTTTGGCTGACCCGGCAACAGCCCGGTCGCTATGATATGAAAGATATGCTCGGGCTTGATTGAGAGAGTTTTGGCCACAAGAACTCAGGGAGAGAGTTATTATGACAGCATTTAATCCGGAGGCAGCAACCAGAACCTATATCGACGGTCTTGGTGCAGACGCGCTGGCCAAGGCCGCCGACTATACCATCGGCAATCACTGGCTGCTGCTGTGGGGTTTGCTGGTTTCTGCGCTGGTTACCTGGCTCATCATCCGATCCGGTCTGCTCGACCGACTGGCCGCCAAATTATCCGCGCGTGGTTTTGTGATCAGAACAGTGCTGGTCTGTGCCGTCTATTTTCTGGTCTCGGCTATCCTGACACTGCCCTGGACGCTCTATACGGATCATTTCCGGCAGCACGCCTATGACCTTTCCAGCCAGCCGCTTGGCGACTTTCTGATGCAAGGCGGCATTTCGCTTGTCATGACTGCCATTTTCGGCGGGCTGTTCTTCCTCGGCATCTACGCCCTGATCCGCAAAACCGGGCGGCGCTGGTGGATCTGGTCCGGCGGCTTGGCGGCGGCGACCATTCTCGCCTTGCTGCTGTTGGGTCCGGTGCTGATTGAGCCGATGTTCAACGACTATGAACCGATACCTGATGGCGAAGTGAAGGTTGCACTGGTAGCGATGGCGGAAGAGGCCGGTATCCCGGCAGACCGCATCTTCGTCTATGACGGTTCCCGCCAGTCGGAAAACTTCACGGCCAATGTTTCGGGCATCGGCAGCTCGGCGCGCATTGCCATTTCCGATGTAGCATTGACAACCGCTTCCCTCGATGAGGTCAAAGCCGTCACCGGCCATGAAATAGGCCATTATGTCCTTGGCCATATCTGGCGTTATGTGATGATATTTCCGCTGCTTGCCATCGCGCTCTTTTTCCTTGCAGACCGGTTCTATCCGCGCATTGCAAAGTTGTTCGGCAGCGACGCGGAAATTGGCGATCCGCGCGGCTTGCCGGTGCTCATTTTCATCGTATCGCTCTTTTCGCTTCTGACCCAGCCGATCACCAATGCGCTCACCCGCAGCGGTGAGCGCGAGGCTGATGCCTATTCGCTCGAAACGGCGCAGCTTCCCGATGCACTGGCCAGCGCGCTCGTGAAAACGGCCGAATATCGGTATGCGCGCCCGCATCCGGTGCAGGAGATGATCTTCTATACCCATCCATCGGTCGAGAAACGCGTGCGCAATGCGATGGACTGGAAAGCGGCGAATATGGCCGCCACCGAACCACCGGCGGAAACGCAAAGCACGCCATGAAGAAAGACGATATTTTCGAATTTTATTCACGGCTGGCGGCGGATAACCCGTCGCCGGAGACAGAGCTGAACTACGGTAACGTCTATCAGCTTGTCGTTGCGGTGGCGCTGTCCGCGCAATCCACCGATATTGGCGTCAACAAGGCGACACGGTTGCTTTTCGAACAGGTGAAAACACCGCAACAGATGGTCGATCTGGGCCTTGATGGTCTGAAAGAGCATATCAAGACCATCGGGCTTTATAATACCAAGGCCAAGAACGTCATCGCGCTGTCTGAAATGCTGATCGCCGACTATGGCGGCGAGGTGCCGGCAGATCGCGACCAGCTGACCAAGCTGCCCGGTGTAGGCCGCAAGACCGCCAATGTCGTGATGAACTGCGCCTTTGGAGCGGAGACCTTTGCCGTTGATACCCATATATTCCGGGTCGGCAATCGCACAGGTTTGGCGCCGGGCAAAACCGTGCTGGCGGTCGAGAAAAAGCTTGAAAAACAGACCCCCGGTCCGTTCCGCGTCCACGCCCATCACTGGCTGATCCTGCACGGCCGCTATATCTGCAAGGCCCGCAAGCCGGAATGCTGGCGCTGTCCGGTTATTGACCTGTGCCGGTTCAAAAAGAAAACACCCGCTCCCTGATCCAAACGGCCTGACCCGCCCACGGCTCAGATCACCGTTCAGCATTCAGAAACCCTGCGAGGCGTATTTTTTCCGGGATGGGTCAATTTTGAATATTAGGAGAAATCTAATGAAACTATTAGTTCCGGCCCTGATCGGTGCCGCCCTTACCGTCGCAGGAGCCGCTTATGCTGGCGAGAAACGGTCGAAAGACGATAAATATATCATCGAAAAAGTTGGCGAGCCGAAAACCTGCATCAACCGATCGCAAATCCGCTCGACAGATGTCATTGATGATCAGACGATCGACTTCAAAATGCGCAACGGCGATATCTATCGCAATAATCTGCCGAATAAATGCAGCGGCCTGCGCTTTGAAGAAGCTTTTTCCTATCGCACCTCGACCAACCGGTTGTGCAATGTCGATATCATCCGCGTTCTGGATAACACGGCAGGGCGCATAGATACGCGCGGCGCTTGTGGTTTGGGAAAATTTCAGAAAATCACCAAGACCAAGCGCGAAAAGACTGAAAACTAAAATAGCGCTGTTCCTGCGAAATTAGTGATTGGCAAAGCGGTGTGGCCGCTGCTAAGCGCATGTCCGCTAATATAGCGCCGCGCACCCGTAGCTCAGCTGGATAGAGCGCTGCCCTCCGAAGGCAGAGGTCACAGGTTCGAATCCTGTCGGGTGCGCCAGTTTATCTCTTATATTTCAATATACTATAAGTCCTCAGAAATTTGGGAACATCTGGTTTTGTACATTTTTGCTATGTACAAAAGTTACACAAAAAACTGTTCCCGGGAAATTCGTTTTAGTTTATAGAGATTTGGTGGGAAATAGCCGATCTTCAAATAGGGATACCGAAGATAGAATCGATCTTCGCGGTGATGGGCGCATTATTCTATACAAAAGAGAAGGCTTGAAAAATCCTAAATGGCAGGCTCGCATTAGAGTTCCTGGCGCCACTGGCTATAAATTCATTTCAACCAAAACTATCAAGCTTCGGGATGCCGAGAGGTTTGCCGAGAATCTTTACGAAGAGCTTTTTCACCAAGTGAAAATGGGTGGATCAATCAAATCAAGAACCTTCAAACAGGTTTTCGAGGAATGGGAAAAGTCCATCACTTTAATAGGTCCAACCACTAAAGGTGGTTCTTGGACTTCCACCATTGAACGTGTTCGGTCCTATGCACTGACATATTTTGGCTCGATGAAGATTGATAACATCGGACCAAGCGACTTTCAGAAATACTGGCTTTGGCGAAAAGAGAATTATGCCAAGAAAAAACCCTCCAATGCTACCTTAGGCCGTGAGCGAACATCCATACGATCAATGCTCAACTTTGCTGTTAAAATGGGCCATATTGCAGAGATACCTGAATCGGCTGCGCCGAAGAACAACGGTGAAAGAAGACCAACTTTCACGGAGCAAGAATGGAAGGCCGTTGTCAGAGCAATGGATGGCTGGTTGCAGGAAGGGAAACAAAAGGCAACATCAAGAGATCGTTTTTTGGCAACACTCTATTTTCTCGTTCTCGTGAATACAGGCTTTCGTATTGGAGAGCTTAGAAAGCTCGAATGGGGTGATCTAAGACAACTTGAAGATGGCAATAACAAATATGTTGTAGCAGAAGTTCGAGGCAAAACTGGAACGCGAGAAGTTGTCTGTCAAAAGGGCACAGGTAAGCTGCTTAACAAAATTATCGATTTGCGCATCGCGGAATTAAAAAAGCAGAACCCGGATGATCCCGATTTGTGGAAACCTAGCCGCACAGAATTGGTGTTTTGTCACCACGATGGAACAGAGATCAAAACCTTCAAACGGTCTTTTCATTCCTTGCTGAAATTTGCCAAAGTTCCGATCATGAAAAATGGTATAGCCCGAACAATATATTCCCTTCGCCATCTCTATGCCACGCAAAGACTATATGAGGATGTATCCCCGTTTCACCTAGCAAAGCAAATGGGGACGTCGGTTGAAATGCTTGAGAAGCATTATGGCCAAACCATAACGGCCTCCGCCGCAGCCCAGATTACAAAAACAAGGCTAAAACAACCGAAAGCTCCCTCCCCGCGGTATTTTGAGGATTAGTCAGTGTCCGCTTTATCCCGAAAGCGGACATTAGCTTAGGTCATTTTGAACGACAGTAACTGGGCCGATTGCGGACTGTCGGCTATCGGAGAAAAGCAACCGTTGCTGACATTTTTGGCGGCCAAAAAGGGAAGCAAGATCATGTGGGGGCATGGTCAGTTAAGGGTTTTAGAGAGCTTGATAGACCTCCCTGAGCAGCGCGAGTGTGCGTGGATCACCGACCAATTCCGATCCCATAGCATTCATCACATAGGAAAAGGCGAGTTCGTTGTCTGGGTCTGCAAAGGCGAATGATCCGCCCCAGCCCGAGTGTCCAAATGCCCTAGAGTTTGGTCCGTAAATGCCAAGCGAATTCCTCAGGAAACCGGCGGCCCAGTTTGTCTCGACCGCAAGAATAGCATCGACCCCGCTCGAACGGATCATAGTGGCCTGCCCCAGCGTTTCGGGTGAGAGCCTCAAGCTTAGTTCGGGCGATCCTGTCAAAAGGCTCGAATAGAGGCTGGCCAGTCCTCGGGCGCTTGCAAAACCGTTTACAGATGGAATCTCTGCCTGACGCCACTCGGGCAAGTTGGCGGCATCGGGCATCAGGAACGGATTGCCCAGCGTAACTGATTGCAGATCGTCCATGTCTGGCGCCTCAGCATCGGATTCGGGCGGCGGAATTATCGTTGCAACGCGGTTCAATTCCTCGTCTTCAATCCCGATGTGAATGTCCAGCGCGGCAAACTCTTCGTCGACGAAGAGCTTCATGCGCCGTCCCTCGATCCGCCGAAACAATTCCGCGGCAAGAAAGCCGATTGTGACGCCATGATAGCCGGACTGCGTCCCGGGCGGCCACAAGGGCGTTTGCCGGGCAAGCCTGCTCGCGAGGATTCGAGGATCTTTGAAGAAGTCGTCAACCGTGGTTGGTGAGGCAAATGCGCTCAGTCCGGCCTGGTGGGAAAGCAATTGCGCAATGGTCACGTCGGCCTTCTCACCAGCGGCGAATTCAGGCCAATATGTCTCAACCGGGTCGTCATATCCGCAAAAGCCGCGATCCACGATTAGGGCGAAGCATGCCGCAGCAACCCCCTTGGTCGTCGACCAGACGTTTACTAAAGCATCCTTTTGCCATGGCAGAGTGCGGTCGGGGTCAAGAAAACCGGCCCACATATCTACGACAAGCTCACCATCCACATAGAGCGCCATGGCAGCGCCAAGTTCCGAACCGTTTTCAAAGTTGGCCCGGAACTCCTGCGCCAGACGGACGAAGCGATCAGAGCATTGCCCTCCAATCTCGATCTTCGGTTCCATCAGTTAAAATTCTTCGTAACAGTAAGGCCATAGGTGCGGGGCGGACCATACACTCGGGTTCCCATTCCAAAGGGAAGCTGGTTCACGCCTTGCGTCACATAGCGCTCATCGGTGATGTTGGTCCCCCAAAAGGAAACATCCCAATTGCCATCGTCGAAAACCGAAAGCCGGGCATCGAGCGTCGAGAAACCATCGGCCGCGACCAATGGATCATTCAAGCCGTCTTTGAATGTGCTCGATTGGGTGCGGCCATCAATCGACAGGCGCATGGCGAGATCACCGCTAAGATCGAATTCATAGGAAATGCCGCCATTGAAGCTGACTGATGGGGAATCGGGCAATTCATTGCCTTTGGGAACCGGACCAGCACCTGCAACGAAGGCTCCAAGCTCGGTATTAAGCAGGCCGATACCTGCATAGAGACTTAGACCGGGAACCGCAGAGGGCCGCCAGGCCAGATCGGCATCGATGCCATAGATTTCGGCGTTGTCGACATTGCCAAGGCGCTGGATCGGTATGCCGCCAATATCCTCTCGGATGAAGGTCTGAACGTCGTTGTAGTCATAGTAGAATGCGCTCAACGAATAGGACAGGCCTGCGCCGGAGGCCCTGCCCTTTATGCCTGCCTCAAAGGCAACGAGTTTTTCAGGCAGATAGGGTTCAAGCTGTGCCGAGCTTGTCGCTACGCCAGAGAAGAACCCCCCGCTCTTCCAACCTTGCGTTGCGCTGAGATAGAGAAGGGTTTCGTCCGAAGGGTTCCAGTTCAGACCCACCTTCCAGGACCAGTTCGTATCCGTGATTTCGGCGTCGCTGACAGCGAGAGGGATCGGATCAGAACCGAACGGCGCAAGCGTAAGAAAGCTCGCCGGCGCAAGTGAAACGAGGTCGCTTGTGCCGCCAACATTAGAACGTTCCTCATCGGTGTAGCGAATGCCCGTCACAAGGCTGAGCTTATCGCTTAGGGACCACTCAGCGTTTGCAAACAACGCCGCCGATTGAGATTGCTGATCCGAGAAAGTAAAGCTGGTGGTGTTGAGGAGGTCCCTCAAATTGCCCGCAAACGATGTCTGAATATCGTCCTCGGAATAGAATACCCCGACGAGCCAGTTTGCAAAATCCGTTTCGCCCGATAGCCGCACCTCCTGCGAGAACTGTTCCACTGCGTCATCGGCACGAAAGTCGAGCTGCGCGAATGGGCCCGCATCGGTGTCGGCTGAATATTGGCGATCGAAGTCGATATAGCCGGTGATCGAAACCAGCGTTGCAAAACCCAGATCGACTTCCATCCTGCTCGTGAGGTTGAGCTGGTCGACATTGTACGCCGGATCGACCGACCATGCGCCTCTGAACGGGTCACCATCAAGATCGGAGTTTCCAAGGAAGTCTGAACATTCAGGTGATCCTGGGCAAGGAACCCCTGCTGGGGTGTCAGGCGTTGTGAGCGCTCCGAAAAATTCAAAACCGCCCAATTCCGAACGGCCGCGTTGTACGTCAGCCTTGATCAGCCATTCAAACCGGTCTGACGGCGCCCATAAGGCCTGCGCGCGGCCAAGTAGGACATCTCGGCGGCCAATGTCGCGGTTGAGCGTTTCATTGAAATAGAAGCCTTCATCCTGGAAAATCCCTTTGCCTGCAAAGCGCAGGCTTAATGTGTCGGACACAGGGAGATTGATGCTCGCTTCGATCTCTTTGAGCTCATAATTGCCCAGCGATCCGAGCACCGTTCCATAGGTACCATCGAAGTCTGGTCGAGCAGAAATGACATTGAGAGCACCAGCCGTCGCAGTACGGCCGTAAAGGGTGCCTTGCGGTCCTTTTAGCAGTTCCACTCGCTCAAGGTCGAAGAAATCGAAATTCATCAGCGCAAGGGAGCTGAGGGAAACCTCATCGACGTATATCCCGGCGCTGGGGTTGTTGGTCGCACTGAAATCGTTGAGGCCAACGCCGCGGATCGTCAACACGGGAATGAGGCCTGGAACATTTTCCTTGATCGAGACGTTCGGCGCGATCGCGACGATATCGGTCGGATCGTCGATGCGCCTGATTGCGAGAGCCTCGGCATCTGCCACCGCAATATTGATCCCCACATCGAGCGTACTTTGTGCCCGCTTTTGGGCCGTGACGATAATAACGCCATCGTCTTCTTCGGCTTCAGGAGATGCGGCGTCTTGTGCCAGCAGCGGAGAATGCACCCCTGCAAAAACCAGCGCCGCTCCACAAAGCAGCGCGGACCTTCTCACTATCTTGGTATATTTTGTCACGTCAGTCTCTCCCTATTCGCTGTCATTTCGACAATCTGGTATGTTTCTATACCGGTGTAACCGACGCGGCAAGGAATTATCGACATATTGGTATAAAAAAATATAGGGTAAGGGCTGGTGTAGGCACCCGATGCGCGCTAACTGAGGCGAATGACAGTTGCCGCCAAGACCGTCGAGACACCTGCGATCTCAAACAAATCGTCAGAAAAACGACGACGAATATTGGATGCTGCGGCGAACGAGATAAACGCAAAAGGTGTCGGCGGCGTCAGCTTCGATGGAGTCGCTAGCGCAGCGGGCTTATCAAGAAACGCGCTTTACCATTATGTCAGCGACCGCGGTGAGCTTGCCTATCTGTGCTTTGCCCGATCCTGTGAAGCGCTGATGGCCGATATCGAGGTGGCCATCGCGCAATCATCTGACCCTTCCACACAACTAGAAGTCCTAGTTTCGATCAACCTGACTTCGCATTGCTGCAACCTGGCTGCTTTTGGTGACTACGAGGTTTTATCCGAAGATCAGCGCGCGCAAATCCTGAAGATGGAAGCCGAAATACGGTCGGGCATTGCGGCTATCGTTTCGCAAGGAATAACGACCGGGCAATTCCGCATAGTCGATCCTTTGCTTGTGACAGATTGCCTGTTGGGAATGATCAATTGGGTTCGGCTGTCCGAACGATGGCTGGAACATGACATCACTCGCGAGCGTCTGGCCAATGCGATTTCTGACATGCTTTTGCGCGGATTCGCAAAAGGGCCAGAAGTATCATCGGAACGCTGGCCGACTTTCGAGCAGTTGATCGTCAGAAATCCCAACCCCTTCGATCGCGAGGAAATGAAAGAGCAAAAGCGCCAGCAAGTCCTTGGTGTCGCATCCCAGCTATTCAACCGACGCGGTATCGAGGGCACATCGCTAAGTGACATCGTCGCTGCAATTGGTGCGACCAAAGGCGTGTTCTATCATTATTTCGAAGACAAAAACGAACTGGTTATAGAATGCTACCGCAGGGCCTTCGTCCTTTACGGATCGTTCGCCGAAACGGCCAGCGCGGTCGGAGCCAATGGGGTCGAAAAGGCGATGATAACCAACCATCTCAATTGCCAGGCGCAGTTTAGCTCTATTCCACCGCTCACGCTGCAACGGGGGCTTGACACATTATCTGAACCGGTCCGCTCACAGCTAGCGATCAGCTCGCGCCAGGTTTGGGAAAAAGTTCAGAGCCTGGTCAGTGAGGGCATTTCGGATGGTAGCTGCCGCCAAATCGACGTGCGAGCTGCAACCGAAGTCGCCGCCGGACCATTCTTCTGGCTTGTGCGAAATCGCAAACCGCGCGATCCTCAAGAGGCATGGGCGACAGCCGATGCCATTTGCGATGTGATCGGGTATGGAGTTTTCGTCCGAGAGGACAGCTGAGCGCAGCAAGCTCAGCAAGCTCAGCAAGCTCAGCAAGCTCAGCAAGCTCAGCAAGCTAAATCGCTGTAGCGTTTGGGGCTATCCGAAACTGAGCTGTTTCCCTGATTTATGCTCGCGAATGCGGTCCACACTCTCAACACTAGGCCACCAAACAAACCTCTGGTTTAAATGCTACTTGAAGAAGGTCCGCTTTCGGGTGCCAAGATTTCGGATGGCTACGTCCGACATTGGGGCTCATTGCGGACCGACAGCTTCTGCATTTCCAATGTCCGCTTTTGCGCCCATAGCGGACATTAGGATAGATACTAAGTCGCAGTCGAATAACCGCGAAAAGTGAAGCTAATTGCTGGCTCTAATCTGACCGAGAAGGATTTTCTTCATATCGCCTTTCGTCTCGAAGCTCAGGTAAAAAAGATATGGTGTGAGAAACATAATTCCGCCGAAGAATGCAACGACGCCCAAGCCAAGTCCCATGGCACTAAAATTGTTGCGCCATGCTACCCACAGTCCGGACAGTATCAAAAAACCCATAAAGTCTAGGTTGAACTGTCCCGGCCAAGCCATTGCAGCTATATCTCTAAAAAATATCGGAAGAATATCCCATCCATATGCTGAGCCAACAATCAGAGTGTAAACCGTCAAAACTCCAAAAATTACAACCAATAGCGTTCGAAATGCTAACATGCTTCACCCCAATCAAATCCGTTTGATATCCCTTAGCCTGCACGACAAATAGGCGATTATTGCAATTACCTGCAACGTTATTGACAGACTTGAGTTGCGCGGTTTTGTAATATCCGCTTTTGCGCCCAAAGCGGACACTAGAAAACCGGTCAAAAAACCAATTGTTAGCGTTCCGCAGTCTTTGACCTTCTCGATGAGGAGATCAAAAATGCAAAATCAAACCTATGACATTCCAAAGCTATATCCATGGAACAAGGGAAAGTTGATCGGACAAAAGGCGCCGCTGAAACAACAAGAGGTGTGGGCCATTAGGGTTCGGTTGGAACTGGCAGATCGAAAGCGCGATCTGGCTCTGTTCAATTTAGCGATTGATAGCAAGTTACGAGGATGTGATCTTGTCGGTTTGAAAGTTAGTGATGTTCGCACTGGCGATGAGTTCCAAAGCCGAGCCAAGATCATTCAACGCAAAACCGGAAACGCTGTTCAGTTTGAAATTACAAAACAAACACGAAACGCGCTTAAGCTTTGGTGTGTTCAATCCAATTTGTCTCCATATGATTGGCTATTTCCCTCTCGTATGGATCGATCAAATCATCTTTCGACACGGCAATATTCTAGAATTGCGGCGAACTGGTTTGCGTCAATCAATCTTCCACGATCAGCTTACGCCACTCATTCTTTAAGGCGAACAAAGGCGACCCTATTATATCGGAAAACCGGGAACTTGAGAGCGGTCCAACCACTTCTTGGCCATTCAAAGATCGACAGCACTGTCAAATATCTCGGCGTTGAAGTTGAGGATGCTTTAGCTCTCGCGGAAAGTGTAGAACTCTAGCGTCAGCTTTGGGCGCAAAAGCAGACATTAGAAAAGTTCTGTTTTCACGATCATATTTGATATTTTCGGCCAGTAAAAAAGGTAGCGGCAAGGTGGGGCTGAGCGTTAGTGAAGCCGGGGATGGCAGTTCCCGGGTGGCGGTTGGGTGTGAAAGCTATTGCCGATAACAGGCTTTGGAAATTTGAATTTTTGACGGCTGGCCCACGCTAGTTGCCTTCAGCCTTGCGATCTAAATTTTGACCTAAAAACCGGCATATTTTTTCGATCGACTGTTTCGCATATTCACCGATATCATCGTCCGTCAGGGATGCGATTGTCGCGCCTTTCAATTCTGCAAAACTACTCAGTGACACGACCTTTTGGGCTTTGTTGTGATCACAAAGACGCTCGTAATCAAGGCACAAATCATAGTCGAGATGCAGCGCGGCATCACAATAGTCTGGCAGGCTTTTTGCGTTTCTGAAATCATCATCGCCAACCATATGGAAAGATACGGTATATCGATACTTTTGGGCATTTTCCCTTAGCGCTTCCAAAACGCGAAATATGCGGTTTGCCGATGTATTTCTTATCCCCGTCAAATTATCGCCAGCCATAATGGCGATGTTTTTGAACGCGCTTTTCCGCAAACTCGAAGCGGCTGTATTGGGGTGATAATTCATCTCTTTGGAGAAGCGGATTATTTGTTCCCGCAAGAAATCACTGACAAGCGAACTGCCACGCAAGGCGCGCGACACCGTAGTGGGTAAACAACCAACCTTTTTCGCAACATCAATCGAGGTTACTGTCTATTTGCGTGCGGTGCTTATGACAGAAGTCAATTCCTGGTTCGCAGCGCGTTTGTTTTGCGCTCGCTTTTTTCCGACAGGCTGCAAATTGGTTTCTGGTGGGTGTTGTGGTCTGTTGCCATGATATTATTCTCTTGTACTCCTGAGAAAATCGAGCTGGGTTATTTCAATCCAGCATTACCGGGCATGGCGGGGATTCGCCGGAGTCATCTATCTTCACGCTCAGCAAAGTGAGAGCCAGACCCGCTTCCCCTTCCAATCGAAAGGCATTCCCAACGCTTTCAAAATCACTTTCAGCCGTTCCAAAGCATTGCAGCGGGATTTGCAGGCTACGAACTTTGCCGATTTTGGCTTGTTGAAGCCATCGCGTCAGGGATATTCGTCTGTTATGGAAGGCGAGCACAGTGTCGCCCGCACCTAATGCATCAATTCGCATGTCTATCGTGAGCGCAGAAGCCTTTCGATATTGGTCGGTCATGTTGGCCAATGGACCATCAATGGTGATCACGCCTGCCCCCGACCAGACGAATGCCTTGCCATCTTCCTGTGCCGTCACATCGATGGGACGCACAGAAAGCAGGCCAGATGGGCTCTCTACAGAACCGCTCATTACGGGCCGTTTCCCGCCCAAATCAGAGATTGAAAGCGACCAGGGTTTTTGAACGCGTCCGCTGGAAAAGAAACTAGCAACATTCATTGCCTTTGCAAGGTCGATGCCTGGATCCTCTGACAAGGGGGATAGAGCGACAGGGTTTCCATAGCTCAAGCCATAGCCGCGCTTGAAAAGCGGTGTTTCGATTGGAGAGTTGGCATCAGCCGGCCAATGAAATGGCAGTTTTCCAGTAAAGTCGCGCGATGATTTGCCGCTTTTCTGCGCAACCATAACATCTGCCAAGCCATCACCCTGCGTCCCGGGAAGCCACGCCGCAACGAAAGCGTCCGAAGCATTAATCTCGGGACTGGTGAACATTGCCCGACCGGAAAGAAAAACTGAAACCACAGGGATATTCTGGCTTTTCAGCTTATTCAAAAGCGCCAAATCCTTTGCTCCCGATGGCTGATAATCAAGGGTAGTCACGTCGCCCTGGAATTCCGCATAAGGATGTTCGCCAAATATGACGATCACGACGTCAGGTTTGCTTTCATAGTCGCCATTGGTGGATAGTTCCGCACGGCCGCCAGCTGTGCGAATAGCATCAGACAACCCTTGCCAAATCGTCCGTCCGTTGGGGAAATCCGATTGTGTAACATCTGTGCCTTGCCAGCTGATGGTCCAGCCACCGGACTGCATCGCAAGACTATTTGCACCTGGCCCGGTCACCAACACGTTCGCTCCCGGCTGTATCGGTAAAATCGACCCGTTATTCTTAAGCAATACAAGCGATTTCGCTACGGCTTCGCGGGCCAGAGCCAGATGGTCTGCTGCACCAATGGCGAGATAGTTGCTGCGATCGCGCATCGGATCATCGAGCAGGCCCAGCTTTATTTTCACCCGCAAGATCCGGCGCACGGCATCATCGATCCGTTCCATCGGGATGGTCCCGTCTTGCGCGCTCTGCAGCGTGTTTTTGTAAAGCTCTTTCCAGCTATCGGGAGCCATGAACATGTCGAGCCCTGCATTGATAGCCTGCGGGCAATTGGTCACTGTACAACCGTTAACCTGACCATGGCCGTTCCAATCCCCGACGACAAATCCTTCAAACCCCATCCGGTCTTTCAAAACATCGGTCAAAAGCGATTTGTTGCCATGGTTTTTTACACCGTTCCAACTTGAAAAACTCGCCATAGCCGTCAATGCTCCCGCCTCAATGGCGGGCGGATATCCTGCAGCATGAGTTTTGACCAGTTCGGCTTCGCCAATCAACGCGTCGCCCTGGTCCTTGCCATTAAGTGTGCCACCATCGGCTAGGAAATGCTTCGCTGTTGCTGCAACTTTTTCCGCTTGCAAAGGCTGACCACTCACCAGCTCGCCTTGCAATCCGTAAACCATGGCACTGGCATAGTCGACCACGATAGCCGGGTCGGATGAATAGCCTTCATATGTGCGACCCCATCGCTGATCTTGCGGAACGGCCAAGGTTGGAGCGAACGTCCACTCGATGCCGCTGGCGGAAATTTCTTTGGCGGTCGCCACACCAATCCGGCGTACAAGATCACTGTCGCGCGCGGCGCCTAGTCCAATATTGTGGGGAAATATTGTCGCACCCGGTATGTTGTTATGTCCATGGACAGCATCGACACCGAATATAATCGGTATAGCGACGTCACCTTTATCATATTGCAAGGAAGCAGTCCGAAACTCACGCACCATCCTGTCCCAGT
This sequence comes from Parasphingorhabdus sp., assembly GCF_965233695.1. Lineage (GTDB taxonomy): Bacteria > Pseudomonadota > Alphaproteobacteria > Sphingomonadales > Sphingomonadaceae > Parasphingorhabdus. The sequence goes on from NZ_OZ247497.1 coordinate 1,740,530, forward strand.
CGGCAGCTGATCCGCGTTCGTTTCCATAGGGACCGCTATTTCCGCCGGCCAACAACGATCCCAGCGGATAAATAAGCAAGTCTTCCGGTTCAATCGAGCCGATGTCGGCCTGGATGAGTTGACCGACTTTTTGCTCAAGTGTCATTTGGGCGAGCAAGCCATCGATCCGTTTTTCCGTTGCGGCGTCGCTGAGGGCTTCGGGGCTTTTGGCTTCGGGCCAGTTTTCCACTTGCGCGACCGAGTTCAAAACAGCGTCTTCGGATTGATTTTGAACGCACGCAGCCAGCAAAACCATGCCCGCCGTTACGATTAATTGCTTGCGCACTTTCCAGCCCCCTCGAATATCTGTGAACGTTCACATTTATTATCCGGTCAAGTGGCCGAATGCAAGGGATTATCTGGTGTCGGGAAGGGTGGCCAAAAGGATGCAAGAGAGAATAGCGAGGCCGGCAAACAGTACCAACATCGCTGGAAATCCAAAGACCGGAACCATGGCCAATACGATCCACGGCATGATCAGCGATGGCGCGGTATTGGTCAGATTGAAAATCCCCAAATCGCGACCACGTCGCTCTGGTTTTGGAAGCACGCGCAAAGTCTGGCTGGTGTGTAGTGAGAGAAATACCGCTGTTGATAGGCCGAAAATAACATAGCTGCCGACCGCCGCGGCCAAAGACGATGACATTGCCATGCACAACAGCCCGGCGGCCGCAAAACCGGCGCACAGAACCAGAGGAAATAGCGGGCGGTTATTCAGGTCCGTCCATCGGCCCATCGCCATCGCCACCGGGATGGATATAATCAGAACAAAGCTCAGCACCTGTGCGGTACTGCTCTCACCCATGTCCGAGTCAATCGAGCGGAACCAGTAGAGCAGATAGGAAAACAGCGCAGCCTGTGAAATTTGCAGCAGCAATCGCGCCGACCACATCCTGATGAGCACACGGGTCCTTCCTCGATCCACGGCAATATTGCTGTCTTCGACCTCTGGCTGGCGATGCAGTTCAGCAAAATGCACGGGCTTTGCAAAGAACAGAACCGGCAATACGCAAACACAGACCAATGCAGCCAAAAGCCATAATCGCGCTTCGGTACTCGCCAATCCCGGAATGGTTATAATGGCCCCAGACATGGCGCCCAATGCTGGTGAAAAAGCGAGCAGTCCTCCAAGCATTCCTTTTTGATGGTCGGGCACATAATCGCCTGCCCAAGCGCCGAGCGGGGCCAGCATCATGTTAAGCGCAAGTTGCCATAGCAGCATCAGCCCGATCAGCGCTTCCAGTCGTTCGGTCTCATTGAATAAAATGAGCAAAAGACAGGAAAGGACCAGACCGCAGAACGTCCAGCCGCGGCGGTTCTTGGTAATATCGCTCAGCCAGCCGAAGGCAATATTGCCAACGCTGGCGGAAATAGCGCCGGCAAAGCTTATATAGGCCAGCCATTCCACGTCATCATGGCCTGCAAATAGCGTGACGCGTGCTGGCAAAACAATCGTCAGGAATGGCACATAAGCAATAGCTCCACCGGCTGCGGCCAGCGCGTAAAGCAACATGAAGCGATAGCTTTGCAGCTTTGGAGCGCTTACCTCAGCCACCAGCTGGCGGCGGTGCAGTGGACTCGCGTTCAATAAAACCAGCCTCAACAATTATCGGGCCAGCAGCCAGTTTTTCGCCCCGTTTCGCTGCGACAATCATTTCAACCGCCCGCGATGTGGTTTCAGCAACGGGTTGGTCGATTGCCGTCAGTGCCGGGCGCGTAAATCGCGTCATTGGGCTGTTGTCGAAACTCACTATGGAAAGATCTTTCGGTACCGAAAGGCCAAATTCATGAACATGTTCCATCGCGGCAATGGCCATATGGTCATTGCTGGCCAAGATAGCGGTCGGCCTAGGTTCTTGTGACAACAAATTACGAGCTGCAGCTGCGCCGGATGCATAGCTAAAGTCGCCTTCGGCACAAAGGCCTTCAATAGACAGTCCCGCCTTCGCCATTTCATTTTCCCAGCCTTTTTTACGCCAGCTACTCAATTTATAGCTGACCGGGCCGGTAATGAATCCAATCTGCTTGTGCCCCAGATTGATAAGAAATCGCGTGGCCATTTCTGCAGCTTCTTCATCACCCATTTTGAGTGGTATACCGCCGCCACGTTCGGTTGAACCGATTTGTGCAAAAGGAATATTATGCAAACTGAGCAGTTCGGTAATGAGTGAATTATCGGAATGGGGCGGCGTCAATATTACACCGTCTGGTTGCAAGGCAGCGATAGCTGCCTTGAGTTCGCGTTCGACATGCTCGTTGCGGGTATCGACCAATTCCAGAATAAGCCGATAACCAAGTTCAGCGCATTTGAGCATTCCGCCAAGTAACATCTGATCAACCCAGTCGCTTCCCTGCCGGGCTCGCCAATCAGCAATAGTCCGTTCTCGGTCATTCAGGGCCAGTATCAGATAAGATCTCGATCCGCTCATTCTTTGGGCTGCAATGGAGGGAACATAACCAAGCTTGTCTATTGATGCCTGGACCTTGTCCTTCATCGCGGGACGGACATTCGGTTCATTATTTATGACCCGACTAACGGTCTGCAGAGATACGCCCGCATCAGCCGCGACATGCTTGATCGTAACCGCCTGACGTCGCCTGGCCATGTCTGATTATTCCCCTGAATCGATACAGTTATGTGGATTAACAGGTCGATCGTCACATTGCCAGACCCGGACAAAATCGACTTCAAACCGCTTTGGAAAACCGCCTTCAGAAACACCGCCTGCCCCGCGACCTTCGGATAGTCTGCCACCGATGGCAAGATTGAGGATCAGGTGGAAGGGTTTGTCAAATGGGGCATCGGGATCTTCAGACGCGGTTGTGAACCAATCCTTTGCTGTCTTGGTGGCAATATGGCGTCCATCGACCAGCCAGTCGAACCTGCCTTCGCTCCAGATAATGCTATACGTATGAAATTCTTCCAGTGAACCGACAAGCGGCACTTCGGTACCCGCCATTTTATTGTCGGGCCACAGCCCACCGAAATGCAATGTTGCCATTATCGTGTTTTCAATTCCACCCGGGCATTTTTCACAGCTAATGCCCATATTGACTGCTTCCATGATATCGATTTCGCCCGAAGCGGCCCAGCTGCCATAGTCATTATCTTCCGGCAGCATCCATATGGCTGGCCAAGTTCCTTGCCCTTGCGGCAGTTTCGCTCGCACGTCTATCCGGCCATAGCGCCATGAAGCCTTGCCCTTGGTCGTGAGCCGCGCCGAAGTAAACGGTTTCGTGTTTATTGCCGTCTGGTCTTCGGCTGTTTTTCGAAGATGGGGTGGTAAGGCTGGGCCTGCCGATTCTTCCTGATGGGCGGTAATGACCAGCTTACCGTCTTCAAGCAATGCGTTTTTAACATTGTCTGTGTAGCATTGTCGCTCATCGTTACCGCCGCCCCAGCAATCTATATCGAATCCCCATTTTGAACGATCAACGGATTGCCCGTCAAATTCGTCAGACCAGATCAGGCTCCAACCCTCCATCTCGCTCATGCTAGCGGTTGCGTCAACGGCATCATCGGCCGCACAACCAACGGGCAGGAGAGCCAGCGGGATAAATTTAAGACAGAATCGCATCATCTAAACCTCTGCATATCGGTAACAAGAAAACGGGCCCCTGCCAAAAAAGCAAGAGCCCGCCTTACACTAAGCGCGTTCGTTTTCCCCCTAGAAGTCGAAGCGCGCCAGAAATGTAAATCGACGGTCGTTTCTGAATGCCGATCGAGGAACCCTGAGCCCGTCAAAATTGACGACCTGGGATGTCCGGGTCACCTCATCAAGTAAGTTCACGGCCTGAACACCAAGCTTGATCTGATCAGTCAAGCTATAGAAAATTGACGCGTCCAACTGCCCCGTTGAATCCTGCCAAATTGGCGAGAATGGAAAAATGTCATCGCGCGGCGTGACAAGAAACGAAGAGCGCCAGTTATAAGCCGCTCGCATCGCCAATGGCCCTTTCTCATAAAACACCGTAGCGTTAACGGTATGTTTCGAAAGCCCGGCGAGCGGTTGCAGGAAAGCGAATGAACCGCCGCCCAACTCATCTCCGCCTGAAGTTACTGAAGCCTCACCAGGATTAGCCAGGTTCGGGTTCGAGAAGTCATTACCATCCACATAGGTATATGTGACCTGCGTCCCCAGCCCGCTCAACACTCCAGGCAGGAAGTCATAGGTTTGCTGGTGGGTAACCTCGAAACCTTTCAGGGTTCCGCCCTGATCGTTGACCGGCCCCTTGACCTGAACGTCCGTCGAAACGCCGCTGTCGCCAGTGTAATTAACGGCCTCGAATCCGGTATTCACAATTCCCTTGATGTCCTTCAGGAATACCGAGAATGTGAGAGACCCAACATCGTCAAAATACCATTCGGCGGATAGATCATAATTCCATGACGTAACCGGGCGTAAATTGCGGTTACCTGTGGAAAGCGTAAATAGCGGACCTGATTCAAGAGTTCCCGCTTGCAGGAGGGCATTGGTATTGTCTGCGATACCGCCTCCGGCTCGGAATAATTGCAAGTCCGGTCGTGACAGTCCTTTTGAAACCGCAAAACGGAACAGCAATCCATCGCCAACATCTAGTTTCGCGTTAAAACTGGGCAGCCAGTTATTGAAACGGATTTTGCGATTGTCGACAAGAATCTCGCCTGTATGAACCGCTGCAAACTCTGATTTGCGTGCGTCGGACAAATCGCAATAACCCCGATCAATTCCTGGTATCGGCGGTCCCGCACAATTGGCATTGATTTCAGCAACCTGCACAACACCATCGCCATTGCCAAAACCGTTGGCGGGGTCATCGAAACGGGCAGCGTCCGGGAAACCGATCCGGCCACCACTGGTCACTTCGGTTTCAACATATCTCAAGCCAAAATTGCCTTCAATACTTATGCCACTGTCAAATTCATGGCCGAAATCAACACGGGCATAGGCGGCCTTGGTAACCTCTGAAACGGTGGACACTTCACCGGGGCAAAACACGCCTTCGATGTCACAAGCGACAAGGTCGCCGGTGAGCGGATCGGGCCGAGAGCGACCATTAACGCCGTAGTTGAAACGCTCCGGCGACTGACCGAATTCCTGAATCTCTGCAAATTGCTCGTCGGTGAGCCCGTCGAGATACTCTGCGAGGAAATCATCACCGCCAAAAAACCAGGCCGAACCATTTTCAATTGGCGTTGGCGCATTGCCGCGCTGGAAACCATTGGCAAATGGGTTGCGATATTGCGAATAGTCCGGGAACTCATCAGTGAATGCACCACCAGCAATGGCAAATTCCTGACCTGGCAGACCGGTATAAAAGCGGCCCGGAATAAACCCGTTGCCGAACGGTCCTGGTCCGCTTGCTCCGCATCCGGGACCCTCTCCCCATGGAGCGCAGCCCGCACGGCCAGCCCAAGGCGCCGACAGGTTGCCCCAGGTGCTGAAATCCGTATTGCGCGTGGTCCGATCGCGGTCAGCCCAGCGCGCACCGAAGCGTGCGCTCTTGAAAAAACCGTCGTCGCTAATGTCATATTCGGCATCGAAACGCAGGCTATCAAGCTCGCCCTCGTTCTTCTCGCGGCTGTCCAGACCAAACCAATAATAGGTATTCAAACCTGATGAGAAATAGTCAGCAGGAGAGCCTGGTGGCGCCAGGAAGGCAACCTGCGGCGTTTTGCCGGTCAGGTCGAGATCCAAATTCGCGAAGGTACTCAGCGCACCGAAAACCGAATTCCGCTCGAGATTCGAACTGATATGCTGCGCTTCAAAGTTGAAACGCAAACGATCAGTGGCTTCAAATTTCAAATCCAGCGAAATGTCTTCCGTTGTCGAATCGAGCCCCCTCAGGAAGCGAAGCGAGTCCACTGGAATACCGCCGCGGCCAAATGGTGTCGCATAAGCGTCACCCGGACGCTGAGTCAGGATACCGCTTTCGAATACGCCGTTTTGATCGAACTGCCATGTGCTGCCAGCGGCTGGCACTGGGAATAAGCCATCGTCATCGACGCGGGCAATCAGCGCATATTCTTCGGTTTCAAAACTCGTTTCAGAGCGCAGCCATTCCACTGTCGCAACAAAACGACCGTCGGCGCTTTCATATTGACCAACCGCCGAGAATGCTTCGCGGGTGCGATCAAGGTCCGTCGTGCGAACCCCGGCACCTTTAGGCACGACCAGGGTATTCGCTGGTGGGAAGTTTGCCGCATCAAAGTTCGGATCACCAACGAAACCGCCGGAACCTACAGTAACAGCGCGCAAGCAGGGCTGGTCGAACGTGTCGAGGCGATAACATGGATCCGCAACTTGGGACGCGTCGGTGCGGCTCTTAAGCTCCGAATAGGCATAGCCGAGCTGGATACCAAAGCGACCCGCGTCTGTGTCCCAGCTGTTGGAGACCAGACCCGAAAATTCAGGCGACCATTTCTCGCGAAGATCGCCATAATTGGCGCCGATCGTTCCGGCGATTTTGAGCCCTTTGGTATCCAGCGGCTTGCGGGTGACCAGATTGACTGTACCGGCGATTGCGCCCTCGACCATATCGGATGTTACGTTCTTGAAGACTTCGACACGGCCGAGCAGTTCAGGAGAGACATCATTAAAGCTCAAAACGCGCCCGCCAGTCGCGGAGAATATCTCGCGACCGTTTAGTTCGGAACGAACATAAGGAAGACCGCGAATAATGACGCCGGTGCCTTCAACCGAAAAACGATCGGGATCGGATGTCTTTTCGAAACGGCCGATATTGACACCGGGAACACGTTGCAGAGATTCTGCAACAGATCGATCCGGAAGGGCACCAATATCCTCCGCCGAGATTACATCGACAAAGGTGTCAGATTTGCGCTTGATTTCCTGAGCATCATTTAGGGCGGCTCTGAAACCGCTGACGATGATGATATTCTCATCGTCTATCGCTTCGGCGTCGGCAGTCCCCTCGACCGGTGCAGGCTGCTCACTTTCCTGTGCATAGACAACATTGCTCATGGCCATGCCCATTGCCATCGACGATGCCGCGCCGAGCATTTTCATGCGGTTGGTCCGGAATATATCCCAAATATCGTTTTCGTTGGTCAAGCGACCCTCCCCTTTTTCCACTAATCGGCTCGAATTCAATGATTCGCGCTCGTTATTTTCTACGTCCTATATCAAATTGTGAGCGTTCACAATAATAAATATGAACGTTCACAATTCATATCCATTGTGATAGACCTACGCGTACTAGTGAAGCAATCGCTATCCTTCGCGTTCAAGTTGCGATAGCGGGAAAAGAAAAATCTTAGGGGAGCGGTGGAATGGCGATTAATAAAATCGTGATCGTCGGTGGCGGAACTGCAGGCTGGATGACAGCGGCGGCATTGTCGAAGTTGAACCAAGCCAGCAAAGTTTCCATCACGCTGGTGGAATCAGAGCAAATCGGAACAGTGGGCGTCGGCGAGGCAACGATCCCGCCTATCGTCGAATTCAACCGGCTACTCGACATTGACGAACGCGAAATGCTGAGCGCAATCCAGGGCACTTTCAAATTGGGCATTCAGTTTGTGAACTGGGGACAGGTCGGCGACAGCTATATCCACCCCTTTGGCAATTACGGCTATCAGATCGAAGGGTTGAATTTTCATCATATCTGGCACCGGATTCGCGAAGCAGGTGACAGACGACCCTTACAGGTTTTCAACCCGGAAACGATGGCAGCCTATTTCGGACGCTTTGCCCGTACGCCCGAGAAACAGCGGGACGATCTGCCGCCGATCAACTACGCCTACCATATCGATGCGGGCCGCTATGCCCAGTTTCTTCGCGGCTATGCCGAAAAGCGCGGGGTCACCCGGCTGGAGGGCAAGGTTTCGGATGTAGCGCTTAATGGCAATAGCGGGTTTGTTGAATCCGTTACTATGGACAATGGTGAAATCATATCCGGTGATCTTTTCATCGACTGCTCGGGATTTCGCGGCCTGTTGATAGAGCAGGCGCTCGAGACCGGCTATGAGGACTGGACCCATTGGTTGCCTTGCAACCGGGCGGTCGCACTCCCCTGCAATCGTGACGATGGCAGCCCGCCGCTTCCCTACACACGCGCAACTGCCCATTCTGCAGGCTGGCAATGGCAGGTTCCGTTGCAGCATCGAAACGGAAACGGGCATGTCTATTGCAACGAATATATGGATGATGATGAGGCTCATGATATTCTGGTCAACAACCTCGCGGGCAAGCCGACAGCAGATCCCAATTTCTTGCGCTTCGTCACCGGCAGGCGGAAGAAATTCTGGAACAAGAATGTGGTCGCGATTGGTCTTTCTGCCGGATTTATGGAGCCACTCGAGTCCACATCGATCCACCTTATCAACTCCGGTATCAACAAGCTTATTGCGCTGCTATCGCTCAACGATATTACCGAGGTTCAGCAAAGTGCCTATAATCGGCTGACCGGCAAGGAATATGAACGCATACGCGATTTCCTGATCCTGCACTATTGTCAAACCAGCCGGGATGACAGCGATTTCTGGAACTATTGTAGAACCATGAGCATCCCCGACAGCCTGACCGAAAAGATCGAGCTGTTCCGCGCCAACGGCCAGATTTTCCGCGAAGATGACGAGCTGTTCACAGAAACCAGCTGGGCGGCAGTGATGATGGGACAAGGCCTGGAAATGCAGGGCCACAATGCAATGGCAGACGCAATCGATCTTGCAACATTAAAACCCGAAGTTGATGAAATCGAAAAATCCATTTCCTTCCTCGTCAAGCATATGCCGACACACAAGGAATTCCTCGATCAATATTGCCCCGCGGCCTTACAGACTTAGGCAGGTCGATCGTTTAGAGTTTCTTGCTGGAGCAAGATTATCGTGTATCCGCTAATGTCCGCTTTCGGGATATAGCAGTCACTACGCTAGTGTCCGCTTTGGGTGCAAAGCGGACGTTAGTAAATGACTTTTTCCTTGCACTTCGCTATCAATCAAAGGACGCATAGCTATGATCAATTATCAAGCTTCTTGCCATTGCGGCTCTGTGCAAATTACTGTTGGCCACCAACCAGAATTCATCAATAATTGCAATTGTAGCCTTTGTAGTAAAGCGGGTGCTCTATGGGGATATTACAATACGAAAGATATTGAGATGTCCGGAGAAACGCGATCCTACCTCAGAAAGGACAAACCTGCCGCTGTTGTAGAAGTTCATGCATGTAAGGTATGTGCTTCGACAACGCATTCGCTTTTCACTGAAGAATATCAAAAAAGCTCAGGTATAACCGACCGCATGGGCATCAATATGCGTCTGTTTAATAGAGATGATTTAGTCGGCGTAGAAATGCGTTTCCCTGATGGCAAGAGTTGGCCAGGAGAAGGTGAATTTGTGTATAGGAAACAGCCCATCATTATCGAACCTTTGACCGGCTAATGTCCGCTTTCGGGATGTCGCGGACAACGGTGTTGAATGAATATGTACCGGAATAGCTTGTCATTGAGATTAGGAAAAACTTCGATGAATGAAAATCAATCCATAGGTGTGTTGATTTTTAAAGCCACTTTCCTGATTGTTTCATTGGCTGCGTGTCAATCACTAGATACCGTGTCTCAATCGAACTCAGCAGTTGGATTGTTCTGGGAAAATACAAGATTTGGCAATGTGCAAGAGCAGAGCAAAGAAATAATCGGAGTCTTCAGAGTTGAAAATAATTCAACGAGAGTAGTTTGCTTTCATGAAGATCTGTTGATCAATCCGCTTTCTCCTTACGTTGGAATACGCCGTAAGGCATCTCGAAGAATAGAAGAGGGCGGATTGCCGCACCCTCCACGTTCATCAAAAATCAGGCAGCTCTTCCCGGGCTCTAGCATTAGTTTTGAGCGGATATTGGAATATACTAACAGCCAAAACACTGCTTCGCACAAATACCTCGTTTCGGTAAGCCTGTGGGATTGTGAGACTGATTCAAGGATCAACAAGCAAGTAACGGTCTCTCAGTAAGCTGGTTCTAACTTCAAGATGGCCAAAGCTAATGTCCGCTTTCGGGATATAGCAGACATACCGGAACCACCATTGGAACGAATGCTCTCAATCCCATAGACCCATCGAGTGATGAGTTCCGGCTGTGTCATAGCCAATGATCCAAAATACGGCATCACGGGTTCTTTGGGTATCAGAATAGATTTCCTTCACTAGTCGACCCAATAGTGTCAATTCTTCCGCTATTTGTTCTTCCGCGCTTGAAATCACTTGACCGTTCCGGTCCCTGGGCTTGGCGATCTCTTCGTCGCCTAGGAATTTTGCCCACATGAAGGAACCGGCTCCCTCCTCAAATTCCTCTATCCCTTGAGTAAGCGCAATATTGCAGCCGACATCTCCATCTCGTTCGTCACGAGCAAAGCGGATTTCCAGCCTTTCCGTTTTCAACTTCGCTTCATCATTATCAACAGCTTCAATACTATAACTCTCACCGCCGAATATGTGTGCGAGCACTTTTCGTTCATCTTTGAGGATCGTGGCAAGGTCGGGTTTGGGTGTAGAAAACCAGTTCATGTTTTTGAACATAGGCTATTGATTGTCAGCATTCTAACAAATTCGAAGTGTTCTTGTGGTTAATGCGAGTGTCTGCTTTCGGGATAAAGCAGACATACACAGTTTGTCACTATACTCGGTCTTAACTAACATCGAAAATGATTGGTGATCTATGAACTGGTTACGGAGTTATCACGACAAGTTAATTGCTAAGATTTACATCGCACCCCTTTACTCGAGCATAGACAAACTGACCGCCCTTTGGCCGTTTCTTGTTGGCGGATTCATATTCTTAGCCATTGAATTGACGGTAGGACTGGATGAACGATTTAGGCTTGTAGTTTTAGCGATACTCTGTGGTCCTGGTGCTTTTTGGGCTCTCTACATCACTTTTCACGAACTTCGTTCATTATCTGGGCGCATCCGTCGTCACAAGAAAGTACTAGAAGAAGAGCGCTCGAAGAAAGATTGAAACTCAGACAACCCAACCTAATGTCCGCTTTCGAGATATAGCAGTCATCGCCGACACCTTTGCCGTCCGTCCGCTAACGACCCAATTTTGGAAATACGATCATTCAGTTTTTAATGGTAGAAATAGGCGCAAAGCGGACGCTCCGATTTGGCAATGACCTATCGCTTGCGTTTTATACGGCCCGTCATTCGAAGTCCGTCCCGCGTGTTCAATCCCATCAGTGTCAGGTTTAGAGCGCCAGCAATCAGTTCAATGGCCTGTACGGAATAGAAGGCGGTGTCGAATTCTCCAGCGTTCGCTTTGGATGCCAGAAAGAATGCGGAAGGTACTAGGACCAGAATTCCGTTCAGACCAATGATCGGCATCCGCTTCTTCTTGGCTTGGGACATTGGGTCTTTGCGCTTTGCTCCCAGAGACATGCCCGAAGCGCCAACAACCATCATCGCTGGAATCAGGATCAACATGCCGTTCAGGATCATATTTTTTACCCCGGTAATTTCATCATAGGAGCCGAACAACTCCGATACCGTGGTACTGGTCCAAAACAACAAAATGCAAAGAAAGCCGGTTATGCCAGCGGCAGCGTGAACTTTTGTTTTCATAAGTCTGTTCCTTGAACATCGGTCGAACCATCAGGCGGTGCAGCAATCCGCAACGGCCATTTTTTCAAACAGGTGGGGAGCAGTAACAGCGCTCGAAGGGTAGTGACTGAGCGCGTTTTGGAATTCCGGGTTGGAGAATGCCAAACGAAAATGTGATACAGATTCCCAGATTGCATAGTTGAGATACATGCTGCTGGCGCCGACAGCCTTGTGAAGCTGTGTGCTGATATATCCCGGCTGCTTTTTCATGAAGAGCGCATCATTTTGCCAGGCATCGACGAGCGCATCCTGATCCTCGGGGTTTACCGTGAAAAGATTGACCAAAACGACCGGCCCGGCATCGTCGCCCAATTGTTTCTCTATCGGGTAGTTTTCATCGAGAGGTTTGAAGTTGACCATTTTGATTGCTCCTTGATATTTGACCCAAATTGGTGATATGTTGTCATATCGACAATGCGGATAATTTAACTGACAACGTGTTGTCAATAAGAAAAGTTTGGAGTATCAAAGGTGACAGAAAAATGGACTGCTGAAGGAGAGGCTGTGACGGCGCTAATTCTGGAGGTTTTTCGCCTTAATGGTCGTCTCATAACAGCCGGTGACCGGCTGGTCGCCGATCTTGGACTGACCAGCGCCAGATGGCAGGTTCTTGGTGCGCTGGCCAATGCAGAACGACCAGAGTCGATTGCCTGGCATGCCAGAACCATGGGTCATCATCGACAGGGTGTGCAACGCATCGCAAATGAGTTGAAGAAAGAGGGCATTGTCGAGTTCAAGCCGAACCCACATCATAAGAGGGCACAGCTAGTGGTGCTCACTAGCAAGGGGCAAAATCTGTATGATTCGGCCATCGCATTGCAGGCTCCTTGGGTGAACTCGCTTTCCAGCGGCCTGCCAATGAAAGAGATTGCTTCGGCAAAAAGGGTGATCGAGCATCTGAAAACACATCTCGAACTGGAAAGCGAGAATGATCGTTAGGTCGAAGCTTGGCTTAGCTCAATAAATGATTCGGGTCAGATTTCCGGTAAAAAGCGGTCAATGCACGGCGAGATCGGAAACGTCTGCTTTCACCCCCACTTTCAGACATACGGCAAGACGAAAGCTAGTGTCCGCTTTCGGGATGAAGCCGTCGCTAGTCATAGTGCCCGCTTAGGGCGCAAAAGCGGACATTGCTTCAATCACGACAGCCTATTTGTTGACGGTTATGATGTGGAAACCGCCAGCACATTGTCATCACTATTCCGGTCGATATACTTATTGTAAGGATCGATACCCACAAAATCGGGCTTTTTGGATGATAGAATTTTGATCACCTGCTCACCTGATTTTATCGGTTTACGCTCCATTGAGATCACGTCTTCTTTGCCGAAAGCGCCGAGGCCAGGTCGTGCGGTAAAAAGGCCTATCTCAATTTCATCAGACAATCTGGCTTTGCTTTCTTTGCCTTGCCCGTCGGCATAAAATTTCTCGGCAGTGATGGTCAGCGTTGTTTCATATTTGCCGTTATCCAGCTTACGCATATTCGCTTCATCGACTTTTATATCGTAAATCGTGATTTTTTCGAGCAAATCACTGACCAATTGCCGTTCTGCTTCAGTGCGTGCCAGCGAATTAAAGCCATCAACCAAATCATTTGAGTTGGCATAGGGTTGGCTCTTGAAGCGATAGCGATCTAGCAATTTGGCCAGCATCGCATTGACGCGGTCTTCGCCGAGCCGGTCCTGCAGCAAATACATAACCACTGCGCCTTTGCGATAGTGGATATAGCCCTGGTTCTCGACCCGGTTCAGCGGCAATTCTTCAATCGCCTCGCTGCCACGTGCACTCAGATAACGATCGAGTTCATATTTCAGAAATCGACGAATTTTATCCTCGCCGTAAATCTGTTTCATCACCATCAGCGCGGAATATTGCGCCATGGTTTCGACTAACATCGTACCGCCCTGCTGGTTAGCACTGATCAGTTGATGCGCCCAATATTGATGACCAAATTCATGCGCGGTCACGTAAGTAACATAATCTATTTCATCCGGATCACTATTGTCAGCGATAAAGCCAATACGCTCAGAAAACGGAATGGTTCCGGCAAAGGCCTGTGCAAAGGTTTGATAGCCTGGAAATTCGATAATCCGCGCATAATCAAATTGATACGGTCCGAAATTCGCTTTGAAATAAGCTAATGACGTAGCTGTCGCGTCAAGCATCGTATCAACATTATAATCATGAGTAGGATGATAGTAGATCGCCATATCGACGCCATCTGCCGACCGCTTCTTCACAGCATATTGGGCGGACTGGATCGAGAAAAACGAGAGGATGGGTTGCTTGGAAACGAACCGCGCAATACGACGGTCGCCTTTGACTTCATCCGATATCTTGCTGCCTGGCGCAACCGGCGTCTGATCCTTACTGGTGCTGATCGTTATGTCCGACATCACCCAATCGGCATTACCAACATAATTTTGTTCGCGTGCGGATTCATCTTCCAGCTTTGGCAGGCGCAATTCGGATGGCAGGCCATATTCCCGGCGGGTTTGTCGGTCGGTCAATAGTCCGTTGCGGTTCATCCCCAATTGCGGTGCGAATTCGCTATTGTTCAGAAAGGTTCCATTTTCCACTAGGCGGGTATCATTGCCACTGGCTTTAAAGCCGCGTTGCGACCGTGATGACTTAAATTTGATGGTCCGCTGCTCATCAACCGTCATCGGCGTATCGAAGCGATAAATCCGATATTTCAACGCCTCGTCATTCGACTCAAGCGTCGCATTGGGAATATCAACCGCTTCGATCTTCACATCTGGGTCCTGAAAGCGGACATGCAGCATTTCCACCGGAGCGCCAGTGTCGTTGATCATTTCAATCGATCCCGTTGCTTTCATGATGCGTTGTTCTGGATAAATATCTATGTTCAATGTGATATCGGTAAAGGAAGGCTGTTTCAGTGACTCATATTTGAGATATTTTTTCTCATATTCCGCCAACTGCTTTTCCTGATCATCCTGCGTCACATATTGGTTGATCACGTTCGTGTTGTGAAAGACATAAGCGCCGCTGGCCGCTGCAGCTACCGCAGCACCAGCGATTATCAATCCGGCGACGCTTTTCATGCGGCGTGGCAATTGACGCAAACGTGGCATCAAGCTGGTCTCGGTGCCGCGACGCCACAGCAGATGGGCGAGAGTTACCAGAATGACGGCGAAAGCACCCCAATAGAGGCGCAGCCACCAACCCACAGCGCCATTGACTTCATTACCATTCAAGTCCGAGAATAACGGCGTTGGAGCCGTATCCCCATAGAGATAGAGCGGATGTTCGAAGCCAATATTCGCCAAGGTTATCGTCGCCACGAGATATATGACCATGATGCCCCAACCAACATATTTATTGGGGCTCAGCGCCTGAACAAATACAGCCAGAACAGCAAGAATGATCATGTCCACACCCCATGGCAGCAGATACCAGAGGAAATATTGGTCCAGCGCGATATTCGTGAATCCCCGAATCAACTGGATCAGAACCGCTGCAACCACAGAGATGAAAAGCGTTGCAAATAATACGAGAGAAACCGCAATGGTCTTGGGGACCATATATGCCCAGTTGGGCAATGGTGTGGAATCGATAATCTCGTGCATTTTCCGATCACGGTCGCGCCACACCAGCTCTCCTGCATAGTAAATAGCGATGATGACCGGGATGATCCCGAACGACCCCATCAAAGTCAGCAGCAGAGTGAATGTAAGCGGTCGAGCGGGCGTGCCATAAATCTCATTGCCAAAAGCCAAAGCGCCACTGGCATTGAACAACCCGATAAGCACCAGCACGATGAAGGCCGGGCTTTTGAAAACTTGGGTCATTTCAAAACTTGTTCGCGACACCAGGCGGCTCCAGGCCGTTCCGCTTTCGCCCGTAGCCGGCAAGCTATCGACTATATGCGGAGAAACAGATGCCAGTTTCGCTGCTTTCCTGGCTTGTCGTTGTGCCTTGCGTGCCGAAACGCCGCGATCTGCAAAACTGAACCAGCGATAGGCGAGCGCCAAGGCGCCGAGAGAAAAGGCAATCCAGATCAGTCGGTTCCAGACAACGGCTCCTTCAATGGCGGGCAATAAATTATTGGATTCAGATGCAGTCCAGTAGCGCACAACATTGTTGAGCGTCGCAAAACCAAAGGGATCGGCATAGCCAGTAAATTCGCGCAGCTCCGGCATATTATCGGTGCTAACGTTAAAAATAATGTACAGCACTAGCAGAACGACGACGCCCAGATAGCTATACATCATGGATCGCGTCAGGGTCGCCACCGCGAAGAAGATGCAGGAGGTAAGGAATATACCTGGCAGCGCCATCAGCAGATAAGCATAAGCATAATATTGTAGCCGGTTAGGTCCAATAGTTTCTTGATCGAGCCAAGGCATGAGCGAGCCTAGCCAGATCGCAAATGGTACCGTTAGAAACGCAATGCTGGCCGCCATGAAAGCACCAGTGAAGCGCCCAAATAGATAATCGAATTTCTTTACGCGTGTCGAGCGGACCATCGGTCCGAAGCCGCTTTCATCATCTCGGACAATGACATTGGCAACAAAGGCAGTCGTCACGAACATGAAGAATAATGTTAGAATGAGGTGAATTTGCACGATGGCAATCGGGCTATTGGCATTCACATTACCGCCACTGCCAATCGAAATGCCATCGACAGTCATGGCGCCGAAAGTGAGCAAGAAAAATAATATCGAGACAACCCAGAAAACCGGATTTTTAAATTGATAGCGAAGCTCGAAAGCAGCAATCTTAGCGAACATACCCGTTTCTCCGTTTAAGCTGCTTGTGAAGAATCAGCCGTATCCCGACGGGTCGCGGCGAGAGTCGAGAAATAAACATCCTCCAACCCTCCTTCGACAGCAGCAAAACCGTCTCCCGGATTGTTCGTCGCCAATATGTGGATGATCGTGGAGCCTGCGAATAGGCGGGTCGAAATGACCTCATATTTCGCGCGATAGGCGTCTAGTTCCTCGCGCTTTATCGTTTTGGACCAGATTGTTCCCTTGGTTTTGCCGATAAGATCGAGCGGCGCGCCTTCCAACTGAATGCGGCCGTTGGCAATAACAGCCATTTTGGGGCATAGATCGGCAACATCTTCGACAATGTGGGTCGATAGAATGATGACAACATTCTCACCAATTTCGGCGAGCAGGTTTAGAAATCTATTGCGTTCTTCAGGATCAAGACCGGCGGTGGGTTCATCAACGATGATCAGTTCTGGGTTCCCGATCAGCGCCTGAGCGATACCAAAGCGCTGGCGCATGCCACCGGAGAAACCGGCAATGGCTTTTTTGCGCACGTCCCACAAATTGGTCTGGTTCAGCAAAGTTTCGACCGTTGCCTTGCGATCTGCTTTTGATGCAATGCCTTTCAGCACGGTCATGTGCTCCAACATATCATAGGCAGAAACACGCGGGTAGACGCCAAAATCCTGTGGCAAATAACCCAGTCGCTCACGAAGGCTTTCGGGGTTTTTCAAAATATCTATGTCATCAAATTGTATGCTACCGTGCGTCGGTGTTTGCAATGTCGCTACGGTCCGCATCAGTGTGGATTTACCAGCTCCATTTGGCCCCAGCAGACCAAACATACCTTTTGGTATCGACAGGGTTACATTATCAAGCGCCTTGGTTCCATTGGGATAAATATGGGTAACTTCACGCAAATCTAACATCACTGTCCTCCAAAAATCTCTTTAGGTGATATATGTTGGTAATACACCAATGGCAATAGGCCGCGTCAGAAAATTTAGTGAAGCAAATTTCTAGCATCCATGGCTTCGCGTTAACATCCGCTTTCGGGATAAAGCAGACGTAACCCCCGTGTCCGCTAAGGGCGCAAAAGCGGAGGTTGAAAACTAGCGTTGCCGTTCATTGATGCCGCTCGTCAAGCAGTGATAACCTCAGCTTTCAACAGCCGATATTCTGACAACAAACCTTTGAACAGGCTGTAGCAACAGACCAGCAATACCAGGGTGAAAGGCAGGCCGCTCGCTATAGTGCCGGCTTGCATGGTGCCAAGTGCCGTGGCTCCGCCGCCGACCAATAGCGCCGCAGCTACCGAACCTTGTAATACCGCCCAAAAAATGCGCTGTGCAACGGGCGCATCTGTTCTGCCGCCAGCGGTTATCGCATCGATGACTAGCGAACCGGAGTCAGATGAGGTCACGAAGAATACGATTAACAGGATGATGGCCAGTGAAGAGGCGATATAAGGGAACTGCATATTCTCCAACATCTGGAACAGCACCAAGGGTGCTTCGGTGATGCCGGCGGGCAATTGGCCGACGCCATTCTTGACTTGTTCAATGGCCGTCACTCCAAATGTTGTGAACCATATGATCGCAACAATCACGGGTACGACAAGGACAACCGACAAAAATTCACGGATGGTCCGTCCTTTGGAAATCCGGGCAATGAACATACCGACAAATGGCGACCAGCTGACCCACCAGGCCCAGTAAAATATCGTCCAGCCGTGATACCAGGCCTTGTCTTCTCGACTTGTCCAGTCGCTCAAAGGAATGGCATATTCGGCATAGCTCGCGATGGCCGTGCCAAAGCCGGTGAATATCGCCATGGTTGGCCCCGCCACAAAGACAAAGGCGAGCAGTGATGCGGCGAGAACCATATTGATATTGCTCAGCAGTTTTACGCCGCCATTGATTCCCCGGACAACCGAAACGACGGCCAGAGCTGTGATAACGGCGATCAAGAGCAGTTTGGAGGTTAAGGTCGCTTCGACGCCAAAGAGAAAGGAGAGGCCGGTTGCGGCTTGCTGTGCGCCAAGGCCGAGGGATGTGGCCAAGCCAAACATGGTCGCAATGACCGCCAGAATGTCGATACAATGTCCCGGCCAACCCCAGATCCGATCGCCCAAAATGGGGTAGAAAGCCGAGCGGATAGTGAGTGGTAGTCCCTTGTTGAAGGCGAAAAAGGCCAGAGCCAGACCAATGACCGCGTAAATTGCCCAGGGTGTCAGTCCCCAATGGAAGACCGTGGCCGCGAGCGCGAGGCGCATCGCCTCGGGTGTACGCGGCTCGACGTTAAGCGGTGTTCCGCCCCAATCGGTATAATAGGCCATGGGCTCAGCCGAGCCGTAGAAAACCATGCCAATACCAACGCCTGCGGAGAACAGCATGGCAATCCAGGAAGCTGTTCCGAATTCCGTCTTGGTATCCGGGCCGCCCAATCGAATTTTGCCCAAAGGCGAAGCGGCAACGGACACACAAAAAAGCAGGACGATGTTGCTGGCTATAACAAAGAACCAGTCAAAATTTTGCAGCGTCCACGCCTTGCTCGCTTCCAGTCCGATTTTTGCCGTCTCGGGAAACATCAGCGTTAGCAAAACAAAGGTGATGATCAGAACCGCGCTGATAAAAAACACGGGATTATGCATTTCCAGCCCGAACGGATTGACGTTATCCTGACCGGCTTCATAATCGGTTTCATAATCCGTATCGATTACATCCGCTGCAGTCGCCGTCGTCACTGCTGCTGTTTTCGTTCCGCTCATTGCTGAGGCTCCAATATTTCTTGTCCCAGCGCATCTTTCAGCGGCTGCAAATGTGTTTCATAGCGGCGCCAGAGATCGACACTCGCTTTGGTAATGGGTTGGCGTACCTGTTCTGAACTGGCTGTTCGAACGGCGCGTTTTGTCTGATGAAAATCGATACAGGCTTGTTCGAATGGCAGGCCCAGATAATCCAGCATCCGCCGCACTTGGCCTTCCAGATCATCCAGAACATCTTCATGCTGGACACGCAGCACCGCTCCGGGCAGCACTTTGTCCCAATGATCCATCAGGCCCACATAGTCGCGATAATAGCGGCCAATTTCGTTCAATCCGTAGGTGAATTCCTGGCCCTCGGCGAAGAGCTGCTTAAATCCGGAGAAGCAGCAAGCCATGGGCTCTCGGCGCGCATCGATGATTTTTGCGTTGGGGAGAATGAGCTTGATCAGGCCGATATGGCGGAAATTATTGGGCATTTTATCGATGAAATAGGGCGCGTCCTGCCGATGGATGCGGGTGCTATCGATAAAATCCTGCCCCATGGCGCGCAATTGATCGGCCTCGAGATCGTGCAGATTTTCGGGATATAGGGAATCATTGCTTGCCTGTTTCTGTCGGCGCAATCGGTGCGCAAGCGACAAGATATTAGGCAGTTCCAGCGTGCCATCTATCTGGCTATGGGATGCCAATATCTGTTCGAGCAATGTCGACCCGGCCCGCGGCAGGCCCAGGATGAATATCGGATCCGGCGCGTCGTAACCTTTGCCAGACTGCTTTTCAAACAGGGCAGGTGTGCAGGCTGTGATCTGGTTATCGAGCTCTGCCGTCATCTGATCGGCATCATAACGTGACTGTACGCGCTTCAATTCATTGCCGCGCTGATAATAGCCGAAGGATGTGTGATAATCCTTGCGGTCTTCATAAGCCTTGCCGAGGGCAAAACAGATGTGGATGCGGTTCTGGTAGCTCAGCTGGTTGCCCTGTTCTTGCGCTTCCATCAGGCTGAGTTCTTCGTCGCTAAACCGATAGGTTTTCAGATTGGCTAAACCATAATAAGCATCGCCATATCCCGGGTCTGATTTAACGGCTGTTTGATAGGATAGAACAGCCTCGTCATGGCGGCCAAATGTCTTCAGGGCATGCCCTCTGGAGGTCAATGTGACCGGATCACTGGGAAGCCGCTGCAAAACCTTTTCAAACAGATCCAAGGCCTGCTCATAGTCACCGGTCTGCATGGACTCGATCGCATAGAGGGATTGGAAAACCGGGTTTGCAGTGTCACGCTGATAGAGCAGCTCGCTTTGCTTGAGCGCTTCGGAAAATTTCTGACGCTTGCGCAATATCTGGATATAATCGATGCGCACCTGGATATTGTCCGGTTCAAATTCAATCGCGCTTTCGAGCAGGAAATCGGCATCTTCCAATATGCCCAATCGCACGCCGATATCGGCGAGCAGTCGCATGCCTTCAACATTCCGGGGATTTTTTTGCAGGAAATGGCGACAGGCATTCTCTGCCTTG
Source organism: Parasphingorhabdus sp. (assembly GCF_965233695.1). Taxonomy (GTDB): domain Bacteria; phylum Pseudomonadota; class Alphaproteobacteria; order Sphingomonadales; family Sphingomonadaceae; genus Parasphingorhabdus. Next base: position 1,761,190 of record NZ_OZ247497.1, read on the forward strand.
ATCAGCTTGCCCTCGTGCAACAGATGCGACACGCCGACTAATTGCTTGGGCATGGCAGCTATGCGTTGCTCTTGGCCGCGCATTTCTGCCGCGGCATCCCGTTGGCCCCAGCCTTCGAATATATCGGCTTGTGCTTTCCAGCTGGCTTGCAATACGGGATTGCATTGGCAGGCCCGGCGATAGGCGGCGAGGGCGCTTTCATCATCGCCCTTGGCTCTGAATATATGACCCTCTTCCTGATAGGCCCTACCAAAATCGGGGGAGAGGGTCTTCAGCTGATTGACGCTGGCCAGTGCCTTGTCAGTATGTCCAGAATAGCGCTCGCAAACCGCTTTCATGTACAGAGCGTCAATATTCTCGGGCTCACCCTGCAACACCACCACAGCGATTTTCAGCGCAGCATCGAAGCGCCCCTCATACATTTGAGTGCGCGCCTGCTTTAGCAATTCGGCTATATCGAGAGCTGTTTCAGACATGTATTCGCGGCTTGCTATCCTTCAAAAAAGGGAGGCTAACCCCTGGCTAGCCTCCCCCTGTTGTATTTTTCCTTAATATGTGAAGGAAACCCGTGCGCCCACGGTCAGCGGGCGGTTCACTGTGATACGCGAACGATCGTAAACGAAACTGCCGCTAATCTCGGCGCGTTCGTCGGTTAGATTGTCGCCGAATATCTCGAAGGACCATTTGTCATCGCTAACACCAGCCGACAGACCAAATGTCGTCCAGCTGTCGAGCGTAATCCGGTTAATCTCGATAATGTCGGTCGCGGAAGAAGCCGAATGGGTCATCTGTGGCTGGACATGGGCTGTCCAGTCGCCAAAGGCATTCCATTCATAGCGAGCCCGCAAATTGCCTTGAAAACTCGGCGCATAAGCGAGGCTGCGTCCTTCAATCACATCATTAGTTGGCGTGAGAACGTCGGTAATCTCCGTATCCAGAATGGAAAATGCCGCACTCACGGTCAAACCATCAATAGCATAAGGTGCGATGGTGATATCTGCCTCAAGGCCCAATATCTCTGCGTTCGCCGCATTGTCCGAGAAGAACAAGTTGGTGATGCTGGTATCAAAGATTGTGGTCTGCAAATTCTTCACATCGACGAAAAATGCATTACCGTTGAAACGCACCTGATTGTCGAAGAGCGATGTTTTCCAACCAATTTCATAATTGGTCACTTCATCGGTTTCCAGAGCGAATGGAACGGTAAAGCCGCCGGGACTTTGCGCGCCGCCGGGACGGTTCAGCAATCCTGGACGAAAGCCTTCCGAATAGGTTGCATAGAACAACAGATCATCGGTTGGCGTCCATGTCAGATTGGCCTTGAAGATAAAGCCATCGGTTGTCGCCTTGTCCGGTGCGCTCAGCGAGTTGAACACTTGCTGCGCTTGTGCGGGGCTTAGTCCAGCAGCCTCAATGTCGGCTACCGATTGACCGAGGGTAAACGTCTGGCGCAGGGCGTCAGTGCAACTGCCGATGAATGTGAAGCTGCCATCGCCATCATAAAGATCGCTGATGTTGGTGCCAAAGGCATTTTCATCCACGCCGCTTGAATTACAGAAAGACGAATTCGCGCTGCCTTCTAAATCCACTTCGACGTCATAATAACGCGCACCCAAGGTGATTGCGAATTGATTCGAAATGTCGAATGTGGCTTCACCAAATATACCGAATTGCTTGTCGGTACGGCGCACATCGTTGCGGAATATGACGCCGGCTGGATAAGCGCTGCTATCGGTGTTGAAAGCGGTTGGTTGTGAAAAGTTAGCCGGAAAAGAGCCGCCGAACAAATCGATTGCTGTACTGCCGGGGTATTTGAAATCATTGCGTTCGAGCAATTCCAGATCGCTGTAAAAACCGCCAGCGGTCAAGCGCAACGGATAATCCGCCGGTGTATTGAAACGGAGCTCATGGGTCATCACTTCGGTTTCTGTCCGCGAATTTACGAGCAGATTTGGTGCCTGACACGTGCCTGTTGGCGCAGCGCCGGGATAAGAAACCGACCCGTCACAGATATAATAAGGCAGATATTGGCCAACGAACAGATAGTCGGAATAATCGACCCGCTGTGTTGTCTCACGTTTGGTGTAAGCACCAGTATAGACCAGTTCCAATGCGCCAATCCGGCCTTCCAATGTCCAGCTGGTATTGTTGAAATCATCCTTGATTTCATCCTGTTCAAAGCGTTGGATTTCCAGATCACCCAGTGTCGGGTCTTCAAAGAAAACGCCATCGGAATCCAATCCCTGACGGGCATGGGCGACGGTTAGGCTCCAGTCGTTTGAGAATTTATATTTACCGCTGACCCGGAAACCGAGATATTGGGTATCGTTGAAGTTCTTTTCGACGAGAGCTGAATTGTCCGCCAAAATGAAATTCACGCCGGTTAGATCGGCACCGGCTTGCAACCCGTTACGAGCGGCACTGACAGGAACGCCATTGTCGCGGACCGTTCCGGCTGCGCGGAATCGGGCGCTGTCGGCGGTACTGCGGGTTCCGGCCACATTGTTGATATAGCCGCCTTTATTGTCATAATAACCAACGGCGCGGATCGCAAAGCTATCGGTAACCGGGACATTCACCATGACCTCGATATTGTTGCTGGGATCGCCACTTTTGGTGAACGATACACCGGCTTTCGCTTTTACCTGAAACTGTCCAAGAACCGGCTTGTTGGTAATCAAGCGCACAGTGCCTGCCTGCGAGCTGGCGCCAAACAATGTCCCTTGTGGCCCGGACAACACTTCCACGCGCTCCAGATCGGCTGCATAAACGTCGAGGTTGCGGCCTGGTTGTGATACCGGCTGTTCGTCTAGGTAGAGCGCCACATTGGGTGCAAGTCCAGCAACGCCGGCTGTTGTCAGATTGGGCGTGGTCGAAGCCAAGCCGCGAATATAGATGGTGCTTTGACCAGGTCCACCGCCGCCAGCAGTGACGCCGGGCAGTTGCTGCAGGTAATCGTCAAAGACTGTTACGCCCAGTTGATCGAGTGTTTCTTCACCCAATGCCTGAACAGCAACTGCAACATCCTGCAAATCTGCAGTACGTTTTGTCGCTGTGACGACAATTTCCTGTACACCCCTTTGTTGTTCGTTATTGGTTGTTTCCTGAGCTTGTGCCGATGCACAGCCCATAGCTGCGATGACCGCAAGCGATGCGCCCGTTTTTAAATAAATCAAATAACCCTCGTGTGGTTTTTTTAAATTTTAGGGAAAAACACATTCGACCGATGAAAACCTATCGAACCCATTGCAAAGCCAAAAAAAAGATGTCCCCTGCGACCTCGGCTTTCAAATCTTGGCCCTTATAGCAACCATTACGGCTTTGTGAACCGTAGTGTTGGTTATGTAACTTTCGATACCCCCAAAGACCAAGATGGATCAGTCTTAAGCAACTGCTTTTGGTTGAGTATTGTGATCGTCCAACCCACCAAGGCCAGCGTCCGCTTTCGGGATATTGCGGACACAACGCTAATGTCCGGTATGGGCGCAAAAGCGGACATTAGAATGATCCGTGCAAGGGTTCTTGCATATCTCGTGATGTTCATTTTCATCATTATCACTTCAATTGGCGAAAATCTCGCCTTGAACAACAGCACGTGTGCAAGTCTTGCAGCGGATTGGGCGCAATCACCACGTCCCTTGTTACTAAACGGATGAAAGCGTATGCTGATTTTACATGGGGCCACAAAGTGGCTTAACGGGGTAAAAACTGGTGGCATCACATACTGTTTTCCTGAGTTACTCTCGGAAAGATCAAAAAGACGCGCTTTTGATTGTCGAAGCTCTGGAGCAAGCGGGGTTTTCCGTTTGGTGGGATGGCATGCTTGAAGGCGGTGAGCGATTTGCCAATACAACCGAAGCAGAGCTGGCCGGCGCTAAGGCTGTCATTGTCTTGTGGTCAAAGACTTCGATCACATCCCATTGGGTTCATGATGAAGCCACGCGCGGACGCGATAGCGGACGACTCGTTCCGATCTCTCTGGATGGAAGCGATCCGCCACTGGGCTTTGGGCAGTTTCAGTGCATCGATCTATCGCGTTCCAAGTCCAAGCCCGACAGCCCCGAAATGCAAAAAATCCTGAAGGCGGTTGCCGCTCTTCATGACGGCGAAGATCAGCCAGATGCGCCGCTCGTATCGGCACCCCCACGGATAGGGCGGAGAAATGTAATGTTGGGCGGCGGTGCGGTTACATTGCTGGCTGGAGGTTTGTCAGTTTGGCAGAGCGGTATTTTGAGTTCTGGTGATGAAGCTACGCCCAGTAGCATCGCAGTATTGCCCTTCGCCAATCTGAGCGGTGATCCTGAACAAGCCTATTTTTCTGATGGCCTGACCTCCGAAATTCGCGCCCAATTGTCCCGCAATCCGTTGCTGCAAATTGTCGGTCAGACATCATCCAATAATTTTCGCGATCATCAAGTCGATGCAAAAACCATCGCGCAGCAACTGGGTGTGTCCTTTTTGCTTGATGGCAATGTGCAAAAGGCGGCAGGCCAATTCAAAATCGCGACCGATCTGATTGATGGACGCACCGGATTGAGCCAATGGACTGAAACCGTTGAGCGGCCAATTGCCGACATATTCAAGGTCCAGTCAGAAATAGCCGCTGCTGTCGCGGCTGCTCTTTCGGTTGCGCTGGGCAGTGATGCCGATGCCGATCAAGCAAGGCAACCGGGCGGCACGGAAAACATCGCGGCTTTTGATGCCTTCCTAAGAGGTCAGGATCTGTTCGAGCTTCATATAGATGAAACGAGCGAACGCGCGGCTCTCGCAAAATTTGATGAGGCCATCGGCATCGATCCGGAATATGCTGCGCCCCGTGCGGCACGGGCCCGAGTTTTGGCTGTCATCGCCAATCAATATGCAAATAGCATCGAGCGTGTGAAGCTGTATGACGAGGCGGTGGCGGAGGCGACACGCGCCACCGAAATCGCGCCTGAATTTGCTGCGGGATATAATGCCCTGGGATATGGCCTGTTCTATGGGCGTCTGGATGTAAAAGGGGCGCGTACGCCATATGAAAAAGCCTATTCCCTGGCCAAAAGCAACGTTGATGTGTTTAGCCGATATGCCATCTATTGTGCGCGGACCGGTCGTTTTGAAGAAGCGTATCGCGTCATCGAACAGACCTCAAAACTTGACCCACTCAACGCCACGATATTTCGGTCAATGGGCGGTATAAAATATGCAGGCAAGCGATATGATGAAGCCATTCAATCGGCCAGACGTGCATTGGAAATCAATCCCCAGAGGAATAGCGTGCACGGCGATATCGGCGATTCCTATCTCATGCTTGGCGATCTGGCCAAAGCACGAGTAGAATATGAACTGGAACCCAATAGTCTGATCGCGTTTACCGGAAAAGCGATACTGGATCACCGAGAAGGGAACCTGGATGGGGCCCAATTGAATTTTGAAAATCTGATTACCGCCCACGGTGACAATGGACTGTACCAGCAAGCTGAAGTTCTGGCGCAATGGGGCAAGGTTGACGAGGCTTTTCAAACATTGGCCGAGGCAAAAAAACTTGGTGACTCAGGCTTGATCTATTTGCTGAACGATCCCTTTCTCGACCCGCTGCGGGATGATCCAAGATTTAATGACTTGCTATTACAGCTTGGGTTTATATGATTTGCGTACAAATTATAGGGGGATGGAAAATGCGTAAGATTTTAGCAATAGGAACAATTACAGCTCTATCGCTGGGCCTTGCGGCCTGCGACACGCCTGCAGATGATGCGACGGTTGAAGAGGTCGTTGCAGATGATGCCATGGCGGCTGACAAGGGCGGCGCAGAGGCTTCCAATGATCAAGCAGGGTCAAACGATCAGGGACCGAGTGATCAGGGTTCCAACGATCAAGGTTCCAACGACCAGGGCTCCAACGACCAGGGTTCCAACGATCAAGGTTCCAACGACCAGGGCTCCAACGACCAGGGTTCCAATGATCAGGGTTCCAATGATCAGGGCTCCAACGACCAATAACGCAAGATAAAATCAGATTCAAAAGGGCTCGTAAATCGGGCCCTTTTTTATGGCCTAACGATGCGTCACGACATCCCCTTCCAGTTGGCTAATGCGTCGTTTTGCTGTGATTATCCAGTTGGTGTATTGAGCCAGATCGACAAATAAAGAGGGGTTTTGCTTGCCGTTCTCAATGTCGCCGCACCCGATGCCCCAGACGATTATGCCCACCTGAACTTTCTTCCGGCCGTGCCATCGTATCACCGGACCGCCGCTGTCGTTGGTGCAGCTGAAGGCAGTTTTGCGTTTCTCAGATGTCTTCGGGGTTTCTGCGCATAGTTTTTTGACCACTACATTGCGATAGCCCTTGCGTCCCCGACACTCTGATGACCCCAATATCGCTAGCTCTGCAATTCTGAGCTTTGCCTCATTGACTTGCCGACTGCCATCTTCCGCCACTAGCCGGTCATTGCCTCTTACACCTCTTTTGATGACACCAGTATATCCCCAGCCCAGTATCTGTACCCGATCACCCGCGCCGGTTGAGCGGAATCCACGGACATTACCCGTCAGCAAAATGGGTTTTTGCGGTACTCTTTTCGATTTGGGAGTGATCCGCACAAGCGCAATGTCATCCTTGGGATTGCCGGGTCTATATCCCGCATGGACAACGACCGATACGATCCTGTATTTTTCTCCGCCGCGTTCCAGATTCTGGGTTCCAACCCGCACTTCACGCACTTTTAGAACTTTTTGGCCCGCTGTCGGTCCCTTCGCTACGCAGTGGGCTGCGGTCAGGACAATATTTTGGGCGATCAACGTACCACCACAGCGATGATAGCGCTGAAACGGCTTTTGTTTCCAAAGAAGCTTGCCCTTCGATCCTAATTTTTTGTCGGCCGCGATCTGGGACGCTGTATAGGTCTGATTGGAGTAGATTTGAACTTGCCACGGCGCAAATCCATCGCCCACAATTTCTCCGCCGCCCACTGCCTCAACAGGCGGCCGAGAACCGTAATATCTGCTTCGGGTTATGCTCCAGCCCGAATCCGTACCCACACGAATGACTTTCGGGAGGGTCGGATCATAGATGCCTGTGATCGTTCCGCATAAGATTTTCTTCAACAGGCTCGAACAGTCATTGGGATCAATTTTCCCTGTCCTGGCTGATGCAAAAAACTCAGGGTTTATCGGATCGTCCGAGGATATCGTCAGAAACTCGTGGCGGCCCGGGGCATCGAAACTGAACCCCTTTTCCCCATAATCCACATAGACACTTTGACCGGATTTAATCGGATCGTCGCTAGCAGTCTCAAAAACCCATTGTAGCTCATTGTCAGGCTTGATCATAAGCACATAGACAAATTGTGGCTTTGCGTTGCCTTCAAGAACCTCTACCTTCAGCGAAAGAGGAAATTCGGTCAGCAGGCTTAAGAAGCGTTCCGGTTTAGGGTTTTCACTGCTCGGTTTATAGCGAATGTCAAGAGTGGCTCCATTCCTGAATGCCGGCATATTCTCTATACTTAACAATGCTTTTCGTCTCATGATTTTCCGCACTTCGGCGTCAAGATCTGTGGCGAAACTTCCATCATCCAGCCGACCGACAAAAATGGGCGTGCGGGTGTCCCGCTGGTCCGTATAGGGCCCCTGATCCCATCGCCGATAGGTCTCGCTCGCACCGTAAAATTCCATGTCGATAAGATAGAAATTTTCTGGCGATTCAGGATCTGCGCTAACCTCATATTCGCTCGGCCAGCCAACCCGGACATGTGGGTTTTTTCGCAATATTCTCTCGATCTCTGGAGCGTTTTTACCCAGTTCTTCACGCAAACCAATTGTAATCTTCCCATCGGTAAGGTTCGGGTTGGTCGTTGGAACTATGATCGCTGAAGCTGGTGATACCCAGGACATGGCGAGCAGCAGGGCGCAAAAGCCTGCCAGCAACAGGGTTTTCAACCGGCTGTCTGTTTCTTCGCAGATTGTGCCTGTTTGCATTCCCATATCACGCCCCCTATCCAAACCAATGGATGTTGCGCGACCCCATCCTGCTCGATCGGTATCATATATTGCAACAAGTTGTAAAATAATAAGAAATCGATGCTGAACGTGCTGGGTGTTCGATCAAACCGGGACAGTGATATTTTTCCCGCCAAATACGGCCTGCCAATTTTCAATTTCTGATGTGACCACTTCGTCGGCGGCATGAACCAGTGCGGTTACGCGCCCATAGTCCAACGCGCTATCGGGGGCCTCCAAAAGCAAACTGGCGCGGTTATGGATGGCATTGAGTTTCTCTGCTGTAACTTCCGAAATAGCGGCAAATCTCTCAAAATCGCCAAAATATCTTATGCCAGCCACTGCAGCACCAAAAGTGGGAAACAACACGCCCAAAACGGTAAAAGTCTTGGAAAGCTTTAGCACAATCGCACTGTCGACAAGGTCCATCGCTGAGGCGCCCTTTAACAAAAGATAGATCGCTACCGACAGCACCGCCAGGCCGAACAGGAATTCGGACAGCCTGTCGAGATTATGGTGCACCACCTTGAGGCGCTTTGACTTGTCAGAATGATAGTCGCGCTGCTGAACCACATGACATTCCAAAAGCGCTGCTAGTGTCGATCGCAAATAGGGTGCCGTGATCCTGGCCTTGGGCAGCCCGATAGACCGCAGTGATTGGCGGACATACCATTCAGGCCAGGATGTTTCGGTCCCCTGAAGCCATTGCCCCGGTGCGCGCGCTGCACCGAGTATCAGCAGGAGAGGGCTATGCCGAAAATATTCAGCGACACGGCGAGTTTCAAACCAGCGACCATGCCAGCGGTATTTCTGCCCGCGGAAGGTTATGATCACAATCCCCAGCAGCAGCAAGAATTCGAACAGTGCAAAAATCCATTTCTGATCGGGGGAAACCAGTGGAAGATAGAGGACCCCGCCGACAATCGCGAAAGCAGACAAGATGAAGTTAACGATCATGCCGCCACGATAATGATCCGACAGACGCGACGAGATCCCATCTGCCCAGGCAAAATTCTGCATCGCTATGCTGTCTATTTTTGCCGGTAGTTCCGGATCCGAAAAGGGAAGGCTTTTCGTCACATTCAACAATTCTGTACCACTGCCGCTCGCAATTTCATTTGGTTTCTCATAGCGCTGGACCAGCTTTCGAAATGGCCTTCCACCACCATCGAACATCGCCTCCACGCGCCGAAAGGCATGGGTCAGGCGGGCGCTCTTATCGTGCCATTTTTCATCCAGAAAAGCCAGCAGGCCACCTTTCGGAGTATCTCCTGGAGCGAGTATGTTGGTTACGATTTGTACCAGCGTTGTTTTTCGATCTTGCGCATTGCTGCGCTGGGAATGGGCGGCCAGAGATTCTGAGCTGTACAGGATTTGCCAGTCTTCTGGACTTTGCGGGTCAACCCAGATCACCGGCGAACCAAGATCCAGCGCCTTGGCGACGGTGTAGCCTGTTCCGCCAATATTGGCTGTGCTTTCCCCATCCCATACCGCGATAACAAGATCGGATTGTTCGATGAGAATCTGTCCAGCCAAGGCGGCGCGGCGAGCGCTCTCCAGTTCAAAGGCCTGTGCTTTGGCAAAATCATTCGGAGCATCCAGTTTTGCCAAGAACAGTGCGCTTATCTTTTCATCCTGATCTGCCAGTTCGAATATATGTGCCTGTTCCGAAATGGCCTTAATCTCCGCCGCACGCTGATTGGTGGCCGGGTCCTTTGCCAAACCGTCCGCCAATAATGCCCTTGCGTCATTGGCGTTTTCAGGCAGCGCATTGATCGCAAGATTCAGGTTTTTGCCAAATGGCAGCGGATTGATAACCCCCCAGTCCCGTTTAATGGCCAGATGCGCAGCAACCTGATCAGTCCCGTCGACCAACAGCGTATGAAGCCTTGTCGGTGCAAGGGCTTCAGGACCAAATAGCAAGGACGTATTTTTGCTCGCTTCTGTTATCACATCCATAATCTCAGCCATAACGGCTTCTATCTTTGCTTGATGGGCAGCATAGCCATGATGCGCCTGACGATGGCCGGTCACGCCCACACTCACGCGAACCTGAGGGGGATCTGGCGGCGCAACACCGCTCATGACGAGGTGTCACCCGATCGCATCTGGTGACCGCTTACTCTTCCTGAGGGGACCATATGCGTTCCATTGTAAGATAGGTAAATGACGCGCTCCAGGCGATCAGAAGCAATCCGGTCAAGGCTTCTATTCCGGCGACAAGCCGCATAGAACCTTCTGGTGTGATATCTCCGATACCGAGCGTAGTGTAAGATGCTATGGAGAAATACAAATAGTCTGCCGCTGTTGAACTGTGCGCACCGTTCAGGCTTCCCAGTCCCGTTATGGTCATTATCCAAAAGGCAATCGCGAACAAGACGATTTCGACCAGATGGGTTGCGAAGATCAACGTCATGACGGTCAATATGGGATAACGAATATTATCCTGCAATTGCGGAATTTTTCGCGACGCTTTGCGTAAAACCTTAAAGTGCAGATAAAGGCACATCGCGATCAATAACGCCGAAACGAAAAGAGGAACAATGAGCTCGTTCATGATAATGGCATTGATTCATATGGAGTTTTTGTCAAGCGCGCTGAAAGCGCAGCGATTTGATCTGAGTAGCTTTGGGAGGCATGTGGGTCCTGATCATGATGTCGATATCGTAGGCGTCTAATGTCCGCTTTCGGGATGAAGCCGTCGCTAGTCATAGTGCCCGCTTAGGGCGCAAAAGCGGACGTTAGGAGAGTGTTACTTTTTTCTAGTCTCTCTCGCAGGCATCTGTAGTAAGAATGCTCACTCTTTTCGTAAGCAAATGTTCAGGAGGCGGTGTTAAAAAGATGCTAAGGCTCCTCAAATCTATTTACTTTTGGGCCTCTACGCGGCGTCATTACTTGGCTGGCGAATATGACAAAGCCATCAAACAATATATGAAGCTCGAAACCGTTTTTACCCCTAAACTTCGACATAGATCATACTTTGCTACGTTGTTAATGCTGGATGGAAAGGGAGCTGAAGCCATCGCAAACTTCAGCTCGATCACTGACGAAATTGGAAACGAGTTTGGACAACACGGCAGCGCCAACATTCAATACATTCAATCATACTGCCAGATGTATCTGTCTGGCCTAACGGGCATGTCCGACGGCACAATCCACTTTGAAAAAGCCAAAAACTAATTGTTTCGAGATCGTTGGAGAAGTGTCTCCCACTGCCTGAACAATACGACTAGTGTCCGCTTTGGGCGCAAAAGCGGACATAACAACCGCACTAGCTGCCGTTCTGTTAACGGCCCTTGCGGTCGTCACGAAGCTAAGCGTCGTTTAGCTCTATTGTCTCGTCCTTATTCGCTTTGTTCTCCAACCAAAATAGCCGCGCGCACATCACCAAAAGTCCGATGCTCACGGTTGCGTGAACAAACACCGCCCAGGGCAATAGCCCCATCCCTTGCTTGCGAGCACGCGGTGCAATGAAGAAGAATGCGATAACGGCGCACATAACGATGTCCCACCAAACCTGAAGCCCTGTAAGATTAGCAGCGTGATTGGCGAAGAACATGGGAATGCCCTCGCGCGTCAATTGCAACGCTGTGAAGGCTGAGAACACCATGGCTAGAGCAATAGCAATGATTGGGCTGCCCTTTTGGGATCTTACGCCAATTATGTAGGCATAAGCGATGGCTGCCACTCCGAGCACCACATATAATAATATCTCCAAATTATTCATCGCGACCTTCCTCCCACAAAACTAGCCTCACCCGATTAAAGGCGCTCCTGCTCCATCCAAAGATGATGTTTCATCTCGCGAACCAACACATATTATTGAAGAAATCAAGTGCTAACACATGAAGGCGTTCGCCTGCGCAAAGGATAACTTCCGTGGAAAGGGACCCAGACATCTAGACCGCTTTCACCCCCACTTTCAGACATACGGCAAGATGAAAGCTAGTGTCCGCTTTCGGGATAAAGCAGACATTGTCTGCTAAGGTGACACCAACTCCAAATGCCCAACCTTCATAGCCATAGCTAGCTCATAGATCGTAACGATCGTCGGATTACGCTTCCCGCGTTCTGTAGATATGTAGGGACTCGTGAGACATCTTCTGTAAATTCCTGATGCAGGAAGGAGATGATCGAATGACCAAGGAAGACGAGCGCGAAGTACAGCGTAAATTACGGATATTGCAGCATGCAGAGAAGATAGGGCATGTCGCCAAGACCTGCCGCTATTTTGGCATTGGCCGGGCCAGCTTTTACAGATGGAAGCGCGCCTATGAGCGCGACGGTGAAGCTGGGCTGGTCAATGCCAAAACAATTCCTAAAAACCCGCCCAACCAGACACCGCCTGAAGTGGCAGAGAAAGTTCTTCATCTGCGGCGTAAATATCATCTCGGACCCGAACGGATCATGTGGTATCTGGCGCGCTATCATGGGATAAAACTATCCGACGCCACGATATATCGGATCCTCAAACGCAATGGCCTAAATCGGCTCCCGCGCGGAACCCGCCTCCGTAAGGTCCACACCAAGCGCTACAACAAACAGGTCCCGGGTCACCATATCCAGATGGACGTCAAGTTCCTGACTTTTATTGGAAAAAAGGGCGAGAAGATACGCCGTTTCCAATATACGGCGATTGATGATGCGACCCGCGTTCGCGCCCTGAAAGTCTATAAAAAACATACACAAGCCAATGCGATCGACTTCGTCGATCACATCATCGACAAGTTCCCGTTCCGCATTCGCGAAATCAGAACCGACAATGGCCACGAGTTCCAGGCCAAGTTCCATTGGCACGTCGAGGACCTCGGTATCCGACATGCCTATATCAAACGCGGCACACCGCAACTGAACGGCAAAGTGGAACGATCTCACCGCTCTGATCAGCAGGAGTTTTACCAACTGCTAAGCTATAAAGGTGATGTCGATCTGGAAGACAAACTCGACCAGTGGGAGCGCTTCTACAACTTCCATCGACCGCACGGCGCCTTCAATGGGAAAACACCCTATGAAGCTCTCCGGGAAAGGCTATAATCGAAGATAGACAATGTCTCGCCAGTCACCCGATGTTACAGTTCATGGATCTCGTCGGGAACTGAACCTCGTATTCGAGGACTAGTTGCAGGTTTTTCGATCAATAAACAATCAAAGCCTAAAAAATTTTCATATAAATTATTGAATTTTATAAAAATTGATTAAGATTTTAAAAGATACACTAATAAAACTAATTATCTAATTCACTTACTTGTTGCTATGAATTTGTTTGTAATTTATTGTCATTGATTACATGTATTGCTGCGAGGTTCGATGGAATACAATGACTAAGGCTTTTGTCAAAATGTTGAGTGGCATTGCCATGCTTTTTCATACCACCGCCGCGTTCGCCCAATCGACTATTGACCCCGAAGGTTCCGGAGTAATCGTATCTGCAGTCAATTGGCTTCAAGGAACTTTGCTTGGCACGGTTGCTACTGTTGTTGCAGTCATAGCAATTGCAGCAGTTGGTTTCATGATGCTGACCGGACGGGTTAACTGGCGACACGGCGCGGTTGTCATTTTAGGTTGCTTCATTCTGTTCGGCGCCGCCAGCATAGTTGCAGGTATTCAATCTGCCGCGACCATGGGTCAGTAAGCGTGTCAGGTAGTATTGCGCGGACAACCGTATTCGTTGCACTAACCAGACCACAAATGTTTGCCGGAGTAACTTACAGTTTTTTTATCCTTAACGGTATCGTCGCCGCTGAACTATTTCTCATTTTCAAAAGCTTCTGGGCACTGGTTGCTGCAATTATCATCCATCTAATTGGCGTCGTGCTTTGTTTGCGCGAACCGCGAATATTTGACATCTGGATCACGCGCGTTAGCCGCTGTCCTCGCGTTCGCAACTTCAGGCTGTGGCAATGCAACTCTTACCAGCCATAGCAAAAGATGTAAAAACAGTTGAACGTGAAGCTTCGGTTGGCGCACATCTCCCTTATACTCGGCATATTGATGATCACACGATAGAAACCCGCGATGGTTATCTTATGCAAACAATTTGCATAAGAGGATTGCTTTTCGAGACCGCAGACAGTGACGAATTGAACTACAGGAATGAACTGCGCGACCTAGTCTTGCGGGCGGTTGGTTCGTCTAATTACGCTCTTTATCACCATGTGATCCGCCGCCGCGTAGAGCCTGATCTGGATGCAGAATTCCCAGATGATTTCTCCAAAGACCTGGACGCAAAATGGCGCGCGCGAATGGAAGCGCGCCAGCTTTATGTAAATGATCTCTTCCTCACTTTGGTCAGAAGACCACTACAAGGACGTGCTGGAACATTTGATCGCATCCGATCATTTTTCTCAAAATCAATGCAGGAGGAAAGTTCATCTGCATATAACGATCTTCGCCAACTCAATGCCGCTCGCGATGCTTTGATGGCTGCACTCGGCAGCTATGAGCCACGTCTGCTTAGTGTTTATGAAGTGGACGGTTCGCCTCGGTCCGAGCCATTAGAGTTTCTGTCCTGCATCCTGAACGGTGATATGCGCCCGGTTGGCCTGCCTCACGGTGAAATATCCCATTATCTGGGAGAACGCCGCATTAGCTTTGGGCAACAGACGGTAGAGCTGGGCCCATCGTCTATTGCGCCTCGCCAGTTTGCCGCTGTCATTTCCATCAAAGATTACCCATCTGCAACAATGCCCGGCATGTTTGATGAGCTCTACCGGTTGCCCATTGAGATGACGATCTCCCAATCTTTTGCTTTTGTTGAGCAGCAAGAAACGCTCAAGCAAATGAACCTCTCCATCCGCCGAATGCGATCAGCGGAGGATGAAGCGGTTAGCTTGCGCGAAGAACTTCTTTTTGCAAAAGATGAGGTGGCCGCCGGACGAGCTGCTTTTGGCGAGCATCACACAACCATTGCCTTACGGGCTGACAGTTTAGAGAAACTAGACAGCGCTGTCGCTGAAACAACCGCATTGCTTGCTGATCTGGGTATGATCGCCGTGCGGGAGGAGATTGGGTTAGAGCCTGCTTTTTGGGCGCAGTTTCCAGGCAATTTCAAGTACATCACGCGCAGGGGCTTGGTCTCGACGCGCAATTTTGCAGGCCTGGCCAGTCTGCATAACTTCCCGGTTGGTCAGGCCACGGGCAATCATTGGGGTGACGCTGTTAGTTTACTGGAAACGACGGCAGCCGGGCCGTATTTTTTCAACTTCCATCAGGCAGATCTTGGTAATTTTACGATCATCGGGCCTTCCGGGTCAGGTAAGACGGTGGTATTGAACTTTTTGTTAGCACAGGCGCGGCGCTTTAATCCTCGCATCATATTCTTTGATAAAGATCGCGGTGCAGAACTTTTTATTCGGGCTATCGGCGGAAATTATGACCGGTTGCGTGCCGGAGAACCGTCTGGCCTCAATCCGCTTCAGCTTGAAGAAACGCCTGAAAACCGGCAGTTTCTTATAGACTGGATTGCTCAGCTTGCAGGTGACGTAGATACAGATGAACTGGGGCACATCAAAGAGGCCGTCGATGCAAATTTTGCATCGCCAAAGGAAAGCCGAAGGCTTGCCCACTTAACGGAGCTGTTCAGAGGATATGCTAGACCGCGCAGCGATGATCTTTTTGCCCGGCTTCGCCCTTGGTGGGGAGATGGTGAAAGAGCTTGGCTTTTTGACAATGCGGAAGATCAAACCGATTTAGGGGCTAGTGCTGTTGGCTTTGATATGACCGCCATTCTCGATGACCCTGTGGTCCGAACACCAGCTCTAATGTATTTCTTCCATCGCGTTGAAGAACGTCTGGATGGCGACCCTTCCATCATTGTTGTGGACGAGGGCTGGAAGGCGCTCGACGATGAGGTTTTTGTACGACGTATCAAGGATTGGGAAAAAACCATCCGTAAGCGCAATGGCATTGTCGGCTTTGCAACGCAAAGTGCGCAGGATGCCCTCGAAAGCCAAATAGCCAGCGCAATTATTGAGCAAGCGGCAACGCAAATTTTCATGGCTAACCCGCGCGCGCGATATGAAGATTATGTGGATGGCTTCGGGCTCTCGGATCATGAATATGAACTGGTTAAATCTCTACCGGACAGCGCGCATTGTTTTCTCATCCGTCACGGTAACGACAGCGTGGTAGCCCGGCTCGATTTATCAGGTGAGAAGGATATGCTCACTATTTTGTCTGGAAGAGAGCGGACGGTCAGAATATTTGACGAGCTTATGGCCGAAGAAACGAACTCAGATACAGACTGGCTGCCACGTTTGTTGGAGCTCGCATAATGGCTTGTAATAGTATCAGTACAGGCAATGCATTTCTTGAATCTACGCTTTTTCACATAGACTGCCAGGCGCAGACAATTGGAAGTCTGGGTTTTTTGGGACTTAGCGGACCAGGATCTCCTTATGACGCTTTGCTCACGTCCTTACTGACTATCTTCATCGCGCTGTTCGGCTTTCGGCTGCTATTTGGTTACGACACGCAACCGCGCGATGCTGTGACGGGCATTTTGAAGATCGGCATTGTCTTGCTCCTGGCAACAAGCTGGCCTGCATATCAGATACTGGTCTATAATACCGTGTTGCACGGCCCTGCCGAGGTGGCGAATGTTATCGCCGGGGCGGCGCAGCTTCCCGGCGCCAATGGAACGCTGGTATCGCGACTACAGACTGTTGATAGTGCCATTTTGGATTTAACGGCTCTAGGCAGCGGGCGCCTTCAGCAAGTTGCGAATTCCGCAGCAGCCACAAATACAGTCCAGTTTAGTCAAATTGCGGTTGGAGATGATTTTGCGCTTGGCTTTGCCCGTATTATCTATCTTGCCGGAACTATAGGATCCCTCGGGCTATTGCGCATTGCAGGCGGCCTTTTACTCGCGCTGGCGCCGATATTTGCAGGCTTTCTGCTATTTGATGCGACCAGGGGATTATTTGCCGGATGGCTGAAGGGCTTGGCATTGGTTGCGCTTGGTTCGCTCGGAGTCACCATCGCATTGTCGGTTCAATTAGCGTTGCTCGAGCCATGGCTTTCCAGTACCTTGTATTTGCGCATCGGCGATGCCGCAGCCCCTGCTGCCCCGAGTGAACTCTTGGCTATTAATGCTGCCTTCTTACTAGTGCTGTTTGCTATCATCGCGCTCATGGCGCGCGTGGCCTTTTCAAATATTTCGATCCTTAACATAAAGGGCAAAGAAACCAATATTCCGTCTGTCGCTAAACCTGTCACGCGAGCAGAAAAAGCATCCGCAGCAGCAGGGCCGACAAAGCAAGTTTCGGGGGCATCGAGAGCTTACCAAATTACGCAGAGTGTAGAAGCATCACAGCGCCGAGAGGCTATTGGTAACCGAACCGGTAGTAGCGCCCCAGCAACGAACACTGCGAGCGCTAGCCGCTATGGCTCTGGCAATAGCTATCCTGGCAGCGGACTTGGAAGCAACTACAGAAGAACGACGACGCGCGTCTCCAGAGCTGCTGCGCAGCGAGACAGAACATGAAAAAAGATATCCGCGAGAAGGTCGATAAATATTATAAAGAAGCGGAAACTTGGTCGAGTGACCGTAATCGCTCCCTCGTTAACTCACGTAAATGGGCTCTGGTAATCGCTGCTATCTTAGCATTTGTCGCAATTGCCCAAGCGATCGCGCTGATTATATTGATACCCCTTAAAACCGTAGAGCCTTATACGCTGCTAGTGGACAAACAAACCGGTTATGTCGAGGAACTGCGCCCTCTCCAAAACGCTACGATCAAACCAGATGAAGCCTTAACACGGTCATTTCTAGTACAATATGTTCTGGCGCGTGAGGGCTTTGATATTGATACATTACAGCGTGATTATCGGAAGGTTTATCTCTGGTCGACCGGAAAGGTAAGGACAGGATATGTTAGTAGTGTCCAGGCCGGTAATCCATCAAGTCCGTTAGCGCGATTACCACGTCAAACCCGTCTAGATGTCGAAGTCCGTAGCGTGTCCATGCTCTCTGATTCCACCGCCATGGTGCGATATAATCTCACGCGCCTTGATCAGAGCGGGCAGGCGCGGGATCTCGGCGCGCGTGTTTCAGTGTTGCGCTGGACTTATTCAGGTGGACCCATGACGGTCGAAGACCGGCTTATCAATCCACTCGGCTTTCAGGTGACGCGTTACTCAAGCGATGTTGAAACTCTGCCTGTAAGAGATGAGACGGGCGCGCAAACCGCTATCGAAGAAGATGCTATCGAAGAAGATAATGCTCCGCCACCGGATCCAAGAGCGGCTCGAGAGCGCAGGTTACGTTCTGGTAACGCAAAATCAGCAGAGCCGGTGCAAGCGCCATGAAATGGCTAGCATTTCTTCTTTTGCTTATGCCTGCTCCGATAGCAGCCCAGTTTAATCCTTCCGGCCCGCCGGGCGACCCCAGATTCCAGACCCTGATTTTTCAAACCGACATGGTCTACTCCCTAAACGTTGAGCCAGGTTATCAGACAGCCATAATTTTTGCAGCAAGCGAAGAAGTTCAGAGTATTGCGTTGGGAGACAATAGCGCTTGGCAGGTTAACCCGAGCGGTCGGGGCGATATGGTCTTCATAAGGGCAGGCGCGGGTGCGCTTGCTACAAATATGACCATTATCACTGACGCGCGCATTTACGTTTTTGATCTCACCGCTGGTTCCGGTGCCAGTTCTTACATTGTGCGTTTTGACTATCCCGCTCTGGATACAGGAAACGAGTTTATTGGTCCTGATGATGCGAGCGGTATCAAAGGCCTCTACCGCTTGAGCGGCACGCGCGCGCTTTATCCGACAGGAATGGAGGATGATGGCCGCAAAACATATATTAGCTGGCCCGCCTCAGCTATGATGCCAGCAGTTTTTGCAAAAGATGCCACAGGAAAAGAGCAAGTTGTTGATGGTCAAATACGTGGCGGCATGTTTGTAATTGACCGCGTGTATCCCAAAATCATTTTTCGGCTCGATAAGAAAAAAGCGACGGCCCGACGTAAGGCGCCTGTCAAATGACCGAGGCGCGAAATTCTGATTCCGAAAAAGGCTCCTCGGCGGGCGGCGAAGAAGATCTTCGTCCGGTTGTTGCCAAAAAAGAACGCAATCTCAGTGTGGCAATCTTCATCGCAATACTAGCCATTGTAGCGCTGCTACTTTTTACCGCGCTCAATGCCAGGCGCCAGGCTCTCACCGCGCCTGAAACGCGTGTCATCGACACTGGATTTGATACAGCAGGAACAACTATTCCGCGTCTGTTTATCCCGCAAGATTTTGCTGATGCTGAACAAAATATTCAAACGCCAATTCCGGCTCCACCAATAGCATCTGCGGTCATACGACCAGTTCAGCAAAGTGAACCACAAATTATTTACCGTGACCAACCAGCTATTCAGCCATTACCAACACCTCAACTGCCGCAAAGAACTGCACCATCTGGCCCGGTACTGGCATTTGACCGTTCGTCACGCCAGTCCCCTCCGTCAGATACTAGTCCATCAGGTGTTGGGGAGCGCAGGAACTCGGCCATTGGCGGTAGCACATCGCGCGTGCAGGCTGGCCAGCTTTCTAATCCCTCCAATACCATAGTGCGCGGTACAGTTATTCCTGTGGTGCTTGAGACAGCGCTGGACTCGACAAGATCTGGGCAGGCCAGAGCCATTGTCTCACGCGATGTTTACGGTTTCGATGGCCAAAAGATACTAGTTCCTCGCGGTAGCCGGCTTATTGGTGAATATGATGCTGATCTTAAGAGCGGGCAGAATCGGATATTGGTGCAGTGGGTGCGGTTGTTGCGCCCAGATGGAGCTTCGATTGCCTTAGATTCTGGGTCAGCTGACCGTTTGGGCCGTGCAGGCGTAAGAGGAAGAGTGGATTCCAAATTTCTTGGGAGGTTTGCGGATGCTATCTTGCGTACTTCGCTTGATGTCGGTGCTATATTGCTGACACGCGAAATCTCAGATGGCGGCGTTGTTGTCGCATTGCCCAACACGGTGAGAGAAGCAGCGCCGCAAAGTAACGAAGAACGATTTAAGCCCACCCTTCGCGTTAAACAGGGTGCGGCATTATCTGTTTTTGTCGCGCGCGACCTTGATTTTACCCCGGTTGAAAATAAGCGATGAAAGTAAGCTACTATCTTGCAAAATTTCTGTCTCCGCTTACTCCTTTGTTGGATCGCGCGGACATTACTGATATCTGGATCAATAGACCGCAGGAAATCTGGTTTGAAAGTCTTGGCGGGAAGATCGAGCGTTTAGAAGCGCTGGAACTGACAGAACGATCACTGGAGCAACTGGCCCGGCAGGTGGCCGCAGCCAGCAGTCAAGGGATTAGCCGTGAATTTCCCATACTTTCGGCAGCGCTGCCAAGCGGTGAACGCATTCAAATTGTAGCGCCGCCAGCGACCAGAGGCGGCATTGCTATAGCCATTAGAAAGCATGTGTCAGCAAAGCTCTCATTGTCAGATTACGAAGCCAATGATGCGTTTGTTCAAATTGCTGCGGGAGCACCAGAACTGCTCTCTCCGAGCTCAAATATGCAGGATGGGGTCAATAGCGCTAGCTTGCTTCGCGAAGGCGTTAGAGCGAGAAAGAACATTCTGATTTCAGGAGGCACGTCATCGGGCAAAACGACTTTCGCTAACGCGCTGGTAAAAGAGATTCCTGATAAAGAACGCCTGATCTTTATCGAAGACACCCCGGAACTAGATATTGTTCACCCTAATGCGGTTGGCTTTTTGGCTGCCCGAAGCGAACTGAGCGAAGCGCGGGTCAATGCGGATGATTTGTTGAATGCATCGCTGAGAATGAGACCTGATCGGATTATACTAGGCGAAGTGCGTGGGCCGGAAGCTTTTACATTCTTGCGCGCAGTTAACACAGGTCATCCTGGATCACTTACGACGATTCATGCAGACTCTCCAGTCCATGCAATTGATCAACTAGCATTGCTAGTCCTTCAGTCTGGCACAAGGCTGGCATGGACCGATGTTGTTAGGTATGTGCGCTCGACAATCGATATTTACGTTCAGCTAGAGCGCAGAAACGGCAAGCGCGGCGTCGCGGAAATGGCCACGCCCGAAACTTTCATCTACGATGAAAATCTAGAGGTTCAATCTACCAAACTGTTCCGCGACCGGGCTGATTCATGAGTATCGGCGCGGGATCAGTCTTGGCGCCAAAGCACGACTATGCTCTCCTAGAAGCTGCGCATTGGATCGATGGCGTGCTGCTCGGCCCGATTGCAACGTTCATTGCGATTGTTGCCGTGGCGCTTTTAGGTTTTGCAATGCTGATGGGGCGGATCAATATCCGTCGCGCACTTTCGGTCTTACTGGGTTGTTTTTTGCTTTTCGGCGCGAGAGGAATTGCCGAGGGCTTGCGATCGGTTGGAGGCAATGAGGTGGCAACGCCACCATTGGCAGCCGGGCCACCGCCGCCAATCTATCCCAATTTACCTAAAGCCCATGGGGGCAATTCCAATGCCTTTGATCCCTACGCTGGTGCGGCAGTCATAAGGTCGGCCGAGTAACGATTATAAGGTCGATAGCAAAACTCGTAAAAATTGGCTAAAAATATTTGGTTTGGAGAGGCGATGCTTGCCGGATGGTTGCGAAACCTCGCCCGCAATAGCTTAGTCGGAACCGTTCAAGAAGAACAGATAAGGTATCGCCGCGACGCGACGAATACCCGCGCGACAAGCTGAGATTGTGGGCATGAACCGGAACCCTGGGCTATGGGAAGTGGTATGGGAGGCGCGAGCCGCCGAGACATCGAAGCTGATGGCGGGTAAGATCGAGATCGATAAAAGTTATTTCGGTGACGTGCATTAATACAGCAGTTATTATATTAAATTTGATAGATATTAATAAATTAATGGAAAACAATAAAAAAGTTGTAACTTGTGTAGCATATGAAAAATGCACAATATTGTGAACAAATAATTATGATTAATCTATATTATAGTTTTTATTATAACAAATTATTGACTCAATAATAATTGTACAATTAAGATTACACACATTTTACGATTCGTTTCTATAATTTGTTAGGCGGGAGCAAATATTGTGAAGAAATGTCTTTTTATTGCGTTTGTCAGTTTTTTGGGTTATTCTGTTTTTCTTGCGGGCCCCGTGATGGCGGCATGTACGGTTCCAAACGTTATCGCTAATGGTGAAGTGTCGGATGCTTCCAAGGTTATGGACAATTTCAATGCAATTGCCGCATGCGTTGATGAGGGAGTAAAGCCTACGGGGGTGCCTCAAGCGGGTTCAATCACAGTGTTCAGCGGTAATCAAACGATAACCGATGGGAATTTGACCGGTGATGTCACAACATCAGGCGGGACCGCTACGGAGCTTAGCGAAACGGGCGTCACGGCAGGCTTTTATGTTAACCCAAATCTAACAGTCGATGCCAAGGGTCGGATCACTGCAGCGGCCAATGGTGCTGGAGGCGGAGGTTCGGGCTCTGGCCAGGGTTGGGTTGAGTTGGCGCTAGTCAATCCGGGCGCTGAGACAGGAACGACCGATGGGTGGACGATGACCGGTGGTGGCTTTACCGCTATCACGGCCAATACCTCCCCTCATACCGTAACTCCCATGATGGGCACATATGTCTTTGTGGCGTCTTCAAATTCGAGTCCAAAAATGTTTCAGGTTATAGATCTATCGACTTTTGAAACGGAAATCGATGCCGGCACAGCTTTTGCTAAAATGGAGGCCTATGCGGCAGACACATGGACGAAAGGGGAGAGTCCGTATCTTTATATTGAATTTCGCGATGCGGCTGGCAGCCGGATTAGCGTTGCGACAACATCTGCTCCGCCACGTTCACTCGGTTCAGGCTCCTGGCGTTATTTGGATGTAGCGGCGCGGATGCCGCCATCGACCCGCTCAATGGCACTCACACTCTGGGCGGCTCGAGCCGATGGCACTGTAAACAACGTAGCATTTGATGGCGTCCGCGCATTCATACGAACAGAGTGAATATCCGTTGTTGATTTTATTTTAGTCAATTGAAGGAGGTAGCTGATGCGTTGGAACCCAACAAGAAGGTCTATCGGTCGTACGGCGCTATTGGTCAGCTTTGGCTTTATGGCGATGTTTGCAGTGCATGCACATGCGAATCCTATAACCGTACTTTCTACTCTATCGCCGCCCGTTTTGACTGCAATGTTGAGTGCAAACAATCATTGCATCCACATAGCTTATGACAAGAACGGTAACCGCCTAACGCAGGCAGGGGTTCCGGTGACTACAACGCCAACCACATGGGGTTCTGGAACATATGGCTGTTTTCCCTGGAGTGAGTGACTTGAGAATGTTCTTTAGGATTAAGAGTGTACTTTCGTTTTTTGCTGCGCTTGTCTGTATCTGTAGCCCAGCAGTGCTGCATGCGAGTGAGGCCGTGCCCGTCCCGATACCTCCAGAGTTTGGGGGCGGTTGGCAGTGGGGTGGCGGTGGCACCGCTCTCTATGAAACGCCGCTTGAGGCTTGCGCGCGGCAGCATCAGTACTGGGTTCCAAATTCTACCTTCCTGGGTGCGCGGCGCGACACCGCCACTTCATATCGCTGCCAATGGACAGGCACTCCTATCAACCCTGGCTGGGTCAAATTTCGTTGCCAAAGTGGTTTTGAATATATTGCGCCAGGGCAATGTATAAGAGGGGGAGGGAACAGCTGGACGGAGCAGCGTTGCGGAACCCTAGAGCGCGGCAAGAGTTCACCGGGATCGCCGTCTACGGCGCATCCCGTGTCAATCGCTACAGGAACAAAAACCTGGGCAGAGCAAGACTATGCCAGTGAAGATGGGCTGTTAACAGTTAACCGCAAATATCGATCGCGTATGCGTGGTGGTGGGCGTTTTTCGTTTAAGGAACCCGATCGATTTGGCGCTCATTGGCAAGGTGTAATTCCTGGACCGCTAAAATTTGCGAGCACAGCTGATAGCGAAGTTGAATATCTGTCAGAATGTGGTGGAATTTATGCCTTTGCCAGTACCGATGATCCTGCAGATGTCGTGTTTAACGCCAATAGAGCGAAGAGCAGCGAGCATCGACTCAAGTTAGGTTTTGAAGTGGCGATCCCCAGCGGGATGGGTCGTAAAGATTTTATCGAGACGGCACCGGTATCAGCACCTGGTATGGGAGAGTTTCGCTTAGAATTTCCCAATGGAGATTACACGCTCTATCGTCGGCCAACAGCCAGCGCTAACGAGATAGGCGTGAGGCAAGCGGTCGCGGTGAAACACGTCAAGGCAAGTGGTTACGAGCAGTATTTTGACTATGAAGGTGACTCGCCTGTTCCCTATCGCTTGCGGGACAGTTTCGGAAGGCAGATCGATTTTGAATGGTCTGTAACACATGATATTCCTAGCCGTGTGGGCGTCACTGAACGAGCCATCAAAAAGCTGACTTTGCCTGATGGCGGTTATCTGGAATATGACTATGACGATGGAAACGGAGGCAAAAACTTTCTGGGTACAGCGTCTACTGCTGGGGGCCTGGGCGGCCCCGGTTCTGGAAGCTCGATCACCTGGGATACGGGAGTTAAAGCCTTAGCAAAAAACCGGCTGCACATTGTCAAAAGGAAAGATGCTGCTGGGACGACCTTGTGGTCACGTAAATATTTGTATGAAAATACGTTATACCGATTTGCCCTTACCGGTATTGAGGATCATCTGGGGCGGCGACTGACGACCTATACCTATGACGAATTCGGCGATGTTGCCTCTACCGAATTCGCTGAAGGCGCCAATAGGCATGAGTTTGCGAGCAGCGACCCATCCTCAAGCCAAATGCTTAGAACCGTAACAGGACCACTGGGTCATGTGACAACCTATGAATTTGAGAAACCGGTCGACAGAAAGAGTTACAGTACAACGAAGCTGATTTCGGTTAAGGGCAGCGCCAATGGCACGGTTCCCGCCGATGAAATGACCTATGGTTATTCGGGCAATCTGATTGCATCGATCACCGACCGGCGCGGTACGATTACCAGCTATGTCAATGATGCTGGTTTCCGTCGTCCGACGCTGGTTACAGACGCTTCTGGCAACAGTGCAGAGCAGCCAGTCCAGATAACATGGCACCCGAAATGGGATTTACCCGTTGTACAGGAAGAAGAAGGGTTGCGTATTGCGAGCACTTACGATGCGCAGGGCCGTTTGATTTCGAGAACGGAAATCGACACCACGACCCATAGTCAACCCTATGCCTCAGCAGGCCAATCGCAGACCACCAGCTACAGCTGGACGGCGCAGGGTAGGCTCGCCGAGATTAATGGGCCGCTGGGCTTAGATGCACAGGGGCGCGATGATATCACCACATTCGCCTATGATGCGGCGGGCAATTTGATGAGTATGACCAACGCGCTTGGTCATGTGACACAGTTTGCGGGGCATGATGCTAATGGGCGCGCCGCGAGCATGACCGATCCTAATGGGTTGGTGACCTATTTTAGCTATGACGGCCTTGGCCGACTGATATCGCTCAACAACGCGCACCCGACGGATTCGGCAAGCGATGCGGTAACAAGCTTTGAATATGACAGTGAAGGCCGCGTGGTTGGCATCACGCTTCCACAGACGGCGAAGCTGATCATAGATTATGACAGCATAGGTCGAGCGACCGCATTGCGGTCAGCGGATGGCGAACGGATAGACTTTGCTTATGATCCGATGGGCAATATTGTCTCGCGTAAAGTCAAACGCGGCGATGGCACGACCACACAGTCCATCAAGCATAGTTTCGATGCGCTGGGCCGTATGCTTACCGAGACTCTGCGAGCGGGCCGCAGCCGGTCTTTCCAATATGACAAGGAAAGCAATCTGACCGGTATCACCGATCCGCGCGGTTTCGCAACCAGCATGGCCTTTGACGCGCTGGGTCGCCTGGTGACGACGACCAATCCCGATGGCGGCGTTGAAACTGCGAGCTATGACAAGCGGGACAGGCAGCTAAGCTTTAAGGATGCCATAGACGTAACAACCACTTTCACGCGCAATGGTTTTGGTGAGGTGATACAGGAGGTTTCGCCCGACCGTGGGACCAGCACCTATTATTACGATGCTGCTGGGCGAATGACGGCGGCGATTGATGGGCGCGGGCAACGGATCGACTATGCACGCGACATATTGGGACGGCTGACGGCGAAAGTCCCCGTCGGTCGCCCTGCCTCAGAAACGGTGACCTATGACTATGACAGCGGCGGGCTTGGTTCTTATCAGCTGGGTCGTTTGACAAGAGTGGTAGACGGCAGCGGCGAGACGCGCTTTGGCTATGATCACCGGGGAAATTTGACAACCCGCCAGCAGGCATTGGGTGCCAGTCCGGCGGCGGTTCTGGCTTATGGCTATGATCTTGCCGACCGTATCAGTGAGATTACCTATCCTTCTGGCCGGGCAGTGCGTTATATGCGTGATGCCAAAGGGCGTGTGAACAGCGTCACCACGCGCGCTTCGCCTGCGGCTGCATGGACCACTCTGGCATCAGGGATGACCTATCAGCCTTTTGGAGCGGTGGAGAATTTGACACTGGGCAATAGCCTAATCGTTGAGAATGACCGCGGACTGGATGGCAGGCTGAAGTCCAGGCGGCTCACCCGGACAGGGATAGGCGGAACGACCTTGTCCGACTTGTCCTATGTCTATGATCCCGATGGTAATGTGACCAGCATTGATGATGCTGTCCTGCCAGAGCGTTCGGCAATTTATGGCTATGACAGCATGGGGCGTTTGAACCTGACCGTCGCCAATGGGTCCGGTGGAAGTCAGGATTACAGCTACAACACCGGCACCAACCAGCTTGCCCAGCTCGTGACCCCAGCGGGCACGCGCAGCTTCCAATATGATGCGCGCGGCAATATGACCGCAGAGGCGCGCCCGGCTGCGGCCACTGTGTCTGCAAGCTATGACGGCTATGGTCGGCTCATAGGCTATGACCGCAGCACCGAGCCATCACTGACCCATGTCTATAACGGTATGGACGACCGTGTCGCGACGACGCGCAGCTCGATCAGCGGCAATGAAACCCGCCGCTTTGTCTACGCCCCCGATGGCCGGGTGCTGGGGGAATATGGCGGCAGTGCCAATGAGGTTTATGCTGAGTTTATCTGGACGATTCCTGAGGTCGGCGATACGGGTCTGTTCGGCGGGGATGACGGCCTAGGCGGTTATATGCCGCTCAGCGTTGTTGCCGATGACGGCAATGGGGCAGCGCAGCTCAGTTGGGTCCACGGCAACCATATGGGCGTGCCTGCTGTCTATAGCGATGCCAGCGGCGGCGAGATAGCCATGCCAGCCGGCTACAGCGCTCCGGGCTTTCCCGGCCAAAGCCGCACCTTCGCCGATCTCTATTATAACCGCTACCGCGATTATGACCCGACAACAGGCCGCTATATTCAGGCGGATCCGATCGGTCTTGCAGGCGGCCCATCGCCCTACAGCTATGCGATGAACAACCCGCTTAGGTATACCGATCCGACAGGGGAAGTGCCTGTGCCGCTCGTTATCGGCGGGGCTCATGCCATAAAATGCGCAGTTAACCCGCTTTGCCGTGCAGCAGTTGCGGCTGGAGCTACATGGTTTTTAGCAAAGGTCTATGACTTTAATAATGACAACCCGTACAATCCGGTTGCCAATTCCTGTCCGTCTGTATTGAATTATGACATCGGCGGTGGTGGGCGTTCTGGTGGTGGTGGCATTTCCGTTCCGAGAGGTAGTTCCGAGCCGGATGATGAAAGATGCAGAAAAGTTGTGTGGCAATGTCAGGAAACTTGCAACAATAAGTATGCAGACGACCGAAATAGCCTTCCAGGACAAGGTCGCGATTACAGCAGTAGAGTCAGGCTTTGTGTTCGAGAGTGCGCTGCAGCCCAAGGATGTTACAACTATTAGGATTAATATGAAATATAGTACTGCAAAGAAGATTGTTGATCAGATCCGTAAACACGACGAGGTCTTTAACGATTTGACGCCGTTATTGGATCAGGTGGAGGATGTGAAGCTTAGGACTGAGCTGCGCAAAGCATCAGCTGCAGTAGTTACGTCGATGTATGCAGACCTTCTTTTGCCCCTGAAAAGAAGATTCCCTGAGCTCGATATAGGAGATGATTGATACGTTCAGGTCGGGCTTTCCTCAAAATTGTATTACGTCTTAACTGAGGTAAGGAATCTGCAAGCTGTGTCTGACTTGCAAAAGCCATGCAGATGAAAATTATAAATTGTGCAAGGTAGTTTGTCCCCCAATCCAGGATTTACAGGTGGCAGTTTTGACCTTCAACGTTGTATGAAAGGTCTAGTCAGTCGTGCATGCGGCGGGAATCGACCTGATTACGAGCATGACCCCTACAAACCAAAAAGTAGCCGTCCAAAGAATTGGAGACCTGATGAGGGATAAGCAAAAAATAAGGAAAGAGATTATTCTTCTCGCCCGGCAGCAGCCGGATCTAGCACTGGATCGAGTCAATAGTCTCTTGATCGAATTTCCTAATGAGGTTTGGACATGGTCTCTTCGATCTGATGTGTATCATACGAGTGGCGATCTTGAAAACGCGATGTCAGACATAGATAAAGCAATTAGAATTCGTTTTGACGAACCAAGTACTCACGCTACGAAAGCAAGATATTGCATACAGAAATCTGATTTTGAAGGTGCTATTTTTTCGTTGTCGAATGCGATTGAGATTGGTGAAAAACTTCGTTTTTCTTACTTTGATAGCTGGTGTCGTTTTAATAGGGCGTTTTGTTACTGCAAAATTGGTGATTTTGAGGCAGCCAAGGAAGATTTAAGCGCTGTTGATGATAACGAGCAGACTTGGATTGATCGGCTTCGCTCAAAGGCAGAGTTATTAGAGGCCTGCCGTGACAGGCGACTAGACTGAGGTCGGGCCAGCTTTATTGTTGTTTTGCCCATTCTCTATCGCGGTTTGCGAAGCTACCAGTTGGGCTTAGTTCTGCGATCAGAAACATCTTGGCAGCTTTATTGGGAAAAGCAAAATGAGCTATTTACTGTATATGATGATTGCGTTCATTATCGGATTTTTTCTTAATATGATTTCCTGGGTTGAAAAATATTCAAAAAAATATGGTCTTCAAAAGTAGGTGTTAACTTTCTGATATGGTCACTAATATATATTGCACTGTTTATTTTGAATATCGCTATTTTTTCTATAACTGCTATTTATAGTAACTTAAATGGAAACGATATGATTTACTCTTACTTGTCAGGACTGGGTATAGGCTCACTCCTTTTCAGAGTCAGAAATTGGCTTAAGTCAAAAGCCGAATGAAATGCTCCAGGCGTAACCTTGGAAGTGCCTATATGGGTCTGGCTGCGGATCATAATGGCGGCGTCCCAAAGGTTCGCGTGTCGCCAACAAATGGTCTTTCCCTACACAACAATTGTTGCGAGTTCCGACTTGGACTGTGGCGCCCACAACAGCTGTCGGAATAGGGATGGCTGGAGCAGATAGCGATGACTGAATTTCCTCAGGCGATTAATCACAGCCCGATCCAGACGCCCACCATATTCTGGACAGATGATTCCATTTTTCTGCATGATGCGTATGCGAAACCTGTTTGGAAAATGTGGAAGCAAAGCTTCAGTCGAATAAACAAATATTGCAAAATCAAGAGAATACTGGACGCTTCCGGGAAAAGCTTCGCAATTGACCGCTTTGAGGAAATACCGTCGCAAAGTCGTCTTGCTGCTTTTTTTCGTGAGAAATATTGGATGACTTGGGTAACGCCGGTCATTATATCCGAAAAACAGCTAAGTCTCGAAGAGTTCAAAAAGGAAGTGCTGCGTGCTGTAAAAGCGAGATACAGTCATGATGATCCTGGTAGTAGGATGGTTGAGCGCACGATGGAAAAATTGCCGCAGGCTCGAACCTTTCGCGAGGTCATAGAAGCATTGCCTGATCCACTTTGATTTTCGGTCACAATTCAGGAAACAGTGGCTGGGTAAGCTACTTTATCCCAAATCTTAATGGCCGGGTGCTGGGGAATATGGCGTCGATGCCAATGATGTGCACGCCGAGTTTATCTGGATGAGCCCGGCGGTTGGCGATACGGGTCTGTTCGGCGGGGATGACGGCTTAGGCGGCTATATGCCGCTCAGCGTTGTGGCCGATGACGGCAATGGCGCGGCGCAGCTCAGCTGGGTGCACGGCAATCATATGGGTGTACCTGCGGTCTATACCGATGCCAGCGGCAGTGAGATAGCCATGCCCGCCGGTTACAGCGCTCCGGGCTTTCCAGGCCAAAGCCGCACCTTCGCCGACCTCTATTATAACCGCTACCGCGATTATGACCCGGTCACCGGCCGCTATATCCAGGCCGATCCGATCGGTCTTGCGGGCGGGCCATCGCTGTACAGCTACGCGATGAATAACCCGCTGCGGTTGATGGACCCATTTGGCCTAAAGACCTATTGGGAGCATTATACCGGGCTGCCGGATTCATATCGAGTGAATACAATTAACTTCATTGCCGGTGTATCTGATGGCGCAACTTTTGGGGCCACTCATTGGATCCGTGGTTTGATTGGAGCGAATGATGAGGTTTATGAATGTTCACCATTCTATGAGGGTGGCGAATGGGCTAGCTTAGGGCTTGGAGGTGGACGATTGGTATACGCTGGCGGCTCAAAGATCTTGGCTGTGACCGCTAAAGATGGTGCTCAAGCAGTGACTCGGCGTAATGCCATCAAGAGGGTGGCAAGGGGCCACGGCGCTCTGTCTAACTATCGAATCAAGAGCTATCCCGCTCTACGGAAAAAATATGGATCAGACGATGCGGTGAAGGCGGCGGCTGGCCGAACCAATAGGTCTGTTAATGCCATTGGCGCAGCCGTGACGGTAAGTGGAGTTTCAGCGGTATCAAACAACAATGATTGAAGTGCACAATGAAAAAACACATTTTTAGTACCATCGTCTGGTTGTTGGTCGTGACGATCATTGGCTTAGTAGTCAGCAATATTTTTGATGTGAATCTGATGATTGCAGCAGTCGCCATTGGAATCTCGTGGATATTTGTTGGAATGCTCACTCTTTTTGATGAAGATTAATATGTTTCTGGAGGAAGAACAGAGCGTTCGGCAATCTACGGCTATGACAGCATGGGGCGTTTGGAATTACGGTGACAGTTTACTAAATACACTAAACTGAAGCTGCTTGTCCGTTACTGACAAGTCTGGTCTATTGTCCTGCCCACACCATCTTCCTAGCCTGCTGGAATGGCGCGCCTACCCCGTATTGTGATCCCCGGCCTCCCGCATCATGTGACGCAAAGGGGCAACCGGCGTGCGCAAACATTTTTCAGTGATGATGATTATGCGCTCTACAAACATTTGCTGAGCGAGGCGGCAGAAAAGGCGGGGTCGGAAATTTGGTGTTATTGCCTGACGCCAAACCATGTTCATATCATCATTGTGCCCAGCCATGCAGATGGATTGCGCGCGACTTTTGCCGATGCCCATCGGCGCTATACGGGATATATCAACGCCCGTATGCGGGTGACCGGGCATCTGTGGCAGGGCCGCTTTGGCTCGGTTGTCATGGATGAAGAACATCTGGCCAATGCGGTGCGCTATGTTTCGCATAACCCGGTGCGGGCGCGATTGGTGGATGCGGCAGAGGATTGGGATTGGTCCAGTGTAAAAGCTCATCTGAAGGGCAAGGATGATGGGCTGGTGAGAGTGGCGCCGGTTCTGGAACGCTATGGCAGCTTCCGCAAGTTTATGGGGACAGAGGAGGGCGACGAGGCGGCATTCCGAGCGCTGCGTCAGTCAGAAACAACGGGACGGCCACTGGGCAATGATCGCTGGCTGAAGGAATTGGAAAAACAGACAGGCCGGACCCTGACAGCACAAAAGCGCGGCCCGAAGGCTTCTCAGAATAGCGAGAATTAAGTGTATTTAGTAAACTGTCACCGTAATTCGAGCGGGAAGAATGGGATGATCTGCAATGGGAGCGGGCTGATCGCAGCGGATTACTCGAGCGCAGCGGGATATTTGATGATCTGGAAGAACCGGTGTGAATTGTGTGAACTTTGGAGCGTGAAAGGGAGAAAGGAGGGGGTGTGAATTGTGTGAACTTTGGGAAGAGATAAGCGGACGAAGCTAGAGGTTGGTGCTCCGCACTTGATGCGGAGCCCAGGGTAGACGGGCGCGACAGCCATCCTAGGCTCCGCATCAAGTGCGGAGCACGGGGAGGTGTGTGACTGGTAGGCGTTGAACCTCAGACGCCCGTCAGCTTTCCTCCACCCATTCGCGGCGCAGCGGTTTTGCGGCGAGGGCCATAAGTGCGGCGGCGACCACATAAAAGATCAGGGAGATCAGCATGGAGTAGCGCAGGCCATCCTCACCATAGATTGGTGTCAGGCTGTCGGACAAAGCGCCGAGGAAGAATATGCCGCCGCCGATGCCGATCAGGTTGTTGATCAGCAGAAATAAAGCAGAAGCCGTGGCTCTCGTTTCCGCCGTCACCAGATGCTGCACCGCAGACAAAACCGGGCCGAGCCAGATATAGGCCAGGCCTTGCGGGATCAGAAAGAGAAGGAAGGCGAGGGTCACTGAATTGCTCAAAATTCCGGCTGCGAACAAGGGTACTGCCAGCAGGAATGCGGTGGCCGGGACCAGTCCATAGGCCGCTTTGTCTTTGTTCCCCAGCCAATCGCCCAGCACGCCGCCACCAATCACCCCTGCAACGCCGCCGAGGAGCAATATCGACCCAAAGAAGAGCGAGGTATCAATCAGGTCCAGACCAAAGCTGCGCTGCAGCAGACTTGGCAGCCAGAAGGCGATGCCATAGCCAAGCATCGAGCTGGAGGCGGCGCCGAAGGATAGAAACCAGAACGCGCGTTTTTTGGACAATAGCTTGAGGACATCGATAAAGCGGGGTGGCGTTTCGGGTTTGGTGAGCTGTTCCGGTTTCTTGGCTGGATCGCGAACCAGATATTTGAATATCGGTGCGATCAGGACGCCGGACAGCCCGACAACGATGAAGGCGAGCCGCCAATCGACGGTGGCGGCGATATAACCGCCAGCGATGACGCCGGTGGCCGAGCCCAGCGGAATGCCCAGCGAATAGATGGACAGCGCGCGGGCACGCTTTTCGCTGGGGAAATAATCGGCGATCAATGCATAGGACGGCGCGACGCCGCCCGCTTCGCCGATACCAACGCCTAGGCGAGCAAGGAATATGGACCAGAAGCCCTGTGCAAAGCCGCACAGGGCGGTAAATCCGCTCCACACGCCAAGGGAGATAGTGATGACCCAGCTGCGGCTGGTCTTGTCCGCTATCCAGCCGAGCGGCACGGCCAGCGTGGAATAGAGCAGGGCAAAGGCAATGCCGCCGAGCAGCCCCATTTGCGTGTCGCTGAGGTCGAGGTCGGCCTGGATCGGGCCGGCGAGTATCGCCAATATCTGCCGATCAACGAAGTTGAAAATATAGACAACCAGCAACATGCCGAGCGCGACATTCGGCGACGTGGCGCGCGCGGGGATAGTGGCATTGCTCGCCATCTAGCGGACCGTGTTTTGCAAGAATTGACGAATTGCGGCAACGGCAGCTGGTTCATCGAGCATAGGCGCGTGGCCGCGATCGGCAATCTCTACCGCACTGATGGCCCCCGAATGGCGGCTCTGCATTTCCGCTATGGTCACCGGAGAAATTATATCAGAAAGCGCGCCGTGGATGATCAGCGTCGGCATGGCGGTGAGAATGTCCCACATGGGCCAGAGGTCAGGCGGAACAGCGGTTTGTTCATTGCCCGACAGACCCTGTGCGATCGCAGGATCATAGGCGAAAACAATATGTCCGTCAGGTTGTTCCCGGCATGTGCGCCTTGCGAAACAAAGCCAGTCCTGCTCATCATAACCGACCATCGTTTCGCCATGCACTTTGCGGCAATGATCCGCAGCGTCCTGCCAGCTATCGAACGGCGGTAATGCGCCGACATAGCTCTGAATCCGGTCCAGGCCCTCCTGCTCGACGACCGGGCCAATATCGTTGAGGATCAGCATGTTGAAGCGTTCCGGTTCCATCGCGGCCATCATCATAGCCATAAGGCCGCCCATGGATGTCCCGATCAGGCCGACGTGATCAACGTTCAGACCGTCAATCAACGCCATCATGTCGACCACATAGGTCGTCGGGATATAGTTGGCCGGATCCGGGTCATAGTCGGACCGCCCGCGTCCGCGCTGGTCGGGTATGATCAGGCGGTAGGTCCCGGCCAGATGCGCGGCAAGTCCTTCGAAATCCGCGCTGTTGCGTGTCAGTCCATGCATCAGCAACAGCGGCGGTCCGTCGCTCTCGTAGATGCGCGCGTAAAGCGTCAAGCGATCGTCACCGCTGCGGTAGAAATGATCCCTGTAAACAGGCGGATCGCCATGTTCGCGATCCGCCTGAGGGGAGTTGTTCGCCACGGCCCGGCTTAAAACTTGATTTCGCCGGTGATGAAAACGCGCCGGGGGTCGCCGAAGAAAGCGGTCAATGTACCCTCCTGTCCTAAAGTGGACTCAAAGGGCACGCCATTTTGGCCGCCGGTGACGAAATTATAGCCTGCCACCTTGTAGCGTTTGTCGAACAGGTTCTTGCCATGGACGCCGATGGAGAAAAGATCGCTGTCATCGGTATAGACCAGGCTGGCATCGACCAATGCAAAGCCGTCTTGGTCGAGAAACGGATTGGGCGATTCAAACTGGCTGGCATCGCTGCGGAAGGATATCGAGCTGATCAGATCGAGCATCCCGCTGGCGACTGGTAGGCCGAGATTGAACGACATGCTGCCGGTCCAGTCCGGCGTGTTCTGAAACACCCGTTCGTCGGCGACGTCATTGCCAAGATTGTCGATAAACGTATTGAACTTCGCATCGAGATAGCCAAGCGACCAGCTGACATTGAACCGGCTGCCAGCGCCGGCAAAATCCTTGCCGACCAGAGCGCGGCCTTCAAATTCGAAGCCATTAACGTCCGCGCTGGCGGCATTGGAGGTGATGCCGGCAAAGTTGTCGTTGGTTCCATCCCCATCGGTATCAACGCCGACAGAGCCTGGTATCTGAACATCGGAATAATCGCCCTTGAACACAGCGACACTGACGTTCAGGCGGTTGTCGAGCAAGGATGCTTTCCAGCCCAGTTCATAACTGTCGACGGTTTCCGGATCAAACTTGAGAAAGTCGAATATTTCGTCGGCAGAAACAGTTCCGTCCTGATCAAAATCAGGCGTCTGGCTGGTCTGGCCGCGTGGATCGAACCCGCCACCTTTGAATCCCCGCGAATAGGTGAAATAGATATTGTGGTTTTCATCCGGTTTCCAGCTGATCGATGCGCGCGGGGTAAATTCCTTGAATGTATCGCTACCGTCAAAGTCTGATGTTACTGCAATCGGAACACCCGTGCCGCCAAACTCGTCGGAAAATCCGCCAAGAAAGCTTGTCCGCAAAATCCGTGCGCTGCGCTTGTCATTGGTATAGCGGCCGCCAACCGAAAGGCTCAGCTGGTCAGAAATATCGTAGGTAAAATCGCCGAAGAGTGACCATGTTTTGGTGTCGACATCGCCTAGCGTTTGGGCATTGAACCCGAGAAAACTTGTAGACAGCAACACATCGAACACGTTGAAGGCATTGGCATCCAAATAATAAGCACCCAGCACACCATTCAGATTGTCGCTTTCATAGAGGATCTGGAATTCCTGACTGAACTGGTCATTCTCGTAGATAACCGGAACGTCGAGATCTTCGGATGGCAAGCTGTCAAAGTCGATATTGGACGACGACTTGTCTTCGCGATAGGCGGTGATGCTTTTGAAGGTAATATTGTCCGATACGGGTGCTTCGATGAGCAGTGATCCGCCATAGGCCTCGACCAGCTGTTCGGGAACGGTCAAACCGGCCCGCGTATCAAAGACATCATCCAGAACCGGCGCTTCGGTTAGCAGGCTGGTGATCAATCGATGGCCCTGACGCGGGTCGCTTTCGTCGCGGATATAGTCGCCGGACAGGCGCACGAAAAATCCGTTATCATCATATTCAATGCTGCCACGCGCCGCCCAGACGTCCTTGTTGTAATTTTCAACACCCGGCTGCACCAGATTATCGCCAAAGCCGCCGCGGCTTAGCCGCGCGCCGCTGGCACCAATGCGCAGACTGTCGGTAATCGGGGTGGAAGCGGTGACGATCAGGTCCGCCTGATCATAGGAGCCATAGGTTCCCTTGACCTTGACCGATATATCCTCGGGCAGGCGCCGTGAGACATATTTGATCGCACCGCCAATGGTGTTGCGGCCATATAGGGTGCCCTGCGGCCCGCGCAGTATTTCGATGCGCTCGACATCGTAAATGTCCAGCACCGCGGCTTGTGGCCGGTTCAAATAGACATCATCAACATAGAGACCCACGCCAGCTTCAAATCCGGCAACCGGGTCCTGCTGACCCACGCCGCGGATAAAGGCGGTGAGGGTGGTATTGGTGCCGCGTGACACTTCCAGTGTCAGGTTGGGAACTTCCTGACCGATTTCGGTGATGTCCTGCACACCCGAGGCAGCAAGATCGTCGCCGCTGATCGCAGTAATGGAAAGGGGCACATCAACCAGACGCTCTTCGCGACGGCGTGCAGTGACAACAATTGTGCCGTCATCTGTGTCCTGGGTCGCTGCTTCGCCGGCCTGCGCATGGGCCGCTGTCGGAACCAGTAGTGCCGTCGCCAAGCCCGAAACCAAAGCTGCATAACTAACGCTGTGTTGAAATCTCATGAGAACCCTTCTCCTGTTATTTTAAGTCTGGCGATTCCAGATCATTGAAATGGCTTTACTGAAACATGAACCATATTTCAACTTTGAAATTTGCCAATCCGGCAAAATGCCGTTAGCCGTGACATCATGGCCACAGAATATTCCGATCATGTCGAGTCCAAGGACAAG
Organism: Parasphingorhabdus sp.; assembly: GCF_965233695.1. Lineage (GTDB taxonomy): Bacteria > Pseudomonadota > Alphaproteobacteria > Sphingomonadales > Sphingomonadaceae > Parasphingorhabdus. The sequence continues at coordinate 1,798,060 of NZ_OZ247497.1, forward strand.
CAACCACGCACCGCTCGCGGTTTGAAAACAAAGCGGAAATTACTGGATGCCGCGGCGCTGGAATTTGGCGAGAAGGGCTTTCACGAAGCTTCGATCACCGGAATTACCCAGAGGGCCGGGACGGCTTTGGGGAGTTTCTACACCTATTTTGATTCGAAGGACGAACTGTTCAGCGCGTTGGTGAAGGATATGAGTGCGCGCGTCAAAAGCGATGCCGCCAGTGCGATGACTGAATGGCAGGATGCGCTGGAGCGGGAAAAGCAGGCACTGGAATCGTTCATGAACTTTGCCCGCGAACATAAGGAAATTTACCGGATAATCGACGAAGCAGAATTTGTTGATCCCGATAGCTATCGCGCACATTATGAAGCTACTGCAGCGCGCATATTCGAACGTTTGAAAGAAGGCGAAAAAGCAGGGGACCTCCGCAACGATCTTGAGGAGGCCCATGCCTGGGCAATTATGGGGATGAATGTTTTTCTGGGCCTCAGATATGGTATCTGGAGCGAGGAGAAATCCTCAACTGAAATTGCCGAAATCGCCAATCAAATACTTGCTACCGGCATCGCGTCGGCCAAAACCTAGCTGTGGATGCGCAGATGCATGCTGTCTGCATCATCCGCACCCTCAGCAAGATCAAGCCGAAATAGCTTGCCCGACTGGCTATTGTCCTTGACCAAGGGAATATCCGGGTTCGCCATCGAACGTGTACAATAGCTCGGTCTTGATAAAATCGAGGCCCGCATCGTGAATTTTGGACAAAAGTTCGAGCACCATGGCTTTATTGAACAACTTGCCAGACTGTCCTTCGAAACGGCAGCGCCAATGGTCTGTGTGGAATGTTTCGGGCATCCCCTTTGGCCAAACCATTACCCCGCGATTGGTAATCATGGTGAGCTTCAATAATCCGCTTTCGCTTGTCTGCAGCCGTTCTGCAATGGCCGCAACATCATCGGTGGACTGTACGAACACATCCACGCCGACCAACATTTTTTGTGCTGGTGGTCTGCGTACGGCTTTGGGTACCACAATTCCCTTTGCATCCTCTGGATAGGAAGCCACTGGCAAATTCTCAGGTGCCTGATCAAGGCGTGCAATGACGGCAGAAGCAAAAGCCTGCGTCCCGACTTTCTCCTTGGAATTGGCGACAGTGTAGATATCGCCTGTATGAATGCCGTCCTCTATGGTTTTGAGCCAAGCGTTGTGAACCCGCCCGGCAACCAAAGGCTGACCGATATGGACCAGCATTTGAATGCCAGCCAGCAATAGCCCGGAAGGATTGGCGAGATCCTGTCCAGCCAAGTCCGGTGCCGATCCGTGAATGGCCTCAAACATAGCGCAATGTTGGCCAATATTTGCCGAGGCGCCTAGTCCGACCGAACCGGTAATCTGGGCAGCGACGTCGCTCAATATGTCGCCATAAAGGTTCGGCATCACGATCACGTCAAACATTTCTGGCGTATCGGCAAGTCTGGCAGCGCCAATATCGACGATCATGTGATCCGAAGCAATATCAGGATATTCCACAGCTATTTCGTCAAAGACTTTGTGGAAAAGCCCGTCGGTGAACTTCATGATATTGTCTTTGGTGAAACAAGTCACTTTCTTGCGGTGATGCAGGCGGGCATATTCAAATGCATAGCGAACGATTTTTTCACAGCCCGGCCGACTGATCAGCTTCAGGCATTGATAGACCTCGTCCGTCTGGCGATGCTCGATGCCCGCGTAGAGATCTTCTTCATTCTCTCGAATGATTGTTACATCCATTTCAGGGTGTCGGGTTGCGACAAATGGCGCGTAGGCCGTGCATGGCCGGATGTTGGCGAACAGGCCCAGCGTTTTGCGAATGGTGACGTTCAAGCTTTTATAGCCGCCGCCCTGCGGGGTCGTGATCGGTGCCTTGAGAAATACTTTTGTGCGTCTCAAGCTGTCCCAGGCGTTATCGTCAATGCCTGAGCTGTTGCCCGACAGATAGGCTCGCTCGCCAATATCAATTTTGTCGACGTCGATATTTGCCCCGGCGGCGCGCAGTATATCGAGTGTGGCCTGCATGATTTCAGGACCGATCCCGTCACCTTCTGCAACGGTTACGGGTACTGGGTTGACGATATTGACTGGTGCGTTCTCCTTCAGTGTCTGCAGGTCGAGTTTCATGATTTTGCTCCTGTGGGTTTGTGTTGAACACAGCATAGCAATCAAGACAAGATTACAAAAATTGATATATAATGATTGTAGAATTACAAAAATCAATATAACTATTGGGCATGACCATGCCTTCGACCATCGATGCCAATTTGCTGCGTACATTTGTGACCATCGTGGATTGCGGCAGTTTTTCGGGAGCGGCAGAGCGGCTATTGCGGGGGCAATCAGCTGTGTCGTTGCAAATGAAGCGGTTAGAAGAACGCCTTGGCGTGACATTGCTCGCGCGTTCCCGACAAGGGCTCTTGTTAACGCCGGATGGCGAACTTATTCTGGATCATGCGCGGCGCATTCTTTCACTCAATGATGAACTTGTTGCCCGTATCCGTGAACCGGAATTGGCCGGGATTGTGCGTATTGGGGCTCCTGAAGATTTTGCGACAACCCATTTGCAGTCGGTTCTCGCCAATTTCGCCCGTACATATCCGCGCGTGGCTATCGAAGTGACGTGCGAGCTAAGCTTACAGGTTCTGGAGCGGTTCGATGCAGGTGGTCTCGACTTGGCCCTGGTCAAGCGTGAACCGGCATCCGCGATAAAGGGTCGGGAGGTCTGGCGCGAACCGTTGGTCTGGGTAGCGCCGCCACTATCGCAAATCCATGAGGCAGATATGCTGAGCCTCGTCGTTTCTCCACGACCCTGTGTCTATCGCAAACGGGCAACGCAAGCGTTGGATAAGATTCGTCATCCCTGGCGCATTGCCTATACCTGCGGTGCGCTGGCCGGAAATCTGGCGGCGGTTCGGGCAGGCTTGGGAATCACGGTTCTGCCCAAGGATATGGTCCCTGCGGATCTCAGCATCGTCGGGAATGAAGAAGCCGGATTGCCGCAGCTGGACGACACCGAAATCGCGCTTCTGGAGGCTCCGGGGATCAATCCGCCCGCAGCTCGGCTGAGAGAAGTGATGGTTCAGGAACTGGAGCGCGGGCAAGCCGTCTTTTAACCGGGCGCTGCTGCCGATTGAAAACTTCAAGCCTTGCAACTTGGGCACGACACCGCCAAATAGCCGTTATGACAGAAGCTCCCTTAAAGGCGGTGATCATTCCGGTCACCCCGCTCCAGCAGAATTGCACGCTTTTATGGTGCACCAAAACCAACAAAGCAGCGCTTAGCGATCCGGGTGGCGATCTTTCGCGGCTCAAGGCGGCGGTGGCGGAGCATGGCGTGGACCTGGAAAAGATCATCATCACCCACGGCCATCTCGATCATTGCGGACAAGCCGGGATGCTCGCCGAGGAACTGGGCCTGCCGATTGAGGGGCCGCACAAGGATGACCTGTTCTGGATCGAGCAACTGGACGGCGATGGTGCGCGATACGGAATGGTGGCGAAAAGCTTTGAACCGGATCGTTGGTTAAACGATGGCGATCAGGTCACTGTCGGCGATCTGGTTCTCGACGTTATCCATTGTCCCGGCCACACGCCCGGCCATGTGATTTTTTATCATAAGCCTTCAAAATTGGCGGTTGTCGGTGATGTGATCTTTCAGGGTTCGATTGGACGCACGGATTTCCCGCGCGGCAATCATCAGGATCTGATCAATGCGATTACCCAGAAGCTCTGGCCGCTCGGCGATGATGTAACATTCATTCCCGGCCATGGTCCAACCAGCCAATTTGGCTATGAACGCAAGACCAATGCATTTGTCGCGGATGATGTGCTCGCTGCACGATAGGCGATAGCCGGACCGCTGCTCATCAATGGCGCGCTATGGCGTGGGCGCTGTTTTCCGGTAACTGAGATAGGCGAATATCAGCGCAATGATCGCAGGCACGGTCTGTACGATCATGATTCTTGGCGACACCGTAGCCGCGCCGAAAATCCCGGCAACAGCGACAAACAGCAAGAAACAGGATGCGACCTTGAACCGCCATTCTGGGTTGGTGATAAACAGCGACCAAATCAGTCCGATGGCCAGAAAGCTGTTATACAGGCCCTGGTTCGCTGCCATGGATTGGGTTGGTTCGAACAATTCCGCAGGAAAAGTCGAGAAAATCTCCGGTCCCCGTGTCGTCCAGGCAAATATTTCAAACCAGGCGATGTAAAGATGGAGCACGGCGATCAGGCCGATCAACAGAGTTGCGATGCGGTGCATTTGCTTACCTCCCTAACCGCCGTCTAGGCTAGCAGCTTCCGTCCCGTTTGTTAAACGATAACGGATCATCCGACATGCTGGTCTACCAGAATCGCATTGCCATCAGGGTCGATGATGGTGAAGCTGGCAGGGCCTTCGCTATCGGGATCGGCTTCGGTTGAAAATTCCACACCCTTTTCTTTAAGCGCCTTTTGGAGGTCACGAATATCGGTAAAATTCTTCAGCGTTTCTGCATCGCTGTTCCACCCGGGGTTAAAGGTCAGGATATTGTCCGGAAACATATCCTGAAACAGACCGATCACAGTATCGCCATTTTTCAGGATCAACCAGTTCTGGCTTTTGTCGCCGCCAAAATGCGTGAAACCGAGCTTTTCATAAAATTGCTCCGAAGCCTCCAGGTCTTTGACGGAGAGGCTGATGGAGAAAGCACCCAATTGCATAGATAATTCCTTTCGTTGATATGGTGTGGGGATCAGTTCTTTGCTGGCAAGAGTTTTGGATTGCGGAGCAGACTGGCGGAGAGCAAAGATATGATCAGGCCGACCGGAAAAATCTCCATGAAGGTCATGGGCAACCTGATATAGGGCTTGGCGTAACTGGTTCGCATATCCTCCATCTCGCTGACGAACTTGTCGAGCGCATCGCCGCTCAGTCCCTCGGCTTTTTTGGCTTCAATCAGCCCCGACGTATATTCATGAATGAAAGCATAGTCCGTGCTGAACAGATATATCTCCCAAACGCACACATAGATGAGCCCCGCAATCGCAGCGATCGCGAGTCCAAAACCAAAGGCAGGCAGAAATTTGATCACGCCGCCCAATTCCAGATCGCGGTAACGTTTGATGCCGATAAATATCATCGACAGGGCGATCAGCATCATCAGATAGCCGAAATATTCCGATGCGAAGAAACCTTGCCCCCCGCTGGTCAACAAGCCAAGCATCATGGTGCCAATGACAATGCCGCCGGATATAACGCCGTAGACTAAGATAATTTTTAACATCGCGATGGTGATTCTGGTCATGATTAGATCCTCCCGTTGTCGGCAGGTTATGACGAAATAATCGCTGCATGAAAATCACCCAGATGGGTGATTGGGCCAGAATCATCCTATTTTTCTAAGGGATGAGACGAAGCGATTTGGCTTTTTCAATGGCCAGAACCCGCCGGTCAACGGCCAGTTTTTCAAACAAATGCGCGACATGGGTCTTGATGGTATTGGGCGATATGCCCAGCGTGCGGGCAATTTCTTTATTCGACTGTCCCTGCGCCAGCGCTTCGAGCACTTCCAGCTCCCTGTCCGAGATGCCCAGTGATTTCAGTGCCGGATCATTCCGTTCAAATGGTCCGGAAATCTGCTTGGACGTCAGTCGATATCCGACCCAGATACCCAGCGATACGAATAGAGTTGCCAGGAGAGCAATATAGATTTCGGTGGGCATGTTCTTGAGAAAATATCGATATTCCAGCCATTGCAACGCAAAGGCGGCAGCAGCGAGCGCCAGAGCATATATCAGGATCGTACTGAAAACCGGTTTTGTCATTCATGATTATGATCATGGATGACAGTGACCCCGTCAATCCCTTTCAAATACGATCTTGATATCGCTTTCCATCATGGCGTCTGCAGCCTCGGAGAAGGGCACGGAGCGGGTAATGACTTCATCCGGTTTGATGGTCCCGCATTGGGCACAGTCGAGCAGATGATCGATTTCGGTGCGCGCATGGACCCGGCTGATATTATAATTGATACCCTTCATATACATGGAGCGCAGCGGAATGCTGGTCTGTTTTCCCATGCCCGCTGACACACTGTTGCAAATCCCGCACGGTTGGGTGGAGCGCAGCGCAAAAACAAGCGCATCGGGCAGACCAGCTGCCTCAACAACGATCGGGAATTCCTCGGTTGCTCTCAGGTCGGGGCCATATCGGGTTTCTATCACCTCCGCGCCTAATGCCTTGGCCTTGGCGAGCCGCCCGGCATCAAAATCACGATAAATGATCCGCCCTGCACCGAGCGCACGGGCGGCCTGAACGGAAAACAGGCCAACACTTTGTGCCAGACCGCCGACAATCAATATATCCGCGCCGGGCCGCTGTGCGAGTGGTTCCGCCACGGTGCGATAACCATCGCTCGCATTGTCGGAGATTGCTGCAGCGCTGGTCGTTGAAACGCTATCCGGAATTTTGACCAGCATCGCATCGGCAAAGGGAACGTTCAACAGATCACTCAGTCCGCCACCCCATTTTCGCTCTCCGGTAGGTGCGAAACCATAAGCCGCGAAAGGCTCGACACTGGTGCAGGCATTGGTCCAACCACGGCGGCAATTGTCGCACGTACCGCAATTAATCTGAAATGGCACGATTACCCGATCGCCGGGGACAAAGCCCTTTACGCCGTCACTAACCTCGACGACTTCACCGGCAATTTCATGACCAAAGGCAAAGGGTCCCTCCATCGGATAGCTGCCGCTGGCCATATACAAATCCAGATCACAGCGGGTGACGGCCAGCGGGCGAACAATCGCCTCACCGGCATTTTGAATGGTTGGTGCCGGGACCTCGTGCCATTCAAACTGTGCGGGTTTGATGAAGGTCAGTTGCTGCATGCTGGTCATGATGATGTTCCTTTGCGCCAATCGTCAGCCAAATCATCACGCTGCGGAATGATAGATATGAATAACCGTTTTTCATTTATGAAAATCTATCGCCAGTATATAGACAGGTTATGACTATTGACTGGGATACGGTGCGCTGCTTCATCGAAGTGGCCGAGAAGCGTTCACTCATGGGTGCGGCTACCGCACTGGGCATGTCCAACGCAACATTAGGGCGAAAAATCGATGCGCTGGAGGCCGCGGTGGGATTGCAACTGATCTTGCGTGGTCCCGGCGGGATAACCCTAACGGAAGAGGGCGGTGAAATGCTCGTGCTGGCAAAGGCCGGTGGCAATCATCTGTTCCAGATGGAGCGATTGGCATTTTCCCTCAAATCCGATCGTCGCGCGCTGCCGATCCGGATATCGGCGACCGAAATCATGGTATCCGCGATACTTGCCCCAAATCTGCCAAAATTATGGGCACAACATCCCGGGCTAGCCGTAGATTTGATAATGTCCACAGAGCTGGCCGATCTCAATCGGCGCGAAGCCGACATTGCCATTCGGTTGGCGCGGCCCCAAAACGATGGTCTGATCGCCCGGCGTCTCCCCGAAATTACCTCCGGTCTATATGCCGCAAAAGAATATCTGCAAGGCCGCTCACCCACTGATCTCAGCCTGCGCGACGAAAAACTGGTGGGACTGAACGACAAGTTTGGCGATATTCCGGAACTGCGCTGGATGACCGAACATGGTCTGCAACAGTCGCAATGCGCGCAAACCAGCAGCGTTTACGCCTTGCTTGAAATGGCAAAGTCCGGCGCAGCCATTGCCATGCTTCCCGACTTTCTCGCGCGGCGTCACGGATTGATGGCCATTGCCGCGCCGCCAACGCCGCCGCGCAAGCCATGGGTTGTCTTTCATCGCGACAACCGGCGCAATCCGCAGATAAAAGCCGTAGGGGCTTGGATCACCCAAAGCTGCCGGGACAGCTTTGGGGCGGATTAGGCCTCTACCGCTTCTTCACCGGCCCGCATCACCTTGCCATAGATCCAGCCAATACCGATCAGTGCGATGCCCAAGCCCAGGAAGGACAGGATACGCAAGATGCCTTCCAGTTGCGCGGCATCGATCAGGAACACTTTGAAGGTTACCAGAGTCAACAACAGTAAGCCGGCAATCCGCAACAGGGCGTTCGTGGTCTGGATACCGCGCGCCAACCAGGCAATGGCAAGGACGAGCAGTCCGGCGCTATACAGATAGGTTTCAGTCGAGGTGAACGGCGGGGTCGCGATGTCAGTGCCATGGACCGCCTGACGCACCGTCACCATTACCGCGGCAATGGCGGCGAGGAGGCTGGCAATTTCGAGTGGTCGCACCAGTCTTGGCATGACCGTAGCCACGATTTCCATCCGTGCATAAAGCCACAGCCAAACCATCGCTGCGGTAAAATGGAGAGTTCCCAAATTGGCAATCGGTGCAGGGCCCATGGCCTGTTTGACGCCCGTCGGGCTGAGCAGCAGAATATCGAAATAGATGAAGCGGGCCATCGCCAGCCCTGCCAACGCGATACCCAATGATTTCATCGGTGTCGCCAGTTTTTCATTCCAAGTCTGTCTGAGCAACAGCCATCCGCCCAGCGCCAATAAGTGGGTAAAGACCGCGCGCTCGGCAAAGCCATAAGCGACGAAATCTTGAATGGGACCGATGGCGAGCGGCTGTTTCAGCAGCAGATAGATAAACCCGCCCGTACCAATCATGCCGATGCCAGCGATGATCTTGGCGACTCTTTTGCCAAAACTGTCGCGAAAGTAATAAGTGATGCCAACAATCGCCAGGGCAGGGAGGAGCAATTCTAGCGCCGCAGGACCGACCGCTGGTAAATAGCTGTAGAGATCGATTTCGCCGACCAATGATCCAAAAAGAGCCTCGATCAATCCAAAGCCGTCGACCAGCATGATCAGGCCGCCAAAGCCAATGGCGATAGCCGACTGCACGACAATCGCCTTGCGGCTGATAAAACGTGCCCAGAACGCAAGAGCCGCGGCCACCGCGATGGCGACGAGCGCACCCAGGCTTTGCGGTGTCCATATCCACAGAGCGATGGCGACTAATATTGCGGTCAAACCGCTGGCCATCGGTGGTGGCAGAACGGATGCATCCGCGCGCGTCCGCCACGCCATCAGGCCGGTGGTTGCTGCGGTCAACAGGCAGGCTGCAGCCCAGCTATTCTGGCTCCAATCCAGATCGCCTAATCCATAGAAGAGAAGCAGCATAGCGGTTGGTGCCGCCAGACCGATTAGCGCCCAGATCCATCCGTCTTTCTCGCGCAGTGCAAAGACATGACCCGCTGCACCAAATAGAACTGCCAGACCGATAGCGGCGAACAGCTGCATCGGCTCCGCACCGGTGTCAAAGAGAGCGGTGGCAACCATCGCGAGTGACAGGCCAAGCGCGCCAGCGACGGCAGGAGTCAGATCCTTGTCGCGCCAGGCCAGAGCAATGGCGAAAATGGCGAGAACCGCAAAGAACAGCCAGCTGACGAGCGAAAATTCGATGAGCGGGGCCAGCGTGACCAGCTGCAACAAACCAACGCCCAGCGGGATGGCCTGCATCACCGGCTTGGGAATGCCAAAGCTGGTGCCGGTGCGCGACAGCGTGAGCACGCCGCCAATCGCCAGCAAGACGATAAACGCGCCGATAAAGGGCACGTCGCCGCTCAGGTCCATAAACAGCAGCGCCGTCGTCCATATCACGCTGCCACCTGTGGCGAGCAGCGCGAGCCACGCCCAGCCGCGATGGATCGCAAGGCCGAACAGGCCCGCCGTGAACACGCCGAGATAGATGAGCAATGGCGCAACCGATTCCGGCCCCAATCCTGCGACATAGGGCGCGGCAAAACCGCCGAGCAAACCCATGATCGCTGTTGGTGGACCGTGACGCTGCGACAGGACAAAGGCCAATATTGTGACGGCTATTACCCCGGCCAACGCGGTATAAAGGTCGAGCAGGCCATAAAGTTCGCTGGCCATGTAGAGAGTCGCATAGAGCACCGCGATTCCGGCGCCTGCGATGCTGTGGCCAATACGTACGTCATCGGTGAAAATTTTGCCAAATTTGGGGATTTTGTAGCCAAATTCGCTCAGGCCAATGAGCAGCAGCCCGAATAGAGCGGCGGTGACGCAGCGGGCTGCCGGACCGAAGAGCCCCGCTTCGATGGAAAAGCGGACAAGGAAGAAACCAGCAAAGATGAGAGCAATGCCGCCGATCCAGATGGGTAGCTTGCCGCCGATAAGATCTTCAAACCGTTTCGCGGCACTGGGGCGGGGCTTTGTTGGTTCTTTGCTGGCCGGAGATGCCGGTGGGGGTGATTTTGCTTCATAGACCCGCCGCGATGGTTGCGGCGGAGCCGGTGTGGTGATGGCTTCCGGCTTATCCGCTGTTTTGGCGGCGCGCGTGACGGGTTGGGCGGGTGCTGGCTCTGCTTCTGCCGGTTTTACAGTTTCGGCCAATTTGGCCCGATCGGCAGTTGGGGCAGCCTGACCGTCGCGATTCTCGAGAATGGTTATGCGATCACGGAGCAGGGCAATGGTTTTGCGTGAGTCCAATACCAGCACCATCAGGACAATGATCCCGGCAAAGATCAGAAATTCCATTCACTTGTCTCCGTTCAGCAGATATTTCTGCCAGAATAGCAGTGATGCCCAGAACTGATAGTCCGCATTTGCTTTCTTGCGAAAGCCATGTCCTTCATTCTTCGCCAGCAAGTGCCAGGCTGGCCGATTATTGGCACGTACAGCTTCGACAATCTGATCCGCTTCGCTGGCCGGCACCCGCGGGTCATTGGCGCCGGTGACAACCATCAAGGGAATATCTATTTCATTGGCGCGGCGCAGCGGGCTGATTTCTTCCAGTTTGGCGCGCTGTTCCGGAATCCGTTCATCACCATATTCTACCCGGCGCAAATCACGGCGATAGGGCTGCGTGTTTTCCAGGAAGGTAACGAAATTGGATATGCCGACCACTTCCACTCCAGCCTTGAGCTTATCGCCATAAAGCAGCATCGAAGCCAGCGTCATATAGCCGCCATAGCTGCCGCCGGTTACGGCAATCCGGCGCTTGTCGACACGTTTGTCCTTACGCAGGTGAGACAGGAAGGCGCCGATATCTTTCACGCTGTCTTCCCGGCGAAACGGACCATTGTCGAGGGCAACGAACCTTTTGCCGAAGCCGGTAGAACCGCGCACATTGGGATAGAAGATCGCAACGCCCAGCTCGTTGATCAGATAATTGTTGCGGCCCAGAAAACGGGGCGTCGCCTGACCCTCTGGCCCGCCGTGAATATTGATGATCAGCGGACGCCTGCCTTTATGCTTTTTCGGGTCTGGCCGGTACAGAAAACCGGACATTTTCTCGCCATCAAAGCTGGTAATTTCAATCAGCTCCGGCGCGACGTTGTTGCTGGCATCCAGTCCGCCAGTCTCGCTTCTGGTCCAGCGGGTGATCGCCAGCGTCTCGGGGTCGATACTGTAGCTGTCGCTGCCGGTCTGGTTGGCGTTCAGGGTAAAGCCCAGCTCCCCCCAGGGCGCGAATTTGATACCGCCGATCACACCGGCTGGCAGATCGGAAACAGTCCGCACGCCGCCCGTTTGCATGTCGTAGATTTTCAGGACCGACTGACCCGCCTGATTGACTTCATAGGCGATCCAGCGGCCATCCTTGCTGATATCAAAGTCGGAAATATCCCATATCTTCTCATCAATCACCGGTTCGAACATCGCTGTTTCGATATTGACCGTACCAAGCCGCTGAACATCGCTGCCATCATCGGAGGCGGCCCATAGCCGGCCGTCTGGCGCGAACTGCAACCCATTATAAGCAACCGGTGTGCTGCTGTTGGTCAGCTTGCGCGACGTCCCGTTGGCAATGTCGATCAGATAAAGCTGGTTGTCGGTAATCGAGACATAGTTGAACACCAGCAGATGCTTGTCATCGGGAGAAAAATCAATCGGGAACCAGCCACCGCCGGTAGAGGCGACCAGCATGGTTGCGTTGTCCGGCTTTGCCGGGTTCATCAGGTAGATGTCATTGTACAAGCCAGTGCGCTTGTTCGATCCAAAGGCCAGCAAATTGCTGTTATTGGACCAGGGGCCAAGACTGTGGCGGCTCTTTCCGTCCGTCAGCATTATTGGCACGCCGTCTTTGAGCCTGAAAATCTGATTCACTTCATTGCCGCCGGTATCTTTCTGGAACAACAATATCGAGCCATCGGGCGAATAGCTGGCAGAGCGGACCGGTTCGTTGGCAAAGGTCAGCTGTTCCCGCTCGCGGCGTGGTTCGGCCACGCGGTGCAGCTGGCTGGTATCGGCAAAGCGGGTGCGCACGATCATGGCTTTGGTTTTCGGGTCCCAATCGACAAAGCCGGCTGTGCGAAATTCCATATAGGGCCGGGTCTTTTCGACAATCGCCATCGGGATATCCGGGACCTGATCAGCGACCAAGGCAGCAGGTTTTGTAGCGATAGCATCGGCTTTATCATCGGCAGCGATGGCGGCCGGAACGAAGAGTTGCAATGAGGCAGCGAGCAACGCGCCGTAAAATAAAATGCGCATCTGGCGCCTTTCCCTGTTTCGTTTTGTTTATGCTTATGGACGAACGGTATGAAAAGCAATTAGGGGAGGGGAATGATCGCTGACAATGGCCCCTTGATACTGCTTGATGACGCGCGTGCAGATGGCAGTGCGGCTCCTGCGCGTCTCTACAAAGATCCCGTCGAGATAATCGAAGCGCGCACATTCCAGGATTTGGCCCCCGCGCTGGAAAGGCTGGCCAAAGCCGGGCAGCGCGGGCTGCATGCGGCTGGCTATCTGTCTTACGAAGCCGGACTGGCTTTGGAAGACCGGCTTGTTGACCGTCTTCCCGATGATCGGGCCTGTCCGCTATTATGGTTTGGCCTGTTCAAGGATTACAGCTTTTTCGAACCGCAAGAGATACTCGCACAGCTGCCCGACCCAAAAGGGGCGTGGCTTGGCAAACTGCGACCCGGACTGTCGCGCGGCGAATATGATCGGGCCTTTGCCAAGGTACAGGATTATATTCGTGCCGGTGATATCTATCAAGCCAACCTGACCTTCCGTTCCTTTGCCGCGCATGCCGGTCACCCCTTGGCGCTATATGCGGCCATTCGCGACCGTGCAAAAGCCGGCTATGGCGGAGCCATATTTGACGGGGAAAACTGGATGCTGTCCTTTTCTCCCGAACTGTTCTTCGCGATGAAGGATGGCCGCATCACCGCCAAGCCGATGAAAGGGACCGCCGCGCGGGTTGCCGATGAAAAGGCCGATGCAGCGGTCCGCGAAGAATTACAAACTGATCCCAAGCAGCGCGCCGAAAACCTGATGATCGTAGACCTGTTGCGCAATGACCTGTCCCGCGCGGCGGAGCCTGGCTCTGTAGCGGTGCCGGAATTGTTTCAGGTTGAAAGCTATCCGACAATCCATCAGATGACGTCGACGGTCACGGCGCAATTGGCTGACGGCCTCCATGCTGTCGACCTGCTGCGCCAGATCTATCCGTGCGGTTCGATCACTGGCGCGCCGAAAATCAGGGCGATGGAAATTATCGACGAGCTCGAAAAGGATCAGCGCGGTATTTATTGCGGATCGATTGGCCGGATTGATGCGAGCGGCGATGCCGCATTCAATGTCGCCATTCGCACTTTCTATATCAATACGGAACAAGAAAGTCTTTCCATCGGCCTTGGCTCTGGCATAGTGGCAGACTCTGTCGGGGGCGACGAGTGGCGAGAATGTCTTGCCAAGGGGAGATTTGCTGCGGTGAGTGACAGTGTGGATAGCACGATTGCTGTGGACCTGATTGAGACGATGGCATTCGATCCGGAAACCGGCATAGTCCGGCTGGAGGCACATCTGGAACGGATGAAGGCCAGTGCTGCCGCGCTGGAATTTGAATTTGACCGCCATGCCGCGCGCAACACGATTCAGGCGATTACCTTCCATCAGGATCAACCGGCCAAGGTCCGGTTGATGCTGTCACGATCAGGCGCGATTGCGATTGAACTGCAACCGATGCCTGCGCCGCTGGCTGAACCGGTACGGGTGGCGCTGACACCGATGACTGCCCATCCGCAAGATTACCGCCTGCATCACAAGACCAGTGACCGCAGCGTCTATGCCGCGCCGGATATCGAGGACAAAGCCTATCCGCTATTCCATGACGCGGACGGCTATCTGACCGAAGGCGCGATCTGGAACATATTTGTTGAACGCGACGGCAAGCTTTTAACGCCGCCGATCAAGCGGGGGGTACTTCCCGGAATATTGCGCGGGCAGCTGATTGCCAGCGGCCATGCGATCGAAGCCGACTTGCTGGCTGGAGATTTGGATAGCGGATTCTATCTGGGAAATAGCCTAAGAGGATTGGTGAAAGCCAAGCTCGCCTAAACACACTTAGCCCTTTACGGAGAATGACATGACCGATCATCTGGAAACCATGGCTGTGCACGCCGGAACCGAGCCGGATCCCACAACCAACGCGCGCATCACGCCCATCTACCAGACCGCGTCTTATGTGTTTGACGATGTCGAGCATGCGGCCGATCTGTTCAATCTCGATGCGGTGGGCAATATCTATACCCGCATCATGAATCCGACCAATGGCGCGCTGGAAGGCAAGATTGCGGCGATGGAAGGCGGTGCGGCAGCGCTGGCGGTTGCTTCGGGCCATGCGGCGCAGCTGCTGGTCTTCCATGTGTTGATGGACCCGGGGGCGCATATTGTCGCAGCGAAGAAGCTCTATGGCGGTTCGCTCAACCAGCTTGCCCATAGCGTCAAGAAATTCGGTTGGAATGTGACTTTCGTGGATGCCGATATATTGGATGAAGTCAAAGGTGCGATTACCGATGAGACGCGCTGCGTTTTTATCGAAAGCCTCGCCAATCCCGGCGGCGTGGTTCAGGATATCGCGGCTATAGCCGATGTCGCACACGCCGCGGGTATCCCGCTCGTCGTCGACAATACGATGGCTTCGCCAGCGCTTTGCCGCCCGATCGAGCACGGCGCGAATATTGTGGTTGAAAGCGGCACCAAGTTCCTCGGCGGTCACGGCAACAGCATTGCTGGCCTGATCGTGGACAGCGGCAAGTTCGACTGGACCAAGAGCGAGAAATTCGCGTTTTTGAACCAGCCTAATCCATCCTATCACGGCAAAGTCTTTACCGAGGCCTTTGGTCCGGTTGCTTTCATACTGGCCGCACGCGCGCTGTCGTTGCGCGATCTGGGTCCTGCCTTGGCGCCGTTTAACGCGTTTCAGGTTTTGACCGGCATGGAAACGCTGACATTGCGGATGGAACGGCATTGCGACAATGCGCTTGCCCTGGCCAAATGGCTGCAAGGCCACGACAAGATTAGCTGGGTTTCCTATGCCGGCTTGCCCGATAGCAACTACCATACGCTGGCCCAGAAATATCTCGGCGGCAAAGGCGGTGCGGTTTTCACCTTTGGTCTGAAGGACGGCTATGACGCCGGCACCAAGCTGGTTTCTGCGGTGAAGATGTTCAGCCATCTCGCCAATATCGGTGACACCCGTTCGCTGATCATCCATCCCGCCTCCACCACACATAGCCAATTGTCGGGAGACGAGCTGGTTGCCGCTGGCGCTGGCCCGGATGTCGTGCGCGTGTCCGTTGGGATCGAACATATCGATGATATTATTGCGGATATGAGCCAGGCGCTTGACTCTCTGTGATGGCGGATGGTGATGGCGACTATGTCTATGACGAAGAAAGCGGTGAGTGGTTGAGTCCGGATGAGGCAGCAGCCAAAGCCAAAGGACCAGAAGTCGTAGACGCCGTGGGCAATATTCTTGCTGATGGGGATGCGGTCACGCTGGTCAAGGACTTGAAGGTCAAAGGGGCAGGGCAGACGTTAAAGCGCGGTACGCTGATCAAGTCCATTCGCCTCACCGGCGATGCGCAGGAAATTGATTGCAGGCATGACGGGATAAAGGGCCTCGTCCTGCGCGCCGAATTTGTGAAAAAGCGCAACTGAACCGATCCTTCTTTCCTACACGTATCAGTCTCTGTTATGCTGGGACAATGTTAGAACCAAATTCGGCCTTTTTGGGTGGTATCGCCACCCCATTGGGGCAGCTCGGTCTGTCGCGCCAGACATTCCGTTCAACCCAATTCCACCCCCGTTTTGCGTATCATTTGTATAATTTCTCAAAGGATGCTGAATTAAAATCAGATTAAAATGATGGCGCAGCCATTCTCCCTGTTGCAGCAGGCTCCCAATGATATTAGGCATCGTCGGCAAGCCTTCCAGAAAGACCTCCCTATGACAAAACTTTCCCAAGCCCTTGGCAGAATTCAACCCTCCGCGACCATGGCCATGTCCGGCCGGGTGACGGAACTCAAAGCGCAGGGCCTTGATATTATTGGCCTGTCTGCTGGAGAGCCTGATTTTGACACGCCGGATTTCGTCAAGGAAGCGGCGATCAAGGCGATTCGGGATGGGGATACCAACTACACGACGGTTGATGGCACGGCGGCTTTGAAAGAGGCGGTGGCCGCGAAATTTCTGCGCGACAATGACCTGACCTATGTGCCGTCCCAGATTTCGATTAATAGCGGCGGCAAGCATACATTGTTCAACGCTCTGGTAGCGACGCTTGATGCGGGGGATGAGGTTATCATTCCAGCGCCTTATTGGGTCAGCTATCCCGACATGGTGAATTTTGCGGGCGGTACGCCGGTTATTGTCGAGGCGGGGGCGGACCAGAATTACAAGATAACGCCGGATCAGTTGACGGCCGCAATCACGCCCAAAACCAAATGGCTGATCCTCAACTCACCCTCCAACCCCACTGGCGCTGCCTATAGCGGGGAAGAGCTGAAGGCGCTCGGTGAAGCCTTGTTGCCGCACCAGCAGGTGATGGTGATGACCGACGATATGTATGAACATATCTGGTATGCCGATTTCCCGTTCACCACCATCGCGCAGGTTTGCCCGGATCTTTATGATCGCACGTTGACGGTCAATGGCTGTTCCAAAGCCTATGCGATGACCGGCTGGCGGATCGGCTATTCCGGCGGCCCTGAATGGCTGATCAGCGCTATGCGCAAGTTGCAGTCGCAATCGACATCCAATCCCAGCTCCATCTCTCAGGCAGCGGCGGTGGCTGCGCTCAACGGTCCGCAGGATTTTCTGGCCGACCGTAATGCTGCATTTTTGAAGCGCCGGGATCTGGTCGTGTCGATGCTGAATGATACGCCGGGTTTGAATTGTCCGACGCCGGAAGGTGCTTTTTATGTCTATCCTGATGCGAGCGAGCTGATGGGCAAGAAAACGCCAAAGGGCAAGACGATCACAACGGATGAAGATCTGATCGGCTATTTTCTGGACGAAGCGCAGGTAGCGGCTGTCCATGGTGCGGCCTTTGGTTTGTCACCGGCATTTCGGGTGAGCTATGCGACATCGGAAGATATTTTGCAGGAAGCGTGCACGCGGATTCAAAAGGCTTGTGTAGCGTTGAAGTAGGAGTCTTTTTTGATTACCTCAGGCGCCGGGCGCTTGAGGTCAAATAAAGAATCTCTTCACCTGCTGAAACTGAATGTCGTCCTGTGATGATATTCACAGCGCAGAAAGCAATCCTATATTAAAGCTGTAACCAATTCAGGGGTCGCTCCGAACACAGGGTAACCACAAGGATAAAAAGATGCCGAGTTTTTTGAAATCAGATTTGACCTACAGCCTCAGTGGCGGTTTTCTGTTGGGCGCGCTGGCGCTGTTTTTCATGCAGCCCAATGAGGACCAGCAGGAATTGAGCCAGAACCTGTCAACGACAGTGACAACTGCTTCGCAGATGATAAGCTGATATTGATTCACAAACGGGGCGTTTGATATGAGCACGATCTTTCCCAAGCTGGCTATCGCCGGTGCCAGCCTTGCCACCTTTGGTGTGTTATGGGCGAGTATGGAAGATACTGCTTCTACGGACCAAGGCCAGTTTATCAGCCAGGCTCATGCGGCTGAAAAAGCGACAATTATCCCTGCTCCCAAAATCGACGCTGCGGAAAAAGGCAAACGTGCTGTAGCAATATTTGCTGGCGGTTGTTTCTGGGGCGTCGAGGGCGTTTTTGAGCACACAAAAGGGGTTATTAGCGCGGCATCGGGATATCATGGCGGCACCAAGCGTAGTGCAACTTACAAACTGGTTAGCGCCGGTCTGACCAACCATGCTGAGGCGGTGCGGGTGGTCTATGACCCCAGCGTCGTGAGCTATGGCGAATTGATGCAGGTGTTCTTTTCGGTAATCGCCGACCCCACGACATTAAATGCCCAAGGACCTGATCGCGGAAAACATTATCGCAGCGCGCTGATCCCGACTAACGGGGCCCAGGCCAAAGCAGCGCGCGCCTATCTTGCGCAGCTGGACAAAGGCAAATATTGGAAGCGGCCGATCGTGACCAAGATAGAGGCCTACAAGACCTTTTACCCTGCGGAAACTTATCACCAGGATTTCATGCAGAAAAACCCCCGTCAGGGCTATATCGTGCGCTGGGACAAACCGAAGATTGCTAATCTCAAGCGGTACTTCCCAAATCAATATCGCTCTAAGCCAGTAACTTAACCTTTTCGTGCAGAAAGTTGCGCAGGAAGTCGCGCCTGTTTAACCCGCTGTTAGCTTGACCTTGGTACCCATGAAGGGAATCGCTCATGGAAACGGTTAACCTAATGGTATCACAAGGCTTCGAAATCGCTATCGCCCTGACCGGTCTCGCCGTTGGCATTGCGTTTATCTGGATAGCGCGCACGCACCCCAATTAATCGCAATTACCGACTATTTAGGGCACAGGACCATCAGCATCTGACGGCCTTCCAGCTTTGGATAAGCTTCGACCTTCGCGTTTTCCTTTGTGTCTTCCTGAACCCGCTGCAACAATTGCATGCCGAGTTGTTGGTGTGACATTTCACGACCGCGGAAGCGCAAGGTTACTTTGACCTTGTCGCCATTGTCGATGAACTTGTTCACATTGCGCATCTTCACCTGATAATCATGATCGTCGATATTCGGACGCATCTTGATTTCTTTGACGTCCTGGACCTTTTGGGTCTTGCGCGCTGCATTGGCCTTTTTCTGGGCTTCGTACTTGAACTTACCGACGTCGAGGAATTTTGCGACGGGCGGTGAAGCATTGGGAGACACTTCCACAAGGTCGAGGCCGACATCCTTTGCTCGCTCGATCGCTTCGCCAGTGTTCATGACGCCAAGATTTTCACCCTTATCGTCGATGACCCGTACGGTATCGGAAATGATCAGATTGTTGAAACGCGGGCCGCCTTTGACGGGCGGTGTGGGACGGCGTGGTGGTGCAGCTATGTTAAATACTCCTCAAAGTTTGAACGAAGCGGCCAATAGCGGGAAATTGCAAGGGTCGCAAATTGTTATATACATATTTAGTGTCTGGGAGGCGCTTGATCAATGGCAAGATCAATTCTCCGGATCTGCCGGTGTGACCTGCGGAATGTCCGCCACCTTGCCAGTATTTTCCAACGACTTCGGCAGCAGTGATTCTCGCTCTGGCAAGGCATCCCGGCTCTTGAGCCATTCACGCATCTGCTCAATTTCCTTGCGCTGGCTGTCAATAATCTGCTGCGCCAACGCCTTTGTTTCGGGGTCTTTGCCATGTTTTAACACGATTTCGGCCATTTCTAACGCACCTTCGTGATGCGCGATCATGCCCTGCATGAAGGCGATGTCGGGATCGGAATGAACCTTGGCCATATTGTCATGCATCTTTGCGTTGGCACGGATATATTCTCTGACCGCTTCGCTGCTCTCGTCGCTAGCCTTTGTGTGATGGGGCATAGCGGCAGTTTCTACGGTTGAACCGCTCTCGTCAACAGGCTTGCATCCGATCAAAGTGACTGCGGCTGCTGTCATAAAAACGATCATAGCCCGTTTCATGCGTCATCTCCTCTCAAATCCGGTGCGAGTGCTTCGTCTTTGAGCATCGCAACTGCCTCATCGACGGTCAGAAACAATTGCTCTTTCTGGCCCAGTTTGCGAAGTGCTACCTTGCCTTCTTCGGCTTCACGCATACCAACAACCAAAATATTCGGTACTTTTGCAAGCGAATGTTCGCGCACCTTATAGTTGATCTTTTCATTGCGTAAGTCCGGAGAAACCCTGATGCCCGCGGCCTTCAGTTTTTCGGTTACCGAGATCGCATAATCATTGGCATCGGTGACGATCGTGGCCACAACCGCTTGGGTCGGGGCAAGCCAAAGCGGCATCTTGCCCGAATAATGTTCGATCAAAATACCGATAAAGCGCTCATACGAACCGAATATGGCTCTGTGCAGCATAACCGGCCGGTGTCGAGCACCATCCTCTGCAATATAACTGGCATCCAGTCGCTCCGGTAATACGCGGTCAGACTGGATCGTGCCGACTTGCCACGTCCGGCCAATCGCATCGGTCAGATGCCATTCCAGCTTGGGTGCATAAAATGCGCCTTCACCGGGCAGTTCTTCCCAGCCATATTCTTCGGTCGCCATGCCGGCGGCATGCACGGCATCGCGCAATTCTGCTTCTGCCTGGTCCCATATTGCGTCGGAGCCGAAACGCTCGTCGGGGCGAAGTGCGAGCTTGATCGAATAGCCTTCAAAGCCCATTTCTTTGTAAATCCGGTCGGCCAGTTCGCAAAATTTCTTGACCTCATCGACAATCTGGTCTTCGCGGCAGAAAATATGGGCATCATCTTGGGTGAATTGTCGCACGCGCATCAGGCCGTGCAACGCACCATGCGGTTCATTGCGATGGCAACAGCCATTTTCATAGATGCGCAGCGGCAGATCGCGATAGCTCTTGATGCCTTGCTTGAAGATCAGGACATGGGCCGGGCAATTCATTGGCTTGATCGCCATCATGTCGGCGTCGGATGAGACCAGCGGCGCATCATCGTCAACGCTCGGAATCTCGTCAGGCACGACGAACATATTTTCGCGATACTTGCCCCAATGGCCCGACTGCTCCCATTGACGCGCATCCATGATTTGCGGCGTTTTTACTTCGTTATAGCCAGCATCATCAATAGCGCGGCGCATGTAAGCTTCTAGCTCGCGCCAAATCATATAGCCTTTGGGGTGCCAGAAAATGCTGCCCATCGCTTCAGCCTGAATATGGAACAGGTCCATTTCCTGACCCAGCTTGCGATGATCCCGCTTGGCCGCTTCTTCCAGCCTTACGAGATGCGCTTTCAACTGCTTCTTGTTTAGCCAGCCTGTACCGTAGATACGCGATAATTGCGGATTGCGCTGGTCCCCGCGCCAATAGGCGCCCGATACACGCATCAGTTTGAACGCTTGCGGATCCAGCTTGCCAGTGGAAGCAAGATGAGGGCCGCGGCACATGTCCATCCAGTCTTCGCCGGACCAATAGACGCTAATCTCATCGCCTTCCGGGAGTTCAGCAGCCCATTCGGCTTTGAACTTTTCACCCTCTTTTTCCCAAAGCGCGATCAGATCATTACGTTCCCAAACCTCGCGACGCAGCGGCTTGTCGGCGTTGATGATCCGGCGCATTTCTTCTTCGATCTTTGGCAGATCATCATCGGTAAACGGATCGCCAGCAGGCGCAAAGTCATAGTAGAAACCATCTTCCGTGGACGGGCCAAAGGTGATCTGCGTGCCGGGAAAGAGGTTTTGGACAGCCTCGGCCAGTACATGGGCAAAGTCGTGGCGGGCGAGTTCCAGCGCTTCGTCTTCATCGCGGGACGTTATCAAGGCCAGCTCGGTATCGACATCCAGCGGCTGCATGATGTCACGAATTTCGCCATCAATGCGCGCAGCCAATGCCGCTTTGGCCAGACCCGGACCAATATCGGCGGCAATCTGTGCGGGTGTTGTACCCGATGCCACTTCACGCGCAGAGCCGTCGGGAAGGGTGATTTTGATCATCTTGGTCATCGGGTTTCAATCTTTAAAGTTCACACAATTCTCACCATAGAATCTCGGAAAACAGCGATTCCTGGATCGAGATTGCCTTAGTCACTCGACGGACCAAGTCAACCACCTCCGGCATAACGAAGGCGGAGGACGTAGGAAAGGATTTTGGCAACGAAGTCAAGACAGTCATGCAAGGACAATTGACACTATGTAATGGGTGCTTGACATTTCGACGAATCACAACCATAAAGTCAAGGTAACATGACATTATGTCAATTTAACTTGAAGGAGAATGTGATGAGAACGAGATTTAACGGCGGCTGTCGGACGGCGCGAAACGCAGATATCGCGATGTGGGCGAGTTTCGCTATATTGTTTCTGGCGATGTTCCGGTGAGTGAGCCATCCACCCCCAATCTCTGGCAACGCACCTATCGCGCGATCAGGCCGGATTGGGTCTTTGGGTTTCTTCTGCTGGTCAGCATCACCATGCTGATTGCCGAAAACCTTGATCCGGAACCGGTTATCGCGGTTGACCCGCTCATGAAAATTCTGGCTCTTTCCGGTCTGACCTTGGTTATCGCCTTTATTGCTACCTATGCAGCGGCAATGGACCGGCGGAAGGTCGAAGACTATTATTTCCAGCTTATGACCAATGGTGCCATTGTGGGAATTATAACCACGCTATTCGTCAATCTGGCCTGGGATTTGCTCTATGGACCGCTAATGGGTGATGATCTCATTGCCATAATGCTGGCCAGTTGGAGTCTGGGATATTTTTTCTATCGAATCAGGGGTTTGAACGCATGAGCAATCATAGCAACCGGGCCGGGGATAGGCCCGAAACGAAAATCCCCCCTTCGATGAAACGCTATTTCTGGCGCTTGGGTATTTTTATGACGGCCTATATGGTCATTCTGATCTGGGGCTTGTCACTCAAAAATTCCGCAAACCCGCCAGAAGGCCTTTTCGTCTATGCTCTTGCGATCCTAACGGCATTGCCAATGTGCGGCGTCTTCTGGACTGTGTTCCGATTGCTGCTCGAAATGGAAGATGAATATCAGCGCTTCCTTGTCGCCAAACAGATCATGCTGGCCACAGCGATTACTTTATGTGCGGCAACCATATGGCAGTTCCTGAACGTCTATGATTTGATGACAGAGGGGCCGCAATGGTTCGGCGTCATCTGGCTGGTGAACTTTGGAATAGCTGGCGGCATTGTCCGGTGGCGTGCATGAAGAACCGATTGAAAGTTCTCCGTGCAGAGCGTGACTGGTCACAGGCGGATTTGGCTGAACGACTGTCCGTCTCACGCCAAAGTGTCAATGCCATAGAAACGGGGAAATATGATCCGTCCCTGCCGCTCGCGTTCAAGATTGCGGCGTTATTTGATATGGCGATCGAAGAGATTTTTCAGCAGGATTAACGGTTGCAGGAGGAGTAGTCGCGATCATTAAGGCATTGATTTACAGGGTGCTGTTAAACCTTGTTCTATTGCCCGCCATTGCAAGCGGCAACGAGGCGCCCACGCGGTAACGATATATAAACCGCGCCCTGCTATTGGCCAAACCGCTATGAGCAATTCGACCCCCGTATGGCACCGTGATGCCAAGGGCGCACGCAAACGTCACGTGCGGATCGAAACTATTGGCAACACCTTTCTGTTTTTTGAAAACCAATGGCGCAGCGAAGCCTATTATTTTGGCGATCTGGTATATCGCGGCTTTACAGGCGGTTCGCATGTTTTTGGCCTGGACGACGGGATCAAGGGGCGCCCGCACTGGCAACTGGGCTTCACCGGTGATCCGCCGGAAGAGCTGACAAAATTGTTGCCAAAATACAAGCGGCCGATGTTGAGCGGTGTGGGCATGCTGATCATTGCGTTTCTGTGTCTCGGGATTGTTTATTTCGGCTCGCCGCACGTTTGAGTTGATGTCATTCCAGCTCCTGCGTAGGCAGAAGCACATAACATCAGCGAAAGACATACATGGAAGACGATATCCTCTATATGCAGCGTCCCGGCGGCGCTAATCTGGCTTATTGCTATCGGCCCGCGAAAGACGGCGTGAAGGGCAGCACACTGGTTTTCCTCCCCGGCTATATGTCGGATATGGAAGGCGGCAAAGCGCTGGCGCTTGATGCATGGGCAGCAGATAGTGGTCGCGCAATGCTACGCCTCGACTATGCTGGGTGCGGTGCCAGCGGCGGCGCATTTGAAGAGCAGAGTCTTATCGATTGGCGTGACGATGTGCTGTTCCTGATGGAAAAGGTTACGAGCGGTTCCATCACATTGATTGGTTCCTCGATGGGCGGCTGGTTGATGCTGCTTGTCGCACTTGCCCGGCCGATGCGCGTGAAGGCGATGGTTGGCATCGCTGCTGCACCGGATTTTACCGACTGGGGATTCACACAAGAGCAGAAAATGACCATCCTGCGCGAAGGCAAGCTGGAGGAACATAGCGACTATGGCGACGATCCTTACGTGACAACAAACGTCTTCTGGCAGTCCGGTGAAGCCAATCGCCTGCTCCACAAGGAAATCGCCTTTGATGGCGCAGTGCGGCTGCTTCATGGACAGGAGGATGCCGATGTACCGTGGGCCTATGCCTTGGAGATTGCCAAGAAAATACGTTCAGCCGATGTGCAGGTGCATTTGGTAAAGGACGGCGATCACCGCTTGTCACGTGATCAGGATATTACTCTGTTGATTGACGTGGTTTCGCGGCTGGATTGAAACAGTCGACCGGGTAGGCTGCGATTATGAAGGTTTGATAGCGGATATGTTCACGTCTCTTTTTCTCCTGATGGCACAATCAGCTACGCCCTATGGGTCGCCGGTGCCGCAGACGATCAACCCGTCCGCTCCGATGACCATGTCGGAAGTGCGTTTCAACGAATGCGTCGATCTGGCTCTGGATGATCCCGCCAGCGGCGTCGTCGAAGCGAATAAATGGCGAATTGAGGGTGGCGGCTTTCTTGCTCGTCATTGCCTCGGATTTGCTTATGCCGAGCAATTTAACTGGGCAGCGGCAACAAAGGCATTTGCTGAAGCGGCGCAAGAGGCAGAGATTGCCAAATATCCGCGTGTCGCCAATTTCTGGGCTCAGGCAGGCAATGCTGCCTTGGCGGGTAATCAACCGGACAAAGCGCTCGAATATCTTAATGCCGCCCTTGTACAGGGTAGCCTCATTGGGTTGGAAAAAGGTGAAGTACATTTGGATCGCGCCCGGGCACATGTTGCGCTCAATGACTATGCAGCGGCCAAAGCTGAATTTGTACTGGTTCACCAGCTGGCACCGCAGGACCCGCTTGGCTGGCTGCTCTCGGCCACCCTGGCGCGGCGGATGAATGATTTGCCTGGAGCCAAGGCGGACATTGAAGTCGCCGCCAGGCTTGCCGCCCGTGATCCGGCTGTAGCCCTTGAAGCGGGCAATATTGCTTATGAAGCGGGGGACATGGTTGAAGCCAAAGCCAATTGGGAAAAGGCAGTTCAGATTGACGCAGAAAGCCGGTCAGCCAAGGCAGCGCAGAAATATCTCGCCCAGCTTGTTACCAGTGTAAGCGATTGAGGTTTTACACCGCGGGGCTTTTCAATTGTGAGAGTGGCCGATAGAACCGCGATAACAACAACAGAAAGCATTCTTCCATGACCAAGAAATATCTCCTGCCAATCTTGTCGGCTCCTCTCATGCTGGCGGCATGCGGCAGCGGCGGGGATGGCAGCCCGACGGCTGGCCAGTATCAGCAAACGGTCAAGATTACTGAACTTGATTTTCCGGGCATGTCTGAGGAAGCCAGGAAAAATACAATCGCCCAGATGGAGCGCGTTGCCGGTGGTGGCACAGGTGGACTATTCTGCATGAAAGGTGATGATAATGGCGCTCAGTGGAAAGAGGCAGCCAAACAGATGTCAGGTGCACTGGGCGGCCAATGTGAAACGCTCAAGGACGAAGGCTCGGCAACCACGATTGATCTGGAAATGACCTGTAAAGGCACCGGCAAAGGCGATATCAACATCAAGATGAGCGGTCAGGCTAATCCAGAAGGCTATGATAGCGAGATGGCGTTCGATATTAAGGATCCTGCCAGCGGCGAAACTGCAAAATTGGCCATGAATATCGGCGCAAAACGGCAAGGCGATTGTCCTGGGTAACCATTTGAGTCTGGAAAGGCGGCGTGCAATCAACCCCCTGAGTGACTTCGGTCATCCGGGGCGGCACAGGCGCTGCCCTTTCTGATTTCATACTCCATTCCCACCAAATCGGTTGTAAGATGAGGACGCTTTGCACGACTAAAATATCGACAGTGATGTTTGCTTTCATCGCCATGACATTGGCGGGCTGCAATAGGCCATCGGTGATAGAAACTGCTTCAAATGCCCAGGCCATTGGCGAGGGCCCGGTTTGCGATTCAGTCTTCGATCGAAGCCAGTCCCGGGACTATCTGAAAAATCTAATTGTCCGAACGGTGACTGATCATCGTGATTCTTACGCAAACCAACCTGATTTTTTTCGTAAAAACCTTGTTATACTTGGCTTTGCCGAGCTTCGGTCCAATAAACGCGATCTGGTCGTTTATCTTTCAGGCAGCGGATATTGCGGCACCGGAGGTTGCAAGGGCTATATTTTTCAAAATATCACCAATGATGGCGATGAACTCCGATACCGTCTGATCGCCCGCATTCGCCCGGCCCGGCTGCCGATTGTTTCATTGGATTCAACGCGTAACGGATGGAATGATATCGGTGTAGCCGTTGCCGGAGGCGGCATTACAACACCCTATATTGGGTTGCTGTCATTTGACGGTGCCAATTATGACAGCAACCCGACAGTTTTTGGTGTGCCGCAGGTCTCGGAAGATCAAATCAAATCCCCAATAATCAGTGATCCGGGTATTGATACGGGTCAGTGTCGTTTGATTTGATCGTGGAAAACCCGATGAGATAGACGAATGGTGGATCATTGCGGCCGTGTTTTCATCCGATAAAATTCAACCTTGGTCGTTCCCGTGCCAAAGTAGCGAGCATTCGCTTTATACTCGGCGCTGGTGCGGACCTTCGTAAAACCGTCCAAAGTGTCCCACTCGACAAAGGTCAGCTGGCCGGGGGCGGTGTTGGTGTTGGTCGAACCATTTGCCTCATATTGCGGGTTAAACATCTTGTAGATGAACCGCCCGCCTGCGGCTGCAACCGCTGGCTCGATGCCTTTCAAATAGCGTTGATAGTCGTCTGGATTTTCGGGATTTAGCCACGCGACTACCAATGTATAGCTTTTGTCAGGGTCAAAATTTAGATCGAGATCACTGTCCAGCTCTGCGGTGTAGATTTTCAGCTCTTGCCAGATACCGGGTCGCATTGCCTTGATTGCTGGCCATTCCGGTGCGCTCGACAAGCCTTTTTCCGATGCGGCATCGGGATAGGAATAAAAGATCAGCCCGGATGGTTTATAGTCGCTGATAATCACATCATCCATTGCCAGCACTGCCTCGCGCTGCAAACCGAATTTCGCGCCCAATGTGAAGGCTTGCTTGTAATATTGCTGCCGCGCCTCTGAGGCGTCCGCCTTGGCTTGCGGCAGGATGATGGAAAGCACCTGTCCCTTTTTTAACTTGAGACTGGTTGCCGCTGCTGTTGCCTGATTGGGTGCTTCCTGCGTGGATTTGCTGCAGGCGGGAGTAAAAACGAAGGCCGCGCTCAGTGAAAGCATGACGGCGGTTGTGCGAAGGGATAGCATATTTTCGATTCCATTATTATTGGTTATGATGACTGGTCGTTGCGTTATCGCACCATATAACGACCTATTTATCGATAATATGGATTTAAATTGTCAACCATTGGTGCAATAATGCACCAATGGAAAATTGGGACGACTATCGATTCATATTGGCGCTGGATCGATCCGGCACCGTTCGGTCAGCGGCAAATTTGTTGGGCGTGACGCACAGCACCGTTTCGCGGCGCCTGGCGATTATCAATGACCGCTATGGTCAGCCAGTGTTTGAGCGCATTGCGGGTGGATATCAGCCAACAGAATGGGGGACGCAGCTTGTCCAGGCGGCGCAGCAGATCGAAGGGATCAGCTTTTCCGCCGACCGCAGGCGCAAGGCCAATGAAACAGAATTGTCAGGGCCGATTACTCTCTCGATTCCCGATGTCCTCGGGCAATTCTTGTTGCTCGATTATCTTATCGATTTTTCCCGCCAATATCCCGGCATCGAATTGATTTTACAAAGCACATATCGCTTCGCTGATCTTGACCGATCAGAGGCCGATGTTGTGATCAGGGGTGTTGCGAAACCGCCGGAACATCTGGTTGGCCGCCGCCTGTTTCCCTACGCGCTGAGCTATTATGCCCGATATGACTATCTTGAAAAGACTGCACCTTCTGACCGATGCTGGATCACCCTGCCTTCGCCGGCGGGAGTTCCGTCCTGGATTGCAACGAGCCCTTTTCCGGACGCGCCGGTCAGAATGACTAGTGATGACATAACGCTGATCCATCAGGCGGCGAAACAAGGGCATGGTATGGTTCGTAACGCTTGCTATCTGGGTGACCCTGATCCTGATCTGGTGCGCTTACCGCAATCGCCGCCGCCTTTTCCGGTGGCTGACTTCTGGGTGCTGACCCATCCCGATCTCAAAGCGACCCCACGGATAAAATTGCTGATGCGCTTTCTGGCTTCGGCCCTGTTGCAGAACCAAGATCTGATCGAAGGGAAAATGGGGAGTGCTTAAGTCAGCCAGCAATGCGCCCTTTTTCGCGACGCCAATTGCCAAGCATGGGATAGCGACTTAGAGCAGGCGCAGGACAATCGGGGAATCTGGGGTGCAAAATACGAGTTTGTTGACCAACCGTATCGGTCAGGATCAATCGCAATTGATCAAGGTTGCCCGGGTTGTCTGCATCATTTTCATGATGACGACCCATATTTGGCCGGGCAGCGATCGCATTCTGGCTGCGAGCCAACCTTTTGCGATCGAAGCATTTTTTGTCCTAGTCGTCGATTCTCTTGGCCGGGCATCTGTGCCGCTGCTCAGTCTGATTTCCGGTCTGCTGATTGTTCATTCCTTTGACCGGCGGCATGCGATTGCCGTGATGAAAACAAAGCCGGCAACTCTATTGGTGCCGATGATTGTCTGGTCAATTCCAGTTGTTTTACTTTTGTTTGTCGAACAACGGGTGCGCGGCGAAACAGGCCTTGCGCCAGATACTCTTATGGAATGGTTGAACAGCTTTTTTGCGCTCACCGCCAGTCCGGCAAATGGACCGCTTCATTTCCTGCGGGAAATATTCATAATGTCCTGCTATGCTTGGCTGGTTCTCACAATTTATCGGCGATCCCCGAAAATATCCTATTTGGTCATGTTCGGGATATTCTTGCTGGAGCAAATGCCATCAGGATTTTTGCTTTTCCGTAATCAGATAGCGACCTTCTATTTGGTGGGAATGGCGTTGGCGCTGGCGGGCCAGGCACGCTGGACACCTGGTTGGCCATTGGTGCTGTCACTTCTCGCATTTTTTATCATCACAAGCTTGTTTGATCTACCTACGCAGACGAAGGACAATTTCTTCGCGTTCCGTTTCTTCGAACATGTGCCGCGTATCGCTATGTCTCTGCTCATGTGGCGATTGGCCTATGAGCTTGTTATGCGCAATTCCCGCATCACGGGCTGGTTGTCATGGCTGGAGCCGCATATCTTCACGATTTTTTGCAGCCACGCCATCACGATAAAATTCTTTGGTGGTGTCGCGCATGTCCTTAAATGGAGCGAGTCAGATCCCTGGTATATCCTGATCTTTCTTGTGCAGATCCCGATCTGTTTGATTGTCGGCATTATAGCTTCAAAAATACTGACGCCATTGCCCTGGTTGCGCGGGAAGATGACGCGGGAGAAAAAGGCTTATCCGTCTGGCGCAATATGATAGACCAAGCCTTACCTACTCATCATTGTGCTTGGCTAGATCACCGACGACAGATATCCCGCATTCCTTCACATTGGTCGGCCGCGCTCAATCGAGATAGAAATTGACCGTCGTGACGACACGGACCTTTTTATAAGGCGTATCAGTTACGCCATAGCCCCCGCCATCGCCATCACGCGAGTTAATCGAGAAATAGCCTTGCGTGGCGGACTTAATTCCACCGACATCTGTGCCGCTATCCTCGGCAAATTGCTCGGCTGACTTGCGGGCATCCTTTGTGGCTTCGGCAACCATTTCCGGCTTAATCTCATCAAGCTTGGTGAATGTGTAGCTCATACCGGAGCCATCCTCGAGAACAACACCGCGACGCACAAGGTCGAACTGCCGGGCGACTGCCGCCTGTGCTTTTTCAATGTCGTTAGTGCGCAAAGAGAGCCGTTGGCGGATGGTATATTGAGGTACGCCATTGCTGGTATATTGATTCACATTGGCACCTGTGGGTTTGAGCGCATCCGCTTTGAAACCCAGTTCAGTGAAGAATTTGCCTATGGCGGCAGTATCCTGATCGATATCGGCTTGCGCTGCCTGCAGGTTGCTGGATTGCGCGCTGTACGCAATGGTCCATGTCGCAAGATCGGCGGTGACTTCCCGTTCCGCCAAACCGCGGACCGTTACACTGCGATCAGCCATTTTGGAGCGTAGCAGTCCGTCACCAAGCAGATAACCGCCGGCGATCAATCCGATCGTCAACAAACCGGCGCTAACCAGTAATATATTGTTTGTCTTGTCCAGGAATTTGGCACCTTCAATATTCTCAGTCATAGCTCTTTCCCTCTCGTTCCAAGCGTTCTAAACTGCCTCTATCGACCCGGTTCGGCTTTGCGATATCAGCGATGAACCGTTTCTGAATAGCGATGAATGGAGTTTGTCCACAATGCCAATTCAATATCTGCATACGATGCTGCGGGTCTCTGATCCCGACGCAACCATCAAATTTTTCAACCTTTTGGGTCTGGAAGAAGTGCGTCGTTATGATAGCGAGAAGGGGCGCTTTTCGCTCATCTTTCTCGCCGCGCCGGGTCAAAAAGACGTTGCCGAGGTGGAGTTGACCTATAACTGGCCCGCCGAAGATGGTAGTGGTGAAGACTATGACGGCGGGCGTAATTTTGGTCATCTAGCGTATCGCGTCGATAATATTTACGAACTTTGCCAGACATTAATGGATGCCGGCGTAACGATTAACCGACCACCGCGCGATGGCCACATGGCATTTGTGCGCTCACCGGACAATATCTCGGTTGAGTTGTTGCAGTCCGGAGAGAATTTGCCGGTTCAGGAGCCATGGGCGAGCATGGAAAATATAGGCGAATGGTGAGCTGGTATATCAGCTAAGCCGCAGCAGTCCCGGTTCCCGGATTGGTCGATAGTTTCGACAAATCAAAGCTCACGACCTGATTCCGTCCATTATTCTTTGCATCATATAAACGCCGGTCGGCAATGGCCATGACCGCGCGGAGAGATGCCCGTCTGGGAATAGACGCGACGCCGGCCGAAAATGTCACCGGCTGCTGAATTTCGGGAACATTGGTGTCGACGGAGCGGATCAGAATTTCGCAAATGCGTGTGAGTTCCGACGACGGGTTTCCTTTCCGATTGCCGCGTTCATCAGGACGTATCAGCAGCGCAAACTCCTCACCGCCGATACGAGCTGCAAAATGTCGGGTAGAACTTAATTCTCGCCCGACAATGCGCAGCACTTCATCTCCGATTTCGTGACCATATTGATCATTGACCTGCTTGAAAAAGTCGATGTCCAGGATGGCAAGGTGACCATAACGGCGCTCAATCAGATTCTGCTTGAACGCTTTTTCAAAAGCCCGGCGATTGCTGATTGCGGTCAGGCCGTCGGTTTCTGCCAGCAATGTCAGTTCAACCTGTTCGCGCAATGTATGTTCGTGTCTCAGGCGGAGTCTCATGATCCGGTTTGCAACACCAAAAGCGAGGATGATCGTTTCCAGCACCAGCGCAAAATACAGACCATAGTCAAGTTCCGGAATGCCGATATACAAGTCCATGCCCCGGGCGATCCGGTCGGCACTGAACGCGATGATCGGTGTCCATGCGGCAATCTGGAACCAGATGGCTTTGCTTCCCCGTCTCAAAGCATGGCCCATCGTGTAAAGAACAGCGATCAAATAGGGAATGAACGAGGCGTGGTAATAGTTGCGCAGATTATTATCATAGCCGTCCAGACTGTAAAAAATATAGGCTGTTACAAAGACCGGTAGCACCGCGCTTATCAACAGTACCGGGCGAAGCCATTTTGCGATCTTTCCCGACTCCACGAAGCGATCAAGGAAGAATCCACTGGCTGCGATGCAAAGGGCAAGCGTCCAGTAGTTGAGGAGGAATTTCGTCATCAGGCTAGTTTCCGGAAACACCAGAAAGATCAAACCGGAAGAGCTGAATGTGTAAACCACCGTGCCAGCAATCATGATGCTGTGCCACAACATGAAACTATAGCGCAAAGCGCCATAGAAAAACGCGTTGTAGATAAGCGGCATGATCGCCATGCCGCACAAAAGGGCAAACATCGCAGAGAGTGGCAGCTTCAAATCGTCCCATTTCTGTTTCGATTTTAGCTCCATCAAAGTAATTGAACTTACCACGCGGGGATTATCGAGGGACACGTAGACGGTTTCAATTCGATCCCGGATCGCCGGATCCTCAGACCCGGGCACTGGCAAGCCGTAAAGGCCTTTCGGTCTCCAGCTATCAATGACTTGTCGCTCGGAAAAATAGCTGGAGATGATGCTATTGTCTGTCAGCTGCGCGTGTACGGATATGGAGGTCAGGCCGTTGTTATCGCCCTGTATCTCCACAGTCCCTGGCGGAACAGCGTCGGCTTTGAAGGGAAACTTGGCCCATAGCTTTGATCCAGCGAAATCATATTTGCTGTCCGAACAATTGAATTTTTCGCTCGCGGCAATAACGTCAGCAATTTTCCCATTCGGGCCGGTTCCGAACGTACAAAGGTCGTCCGTCAATGGCGCAGAAGCGGCAGTTGCACCAGACACGGGCAGCATCAGACAAAAACCGAGCAATGCCAGAAATGTGGCCAATATGCGCAATGCGCGATCCTTCCCAATCGATACTTGGACTAAGTCTATGTGTATTAAGGTAAAATGGTTATTTTGCCGTTAATCCTCGACAGCGATGAGACGGCGTCGTAAATTGCCAGCCATGCTTGAAATTATTCGTATTCCCGTCTTGTCCGACAATTATGTCTGGTTGGTACATGAACCTGTATCGCAGGAGACAATGGTCGTCGATCCTGCCGTGGCCGACCCCGTGCTCGCAGAAGCGGACAAACGGGGTTGGCAGATCACCCAGATCTGGAACACGCACTGGCATCCTGATCATACCGGCGGCAATGCTGCGATTAAGGAAGCGACGGGATGTCGCATTACAGGACCGGAAGCAGAGCAAGAGCGAATTCCAACGCTCGATAATATGGTCAAAGAGGGCGATAATGTCCGTCTTGGCGAGGTAGAGGCCAAGGTTATCGATGTCCCAGCCCATACTGCGGGTCATATTGCGTTTCATATTGCCGATGAAAAGGTTGTCTTTGTTGGCGATACGCTATTTGCCATGGGCTGTGGCCGACTGTTTGAAGGCACGGCCAAGCAAATGTATGATAATATGCAAAAACTTTCGAAATTGCCGGGTGAAACCAGAGTTTTTTGCGCGCATGAATATACGCAGGCCAATGGTGAATATGCACTTGTAGCGGAACCGGAAAACCAGGCCTTGAAAGAGCGTATGAAAGCCGTATTGGCGGCGCGGGCCAAGGGGGAGGCAACAGTGCCAACGACCATTGCTCTGGAAGCGGCCACCAATCCCTTCATGCGCGCGGCCTCCGTCGAGCAATTGGCAGAGCGGCGTACAGCCAAAGACAATTTTTAGACCTTGATTTCTGATTCTGGTGGATTCATGATATGACATATCTTTGATGGGGGAACATCGAAGGAGATACGTCATGCGTAAGATCATTTTCGCATTACCATTGGCACTGATGCTGGCCGCCCCGGCTGCGAATAGTGGCACGGCTGAAGTGAAGCTCAGTGAGAAAGATCAGTCCAAGTTTGACAAGAAAATTGCCGGGCGAGAAGCTGGCAAGCCGGTGAGCTGTATCAATCGCCTCGACCAAAGAAACATGACGGTCATTGGCGATAAATATCTGATCTACGGGCGCAGCGGTAATCCCAAGACAATATATGTGAATGAGCCCTACGGCGGATGCCGGGATGTGGATCGCCACACGCTGGTAACCGTTAGGCCTTCATCGCAGCTTTGCCGTGGTGAGATTGCGCAGGTGCAAGATCGGCCATCTGGCGCGTTTATCGACAGCTGTTCGTTCAGTTCGTTCGTGCCTTACACCAAAACCGCGGCTAACTGATCATAATGATCAGCGCTTACTTCTTGTAAAGCGCGTCCAATCGCTCCTGATAGCGTTCGCGAATGACATGACGCCGGATTTTCATGCTCGGCGTCAGTTCTTCATTTTCGATTGCAAATGGCTCGTCGGCAAACTCAAACCGGCGAACTTTTTCGGTCACCGTCAGGTTTTTGTTCACCCGGTCAACGGCTTCCCTCACTGCCGATTTGAAGGCTGGATTGGCCTGAAGTTTCAGGAAGTCATAAGCCATGCCTTCCTGGCGGGACCATTCCAGGGCCCATTCAGGATCGGGTACGACAAGCCCGACCATATAGGGACGCTTGTCGCCAACAATCATCGCCTGTAATATTTCCGGTTGTAGAGTCAGCATGCCTTCGAGTTTTTGCGGAGCAACATTCTCGCCTTTGTCATTGACGATCAGGTCTTTCTTGCGGTCCGTAATCGCGACCCGTCCGGCTTCATCGATCAGGCCAATGTCGCCGGTATGCAGCCAGCCATCGATGATCACCCGATCGGTTTCCGCCTGGTTACGCCAATAGCCCTTCATGACCAGCTCGCCGCGCACCAATATTTCACCGTCATCTGCAATCTTGACTTCCGTGTCGATCATCGGCGGGCCGACCGTATCCATTTTCAGGCCGGTACGTGGCCTGTTACAGGAAATGATCGGGCCAGATTCGGTCTGACCATAGCCTTGCAGCAAGGTCAGCCCCAATGACTGGAAGAACACGCCGATGTCGGGATTCAAGGGAGCACCGCCTGATACCATCGCCTTGATCCGTCCACCAAAGCGTTTTTGCACCTTGGGACGGAGCGTCTTGTTCAGGAAAATATCCATTGGCTTGTCGCGCTTGCGTTTTTTGCCACTGGCCGCCCGTTCGCCCATAGCCAATGCCTTGCCGAGCAGATAATTCGGCATCTTGCCCTGTTTCTCGACCGTTTTGATTAGCCGTTGGCGCAACACCTCAAACAAGCGCGGGACCACCACCATGATGGTCGGCCGGACCTCTTCGATATTCGAAGCAAGCTTTTCGAGGCCCTCCGAATAATAGATTTCAGCGCCCAAGCCGATCGGGAAAAACTGTCCGGCGCTATGTTCATAGGCATGACTGAGCGGCAGAAACGAGAGGAACACCTCTTCATCCCATCCAAAATCATTTTCGATAACCTCTGCCGGCCCTTTGACATTGTGCAAGATCGCGCCATGCGGTTGCATCACGCCGCGGGGCTTTCCGCCGGTTCCGCTGGTATATATGATACAGGCAACATCATCTCGCTTTATGTCCGCGGCCTCCGCGCTTATCTCCGCGACATCCTCATCCGTGCCCTGAATCAAGTGATTCCACTGGTGAATAGCAAAATCGCCGGACTGGCCAATCCGCAGATCCGACATGCCAATAACAATATCGGCATCGGTTGATTTCATGACAGAGGGAATCAGGTTTTGTGCCAGTTTCTGATTGGATACGATCACTGCTTTCGCGCCGCTATTGTCCAATATGTGCTGGTGGTCGTTTGGCGTGTTGGTTGTATAGGTCGGAACAGTGATACATTTTGCCGCCATGATCGCCAGATCGGCGATGCACCATTGCGGACAATTGTCCGCCACGAGCATGATGCGATCACCCGGCTTCAGCCCCAATTTCTGGAACGATTTGGCCAATGCTGCCACTTGCCGAGCCGCCTCTGCCCAACTGGTTGCGCGCCATTCGCCATCTATTTTTGCGCTGAGAAACGGCTTGTCTCCGCCTTCGCTTGCGCGCTGAAAAAACATGGAAACAAGGTTGGAAAACCCATCAAATTCAAGATAGCGGTTCTTCGCTTTTTTTGCCGACACTCTATTCACCCTCTCGCGCGGCCGAACCTTTAAACGGTCAGCCCCCTGTTGTTGCTACAGGCTAGCGTGGATAAAAGTTTCGGGCAATGGTTTCCAGCCATTGTGCGAGAAATCTTGGATTTAAGGCAGTTCGCTAACTGCTTCTCCGGTGCTGCGCGGATCAACGGCACCGACCCAACCCTTTTCGGTTTTTTGCGCACCAGCGAGCTTTGACGGCAGGTTGCTGGTCACAACGGTATGGCCGAGACGGGCCAGGTCATTTTGCAGGGCAATCAGGTTACTGTCATTTTCAATGAGCAGCCCGGATCCGCCGAAATAGATATTGGGCATTGCCATGGCATCTTTTAGCGGCAATCCATAATCCAGCACGCCGATCAAAGTTTTGGCGACATGCATGATAATCCGTTTACCACCTGCCGAACCCAATGCCAGAATCGGTTCTCCATTTGCATTATAAACAATTGTCGGTGACATGGATGAAAGGGGGCGTTTGCCCGCTTGCACCCTGTTTGCAACCGGTGCACCATCTTTTTCCGGTGCGAATGTGAAATCGGTCAGTTCGTTATTGAGCACCATGCCGCGCGCGATCAATTGGCTGCCAAACGGTCCTTCGACAGTGGATGTCATATTCGCAATATTGCCTTCCCCATCAACGGCGGTGAAATGGGTGGTTCCGGCAACTTCCGATGAAATAGCAGCCGTGCGTGGCATGGAACCGGGAGGGTTGCCAGCCGGATAAGTCTCGATTCCCGGAAATTCCGGCCGCGCGCGTTGCAATGCGATCATCTGTGAGCGCTTTGCGAGATAGCCCTTGTCAATCAAGCCAGCCACCGGAACTGAAACGAAATCCTGATCCGCAAGATATTTTTCCCGATCCGCATAGGCCAGCCGCATGGCTTCACCAATGACATGCCAGGCGCGGGCCGGTTCTTTCTCATAGAGCGCTCCCATATCAAAGCGTTCGATTGATCCCAATATTTGCAGGACTGTTGTTGCTCCTGAAGAGGGCGGGCCCATGCCGCAAATCCTGTATTCGCGATAAGTGGAGCAAACCGGTTGCCGCAAGATCGCGCTGTAATTGTCAAAATCCTGCTGAGT
Source organism: Parasphingorhabdus sp. (assembly GCF_965233695.1). Taxonomy (GTDB): domain Bacteria; phylum Pseudomonadota; class Alphaproteobacteria; order Sphingomonadales; family Sphingomonadaceae; genus Parasphingorhabdus. Next base: position 1,835,240 of record NZ_OZ247497.1, read on the forward strand.
AAGTATCGAAGGGTTTTGGGGAGCGTTGCCGACGGCCGCCGTAATTGCGGCCACTGTCTTGCCGGTATAAAAAGCATCGGCGCCGCCGGCCTGCAATTCACGCAGCAATTGACCAAGCTCAGGATTCTTGATTATCGTTCCGCGTGGTGCTGGCGCGCCATCGCGCCAGTAAAGTTTCTGCATGTCAGGGAATTTAACCCATAGTTTTTCGAGCCGTTTCATCCAGTCATATTGCGGTGGGCTGACGGCATAGCCCTCTTCTGCCAGTTTTATGGCGGGTTCGAACAGCTGTTCCCAGGGCAGTTTACCCCATTTTTTATGCGCCATTTCCATCAGCCGCATATTGCCGGGGACGCCCACTGACTTGCCACCAGGCGCGGCGTCGCGCCATCCAAGGGGTTTGCCATCTTCGCCAAGAAAACGATCCGAAGCGGCGGCTGCAGGAGCCATTTCGCGCCCGTCAATCGTCTCCATCCAGCCGCTTTTGCCATCATGATGCAGCAGGAAACCGCCGCCACCAATGCCGCTCGATTGCGGTTCGACGACAGTTAGCGCGAGCATCATCGCCATCGCGGCATCGGTCGCAGAGCCGCCCGCTTGCAGCATTTCAAAACCCGCCTTGGTGGCCTCGGGATGCGCCGATGCGGCAGTGCCCGCATTTTGCGCGCTGGCCGGAACGGCAAGGGGAGTGATCAGGAAAAAAGCGAGCAAAGTCAGGAGTTTTTTCATGGTGCCGAGTTTTATGGATGGCTTGTTCTTTTGGCAAATCATTTGTCGTCTGCTCCTACAGCTTCTGAAACGGATGCAAATCCGTCCCGCTTTAACAGCCGCGCCAGTCCGCAGCTCATCACGCGGGCCATCGCCGGGCCCTCATATATCATCGCAGTGTAAAGCTGGATCAGCGAAGCGCCGGCGCGGATTCGTTCATAAGCATCCTCGGCATTGGCTATGCCACCCACGCCGATGAGCGGAATCTTGCCGCTGCTCGCTTTGCGAAAATCCTTAAGCCTTTGGAGCGCAAGATCTTTCAAGGGTGCGCCGGAGAGGCCCCCGGTTTCACCCTGATTGGCCGATCGCAGATTGGGGCGCGTGATGGTGGTATTTGAAACAATCAGCGCATCGATCTTCTGTTTCATGGTGACATCGACAATGTCATCAATATCAGCTGGTTCCAGATCCGGAGCTACTTTCAGGAACACCGGCACTTTGTGATCACCGCGCGCTTGCGTGACCGCTGCCAGCAATTCTTCCAGCGCGCCTTTATCCTGCAAAGCGCGCAGACCGGGCGTATTGGGAGATGAAATATTGACTGTAAGATAGTCGGCCAGTGGCGCCATGTTTTCCACACCAATAACATAGTCGGCAATCCGATCGTCGCTATCCTTGTTGGCCCCAATATTGATACCGAGCACGCCCTTGCCCATCCGGTTGCGCATCTGCTTGAGTCTGGGTGCAGCTTTTTCCTGACCCTCATTGTTGAATCCCAACCGGTTTATGACCGCCTTGTCCTCCGGCAAGCGGAATATCCGCGGCTTGGGATTGCCCGGTTGTGCACGCGGGGTCAGCGTGCCAACCTCGGCATAGCCAAAGCCCATGCGGATCAGCGCGCCCGGCACTTCGCCATTTTTATCAAAACCCGGCGCCATACCAATGGGATTGACAAAATCGAGGCCCGCAACATTGCTGGCCAGCACGGGGTCAGATTTGGGCGCAGGTCCGAGCGGTAAGGCCTTTAACCCGGCAATAGTGAGACTGTGGGCTTTTTCAGCTTCGAGTGCGAAGATAAACGGGCGGGCAAGATCATAGAGCATGGGCGCGCCTATGGCATTGCTGGACAAGATCGGCAATCCTCTGCGCACCAGGTTCCTTTGTAAAAATTTGCCTGAAATTTTGGTCGCAGTCGCAATCAAATATGATATGCGCGTCCCAGAAAGACGAGGACAATATGATTGCTACCCCTGAATTTGATTTTCAGCTTGGCGAGATGGCGGATCAAATCCGTGATACCACGCGGCGATTTGCCGATGAGAAGATTAGCCCACTGGCTCAGAAAATGGACCGTGACGACTGGTTTCCGCGCGAACTTTGGGAACAGATGGGAGAGCTTGGCCTGCACGGTGTAACAGTTGAGGAAGAAGATGGCGGGCTTGGCCTGGGCTATCTGGAACATGCTATTGCGGTTGAAGAGGTAAGCCGGGGCAGCGCCGCGCTGGGATTGTCCTACGGTGCGCATAGCAATCTGTGCGTCAACCAGATCCGCCGCTGGGCGTCACCCGAGCAGAAAGCGAAATATCTGCCGAAGCTGATTTCCGGCGAGCATGTCGGGTCTCTAGCCATGTCGGAAGCCGGTGCCGGCTCGGATGTGGTTTCGATGAAACTCAAGGCAGAAGCGGTGCAGGGCGGTTATATCTTGAATGGCACGAAATTCTGGATCACAAACTCTACTGATGCCGACACATTGGTCGTTTATGGCAAAACGCGGCCCGATGCCGGCTCTGGCGGGATCACCGCTTTTCTGATCGAAAAGGGCATGAAGGGTTTCTCCATCGGTCAGAAAATCGAGAAGGTCGGTATGAAGGGCAGCCCGACGGCGGAGCTGGTCTTTGACGACTGCGAAGTGCCCGAAGAAAATGTCATGGGGCCGATCAATGGCGGTGTTGGCGTGCTTATGTCCGGCCTCGATTATGAGCGCGCAGTGCTGGCTGCGATCCCCTTGGGTCTGATGCAGGCCTGTCTTGATACGGTCATTCCCTATGTTCGAGAGCGCAAGCAATTTGGCAAACCAATTGGCACGTTCCAGCTCATGCAGGGCAAGATTGCCGACATGTATGTCCGGCTGAATAGCGCGCGGTCCTATGTTTATGCGGTGAACAAAGCATGTGATGCCGGTCAGACAACACGTTTCGATGCTGCAGGTGCGGTCATGTATGCGTCCGAGAGCAGCGTCAGGGTGGCTGAAGAGTCCGTTCAGGCACTGGGAGGAGCCGGTTACACAACCGATTGGCCGGTTGAACGTTACTGGCGCGATTCCAAATTGCTCGACATCGGGGCGGGTACCAATGAGATCCGCCGCATGCTGATCGGGCGTGAACTGATCGGAGGCGCCTGATGAAGCTGCTGCTAACCGGCTCATCGGGTTGGTTGGGCAGGTTTCTGGCACCAAAGCTTGAAGCGATGGGTCACCAGGTGATCGGCTTGGACGTCGCGGCTGGAGACTACACTCATATCGTCGGCTCGGTAGCGGACCGGTCGCTGGTCGATCAGATTTTCAGCGACCATGGCATTCAGGCGGTCATCCACTCAGGTGCGCTGCATAAACCCGATATTGTCCGTTATCCGAACAGCGCCTTTGTCGATGTCAATGTCACAGGTACGCTGAACCTCCTGGAAGCGGCGGTGCAGGCAGGTCATGATCGCTTCATCTTTACTTCGACGACGTCCCTGATGATTTCCGAGACCGTGCGTGCTGGCCGTGCAGGCGGGGCCGAACAGGCTGTCTGGCTGGACGAAGAATTCGGCCCCCTCAAACCGCGCAATATATATGGTTTGACCAAATTATCGGCAGAACATTTGTGCCGACTCTATCACAAGCTGTACGGAATCAATGTCGCCGTGCTGCGCACAGGACGCTTTTTTCCGGAGGACGATGACACGCTTGAAGTGCCAAGCGGCCCCAATCTGAAAGCCAATGAGTTTTTAAACCGGCGATTGACCGTTGAAGATGCTGTTGAAGCACATATTGCTGCGCTGGACGGGATTGTGGGAATGGGCTTTGAAACGTTCATTCTGTCAGCGCCAACGCCCTTTGTTCGTGAAGATTGTAAACAGCTTGTCGAAGATGCGCCGTCCGTTATTGCGCGCTACTTTCCCGAAGCCCAAGCCTTATATGAGGATAAAGGCTGGGTGCTGCCAGACCATATTGACCGCATTTATGACGCGGGAAAAGCCGAGAAGCTTTTGGGATTTCGCGGGAAGACTAACTTCGCCAGAATATTGGAGGCGTTGGCCAATAATCGCCCGATGCCCTTTCATCATGATCCCAGCTACATCTCTCCAAAGGAGGCCATATGAGTTACACATTGATCACCGCAAACCGGAACTATTCGAGCTGGTCGCTGCGCCCTTGGATTTTAATGATGGCGCTGGATATCCCTTTTGAAAATGATATCATCTATTTCGAAGAAGAAAATTATGATCGGTTTCGGGCTTTTGCGCCCAACGCCCAAGTGCCTTGCTTGAAAGATGATGACCGCACGATTTGGGATTCGCTGGCGATTATCGAATATCTCGCTGAACGGCATGGAGGTGTCTGGCCAAAGGATGAAAAAGCCCGGACCTGGGCGCGTTGTGCCGCGTCGGAAATGCATGGCGGATTCGCGCCGCTGCGCAACATCTGTCCGATGAACGTTGGAATTCGCGCCAAACTGCATAAAATAGAGACGCCGCTTCAGCGCAATATCGACCGGATTGGGGAGCTTTTTGCAGAAGGCCTCGAAAGCTTTGGCGGGCCTTGGCTGGCTGGCGAAAAGTTTAGTGCCGTCGATGCCTTTTATGCACCCGTGGCCTATCGCGTGCGGTCATTTGATCTCGATATCGGACCGACGGGTCGGGCTTGGGTGGATCGCATCATCGCGCATCCGGCCATGCAGGCTTGGGAGAAGGAAGCGCTCGCCGAGCCACATCGTGAAATCAGTCACGAAGATGAGATTGCCGCAGTGGCAACAGTGACCGAAGATTTCCGGACGCCTGTTTGATCTGCATTGCCTGCAAAGAGTGGCGCTTCGCTTGACGGTGGCAAGCCAATAGGCCATTGCCCCGCTCAGCAATGGTGCGTTGCAGCAATTTAATCTGACATTTCAATCGGTGGGGACCGAATCATGGCAATACACAGCGATTTTAAGCGCGACTGGCTATCCAATCCGAAAACTGAGTTTTTGGCTGGTTTGGTGGTGGCTCTTGCCCTGATCCCGGAAGCTATTGGCTTTGCTATTATCGCCGGTGTTGATCCGCGCGTTGGCCTCTATGCGAGTTTCTCTATTGCCGTAATCATCTCGATGATTGGTGGCCGACCTGGGATGATCAGCGCTGCGACAGCGGCAGTAGCCGTGCTTGTGGTTCCGCTAGTGCGAGATCATGGCGTCGAATATCTGTTCGCTGCGACGATATTAATGGGCATTTTTCAGGCGATAGCCGCTCTGCTGCGGCTCGACTTGTTGATGCGTTTTGTTTCACGGTCGGTGATCACCGGCTTCGTCAATGCGCTCGCGATTCTGATCTTCATGGCGCAAATACCGCAACTTACCGGTGAAGCACTGACTTGGCAGACCTATGCCATGGTCGCGCTGGGCCTTGCGATTATTTACGGACTGCCGAAGCTCACCACATTAATACCATCGCCATTGGCCGCGATCGTGATATTGGGAGCCATTAGTATCTATGGCAGCGGACTTCTTGAACATTATTTTGGTATAAAAATCGATGTCTTTACTGTGGGCGATATGGGTGAATTGCCTGACAGTCTGCCCTGGTTCCATATTCCGCAAATCCCGATTACTTGGGAAACATTGCAAATTATTGCGCCTTATTCGCTTGCAATGGCGGCTGTCGGTTTGCTTGAATCTCTGCTCACCGCGTCCATTGTTGACGATATGACGGAAACACGCAGTGACAAGAAGCGTGAAACCTATGGTCAGGGTATCGCCAATTTTGTAACCGGCTGGATCGGTGGCATGGGCGGCTGCGCAATGATCGGTCAGTCGGTGATCAATATTAAGTCTGGCGGTCAGCGTCGTCTTTCGACCTTTGTCGCGGGCGTTATGCTGCTGGTCCTGATCGTTGGCCTGGGACCGCTTGTCGCGCAAATCCCGATGCCCGCCCTGGTCGCGGTGATGATCTTTGTGTCGATCAGCACCTTCCGCTGGAAAAGCTTTACGGAAATTACGCACCACCCTTGGCCATCCAACTTTGTTATGATCGCCACCGTTGTGATGGTTGTCGCGACGCATGACCTGTCCATCGGAGTGCTCACCGGTGTCTTGCTCTCAGGCATATTCTTCGCCTGGAAAGTGCGTCAGCTTGTCACCATTCAGGATTTTGTCGAAGTTACAACGCACCGTTATGTCTTTGGCGGCCAGATATTCTTTGGCTCTGTTGATATGCTTTATGAAGCGATGGAGTTTAACGAAGAAGGTATCGATACCGTGATTATCGATGTTCATGACGCCCATTTCTGGGACATCTCGGCGACCGGTATGCTCGACAAGATTGTTGAGCGCCTGCAAAACGAGGGCAAGACAGTGGAGCTTATCGGACTCAACGAAGCCAGCGCGACATTGGTTGAGAAATATAGTGATAACGATCGGCCATTTGAAAGCCTGGGTGTCGTCGGGCACTAGTTGTCCAGCGCAGAACTCTCTGTGCTTGTGAATAACATGCATAATCATTGTTTTGGTTGTTTGTGCTTTTGACTGCATCTAGGCTTTGATTCAGCCAAACTGTTCAAACCCCACAGGAGCCAAAGCCATGATCACATTGCACCACCTGGAATACAGCCGTTCGACCCGGATTATCTGGCTCCTTGAAGAACTGGGGCTGGAATATGAGATGGTGCGGCATCAACGGCATCCCGAAACCATGCGGGCGCAGGCGGATCTGGCGGCTATCCACCCGCTGGCCAAAGCGCCGACCGTGATTATTGATGGTCATCTGATGATGGAATCAGGGGCTATTATTGAATATATTCTCGAACAATATGGTGAAGGAAAACTGGCTCCTGCACCGGGTTCAAAGGATCGTGCCGAATATCTCGAATGGCTGCATTTCGCAGAAGGCACGCTGGCCAATCCGGTTATTGTCCAGATGCTTGCCCCGCGTTTTGGCGGCTTGGGCGAAGGCTATGCGCCTTTTGTCGAAGGCGAAGTGGTCAAGCTGCTCGATTATGTCGAGCATCATATCGACCGCCGCGAATTTCTGGTCGGCGACAGCTTTACCGGTGCCGATATCAATATCAGCTATGTCATCGAACTCGCCACGGCGGCCGGCATGCTGGCTAATCGCCCCGCGAGCATGGATTATGGCAAACGCATGATGTCCCGCGCTGGCTACAAGAAAGCGATTGAGCTGGGCGGACCGGTTGTGCCTATATTGGCGGGCTAGTGCCGTCTGGTAACCAGCCACAAAACCCTGTTGGCGGACGCTTGCTAACCACGCTTCTATTGGCTCTGACGCTGTGCGCCTTTGCGGGCAATAGCTTGCTCAATCGCGCCGCCTTGGCAGAAAACACAATCGATTGGGCAAGTTTTACCGCCATTCGTCTGGTTTCAGGCGCGGTCATGCTGGCGCTGCTATTGGGATTTCGTCATGGCCGTGCCGTGCTTCCGCGCAGCGATACCATTGTCCCGGCGGTCGCGCTGTTTGTCTACGCCGTGAGTTTTTCCTTCGCTTATGTCTCGCTGGATGCGGCTATCGGGGCGTTGATCCTGTTTCCGGCCGGGCAGTTAAGCTTGCAGATAATTGGCATAGTGCGCGGTATCTATCCAACACCGGTCCAATCGGCGGGTTTGTTGCTGGCCATTGCCGGACTGGCCGTTTTTCTGGCGCCGGGTGATACCGCACCGCCGCTGGTCGGCGGTTTGATCATGGCGCTGGCTGGCATAGCATGGGGTTTCTATAGTTGGGCGGGAAAAGGAGCCGCGCGACCAGCATTGGCAACTGCCCGGAACTTTGTTGGCGCGGCATTGCTTTGTCTCTTGCTGATTCCTGTTCTTGGCAATGGCGAGCAGATACAATCAATCGGGATTTTACTAGCGATCATTTCTGGCACCATCACATCAGGGTTGGGCTATATCACCTGGTATGCGGTGCTACCACGCCTGTCGGTTAGTACGGCTGCGGCTTCTCAGCTGTCGGTTCCAGCTATAGCGGCGCTGGGCGGTGTATTATTGCTTGGCGAAACGCTTACGACGCGTTTTTTCATTGGCAGCGCGATGATTTTTGCGGGCATTGCCCTGACAATGTTCAAACTGGGTGAGTTTAAACGGCGCCAGCGGAATCCCTGACCACCGCTTGTCCGGTTTCGCGCTGGACCTTTAGTTCCGCTTTCAGCTTCGCGGGATCGCGGGCAAATACAAAACCAAAACTGACGCCGCCTTCCTTGCCAATGGTTGCGTGGTGCAGCTTGTGTGCCTGCACCAGCCGTTTGGTATATCCGCGTTTCGGGACATATTTAAAATAGCGTTGATGCACCAGACCATCATGGATAAGCGTATAGATTACGCCGTAGAGCAAGATGCCGAGTCCAACCCACGTGCCTGGCTCCCAAAAGGAGTTGCCCATGATCATCGGACTGCCAACAATGAACATGGAAATACTCATCATCGCTCCGACAATGCCGTAAAGATCGTTTTTTTCCAGCACCTTATCGTGCGGTTCGTGATGGTCGCGATGCCAGTTCCAGCCGAAGCCGTGCATGATATATTTATGCGCGCCCCATGCGACAAATTCCATCGCGACGACCGCGCCCAGGACGGTTGCTAGGATTGCGAAAATGCTCATCTAACGAAGATAGGCATTTTTGATGGGCTTTTGAAGTGACTTCTCACTTGCACAGGCAATTGATCTCGGTAAACGAAGCACCATATTGCACAAGAGGATGGTATAGCACTGCATGACCGAAGCCAAAACCCTGTACGAAAAAATCTGGGATGCGCATGTCGTGGACCAGCGCGATGACGGCACAGCGCTCATCTATATTGACCGTCATCTGGTGCATGAAGTGACCAGCCCGCAAGCGTTTGAAGGGCTGCGCAAGGCCGGTCGCAAGGTCCGCCGACCAGATCTCACGCTGGCAGTTCCCGATCATAATCTGCCGACCACCCCGCGTATTGATGCCGATGGTAACAAGATACCTATTGCCGACCCCCAAAGCGCTGCGCAGCTGGAGGCTTTGGAAGCCAATGCGCCTGCCTTCGGCATCAAATATATCGGTGCGAGTGATAAAGAGCAGGGCATTGTTCATGTCATCGGACCGGAGCAGGGTTTTACCCTTCCTGGCACGACATTGGTTTGTGGTGACAGCCATACCGCCGCCCATGGCGCTTTGGGCGCTTTGGCCTTCGGCATTGGCACCAGCGAAGTCGAACATGTTCTGGCTACACAGACACTGCAACTATCCCGGTCCAAGTCGATGGAAATCCGGGTTGAGGGGCTGTTGGGTCCCGCTATCAGTCCCAAGGATTTGATCCTGCATATTATTGGCGTGATTGGCGCAGCAGGGGGTACCGGCCATGTTATCGAATATCGCGGCGAGGTGTTTGAAAAAATGTCGATCGAAGGTCGATTGACTGTTTCGAACATGTCAATAGAGGCTGGCGCGCGCGCGGGTCTGATCGCGCCTGATGAAACGACATTCACCTACCTCAAAGATCGCCCAATGGCTCCAAAAGGAGAGGATTGGGATCGCGCAGTTGCTTACTGGAAAACCTTGCGGACGGATGACGGGGCGATTTTCGACAAGACAGTGACGATAAACGCTGCCGACGTCGCTCCGTCGGTTACTTGGGGTACCAGTCCCGAGGATGTTTTGCCGGTGACGGGCCTGGTTCCGGCGCCAGAGAGCTTTGCTGACCCGTCCAAACAGGATGCGGCGCGCAAATCGCTTGAATATATGGGGCTTTCGGCGGGACAGGCATTGGCAGATGTTTCGGTTGAGAACATCTTCATCGGAAGCTGCACAAACAGCCGGATAGAAGACTTGCGGGCAGCGGCCAAGGTTCTGGAAGGCCGCAGGAAGGCGGATGGCGTTAAGTGGGCGATAGTAGTGCCCGGGTCCGGTCTGGTGAAAGCGCAAGCGGAAGCAGAAGGGCTGGACGTGATCTTCAAGGCGTCAGGATTTGAATGGCGAGAGCCGGGATGTTCGGCTTGTCTGGGCATGAATCCCGACAAAGTGCCGCCTGGAGAACGCTGCGCATCGACTTCCAATCGCAATTTTGTAGGTCGTCAGGGTCCTGGTGCTAGAACTCACCTGATGTCTCCGGCGATGGCCGCTGCGGCTGCAGTGACAGGAAAGCTCACCGATGTTCGTGAACTGATAGGATAGATTTAGATATGGCAGAAAACGACAAGAAACCCGAAGATGACGGTAGCGAAGAAAAGAAAAGCAAGTGGACCACGGGCGCTAAAGTCGGAGCGGCTGTCGGATCGGCCGCGATTGCTGCGGCTTTGATCTACGCGGGACGGCATAAGATGCGTAAACTGGATGAATTCAAGGTCAACGAACCTAAGCCCGGTACGCGTTATGAGAATGAGCCGGTCGATGATGCGGATGAGGACAACGCATGAAACCTGTCCGCAAAGTTGAAGGGCGCGCCATTCCCTTTGGTCAGAAAAATGTCGATACCGATGTGATAATTTCGGCCGAATGGCTCAAAACCATATCCAGGGAAGGTCTTGGCAAAGGCGCGTTTGAATCGGTTCGTGCCAAAGAAGGCAATGTCTTTGACGACCCTGAATATGCCGATGCAAATATATTGATCGCAGGCGATAATTTTGGCTGCGGATCCAGCCGTGAACATGCAGCATGGGCGCTCGATGACATGGGTATCAAGGCGATTATTGCACCGAGCTTTTCCGACATTTTCTCCAGCAATGCGTTTAAAAACGGCCTGCTTGCGATCCCTTTGCCACAGGCAGCTATCGAACGGTTGATGGCTGTCGCCAAAACCGATCCGATCACGATTGATATGGAAAGTATGAGTGTAACAACGCCGTTTCAGGATCGCTTCACCTTCGAGATGGATCCGTTCCGGCAACAATGCCTGATGGATGGGCTTGATGAAATAGACCTGACAATGGCTAAATCCGATGCCATAGAAGCGCATGAGGCAAGGGTCGATTCTGCACATGTTTGGCACAAGCCAGTCATAGCTTGATCGCGCTCGCGAAATAAAAAGGGAAGAGGAAGAAATAATGAAAGCATTGATGTCCACAAAAGTCGGTGGTCCAGATAGCCTTGAGATGCTCGAGGTCGATAGTCCGACAGCTGGCAAGGGTCAGGTGGTTATCGATGTCAAAGCATGTTCGATCAACTATCCCGATGTGCTTATCATTCAGGACATGTATCAGTTTAAACCACCACGGCCTTTTGCGCCGGGCGGCGAAGTGTCCGGCGTCATTTCCGAAGTTGGTGAAGGTGTTACTGGCCTGAAAGTAGGCGATCGTGTGGCGTCAACTACGGGTCATGGCGGCCTCGTCGAGAAAGTCGCCGTAGATCACAACAGTGTTTTCAAAATTCCTGACAATGTTAGCTTTGAAGATGCCTCCGCGCTCATCCTGACTTATGGTACATCCATTCACGCATTGGTGGATCGCGGCCATATCAAGGAAGGGGAAACCCTTTTGGTGCTTGGCGCATCTGGCGGTGTCGGCATCGCTGCGGTGGAATTGGGCAAAGCCTTTGGCGCGCGCGTTGTCGCCGCGGTATCTTCCGAAGAGAAGGCGGCCTTTGCCAAAGAAGCAGGCGCAGATGAAACGGTAATTTACGAGCGGGCACCTTTTGACAAAGATCAGTCCAAAGCCCTTTCGGCACAATTCAAGGCGGCGGTCGGGCCCAATGGCGCTGACATTATTTATGATGCGGTAGGCGGCGATTATAGCGAGCCTGCGGTGCGGTCCATCGCGTGGGAAGGACGTTTCCTTGTCGTTGGCTTCCCTGCTGGCATTGCAAAATTGCCGCTGAACCTCACGTTGCTGAAATCTTGTGATGTTTGCGGGGTGTTCTGGGGCGCTTATGCGATGCGCGATCCTGCCGGCAACCGGTCCCATATAAACCGTTTGTTCAAACTGTGGGGACAGGGCATGATCCAGCCGCGGGTGTCGGAGGTTTTCGACTTTGCCGATGCTGGAAAAGCGATCCAGAAAATGGCTGATCGCGGTGCGATTGGTAAACTTGTCGTGAAAGTTTCGGATTGATCCGCTGAGGCCTCTTGTCGCTGATGCAGCCAATGCCTATTTCTATTCAACATGATCCATTTATGGACCAATATTAGTTAGGGAAAATTATGGCCGGTTTTGAAGATCGTGAAAAAGCGTTTGAAACCAAATTCGCACGCGATGAGGAATTGCAATTCAAACTGACGGCACGCCGCAATCGCCTGGTCGGCGAATGGGCTGCGGAGAAGATGAACCTGACATCAGAAGAAACCGACGCTTATGCCAAAGCTGTTGTTCAGGCTGATTTTGAAGAGGCCGGTGATGAAGATGTCATTCGCAAGCTGTTGGGCGATCTGACTTCGGCAGGCGTGGATATTGACGATGCCGGTATCCGCACCGCGCTTTCCGACAAGATGGTGGAAGCGCGCCGCCAGTTTATCGAAGAAGCCGAATAGGACGATCTGCAATGCCAATGGCGAGTGACGATATCAAGGCGATGATACTGGAAGCATTTCCCGATGCTGTTGTCGAGATACAGGATCTTGCCGGCGACGGCGACCATTATGCGGCCAAAGTATTGGCACCAGCATTTGCCGGTATGAACCGGGTCAAACAGCATCAGGCCGTTTATGCGGCCTTAAAGGGCAAAATGGGCGGAGAGTTGCACGCATTGCAACTAACCACCGGTGTACCGGAATAAGCGCGGGGCCTTTAAAAGAACCTGCTAAGGAGAATGAAGATGAGCGATGCAGTAAACGCGAAAATTGACACGATGGTCACATCCAATGATGTAGTCCTGTTCATGAAGGGCACACCTTTGTTCCCGCAATGCGGCTTTTCCAGCAAAGCGGTTGCGATTCTCGAACATCTTGGCGTCGGTTTTGAGTCTGTCGACGTGCTGCAAGACATGGAAATACGCCAAGGAATAAAGGAATTTTCCGACTGGCCAACCATCCCCCAACTTTATGTCAAAGGCGAATTTGTCGGCGGCAGCGATATCATGATGGAAATGTATGAAGCTGGCGAACTGGGCGAATTGATGGCCGAGAAAAAGGTCGCACCAGCCGCGAGTTAAATCGTATTTTGGTAATCGGAATGTTTCTGTCTAAGCGTCCGGTACTTCAATCAACCACATGCCAACCCCCAGGCAAAGGCTTCCGAAAGCCATGGCCCCTGCTGTAACCTTTAGATTAGCGCTCGGCATTGGCGTTGCGTCATGGCTGCTCAGTCGCTCTTGTACCCGGCATCCGTTGCGCTGGGCCATGTAGAATATGAAAATGCCGATCAGAATGAACAGGCTCGCAATCGCGCGTGGTAGCCAAAATGGCTGAAGTTTTCCAAAAAGCGCATTGAACCCGAGGCCAATGCCAACAGCAGCCAGACCTGTTCGCATCCACCCGGCAAATGTACGTTCATTGGCAAGTACGGTGCGGTCTTCCGCCCAATCGGTCCGCTCTTCGGCTAAATCTGTACGATCTTCTGCTAGATCATCGCTGCTCTTTGGTTCTTGTCCCAATAACTCGCCCTTGTCTGGTTTCGTCACTAATGACCGAGCTTATAACAAATATGCTCCAACTACCTATGGTTAGAATCAAAAACGGCCCGGATTAGGAGATCCGAGCCGTTTTCATATGGGTATAGGGTTGTCTAATTTCTAATGAGGAGGGACTGCGGAGACCAGTACGCTGTCCCCCTCATTTGTGTTTCGTGGGTGTGAAACAATAGGAACACCCGTAACGATGCACCGCGCGTGCCAGTTTTTTCCGCGTCATATTTTTTAAACAGTTAGATGGTTAAAGCGTCGTTAACTTTTGCAGCGTTGTAAACTTTCTCGACATAATGTCTGCGAGGCCCAGCTTATGACACATACTGTCATCATAATTTTCGTTCCGGTCACAGCTTATCCCAAATGTAAAATTACACATTTACATTTGTAGTCGATGAAACTACAGATGTAGTCAGTAGCGAGTCTTAACCGTTCAAATTTGGCAATTTCAATTGGGAGAAATTGGATATGGTAGAACGTATCAGTGACGCCGAACATGAGATTATGGAGGTGCTTTGGCAAAAGGCACCGCTAACCGCTACCGAAGTTGCCGACCGGGTTGCCCATCAAAAAGGCTGGTCACTGCAAACTGTCAAAACGCTGTTATCACGCCTCGCCGCCAAGGCCGTTATCGGCACCGAGCGCGACGGACGGCGGTTCCTATATTCACCACTGGTTGAGCGGGATACTTATCTGGCTGGTGTTTCACGTAAATTTGTTGACCGTCTTTTCGGAGGGAAAATCACACCGTTGGTCGCCCATCTGGCTGAAGCCGATGAGCTAAGCGATGACGATTTAAGGGAAATCGAAGAGCTTTTAAGGGAGTTGAAGGGATGACCGACTGGATGATGGATACCATGGTGTCGATGACTTTGCTCATGGCGCTCGTGCTTATAATTCGCAAACCGGTGGCCCATTTTTTCGGCGCCCATATCGCCTATTTGCTCTGGGCATTGCCGCTCGCAAGATTGTTCATGCCGACATTGACGCTGGAAGCGCCGCCACCTGTTGAAACAGGCGCAACGGAGGCATCTGCACCAATATTCTCAGAAATCGTGATGACGGCGCCTGCCGAAACCGCTGCAGTCAGCGCGCTGGCCTCAATCGACTGGATGGTAATCGTTCTGGTGGCTTGGTTGGGCGGCGCTGGCATGCTGTTTATCAGCAAACTCGCAGCCTATTTCCAGTTTCGCGAAGATATTGTTTCCGATGGCCGTCTGGTCGGTCATCATGGCTCGATCAAGATCCTTGAAACGGCCGCTGTTGGCGGACCGCTGGCTTTCGGATTATTCAAAAAATACGTAGCTGTGCCGACCAATTTCTTTCGCGACTATGCGCCGCGTGAGCGCGAACTGGCGCTGGAACATGAAATTGCGCACCATGAATCAGGTGATCTGGCGGCCAATTTTGTCGGTCTGCTCATATTGTCTTTGCACTGGTTTAATCCGGTGGCCTGGTTGGCGTGGATTGCCTTCCGCCAGGATCAGGAGACAGCTTGTGATGCCCGTATTCTGAAAAACAACGGCCGCGAATTGCGCGCTGTGTACGGCCGGACCATTGCGAAATCTGTGTCGGGACACAAGCTCGGTCTAGCCAGTCCGCTGAATCAGAAAAACAAGATTAAGGACCGGCTCAAAATGCTGGGCCAGAAAGAAAAATCAAACTTCCGCAAACGGGTTGGCGCGTTGATGGTGGGGGCCAGTACCATTGTTGCCCTCCCGCTGACGGCAACGGTCACCTATGCCGTAGAAGCAGAAGCGCATCCCGAGGATGATGCAATCATTTTTGAAGATGATAATACCAGCGTTGATGTTGATAAACGCAACAACGGGGTTAAAATTCGTACCGTCAGCACCACCGCAGATGTTGGCCGCAACGGCGTCGTTTTCGCGGAAAAAAGTGCCGATGGTTATAAATATACCGTTGAAAATGAAGATGGCAGCTTTCACTTCAAATCAAAACGCAAACTAAAGGACAAAGAAATTGCCAAGCGGCTTCGCATGGAGACCGCGGCTAAGCCGGGCATGAATACATCATGGACGCCGATAGCACCCGTTCCTCCGGTTCCACCGGTAGCTCCAGTTGCGCCGCCGGCGTTGGAATTCGTGGCGCACGACAAATCCAAAGGGACGATCAACATCACCATGCTCAATGGCGAAAAAGACTGGGCCAAGGTGCGCGCAAGCGGCAATGAACATGTTCACCGGATTAAATATAATGGCCGCACAGTGGTCTTGCGGACCAATAAAAAACTGAACAAAGAAGAAATTCGGGAAATGGTCGAGGAAGCCGAAGAATCGCGGCTAGAGGCTGAGGAAGCGGCTCGTGAATATGAGCAGGAGCGGAAAGAAGCTGCTTGGGAAGCCCTCGAAGCGAAGCGCGAAGCGGAACAGGAGCGCCGTGAAGCCAAGCGCGAGGTGGAACTCGCTTTGCAGGAAGCTGCCCGGGAAGTAAGAGCCGCCGCCAGAGAAGCGCGCAACGAAGCGCGGGAAGCACAACGGGAAGCCCGTCAAGCCCAGCAGGAGGCAGCGGCTGCCGTTAGGGAAGCTGAACGCGAGGCCAGAGACGCTGAACGAGAAGCCGAGCAAGAAGCTAAGGAAGCCAAAAGCGTGGCCGCACGGATATGGGCTGTCTCCCAAATCGCATTTAAACCGAATTTCAAAGCGTCGGTCAGCCGGTCCAAACGTGCTGATAATGCCCGTAGCTCCAATGCCGATTGTGTAGCGATGAACAAGAAAATTGCTTTTGCCGGATCAAAGGGCGGCAGCAGTGACATTGCTTGGGCGACTGTTGTTGGCTGCACTGGTGCCAACGAAAAAGCAGCTATGCATAAAGCACTGAAGAGTCTGGAGCGCGAACGCGAAAAGGCCGCTGAATGTGGAAACAAGGGCTCAAAACAATTACTGAAGATTGAGAAATATGATCAGGAAATCAAGCAACTCAAAGCCCAGCTCTCGATGACCTGATTCCTCTTTAAGCCTGTCGTCACAAGATCGGGAGCAGGCCTTTTGCGGCTTGCTCCCGATTTTGTGTTGATATTCATGGTTGTTTTATGGCCGGAATATGCCACATCTTAACGATGAACAAAGAATTTGACCCGAGCAGCTTCCCGACCGGCTTATCCGAACAGATGGAGCCCTTGGTCGCGCGCGTGCTAGCGGGCAATCCCAGCCCCTATACCTACACCGGCACGCAGACCTATGTTGTGGGCAACAAGAGTGATCGCGCCGTCATCGATCCGGGTCCGGCGCTGGATGACCATATCGATGCGATCATGGCGGCGGTTGGCGATGCGAAGATCACAGCGATCATGTGCACCCATACCCACCGCGACCACAGTCCGGCCGCCAAGCCGCTCGCGGCCCGCACTGGCGCGCCGATTATCGGATGCGCGCCGCTGGTGTTGCAGGATGACGGGCCGCGATCGGATGAAAGTTTCGACAAAACATATGAACCCGACCGTGTGCTGGTCGATGGCGAAACCTTGGCTGGTGACGGTTGGACAATCGAGGCGGTAGCCACGCCGGGGCATACTTCGAACCATCTTTGTCTCGCGGTGCAGGAATCCGGTGCGCTGTTTACCGGCGATCACGTCATGGCCTGGTCGACCAGTGTCATCGTTCCGCCGGATGGCGATATGGCCGACTATATGGCGAGCCTGCAAAAGCTCTATGAGCGCGAGGACAAGGTCTATTATCCCGCCCACGGCAAAAAGGTCGAAAAACCCCGGCAACTGGTCCGCGGCATGATGGGGCACCGCAAACAGCGTGAGCGGCAAATACTTAAACTGCTGGAAGGTGGTCCCTCGGCAATTCCCGATATGGTGACGCAAATGTACAAAGGGCTTGATCCCCGACTGAAAGGCGCCGCCGGTCAGTCTGTGCGCGCGCATCTGATCGATCTGCAGAACCGGGAGATTGTCGCCGAAGATGGCGAAATCTGGAAAATGTCCGCATGAACCGCCGCTTCGCCATTCCCTTGGCGATCATGGCGGGCGTGCTAGCCATTCTCGGCGGGTTATCTTGGTTGCTGTTGTCGAAGTTTGAAAGCAGTTTCACGCCCGATCCCGTGTCAATTGCCAGCGCGAGCCTTGATGGATTGCGCGAACAGAACCGCCTGACGGTTTTTTCCGCCAGCTATAATGCGACGGTCACGACCACAGTGACCCGCATGGGGCTCTCGGCGCGCAAGACACTGATCATGCCGGGATCGGTACGCTATGAGGTAGATCTGGCCAAACTGGATGCCGACAATGTCCGTTGGGATGCGGAGACCAGGACGCTGTCGGTCGAAATGCCGCCGATCGAAATCGCGCGGCCAGAGGTGCAGATTGACCGTATTCAGAGCTATGATGATGGCGGGATATTAATGGCGCTGACCGATGCGGAAAAGACGCTGGATCAGGCCAATCGCAAAAAGGGTGTCACGGAACTGGCCAAGCAGGCCAAAAACCCGTTGCAAATGCGATTGGCGCGGGATGCCGCAAGACGGGCCGTGGAGAGCAGCTTTGCCTTGCCACTGCGCGCCGCCGGACTGGATGCTAAAGTAGACGCCTTTTTCGCATTTGAGCGGGGCGCAGCCAATACCGATCGCTGGGACGTGTCCCGGTCGATCAAGGACGTTTTGGCGGACAAGGAAAAGCAGGGGGCGGAGTGATGAAAATTTGGAGCCAGGCCGCGATTTTGGGCATCGCTATGGTCACAAGCGCCTGCGGGCAAGAGTCTTCCGAACAGCGCGCAACACAACCGGTTTCATCGGCGGCTGAATTTGAACTACCCATCCCGATCAGCAATAACGCCGTGGCGGCCGCGGAAGGGCCCGACGGCCCGACGCTTTACAGCTTCAACGGACTGAAGTCGGGCAAAAGCTGGAAAGATACCAGCAATGCCGCCTTTGCCTGCATTATCAGCATCAAGGATTGTGAAGAAATCGCTTCTGTCCCCGTGAGTGAGGGCCGGCTGGCTAGCGCAGCCGTGACGTTGGCGAACAAGATCTATCTGTTTGGCGGTTATACCGTGGCAGAGAATGGCGACGAGGTGTCCACACCGGAAGTCTTTGCCTTTGATCCCCAGACAAAGGCCTACAAGCGCCTTGCCGATATGCCGACACCGGTGGATGATATGGTCGCGCTACCCTACAAGGATCGCTATATCTATCTGGTGTCCGGCTGGCATGATGAAGGCAATGTCAGTCTGGTTCAACTCTATGACACAAAGTCGGACAGCTGGAGCATGGCGACCGAGTTTCCCGGCAAGCCGGTATTCGGCCATGCAGGCGGACTGGCGAACAATAGCATGATTATCACAGATGGCGTGGCAGTCGCAGGCCTGGTCGATGGCAAACGCAAATTTGCCGCGGCTCCCTTTACCTGGCGCGGCGATATCGATCCGGGTGACCCCGGGCGGATTAGCTGGCGCGCGATTGAGACCCATCCCGGCGGTCCGCAATATCGGATGGCTGCCATGGGCGATGGTGATCGCGGCCTTATCCTGTTTGCCGGTGGTGGCGACAATCCCTATAATTATGATGGCATCGGTTATGATGGAGAGCCCGCGAAACCGACAGACCGGGTCTTCGGCTATGATCTGAAGACGGATCAGTGGACCGAACTGGGCAAATTGGCCGAACCCGGAATGGATCATCGCGCTCTCGTAAAGTCGGGCGATGATTACTATATTATGGGGGGAATGGATGCGGATCAGGCCGTGACAGCGCGGATCATGAAATTCCGCATCGATGATTGATCTTCGCCGCTGCCTCGTGGCATAGCGGCAGTAAGTTACTTAAAGGAAAAGACAATGGATGCACGTGGTGGAATTGGCGGCAGCTTGGCCGGCGTAGATGTGATCGAGGAAATTCACCGTCTGCGCAAAGAACGCAACGCGATCATCCTCGCCCATTATTACCAGAAGCCGGAAATTCAGGATATTGCCGATTTTGTCGGTGATTCACTGGAGCTTTCCCGCAAGGCAGCGGAAACCGATGCCGATGTGATTGCCTTTTGCGGCGTGAAATTCATGGCGGAAACCGCGAAAATCCTGTCGCCGGAGAAAATCGTCGTGCTGCCGGATATGGATGCGGGTTGCAGCCTGGAAGACAGTTGTCCGCCGGACAAGTTCAAGGCGTTTCGCGACGAACATCCCGACCATATCGCGCTGACCTATATTAACTGCTCGGCCGAGGTGAAGGCGCTGTCCGATATTATCGTGACCAGCTCATCCGCCGAACATATCCTTTCACAAATCCCGCTGGACCAGAAAATCATCTTTGGCCCGGACAAGCATCTTGGCGGCTATATCGCCAAGAAAACCGGTCGCGACATGTTGCTATGGCCCGGTGTTTGCATCGTCCATGAAGCGTTTAGCGAGACGGAACTGCTGAAACTGAAAACCCAGCATCCCGATGCGCCGGTGGCGGCCCATCCTGAATGCCCGGCGTACATCCTGGATCATGCAGACATGGTGGGTTCAACCAGCGCGATCCTGAAATATGCCAAGGAATTTGAAGGCGATACGATCATCATCGCGACCGAGCCGCATATCATCCACCAGATGGAAAAAGCGGTGCCGGAAAAGAATTTCATCGGCGCGCCCGGTGCGGATGGTAACTGCAATTGCAATATCTGTCCCTATATGGCGCTCAATACGATGGAAAAGCTCTATGTCGCGCTCCGCGATCTGGAACCCCGCATTGAGATGGACGAGGAACTGCGCCTGCAGGCCCGCAAGTCAATCGACAAGATGATGGAGATGGCGAGTGCAACCGTAGGGCAGGGTGATCTGGGACCGGCTGATCTGGCGCATGAGGATTAGTTTGCCGACGATTGCATTTCTCTCCCCTTGAGGGAGAGAAAAGACTTGGCTTAGTGATTTATCATTTAGCAAGTCTTAGAGAGGGGTAGAGGAGCGCTGCTACGTGCTGCTGCCATGCGATTGCTTGCCCCTCATCCAGCTTCGACTAAGCAGCAAGCTGCCAAGTCTGCTCAACCCTCTCCCTCACGGGGAGAGGGGGTGCTGATTCTTGCTTTCCCGAGCATCATGATTGGGTTAGTGGGGACAAATGACCTTCACCTTAGATCGCTTTGACCTCGATGCCTTCGTGGCTTCCACCCTCGCCGAAGACCTCGGCCCCACAGGGCGCGATGTGACCTCCGAGGCCGTAATCCCCGAAGACGCCATCTTCACCGGCGTCATGGATAGCCGCCACGACGCTGTGATCGCGGGTTTGCCGATTGCCGAGGCGTTTTTCCGGTCGCTCGATCCCGATGTTGAAATCGAAATCCTCGCGGCGGAAGGCGAAGCGGTTGAGGCTGGCACCGATATCATGCGCCTGAAGGGCAAGGGCCGCGCGATGCTCACCGCCGAGCGTAGCGCGCTCAATACGGTGCAGCATCTCACCGGCATTGCCAGCATGACCAACGAATATGTGCGCAAGATTGTCGGTACCGGCTGTACCTTGCTCGACACACGCAAGACCATTCCCGGCCTGCGCGTGCTGGAAAAATATGCCACCCGCATGGGTGGCGCGCAAAATCATCGCATGGGTCTGTGGGACGCCGCAATGATCAAGGATAATCATGTCGCAGTGGCCGGCAATATCACCGAAGCAGTCAAGCGCGCGGTGGATGCCGGGATTGAACGGATCATTGTCGAAGTGGACCGGGTTGATCAGATCGAACCGGCGCTGGCTGCTGGAGCGACCCATTTGCTGCTCGACAATATGGAGCCGGCCACCTTGCGGGGGGCGGTGACGCTGATCGGTGGACGGGTCGTGACGGAAGCATCTGGCGGCGTGACGCTGGAGACGATTTTCGACAAGGCGGACACCGGCGTGGACTTTATCTCGGTGGGACGGTTGACGCAGTCGGCACCGGCGGCGGACATCGGGCTCGATTTTGCGCAAGTATAGGGCCGGCTTCACGATAAAATCCAACGGGATAAGCAGGTTGATCTGCAATAAAGTTTTGAGTGATCGCTTTTGACACATTCGGCCTAACCCGCAGCTAACATTTGGATTTGGACCAAGGCTTGGTTAGGCCGGTTCAGGGAAGCACGGGTTCTAGACATAGTCCGGAGGCCGTCATGCGACCAAATTCCATCATCAGATTTGAACAGCTATTCTTGGGCGCGCTTGCGCTCAATGTCCTTAATATCATCCTGAATTGGGATACCTGGTCAATGGTAATGGATCATGGAGATGGTAGCGACGGGATGAACGCCTTTGCAACCTATACGATCATTGCCTTCCCCTTTCTCATCAACCTGTGGCTCTGGTTCAAGATAGCGCGCAAGGCTAGCAATATGGCGAAATGGCTGTTGGTTGGGATGTTCGTGATCGGTGTCATCTGGTCGCTTGCGACGGTTGATAATTACCGGACGTTGGGTCTGACGATCCTGTTCACCATCCTCGCCCTGAAGGCGGCGGCGATTTATATGCTGTTCAAAAGTGATGCGAAGCAATGGCTTGCCGGTAAAACTGTGTTGACTTAGAAAACGCTGGATACGCCGGTTCATTTGCGGCTAGGTCTGCGATCGATATGAAACGCTCGCGGCCCAAGTCTATACTATGGTTTGAACGGTTGTTCATCGGTTCATTCATAATGGCTTTGGCCGACATCTTTTATCACGACGACCTCGTTTTGCAGGAGTTTCAAGCTAACGGCACATTAAGCCTAGAAGATGGGATTATTTATGCCGGCATCTTATTCATAGGCCTAGGCATACAAGCGATATTCTGGTTTTTTATCGCTTACCGGGCGAGCAACATAGCCAGGTGGATTTATGCTGTGCTGTGGTCGCTGGGTATCTTGGTAACTGTCGTCGAACTGCCAAGCTATTCTGGGAGCGAAATTGCTTTTGGTGTTGTTTCAAATGCTATGGCTCTAGGCTCTGTTGTTGCCCTCTTCACTGCTGACGCCCGAAGTTGGTTTCAGTTTAAAGGACGCTTGCCCGGCGGGGTTGAACAAGATTTATCGGAAGTGTTTAAATGAAATATTTTATTCCGTCGCTAATTTTGATTCTGTCATCACAGGCCCATGCCCAATCCTATCAATGCCGCGCACCAGCGCTGGCCAAACCCGCCGCTCCGGCAAGCAAACCCGCCAAAGAACCGCGCCGGATCACGCCGGTATCGGGCTATACGCTGGCGATGAGCTGGTCGCCGGAATATTGCCGGCTACGCAAGGACAAAGCCCGCGACAAAAGTCAATGTGGCGGTGATGATGGCAGCTTTGGTTTCATTCTGCACGGCCTGTGGCCGGACGCGCAAGGGGCCAGCTATCCGCAATGGTGCCGCGCGACAAAGGCGCTGTCACCAGCATTGGTAAAGCGCAATTTCTGTATGATGCCGTCCACCCGGTTGATGGCCAAGGAATGGGCGAAACACGGTACGTGCATGACCCGGCGGCCGGAAACCTATTTCCGGATTTCGCAGATCATGTTCGGGGCGGTGGAATTTCCCAATATGGACCGGCTTTCGCGCAAACCGTTGACAGCCAGAGCGTTGCGCGATGCTTTTGCCGCAGAAAATGAAGGGCTGGGGCCAGAGATGATCCGATTAAAGGTCAACGGGCGCGGCTGGCTAGAGGAGGTTCGGCTTTGTCTCGGCAAGAGTTTTCGGCCCGTCCGTTGTCCGACAAATATGCGACCGGTCAGGGATGACCAGCCGGTCAAAATCTGGCGCGGTGCTTAACCTTCCAGCGTGCGGGTGCCGGGATGGTGCTTGTCGAGATGCTTGCGGATAATCCGTAAATTGCGCGTATTGGATCGCCAGAAAAAGTCGAAAACATCGCCGGCCAGCGGAATTGCTCCCAAAGCGGTATCGATGCCGACATTGGTCGCCATGCGGGTCAATTGCCATTTGGACATGCCAAGATTGCGGGCTTCCCAGACGATATAGGCCCCCATTGCCGCGGTGACGATATCGCCCACCACGGGAATCAGGCCGACCAATGAGTCGACGCCGATCGGTTTGTTAATGCCGGGAATGACAAAAGCGCGTTCGAGCACCTTTTCCATGGCTTCGACGCGGTTGCGGACCGCCTGTGGATCGCGGCTGACATCGGGTAATTGTTCGGCAAGGCGCTTCAATTGTTCTTCTGAAATCGCCATAGACCCTCCCGAGAAATTTTTCGCTTTCATACTTAGGATATAGGTATTCCGACCAGCTGATTCAATGGGTGCCAGGCGCGCGGATTGACCGCAAAGCCCTGCTGGCCTGGCCTGCTGATTGACCAGCGCACCGGCACGGCCAGTGGAATAAAATTGTAATGCCGGACCAGCATCTGTTCCGCTTCCGCATAGAGCCGCGCCTTGACCGGCAAACTGGTGGCCGCTGCCGCTTCGGCCATTTTAGCGTCTGCGTCATTTAGGCAAACCGTCATTGCGGAGCAGGTCAGGCGAAAGAGGAACCATTTTGCACTGTCATAGGCCGCGATTTCATCGATCAAGCGTATATCGGCATTTTCATCCGGGCCTACCTTACGGGCGTCGAGCCCGACGCGCCGCAGATCCGACTGAACCCGCAGAAACAATATATCCGCCCCCGCCGCGTCGGGGAGAGAAATGGTCAGCGGGTTTACCGGCCCTTCCAGAGCTTCCCAGCGCGTGACATGTTCGCGGGCAAAGGCCTGACGATCCTGCATCGTCATGCTCGACCAATCCGGACGTGCGTTAATGCCTTCGACATCCAGCGCTTCGGGAATGATCTTTTGACGGCTTTGCCACGCGGTCACCTTCGGAAATGAGGTCAAAAGCGCCGGCCGGTCAATCGCCATCGACAAGATTTCGCGGTTTTTCGGCACAGCCCAGAAACCTTCGGCCCGCAAGAACTGAAACCCGAAAAGACCGGCCACCGGATTGAGCCGCAGATCATTGGTGTTGACGCCGGCTTCATCGAGCAAGGGAAGGTGATGGAATTTTCCGTTTAATACAACATCGGTATAACCGGCTGTATAGCGCGAGATAGCCTTGGCCGCCGATTCACTGTGCAAGGTGACACGGCGGGGATCGCTCACCACCTCCTCTTCGTCGGTTGCTGGTGCTGCTTGCTCATCCTCATCATCTTCCGGAAGCGGCGGGTTCATCAGGCCGAGAATATAGCCATTGTCATTTTCCAATATTCTCATCGGGCCAGCGCCATTCCCTGCCCTGAACAGTCCCAGCTCGGGTTGGGCGATCAACTGCAGGAAATTGGGATGCGGGGTGGAGAGGCGAATCTCGATAACACGGCCGGTCATTGGAACAATCTCGTCAATGCTCGATAGATCCGGTCCCAAGCGGCTGATGCGCAATTCTTCAATGCGTTCCCTTAGCAATGTCGCGATGCGGTTGGCCGTGACTGGCAGCCCGTCATTCCAATGTGCTTCATTGAGGCGGAAAATATAGCTCAGGCCATCATCGGTAACGATCCAGCGCGCCGCCAGCGCCGGTACGACGCGGCCTTGTTCGTCAAAGCCAACCAGACCTTTGGCAATAGCCGCACGCGCGATGGCGGAACCGTGATTCAGCTGTATGCCAATCGGCTTTATGACCGGGTTTTGGTCTTCAATGACCGTCACGTGAGCGCGGTCTTCATCGCCTGCCATTCCGCAGCCGGCAAGCCCTATCGATGCCGCGAGAAGGGCCGGCATGGCAAAGATGGTGGTTCGGCTCGGCATCGTCATGGCGTGCTTATACGCAGAGTGCGGCTGGGATGCACATTAGAAATATTATCCTGCCATCCCGCGATGCGTTGGCTCACCAGAGAGCGGGTGACATAAAAATAAAGCGGCAATATCGGCATGTCCGCGACCAGCACCGCATCGGCCTGACGCATGAGGCTGTTGCGCCGGTCGGTTTCGGCCGTGGCCAGCGCCCGGGCGACAAGTGCGTCATAGGCCGGATTGTCATATCCCGAATAATTGCCAGCGCCATTCGCCACCTGATGTACGGTCAGGAAATTTTCCGGCACGGGCAAGTCGGCAATCCAGCCGGACCGGGCCAGCGCAAAATCATGCTGCCGGAGCGCCGCAAAATGTAAGGCGGCTTCGCTGTTGAACAGGCTCGCTTTGACATTCAGGTCTTTCCACATCGCAGCCAGCGCAACCGAAACACGGCGATGCTCGGCGGAGCTGTTGAAGCGGATTTCAAACTGCAAGGGGTTGGACGGGCCATATCCTGCCTCCGCGAGCAATTGCCGGGCGGTGGCCAGCCGCCGTTCGCGATCCCAATCGGCCCACACGGGCTTGGCACTGATACCGCCGGTCAGTTCCGGCGGCAAAAGGCTCCAGGCGGGGA
This sequence comes from Parasphingorhabdus sp., assembly GCF_965233695.1. Taxonomy (GTDB): domain Bacteria; phylum Pseudomonadota; class Alphaproteobacteria; order Sphingomonadales; family Sphingomonadaceae; genus Parasphingorhabdus. The sequence goes on from NZ_OZ247497.1 coordinate 1,860,989, forward strand.
TATTCCCGATCCCGATCACTTTTTCGGCAATCCATTCACGTTCGACTGCCATCGACAGGGCAACGCGGACATCGGCATTGTCAAATGGCGGCTTGCGGGTGTTAAACGCGAAATAATAGCTACCAAGATAGGGCACGCTATGAGCAAGGTCGGGATGATTCTCGATCAACCACTGGTGCCGGCTGGCTGGATAATCCGCCGCGACATCTGCGCCGCCGGAAAGAAACAGACGCATCGCCGATAGGCTATCGTCCATCGGTTTCCAGATGATCGTAGCGGTCGGCGCAGGCTCGTCATGCCATTGGGAATTGCGTGTCATCCGGGCGTGATCGTTGAGTAGCCATGTCGCCAATTGATAGGGGCCGCTGGATATCATTGGCCGGTCGCTGGTCCATGTATCGCCTGCCTCTTCGATGCGGTGCAGCGGCAGGGCCGCCATGGCCGGATGGGCGAGCAAGATTGTCAGTGCGGGCGCGGGTGATTTTAACATGATGACTACGGTTGCCGGATCTTCAGCCGACACCGCGGCGATATTTTCGAACAAGGCCCGGGTTGGCGATGCTGTTTCCGCTGCTTGCAGACGGTCCCAAATCTGCGGAAACAGGCGTGCATCGAAAGCGGTGCCATCGGAAAATGCCAACCCTTCCTGCAACCGGAATGTCCAACGCAATCCGTCATCCGAAATCGTCCAGCTCTCCGCCAGTCCCGGCTCGGCATTGCCCGCAGCATCAAGCCGTGTGAGGCCTTCAAACTGATCGGCGGCAATCCGCAGGGAGGAGAGGTCGGATATTTTCTGCGGGTCGAGGCCTTTTATTTCTGAATCCGACAGGCGCACGATTTGATCGGGACCGGGCATGCTGCTCGTATCCGCTTGTCCCCCACAGCCTGTGAGCAAAAGGATGAACCCCAAAAATGCCAATATGCGCATGGATTCTTTAGTATATGTTTTTGCTGGATCGACAAATAGTAACTCCTATGCTGACCCCGATAATTGGAGAATCGCAGATGACGGGCTTGCAATATGATATTGGCGCGATTGGCGGCGATACCGGAGTGGCGATTGCAAAGCTGTTGCCGGAAATTGCCGATCGTGCGACTGAAACTGAACAGGCGCGCCGTTTGCCCGCTGATCTGGCCGCCAAGATGGCCGAGGCAGGCGCGTTTAATCTGTCCAAGCCCGCATCACTGGGCGGCCTCGAATTGCCGCCGCTGGAATTCATGCAGATTATCGAAACAATTGCAGAGGCTGACGCGAGTGCGGGCTGGTGCGCGATGATAGCGGTCACGTCCACTTTGGGCGCCGCCTATATGGACGAAAAACCAGCGGCAGATATCTTCGGTCCGGATGATGTCATTACTGGCGGCGTGTTTGCGCCCATGGGCAAGGCCGAAGACAAGGGCGACCATTATTTGCTCTCGGGTCAGTGGCAATGGGGTTCTGGCTCCGCCAATTGCAGCTGGCTGGGCGGCGGCGCGATGATCTTCAAGGATGGCGAGCTGCAGAAATTTGATAACGGCGCGCCCTATCACCGGATGCTGTTCTTTCCTGTTGCCGATGTCGAATTTATCGATAGCTGGCATGTCGCCGGTATGAAGGGCACCGGGTCGGGTGATTTCAGCGTCAAAGATCTGAAAATTCCCAAGGACCGCAGCGTTTCCTTTGTCGCGGACCGACCGCGCGATACGGGGGCGCTTTACAAATTCCCGTTATTCGGCCTGCTGGCGCTGGGGGTTTCCTCGGTTGCGCTTGGCAATGCGCGGGCTGCGCTGGAAGAAATCAAGCAGGTCGCGATCACGAAAAAGACACCCGGTGGCGGCCGCAGCATGGCCCAGCGCGCAACGGTACAACTCGATATAGCGCGGGCCACCGCGCAGCTTGGCGGGGCGTTCAGCTTTCTCGAAAGCGCAGTTGGCAAGGCCTGGCAGGAAGCACAAGGGGAGGGCGATATTTCCGTGAAGGCGCGTTCTGATTTGCGCTTGGCCTGCGCGCACGCGACCGAAGTTTCGGCGGATGTCTGCAAGACGGCCTACACATTGGGCGGCGGCGGCGCGGTCTATTCCAGCAGCAGTCTCCAGCGGCGGTTTCGCGATGCCCATGTCGCGACCCAGCATATCGCGACCGCCCCGGCTGTCTTCGAATTGGCCGGTCGCACATTGCTGGAACAGCCGGTTGATATGGCGATGCTCTAGGCTAGCAAGCGGATGGCCCAACCGACCCTTCACATTCACGGCACGATCATGTCGACCTACAGCCGTATTGTTCAGACGGTGGCGGAAGAGGCGGGGATCAGCTGGACAATTACGGCGACGCCAGCGGGCAGTGAAGAGAATAAGCGGCGGCATCCGTTTCGCAAAGTGCCAACCGTCGAAATTGACGGCCTGAACCTGCATGAAAGTGTCGCAATCTGCCAATATATCGACAATGCGCATAATGGCGGCGCGCTGCAACCCGATGATCCTGCCACGCGCGCCGAGATGGACCGCTGGATTTCGGTCGCGAATGCTTATCTGTTTCCGGTGGCGGAGCATGGGCTGCTGATGCCGCGGCTGGCGCACCGGTTTTTGAAAACCCCCTTGCGCTCGGATATTATCGAAGCCGCTTTGCCGGAAATAGCCGAGCATCTCGGGATCGTGTGTCAGCGGGTTGAGGAAGCCCCCTTTTTTGCCGGTGCGCAATTCACGCTGGCGGATATTTTTGTCTATTGTATTTTACGGCCGGTCCAGATGACGTCCGAGGGCGATCATCTGATCGGTCAGCTTCTGCCGTTGCGCCATTGGCTGAACAAAATCGGCAAGCGACCGAGTTTGATGGCAACGCGGTGGGACAGCGAAAATCAGCAATGAAAAGCTGTCCTACAGAACGGCATCTGTGATATGGTCCGATCATAGGAGATTTTCAGCGGCATGATTCAGAAGGTAATTATTTCAAACACTTGTGGGGAATTTCGGGTCAAAAACCGGAAAAGAAAATTTGCCTTTGGGGGGTGTGACCCTGTGTGACCCTCAAGACAAAAAGGCACTGATTCGATGATGCTGCCATCGCTCCTGATCCTCGACGACTTTCTGTCCGATCCACTGGCGGCGCGCCGGGCGGCACTTGCGCTTGACTATGACGCGTCTTTCAAACGCGGCAATTATCCCGGCCATATCTCCACCACGCCGCTCGCCATTCAGGGCCTCGATGCCCGCATATCCGACATTATTCGCGCACCGGTGGAACCGGCGCCGGGAACCAGCCATAATCATTGCCGGATCACCCTCAAAGGAGATAAGGGCCGCAGCGGCGTGCATATCGATCCGGCCTTCTATTCGGGCATCCTTTATCTGTCGCTGCCAGAGCATTGCAAAGGCGGCACGGAATTCTTCCGGCATAAACGCACCGGACTCGAACGCGTGCCCAATGACCCGGTGGAAGTGACCAAAGCCGGCTATCCTGACATTAATATGCTCATCGAAGATGTTGTGAACAGGGACACAATGAATAAGGCCAAATGGGAACGCACCATGTTGATCCCGATGCGGTTCAACCGGCTGATATTGTTCAGCCCTTGGCTGTTCCACAATAGCGGTGCAGCCTTTGGGACCTCGCCAGAGAATGGACGGCTCGTGCATCTGATGTTCTTTGCCAAAGCAAAAAGATAGGCTACAAGCCTGTAAATTTTAGGAGAAACCCCGATGAAAACCCTATTGACCAAGACACTATCCCTCGCCCTTCTGGCCGTTTCTCCGCTAGCGTTGACGGCTTGTGCCGAGAGCAATGCGCAGGAAGCGGATCGCTTTGCGAAGGTGGAGATAAAGACCGAGACACTGGGCGACGGGATTGCGGTGCTTTTTGGTGCGGGCGGCAATATCGGTGTTTCTTATGGTCCTGACGGTACGGTGCTGATCGATGATCAGTTTGCGCCGCTGACGCCAAAGATTCAGGCGGCTGTGGCTGCGCTGGGAGCGGATCCGGTCAAATATCTGATCAATACCCATTGGCATTATGATCATACCGGCGGGAACGAGAATTTCGGCAAGGCGGGCGCGCTGATCATGGCGCATGACCATGTTCGCGAACGGATGGCGGGTCTGCAGACGGACGGGCGCGGCAATGACCCGGCTGCCCCGAAAGAGGCCCTGCCGGTGGTCACCTATCATGACGGTTTGAAGTTGCACCTGAATGGCGACGAGGTGCATGTGAAGCATATGCAGCATGCGCATACCGATGGCGACAGCATTGTGTTCTGGAAGAAAGCCAATGTGCTGCACATGGGCGATCTGTACTTCAACAAAGTGACCCTGCCGTTCATCGATCTGAACAGCGGCGGCAATGCCAGGGGCGTTCTGGCGGCAGCCGAAAAGGCGCTGACGATGGTGGACGACAATACCAAAATCATCCCCGGCCATGGTCCGATGGCGACCAAGGCGGATCTGATGGGCTATCGCGACATGCTGAAAAGCGTGATCGGTGCGGTCGAACAGGCGCGCGGCGAGGGCAAGACTCTGGAGCAGGTTCAGGCGATGAAGCCCGCTGCGCAATGGGATACGAACAAAGACGCCTTCATCAAAGGTGATGCGTTTGTTGAGGCTGTTTACAAGAGTCTGGATATGCCGGCTCATAAAGACGGCGTTCACAAGCATTAGATGCGGTGCTAGGGCGTCGCGCGGTCGATCTCTTTGCGGAGCGAGATGATCAGCGGGCCAGCCTTGGTCAATCGGTGTTCCTCTTCATCGATGATCGCGCGGAAGATAGTTTTCTTGAACTCGAGCGTCTTGATAGCATCCGGACGTTTGGCCTCGGGCAGAGTGGAGAGCAGGATATCAATCATCCGCTCAGCCCCGTGGAGCCGGCCCCAGAGATAGTCATTCTCGCGGTAGGATCGACTGAAAAAGGCACCGAAGTTATTGAACTCTATGCCTTTTAATGTCGCAGCGACGCCGCCTTGGCGGATCGACTTGGCGTCTTCGGGGGAAATTCGGTCGACCTTGATCGGGTCAAATTCATCCAGACCTTCGCCCTGTAAAAGGGGCAGTGTGGCGATGTCGTAAAACGGAAAGCCGAGGAAGGCGAGCAACATTGAGCGCTTCTCGGCCTTGGGCAAGCCGGCCATCGCTTCGGCAAGCTTGGCGTCGACCAGGGCGTCGGCTGCGACCAGATCGCGGGCTTTGGCGAGGCTGTCGAGCATGGCCGAGGGGTGGGTCTCGGCATGCTCAGCCAGCGCGACAAAATCATCGCCGAGATATTCAATCGTCTCGCGTTCGATATAGAGGGAAAGGCAATCATAGATGACATCATGCATTTGCTCAATCACATCATAATCATCCGGATGGGCGCTATCGAGATCTTCGGCAAAGCGCCGCGCCAGGAAGCGCAACCGGCGGATGCGATAGCCCAGATCATGTTGGCGAAAGAAATCGGCGGCCAGTTTGGACGGGCCGGCTCCGCCTTTCTTCCCGATATTTTCGAACCCGCGTTGACGCAATTCGGTCCACAAAGTCTCGCGCAGCGCCTGATGATTATGGACATTCGGTTCGGCTTTTGCCCGCCTTACCGTATGCGCAATATCTTCAAGCACGGTCGCGAGTTTGAGATGACCATAGGCGCTGTAGGAAAAGCCGGCGAGCTTGCTTGCCTTGTCCCGCGACTTGCGCCGCCAAGCAGCGAGACGCGCCGCGGTTGGCCGGTCGAGGAAAAGGGTCCGGCCAAAAATGGCTTCGACATTCTGCTCAACCTCTGTGCGCAAATTGTCGGTAATCTGCCGCATCTGGATGATCCGGCTGGAGCGGCGCGAGATGTCATCAAGATTGTCGCGGATCGGCTGTTCCCGGGGGATGTTGGAAATCGCACCGAAGATGGTGGAGAAGAAACCGGGCAGGCTTTCATCTTCCGCTTCCTGTGCTGCCTGCAACCGTTGAAGCGCGCGATCGCTTTTGGCAACGTCCAGATCCGGGCGCGGGTCAATATAGACAAACCGCCGATCAACTTCACGTTTGGCGGGCCGGTTTTTGAGCGCTTCAATCGCCTGTGCGAAGGGCGCGTTGGCGAGAACAGAGCCATCGATCAATACGGTGTCGTCAGCGGTGCCAGCGCGGCTCTGGTTCGGCAATACCCGCTTCAGAAAATTCGCGCGATTGGCCCAGACAAGATCGCGCTGGGACAACACGTTATCCAGTTCGGTGACCGTGAACGGCGGAAATGCGCCAGGAAAGCTGGCTGTCGCGCGACCAGCGAAAACGAGTTCAGCCGGATCGGCGATATCGCCGCCACTCGTTCGCCGCGTGGAAAAGCTGATGGTGATCCGGTGCTCCATCTCAAGAGCCTCGGGTGGACTGTGCAGCTGCAATTTTTCGGGATGTCCGACAAAATCGGTAACCGTGACAAACAGATCCAGCGGTTGCCCGGGTGGCAGCAATTTCGGACCACGCTCGGTCTTTTTCATGGTCGCAAGCGCATCGAGAATCAGGCCGGAAAAAATCTTGCCGCCAAAGGGTGGTGCAAACCAGCGGGCACGAACGAAGCGGGAAAGCTTCATTTTCACTTCTTCGCGCGCTTCCTTGGAAACGGTCTGTTCGACTGCGCCCCCTTTGCGACCCAGTGCCATCCAGGCAATCGGCTCTGCCCAGAATTTGGAAAAACGCGATAGTGGCCTGGCGTCAGGATCAAGCAGCGTATCGACGTCTGCTGTTTCCAGCCACATTTCGGTCAGGGGCTCAAGAGATTCACCGGATATGATAGCCTGCGCCAGAAATATTCCATTGATTCCGCCCGCACTGGCACCAGCAATGATGTCGGGCAAAACCCTTAACTTGACAGTGCTTTCCTGTTCGATCCATTCCAAAATATCATAGTAGGTTCCGCGGCTGCAGGTTGCGTTTTTTTCGTTATCATGAAAATCTCTGCTGGCCTTGGCGAGCTTCCAGATCTCCTTGGTTATACCGTGCATATAGATGGCAAGACTTACGCCGCCATAGCAAATAAGAGCGAGTCTGAGTTCCTTCTGGCGCATCGTCTTAAGAGTGACAGCATGTAGGGAATCGCGCAAGCAGGAAAGCGGTTGAAAAAGCCATGGAAAACTCTAATGTTCTTTTTTTGTTCTATTAGAAAGTAGTCATGGCCAAGCCGAAGAAAAAATATGTCTGCCAGAATTGCGGCTCGATTGCGCATCGCTGGGAGGGACAATGTGCGGATTGTGGAGACTGGAATACGCTTGTTGAAGAAGCGGGTGACACCGTTTTTGCCGCCAAACACAATCTGCAGAGCGGGGGCAGGGAGGTTCGGCTTGTTGGGCTGGACTCGGAAATTCGGCTGCCGGAGCGTAAAAAAACCGGGATAGAGGAATTTGATCGTGCGGTGGGTGGTGGACTGGTGGCTGGGTCGGCTACGTTAATGGGTGGTGATCCCGGGATTGGGAAATCGACTCTGTTATTACAAGTCTCCGCGAATCTCGCCAATGCGGGATGTTCTGTCGCATATATTTCCGGGGAAGAAGCGGCCGACCAGGTACGCTTGCGCGCACGGCGGCTAGGGCTTGGAAAGGCGCCAGTCAAACTGGCATCAGCAACCTCGGTCCGAGACATTTTGACCACATTGCGCAAGGATGCGCCTGATTTTGTTGTAATCGACTCCATACAAACGATGCACAGCGATCTTATTGAAGGTGCACCCGGAACGGTCAGTCAGGTTAGGGCATCTGCTCAGGAGCTGATCAAGTTTGCCAAAGAACATGGCACGATGATCATGCTGGTTGGCCATGTGACCAAGGACGGAAATATTGCTGGACCGCGCGTTTTGGAGCATATGGTCGACACGGTCATGAGCTTTGAAGGCGAACGCAGCCATCAGTACCGGATTTTGCGGTCGATCAAAAACCGCTTTGGTGGCACCGATGAAATTGGTGTCTTTGCGATGGAAGAAATGGGCCTTAGCGAAGTCCAAAATCCGTCAGCATTATTCCTGACGGATCGCAGCGAAGAAGTGACTGGCGCAACTGTTTTTCCGGCACTTGAGGGAACGAGACCCGTCTTGGTCGAGATTCAGGCGCTTACTGTTCGGCTGGCCAGCGGAGCAACGCCTCGCCGGTCCGTCGTTGGTTGGGACAGTTCTCGCTTGGCGATGATATTGGCGGTGCTGGAAGCGCGCTGCGGTCTCAGCTTTTCGGGTGCAGAGGTCTATCTCAATGTGGCTGGTGGCTATCGTTTGACAGATCCCGCTGCAGATCTGGCGGTAGCAGCTGCTTTAATCTCTGCCCATGCGGAAAAACCGATGCCGAGCGATGCTGTGATTTTTGGAGAAATAGCACTTTCCGGTGAGATACGGCCGGTGTCCAACACAACGCTCAGGCTCAAAGAGGCTTCGAAACTCGGTTTCGGCAGGGCGCTTATCCCAGCATCCAAAGAAGCCACTCTGGCAGGTGTGAATTGTGTGAACTTTGCGAAGCTTGCCAATCTCGTTGACCATATGCTTGGCCGCGATTAGCTAGTCTATATGACTGGTCTCGATATTTTCGTTCTATTACTGATGGGTGGCGCAGCTATTTTTGGCTTTTTGCGCGGATTTGTGCAAGAAACACTCGCGCTGATCGCTTGGGTGATGATTATCTTTGCGGTGCGTTTTTTTCACACGCCCGTGACAGATTTCCTTGTCTCCCCCGTGGGTAACGAGGGTGGTGCATCGGTGCTGGCCTTTGGTTCAATCGTGATTGTCACTTATGCATTAGGGCGCTGGATCGCCAAGTCCATCGGGCGTAAATCGCGCAAGTCTCTTCTGGGCCCGATTGACCGTGTATTGGGCTTTGGTTTCGGGATGATTAAAGGTCTAATCGGCGCCACGCTGGCTTATTTGCTGGTCGTGCTTGTTTATGACAGTATCTATGGTGCTTCTGAACCGCGTCCCGAATGGATCGCCGATTCCCGGACCTATCCACTGCTTAACGCGAGTGGCAATGCTCTGGTGCAGTTTGTCAACGAACGACGTGAAATGGCCGAGGCCGTGGAATGAGCGAGGCACTTTACACTCGTGATATTCTGCGTCTGGCAGTCTCCATTCCGCATCAGTCCAGACTAGAAAAACCTCATGGAACTGCGGAAGTGCGATCGCGTACCTGCGGCAGCCGGGTTGTGGCGGATATCATGTTGTCTGATGATCGGGCAATCACACAATTGGGGATAGAGGTGAATGCCTGTGCCCTGGGTCAGGCTTCCGCCGCTATTCTGGCAACAGAGGCAATGGGCAAGTCAGCAGATCAAATTGCAAAGGTCAGACAACAGCTTGCCGGTTTTTTGGCCGGCGCGGAAGATAGGCCTGGAGGTTGGACCAATATGGATCATCTTATGGCAGCGAAAGACCATAAAGGGCGCCATGCAGCGATCCTGTTGCCCTATGATGCAGTGTTGGCCGCATTCGAAGCGACAACAACCGAAAACGAGGCAGTATAGGCTATGGAAGGCGCAGAAGCACATATGAGTGATCTGCTCTTTGGTGGTTTCATCATGCTGGGCGCAGCTTTGATATTGGTGCTGCTGTTTCGCAAATTCGGGATAGGCGCGGTACTTGGATATCTGATCGCGGGCATATTGATTGGTCCGGAGGGTTTCGGCCTGATCAGCGAAGGTGAAACGATCCTAGAATTTTCGGAAATAGGTATCATCTTGCTGTTGTTTCTCGTGGGCTTGGAGCTGGCACCTGCACGGCTCATGCGATTGCGTAACGCCATATTCGGGCTAGGATTGAGCCAGGTTGCCTTCTGCGGATTGGCGCTGTTTTTGCTGATCATGGCGACAACAAATTTCACTTTTGGAGCCGCTATTGCGCTGGGATTGCCGCTCGCCCTTTCGTCTACTGCACAGGTTCTGCCCATGTTGCAATCTTCGGGTCGGCTCAATACGCCAACGGGTGAAAAAGCATTTTCCATCCTGTTATTTCAGGATTTGTCGATCATCCCGTTGCTCACGGTTGTGGCGGTTCTATCTCGCGCACCGGCAGAAGCAGGCGCACTAGCAGGCTGGCAAACAGCTATTCTCGGTGTTCTAGCCATTGGTGGATTGATTCTCGCGGGACGTTATATTTTGCAGCCTGTTCTGGAATTGATCGGCAAGATCGCTGAGCGGGAGTTGTTTATCGTTGCCGGGTTGGTCGCCGTATTCGGTAGCGCTGCCTTGATGGAGCTGATCGGATTATCACCTGCTCTCGGGGCCTTTATCGCGGGGGTGATGCTGGCAAACTCTCCTTATCGACACGAACTGGAAGCAGATATCGACCCCTTTCGATCCTTGCTCCTTGGTCTGTTTTTCCTTGCCGTCGGCATGATGCTGGATCTCGGCGTGATTGCCGATAACACTGCATTTGTCTTCGGTGCGGCAATCGCGCTGGTAGTCACCAAGATCGTCATCATATTTTGCCTAGGCAAGCTGTTCGGTATGGATACATTGCCTGCATTGGGAATGGGCATGTTGCTTAGTCAGGGCGGGGAATTTGGCTTTGTTTTGTTTGCCGAGGCAGAACAGGCGTTGTTGATCCAGCCGGAGGCGAGCAGCCTTTTTGGTGCGGTTATCACCGTTTCAATGGCGACGACGCCTCTGCTTATGCTGATTGTCGAGCGCTTTAATGTTGCTCGTACAGAAGGCGATGTAGACCTTGATGACCCATCGCTGGCGGGCAAAGCTTCTGCGATTGTTGTTGGTCATGGCCGGTTTGGCCAGACCGTTGCACAGATGCTCAGTGGCGCCAACATACCCGTGACGATCATCGATATTAAGCCGCAGCAAATCGGCGTGAGCCAGAAATTTGGTCGCAAGGTTTTTTACGGTGACGGAACCCGGGTTGACCTATTGCGCGGAGCCGGGGCGGATGATTGTGCCGCCATAGTTTTCTGCATGGATGGCAAGGAACTGAACGCCGAGTCACTTGAGATGATCAAACTGTCGTTCCCCGAGGCAAAACTGTTTGTTCGCGTCTATGATCGCGTGCATTTATTGGAGGTGAAAAAGGTCGGTCTCGACGGGGTCAAGCGGGAAGTTTTTGAATCAGCGATCCATCTGGCCCGTCAAACCATGACGGCTATTGATATCGATGAATCACTGATTGACGAAGTCGACCGCGAATTTCGGCAAATGGATTGTGATCGTCTCGAAGCGCAGCGTGCCGCCGGCGATATGCTTGCCGGAAAGCATATCGGATTTGGACTTGGTGGTGCGAACAAGGGCGACTAAGTGCAGATTCTATTGCATTTGATCAAGAAATACGGCCACGTCCTCAAGATCAACATCCTTGGCGAGAAACGTTTGGCCAATGCCATTAGCCAAGAGAAATGGAAGGTTTCCGGCTGCCATTTTCTTGTCATGCAGCATATGCCGGACCAATCGGTCGCCAGATGCTTTGACCGATGCGCTCTCTAAACTGTGAGGCAAGCCAGCATTCTTCAAATGATGTTCTACACGGTGCGCATCAGCTTCGTCGCAATGTTCGCGGCGGGCAGAATAATGGAAAGCCAATGCCATGCCGGCAGCAACCGCCTCGCCATGAACCAGCGCGCTGGAATAGCCAGTTTCCGCTTCGAGGGCATGCCCGAATGTATGACCAAGATTTAAGAGTGCCCGGCGACCGCTGAGCTCCTTCTCATCTTCTGCAACAATGCCTGACTTCGTTCGTACACTCTCGGTGATGGCATAGGCTAACGCTTTGGGGTTGCGGGCCAACAGGTCAGCCCCATTCTCCTCACACCATTCAAAAAAGGGTGCGTTGTTGATCAAGCCATATTTGACGACTTCGGCATATCCGGCACGCAACTCGCGGTCAGGTAATGTGCCCAGTACCAGCGGATCGATCAAAACATATTCTGGTTGGTTGAACCGACCAATCAGATTTTTACCCGCACGGCTGTTTATGGCGGTCTTGCCACCTACACTGCTATCGACCTGAGCTAGCAAGCTGGTTGGTATTTGTATAAATTTGCAACCACGTTTCAGGATAGATGCGGCAAATCCGGTGAGGTCACCTATTACACCGCCGCCCAATGCGATAAGTGTATCCGACCGTTCTGCACCCTCATCCAAAAGCCAGTCCGTTAGCTGTTCGAGAACCGTCCAGCTCTTGGTCTGTTCGCCTGGAGGAAGGATTTTGCTGATCGCCCTTATCCCGGATTTCTGCAGGTCTGTTTCCAGCGGGGCTAGCCATTTGGCGGCGACATTTGTGTCGGTTATCAGGAAAACCCGGTCGCTCCGGATATGCTGTTTGAGCTGCGCTCCCGCACTGTCCAAGGCACCAGCTTCAATCAGGATATCATATCCATTTCCTGCAAGGTCGACAGAAATTCGGTTCATTTACGGAGTGCCTTGATTATATTTTCAACGGTCAGGTCATGAGGCGCATCGTTGCCGGTGACATGATGATGCGCCATTGCATAGACCGGATTTCGCTTGGCGGCCAGTTCGCGCAATATTGCTTCAGGATCCCCGTTTCTGAGCAGGGGTCTGGTGTCTCGGCGTGAGACGCGATTGACCAGAATATCAATGTCAGCATCAAGCCATATAGCTGTTGCTTTAGACAATATCAGTTCTCTTGTTTCATCGTTCATAAATGCGCCGCCGCCAGTTGCGATGACTTGGCGGTCCGCTTCCATGAGTCGCGCGATAACCCGTCTTTCACCATCGCGGAAATAATCCTCACCGAAACGCTCAAAAATCTCTGCAATTTTGAGATCGGCCGCTTTTTCTATCTCTTCGTCGGCATCAACAAAGGGCAAATTCAGTCTTTTTGCCAGTCTCCGCCCCACAGTTGTTTTTCCAACACCCATTAAGCCAATCAAAACCAAAGGTTTTTCGATTGATAAACCACACTCTTCACCGGATTCTTCGGTGGATCGGTCAAAAGGGTCTTTCATGTTTTTGTCCATTGAGGCAAAGGCTATACAGAGGATGCGAACGAGTGCAAAATGCAATGCGCTTGCATCAGGGATTTTGACGAAAGAAGGCTAGTAAAACAAAGATGCCGCGTAGTTTGGTTTTCCTGATTGTCGTTCTGGCTGCCCTTATCGGCGCGGTGTTCCTTTTGTCCTCGATGGATGTAGAACAAGATTTGACACCGGTTGAAAAACCGGTGGTAGGCGGAGAACTAGAGTAAGCGATGCGTCTGCGCCTCAAACATATCTCGCTTGCAACCGCTGGTATGGCTGCATTAGCATTATCCTTGCCGGTTCTTGGGCAGAGCTCGCCTGAATCTTTACTGCCACCGGGTTTTGGTGATCCGGTTCCAGCGCCGGCACCGGCGCCTACAACTACACCCAGTCCCGCTCCGACGCCTGCCCCGGTAACCAGAGCATCGCCGTTGCCATCGTCGAGCGGAACGATTGTTCGTGACACCGATACAGCAGATAATCTCACGTCCAGCACGCCGCCATCCATATCTGACCTGGATCCGGATAGCGATCTGAGTGAACTTGATGATGCTTTGCAGCCACAATATTATCTGTCCCCGGGCGCTCGTCGTTCGATGGCTCAAATTGGCGTTTTAACAGAAAATTTTGGTGGCATCGCGGCAGATGGATTTGGCGGCGAAGGCGGTCAATATCTTACAAACCTTATCAAGAATCTGGACGGCCCGATCATATCCCGCTGGGCATCAATTTTGCTCCGCCGTACGTTGCTTAGCAAGGTCGATAGTCCGGATAACGTCAATCCTGCGGATTGGGTCGCAGAGCGGGCATGGCGCTTGTTGTTGATCGGCGAAGCCGAGGCTGCGCGTTCGCTCGTGTTAAAGGTTGACGGCGGAAATTTCACACCACGGTTATATGAAGTAGCGATGCAATCGCATTTGGCGACGGCCGATCCGGCAGGGATTTGTCCCTATGTTCAAGGCGGTGCGAGAGTTAGTGATGCGCCAACTTGGATTATGTTCCGGCCCATTTGCGCTTCCTTTTCCGGCGAACAAAGCCGTGCTTCTGCGCTGCTCAATCAAGCGCAGCAGCGCAAGGTTGCCACAAGTATCGATTACCTGCTGGCCGAAAAAACGGTCGGTGCGGGATTTCAAGGTCGTCGCGCTGTCGCGATCAAATGGGATGAAATTCAGTATTTTAACAATTGGCGCTTTGGGTTAGGCGCAGCCACAGGCGTCGAACCGCCAGACAGGCTATATGAACAAGCTGGCCGACATGTACAGGGATGGCGGGCGAGAGCACCGATGCTTTCGCGCAACTCGCGAATGAAAGCAGCGGATACCGCAGCGGCAATCGGTACCTTGTCTAACAAGGCCATGGTGGCTCTATATGCTGCAACCTATGATGATCCGGAAGCTAGCGACGATCTAAAAGCGCGCGCCTCAACTTTGCGACAGGCCTATACCGGTTCAACCGCGACCGGCCGAATTGATGCGATGAGAGCCTTGTGGAGCCGTTCAAACGGCGCGCTAACATCATATTCCGCAAAAATATTGACCGCACGTGCGGCAGCGAAAATCCCGGCATCTTCTGATTTGGAAGACAGCAGTGCGGATTTGATCGCATCGATGCTGTCGGCTGGTCTCGACAGGAACGCTGCGCGCTGGGCCGGCCAAGTTGACGCTGGTAGCAATGGCTGGGCTTTGCTGGCCGTGGGAGCTCCCAATGAAGCCGTTACGATCACCAATGACGCGATTGACCAATTTACCGATAGTGACGAAAGCGCTGATCAGCTGAAGAGCAAATTTTTAGTGGCGGCTCTTGCAGGCCTGGGGCGTGTGGACCGCGCAACTATCGACCGTTTTAGCGATAATCTGGACTTGGATTTTGGGAAAACTACCAAATGGACCAGATCGATCCGCTCTGCGGCACAACGAGAACAAGCAGGAACAGTTGCACTGTTAACGGCGGTTGGGATGCAAGGCCGGGGTTGGAACTCCATGTCACCGCTGCACCTCTATTATATCACCAGTTCCCTGAGACAAGTGGGATTGGAGCCCGAAGCGCGCATGATTGCAGCGGAAGCATTGACAAGGACATAATATAATCAGGCCGAAGCAAGGCTTTTCATTGGTATATGCTAGCGCTATCGTAAAGCGATCATGAGCAATGACACAGCCTATATTGACCGATTTCTGGAAATGATGGCAGCAGAGACTGGTGCTTCGAAAAATACGCTGTTGGCTTATCGAACCGATCTGGAGCAAGCCTCGGCCATTGCAAAAGGCGCGCTTTGGCGAGCAGGTCGACCAGAGTTGCAAAAGATTGCATCGACCTGGAGCGATTTGAAAAATAGCAGTGTAGCCCGAAAATCTTCTTCGTTGCGGCGGTTTTTCGGTTTTCTTTTGGACGAGGCTTTTCGTGAGGACGATCCTTCGGACGCGCTGCCTCGTCCGGTTGGTCAGCGGTCATTGCCCAAAATCCTGTCGCATCAGGAAATCGCTGAGTTGTTTGAGGCGATTGAGCAGGGCTTGGACTCGAAAAACATCCGTCCGAACGATGCCCGGCTCGCAGCACTTGTTGAGCTACTATATGGTTCAGGTCTGAGAGCCAGTGAACTTGTATCGTTACCGCGCAAATCGGTGATGATCGACCGCCCCTTTTTGATCATCCGCGGCAAGGGAGGGAAGGAGCGGCTAGTACCAATTTCCGAGCGTGCGCGACAGGCGGTGAAAAGATGGATTCACTATGTGGATCCTGAGGAAAAATTCCTGTTTCCATCCAGAACTGGCCATCTGAGCCGCATTCGATTGTTTCAGATTATCCGGGATCTGGCGGTTAAAGCGGGAATTAATCCCGGTAAAATAAGCCCTCATGTCCTGCGGCACGCATTCGCTACCCACCTTTTAGAGGGCGGAGCTGATCTTCGCGCATTACAGACGTTGCTGGGGCATAGCGATATAAGTACAACTCAAATATACACGCATGTCGATAGTGCACGACTGATTGAGCTGGTGAACCAGCGGCATCCGCTTGGATGCCGCAATCTCGTGCGTTGACGTTTTTGTCTAGCGGTTCTAACCGAATATCATGACATCATTTCTCGATTTTGAAAAACCGATCGCCGCGCTTGAATCGCGGATCCTTGAACTCCGTGAGACGGCAGATGAGGGTTCACTAGACATTGAATCAGAGATTGCAAAATTGCAGGCCAAATCGGCCAAAATGCTGCGTGACACTTATTCGAATTTGACTCCTTGGCAAAAAACGCAGGTTGCACGCCATCCAGAACGGCCGCATTTCAAGAATTTTGTTGCCGAACTTTTTGATGAATTTGTCCCGCTGGGAGGCGATCGGAATTTCGGTGATGATCAGGCCATCATTGGTGGCCTCGCAAAAATCGGTGATCAGCGACTGGTTGTGATCGGCCATGAAAAGGGCGACGATACGGAAAGCCGTTTACGGCACAATTTTGGGATGGGAAAGCCGGAAGGCTATCGCAAAGCCATCAGGCTGATGGATATAGCTGATCGATTTTCCTTACCGGTTGTCACTTTGGTTGATACATCGGGCGCCTTTCCAGGCGTATCGGCCGAGGAACGCGGACAAGCAGAGGCAATAGCGCGTTCTACGGAAAAATGCCTTTCGCTGGGCGTACCGATGGTTGCTGTCATTGTTGGCGAAGGCGGTTCCGGCGGCGCGGTCGCGCTGGCTGCAGCTGAACGGGTGTTGATGCTGGAGCATGCGGTTTATTCGGTAATTTCGCCCGAAGGCTGCGCATCGATATTGTGGCGCACTGGTGACAAGGCTGACGTAGCTGCGGATGCGATGAAAATTACGGCCCAGAATCTCAAAAAGCTTGGCGTTATTGACCGAATTGTCAAAGAACCTGTCGGCGGCGCACATCGTGATCCAGGCTTATGTATTGCCACGCTGGGAAAAGCGATCGCCGAAGAAATTGATGCCTTGAAGGATTTGGATCGGCAAACATTGAGAGGCATGCGCCGCGAGAAGTTCCTCAAAATCGGAACTTTATGAGGCTCTATTGATTTTTTGATTGGCGCGGTTCGATCTTCTGTTTGGACCGGGGTGACGCAGTTTTACACGACTTGCCCTTCCGCAGGATGGCCGGTTGTTATACACAGCAATCAAAGGAGAGTCTGATGAGAATGAAAACAAGAAAAGTTCTGTCGAGCGTTGCTATCCTGTCACTGGTGGCTTGTGGTGGTTCGGGTGCCGACGCCGGGTCGGTTGAGTCGGCGAGTAGCAGCTCGTCCGCCCAAACTGGTGAAGTAAGGACGATATCAGCGGAAGACAAACGCAAAGGTTCACAAGCTCATCCGCAATTGATGCAGGAGTTTGGCGGTGCCTATACCGGCCCCCAAAGTGCATATGTAGTTCGGGTTGGCCAGGATATCGCGGTGCAATCTGGACTAGGCAATGCACGAAGTGATTTTACCGTCACGTTGCTCAACAGCCCGGTAAACAATGCCTTCGCGATCCCCGGTGGATATGTCTATTTGACGCGGCAGTTAATGGCTTTGATGAATGACGAAGCGGAAATGGCCGGCGTCTTAGGGCATGAAGTGGGTCATGTCGCGGCTCGTCACGGCAAAAAAAGGCAGAAAGCGGCCAGAAGAAACAGTATTCTAGGTGCTTTGGGACAAATCGGTGCAGCCGTTTTATTGGGGGATTCTGCACTAGGAAAGTTAGGGCAGGAAGTTTTCGGCACGGGCAGCCAGCTATTGACGCTGAAATATTCAAGGAAGCAGGAATATGAAGCCGATGATCTCGGCATTCAGTATCTTGCGTCTGCTGGATATGATCCGCAGGGAGTTTCGACAATGCTGGCATCACTGGCCGCGCAGTCAGCTATTGACGCACGGGTTGCCGGAAGAGACGCTCGTTCGGTACCAGAATGGGCAAGCACCCATCCGGATCCCGCACAACGCGTGTCCCGCGCTGCCAGAAATGCAAATAAATTGGGCGTTTCCGGTGGAAAACGCAATCGCGATAGCTTTTTAGCCAATCTCGACGGAATAACCTATGGTGATGATCCCAAGCAGGGCGTGATAGAGGGAAATGACTTCCTTCATCCGGATTTGCGGCTGAAATTCACTGTGCCGAACGGGTTTGCGATGCAAAACGGAACCACGGCTGTCACTATCAACGGCTCTGCGGGCCAAGGCCAGTTCACAACCGGTCCCTATAACGGAAACATGGCAACCTATATTGCCTCGGCGTTCAAGGCCTTGTCGAGCAAGAGCCAGAACATATCCTACGGAGAAATTCAGCGGACAACGGTCAATGGTCTGCCAGCCTCTTATGCAACCGGTCGTGTGAATAGCCGCAATGGCCAGGTGGATGTGACAATATTTGCATATGAGTTTTCGAAAAATAGCGCTTTTCATTTCGCGACATTGGCACCTGCAGGAAGAGCTGGAGTGTTTTCGCCGATGTATGAGAGTGTGAAGAGACTGGCTACCAGCGAAGCCGCGGCAATTAAACCGCGGAAAATTGACGTTGTTACCGTTAGAAATGGTGACACGATCGACAGTCTTTCACAAAAAATGGCCTATTCCAGTTATCAGAAGGACCGGTTTTTGGTGTTGAACCGGATGCGTTCTACCGATGGTTTGCGGGCCGGGCAAAAGGTAAAGATCGTTGTCTATTGATTGTGATTGATTGGCACAGGCACAAAAAAAGACGGCAGCCTTTGCAGGCTGCCGTCCCAAATTTCCTAATTAATCCGAAGATTAACCAGCCATTTCTTCTTCAACTTCGTTGAAGGTGTTGCTCAGGGTGTTACCCAGCTGACCCATTGCAACAATAGCTGCAACAGCGATCAGAGCAGCAATCAAACCATATTCAATAGCCGTTGCGCCTTCTTCGTTCTTAAACATTTTACGTACGAGTTTCATGTCTGGTCTCCTATATTTGACAAACTTCACTTACCCAATCAAACCCAAATTTCGGGCCGATATTCAAAACACTATGCTAGAAACCTTTAAAATTGTTTAACATGCGACGGCGGTTTAGGAATTTGAAACTACCTCATCGGCAACGTCATTCCACATATTACCGGTTGTATTTGCCACACCACTTATTGCGACAATTGTAGCAATAGAGATCAATGCCAAAATCAAACCATATTCAACAGCCGTCGCCCCCTGTTCCGAGCGATATAATTTTTTTAGTTGGTCCATTATACCCCTCATAACGCTTTAAAAGTTCTGTTAGGTTGCGAACGATCCGTGTTTCACAGAAAGGGATTAACAAAATCCTTACATCGCAAAAAAAAATGGAAAATAATCCGACATATCTGTTTGTGGTTGCCGCCGCTCTGGTCGATGAGAATGATAATATTCTGGTACAGAAGCGACCGAACGGAAAGCCTATGGCGGGTCTCTGGGAGTTTCCCGGAGGCAAGGTCGAAGCGGGTGAAACGCCTGAGGCTGCACTCGTGCGCGAATTGAAAGAGGAGCTTGGTGTATCGGTGGAAACGGGATCATTAAGCCCAATTGCATTTGCCAGTGAGGCGCTTGACGACAAACACCTGCTGCTATTGCTGTATACGTGCCATCAATGGACTGGCGAGGCAAAAAACATCGAGTCACCAGATATCAAATGGCTTCCTGCACAGGATTTACGATATCTTGATATGCCTCCCGCCGATCATCCGCTGGTCGAAAAATTGCTTATAGCCCTATGATCAGGTCTCAGGTTTGTTCAGCGCTGTTCGAAGAGATACCTGACCGCTACCCCGGCGTGCTGCCACGGGTTGATCAGGATGCGGTGCCCAGCCGCAGAGATATATCAACTCAAAATGCTCCGTGATTTTTCCGTCGGTATCGGCCTGGCCCTGAAAAATCTGTAATGCGCGACCATAAACAGTTTTCGATAGCGGACGATTCGCACCATGCAGAATGTTGCCACCGCCAATATCTCTGATGTCATCGATGAGTTTGCCGAATCTGCTGTAGCGCAAGTTCAAGCCATCACTGTCAATAACGGGCAGCGCCAGACCAACGCGCGAAACAAGATCACCCATTGTCCTGATATCGATTTGCGGATGGACGTGTGGCGCAACCTGATCGGATTCAGCCTGCATCAATGTTGATTTGAGCGTCGTCAAACTCTCTGCACCGATAAATGATGCCAGTAACAATCCATCTGGTTTCAAGATACGCCGAGAAAGAGCCAATGCACCGGGCAGATCGTTCACTCCGTCTAGAGTGGCGATATTGATTATTAGATCAAAGCTATGGTCCGCAAAGGGCAGGCGATCTTCATCGCATTGAATGCCCTGAACCGCTGCGACCGAATCAAAGCCGGCGTCTGCGGCTATAGTTTCGATGCCTATATTTTTTAGTGCGGGGCGCAGCGAATGGCTGGCCTGTCCGATCAAGAGGCATTTTTGGAAATCCCGTTTTACCAGAGACAGCCTGTCCAGTATTTCCTCTGACATGATTTTTCCGATAAAATCAGTCCCTTGGGTTCTTTGAAAAGCGCGATCACGGAAGCGACGTCTTCGCTTGCGATCAAACAACTCTCTTGGCTCTGGTTTGTGGTGCATATGGTCTTGTGCCTTTGCGAAGAACGGGCGACAAGAACTAATGAGATTTTTGTCGGGTGTGCTGAAAACAGTTTCTGATTTTGTGCTGCCGCCACGCTGCCCGATATGCGGTGTAATTGTAGATGCGGACAATCGTTTTTGCCTGCCATGCTGGCAAAACCTGGACTTTCTGAACGAACCGTGGTGCGCTTCATGCGGTCGGCCGTTTGCCTTCGCTCAAGGGGAAGGCGCGCAGTGCGTGTCTTGCTTAAAGAAAAAGCCAAATCATGACGGTGTGCGTGCGGTAGTTGGATATGACGAGAAAAGCAGCCTGTTACCTCTACGGCTGAAATATGGCGCGCGACTGGGTGTGGCAGAACTGATCGGGCGGCATATGTTGCGGTTTTTGGACGAAATACCGTCAGATGCGCTTATCATTCCAGTTCCGCTGCATCGCTGGCGCTTATGGTCGCGGGGTTTCAATCAGTCGGTGCTTATTGGGAAGGCGCTTTCCAGACAGAGTGGCCTGGCGATTAAAGGCGAGATTCTTACCCGCAAAAAGGCTACGCCGCCATTGCGACATATGTCCGCAAAACAGCGCCGTGCTGTCGTTAACAAGGTCTTTGAAATTTCAATAGATGCAAAACCGCAATTGTCAGGAAAAACGATCATATTGGTGGATGACGTTTACACAACGGGCGCCACCGCAGACGCCTGTGCCAAGCTGCTCAAACAATCTGGAGCAGCAAAGGTGCTGGTTTTCTGTTGGTCAAGAGTATTGACAGGCTATGATCAGTCCTGACTAAAATGGTGATCATGGGCCGACAGAGTTGATTTATCGGTCAATTAGCACCATCTGCAAGCTAACCGAGAAAAATGGAATGCTGCTATGGCTCAGGTCGAAATTTACACCAAATTCACATGCGGATATTGTTTTCGAGCGAAATCGCTCCTGAAAGAAAAAGGCGTAGAATTTGAGGAGACGGATATCACGATGGGCGGTGCGAAGCGTGAGGAGATGATCCAGCGAGCTGGCGGGCGCACAACGGTGCCCCAGATTTTTATCAATGGTAGTCATATTGGCGGTTCGGATGATCTTGCATTTTTGGATGATGCAGGAAAACTGGACGCGCTATTGGCTGGATAATTGGTAAGCCGTATCGCCTTGGCCCAAATGTGCAGTGGCATAGACCCTGACGCTAACGCACGGGTCATAAGGGATTGCGTAGATGAAGCGGCGGCGCAGGGCGCTGATATTATTTTCACTCCTGAAATGACGGGATTGCTTGACCGCGACAGGAGTCGAGCAGCAACCCATATCAGAATTGAGCAGGACGATCCGGTATTGCAAGAAGCCCAGAGATCAGCTGCCCGTCAGAAAATATGGGTTGCCATCGGCTCCCTGGCTCTGAAGGCTGTTGATGATGAGAATAAGTGGGTGAATCGATCCTTTCTGATCGACCCTCTGGGAAATATCGTGGCACGCTATGATAAAATTCACCTTTTCGACGTTGATCTTGAAACGGGTGAAAAATGGCGAGAATCCGCTGCATATCAAGGTGGTTCAAAAGCCATCGTTGCTCCGGTAGGACAGGCAACGCTTGGTCTATCGATCTGCTACGATCTTCGATTTCCTACTCTCTACACGGCACTAACCGATGCTGGTGCCGATATTCTGTCGATACCAGCGGCGTTTACGGTGCCGACAGGCAAGGCGCATTGGGAAATATTGCTGCGCGCACGCGCCATTGAAGCAGGGGTTTTTGTTGTTGCAGCGGCACAATCGGGTGCACATCAAGATGGTCGTGCAACTTATGGACATTCCATGGTAATTGATCCGTGGGGCGACGTTTTGCTGGAAATGGGAACCGAAACTGGCGTCGGCCTGTGTGATATTGACTTGAATGATGTTGCAAAGATACGAAGCCGTGTTCCAGCGATCACCAATCGCCGGACATTCGCTTTCCCAAAGGATCCCTTATGATAGTTTTTGATCTTATCTGCCGCGATGGCGGACACCGGTTTGAGGGATGGTTTGGCTCGTCGCGTGATTATGAAAGTCAACATTCGGCTGGCTTGATTAGCTGCCCAACCTGCGGAGCGGGAGCAGTTGACAAAGCAGTGATGGCGCCAAATGTCGGCATCAAAGCCAATCGACGATCCGGACCGGAGCCAACCCCTCCGAAGACGGGAAAACCGGACCGGCGTGATGTGATGGGCGAAGCCCAGCCGCCACAGAATGTGGTTACCGTTCCACCAGAATATGTTGAGCTGGTTGAAAAGATCGCCAAAACGCAGGCGAAGATTTTGGAAAAGTCAAAATGGGTGGGTACAGATTTCCCCGAACAGGCCAGAGCCATTCACTATGGTGAAAAGGATGCGACTGCAATTCATGGCACAGCGTCTGCAGACGAAGTCACTGAGTTGCAGGAAGAAGGGATAGAACTAATGCCGCTACCTTTGCCGGTTACCCCGCCAAAAACGCAAAATTGACGCTGGTCTATCAGCTATGCAGCAGCTAAAAAGCCGGACAAGCGCCCGTAGCTCAGTCGGATAGAGCATCAGATTCCTAATCTGGGGGCCACAGGTTCGAATCCTGTCGGGCGCACCATTTTTCAATGACTTAGCTTCTCCAGATTTTCAAGTTCTGCTCCTGGGTAACATTCGGGGTAACATTTTTCCAAATTCTTGAAAAGTACTGATTGGGAATTGGATAGATACCGCGGGACATTTGTAACCCGACATATTGCTGAATGTATGAACTTCAGCGCGCGTGCTTAGGCCCAACCCAATCAACGTCAACAGCATCGATTCCGGTCTTGAAACCTTCAATTATAACATCTTTATTCTCTTCTGGCATATCCAGATCTTGAAAATTCAAGCGCCACATCGTCTCATCTTCACACTGCAGCACGTAGTGCCGTGATCCCTTGATGAGTTTGCCAGTCAGCCGAAGACGGTTTGAGTTTGAATGGTTCATAATTTACCGTTCTCTGTCCTACAGCCGCGATTCTGTCCAGCGTGTAAGAACCTTCTTCACGTAATTCTGTGTTTCCCGGTACCGAGGAATACCTTTGGCTCGCTGCACCGCATTCGGTCCGGCATTATATGCTGCAAGCGCCAAGTGAATTCCCCCAAACTTATCCAGCATTTGCTTGAGATACCTTGCTCCTCCATCAATATTTGCAACGGGATTGAACCGATTTTTCACGCCAAGGTCAGACGCGGTTCCAGGCATCAACTGCGTCAGTCCGCCTGCACCAGCTGGACTAACGGCCATCGGATTGTATCGCGATTCCTGCCAAATTAGAGCGTCGAGCAACCCAAAGGGAAGGGCGTGTTTTCTTTCGGCCGCCCTGATGGAGCTCAGGTAAGTAGACCGCCTAGACGAGACCGATCGGCCTAGTCCTGTTAGTTTTCTCGGTTGTAGATTGGATCTGGTATCTTCATGATTTGTCGGTGCTCTAGTCACCGGCTTTAGCTGTTTTGCCGGCTGCCACATTCCATGCTGAAACAACTGGAACAGGGGTTTTTCACTTGCCGGTTGATCCAGAGATTCCCGTTCAGTGGGGGTATTGCTTCCTTGTAAACTCACATCCTGCGCCCAAGCTACGCTTGAACACAGCGCAATTGTAAGCAGTCCTATTGAGTGTTTTCTTGCCAAAATTCATATCCATCTTGCATCGAATCGGATGAGAACATAAATAGAACATATAGCTGTAGGAAAGTGTTTTCTTACATGTTTGAGAGGGGAGGCTGCCGGGAAGGGGAGAACTGGCGCAGATGCAAGGAACTCCGAAATGTCCCGTAACGTCCAAACTAATCCCACATCATCCCTCGAGAATACTGCCAGACAGATTTGTGAAAAATTTTCAGGCTATTGGAAAAATAGCAAAGGAATGTGCTGCTGCCCGGCACATGACGATAATACGCCGTCACTTGGGGTCAGTATCGGCCGAAACGCGATTCTTTTTCACTGTTTCGCGGGCTGTCCACAAAAAGACGTGATTGCGGGTTTTGAGCGCCAAGGTGTGCCCGCCCGCAGTCTGTTCAGCGGAAGCTCGATTTCAATTCCTCCCGCGCCAACTAAAGAGATAAAACCGAGCGCCAATGCTCAGCGGCTCTGGCGGCAGGCTGAGCTCCTGCAAGGAACTATTGCGCGGACTTATCTCGAAACGCGGCTGATTGATATGACTTCCCCTGAGTTACGCTTCCTCGTACGCACGCCTCTCGGTCCTAAAGGCCATGTCCGTTTTCTACCGGCTATGCTGGCAGCGGTGCGGACCGATGCGCATATTATGGCCATTCACCGGACTTTTCTGCTTCCCGATGGTTCAGGCCAGGCTGATTTTGTAAAACCCAAGCGCGCGCTGGGATCGCTCGGTACTGGAGCGGTGCGTCTTTTTGCGCCCAAAAATGGAGTTCTGGGATTAGCGGAAGGCACAGAAAGCGCCATGTCCGCGGCCCAGCTTACCGGCATCTCGACCTGGGCAACATTGGGCAATGAGCGCTTCGGGATCGTGACCATCCCGGAAAGCGTGAAGCAGCTTCATCTCTTCGTGGATCACGACGCTGGCGGCGACCTTGCCGAAGCCAAAGCCCGTGAACATTTCCAGATGCCTGGCCGGTCCATTATAGCGCGCCGGCCTGGCCGACGCGGTGATGACTGGAATAACGAACTGTTTCGAGCAAATGTGGCAATCACCTAACACCCTCCGCCTGTGACCCAGAGGAAAGGGGGCTTTTCCCTGATTATGCACGAGAAGGCCGTCTGAGGTCTGGCCGTGCCTAACGGAGGAAAGTCATTATGACTCTACAAAATGCGCAGTTGCAACTCGGCGATACACAGGATCAGGCAAGCGAAATAGTAATCAAGGCCGCTCACGAAATAGCAGGTCGTCTGGAGACAAGTTCCCAAGTCACACGAAAAGACATCAATGCGATATTCCACAAACTCACCGGTAGCAGCGATGCAGCGGATGGTTGGTCGGTAAAAATGTCCGGCTGTGCCATCGAGTTGGCTGAGCTGCTATGGCTTCGCGAGCATCTTAGTATTTCCCTCAATTCCGATTTTGCTGAAGCCGAGAAATGCTTCGTGGCCCTCGAGCAAGCGTTTCCTCCACAACATAACCGGCATGATGACCAGATTGCCCTCCAGCAGTTTTCAACGCCCACCCGGCTTGCCTGGGCTATGGCTTTGGCAGCGGGCATAAAGCCCGAAGATATCGTACTCGAGCCATCTGCCGGAACGGGAATTCTTGCCATTTGGCCGCATCTTGTTGGCGCGAAGCTGATCCTCAATGAAGTCGACGACCTGCGCAGTGCGTGTCTAAGTGAGCTGTTTCCAAGCGCTGCACTCTCCGCGCACGATGGCGAGCTGATCAATGAGTTGCTTCCATCCCGTCACAATCCAAATCTTGTTCTTATGAACCCGCCATTTGCGCGTAGCGCCGAACGCGGAAAAGATGGTCGTTCAGCCCTGCGGCACTTGCGTTCTGCATGGCGGCGTCTGGCGGTGGGTGGCCGGCTTGTAGCGATCATGCCTGATGGATTCAGCGCCGCCAAATTTGCCAAAAGCGAACCGGCATCTTGTGCGCTTCGTCTCGACGCGCGTATCATACGATCTTTTGCACGCCGGGGAACCGGCATAACGGTGCGTCTCGTTGTCATCGACAAGACCACTTCCGAGCAATGCGTAGAGCCAATCGACATCTCTGGTTTTGAGGGTTTGTACAGAGCCTGCTGTGCTTTGCCCGCCCGCGCTACCTCCAAACCAACTGCGCAAACTTCCAGGTCCAATGCAAAGCCGCTCGCGCTGGTATTGAGCAATCGTTCGAAACGCCCTGTCGCTCCGGTTGCAAAGCCCCTGGGCGGCACGCAAATATCCGAAAAACTCATCTTTGAGGTGCTCGAAGATGCTGCGCCAACACCGGAGCAAAAGGGCATTTATCTTGCCTATCGGCCAAGCAGGATAGCTATCGCAAAGGCTCCCATTCATCCGACCCCGCTGGTTGAATCGGTGGCGATGGGGTCGGTTGCTGCGCCGGTCCCGCAGCATCAGCCGGTGGTTCCGATGGGCTGGCGGGAGAAACAGCTTCTTTCCGATGCGCAGTGCGAAACGCTCATCTACGCAGTCAATGCCTTCGCCCGCGATCTTCCCGGTACTTACAGACCGATCAACAAAGGCTCCGGGCTGGAACCGTCCGAAGAGGGATTTCGCTACCGCACGGGCTTCTTTCTCGGGGACGGAACCGGGGCAGGCAAGGGCCGCGAGATTGCCAGCGTCATCATGGACCGTTGGCTGCAAGGCCATTGCCGCCATATCTGGATAACAAAGAACGAGACCTTGCTCGAGGACGCCCGCCGGGACTGGTCAGCCCTTGGCGGGCTACCGCTTGATATCCAGTCGCTATCGGGCTGGAAGCTGGGAAGACCGGTTTCAATGTCAGGCGGGATTTTATTCGTTACCTATCCAACGCTGCGGTCGGGCCGGATGGATACGACAAGGCTTGATCAAATATTGGGATGGGCAGGCGAGGAATTTGATGGCGTCATCGCCTTTGATGAAGCCCATGCTATGGCGAATGCATTAGGAGGAACGGGAAGCCGCGGTAAGATCAAAGGATCCGAACAGGGCATTGCGGGTCTGCGGCTCCAAAATCTTCTTCCCCGCGCGCGGGTATTATATGCATCGGCAACTGGAGCTTCGGATATCGCAAACCTTGGTTATGCGGCGCGCCTTGGTCTTTGGGGACCGGAAACCGCCTTTCCAAATTATGATAAGTTTCTAAGCGATATCCGCGCCGGCGGTATTTCTGCGATGGAACTGGTTGTGCGCGATCTTAAATCCCAGGGGCTTTATCTCGCCCGCGCCTTGTCCTTTGCGGGCGTTGAATATGAACTTCTCGAGCATGAACTTACCACAGAGCAGATATCGGTTTATGATAATTATGCCGGGGCATGGGCGATTATTCACAAAAATCTCGAGGCCGCGCTCGAAGCCACGCGGATCGTTGATGAGGATAGCGGTGATACGCTTAACCGAAATGCCAAGGCGGCGGCGCTTTCGATATTCGAAGGTACCAAACAGCGCTTTTTCGCGCAGCTGCTTTTGTCCATGAAACTTCCCAGCCTGCTCCCAGCGATCGAACAGGCATTGGAAGAGGGACATTCCGCCGTTGTGCAGCTGGTATCAACCGCCGAGGCCATGCTCAACCGCAGGCTTGCCGATCTGAGCGCTGAAGAACGCGAACAGCTTGATATCGACTTGTCCCCGCGCGAATATGTCATTGATTATCTGGCCAAAAGTTTTCCGGTCCGTTTGATGCAGGTGTTCCGCGATGATGACGGCAACTTGCGATCAGAACCTATGTCCACTTCGGAAGGCCATCCGGTGCTTTGCCCGCGCGCGGTTCAGGCAAGAGACGCGATGATTGAAAAGCTTTGCGCGCTACCGCCTATTTGGGCGGCGCTTGATGCGGTAATTGAACGTTTTGGAACAGACCATGTTGCCGAAGTGACGGGTCGGACCCGCAGGCTGGTAAATGGCAGCGACGGACGTCAACGCGTTGAACGCCGCACGGCGCGGTCGAACTTAATCGAAGCCCAGAGTTTCATGGACGGCGAGAAGCGCGTGCTGATATTTTCCGATGCAGGCGGGACTGGCCGGTCCTACCATGCTGATCTTGATGTGCAAAACCAGCAACGTCGCGTGCATTTCTTGCTTGAACCGGGCTGGCGGGCCGACAATGCTATACAGGGTCTGGGACGCACCAACCGCACCAATCAAGCGTCCGCGCCGCTCTTTCGGCCCGTAACCACTGACGTCAAAGGCGAACGGCGTTTTATCTCCACCATCGCCCGGCGGCTCGATAGCCTTGGCGCATTGACCCGCGGCCAAAGGCAGACCGGCGGGCAAAACCTGTTTAATCCGGCTGATAATCTTGAAAGCGAATATGCCCGCGACGCGCTCACTAGCTGGTTCCACCTGCTCTATGCAGGCAAGTTGGAGGCCGTATCACTGGACCGTTTTCAGGATGTCACGGGCCTTAAGCTTGAAACACCCGATGGTGATCTGGCTGAAAAACTGCCAACCATCCAGCGCTGGCTAAACCGGATATTGGCACTGCCCATCGCTTTGCAGAATGCAATATTTGATGAATATCTGTCGCTGATCGAAGCCCGCGTCGAAGCGGCGCGTGAAGCGGGAACTTTGGATATGGGCGTGGAAACCATTGCGGTTGATAGATTTGAAATTGTGTCGGACAAGCTGCTCCGAACGGATAGCGTCTCTGGGGCAACCACGCATCTTGTGACGTTGGAAACACAGCGCCCGCTCAAACCGCTTCGCTTCAAGCGGCTTTACAAGCTTTACGATTTCAGCCTGCCGCAAGTTCAATTATTACGCAATGCGCGCTCCGGGGGTGTCGCCCTTTCTGTTCCCACCCGGCGTATGATTACCGATGAGGGCGAGACAATCGAACGTCGCCGGCTGATCAGGCCGCTAAAAACGGTAAACTGGACACTCGAAGCATTGTCGGAAAGCCTCTGGGAGCAGGTCGATTTCAAAAGCTTCCGACAACGCTGGCTGGATGAGGAAGAACAGGCCGCGTCAGAAACGGCCCATGAACGCGTCCATCTTGCCACCGGATTGCTCTTGCCAGTCTGGAATAAAATTCCAGGAGAGTTTGTCCGTGTCACCCGTATTGCAGCACACGACGGGCGTTCAATCATTGGCCGCGAAATTTCCGAACTTGATATGGCAGATCTTGCTCGCGCCTTTGGTCTCGACATGAGCCAGACAATAAATCCTTCCCGGATTGCGGAAATGGTGATGCAAAGCGGCAAGCCGTTTTCCGTTCAAAGCCATGATGACCTTATGGCCAAACGCTCACTGGTCAATGGCAGCCAGCGACTGGAACTGACGGGCTTTTCAGCCCAGCGGCTCGTCTGGTATAAATCCAAAGGCTGTTTCACCGAGATTATCCGCTACCGCACGCGCCTATTCGTGCCGGTCAATGAAGCAGCGCAGATACTGGAGAAACTGACTGCCTGAGCGCTGTCGTTCTCCCTCAATCTCAAACCACCAGAAAGCGAACGCGGGATCTCTAAGAATAAGAGGGGAGGAGGCTTGGCTCTTTTGAACCCGGTTTTGGCGATGGTCGCCGAAAATCGTTGGTTCGTTTCTTCAGGAGTTAAAAATGTTCAAATCTATTCCACTCAACAAACTCGTTGAATCCAAGAAAAATGTCCGCAAGCGGTCTGATCCCGCAGCCGATGCATGGCTGAAGGCGGATATTGCAGCGCGAGGATTATTGCAAAACCTGGTCGTCAACGCGATAGCCCGCGGCAAATTTGAGGTCACGGCAGGTGGTAGGCGTCTTAAACAGTTGAAGGCTCTTGCCAAGGACAAAGCGATTAAGAAGACCGAGCCGATCACATGTCTGGTCAAAAATGGCGAAGCGCATGAGATCCGCGAAATCAGTCTGGCTGAGAATTTCCAGCGGGTAAAACTCAATCCAGCCGATGAAGCCGAAGCGTTTCAGGATATTGTGAATGAGGGCGCAAGTGTTGAAGATGTTGCCATTCGCTTTGGTCAGACTGTTCGTTTTGTCGAAGGGCGTTTGCGGCTCGCCAAACTTGCACCAGTGGTTTTTGAGGCTTTGGCAAGCGGCGACATCACGCTTGATATTGCAAAAGCTTACGGCGCGACCTCGGATGTCGAACGTCAGGCCCAGGTGTTCGAGGAAGTCTCGGGAGCTTATTATCAAATTACACCTGACAGCATCCGGCGCATGGTTCTCGATGCCAGCGTCCGGGCCAGCGATCCCCGCGCTATCCTGGTTGGACGCGATGCTTATCTCGAGGCAGGCGGCAAAATCGACCGGGAACTCTTCGATGATGATGAAAGTGAAAGCTGGGTTGACGTTTCTCTTCTTGAACGTCTCGCCGCTGAGAAAATGGAATGGCGGGCCGATGAGATCAAAGACCAGCATGGTCTCGCCTGGGTAAAACCGACGCTTGATTGTTATGTCTCGCATGAGCTTGTCGAAGGCTTGAACCGGCTTCCTACCGAGCTCGAACCGCTTGGTGAGGAAGCCATCGCGCGTCTGTCTGAACTGGAAATCGAATATGACGGCGAAGCTGTCATCCTCGAAAATGAAGACAGCAGCGAAGATGACGTTTTCGCAGCCGAGAAACGAGTGTCGGAAATCGAACAGGAAATGCGCTTACTCAATGATCGCAAGCCAGTTCTGGCAGATGAGCTTCGCAGCGAAGCTGGCGCTTTTCTGGCGCTTGGCAATGACGGGGTACCAACATTGGTTCCGCAATATTATACGAACAAGGCTGATGTCGGGCACGAAGATGAGGGCGTTGAGCTGGTCGAGGAAGGCGAGGCCGCCAAACCCAAGCGCGCAGCGCTTTCGAAACGCCTTGTCGATGAACTGGCGATGCAGCGGCGCGATGTCTTGTCGCTTCATGTGGCCAGCGATCCGGCGCTCGCGCTCGATTTTATGATCTTCACGCTTGCGGATAGCGACAGCCATGACTGGCGGGCACAGGAGGCATCGACGCTCAAGGGCCCTGTTGCAAATGGCCCGGCGCATAATTTTGAAGCAAAGGACGCACCGGCAAGTGCAGCCCTGGCGGAATTGCGCGGATCGCTGGATGAAAGCTGGAAAGCTGGCACTACTGATGTTGAGCGTTTTGTGGCATTTCGGGCAATGAGTGATGAAGCGCGCAGTGCGTGGCTCGGCCATGTAGTCTCGCGAACGCTGGTTGCAAGCCTGAATGTTGAAGGCGACCGGCAAGTTTCACTGCACGATTATCTGGGCGGTATCTTGGAAATCGATATGGCGGCTTGGTGGCGTCCGACTGCGGCCAACTATTTTGACCGTGTACCCAAGGCCAAAACGCTTGGCGGCATGGAAGAAGTTGGAGGCCGAGAACTTTCAAACCGCTACGGCGCATCCAAAAAAACCGATCTTGCAGCAACGGCCGAGCGCATCTTCTCAGGAAACTTCATTGCAGAGGCTGAAGTCAAACAAGCCGCTACGGGGTGGATTCCAGATGCAATGCGCTTTGCTGATCCGCTAGCGGTTGATGAAGTTTTAGAAGATGAAGCTTCGGAAGCTGGCGCATCAGAAGATATTCCAGAGATAGCCGATAAGGCTGCCTGATCCTCCTCCTGACAGGTGGTCTTCTGGCTGAAGCGGCTTGCCTCTCGAGGCAAGCCGCTTCTTTTCGCGTAAATCTCATAATTGGCGATTACCGAGCCGCGGCCAGTTGACGGGCTACTTCCAACAGTGATGCAATTTCAATGTCCGCGGAATGGGGATAACTTTCGGACCCTGGATATATGACAAGTTTCCGATCCGGCTGTATGTCATCACAAGCGTTATAAAAGCCTCTTTCCAATTTTGGAGTCAAACTGCGCTTGATCTCTATCGCCCATCGTTTGCCTGTGGGCAGCGTCAGAAGCAGGTCGATTTCTGCTCCTGCCGACGTGCGATAGAAATTAGCCAGCGTTGCTTCGGGTGCGGCAGCGATCAGGCTTTCAATAACATACCCTTCCCAGCTGGCTCCGGCGACCGGATGGCCAAGCAGGGCTTCGAGACTGTCTATGCCCAGTAGCGCGTGAACAATGCCGCTATCACGGACATAGACACGCGGAGATTTGACCAGTCTTTTGCCAGCATTATTGTGCCAGGGCTCAAGACGCCGAACGAGCAGCAAATCAACCATCAAGTCGAGATAGGATGCAACCGTTTTTCCATCGACTCCCAATGACCTTGCGAAGTCGGCAGCATTTAACAGGCCGGACTGATGATGCGCGAGCATGACCCAGAAACGCCTGAGTGTCTCAGCGGCAATTCTCGGCCCCAGTTGCGGGATGTCACGCTCCAGATAGCTACGGATAAAATCCCTGCGCCAGCGCAGGCTCGTCTGATTGTTTTTGGCAAGATAACTGTCCGGGAATCCGCCCCTTACCCAAAGTGCGTTCAAATCATCCGGATTAACTTCCAGCGGGTCAAGTGGACGCATTTCCAGATAGGAAATACGGCCGGCCAGGCTTTCACCCGACTGGCGCATCAGATCCAGAGATGCTGACCCTAACAAGAGGAACCGGCCTGTGCGCCTTCCTTTTTTACGTCCTTTGTCGATCAATCCGCGCAAGTTCTGGAAAAGATCCGGAACACGGTGAACTTCGTCGAGGATTACAAGCTTGTCCTCATGATTGCCAAGATAAAGCTCCGGTTCTCTTAATCGGGACCGGTCAGCATCCGATTCCAGATCAAGATAGATGGATGGGCCGCTTTCACCAATTTTCTGCGCTAGAGTCGTTTTACCCACCTGACGCGGCCCAAGTAAGGCTACTGCTGGACTTTCATCCAGTCTTTCGAGCAAAATATCGTGGATTCGGCGGTTAATCATCCTTGCATTTATGGAGTACAGTTCCAGAATTGCAAGTTATATTGTTAGTCTGACTTCCTGATGAGAGAGGAGAGGGGGCTTGGGCCTGTCTGATCCGGCAATTTTTGCTGGATATATTCAGGAGAATACACATGCCCAAAAGATCATATCGCTCACCGAAGATATCGCCAGCCGCAAGGATCACCGCCGCGATCATTGGAAAACTGGAAGCTGGAACAAAACCCTGGATCCAGCCTTGGAGAGGACTTCCAGTCTCACGGCCCTTGCGCAGTTGCGGCACGCCCTATCGCGGGATGAATGTCTTCTGGCTTTGGATGATGGCGCAAGAAAACGGCTATAGCGCTCCATACTGGATGACCTACCGGCAATGCGCAGAGCTTGGCGGTCAGGTTCGCAAAAGCGAAAAATCGTCCATCGCCATATTCTACAAAAGCTACACCAAAGAAGTCGAAGCAGCGGATCATGGTGAAACGCAGGAAGAAACCCGCCGCGTTCTCAAATCCTATGCCATTTTCAATGCAGACCAGTGCGATGGATTGCCCGAACGCTATTATCCTGAGACCGACATCCAGGATGTTGAACCCGAAGGACGTGAAGCAGCTTTCGATGCATTTTTTGAGAAAATCGGTGCCAAAATACGGGAGCAGGGCAGTTCGGCCTTTTATGAACCTTTACCCGATCGCATCACAATGCCGCCAGCGTCTCTATTCGATGGCTATGACCATTTTTATGCAACATTGGCCCATGAACTCTCGCATTGGACAGGACATAAATCTCGTCTGGACCGCGATCTCAAAAACCGTTTTGGCAGCGCCGCCTATGCTGCAGAAGAGTTGGTAGCTGAACTTTCAAGTGCGATTTTGGGTGCTGAACTGGGGCTGCCAGTTTCCCATCTTGATAGTCACGCGAGCTACATCGCGCATTGGCTCAAGTTGCTCAAAAAAGACGACCGAGCAATGCTCACCGCTGCAGCGCGGGCGGAGGAAGCCTCAAACATGCTCCTGCGCCTCGGAGGCCATGAGGCCGGTGAGTTTGACGCTGGGCGTAGCGACTTGGCCGATGCCGCATAATCTAACCGAGGAGAAATATCATGGGACGCAGTGTCAGCTATCCCACCGGCGCTATTGTCGCATATCGCGCGCTTGAATGCGAAAACGACGACGACTGGGATTGGATCTATGAGGAATTGGTGGAATTTGTCACATATTGCGCAAGCCATGCTTTTCCGTCGTTAAAAAGCCATGAAGGATGGCGCGGCCGCGAGGACCGTATCTTGCTGCGCAATGCCTATGCTGATTTGGGTGTTTCCTTATATGGCTCCCTCGCTGCTATCTGGCTGGTGGCGCGCGATGATGATCGTTACTGGGACAGTGATATGAATTGCTCCCGGACCGGACGAACTGACCGCTGGATCGCCCAAGTCGAAACCCGGTTTCTGGAAATATTTAGCGAATACCGCTGCGTTGGCAGGTTTTCCAATGGCGAAGCTATTTATGAGGCTGTTCAAGCGGTATGAACCGACATCATCGGGTCATCGGGTCATCGGGTCATCGGGTTTAAACTTGCAATATTGCAAATGAAAGTATATAGAGTAAATCATTCATAGGAAAGGAACGTCAGTGGCCAGTCGTGCGCCGAGTGTTAAAGAAAATGATGACAAGTTGCTGACCTCTGCGATCAGTAAAATCGCAGCATTTTGGGGTTTGAGCAATGTCAAACTGAGTTCAGTTCTGGGATTATCCGAAGCAACCATTTCCCGGCTTCGTTCGGGGAAGACATTTCTTGATCCTGCCTCCAAATCTTTTGAAGCCGGGCAATTTCTCGTGCGCCTGTTCCGCAGTCTGGACGCGCTCATGGGCAGTGATGATGATGCAGCCAAATCCTGGCTCGCATCGCATAATCTTGATCTTGAAGCGCGGCCGATTGATCTTATCGACAGTTTCAAGGGACTTTTGACGGTATGTGACTATGTGGACGCCCACCGCGCTCGCGTCTGAATTTCGCCGCTACCGCAAAACCGTTTGGCGGGTGGTTGAAGCGCAGCACCGGATATCGACCAATCGTCTGGCGGAAAACTTCGAAGATCAGGTACGCCTTGAAGAGCTTGCCGAAGAAGCAAAGCCGGACCTTCCCAAGTCTGCACAAGGTCTGCATTATCTTCTCGCTTCACCCTTTCGATACGGTCATAAAAGCCCAAGCCGGTTCCGGCGGGCGAACGAGCGTCCCGGCATATTCTACGCCAGCGAGGCCGAAGCCACAGCGATTGCAGAGACCGCCTATTGGCGATTGCGCTTTTTCAGCCGGTCACCGGATTTTGTGCCAGGCAACCGGACCAGCGAGCATCTGAGTTTTTCCGTTGCTGTTTCGACCTCACGCGCAGTTGATCTTTCCAGGCCGCCATTTGACGCGCGGGCATCAGACTGGATGCATCTGGATGATTACAAAGCCTGTCAGGATTTTGCCGACGTTGCTCGCAAAGCAGATGTGCAGCTTATCCGCACAGTCTCGGTGCGAGATCCGGATGCTGGATATAATAGCGCGATATTTGACCCGTCCATATTCGCCGGGAAGACACCGGATTATCGCCAGACCTGGCATTTCCGTTTTGAGCAGGGGCGACTGAACGCCATTGCGGCTTTTCCGGGCGGGGGAAGCTACGCCTTTGAACCGGAGATTTTCGGGCTGCCAAGATCGCCTGGACATTGATCCCATAATCTCCTGCTTGTCGCCGGAGCAACTGACCGCTTTTTCTCCTGCGCAAGAGAGGCCCTGGACCATCAGGGCTTTGACGCAACCCCGCGAGGACTGCGGCCCGTGTGGCCCGCGCCAGCCTTGTCTCGCGAGGTTCCCCGCCTGTCGGCGGTGCGTCATGCGCCCTGACGGTCCTTTCGGGCTCTTGCGGGATAAAGCGGCAAGGTGCCGCACATCTCCCGCATATCAGGAGAACATCATGGACAATATATTCAAGCAACAACTCGCTGGTCTTGACCTTTCCGGTCTCACAATCAGCAATTCCCCATTCACATCTTCGGATTTTCCAGCTCAGGATGCTATCTCGCAGACACTTAAAGCTGTTTGGTCGGATTTGTTTGCTGTCTTTACCGATACCGCTCTTGAAGCCGACGCTGAAGATATTGGATGGGGCTTCGTCAATCTGTTCCACCGCGCAGCGCAGCGTAAATCAGCGCAGCTTGACCGTGCATCGGATGAAGTTCGGGCACTCATCGCATCCGCAGATGGATCAGAAGTGCATACCAGCAACTTGGAAGAGCAGATTGAACGCGCGCAAGCGGCAGAAGCTTCCATGATCGCATTTGAAGAAATGCGTGAAGTTGCAGCAGCGCTCTACCTCGATGAAACGCATAGCTCCTGGAAGCCGGTTTCCAGTTCCCGAGCCAATCACGGGGCGATGCTGACCTCTGCCGTCATTCAGGGCCGTGACTTTCTGAAAGCACGCAGCCAGTCCAGACGCAAAGCGCTGATGCCCGAGGGTACGCCAATCATCTTTGCTGGTGGCCGCACCAAGCAAGACAGCACCGAAGATGCGAAGAGTTTTGCCAACAATGTCTGGGCCACACTCGACAAGGTGCATAACTCTGTTGCTGACATGGTGCTGGTCCACGGCGGCGATGGCAAAGGTGCTGACGGTCTAGCCGCATCTTGGGCTGAGCGTCGCGGCGTCGCGCAGCTTACCTTTTCACTGGATCGCCGACTGGGCGCACGAGCCGGGTTCAAGCGCAACGAGCAAATGCTTGGACTAAGACCTCGCTATGTGATCGCATTTCCCGGAAACGGAGTGTTGGAACGCCTTGTGATTGAGGCAAAATCACGCCGGATCACTGTCGTTGATCGCCGCGGACCGCTTGGTAGATGTCCCAGTTAAGAAAGGTCGATAGGCTAGTTAACTGGTCCAGTTGTCCGCCATCATCCGGTTGGCGGATATTGGGCCGATAGCGGTCAGTCCGCTTGTACAACGCTCAAATGCGAAAGCAGTCGTTCAGTTCACGCCCCAAAGCGGGCATTGACATTGGGTCAGCAACGATCCGAAAACGGACTTTGAATGTATTCGCTTGATCAACAAGTCGCCAAAAACGGTTTCTTTCTTGTTAGCGTCCTACCGACAAGCTGTCGCGTTCGTTCAAAATGTTAGGATCGAAACCAGCGAGGCGTTTGTAGCCGTCGGCTATCTCGGCTCGCTCCGAATGCGGGAAGACGGCTTCCAGGTCTTTTCCGGAGTCACCCAATCTTTCTTTCGCAATATCAAGAACACGGTCGGGGCCTTGCTGGCGGTTCATCAGGACAATGCGAGCGGTGGCTTCGCGGCGGTCGTCTTCGTAGCGGGCCAAAGCCTCGTCTACGCTGGGCGCGGTCGCCAGGTGGAAGGCAATGGTTCGCGCATCGAGTATGCCCTGTGTCGCGCCGTTGGAACCTATCGGATACATCGGATGCGCAGCATCGCCAGCCAGCGTTACACTGCCGAAGGTCCAGCGGGGAAGCGGATCTCGGTCAACCATTGGGAATTCGTATATTTGCCCCGATTGCTCGACGATCGCGGGCACGTCTACTTCAGACCATTTCCATTGGGAAAATAGAGGCAGAAAGTCCTCGCGGTTGCCAACGCGGTTCCAGTCACGGGGCGGCGCGGCGCCATCATCCGTCACCTTGACATCACAAATCCAGTTCAGTCTCGGTTCTCCGGTTTTCGGGTCATTGCCGATTGGGTAAGCGACGAATTTCTGACCGGACCAACCCGTCCAAAGCATCGCATTGCCAAGCGGCCCCTCGACCGGCGAGGTTGCTCTCCAGAGCGTGATGCCATTCCATTTCGGTTCCCCTTCATCCGGATAGAAATGACGCCGGACCGCCGAGTGGATGCCGTCGGCGCCGAGGATAAGGTCGGCTTCGATTTCGTGTTCCTGTCCTGACCGCCGGTCGCGAAGGAGTGCGCGAGCTGGTCCGCTTTCTTGCTTCAGAGCAACAAACTCCTGCCCCATATGGACAGCATCATCGCCGAGCCGTTGCCGAACCTTCTCGAGCAGGAACATCTGAAAGTCACCGCGATGGATTGAAATTTGTGGCCAGCGATAGCCGGCAGAAAGTCCGCGCGGCTCATGCCAGACCGGCTGGCCATCGGAAGTGAGATAATGCAGGTCATCGATAGCGACGCCGATTTCGAGCAATTCCTCGAGCAACCCCAATTCAGCCAGTTCCCGCACGGCATGGGGCAACAGATTGATCCCGACGCCAAGCGGTGCGGGCTCGGTAACGGCTTCGTAAACCGTTGATTTTATGCCGACGGCATCAAGGCTGAGTGCTGAAACCAGTCCGACAATGCCCCCGCCAATGATTGCTACGTGCATGGTCATTCTACCTCGTGAATATTTAGTCGCACTTGTGAGCCGATCCGCTCGCCGTCAGAAATTGCCAGCCGGTTGTTCAGGTGGACGAGCGCTTCACCGTCGGTTCGAAACCGGATTGCAGTGCGAAAATAATAATCGATTGGATCCACCGGCTCGCCCCGAGCCAGCTTCTGCAAAACAGCTTGTGACCCGTAACGAATGCCATTCGATGTAACTTCGACCCTGCCTTCAGTGAATTCGAGAACGTAGCGCGCCGAAATTTCCAATGTGCCGTCGGGGGCAATTTCCTGCCAGTCGGCGCCGCCGGGAAGGATGGTGCCCTGATATCGGCCCGATACTGTCCCTCCGATGATCGGTATGCACCGCCGGGCTATCCCGTGAACAACACTGGCATTTAGCGGTTGCGCGACCTCAATCTCCAGACGCATGAATGGTTCAATCGAAAGTCCGAAGCCATGTTGTGCCACTATTTTCGCTCCAACGGGATCACCGCCATGGTAAGCCGGGACAGGCACACCAGTTTGCCATTTTCATCCTCAACCCGGATGCCCCATATCTGGGTTGTTCGTCCTAATGATTCCGCTTGGGCTTTCGCCTCAACGAAGCCGGATTTTACCGGACGCACATGGTTGGCGTTGATTTCCAGCCCGACCGCAATTGATTGTGAAGGGTCGAGCGTGAGATTTGCCGCAATGGATCCTGCCGTCTCGCACAGCGCGACCGAAGCACCTCCGTGGAGGCGTCCGTGAATTTGGCGCGTCCGGCGGTCGACTGGCATCCGTGCTCGCACCCAATCAGGGCCAGCGGCGACCACTTCAATGCCGAGATGGCTGGAAAGAGAATCCTGCTCGCGCTGATTCAAGGTCGCTATATCGACCTCTCCCTCGTGCCAGATTGTGGCTTCTCCCATCAGGTGGATTTCGACTGTTCGGGCGTGAACTGAACAGGCATGGAGATGATCGCATTAAACCAGACCGAACGGAGCCATTCGGGTTCCTCTGAAGGGCGGATGTCGGGCAAGCGGGTAACGATTTCCGTGATCAGTGCGCGTAACTGCATCCGGGCGAGGCGTGCACCGACACAGACATGCGGACCAACCCCAAATGCCAGGTGCCGTTTTGCATTGTTTCTGTTGATATCGAAACTGTTAGGCTCTTCGAACTGGTCCGGATCGCGATTGGCGGCAGCGTATGACAGATATATCTTGTCACCCTTTTTGACCGGCTGTCCGCCAATTTCTGTATCTACCATTGCGGTTCGGCAAAAGTTCGTGGTGGTTGAAGTATAGCGCAGCACTTCGTCGATGGCGTTGTCGATATGCGCATTTAAATCGCTTCGCAAAATGTCATATTGGTCCGGGTTCCGCGCCATCAAATTGATGAAATGCGCTGCGGTGGAGCGCGTGGTCTCGTGGCCTGCCATCGCAAAGACCAAAAAGAACTGGTTGATCTGCATCGGATCGAGGTTGAGCGTGGTGTCGTTGACCATGGCGCTCATCAGTCGGTCATCCGGATTGTGCCGCTTTTCCTCGGTGAGTTCCTGGGCGATCGCGAACAGGCCAATTGCGGGATCGAGTGAGTGGCTGGAGCGCGTTTCCGCATCGGCCAATGCGTTGCCATAATCGGCGACCTTATCGCGATAATGCTCAGGAATGCCCATTAATTCGCAGAAAGTATAAATCGGCAGGCGTGATGCGACGTCAAACACAAATTCGCATTCTCCGCGCTGGGCAACTGAATCCACAATTTCGGTTGCAAGTCGATCAATCTGTGGTGCCATATTATTCAGCGCCTTGGGCATGAAGGGCGGCATGATGACGCGTTTGACGGCTTTATGGTCAGCAGGCTTCATCGCCATGAAGTTGTTGCGCTGTCGTTCCAGCTCTTCACCGTCGAAATTCCACACCACGATACCCGCTTCGTATGAACTAAACCGTTCCTGATCCATCGAAACATCGGAAACATCCTTGTACCGGGTTAGCACCCAGAAACCCGTAGTTTCCGTTGTACCGGGCATGGTTGTTGCGTAATCCGGGTTAGATGAATTCCAGTGCACCGGATCGGTCTCACGCCATTTGGCGAACAGGGCGTGAGGCGGTCCCTTTCCAGCAGAAAAGATATCGGGATCGAGGATGTTGTCGGGCAAGGTGGAAACGGTCATCTTAATTCTCTCCCAAAAGCTGAATTTGCTACTGTTTTTTATCCTGAGCTGCCCACCAGTCGCCGCCAAGTGCGACGCGGGTAACCGCATCAGTATTCGTCGGCTGGTGTCCAATCTGATGGGAAGGAGCCGGAATTTCGGCGACGCGGTTCTGAAGCCTGCCAACTCCGGTCACTTCAACTTCAACGACGTCGCCCAATTGCATCGGTCGCGAATTGGCCGGGGTCCCCGTCAATATGATATCGCCCGGCAATAATGTTATGTGGCGGCTCAGGTCAGCCAGTTGGTAATTGATAGGAAAGGTCATGTCTTTCACGGCATCTTCCTGAACGACTTTGCCGTTCAGATATGTGCGCAAAACCGACTGCCGGATATCAATCCCGCGCACGATGCCGGGTCCGAGGGGGCAGAAACCGTCCATGCCCTTTACCCGCGTCATGCCACCTGCGTCGGTGTCACGGTAATCATGACAGCCAACGTCATTGGCTGGCGCAAATCCGGCGATATAATCCCACGCGTCTTCCGGCCCGACATTCTTCATCGGGCGACCGATGATCGCGGCAATCTCGCCCTCATAATTGATATACTGGCAATCCGCTGGACGGTGGAGCAGTCCGCGGTGGCTGTTCAGAGCCGTCGTCGGTTTCATGAAATAGGTCGGCGTGGTCAATTCGGGCGCACGAAATTCGACGCGACGAGAGTCAAAATTGAGGTGGATGCAAATGATCTTGGTGGGATCACAAGGTGGCAGGTAAATGGCATCACTCTCGGCTATCAGTCGCCCGTCCATAAGCTTGAGTTCGTCGCCCTCGACCGTCGTCCATTCTGGACGCCCGTCACAGAGGATGCGGCGTTGCTCAAAGCGCTCACCTTCCAAAACATTCATGATCATCTCCTTAGCGGGGGGTTAGCGGGAAGGACGCAAAGCGCGTCGTTGTGTAAAAATGCCGGCTGAGCTCGCCACCTTCACGGCCCAGGCCGCTTTCTTTGACGCCGCCAAAGGGCTGACGCAGATCGCGATTGAAGCCGGTATTGATCCAGATCATTCCGGTTTCGAGGCGGTGGCTCATATAATGTGCGGTGTCTTGCGAACCGGTCCAGATATAACCAGCCAGTCCGAAGTCGGAATTATTGGCGATGCGCAGCGCGTCGTCGGCATCGTCAAACGGGATGATGACACCAACTGGGCCAAAAATTTCCTCCTGAGAGATGCGGGCGTCGGGGCTGGCGTCGACAATGGCGGTAGGCTCGACAAAATAGCCCTTGTCCAAGCCTTCCGGACGACCGCCACCAAACAAGATCCGGCCTTCATCCCGCGCAATATCCAGATATCCCATCACCCGGTCATACTGGCCCTTCGAGACCAAAGGACCCATACGAGTAGTCCTATCCAACGGATTACCAGGCGTCCATGCGGCAGCCACTTCAGTGAACGCTTTGAGAAAATCGTCGTAAATTGACCGCTGCACCAAAATGCGCGAACCGGCAATACAGGCCTGACCGCTGTTCATGAAAATGCCCATCGCAGCGGACGGGATAGCTTTCTTCAGGTCAGCATCGGCAAATATGATATTGGCGGATTTACCGCCCAGCTCAAACGAGGTGCGCTTTAGGGTGGGGGCGGCACGGCCTGCAATATCCTTGGCGGTGGCCGGAGAGCCAGTGAACGAAACACCAAGCAC
Source organism: Parasphingorhabdus sp. (assembly GCF_965233695.1). Taxonomy (GTDB): domain Bacteria; phylum Pseudomonadota; class Alphaproteobacteria; order Sphingomonadales; family Sphingomonadaceae; genus Parasphingorhabdus. Next base: position 1,903,032 of record NZ_OZ247497.1, read on the forward strand.
ATCAGGATGCTCAACCAACGGTGCGCCTGCTTCACGGCCATGACCAAGCACGACGTTATAGACCCCGGCGGGCATTCCGGCTTCCTCGAACACTTCGCACAAAACCCCCATCGACAGCGGCGAAAGCTCGGATGGCTTGTGCACCGCCGAATTGCCATAGGCGAGGCAAGGTGCCATCTTCCAGGTGGAGAGCATCAGCGGCGAATTCCACGGGGTAATCAACCCGAACACACCGGCGGCATCGCTCATCGTATAGGTCAGCAGATTGTCGTCGCGATTATATGCGCGCTCTCCTGCGAGTTCTTGCTCCTCGGCAAAGAAGCGCAGATTCCAGGCCGAGCGTTCAACCAGCGGATGCGGACCCGGGTGAGGCGGCCCGATTGGTCCGCCCATCTCCAGCGTCTGCAGGTGCATGATCTCGTCGGATCGCGCCTCCAGAAGATCTGCTGCCTTGAACAGGGTCTTGCGCCGAAAGGCGGCTGGCGCCCGCGACCATGCACCATCGTCAAACGCCCCACGCGCTGCATCGACAGCAGAATCGATATCGGCAACTTGCCCACGCGCCGCGACGGTGATGACTTCTTCGGTGGCCGGGTTCACGACATCGAAAACACCGCCATCGGCAGAATCGCGAAAACTACCATTTATATAATGCCGGGCGGGACGGACTGTCTGTTCTTTGCTCATAATGTCGGCATCCCTGCTGGAGTAAAATCGTGGCCAAAAGTGTCGACCGCATAATATTCGCTCTGATGCGAGGCGGTCCTTGGACCCCAACCAATTTCAACCTGAAAGCCGGATGGCGAAATGCAGTAGAAAGAGAACATCTGGTCGTTGGCGTGCTTGCCGGGCGTAATCGCGATGTCGATATTGGCCTGGGTGAGGCGCTCATAAGTTAGAAAGACATCGTCCAGCGTGCTTACTTCGAGCATCAGATGATCAAGGCGACGCTTGCCGGGCATTCCGAAGGACAACGTGTGGTCGCGCTGGTTGCAATGCAGGAAAAGCAATTCCAGCGTCTCTCCGGTGGGGATCGGCACCTTATATTCGATGCCGCCGCGCATCCCGAGCAACGTATAGAATTTCGCCAATGCGGACAGATCGCCTCGCGACAGCATCATGTGGCCAAAGCCGCCATCACCCGTAACGAAATGACCAAACATGCCTCGACCCGGATAAAATGGGCGGTGCGTGTCGACGCGCGGCCCGTGAAAGATTTCCAATGCAAGATCATTCGGATCTGAAAGCCGCGCCATTGCTAGAACATTATTTGCCTCGGCATCGGCCTTGTCTGCGACTTCAAAGGAAACACCCTCCGTCGCCAGTTTCTCGAGAAGTCCGTTAAACTCCGCTTCGCCAGCAACCCGCAATCCCGCCGCCAGAATGTCATCGCCGCTATTTTCTTCCAATATGATACGGTTGTGCCAAAGGTCCGTCCGCAGCAGCAGCTTCGCGGGATCTGCTGTCTCGCATACCTCCAAGCCAAGCAATTCTCCGGCAAAATGCCGCCAATCGGCAAGGCTGGAAACCCCAAGCCGGACATATCCCAATTCTGTTATTCCGTTCATGATCATGACTTTTCCCCACCCATCGTTTCATTCGCGTCTGGTGCCGCGAGGCCTGTCAGAAACAGACCTACATCTTGCCGCAAGTTGCGATCGAATTGCTGACGAGTGATGTGGCCGTTCAAAAAACCGCCCAAATGCAGATAGTAGATGCCAAAAAGCACCCGCGCGGCGACGAACGAAGGATGCACCGGATCAACTTGCCCGTCGGCTTTTGCAGCTTCGATCAAAAGGGTAAGCCGAGCGAGAACAGTGGTAAGTGGTTGGGCCGCAATTTCCTTTTGATCATCACTTACAGCCGAACCAAGTTGACGGATCAGCACTCGCGCCAATTCGATGTCTCGTTCGTGATAGCGTACAAGACAATCGAGGAAGGCGATAATCCTGTCCGCAACCAGCGGAAGATCTTTTGCTTCAGCATGGGCGCTTACCACAAGGTCCATGATCTCGTCGTGAAAGACCAAAGTGAGCAGCGCTTCCTTGGTCTTGGCATAGATGAAAATCGTGCCCGCCGCCACGCCGGCAGCTTCCGCAATTTCCTGAGTCGTCGTGGCTTCGTAACCCTTGTGGGTAAACAGCGCACGCGCGGCAGCTGTGATTCGGGCGCGCTTTTCCAGCTTGTTCTGCTGACGGCGCCCAGTTGCTGCCTGACCCATTTCACTCTCCTTGGCCAAGGAGATAAAGAGAATCGGGTGGCATTGTCAAGAATAATGAGTATAGTCATTTTTATGTTGAACTTAAAGTCACGCTAATCTAAGCCTTATTTAATCAGAAAATGAGCAATGATATTGATGTGACTCATTATACGGGAGAAGGATGTGCGAAGCATAAAGGCTCGCGAGATATTAGCTAACGGGGGAACACTGCTGAATGGCTGGTCGGTTTTCCCAGGTGCCATGCTGGCCGAAGCAATGGTTTCACTCGGCTGGGATTGCTACACTATCGACGCCCAGCACGGGATTATCGGCTCTACAGAAATGGTCGATATGCTTCGTGCCATTTCGACGACTGAAGTCACACCGATGGTTCGAATCGCCGCTAATGATTCGGTGTTGATCGGGCAGGCACTTGATGCCGGAGCTATGGGAGTGATCTGCCCACTGGTGAATTCAGCCGACGAAGCGGCCGCTTTCGTAAGAGCCTGCCAATACCCGCCAGATGGAACACGCAGCTCCGGACCGACGCGCGCGATCTTTTATTCGGGCTTTGACTATGGCGCGAATGCCAATCAGCAGATTCTCAAATTCGCGATGATCGAAACGAAGGAAGGTCTGGAAAATGTCGACGCCATTGCGGCGACACCCGACCTCGACGGCCTTTATGTCGGCCCCTCCGATCTGTCACTCGAACTAGGTGGTACGGCAGGATATGACAAAGACGAGCAGCATATGATTGATGCCTACAAACGGATCGCAGCTGCCTGTCAGAAACAGGGGCTTGTCGCTGGCATTCATTCTGCCAGCCCAGCCTTTGCCGAACGAATGGCCGGACTTGGTTTCCGCCTGATAACGCTCGTCGGCGATCTGAATTTCATCATGGCAGGCCGCGCAAGCGTCGCTGACACCCGGAGCCGGATTTCAGCGACAGAATAACAACAGGATCGAGAACGATAATGACAATTTCAGCAGATGATATTCAAGCAACCGCCCGTCGCCTGCATCAGGCTGAGCAGACCAGGAAGCGCATTCCCCAGATCTCCAAGACCTTTCCGGACATGACCATGGCGGATGGCTATGCCATCCAGTCAGCATGGCTCGACATCAAGCGCGCAGAAGGACGGAGACCGATCGGATATAAGATTGGGCTCACTTCGCGGGCGATGCAGATCAATTCCCAAATCGACGAGCCCGATTATGGCACGCTGCTTGACAATATGTTGATTGCCGAAGGCGGGGACATTCCGCTGGACCGCTTCATCACTCCGCTGATCGAAGTCGAGCTCGCGTTCATTCTGAACGAGCCGCTCAAAGGTCCCGGCGTCGGCCTGACCGAAGTCTTGGCCGCGACCGAATATGTGACACCGGCGCTGGAGATCATCGATCTGCGCGTCGAGCCGGTTGATCCGGAAACCAAGCAGCCGATGCGCGCACTCGACACCATCTCCGACAATGCGGCTAATGCTGGGATTATCCTCGGCGGGCGTCCAATGAAACCCGATGCGATTGACCTGCGCTGGGTGGGATGCATCCTCCACAAAAACGGCGTGGTCGAAGAAACCGGACTGGCCGCCGGTGTCCTGAACCACCCCGGCAACGGCATCGCCTGGCTTGCCAACAAGGTCGCTCCGTTTGACGTATCACTGGAACCCGGCCAAATTTTACTAGGCGGCTCGTTCACGCGCCCGGTATTTGCGAAAGCAGGCGACGTCTTCCATGCAGACTATGGACCGCTGGGCGGCGTTGGCGTGCGTTTCGTTTGAGCGGGATTAGCCTAGATGTTCTGATCCAGTGATCCATAAAGCTATTGTCTCTTTTTGAGCCCGTGGTGGGCGTTGGAGCCGGATAAGCTGTCTCGAGCGTCTGATGCAATTTCAAACTGAACCGGCCTCCCCGTCTTGCGCTGGGTGATCGCTGCACGTTTCCGAATATCAGTGCCGCTCACCAGGTCGCCGATTTTTAGTTCAACGAGATCACATCCCCTGAGTTTGCTATCAATTGCTAGATCAAAGAGTGCTCGATCTCGAATGCGCTTTTCACGATCAAGAAAGAACCGGATCGCCCAAATCTGTTTCTGATTGAACGGGCGCTTGGGTCCGACCTTGGCACCAAAGTTCCAAGGCACGCGATTTTGGGCCGCAGGATCATATTGTGAGTACGTCATCTTTATTCTCCTTGGCCGGAATGGCGACTAAGAATGTCCGCTTTCAGAGACTAAGAATCTGTGGATTTTCGTCTTGGATTGGGGCGCGAAGCGGACAAAGGATCTTAGGCGTCTATAATCGGCGGACAGCATGGTATCGAAGATTTGGGAACTATCCCATCTTTTGCGGATTGGGCCCGACTGATAAAACCACAGACCGGGATGATGCGGGGGGCAACCAAAGCTTAATGCCGTTGACGCCAATATGGCGGCGTAAGGCTCATTCACGCGCAGCCTGTTTCGTCCTAAGTATTGCCAGTGTTGCAGGTGGGTTCCCAATATATAACCATCAAGCCAGCTGTTAAACATTCGTGCATCAACCGCGTTTGACGGCTTCAATACGAGGCTTGCCAGTGTCTCCTGAAGACCAAATCAGCCGTGACCAAATCGGCTTTTTCGCGAACCTTCCTGAACCAGGCGCCAGCAGCATTGCAACCAGCTTTGTTACCGGCCGTGTTGCACCTTTCATGTGCTGCCCGCACCACCCGGACAAAGCCGGTTCCCCTTCGGTGCAATCCCGCTTCTCCCTGTTTCTAACGGATGTTCGCAAGCCGGAATGGTTCCGGTTTGAAGATTAATATCAGGAGAATACCCATGACAAATATCGTACTATTGGTTGGACGTGTCACTCGCGATCCAGAAAGCCGGGAAACAAACAGCGGCACAACGGTTACCAATCTTTCAGTCGTAACCGACCGTCCGGCCCGCAACAGTGAAGGCAAGACCTACAAGGATGAAAAAGGCTTTACGGTCAAGGATGCAGAATTCCACCGCATCACTTGCTTCAACGGCCTGGGCAAAAACGTTTCCCAATACTGCACCAAGGGCCAGATGGTTTCTATCGAAGGCCGTATCCACTACACCCAGTGGGAAGATGCTGATAAAATCAAACGCTATGGCTGCGAAATTCTTGCCGACAAGGTGGACTTTCTCACCCGCGGCGCGTCCCAGGATAACAAGGATGCACCCGATATCGATGAGTGATTAACAATCCTCATCGCCAAAAATTCAGGCCTCGCCGGTTTCCCGGCGGGGCCTTATTTTGTTCTTTTTGCGTGGAGGTAGAGGCTAGCCAGCTGAAGCGGAACCTCCAATTTTTAGCACGGCTAGCGCCTGCTCTTCATTCATTTTCCCAAGCGCAGCTCCTATGCGTTTAAGACCTTTTGCGCTGAACGCTTCGATACCGCTTCCCAACAACATTCGCCCAAGTTCGGTTGCCGCCTTGGTCTCCAGTTCCCGCTGCTTTGCGTCGAGCTTTGCGCGTTCGTTTTCGAGTTTTTTGAGTGCGGCTATTGCGCCTGTTTTTCTGGTCATGAGATTTCCTTTCTCTCAGTTTTGACCCCTTGAAATTTCATAGTGGCATATATCCACACCTGTAGGAAAACGGTTTTTCGCGGATATAATATGGACGGCGTAATATGGTGCTGGGGAGGGTTTTCTCACTTGAAGTCCAAGCATGATGCGCGAAGGGCTACCGCGTAAAGGACGACGGGGCCCCACCATTTTACCACTCCGGCGGCTGCGCCGCCTTACGCGATAAAATCGTTTCCCCCATCGCCGCTTCGCGGCCGTCTGTTCCAGCCGGTCCTGTGACCCGGTAGCCCTTCACGCATCACCAGACCTTCTGTCAATTTTGGCAAATTTCAGGAGGTAGATATGACACAGGCAGTTGATACGATATTTGATGCACAAAGTTATTTTGCGGCAGTAGAAACAGCGGAACGAAGGGCTCTTCACAGCTTCTTCGATCAGCATGTAGTGGAGGACGATGACCAAGGTTATATAGCTTTGGATGAAGGAGATTATAACGTGCTACCGACATCGGCGATGAACAGAGTTGTCCATACCGTCCACGGGGCGCTGCTGGATGAATTCTAAATGTTAGAAAGGGCAGGGGCCAATCAGGTCTCTGCTCTTTTCATTCCAGGAAATTATTTACCAAAAGTCGAATCTATACAATCATTAACGGTAGTGAATTGCTAACAGTCAGGAACAAAGTTTATTCAGAATTTCCGTATCGATTCTGGCCATTTGCGACCCGGGCTGGTGTCGATACGGGAACACCCAAATCGGGTGATATTCGGGCGGCGGAACACCCATTCTGCTGCCCTTATTTTTTTGCGATTTGAGCGCCTGCGGGCGCCTCCGCATCGCGCTCTATGGCCCAAGCCTGAAGGCTTGTTTCACCGAGCCGCTGCCTACGTTTCGGCCTATCGGTGACGATCGCTGGCGCAAGGGCGGCCCGGGTGGCCCGCTGATGATGAGCGGGTTTTTGTAAGGTCGCACTCTTTCCCACTACGCTCCCCCAGAGTGCGGTGTTATTTGCTAACCCGCTGGCACTCTTGCCTCTCTCCTTGCCCGGTGGGCGCTGGCGCACTGCCGCGCGCGCACACCACCGCGCGGCGTCGCGCCGTGCAAGGGTGCCGTCTTTTTTAGGCTACAAAAACTAAGACGATTTGAAGGACTTCGATCACTGGAGAATGGCTGCCGAGCTGGGAACAAAAGGGTGCACACCGTACGCAATGTAGATTGCATGAATGGATGGAAAACGGCAGAAAACTAACAAATATGATTCCTCAAATGACTATCAGTTAGATGGGTCAAAATTACAGAGGGTCGCCCGTCGCCACAAGACAGTACGCCTAAAACTGGACGGGAATGTTGCCCGACGCGCTTCGCTGAAAGTCGGCGTGACATGGGATATTGCGCTTCCCGGATTTGGATTGCGGAAGCGCATAAACGGGAAAGTCACTTGGGTCGTCAAATACCGCTATTGCGGACAGCAACGGATGAAGACGTTGGGCGCGGCAAGCGTGCTTACTGCCCATATTGCAAGAGCCGAAGCACGAAAGCTAATAGCGGAGGCTGCGCTTGTCGGACTGCCCACAAAACCAAAGCAAAAATATGTTCCCAGATTTGATGAATATGTCCACGAGTTCTGGCGCGACTATGCGCAGCACTGGAAACCAACAACCCAAAAGGCCTGTCAGGGATACATTGCTCGGGAGCTAGTACCCGTATTTGGCAAAATACAGATCGACCAGATCGTTCGCACTGATATCAACAGGTGGCGCGATGCACTTTCCAAGCGGACCGGCATATTCAACCGGACCATTCCCATACTATCCGTGATGATACGCTATGCCGAGCAATTGGGGTACCGGTCCAAGGGAACAAATCCTTGTCGCGGTGTATCGCGTTACAAGCGCGATCTTCCGGAACGCTATCTGTCGCCAATTGAATATAAGCGATTGGGCAGGGTGCTGGCAGAATTTGATCTTCCCAACCTCGATGTTGTTCCCGCCATTCTTATGTTGCTCTATACCGGAGCGAGAGCCTCTGAAATTGAAATGCTACGCTGGCGCTATATTCAGATACCGCGCCTCGTGCTGCCGGATAGCAAAACTGGCCCCAAGACCATTTATCTTAATCGGCAGGCCATTGATGTGTTTGAGGCGCTCAATCAGGGACAACCCGATGATTATGTCTTTCAGGCGCAGCGGTCTAACGGCCCCATCAAACTAAGCCAATATTGGCACAAAATCAGGAAACGAGCGGCGCTTCCAGATGTCCGGCTGCACGACATACGCCATAGCTTTGCCTCGACTGCCATTGCAGATGGCGTCCCACTTGCGATCATCGGCAAACTGTTAGGACATGCGTTGCCAGAATCTACTGCGCGCTATGCGCATCTGGCAGATGATGTGATCTGTGAATCTGCCGAGCGTGTTTGTTCGGGTCTCGCTTCTCAAATGGGGTTGTCTCATGACCAGCTATGACCTCAAACGCGTTATTGGCGAAGAGCTTGCCCGCGTCGAAAGCCGATTTGATAAATTTGGCAAGCCGGAACGGAAGACAGTCTTTGATAAAGTCGTCCCTGGCTTTGGCGTGCGCAAACATGTTTCAGGTCGGAGGGTCTATATCCTGCAAATGCGCATCGGCGGACGCCAGCGCACGGTCACGATTGCCAATGCCGCCGTCATCAGTGAGGCGGTGGCAAAGGATGTGGCGCGGCGTCTGATCTTGCGCATTGAGCTTGGCATGAACCCGGCGGATGATAAGAAGCGCGCGCGCAACATGCCAAGCTATGAGCAGTTTCTGGAATATTATTGGGAAACATCATCACCCAACTGGAAGCCATCGACCCAAAAAACCCAGAGCTTTTATCGCGGAAAGCATCTCAACAAGTCCTTTGAAGGCAAGTTTCTCGATGAGATCGAACCCGCTGATGCCATAAGATGGCATGCGCAACTTTCCCGCGCAGCAGGACCGGGAGCAGCAAACCGCGCCAGCGAAATCTTGCGCGCTATGTTCAACAAGGCCGAGCAATGGGGATATCTTCCCCAGAGCAGCAATCCGTTTAATGCAATCAAACGTAATCGTGGGCGCAAGATCGAGCGCTTCCTTGCCCCAGAGGAAGCAGCGCGATTGGGAAAGGCACTGATCGAAGCGCGCAAAGATAAACCAATGATCGCGACGATCATCATGCTGCTAGCACTTACTGGTTGCAGGAGGGGGGAGATCGTCAATCTCAAATGGTCAGAGGTGCATGGACGCCGTCTGAAACTAAGCGACAGCAAAACCGGACCGCGTATGGTTTGGCTCGGGAAAGATGCGCAGGCGCTTATAGCGGGCATCACGCGCCAGAAAGGTGATGCGCAGGTGTTTCCGATGGAACACAAAAGGCCGGGTAACGCGGTCGGGTGCTTTTGGACAAAGTTTAGGGTGGAAATTGATCTTGAGGATTTGCGGCTTCATGATTTGCGCCACAACTATGCCAGTCTTGCTGCGCGGCAATCAGAGACGTTGCCGATGATTGGTAAGTTACTGGGACATTTAGCGATCAATTCCACTCAACGATATGCACACCTGGATGATGTCACCCTGCTTAGGACGGTTGATAGGATTGGGGATGTGATCGCATCTGAGATGCAGGCACCAGAGTCTATGGAACCGGCCAAATTGCAAAACGAATAAACACAATGGTGCATAGGCCTGCAAGTTTTCGAATGATGATACTGAAACGCGACGCTACGTTGTGGAAACAAAACAAGGAATGATCATATTTGCGGCGAGACCTAGGAGCCCGAAAACAATTGTCACCAACACCAAAATAGCGCTCAATGGAATTTTATCGCGCCAAAACCGGAAATTTTTTTGCTCATCAATCCAATCGATCTGGTGTTCCCAAAAGAATTTAAAATGAGCATACCAACCACTAAATAAGATCTGCTTACTTATACCTATGCCGTAGTATTCACTTTCGATATCACTAAGTTTTTTTAATAAAGCTGGGAGCTCTTGGTCATTCGCTGTCTCAACTGAACGATATAAGTCACGGAGTTTATTGAAAAGCTGCGTCAATTTTCGCCCAGCGTCTTCATACTTCATTTTTTCCGTATCGTAGAAGTAGATGTAAAGCCCGGCGATCCCAAAAATTATCAATGTTGCAGCCAGCCACTTTTCGTTCAGCACTTCAAACACAAGGGCATAAATGCCAAATGCCATTGAAACAAATCCGATCCACCCAGGCACCTTTTCAACAATGTCGTATGTGGCGAAATGTTTCTTCGCGCCGAAGCCGACGTTGTAACCGGTTTCCGCGATTGACTTAAGAAGTGCATCTTTGTTCATTCAATCCTGCCTAATCAATTGGGACTACTATCCGATCAGTCGCAACCACTACTCCATTTTGGAGCGCAACGCATTCAACGATGTGGTCGCCAAAAAAATTCGTGCTTTCTGTCCTAGTGTGCTTTCCTCGGTCAGGGATCAGTTGTCCACGAATACAATCTCTCTTAATTGCTTTGGGGCCGCGATTTAAAACTTTCCAAAACATTGTGTATTCGCCCGGTATATCACTTGTTACAAAGAACCGGAGCGATTTGTCTCGCTTCAATCTTAATCGGCTAGCGAGGGCATTAGTCAGAAAGTAAGGGCGAAACCCGTCCTGCGTAACTTCACAATCAATTTTAATGTTGTAACGGACATCATAGGCGAATTGATCTTCGAAAAACTCCTCGGTATTTCGCGCCTGCGAACCATCTTCTGCCATAAAGGATTTGGCCAAGGTCTCAGTCGCGGAAGGAAAGGGACGCCCATAGACCTTCCTCCACTTGGAGTTTTGTGTTGTTTTGCCTTCTGCCTCTATTGCTTTCACACAAAGGTTATAGGCTTTCTTAGCTTTTCGCTGAAATTGCTTTTTGACGGAAACTCTTTGCCCGCTTCCCAATGCCGCGAAGTAATCCTGTTTCGGAAGATCTTTTAGATATCCGAAGAAGTCCCTGCTCATCAAATCATAGTACAAATAGCTCTTGTCGTCATAGTAGCTCGTAGAATTTAGAAAATTATGAGCCAGCGTATCAACCAATAGCCCTCCCATACCTACGCCGTGCTTATTTTTCCAGGCTCTGGCCATTTTGCACAACCGGCGGAGGTTGCTATTTTTCTGTACATCGAATTCTTTCATCGCTGCGATTTCTTCGCGGGGCTTCGTTATTTTCCAGCTGCCATCGTTGTAGGTGTCTGGGTATTTGAAGCTATCATCTGCCTGCTGAAAAACAGGTTGAACTTCGACATGGAAATTTTGATAAAGCACACGCACGACCAAACGATCTACTTTTACTAGCGTTGTTGGATATCGGCTGGATATCGCGTTTGCCGCGTCTCTCAATAATTTTGATTGTCCACCGTCCTTGTATATATCCCATTTTGACGCCGGCATGATGTATAGCATATCGAGGTCCGAAATTCCTTTGATTGCTGTCTTTCTGCCGTACGACCCAACCTGCAAGCTATTGGCTGTTTTTGATTCCGTGTCCCGAAATTTCTTATTTAGAGCAGCCGTGATTTCTCCGTAACGTGATGAAATCGTGTCTGCATTATCAACTGCAAGATTTGACAAGAAATCGTTGAAGGTATCGGCAATGCTCATACGAATTCTCTCTTAAAAGAGTTACTTAAGTAATAATTTTCATGAAACAAGTGGAGTCAACTTGAACCAGGCTGTTTTCCTTGACCCCGATACCGAGAAGTCCGATAATCTGTGTATGACAGCTAAGAAAACTCATCCTGATTCAATCGCCGGGATACAACGTGATCTGCCTACCTCAAGTCTGTCAAAGATGATGGAGGATTATGGTATCAATCGCGACATTGCGCTCCGAAAAGCAATTGGCGGTTATGGCGCAACCGAAATGGCAATCACCAGAGCACAGTTCCAGACCCCACTTGCTGATGTGATGAAACAATTTGGTACCCCAAATATCGGCAAAGAGCTGTTAGAAAGTGGCATATTTGGTAATATGCAGAAAACCAACTTTAGTGCATTCTCTGGTATCGACATGGACGAATTGTTCGGACTGACAACTTGGCAGAAACAGCTCGCCGATATGAATAAGGGCGTCCTAGGCTTAGTGGCGGGACAAAATAGTGACCTGCAGAAGGCGCTGGAGACTGTTAAGGGCAATCTATTTTCAAGCGGTATCTTGGATATTGGCAAACTCGATCCCCTTAGTGAAAAAGCGAGAGAACATCTGGATACTATCATGGGGCGTATCCCATCGCTTGGATTGACGAATGATAAGTTTGCAGCCTTGGCCGGAATTGGAGATGTTTACGGAATAGGGAAGTTGCACAGTGCTATGACCCGATCCATCCTTGGCGGTTGGCACACAAATGTTGATCTTCCGAAACCCTATTGGCGCGACATAGACAGTCGTCGCGACTTTTATCGTGACGCAGATGTTGATGAAGGGCTGGTCGAAGGAGATGCTGAAACGATTATGGAACTCGGAATTTCCTGTGGAGTGGTATCAGGTAAGATTGAAGAGGAAAAAGCCTCTTGGACATTTTCAATCGGCAGCACCATTGTGTCGGTTTCATCTCCTAATATTTCCGGTGATACATTCAATCTTGTAGGCTCAATCGAATTGGCAATACGCCGTTTTATAATTTCGAAAATGGAAGAAAAATTTGGTCCTCGATGGTTCAAACAGCGCGTTGCGGGTGAGATATTTGCTAAAGCAAAAAAGACTAGGGAGCAGGCACTGAAGGGGAATGAGCCGAATTCGCCACTTATTCATTTCATAACATTAGGCGAACTAATGGAGATTATTCTGCGCAAGGATAACTGGTCTGATATATTCGAACCAGTTTTCCGCGACCGAGACTGGTTCAAACGCGACATGGGCGTTTTGCTTTTGGCGCGGAACCCCAATTCGCATTTTCGCGTGAACGACCCTGTAAGATTAACGGAAGCCGCAATCGTTACACAGCGTCTGAATGATCAGATGCGCGACGATGGCAAATGGTTAGACGATGCCAGTAACGAAGTATGAGCGTAGCAGATGACTTTCGTGCATTTCGATCAAATTATCTAATACCCGCTAATCTTGTGGGTACTATCTCCTATCGCTACAAAAGAATTACAAAACAACTAAATAAAGATTTTTGGAACACGGAATCCGAAAGCGCGCACAGTTTCTATGTCGGCTCTTACGGACGAGATTCTGCGGCTCAGGGCGTTAGCGATCTTGACGTTGCATTCCATTTTTCACCCCCAGTCTTCGTCAAGTACGAAAACTATATTGGAAATGGTCAATCAGCGCTCCTTCAAGCTATTCGATTTTCTATCCAAAAAACCTACCCAATCACCAGAGTAGGAGGGGATGGGCAAGTGGTCGCAGTCGATTTCGACGACGGAATCACATTCGAAATATTGCCGGTTTTTAACGGCAATGATGGTGCTTACCTCTTCCCTGACTCAAATTCAGGAGGTTGTTGGAAGCTTTGTTATCCAAAAAAAGAGATTGCGGCCTTCTTAGCGAGAGATAAATATACAGCTAATGGGAATTTGAAGGCAATCTGTCGAATGGCAAGAATATGGAAACAACGCCACAACGTTCCGATCGGAGGAATGCTGATAGACACTCTTGCTTATCAGTTTGTCTTGCTTTGGGAGTACCGAGACAAATCATTTATGTATCACGATTATCTGGTCCGAGACTTCATGAAATATCTTGCTAATTCTGACAAAGATCGAAGTTACTGGAGAGCACCGGGGAGCAATTCGTTTGTCCATAAGAAAGGCAATTTTCAGCGCCATGCAAAGATTGCATACGAAAATACGTTGAGTGCTATAGATCATCAAATAAACAAACGCCCATATTCCTGTAGAGAAAAATGGAGAGAAATATTCGGACCTACGTTCGCATAAGCGTATGTTTGGAGTCAGTTGAGGGAGCTTTGACCTTACAGCCTCCGATTTTAAGCGCATTATAGTGGATTACCCGGAATCAGGGCAGGGCGACTTAACACTAAAGTTGTCACGTCGTTTGTGTCTGCTGAAGTCGCTACGGGAACAATAGCTGCCCTTCGGGAATCGCCCCAGTTTCGGTCGTTCCTGCCCCAAACAACACCGCCCAGAAGCAGACATAATGTATTCGAGCGCGATCATATCAATCGCTCGCGTTGCCTAGAATTGGCCTAGTGCGAACGCCCGCGATGGGCGACAGGATAGGGTTTCCCTTCCAATCGAACATAAGAATGGGCGGTCATTGCTTTGCCAGCTCTTCTTCATTGTCTTCTATATTCTCTTCTTTGGGGATGACTTCACCGTCTATCACATCAAACTCTTTCGCAAACTTTGAAAGTGCGGTTTGCATATTGCTGACCGCGATCTCAAACTGGTTCACGCTACCAAATTTCACTCCGGCAACCGGTTCAAGGCTGGCAACCAGTTCCTCCGACTTATCAAGATTATAACTGAGACCTTTAAGTGCAACCTCGCGCATAAACCGCGAGTGCTTGAGCTTCTCCTCAATAAGATGCTTTCGGGCGTCGGGCGCGTTAGCTTCGAGCAGCTCAAGCTCTTCCTCAAGCGATTCAATTGCCTGACTATGGTCGATGATATTTTGGGCATAAGCGAATTGTGCATGGATATGTATTTCGGCGCGGCCCCTTAATTTCAAATCTCGCAGATCGAATAGCTTCACCCGATTGGCCTCATAAAACCCCTTCTGCTTAAGAGCACCCAAAAAATAGCCTATGGTAAATGGCCCCCAAGGTTGTCCTATCGTTTGCGAACGGTTGGCAAGCCGGGTGAAGTTCAAAACGCTCAAGACGATATCGGCAAGAAATATCGCTGCCTCACGTTCCCGACGACGGCGCGCGCCGCGTTCCTTGATCAGTTCTGTTGCCAAAGCGCCGCCAGTAGCCAGGAATGCACCGATTGTAACGGCAATGAGCGTGTCGAGACTGCCCATGAAGCTCATTATTGATTGTGGCATCCCCGACCCCCCTTTTACTACGTTAGCCGCGCCGCTACGCGTTGGGCGATTTTCCAAGTGTTCCCTTTGAAAACAAGTCTCTCGGGAAGGCGATTAGCGAATAGCCTCATTCCACCCGTTCCAAGGGAGCCATTCCCAATGCAGATCGGAAGTTGTTGTGGAAGTGATGGAGCGGGGCCTCGTTGCGTCCGAATATGGAATGAGACAGAAGACCTGACTGGGCGGTCTTCTGCTGGTGCTCACCCATCACATAATCTTCTTCTTCAACGGTGCTCGAGAAAACCTCCAAAACAGCATCCGGAGTCAAAGGCTTACCCAGCCTATCACTATCATAGACGGTTTCAGCAGTAATTTTCAAATCATCAGCGAGGGCATCCATCTTTTCGATATATTCTGGGTCGAAATAGATGTTGATGCGTGTGACTGACCGTCCAGGATTCTCCTTGTCCGGATAAATCCTCACCAAGGTTACTCGGTTGTCGTCGACGACCAGCTGAATGTTGGGAAAAAGATAATAGATAACCAAAGCCGCCTCTAGGAGCTGCCATTCCGATTCTGGCTGATCGCGCAGCACATCTATGGATTTTCTGGCCGTCACAAAACGGTGGTTTTGCCCCATCTCTTCATAGGCCAAATTGCTGCCGTAGAAGGTTTGTCCGAGCGTATCCTTATGCAGCTTTGCAAAGTGATAGGTCTCTCCGAACGTATCATTTGCGAGCTTCCAATTGAGCCGCATATCGATGGTCTTGTCCGCTGCGAAACTCAGGCGAGCTATGTTATGGGATGCCAATTCGTCCGCAAGTGGCCCCAATAGCTCATCAATATTGAGCTTCCCATCGGGCTGCGGATGGACCCAAAGCAAGCCGTCTCTTTCAATCGTCGGCAAGGCAACCAGACCGTGACAGGCTTTGTCTATCGCGCCGAAATGATCCATTTCCGGAACCGCCAGCAAGTCGCCCTTTGGCGAAAAGCTCCAGCTATGAAATGGACATACGAACACTGGGCGCTTGCCCCTCTGTTCATTAGCAACTCTCGCTCCGCGATGAGGACAAGCATTGAGAAAAGCATGAAATTCCCCCTGCTTGTCGCGCGTTGCCAGAACGGGAATGCCGAAGTCATCAATGGTAAAAAAGCTGCCGGGTTCAGGCAAGTCACCTGACAGTCCGATAAGCTGCGGATGTTCGCGGAAAAAACTGGTCCATTCCTTGTCTGCCAGTTCCGGGCAGGCGTAGGAATTTGTCGGCATGCGGTACTGCACCCCGGCGTCCACATTCTCGTCCTCGTCTAGCTGACGCAGCAATTCCTTTGCGATGCTTACTTGCAGATCGTGGTGCATATCTGGTTCCTCTCGAAAGTGGACATTGCCCGTCAGAGCAACGAAAGCGGTAATCTACCGCACCGTTGAGTGCGGTAGATTATGTTCGTTCAAACCGTTACTTGGTCCACTGCCCGGTTCCGGTCGCGGTTCCGCCGCTGCCGTCCATGTTGAATTTGAAATGCTGGGTAATCAGTCCCTGGCGACCTTTCACCGCGCCGGTCTTTCCTGCAACACGGCCGTTGCAGGTCATTTCGCCGCTACCTTCAGCGCCTTTCATGCAACCCATTATGATACCCAACTCGCCATTATCTGATTTTGACGTGCAGGTAACATGGCGATCAAATATCGCGCCCGACGGTTGAGCCATGCCAACACAGATACTGCTACTCGTGGATTTGCCGCTGCCTTCGGTATTGATGATTGAAGTTGATGTCCAATAGGCACCTCCCCCGACGTTGTCTGGGCCTATGCCGCCAACGAGTGTGGGCGACCCAAGTTTCGATTCAAACGTCACGTTCTGCGCCTGTGCCGCCGTCGCACCCAGTGCCAGTGCCACCAGAGCAGAAATTCCTGTAAGTGCTTTTTTCATGTCATCCTCCTTCATTGTTAACGTCTTTCTTGTGGAGAACCATTTCGGGCGCGTCCTGTAGGAGAGATGATTTTAGTATTAGGGAAATATTATGTCTCTGAATTAAATGAATAAATTTACGCTCATCAGGCTGATTCTGTGAGATTCATCCTGATTGTGCTTCTTCTAAACTTGTGTAAAATGCGGGTGAAAGGTCGCACTTTCTCATCGGGCGGGGGGCCGAACTATGGGGCGCTTTGCGCTAGATTTATCTACTGGCTTTCAACTGGGTGATTTTCAGGTCATTCCGGATCGGAATACTGTCAAATGTGCAAAACAGTCGATCCATCTCGAACCCAAAATCATGGATGTATGCCTGATGCTGGCGACGAGATGCGGCGACGTCGTGCTTCGTGATGAGATGATCGACGAAGTCTGGGGTGCGAAATTTGGTTCCGATGAAGGCGTGACACGGGCCATTCATGTTTTGCGAAAGACCTTCACCCAACCTGAGTCTGATGGCGTGGTGATTGAAACAATTCCCAAACGCGGATACCGGCTGGTGGCTGCGATAGCGGACTTACCCAATAAGCAGCACGATCCCAATATGCCACCTGCTTCAGCCGGAAAATCAGACATAATATTGGCGGTGCTGCCGTTCGACAATCTGTCCAGCGATGAAGAAATGACGTTTTTCTCCGACGGCGTGTCGGAAGAAATACTGGGCCGTATCGTGCGCGGGTCCGATATCACGGTGATTGGCCGCACCTCCAGTTTTCAGTATCGCGGCGCAGACAAGGCAAAAGCTTACAGGGTTCTGGGTGCAACCCATATTCTTGACGGGTCAATCCGCCGGTCGGGCGACAAAATACGCATTTCCGCACATCTGCTGGAAACCGATACGCAAGCCGGTATCTGGTCGGACCAGTATGACCGGAACATCGCAGATATATTCGCCGTTCAGGACGAGATTTCCGAGGCTATTGCCAGCGCCATGGATAAGACATTCTCTGCCAAGCCCGTACAGGCCATAGCGCCTGCGATATATGATCGATATTTGCGCGCACGTGCGGATGGATCGGACGTTAAATCTGACGATATGCAGCGCACATTGATGATGCTGGAATCTGTCACTCACGATGCGCCTGATTTTGCGCCAGGCTGGGCGGCGCTCGGGGAGGCTTTGGTGATACTCTTGCTCTCGCGCCCCCATGATGATCGCGATTTGATACGCAAACGTGCGCAAGATGCCATTGCGCGTTGCCTTGCGCTGGATCCCGGATCGACCCAGACCATTCTTTGGCAATGGTATCTGCTGCCGCCCTTCGGACAATTTCTTGAACAGCAACGTCTTATGGATCGCCTCGCCAATTCGAGCGGTCTCAGCGGTGCTGCGCGGTTCCTTCTCTCCTTTCATCTACAACAAGTTGGGCGCACATCCGAAGCCCTGCGCGTCGGCGAAGAAAGCAGCACGCTCCTCCCCGGCGACATCGATATTGATCTTATTCTAGCCATTACGACTTGGTACGCTGGCAATTTTGAGCGTGGCCGAATGTTGATGGAAAGCATGCTCGAACGCTCTCCGGACAATCATCATATCGCGCATTTTCTGATCTTGGCATGCGTCCATGATCAGGATTGGGATGCCGCAAATCAGCTGATCTCACCGGATCGATTGGCACAACATCCCTTGCGTGAATACATACTAACCACGCATCTTGTCAGGCGCATGCAGTACCGGAATAGCGACGATATCTGGGCTGCTTTCAACAAGCTAGCACAGCCAGCGAAATTGACCGGTCATGTTGATGCGGCATGGCTCGAATACTCTGCTCATCTGGGGTTGGTTGATCCCGTCTACGATCTTATCGATCAGGTCAAACTGGGTCCAGCCGGAGCCAGTGAAGACCATATTGGGTTTAGTGCCTATCGGACGGGCGGCATGTTTGCTGCCGCCACTCCGGAGATGCGTAACGACACCCGCTTTGTGAAACTCTGCGCTCGCTATGGGTTGGTCGAATATTGGCTCGAACTGCAAAAATGGCCCGATTGCGCCGACCAAGTCCCCTATGACTTCCGCGCCGAGTGTGAGAAATATCGTGACTATCCCAAGGACGAATATTTCGCATAATCGCGGCCTCCGAGACACTCGTCCTTCGCAATCGCAGGCCGTCATTGCAACATAGCTGTTTAAATAGGAATCAATGTTCGAGATATCGGATTGCGCTTCGGCCAGCCGAAATTCTTTGGGGGGAATATGATCCCGGTTATTTCTTTTTCTGAACCCAAATAACTATTGTTCCAACGATGTTTTGGAGCTGTTTGAAATGTCCAGTTTAGCTTGTTTGACATCAGAAAGCAGACCTTCCGCTACCCACCCAAGATTGGTCATTCGCGCTGATCAGATGGAAAACAAAAGCGGCTGGTCGGCAACCGCCCCTGTGTGGACGGCTCTCCGTTGGTGAGGGTTTGACTGGTGCGTCTGCATTGCTGGTTGGAGCGGCCATGTGTCCGACCTGTGTATGCGGCACATATTGCCGCTGGCCCTAATGCCATTCGCGCGAAGCGGGTCCCGATCAATTGCACGCACTCGATGTGCTGGGGCGGTCTGGGTTTTCCCGTTTCGGCGGTTTCAACCGGCTTTTTGCATCAACTCCTGTCGCTCCTTTCCAACCTCTTTAGCGCGCTCTACTCAGCGCTGCTTATATCATGCTGCAACCGGATTGCGATAGTGTTCTCCGCTCATCATCATGGCCCAGATCGTGCGCGCGTTCCTGTTCGCAAGCGCTACAGCTGCGACCTTGGCCTTTCGGCGCGCCAGAAGCTGCGAAAGCCAGGGATGCTTGTCGGC
The DNA here is from genome assembly GCF_965233695.1 of Parasphingorhabdus sp. Lineage (GTDB taxonomy): Bacteria > Pseudomonadota > Alphaproteobacteria > Sphingomonadales > Sphingomonadaceae > Parasphingorhabdus. The sequence continues at coordinate 1,922,482 of NZ_OZ247497.1, forward strand.
ATAACGGAGGGCCTGACGGATGACGGCCATTGCTCCCACGATCAGCATCTGCCGCAGATAGCGATTACCTGCCTTGGAGATTCCTCCAAGCTGAATAATCCCTCCGCTCGAGTTCTGACGCGGAACAAGACCGATCCAAGCAGCAAGGTTCCTGCCCGATTTGAAGACGGCAGGGTCAGTGATCGTTGCAACAAAGGCGCTGGCCAGTAATGGCCCCACTCCCGGGATCTCCATCAGGCGGCGGCCCACGTCCGTTTCGCGGGCCTGCGCCAATATGCGCCGATCATTCTCCAATATCTGTTCCTTGACCATCCGCAGCTGGCTCACCAGCATCTCCAGGCAGAGCCGGGCATCGGCAGGAAGGCGCAAGTCATCAGGGTCTGCGATAACATCCAACAATCGTTCCAGGCCATTGCGGCCAGCAGGAGCGATAATACCAAACTCGGCCAGATGAGCCCGCATCGCATTCGAGAGCTGTGTCCTCTGACGGTTTAAGATCAGACGCACGCGGTGCAACATCATCGCGCTCTGCTGCTCGGGTGTCTTGATGCCGACAAACCGCATGGTCGGGCGCGTCACCGCCTCGCAAATCGCCTCGGCATCCGCTGCATCATTCTTGCCGCGCTTCACATAGGGTTTAACATACTGGGCGGGCATCAGCTTCACCTCATGACCCAAAGCCACCAGTTCACGCGCCCAGAAATGCGACGAGGAGCACGCCTCGATGCCAATCAGGCAAGGCGGCAATCCGGCAAAGAACTTCAACAAGCGACCGCGCGTCAGGCGCCGACGAACGACAGCCTCACCCTGCGCATCCACACCGTGAACCTGAAAAACAGACTTCGCAATATCCAGACCAATAATCGTAACCGTTCCCATGACTCCTCTCCTTTCCAAATTGCCCCGCACCCAATAATGCAGGGTAGATGGAGAGCCGTCCACGTCATCAATTGCAGTCATTCCCACTGGGCAAATCCTATGTCCGCTTTGCGCCCGATTGTCGTCATTCCCAAGGCCGACGCTCGTTTCCGGAGCCTGTCATTGCCTGAACTCGATGCAGTCTCGCCATAATGACCACATCTGGGTGGCGAGTGGTCGTCATGATAAGCCGTTTGGAATGTCTGCTTTGTCCAAAAAGTGGGCCTCAGGCTGAGCCATCCTCATTGAAACATTGTGTCGACGATGGCGCAGTCCGGCACTTCTCCGCCATCACATTTCTGCGCCATGTCCGACAGTGTTTGCTCCAACCGTTTCAAGTCGGATATTTTTCGTTGAATGCTGGCAATATGATCGTTGGTTACGGCCAGCACTTCGCCGCACGTATATTCGTGGGAATCGACCAAACTGAGCAGCCCTCTCAGTTCAGCGATTGAGAAACCGAGTTCCCGCGCTCGCAAAATGAAGCGTAGCCTAGCCTGATCGTCGAGCGAATAGACTCTGTGACCACTGCTAGTGCGATCAACGGCGCGTAACAGCTCGATATTTTCGTAATATCGTATCGTTTCGATGTTGCAGCCGGCGATTTTGGCCAGTTTTCCGCGCTTGACAGATGGTTGCATAAAAAGTCCTTGTTCCTGTAGTTACTACAGAGAGTATAGTTGTTTCCATCGAAGATCAATTGCAATGAAAGATAACATTTTGCCAGAGACTGTTCAGATAGAAATGCCCGATCAACCGCCGGACAAACGTAGCTGGTGGGCTGTTGGCGGCATCGCCGGGGCCATATTGGCATCGTCCTGCTGTATTGCACCGCTCGTCCTTGTTACACTTGGCGTAAGCGGCGCATGGATTGGCAATCTTACCGCGCTCGAACCCTATAAGTGGTATTTTGTGGCCGTAACCCTCGGATTTTTGGCGGCCGGTTTCTGGCATGTATATTTCCGCGCAAAACCTGCCTGCAAAGACGGGTCCTATTGTGCCCGACCACAATCATCAATCATCACAAAAACCGCCCTTTGGGTGGGAACATTACTCATCGCTCTATCCATCACAATCGATTGGTGGGCACCATTTTTCTACTAGGAGATAATTTATGAAACGCGCTTATATTATATTTTCAGTCGTTGTAGCTCTTGGAGCAGGCGGACTAGGAGCAATGGCATTGTTTCCAACTTCTGGCACACAGGCCGTTGCAGAGGCGGCATCCCAGAGTGCACTGAAAACCGAAACATTCAATATAGAAAAGATGACCTGTGCGACCTGTCCGATCACGGTCAAGAAGGCCATGGGCAAGGTTAGCGGCGTGTCTTCTGTCGATGTTGATTTTCAATCAAAAACCGCAAAAGTGACGTTTGATCCAAAGCGCACCAATGAATCGGCCATTGCCTCTGCATCGACAAATGCGGGTTACCCAGCGAAAATCGCCGCCGCACAGTAAGATTGTTTAGATCCTAACCAAAGAAATGAATTAATATGAACGACTATTGCGCGTCAGATAATGGCGGACGCTACGACCTTGCTGTCGTGGGTGCCGGGTCAGCGGGCTTTTCGGCTGCGATTACAGCAGCGGGAAGCGGAGCAAAGGTTGCCTTAATAGGTCACGGCGCGATTGGCGGCACCTGCGTCAATGTCGGGTGCGTTCCATCCAAAGCGATGATACGCGCCGCAGAGGCTATTCATGGTGCCAAATCAGCAAGTCGCTTTCCCGGAATCGCGGGGGATGCCCGAGTAGAAAACTGGGCACAGCTCGTAACGTCGAAAGATGATCTCGTTGATGGATTGCGGCAAAAGAAATATGCCGATCTGTTACCCGAATATGAGAACATCGATTATTTCGATGAAGGGCCAGCTCGCATCGTCGAGGGCGGAGTTCGAATTGGCGAACGCTTGATACAGGCACCAAAGATCATTGTCGCGACGGGTGGTCGTCCTTCTCTCCCTCCCATCAAAGGGATTGACGAGGTTTCAACCCTCGACAGCACCGAATTACTCGATTTGCAAATATTGCCCAAGAGCCTGATTTTCATTGGCGGCGGCTATATCGGATCAGAACTGGCCTTGATGATGGCGAGGATGGGCGTCGATGTCACGATCATTTGCCGTTCACGTCTGTTGCCGGGTGCCGAGCCAGAAATCTCGGATGCACTGACTGAATCTTTCCGCGCCGAAGATATCACCATATATTGCGGAAGCACCTACGATGCTTGTCGGCAAGATGCGTCTGGCGTCACGATTTGTATCGAGCATGAAGGCGAACGGCGTGAACTCACCGCCGACGCTCTAGCTGTGATGACAGGCCGGACACCGAATACAGAAGGGTTGAGTCTCGAAGACGTCAGCGTTGCGCTTGATAAGCGCGGTGCGATTGTTGTTGGTGACAACATGCAAACGTCCAACCCAGATATATATGCGGCAGGTGATGTGACCAACCGCGATCAATTTGTTTATATGGCCGCTTATGGTGCCAAGCTTGCTGCCTTGAATGCGGTAGCTATGGGGTCGGAATCATATGATAATTCGGCCATGCCGTGGGTTGTCTTTACCGATCCACAGATTGCAGGGGTGGGTTTGAGTGAAGCCGAAGCACGGGAAGCGGGATTTGACGTTAAGACATCTGTAGTCCCGTTGGATCAGGTGCCGCGGGCATTGGCGGCTCGCGATACGAGAGGCCTAATTAAGCTAGTGGCCGACAGAAAAACCGACAAATTGCTGGGTGGTCAGATTATGGCTCCCGAGGGTTCGGACAGCATCCAGACGCTGGTAATGGCCCTGAAATTCGGGATGACGGCAAAAGCGCTTGGGGAAACAATATTCCCCTATCTTACCACCGTCGAAGGATTAAAGTTAGCTGCCCAGACATTCGACAAAGATATTACCAAGCTCTCCTGCTGCGCGGGATAGTTCTGGCAGGACGTGGATAAAGGACTAGCATATGAAAACTGATATTGAGACAGAAAGCGCGGCCAATGTTGCTTCTAATACCGGGAGTGGCGCGGGCGCAATCGGTGCCATTGTCGCAGCAATGGGTTGCGCAAACTGTTTTCCGGCCATTGCCGCCCTTGGGGCTTCGCTGGGCCTGGGATGGTTGGACCATTATGAAGGTCTAATTATCACCCGGCTATTGCCAATTTTTGTCGTCATTGCCCTGATTGCCAATCTTTATTTGTTCAATCGCCACCGCATCATTTGGCGCGGGATATTGAGCCTGATTGGGCCAGTTTTGGTATTGGCAAAATTCTACCTATTCTGGTCGGCAGGCTGGAGCAATGCCGTATTCTATGTTGGGTTGGCATTCATGATTGGGTCCTCAATTTTCGACATCGTATCACCTCCGTTAAGGCGATGCCCTGTTCCCAAGGCTACGGCATAAGAAATATGAAACGCGATAGGAAGCCAAGCGTAATGAACGTTAAAATTTGTCCCACCTGCGGCTGCTCTTTGGTGCGGCTTGGAATTACCGACGACCATGCGGCACAGGCCATCTATAATGAGATCGTGTATTTCTTCTGTTGCCAGGGTTGCGCCGATATTTTCCAGAAACATCCAAAGCGCTTTGTCGAAGAGGTTAGGGATATCCATGTCTGTCCTGCGTGTCTCGCTGAAAAGCCGACCGCTTACACGGTTCCTGTGCTCCACAACGGGCAGGAAATTCGTTTCTGTCGCTGCCCCCATTGCGCAGAGGTTTTTGCAAAAGATCCAGACTTCTATCTTGATCGCTTGAGCGGAAAAACCGATTTCAAGGGTCTGTTTGATAGGCCAGACGCGGCGTGCTGTTAGGGTCATGCCTTACAAAGGAGTGTGAGGCGATGAAACGAGCGCGATCTGTTTTCACGTCAAGCATATATCGCAGAAGTGCGATGGCGAATCGAAACAAAGTCCTCCGAGACTTAGATGCCAAATTTCAGCGTTTACCCTCTTGACCTCATCTTCCCTGAGGGCATCTCCATCAATCGTCGCGGAACCCGCAGCCGCTCCACCCGTTAGTCCTAATATCACTTATCAAGGAACCAATCATGACCCAGTCTTTCGATCTCATCGTCATCGGCGTCGGTATGGCGGCAGTCAACGCGGCCAACAAATGCGCCTCGTCGGGCTGGTCCGTCGCAGTTGTGGATGAACTCCCCTATGGCGGCACATGCGCGCTTAGGGGATGTGACCCCAAGAAGATGCTGAGGCGCGGCGCAGAAATAATCGACGCTGCGTCCTTGATGAACGGCAAGGGCATTGAACCCGGCAACTTGGCCATCAACTGGTCGGACCTGATGGCGTTCAAGCGGACATTCACTGATAAAATGCCACCGAAAATTGAATCCGGCCTTGATAAAAATGGTGTGACAACACTGCACGGCAGCGCAAAATTTATCGGTAAGAACATAATCGCGGTTGACGGTAAAACACGGCTGCAAGCGAAGAAGATACTGATTGCAACCGGTGCAAAGCCACGGAAAATTGACGTGCCCGGGGCGCAGTATCTCATCGATAGCACGGAATTTCTGGAATTAGAGAGCCTTCCGAAAAAAATCCTGTTTGTTGGTGGCGGCTTCATCTCTTTTGAGTTCGCTCATATCGCGGCGCGCGCGGGCAGCGACGTGCACATTATTGATCGTGGCGAGCGTCCGCTCAAGGGCTTTGATCCCGACCTTGTCGACAAATTGCTCGAGCGAAGCAAAGAGGTAGGAATTGAGGTCGTTCAGAAGACCAATCTCATCTCCATCGCCCAAGAAGATAGCGGCTATTCGGTGACTCTCGACGTCGACGGTAAAACCCAAAAATATTCAGCTGATTTGATCGTGCATGGCGCGGGGCGCGTTCCTGCGATCGATGGTCTTGATCTGGGCAAGGCAGGCGTCGAATCCAATGCCCACGGAGTCAAAGTGAACGAATTTCTGCAAAGTATCTCCAATCCGTCAATCTATGCAGCGGGGGATGCAGCGGACACCAAAGGTGCGCCGCTCACGCCGGTGGCCGTGTTTGAAGGCAAGGTGGCTGCGTCAAATATGCTGAAAGGCAATCATGCCAAACCAGACTATGAAGGCGTGCCAACGGTCGTGTTTACGATACCCGAATTGGCGCGGGTGGGAATGCTGGAAGAAGAAGCAAAAGCTGCGGGTTACAAGCTGCGTATTGCCACAAACGACACAAGCGGTTGGTATTCCAATCTTCGCGTAGGAGAGACTTGCGCCGCGACCAAGGTGATTATCGATGATGAAACCGATAAAATATTGGGCGCGCATTTACTGGGGCCGGAATATGCCGAAATCATCAATTTTTTTAGTCTTGCGATGCGCCTTGATTTGACCACGAGCGACCTGAAAAAAATGGTCAGCGCCTATCCGTCAGTTGGTTCTGATGTTGGCTCGATGTTGTGAGGTAAACTGCTATAACTTTGAAGATCGCAATTAGATCGTTGGAGGCCTTTAAAGCAAACAAACCGATGATGTCTGCTTTCGCAGAACCGAACATTGGAAGCCGCCAGTCCGCAATCGGCCCAAAAACGGTCATACAGATCGCTCTTCGTGGATGACCGCTTTCCACCCAGTTTCGGTCATTAGAATTGATTGGATGGAACATAATAGGCTGTCATTCCGCATCCGCCCCAATTGCAGTCGTTTAGTGACCAGAATGTGCTGCGCGAAAGCTATCATAAAGCTGCCGAGAGTCCCTTGTATTTAATTGGGTCGCTAAAGATTACTTCTGATTCCGCAGGGCAGCTTCAGCCAGTTCGAGTTCTTGCTCTCCGGGCAGCTTGGGAATCGCCATCCAGAATTGGGGTTCGCCCTCAATAGGACCACGTGGCGCGAATGGATCGGATAGCGCATGATCTGCAAGATTGAGGTCGAGCAACGCGGGTCTCTCCTCATTTAGAACCACCAAAAGAAGCCCACACACTCCACTATATGCGTTCATAGCACTATACTCAGACGGCAATTTTCCTTCGTGCGACAAATCATTTCGTGCTTTCCTTGCGTCACTAAGAAATCTGAAAGTGGGCAGATTCAAAGCTTCTTTCTGGAAAAGCATCTCTAGACGCGCGGATGCCGTCCAAGTTCTGGTATCTGATAGTTGAGCACGTCGAGATGCGGTTTTGTCTTGCGCGATTGTTGGCCTAACAATTTCTCGTTTCCATAGGTGTGACGTCAACTGCTCGACAACGATCCATAAATTTGCGAGTGCCGATCCCCAGTCCCTTCGGGCTATTCCGGTCACACCTCTAAGCAAATACTCTCCCTTAAGCTCATCAATTCGCTTCAAAACGCCGAGGCCCAAACGCATTGCCTCTTGCAATAATTCAAGTTTAACTGTGCGAGGTTGATAAAGCTGTATTGCTTCTAGAGGGCTGGCTTTTCCGTATCGAATTTGCTCATGAAATCGATTGGATGCAGCTTTTCCATACCGGTGGCTACGCACGTACTTCCAGTCGAGGATGGAGCCCATATCTAGACCGTCGACACTAATTGCCTCGCAATATAATCCCCCTAAAAGCAAAGCTGACAATGTATGGTTAAAAAATTCGACGATGGCTTGATCAGAGCAAAGCTCTGGAATTGGCGGCAATGCGATAGCGCCATCCCTTGCCACAACAAGGTGGTACGGAGCATCAAGCCCAACATCTATTCCACCAGCGATTTCATGAAGTGCCGAATAATCCCATGTGCGATTGTTTATCTGCTCTATACTAGCATTCCATGGTTCAAGAGATGTCGCATCGACCAGCCGAAAAGGCTGCAGGTATGTAGCTAGACAAGGAACCCTTCGCCGAGAAATTTCCTCTTTGTCAGGCGGTTTGTTTACAGTGGTGTCCATGTCGCATGATTAGCGTATCGTTCAATACCACCCAAGTCCTAGTTTATCTGAATTTGAATACGACTTCACATTTCCGGTCATTGGCGCCAAAAGCCGCCATTCGGCACTCCACCCAATACTTGCCGTCCGACTGAATAATTTTAAGTTACCGCTGAGACAATTTGATTGTACTCTCAGCATCGATTCCAGAATTCCGAATGGCCATCCAAAAAACCACAATCGCGATGTGTTTCAAGAAACCAATCGATAGCTGGCAATAGTCCAAAAAGCACATCCCCTTTCATGACATAAACCAGCCCCTGTCCGGATGGTGCCTGGACAGCAACCCGCGCATCTACAGGGCCGTGTTGCACCGCTACGCGCTGCTGCCCGCACCACCCCTTCGAGCGAGGTTTCCCTCATTGTCAGTCGGTGCTCTCCAGACCCCATCCGGACCTTTCGGGGCTTAGTCAAAGGGATGGTCCCTTGGACGAACAAATTAGCTTCGAAAGGTATTATCAAATGAAAAACACAGTCACACTCGTCGGCTTTGTAGGCAACGATCCAGAGGTTCGCGAAACTAAGTCAGATGCAACAATTACTAACATCTCTTTGGCAACAACCCGCAATTTCAAAGACAGCGAAGGTCAACGCCAGCAAGACACCGAATGGCACCGCATTACCTGTTTCAATGGTATTGGAAAATGCGTCGCAGAACATGTCACCAAGGGTGCCATGATAATGGTGACTGGACGTATCCATTATACCAAGTGGACAGACGACAAGAACGTCACTCGTTACGGCTGTGAGATCATCGCTGAGCAGGTTGATTTTCTCTCCAAAGCGAAAACAAAATCTGCTGATAATCGCAACTGACATTGCAACTTTACGAGGCTCGGTAGCATCCGCTACCGGGCCTTTCTTTTTACCGCAATTCTAACTTCTATTTGGCGATAGGGTATGTGCCAGTTTGCACTTTCAATGCGATCACAACCGCACCAACTGACCTTTCAATCCAGCAGAAAATCGACAAAAACTGCTCAGCAGTTTTCGGCTTTTGCATGCTATTTGGTTGCCAAACGGCCTTTTTGGACCTTTTCTCTCTTAATCCCAGAAAGGCCCATTTTATACTTTTGAAGGAAAGTTGTTTTAAATCAGTTATTTAAGGGCCGAGAAACGAGACTGGATCAGGTCTGCCGAGCTGGGAACTTGACTGCACACCGTACGCATCGCTGATGCAGAAAGATATTTTTTACCAGTATCTTGCTCGAATTCGATCCTCAAAAGCGAGGAGCAGATTGATGGACCGAAATGGCCATGTGTTACCGCAAAAATCAAGCCCGAATCATGCGCTTTCCGCAGTGCCGCGTGAGCGCCAGGATGAGGGTGAACAGAGCATCCAGCGTGTGAGGCTAAACGGCAATATCGCCCGGCGCAGGCCTGGCAAGCGGATGATTGAATATTGGGATAGCGAGCTGCCCGGCTTCGGTCTGCGCGTGCATCCCTCGGGCCGCCGAACCTGGTTCGTGATGTTTCGCCAGCGCGGCAAACAGCGCCGCACCTCGCTTGGAACGACTGGGCAGAATACGGCGATTGAGGCGCGTCGACTTGCGCGGGAAAAACTGGCGGAAGTGGCCCTCGATGGCCTGCCTTCGCGCAAGACCACGAAGTCTCGCGCGAAGGAAGCTCCCCTAATGCGAGAATACGCTGAGCGTTTCTGGTCTGACTATGCGCACCACTGGAAACCGAGCACGCGCCAGCGGAACCGCACCGGGATCGATCGGGACATCCTCCCAACCTTCGGTGATCGCCGTGTCGACGAAATCACCAAGGCCGATGTTTCGTTCTGGCGCGATGGCTTCGCCGAGCGCACAGGTGCCTTCAACCGGACCATCCCGATCCTTTCGGTGATGATGGGCTATGCCGAACAACTCGGATACCGCAGCCGTGGTTCGAACCCTTGCAGAGGGACGCCGCGCTACAAACGCAAGCGAAAGGAACGCTTCCTATCTGCCCGTGAATACGGCCAACTCTCGACCGCGTTGAACCATTTTGAAGCCGAACACTCGGCTGTCGTCGCTGCGATACGACTTTTGATCTACACGGGCGCGCGCTGCGGAGAGGTCGAGAACTTGCGTTGGGAATGGGTACAAGAACCGCGCCTGATGTTACCGGATAGTAAGAGCGGCGCGAAAATCATCTATCTCAACCGGCAGGCTGTCGAAGTGATTGCATCTATCCCGGATCGCAAGCCGAGGGGGTTGGTTTTTCCATCGGATCGTAACCCAAGCAAGCCAACTAAGTTGAGCATGTACTGGACGGAAATCCGCAATCGGGCTGCTCTGCCCGATGTCCGCTTACACGACCTCAGGCACAGCTTCGCCTCGACCGCTATCCGCGACAACATCTCGCTTATGGTGATCGGCAAGCTGCTCGGCCACGCGTTGGCCGAGACGACTTCGCGCTATGCGCATTTGTCCGATGAGGTCATCGCCGATGCTGCCGAGCGCGTGTCGGGATCGATCGCGAACCTGATCGGAGTAGGCCAATGAACGCGCTAACACTTCAGACCATCGTCACCGAAGAACTCGCCACGGCGCGTATCGGCGTTGTCGGCAAAACCAAAGGCGACAGCAAACTACGCCGAATAGTCTGGTCGAAACGACTGCCGGGTTTCGGGACGCGCTACTACGCGAGTGGACGCACGATCTACATTGTCCAGGCGGCGATGCAGGGACGGACGCGAACCGTAACGATTGGCAACGCCAAGATACTGAGCGAAGCACAGGCGATGGATGTTGCGCGGCGCGTGCTTCTGCGCGCTCAGGTCGGTCAGAACCCAGCGGAGAAGCGGAAGAAACGCCGCAAGGTCCCGCTCTACGCGGACTTTCTCGACACCTACTGGCGCAAAGTCTCGCCAACCTGGAAGACATCAACCCTGCACACGCATGGACTGTATCGGCAGAACTATCTCCAATCGGCGTTTGCGCGGTTGTTCCTCGACGAGATCGAGCAGCCCAGCGTGCAGGAGTGGTTCAACCGCGTAACAGAGATAGGAGGCCCAGGAGCGGCAAACCGGTCGTGTGAGATCCTGCGCGCTATGATGAACAAGGCCGAAGAGTGGGGCATCAAGCCAGAAGGCTCAAACCCGTGCACCTCGATCCGAATGAACAAGCGGCGCAAGTGCGAGCGGTTCCTTTCCGATCAGGAGTTTCGGCACCTTGGCGCGGCGATAGACAAACACCGCAAATCGAGACCGGTTCATTGCGCGGCATTGCAGCTCTTGATCCTGACTGGATGTCGACGATCCGAAATCACCGGCTTGACCTGGAGCGAGGTCAAGGGCCGCCGCTTGCTCTTGACCGACAGCAAAACCGGTCCGCGTACCGTCTGGCTGGGCGAAGCCGCGTGGACCGTGATCAAATGCCTTCCACGTCACAAGCGCCGCCCGGAAGTGTTCTTCAATCCGAAAACGCGAAAGAGCGTTGATCTGACTTGCCTTTGGAGAGACGTTCGCGAAGAGGCGGGTCTGCATGGTGTGCGACTGCACGATCTGCGCCACAGCTTCGCGAGCCACGCCGCCGCCCGCTCGGAAACACTTCCGATGATCGGCAAGTTGTTGGGTCACAGGCACGTGACCACTACCGCGCGCTACGCTCATCTGGATGACGGACCGGTCATTGAGGCCGGGCAGCGCATCGGCGACCTGATCGAAGAAATGATGGGTAGTCCGGAGACGTTCTTTGATTGGGCTAGAGCCTAAACATTGCGGTTCTGGTCGATAAGTATGAGTCAGAAGTCATCAATAAGTATGAAAACGTAGGTCACGGCGTTGTAATTTACGGACCGTTAACCCTACCGGGCTATATCAACCTACATAGCTGCGGATCGAGGAACGATTAAGCAATCCGACCCGGCTGATTTGGTCGCGAATGATAGGGGCAAGAACATGGGAAGCTGTTGTGACCACCTGTTTATGAGCAGGTTGGGTAGAACTCTGCTGATTGTTGTAGTGGCATTACTGACGCCTTCTATTGTGTCGGCGCAGAACTTTACGGTTGTGTCGGTTCCTGATCCATATACTGCAATCTATACTGATGGTTCTGGACGGACGATCACGGTTCGCGGCGAGCCACAAAATACGAGTTGCTTCGCTTTTGATGCCACAGGCGTTGCAGATGTTTTTGCTCGGTCCAGCATCGCGGCATGCGATCGCGCTATTGAGATTCGGTTCGAGACTTCCGGATTCTTGTTCGATAGCGTGGTCTATCCAGATATTGACGATATCGACGGCACCGCGCCTCGTGATAGTTTCGCAGCGAATGTCCCTGGGACTTGGACATCTCCAACAATTGAAGTTCATTCATTTGCTAGCCCGCCGGCCTATGCTGATCAGGCATCGCGGCTGTCTTCGGCGGGTGCAGTTGGTACATTTCTCGCGAATGATGCGGGCGACAACCCGACGAACGAAACTGCAACATTTAGTCTGACCACGCCCAGTTCATCTTTTTCAATCTTTTATGATGACGTTCAGGGGGGGCGAAATGCGCGCGCTTTCTTCAACCTGAATTTTATCATCGTCCAGACTGCGCAGGGCGCAGTTGTTGCCGTCTCGGATAGCGCAAGTGGTATCGATGGGGTTTCTGGCGCTTTGGATGTCGTTAACGCTTATGACGGGGACACTTTGAACGGAGTGGCTGCCGGTCCAACGAACACGACGCTGGCAGTGGCGGCGGGATCGAGCGTTCCGGCGGGCCTAAACTTCGATACATCGACGGGACAAGTGAGCGTAAATGCAGGCACATCCGGTGGCACTTACAGTTTCGATTATGAGATCTGCGAAATCGGCTTTCCGACGAACTGCCAGATCGCAACGGTTACTGTGGATGTTACCCGGCAAACTGATCTCTCCATTACCAAGACGAACACACCAGGGGTTAATGGAGAAGTCGATCAGGCTTCCGACACTGTCGTTTCGGGTTCGACAACCACCTACACGCTTGTTGTCACTAACAACGGCCCGGACACCAGCGTTGGGGCAATTGTCACCGACACTCCTGGGACTGGCCTGTCTTGCCCAGCCGCAAATGCAGTCACGATTACTGGCAGTGGCGTTCCTCCGGGAAGCTTCACTGTGAGTGATCTTACGGGAGTGGGAATCACGCTGGGTTCTTTAGCCAACGGCGAAAGCACAACTCTTTCATTCTCGTGCACGGTGAACTGACATGAAACATTCTGCAATTCACTATAAACGCCTTCTCTTGACCACGACCGGAGCTGTCGCGATCAGCCTGCCCTCTGCCGCTTTGGCACAGGATGCGGTGAATACCGCCACGGTGGCTGTCCCAGCTGGAGCTAATGATTCCACTTCCGGCAACAACAGTGCGACGGATAGTGATACTATCTTCGCTGTTGTCGTTGCGACTGATGACAGTGCGAGCGGTGTGAACGGTGCGTCTGGCGCGACGGCGGTGGTGAATGCGTTCACTGCTGATACGATCAACGGCGTAGCGGCGAGCCCGTCGAATGCGACGCTGGCAGTGGCGGCGGGATCGAGCGTTCCAGCTGGTCTGACGTTCGACACGGCGAGCGGCAATGTTGATGTTGCTGCTGGTACGCCTGCTGGCACGTACAGCTTCGATTATGAGATCTGCGAGGCGCTGAACCCATCGAACTGCCAGACGGCGACGATCACGGTGACGGTGGATGCTGCGCCGATCGTGGCTGATCCTGACAGCGCGAGCGGTGTGAACGGCGCGAGCGGCGCGAACGGCGTTGCTGATGTGCTCGATGGCGACACGCTCAATGGTGCGCCTGCGACGCTGGCTGATGTTGACATCTCGGTGGTGACCCCGGCGACCCCGGCCAATCCTGGTGATCCGGTGCCGACGCTGAACCCGGCGACGGGTCTGGTCGATGTGCCTGCTGGCACGCCTGCTGGCACGTACACGATCACTTATGAGATCTGTGAGACACTCAACCCGACCAACTGCGCTCAGAACGATGTGACGATCACGGTCGATGCGGCCCCGATCGTTGCGACTGATGACAGTGCGAGCGGTGTGAACGGTGCGTCTGGCGCGACGGCGGTGGTGAATGCGTTCACTGCTGATACGATCAACGGCGTAGCGGCGAGCCCGTCGAATGCGACGCTGGCAGTGGCGGCGGGATCGAGCGTTCCAGCTGGTCTGACGTTCGACACGGCGAGCGGCAATGTTGATGTTGCTGCTGGTACGCCTGCTGGCACGTACAGCTTCGATTATGAGATCTGCGAGGCGCTGAACCCATCGAACTGCCAGACGGCGACGATCACGGTGACGGTGGATGCTGCGCCGATCGTGGCTGATCCTGACAGCGCGAGCGGTGTGAACGGCGCGAGCGGCGCGAACGGCGTTGCTGATGTGCTCGATGGCGACACGCTCAATGGTGCGCCTGCGACGCTGGCTGATGTTGACATCTCGGTGGTGACCCCGGCGACCCCGGCCAATCCTGGTGATCCGGTGCCGACGCTGAACCCGGCGACGGGTCTGGTCGATGTGCCTGCTGGCACGCCTGCTGGCACGTACACGATCACTTATGAGATCTGTGAGACACTCAACCCGACCAACTGCGCTCAGAACGATGTGACGATCACGGTCGATGCGGCCCCGATCGTTGCGACTGATGACAGTGCGAGCGGTGTGAACGGTGCGTCTGGCGCGACGGCGGTGGTGAATGCGTTCACTGCTGATACGATCAACGGCGTAGCGGCGAGCCCGTCGAATGCGACGCTGGCAGTGGCGGCGGGATCGAGCGTTCCAGCTGGTCTGACGTTCGACACGGCGAGCGGCAATGTTGATGTTGCTGCTGGTACGCCTGCTGGCACGTACAGCTTCGATTATGAGATCTGCGAGGCGCTGAACCCATCGAACTGCCAGACGGCGACGATCACGGTGACGGTGGATGCTGCGCCGATCGTGGCTGATCCTGACAGCGCGAGCGGTGTGAACGGCGCGAGCGGCGCGAACGGCGTTGCTGATGTGCTCGATGGCGACACGCTCAATGGTGCGCCTGCGACGCTGGCTGATGTTGACATCTCGGTGGTGACCCCGGCGACCCCGGCCAATCCTGGTGATCCGGTGCCGACGCTGAACCCGGCGACGGGTCTGGTCGATGTGCCTGCTGGCACGCCTGCTGGCACGTACACGATCACTTATGAGATCTGTGAGACACTCAACCCGACCAACTGCGCTCAGAACGATGTGACGATCACGGTCGATGCGGCCCCGATCGTTGCGACTGATGACAGTGCGAGCGGTGTGAACGGTGCGTCTGGCGCGACGGCGGTGGTGAATGCGTTCACTGCTGATACGATCAACGGCGTAGCGGCGAGCCCGTCGAATGCGACGCTGGCAGTGGCGGCGGGATCGAGCGTTCCAGCTGGTCTGACGTTCGACACGGCGAGCGGCAATGTTGATGTTGCTGCTGGTACGCCTGCTGGCACGTACAGCTTCGATTATGAGATCTGCGAGGCGCTGAACCCATCGAACTGCCAGACGGCGACGATCACGGTGACGGTGGATGCTGCGCCGATCGTGGCTGATCCTGACAGCGCGAGCGGTGTGAACGGCGCGAGCGGCGCGAACGGCGTTGCTGATGTGCTCGATGGCGACACGCTCAATGGTGCGCCTGCGACGCTGGCTGATGTTGACATCTCGGTGGTGACCCCGGCGACCCCGGCCAATCCTGGTGATCCGGTGCCGACGCTGAACCCGGCGACGGGTCTGGTCGATGTGCCTGCTGGCACGCCTGCTGGCACGTACACGATCACTTATGAGATCTGTGAGACACTCAACCCGACCAACTGCGCTCAGAACGATGTGACGATCACGGTCGATGCGGCCCCGATCGTTGCGACTGATGACAGTGCGAGCGGTGTGAACGGTGCGTCTGGCGCGACGGCGGTGGTGAATGCGTTCACTGCTGATACGATCAACGGCGTAGCGGCGAGCCCGTCGAATGCGACGCTGGCAGTGGCGGCGGGATCGAGCGTTCCAGCTGGTCTGACGTTCGACACGGCGAGCGGCAATGTTGATGTTGCTGCTGGTACGCCTGCTGGCACGTACAGCTTCGATTATGAGATCTGCGAGGCGCTGAACCCATCGAACTGCCAGACGGCGACGATCACGGTGACGGTGGATGCTGCGCCGATCGTGGCTGATCCTGACAGCGCGAGCGGTGTGAACGGCGCGAGCGGCGCGAACGGCGTTGCTGATGTGCTCGATGGCGACACGCTCAATGGTGCGCCTGCGACGCTGGCTGATGTTGACATCTCGGTGGTGACCCCGGCGACCCCGGCCAATCCTGGTGATCCGGTGCCGACGCTGAACCCGGCGACGGGTCTGGTCGATGTGCCTGCTGGCACGCCTGCTGGCACGTACACGATCACTTATGAGATCTGTGAGACACTCAACCCGACCAACTGCGCTCAGAACGATGTGACGATCACGGTCGATGCGGCCCCGATCGTTGTGGGTCCAGACACGCCGCCTGCCGTCAATGGAGCAGATGGTGCGAGCGGTATCATCAACGCGTTCGACAACGACACCATCAATGGTGCGCCTGTTGATCCTGCTGATGTCACGGCCACAATCACGTCTCCGGCGACACCAGTTACGCCTGGCGCGCCTGTTCCGACTATGGATCCTGCAACCGGGCTGGTTGACGTTCCTCCAGGAACCCCTGCTGGCACATACACGATCACCTATGAAATTTGTGAGACTTTGAATCCCACTAACTGTGCGACGAGCACGGTGGAAATCGTCGTCGAGCCACCGGAAATCGCTGCTGGTGCGGATACTCCTAACCCCGTCGCAGGCGGTATTGGAAACCCGAACGCTGTCAATGTCCTTGATAACGACACGCTCAACGGTGAGCCGGTGAATCCCAATGATGTGACATTGTCGATTATCTCAGGGCCAGGTGATCCGGGTATCGTACTCGATCCTGCGACGGGAACTGTCTCTGTGAGTGCAGACGTGCCACCAGGCACCTACGCAATTGAGTACGAGATCTGCGAGACGCTCAACCCGACCAACTGCGCAACCAGCAGTGTAACAATTGTTGTTGAGCCACCCCTTAGCTCTGTTGAAGGCACGGTATTCCTCGACGTTAATGGTGATGGTGCGCTTGATTCAAGCGATGAGCGTCGAGCGGGATGGATCGTTGAGATATTGCGTGATGGCAATGTTGTCGCGACGACAGTCACCGATGCTGAGGGTGAATACTCGTTCCAGGATTTGCTCAGTGGACCGGACTACTCGATCCGGTTCCGCAACCCTGAAAACAATGTAGTCTATGGGCTGATCGAAGATCTCGATCTTGGATCGAACACGGTCGTGGTCGATCAGAATCTCCCGATCGATCCGTCAGGCGTCATTTATGACAGCGTCGACCGGACTCCGGTTGATGGCGCAACGGCCACTCTGCTTGGACCAAATGGCATGGCGTTACCGCCAATCTGCTTCCTTGATCCTTCACAGGCAAGTCAGACAACAGGCTCGACTGGCGAGTATCGCTTTGATCTGGTGCCCGGTGCTGCGCCTCAATGCCCTACGGGCGAGACAGAGTATACGATCTCCATCACTCCACCGTCTGGGTTCAGCTTTGCATCAACCGTCCTACCACCTCAGCCTGGACCGCTTGATCCTACCGGACAGGCCAGCCCTGTACGCGTGTCGCCAGATCCAACTGCGCCGACCGAAGCTAGTCCGACGTACTTCCTGACGTTCGAGCTGGAGACCGGCGATCCGGATGTGATCAACAACCATATCCCAGTTGATCCATTCTTGTCGCGCGATCCGCTAATCGTCACGAAAACCAGCACCAAGCGTAATGTCAGTACGGGCGATCTTGTTCCTTACGAGATTACTGTCCGCAATGCTGAAGATGTTTCGCGTGCCGGCGTGACGGTGGTCGATCTTCTGCCGTCGGGTTTCAAATACGTATTGGGATCAGCGTTCGTGAACGGAACACCGACCGAACCTGAAACGGCAAACTCTGGGCGCCAGTTGGAATGGCGCAATCAAAGTATCCCGGCCAATACAACGGTGACCTATAACTTGGTGCTCACAGTGGGTGCTGGTGTAACGGAAGGTACAAAAGTCAACACCGGCTTTGGTCTTGACGGCCCTTCGGGAACCGCAATCTCAAATCGGGGTCAGGCAGCAGTTCGGATTGTTCCAAGCAGTGTATTCGATTGTTCGGAACTAATCGGCAAAGTTTACGAAGACGCCAACTACAACGGGTACCAAGACGAGGGTGAACCGGGCGTACCGGCTGTTCGCTTGGCAGCTGTGAACGGCCAACTGATCACGACTGATGAGTTCGGACGTTACCACATTGCTTGTGCTGCCGTGCCTGATGCGCGGATCGGCTCGAACTACGTGCTGAAGCTTGACACCCGCACTTTGCCACTTGGCTGGCAGCCTACAACTGACAATCCGCGCTCGATCCGTCTCACACGAGGCAAGATGGGCGAGCTCAATTTCGGGGTCGCACCCCCACGACAGGACGATGCAACAACACGAGATGGCAATCAGGGGGGAGAAGAATAATGACTAAATCACTCAATCCCCTTCAGGGCAACCTCTTCGCAAGCACAGCGGTTATCGCTCTCGCGGTCAGTGCAATTCCAGCAACCGTGGCTGCGCAAGAAGCCGCTTCGGGATCGGAAGAGGGCGTCACTGCCCAGGCTGAAACCAATCACTTTGGTGAGGATACGTACCAAATCCGTTTCCGCGCGGATACTCTGATCGTCTCGCCTGTAATGAGTGTTGGCTTGGTGGACAGTGTACGTACCGTCGTTCGCGGTGAGGAAGCGCGCTTCCAGGCCTACAACAACTATCCCTCGTTTGTGGAGCGGGCCGAAATTCGCATCTTCGTTGCCGGCGTATCGCCGGACAGCGAGCCACTGGCTTCAGTTGAGGTCAACGAGTTCGGAGCTGCCGTCTGGCAAGCTGACGATGCCAGCCCGGATGCGCTGTACTTCGTCTATCGCGTGTACGGTAAGGACGGAAAGTTCGATGAAAGCTCGGCGCATGAGTTGACGCTGCTCAATGAGCGTGTGCCTGAGCAAATCGGTGCCGAGAAGGCGCCGACCCGGCCAGAGTTCGGTCTGGTAGACGAAGCTGAGCGGCGTAACATTGCGCTTGAAGGCGTCATGGCAACCGTGACCGGCCGCGCTGATCCGATTGCGGAAACCGTGTTCGTGGGCGGGCAGGCAGTACCAGTAGCAAATGATGGTGACTTTGCTGCACAACAAATCGTCTCGCGCGAGGATGGCGAACTGGTTGTGTCCGTCATTCGCGACGGTGAAACAGTCAAGGAAGCAACACAGAGCTTTGCGATCGAACGCGACGATTGGTTTATCGTCGGTCAAGGTGACATCACATTAGGCCAAAGCTTCGGCAGTGGTCCGTCGCGCGAGGTTTCGGGTGATACGCTTGCTGATGGAAGCTACGCAATTGGGCGCGGCGCGTTTTACGCCAAAGGCGTGGTAGGTGATGATTGGCGCATCACATCTTCGCTCGATACCGGCGAAGAATTGTTAGAAGACATCTTCAGCAATCTCGATCGCAAAGACCCACGCCAGTTGTTGCGCCGACTGAACAGTGAACAATTTTACCCGACCTATGGTGATGACTCGACGCTCGTCGAAGATGCCCCGACGCAAGGGAGTTTCTACCTGCGTGTGCAGAAGGACGAGAACCAGCTCGTTTTGGGTAACTTTACGACCAATATCAATGGTGCTGAATTGGCGCAGCTTGATCGCGGCCTGTTTGGTGCGCTGATCGATCTAAACAGTTCTGAAACGACTGAGTTCGGCGAACGGGCCTTCCAAATCACTGGCTTCGCGTCTGACCCGGGCACGGTTCCTGCTCGTGAAGAATTCCGCGGCACAGGTGGTTCGCTCTACTTCCTGCAACGTCAAGACGTGTCGGTTGGCTCCGAGCGTGTTCGCATCGAGGTGCGCGACCGCGAGACCGGTATCGTGATCGAGTCGCGCGATCTCTATGCGCAGCAGGATTACGACTTCGATCCGTTCCAGGGTCGGATCACGTTGCTCACTCCGCTGGCTTCGACTGTCGCAGGCAGCGGCGTTGTGCGAGAGGGCAGCTCGACTGGCAATGTTCCCGTCCTTGTGGTTCGCTACGAATTTACGCCGACGGTAGGTAGCCTTGACGGCTATACGCTGGGCGGTCGCGCATCGGGCTGGCTCAATGACATCGTTCGCTTTGGCGTGACCGCGCAGCGCGACACAGTCGAAGATGCATCGCAAACCCTGCTCGGAGCCGACGTTTTGGTGCGGGCAACTGCGGGCACATACTTTAAAGCCGAAATCGCGCAGAGCGAGGGTCCCGGATTTGGCCAGTCAAACTCGGTTGATGGCGGTCTATCTTTCACTGATATCGTAACGCCTGGCGTTGCTGGTGTGGAAGCTAGAGCTTGGCGCAGCGAAGTTGCGATCAACGTCAACGAGCTCACCGGAAAGGCAGGCGACGGAGTGGTGCTTGGTGGCTATTTTGAGCATCAAGACCAAGGCTTCTCATCTGCGGGGCGTTTGACGCCGGCAGAGACGGAGCGCTGGGGCGTCTCTGCTGCGATGCCCTTAGCAAACGGCCAAATCGCCGCAGGCTATGAATCGCTTTCTTCCGGCAATACCGGATCGAGCGACACAGGTACGATTGATATTGAAAACGCTTTCGCATCTGGCACCGGTTCAATCACGACCAAACTGGGCTTGCGCCATGAAGAACGCACGCCGGGTCTTCTATTCAACAGCATTCAAGATGGTAGTCGTACAGATCTTGCTCTGGAGCTTGGTTATGCGCCAGGAGGCGACAACTGGTCGACCTATGCCTTTGGCCAGATGACGCTCGATCGCGATGCAACCCGCCAGCGGAATAACCGCGCCGGTGTTGGCTTAAAAGCGCAGATCACCCAGCGTATGTCGATCGCAGGCGAAATCTCTGAAGGCGATGGCGGAGCAGGTGCAGACATCCAGCTCAACCACCGGCTAAGTGAAGGTTCGGAAGCCTATGTTGGCTACAGCCTGTTTGCCGATCGCACTGACACGGGGCTCGACAGTCAGAATGTTTTCACGCGCTCCAACCGCGGTACGCTTGTTGCTGGCGCAAGGCAGCGTTTCTCTGACGCACTTTCAGTCTACGGTGAGAACCGTATCGGTGTAGGCGGAGTTGCACCGTCGCTGACGCGCAGCTTTGGGCTGACGTATGAACCGATCGAGAATCTTGCGATCACAGGCAGCTTCGAGACCGGCCGGATTGATGACGCAACAACGGGCCTGTTCCGTCGGACTGCGGCGACATTTGGCGTTGGCTACACCGAAGAAGACATCCGTCTGGGCAGTTCTTTAGAGCTGCGACGCGAGACCAGTCCTGTCGGGCTTGATCAAATCGTGTGGTTGTTGCGAAACGATGTCAGCATCGCGGTTAATCCGGATTGGCGTTTTATCGGTCGATTCAACTTGGCGGATGCCGACAACAGTAGCGCCTCGATTTCGGCTGCTGAGTTTACCGAGGTCGTTGCTGGCTTTGCTTATCGACCGGTGGATAACGAGAAGCTCAATGCTCTCGTGCGGTTCAATTACTTTGAAGATCTCGGTCCCGTTGGACAAATCACTGGCTCGGGCCAGACGCAAAGTCCCAAACAGGTCAGTCATATCGGGCTCGTTGATGTGAACTACGACGTATCACGTAAGCTTACCCTAGGGGGCAGATACGGATACCGAACGGGTAAGGTCTCGTTGGGGCGTGAAAGCGAGGAATTTGTCAGTTCAACCGCTCATCTTGCTGTCCTGCGCGCCGATTACAACGTTGTGAAGGAGTGGGACGTTCTACTCGAAGGGCGTGCTCTGTGGGTCACGGCTGCTGACGACTTGCGCGTTGGTGCGCTAGGTGCTGTCTATCGCCACCTTAACAACAACGTAAAGGTCGGCGTCGGCTATTCGCTCTCTGACTTCTCGGACGATCTTACTGATCAAAGCTACACAAGCCATGGGCCGTTCTTAAACTTCCTTGGCAAGTTCTGAGGTCACTAGCGGGAAGCGACAGGACCCGATGATCGCTTCCCGCTAGTGATGCAAGACTTCTCTACTCCGGGCAATTCAAGCTAGCGGTGGATCGCAATCAAACTCCACGGGAATTAGCACGCCAGCATTTTTGAAGTGCAAGCGATGGATAGAAAGTCTCGGGTGCTGGGGCTGCCATTCCGCAAGCGATCGCTATTCAAGCAAGCATCTTGTGAAGCTCGATTTGATGGCGCGCCAGGCAGCGAGGACGGCACGCAAAGCTAATGGTTGGCCAACCTGAATTTTTGGGATCATCGGGAGCAAAGACGTAAAAATTCGTATAATCAGGTGCACATTGTAAGTGCTTTTGGTAATAGCGCCCAGCTAACGAACGGGAAGATGGTGCAATCATGATACGCGACGTGCTTATAGCGGACGATCACCCGATCTGCTTGATGGCGCTGCGGGAGGCAACACTCTCTCTTGGTGGCGAGTTTAGGGTTACCACTGTTGAGAAGCTTTCGGATGTACAGTCTGAGCTGCGTCGCCGAGATTTCGCAGCTCTTATTCTCGATCTGGCACTAGCGGACTATCAAGGGCTATCGAATGTCTCCTTGGTGCGCTCGACCCATCCCAAGTTGCCGATTTTGGTGGTAAGTGGAAACGACGCCTCTCCGATCCCTCAACAAGTAGCAGGGCTGGGCGCTAAAGGGTTTTTGAGTAAAAGCGCTTCAATTGCTGAAATGAAGTCCGCCATTGACGTTGTTTTGCGCGGGGGAAGTTACTTTTCGGGCTTCGATCAAGTCAATGGACCAGCTAACAGCGGGTTGGAGCAGCTTTCGCCAGCTCAGACCAAAGTGACGGTTGAGCTCGCTCGAGGAAGCTCGAACAAGATAATAGCGCACGAACTTGGCCTGTCAGAAGCCACAGTAAAGTCGCATCTTTCTGCAATCTACAAAACTCTGGGCGTTACCAACCGATCCCAGGCAATTCTTGCCTTGCAGCAATCGGGCGCAAAGTTCTCTTAGCCGTTGAGTAATCGGGCCAGATCGCTGCGAACCCAGGCTGAGCTTTCCTCAGCAGCTGATCGCAGAGCATCGATCTGTTTTGCATTGGGGTTTTCGGATTGCTCCACTTGGCGGGCTAGCTTCTGTAGCTTTGTCGCAGAGCAATTGCCTGCGGCACCAGCTATGCCATGCGCCAATCGACGCACCTCATTGTGGTTGCCTGTTTCAAGATGAGCGCGGACCTGCTCACATTCCTCCAAACAGGTTTCCGCAAGGACATTGAGGACACCTTCGAGTGCGTCGCGACCGATCGCATCGGCGCTCGCTATAACTGCCTCTCGGTCGAAAAGTTCCTCCGCTGTCACATCAAGCTCCGTCGAAATCGCAGTAACTTGTGAAAACGTCTAAACTCGCTGGTTTCACTATGCAATTAGACGAAGGTATAGGCGATCATATGAGCTTGTTGCACTCCTCAATCGACGAACTTCCCGATATGACGTTCATCTTCGATAGATCCGGTCGAATTCTGGAAGTCAACAAGGCGTTCCGTGAGTGTGTTACCTCGCTTCCTGATGGCGGGGATCTTCCGTTCTCTGAGGCATTTCAACTGATCGACGACATTCGGCCTAGGGATATCGTTGAGCAGTGCGAAACTGAGAGCGTTCGGCCCGTTTCGGCGGAAGCGATCGTCTTGCTGGGCGATAACTCGCAGCAAACCGTTCTTCTCAATTGCGCACGAGCGAGCTTTGGGTCTGGCGCCGAGGCATTAGTTATCGCCACCGGCCGTTTGATGCGCGAAGCAGTCAATATCTCGGGAGAAAGTTCCGGAGAGCGCAAGTTTCGGCGGCTTGCAGAAGCCGCACCCGTAGCGATCTATCAGGCAGATCCTCAGGGCAACATCTCATATGTGAACCAACAGTGGGCGCAGAAGCTGGGTTACTCACAAGACGAATTGTTGGGAACTGGCTGGCAGCGTTTTGTGGTCGACGCTCAGGTCTACAAAGATGATCCTCCCTGGATCGGTTTTTCCCCCGAAAACAGCTCCCGAATTCGCACTAATCGTTTTCGCACGAGCGACGGAGAAGTCATCGAGTTCCAGACACTCAACCAGGCTGAGTTTTCGCCAGACGGAAAACTGCTTGGTTTTGTAGGGGTAATGTTCGATGTGACCGAACAGGCCAAGGCCTTGCGCGACTATGATCGGAGCGAGAAACGGTTTTCCGCTTTCGCCTCGCTTTCCTCGGTCGGCATCTTTAGGGCTGATGCCAAGGGCAATCTATTTTTTGCGAATGATAAGTGGTGCGAAATTGCGGGCATCGGACCGACCGAGGCCATGGGCGAGGGATGGGTGAACGCTGTCCACCGTGACGACAGGTCGAAAGTTATTGAGGCGTGGCGCTCCGTTATCGAGCTCTCGGAAGGTCAAGGCCGCTTCCGTTTCGTGCATTCCGACGGTGGTATTCGCCACGTTGAGGTGGTCGCGACTGCTGAGACTGCGGTGGGCGAACGAATACACGGCTACATCGGGATCGTCGTCGACGTCACGCGCAATGAGGAGATGTCCGAGCAACTTCGCCAGAAAGAGCATCAGCTTGCGATGCTTGCAGCAAATTCGCGCGACCCAATCTTCCGTCTCGACCTTGAGGGACGCTGTATCTACGCCTCGCCGGCTGCCGAGGAGATGCTCGGGGCCAAGACTGAGGGCATTGTCGGCGCTTCCATGATCGAGAAGTGCCACCCCGACGATCTTCCGATATTTATCGAATCTTTCTTTTCGTTGGCTTCGGGGACCAAGGAGCGATCGGAGGTTACATTTCGAGCGCAGGCCCCGCTCTCTCCGCACGACTATCATTGGATGGATGCGCAAGGGGCAGTTATCAAGGATGCCCAAGGACACCCTTCTGAGGTCATTGTCAGTCTCAGGGATGTAACCGCTCAAAAGAAGCTTGAAAGCAACCTACGCGAGGCACGCGAGGCCGCCGAGCGCTCCGCTTCGAGCAAGTCTTCCTTTCTCGCGAATATGAGCCACGAGATACGCACGCCCATGAACGGTGTCCTGGGTTACGCCGATCTTTTGGCTGTCAGCGACCTCAATGATGAGCAGCGCGAGCATGTCGAGCTGATCCGTGACTCGGGCAAATCCATGATGCACCTACTCGGCGATGTGCTCGATTTTTCAAAGATCGAGGCAGGACAGCTCTCCATCACCGAGCAGCCCGTTGATCTACCGCATATCCTAAACAGCACTGCCAAACTCGTTCGCCCCACCGCTATTCAAAAAGAGCTCGATCTGGAAGTCCAGGTTAGCGACGCGGTGCCCCGCTGGATCATGTCCGACCGGATGCGATTGAGACAGATCCTGAGCAATCTGCTCAGCAATGCGGTAAAATTCACTGATTCCGGTTTTGTGCGACTTACAGCAAAGGAGCAAGACGCCGAGCTTGTGATCACGGTCGAGGACAGTGGTTGCGGGATATCGCCGCACCGCACCGAGATCATTTTCGATAGCTTCGCTCAGGAAAGCGACATCACGCATCAAAAGTTTGGCGGCACAGGACTAGGGCTGGCGATCTCTAGATCGCTCGCCGAAATGATGAAGGGATCACTTGCTGTCGAAAGCGAAAGGGGGAAGGGATCGACTTTTACATTGCGCGTTCCGCTCAAAATTGCAGATGCACCCGCCGGTGATCCCGTGTCAGATGAAACGGATGCGCATTCATTTGATTTCGATGGCAAGGTTCTTGTCGCAGAGGATCACCCGGTAAATCAGGCGATGGTGTCGGCCATGCTTAGAAAGATCGGGGTTGAATTCGAACTGGTTAGCGATGGTGCGGCAGCAGTGAGTGCCGTTACCAAGGCTGATCGAACCGGGCGACCGTTCAAGCTCGTTCTCATGGATATTGAGATGCCGGTTATGAACGGTGTTGAGTGCGCGCAAGAACTGCGAGCAGAGGGCTTTGGAGAACAGGCGCTGCCGATCGTTGCGCTTACTGCAAACGCGTTCTCAGAAGATGTTACGGCATATCTTCAAGCGGGAATGCAGTCACACCTTGCCAAGCCATTGCGCCTTGATGAGCTGGTGCGGGAACTAGGGCGTAGACTCATTAGCGGCGATCCATAGGCGTGTGCAGAAGAGCTTGATGGCAGCGAGGAAGTTATCGCTTCGTTTGTCGTATCTGGTGGCCAAGCCTCTGGCGTTTTTGAGTTTCCCGAAGAAACGCTCGACCAGATTACGGTAGCGATACAGGAAGCTGCTGAACGCGAAGCCTTTGCGACGATTGCGCTTGACTGGGATGTTGGCGAAGCCACCCTGCGCGGTGATCTGACTGCGAATGGCATCGCTGTCATAAGCCTTATCGGCGAGAAAGGTGGTGGCGTTCGGCACGGCGGCCAGCAGCCTCTCGGCCTCACGGCAATCGCTCGCCTGGCCTTCGGACAGATGCAGTTGGATCGGCAGGCCGCGACCATCAACCAGGGCATGGATCTTGGTTGTCAAACCGCCCCGGGAACGTCCCATGCAGCGATTTGGGTCCCCCTTTTTAGGGTCGCACCGTGCTGGTGGACCCGGATGGAAGAACTGTCGATCATGACCAACTCGCCGTCGAAGGCTTGGCTCACCGCTTCGAGAAGGCGGTCCCACACACCGGCTTTGCGCCAGCGCACGAAACGGTTGTAGCAGGTGGTATGTGGGCCATAGCGCTCGGGAATATCAGCCCAAGGACTGCCCGTGCGAAAGCGCCACAATATCCCGTCGATGACCCGCCGGTCATCCACACGCGGAACCCCGCGAGGCTTGTTCGGCAACAACGGCTCGATCACCAGCCACTCATCATCGGTCAGTTCAAATCTACGACGCGTCATCCAAAGCTCCTTCCCGAAGCCTTGAATCAACCGCGCCCGCGCCGCGCAAGTCAGTTTATGAGTTTACGGCCTAAGGCATTGGGCATAGGACTGGCAACTAAGTGCTCTGCAAACCGGTCTACCGAATGCTGATTAACGCAAGGTCACGCGAGCCTTCAGACCCGCACCCGATACCCATCCGGGTTTTGTCGCGAACAGTCCTGAACCAGGTCAGCTGAGGAGCCGCAACCCGTTCCTTTGACGGCCGTGTTGTCGCGCTTCGCGCGCCTGCCCGCACCACCCGTCATGAACAGGTTCCCCTTGGAGCTTCGCTCCTGCGGTGCAGTCCTCCCATGCCCTGCTTCTTTCAGCTGTTCGCAAGCCGGAGATGGTCTCCGGTTTGAGGAACTGAAGGAATATCACCATGACCAATATTGCAATTCTCACCGGCCGCATCGCCCGCGATCCGGAAACCCGCGAGACCAAGGGCGGCACCAACGTTACCGGCATCACCGTCGTCACCGATCGCCCCGCGCGGGACAAGGACGGCAAGACCTACAAGGATGAGAACGGCTACACTGCCAAGGAAAGCGAGTTCCACCGGGTGACCTGCTTCAACGGCCTCGCCAAGACCGTCGGGCAGTACTGCACCAAGGGCCAGCTGGTTTCCGTCCAGGGCCGCATCCACTACACCCAGTGGGAGGACAAGGACGGGGTCACCCGCTACGGCACCGAGATCCTCGCCGACAAGGTCGACTTCCTCTCCCGCGGCAATGGCTCGAGCGACGAGAACGACGACAACAAGGATGCTCCCGAGATCGACTGACGCCGAGCATCACCGATCCCCATCAGAGGGGCGCTGTCCAGACCGGACAGCGCCCCTTCTTGTGTTATCCAAACTATTCGACGGGGGGCTGGCTCACGGTATTCCCATTTTGATGGGCGTCTAACCAGCGCGTCAAGGACGGTAGGGTCCTACCATTTTGCCTTCCCTTCGCAGCGCTGCGATCCGACAAAATCGTTACCCCTACCGCCGCTTCACGGTCGCCCATGCGGGCGATCCCTGACCCGCCAGCCGTAAGCCCATCCGTCCTGCTCCTGCCGTCAACGGTAGGCATCAGGAGGATACAATGGTTTTACTTGCTCAGCACAATTCGAACTCGGATCGCTACTTTACCGCACTGGTTGTGGCAGAGCGCCGGGCGCAGCACAGCTTCTTCGATCAGCACATCGTTGAGGACCGGGAGCTCGGATATGTCGCGATGGACGAGGGCGACTACAATGCACTTCCGGCGCACCTGGCAGCCCGTGTCGTTCATACGGTCCATGGGGCAAAGTCGGGCGAGTTCTGACTGTGGGATCAGGGCAGGGAACGGGAACGGTTCCTGCCCCCTTTTCCTTGTTCGCAAAGATACGATCAATGCCCGTAGAGTTCCGCAGGACAGTACTCTGTTCGGGGCAGGATTGGACGACGAAAGTTATGAGCAGTTTGGCTTTCCGAAATGGCTATTTGTTACCAAACTGACCTCCAGTGAGAACAAACTTGCATTCGCACCTCTTCCCTTCAAGCCCGGTTTGGGCTAGGAAATCCGCGTGAAACCAGTGCCTTTGCTTTCATTGAACGGTCGGGGTGGTGGTGGATCAAACCATGTATATATGGGGAACAACTTCGTGCACACCGTACGCAGCTCGCTGCCTTGGGTATATTGTTCTATATCAACTGGTTAAGCTCCAAAACCACCCGATGTAACAGACAAATCCTCTAAGACTTGGTGGGTTTTTGGCAAGTCTTAGACCAATCAAATCTCCATAGGGTGTTGATAAATAACGAAATATATCTGATTGACTTAAACTTGTTCACGATTTATTCTTATTGGGCTTTTCGAAGGGTGAACCAGGTTCTTGAACGTCAAGGAACCTGAGTATGACCAACCATATTTGCATACAAACCTATCTTTCTTATCCGCTTGCACAGTGGGTCAGATCGGAAGCGGACGACCACGGCGAATGTGTCAGCGTCTTCATTCGCGATCTTGTCATGGCGGCGTATATTGCGCAGGATGAGGGTCGTAATGACACCCTAAAAGACCTCGACAAAGCCCGCGAGATCGTATTTTCATCCGTAGCGCTTGATGCCATTTTAACCGCCCATCCGGACAGTTCGCTGCGACAAAAAACTCATGATGCTTATGCCCGGCGTTTGCAGCGATTAGGGCTTGCTCCTGCCTCTTTGAACGTAGGCCGTGATGAAGCGTAATATTGTAAACTTCACGCGTGGTAGCCAGCTTCTCGGGCACTTTGGATTCATGTTTGCTAGCGGACTTAAAGCCCCTCTAATAATTGCGGCTGTTCTCTTGGTCGGTGTTTCGTATTGGATGGTGACATCTGGTCTTTCCGACCATCAGCGCTACCTTGCCGGTATGAACCTCTATGCCTCGTTTTACGGGTTCATGGAGTTTGATCCTACCAAGCCGGTTAATCTTGATCTCGCCGGTGGTGCGAGCATTGAAATGGCTATTTCAGCAGTTCAGAACTTCCCTCCGGTCGTGCGCGCAATGGAGGCATTATGGACAGCGTTCCGCACAGCTTTGGCGATCTCCGCATTGTTGTTCCTGCCTGCCTTTATCCTGTTCTACTGGGTCGCAGAATATTTTGGGGGGCGGTCGAAAGAAAGCAAGCATGAACGCGGCGCGCAGCTAGCTACTTTGCCCGAGCTTCAAGCGGAAATCATGCGGCATAATGCGTCTGAACAAGGGCGAGAAATGAAAACAGAACTGGGCTGGCGCTGGCGTTTAGCGGGGCAAGAAAACCTTGCAGCAGCGGGATATTACCAGCCCTCTGCGCTTGCAGGCGTTCGTTATCCTTGGCGGCTGGAACAGAGCCACGCGATGCTGATCGGGACCACCGGAACCGGTAAGACCGTAGCCTTGCTGGAGATGATAGATGAGGCCCGCAGGAAGGGACAACGCGCCGTCATATTTGATCTAACCGGCGCCTTTATCGAACATTTTTATGACGCCTCGCGCGATGTTATATTAAACCCGCTTGATGCCCGCTGTCCGCAGTGGAGCGTGTTCAACGATTGCAGCACTATTGCCGAATTTCACAGCGCTGCTGAAGCGATAGTGCCGCAAGATGGTGGGGGTGATGATCAGTTCTGGATTATCGGTGCGCGCTCGCTGTTTGTACAATCCTGCATGCAACTGATGAAAGCCGGAACGCCCACCAACGAGGCGCTGGCCGAGAAGCTCATTACTGCTGACCTGACAGATGTGCACAAGCTTTTGAAAGGCACAGTAGCGGAGCAACTCACCGCGCCCAAAGCGGCCCGCATGGCAACTTCGATCCGGGCTGTGTTTAATGCAAACGCCGAGGCCCTAATGCTGCTGCCCAAACATGGCCCGCAGTTTTCAATCCGCGACTGGATAAAAGATGAATCCGCGCGCGGCGGGATCATATTTATATCCGCGCGCTATGTGGACATGAGTATCTGTTCCAAGCTGCTGACCTTGTGGATGGACACCGCGATGAACACCCTCATGTCAATGAGCCGGACATCCGATTTGCGCGTGTGGTTCATGATCGACGAGCTGGGCGCATTGCACCGTTTGCCCGCGCTGGAAAAAGGTTTGCAGACGGCCCGCAATTTTGGCGGTGCTATCGTGACCGGCATTCATGCATTTGCTAAACTCAAGGAGGTGTACGGCGAGAATATGGCGATGACATTGTCCTCGCTTGCGCGCACCAAATTGATCCTCGCAACCGCTGACCGGGAAACGGCAACTTGGTGTTCTGACTTTATCGGTCACCGGCAAATTCGCGACATGGAAGAAGGCTATAGTTACGGTTATAACAATGCCCGTGATGCGGTCAGTCTAACCCCCAGAAGGCAGGTCGAGCCATTGCTGCTACCCGATCAGTTTATGAACTTGCCGCGCCTCAACGGCTATATCAAATTCCCCGATGGCTTTCCCGCTGCGCCGGTTAAACTTGTCCCGCAATCCTGGCCCAGCGTGGCAGAAGGATTTATTGCGCGGGCATTTGATGATCCAGATGAAACGGGTCAATCCAGTGTACCCAGTAAAGAACCTCCGCCGCCTGCGAAGCCTGACAGGGCAGATAAAAATAGCCACGGCGGGGAGGTAGAACCAGCAGCGGACGCTGATGACAATGAAGAAGGCGTCAAACAATCTGCGGCCGATCAGAAGGAGTTTGTCTTTCGGGAACCAGAAGAAATCACAGACGACCAGTTGCCTGATGAGCCTCGAGATAAAATACTCAAGGATGGCACAGCGGATCCCGCTACCGATGGTCCAGATAAATCTCACGGCAAGGAAGAGCAGGCGCCAACTCCGTCTCCCAAAGATGACAAACTGCAGCACCCTGATCTGCCTGATCCAAGCGATCCAGCAAACAAGACCCGGTCGCTTAGTGGTTCGCCGCGTGATGCTGGCCGCGACCTGCGTGAAGGCGCGGTGCGCGATGAGCCGGACCGCGATATCGGCGAATATGACATGTGAAACCTGCGCGGTGGAGGGCGCGCCCTAATGATAGGAATGGACTATGCTCTCCGCTTCCAATGTTCGCTCTGCGGGCGGCGCTGCAACTTATTTTGCGGCGGATAATTATTATACCAAAGCCGATGCCGACCGGTCCGGTCAGTGGATTGGAGAAGGAGCGGAGCGTCTCGGTTTAAAGGGCCAAGTGGACGCGCCGGCCTTTGAAGCTCTGCTGCGCGGTGAATTGCCAAATGGTGAGCGTGTTGGCAGCGACAAACAATATCACCGCGCCGGAACCGATCTTACTTTTTCGCTGCCCAAAAGCTGGTCGCTGATAGCTCTCGTTGGCGGCGATAAGCGGATTATCGATGCGTACCGGACAGCAGTCACCGAAACGCTGCAATGGGCCGAGAAGAATGTCGCCGAAACGCGGGTTTTTTCAAGTGGTAAAATTAAGGCCATTGGAACGGGCAATCTGGCGATTGGACTGTTTCAGCATGACACCAATCGCAATCAGGAACCCAATGTTCATTTTCATGCGGTTGTCGCCAATGTCACCCAAGGCCCGGACGCAAAATGGCGGGCGCTTCATAATGACAAACTATGGTCGAACAACACGCTTCTGAACAGCATGACCATGGCGCGCTTTCGTCTTGAAGTTGAAAAACTGGGATATCAGCCCGCCCATCAAGGCAAACACGGTAACTTTGAAGCAGTAGGCATATCGCGCGAAGCGGTTATGGCCTTCTCTTCGCGCCGACAGGAGGTGCTTGATGCTCGCAGGGGGCCAGGACTGGAAGCTGGCAAGATTGCCGCTCTAGCAACCCGCGCGCCCAAAGAAACTATCAAGGACAGGGATGCTTTGTCCGCGACTTGGCAGGAAGCAGCAAAGGCGATGGAGCTCGATCTTGGCGGATTGATCGACAAAGCCAATATCCACGCAGCAGGTCTGGAGATTGATCAAAACCCCAATCTATCACTGGCACAAAAAGGGATGATCTTCCTGCGCGCATTTGCCGAAAAAATTCAGGGGTTTGGGCCAAAGCCCTCCGCTGATCCTTTGGTGCCAGCGCATATCCTGAACAAACCCCGCGAAGAGATAGCCGCAGCGCAGGCAACCGCTTCGGCTATTCGCCATCTGAGCCAGCGCGAAGCAGCATTTGGGGTATCTGATGCTTATAAGACTGCTTTAGATTTTGGTCTCCCCACATCCATTGCCCATGTCGAACGCCGCGTGAGGGCACTTGTCAGGGAAGGTGAGCTCGTTCGGGGCAAGGGAAGCGACCGTGATTTTGTCACCACGCGCGATGCTTTGCAGATCGAGCAGCGCATAATTGGACAGGTAGAAGCGGGCAGGGGCAAGGCGGAGCCGCTTTTGTCATCAGAATTGGCTGGCGAGCAGTTGCAGGCGGTCGCGGGTCTCAATTTTGGGATGACACTTAACAAAGGCCAAGAATCCGCAGGCCAGATGATATTATCATCGTCCAACCGGATTATCGCGGTGCAGGGCATTGCCGGTGCAGGCAAGAGCAGCCTTCTTAAACCCGTTTCACAGCTTCTTGGCGAGAATGGAAAAACGGTTCTGGGTCTCGCCGTCCAGAATACGCTCGTCCAGATGCTCGAACGCGATACCGGGATTGCGTCGATGACCTTGGCGCGCTTCATTGGAAGTCACAAAAACCTGCTCCAGGAGAGAACTGATAAAAAGGCTCTCACGGAAGCCAAAGCTGCCATGAAAAACCATGTGCTGGTTCTCGACGAGGCCTCGATGGTCTCCAATGTCGAAAAAGAAAAGCTGGTCCGGCTCGCCAATCTGCTCGAGGTCGACCGTCTGGTGATGATCGGGGACAAGAAGCAGCTGGGTGCTGTCGATGCCGGCAAGCCCTTCGCGCTTGTGCAAGCCTCGGGCATTGATACCGCAAAAATGATCACCAATTTGCGCGCGCGTGATAAAATATTACGCCGCGCGCAATATTCAGCCCAGGCCGGAAATATCGGCGAGGCCATGTCCTATTTGAAGGACCATATTATCGAAACCAAAGAGGGCAGCGCCCTAATTGCTGCCGAACGCTGGCTTGCTCTTTCTCCGCTGGAACGTCAATCGACCGCCATATATGCTTCGGGACGGGCGCTGCGCACAGATGTCAATGAAGCGGTCCAGACCGGGCTTAAGCAGAACAATGAACTGGGAAAACGCGGGCTGAATCTTGAAACATTCTCCCGCGTTAACAGCACCCGCGAGGAACTGCGTTATATTCACAGCTATGCGCCGGGCATGATGATTGAACTGAAAGCACCGGATAGAAGTCAGCGTCTTGGCAAGGGGCAATATGATGTGATTTCGGTCGATGAGCGCGCAAAGCAGCTTGTGTTAAAAGATCGCAAGGGCAGGGAGCGGAGCTTCCAGGTTGGCAAACTTCGTGCCAATGCCGCTGAGGATCAGATCGCTTTATACGAAAAGAAACAGCTCGATATTTATGCAGGTGATAAAATTCGCTGGACGGACAGCGATCATAAACGCGGGCTGTTCAATGCGGATCAGGCAAATATTACGGCAATAGATAATGATCATGTTCACTTGCGAACATCTTCGGGAATCGAGCATCGTCTGCCCCATAAAGATCCTATGCTAAAACGCATTGATCTGGCTTATGCGCTCAATGCCCATATGGCCCAAGGGCTTACTTCTGATCGCGGGATTGCGGTCATGGATAGCCGTGAACGCAATCTTTCCAACAAACAGACATTTCTGGTGACGATTACCAGATTGCGGGATGGTTTAACGCTCATCGTTGACAACCGCGAGAAACTGGAAGCGGCAGTGGAGAAAAATGACGGCGCAAAAACATCGGCGCTCGAAGTGACCCGGCGTCTTGGTAACGCCGCGGCGGCGGGTCTTGCAAAAGGAAATGAAACTGCGCTCAAAGAACCGCAACAGGATCAACGAGAACTTGAGAAAGAGCATAGCAAGCCATTGGACATGGGAATCTAGATTAGTTGAGAGTTACATTCTTTTTAAAGCGCGCGACCAAACCAGAGTACACGGCCTGCGATATGCACCGTGCTGCGATCAACATTCTCCCAGGTCGGATAGGTCGGATTATCGCTGGCAATGGTAATGAACGGACTATCAGGACGCATCGCAATGCGCTTGACCACCAGCGTGTCATCGACCCGCATCACATAGATCCCATCGCGGAGCCGCGAGCCATGGTCAGAAGCATCCACGAGAACGTCATCACCGTCCGACAGCGTTGGTTCCATGGAATCGCCCATGACGCGGACGACCGAAAGGCTGACGCCTCTAGCCGGCGTCAGTTTGCGCAGCCAGCGCTCATCGAATGAGAAACGCGTTTTCCTATCCTCGCTTGTCGCCAGCGCGCCATGTCCTGCCGAAACATTGACATCAAGCACAGGGACTTCGACCATGCCGTCACTGCCGGTTGGCGGCGGACCGCCCAAGAGTTGTTCGTCAATGCCGTAAAAGCTCGCCAGCCTAAGCCTGTCCTCGGGATCGAGCTTGCGCGGCGTGCCGCGTTTTATGAACTGCTGGATATAGGCGGCATTACGGCCAAGCATTTTTGAGAGACCGGAATAGTCATCCCCGTTTTCGCGGACCAACCGATCCAGAGTTTCTCGTACATCATCCATGTTTCGTGCCTTTCGACCCCTCAATAGGATTTATCCTAGACAATATGCAATCTTCCTAATAGGAACATAACAAGAACACAAGTAATTTATGATTCGAGGAGGCCTCAATTGAAACTGTTGGATCGTATCGAAATACACCTGAAAGAGACGCATATGTCGCCGACCCGGTTTGGCAGGCGCGCTGTCGGTGATCCGAGATTTGTATTGGATTTGAGGGAAGGGCGTAGGCCGCGGGCTAGGACGTTGGCGAAAGTGGAGCAATATTTGTTCCAAGAGTCACATCAAGAATCAAACTGATTTTCAAAGTGGACGAAAATGTACAGTTTTACATGTGTGCGAAAGCCGAGCGTGTCCGAATCTACAATAAGTTGCCGAGACTTTGAGACCAATCCGTAAGCGTGTTTATGATCGCTTGAAGTTTGCTATGGAGCGCTACCGGATCTTCCCATAATTCTTTACCCATCCCGGCCAGAACGCCGCCGCCAATAAACTTACCCGCTGTTTTAGCCCAGCCTTTCAACTTTTCAGCTATCACAGAAAGACGACTTTCGGCTTTTTTCACTACTTCCAGATCCGCCTCGACGGCCGGATTGGGACGCTTCAGCTCAACCTTTATCTCATCAATACTGGCCTGAGCCTCGGCAAGATCATGCTCATCCAGATCAATGCGCATTTCCTCCGGTGGCTGGTTATGCCCTATCATCGATCCGCTTTTACGGAGTTGATTTATAGCTTTTTCTAGCTCCTCCAATTGCTGAGGCAATGCGTTCAAGCGATCGGCTAGGGGAACGGGATCATCGGCCTCCCATTCGTCGTCATCCGGTAAATGTTGCAAACCGTAGTCGAGATTCTCGATCAAGATATGCTCGCCCACATCCGTTTCTTGCATATTTTCTGCGCCGATAGGATATTCCCAGATGTTCCAACTGATCAAGCCAAGTTGCGGGTGCTCAAGCAAAGCTTGATAGTGAGTTTCAGGCCCCATATTCCGCTCATCTGAACCAACTGCATCCCAATCGAGTTCGTCGGCAGATATGTCATAAATGCGACCGGTTTTCGCATGTTTGACGCGGGCAATTCCTTTACTAAATACGTCAATCATAAAGTCATTTCCGATTGGGTTTGAGTTGAGTTTTCAAGTTGGTGATAGATTAAATCGGATGCGTATTGCAGCATGTTTCTCATGCCTCAACCGCAGAAGAATTCAGTTCCAACTGATGTTCAAGTAGATAAACGATTATGACGGTCAGTTCGGACATTATTGCTGACTGCCCACCGGCCATTAGCTGCTGAGTTTCGGCAACAAAATCAATCTCGCCGGTTCGTATCGTTTCGATAAGTGCCATTACCTCGTCTTTGATTTCTGGTGCGGCTTCATCCAAATGGCGGCTCAAGACCGGCATTCCGGCATCCAAATCTTCCTGAACGGAAACGCGGGCAAGGCCTTCCTCCGGAGCACGCGAAGACGTAGCTAATGCGCATCGGTCCAGCGCGGCAAGTTCGCCAGCAGCATTGAAGGTCAGATCAAGCGCATCCAATGCATCTGATCGAAGCGGAGAAATATCCAGCGTTTCAAGCCATTCTGCACCTGCATCAGGATTTGGAAAAAGCGTTTGATGGCCGGACTGCGTAAACCGATTGATGGAAAATCCGTTGGCAACCGGAGTAGTTGTCATGCTGATTAAATGGTCAACCGAAGCGCGTAATGGCTCTGCCCAAGTGTCAACAGCCTGCGCAGCTTCAACCACCGTATCAACGTTGAGCAGCACCAAAATTTCGAAACTAACCAGCGGCAGGACCGCACTGGCCCGATCGCGAAAATGGACGGTCGCGGGTGCGCCTACTGCCGTTATCGCTGATCGGATTTCTGCTTTGTAGTCAGCGACGCGCTTGTCAGTAGCCGAGCGCGCTATGGCAGATACTCGCCCTAAGGCATTACCTGTGCGTGCCGCACGACCGACTTTATACCAAATCTCAGCAGGGCGCTTGCTGCGTTCGTGTGATCCTTCAGCCAATATGCGAACTGAAATAAGCAATTCCTTAAAACGCGTAAGCATCGATGGTGGTTCGCTGGCAATCAGTTCCCAAGGTTCTTCGGACACTACCCGATCCACATCAGCTATGAGGTCGTTGAGCCATCCAATATAAGCGCCTGCCTGTTCAGGCAAACGGGCAAAGCGCTTCACAAGATTTACGGTGCCGCAAAATAACAGATTATGAAAACGAGTAACAGCCTTGTCGGATTCACCAGCGGTGTCACCCGCAACTTCTTCTGAAGAAATCGATGGCGGCGTCAGCGCTTCCGTAAGTCCGTTGAGGCGGTTAAGCGTGTCCGACAATTGTTGTGGAACATTGCGTCCCCGCAAATGAATGTCGAAAACACGATCCAGCGTCGGCACAAGTTCATGCAATATTGAAATCGCGCGCTCGAGATAGTTGCTGTAGCTTGGTGCTGCCACGCGCCGCGCAATTAGATCAATCCATCGCCGGTTCCATGCTGGCACGGATTCAACGGGGAGATTTTCCCGAGCTATACGCTTGGTAGCGGTCGGATATTCTGGGAGCCCTGCCACGCTGCCATTGGCATATATCGCCCGCGAAGCGGCAATATCGGCTGACGGACATATAGAGAGCAAAGTTTCGCAAAGCTTGACCACATCATCATGCGGGGAAGGCTGCTGTGAAACAACGACATGCCAATAATCGCAACTGACGATCGTTCCGTCAGTTTCGGAGCTGATCGTCGGCGTTGCTACCCATGCTCGTTCGCTTTCTAGTCTCGCGAATAGTTCAGCTTGCCCGATCGCGTCGACCCAAGTGTTTGCTAAGCTACGGTCGAGGGCACCCACAGTCCCCAAAAGTGCCGAGAGAATGTTAAAATTGGTCTCATCAAGACTTGGCACGAATGAAACCAATATCGCGTGAAGCTTAGCCGGTAACGGTATCCCGATAAGAGCCGATACGATGTCGTTCAGTTCGGTAAGACTGATATTCGCCGCAATTGCTCGAAGATTCTCCTCGGATAACTGGTCAAATAACTGACTTCTCGGATCGTCAGCAATACCGCCCTTCATTTCCGCCAAGCAAGTCGCAGCGGCTTGTATCTCCGGAATAATATCGAGATTGCCCCAGTCCAGATCAGCGACGCCAAACATGGCGGCAGTTCCGATCTGTGTACGCGGCAAGACTTCCACTTCCGGCGTCGCGAACCATTCGTCGATCACTGCAGATATTCGTCCGCCGCCCAGTCCGCGCAAGGCTGATGCCAGAACCCCAGCGTCGGGATTGGCAAGCAGACGTGCGGCAATAGCATCGAGGACTTCGGCGGTCGGTAGTCGCTGTTTTGCAACAGCATCTTCAACAAGTAATTCAACATCTGTCGCGGGAACCGCAGATAATGTGCGCCCAAATGTTACTGCATGAGTAGGCGGCGGAATTTGATGCGATAGCTGTAACAGCTCTTCGGAGCGTAGCTGGTGGAGGCCGCCAAACATTCCAGCTTCCGGAGCACGGATCAAATGCTCCTCAATCAAACGTTGCAGAGCCCGCGAAAGCTCGGCATCTGAACAGCCAAGAACATCGGTGACTTTATTTGTATCAAGCCGGGTTCCGGAAGAACCGGCCCACGCGCCCAAGCGCAGAATATCCAATTCAAGGTCTCTATCAGGATCAGCAATTCTGGCCTGCACCTGATCGGCAAGCACCTCGTTCAATCGCTTTCCTCGAGTGAGAATATGGACATATTCAAGCAACAGCCCATTGCTGATCTTCCAGGGCTCGAGCCAACCTGGGTATTCCGTATTCTGAGACTCTTTCAATTCAAGCCAGAGGCGTTCAGCGAGCTCATTATCTGCATCAGCACGGATTTCTGAAGCCCGCGATCGCTCCGCAACTAGAAATATATCCTCCTCCCGAATGGAGCCGAGCAAAAGCACGCCCGGTAAAGAAGTAATTTCCTTTAGAAAAGCGGTCCAGGATTCCGGTCCCTGACGGCCCACATCATCCATGACGAAACCAATCGGGCTGGCCTCGGAGGCCCTCATGGTTCGGATCAACTGACGAAGTGCAGGGATGTCCTGAACGGCCAACCGTCTTACGCGAAACCAGCGTACAGTATGCCGCATCATGTATGCGGTTTCCCACATCAAAGCAGATTTTCCGGAACCGGATGGTCCGACAATCAGCGCAGCGCGCTGTGTTTCAAGTGCCTGAGATATAGAGCCTCGCGTCTCTGGCCTTTCGGACACTAGGCCAGCAACGACATGCCCTGGCTCTACATCGACCCCGAGGTAGAAGTTCGGATCGTCAAGGGGAGTTAAAAAATCCACAGCCTCACACAGGCCTTGTTGGATCGCTTGCTCAATGGCATCGACGTCCAAGACACTCAAAATTTCAGCAATTGCGCTTTCTGTGTCGCTAACCGATAACCCCTGATATTGATCGGCTTGCAAGAGGCCATTGGCATCTGCCAAATCACCAACGCGCTTTAATAGGTCTGCAAAGCAAATCTGCGCGGCTATTGGACGACAGCCGGTTTTATCAGAAATCGTCTGGATTGCTGCGTCCAGTGGAGAGGTCATAATGTACAATTTGGTTTTTGCCAGCATGCTTGCCGCGTTTGGCCGACCGTGAAGCTGCTTGCCTATCTCGCCATCAATTTTGGTTGGGATGGCAGGATTATTTTGATTGGCCAGACCTTCCACGCCCCGTTCAAGTATCAGCTCCAATCGGTCGGGGTGTGGAACGCTCCCGTCATGCCGTTTCCAAAGGTCACTTATATCTGAAACGGTTTTGCTGGACTGGTATTGGCCCAGATGCTCTCGGCGACTTTTTACTTGCACGAAGACAGAGTCGGAACCTCGCAATTCTATGTCATCGCCCCCTTCTGGAATGACGATGGCGGGCACCCGCAAATCGGCCCAAATTATTACCGCCAGATTTGCGGCAATAGCGTCCTGATAGCGAAAACCACGTCCAGCATGTGAGCCCGCGCGGCTTGCAGGCTTTGGCAATTTTGAGGCTGGACGGGATCGGCTTCCCTTGCGGTTGCGGCGCTTCTGGCTTGATTTTGCCATGGCAATTACCTTCGCGCCGTCACGGAGACGTAGCGGTGTTTGCGGTTTGAATTAGGAATCCCGGCGCTATTCACGAGACAAAGAACACCTGTTGATAATCATGAGTTCCATATTGCCCCTCTGTTTGCCGATGGGTTCGTGATCAGCAGGTTTGTTATTCTTTATAGCATTTCATGCCTTTTAGGGCAAAAATGCTATGCAAACTAATTTTTTTTGGTTAGATGATATGTCAGAATAACCCTCAAAGGCATAAAATGCTATGCAAACTAACTTGCGCACATTGGGTCCGAATGAAACAAAGCTTGTGTTGTCGCTAACCGAGCAGGGTCAGGAAATCGTACAGGCCTCGGAAGTCATTACACTGCTGAGATCAGAAGCCAGAGCCCGCAAAGTCATTCAAAACCTGATCCGCAAAGGCTGGCTCACCAGACTGGTCGGCGGTCGCTATATGCTGCTGCCACCCTCGCATGGTCCCGAAAATCTAGGCGAGAACAATCTGTTGGCATTGGCATCTGCGGCGGTTGATCCGTCTTATGTCGGCTGGTGGTCGGCAGCCTCTTTCCATGGATTCACGACACAGCGCCCGCATAGCGTCACGATAGCCGTTCTCAAGCAACGCGCGCCCGTAACCATCGAGGGGCATAGCGTGCGGTTTATCCAAATGGCCGAACGCAAATTTTTTGGTTTTGAGAAGGTGGAAATCTACGGACGCCAAGCAACGATATCCAAGCCGGTCAAAACAGTCATTGACTGCCTTGACCGCCCCGCTTTGGCTGGCGGACCGGGAGAGATCGCCCGCATTATGTTTGGAGCCTCTCGAAGTCTTGAATTCACCGCCATAGTCGATGATGCGATACGCATGGAATCTCAATCTCTATTACAACGCTTGGGCTTTTTGGCAGATCTGGTGGGATGGCCGATACCCGGCTCAAGTCGCAAGAAACTGCGCGCAGCAATCGCGCCTTCTACGCGATCAAAATTTGGGCGGAAGGCTCGCCGCGACGATGATGTTGGCTATGTCAATGACTGGGGTCTTTTGGTTCATGCATCAAAAAAGGACCTGCTGGCAGACGTACCCCAAATAACACGGAAACCTGGCAAGTGCTGACCGTCGACGAGCTACGCAATGTTGCCCACCGTTCCGGTGCCCGCGATATCGGCAATGTTGAGATCGACATCCTGCTGACACATATATTGCAGCTTTTCCACGAACGCGACTTGCTGAAGCATCTCGCTTTCAAGGGCGGAACGATGCTCAGGAAAATGGTGTTCGGCCCGCGCGGGCGTTTGTCCACTGATCTGGATTTCACCCGCAACAGCGACATTGATGGCGACGACTTGCTGCTGGAGATTGCTGCGCTCCTGGTGGAAGCACCTTATCACGGCATCAACTTCACTTTCGACCGGGAAAAGGACTGGTATCATATAGAAGATGGCCTGTCGGCGAACCCCTTATGCACGCATGATGGGAACCAGAACGGGGTACGGATAAAGATCCAGATCAGCACACGAGAAGACCCGATACTACCTGTCATATCGGTTCCGCAATTGCCGCAAGACTATTTCAAGATGCTCCCATTCGAGCCTGCAGATATTCCCTGCCTGGCATATGAAGAGATCATCTCTGAAAAGGTCAGGGCTGCAAGCCAGCGAACCAAGATACGCGATTTGCACGACTTGTCCGAGATAGCGAAACGCCCGATTGAGCAGGATACAGTTCGCGCACTTGCCGTCCTCAAACTCTGGGCCGGTGGAGACAAGCTGCACTTTGAAAGTTTTTGCCAGCGAATTGACGGCGCTGACTATGATGTAGAAGATTTGCGTATGTTGTTACGCAAGGACGAAAGCCCTTCTCTCCCTGATCTCATAAAACATGTTACCGACGGGTTTCGGTTCCTGCAGAATTTGGACGGCGAAGAAGCGGCCTTGGCCGCAGATGCCAGACGTCAACTCCGTAAAGAGGCTGCGAGCCTTCAGGAACGGTTGCAAAAGCAAAAAGACGATGTCTGAGAACGACCGGGCGGATAGTGAATGGAGCAATGAAGAATTGAGTCGAAAGGCGAATGCATCAGCGGAATCCACAGGAGGGATCGGCACGAACTACGAAGGCGACGCAATCGCAATCTATCTTGCTGCGATGCTTGCCCAATCGGGTGCTCCTGGAGTTTCTGGGACTGTTATCGGTCTCGCCGCACAACAACGTTCAAATGGCAGGCCGCTCGATGATCTGGTGGTCCATTCGCGCGGCGATACAGGCGACAATGCCACGCTGGATCTACAGCTAAAACATAGACTTACGCTTTCAGCCGCGGCCAGTAACACAAATTTTGCAGAGATCGTCGGCGGCGCCTGGGATACCATGGAACTACCCGCCTTCGCCGAAGGACGCGATCGGGCGGGTGGTGCCGCTGAAATCATAAGCGCTGACGGCTATTACGCCTGTGAGAAACTGGGCGAGATCGCCCGCCTGTCGAATGATGGCAATACTTTTGCTGAGGCTCTCGACGCACCCGGCCAAATCGGCAATAATGCGAAAGCCGTTCGTGCGTCCGTTGCAACCGTGCTTGAAACCCATCTGGAGTATCCGCCGGATTCGGACCAACTGCATAGGTTCTGGCGTCATTTTATCATTTTGCGTTTGGAAACAACTGGTGAGCGCAGTGCAGATCGTCTTAGAGCGATTGATCAGTTGCGAGGTTTAATCTCTGCCAAACCAGAGACCAGGCCGGATCAACTATTTGGTTTGCTTGAGTCATTAGCCAAGAGTTTGAACGTCCGGCCGACGCCCATAGACCGTGATCACGTCGTCAAAATTCTGGACGAACGGTACGGCCTCAGGATTGAGGGCCAAGGACCTGGGTTCGACGCGACCCTGAAAATCGCACGCAAAGCGGCCGAAACAGAGCTCGCCAATTTCCAGACAGTGAGCCAACCCAATATCATCGAACCATTGTTCCAAGCAGTCAAAACTCGAGGCTCCGAGAGCCATAAACAGGAAACCAGTGTCGATTTAGCGTCTATAGAGGCATATTTACGTTCTGCGCGGATGGTTACAAT
The DNA here is from genome assembly GCF_965233695.1 of Parasphingorhabdus sp. Taxonomy (GTDB): domain Bacteria; phylum Pseudomonadota; class Alphaproteobacteria; order Sphingomonadales; family Sphingomonadaceae; genus Parasphingorhabdus. The sequence continues at coordinate 1,965,404 of NZ_OZ247497.1, forward strand.
GATCGGCGATCCGGGTAGCGGAAAAACGCATGCATTGAGTCAGATCGCGATTGCCCTATTTGAATCCAGCGACTTTATACCCATCGTTCGCAGCTTGCCGGCCCTGGCTGCAAAAGAGACATCTATCGACGCGAATGTCTGTGGAAACGGTCCGTTCGAAGCGTTGACCGTGGATGGTTTCTCCACCCTCGCTCGTACGGGACGCCTTGTCCTTCTGTTGGACGGCTGGAACGAACTCAACGCGAGTCAAAGAGAATGGGCTTGGCATCAACTCGAAGAACTGAAACGCAGTCATCCTTCAATCTTGCTCGTCCTCACAAGTCGAATTGGTACAGCGGGACCGCTTGACTGCGACAATATACTTGAGCTCCTTCCTTTTGGCCGTGACCGTCAACTCGTTGCTGCCGAACAATTGCTCGGTCCTGATGGCCCAGATATCCTGATCCGCGCACGCGCAGTCGTGGCACTTCGGCCGTTGCTGAAGACGCCGATATTTCTAGCCACAATTTTGCAACAAGGTGCCGATGGTGCCCTTCCGAGCGACCGTGAATCTGCAATAGCTTCGCTAGTTGCATCTGCCGGTGGTTCTCAGCAACGTCGCGATAAATTGCGCGCTGCTCTCGATGGTCAACAACAAGTCTATCTTGAGGCAATTGCTTGGACATTGATGGAAGCGGGAACAGTCCTCATCGACGAGCAGAGCCTTCTGCCGGTTATCGCCAAAACAAGTATGGCACTTCAAGAAAAGGGTCTCTTGGTTCAGCAGGTTTCTCCGCAGGATGTGCTCGACAACCTTGTTTCACACCATCTGTTGGTTAGTCATGGGACGCCAGATGAGCGCACGGTCGGCCTGCAACACCAGCTCTTGCAAGAATGGTTCGCATCCCACCGGATAGGCGAGATGATCGAAGCGCATTGCGGCGGCCCACAAGACATTGATTTGATCAAAATCCTCGATTCACCCTTTTGGAGTGTTGCGGTACTATTTGCGGTCGACCGATTGGCGCGAAAGCAAGACCCTCCGCGCGAGGCCCTGACTTCCCTGATCTTAACAATGACAGGGATTGAACCTTTCGTGGCCGCCGAAATTTTGCATCGCACGTCTCATGTTATTGGCGACACTTTGGACACCCGGATTGCGACATTTGCCGAAAGATGGGCTGTGACAGATGAAAAACGTGCCATTCGGTTCATGCTTGTCACCGGCAGACCGCAGTTCGGAAGCCGACTTTGGCAAGCGCTCGAAGGTGGCGAGAGTCATGTCTTTGACATCCGACAAGCCGATCATAATTTTCCAACCACGGCGCTTGAGCCAGGATGGGAAAAGAGCTTTCCCAAACTTAACGATCAAACGCGGCGAATTCTCCTGATCGATCTTGTCGAACAGGGCGATATCGCCAGTCTCGACCTCGCAACCCAAGCTGCGATAAAGGACTCCAGCTCCGACGTCGTATCTGGCGTCATCGATTATCTGGATTTCCGCAGTGAAACATCACATCTTAGCCGACTGCTGGATGGGTTGGATCGAAAAATGTGGGTTGAGATTGTCCGCCGGCGAAAACCGGAAAACCTCAGCGAAAAGCACAGCGCCCGATGGACAAAATCTCAGAAGAAACGCTTCGAATCCGCAACAGGGATCGAGTGGGTCAATTTTGCAATGAAATTTGGTGGCCCGTCGCCCCAGAAAGTTATAGATGCAGCGTTGGACCTGAAGTTGGACAACGCTTGGGCAAGCAGTGAGTTGCACAAACAATTATCCGAGCGATATCCGAGCGAATTTGCTGCCGCCATCGTCGATAGGTTGGAGCGCGGCGATAGACTTCCCTACGATGCCAAAGCCCATTTACAAAGTGCTGAAACCGATCGGCAGGACGAATTTCTGGCATTGGCGAAAAGAGAGAATGATGACTTTCACCGCCGCGAGTTGATCGCCGTTCTGTTAGACTCCAATTCTATTGCCAGTCTTATTGATGAAGCTGTGGCAATTGCGAATGCTCGCTCTGATGGCTGGAAAAAGGCCATACAACCCTGCCGCGATATTTTGCGTCATGTGCGGTTCGAACTCCTCATCGATGAGATCGTGCGCTGTACACCAGAATCTACCTTCGAGGCTGTCGCTCTAGCTTCGATCTTGTCGGGTTGGCGCGACGAAGAAGACAATAGAAACCGCTTCCCGGTCGGTCCGAGCGTCTGTGATCGCCTCGCTACATGGACACACCAATTGCTCGATCCAATGCTCGGCGAGCCAGCGCTATCACGCGGAGATCTGGCCACGCTGGTATCGCTCATTGGCCGGGTCGGCTCGGACGCACTTTTGGCGGATGCACTGCGCTTGTGGGACGAGAATAGGCAGCGTCAAGCAATAGAAAGAGCCGCATTGTCTAAGAACCTAACGGGGAGAAGGCACAGCGAAGCCTACATGTACTATAACAATGCATATCGCGATGCCCTGATTTCCATAGGCGGCAGCTCCGTTATCGCGGAAATGATGAAACGGCTCTCATACGAGGAGTGCGAACATGACGCCGCAATTGTTCTGGGACAGCTGCTGAAGGTTGATCCGCGGCCACATCATGCAATCGGTCCGGCCTGGAATGACTATGCGGTTCGGTGTGCGAATCTGGAAGAGAGGCGTTTATCTCCACCCAGTCCTGCGGCAGCAGCGATCCTGGATCGCATTGATCAGCTTGTGAAATCCGGCGATTCGGCGTCTTTGGCGCGAGCCTTTCAGCTGGCGGGACCAGTAACAGTCATGAACTATGGCGATCGCGTAGGGTCCCTGATCACCTTGATTGAGCGCGGTAGAGAAGACAGTTCATTGGTAGACCTGTGCAAGGCGCTTGGTGAAAATGGTGAGCCATTGCCCGCCAACATTGTTCTGCAGGGTTTAAAGGACAGTGTTTCTGAGGTGGCAGCTTTAAGCTGGACTTCGGAAAATGACCATTGGAAGATCAATGCATGGCTGCGCCTTGTTGCGTTTGCCGATGACGCACAAGCAGCACTACCGAACATTGCGGACTTGCCGGATTGGTCCAAGCGACCACATCAAATTGGTGATCTGGTTTTTGCGCTTGGCTATTCGCGTTCGAAAACAGCAGTACAAGCGTTATCGACTCTCGCTGCTGCTGACTCGACCTTATCGACAAGTGGTCGTTGGGCCGCTGCCCTGGCTCAAATCGGAACCATAGAAGCCGCTAATATCCTGCTGGAGGCTATCACTGCTGAACAATCCGACGAGGGTCAACCAAGAGATAGCTACAGGCTTCGCGAAGCACTAGTCCCGCTCATTGTCAATCATCGGCAGGTCCGCCAGCGTGTTTACGACTTAATGCAACAGGTCGATGATCCTCACAGGCTTGCGCTGCTTGCTGATGCATTTGCGGAAAGCTTGGATGAGCATGAAGCCGAGAAACTGCTCGACTTGGTATCTGGACCGAGCAGGGATCCCATCGGGCGTAGTTTAGTCGATCGCCTTGAAAATGCAGCGGTAAAGAAAAATCCGATAGAGGGAGTGTCCAACAGTTATGAATTGGAGGCTGCCCCTTTAACGAACTTTCGGCAACACGCATTCAAGGCACTAATAAAAAAGGAATACAATGCAAATTGCGCGCGGGCATGTTTGATAGCAATCGATCATCTGCGTGATTATTATGGGAAACCTCTGGTCGAACCTTATCACCCTATGATCGAAAGTGGCGAATGTTGGCCGATTGTCCGATAAATATCTTCGGACAGCAGATTATTGATATCTGACTGTCTAACAAATACTTTCACAAGGTACGCCGTCACCATCTCCGTCCAAACGACCTAAACCGCAGTTGTTCAGATAGTGATATGCCTCGCTGCAGCTATTCATTTGGCCACATTTCCATTTCGCTCCGCATGATCCGCTTGATTGGGCTGGAGCTTCAAACAACCGCGATGGTTCCGAATATCTGGGGGGTTGAACAGCCGGAGAGGGTTCAGGCTTGTCCTCACTCAGGAATCTTGAAGCAATCCAACAGTCGGTAGACGCAGTTTTTGACCAACCTGACCGCGTTTCAAGGACCGTTACTGGTTCCGCATATAAAAAGGAATTTAGCTTTCCGTGATTTGTTCCCGGACCGGATCGACAATTAACCGATCCGGCGGTCACGTACATCTCAATGCTTTCTGAGGATATTTCTGAACTCTGATCGTATAGAGTTGATTCAGTGTCAGCATATTGATCATTCGATCCGTCCTTCGAGCATTGTCCAAGCGCAAAAAGACCCAGAACCACTGCGATCGCCCATCCACATCCGTTGTTTTGATCTGGTTTTGCCATGCCGCGTCAAATACCCCCCTAGGACGACATCTACATTATTCTATCGACAGCAACTAATCGCCAAAATTGAGTGAGCCACTTCAAATTCCATTCTCCCATTCCACAACATTTCGAATATAGCCATGCAAGGCGCATGAGTCATTTCATCCAGGATGAAACCAAACTCCAGAGCGGCCACCCAATAATCATCCATGCAAAAAACAGATTTCTGCGCCAAACAGCAAATTTGCCATTCTTGTTTTCAAGGAGACCCGACTATCCATCACAGCGGTGCGCCTTCCAATATCTGGTCCACTTGAGTGCCCAACCACCTTTTACCATCGCGCGCGATAGATCTCCGGATTTTGGTGACACACACCATGCTGCAGTGCGCTTGCCACCTGCGCCACCATCGGACCGGCATTTTAATGTGGGCCCAGAGACCAGAACATGACCCTCCCTTGACCGTCCAGAAGGTTTGCCAACCAATTTCACTAGAGCGTCTCTTGCCGCCTCTGCAGATGCCTTCGGGCAGGGGTGACCAGCTGAACAAGTTCCGTCCATTTCCCGTGCGGCAATGCCTGAGAGTCTAACTCTTGGACCTTCTGCACACCAGATTGGACCATCGCCATCCCAGACACGGGTAGGCGTGCATTCGAAGGATTGCCCGGCGCTAACGATGGTCGAACCCAATAGTAGTAATTCAATCAAACCCATGTTTCGCCCATAGATATCTTAACTTCATGAATGGAGATAGTGACCGCATTGGTTGCAAACTCAAGTTGGAACATTGGATTGGCCGATTTTGACCAGTTATTTTCAAAATGACGACGCGCAGCGTTTCCGCTATGGTTGAAGAGAAGAGGGGGCTTGGTTCCGGGTGAATCATGATCTTGGAGACTGAAAAATGACCGAGGATAAAAACACTCAATCTGATGATCAACAAAACTGGCCCGGCTTGTCAGAGATTGACAAGGCGCTCGCAGAAAACCGCCTTACGGCTTATACATGGAAAAAAACTTGGGCTGATCCTTGGGGACGATTAAAACTAATTACGATTTTTCTCGGACTATTCGCTTTTGCGATTTTTGTAACAATCTATGAAGGCTGGATATCAATTTAATCACCTACCATTCCTTGATATCGTCTGCCGCCTTCTCGCTCGCACCACGCGCATTTCTGGTTTTCCGTTTCATTGCGTTCTCAACAGTCCCGATCCGTGTCTTTCCGCGCGACTGAGCACCGGCTACTTCATCCCGGATTGCCCCGACATCCGGCGCTGCACCGACCGATTCTGAACCTCCGCTACCTGTTGAGACGCTTCCGCGTACATCCGAGGCACTTCCGATATTTGGTCGTTGAACGGGTGCAAATTCCGGCAATGTCAGCTTGTCTTCAATATCGTCGTGCAGCCGGTCCGCATAACCGGCGACAAAGCGTGTTTGCAGTTCCTGACCTTCGGCGCTGAGTTGGAAGTTGATATCATCGAACCGGGCATTGCCGTAATAATCGCGATTACTCTCCATCTCTGCCATGCCCCATTCACGGTAAGCTTGGCTCAGGTTGAGCGATCCGGCGGCATTGTTGCTCTCATACCATGTTGCCTGATCTTCGAGGCGGCTGGCGAGTTCTTCTGCGCGTCTCGCTTCGACCGTGTAGCTTTGCGCTTCCGTGAGCGATGTTGTGAGACCAGATGCGCTGCTGGATATCGCCGAGCTGCTACTGGAACTGACACTTCGAACAAATCCATCACGGGTATTGGACCAGTTCCTGCTATCAGAAATCTGGTTTAGACTGCCCATGATCCGGTTGCGATCTTCCGAAGCAATTCCAATGTCGCTATCTGTCCAGCTTTGGTTGCGTCCGCCCTTGATACCTAGAGAAGCACTTCCAGCTCCCTTTTCGCCTTTAACGCCCAGAGCTCCATCACCATTCAAAAACCATGAAACTGTAATATCGTCGGCCGCCCTGCGTGACAGTCCATATTGCCGCTGCAAGTTTCTTGATGCAGAGTCCACTTCGCTGAACGCCTTGTTGACGCTGTTGCTTTCGTTTGTACCGACTGCGGTTTCTGAAGAACTCCCCTGGCTGTAGGTGTTCCTGAGCTCGTTGAATCGGGTGATTGCCGAACTGGTCGATTGCTGGGCAAGATTGGAGAAGGTCTCACTTTGTGACCGGCTGCTGGATGCCAGTGTGGAAAGCCTCGAGGTAAAATCCTGCCCCAATGTCGGTGTGAATGGATAGGCAGAATTCGGAACCTGATCAAAGGAATTTTCGGGAAAGCTTGTCGTTTGCGTCCCGCTGGCGCTGAACCCGCGTGTCTGCGCTGCGCCATAGGAGATATTCGGCGCGATCGAGCCTTGCGCAAATTGTTTCGAGAACGCGCTCGAATTTTCAATATTGCTATTTCCAAGCGACACATTGCCTGTGCTCGCTTCGCGCGCTGCTTCCTCTGCCGCATTTTGAGATGGATTGAGATAGGATGTGGCTTGGCCTGAGATTGCGAGCGCACCTCTTGCAATACCGCCGGCGAGAAACGGTATGGAAGCAACCAGATATCCTGCCAGCACGCCGATATCATTATTCACATCAACCATACCGGAGAAGTTAGCCAGACTTAGCCCAGTCCCGCCGGCTGCACCGCCAACATCAGAGGCACCTTTGAACATCAGGATCATGTGCAATATGACAAACAATGGCCCCCAGGCAGCTAGATAGAAGAAGCCTGTTATATAGCCCCGCAGTGCCGTTGGTCCGGTTTTTGGCATGAGGAACAATGGGAACAGCACCGGAAACAGCGCATAGAATACTACTGTCAGAACGATATTGAGGATGGGCACCCATTTCATCGCATTTTGGGCAATCGATGAATATGTGCGTTCAGTCTGAATATCAGCGCGGGTCTGGGCAAAAACATCGACGTTCGATGTACCGCTGGAGCCCGCCATGCCGTGCATCGCCTGTTTCATCGCATTGATGGTCAGCACTTGCCGGAAGATCTCGCTGGCGTTTCTAGAAACCCCACTCAAATAGCTATATGCGATGGGCAGATCAGCAAACAGCTTGGCTTTGGCCAGCGCCGCGGTCTGTTTGGGATAGAGCTGGCGGCCAAAGATAGTCCCCATTTCATCAATCATAGCGACCCACTGGGAATTCAGATCATTGTAAGCCGCGCGGCAGGTTATGATATTGGCGCTGACGCTGTCATCGGGATTGCGGGTCAGGAACTTTTGCGCGCGCGCTGCGCTTCCTGGCGCAATCACCGCCCAGATATCATCGCTCGCTGACAGTTCCTTCATCGAATAGCGGCCGAGAAGCAGATCATAGAATACGCATTGCCGGAAATGCTCGTCGAGATTGGCGGCAAATTCAGGATCAGAGATACGCAAACTGCGCGTCGCATCAAATAGCCGTGAGCCATAGATCATTCCATTTTTGGAATAATCGAGATCAGTCGGTAGCCCGAACACTGTTTCGGAGGAGCGGACCAGATAGTCGCCGACCTGGCTGGTGAAGCTTGCCATAAGAGCAAGGCCCAAGGGAACGTTGGCAACTTCGGCTGGAGCCAGTGATGGATTGATGCGGTCGGTGACGTGGACATCGAGGCGCGGCACCATCAAGCACATGTAGATCAACGTTGCGCCTAAAAACCAGTGGAGCCATGCGCGCCAGTCCTGGTTGAACGCGACCACTATCACCGACAATGCAAGCCCCATGACCATAGCAACCTGTATCAGGCTTTTATAACCGCCCGCTCCGGTCCATGCCGCAACGGCATTGAGGACATTGACGATATATTCTCCGCCGCCTATTGTGAATATCTCGACCATCTATGCTGATACTCCGCTCAAGGTGTCAGCGAGCGGTTTTGAACCGCGCGCGACCAGTCGAGGGCTGCCGCCATTGACGGCGACATGGATGCCGAGAGCATATTCTCAATCATCGCAGTTTTTTCAATGATCTGCATGATAGCGCTGACCTTGGCCTGACTATTTGCTTGTCTGTCTGCCAAGGCGCGGCGCACTTCGCTCATTTGGCCCTGCCACATGGCTAGCTTGGCTTCATCCGCGCCGATGAAGGTGGACATCGAACGACCCGCTTCGCCAACAATCCGTTCGAGAACTGCAAAGAGCAGATCAACCGCAGCAATCTCAGCAAGCGTCTCGCGGTCATCGGTTGGCATGCCGCGACCGTAAGCCGCCTGAACGGTAAGAATTTTATAAAGCGGCACCGATGCGACCTGCAGCAATTCCTTTTCCGCATTGCCGATTGCCGTATCTGCTCGAATTGCTTCCACCATGCTGGTGATCAGTGCGGCGACACGAGGGCGAATGGCTTTTGAGCTAGCAAGGCTCATATTGCGAAACGTAGGATCGAGGCATTGATCGGCATCATCGCAATCAAAGACCTTGATGGTCTGACCTGATGTGCCGTCCAGCAATGCAGTTACCAATGTCGAGGAGGCATCGCCTGCGAAAGGTACGAACTTGCCCGGAGATGCATCTCTGGGCGGCACGTATATAATCGTTCCAATGAGCGTCATCGCATATTCTGCGAGTTCCCGGTCAAAGCTGCCGCCAGGATTGAAAAAGGCGGATTTTTTGAGGATATGCCATGTGTAGTTGCGCGCGACGCCAGGATTTACATCGGCATAGTCCGCGCCTGCGGAATCGTTCGTTGAATCGCGCTGACCCTTGGTCCCGCAACCATGTTTGGCGGCGGCATAGTCGGTAAAAATACCTTCTGAGTTACCTATAGCTTCGCAGATTGCCTTGTCAGCTAGATCACCCTTTGGCCAGATACCGCCCACCAACCCCTGCGCCATTTCGCAGCTATTGATGTTGAGATTATTCATGAGCTGCGCTTTTTGCGAAAACTCTTGCATGATCTTCGAGCATTCCGGGCACACGGTGTCGATGGCTAGGCTGAAGGCAAAACCGACAGCGTTGTTCGCGACGGCTTTGAGCATCGCGACAATTTCGCTGGCATTGATGAACGAAAAGCTGCCAGCAAAAATATCAATACCGCCGCAGCCCGCTTTGGCAGAGGGTAGCTGCAAGTTCGCAATATTGGTCGTCTTCTGGGGAAAGCGCGTCCAGACATTGCCGAGACTATAATAGCCGGCTGACTGGCCTTCGAACGCCGTGGGTCCGGTGACATTGGCAGCGCCGCCCATATCATCCATGAACCGGTCCATACTATCACCGACATTGGCAGAAAGGGGCCCAGCAATAGGTGTAACGATCAGACTTGCGGCTGTGATCGCAGCGATTGCTTTTTTAGTAATCATGTCCGGCTTCCTTTGATGTGAGTAAATAAATACGGTCCTGCAGTTCATCCGCTGAGATAATGCCGTAACCGATTGGAATGGCGCGGCTTTGCGCGCTATCCCACAGTACCAGGGCAGGGGTAATTTTGGGCTTCAATCCCATGCGCGCGCGTTGACCGGCCTCGACGGTGTAATTTTGGAAATGCCGCGATGGCCCGCCATCGGTTGAGATCGCACGAACCGTTAGTTTCCAGCGACCCGATACTGATTTTACGATTGGCGACATGACCTCGCAGGCCCCGCAACTCTGCGCAAAAAAGTAAAACAGCCCGTAGCGTTTCCCAAGATTGGCCATGAGCGTATCACGCGAAGCGCTCCGCGCATCCTGCCACTGCCTTTTGGCCAGCGTCGAAACCGGGCGCTCCAAGGTATAATCCAAATCCGGTTGCTGCCAGATCGCGCGCTGCCAAACATCCGAAAACAGCGACGCGCGGTCGAGCTGTTCGCGCTGGAAACGTATGTATGCGATAACATTCTCGCGGGTTGGTTGGAGGATGGCTTTGGCTTTAAGCTCGCGCAATTCCTTCGTGACCGCATCGAGTTTCTCGCTTGCGCTTGTCTGTGGTTCTGGCGGCAGGCCCTCCGTTTCAGTCGGTTTCGGCTTGGTGCAGTAGAACCAGTAACCCAGTTTGCGTTTCTCGCAGTAGAGTTCATCCGCGCTGGTTCGCGCCGCATTGGTCGGAGGATTGATTGCGTCGGCCGCAGCGCCTTGCGCGAATACCGGACTGAGCACAGCATCAATAAAAAATAGGATTGCGAGGACAAGCACGGCCAATCCGCCGAGCGTCAAGGGCAGGGGAAGCGTAGAGCCAAAAATATTTTTCATGGGCCTGATCTCTCGTAGAAGTTTTGAATTTTCTGCTGGATGGCATTGGCCGCTTCGAGCTCGTCGGGGAGGCGGGCAGCTCCGGTAAATTCAGAATAGATTTCGGAAAAATCCATTCTGGAAAGATCAAGCTGCGCAAATTCCTCGATTGTGAAGCCATGACATTGTTCGTCTTTGGCTCTCGCCCAGGGTTTGGGAAGCTGCGCGCGGCCTTGCTCCTGCAAAATACGCGACAATTTGGATGTGAAGCAGCAATAGGCTTTCTTCTTGGTGATACAGATGCCGAGGATTTTCTTCGAGCAATAGCTGCCGACATAGGCGCATAGTCCATTGGCATCGCGCTGGTGAAGAAGGATCTCTTGGATGTTGCAGCCCAGTGCAACCAGCAAACTGATGCCGGGAATGAGCGGGAAGCCTTTGCCCTTGCAGCAATTGAGCACGCCAAAGACTTTGGAGCCGCAAGTCTCGCGTTCGCCTTTAAAAAGCGTCAATGTATCGGGATCAAATTGTCCGCGTGCATCGTCCATTGCATGAAGCGCAACAGCGGCATCCTTGAATTCGTCATTGGGCGTACGTTCGATTGTTTCGCATGATCCATCGATGCAATAGACATCGCCGTCACAAATATACTGGCTTCCGGAGCCTTCCGTATCTGGAAGCGGGCAATCATAAACCCGTTCGGTGGTCGAGCAGGGATTATCTTCGCCTAGACAATCCTCGCGGAGCAATTGGCAGGCGGGATTATTATCCAGTTCCTCGCAATCATTGGCAGCGCGCCGGGTATTGCATTGATAGGCCCGCTCCCATGCCCAACAGGGTTTTGTCACCGGCACACCGTTTATGATGCGGGTTACAGGGTCGCTGTCGCTACAAGTTTCGGTTGTTTGTTCGCAATCGGCATCATCCGCGAAAGTCCGACAGGCGGCATCATTTTGGTTTTCCTGCACAATGTTTTCTGATGACGTCGCATAAGGCATTTCTCCTGCAACAGGAGCGCTGCAGCTCATTTCAACATAGGGTTCGCCGGGTTCAACGCAGTATCTCGGGCCATATCCGTCGTTATGCCATTGCAAACATGGCCCTGGACGTATTCCGGTCCTACGGCATCCATTTGCGTTAAATATCTCGCAAGACGGGACTCCGCCAAAACCATATGGGCTGATATAGCTGCACAGATAATGATATTGGGTCCGCTGCTCGACGCTTACATCCAGATAGATGCTGCAACTCTCGTTTCTTTCCTCCAGCGACACCCCGCTATTACAGGTTGCTGTATAGCGGCCCGGCGATCCGGGAGAAGGTGGAAGCGGAACGCAGCGTCCTTCCGCCCCGCCAATTTCCATTCCGCTGGTATAGGCAAGTGGGTCTTCGTTGATCGATTTAGACCGCGCAGTGACCGCTTTGATTTCATCTATCTCAAACTTCGCGCGCCGGGCATTTGAGTCTTTTATCGCTTTCATGCCTTCGTGGCTGTGCGCTACGGCCCTTGCATCGCCTTCAATGCGGTCCGGATTATCGGCATAACCCGCCTCAGCAGGATTTGATGTGTAGCCGGGAATACGCGAAGCATCGGGCTGCGTGCTTGCATTTGCGCGCGCGCGTTCCTGCTGTTGATTGGCAAAAGCTTTTCCGTCTTCTCTGGCCGCCCCGCGCTCCTGCGCGACCAGTGGTGATCCGGCGGAAAAACTGATGGCCGTGACAGCGAGCAGTATTGTGTTCAAAACCTTCATCGCTCAGCGCCATCGGTTAGACGCGCAAGGTGCAACGCAGCGAGACGCGATCCGGGACCAGCGCCGCCCGCAAATGTTTCCAGCGCATATTCTACGCTGACATTGCCGGACATCCGGTCATGGGGTGGGACCGCACTTTTGCAATCGAAGCCATCGCACAGGGTAAAATCGGAAGAGGCCATGACAAAACTGGGCGCAGCCTTGATGTCAAACGCCCGGAACAGTCTGGGATCAATACCCAGCGCGGATAATTGCTCGCCATTTGATGCCATGGCGGTAAGCATTTTTGTAAGCTGTTTGGCGCTGCCACCGGGGAAACCGCGCAGCACAGTGACCCCGCCTGCCGCCGATGTGTCGCGAACGAGTTTTTTTAAAGACTGCGGCGGCATCGACAGGCTTGCAAAGGCAATGAAACGCGCCGCGTCGCCTAGTTTGGCTTCAACCATTTTTGCATGGTCTGAAATCATCCGGTCGAAATCGAAAACTTCGTCTTTTTTATTGTCCCTGCTGGCGGAGTGTTCCCCCTCGACAGTCTTCGTGTATCGTTGGTGATTAGCCCTTGCCTGGTCTTGTGTCTGACGGGCGTCACTTCGCAAATTTTCGCTTCGCAGGCGGACATTTTCAGCCAGTGCTTCTGCTTCAGCGGCATATGTTTTGGCTGATGCCCGTATGGCTTCAACATCAAGGGGCTCCGAGTTCACGCTTTGCGCGGCGGCAAAACCGGTGGATGCGGAGATCGTGAACAAAATCGAAAAGAGAACGAAGTTCTTCATAATGCACAGCAATTCCGTTTGCGCCAGACTAGATAGCCCATGTCCTCGCCAATGGCGGGAATGACCTGTCCGGCAGATTGAAAGGTGGTGGAGGCTCCAATGGGCGGGCAAGCATAACGGCCCTTTGTCGCCGGGTTGGGGTTGGTTGCCTGGAGGCGGTATTGTTGCTTGCGCATGATCGGCATCAGATATTTGCCGCACAGGCCTTTTTTGCCCATGGTTCCCCAGGACACCAGTTGGCGGTGTAATTTGAAAGCAAAGCGCGACAGTACGAGTCGCGAGGCTTGAACATGGCCGATGCTGGCAGAGACATTGCCGTTCATTGGATACATTGATCCCTGACAGCCAGCGCACCAGAAGAGTTCATCGCGCGGCAGATTGACCGTGGCGGAAACACAATCGGCCGCGCAGGCAGCCAGTGCCAGCGGATTGGCAAACAGCACTGCTTCAGGATTGATGATTGCGGTTAGTTCACTGTCTTGCCAGAGCGGATCGATCTCGGAGATATACAGGATATCCACCGAGCCAGCTTCAAGACAGAGAAAATCGGCGACAATCTCCATCCAGTAGATCAGCGGATAGGCATACCAGTGAACATGCCAGCTCGAATAATATTGGCTCGCGCCGCCAATTGCGGACGGTCCCGAGATGGAACGATAGCCAATATCAAATCCGGGATCGATCTTGAGCCCGCCGAGATTGACAAAGCACCAAGGCTTCATGCTGACGTCGGCAAGCCGGACTGGCTCCCAGAACCCCATGGCAATGCCGGGGCGCAAACCGCAAAGACAAACGGGCAACGTTGGGTTTTTAGGATCAGGTCTGCTCGATGGCCAGATATCAAGACCGCCAATCGAAAGCGGAAAAAGACACGACCAGCAGATATCGGTGATTGGATTGACAAATTTGCCGGTGCAGCGGCCAGGGCCTGCATCGGCGCGCGCTGGCGCTGAAACAAGCAGGCTGAATGCCAGCAGGAACAATAGCAATACGGACTTCAACCTGAAGCTATTCAAAAAGCCTTTTATCATTGGGTTGACCTCCGCTTTTCGGACAGCGCAAACTCGCGGATGCGCAGCATTCGGCCCTTTTGATCGACCATCGCCGGAAGTGCTTTGATGTCGAAATGCTCGGTCAGCTTTCCGCCCTGATCAAAATAGAAGCGCCTTTGGCGCGCTTTCATAAGTTTAAGCGGCGCGCCGTTTGTCAGAATGAGTTTTGCTGTCTTTGGTTTTTGCGCAAATGCCCATTCGAGCTGGGCTGGATCATCGCCGTCTAAAAATATCAATGCCGCGCGCAATGGAACGGTATCGAGGGGATTTACTCTGGTTCCTTTGGTCCAGATCCTGCGTTTGTCGTGATCTAGTATATCGGCCTGCAATGTGATGGTCGGATCGAACAGGCGCGTTGCGGCTTTTGTCGCTCTCACCAATCCCGCGACTGGCTTGGGGCGGTTTACCCGCGCTATCGTGCGGGATTTGAGTTTCTGGTTGATCCGGTCGATGTCACCGTTCTTGTCCATGGCCTGAAGGCGCGACTGAATTTGTTCGAGTAAATCCGGTTCGATAATCGGGAAATGCGTACCCTGCTGGCCATAGTCGCGCGCCAATGCCGGTGAGGACAGCAAGGCTGCAATGAGAAAAGGCAACGATAGTCTGTTCACAATATTGCCCTCCCGGTGCCAATAATCCGGGGCGCGCAAATGAAACCGATCTCACCATAGCGGCTATCAAAGCCGTGTCTGTGGGATGTTCCGACATAATAGCAGCCGCGCGGAACGATGCCTTCAGGGCCTTTGGTTAGCGCGGCCCCTTTGCGGGTTTTTGGTTTGGTACGCGCCACAAGATGATCATTGATGAAGACATTTTTGCCGTCATGGCGAACCCGATCGCCGGGCATGCCCAATATGCGTTTGCCAAAAACCTGCGGCTTCTCGCCAAAGTGGTTGATGAGCAGTTTGGAACGTGGCGGCTCGAAAAAAATCAATACGCCGCGAGAAGGGGTAAAATTCTTGTCCAGCCAGAATGCCCAATTGGGGAGGCTGGGAGAGGCGTTGATCAGCAACGCATGATCGTCGCTAAATTTGGCTATCGGCGCATAGAGAAACGGGATCGCCACCAGCATTGCTAAAATGATCGGGCGTTTCAGGCGGGATATGAGAGCGCTCATTGCGGTTTCTCCCGGCTATCGTTTTCCAGTTTTTGGGCGATTTTGGCTTTAAGTTGCAACGTGGCATCGGGCGTGTTCTTTGAAAGCACGGCTTCGGCAACCAAAATCACATGGCCGCTGCGGCTAAAATCATCCACCGCCGCTTCCGTTGCTTTGAGATACCGGGCAATGGCCTCGCGGGTCACTTCCGGATCAGCATTGCCCTTTGCTTCTGCGTCAACGAAATCGCGCATAATTTTGGACATGCGAACCTGCACTATTTGTTGTTTGTTGGGTTCGATCAGACGCAAGCTGACCCAGATGATCCACAAAATCGCAGCCGTTACCAGAAGCACCACAATAATGGATCGCCCGCTTGGGAGATGCTCTGATGAAATTGCCAGTTTGCTCATGTCTTGCTCCTTTCGGGAAAATCACTCGCTATCCGCGTGATAAATCCTGGCATCCGCAGCGCCGCAATTAGAGCAGTAGACCCAAAGAATATGATTTTAAGATCGCTGGAAAACGCCAATCTGCGCACCCCGTCCGCTTGAAGATAGCGAACGGATAAATTATCAAGATGCGTGAACAGCCCGAGCAAGTCCCAACCTGACAAGATAAGGAAAAAGCAAAGCGGCAGACCGAGCGCCATCAATACCGAGCTCATCGCGAACAGCGATGCTTCCAGTATGATGTGGCAAGCGTTTTGAAAAAACTGCTTTAGTGGAAAAGGTGCGCGTTTGCAGCGCCGGTCCTTGCTTGTCCCAAGGGAAAGATATTGATCAAATAGCGTGTCGGTTTTGTCAGGCATTGTGTCTGCTCTTCTCATCGTCGGCGCCAACACCGGACACGCGGGCAATCGCCTGTGCTAGAGAAGCACCCGCTTCCTGCTCAGCTTCGATGGCCGCATAAACATCGGGCGAAGACGAATAGATGCAGGCGGAATAAGGATCGAGAACCAGTCTGCCGACCGCTTCGCTATCCGGACCTTTGATAAAAACCTCGCTATATTCCTCGCCCGAACGCTTTAAGCTGCGGATCAGCGTTTCGGTGCGATCATCCATGTCGAGGCGATCGTTCTTGCGGAAATCGGCAATGGTTTCCGGTTTTTGCTGGAGCACCAGCATCCAGTCGCTGTTTTCGAGCGCTGCGGTTGCGCCGTCCGATTTATAATAATCATTGAGCGACTGCGTGGCTGTTGCCAGCGCCCCGCCATATTTGCGCGCCGTACGCGCATAGGTTTCAACAAACTCGCCCATCGAGCCGCCTTTGAGGAGCGACCATGCTTCATCGATGAGAAGTAATTTCTTGGTGCTGCGCGGGCTTTGGGTCATCGCCTGGCTTGTCATGAACATGATCGCGCAAAGAATGACAGATCTCAGATCCTCGCGCGTCGCCAGATCAGACATTTCAAATACGGTAAAATCATCATCGAGCGCGATACTGGCCTGGCCTTCGAAAAAGCCGCCGTAGCTTCCGCCGCTCATATAGGGTCCGATGGCAACGCCCAGATCATCCGCTACAGGATTGGAAATCCCTGCAAATGCTGCAGCCACATCATTGACGGTGCCGCCGCTACCAAGCGCTTCCCAAACTGTAGTGACAGCCTGATCGATCAAACCGCGCTCTGTATCGGTAAGCCGGTCGCTGTGCCGCGCCATTTGACCGACAATCGCTTTGATCATCGCGATGCAGTCGAGTTTATAATCATCGTCTTTAGCAGCGCGCACATCATCAATCATCGAGAAGGGATTGAGCGAGAAACCGGATTTGAGGGTAAACTCGACAAAGCGCCCACCCTGCAATTTAACCGAATGCTCGAACGAGCGCCCGTCATCAATCACAACGACTTTCGCGCCCGCGCCGCGCAGGCTCGCGCACATTTCCTGCAGCAATACCGATTTGCCCGAACCGGATTTACCGCATATCGCAACATTATGATTGCCCGCGTCATTTTCAAATGGCGACCAATAGAATGGCTGCCCGCGCCTGCCGACCAGCAGCAGATGTGGTAACGGCCCGCCCAGAAACTCGCCCTGCAACGGCGCAATATGAGCCGCGCTGGTCGAGAGCATGGTTTTAAGGCGTTTTAACCGTTTGAGATCATGGGCAAGGCCATCGGCCAGTGTCATGGGCATGGCGGCAATGAGCCCGTGGAGCTGGAGAAAACGCTCGTCGGCCAAGTCCCAACCGGCAGCCTTATAAATCGCCTTGATCGAGCGTTCATGAGCATCGCCGAGGCCAAGCGGTGAATAGCTGGTCACGCCGTAAAAAAGTTGTACGAGGCGTTTCCCGGCCTGCAATTCTGCCTGGACATGGCTCCATTCGGAAGATTGCTCAGCAAGTTTGGGCAGGAACCGCGCGCTTTTGGACTGGCTGAGGCTGGTTGTGCGCATAAATTTGAAACCGGCTTTTGCCGACGCGCCCTGGCGGTCGGGATAGACCAGACAAAGCATGGTCGCAGCCGGGCAGGGGAAGCGCAATTTGTCGGTGAACATGTCGCCGATTAGCCGCGCGCATTCCCACGGTGCCCACCGTTCGGGCATTTGCCTGACGCCAAAATGCCGGATGTCAAAGGCATCAGGATAAATGGCGCCGATCTCAGGTGTGCCATCAGCGCTTCGGCCAATTTCCCGGAACCGTTCGGTGCGCAGGATCATCCGGTCATCGTGGGCTTCGAGTTCAATATCACGGCGGATCGCTTGGCTGGCGATATCGTCGAGTGGATTATATTCGGTTCGGTCTTCTTGCGGTGCCGTCGTAGGAGAGGTCAGATCATCAACGAGCGCGATGAGTTCCTGCGGTTCCATTTCATTTGCATCAATGCCGAGCGAGGTTAGCACGCCGATCAATCCCTCGCGGCACTGCGCGAGTTCATTGTCACCCACATTTGCGGTGTCTGGAACGCCCAGCGATATTACTAGATTATGGCAGCGGGCATGAAACGGCGCATGGGCAGACCCGCTTTCCCAGACCAGATCATAAAGCCGTTTTGATCTATGGCGCGCCATCGCCTCATATACGCCGCCCTGCGCATAGCGTTTGGCAAACCAGGGGGCGACGACCCGGCCAATGCGCGGGCTGGCAAAATGTAATATTTGCAAGCATGCGCCTTCGGGCATGCCTTCGGAGAAAAACTGCCCCAAAATTTCACCGGTGCGTTCATCCGCGCCGATCAGCGGCGCGGCGGATAATATAAATCCTTTGGAGCGCGCATTGCGGTAAAGGCGCGGTCCTGAATCAAATACCCGGTAGGGCAGCCAGTCTGACAGCATATCGAGCGCGATTCTTGGTCTTTGATGATCAGCAGTTTTCTGATCGCCAAACAGACCCGATAAGAGTTTGGCACGCGCGCCAGTCATGGAGAAGTTCATTGTCCCTTCTCCTGGCTGGGCTGTCTTTTGCTCCCGCGTATCTTGGCAGCTTCAATGGCCTCAATACTCGGTAGACCATCCTTCGGGAATGCCTCCAAAACAGGGTGAGGGGTTCGACTTGCTGGGGGAGGGAGCCCATCGAACCCCTCGATTGCCGGCATGTTTGCACCGGCAATTGCCTCTCGCACGGTCAAGGGGTACGAACCACGCGAGGGCAAATTATAAGAACTTTTGAGAAATGGGTCAGTGGCGTCCATTGATTCTGACGGCGCTTCACTGGCGCCATCGTCTGCGCTAAGAGCGCCGCCAGAATTGTCTTTGGATGCTTGCTTGGCTTGATCTGCAATATCGCGCGCCATTTGCTTGGCGATATTTATGTCCCCGCCAGCCAATGTGGCAGCCCAGTCGGGAGACCGTGCAACTACATGCATGCTGCGGGCTTCATGCAAATTGCCTGACGCATCGACAAATCCGGGAAACACAATTTTAAGCACACGCTCGCCGGTTCGCGCGGTTTGCGCCGCCGATATCAGGTTTCGCCTGCCGCTTGATGGAGATGGTTCCAGCAATGCCGCATTCGCCGCTGCATCAATTTGCGATGTTGGTGCGCAGCTACCGCCCGGTGCCTTGCAATCAAAACTGCCGCTAATATTGCTGCCCAGACTAGCGCAGGACGACAGTGAGACGCATGAAAGCACTAACACGCCCAATGGAAAGCGCGCCCGTTTCATTTCGCACCTTTTGGATTAGAGCCAAGGAACGCGCGGATTTCGGCAGCGCCGCGATACCCTTCGAGCACCGCGCCGTCACTTGCGCGCACCATGACCGGCGTTCCGGAAAAACCGTGGCTGCGTGCAAAGGCCTCATTGGCATCAAGACCCGAGGTGTCGCATGAATTTTGTGGTTTTGGCGCGTCGCCGGAATAGGCTTGATGCAATGCCTTAGCAGGGTCACGCGAGCAGATCACCGCTTCGGCCAGTTTCCGGCTTTTTTCGCCAAAGATCGAAACTGGCCGCTCTTCGACGCGCACGCCTGCTTTTTTAAGTTCAACCGTCAGCCGCTTGCAATAGCTGCAATTCAAATCGGAAAAAACTATAAGCTTTGGCCCGGATTTGGCCCCCCAATGGACCGCGCCTGACGGCATTAAGTCCGCGACGGGAACTTTGGATGCAAGTTTACCCGCGGGCTGCCGTGCTGCAGTTGGTCCTCTCGCATTTGCGCCTGCTGCTCCTGCGACAAGCAGCTGCGGATTAAGCTCGAGCAGTTTTGCAGCCGTCAGATCGGCCCGGCTTTCCATATCGTACAGACGCCCGACAAATAGATAACGCGCGCGTTCATCAATATAGAATAATGTCTTTTCCGATACGACCTCGCACAGACCGCCAAAGCCTTTGCAGGTGAGGCTGGTAATAGGCGTTTTTGGGAGGCGCAGCTCGATAGCCGTTCGAACATCCTGAAGTGCTGCTGTCGCATTGGCTGGAGCAGAGATGAAGCTGGCTGCAACAAGGCCGGAAACCATCCCGCCGCTTGCGACGGCAAGCGTAATGGCGGCGGCCCGAGACTTGAAACTCCGTACCTCGGTTTTGAAATTGGAAAAGTTCACTTTTGTTCACTCCTTACATGGACGCCGTCGAGAAAGACGATCTCGACATCGATGCCGGTCGGCATCTCGACGACAGGTTGATATTGTTCGGCTCGTTCGATGAGATATTTGGAGACGGTATCGGCGGCATCCCCTGCGCCCTGGCCAAGGCCGCCGGTCAATATGTCCGCGCCCGAAAGGCTATCGCGTTTCCCGTCCGTACCAATCTGGCCGGTAAAAATGCCGTTGGCATTGGCCGAAAAGCCGCGCCCGAACCCGCCGACAATCCCGGCAAGCAAGGCCTGACTGACAAGACTGCCTTCACGGCTGACAACACGTCCGCGCACGCCGGATTTACCGGCAAAGGTGATAAATCCTTTGACCTCGCTGACAGCGACACGACCGCCGGGCTGATCGCAGGTCATGCGGGCGAGCTTCACATAGACTTTTTCGCTTGAGAGATCTCCGCGCGCCGCGCCGTTCACAATGCATCCAGTGATATTGGTGGTAAGCAACTTGCCGTTCTTGACCACCGAGCGGGCAGGGCCGGTGATACGCAACACCACCGGAAGCGGATCGCTCTGACTGGCAACGCCAACCGAGGCATCAACGCCGACGATTACTTTTGCCGGTGCATAGCTATTGGGCGGCAAATATTCCGGGCTGTCTTCAACCAGCAGCGGTGATGTTTCTGATGTACGCTTCTTGGCCGACTTTGATTCCTGTTCGGTGCTTCCGAAATTGAGAATTTTAACTGCGCCAGATGGAGACCCACCGGGCGTGATTTCTGTACCATCGGGTGATCCAAGCGATGCCGACTGGCGGTTAAAATCCCCGCCTTGCGGACCATAGGCTGGTGGAATTGTCGTCGGCGGTGTTGCGGCCTGTTCTTCCAGCTGCGATTTGAGTCCTGCGTTTTCCGCTGAAATCACATCGATGGCCGCTTGCCCGTTGGTGCGCATTTGGCTGTTTTCAAGCCGAAGAGCTTCGATTTGTTCTTCGATTTTATCAGTTGGGAGCTGCGCTTCCTTGAGCGCCTTTTGATCTTGGGTGAGTTTATTAAGCCGGTTTTCATACGCCGCGACAAACTCGCGCTGCGAGAGATTGCGGTTGACCAGACTGCCAGCGTCAATGGTAGCGATGCCGCTTTCGTCTTCGGCTATATCATCGCCGTCACCGGCAAAAAGAAACCAACCGCCAGCGATCAGTGCGAGACTGCCAACACCGGCCAGCAACATATTTTGTCGCCGCGCGATCTGCTTGTTGAGACCGGCGCGGGCATGGCCCTGCTCTGCTTCTTTATCCGGTGCTTGGGCTGCCGTTTTGACCTCGCTCATTGGTCTGCCCCCCGGGTCGCGGTGACGACAAAGGCGGATGTGCTCGTTCCGGCCCCCAATGTGTTTTGGGCAAAGGAAATTGCGCGCGCGGATTTTGGTGCGAGCTCTTCTTCATTGAGCTCGACTGTGGTTTTTCCGCGATTAGTGAGAATGAATTGTTGCGCGTTGTAATTGGCGCCGCGATATTCCGCGATGAGCTGGACTTCGATGGATCCCGTTCGAACCGGGCGCGTCATCCGCTGGCGCACGCTATAACCGGGAGGCGCTGCGCCCTCTGCCATAGCTTTTACCAAAGCGATGATGGTCTGCTCTTCGCTTCTTTCGTTTTCCCATGTCGCCGCCTCCGGTTTTGCAAGGGCGGGGTTGGTAATAAAAAGCTGATGCGCTTCCACAGGGGCCGTGCGACAGGAAAATTTATAGACAAAACCCTGTTTGCTGGTGGCGAAAAAGCTAACACTATCGCTGGCAAAGCTGGGCGGTACGGAAATATAAATATCGCCGCGCACCGGTTCATGGGTCACCCCGAAATCATTATAAGGATAGCCCGAGGCAATTTTTGAAACGCTTGAAAATTCGTCGCCAACCAGCGCTATGCGCGTGAGTTCGTCGCGCGACAATCTACAGTCAATCTTGGCATTGTCCGCCGCCTCGATAAACTGGTCTGCCAATGCCGGTGATGCGCTTAATGAAAGGGCGGTAATAAGTAATGCCGCGCCAAGAGTTTTGAATCCGGTATCGGGAAGCCGTGTAACGCCCCAACTGATGCTCGCCATGCCGCTGCCCAGCAGGCAGGCGGGCAGGGTTGTTAATATGCTGCTCATGACGAGGCATCCTTTTCGATTGATTTTTGCTGAATTTGTTGTTCGCGCTCGGTTGGGACCTGCGAAAAACCGGTCAGCGCAAGGCGAAGACCGGAGTAGGTCCAGCGAAAGACAAATTTACGCTCCTCGCTGGCGATTACCTGCGCGCCGACAAACGTCTTGAGCGTTCCGGTTACTTCTGACCTGAGTTCCTTTGGGTCGATTACGAGTGAACGGATTACAAATGCCTGGGCAATATCGGAGCCGCGTTGTTCGGAAACGATTTTGACCAATTCTGATTTGAGGCGCCCATGGGCTGCGGGGTCGGCTAGTTTGAGAATCTGCTCCATCCAGTAATCCAGCCCCTCAGGGCTGCGGTTAAGCAGCATGAGAGCGGTATCGCGGGTGACGAGCTCTAAATATTCACGGGACACGCCCGCGCTCGATAAAGTCAGCGATTGTCCGGTCACCGGTACCAGCACGATTTCACGCGACTGCATTGACCCAGCTGCAATGGCGACCAGACTTGTCACCGCCAGTCCCGCAGCTAAAAGGGCCAGCCAGTTGCGCTGCCGGAGCAGGCGCTGGGCTGATTGATGTGCTATTTGTGCTTCCATCTTCTCCTCCTTCAACCGGCCAGAAGTCGGCAACAGGAGGGCGGCGTGGCTTTCAATCCCAGAAACGATCCGGGAAGATACCAGTAGACAGCATGGAGGAGCTGCGCGCTTGCCCCACCAGATTTTGCTTTTCGAAGGGCAAACCAGGCGACAAATGCTAAAGCGATTCCCACAAAAATATGCTGCGCTAATATGCCCCAGGCGAACGGGATGATCAGACCAAGAAACTCGTCGATCGTCCAAAATCCGATGAGTTCGGGATCATCAAGCCGCCGGGGCAAAAGATATCTGTCAGCCATTTGTGCCGCCCTCCTTGCCGGTCGCAGTCGTTAAATGACTGCCGTGACAACAGAGGTGACGATGGGAACGCCGGTCCCGACGCCGATACCGACGCCTACGGGTACCGCGATTTGCCCCAATGAAAAGCGTCCGGATGCAAGTCCAATGAGACCGGCAGCAAGACTAAGGACGGTAATGATCTTGCCGCCCGAGCCTTCAAGAAAATCGGTGAATTTTGCCAGCGCAGGATCAAAGGTGTTGTCCGCGCCTGCATAGGCAGCCGTTGCACATAATAGCCCAACAGCTGCCGGAATGAAGTAGTCGGATACGCGCCGGCGTGTTTGAGAAATATTGGTCATGGAAAATCACTTTCGCTTGAGAAACATGAAACAGCATGTGTTCGCTGTATGTTCTATGTGCATCGGTGATCCGCCTGTAGGAAAACAGGAAATGGAAAATCGTATATCTTCCAAGCAAAAAACGACAATCTGGAGGGGAATTGAGCGGTATTGAACAGTCGATGTGCTCGTTTGGTCCGGAACTGTTCAGGCCAGCACAGCGGTTGTTTTCATATGAACAGAAACTGTTCTCTGCAAAACAGGAAACCGGGATTCGGTGATTCGCAATTTCCTATTCGTTCTTTTTATGTTCTTTTCATTTTCCTACAGGTGCGCCTTCAAGATATCAGGTGATTCGTTCTCTTAAAGACAGGATGAATGACATGACTGAAACCAATGGAATTTCTGAGGCGCATATAAAAGTCGGCATTTCTATGCTGCTCAATCAGGCAGCATCGACATCAGGCCGTTCTCAAGTGCGCATTGCAAGCGAGGCTCAAATAGACCGGGGCACGATGCGGCGTATTCTGGCAGGTAAGCGCGAAGCTACTGTGAGCGAAACCTTGCGTATATTATATGGTGCGGGCGCATCGCCGCATGCCCACTTGCTTCTCTATCTCGCAGCAGATCTGGGCAGGGCTTCAAGCTGGCTGCAAACCGATCTGGCGCTATTTTTTGAAGAACTGGTTCGCCATCTGCCCGATGCTTTGGAAACGCAGCTTGGCGATTACCTCCATGATATCAAACCGCATTGGGCGAAGGGAACTGCAAAGCGCATCGCGCAGATGCTTTCTGAGCACATGGAGGGCCTCGCCCGGAAGGATCCGTTTTTGGGTGATGGCTTAGATCGGACACAGGGAGGCGGATATGCTTGATGCTGACATGGGCGAAGTTTCAGATCACGCTAGCGCGCGGTTGCTCCGTCTCAGCGAAGTGCAGCACCGTGTCGGATTAGGCCGATCAACCATCTATCGCTGGATGGAAGATGGGAAATTTCCTCGGCCGCATTCAATAGGCGGTTACAGCGTCAGGTGGCTAGAAAGCGATATTGATGGGTGGATTGCTTCGAAGACATTGCTCGACGCTACAAGCTAGAACTTTCGGAATTCCACAAATTTTTTTCCGTCGGATACTAAACGCGTTGTGTCGCTCACAAATAAACGGGATGGAGCAAACAGCGTGAACGATACAGTTGCTATAACATGTTTTGAGCACGCTGCCATTCACAGCAGTGACGCGTGCTGTCAAACTGATGGAACAGGCCTTCAATCGCTCCCGCTTTGACCAGCGCCTTGCGGTACAGCCATAGCGTCTTGGCATTGGACACCGCGTCCTCAAGGCCAAGGCCAACAAACCGTATGAAGGAGAGCCGGTCCCGCAGCTGATATTCCATCGCATCGTCCGACAAATTGTAGAGCGCCTGCAACACCAAGGCCTTGAAGATCAGCACTTCATCCCAAGGCTTGCGGCCCGCCGCATTCTTGCGATCATCCGCCATTTTGCGCAGACCGCTTTTCACCAGGGCCGCCTTCAGCTTCACGCGGAACAGCTCAAACGGCACCGCTACCAATATCGCCACTAAAGGATCAGACTTTGCGTCCAGACCTTAATGCCGCTGCTGCAAATCAAAAAACCCCAGCTGGCCTATGATCCAAGTTCCCTCGCTGCCTCAGCATCCTTGAACCGGATTTTAATCCCCAAGGGAAGGGCCTGGTTTTCGAGGTGGCCCTCAAATGTCGAACCACCGTCTGCACGCATGGCTAAAACTGGTCCGGTCGGTATAGCCCAATGCTTCCGATATGGCCTCTTTCGACATTTTATCTTGCCCCAACATCTTTGTTGCTCGTTCTTTCAGATGATCATCCAACATCGTTCGAAATGAAGTTTGATTTGCCGTGAGCTTCGTTCCTTCGTCACTACGATGAAACCAAAACACTCCTTAAATCACAACATCAATTTGGTGACATAAGTGCTGACGGGAAACAACTCACAGACTATTCGGTGTCAGCACGAGCTCGGGATACGATAAGCGAGGCGAACTCGTTCTGCCGCATTGGGAGATTGATTGTTTCGGTCGCGACGAGTTGGCCGTTCTCGAAATGATGATATTCGCCGGTATCCTCGCTCTCCCCATGTTGCTCCTCGATCACTTCCGAATCGGAGTGAATGCCGAGACCCTGAAGCTTCATGCCAGCAAGGTCGGACCAAAAACGCGGCACGGCCGGAGCGGGAGCGGGTTTATCACACAGGCTGGCGGCCGCCAATTTCGCCTGATGCATAGCGTTATGGATCGTCTCGATCCGGACTTTGCCTCGCGCGAATTCATTCGGCCCCCGCGCGCAATCACCAATTGCATAAATGTGCTCATCCGACGTGCGCATTTCCTCATCCACCAGTATACCGTCATCGCACGTAAGTCCAGCCTTGAGTGCAAGGCTTTCCTGTGGCACCGCTCCAATTCCAATGATAACCAGCTGGGCGGGCAATCGAGTTCCATCGGCTAGCTCCAAAGCTTTTACCGAACCGGACTCGCCTTCGATCCGGGCGACCGCCTTTTCAAACAGGAAGTGTATGCCCGCCTTTTCCAGTCGTTGCGTCACTTGCGCCGCGACCGAAACCGATGCGACCCGAGCAAGGACGCGTGCACCCGCCTCGACCACCGTCACGGGTCTATTAAGGGTGGTAAATGCCGAGGCGACTTCAAGGCCAATCACCCCAGCGCCTACAACGACCGCTTCGGCCGACAAATTATCGCGCATCGCGCGCCGCAGCGCCGCAGCATCATCCAGGCTGCGCAAATAGAAAACACCTTTCAGATCCGCCCCCGGCACGTCGAGCCGACGCGGCGCGGCACCCGTGGCGAATACTAACCTATCATAAGGAATTTCCTCGCCAGTTTCGGTCACAATCACAGCACGTTTGCGGTCGATCAGGGCAACCTCCTGGCCCAGCCTGAGCACGATTTCATTTTCCTCAAGAGCGCTCGCTGGACGCAACGGAATGGGGCTGGGATCGTTATCGGATAGCAACCAGTTCTTCGAAAGCGGCGGACGTTGATAGGGATCGTGATGCTCGGTACCAAATACCGTGACATTCCCTGCGAAACCGTTCTGGCGCAGATTTAGCGCTAGATTGATCCCAGCAGTCCCGCTCCCAATGATTACAATTCTCTTAATTGATTGCATGAAGTATTTTCCTCGTACCTATAGTAAGTTTTTTGCCTGCGCGGTGGCGACCAACTGACTCCGCTTAGAGACACCGAAGCGTTCGAACAGCCGCTTGACATGCCATTTCGCGCCGCTTTCGCTGATCGAGAGTTGTGCTGCGATTTCCTTGTTCGTCATGCCCCGGGCAATATATTGGAGGACAAGATATTGCTTGCGGGTAAGCCGCCCTGCCAGAACCGGCACGAGGCCCTTATCTGAGGAGCCGACGCTCGGCTCCATCGAATGAAGCGCTTCGCCCTTACGCCCGATTGTATCGAAGAACTGTATCGTTTCTGGCACGATTCGAAGGAGCAGTGCCATCATCCACTCACGTGTCGTGTGGCATCCATTCAATGCGACGAGTTCTTCCGCTTCGCGAAAAGCACGTTCCGCGTCCCGGGTCGAACCCAGAAGGACAAGCGCCGTAGCGAGACAATATTGGGCGGCGGCCGCCGCACGCAAGTCGCCCATTACGCCCGCCTCGCGCAACGCGAGACGGGCGTGCTGTTCAGCAAGCCCGAAACGCGACTTGCCGATCTCGATGAGCGCTCGCACACGGGCGAGGCGCGCATCCAACGCCTGGAGCTGGTTGGCCGAAAGGATCGCAGCGTTGGGCTTGGGCAGATCAACATCAGCCGCCGCGCTTTCTTCCAGCAAGTGAAATTCGGCGAGATTGATTTCCGCCAGATAACGTAAGCGGGGCAATTGGCGGCGGTGAGCCGTGGCGCGGACCTTTTCCATCAGGGCAAATGCCTCAGTTGTTAGTCCCTTCAACGCCATCCGCCTTGCCGCAGCCTGGGTCACTCCGGCGAGCACATCCACCACCCCGTATTCCATTGCGAAATTGATGGCGTCGTGTTCGAGCCCCTCCGGCATGACACCTTCTTTGATCTCCTCGCAAAGTTGATATTCGAACGCCTGCAGGAGATTTGACGCGAAAGGCGAACGTTCAACAGCGATATCAGAGCTCTCGCGCGATTGTTTTACGAGTGTACGAGCCCGTAGCATCTCGCCTCTCCGCATCGCCGCAAGCACGTTGGTGGCCGAAAGCCAACCCGAAGCGTAACGCTGACGCGCGTATCGATTGATTGAGAAAGCCTTCCGAGAAAGCTTCGACAGATCTTCGAATTGCCGCTCGCTCGCAGCGATAAATGCTAAGCAGGTATAAGCCGCGCCTGCGCCAACCTCGTTATCCTCTCCAAAACTATCGATCCATTGGTGGCATAGTCTGGTGCTTTCATCCAATTCATCATGTGTCGCCTTGCCAATAGCGAATACGAGTTCGGGCCAACCTCTGGGTTGGCCGTTGAGGTTCTGTTCGGCGTCTTCAGTCGCGGCTATGCCTTCGAGCACTTCGTCTGCCACCTGCGCCTGCTGACTGAAATACATCGTCCAAGCATAGCCGAATGCCAAGGCCGGCAGGCGATTCAACTGGTCACGAGGAACCGAAGCGAACCATTCTCGCAGGCCCGCAATTTCTCCCTGTCGTAATGCAATATCGATAAGCACGCCTGCGCTTACCCGGTGCGCCCAGCGATGATCGTGCGCATCCAAAGCGGCAGTTATCGTCTCGCGGTATTCGCCTCGTCGCCAATGCCAGTAAGCGATGCGCTTCAATAAATAGGAAAATCGGTCCGGCATGAGCTCGCGCAACTCCTCGCGCAGAAAATCGCGGAGTACCGGGAGCATTACTAACTTCTCTCCATCATTCGCCAACCCTGCAACCAGCACACCATGGACAGCGCTCAGGCGCTTGAGCCAATGCTCTAGGTCCGAATTCGTCTTGAAAACATAGCGGTAGCTTTCCGGTGTGACCGCTTGCAAGATCGAGGCATTACGCAGAATTTCCCGTTCTTCGACGGTAAATTTGGCAAACACGTCGTTATGTAAAAAGTTCTGGACTTCGGGCCACTGTATGGGCGAAGACAATGGCTCGGTCCGGTCGACAGCGAAACGCAGCAATGCGGGCCAGCCGCCAGTCAGTTCCAAAGCGCGTTCAGTGGACCATGGCGCCCCCGATAGAAGGGCAAGTTCATCTATCTCGGCTTCGTTGAATGCTAAGCTTTCCGACCGCACTCTTACAACCCCGGGCAAAAGAGCGAGCCGTGACAAAAACTCCACGCCAATGGGGGCGAAGGCAAGTTTGACGCTGGAAGGCGTCTCGCAGATAATCCGCTCCGCAAAGTTAGAAAAGGCCGGTGTGAATTCGTCGAAACACAACAAGACTGGCTGCTCGGCTTTCCAAAGCCGGGCGAACAGTACAGCCTCTCCCTCATGCGCGCCCATTGTTTGCGGGGCATCCGGTCCCGACAACTGATCGAGGATGGCCTGCGTCACGCGTTCTACACACGAACCATCGATGCCCTCCGCTTTTTCGAGCTCAGCGAGGCTAAGGTAAGCTGCGTTCCCGGAACCTGCATCTTCGGCCATGATCGCCAACTGCGTCGATTTCCCAAAGCCGCTGGGTGCGCAGTAGACGAGCGCTTTCGCACCCTGATGGGCCTCATGCGAGAGGCGCTCGCGCCGGATGGCAGACTGAGCAAAAACCTGCCTGCGCTGGACCATGCGTCTGTTGTATAAGAGCAAGGTGGGGTCGAGCCCTTCTTGCAAGAGCGGCGATTGCCCGTCGACCCCTCCCGCTGTCATCATAATGGTTCCTCTTAACTTCGGCGGCACCGACCGCTGTTTATCTGTCCCGGCAATTGAATTTGCCGTACCGGGAATGCGGATCAGGAGCGTCGTCAGAAGCGATAGGCAAGGCCCAGATTGACGACAATCGGGTCCACACCGACCTTGGCCCTGACTGGCGCGGGGCCAAGATTCCCGCTGATATTTCCATTGAAAGGAATATAGCGGGTATCGAGGTTGAGCAATAGGCTCGAATTCAGAGCTACACGCGTTCCGACCTGCAGCGCGGGAGCCCAAGTGTCTTTCACGTTGAACTCGGCAATTGCGCCGTCTTTCTCGTTCAGGAATAGCAGGCGCGCTATGCCTCCCCCTGCATACAGAGAGACATTACTCCCGATCGGCTGATGATATTGAAGCGACAACACCGCAGGTCCATAGTCAGTCGAGCCGAGCGCAAGACCTTCGATAGAGCCGGTTCCTTGCAGCCTCGCGCTAGCAGGGATACCGCCGAACAGGTTTATCGCAATCCGGTCAGATAGAAAATAGGACAGGTCGAAAGTGACCGTTTCGTCATTATTGATGGTGACGCCTGCTCCCGGCAGGTCACCGCCGCCAACCGAAACCTCGTCCAACTGCTCACTGGTCAAAACCTCTGACGCGGAAACAGCGACTACGAAATCCCCGCGTTTATACATGCCGCCATCTTGGGCTGAAGCCGCACTCCCCCACATGAGAGCCAAACCCAGAACACAACAGGATGTCGGGAATTTTACATTGAATGGATTCATTTCTTCTCTCCCAGATATATTTATCTTGTTCGGGCCAGGCCCAGCTTCACTAATTTCTCCGGACACCGCCGGAGTTTTCCTGAGACCCAGCGGCCTCAGGCAGCATTTGCGTCCAACATCCCGACCTTGCCCAAAATCATGTCGGCGGCGTTCTCTGCAATCATCATGGTCGGGGCATTGGTATTACCGGCCACGAGGCTGGGCATAATCGAGGCGTCAACAACCCGGAGGCCTGAGATACCCCGGACGCGAAGCGAGGCGTCGACTACGGACTTCGCATCCGCACCCATTCGGCAGGTGCCCGTGGGATGGTAAATTGTTTCGGCAGTGTCGCGGATAAACGCGGCAATTTCATCGTCTGTCTGGACGGACGGTCCGGGATGCACCTCAGAAGCACTATGAGCGGCCATCGTAGGCGCATCCAGAATGCGTCGGCCGATCTTGAATGCCGCGATCATTGTTTTGAGATCATCAGGATCGGTCAGGTATCCAGGCTGAATCAGTGGGTCGGCCATTGGATCAGATGATTTCAAGGAAATGTAACCGCGGCTTTTCGGCAGCAGATCGCAGATATGAAGCGTGTAACCATATCCGAAGGCAACTTTTCGCCCGTGATCTTTGAGATAAGTAGGCAGAAAGTGGAACTGAACATTAGGCCGATCTCGGTCAGGCGAAGACTGGACAAAACCACCTGCTTCCGCAACGTTGCTGGTAAGAAAGCCCCGCCGTGAAAAAATATACGACCACAGCCCCCCGAGGGCTCTTGGTATGAAGCTGGCTGCCACCCCGATCGGCTTGCGCGAATTTGCTGCGTTCATGATGGTGACGTCGAGGTGATCAGCCATGTTCTGCCCGACCTCGGGTAAATCGTGTATGATCGGAATGCCATTATGGCGCAACACAGCACTATCCCCGATCCCCGACAGCATCAGCAATTGTGGAGAATTCACGGTGCCACCAGACAGTAGGACTTCACCACCCGGTTTGAGCTTCAACTTTTTCGACTCGCGCGCCTGGCGGTAAGCGACGCCAACGGTCGATTTGCCATTCATCAACACGCGCTCGGCGCGCGCATCGGTAATAATGTCCAAGTTCGCCCGCTCCTCGACCTGGCGCAAAAAGGCCTGCGCTGAACTCCATCGCCGACCGTTGCGCTGTGTCACTTGGTAATATCCGAGGCCTTCTTGGCTGTCCGCGTTGAAATCCGGATTGACCGGGAACTGGAGTTCCCGCCCCGCTTCGACGAAATCATCGCTGAGCGGGTTTACCGTGCGCAAATCGCCGACGCTCAATTCACCGCCCTGTCCGTGAAAACCTCCAGCCGGGTGACGTTCGTTGTCCTCCATGCGCCGGAAAAGTTCGCTCGCACGGTCCCACCCCCACAAAGCCGATCCTGCCGCTTCCTGCCAATATTGATAATCGTCTGGATGACCGCGAATATAGATCATCGCATTGATCGAGGACGAGCCACCAAGTGTCTTTCCTCTGGGCCAGAACAAGCGCCGCTTATTAAGATGATCCTGCGGCTCGGTTTCGAAAGCCCAGTTGAGTTTTTTGTTGTTGGCGAGAAGCGCGATTCCAATCGGCATGTGGATCAGCGGGCTTTTGTCCCTTGGGCCAGCCTCTAGCAGAGCCACCCGTTTCTTGCCATCGGCTGACAACCGGTTGGCGAGGACGCAACCGGCCGAACCGGCCCCGATTATTATGTAGTCATACATGGTTCGCTTGTTCCTTGCAGAATGTACGCATCAGCCCAGCACCCGGACTACGAGGTCGATCAAACGGCGTACGCGCGGCGTGTAGGGAGGATAGAGCCAAGAAAGGATTGAAAACCGATCTTCCAGGATGGCCCGCTCATGTGAGAACGAACGAAAGCCATACTCGCCGTGCGCGGCCCCTATCCCGGAATTGTTCACTCCGCCGAAAGGGAGGTTTGGATGGAGAAATTGGGCGACCGTGACATTAATTCCAATCCCGCCAGTCGAGGTGTTCGCGATCACGCGGTCGATTAATCCCCGGTCCTTCTCGAAGATATAGAGTGCCAGAGGTTTCGGCTGCGAATTGATCCTTGCAATGACGTCATCCAGATTATCGAACGGAATGAGCGGGAGCAGGGGTCCAAACAATTCCTTTTCGGCGATGTCCATGTCAGGGTTCATGCCTCTCAGCACGGTCGGTGAAATGTAGTTTTCACTCGAGTCGAATTCGCCGCCGAAAGCGATCTCCCCGCCCTTCGTGCGTGCATCCTTTACGAGGGCGTGCAGCCGCTTGAAATGGCGGGCATTGACGATCCGGCAATAGTCGGGGTTAGCCTTCAGATCACGATTGTCGTTCCCGTAGACCCTGCAGATTTCTGTGATGACAGCGTGCTCGAATTCTTGGGCAATACTGCTATGAACATAAACATGGTCGGGCGCGATGCAGGTCTGCCCGTTGTTTGCGAATTTACCCCAAACGATACTCTGTACCGCCTTGCGCATATTCGCCCCGGGGCCGACAATGGTCGGCGACTTCCCACCCAATTCAAGCGTTACCGAAGAAAGATTGCGCGCTGCTGCTGCCATCACAACCTTGCCAACTGCCGGACTACCGGTGAAGAAGATATGATCGAACGGCTGCTCTAAAAGGCTCTGCGAGGTTTCAATTCCGCCCTGGACGACAGCTACATGCAATGGTGAAAAGACCTCGCGCACGATGTCGGCGATTACGCCCGACGTGTGCGGTGTCAGTTCTGAGGGCTTGATCACGACGCTGTTTCCCGCCGCGATCGCTGAAACCAAAGGGGCTAGCGAGAGATTGACCGGGTAATTCCAGGGCGCGATAATGAGGCACACACCCTTGGCTTCCGGGCGAACCCGCGCCCGCGTGCCGACCATGCTCAATGTCAACGCCGCGCGACGGGGTTTCATCCACTGCCTGAGATGTCGTTTCGCGTGCCGTATTTCTTGCAAGACCGGGAATATTTCGGTCAGCTTGACTTCCGATGCAGGCTTGCGGAAATCACGTTCGCAGGCCTCAGTGATCTGCGTTTCGTGCGCAAGCATAGCCTTACGCAACCTTTGAAGATCATCAAGCCGCGCATTTCGATTATACTGTGTCCGATGCGCCAGTTGGGTAGCCTTCATTTGTGCTAAAAGGTTGTCATATTCTCTAATCGCATTGCCCGGAGATCCAGCTGGTTTCAGAATTTCGGCAATTCCCATTAAATTAAGCTTTCATCTGAATTGTCGTCATTTAATCGCGCACAAGGACATAATCGCCCTTGGATGCTCCGCAATCGGGACAGCACCAGTCGTCTGGTATTTCTTCGAACCGAGTTCCCACCGCAAATCCCTCGTGCTGATCGCCTGCTGCCTCGTCATAGACATGCCCGCAGGTGATGCAGACCCACTTTCGAAATGGCGCCCCTGGAGCGGCGCTGGTCGTCGTGGAACCATCTGGGGTGATGGGCGTGCTTGCGCCAACTTCGGCGGCCTGCGATCCTCCATCAATCGGAGTAAAATCGATCTTGTCGCGCACAGCGCAGTCGGGACATGACCAGCTTTCCGGCACCTCGCTCCACGGCGTTCCAGGTCCGAAACCTTCATGAGGGTCGCCATCGGCCTCGTCATAAATATAACCGCAATCAGGGCACTGATATTTCGCCATCGATAAACCTCGTAATTTGTTCTGGAGAGCCATGGTGCGGATTGCACCGCTCGGTGAGACACCGCAGTGACCTTGGGCACAAAGCTTTCACAGCGTTCGACCCTACAAACCTGCACCGCCACTCGGTTGGGAAGAACGGCGCAGGGTGGGTGTGGGAAGAGACTCGACCCTGCGCCGAAAAGTTTTACGCCGCGTCCGCGAACTTTCTTTCGTAATATGCCCGTTTACCCTTGCGTATCTGGATTTTACTCAGATCGCCGTCGGCCCAAGCGACGGTACGCTTGTCCATCACGGCCCGGTATGCAGCTGGGAATAGTGCGAGAAAAAACATCCCTGGATAGCCGAGCGGAAGCGCCGGCAAATCCTCAAAATTACGCAGCGACTGATAGGACCGCGTCGGATGCGCATGGTGATCCGAATGGCGCTGCAAATGAAACAGGATCAGGTTTGACATGATATGGTTCGCGTTCCACGAGTGCCGCGGCTGCTGGTGCTCATACCGGCCATTCGGCAACTTCTCGCGCAGCAGGCCGTAATGCTCGATATAATTCGCGCTCGTCAGCTGCCACCAGCCATACGCCATTTGAATCGGCAGGAAGACTAGCATGATCGTGCCAAATGCGGCGATCAGCGCACCATAAAGCAGGAGGGTGACGACCATTGGCTGGAGAATCTCGTTTTTGAGAGTCCAGGGGCTACTGCCACAACGGGCGAGGCGTTCCTTTTCCAGATGCCAAGCGCGTTTGAATGCACCCGGAATTTCGCGCAGCGAGAAAATGTAAATATTCTCGCCCATTTGCGAAGTTGCGGGATCTAGCGGCGTCGCTACGTCGCGGTGATGCCCTTTGTTATGTTCGATGAAGAAGTGTCCGTAGCCGACAACGGCAAGCACAAGCTTTGCCATCCAGCGACTGAACGAGGATTTCTTATGTCCAAGTTCGTGGCCGGTGTTGAGTGCCAATCCGTTGACGACACCCAACGAGAGGGCCAGCGCAATAAATTCAAGCGCGCTGAGATCCTGGGTGGCAACCCACCATGCGCAGCCGATCAGCGCGGCGAAGTGTATTGGCACCGTAAGGTAGAGAAGCACGCGATAATATGTACTTTTTTCAAGTTTTTCTACCGCGCTTTCGGGTGGATTGGAGTAATCCTGGCCAAATACAAAATCAAGCGCTGGAATAATTAAATACCACAGGATCAGAACCAGTCCATACCAGATGCTCCAGCCCGTTTCCGAAACGAGATAAAGGCCTACCAGAGGCGTTGCTGGCCAAAGAACGGAGAGTATCCATAGTGCTTTTTTCTTGTCGACATAGTTCAGTGCCGCATCGCCATCTAGATGCGACTTATTCAATGCGTGGCTCACCATCCGTTCTACCTTTCAAATGCATCCCTAGTCCATAAACGGATCGGACTTTTTCGAATTTCGTGTCCGATTCCTATCTGCAACAAGTAGACAGGCATATGAGGGGTATTCAACTACCCGATCGGGTAGTTTTAGGCGTTTTTCGATTGGATAGGCCGTTAAGGAGCGCCTCTGAGGAACCGCGGGATAGGATTGTACCAGCTTAGGAGACGCAAATAAGAATGAGGCGAGCGCGACGAAGCCGAGATAAGAGTCTTTGGTTTTGCCAAACGCCCTATGAAGCGCTTCGGGAAAGGCTATAATCGCAGGTAGAGAGTGTCTCCCCAGACACCCGATGTACACACCGCGCGCATATGGCATCGACGCAACGGTGAATATCTAATGTGCGGCGTGCGCAACGCTGCCTACGCCTCTCAACGTTGCCCTGCTAGTTTAACATGACCAAATGACAAAGGGGATTTTGGACAGAATTGTAAAAGCAATTATTGGACCTCATCCCCCAAGATCATGATTACCTTGCATAATGGGGGTTTTGCGGACATCAATTTTCGCGTGTCCGGCGAACGGAGTCCTTTGTTTGCAGTTTACGCCTAACTAAGGAATCTTGAGTATGCCTTGTTGGAAGATAAATGGATGACTGCGCAATCTATGCCAGATGAACAAACGGTTGAGAAAATGCGGGTTCGACTTGTAACCCCCTACCAATTGACGCTCGGTATGGAATTGCTGGAAAGCAGCAGCGGGCGTTCGATCAGTCGAATGAAAGCCAATAGGCGGATTGCCAAAGCACCGGGAAATCCAAACCTTGATCCGCTAGCCCTCATGGGCTTTATCGATCAAGGATTGTCCCAATCGTTGAAAGGACTGATTGCGGCTGAAATCGGGATTTCAACTTTTGATTTGCGGATCGGACTTTTATCAGGATCTTCAATGGGGGATGAGCTGACGCTGACCGCCGAAGCAGTGATGGTTGGGAAAAAATCAGCTACTGCAACAGGTAGTTTAACCAATTCGTCCAAAGATATCGTCGGAATAGCAACAGGTCTGTTCCGTCTGGGTAGCTTTCCGGGGGGCGCTCCGGCCGACTATAATTTGATCGGTGATTTCAATCCCCAAGCAATGCCCGGGCCAATGACCGCCAGTTTGGGAATATCGGGCGCACCAGACTCGCCACAAATTGCTGCA
Source organism: Parasphingorhabdus sp. (assembly GCF_965233695.1). GTDB lineage: Bacteria > Pseudomonadota > Alphaproteobacteria > Sphingomonadales > Sphingomonadaceae > Parasphingorhabdus. The sequence continues at coordinate 2,001,643 of NZ_OZ247497.1, forward strand.
GGGAACCGGGCTGTTTTGGGATGGGAAAGCGGAAATATTGTCCATGGAGGCGCCGTTGCCGCAGCGCTGATGGCTGCATGCCAGGGCCGTGTGGCAGGCGGTGAAAGTTCGATCGGCCAGCAGCTAGAGTCGATCGACATTCGTTATTTGCGTCCAGCCATTGGGTCGCGCGATCTATTCACCAAAAGCTGTTTTGAACGTGAAGGCAAAGCCGCGAGCTTTGTCCGCGCCACCTGTTTCCATGAACCAGAGAAACCGCTAGCCAAAGCGATAGCAACTTTTGTGCGCTAGCGCATATTTGATTGGTGTCCCGGCAGGTATCAACGGTATAATTCGCCGTCCGATAATTATTAAATTATTTGGCCAGGACTGCAAAAAAAATGGAGCGAATGGCCCCCACCACTCGCTCCGACTGATCCAACGGGAGAGAAGGATCAGAATCAGTTAGATTTTGGGATTGGAGGTGTTCAGCACACCCTTAGATTCCCAACCATTTTTTCCATCGCGTTTCGTATGATGGCCACGTCTGCGTTGGAAACGCCTTTGAACATCTTCTTATAAACAGCGTTAGGATCAGGACTCATTAACTGAGCCAGAAGATGACGGTAGCTGCGATAGCGATTGCGGACAAGAATGTGTGAGCGCAGCGATCATAGCGGGTGTGGATGCGTCGCCAATCTTTGAGGCGCCCGAACATATTCTCGATTTTGTGACGCTGACGGTAGAGGTTTTTGTCGAAGTCAGCGGGTAATATCCGTCCTTTTCGCGGTGGGATGCATGGCGTGATGCCTTTGGCCTGCAGGGCAGCGCGATACTCGTCGCTGTCATAGCCTTTATCTCCGATCATGCACTTGGCATGGCGCGGAAGTACTGGATATGTGAGCTTTGCACCGATGTGATCGCTCATCTGCCCTTCACTTAAACACAGGATCAGCGGTCTTCCGGTCCCGTCGCACACGGCATGGAGTTTGGAGTTCAAGCCGCCTTTCGTTCTTCCGATACGTCTGGGAATAGTCCCTTTTTTAAAAGGCTGGCAGCAGTACGGTGCGCTTTGAGATGTGTGGCATCGATCATCAGCACATCGTCTGCGCTGCTATCGGCGGCAAGGCTCGCGAGTATCTTGTTGAACACGCCCAGACGGCTCCAGCGTATGAACCGGTTATAGATCGTCTTGTGCGGCCCGTAACCAGCAGGGGCATCACGCCAGCGCAAGCCATTGCGGATCACAAAGACAATCCCGCTTAGCACTCGCCGGTCATCAACCCTGGGGACCCCGTGCGATAATGGAAAATATGGCTCTATCCGGCGCATCTGCGCCTTGCTCAACATAAACAGTTCACTCATCAGCGGCATCTCCTTTGATGCCACCATTGAATCAACCTTCAACCAATCATGCAAGCAATTTAATAGGTCCTGACCCTAGTATATATGTTTCTTTTCTTCACTGCAGGTACAAAATACGAAACAGAAAATCGAGGTGGACGATATGAGCGCTAGCGGCAGCAATAACATCAGGGGCGATAGTGTTGCCCTTCAAAAGCTTGAGTTGTTGCTGGCGCAGGCTGCGAGCTTGCCGCGTGATTCAGAACCATTCAAGCTGGCCCAGGCGCTGGAAGGACTGCCCGATCTACCAGATCGGTTTAACGCGGCATTTCTCGGCGATGGCTGGATATATGTCGAGTTTGCCTGTGGTCACGAGGCCGCCAGCCAAGCGCTGACCATGAAACTGCAAGGGGTAGAGCAAGCATCGATCGACCAATATTTGAGCGAGCATTTGCTAGGGGTCGAGCCAATCAGATGGCAGGCGCTCAAGCTTCTGGGCGGCGGTATGTCCGAACCTCGCTATCCGGTGAGGGCCGGGTTCGTCGAGCGCGTGTTCCAAGCCTATGAGTCTGGCGACCACATGATTGTCACGCCCTTAGTTTTGATGCTGGTCGACGGGTTCGGTGTGTCGGAAACGGGCACGAAGAGTATGTTCGCTGACATCGGCGACCTTGATCACCTATTTCAATCGCTTGAGAGCGTTGCCGGTCATCCGACCGCATTGCGGAAGTTGCTGGAGAAACTTCGCAGAGGCCAGCGCGGATATTCCGAATCCCCTCTGACGATGCCCTTGCGTAATGGTATCCTTCACGGGACACGGCTGAACTATTCTAGTGGTGTCGTCTCGGCAAAGGCTCTCAACCTGTTGGCGGCCGTTGTCGAATGGGCGCGCGATATCGCGCCCGAGCCCAAGAACGAGATCGCGAAGCGGGAATGGAATTCCAAATTCCTGGCTGCGAATCTTACTAGGCTTAATCCCGATACACCGGAACGGGCCCTCGAACTGTTTCAGGAGGCTTTCGATTCAGGGCGTTTTACCGATGTCGTCGCAATGATCGATTATCATCCTGTTCTGACGTTGTTGCCCGAAAAAATGAGAGAATGGCAGGAGCTTGGTGTCGATAAGCTGATTATCGAACGTAAATCCAAATGGGAGATTTTTGGAGGTGCCCTAGATAGCGAGCAGAATGCACGCTGCGTGGTCAATGTGACGATTACTTTACCGGGGGTCTCTGAAATTGCTTTCGAAAGAACACTTTTCGCGAAAAGATCAGCGCAGCTGGCAGAAGCAGGTCTGCCGTCTGTCTGGCAGATCGAACTTAGTGTTTTGGGAGCAATTCGTCATCAGTTGCACCAGCATCTGGAGTCGTAATGACCTCGGGGTTGGACCAAGATGCCTCGGAAGCCGCGCAAGCGATCATTGCCCGGCTGTTCCAGATGCGGCAATTATGGGGAGAGGCAGTCTGGGCATATTTCGAGCCGCAGAAGTTTCGGCTCGCACTGCAAAACTGCATCATGACCAGCAGGACGGTCACATTCATCCTTCAATCGAACAAAGCCAAATTTTCCGATTTTGACACATGGTATACGCCGCATCAGAATCGCTGGAAGCAAGATCCGATCATGCGGTGGGCGAAAGACTCCCGCAATACAATCGAAAAGCAGGGTGACCTGGAAACCCACAGTCAAGTCCGGGCTGAGATCATCGCCAGCTATATGAACGAGGGGCCGCGAACCGATTGGTCCAACGTCCCCCTATCGGCGACTCCAACGTCTATCTACAAAACGATACCGCAAAAATATTTCGTTCCGCAGATTGTCGAGCATGGTACTTTGCTTATCGAGCGGCGATGGGTCGCCAACGATTTGCCCGACACTGAAATTCTGGAAGCTCTCGCACATGTCTATAGCGATTTCTGCTCAACTTTAATCGATTTGCTGGAAGCTAATCAGCTACCGGTCCCATCTAAGCTTACGAAAAGCCGCCCTGACGCAATGGGCCAGCTGGCAATGAATCGCGCCTTGTATCTTTCGATGAAAGACGGGTCGGTTCGAGGTCATCGCTTCTTTAGAAAGCCAATGGAGCGTCCTTCCGAAAAAGATGAAGCGCGCGTGATGAAGCGCTACCGTAAGGCCGGTGCCGGTTGGGGAAGGCTCAAAAACGCCAAAACACTAAGCGATATTGCCGAGGCGTATTTCGATAATGCACGGGCGGTTCTCAAGCGTGATGGCTACCATCAGAATATGACATTTCTGTTCAAGGACAGGTTCCCAATTGATATGATCCGCACGGACCATCCGGACCGTGCATCGCGCTATGTACTGATGCGTGACCTTGCTCGTTTGGCTCGGATTGTAGGCGCTGACGCCGTAATCATGCTTGGAGAAGCATGGTCAGCCAAGCCAGAAGATCTACCACCTTCGGGATTCGCTGTCGAAGCCGAGGAACGCGGAGAAGTCCTGTTCTTGAATGCGGCAAACTCGAAAGGTGAGAGCTTTGCGATGGAAGCTGTCTTTGAGCGCAGGCGATTTGGCTCGAAAAAAATCAAAAAAGTGCATCCCACCGAAATAACCGACAAAGGATTCCAGTTCTTATTTCTACCATTTTTTGAGGAATGGGACTGCTTAGATCAGGATAAGCTGGACGCGGCTTTTGAGCAGATGGAAGAACACGGCCTTTAAACACCTAAATCTTGTTATATAGTTTAGAACGCTCGACCGCGGTTCATGTTGGTTCACTTCGTAAATGTGGCAACTATGGCTTCAATCTGGTAGGAATATTGTATGACACCAGCAGGAGATTACGATGAGTGACAAAGAATTAGCCTTTAAATTTGATCAAGATTTTTCGGAGGTCGAAAACGGAGCCTCAAGGCCCGATTCGACGATAAACGTTCCAAAACTTTCGGCTTACAATCAAGCATCTGAAAGCTGGAGATTGGATCGACTCCGTTCAGCTTGGGGGCAAGCCTGTGCAGCCGTCAGCCTTTTATCCAATAGATATCAGCGTCACTGGCGTGGCGCGATCTTTGCTATGGAGGATTGTAAAGGCACGCTGCAGATATCATGGCGTGATGAGCAAAGCCGGATGATGTTCGAGGGCGCAATCATGGGGGCTTGGGAACGCGAAGGCGATCATGCCGGAGCACATGCTCTGCTAGAAATGGATACCGTAAATGCCTGACCCGATATTTCTCTCTCATGAGCAACTTGAATTCGCAAAGCGCTGCAAGGCTGAAGCTGAAAAATTTGCTAAGACTCCTCTGCTTTTGGGCAATAAGGAGGCAATAGATATTGCCCGTACATTGATTGAGCAAGCCGCTGAGCTTGGCTTACCCGCAGTAGCCTATAGCGGGCTACAGATTGTAGTTTCGATGCACGATACTGAAATGGCGCTTCCCGAGCATCTGCGCAGTTTCAAAAACGCTTCGTCGTCATGACCGAAGGCCCCGTCGCTGTCGATATTTCTCAGGTTTTGCTATGCTAGCCTTGTAATAAAAAAGCTCGCCATCACTGACGAGCTTTTTAGTATCTATATGCGGTGAGGGGAGGCTTGCGCCCGCGTGTCTCACACGTCATACGAACCTTAATAGCTATTTTTCTCGAAAAGTCAACTTTTAGTTGATCGATTCCCAACTTTAAGAAGACGGATTTTGCCCTTCACGCCTCAAGAAATCACTGATTTACCCAATGTATTCTCGGCGCCCCGATTTGCAACCTATTTGCAGGCAAAAAACAATGTCCCTGAAGACGCTCTCGCGCTTTATCAGTGGAATCTTGAGCTTTCTGCAGCCTTCATCGTCCCGCTTCAGATATGTGAAGTGGCGGTGCGCAATAGCATCGCGGATGCCTTGGAAATGGTACATGGTCCCAATTGGCCCCGGTCAAACGGCCTTATCCGACGACTGCCCAATCCGCAAAGGCGGTTCAGTCCGACAACCGAGCTTCTCAATGTAAGCCGGATGCAGCCGACCACGGGCAAAGTGGTTGCCGAGCTGAAATTTGTATTTTGGGAATCCATGCTGACAGCTACGCATGACAACGACCTTTGGAATCCGCATTTTCGAACTGTTTTTCCGCACACCGATGCCGGTAAATCGGTGCAACAGCTGCGTCATGAAGCGCATGATCAAGTGTTCAAAATCCGTAAATTTAGAAACCGTATCGCACATCACGAGCCCATATTCGTCCGCAACATCGCGGAGGAATATGACCGGATAAAAGCCGTTGTCGGATGGAAGTGCCAAACGGCCGCTGGTTGGCTTGATCGTGTGCAGACGATTACGGCGCTCAATCAAAACAGGCCCTAGTTCAAGCGATATAGTTCAGAGTGTAGGGCCGCAGGGGAAATGCTTCCCTGACCCGCGTTGCGCAATGTCAACTCCTGCGTGACAGGATGTTTTTTGCCGGTTCTTCTTTGCGGCTAATCCCGTGCAAATTTCAACAGTGGTTCGATGTCCCCGCCGTCCGCTGCCTGTAATGCTGTGATATAGGCTTTGCGGGTTGCGCTGGCATCGGTCAGGCTTGTTCGCCCCCATGTAAATATCGCCTGTTCTAATTGGATTGCGAGATAATCGCCTGCCATGCGGGAATGGCGTCCATTGCCGTTAGGGAAGGGATGAATGGAAACGAGCTGGTGGCTGAACCGGACTGCGATTTCATCGGGCGGGTAGGTTTCATTTTCTACCCAGAACCGGACATTGTCGACAAGCTGGCGCATTTCGGTCGGGATGCGATAGGCATCAATCCCGATATTTCTAGGGCTTTGGCGATATTTGCCCGCCCATTTCCAGACCTGCCCGAACATTTGTTTGTGCAGCTCCTTGAGCAACGCATCATCCAATATATCGGCTTTGCGCTTTCGCCCATACCAGCGGCTTGCCTCGGTAATGTTGATCTGCTCGGCTTCGTTGAGCTCGCTGCGCAGCGTGATATAGGTCGGGATCAGCTGTTCACGCTCTTCTTCTGTTAAAGGCGTGTTGGCTTCATCATCACCATCAAACAGCGGATCGGTCATTCATCATCCCATAAATGGCTAATCGGCTCTGCCAATATGTCCCTGGTCATGCGTTCGAGCTCTTCTTGCATTTGCACTTTGGTCATCGACTGGTTTTCCAGCAGCATACCGTGCGATACCGTCCCGATCTGGTCATGGGCTTTGCTGCGCGCACGATCCTCGACGATCTGATCGAGCGGCTTATTGGGAACAAACGCATAAACCAGCGTGCAATCCAGCGCTTCAGCCGCTTCTCTCAGCGTTTTTAGCGTGGCCGAGCCATGCGCTTCGGCCCGTTCAAGCGGGGTAATACGCGACTGGGAAACGCCTAGTCTATTCGCAAGCTGACGGCTTGACATGGCTAGCGCGTCGCGAATGGCTCGTATCCAGCCGCCTTTGGGGCTGGCAAGATTTGTATCACGCAGAAAACCGAGGCGCTTGTCGAGATTCTTGCGGGCTAATCCGGCTCTTTTTGCATTTGACATATCTGATCTCCGGCGCTTTCGTAACACTCATAGATGTTCAAATCAAGAGTTATTGAACATATATAGATATTAGATATATTTGTAATTGAGCACATGTAGATATTTGATTATGAGTGTGGCTTGATATGAAACCGCCAATCTCTGGGGCTGGACTGTGAGGTTTTGTATCATGCAGATGAGCGTGACTTGTTTCCTGACAGAGGTAGGAAAGTTCAGGAACATTGTCTGAACTTATATTTTGGGGAAGGCCTTCCCCTGAGCCGGAGCCGCTTGCGCTGTCTCCCGCTACCCCTTCTGCGGGGACACCCCGCAACGTCCCGGATAATGGGCGGGATTTTTTGGGGACGCACTCTTTTCCGCTGCGCTCCTTGAGGGTGCGGCTTTTGTTCTGACCCGCAGGCACTCTTGCCTCTCTCCTTGCACGGTGGGCGCTGGCGCACAGCTGCGCGCGCACACCACCGCGCGGCGTCGCGCCGTGCAAGGGTGCCGTTTTTGTTGAGGCCGCTTCGCGGATGATGGGATCGCGATGATGTGCGATGGCTATGGACGGCGCGGACGCGCCGGCGTTGTTTTCCGGCACCAGAGAGACGGTGTGGGCGGCGCTCCCGGCTAGGCCCGCCGAGCTCAGGCGCAACCCGGCCTTTCAGGACCGGGTATTCCTCTTTGTTGCATCCCTTCGGGTGCGCCTGACCGCTTGATGCGGGCCTTTCTGGTCGCTCTTGCCGCCCACCCCGCCTCACATGGGGATTAGACTGTCAAACATTTTTCATCATATGCACTCCATTATTAGATAAATCCAAGTCTGAGCCTGTTCGATTGCGTGGTAAGTAATCTTACCACTCCAGCCTCACATACGGTCGCTGCAATAAACAGCTGCACCAAGACCCCGTATTCGTCGGGTAGGCTCAGGTAGACGGGACCATTCTTCCGGTCGGCATTTGAAGCCATGCGGGGTTGTCGGTCCGCCAACCTGGATCTGCCGGGCGCGATCGAACCCGGCGGACAGGGAAAACAGTGTTGAAGTTATGCCGTCTTCATAACAGCGCCCTCAATAACAACGCCGTGCCGGATAAACTTCCATAATGCGATCAGCAGCTTGCGAGCCAGAGCGATAACGGCAGGCTTGCGGCGACGGCCGCCATCCAGCTTGACCCGCTCCTGGAACCATTTTGATAATGCTGAGGTCGGCTGATGTAACAGCCAGAACCAGGATATTTGCACCATCACGGTTCGAAGACGCGGATTACCCGCCATGGACACACCTTGTTCACGGCTGATTGACCCGCTTTGCCAAGGCGTCGGCGTGAGCCCGGCATAAGATGCGAGCTGCCTTCGGTTGTCAAAGTGGCGATATAGTCCTTCGGACCAGAGCACCTCGGCAAAATCGGGGCCGATGCCTTTGAGCTGCATCAGTCTGGCTGCGCAGCCAGGAATCTTTTCGTCGACTGGCGCTGATGCGACCAGCTCGTCACGGGTTTTCTCGACCGCCTTCATTTGCAAAAGGATCAACTCGATCCGGTCGAGCATCCGCGCAATCTCGGCTTTGAGATGCGGTGGTAGTAAACGACCGTCACCCGTTCGCAGCTCTTCGAACCGCTTGCGGCGATACCGGCCCAGCGGTTCAAAGCCGACAACCCCCTGACAGAATAGCAGGCCTTTGATCTTGTTGACGATCTTGACGCGCTCCACCACCAGCGTTTTGCGCTCGCGGCTGTTGCGGCGGCGATCTTCTTCTTCCGGTGTCGGCGGCACAACCATGGCGCAGACACGCGGATCACCGCGCTTGAACGACAATAATGCGCGCAGCAGCATTTCGCCGTCGAGCCGATCCGTTTTGATCCTGCGCCGCCGCCGCGATGTCGCAATTGAGGCGGAATCGACGACATGGCTTTCAATATCATGCTGTTCCAGCATGCGGTGTATCCAGAAGCCGTCAAGGCCGGCTTCTTGCACGGCCACAAACGGGAACTCGCTACCGGTTCGCTTTTTGGCCTTCTTGCGCAGAAGTTCGAGGCGGTCCAACAGGCCAGCAACATCGCCAGCCTTCAGCACATGGCGTGACATTCGCTCACCGCCCCCTGGCAAGATCGATGTGATCATCCACACCGAACGGCTGAGCTCCATGGAAAAGAAAATAGCATTTAACGTCGTTTGAACCGCTGGCTCGGGTTCAAGTTTTTCACCATTATTATTTTGCACCATATATCTCCTTTCTATTTTTGCGACGGCGAAGACAGTCTTCGTGTCATTTTTTACAATGTCGCCACAATGGCCATCGCTTGCGCGATGACGTTGTTTTGGGCCTGATCCAGGTCGCGGGGTGGGCGGCACTCCCTTCTAGGCCCGCTGCGGCAGGCCGCAATGCTCGCTTCGCTCACTACCTCCTCTTCGTTCCGGCCCTTCGGGTGCAGCCTGCCTCAATCAGCGGGCCTTTCCGGTCGTTCTTCGCCGCCCACCCCCCTCCCTGGGTCAGGCGCATGCGGATTTAGGTCTGTGTGCGGCCTGATCTCCATAGGGTCTTCCGGGGCCGGGTGCGGCAGTTTTGGGGTGATGGAGGCGGTTATGTTGCATGAAAATACGAAAGTCAGTGAAAACGGCAAGGGCAGAACAGCGAAGGCAAAGCGCGCTTCGCGCACGGCGCGTAAACCGCGCCGGAGCGGAAGGGCAGCGCCGAAGGTATCTCTTTATGATGAAGTGACCGCGCAGATTATCGCGCAGCTTGAGGAAGGCGTTTTTCCTTGGGTGAAACCTTGGAACAGCGGCAACGCCGTGACCGGCTTGCCGCGCAACGCGATTTCGGGGCGGCACTATTCGGGTATCAATATCCTCATATTGTGGGGCGCTGTCATTGATGGTGGTTATCCCTCGCAGGATTGGCTGACATTCCGGCAAGCCTTGGCCGCTGGCGGATGCGTTCGCAAAGGCGAGAAGGGCCGAACGATTTTCTATGCTGACCGCTTCACGCCGGATGATGAGCGGCAAAAGGAAGGCGAGGGCGGCGCGAGCTATTCAGATGCACCCCGCTCCATTCCATTCCTCAAACGCTTTACCGTGTTCAATGCCGCGCAATGCGATGGCTTGCCGGAGAAGCTGACCGCTGAACCCGCGCCCTTGCCCGAACGCGAATTGCACGATCAGGCCGAGGCCTTGATTGCAGCAACGGGCGCGGATTTTCGGACGGGCGGAACCAAGGCCTTTTACAATGTCGGCGCGGATTTTGTGCAAGTTCCCCCGCAACCCGCCTTCACTTACCAGATTGATTACTACCGCACCGCCTTGCATGAACTCGGCCACTGGACGGGCCACAAGACCCGTCTTGGCCGCGATCAGTCGGGCAGTTTCGGGACTGCGCTTTATGCGCGGGAGGAATTATGCGCCGAACTCGCATCCGCTTTCCTTTGCGCCGCGCTCGGTATCGTGCCGACCGTTCGCCATGCCGATTATCTCGGCTCTTGGCTGGCGGTATTGCGGCAGGACAACCGCGCCATTTTCAAAGCGGCCAGCCAGGCCAGCAAGGCGGCAGATTATTTGCTCGCGTTCACCGATCAGGTGCCATTCCGGTCGGAGTGCGCGGCATGAGCAGGGCAGCGCCAGATCACACCATCCCGCAGCTTGACGCCGAGGTCACACCGATTGGGGTTCAGACTTTGGTGTCGGGTGTTGCGCCGATCACGCCAGCCCAGAGGCTGGCCTACCGCGCCAACGCGCCGATGGAACCCAAGAAGGCCCAGCGACCCGCCGATCACGGCCTGTTCGATACCAATAGCCGCAACCAGATCGAGATGTTCTGAAAGGAGTTTCTGCCATGATGTTGCTGACTCAAGATCAACGAAAGCGTCTTTTGGCTAACGGCCAAAATCGCGGCGATCATATTCCGGTTGTCAAATTGTTCAATCCGGTTGGCGCAGCCACTTGGCTGCTGTCTGAACTCGACGAAGATGGCGACACGCTATTCGGTTTATGTTGAACTCGACATAAACCAAAGTATGTCGAGCACAGCGTTATGTTGTGTTGGGATGTCCCATTGTCGCATTTCACGGCGATGAGCTCTGATTGCTTCACATAATCATGAGGCATGGGCAGCCTCCAGCATTGCGAGCAGGCGATCAGACACGCCGGTGAACGTGCCTTTCCTGATCTGTGGCGGAGCCCCGGCATCGAGGATGTCGAGCTTTTCGCTCGGATCGATCCGCAGATAGATCTCGGTGCTGGTGACGCTGCTATGGCCGAGCCACAGCGCCACACGCCTGATGTCGCCGGTGGCTTCAAGCGTGTGGATGGCGCAGGTGTGCCGCAGAACGTGCGGCGTAACCTTCTTCCGGACGAGGCTCGGAGCAGTCCGCTGGGCCGTTTTGACGTGCACCGTCAGCCGACTGGCGAAGCCATGCCGCCCGATCGCCTCGCCGCGCGCGTTGAGGAACAGAGCCTGTTCATCACCTGCTGGCCGTACTCGCAGCCAGTCTCGCAGGACGGCTTGCGTTTCCTTCCACATCGGCAACACCCGTTCGCGCCGGCCCTTACCCAGAACATGGACGGTATCGGCGGTGGGCTGGTTGATGTCGTCAAGCTGAATGCCGGTCAGTTCGGAGACGCGCAGCCCACAAGCATAGGCAAGGTGCAGCATCGCCCGGTCGCGCAGCCCGGATCGTGTTCGCCGATCAGGAGCGTCGAGCAGGGCCTGCAACTCGGCACGGGTTAGATAATCGACCAGCGGCTGTTCGACCCGCTTGGCCGGTATCGCCTGCACCTGCATGGCGACGTCGAGGCAGGCCGGTGCCCGATATTCGAGGAACCGGAAGAAGGACCGGATCGCGGCAAGCCGGGCATTGCGCGTGCGAGGCGTGTTGGCCCGGCTCTTCTCGATGTCGTCGAGGAAGTCGAGGATCAGCGCGGCGTCGAGCTGTTCGATCCGGAGGTCTGACGGCCGTAGGCGCAACCGTTTGGCCGCGAAGCAGACGAGCAGCCGGAAGCTATAGGCATAGCTGTCGATCGTATGGCGGCTCGCGCCCCGATCGCGGGGCAGATGCTCCAGCAGCCAGACGCTGAGGTGCGGTGCGAGCGCGGTCATGCCGCACCCCCTTCCCGGAACGCCTCGGTCGCGGTCGCGATCTGTTGGACCAGCACCGGCGTCGCCTCCAGATACCAGTAGGTATCGGAGAGACAGGCGTGTCCAAGATAGGTACTGAGTGCGAGCATGTGCCGGTTGATAGTTGCACGATCGCTGCCGCATTGTTCGAGCGAGCGGACCGCGAAGCTATGGCGAAGATCATGCAGCCTTGGACCGCGCTCGCCTTGCGGACCGCGCAGCCCGACCTGCCGCGCTAGCCTGACGAAGGTGCGCGTCACCGTCGCATGATCCGGTGGTTCGCCTGTCGAGAGCACGAACAGGTGCGGACTGGGACCGCCGATGCGCTGCCGGAGCGTCAGATATTCGGCGAGCGCGGTGCGCGTGCTGTCGTGGATCGGAACAAGCCGGGTTTTGCGGAACTTGGTCTCGCGGATCATCAGCCCATCAGGCGTTATGTCGGTATAGAACAGAGCAACCCCCTCGGATACGCGCAGCCCCGTCGTCGCCAACAGCCCGAACAGATGGTGATAGGTATGGGGCGTGATCGACGCGACCGGCGGGACCGATAGCGCCGCCTCCATAATCCGATTGACGTCCGATGGGGTTAGGATGTGCGGACGAGGCCTCGGCCGTTTGGCCCTGCCGAACACATCGCGCGGCGGTATTTCGTTGCGGTCATCCTCGGCATGCATGGAGATCGCAAAGTGTCGTGCTACCCTCAGCCATTCTCGCGATCGCTGCCCCGATGGCGCCATCGACGCCCATTCGATCATCCGGTCGGCGAAGGTATATTCATCACCGCGGGCGTCGGCGAACCCGGCATATTTCAGGAGCATCTGCTCTTGATCGGCGAACTTGTAGCCGAGCCCGCGTTTGATCGCGACATAGCGCTGAACATTGGTGATCATCAGCATGACGCACCTCCGATCCAGGGCTGCACCACATGCGCCAGCATCGTCGTATCGACCTTCGCGTAGATAGCGGTCGTTTCCGGCGAACGGTGACGAAGCACCGCGCCGACGGCATCGAGCGTTGCGCCCGAGCGCAGCATGTGCGTGGCGGCGGAGTGGCGCAGCAGATAGGCACCGCGCAGGTTGGCATTGTCGACACCTGCCCGCTGAAGGGCGTCGCGCACGATGATCGAGATCGGCGACGACGATGCGAACGGCACGAACGGCGCGATTGATCGGATGAAGACCTTCGTCGAGGTAACGATAGGCCGGGCACGTTCGATATAGGCCAGCAGGGCATCACCTGCGTCTTGTGGCAAAGGCAGCGCGACGGCGTGTTTCGTCTTGCCAGCGACTCGGATCAGGCCATTGTCCCAGTCGATGTCTTCAAGATGCAGGTTGGCGACATCGCCGCCGCGAAGGGCCAGCCTCGCCAGCAACAGCAGAATGGCGCGGTCCCGCAGTCCCCGAGGCGTGGCCGGATCGCATGAGGCGATCACGCGTTCCACATCGTCGCTCAGGATATAGCGCGGCAGCGTCGCGAGCCGCCATCGCGGTATTCGCGGGACTGCTCCGACCAACGCCGGTGAGCAAGTGCCGCTCGCGGCCAGGTAACGAAGATACATCCGCAGCGAACCGCACATCTGCTGGACACTCACCCGCGACGCGCTCTCCAGATTCTGCAATATGACCCGGTTGATCAGGGCAGCATCATAGCACGCCGGATCATCGCCAAGCTGGGGCAACAGCTTGGTGACCATATGCAGATGACCGAGGATCGTGCGTTCGCTCGCGCCGCGATGTCGGCTCAGCCAGTCGCGGAACGGATGAAGCCGGTCATCTCCCTGCTTTCCACACACCATTTCAGGGATCGCGCCGATCGCTGCGAGATGGCGCACAAAGCGGCGGATCGACGCCAGATACTGGGCATTCCGCCGCGCCTTTTGCACAAAGTAGCCTGGGCAAGCACAGCTATGGACGGCGAACCGTTCGATGAGCTCTTCATCGACGGCATCAAGTGGAATGTCGTGCTGATCGAGCCACGTCACGAAGTGGCGGCAGCTATGACCGTAATGCTTGATTGTACCCTCAGCATATCCCTGCTGGCGGAGATGTTTGCCGAAATCCTCAATATGGCGAGCCGCTATAGTGGTAAATTGTTCGTCTGACATTGTGATACTCCTTTCGTCTTGAGACGTCGGGAGCATGCTCGTTATGCGAAGTGTTGTCCTTAGAAACACCTGACAAACCGCCAGATCGCGCGGTGCGCTCAACATAATTCCGCACTCGACATACTTCGGTCTGGCCGATCTGGGGTTTGGTTGTCCCGAACTCGGCTCGGTGAGCCTGTCAGAGATTGCATCTCTGACCTTGCCGCTTGGTCTGTCCATCGAGCGCGATCTGCATTTTGAAGCGCGCTTTCCGCTCACGGTTTACGCTGATGCCGCCCGAAATATCGGGCGCATCACCGAGGACGAAGCGCGGCTGAAAGCCGCTGCCTTGGCTCAAGCCCATGAATAAGCACATCTTCCGCCACCTTGCCCACCCCTCCGGTCAAGGCGCGGCAGACCCTCGCGCAGCAATCCTGCTGCGCGAGACAACCGGCCCCGCTTCCACCGCCACCCCCGTATGCAACGGGAGCGGGGCCAATCACTTGAAATTCACGAAGGAGAATAGCAATGCAACTCGAAAATATAGACCTCGCCAAACTGTCGGTTTCACCGGCCAATATGCGAAACGCCAAGAAGCCGCCCGACATTAGCGATATATTGCCCTCGGTGCGGGTGCGGGGCGTTCTTGTTCCGCTTTTGGTGCGTCCCAACGGCAGCGCCGACACTTTCGAGATTGTCGCGGGACGGCGGCGCTATCATGCGGCAACCACGGTTGCCGAAGAAGGCGGCAGCGCCGCGCCGCTCCCTTGCGCGATATTGGAAGAAGGCGACGATGCCGCCGCCTTGGAAGCCTCCTTGATCGAGAATCTCGTCCGCGAAAATCCCGACGAGGTCACGCAGTGGGAACAGTTTACCCAGTTGGTCAAAAAGGGTCGTAAGGCAGCCGAAATTGCCGACACATTCGGGATGGATGAAAAGACCGTGGGGCGCATTCTTGCGCTTGGCAATCTGCTTCCCGCTATCCGCAAAGCCTATGGCCGCGAAGAAATTGATGCCGCTACCGTGCGCCATCTGACTTTGGCGAGCAAGGCGCAGCAAAAAGCATGGCTGGCTTTGTTCAGGGATGAAGAAGCCTATGCGCCGCGCGGGACGCAGCTAAAGGCTTGGCTGTTTGGCGGGGCGTCGATTTCTACTTCCGCTGCGATCTTTGATATGGCCGAGTTTAAGGGCCAGGTCGTCAGCGATCTGTTTGCCGAGGATGGCTATTTTGGCGATGCGGACCAGTTCTGGGAAGCACAATCCGCCGCCATTGAAGCCAAGAAAGCGGAATATCTCGAAGATGGCTGGAGCGATGTGCAGATCATCCCAGAGGACAGCTATTTCCAGACATGGGACCATGAAAAGACCACCAAGCGCAAGGGTGGCCGCGTCTATATTGATGTGAGCGCCAAGGGCGAAGTGACGTTCCACGAAGGTTATCTCACTGCCAAAGAAGCGCGGGTGCGGGAAACCGGACAGGTGGATAGCAAGGCCGACAAGCCCAAGCGTCCTGAAATTACCGGCCCAATGGGCGAATATATCGACCTTCACCGCCACGCTGCCGTGCGCTGCGAACTTGCGGCCAGCCCCACTATCGCGCTGCGCGTTATGGTGGCCCATGCGATTTGCGGGTCGCCATTGTGGAATGTGAGAGTGCAGGAGCAGCGCAGCCGCAAGGAATCGATTACTGAAAGTATCGAAACCAGCGTGGCGGAGGCGCGTTTTGACGAGCGCCGCCGTGCGGTGTTGGCGGTGCTTGGCTTTGATGCCGACGAACCCACCGTGACGCTCGGCCATGAAACGCGAAATGGTATGAGCGGCTTGCTGCTGCGTTTGCTTGATGTGCCTGATGCTGTGGTGATAGAGATATTGGGCGTGGTCATGGCCGAAACGCTGGCAGCGGGAAGCGATCTTGTCGAAACTTTGGGTATCCATCTCGATGTGGAGATGGCTGATTACTGGACGGCGGATGATGCGTTCATGGACCTTGTGCGCGACCGTGAAGTCCTGACCGCTCTTTTGGGCGAAGTTGGCGGAGCCAGCATTGCCGCCGCCAACGCCAGCGAAAAGACAAAGACGGTGAAGGGCATTATCAGTGACCACCTCACGGGCGAGAATGGCCGTGCAAAACAGGAGGCTTGGGTTCCGCGCTGGATGGCGTTTCCGCCATCGGCTTATACAAAGCGTGGCGGTGTCGGAACCGTTACCGCCGCTGAACGAGCCAAGTGGCTGATGGAAGAGGATGAACCAGCGGAGCCGGAACCGCAGGAAGCGGTAGAGGCTGCGTCCACAAAAGATGAGGAAGAGCGAATTGCGGCTTGAAGCATAGGCGGGCGGCTGTTCAGCCGCCCGCTCCAAAATCACCGCAAAGCCCCGTCCGGCACAGCCGTTCGAGGCAGCGGCGTGGGTGCAGCAGCCATTGAGCGAGGCAGCGTCCTATTTGTTGGCGGAAGCGCCATCGTCACGGGCGAACGGGCTAACAATATCGGCGCGCTATGAGCCTCCCGATGCCCGAAATGGTCGCTGCGTTTGCTGCGGTTTTTGACAGGGTGCTCGATTGGCCTTGTCCATCGCCTTGAGGGCGTCGGCGTATTTTCTGTAATCGTCAGCATCTGCATGAGGGATCGGCCCGTTCAACAAACAAACCCCGCCATATCTACCGCAGTCTATGAGCCAGTCATTGAACGCGGTCACATATTCGCCAAATCTCCTTGGTACTATTAGCCAACTGCACTCATTCACGTCCTCTTAAATGGCTTTGATTGGCAGGGGACGGCTGCGCCTCTTGCCCCTAGCTGCAACGGTGCAGCCCAAAGTTTCTTCCCCTGCGCTGACGCGCATTCCTCGCGGAATCAAGAAACCCCGTTCTGCACCGTCCTCCACTTCGTTTCGGTCCTTCGGATGCATCGGTTCAAGCCCCTGCCTGAAATCAGCCATCGAGGCCGCGAATGAGCGCGGGTTCGACCAAACCAAGGAGAAGTATCATGGCTAACATCGGAACATTCAAAAAAACGGGCAATGACTATCGCGGCGAAATCGTCACCGTGATGTTGCAGAAGAAAAACGTCACCATCGTCGCCGAAGAGCCAAGCGACAACGAAAACGCACCGACCCACCGGGTGTTCGTGGCAAAGGCCGAAATCGGGGCAGCCTGGGCAAAGACCAGCAAAGAAGACCGCGAGTATCTTTCGATCAAGCTCGACGATCCCAGCTTCAACGCGCCGATCTTCGCCAGCCTGTTCGCCGATGAAGATGGCAAGAACTTCAACCTCATCTGGTCACGCGCCCGCACATCGAACGGCAACTGATCCAAACGCCCGCACCCCGACCGGCTCTGCCGGTCGGGGCTTCGCTGTGCTCGTTTGAGCGGATGATTTACTGACATTGGACAAACCAGACAATCGGAAGGTCGGATCATATATCGTTTGGAAACCCGATCATGTGGTCGTTCTCTTATGCAATATGCTTTGACACTTAAAAAGTTGATGATGGCTGACCCGAGCCGATGGGCCGTGTTGGACATTGTCCGCTCGCTTGATTTGGCAGACTGTTGGGTAGGTTCAGGATTTGTTCGCGATGCCGTTTGGGATAACTTGCACGGACGCGTGCCCAATGATTTGACGGCAGACATTGATGTGATTTGGTTTGGTTCAGACGATTCCAATGCCGCCAAAGATCGAGCGCTCGAAGCAGAGTTGCACAAGATCCGACCGGACCTGAATTGGTCAGTAAAAAATCAAGCGCGAATGAACGAGAGGAATGGCGATGCTGATTACAGGTCTGTGACTGACGCCATGCGTTTCTGGCCGGAGACCGCAACCGCAGTTGCGATTCGACGGAGCGGCCAAGACCAGTGCGAAATCGCTGCACCGTTCGGTCTGGATGATTTGTTTGAACTTCGGCTCACGGCAGCGGGCCGATCTGCAAATGAGAAGCGGTCGGTTTTCTTGGAACGGCTTGAACAAAAGCAGTGGCTGCAAAGATATCCCAAGCTCCGAATAATTGATCGTTTGGTCCGATGAGTGGCCATCGCAGTCACAGTTTCACTCGTCCGAATAAAAGTGCATGCTGGGCTTTGTGACCGACCGGCCATTATCTCCCTGCAAAGATATTTGCGCGCTAGACGCCAGGGCCAGCGTCTGCACCGGCTGCGGTCGCACCATCGCCGAGATCGCCGAATGGGGGAGCGCGACCGCCAGCCGCCAGCACGAAATCGTGCGGCGATCTTCAGTCCGTATGAGAACCCTGCTTAACGGGCGTACTCAATAACCTAACCCCCAAGCGCATCCAAAGCGACCTTCATCTTTCATGAAGATTGCCGCTTTGGATGCGCTTTTCTTAGAGGGTTTTAGGGTATTTGTCTTAATTGCAGGATATGCCTAGCGGCGCGTGTTGTATTACAATGCCCGTGTTTCACGAGGCAATTTTAATGGCGACAAATACCCCACCGACGACTGCGATGCTCAGCATAAGGCTAGATACGGGCGCACTTGCGGCGCTCGATAGCTTCGCGGTAGGGCGAGGCGGTCGAAGCGCAGTCTTGCGCCAATTGATCGAACGGATGTTGGCGGAGAATACCCATCGCCCACTGATCGAACGTCCCGATGGCGTGGCGCGGAATCGTGTCTCGCTGCGCTTTACCGATGCCGAGATTGCGGTGATCGAATATCGCGCGTCACTGCGTTCGACAGATCGAGCAGGATGGATCAAGGCATTGGTCCGCCGCCATCTAGCTTTGAAAACGCGCGTCGATGATGGTTTGCTGGCTGAGCTCGCACCGATACGAATGCAGTTGCTCCGTATTGGCCGCAATCTCAATCAGGCAATGAAGGCTGCCAATTTGCGTATGATGGAAGATGGCGACAAGCAGATTGGAAACGACCTGCGCCGTATCGCTGACATGCGTATGGAAATTTCCGAGCAGGTAGCAGCCGTCGGCGAAGCCATGCGCGGTGATGCCAGCTATTGGGCGGTTGCGGATTGATGGGGTTGGAATCGGCCCTAGAATCAGCATTGTGGGAAGCGACCCGTCCCGCATTCCGGGTGCGCTATATCCATGACCTGAATGGCCAGCCGCTTATCCCGCTCTATGCCAGCTATGGGTCTGCCAGCGGTAAAACAGCTCGGGCCAAGCTGGCGCGGATTGTGCGCCGCGCGCCCGAAGTGTTGGTCAAAGTGACGGGGCGGCAGAAGGGCGGTCGTCATGTCAAAGCCCATCTTGAATATATCGGACGCAAGGGTGACGTCGAGATCGAAAGCCGCGACGGTGAAATCCTCACGAGCAAGGAAGATATTGCAGAGCGTGCGGCGGAGTGGAGCGATACGCTCCAATGGCGGTCACGGCCAACTGTGTCATCGGTGTCGCTAGTTTTTTCGATGCCTGCGCGCACCGATCCCGACAAGGTGTTGGGATCGGTGCGCGCGCTGGCTCATGCCGAATTTAGCGACAATCACGACTATGTCATGGCGCTTCACACCGATACGCCGCGCCCGCATGTTCATTTGACAGTGCAAGCAGAGGGGCTTGATCGAACCCGATTCAATCCACGCCCAGTCCAGCTTAATCGCTTGCGAGAGAGGTTTGCGCGAGAACTCCGCGCACGCGGTGTGGTTGCGGAAGCAACGCCAAGACGCGCGCGCGGGCAGGGGATCGCAGGGTCAAGCATGGCGCTGGTCAAATTGCGGGCGCGGCTGCGGGCCGGATCAAGCGGTCAGATGACCGATGCGGATCGTCTCACCAACGAACCGGCTATTGCCGTCGCGCGGGGGCAGGCGGCGCTGCCAGCATTTGTCGCCAATGGTACAGAAAAGTGGCAGGAAATACGTAAGGCATATCGTCATGCTGCCTCTGCGCTGGACGCGACTGGATCAACCGAAGACCGGGAAATTGCCAGCGACGTGAGCGGCTTCCTCGACAAGCATCAAGGCATGAATGCTACCCCGGAAGTGTTTGCTGCGCATCATTCACGACTGTTGAACCAAGCATCGCTACTCAAGGATGTCATTGCCCCCGACCAACCGCCGCCAGAAAAAGAGAGAAGTCGCTAACAATCGAATGTCTTCCGAGATACTTTGTTCCGGTCAGATACCTCATGTTTTCGCGTAGGGTTCTGAGTAGTTAGGCCAGAGTAGCGTCGAGAAGATGACTATACACCGCCGAGGTCTGGCTCACTTTCGAAAATGGTAACCTTATATCGTAGTTCAAGCAGGGTCTTTGCCATGCAGAGACCGGCAATACCGGTGCCAATTATTGCGATTCTATGAACCAACTCGATTCCTTCCGATATATTTTCTAGCCCCAAACATGTGGCAAGAGATTGATGCCGCCTATTCTATTAGTGCGCCGTTTGCGCTGTAATGGCTCCATTTCATCATCAATGCTGATATTTATATTGATCGTTTGTCCTGCCTCATTTGTGGATTCAGCTTCACAAAGGGCCCGAATGAGATGCAGCGTCGATGTACTAACATTTCAAAACATTGTCCCCCGTCAGCGATCAATCGCCGACGGGGAGAGCAGGCTAACGTTCTTCAACCTACATGAGAGAAGTGCTGCTTGAGGCCCCTCGAGCGGTAGCCGCCATCAACTGAAATTCATCAAAGATCAAATGGAATGCATGCTCATCTAGTCACATTTCATCTTTAGATCCATACCGTAGCCTTCTGCTTCATTGTCATGTCCGAATATATCAGAGACATAATACTCTTGAGCATCGATTGCCTTGCGTGCCGCCCAACCGGGCTCCCAAAGCCAGCCTGATGGATTTGCACAATAGAATGTCAGAGCTCTATCGTTCGAGTGCATTCCCAGCGTTAGAGCAACGTCGCGTGCCTCCTGTCGGATTTTGTCATGTGTGATACCAAAATCGCGCAGGTCAGTATACTCAACCATAAAATGATTTATTCGCTTTGGCATCGGGCCCATCCCGAATGCAACCGAATGATCTCGGTCATTACAATGCATAAAGATAGGTTTGGCGGTCATTCCATTCGGCAATGGCAAATGATATTCGACACTACCGCGAAAACCCAGCATCGAGTAAAACTTATAAGCGGCGTCGTCATCCGTCTGCCGTAAGATACAATGCCCGATCCCCTGATTGCCGGTCAGAAATCTGCCATGCATGGGCCGGCCAGGGTGGAAGGGATTATGGCTATCTACCCTAGGACCATAAAAAATCTCGGTCGGGTTGCCTCCAGGATCTTCCAGTTTAAGCAAACCGAGAACTTTGCGTTCTTGTGCTTCCTCTTCGCTGCCTACACGATATTCGACACCATTCTGTTCAAGCAGAACTGCGACTTCTTCTAGTTCGGGTTGACCAGCTACTCTCCAACCTAGATAGGCTAAGTCATCATCGCCATCGGTGTGAACAACAATTCGGTGATGCCACTCATCCATCCGCAGATAGTAGCGGTCTTCTTCTTCTTCTTCTTCTATAACCTGCATGCCGATGATGTCTCCGGCAAACTTCCTCCATGCATCACCATCAGATACAGATAGACCCATGTAGCCAAGTTCTATTATTTTTCCAGTCATCACATTCTCCTCGATCTAAAACATAAATTATAATGGCATCGCCATAAGGGTTCTCACGATATCGTTGTCGATTACACAAACCCGTTTCCGGATTTCAAAACCACTGTCCCTATTTTCGATCAGTTCGTCGATATAACGGCCGGCCGCGTAAGGAAAAACATCACTCTGGCTCCGAGTCTCGAAGACAACAAAGTTAGATGAAGCGTGGATAACGCCATCTGTTATTTCCGTAATGATGCATGGTGCGTTGATGTGCCTCAATGCCATTTCGGGATAGATATTTGAATGTAGTAAAGAGGCCACGCGATCGTCCATGGCATCACGGCTCTCGAAAAAGAGAAATCCGGCGGGTAATCCAGCCAGTTCGTTTTGTTTTGAAGTAATCCGATACTCACATTGTTCGGAAAAAAGTGAGGGCCATTTCTCCAGTTTCTCATCAATGTAAAACCCATATAAGGCATTGAACCGGTCAACCCTCTGTGCCATCTGATCATTCATGATTTCGCTCCATCTTCCATCAGATGAAGATAGCCACGCCAAAATCCACGCACGGCATTTTCATCAAGCCCCATAGGAATGGTCGGGTTGGTAGAATTGTCCAAGTCCATCAAAATCTGTGAGTGTCCGTCTGGTCCCTTTACACCTTCTTGGCAAATTTCTGTGGCCTCGCCATCTTCGAGTGAGACGTAACCGGCCGGTCCGACCATATTGATGCTACGCATTCTTTGTCGCAACATCTCGTCACTATCCTGCTCAAACCCAAAATACGTCCAAATCAGATCGAACTCGTCATTGTTTCTGACAACCATCTGACGCGTTGCCAGCGCATTACCGATCTGTTGTAAAACTACAGATGGAAAGATGGACTGGATACTTAGAGTTATATCGTCTCCCATGTCGGGCCAAATTTCAAGTAACCGGGAGTCTTTGAGATTGACCGCTCCCGGGTCTCGGGAAGCCTCTGTTTGGTGTTTTGCCCCACTGTCATCGTCCGACGGCTTGTGCACCTGGAATGAATTGTGAAAGCCGAACTTCTCGTCGATCTCGCCGACAGATTTCTGGCTTGGTCGCCATATACCAAAAGTAGTATAGAAAAGGTGCAGTAACCCGCCATGATAGCTGTCTCGGCTGTTTTCAGCATATAGCTTCCAATTGCCTTTGATGCGTTGGCCCACAGAACCAATGACCTTGATGGGATGGATCATGATTCTCTCGATTGCAGAACACATGGCGTTTCCAAGAAAGTCTCGCAGCTCTGTCGCGTCTTCGCGGAATGTAGCAAATACCATATCCCCTATGGTGTCGACCCGCAGCGGTGTCATCCTCTGATTCTTGATATCAAATGAATCGGGCATTCCACCTTTGCCGCCTACTCCCCTGCGATAGGGGACGCTGCGCAGCGCACCAGTGGCGTCATAGGCCCACTGATGATAAACGCATACAAATGTGCCAGACTCGGCTTTCCCCCGGGAATTTCGACAGACGAGCGCGCCCTTGTGAACGCAGCGGTTTACCCAGACGTGCATGGCTCCATCTTCCCCGCGGCACAGGACTACCGGCGTTTCGCCAATGTGTGTCGATTTGTATGAATTAGCTTCAGGGACCTCTGCTGCTAGCCCTACATAAGACCAAACAGGCCCGCGAAAAATGCGTTCCTGCTCCTTTTTGAATATTTCTGGATCCGAATAAACGGAATAATCAACATTATTAGCCGTTGAGGTTGTTTTCAAGTCAGGCATAATAATCCTTTTCTACTAAAGAAAACTATCATAATAGAGTTGGTTAGCGGGCACGTTCAAATCGAGTTGCAGCATTTTATTCACCGCTGAAATCATCGGTGGCGGACCGCAGAAATAATAATCGTAATTTAGGGGGTTAATCTGTACCTTTTTGTTTTGGCGAACGACATCATGGATAAAACCCAACTCTGTTCCTTCTGGTCTATTTAAACCGTCGGTGTCTGAGATAGCCTCTACAACAGAGACTCGTTGCGCTAAGCTAGGATAAGCAGACACGAGCTTGTTTGCACATAGGTCCTGAGGCTCGCGGCCGCCGTAAAACAACAGCATCTTCTTTTGTGATGCAGTGGCGGATATGCTGGCTTGCTGCATGATTGACATGAGTGGAGATATTCCGGATCCCCCACCAATTAGAATAATGTCGCGCGGCGAATCCTCTCGAAGGTAGGACATACCATAAGAACCATCGATTTCTATTTTCTGTCCCGAGACCAGATGTTCAAAAAGGAAAGACGTCGCAGCGCCGCCAAGTATGCGTTTGGCGATGAACCTCCATTCACCTTGCTCATTGGGAAGATTGGACATAGAATAGGCGCGAGAACCTTCTACGGTAGGTATATCCAATAATATATATTGCCCGACTAGAAAATCCGCTGGCAAATCGCCTTTGAATGTGAATTCGGCCATATTGTGGGTGATTTGCGTGCATGATACATACCGAAGCGTTTGGCGGCGCGGCGAGACTATTGGTTCATATTGCCTTTCAATTTGTACTTTTATCGTACAATCTCCATCCGGCCTGCTTTGACAGGCGAGGTGGCGACCGCGACGACGCGCTCTTTCGCCGATTCCCTTGGCCTCTGGCCAGAGGTCCTCAATCTCGCCGTTTATCAGTTCAAATTGACAGGAACCACAACCGCCCGAATTGCAGTCATATGGCAATCCAATCCCATTTCGCAGTGCGGCACGCAGAATGGTATCTCCCTCGTCGACGGAAAATTCTATATCTGTACCTTCTACAACAATCTTTTTTG
The DNA here is from genome assembly GCF_965233695.1 of Parasphingorhabdus sp. Lineage (GTDB taxonomy): Bacteria > Pseudomonadota > Alphaproteobacteria > Sphingomonadales > Sphingomonadaceae > Parasphingorhabdus. Next base: position 2,025,926 of record NZ_OZ247497.1, read on the forward strand.
GGTTTGTCATTTCCTCCTCTTTATTGCCCGAACACACCGATCGGGCCTTCTTCCAGATTGATGATGACACTCTTGGTTTGGCTATAGTGGTTCAATGCTTCACTGGCGAACTCGCGCCCAAAGCCACTGCCTTTGTAGCCGCCAATCGGCATGCCACCGATGAAGTTATAATATCGGTTTACCCAAACAGTGCCGGTTTCAAGCGCACGTGCCATCCGGTGAGCGCGAGGAAGATCTCGCGTCCAAAGTCCGCCTCCCAATCCATAGATACTTTCATTGGCCATGCGGATAACATCCGCTTCATCCCTCCAGCCTATAACCGTTGTGACGGGGCCGAAAATCTCTTCCTGAGCAATTCGCATCTCGTTGCGGACATCTGTAAAGATGGTTGGTTTAATAAAAAGCCCATCTGGAAGGCCGTCGACCTCTCTCTTGCCCCCGCCATAGGCCACGGTGGCTCCCTCTGTTTTTCCTATATCTATATAATTTAGAATTTTTTCATATTGCATGCGTGAGGCCTGTGGCCCCAAAACAGTGGTATGTTCCGTTGGATCACCCGAACTAGCGCGCCCAAGCAAATCTTGGAACTTCCCAAGAAACTCATCCATCACGTCTTCATGAACAAAAACCCGACTACCCGCGAGGCATACCTCACCTTTATTAAGCACAGTGGACATCGCAGCTCCTTCTGCGGCCGCGTCTAGATCAGCGTCATTGCACACAATGTTAGCTGATTTCCCTCCTAGCTCCATCGTCTGAGGAATGACGTTGGTCGAGGCATATTGGATCAGCTTCTGTGCGGTTGGTCTGGACCCGGTAAAAGCTACCTTGCGCGTTAATGGGTGCGCCACTAGCGCTTCTCCCACATTCGGACCATATCCGGTCACGAGGTTTAGCACACCTGCTGGTAGTAAGTCTGCCATCTCCTTGAAGAACTCTATGACGGAGAGGCATACCGCTTCGGCCGGTTTCAGGACTACCGTGTTGCCTGCAGCGAGTGCTGGTGCAATCTTAGACGCCATCATTATTAGCGGGACATTCCAGGGTATAATCTGTACACACACGCCGAGTGGCTCACGTAGGACTATTCCAAGACCGTTAGGAGCCTCAATCGTTTGCCCATGCAGAAACCATGGAGCACCTGAGAACATCTCGAATTGTTCGACCGCCATTGGAATATCGAAATTCATAGCCTCCATGAATGGCTTACCATTGTCCAACGTGTCCATCATTGCGTAATCTTCAGCACGAGCTTTCAGGCGGCGACCCATTTCATAGATTATCTCCTGACGCTGAGATCGAGACGTTCGTGACCATGCAGGAAAGGCTTTCGCAGCAGCTTCGACAGCGCGCTTTGCGTCAGCGGCATTGGCGGACTGAATCTTAGCAAGGCAATCCCCAGTTGAGGGGTTGATCATGTCAATGGTTTCACCGCTACTACTTTGCTCCCAAGCACCATCGATGAAAAGTCCATATTCTTTCTGAAATAGCTTTTCAGCAAGTTTAAGGTGCTTTTGGCGGACATCTTCTACGTTTGACATTTTGCACTCTCCTCTAGTGTAATTTCACGGCAATAATCAGATTTGATCAATGTACACAAAGCCATCTTTTATCGTGACTTCGTAGGTTTTTAGCGGTATCTCACAGGGGAATGCCTCTGGCTCACCAGTTTTGACATCGAAAGCCCCCGAATGAAGCGGGCACTCGATAAGGCCGTCTTCAAAAAAACCGTCTGTGAGCCGTGCGACATTGTGTGTGCATATATTGCTCGTTACATAAATTTTATCGTCGAGATTAAATACAGCGAGTGGAGGCATTCCCTCTTGGTCAATTGGTAGCATGTCACCACTTTGTATATCTGTAACCGCACACAATCTGATCATTCCATTTTTCCACTTTTTTCATATCATCGGGTTGCAAATTGTTGCTTACAACATTTGCACAGTTTAATTCGGTGGTCATCCGTCTCAGTAGACAATCTAACTAGATGAGCTTAGGCAAAAGAATCTTACAATCAATCGCACCTTGTGATAGATATCATCACTGAGAATGATAATAGGCGATGAAGGCAGGTTATGAAAAATATAGATCTGAATCTCTTACGTATCTTCAATGAACTGATCCGCACGGGAAAGGTGGTTGATGCGGCGGAGCATCTCGGAATGACACAGCCCGCTGTCAGCAATGCGTTGAAAAGGCTCCGCAAACACTTTGATGACGAGTTATTTGTCAGAACAAAAAGTGGGATGAAACCGACGGCAATTGCAATTAGGCTCTCTGAACCAATCAGCTATGGACTAGATACAATTGGTCAAGCGATACGCAGTCCGGTTAATTTTGATCCGACAATCAGCAAGCGGCATTTTGTGATCGCGGTTGCTGATATCGGAGATATGTATTTCATGCCTAACTTGATCTCACATGCTAGTAAGCATGCGCCTGGCATCTCCTACGAAACGGTACGTAATAACTCGCCGGACCTGCTTGAAATGATGGAAAACGGGCGTGTGGATTTGGCCGTTGGATTTCTTCCTCAACTTACAGCCAATTTCTACACCACTCGGTTATTCTTACAAAATTGGGTCCTGACCGCTGCGAAAAATCATCCAATTTTTCACGTTCGAGACGTAAATTTAGAAGCGCTTAATGGTTATTCATGGTTAGGTGTGAGAGCGCATAGGAGCGGTCTTAGTTCTCTGAACGAAAGCCTCGTTGGAAAGGGGTTGGTCAGAAAAATCGATGCCTGGATTCCCAACTACGCCACTGTCGGCCCTTTGTTGGAGGCCAGCGGACTAATAGCGTGTCTTCCCGAACGACTTGCGCAAATTATCACCGCTTCGTACGAACTCAGTTCGTGTCCACTTCCGTTTTCGCTTCAACCACATGCTATAAGCGCGAACTGGCACGCCCGCGTCCACAGCGACCCTGCAATAAAATGGCTTCGCAAAACGGTGAACCTTCTCTTCTCTAACTGAGCAGACCAGTTGAAACAGATGGTTCTCCAGTACCGACCTAGCAGTTGATCGGAAAAGGCATCTCTGCAGATACATTGAAAACACTGTGCTTTGGCAATCGAAGCTTTTGCACCTGCGATGGAGAACTTCAGCTGCAGCCGCGACTTTGCGGCCTGGCTGGGCCTCGTTCCACGCCAGTTCTCTTCAGGTACGAAAGCTTCGACTGCCAAAGCAGTCATTGGACCGACCCCGGGTATGGTTTGCAAACGCCGCGCGATGTCAGCTTCATTGGCCAGCGCCTGGATCTTCCGGGTCCGGGCATTGATGCGGGTTGTTTGCTCGGCGATCTGCTCCACCATATCGCGGCATTCCTCCCGCATCAGATTGGGCAAATCATTATTCGGCGACTCCAGGATCTCTGCGATCCGTTTAATTTGGCGGATTCCCTGGGGAACAACGTGACCATATTCATAAAGGCTCGCCCTGAGTGCATTGACCAGTTCGGTGCGCTGGTGGACAAGCCGTTCCCGGGCGCGAAACAAAATCGCCCAACTTTGTTGGTCAGCTCCCTTCGGAAGAACGAAGCGCATCTCGGGCCGCTGGGCAGCGATAACGATCGCCTCGGCGTCTGCCGCATCGTTCTTCTGGCGCTTCACGAACGGTTTAACGTAGCGCGGCGCAATCAGCTTCACCTCATGGCCAAGCTTCGCCATCTCCCGGGCCCAATAACGAGCACTGCCACAGGCATCCATCACGACCACTGCGGGAGGCTGCTTCGCCATAAACCCTGGGAAACTTTGCCGCGACATCTTCCTGCAAAACTGTGGCTGCCCCGTCATTGAGGCCGCGTGTAGCTGGAAAACATTCTTAGCCAGATCTACTCCAATCATGGTATCTTTCGTCATGGTTGCCGTCCTTTCCGCTCAGTGGCTGTAATCACCACTATCTTGGCACATTGCGATGCCGTCAGGGAGGGCGGCAACCACCCCATCTCGTGAGACATCTTCTGCAGATTCCTGAAGCAGGAAGGAGATGTATCGATGACCAAGAAGGAAGAGCGCGACGTACAGCGCAAAGTGCATTATTCCCAGTGGTGATATTCAATATTTAGTTTGGCGTATTGTAAATAGTTATCTGTAGGGCACTATCTGCTTTATAGTATGCGGGGCCGAAGGTGCCGGTTCGACCTCTGACGAAGCGCGTACGATATGGTTCAAACGTGATCTTTAGTATCGCGATTATAATGAAGTGGGAGGAAGTTTTATGTCGAATAATTTAAAGGCCTGTCGATCTTATTCCAAAATGTCGGCCGCCGGTGTCCGCTGGACACTGACGTCTGTTCTGGCGCTTTCAGTTGCAACCAATGCTTACGCACAGGACACTGCTATCAATGATGCTCAGGATTCCGAGGAAGTTTCTACGATCGAGCAATCCGATGGTCTTGGTGTAATTATCGTCACCGCGCGTAAGCGCAATGAGGATCTTCAGGATACACCGATTTCCATCACCGCATTCAGCGGCAAAGATCTTGCTGATCGACAAGTTAATAATGTGGGTGATCTTGGCCGATTTGCACCCAATGTGAGCTTGGACCCGGTCGCTAATATATCCGGGAGCAGTGCCTCAATCACCACGTTTATTCGCGGTGTTGGGCAAACGGACTTCAATATCACGGTCGATCCGGGTGTTGGTTTATACTATGATGGGGTGTATATTGCTCGGACGGCTGGCGCGCTGCTCGATTTGGGTGATGTTCAGAGCGTACAGATTTTGCGTGGACCTCAAGGTACGCTTTTCGGCAAAAATACGATTGGCGGAGCGGTCATCGTAAATTCCAACCCTCCGTCTGATATTTTTGAACTTGAAGGCGAACTGGCTACGGGGCGCTTTAACCGATTTGACGCTCGTGGAATGATTAACGTTCCGCTCTCCGATAGGGTAGCTGTGCGAGCAACGGTCGGACTTAATACGCGCGATGGGTATCAGCGCAGACTTTCTGATGGCGGACGTCACGGGAATTCTGACTCACTCGGTGGCCGTATTGCGATAAAAGCAGAATTGACAGACACGCTTACGGCTCAGCTGTCGTTTGATGCTAATCGGCGGCGCGAGCAATCTTCGGCTAATACCTTGCTTGAAGTGAATGAAGGTATAGCGCCAGGGGTTGGCGGCTTTCAGAGCTTCTTCTGGAACAAGGTTCTTCAGGGCGGGCAGTGCGGCGCGGTGGGCGCACCGGCACCCGATCTGCCAAATTGCTACACCGACCAGTGGCTTACGAACGATATTGACGAAACATGGGCAACCAATCGCAACGTTTCCGACTTTGATCTCTGGGGCACAAATTTGACGGTTGATTGGGAGTTGGGGCCAGTCACAGTTAAATCTATTACGGCCTACCGCGAAATGGAATCTAGTTTTTCTTTCGATTTCGACGGCTCGCCAATTCCACTCGGAGAAAGCTTCAACAATATCAGCCAGGAGCAGTTCTCGCAGGAGTTCCAGTTTACCGGTTCATTGTTTGATGATGTAGTAAAGTATACAGCGGGTCTCTATTATCTGAAGGAAACAGGATTTGACGATAACATCCTGACCTTTGCCTTTGCCGATTTCGTCAGTGGCGGCGACATCGACAACGACAGTTATGCGGCCTATCTGCAATTCACCGTCGATGTCACCGATCGCCTCTCGATCACTCCCGGCCTGCGCTACACCAACGAAACAAAGCGTTTTGATCCGAGTCGCCAGATCATTTCTGATGATCGAACAGGAGGTGATTTGTTGTTGCTTAGCCAATGCTTCGTATCGAGCACACCAACCATTCCTCCACAGCCCGGGTGTGTGGTTGATCCAACATTTAATCCTGGAGGAAATCATATCCTGCCAGCGTTTGAGGTATCGACCACGGCGAAGGAATGGACGCCTGCTGTAACGATTGACTACCAGATAACCGACGAGATATTGGGTTACGCTTCCTACTCAAAGGGGTTCAAGAGCGGCGGCTTCACCCAGCGAATTTTCCCTCCGGAACCAGCCGCCAGTGCATTTGCACCCGAATTTGTTGAAAGTTATGAGCTAGGCCTCAAGGCGGAGTTACTGGATCGCCGGCTGCGCTTGAATGGAGCAGTGTTTCAGTCTGATTATACTGACATTCAGATTGTCGTGAATGAAGGGATCGCACCTAAAGTCCGCAATGCTGGTGTAGCCAGAATTCGTGGGTTTGAGCTTGAGGCGCAGGCGTTGCTCGCAGATGGTATTCGTTTCGAAGGCGGTGTCGGATATCTTGATGCCTATTATCGTACTGTTTCGCCTACAGCAGCTCCGGTTACGATCAATAGCCGTTTTCCTAACGTTCCTAAATGGACGGCCTCGGCTGCTCTCAATGCCGATGTTATTGAAACAGATTTAGGCAAGCTTACTCTGCGCGGGGACTGGACCTACAAGGGTTCCCATTTCAAAGATGCGGTCAACTCGCCATTGTTGTTTCAAAAAGGATATAGCGTCTTCGGGGCCAGTGCCACGTTTGAAGGTATTGACGAGCATTGGCGGTTGACGGCAGGTGTTACTAATCTGGGCGATAAGCGCTATTTGCTTGGTGGTTATTCTGATTTAACTCAATCCTCAGCAACTACCGGAACATTCTCTCGGCCTCGCGAATGGTTCTTGCGAGTTGGTTTCCGCTACTGATCTCAAGGAAGAAACTTGTCGTTAGCGGCAAATCTAGACGCCGAAGGTATATCTAACTGTCACATCTTTCATAGAAAGCCCCAAACAAATGACCCGCCCCAAACTAACAGTCGATGATATCCATGGTGCATGGGCGATCGTGCCTACGCCCTCAAAACCTAACGCAAGCGATTGGAAGGCTTCAGATACGGTTGATCTCGACGAGACAAAGCGGGTTGTCGAACAATTGATTGAGGCTGGCGTCAATGGAATTTTGTCACTCGGTTCGCTTGGGGAAGCGGCAACGCTGACCTGGGATGAAAAGCGGGATTTCATGGAGGCTCTGGTGAAAGCTGCTCGTGGCCGCGTTCCCGTGTTCGGAGGGACTAGTTCGCTTTCGACACGGGAAACGATATGGCAAACACGTGAAGCGGAAAAAATCGGTGTGGATGGCGTTATGATCGGTCCCCCAATGTGGTGTGCTCCCGATGTTCCAACCGCAGTCCAGTTTTACCGTGACGTCGCTGAGGCATGCCCTGCGATGGCCATCTGTGTGTACGCCAATCCCGAAGCCTTCAAATTCGATTTCCCGCGGCCGTTCTGGGCTCAGGTTTCTGACATTCCTCAGGTTGTTACCGCGAAATATCTCGGAATTGGCGCACTGGTGCCTGATCTGAAGCTATCACAGAAGAAAATCCGTTTTTTGCCTATCGATATTGATTATTATGCTGCTGCTCGCATTGATCCGGAGTTTTGCACTGCATTCTGGACTAGTGGTGCAGTTTGCGGACCGGCGCCTGTCATCAAATTACGTGATGAGGTTGCTAAGGCTAAAGAAACCGGTGCTTGGGGCGAAGCGCAAAAGATCACTGGTGACATTGGCTATACCTACCAGACCCTTTTTCCCAACGGTTCGTTCAAGGATTTTTCTTCTTATAATATAGGACTCGAAAAGGCGCGTATGGATACTGCTGGCTGGATGAAGGCCGGTCCTTGTCGTCCTCCATACACGATCATCCCCGAGGCATATCTCGAAGGGGGGCGAGAGTCAGGCAGACGCTGGGGTGAACTACACCGGCGTCTTGAGGATGAATGACTATGTCGAACAACCATATCATTGACTTCTATTTTGATTTCATGAGTCCATTTTCCTACTTGGCGCATCTACGACTTCCCAATTTGGCTCGTCAGTTTGAATGCAAGCTCGATTACCACCCTATAGATCTTCCCGCTGCAAAGCTGGCGGCTGGCAACACTGGGCCACCCAACGTGAAGATACCAATTAAGTTGGAATATCTAACGTCAGACCTTGACCGTTGGGCAGCCCGGTATGGCGCTCCGATTAAGTTTCCTCCGTCGCTGGATTCCAGAATGGTAAACTGCGGAACATTCTTTGCAGATAAAAGGTCTCAAACTGAGGACTATGTGCAGAAGACTTGGAAGCGGATCTGGGGCAATGGCGAGGATATGTCCGATCTGGCAGTATTGTCGGAGATCGCTGGCGACATGGGCTGGAGGCCTGATGAGTTTTTGGATTTTGTGTGTTCCGATAACGTGCTGGAACAATATGACCAATCTAACGCCAATGCGCAACAGGTGGGCGTGTTTGGCGCTCCGACAATGATTCTTGATGGTCAGATGTGGTGGGGAAATGACCGTTTAGACTTTTTGCGGGAATATCTCAAAAACAAACAAAACCGAGGATTTGAAAAATGAGAGATTTGATCGACGTCCAGCGTGGCAAACAAAGTGCACGTATGTTTCACGACCCTGAGATTTACGAACGAGAAATGGAAGCTATTTTTGGTCGTTGTTGGCTGTTTTTAACGCATGAGTCAGCTATCCCGAATTTTGGAGATTTTGTAACTACTCGTATGGGGCAAGACGAAGTGATCGTTGTGCGCCAAAAGGATGGCTCCATAAAAGCATTTCTCAATGTCTGCAGACACCGCGGCGCACGCATTTGTCCGGTTGAAGCCGGTAACAAGCGCTCGTTTGTTTGCAATTACCACGGTTGGTCTTATGCGGTTGACGGTTCTTTATCCGCAGTGCCGTTCGAAAAAGAGCTTTATCAAGGCAAACTAGATCGAGAGACGCACGGCCTGAAAGAAGTTGCTCAAGTTTCAATTTATCATGGTTTCGTCTTCGGTAATTTCGATGCAGGTGCAATTAGCTTGGAGGATTATCTAGGTGACGCCCGATGGTATCTTGATATCTGGATGGAGGCGAGTGGAGGCGTTGAACTAGTCGGTCCACCTAGTCGGTCTGTTGTCCATTGTAACTGGAAAGCGCCATGCGAGAATTTCGTCGGTGATGCCTATCATGTTGGCTGGACGCACGCATCGTCTTTGGCAGTCAGTGGATCAATGCTGGCACCGATGTCCGGAAATGCGGCCCTTCCGCCAGCAGGTGCAGGGATTCAAGTCGCCTCTCGCTATGGGCACGGACACGGGATTTTGTATGACGTTCATCCCGGTGGCCATGATGCTAAACTCGGCGAGGAAATGTTGGCTTGGCAGGCTACAAAACGCGTTGCAATGGAAGAGAAATACGGTGCTATTCGCACACGCTATTATGGCTCACATATAAACGGAGCAATTTTCCCTAATGTTTCATATCTTTGGGGCACGAATCTTTTTAAAACCTGGCAGCCGCTTGGGCCGAATGAAACAGAATGCTGGACTTGGGCAATAGTCGAAAAAGATATGCCGGACGAATTGAAACGTAAGATCGTAAACGGAATGCACCGAACATTCGGTGTGGCTGGATACTGGGAAGCTGATGATAATGACAATATGGAATCAGCATCGCTTTTGACCACAGGATTTCAAACACGCAAACTGCAATTGAATGCACAAATGGGAATAGGAAAAGATATTGTCGATTCTGAACTGCCAGGTGTCGTAGGTCAGGCCGCAATCGGTGAAACCTCGTATCGCGGTTATTATCGGTTTTATGACGAAGTTATGAGGTCTGCCTCTTGGGGGGATATGGATCCGAGCGATGATAGCTGGAAAGAACAGCTTGTTAGTGCTGATGTCTAAGCAAAATGACATCGATATCTGTGGCATTATTAAGGTGAATTGAAATGAATAGCGTATCAAGGTCTGCAAATGTGATGGGAGCTGACATCTGGGATGGGGATCCCGAGATTATCTGGGATACGGATATTACTGGTGAGGTAAATGCGTTCTTTCTTAGAGAAGCGCGCTTGCTGGACACGCGGCGGTTGCGTGAATGGCTTGCCCAAATGATCGACAAAAATATACGCTATGTAATCGTTAGTCGGCAACTTCGTTACAAGAATGATAAGCGGTATGACCTGCCCGATGAAGTTTTCATTTATGATGACGACTATGAATGTCTCAATGCTAGAGTGGAGCAATTTCATTCTGAGCTGAATTGGAGGGTCAACCCGGATGAAAATTACCAGCACATGGTTGCAAACACAGAGATCGCTCAAAAGCCGGGAAGCGTAAATCTTTTCGTACGATCCAACTGGTTTGTCCAACGTGCCCGACGTCAATACGAGATCGACCGTTTTGTTTATTGTCGGCACGACGAGTTAGCGAGAGATAGCGAAGGCAAGTTCAAGGTTGTTGCACGCCATATCGATTATGACGAACGATGTGTTAGTGGCCGTAATATGACGCTGTTCTTGTAATATAATCAATAAATTGGATCGGAGAAGATAATGGGTTGGCTCAAAGATGATGTCGCATTGATCACTGGTGGCGGGGCTGGATTGGGCCTTGCTTTGGTTCATCGTTTTATCGATGAAGGCGCTAGCGTCGTTGTTTTGGAGAGGGACGCAAATCGTGCCGACAGCCTAAAGCGCAAATTTGGCGAGAAAATTGAAACTGTCGTTGGCGATGTTACATCTTATGAAGATAATGTGAAAGCGGTGGAAACGGCTGTTGAGCGCTTTGGCCGACTTGATACTTTCGTCGCAAATGCAGGCGTCTTCGATTTTTTCAAGCCACTTTCTGAATTTGAAGGGCCTGAAATTTCCGCAGCCTTTGACGAGCTTCTCTCGATCAATGTAAAGGGCGGACTCCTTGGTGCCCGTGCGGCGTTGGATGCACTCATCAAATCTAAAGGTAGCATGATCTTCACCGTGTCCAATGCCGGTTTTTATACCGGCGGTGGCGGGCCGCTCTACACCGCCTCAAAACATGGACTTGTTGGTGTCGTCCGACAGTTAGCACACGAACTCGGGCCGAAGGTCAGGGTTAACGGCGTTGCGCCGGGTGGTATGCGTACAAGCCTTTCCGGCCTCAAGGCTACGAACACTGCAGACGAAAGCCTGGAAACTATGGAAGGTTTCGAGGAGTTGATTATCGGAATTACCCCGCTTCGCATGTCGCCAACACCGGATCAATATTGCGGTCCTTATGTTCTTCTCGCTTCACGCGAGAACGCAGCTCCGATGACGGGTGTAGTCATTAACACTGATGGCGGCCTTGGTGTGCGAGGGATCATGAATGTATGCGGTGGAGAAGACTTGTCTGCATAAATTATTAGAAGGTCCAATAAGGAGGCGCGCGTGAAAATATGTAGGTTTAACGATAACAGGATTGGCGTGGTCCAAGGCGATATCGTCCGAGATGTTTCGGTAGCACTTACTCTTTTGCCAAATTTGGTTTGGCCAGTTCCTCTCGGCGATCTCCTGATTGAACATTTGCCGGGCCTGCTGCCAACCATACAAAGATTGGCCAAGTCAGCTCCTTCTCTCCCGCTTTCCGAAGTTGTCCTAAACTCGCCAGTTGCCAATCCGAGCAAAATCATCAACGCTCCGATTAACTATCAGAAGCATATTGCCGAAACAAAAGCGGACCAAGATATTTCCCATGGACGGGATATGACAAAGACTATTTCGGACTGGGGCCTTTTTCTCAAGGCTAATAGCTCTCTTATTGGTGCTGGAGACGAGGTTGTTCTGCGCTACCCTGAGCGGCGCATTGATCACGAGATAGAACTGGCCGTAATCATCGGAAAAAAATGCCATCAGATTGCCCGCGACGATGCGCTGGGTGTGGTAGCCGGTTATGCAATCGGACTTGATATTACGGTCCGCGGTCCGGAGCTTCAGAGTTTTCGCAAATCTGCCGATACCTTTGCTGTTTGCGGACCATGGATTGTAACCGCGGACGAATTGGACGACCCCTCCGATCTTGATTTTGAACTCCAGGTGAACGGTGAGTTGCGTCAGTCAGCTAACACCGCACAGCTTATCTACGATGTGCCGAAGCTTATTGAATACGCCTCTTCCATGTATACTCTATATGCGGGCGATATCATCTTTACCGGTACACCTGAAGGTGTTGGCCCGCTCCAACCAGGCGATATTATGGATTGTTCGTTTGATCGAATTGGTTCGATGCAAGTGCAGGTAGCGTCCAGTTATGTGTAAGGTTGATATTGCCATATACATATTAAATGGTGTCAGTAGTAGCCTGCGATGATCGTGCGCTTGGAGCCCTCTGGAACGCTTATTGATTGTGCGCTAGATAGCAACCTTCTTGACGCCTTGATTAAACATGATGTCCCGATTTCTTATAGCTGTCGCAATGGCAATTGCAATATGTGCGCCTTAGAACAAGTGGCGTTCGATGATGGCCGTTCTTTCTTGACTGGGTCCGCAATCTCCAGGCCAGCTTCGGCAAAGCGCCTTGCATGTCAGATTCAAGTGCAGGAAAATATCGCGGTTCATTTGCCACAAGAGCGACCGGTACAGACACCGGCTCACCTTAAGTTGCGAGCTAAGGTGGAGTGCGTAGGAGCCATCCACCCTTCGATTATGAGGCTAGTGTGTACCCTTGATCGTCCGGTGAATTTCCTGCCAGGGCAACATTTCTCGGTTAGTTTTTCAAAGAACGTTAAGCGTAAATATTCTGCCGCCAACTTGTCGGGAGAAGCGAGTCTTGTATTCTACATAGAACGCCATGAAGAGGGTGTCGCCACCGGTCTCTTGGAGGATGAATTGGCGGCTGGAGATACGCTTGTGATTGAAGGGCCATATGGAAACAGTTATTTAATTCCCGACGATTCTACGCCGGTCCTGCTAGCCAGTGTGGGAGTAGGTTTTGGGGCATTAGTTTCTGCGATGGAAAGTCTTAAAACTACAAATCCGACCCGGAGGGTTATCGCGATCATAGATATACCGGAAGGATTAGAAGAAATGATCCAAACATTACTACTGCCGGCCCGAAATAAGCTCATGAATGCAGATGTGAAATTTATATCGTTGTATAAATCTATTGGTAGAACTTCAAAACCCCAAAATGTTTCGGAGGCAATTCGCGAGATGCCTCAGAATCTCCGTGGATGGTCAGCCAATGTATTCGGTGGATTTGTCGCAATGATGCCAATTCGCAATAGCTTGATTGATCAGGGCGCAGACCCGCAACTTATCTATCTCGAACCTTACATTCCGTCCTGACATAAAGTTGAGAGCATCATTATGCCTATCAGTATAACGCCGACTGGCGACAACATACGCAAAGAATTCTATCAAAGAATTGATCCAGAAAATCTTACACCTCTTTGGGAAGTACTGGCCTCACTGGTTCCAGAATCCCCGACGACTTCAGCCAAGGCACACCTATGGGAATTTTCAACTGTGCGCGATTATCTCATGGAGGCCGGTGATCTTATTACTGCCGAGGAGGCAGAGCGCCGCGTCCTCATTCTTGAAAATCCGGGTCTGCGCGGCCAGTCACAGATCACACAAAGCCTTTATGCTGGCCTACAGCTAATATTGCCCGGCGAGATCGCGCCTGCACACCGTCATACGCAATCGGCCTTGAGGCTCGTGGTTTCTGGAGAAGGTGCCTATACGGCCGTCGACGGAGAAAGAACGATCATGCGGCGTGGCGATTTTATAATCACGCCTGCTTGGACCTATCATGATCATGGCAATGATGGTGATGAGCCAGTTATATGGCTTGATGGTTTGGATATCCCGATTGTTGAAATGCTCGCTGCAGGATTTCGAGAAGGAGCCCCAGAAAAGGCACAGATTCCAACGCGCCCAATTGGAGATTCGCTGGCGCGTTTCGGGACGAATATGCTGCCGGTAGATTTCGAGGTTGAGCCAAGCGATCCAACGCGTGTGTTTGTCTACCCGTATGAAGAAGCGCGTCGCTCGCTTGAAAAAATAGCTTGTGGCGAATCTGATGTGCATCACGGATTTAAGTTTCGCTACATCAATCCGGCGACTGGTAGATCACCTATGCCAACCATCGGTGCATTTCTGCAAATGCTGCCCAGTGGATTTGTAACACGTCCCTACCGGTCGACGGATTCCACCATATTCCTATGCCTGGAAGGGAGTGGCCGCGCGACAATAGAAGGAAAGGATTATGAATTTGGCGAAAATGACGTTTTTGTGATTCCTTCATGGAATACTTTCAAGCTTCACGCGGAGACCGAGACGGTTCTCTTTAGCTACTCTGACCGACCCGTCCAAAAAGCACTCGGATTGTGGCGTGAACAACGTCTCTAATGCTCTAGAATATAAAAAAGGACTTTGACGATATGTCTCTACTATTCGATTTACCTGCTACACCGACTTTATCAATCGATGGAAAAACTGAGCGATTTCCGGTGCGACGGATTTATTGCGTCGGACGAAACTACGCTGCTCACGCCAGAGAAATGGGGCGGGATGACAAGGAGCCCCCTTTCTTTTTTATGAAACCCGCCGACGCAGCGGTTGACGCTAATGTTGCGGTGAGCATTCCCTACCCGCCCATGACCAACAATTTCCATTATGAGGTAGAGTTGGTGGCGGCGATAGGCGCGACGCTGGACAATGCATCTGTTGAAGCAGCACTTGACGGGGTTTTCGGATATGCTGTTGGACTCGACATGACTCGGCGAGATCTGCAGTTGGAGGCAAGAGAGAAAGGTCGCCCTTGGGAATTGGGTAAATCATTTTCGAAATCGGCACCGATCGGCTCGATAAAGCCGTCCCATTCGCATCCTGACTCGCAAATTAGGCTCGAAGTCAATGGCGAAGTAAGACAGAAATCAACCACTGGCCTGATGCTGTGGAATGTGGCCGAAGCACTTTCGTTTTTATCGAAATATGAAGTGTTACTTCCTGGCGATATCTTGATGACGGGCACGCCGGAGGGCGTGGGCGCGGTCAACCCAGGCGAAGTCATGCACGCGTCAATCGAAGGACTGGCTGCTATTGAAGTTGAAGTTAAATAAGAAGGATATGGTGAGATGAATTTGAAGAATTCAGATATCTCTAGCATTATTGATTGGAAGCCTGATGAAATGGGCCGAATTCCGCTGTCGGCATATGTTGACGAAGATATTTACAAGTTAGAACTAGAACGAATTTTCTACAAAAAGCATTGGGGCTATCTGGGGCTGGACGCCGAAATTCCGAACGTTGGCGATTTCAAGCGGACTGTCATCGGTGAGCGCTCCGTCATTGTGGTGCGCAACAAAGAGGGAGGCGTTTCGGCGTTTGAGAATCTTTGTGCACACCGGCGGGTCCAATTCTGCCGGGAGCGGGATGGAAATCGTCAGGAGTTTGTCTGCCCGTATCATCAGTGGATGTATGATCTGGAAGGTAATTTGCGAGGGTTGCCTTATCGGCGCGGCCTTCGAGTAGACGGTGAATTGCGTGGCGGGATGCCTGCGGATTTCAATATGTCCGAAAATGGCCTGACAAAGTTAAAGGTAGAATCTCGAAACGGAGTAATTTTCGGGTCATTTGACCACGATATAGAATCATTCGAAGATTATCTCGGTGAGATGATGTTGGGGTATTTCGATAGGATATTTAATGGCCGAAAGCTTACTATCCTTGGTTATAATCGTCAGCGAATTCCGGGGAACTGGAAGCTTATGATGGAGAACATCAAAGATCCCTACCACGCTGGACTGCTTCACACTTGGTTTGTTACCTTTGGCCTTTGGCGCGCAGACAGCCCGATGTCCCTCAAAATGGATACCTACAAACGCCATGCTGTCATGGCCGGGACCCGCAGTACAGCCGCTGTCGAAGCCAGTCTGGTGTCAGGTGTACAAAGTTTCAAAGAAGACATGGTCTTGAAAGATCCAAGCCAAATCGACATCGTCCCGGAGGACTGGTGGAACGGACCAACAGTAACAATGATGACCCTATTCCCTGCACTCATCATTCAGCAGCAGGTAAATAGCCTGTCTACCCGTCATATTCAACCACGCGGTCCGAACTCATTTGATTTCGTATGGACGCATTTCGGTTTTGAGGATGACGACAAAGAAATGACTGCCCGTCGACTCAAGCAAGCAAATCTTTTCGGACCGTCGGGGTATGTTTCGGCTGATGATGGGGAAGTGCTCGAGTTTTCACAAATGGGTTTTCATACAAATCCATCGAGTACGTCTATGGCGAAAATGGGCGGTAACGATACACAGGATGGCGATTGCATTGCAACTGAAACTCTAATCCGGGGCATGTATAAATACTGGCGCGAAGTTATGGAGGTGTGAATTATGAGCCTATTTGATATCAATGAAATTTGCAGGCTCTATTCGAAATATGAGGATTGCATCGATTCGGAAGAGTTTGATAATTGGGTCAATCTGTTCGCCGATGATGCCAACTATAAAGTCATCCCGCGCGAAAATTATGAAAAGGAACTTCCACTAGCTACGCTAGACCTTTCCAGCAAAGGCATGATGCTTGACCGAATTCACGGGGTTAGGGAGACAATTTATCACGATCCTTATTATCAACGGCATGTGACAAGTCTTCCCGTTATAAGGCAAGAAGACGACAACAGTGTTTTTTGTGAAGCAAATTATGCAGTTTTTCGAACTAAATTGAGCGAACCATCAACTGTATTCAATGTGGGGCGGTATTTTGATCAAATCGTTGAAGAGGGTGGTGCCTTGAAATTCAAAAGCCGCACCTGTGTCTACGATAGTGAGATGATTCCAAATGCGATCATCTATCCGATCTGATTGAGGAGACATTGACAGTGAAGAAGCTTTATGAATTTTTTAGGAGTTCGGCATCCTATCGATTGCGCATTGCGCTCAATTTGAAAAATATTAGCTATGAACAGGTTTCAATTGATTTCGCCATTAAGGAGCAACTTTCGGACGACTTTGCTAATATCAATCCATCAAAACTGGTCCCAGTGTTAGAAGAAGACGATGGATGGCGCCTTAGTCAATCGCTCGCAATCATCGAGTATCTGGATGAAACACACTTGAATTTTCCTTTGCTTCCGCGAGATGACCCTCGAGCCCGGGGCTATGTTCGTCAATGTGCCATGATTATCGCTTGTGATATTCATCCACTCAACAACCTTCGGATATTGAAATACTTGACTGGTGATCTAGATGTAGATGAGGATGCCAAAACTGCATGGATTAGTCATTGGATTACAGAAGGTTTCACGGCGCTCGAAACGCTAATAAACGAACAGCAACAGGCTTCGCAATTTTGTTTTGGTGATACACCTACCTTAGCAGATTGTTCCTTGATTCCACAGGTTTTCAATGCGCGTCGGTTCAACGTTGATCTCTCCGCTTTTCCGCAGATTAATCGAATAAATAGCGCCTGCCTAGAACTTGACGAATTCAAAAGGGCGCACCCAGACATGGTGAGCCAGACGTAGGATGATTGAGGGCAAGCTTTAACTCCAAATCATAACTGGACTTGCACCCGTTTTTTTTCAAATTGTTTGAGGGTTTTTCTATCGTTAGTTCGCTATTGCAGAAAGTTTGGGATGAGAATGTCGTTCGTGATTTGGTAGTTGGAACAATCCTGCTCTACATTGGCTGCTACTATACCGGGCATGTCTTTCACGCCGACACAATTATAGGCTCCGGTCATCACATTACGCGGTGTGGGGTTCTTCGGAACTTCACTGGCATCCTATTTGGCGGCCAACCGGATCGATACGCTGGTGATTACAGGGGTGAGCACGAGCGGCTGTGTGCGCGCAACAACACTGGATGCGTGCCAGCATGGCTACCTGCCCTTCGTCGTCGGCGATGCCTGCGGTGATCGCACCGAGGTGATACAGCAAGGCAACCTCTATGATCTGCAAGCCAAATATGCCGAAGTGATTAGCTGCGAGAAGGCAGAGGAATTGTTGCGCGCAAGCAGCGAACAGGGGTGATGCCGGCAGAGGAGCCTTTCGAAACGGAAATAAACGAGTATTTCAACATGCACCAACGGATCGAGATTGTGGAAGTGGGGCCGCGTGACGGGCTTCAAAATGAGAAAGAGATCGTTTCGACGTTCGACAAGGTTGAACTGATCCGCCGGGCGATTGATTATGGTGCGCGGCGCATCGAAGTGGCGAGCTTCGTCAACCCGCGCAGGGTACCGCAAATGGCCAATGCCGAAGAAGTAGTTTCGGCGTTGGGCGAAGTACCCGGAGTGACACGCATCGGGCTGGTACTGAACGAAATGGGCGCCGAGCGTGCGCTGGCCAGCGGTGTGGACCAGCTTGGCGCGGTGGCCGTAGCCAGCGATTCTTTCGGGATCCGCAATCAGGGGCAGGACAGCTCCGATTCGGTTGATGTGGCTAGGCGGATTGTGTCCATGGCTCGTGAAGCAAGAAAAACCGCGCAAGTTACGATCGCTGTGGCATTTGGATGCCCGTTCACGGGAGATGTTGATCCTGATCATGTGATAGCCATGGTAGGCGCTCTGGCCCAGGCGGGGCCTGTTGAGATTGCCCTGGCCGACACCATCGGGGTAGCGGTGCCGACGCAGGTTGCCCAGCTGGTGACTTCGGTGCGAAAGGCGATCGAACCGCTTCCTGTTAGGATCCATTGCCACGACACTCGCAATACCGGCATTGCCAATATCTGGGCGGCTGTCGAAGCGGGCGCCCGCACTGTCGATGTCTCGCTTGGCGGCCTTGGCGGATGCCCTTTTGCGCCCGGGGCTGCTGGAAATGTTGCAACCGAGGATGCGCTCTACATGCTGCACCGCTCGGGTCTGGCGACTGGGCTGGAACTCGATGCTGCAATCCGCGCCTCCGTCTGGCTGGAGCAAGTGATGGGAAAGCAGCTTCCTTCAAAACTCGCGCGAGCGGGAAATTTTTTCATGCAGGAGATTAGCTAACGATGGACAAGAACAGCGGTGCACTCGAAGGGATACTCGTGGTCGAGTTGGGACAGCTGATCGCCGGTCCATTCTGCGGCCAGCTGCTTGGTGACATGGGTGCCGATGTCATAAAGGTTGAGCCGCCGGGAGCGGGCGACCCCATGCGGCAGTGGGGAAACGGCGAACACAAAGTATGGTGGGAGGTGATCGCCCGCAACAAGCGTTCGGTCACCGCCAATCTGCGCCTGCCTGAAGGCCGGGAGCTGGTCCGCAAGCTGGTCGTCGGGGCCGACATATTAATCGAGAACTTCCGGCCCGGCACAATGGAGAAGTGGGGACTTGGCCCCGATCAGCTCCACGCGATCAATCCAGACCTGATCATGGTCCGTATTTCCGGTTACGGGCAAACCGGCCCTTATGCCGAGCGGGCCGGCTTCGGCGGGATTGCCGAGGCAATGGGCGGCTGGCGTGCGATTGTGGGTGATCCTGATCGCTCGCCGAGCCGGATGGGAGTCTCGATCGGCGATACTCTTGCTGGCAACTACGGCTGCATGGGTGCGCTCGCCGCACTTCGCGAACGCGAAAAGAGTGGCAAGGGCCAGGTCGTCGACGTGGCGCTTTATGAAAGCGTGCTGCAGGTGATGGAAAGTCTGATCGTTGAATATGACGCAATGGGGATAGTGCGCCAGCGCTCTGGCGCGATCCTGCCCGGCATCGCGCCTTCCAATGTCTACCCTTGCGCCGATGGCGAATACATGATCGGGGCAAATGGCGATGCGATCTTTGCTCGGCTGGCGCGCGCGATGGGCAGGCCCGAGCTGGCGCTGGACGAGCGTTATGCCACCCACATCTCGCGCGGGAAACATCAGGCGGAACTGGACGCGATCATCGCCGACTGGACGCGCATGCTGCGCGTGGATGATCTCGAACGGCTGATGACAGAGCATTCCATTCCGTCCGGCCGACTTTATACTGCACCCGATATGTTGGTGGATCCGCACTTTGCCGCTCGCGAGGCTATTGTCGAGGTTCCCCATCCATATTTCGGTTCGCTGAAAATGCAGGCGCCGGTGCCCAAACTTTCCCGCAGCGTCAGTGGCGTAAGGCGTCCTGCGCCTCGCGTTCCAGGAGCAGACAATCTGCCTGTGTATCGGGATTTGCTCGGAATTACCGAAAGCGAACTTAGACGCCTGAAAGAAGCGAACGCAATCTAGAATGAGGAGCATGGCCAAAATCGGACGGAATCGGTGTGGCAGGTTCGGTTATTACCGCAAGTGGAGTTTGTACTGATGAGCGACGCGCGTGCTCGCACCTACCTCAAATTTCCCGCACCGTGCAGAATCGCGCAGTCTTTCCCGATTTTGTTAGCCTTTGTCAAAACGCCTTGCCCGGTCCAAAGAAGTGGATACTGGTCTGCCTTGATCCGTAAGATAGTTGGCATATTTGCGTGGCAGGATTTGGCATGTCCGCTGCAGGAACGGTGGGAATGCTGATCGAAGAAGGGGAGGCGCTCGATCAGCAAGGCGAAAAAGAACAGGCAATTTATGCCTTTGGGATGAAGCCCATATATCCAATCATGGCTATCGTTGTGGCTACATTTCTCACCATGGGTGTGGCACTGCCCGTCCTCCCGCTTCACATCAATCATGTTTTGGGACTGGGGCCCTTTGTTGTAGGGGTTGCAATAGGGACTCAGTTCGTCGCCGCGCTTCTTACTCGATTCTGGGTCGGACGGCTGTCTGATATAAAGGGCCCTCGCTATGCCGTGCTGCTCGGCTTGGGATTGGCCATGGCCTCTGGCACCGCTTACCTGATTTCGATACAATTTCTCTCGCGCCCTCATCTGGCGGTGCTCGTTCTGCTTGGCGGGCGGATTCTTATGGGAGCGGCGGAATCTCTCATTATTACCGCCTGTCTTGTCTGGTCGCTGGGGCTCACCCCTCCCCGACTGGCGGGCAGATCGATGGGGTGGACGGGCATGGCTATGTTCATCGGACTGGCGATTGGTGCCGCGCTCGGTAATGTGGTTTTTCTTGGGAGTAGCTTCACGGGAATTGCGCTGCTCACCATTGCGATACCTTTGGTTTGCATTTTTGGTGTTCTACGAATGAGACCGTTGATGCCTTCGCCTTCTAGGCCGCAGCCAGTACGTTCAGTATTGGCCCTCGTGGCCATACCAAGCATCGGATTTGCGATGAGTGGAATTTCACTTGGCGTCATTACCAGCTTTTTCACTCTGTATTTCGCGTTTGAGGAGTGGAACGGTGGAGCGCTCGGCTACAGCGCCTTCGCTACGGCGATCATCGCTGTTCGTGTCTTCGGTGGTAGCTTTCCTGATCGCTACGGTGGTGGGACGGTAGCCCGCTACTCTCTGGTCGTTCAGGTGATCGGCATGGTTATGATCGCGGCGGCACCTTGCGCAAGTTGGGCGTTGGTCGGAGCGATAGTTACTGGCGCAGGATTTTCCCTTGTGTATCCGAGCCTCGGCTTGGTGGCCATTCAGAATATCCCACCGGAGTCGCGCGGAGTCGCAATGGCTTTCTACACCGCTAGCCTAGACCTAACGCTTGGTCTCGGCGGACCGGCGTTCGGTCTAATCGCAGAACTAAACGGACTGCGCTCTGTTTTTTTTGCTGGAGCAGCGTCAGCACTTTTTGCAATTCTCATCGTCCGCCGTTTGTAGTTAATTCTTCAATGAACCTACATGGAGTAATCGCGGGAGTGATTCGCCTCGACGGTATTTATGCGTGGAAGCGGACGACTGTTCCCCGATAAGATGAAGATACGGGCCCGCGACTGGAAGTCCGACCCAGGGATCTAACGGAGAACAGCCATGAAAGAGTATATTGGACTCGACGTATCGTTAAAAGAGACCGCAGTTTCTATTCGCCGCGATGGTAAACGGATGTGGCGCGGCAAATGCGCCTCTGATCCGAAGGTGATTGCGGAACTTGTTCGAAAGCGCGCACCTGCAGTAGAACTGATCGTATTCGAAACAGGCCCCTTATCGGTTTGGTTCTATCACGCGCTGGTACAAGAGGGGCTGCCTGCGATCTGCATTGATGCACGCCATGCTGCTGGTGCACTTAACATGGCCCCCAACAAGACTGATGCCAATGATGCCGATGGCTTGGCTCAGCTTGCCGAGATTGGGTATTTCAAGGCGATGCGAGTCAAGGGTTTCGATAGCATGCTCACGCGCACGCTGATCACGGTGCGTACTCGACTGGTACGGATGACGGTTGAGTTGTCCAATCAGATTCGTGGGATAATGAAGACATTCGGCCTTACTGTCCCAGCCGGCCAGGGCAATGTGTTCGATCAGAATGTCAGTCATCTGCTGGACGATCAGGACAAATTGGCAACAATCATTTTACCTGTGCTCGCGGCCTGGCGCAGCCTGCGTGAGCGGACAGCTGAACTCAGTCGAAAGCTCGTCGCCGATGCGCGTCAAAGCGAAGCATGTCAGATCCTGATGTCGATCCCAGGCGTTGGAATAATCACGGCCACCGCATTCATAGCTGCTATTGAAGATCCAGATAATTTCCGAAAGTCTCGATCAGTAGCGGCCTGGCTTGGTCTTACACCGCGTCGCTACCAATCCGGTGAGGTTGATTATGATGGCCATATCTCAAGGCGCGGCGACAAGCATCTGCGCGGGTTGCTCTACGAGGCCGCAGTGGTCATCCTAACCCGAAGCTTCGCTCAAAGTGGGTTACGAACATGGGGCCTCAAGCTCAAGGACCGGATCGGCTTTAAGCGCACCGCCACCGCCTTGGCTCGCAAGTTGGCCGTCACCATGCATGCCATGTTGAAATCTGGAGAATTTTTTAACCCAAGCATAGGCGCAGCAGCGTGACTGGTTCGTCCTAGCGTTCATGCATTGAATGCTTGGTCGTGTCCCTGCCGGGGACGTAAGCCGGGCCATTCCGCGATGCCGGTTGCACCGCGCTTTAGCGAAGTGCGTACCTACATTGGAAGGCCCCTCCCGCGAAGCTCCATCATGCAGCGGCTCATGCTGACTGCGAAGACGACCCTGCTTCCTGGTATACACATTCATGATCAGCCGACACATTGACGACGTGCCATTGCAAAAAGGACTTGCATTATGACCCTCGATTAGACGACCGGAGTCAGCCGGTCAGTCGTTCAGACTTCCAGTTATATAGCGTTGCCTCTGAAACACCGTGCTTGCGGGCAAGGTCAGACGTATTCGCGCCTACCTAACCTTCCTTCAATATCCCGATAATCTGTGTTTCTGTAAACCGTGTTCGCTTCATTCGTCTGTCCCTTCTTCTAGGCATAGACTCTAATTATAAATGGAGGAAATTTAAGGGGGTACGTCAGTGGCCTAAACTTCCACGATGGAATATAGTAGCTTATTCCACGCCTGCAGCGCTTCACGTTTTTCATTAAGGTAATCGTGTCTTTGATAAACAGACGCGATTCCAGACATGGTACCACTAACGTGATTGAGAACTGCTTCGGTAACCGCAATGGGGATTCCAAGCCGCTGCATTCCTGTCGCGACGGTTCGGCGTAAATCATGGATGCGAAAATCAGCTATCGGATTTCCCTCGTTCATCGGAGTCATGACCCTGTGCAAATGAGCAGCGCCCTTGTTGAAGCTATTGAGTGATTTATCCGGATGACCAGCTATCGGGAAAAGCTTTGTTGCACCGTCCTTGTGAGGAATTGAATGAATCATTTCCATAACCTTGGAGGGCAGGGGGAGGATATGGGTTCGCTTGTTCTTCACGCGCTCGCCTGGCAGGGTCCAAATATTGCCGTTAAACTCCTGCCAGTTTGAATCGAGTACTTCGCCTCTTCGCTGGCCCGTCATCAAGAGTAGCTTGTAGGCGACGCCATAAGGAAATCCGATTTTGTCGCAGGCTTTCCAAAAAACCTTTATCTCTGAATCGCTCAGGACACGCTCACGCGGTTTGCCGATCTTTGGTTTGCGCGCATCACGGCAAGGGTTGGCGGGAATATTGTCGAACTGCGGTAACAGCCAAGTATAGAAGGCGCTAAGGAATGCAAAGCAACTGAGAGCAGACCGTGGAACGGGTTTATTCGGATTGAGCCACTGAACGCTGTCCACAAATCTGGTTACTTCCGAACGAGTAATCGTGTGGACGAGCCGGTCACTGAATGCCGGTAGGATATAGAGCTCACCGTATCGTTCGATCTCTCTTGCACTTCTTTTACATCCCCTCACTTCGCGTTGCAGATAAAGTTCCCAAAGGTCTGCGAAGCGGCCCCTTTGAATTTGTGCAGAGTTTTGTTCTGGATTCGGAAGTGGTGTTCCGTTCTCTAGGTCAATCAGCAACGCGCGGGCTTTCTTTCGCGCGTCGGCCAAACCAAAGTTTGCGCAGTACCGCCCGATGGAAATATTCTTAACTTTGGATCCAATGCGCTTCCGCAGAACGAAAGATTTCGCGCCTGATCGTCCAAGCCTGACCCTTAGACCGGGAACAACTGCATCTAGTATCTCTCTCCTGCCAGATTTAGGAGGAGCAAGGGACTTGATTTTTGAATCGGTAAGACGGATAGACATGGCCATATTCTCATTCCATTTTTGGTCTTGAAAAATGTTACCCCGGGTAACAGAATGCAAGACATGCTATGGAACATAATAAGAACATATAGGAAGGCTGAAATCAAGAAGTCTTTTCAAAATAGACACTTAGGGATGTTCTGGGATCGTTCTTGGTCCATTCCTAATCTGGGGGCCACAGGTTCGATTCCTGTCGGGCGCACCATATTTCTATATATTTCTGTAATCTTCTGAAAACTGGTGCGGACGGCGGGACTCGAACCCGCACACCCATTTCGGATAGCAGATTTTAAGTCTGCTGCGTCTACCATTTCGCCACGTCCGCACCGGTAGCTCCAACCTTCGTTGGAGTTTGCGACAAGCATCATTGCGCGCAGCAGGTCAAGTGCTGAGATGCCTAATTTGCTATTTTTCGATACTCTGTCTGTTATTTGACAGTTTCGGACAAACGATCAGCTTTTGTTGAGCTGTTCGCGAATTTCTTTTCCCGGTTTGAAATAGGGTACACGCTTCGCAGGGACTTCAACTGATTCACCGGTACGTGGATTCCGGCCGATGCGAGGCTTCCGCTGACGGGTGGAAAAGGCACCAAAGCCACGTAACTCGACGCGTCCCCCTTCAGCCAATTTCTGACTTATCTGATTGAAAAACAAGTCAACAATCTTCTCAATTTCATCTGGCTTCAGGTCAGGATTTTCTTCGGCCAGTTTTTCAAGCAGTTCAGAACGTATCATAGGTGTGCCTTTCCGATTGTGGGGCAAACACGGAATTTATGCTGTTCGCCATCAACCAAATCGTTTGTTCGGACTAGCGATTATCTTAGGATAGTGACAGAAAATTTACGTGTTTTCAATGCACTTTGGATTTTACATCGTAATACGTCTTGAACTGGGACGGATTGGTCGCATCCGGGCCAGCGTGGAAAAGCGGTCACGCATCAAAAAGCCCGCTCTCGGAAATCGAGGCGGGCTTTTCTTGTAATCGGTTAGGGCAATTGCCCTTGCGTTTAGTCGTCTTTCTTCTTGAGCGCTTCGCCCAGAATGTCGCCAAGGCTGGCACCAGAGTCGGTAGACCCAAACTGTTCGACAGCCTGTTTCTCTTCAGCCAACTGATGGGCTTTGATCGAGAAATTCGGCTTCTTGGAGCGATCAAAGCCGGTAACCATCGCGTCGACCTTCTGGCCAACCTGGAAACGGTCAGGACGCTGCTCATCACGGTCACGACCAAGGTCTGTGCGTTTGATGAAGCCAGTTGCGCCATCGTCGCCAACCTGGACTTCCAGACCACCATCGCGAACTTCAAGCACGGTAACGGTGGTAACCGAACCTTTCTTAAGACCGCCGGTATCGGTTCCACCAACTGCAGGTGCACCTTTTTCAAGCTGCTTCATGCCAAGGGAAATACGCTCTTTCTCTACATCAATGTCGAGAACGATCGCTTTTACCTGTTCACCCTTATGGTGGAGGTTGAGTGCGTCTTCGCCGGAAATACCCCATGCGATGTCAGACATGTGAACCATGCCGTCCACGTCGCCTTCAAGCCCAATGAACAGACCGAATTCGGTCGCGTTCTTGACTTCGCCTTCAACCGTGCTGCCGACAGGATGTGCATCGGCAAAGTCGGTCCATGGGTTGGACTGTGCCTGTTTGAGGCCCAGCGAAATGCGGCGTTTTTCGGTATCGACTTCCAGAACGATCACATCCACTTCCTGAGAGGTGGAGACGATTTTGCCAGGATGTACGTTTTTCTTGGTCCAGCTCATTTCGGAAACATGGACAAGGCCTTCAATGCCGGCTTCCAGCTCAACAAAGGCACCATATTCGGTGATGTTGGTAACCGAACCGGTCAGTTTCGTGCCAACGGCATATTTCTCGGAAGCAGCATCCCAGGGATCGCTTTCAAGCTGTTTCATGCCGAGCGAGATACGCTGCGTGTCTTTGTTGATCTTGATGATCTGAACTTTCAGCGTATCGCCGATGTTGATCATCTCATTCGGGTGATTGACCCGCTTGTAGCTTAGATCGGTGACGTGGAGCAGGCCATCAATGCCACCCAGATCCACAAATGCACCATAGTCGGTGATGTTTTTCACGACGCCTTCGGTAACCTGACCTTCAGCAAGAGACTCAATAAGTCCGCTACGCTGTTCAGCGCGGGTCTCTTCGAGGATCGCACGGCGCGATACAACAATATTGCCACGCTTGCGGTCCATTTTTAGGATCTGGAAGGGTTGAGAAATGTCCATCAGCGGCGTCACGTCACGCACGGGACGGACATCAACCTGACTGCCGGGCAGGAAGGCTACGGCACCGTCAAGATCAACCGTAAAGCCGCCTTTGACGCGTCCGAAGATAATACCGTCAACGCGGTTGCCTTCGTCATATTCTTTTTCAAGCTTGTCCCAGGAAGCTTCGCGGCGTGCGCGATCGCGGGACAACATGGCTTCGCCGTTCACATTTTCGATACGATCGACATAGACTTCGACTTCATCGCCAATGTTGAGTTCGGCTTTTTGACCGGGAGCGGCGAATTCGCGCAGCGCCACACGGCCTTCTGATTTCAGTCCAACATCGATGACAGCCATGTCATTTTCGATGCCGACAACGGTGCCTTTGACCACGCGGCCTTCAAAGCCCTGATCTTCACCGCCAATTGATTCGTTTAATAGTGCCGCGAAATCGTCGCGACTGGGAAATGCCGTAGAGGCCATATAAGAGTTCCTTAATAGTCATTTTTTCGGGCCAAGCGGTTGGTTCCGCTGGTCTTGGACCAAAACATGACTGCCACCGAATGTGACAGCCATATTCCCCAGAAAACTGCGACAATTTGGTGATATGCAGCGTTAGCCAAAACAAAAAAAGCTGCGCCAAAGCCAGAATGGTTATGCACCATTCCGTCTTACACATTGCTTTTTTGCTATGCCGGATCTTTGTCGCGCCGGCGGCTTATCTTCATATTCACCAAGGCAATTGCCTGTTGAACGGCGTCGCCTATAGTCAAATCGGTCGTATCAAGCAAGTCCGCATCTTCCGCGGGCTTGAGGGGTGCGGTCGTCCGACTGCGGTCTCGCTCATCGCGTTTTAGAATATCAGCAAGGATGTCATCAAAGTTCACCTTCTCTCCGCGGCGCTTCATTTCTTCGAAACGGCGAACGGCGCGGGCTTCGGATGAGGCGGTCACGAACAGTTTTACGTCTGCATCGGGCGCAATTACGGTCCCGATATCGCGGCCATCCAAAACTGCGCCCTCCGGTTGATAGGCGAAATCTTTCTGGCGCTTGTCCAACGCATTGCGCACCTCGGGATGGACCGAGACCCGGCTGGCCAGGCCGCCTACGGCTTCGCTTCGCAAGCCAGGTTCATCGAGCAATGCGGCATCAAATATGCAGGCCCTAAGCGCGTCGGCCGGATTATCCGCATTTCCGTGCTGCTCTCGCAAGGTCCATCCAACCGCGCGATAGAGCAGGCCAGTATCGAGAAACGGGAGCGAAAAATACTTGGCCAACTCCTTGGAAATGGTTCCTTTGCCAGAGGCGGTAGGGCCATCAACCGCGATAATCATTTGGCGCTGCCTTGCAATGTGGCCAGCAAATCAGCAAATCCCGGAAAGCTGGTTTCTGTCGGGCTCATATCGTCAATCGCAACGCCTGTTTTTGTCATCAGACCAGCGACCGCAAAGCTCATCGCGATGCGGTGATCCAGCGCTGTTTTAATGGCTGTCTTTTTCTTTCCACCCGGAATCGGTCCGCCGCTTCCAGTGATAACCAGACCGTCTTCCTTCTCGGTTACATCCACGCCCAACAGGCTCAAACCCTCGGCCATCTGGCTCAAGCGGTCGGACTCTTTGACGCGCAGTTCATGCAGACCGCTGGTAGTAGTTGTTCCCTCTGCCAATGCGGCTGCAATAAAAAGGATTGGAAACTCATCGATCATGCTCGGAGCGATGTCTGCCTGAACATCAATACCGGTCAGCTTGCTGTGTTTCACATGAATATCAGCCACCGGTTCCCCGCCAACGATGCGTTTTTTCTTGAAGCTGATATCACCGCCCATTTGCTGCAAAACTGTGAACAGGCCAGCACGTGTCGGGTTTATGCCGACATTCTCGACCACAATATCCGATCCCGGAACAAGCAACGCGGCGACGACCGGAAAAGCTGCAGAGGAAGGATCTCCGGGCACCTTGATCTTCTGCGGTGATAGTTCGGCTTCGCCTGTTAGCGAAATGATCCGGTTGCCATCCCTGTCAGTTTCCACTGTCAGGTTCGCGCCGAAGCCTTTCAGCATGGTTTCGCTATGATCACGGGTAGGAACCGGTTCTATTACGCGCGTCACACCCGGCGCATTTAGTCCCGCAAGCAGGATCGCGGATTTAACCTGCGCCGACGCCACTGGCAGTCGGTATTCAATGGGAATGGCGGGACACAGACCGCGCAGAGTAAGTGGCAGGCAAGCTTTGCCGTCCGATGACATCCGCGCTGTAAAATCAGCGCCCATGCTGGACAGTGGATCAATCACCCGGCCCATAGGCCGCTTGGAAAGGCTGGCATCACCGGTGAAGGTCACGCTTAGATCATGGGAAGCGACAAGACCCATGAGCAGGCGGACAGAGGTTCCACTGTTACCGAGATCAATGGCCGTTTCCGGTTGCATCAATCCGCCAACGCCAACACCGTTTACCGTCCAGCTGCTGTCCCTTTTTTCAATCTTTGCGCCCATTGCCCGCAAAGCGGCGGCGGTGGCCAGAACGTCCTCCCCTTCCAGCAATCCGCTAATCTGGCTCTTGCCGATGGCGAGCGCAGAGAGAATCAACGAGCGGTGGGAAATGGATTTATCCCCCGGCACCGTTATCCTGCCGGTCAAAGGGCCGCCGGGCTTGAATGAAGCTGGTTTTGGCCCCGCTATCGTCTGATCTGTCGGTTTGCTGGTCATTTATGGGCTTTATACTGCATTCATACGCGGTTGAATCGCGCATGATTCGTTTCAGGATGTGAAACGGCTTTTGACAGCGCCGCTTAGCTATGGCAAGGCGCGGCCCGATTGATTGATCGATTCCGTAAATGTTGCGAGCGGTCATTATATATTACTGACAAATAAGGATTTGGAACCAGCCATGGTGAAACCAGAATGGGGCACGAAAAGAAGCTGCCCGAAATGCGGAACACGTTTTTACGATTTGGGTAAAGAGGATCCGGTTGCCTGCATCGAATGTGATGAAACATGGACGCCTGAGCCAAGCCTGAAATCCAAACAACCGATGCCGTTTGAAGAAGCGCCTAAAAAAGACGCCAAAAAAGAAGACGAAGTGGCCGATGATGATCTGGACATCAACATCGACGACGATGATCCTTCGCCAGATAATGAAGTCGATCTTGGCGGCGATGATGATTTGGGTGTTACCAAAGGCAAAGGTGACGACGACGATAACGCCGAAACTTGAATTTGATACCTGCAGGCACCATTTGGGGCTTGCAATAAGCGGCGCGCTTGGATTAAACGCGCCGCATAAGGGGCCTTAGCTCAGCTGGGAGAGCGCTTCGCTGGCAGCGAAGAGGTCAGCGGTTCGATCCCGCTAGGCTCCACCAATTTTCAGGAAAAAAGCCGATCCGGGGGATCGGCGGCCTGAAAATTCCCGCAGCGCAAGCAAGGGCCGTTGGCGGCAAACTGGACGCTTGTCTCATCCATAATCTAATCACCCCGCGCGAGATTCGTTTCTCAGCCTGATCCTTGTTCCGTCCTCAATTTTTTCGCTGGGATGCAATATAACCGACTCTCCCTTTTGCAATCCCTCCAAGATCTGCGCGCGTTCATCATTCATCCTGCCAACTTTTACGCGAACCAATCTCGCATTTCCATTGTTCATGATAAATGCAGACCAGTTTCCAGCGTCACGAAACAGGGCGCTAATAGGTACTTGCAGAATATCTTCCCCCGACCATTCGACCAGGCGAACAATCACGCGATAACCATGACCGAGACGCTTTCGCGCCGCTAAGGGATCGACAAAGTCAATGATGACATTCACCCGCTGTTCTTCCACACCCAGCGCTGAAATCTTGGTGAAACCAAAGGGTTCTATCCGCTGTACTTTCCCCCGTAACGGGCGGTCACCGCCCCAATTGTCGATTAGCACATCACTGCCGGGTTTTATCTTCACCGCATCACTTGATAGAAGGTCTGTGACAATCTCGATATCTGCGGGATTACCCAGTTCCATGATTGTTGCTCCGGCAGTCAGCAAAGTTTCGCTCTCTTGCGTCACGCGCAACACTGACCCGCTTTCGGGAGACGTGATATCCAGCGCGTTCTGGCGACTGTTGCCAATGGAAGGGCCCATCAGGCTGGCTTGCGCTGCTTTGAGATCAAATTGTGCAGTCTCATAAGCTTGCAAGACTTCTGCTACATGCGCTGCGCTGGTGTCACGCGCTGCCCTGGCGGCATCATGTGCGGTTTTGGTTGCAAAGCCGCGTTTGAATATGGCGTCCGTCCGTTCAAAATTGGCCACAGCCAATTTGTGGTCAGCCTGCGCTTGATTGATCCTCGCAGCAGAGGATCGCACATTGGCCTGCAGCGCACGGATATGCGCCCTGATTTCAGCCTCGCTCCGCGGATTTTGAAAGTCGGGCTGCGCCGGCATCATCCGTGCTACCACCGTTTGACCAGCCACAACCTGATCGCCCGCCTCCAGATCAATCCGCAGCAAACGACCGTTTATCGGAGCCGCGACGACAAACATGTCTCGGACGCGTGTTTCGGCTTCGTCATCAATTGTGACCAGCAAAGGAGCCTCGACAACCTGCGCAGTATCGACATCAATCGGCGGCGTGCGGACCGCAAAGAATATTGCCACCAATATCACCAATATAATCAATCCGATCAGGATTCTGGGTCCGGGGCGATTGAAATGTTTCTTGGCCATTTTCTTATTCCCTCGTTTTCAATACGCTGACAAGATTGAGGCGGTCGAGCCGTCCCCGGACAAACAGGGCAGACACGGCCGCCGTTATAAGGACGATCAATATTGCAAAGGCTACCGTCGCCGCCGACAGGGCAAAGGGTATGATGAACAGATCACCGCTTATCGCTTCGCTGATTTGAAGCGACAGATAATATCCAAACATCATGCCGAGCGGCAATCCGGCCATCACGATCAATGCCAACTCACCGAGCAAAATGTAGGATACTTCCGACCGGCGATAGCCCAGAACGCGCAGCGAGACCAAATCGCGGGCGCGTTCGGCGAGACTGATCCGGGCATTGTTGTAAACCACGCCAAATACAATGAGCCCGGAGAAGGCGACATTGAACAATCTGACAATACCCATGGTTTCTCCGATTGTTTCTTCAATGCCGCGAAGAGCCGCGGAACGCTGTGAAAATCCTGCAATCATCGGCATGTCTTTCAGCCGCCGATAGAGCTTGTCAGTCTGGGTTGCATCAACGCTTAGATAGGCTCCAGAGGACAGTTCCGCCTCTTTCATAATCGGGCCAAGATTTTTGAAGTCGATATAGGCGGGATTACTCACCGGACTGCTGAGAACGCTGGTCACTGGCATGCTGATCTGGGGACGCCGCCCATCGGTAACTTGTATGTCGACGATATCGCCGGGACCGACCGCCAGTTCCTTTGACAAACCATAGGATATCATCAACCCCTGGGTTGGTGGTTCGACAATCCCGTTGTCGAGATCAATCAGCCGATTGAGATCGCCTGCCGGTTTCATCCCGGTGATGGTCTCCGATTTGGAACGATGCCCGGCGCTCAGTTTGGCGCCAATATAACGCACAGGCTCAACACGCATCACACCAGGTAGCCGGGCCAACTCGAACAAGGCACGATCATCGCGATCCTCGGTGAAAACCACGTTCACGTCAGCCCGGTTGGCCTGATTGAACATCAGGTCAATCATCAGCCTGACATTATCGGTTGAGCCAGCGGACGTGATGTACAGGCCGAGGGCAGCCGCGATGCCGACAGACCCCAGTACGGATCGCAGTGGTCGGCGAGCCAAGCCTCGCAAGATGATCCGCGTTGGCTCATCCAGCCCCTTAATCCGTCCAACCAAACGGGCAAATCCTCCCGAATAGTTCGGCGGCACAGGTGGACGCATCGCCTCGGCCGCTGTCAGCCTGCCAATACGGCGCACCGTCTGCGCCGCGCCCAACAGCACGACGAGAATCGCAACCAGGCATGATATGAAAAATACATCAAAGCCCGCGCGATAGGTCAGGAATGGAAATACAAAAAATTCCTGATACAGGCCGGCCAGACCGCGGCCCATCCATGATCCCAACAAGAGGCCGAGAACCAGTCCCGGAATCGAGAGTACCAGTGCTAATTTGGTATAGTGGAACATGATCGTTCTGCTACGATAGCCAAATGCAGTGAGCAGGCCGATAATCTCCCTCTCTGATTCGACCAGCCGTGACAACACCATGTTGATCAGGAACGCCGCTACACCAAGGAATATCGGTGGAAGAATAGCGGTCATGCTGCTCAACTGGGACAGCTCGTTCTCCAGAAAGCGATCAGAAAGCTGATCCGCTCTCGGTGTCGCTCCCCGTCCGCCATAGCGCTCCAGGATAACATCGACCCGGTCGATTACATCATGCAAATTGCCGCCACGTTCAAGCCGGATCAGGGCTTCATTGAAGCTGTTGGTTGAATTGAGCGCCGCGGAAAGATGCTCCTGGCCCATCCACAGCACACCAAAACGGCGATTATCCGGAAAAATCTGACCTGGTCCAATGGCATAAACATATTCCGGAGACAGCACCGTTCCGACCACACGAAAACTTTGCCTGGTCCCATAGAGCAGCCCATCAATATCATCGCCAATCCCGATGCGGGCTGCCTCTGCAAATTTCTCGCTGGCCAGCACTTCGCCCGGGCGGCCGGGATCCGGTAACCTGCCACTGCGCAATACCAATGCATTGACGGTCGGCATGCCAGAGGCGGGCAGGGAGTGTATGCGTGCGGTTATCGGTTCCGATATACCAGGAATGTCAAGCGTCGCGCCGCTGGTCAACCGGCCTTCGACAATGCTGACGCCGTCGATGGCGCGAATGTCATCCAGCAGGCTGTCGGGCACGCGCACGGCTGACGCGAAAATATCGGCGAAGCGGTAACGGTCATAATAGGCATCGCGGCTCGCTTCCAAAGAGCGGATCATCCCAAAGGACATCACGACCATCCCAATCCCCGCGGCAATAACAAGTGCAATAGCCAGCGCTTGTGAGCGCAGCCGCCAGATATCGCGGAGAAGCTTGCGGTCCAGTGACCCTAGCCAGGCTGGCAAGGTCACCATTTCAAAGCAGCCGGAGCAACACGTTTGGGGTTATCGCGGTCTTCAACCAGCGCGCCATCGGCAAAGCGCAGCAGCCTGTCAGCCATATCCGCAATCACGACATTATGCGTAATCAGGAGCGTCGTGGTACCAAGCTCCCGGTTGACCTGATCGAGCGCCTCCAGCACTCTTACCCCGGTCTGGCTATCAAGAGCGCCTGTTGGCTCATCGCACAGCATGACTTTGGGGCGTTTGGCAATGGCACGGGCGATGGCCACCCGCTGCTGTTCGCCGCCGGAAAGCTGTGATGGGAAATGATCTATCCTGCCCTCCAGTCCAACCATAGACAGCGCTTCTTCAGGATTCATGGGATCTTCGGCAATCTCTGTGATGAGTGCGACATTTTCCCGTGCGGTAAGGGAAGCGACCAGATTGTAGAACTGGAACACGAAACTTACCGAATTGCGCCGATATTCGGTTAGCGCGGATGGTCCAAGTGCGGTTAGCTCCTGATCCTCGAACATCACCGTCCCGGCGGTCGCTTCATCCAGTCCGCCGATAATATTCAGGAAGGTTGATTTTCCCGATCCGCTGGCCCCCAGCAGCACCACCATGGCCGATTTGGGCAGGTTGAGATCGACTCCGCGCAGGGCGGAAACAGCCGTTGGTCCCTCGCCGTAGATTTTTGTCAGGCCGCTTATGGAATAGAGGTTGTCGCTCTTTGCCGACGCGGATTTCAGTGGCTGAGACATCAGACGCGGGATTTGGTCAGCTTATATGCATCAACACCGGGAGCCAATAAAAAGTCTCCATGTTTTTGCATGCTGATTGTCCCATAATTGTTTGTGAGAATAGGGAATTTAGGACGCTGCTGCCGTGCGAGCGATAGGTATTGTTACGGAATGTCGAGGCCAGTTAGACACCGCAACTACGCGCAATTGCGTAGAGACGAATTTGCGCTTCTTTCATAAATTTCCAGTCGTGATCAGATATTTCAACGGAGTCTTCCCCCATGGAAAACCACATGAAAGCGGCGATTTTTATTGAGCCGGGCAGGATTATTCTTGGTGAAAAGCCGATTCCGGACATTGGTCCCCTTGATGCGTTGATCCGGATAACAACAACCACTATTTGCGGAACAGACATCCATATATTGAAGGGTGAATATCCGGTGGAAACCGGCTTGACCGTTGGCCATGAACCAGTTGGGATCATCGAAAAACTCGGTTCTGCTGTTGAGGGTTTTACCGAAGGTCAGCGCGTTATTGCCGGCGCGATTACACCAACCGGTACATCTTACGCCTCGATGTGCGGTTTTCATGCGCAATGCGGCGGTCAGGCCGGCCATGGCTGGAAAGCGATAGGTGGCTGGCGCTTTGGGAATACAATTGATGGTGCGCAGGCCGAATATCTCAAAGTGCCCGATGCGATGGCCAATCTTGCACCTGTGCCTGACGGATTGACCGACGAACAGGTGCTGATGTGTCCTGATATTCTGTCGACGGGTTTTAGCGGGGCGGAATCGGGCAAGATACAAATTGGCGATACCGTGGCGGTCTTTGCCCAGGGACCAATCGGCCTTTGTGCGACCGCGGGGGCGAAGATGATGGGTGCCACTACTATTATCGGAGTTGAATCAATTCCCGAACGCATGGAAATGTCGCGCAGCATGGGTGCAGATCATGTTGTTGATTTCAGTAAGGTCGATCCGGTTGACGAGATTATGCGGATAACGGATGGGCGTGGGGTAGATGTGTCGATTGAGGCACTGGGCAAGACCGAGACTTTTGAAGGCGCCTTGCGCGTATTGCGCCCCGGCGGAACCTTGTCTTCGCTCGGTGTCTATTCCGAAGATCTGACGATACCGCTCGATGCGTTTTCGGCAGGTCTGGGCGATAACAAGATTGTCAGTACACTTTGTCCGGGCGGCAAAGAACGCATGCGCCGGTTGATGGATGTGATCGGGTCGGGACGCGTCGATGCCAGCCCGCTGGTCACCCACCATTTTTCGCTCGATGATATCGAGACGGCTTATGACCTGTTCGCGAACCAGCGCGACGGTGTTCTGAAAATCGCAATTCAGCCCTGATCGCGCCCTGATGTCATTACAGCAACAATATCGCGCCAAATCCATGAGCGCGGCCCGGGCCGTGTCCAACATTCCTTCCGGCGCCCATATCGCCATGGGCATGGCTGTCGCGGAACCGCCCGCTTTGCTTAAAGCTATAGCGGAACGAGTTGAGGCGGGCGATCTCAATGATCTCAAATTATGGTATTTTCATTCTATGGCCCATGCGGGCGAGACACTGTTGAAGCCCGCATTGCTTGACCGCGTCCGTCCCCATTGCATGTTCCTGAGCGGCATCGAACGTACCTTGTTGAGAGAGGCTGCGGAAGAAGGCCCACCGCCGGTGGAGTTTGTTCCGGTAGCGTTCAGTGAATCGCCCGGGCTGCTGAAAGATAAGGTTCCGCTCGACACGTTCATCACCACCGTATCGCCCATGGACCGGCATGGCTGGTTTACCTTTGGTACCAGCAATGACTATTCATCGACGGCGGCCCGAAGCGCCAAGCGCCTGATCGTTGAGGTGAATGAGAATATGCCGCGCGTCTTTGGCGAGTCACTGCTCCATATTTCCGAGGTAGATGCCATTGTCGACAATGATGTTCCGCTCGCTGAGCAAATATGCCCGCCGATTAGTGCAGAAGAGCAGAAGATTGCAGCGATTATTGCCGATATGATTGACGACCGCGCCTGTTTGCAAATGGGTATCGGAACATTGCCCAGCGCGGTCTGTGCGCTCCTGGAGGATCGCAAGGATCTTGGGATTCACAGCGAACTAATGACCCCGGCATTGGCAAGGCTCGCACAATGCGGAGCGGTTACCAATCAGGCGAAAACCACCTATCATGGACGCAGCGTCTTTACCTTTGCCATGGGAGACCGTGCCTTTTATGATTTTCTCGACGACAATCCGGCAATGCACAGCGCACCAGTGGATATTGTCAATGATCCACGCCATGTTTCCAAGAATGACAATGTTGTGTCGGTCAACGCGACATTACAGATCAATTTGGGCGGCGCCTGCAATTCGGAACATTTATTGGGCCGACAATATAGCGGTGCCGGTGGACAATTGGATTTCGTGCGCGGAGCGACCGCATCGAAGGGCGGAAAATCCATAATCGCCTGCCGGTCTACGGCAAAGGGTGGCACGGTATCCCGGATCGTGCCGACGCTTGATGGCCCTGTAACAACGCCGCGAAATGATACGCATATTGTCGTTACGGAATATGGCTTTGCGGATTTGAAGGGA
The DNA here is from genome assembly GCF_965233695.1 of Parasphingorhabdus sp. Classification (GTDB taxonomy): domain Bacteria; phylum Pseudomonadota; class Alphaproteobacteria; order Sphingomonadales; family Sphingomonadaceae; genus Parasphingorhabdus. Next base: position 2,062,782 of record NZ_OZ247497.1, read on the forward strand.
AAATCGCTGAGCGAACGTGCGGAAGCCCTGATCGCGCTCGCTCATCCGAACTTTCGCGCCGAACTGATGGATGCGTTGCATTGAGTTTCCCGAGACCAGATCGCGCTATTAGGTAGTTTCTCCTATGTAGAATCCACGAATGCGGCCTCCGGTTGTTTTGGATTATCCCAATATCGCCGTCGTCGTCTCGCAGATGTCGGCGAAGACTATCGTGCAAGTCCATTTTCAAAACCGGAACCGTGGAGAAACATCATGAGTGCTCTTGGCTTACCCATATTCGACAAAGCGATTCAGGACGCCAATATCTGGGTCAACGAAATTATGGAGGAGCTCGACTGGGATGACAAACATCGGGCATATATGTTGCTGCGATCGGCCCTGCATGTGCTGCGCGACCGCTTGCAACCTGATGAATGTGCGCATTTGGCTGCACAGCTTCCGACCCTTATTCGCGGAATCTATTATGAAGGCTATCGTCCTTCCAAGGCTACCGCGAACATGAGGCACAAGGACCAGTTTGTTTCTGCGGTCGAGGAAGCCTTTGGCCACACCCCCGGCTATGACCCGTCAGAATTAGTTTCAGCAGCTCTCAACGTCATTGCCGACCATGTTTCGGTCGGAGAAATGAATGACATCAAAGCGAGTTTGCCGAAGGATATCCGAAAACTCTGGGACGATTGATTGGCCGGTTCGACGACCGGACTTCTACCGATGAACAAACCATCCTCGCAGGAAAGCATTATGAACAAGAAACAACACGAGACGATCAATTCCATCCTCACCGATGTCAATGACATGACCATTGCAACCGTTCGTGAAAATGGATTTCCGCAAGCAACAACGGTGAGCTTTGTGAATGATGATCTCACCATCTATTTCGGAACATCGGCGGACTCGCAAAAAGCCCGGAACATTGCGCGGGACGGAAGAGTATCACTAACGGTTGATCGCCCGTATGAAGACTGGGACGACATCAAAAGCATTTCAGCAGCCGGCCATGCAACAATTGTGACCGGTAAAACCGAACAGGAAAAGATTGGGCAGTTAATCTACGCAAAATTCCCGCAGGTTGAGGACCTTACAATGGATGAGCAGGCCGATGTCGCATTCATTCGAGTCGATCTCGTGATTATTTCGCTTCTCGATTACAGCAAGGGGTTCGGTCATACCGAACTTGTCGAGGCATGAAGAGCTGGATAGTTTCGGCTTGGCTTAGAGGATTTTGGCGAAACCCGCCGTACCGGCAGTAGCAGGCTTTCGTTTTCTGACCGATACACTGGGCGTTGCAGCTTCCAATAGCTGCTGCTTGTCAGGCTCGTCCTTCAATATCGCTTCCATGGTTTCAACGCACAGGCGTACGGAATCATCGGCCAGTTCATACCAGATCTGCTTTCCGTCCCGCCGCGTCTTTACAATTTCTGCGCGCCGGAGCGCCGCCAGCTGCTGACTCAACGCAGGCTGACCGATGCCCGTTGCATTGTCGATGTCGCTGACCGTATTCTCTCCGCCAGCCAGAAATGAAAGGATCATCAATCTCTGGGGCTGCGCATAGATTTTCAATTTCTCGCTGGCGCGATCGGCCAGTTCGCGGCTTTCGAAAAGTGCGGTCATGCCGGTGTCACCTTCCTGCAGAACCAGTCTTCACCATCGTCAATATCCGCAACCGAGGCTGGCGGCACGGCCAGAAGATCATCGCCAGGCTGCCACCCTTCTGGCGTGAGAGCCTCCCCGTCTGCAACCGTCTGCAAAGCGGTAAGTAGTCGGATCATTTCATCAACCGATCGCCCGACATTATAGGGATAGCAGGTTGTTGCCCGGATGATTCCTTCGGGATCAATGAAATAGCTTGTGCGCATGGCAGTAGAGTCGGTTGCATTTTCGTCGATCATCCCGAATGCCTTGCCGACGGCCATGCTGGGATCTTCAACAATCGGAAAGGATATTTCCGCCCCGTATTGTTCCTGAATGACGCGCACCCATGCGAGATGCGAATACAGGCTGTCAACCGATAGGCCAACCAGGGCGCAGTTCATTTTTTCAAAGGCGTCGGCCTTGCGCGCGAGAGCAACAAATTCGGTTGTACATACGGGTGTGAAATCAGCGGGATGGGAGAAGAAAATCAACCAGCGACCACGAAAATCGGACAGCTTGATCGGGCCATGTGTAGTGCGTGCCTCAAAGTCCGGTATCTTGTCGCCAACACGCAGCATTACAGGAGTATTTGGTTGTTCTTCTATCATCAACTCTTCCTCTGGCACCCGTTTGACATCGCGGTCCCATTGACGCAACACGTATAGTGTATTACATGATTTATGTAAATATGAATATAAGAGGATAATCCATGACCGACTCAGTACTTGCCCATGCGTCGAATCAAGTATCTTCGGCGCAACAGCACATCCCGATCATCAAGGCGTTTTTTGACGAACCGACCTTTACGGTCACTTATGTCGTCCACGACGAAGCGACGAAAAGGGCGGCAGTGATAGACAGTGTCTTTGATTTTGATCCCGCTTCAGGGCGAACGTCTTTCGATTCAGCTGACCAGGTGATCGACTATGTGAAAGAAGAGGGCCTGAAGGTTGAATGGCTTCTGGAAACGCATGCCCATGCCGATCATCTTTCCGCAGCGCCCTATCTACAGGAAAAACTGGGTGGCAAAATTGCCATTGGCGAGCATATTGTCACCGTTCAGCAGGTCTTCGGCAAGCTCTTCAATGCCGGTACCGAATTTCAACGCGATGGCTCTGACTTTGATCATCTTTTTGCCGATGGCGACACGTTCAACATTGGCAATATGGATGTTACCGTAATGCATGTTCCCGGCCACACACCGGCGGATATAGCCTATGTAATCGGCGATGCGGTATTTGTTGGAGATACCATGTTCATGCCCGACTATGGATCGGCAAGGGCCGATTTTCCAGGTGGTGATGCGCGGCAGCTCTATCGCTCGCTCCGCCGGATATTGGAGCTTCCCAGAACCACTCGTCTCTTCATGTGCCACGATTATCTGCCGGAAGGGCGGGATCAATATGTCTGGGAAACCACAGTCGCCGCGCAGCGAGAGGGTAATATACACGCTCATGACGGTGTGAGCGAGGATGATTTTGTCAAAATGCGCACCGCGCGTGACAAAACACTCGATATGCCGCGTCTGATCCTGCCATCAGTTCAGGTCAATATGCGTGCGGGCCATTTGCCGCCTGCCGAGGACAATGGTGTCCGCTATCTCAAACTTCCGCTGAACGGCGTCTGATGTTGGCCGCTTTTCCTCACGCGATGCCGGTTGAAGGCGTCATTGGTGGTCTGATGATCGGTATTGCTGCAGCCCTTATGCTGCTTGGTCTTGGTCGTATCGCCGGTGTCAGCGGACTTGCCGCAAGGGCGACGGGTATTGCGGACAGCGGTGCACCGCGCAGCATAGCGATCGCTTTCGTTGTCGGCCTGCCCCTCGGAGCTCTTTTGGTCTCCCTTGCAACAGGCGGTGTTGAAACGCGCTTTCCGCCAACGGTGATTCCGATGATCTTGGGCGGATTGCTGGTCGGTTTCGGCACACGGCTCGGTTCAGGCTGTACCAGTGGTCACGGTGTTTGCGGAATGTCGCGGCTCTCTCGGCGCTCGTTGACTGCAACGGCAATTTTTATGGCGAGTGGTTTTATCACGGTGGCGTTGATGCGCTTTGGTGGTTTGTTATGATCCGCCTTGCGATAGCTCTTGTCGCCGGGAGCATTTTCGGCGCCGGCCTGGCTTATTCCGGCATGTCCGACCCAGCGCGCGTTCAGGGCTTTCTTGATCTGTTTGGTAACTGGGATCCGACGCTTGCCTTCGTGATGGGTGGAGCGATCATTCCGATGGCAATTGCATGGCTCATTCAGCGGCGGATCGAAAAGCCATTTGCGGACGCCCATTTTTCATTGCCGGGGACAAAAAACATCGATCGCAAACTGGCGATCGGAGCGGTTCTTTTTGGGGCTGGCTGGGGCATTAGTGGCCTCTGCCCCGGACCGGGTCTTGCCGACCTGGCTATCAATCCTTTGCCCGCTCTAGCGTTCGTTGTCGCCATGCTTGCGGGAATGGTGGTTCACCGCGTTACCAATTGATCGAAGAAAATCATCGGGAAGGATGTCTAATGGCACGCGACGGGAAAGATACAAAATCGGGCACAGTAAAAGAGCAAGACAGGTTCGACATCGTCATAGTCGGTGGGGGCTCAGCCGGCATTGCAACTGCCTCAAGCATTTTCAAACGCAACAAAAAAGCAAGCCTGGCAATCATAGAACCGTCTGATGTTCACTATTATCAACCCGGTTGGACTATGGTTGGCGGCGGCATATTTTCGGTGGACTTCACCCGGCGTGAAGAAAAGCGCCTGATCCCCGAACGCGCCAAATGGATCAGGGCCGCAGCAGAAACATTTGATCCCGACAACAACCTGGTTATCACCGCTGATGGCAGGCAGATCGCATATGATGTGCTCATCGTTTGCCCGGGAATCAAATTGAACTGGGAGGCGATCGAAGGTCTGCCAGAAGCCTTGGGGAAAAACGGCGTCACGTCCAATTATCGCTATGATCTCGCGCCCTACACAAATCAGCTGGTCAAGGATCTGGCGAAGGGTCGCGCGCTGTTCACGCAGCCGCCCATGCCGATAAAATGTGCCGGTGCTCCGCAAAAGGCTATGTATCTCTCCTGCAGCAGATGGGAGAAGGCAGGGATTTTGCAAAACATCGATGTGCAATTTCACAATGCAGGAGCGGTGCTGTTTGGTGTGAAGGAATATGTTCCGGCGTTGATGGAATATGTGGAGCGCTATGATGCGCATCTGAACTTTGAATCGACGCTTGTTGCTATTGATGGCGAGGCCAAAGTCGCGACGTTCGAACAAAAAGATGGTGAAAAGACGAAGCGTGTCCAGGAAGCATTTGACATGATCCATGTCGTCCCGCCGCAATGTGCTCCGGATTTCATCCGATCAAGCCCGCTGGCCGCAGAAAACGGGTTTGTTGATGTTGATCAGGCAACGCTGCAACATATGACATATCGGAACATTTATTCGCTCGGCGATGCCTGTAGTGCGCCCAATGCCAAAACCATGGCGGCTGCGCGCAAGCAAGCACCGGTTGTAGCGGTGAATGCGCTGGCCGCTTTGGCAGGCAAGCCGCCTGCAGCGGATTATGACGGTTATGGCAGCTGCCCGCTGACGGTGGAAAGCGGCAAGATCATTCTGGCGGAGTTCGGTTATGACGGCAAGCTGTTACCGAGCTTTCCCACCTGGCTGATTGATGGGACGCAACCTTCTCGACTTGCATGGTTGTTGAAAGATACGATACTGCCTCCAGTTTACTGGTATGGTATGCTCAAGGGGCGCGAATGGATGGTCAAACCGCATCAAATTGGCGCGAATTGATGCGCAGATGAAAATTTCGAGATATTTCCCGATCCTCGAATGGGGACGATCGTATAATTCCACGACTCTGACCAACGACGGGGTTGCGGCCATAATTGTCACGATCATGTTGATCCCGCAAAGTCTGGCTTACGCCATGCTCGCGGGACTGCCCGCGCAAATTGGTCTGTACGCGTCGATTATGCCGCTAATCGCCTATGCAATATTTGGCACCAGCCGAACCCTGGCTGTAGGCCCGGTTGCGGTTGTATCGCTCATGACGTTGACCGCCGCGAGTACCATCGCACCGCCGGGAAGCGCACAATTTATCGCGGCCGCTCTCGTGCTGGCTTTGTTGTCGGGATTATTCCTGTTGCTGATGGGGTTATTCAAACTTGGATTTCTAGCCAACCTGCTGTCGCATCCGGTGGTATCGGGGTTTATCACCGCCAGTGGCATCATCATCGCAACCAGCCAGTTGAAGTCCATTCTCGGCATCCAGGCCAGCGGCGCTGCGATGCCAGAGTTGGTTACAAGCCTGTTCTCGTCGATTGGCACGGTGAATATCCCGACGCTGGTCATCGGCGTGCTGGCCACCGCTTTTTTGTTCTGGGTCCGCAAAGGATTAAAGCCGCTTCTCATGCGTCTTGGCCTGAAAGCGCGCGCGGCAGATTTGACGGCTAAAACGGGCCCAATCGCCGCTGTTGCGGTGTCGACAATTGCCACCATAGTTTTTGGACTGGAAGCAAAAGGCGTTCATGTTGTTGGCGATATTCCGCAAAGCCTGCCGCCCTTTTCCGTGCCGTTGATCGATCTCGATCTGTGGCAAAAGCTTGCCGTACCGGCCTTGCTGCTCAGCATTATCGGATTTGTTGAATCGGTATCTGTCGGCCAGACTTTGGCCGCAAAACGCCGCCAGCGTATCGACCCGGACCAGGAACTTGTCGGCCTGGGCGCAGCCAATATATCGGCTGCATTTTCTGGCGGCTATCCTGTCACCGGCGGTTTTGCCCGATCGGTAGTCAATTTCGACGCCGGTGCAGAAACACCTGCCGCCGGTGCATTTACTGCTATCGGCATTGCTGTCGCGGCTCTGTTTCTCACGCCATTTCTTGCCTCGCTTCCGATCGCAACGCTCGCCGCGACCATAATTGTGGCCGTACTCAGTCTGGTTGATCTGAAAACGCCGCGCACCATCTGGCTTTATTCCAAGACCGATTTTGCTGCGATGGCAGCAACCATTGGCATCACCTTGCTTGCCGGTGTTGAACCGGGCGTAATCGCCGGGGTTGCCCTTAGTCTTGCACTATTTTTGTGGCGCAGTTCGCGGCCCCATGCCGCAATTGTCGGGCGCGTACCGGAGACAGAGCATTTCCGAAATATTGACCGCCATAAGGTGTTCACCGATCCACGTATTTTGACGATCCGGATCGACGAAAGCCTGACCTATCTCAACGCGCGCTGGCTGGAAGAATTCATTTTGGAACAAGTTGCGGACCATAAAGATGTCCGCCACGTCATCCTGATGTGCTCGGCGGTAAACGCCATTGATGCATCTGCGCTGGAAAGCATCGAGGCGGTAAATCACCGGCTCGATGACGCCGATATCCGCCTGCATTTCTCCGAGGTGAAAGGACCGGTCATGGACCGCCTGAAAAGGTCCCATTTCCTCGATGAGCTATCCGGAAAAGTTTTCCTGTCGCAAAACACCGCTTATAATAAGCTCATCGAGGCGAGCAATCACCACGATGAGGCGGAAAATAACAAGGATTTGTGGAAGGAGAGGGGGTTGATATGATCGAAAGGCATGACGTGCCGATGGCTCAGGCGATGGAGTATCGATGCGGTTTACAACTTTTCCCGGAATATGCGTTCTAGGCTTTCTTGATGTCCGCCAAAATGTCAGCATGGTCACTGAAATTCATCGCACAACGGTCTAGAAAGTGATCTATTTCGATCATATCATGCAGGATGATATCATTGCCGGGCGGGCTAATCTTTGTGTCATCGGGAAATACGCCGTAACCGGCCAGCAAGCTGTGCCAGCTAATCGCGCTATAATATTTCGTGATATCAAGCCGGGATATTTCTGCGCTTAGGTCACTGCCGGTGAACCAGCTGGTAAGCACAGCCTTTAGTCCATCGGATAGATTTTGATTATTTCGGCTTGCGGCCCAATAGTCGATACCAGCGGAATCTTCGCGACTGTTTACCTTGTAGTGGCAGACGATGTAATCGCGGATGCCTTCATAACGCGCTGCGATTTCGGCGTTGAAATGATCGCGATGCTGCGGAGTGAAGACGCCGGCCTCAAATGATCCGATAAAATGTTCCACCGTCGCCATAACGATGTGCAGCGCGGTCGCTTCCAGCGGCTCAAGGAAGCCCTGCGACAGGCCAATGGCAAGCGCATTGTGCGACCAGCTGTTCTGCACGCGGCCAACCCGCATTTTCAGATGCCTTGCCTCACCACTGTCACCAACACCAAGATGCTGGCGCAGCTCGCGTTCTGCGGCCGCGGCGTCGATATGGGAAGAGGAGTAAACATAGCCGTTACCGGTGCGCGAGGTCAGCGGGATATCCCAGACCCAACCTGCGGATAGCGCCGATGCCTTGGTCTGGCTTGGCAATGGTTCCTGCTCCGCGCGAGCCGTTGGCATGACCACGGCACTGTCGTTGAACAGATTGTCCGAGAAGGGGATGAAGGGTTCTGCCAAAGCGCCATTGAACAGGATCGCACGAAAACCGCTGCAATCAAGGAAAAAATCTCCGGCGATGCGGCTTCCATCTTCGGTAAAAAGAGCGGCAATGTCGCCATTCTCGGCGCGTTCAACAGTCTCGACTTTACCCTCGACATGCTTGACGCCTAGATTTTCTGCCGCGTGGCAGGCCAAAAAAGCACCAACTTTATGGGCATCGAAATGATATCCATAGCTTGGTTCCAGCGGAAAATTCTCTGGTGCAATCGGCGCTTTGTTTGTCGCGGCCAAAAGAGCAGGCAGGAAGAACTGATCAGGATGGGCGGCGACATCCCGTCCGGTACGCCGAGCCCGCGTGTTATAGAAAAATTTGCCAGCCGTATGGTTGTCGAGCGGGGTCGGAAAGGGGTGGAAATAGCTTTCATAGCCGGGATGGCTGGACCAGCCGTGAAAGCTGATGCCGTTTTTATATGTGGCATTGCAGGCGGGCATCCACTTGCTTTCGGCAATGCCCAATCTGTCAAAAAACGCTTTCAATTGCGGCGTGGAGCCTTCGCCCACGCCGATGATACCGATATCCCTGCTTTCGATCAGCGTGACCGTTGCGCCGCGACCACGCCATTGATCTGCGAGCAAGCAGGCCGCCATCCAGCCTGCCGTCCCGCCGCCAAGTATTACAAAATCTTTGGCTGCGGGATCGGTCATATCATTCAAATGCTCTGTTTAGCGCGCTGGCGTCAAACGAAGTGCAAAGCCGCCACCCGGAGCAATGCGCAGCGGCAGTTTATCGGTAGCGGTCACATTGCGGCTATCGATTGCTATGTCGTGGCGCGCTGTCGTGCGATAATCGGCCTTGTCGCCATCACGCCAGATCGTCGCAACATAGTCTTTGCCTTCTGGCAGGAAGGACATGTCAACCGTAATGTCGCGGGCTTCCTCATCGGTCACACCGCCGACATACCAGTCTTCGCTGGCCTTGTCCTTGCGCGCGATGACCGCATATTCCCCGACTTCGCCTGCCAGCGTTTTTGTTTCTGCCCAGTCCACGGGGACTTGTTCAAGAAAGGCCAGCTCGTTGGGATATTTTGCAAGATTTTCGGGTAAGTCAGCTGCCATTTGAATGGGTGAATAGACCACCAGATAAAGCGCCAGTTGCCGTGCCAGTGTCGATTCCAGATCCCGCCCATCGCGACCTTTTAATGAAAATAACCCCGGGGTATAATCCATCGGACCCGACAGCATTCGGGTGAATATCAGTGTCGGCACATGGCTTGGTCCGTTGCCGGGTTCTCCCCATGCCTGATATTCCATACCGCGTGCGCCCTCGCGGCTTACCCAATTGGGATAGGTCCGGCGCAGGCCGGTATCCTTGATCGGTTCATGCGGATTGACAGCGACCTTATGCTTGGCGGCGGTCTCAACGACTTTCAGATGATGGCGGACCATGGTCTGGCCATCATGCCACTCAAAGCGCTCACCATCCGGGTCATCGCCCGGTGCAATGATCCCGCCAGCGTCAGCCACATAACCGGTTTTCACTGCATCAATACCCAGCTTTTGATAGAGCGCCATCGCATCATCCAGCTGCGCTTCGTAGACTTTGATATTGCCGCCGGTTTCATGATGCCCGATCAGACGGACGCCCTTTTCTCTGGCATAATCCGTCAGCCATTCAATATCGAAATCGGGATAGGTTTCGGTGAAGGAATAATCGCGGCCATTGCCAAACCAGTTGCCGTCCCAGCCCTTGTTCCACCCTTCGACAAGCACGCCGCGAAAACCATGTTTGGCGGCAAAATCGATATATCGTTTGGTATTGGCGGTGGTCGCACCATGTTTTTCGCCAGAGGCCCAGCTGGCGGTGTCGAGGTGCATTTCCCACCAGACGCCAATATATTTGAATGGCTCGACCCAGCTGACATCGCCGAGTTTGTTCGGTTCGTTGAGGTTCAGCTCCAGGTCACTGTCATACAGCCCGGGCGCATCCGCCGCGATCCGGATGGTGCGCCATGGTGTGCTAAATGCCCCATTGCGACTGACCCGCGCATCGCGACTGGACGGAGCCAAGGTGGAACGAAAACGCCGCCCCTCAATCCGTTTCAGCCACATGCCCGAATAATCGACCAGAGCCGCCTCATGAAATGCCAAGTGGGTGCCGTCCGCCAGCTTCATGGTTATCGGGGTGTGGGCCGATGAAACACTATCAATTGATGTTTCGTGATAGAGATATTCGTAGCGGTTCCAGTCACCAGCGGGCGTCCACCAGGATGTGCCCTCTTGCGCAATCACAAATTCAGTATTCTCATCCGCGATATTCCATGATTTGCCGTTGGCACGGGCAGGCAGTTCATAGCGAAAGCCGATACCGTCATTAAACAGCCGGAAACGGATGGTCAGGGATCGTTTGGATGTTCCTTTATCGCCGCCCATATCATGGACCTTGACGGCCAGTTCGTTGTGCTGGTCCACCACCGTGGCGCGTTCACCCCATGGCAATTCCCATTTGCTGTCCACTGCATTGGTCTCAGCGCCGTCAAAGGCAAAGCCGCGTGCCATGGGGATGCCATCGGTGAACTGAAAACCCATTTGTGATGGCGCAATTATGGCCTTGCCGTTCCTTTCGACCGCATATTGTACCCGGCCTTCACCATTGATCATCACCGAAACCTTGATCTGGCCATCCGGGGAGGTTGCTGAGGCGAGGTCTTCTGCCAAGGCCGGTCCGGATAGAAACGCGACGATCAGTAGCAAGACATGGCGGACAGGGGATTTGACCACAATCATTCTCCTTGATTTCTGGATAATATGATGCCGGAATAAGCTGGCAGATCGCGAATGGTTGCATCGTTCACTGACTGAACGAGAGTGCCGTTTTCCGGATCCCATGTCAGATCACTGGGACCCATGTTAAATGCGCAGACCAGCGTTTCGTCGCCAGCCTCGCGTTCGAAGATCAACAGATCACCATCAGCTTTCAGGACATCCAATCGACCCGATCGCAGGGCTTCATGGTTTTTGCGCAATGCAATCAGCGCCCGGGTGAGATTCAATAGCGATGATGCGTCCTCATTCTGCTTGTCCACGGCCAACGGATGATGATCATCGGAAACCGGGAGCCACGGCTGGCTTTCCGAAAAACCGCCATGAAGCGCGCCAGACTGCCATGGCATCGGCGTCCGTGCGCCGTCGCGGCTGAGCGTCAGTGGCCAGTTGGCGATAGCCTCTGGGTCTTGCAGGTCTTCGAAGGCGATATCCACCTGTGTCAGACCCAGTTCTTCGCCCTGATAGATTATCACCGTGCCGCGCAATGCGATGAGCAACAACATTTTCATCCGGGCAAAAGCATCAGCATAATCCGGAGCGACCCAGCGTGAAACAGCGCGCGGGGCATCGTGATTTTCGAATGCCCAGCTTGGCCAACCCATACCCGGAACATCTGGCCATTGCTCAACCGCCTCGCGCACCAGGCGAGGTGTTAAAGCATCAGCGTAGAGAAAGTTAAAGCCGTAGGCGCTGTTGAGATGGGTTTCTCCGGCGGTGAACAGTTTCATTTCTCGCTCGGCATCGTCACCGCCGACTTCGGCAACCGTGAAACACCCATCATATTCATCCGTAAGTGCTCGGATACGCTCGATGAACAGCGGAATGTCTGGGTGCGACTGGTTGTAAATCCGCTGCTGAAAATCAAAGGATCGTGTGCGTTTCTTGTTCGACGGCTGTGCGGGCGGATTGTCGCGCAATTCAGGGTCATGCATCGCAAAATTGAGCGCATCGATGCGAAAACCATCGACGCCGCGATCCAGCCAGAAACGGCCCACATCAAGCAACGCTTCCTGCAACTCGGCATTATGACCATTCAGCTGCGGCTGGCTCGACAGAAAATTGTGCAGATAATATTGCCCGCGCCGCGCGTCCCAGGTCCAGGCTGGCCCGCCAAAGACAGACTGCCAGTTGGAAGGTGGCGAACCGTCGGGCTTGGCATCAGCCCAGACATACCAGTCGGCTTTGGGGTTATCCTTGCTGCTGCGGCTTTCGGCAAACCATGCATGTTGGTCGGATGTGTGTGAATAGACCTGATCAATGGTCACCCGCAGGTTCAGTTCGTGTGCACGCTTTATCAGCGCATCAAAATCCGCCAGCGTGCCAAAAATCGGATCGACATCGCGGTAATCGGCGACGTCATAGCCAAAGTCTTTCATCGGTGATTTGAAAAACGGCGACAGCCAGATCGCATCGACACCCAGACTGGCAACATGGTCAAGATGCGCGGTAATACCGGCAAGATCGCCAATGCCGTCGCCATTGCTGTCGGCAAAGCTGCGCGGGTAGATTTGATAAATCGCAGCACCCTTCCACCATGGTGTGGCGGTGTCGGGATCACTATCAGCTATGTTATGCAATTTCTGTAGCACGTGTTCACTTCTTGTCCTGGGGAGTGGCCTGGCAGATCGCATAGCCAAGCGGAGGGAGGTTGACGGAAACCGATCCGGGAGCCGAAACGGTGGCGGCACATTGACCTGCCAGAGTTGAAAAATTGACCGAGTTGATGCCGACTTCGACATTTTGTTCGATGGCTTCGTTGGTCATATTGAGCGCTACAAAGACCTCGGTGCCATCATCATCTCCGCGGGTGAAGGCGAGCAATCCCGGTTTTTCGCTGCTGGCGCGCAATAGCGTGCGACCATAGCGCAATTGCGGTGTCTGTTTCCGCTTCTTGCTGAGTTCGGCGATGAGTTGATAGAGCGGATGCTGATTATCGAAATTCGCCTCGGCGGTGGTTGCGTTCGTACCAATCAGGCGGTTGTCATTATAAACGTCCACTTTGCTGGGGAACATGTCTTCACGCGCGGCCTGGTCTCCACCATCGCCGACAAAGCCTTGTTCATCGCCGGAATAGATGGTGGGTACGCCGCGTGTCGCCAACAGCAGAACATGCGCCAGCGATATGCGCGCGAGCCGCTCTTCTTCGGTGGCATCGGGATAGGCTTTGTCCAGCATATGCGCCATGCGGCCCATATCATGATTGCCAAGAAAGGTTGGCAGTTGTCGTGCGGTGGCCTCACCACCGGCATAGAGCACATCCCCGTCGATCAGTTTGCCGAAGATATGCGTACCCGCCTTGCCTGTGAGCATATCATGCGCTGCGACCTGAAACGCGAAATCGAGGACGGTGGGCAGCTCGTCGCGCTTGGTGAACTGGGCCAGATAACCGGGATCGACTTCATGGGCGTAGACTTCACCAAAGATATGGAAATTGTCTATGCCGTTGGCCTTTGCCCGTTCCAGCATCGCAGGGGTGAAGCGCGTCCAGAATTCGGGGTTCACATGCTTGGCGGTATCTATGCGAAAACCATCAATGCTATATTTGTCGATCCAATCGCCAAATATTTCGATAAACCCGTCCACCACGCGCGGATTTTCGGTCATCAGGTCATCAAGGCCGACAAAATCGCCATAGCGGGAGGATTCCCCTTCAAATGTCGTATCGCCGCGATTGTGATACCAGATCGCATCATTAAGCCACGCGGGAACTTTGATATTTTCCTCTCCCGGGGCGGTAACCGGAGTGTAGGCATAGGTCGGGTCGGTCAGTTTCGCGAAATTTTCCGCCGTCCTCACCGCGTCACCGGCAAATCCTTCATTAATTGCTGCGCCGTCCACGCCGCCCTTGCGCCGATAAGGATAGTCGGCCTTGCTGCGATAGGAGCATTCTGATTTGCCTTCACATTCCTTGGGATAAAGAACATCCGCCGTGTGATTGGCAATAATGTCCATATAAACTTTCATCCCGCGCGCATGGGCAGCATCAACAAAAGCGCGAAATTCGTCATTGGTGCCGAAATGCGGATCAACTTGCGTAAAATCAGTGACCCAATAGCCGTGATAGCCGGCGCTTTCTTTGCCGGGCGTGCCCTGTACCGGCTTGTTTTTGAAGATCGGTGCAAACCATATAGCGGTAACGCCAAGCCCTTGAATATAATCAAGCTTTTCGGTCAATCCTTTCAAATCACCGCCGTGATAAAAGCCTTTATGGGTCGGGTCATAGCCGGATTGCAACCGCCCGCCTTCAATGCCGGCAGTGTCGTTTGAAAGATCGCCGTTTTCGAAACGGTCTGGCAGAACGAAATAGATGATTTCATCTTCGGGCAACCGTGCTCTAACGCTGTCCAAAGCAACAGTTGCTTCGCCATTGCCATAGATCGGCCCATCTTGCGCTTCCGCTTGCCCGCAACCGCTTAGAAACGCTGTCGAAAGCGCCAGACTGGTAAGCAAGGAAATTTTCTTCATCATCATTAGGCTACGATCCTGTTGGTTGGGGAGGGTTGTTGCTGCGCGGCGCAATGGCGCGCGATATAGTCGCTATGATCCGGCATGCGTGACGCAATCGTTTGGGCATGTTGGCCGGCAAGCTTCAGGAACTCGGCCAGATCATTTTCGCTGAGCTGATCGGCGAGGGGATGATAGCCTTCCGGCATAATGCCTTGTCCGATCAAGACCTGCAGCCAACCCGCTTCGGTAAACAATTCCTCATGCTCGCGAACGATCCGGCCATTGGCTTTGAAAAGGGCGATTTTATGCGCAAGGCTGCCGGGAATTTCGGCATCGCGGACAGCCTGCCAGAATGGTTCATTTCGGCCGTTGGCATGATAATGCAGGATCAGGAAATCGCGAATGCGTTCCCATTCAAAATCTGTCTGGCGATTATATTCGGCAATGTCCGCATCCGCGATATGGTCGCCGGGGAGCAGTTGTAACAGCCGCGCGATGGCGGATTGAATGAGATGAATGCTGGTCGATTCCAGCGGTTCCATGAAACCAGCGGACAGGCCCAGCGCGACGCAATTTTTCACCCAGGCGCGACTGCGTTTACCAGTTCTGAATTGCAGCTGTCGGGGATCGTCCAACGCGCGCCCGTCCAGATTGTCGAGCAGGATAGACGCTGCTTCGTCATCCGACATATAGGCGCTGCTATAAACGTGCCCGTTACCGGTGCGATGCTGGAGCGGAATGCGCCATTGCCAGCCCGCTCTGCGCGCCGATGATTTCGTAAAGGGCGTCAGCGGTTCGGTCGCCTCACAGGGCACAGCAGCCGCGCGGTCGCAGGGCAACCAATGGCTCCAGTCGTCATAGCCCGCGTTCAACGCGCCTTCGATCAGCAGACCGCGAAAGCCGGAACAATCGATGAAGAAATCGCCTTCGATCACTTGCCCAGACTCCAGATGGAGCAATTGAATGGTTCCGTTCTCGGGATCCTGTGCAACCTGGGAAATCAGACCTTCGATGCGTTTGACGCCGCCCACTTCGGCATATTGCCGGAGGAACTTTGCGTAAAGCCCGGCGTCAAAATGATAGGCATAGGCAACGCCGCTGGGGAGTTGACCGGGCTTTTCTTCAACCGGTGCGAACCGGTTTTCCGCCAAAGCCACGGCGCAAGGACTGGCAGACCATAAGTCATTGATTTTGTTGTTATTCAGTGCGCGTAGCCAATAGTGGTGATAGCCGACCAGCCCGAGTTGCCGGCCGATATTGCCAAAAGCATGAATATAGTGCTGACCGTCTCCATTCCATCCATCAAACTGGATGCCGAGCTTGAAACTGCCCTGGGTTGCAGCGACAAAGGTATTTTCATCAATGCCGAGGCCGTGATTGAAAAGCCGGATTTGGGGTATGGTCGCTTCGCCGACACCGACCGTCCCAATCGCATCGGATTCAACCAAGGTGATGTTGGCCTGTTTACCGAGGAAGCGGCTAAGCGCTGCCGCTGCCATCCAGCCAGCGGTCCCCCCGCCGGCAATGACAAATTTTCGCATTGCCGCCTCCCTCATTTATGGTCACAACTATTATGCCGGTCGCCGGATCCGTTCACAATGTCCATCAAGCTTGGCACATCGTCAACAGACCCGGCTTTCAACAATATCAGAATTTAAATGACGCTCCGATCAGGAACCGGCGGCCATAAATCTGATAATCGATCACTTTCAATCGGGTGCCGTCACCATCAATCGATGCGAAACGCTCGTCCGTCAGGTTCTGACCCTGCAGATAGAGGGACAGGCCTTCAAGGGCGCTGCCTTCCTGGAAGTCATAACCGATCTGTGCATCGACAATGGTTTCCGGTAAGGCCAGTCGCCGGGTTAAATTGCCACCAAAGCCACTGAAATCTGCCAAGAACCTTGACCGATAACGCGCGCTGACCCGGGAGTTGAAGCCCCATTTTTCGAAGAACAATGTGCCGTTCGCCGTCCATTTGGAATAGCCGGGAATGTCATCAATATCGCCATTAGCATCTTCAACTTTGCTCTTGGTGTAGCCCACACCGCCAGTCACACCAAAGCCGTCCAGAGCTTCGGTAATATTGTTGAAGGGAAGCGTCAGCGCGAGCTCGCCACCATAAAAATCACCGCCGCCGGTATTCACCGACCGTTCCAGTAAGCCAATCTGTGTATCAACTGGCAGGCCCTGCGGGAGTGGCAGGCCGGTAAAATCAAACGGCTGTTTGCTGCGATCAATATAGCTGACGATATCTTTGTAGAACAACTGCAAGGAAATAACGGCTGACTGGCCAAAATATTTCTCGAAGTTCAGGTCAATCGCATTTGCACGGTAGGGCCGCAGAAACGGATTGCCGCCTGACCCGTCCAGAAATACGCCGCTGGGATCCGTTTCATTGCGGCTATATTCCAGCGAAACCCTCATATCATCAATCCTTGGTCGCTGAATCTGGCGCGCAGCAGCGAAGCGGATGATGAAATCGCTGTCAAAACGAAGCGAGAGGTTCAGACTGGGAAGGACATCCCAGTAGCTGTCGCCCAGCGTCCGGTCAGTACGCACACCGTCAGCAAAAGTCGGTCCGCTTGATTCCTGATCGGTATTGATTGCCTGCACGCCGAAATTACCGGTCAGCGTTGCGCCACCGAATTCCTGCTCGATATCTGCTTGCAGATATGCTGTCAGAATATCTTCGCTGACCGAAAAGGCTTTAGCGAAAACATCAGGCACATTATTTGGTTCCAGAACCAATATACCGTTATCAATCAATTGGCGCGCGTCATAGCTTACAATGGGACCGAGGCCGAGATAGTCCAGATTGGTTGGCCGGAGCAGCGCATCCTGAGGAATGGCCGTTTCTAGAGCACCGCCCGCCAGTCGCACCAGCGACTCATCTGGCGTCAAGCTCTTGTCGCGATCGGTATAGTTGAGACCGAATTTGACCGCTTTGATGAACCCGCCATCAAATTCTTTCTCCACACCGACACGATATTGCTTAAGCTCATCTTCGACGATCCGGTTGTTGTAATAACCAGCCTGCGGCACCACACCGCCGCCCCAACCCAAGGGGTCGGTCAGGAAAATCGCACTGGGATCACTATAGTCCAGCGACGGGTTGAATACCGTACCGCTTAGGCCAGATTCAAAGCCGATCGTCCCCGCCGCACCGTTGCCAGTGTCATCACCGTTGAAACCGGTTCCCGAATAGCTTTCGATGCTCAACTCATTGCGGTCGGTCTTGGAATATCCAATATCGATAAAGGCTTTCCAACCGTCATCGCCTTCATAAGTTGTGTTAAACCCGAAAGAGTAGAGATCAGCTTTGCGCTGAAAAATGTCATTGCGAATGACGCCGCGGACGTTTTCGAATGTACCGGCTGTAGCAAATCCGTTTTCAAACGTGAAGTTGCTGGGATCACCGGTCGTTCCGAATCCACCGCCAAAGGCGAGCGGCAATTCAATGCCGCGCTTGGATTGATCATCGTTGAAGTTTGAATAAAAGCCATCCAACGTCATCATGACGGTATCGGCCGGTTTATATTGCAAGGTACCGTTTATGCCGAAGCGCTTCAGTTCGGTCGATGTTACAAATGACTTCGAACCGCCAATGGCAAACGGCGCCGCATCAGATCCGTCGCCAGCATAGCCCCAAGCGTTAAATTCCTGCAGCTGATAGGGCTCGTCTACATAAGCGGCGGCGATTGCGATGCCTATGGTATCGTCGGCAAACTGGTCGACATAGGTGCCGTTGACCCGATAGCCATATTTTGAGGAGCCGGCGTTCAAAGCGCCAAGATCAGCATAGGTGCCACGTGCACCAACCGCAATGACCCGCTCCCGATATTCCAGTGGACGGATCGTGCGAACATCAATCGTGCCTGCAAGACCTTGGCCGACAAGTGATGCGGTGGGAGATTTATAAACAACAACTTGGCTGACAACTTCAGAAGGGTATTGGTCAAATTCAACCGCACGGTTATCGCCGGTGGAGGTCTGTTCCCGACCGTTAAGCAATGTTTGCGAGAAATCCGGGCCCAGACCGCGAACGGCGATCACATTGGCACGCCGTTAAGGCGTTGTGATGTCAGGCCGGGCAGACGGGCAATCGACTCACCGATAGAAGCGTCCGGCAGTTTGCCGATATCTTCGGCGGTAACCGATTCCAGAATCTGGTCACTCTGTTTCTTCTCGCTTACAGCGCTTTCAAGGCTGGCGCGAAAGCCGGTAACAACGATAACGCCTTCTTCTTCATCAATCTCCGCAGTCGATTGGTTCTCTTGGCTGGTGTCTTGGGCAAATGCTGTGGTGCTGCCGGCTGCTATTGCCAGCGATAATCCAAGCGCAGCACGGCTGGCTTGAACAAGGCCGTGCTTCTTACTGAAATGCGATTTCTTCATATTCACTCCCCTAATCGGACCCCCGATTCGTGCCGGAAAGGTCCATAAATTCAATTTGATACCGTCACGATTTCCGCAAATATCGTGCGTCAAACTCGGGTCTTTATGATCGGAAATTACGCGCTGCATAGTTCACATACGTATGCACATATTCGATGAGGGAGCATGTTGTAACAATTGGGCAACAAAGTTTTCCTGACCCGGATATTTGCAATAGTGATAGAATGTCCTAAGCTAATTCAGAGAAATTTTGACCATGCTGGCAACCGCTTGGGCACGTCAGGAGAGACAGCGCATGGATGGTTCGCCACCACGCAAACCGACATCGTTCGACATCGCATATTTGGCCGGTGTTTCGCAGCCGACCGTCTCTCGCGCGCTTCGTAACAGTCCATCGGTAAGCGCATCTACGCGTGAAAAAATACAGAAAATCGCGAAAGAGCTGAACTATAAAGTCGACAAAAACGCATCCTCTCTGCGGTCCCAACAAAGTAATACCTTGGCGCTTTTGTTTTTCGAAGACCCTGCGCCCGACGACGGCCTTATCAACCCGTTTTTCCTTTCCATGCTGGGGTCAATCACCCGGCAATGCGCGCGGCGCGGTTACGACCTTCTGATTTCGTTTCAGCAGCTGTCCGGCGATTGGCACACCGACTATCAGGACAGCCATCGCGCCGACGGCATCATCCTGCTCGGCTATGGCGACTATGAGGATTATCGCGACCGGCTGACCCATCTTGTTGGGCAGGGGACGCATTTTGTTCGCTGGGGGCTTGCTGGAACCGACGAGCCCGGCTTGACGCTGGGTTCAGATAATCGCGGCGGTGGCAAAGAGGCCGTGCAGCATCTGTTGGAAAAAGGCCGCCAAAACATTGCCTTTATCGGAACGGCATCAAGCCACGCCCCCGAGTTCGAAGCCCGTTGGCTCGGATATTGTGACGCCTTGACGGAAGCAGGCATCGCAATTGATCCGGCATTACAGCGCGATGGGTTCAGCAGCGAGGAAAGCGGTGTGGAAGCAGTGCAGTCCTTAATCGCCAGCGGTCAGAAATTCGACGCCATCTTCGCAGCTTCTGACCTGATCGCCATTGGCGCAATGCGGACAGTGCAGGAAGCGGGCCTGAAAATCCCGGAAGATATCGCGGTAGTTGGCTTTGACGATATACCGGCTTCCGCAATGACCGCACCGCCGCTCACAACTGTGACACAGGACTTGAAAACCGCAGGCGAGGCGCTGGTTACTGCCCTTTTGCAACAGATTGCTGGAGAAAAGGTTGAATCTTCGGCGCTGCCGGTCAAGCTGATGGTTCGCGATTCCTCGGCAACTGCAAAAGCATAAAGCATACGTATACAATGGGTGCTGCATTGTAAGGCACGAAGCAATTTGCCACCAACGCGTAACGACGCAGCATCATAGCGGCGCGAGGGGAGAGATATATGGCGGAGAAACCACGACAAGGCTTTTGGGGCCTGTGGAATATCAGCTTCGGTTTTTTCGGCATTCAAATCGGCTTTGCATTGCAAAATGCGAACATGAGCCGGATATTCCAATCGCTTGGTGCAGAACTCGATAATCTGTCGGTTCTTTGGATTGCTGCCCCTTTGACCGGATTGCTTGTGCAACCGATTGTCGGTTATTTCAGCGACAAAACGTGGATCGGCAAGCTGGGCAGGCGGCGCCCCTATTTTCTCGCCGGCGCGATTCTGGCAGCCATAGCGCTACTGGTCATGCCGCAATCTACCGTTTTGTGGTTTGCCGTCGTGATGCTCTGGATTCTCGATGCCTCCATCAACATCTCGATGGAACCCTTCCGCGCCTTTGTCGGAGATATGCTTAGAAAGGATCAGCATAGCGCAGGCTATGCCGTCCAGACCGCCTTCATCGGCGCAGGTGCTGTTGTTGGATCTATCTTTCCCTGGGTGCTGGAGCAGCTCAATGTTTCCAACGTTTCGCCGGATGGTGGAATACCAGATACGGTGCGCTATGCCTTTTGGTTCGGCGGAATCATGTTCCTGCTATCGGTACTGTGGACGGTGTTTACGACCGAGGAATATAGTCCGGATGAAATGGCGGCTTTTGACGGCGTCGCTAGTGACGAAGAAGCTACGCAAACTGTGCGGGCCCTCGCGACGAAAACATTCGCCACCAGTTTTGTCTGGATTGCAGCCGGTATTGTGGTGCTACTGGCCGTCGTCCAGTTCGATCTCGAAAAGGAAGTCTATCTACTGGGCGCCTTGCTCGCAGGCTATGGTATTGCCAGCATCATCGCGATCATTCTGGCGCGCGGCGGAAGCTCCAACAATATGTTGAGCAGTATCGTCGGTGATTTTTCCGGTATGCCCGATTTGATGAAACGACTGGCGCTTGTACAGTTTTTCAGCTGGTCGGCCTTGTTCATCATGTGGATCAACACCACCCCGGTGGTCGCTCAATATGTATTTGATTCCCCCAATCCGCAAAGCGCCGGTTATCAGGAGGCCGGCAATTGGGTAGGCGTATTATTCACCGTTTACAACGGCATCGCGGCAATAGCAGCGCTCTCTTTGCTACCCTGGCTTGCGGGCAAGTTCGGCAAAGCCAAGACTCATATAATCTGTCTGCTTTGTGGGGCCGCGGGATATGCCAGTTTTTTCATCCTCCGCGATAAAAACCAGTTGCTGATCAGCGAGATTGGCATCGGCATCGCATGGGCATCCATCCTCGCCATGCCCTATGCCATATTGGCATCGAGCCTGCCGCAGAGAAAGCTTGGGATCTATATGGGATTGTTCAACATTTTCATCGTCGTGCCGCAGCTGTTGGTGGCGACCGTCATGGGATCGATCATGAAAGCGTTCTTCCCGACCGAACCAATCTGGACCATGGCTTTTGCTGCGGCGGTATTGGTTATAGCCGCTTTGGCGATGCTGCGCGTTGATGCGGTTCTGCCGAAGGAGTCTGCAATCAAGGCATAGGCCGCGACCGGATTATGGGAGCGGCACGCCCCTTGCGGCGACCAGCACCGCATACCAGTCCTGTCTGCTCCACTGCACCGTCATCCCATCCATCGCATCGGCGATCCGGTCCGTGCGCTGCGATCCGATAATCGGAATCGGGCGCGAAGGATGGGCCATGATCCAGCTATAGGCCGTGGCCGCCCGGCTAATACCAAATGTTTCGGCAATTCGGTCCAGTTCCTTGACCACGGCATGGGCGCGATCATCATCCGGTGATGCAATCCGGCCGCCAGCAAGCGGAGACCAGGCAAGTGGTGTCAAATCCATCACCATCGCCTGATCCAGTTCGCCATTTTCCATCGGGTCGATGCGCAGGGCCGAAATCTCCGGCTGTGTACTGACAATCGGCTGGTCCAGAAAATGGTTCAGAGCGGAAATCTGGCTTTGCGTGAAATTTGAAACGCCAATGCTTTGTACCTTCCCCGACTGTACCGCTTGCTCAAGCGTGCGGGCCACTTCTTCAGGATGGGTCAGGATGTCGGGCCGGTGGATCTGCCAAAGCTCAATACTGTCCAAACCAAGCCGCGCCAATGTCGCGTCAATCGCCTGTTCCAGATAAGAGGCGCTACTGTCATAAGGCCGCGGCAACATGATACCGCCTTTACTGGCTAGAATCATGCGGCTGCGCAGGCCTTTGTCATTGGCTAGCACTTCCCCCAACAATGCTTCGGCATCCCCAAAACCATCTGTTCCGTTAAAACCATAAATATCAGCTGTGTCGAACAAGGTAATGCCACAATCGAGCACAGCATGAATCAATTGTGTGGCTTCGGAAACATCACGCCCCGCAAAGCGCCACATGCCCCATGCCATCGATGTTACTTCGATACCGGATTGTCCAAGCTGACGGGTTGGTGAAATTTTTGGAAGCAGGCTCATGATTATTCGTTCTTTGCTCAAAGGTGATGATGTTATGATATTTGGTCGTGCCGCGGGCATGCAGCCATAACGCTCTAATGTCACAATTCAAACCCAAGAAGAGCAATCGCTGCTTTCGGGATGGAAAGGGCACACATAAAATCCGTATGTTCGCAATAGAAAGAAAACAGGCCGGATCGCTCCGGCCTGCTCCCCTGTTACTCTGTGAATGTGACGACATTCACAGAATCATCTGTTCCCCAGGCACATGGCGGAGCCACCATTCCTGATTGGAAATCTGTTTGCCGTTGCGATCAATGATGGTCAGCGTCGCCGCGGAATCGGCCTGACCGTTGATCGAAATGAAATCACCGTCAAAGCTGGTGAACGTCGTTTCCATAGGGTCACCATAGGTTGGCGCCTGTTCCAGCAAAATTCCGACCGCGACACGCTCGCCCATGCGCAGGCTGTCATAATAGTCGGAATAATAGTGGACGCCCGCCATGTTCCGGCCAATCGAGATGTTGGCAGCCAGTTTGTCGAGTTCGCCCTGTATGGTCAGCGCTCCCGCGAACTTGCTGTCCTGCACCAGACGATTGCCATTGGCATTGGGGACATAGACGATCGGCGTGCCATCCGGCTCGACCAGCGGCCGTTCGACACCACTGTCATTGCCTTCGAACATCTCGAAAAAGGCTTTGACCATCGTGACACAACCACCAGCCACCGTCGCATGACCGGCACCATAAGCCGGGTGCATCGGCGATCCTTCAGGGAAAGCCATGGGGAGCAGCAGGTTGCAGTCATCGAAATTGCTGAAAGGCGTCGAGCCACCAGCACAGTCGGTCAGACGCATATCGTTCATAGCGGTCTCGTTTTGCGCCCCATTATGGGCGATCAACGCTGCCTTCAGCGCGTCGGGCAACTCGCCGTGCATTTGCTCAAACGCCGCTTGTGCATCGCCCAGCTTGTCGGCATCGCCGCATTCGACCAATGCCATGCGCCCACCCATCAACTCGGGACGGGCCCGGCGGTGATAGTTGAATTTTTCGCGTCGGACGGCTTTGAGGCACCGTGTCGCCACTTCCGTGACCAGAGACAGAATGTGCGGTCCGCCAAAGGTGGCAAAGGCGGTGCGTCGCGGTGATCCGCTGCTGCTGTCCCGAAAACCCGGCTCGGGAAAGCCTTTGGAAGCAGGAACGCCCATGGCATCGATGATCAGTACCGCATTGAGATAGGCTTCATAGAGCGCATCAAAATGTACATAGGTCGCAAGATCGCGGGGTGTCGTAATGAACCGGCGTTTCTCCTCGAACAGGTTGGCACCGCGGAAGTCCGCACCATTTTGGACATCGCGCCAGGTTGGCCAGTCAGTCATATGGTCAAGGCAGCTTTTGTGGACTGTTGTCCGCTGGTCGATGGACAGGCTGCCATAGCGGATGAAACCATCTTGGAGGTCATAGCCCGCATCCTTGCCGGGGAAGCTCGCAGCTCCTCCACCAGGACCAGCCAAGCCGGTATTGCCAATCAGCATGAACTGCGACACGTAAGGCCCGGCGAGCGAACCTTTGGTCGAACCGCGGAACACCGTTTCGGTGGTGAGAGGGGCGGTAACCGGATTGCTGTCATCTTGCGTCCGGGCAAAGCGGCGATTGCGCTCAAAATTGTTAAGCCCGTCTGCGTCAACATATGGCGGGGTTGAGGATGTCACGCCGGTACCATTGAAAAACGGCATGCTGTTGAGCGCGTCAACCATCTGAGCAGATGTCAGCTGTGCATCACTGTCGCCGTCGCATAGTTGCTTGGCGCTGTCGCCGGCACAGATGCTGGTAAATGGTACATCGCGCAATAGTGCGAGGCCGTAGACTTCGGCCATTTCAGCGGCTTTTTCCGATGAGCCAACGCGCGGAGCAGGGGCCATGCCAACGCTGTCCGCATCCGGCCCTTGCAATTCATAGACATGACCGGCACGCGGGCTTTCCCAGCCGCGCCATTGCGGTATCTGGCTATTCACCGTGCACTGAAATGTGGGTTCGCTTGTTTCCGCAGCGCGGTCCGTCGCGTCCAATACATGGTTCTCAAACAGATTGGTGTCGTCGCTATTTATTGCCTCGACAAATGTGCGATAATCGTCGCCAAAAGAGAGTATGCCAAATTCATCATGATGCAATCCCTTGGTAAAGTTGGTGGGGAATTTGGAACCGGCATAATCCAGTTCCTCGGCATTATTGCGCGACGCGGCATGGGGCCGGGTCCGCGATATTTCCGCTGCCAGTTCACGCAGTTCTTTGGCTTTACGGGCTCGTTCGGTGCCATTGGGGCAGGGTACGCTATGTGGTAGTTTCATTTTTACATCTCCTTGGTTCAAGAAAATGCGACCTGAGGCGGCGTCCGGTTTCTCTGGGGGAGGATCGCTGCTTCTGACCGAGGAGATACAGCCAAGTCATTCCCGTCCGATTGGAAAAAATGGACATGCAAGTCTTTGCAAAATAGGCGTTTTTATCCTATTTAACAGATAAGTGGATGAGAATGCAGTGAATATTTCAGCGGTGGAGCGCGCGACAGAAAAAAGCTAAACCACTGCTATTAAACAGAAAATTTATTCTCGATTATGTAAAATAGGGTCGGTTAAAGCTAAACCAGGCCGAGTTTGGAAAGTTCTCCGAGCATCTCGGCGGGCATTTCCTCCGCGCCTTCCGCGCCTTCACCCAGATCAGCCGGCGCGTCTTTCTCTTCGAGATAGCGCCAACCCTGATGCGCGCGGCGGGGTATCGTCTGAACAGCAATCAGTCTCGGCTCCAGACGGATCCACTGGCGGCCTTCGCCATTTTCCATGAAGCCAATGATTGGACTGCGCCCGACAATTTTTTTCTGATGGATCCAATAGAGCGACCCGCCGACCATTTCGGCATGCCGCTTGGGCAGGTAGCGGGTGGTCAGCCGCGCTTCGCCAAGCTCTTTATGTGATTCCAGCCAGGCCCTGAGGGTTGCAGGACTTTCACTACGAAACGCGATCTTGGTCATGTTGAGCGGCATGCTGCTTATCTGTGGGCCACGGCCGGATTAGTCAAGTTGTGTCCGCTGCCTGTCCTGCTCCACACACAGTTCAAACCCAAATCAGGGCACTTCTAATATTTTCTATTGCAAATGATTATCAATATCATACAGTCGCAATCGAATCTGAAAGAGGAGATGCGAATATGGGAACATGGTCGGGAAGGTCGGCGCCGAAAAAATCGGGAGCAGAGAAATCGGAGTCCAGCAACCTGAGGACTGACAGTCTTGCAAAACTGATGGCTCCCTTGCCCCACCTGATGTCGCTCGCTGCCTCAGAGGCACGAATTATCATGTCACTGCGCGTCGCGGTCATGAGCCAGAAATGCTATCGCGACTCTCGCCCCTATCTGCAGGACCGCCTCGGTGGGGAGCTTGCAGCCAACCGGTTTCTCATCCTGGTTGAAGCCATTGGCGAGGCTTGGCCCGAAAGCGTGAAAATCGCCCGCGCCTGTTGTCCGCACACGATGCCGGACGAGATGCTGCTGCTGAATATGCTGTGCTGTGTAAGGCAAGAATGTCGGCCTGGCTTCGACGCCCTGATCTGTGAGATGATCGCGCCATGCGGTCGCGATCGCATCTATACTGATATGCGTAATTTTGCGTCGGTCTATAAGCCTTGGCTGGTCGACAGTCGCTCGGGATGACGACCGGTTGCCTTAGCTGTTATCGGTTGATGCGTTCAAACATAAGCACGTCGCTATCCTTGTAGCGACTAGTCCCCGTCTCCTGATATCCCAGCTTGCCAGCCAGTTTTATTGACGGTCCATTGTCTGGGCTGATGATGCAGACAGTTTTCTGTGGCGAAAATTTACCCTCCAGCCATTTTTGCGCAGCGGTCATGGCTTCAATTGCATATCCTTTGCCCTGGCCAGCGGTTGAGAACATCCAGGCGGCTTCGTGAAACGGATCAAATTCGGGACCCAGGCCGCGCCGGAAATCGCTGAAACCGGCATCGCCAACATAGCGAGCGGTTTCTTTTTCAATGATGGCAAACAGACCGTACCCACAAACGTCCCATCGCCCGAAATGGGCGAGAAACCGTAACCAGGCCTCGTCATCTGCCGAGGGCTCTCGCCCGATATATCGCATGACTTCCGGGTCTTGCGACATCGCTTTATAATCAGCAAAATCACCAGCGATATGAGGGCGGAGCAATAGTCGCTCGGTTTCAATCATGTCTAAGCCCTAGAAACTGACCATACCGCTTGCAACCGCGAGGCTTAGGAAAGCCAGAAAGCCCATGGTGTCGGTGATCATGGTGACGAATACGGATGAGGCCAGGGCTGGATCCTGATCCATGCGGTCGAGCATAACCGGTACAAAAATTCCCGCAAATCCCGCGATAACAATGTTGATCAGCATAGCGACAGCGATGACCACACCAAGCACCGGGTTCGCAAACGCAATCGCTGTCCCGATTCCGACGAGCACCGCGATGGTCCCGCCATTGAGGATGGCGATCCGGAATTCGCGTCCGATTATCCTGCGGGTGTTTGACCGGGTCAGCTCGTTCATCGCGAGCGCGCGCACCGAAACCGCCATGGTCTGGGTCCCGGCATTGCCGCCAATGGACGCCACAATTGGCATTAATATCGCCAGCGCCACCATCTGCTCAATGGCTGCGCCAAATATGGAGATCACGAAACTGGCGACCATCGCGGTTGCGAGATTGGCGATAAGCCAGCGTACCCGTGCCTTGTAACTGTCGCGGATCGGCTCGTTAATATCGCCTTCGCCGGCACCCGAAAGCAGCAAGACATCCTCGCTGGCTTCATCTTCCACAATGTGGAGAATGTCATCCACCGTGATCATGCCGATCAGGCGACCGTCTTCATTGACGACGGCAGCGGAAATCAGGTTATATTTCTGGAAACGCAGCGCCACTTCTTCCTGGTCCATATCAACCGGGATCAGCGTCTGTTCCCGCTTCATGATATCGGCGACGGCAATGTCGCGGGGGACACGCAATATCCAGCTGAGCTGGCAGGTGCCGACCGGTTTATGTGCGGGATCGACAACATAGACTTCCCAGAATTCGGTAGTCAGGTCGCCATGTTCGCGCAGATAGTCGATCAGCTGGCCGACATTCATATGCTCCGGCACGGCCACCAGATCGCGCTGCATGATCCGGCCAGCCGATTCTTCCGGATAGGTAAGGGCGCTTTCAATTGCGGCGCGATCTTCCGGTTCCAGTTCGGCGAGAACCGCTTGTTGCTCTTCCTCTTCCAGATCCTCGATAATCGCGACCGCGTCATCGGTTTCAAGCTGTTCGGTCAGGTCGGCAATCTGACCCGGCTCAAGCACTTCTATCAGGTCTTCGCGAACATGCTCGTTCATCTCGGCGAGCACATCGGCGCTCACCAGATCGCCTAGCGCTCCGGCCAGCGGCGCGCGTTCGTCTTCGTCGATCAGTTCGAACAGATCGGCAATATCCGCATTATGCAGCGGATTGACCAGTTCTTGCGCAAGATTGCTGTTGCCTTCATCCACCGCTTCGGAAACCGAACGGACAAATTCGTCCGTCAGACGGTTGTCTTCGTCCAGGCTGGGTGGTGCGACATCTTCCACGTCGGGAGCGTCTGTCATCTCGGTCATGTCGATGCTCCCTGTTTGGCGTCACATATGGCGGGTTTGTAGTAGCTGTACGGCTATAATTGCAATCTTTTGTGACATTTATCGAACGCAGCGGGTGATTTTTGTGATTGGTCCCCCTATATGCAGGGCCAGACAATGAACGACTGAAACATAAACTATAAGGAATAGCCTATGGCGCACGAAAAAATGACACTCCATCTCGACACGGGTGATGTTGAAATCAAACTCCGTCCCGATCTGGCGCCCGGCCATGTCGAGCGGATTACCGAGCTCGCT
Organism: Parasphingorhabdus sp.; assembly: GCF_965233695.1. Taxonomy (GTDB): domain Bacteria; phylum Pseudomonadota; class Alphaproteobacteria; order Sphingomonadales; family Sphingomonadaceae; genus Parasphingorhabdus. The sequence goes on from NZ_OZ247497.1 coordinate 2,091,320, forward strand.
TCCGAAGGCTTTTATGACGGTGTTGTTTTTCACCGCGTGATCGATGGTTTCATGGCCCAAGGCGGTGATCCCACCGGCACTGGCATGTCCGGATCCGACAAACCGGATATTCCAGCAGAATTCAGCGATGCTCCGCACAGCCGCGGTGTCTGCTCGATGGCTCGGACAATGGACCCGAACAGTGCGAACAGCCAGTTCTTTATCTGCCTGGACGATGCCGGTTTCCTCGACGGTCAATATACCGTCTGGGGCGAAGTCACGAGCGGCATGGACGCTGTGGATGCACTGCCTAAGGGTGAGCCACCTGCGCAGCCTGGTGCGATCAAAAGCGTTACACTGGGCTAAGCGCTTTCTGTGAAAGCCTCATTTCTCTCCGGCCTTACATTTGCCAGCCTGTTGCTGGCCTCTTGTGCGGCCGGAGAAGATACCGCAGATGATGCGAAAAATGACAAATCCTTTGTCATCGACCCGGCGGCAGCCGAAACCGGACCGCTTGCAGAGATGCAGGGCAAATGGGCATCTACCCAAGATCCCAAAAACACCATCCTGATAGAAGGCAGCAGCTTCCAGAGCATCTATGACGGTGATCCGCAATATGATGTTCCGATCATTTTTGTCGATAGCTGCAAGACGCAGGTGCCTGATTTTGCGGGCAAAGCTTTCATTTTGGTCGGAAAAGAAAAACAAGCCTGCTATCTGCTTTATTCCGTGTCAGAAGAAAAGCTGAGCTATATTGATGGCACCCGCGGGAGAACATCACGTTTCACGCGGATAGAATAGACTGATAATTGGAGACAAGCGCAATGACTGACCAACCGGCCGAATATACCCCACCCAAAGTCTGGACATGGGATACGGAAAGCGGTGGGCGTTTTGCCAATATCAACCGCCCGATTGCAGGGCCCACCCATGACAAGGACCTGCCGGTTGGCAAGCATCCGTTCCAGCTTTATTCGCTCGGCACGCCCAATGGCGTAAAAGTCACGATCATGTTCGAAGAGCTATTGGCAGCAGGCATCACTGCCGCCGAATATGACGCTTGGCTGGTCAATATTGGCGAGGGCGCACAATTTGGTAGCGGCTTTGTCGACATTAACCCGAACAGCAAAATCCCCGCGCTGATGGATCACAGCACAACGCCGCCAACCCGGCTATTTGAATCGGGTTCCATGCTGATCTATCTCGCTGAAAAATTCGATATGTTCCTGTCGAAAGACCAACCCAAGCGCGCAGAAACCCTGAACTGGGTGATGTGGCAAATGGGCAGCGCGCCCTTCCTTGGCGGCGGTTTTGGCCATTTCTATGCTTATGCACCGGAAAAATACGAATATCCGATCAACCGCTATGCGATGGAAGTGAAGCGGCAGATGGATGTGCTGGACCGTCATCTCGCGGACAACGAATATTTTGCAGGCGATGAATATAGCATCGCGGACATGGCGATCTTCCCCTGGTATGGCGGCTTGGCGCGCGGTGTTCTTTATGAAGCCGGCGAGTTTCTTTCGGTGCAAGACTATAAAAATGTGCAGCGCTGGACCGCGCAAGTGGGTGAACGGGCAGCCGTCAAGCGCGGCATGATGGTCAACCGTCCCTATGGTGAGCCGGAGACACAGCTTCACGAGCGCCATGATGCCAGCGATTTTGAAACCAATACACAAGACAAACGGATCGCACGCGGCGAGGTTGAGGCACCGGAATAATGCGGCTCGATAAGCCGCGTATCACGCCGCTATCCGATGCGGAGATGGATGACGAACAAAAGGCCATGCTGGGCGAGCGTTTCCAGCAAGGACCTGTGCTCAATATCTTCCGCACATTGGCCCGCGCGCCAAAGGCCTTCAAAGCGTTTATGTGGTGGGGCGGCTATATGCTGTCGCGCCACAACAGCCTGCCGGAGCGCGAGCGGGAAATCATTATCCTGCGGACCGGGTTTAACTGGAAATCCGGTTATGAATGGGTACAGCACGTCCGCATCGGCAAAGATTGCGGGATAACGGACGAAGAGATTGAGCGCATCAAAGCAGGGCCGGATGCTCCTGGCTGGACGCCGCTGGAAACTGCGATGTTGCGGGCGACGGATGAACTGACCAGTGATAGTTTCGTGTCCGATGCGACTTGGGCAGACCTTTCGGAACTGACCGAAAAACAGCGCATGGATTTGGTTATGACCGTCGGTCAATATACCCAGGTTTCGATGATGCTGAATAGCTATGGCGTGCAATTGGACGAGGGTCTGGAGCTGGACCCCGATCTAAAAGGCTAAGCAGGGACGGTGCCAAAGGGTACCACCTTGTTGTCCACATCATGACCGATATCCGCGCTTCCCAGATAGGGAATGGCGTAGCGGTTACATAAGCGCTGGACAATTTCCTCCGCTTCTTCACCAAAGGGTCGGTTATTTTCTGGTATGTCGCTGACCCGTCCCAAACGGATGCCTGCGAGACCTTTGTCTGCCAGATATGTAGTGACATTGAACAGCGCGCGGTCAAACGCGTAGAGATATTCCGCAATTTCCTCGATCATCAGCACGTGACCTTTGAGATCGGGCAGCAAGGGCGTACCGACCATCATCGCCAAGGTCATCAGGTTGAACGCAGCATATTTCTGACCGGCCTCGACATGGGGCTCCAGCGCAGAAGCATCCTGTCTTACCAACCAGTCGAGCCCGCGCTCGACCGCCACCATGCCGCCATCGCGCCGCATATCAACCGGCATGGGGCCATGCGCCTGCATGCCAATGCCCGCTTTATAGAGTGCGCCGAGCAGGTTGCCGCCATCGCTGTAACCCATATAGGTTTTATTCCGCGCAGCTGGTCCCAGTTGCGCCAAGATGCTGTCTGCTATCCGCGCCGCGCCGTATCCGCCACGGGCAAACCAGATGGCATCAAGCGATGGGTCATTGGCCAATGACACGAAAGCAGAACAGCGCAGATCATCTTTGCCAGCAAAATGTCCTTCGATGGCAAAGCATTGATCGTGAAAGACCAGTTCTGCTTGCGGATGGCTTTTGCTGATGCTGTCAATAAGTTGCTGTGCCTCTTCTTCATAAAGGGGCGTTGATGGCGCGCAAATGCCGATCCTGACCTGTTTCATGAAATTTTTACCCCAACACAATTGCCAAAAAGCTGTCGAGGCCATAGCGGGGGATTATGAGTAAAGACAAATCCTATTATTTTTGCGGCATTGGCGGATCAGGCATGCTGCCGCTGGCGATGATTGTGCGGGAAAAGGGCGCTGACGTGGCTGGTTCGGACCGGGCGCTGGATCAAGGGCGGCTCGCTGCCAAGTTTGAATGGTTGAAAAACAAAGGGGTTGGCCTGTTTGCGCAGGATGGCAGCGGATTGACCTCGGGTGATCAGATATTAATCGCATCGGCAGCGATCGAGGATAGTGTGCCGGATGTAGCCAAGGCCAATAGTCTGGGCTGTGCCCGGATGACCCGCGCACAATTGCTGGCCGAGCAGTTTAACGCCTCACCGCGCAGCATTGCGATTGGCGGGACCAGCGGTAAATCCACCGTGACCGGCATGATCGGCTGGATATTGACCGAGGCCGGTCTGGATCCAACGATCATGAATGGTGCGGTGATGAAAAATTTTGTCGCGGATGATGCGCCTTTTGCCAGTTCGCGGGTCGGTGATGGCAACATCATGGTCAGCGAGGTGGATGAGAGCGATGGTTCTATCGCTCTATTTGATCCTGAAATAGCCGTGCTGAACAATGTCAGCCTGGATCACAAAAGCCTTGAGGAATTGCGGCAATTGTTCGGAGATTTTGCCGGCAAAGCCAAGCATTGCATCTGGAATCGGGATGACGCCGAGACCATGGCCTTGGTCGCTGATCTGGATTTGAAGGACGCCATCAGCTTTGGTTTTTCAGAGGGTGCTGATTTTAGGGCCACTGATATTGACGAAGCGCCGGTTAGCAGCCGCTTCATTCTGTCGGCGAATAGCGATGACTATCCCGTCACCATGCAAGTGCCGGGTCGTCATAATGTTGCCAATGCGCTCGCTGCTATTGCCGCAGCATCGGCCGTCGGTGTGCCAGTGGCAACAAGCGTCGCCGCTATCGCCCAGTTTAACGGCCTTGCCCGGCGTTTTGATGTGGTCGGCACAGCCAATGACATCAGCGTGATTGATGATTTCGGCCACAACCCGGACAAGATTGCCGCCACGCTGCAAACGATGAAGGCCTTTCCAGGCCGTATCATCGCTTTTTTTCAGCCACATGGTTTTGGCCCGATTCATAAAATGGGCGCTGAACTGGCGCAGGTATTTGCGGACATGCTGGATGGCGATGACCGGGTCATCTTGTGCGATCCCGTCTATTTCGGCGGCACGGTGGACCGTACTATTGGCAGTGAATCCATAACCGATGCAGTCAATGCAGCCGGTGGCATGGCCAGTCATATTGCCGGTCGTGCGGAATGCGGGGATCATATTGTGCACATTGCCAAGCCCGGCGATCGTATTGTCATCATGGGTGCGCGCGATGATACGCTGAGTATATTTGCATCCGATATTTTGGCGAAACTCGCCGTCAATCAATAACGGCTATTCCAACGCAAATCAGGCCCTTTATAAGGGCCTGATCGTTGGTGATTATCGCGGGTGTCAAAAAAAATTTAGTTTCGACTTGTATCAGGGGCTGACGGGATCGTCGTCATCATCATCGTTGATGATCGTCAATGTAACGAAAGTCGCAGCAATACCGGCCGCCAAGACGGCGATGATCGTATCACTACCCCCGCCAAGATTATTCGCCTGTTCCTGAGTCGCAGAAACACGCTCAACGCTTGTGCTGGATACGGGAGTGACCGCTTGTGACTGGGCCATAACCGGGACTGTCGAGAGGGATAGAGCTGCTAAAGCAGTCAAAGTCTTGAAACGCATGCATTTTCTCCAATATCTTTTTCAAGCACTATTATAGTACGGATTATCCGTACAATAGTTCCCCAATATTTGGTTTTAAGGCAATAAATGCCGACTATGCGCGACGATTCTTGTTTATTATCATAAAATCAAATAAATGTCATGGAGGTCTAACAGTTTAACCCGCACGCTTCGTCGCTTAGAGACCTGCTCTGACAACCCAGTCATGGAAAATCCGCACGGCGCGATTTTTCTTGTCCCGTTTGCGGCAGACAAACCAATAGGAATAAGGGCTGTCGATATCATAGTCGAACAGCCGTGCGAGGCGCGGGTCATTGGCGTCGGAGAAATGGCCACCATGCATGATCGCGACACCAAGGCCTTGTGCTGCCGCTTCCAGCATCAACGGGCCACTGTTCATCTGGTCAATGCTTGCCGGATCCAGGTCAGGCAGACCAACGGCCTCTTTCCAGCGATCAAAGGCCTTCGCCATATCGCTATGGATGAGGATGTTATGCCCCTTCAGATCTTCGGGCGTTTTTATGGCATTGGGGCCGTTGACGAGATCCGCGGCGGCAATCGCATAGACCTTGTTGCTGTCGAGCTTCACCGAATAGAGATTGGGATCCACATGATCCGCAATGATGATCGCCGCATCGATCACGTCACCCAGCATATTCTCGGCATGGGCAGACGTATCCACGTCAATATGCAGTTTGGGGTAAAGTTTTCGCAGTTCGGGCAGGCGCGGTACAAGCCGGGTTGCGCCGAATAGCGGCAAAACCCCCAGGCGCAGCCGCAGGTCGCTTCCGCTGACGGTCATCTGTTCCACCGCCTCGCCAATGGTTTCCATTGCCGGTGCAACCGCCTCAAGCAGTGATTGGCCATCCTCGTTGAGGACCATAGCCTGATTGCGCCGTTCAAACAGCGGTTTGCCGATATGGTCTTCGAGCGATTTGATACGGCGGCTTAATGCTGGAGCAGACAATGCCAGTTCGGCAGCAGCCGCTTTTGATGAGCCGAGTCTCGCGACTCGGATAAAGGCTTCAAGAGCACGTAGGGGAGGAAGACGTCTCATGGCTGACGTCTTATCGAGTTAAATGCGGATTGTGCAACGCAAAATTGCAAGAAATTGAAATAGATTGGCTAAATCGCGCCAATAGAAGAATTGTCTTATTGCAAAAAATGCAACCAATAATGTTTATTTCGCACTTGCAACATAAGCGATTCTCGCCCAAATAGAACTCGCCTTTCAGGCATCCTCTCCTAAAAACTTTTATAGGCCAGTCTTTCGGGACTGGCCTTTTTTTTGCCGGAAATCCGGCTCTTCTCACCCTGATCGCCCGATTTCGGTCAATTACAGGGTCGCATAATTGCAAACGCCTCCCTATCTTGTTGGTAACAATAAAAGTGGCAGGAGTTCATCCCCCTATGTCTGATCCCAAATCCGAATCCAAATCTGACCCTGAATCCGATTCCCAGATGATAAAGCTGCAAGTCGCCAATGCACGGCCGGAAGACAGTGGCCGCGGACTTGCTCGCCTGTCGCGGGACAATCTTGCCAAACTGGGCTTGATGGAAGGCGATGTTGTTGAAATATGCGGCAAGCAAGCCACGCCGGCCCGTGCCGTTTTACCCTATCCCGAAGACGAAGGACTGGATTTCGTCCGGCTCGACGGTTTGCAGCGCGCCAATGCGGGTGTCGGTTCCGGCGATTTTGTCGAAATCCGCAAGGTTGAGTCAAAAGCAGCGAAGAAAGTTATATTCGCTCCTGCACAAAAAGACTTGCGGCTGCATGGCAGCGGTGCCGGTCTGAAGCGCAGCTTCATGGGGCGCCCGCTCAACGCCGGCGACTTTGTCGCGACCCACGGCCAGCAGCAGGTCGACCGCAGCGACATGCCACCACAGTTGCAGCAAATGCTGGCCGCGCCCGCTTTCTCGTTGACTCAAATCCGCCTGATGGTGGTGTCGACCGCACCCAAGGGCTTTGTCCATATTGACGAGAATACCGAAGTCGAACTGCGCCCGGAATATGAAGAATCAACGGAACACCGCCGTGCTGATGTGACCTATGATGATATTGGCGGATTGCATGAAACCATCGATCAATTGCGAGAGATGGTGGAGCTGCCGTTGCGCTATCCGCAGTTATTTACCCGCCTGGGTGTCGATCCGCCACGCGGCGTGTTGTTGCATGGTCCTCCGGGAACCGGGAAGACACGGCTGGCCCGTGCTGTGGCAAATGAAAGTGACGCAGAATTTTTCCTGATCAACGGTCCGGAAATCATGGGGTCTGCCTATGGCGAGTCCGAGAAGAAGCTGCGGGAAGTTTTCGAAGCGGCGACCAAGGCGGCGCCTTCGATATTGTTCATAGATGAAATCGACTCGATCGCGCCCAAGCGCGGTGAGGTGCAGGGAGAGACAGAGAAGCGTCTGGTGGCCCAGCTTCTGACATTGATGGACGGTCTGGAATCGCGCCTCAATCTGGTGGTGATCGCAGCGACCAATCGTCCGGAAGCGATTGATGAAGCGCTGCGCCGTCCGGGACGGTTTGACCGGGAGATCATCGTCGGTGTTCCCGATCTGCGCGGCCGTAAAGAAATACTGGGTATCCACACCCGCGGCATGCCGTTGGAGTCAGCGGTCGACCTTCAGGAACTGGCGCGCACGACATATGGCTTTGTTGGTGCCGATCTGGCTGCCTTGACGCGCGAAGCTGCGATCGAAGCGGTTCGCCGGATCATGCCGAAACTGGATCTGGAATCCGAAACTGTTCCGCCAGAGGTGCTGGAAGAACTGGTTGTGCGACGTGACGATTTTGTCGAGGCGCTGAAACGAGTGCAGCCATCCGCCATGCGCGAGGTCATGGTGCAGGCTCCGGATGTGCGATGGGAAGATATTGGCGGTCTGGACGACGCGCAGATGCGTTTGAAAGAAGGCATTGAGCTGCCGATGAAAAATCCAGAGGCGTTTACCCGTCTGGGTATTCGCCCGGCCAAGGGATTTTTGCTCTATGGACCGCCCGGAACCGGCAAGACATTGCTCGCCAAAGCCGTCGCACGGGAGGCGGAAGCCAATTTCATCGCGACCAAATCCAGCGATCTATTGTCTAAATGGTATGGCGAGAGCGAGCAGCAGATTGCGCGGCTGTTCGCCCGTGCCCGGCAGGTTGCACCAACCATATTGTTCATCGACGAAATTGACAGTCTGGTCCCGGCCCGCGGGCGCGGGATGGGCGAGCCGCAGGTGACCGAGCGGGTCGTGAACACGATCCTCGCCGAAATGGACGGGCTGGAGGAAATGCAGTCGGTCATCCTGATCGGCGCGACAAACCGCCCCGGCTTGGTTGATCCGGCGCTGCTGCGGCCCGGTCGTTTCGATGAACTGGTTTATGTACCAGTGCCGGAGAAAGAGGGGCGCCGCAGAATTCTCGCCATTCATACGGCTAAAATGCCGATCGATAAAGATGTCGATCTCGATGACATTGCCCAGCGCGCCGAACGCTATTCTGGCGCTGATCTGGAAGATCTGGTTCGCCGTGCCGGGCTCTATGCCCTGCGCGAACATGGCGGGCTGGTCGAAAAGGTATCGATGAAGCATTTTGAGAAGGCATTGAAAGACAGCCGGGCCTCGGTGACGCCGGAAATGGAGGAAGAATATTCAAAAATGGAAGCGCAGCTGAAACAAAATGCGATGCGCGCCGAGCCTATTGGCTTTGTCGCCCCCGGCATGTTGACGCCGGTAAACGACAGCAAGCATGAGTTTTAGCGGTCCGGGTTAGTTATTGAGGATTGGGGGCTTCATCCAGCTTTAGCGTCTTGAAGCCCCAGCCGAAGATGAACAGGCACATGGTGACCGCGATCCAGAAGGGCAGCGCGCTGATATAGGTATAGAGCAATACGCCGATGGCCGGTGAAGCGATAAACGCCATGCCGTTGACAGAAGCCACTATGCCCGCGACGCCATTTTGCTCCGATCGTTCAACCGCAAGCGAAGCACCAGCGGTAAAGCCGGGGCGAAACAGACCAAAGCCGAGCGAGCTGACCGCAAAACCGATGATGATACCATAAAGATCGCTGGATAAGCCGATGATGAAGCAACCGATACCGGCCAGCAACATCCCCCACAGAACCGACGACCGCGGCCCCATTTGCAGCAGCGGGATCAGCCCCCATTGCGCAAGCAAGGTTGCTGCGGCGCCGGACATCAGCACAATGCCGGTCATTTCAATCGCGGTCTTGGGATCGTCCCGCAGGCCGAGCCGGTCGAGCACCAGAAAGCCGATGACACCCAGAATGACGGCATGGGCATTGCCGCCCATGATGCCTGTGATCAGCCAAGGTTTGATCCGCTTGTCACCCCATCGCAATCGTGGCGGTATGCCGTCCGGGGAGGGTTTTCCAACCGGTTGGTCTTCGTGGCCGTCGTCTTTCAGGCTGCCGGCGGAAGGCGCGGCACTATAAGGTTCCGAGGTCACCACACCGCGCGCTTCAAAACCCGGATCATCATTGGGCAGTTTCAGCGCCAATGCGATCATCACAATGATGCCGATCAGGGCGAAGGCAAACATCGGGCTGGAAAGGCCAAGAACGGGCAAGATCAGCAACGGCGCGATGGCAGGGCCGACAATCGTACCAAGGCCAAAAGAGGAGGCGATCAAAGACAGCGCTTTGGTCCGGTCTGCGCGCGGCGTCCGGGCTGCCACATAGGCTTGCACCGCCGGGGGGGCTGCGGAGCCCAGGCCGCCATATAGGCTCCGGAATATCGCAAACAGGACGAAGGTCCAAATCGCGCCATACCATCCCAGCAATCCTAGAAAGAGCGCCAGACCCGCTAGTGCCATAGACGCGGTAAAACCAATCATCCCCAGCCGCATCAGTGCTTTGCGTCCGCGATGGTCAGACAGGCGGGCCCATTTGGGCGCCGTGTAAACCCACAATAATGCCGACCAGCTAAACGCCGCGCTGACCCAGAAATCCGGGATTTTCAATTGGGTTCCGATGGTCGGCAAGATCGACTGCATCGCGGTATTGCCGGACGCCGTGACGAGCATGACCGCGAACAGCACCGTCATGCGGGTGCTGTCTATCGGTTTATGCTTTTTGGCCTCCAGAGGCGGGGCAGGAGAATCAGCCATGAGCTCCTATGGCACGCTATTTTGGTCGTTCCCAGATTTATTCCAGTCATAGCTGCGTTCAATGCGCGCAACATGCAGCGTGTAGCTTTCATACCATTTGCCGCGACCCTGTTCACGAATGGCTGTGTGCACCGGATGATCGCGCCATGCTTTTGCAGCGGCGTCATTCTGCCAATAGCTTACAGTGATGCCGAGGCCGTTTTCCGAGCGACTGCTATCCTGCCCGAGATAACCGGTTTGCTGGGCGGCGAGGTTGCTCATAACATCAGCCGCAGCTTTATAGGCCTCATCATCGTCCCGGGTGCGCTGGGCGCAAAAGATTACGGCGATGGACTCGGGAGGATGCAGTTTCATATTGTTCTTTTAAACCTCTCCCCGCCTCGGACAAGCGCGAACATGTTTGAATATAGCACTGTTATGGCCTAATAAGACAGCGGGATGACAAATGGAGAAAGTGATTGACCAACAGCCTTGCAAAAGCGCCGATATGGGGCCGAATCAAACTGCGCGCGGCTCGAACTTTTGGCGCATGGGGCGTTTTCTTTAAGGGATTTTTGAAGCACCCGGTAATGGTTGGTTCGATCATTCCTTCGTCGGCCGTAACTGTCAAAAAGATGCTGGAGCCGGTGAACTGGAGCGAATGCGATGTGTTTGTTGAATATGGCCCCGGGATTGGCACATTCTGTCGGCCGGTGCTGGAGCGCATGAAGCCGGATGCGACGTTGATCGTCATCGATCTCAATCCCGATTTTATCGATTATCTCAGCAAGACCATTCGTGACAGCCGCTTCTATCCGATCCATGGATCGGCAGCCGATGTGCAGCAGATTATCCGTGATCTGGGTCATGACAAAGCCGACTATATCCTGTCAGGCCTGCCATTCTCGACCTTGCCCAATCAGCTCGGTCCCAAAATAGCAAAAGAAACATATGACGCCTTGCGTCCGGGTGGCGCCTTTCTGGTCTATCAATTCGTCAAACGCGCCCGCGATTTCATGGCGCCGCATTTCGATCGGATTGACAACGGCTATTCGATTTGGAACATCTTGCCGTGCCATTTGTTCTGGGGCTGGAAAAAGAAATAGGTTCTTGTCCTGTCTCTTTCATCGGCATTGTAGTTGGTCGATGCGAGTCTACCGTTTGTCGAAGACCAAACAGGACTTGCGCGACAAGTCCGCATGCTCATAGTAGTTTCCAGATATACAATATTTGAAGAGGATTTCCGGATGTCACGTTTCCCCCGTACGATTGCGCTTGCGCTTGCCTCCACGGCTTTAAGCTTCGCTGCCCCGGCTCTGGCCGACGATCATGGCGGTGCCAAGCCTGCACCGGTCAGTGAGCTGGTCGACGCCGTTAATATTCCTTACGAGCGGTTCACCCTGGACAATGGTTTGAAAGTTTTGATCCACACCGATCGCAAGGCACCGATTGTGGCGGTTTCAATCTGGTATGGTGTCGGCTCTGCGCATGAACCGGAAGGCAAAACGGGCTATGCCCATCTTTTCGAGCATATCATGTTCAATGGCTCCGAAAACGCACCGGGTGACTATTTTGAACCGCTGCGTCAAATTGGTGCAACAGATCTGAACGGCACGACCTGGCTGGACCGCACCAACTATTTTCAGACAGTACCAAAATCGGCCCTCGAAGTGGCCCTGTTCCTTGAAAGTGACCGTATGGGCCATCTGCTCGGCGCGGTGACGCAGGAAAAGCTCGACAACCAGATTGGTGTTGTTTCGAACGAGAAGCGTCAGGGCGATAACCGGCCCTATGGCCTGGTAAGCTATCGCCAGACGGAATTGCTGTTCCCGGACGCGCATCCTTACGGCCACAGCACGATCGGATCGTTGGAAGATCTCGAAGCCGCTTCTCTGGATGACATGAAGCAATGGTTTATCGACCATTATGGTCCCAATAATGCAATTTTGGTACTCGCCGGTGATATCGATGCCGCGACCGCCAAGCCGCTGGTGGAAAAATGGTTTGGCGCCATTCCAAAGGGCAAGCCGATACCAGTGCTGAACCCGAAACTGCCGACTTTGGACGCGCCGGTTTTTGATGTGATGAAAGACAAGGTTGCGACCACGCGGATATATCGCAACTGGGTGGTGCCGGGTCTCAATGACCCCGATTACACGCCGCTTGATGTCGGCATGACCGTGCTGGGCGGTCTGGCCAGCTCGCGGCTTGATAATATCATGGTGCGCGAAGAGAAAAACGCCGTGGCGGTTTCTGCGTTCGTGCTGCCTTTTGTCCATGGTAGTCTGGTGCAGATTCAGGCGGATGTGAAGCCGGGTGAAGATGCCGACGTGGTTGCCAAGCGGCTGGATGATATCATCGCCGACTTCATCGAAAACGGTCCGACCGAAGATGAAGTGCAGCGGGTTGCGACCCGCGATGCCGCTGCCCGGATAGCGGGATTGGAGCAGGTTGGCGGCTTTAATGGCAAGGCCACCGCGCTGGCGCAGGGCGAGCTTTATTCCGATGATCCGAAATATTACAAGAAAGAATTGGACCGGCTGGCGTCGGCAACGCCCGCATCGGTGACCGCAGCGATGAAGAAATGGCTGACACGGCCGGTTGTTGGTATTCGCGTGGTGCCTGGCGAACGCGAAGCCTATGAGGAAGTTGAATCCGGTAAAGGCGCACGCACCGGATCGCTGACCAGTCCGGCCTTCTATATGCAGGGTGATAGCGAGCAGGCAACTCCTGTCGCGGTTGACCGCTCCTCTTTTCCGCCGGTAGGCGACATTCCCAATGTTGATTTTCCGGATGTCGAAACTGCAACCTTGTCCAACGGTATCAAGGTCTATTTTGCGCAGCGTAATGCAGTTCCGATGACCCGCGTGACCCTGTCATTTGATGCCGGGGCTGCTGCTGATCCCGCCGACAAGGTCGGTCTTCAGAATTTCACCACCGCCGTGATGGAAGAAGGCACGACCAGCCTGACCTCGGTACAGATTGCCGAGCAGCAAGAGCGTTTGGGCGCCAATGTCAGCGTTGGCGGTGGACGCGACCGGACGGACGTCAATCTTAGCGCGGTTAATCCGAATCTCGATGCGTCGCTCGACCTGATGGCGGATATTGTCAAAAATCCGGCTTTCAAAACAGACGATATCGAGCGTATGCGGGTCCAGCAGCTTACGGCTATCGACCGGGAAGAAAGTGATCCGCTCAGCATCGCGACGAACGCTTTGCCGCCATTGATGTTCGGTGACGCCCATCCTTATGGTCGCGGCCTGTCTGGCAACGGCACGAAAGAGTCCGTCACAGCGATTACACGAAATGATCTGGTGAATTTCCATCAAAGCTGGATGCGTCCTGAAAATGCGACCATCTTTGCGGTTGGCCAGATTGACCAGCAGGCATTGCTCGAAAAACTGGAAATGCGCTTTGGCGAGTGGCAACCGGAAGGCCAGCCGGCAGCCGGCAAAAATTTTGATGCCACGATCCCCGAGGCAGAAGGCAAAATCGTGGTCATCCACCGCGCCAACAGTCCCCAATCAATGATCCTCGCCGGACAGGTTTTACCGTATAAAGGCACGGATGATTTGTTGACGCTCAATGCCGCTAATGAAATTCTTGGCGGCAATTTCCTGTCGCGGATCAACATGGACCTGCGTGAAACCAAGGGCTGGAGCTATGGCACCCGCAACACGGTGCTGCGCGGTGAACATGAGGTGCCTTATATCATGCGGGCTCCGGTCCAGACCAATCAGACCGGTCCGGCCGTTGCTGCGATCATGGGCCAGGTGAAAGACTTTCTTGGCGATAATGGCGTTACCCCGGCAGAGCTGGAGCGGACGGTGAACGGCAATGTTCGCCAGCTGCCCGGACAGTTCGAACAGTCCCGCCGGGTATTGGATCAAATGCAAGGCGATGTGATGTTCAAACGGCCGTCCAACTATGCGGAAACCGTGGCTGATCGCTATAAGGCGCTCACGGCCGATGATCTCAACCAGGCGATGGCGAGTGCGATTGATCCCGACAAGTTCACCTGGGTGATTGTCGGTGATGCGGACAAGATCAAGACGCAGCTCGAAGCGCTTGATATGCCGATCGAATATCGCGGCTATGAAGCTGGTAACACCGATGTTAGTAAGGCAGGCAGTTCAGATGATTCGGCGGTCGGGCAAGACTGACCGACGGTTCAGGGCTAAGATACAAAAGGAGAATATAATGTCGATTGATGGTTCATATGATTGCGTAACCAAATCCCCCATGGGTGACCAGGCCTCTGTCGTGACAATCGTCACCAATGGCGATACGTTCACTGGCACCAACGAAGGCTCAATGGGCTCGATGGAACTGGAAGACGGCAAGATTGACGGCAACGAGTTGACCTGGGTCATGAACATGACCGTGCCGATGCCAATGAAACTGGAAGGCAAAGCGACGATTGTCGACGGCGTTCTGACCGGTTCTGTCAATGCCGGCGCTTTTGGTGAAATGGCGATGAGCGGCACCAAGAAATAAGGCTGATAGCCAGACACAAAAAAGGCCGCTACCCAATAGGGTTAGCGGCCTTTTTAATGATATGTGATGATTGGAGTTATTGCACCACAATGCTCACCGCACGGCGATTCTGTGCCCAGGCCGCTTCGTTGGAGCCCAAGGCTTCGGGGCGTTCCTTGCCATAGCTGACCGTGGTCATCCGGGTCGGACTGACACCCAGCGAAGCCAGATAGTTTTTGGCCGCATTGGCGCGGCGCTCACCAAGCGCGAGGTTATAATCGCGGGTGCCGCGTTCGTCAGCATGGCCTTCAATCGTGATCTGCGCATTGGGATGCTGGGCCAGCCACTGGGCCTGACTTTGGAGGACCACCTGATCCTGCGAATCCACATTATAACGATCCGTATCAAAAAGGATGCGGTCCGACATCGTGTTTGCCAGAAAATCGCCTTGTGAACCGGGCGCATAGCCAGGACCCGTATCTGTTGGCGGCGCAACAGGATCGGCGGTTCCGACCGGTGCTGGTGGCAATTCTTCCGGTGCCTTTTTCGCGCAGCCTGCAAGGATGAGGCTTGAGGTAATCAGCAGGGGGGTCGCATATTTTAACATATTTCTGCTCCTAGTCTAATGTGCCCTTACGGGTAGTTATAAGCTGTTTTCAGTTACTTGTCCTACTTTTCTTGCAATCTGTATAAGAATTTTACGGCAGCAACGGTCCCCATGCCGGATCAGAGCCATTCACGGGTGTGGGTAACTGGCGTTCGTTTCGGCCCGTTAGATCGACCTGCCAGATACCGGTATTGCCGCTGCCACGGGTGGTTCGGAAAAACTGGATGATCCGGCCATTGGGTGCCCAGGTCGGTGCCTCGTCCTGCCAGCTATTGGTCAGCAACCGCTCACCACTGCCGCCGGGGGTCATGACGCCAACACGGAAATTGCCCGCGATCTTGGTGAAGGCGATCAGATCGCCACGCGGGCTCCATTCCGGTGTCGCATAGCGTCCACCGCCAAAGCTTATCCGCCGCTCGTCACCACCATTGGCGCCCATCACGTAGAGTTGCTGGCTGCCCGAACGGTCACTTTCAAACACGATCCGGCTGCCATCGGGGGAGAAGCTGCCGCCGATGTCGATCCCTGGTGAAAAGGTCAGCCGTTTGGGTTGTCCGCCTTGTGAAGAGACTTTGTAGATATCGGTATTACCGGCAATCGCCATGGAATAGAGTATCCACTTGCCATCGGGTGACCAGCGCGGCGCGAAGGTCGGATTGGTGCTCTGGGTAATCAGCTTTTGCTGCCCGGTACCGATCTCGTAAATATAGATACGCGGATTGCCGTCGAGAAAGCTGAGATAGACGATCTTGGAGTAATCCGGCGAGAATCGCGGGGTGAGGGCGGTTGCCTGTCCATTGGTGATGAACCGGTGATTGGCCCCGTCACTATCCATGATCGCCAGTCTTTTGCGGCGGTTATCCTTCGGGCCGGTCTCGGCAATATAGGCGATCCGGCTGTCAAAGAAGGGCGATTCCCCGGTCAGGCGCGAATAGATACTGTCGGCACATTTATGTGCCGCCCGCCGCCAATCCCGTGGCGCGACCACAAAGCCTTGCCGGGTGAGTTCGGTTTGCAGTGCAACATCATAGAGATAGCAGCCAACCGTCAGCTTGCCGTCGCCATTGGTGCGGACAAATCCCTGAATCAAGGCAGATGCGTTGGTGCCGTTCCAATAGGGAAATTGCGGCGCTGTCACTTCGGAAAAGCTGATTCCGCGCACCTGATTGCGGCCAAGCGGTTTGAACAAGCCGCTGGATTGCAGGTTGCTGACAATCACGTCGCTGATCTTGTTGCCAAGTTCCGCCGTGGTGCCAGCCGCGGTTTCCTGATTCTGCGGAGTCGGCAGGCCGGGCACGGCGATGGTCAGTTCATCGGCGCCGACATTATCAACATCAACGGTCAGCTGGGCCTGCGCTGGCACGGCCATTCCGACTGTCAGTCCGGCCATTGCCATAACGGCCATAATCCAGGAACTGATACGCTTAGAGGCTGTGATAGCCATTATGGTCTCCTTCATTCCGAGCTTATATACCGAGGTATAGAACAGGTTCGATAACCTGCCACTCGCTATAATATTTCTCGGGAAATGTTGTGTAGGGTGCAGCCAGCTTCACAGCGGCAATAGCACGCTCCTTGTGAATATCGGCCTGCGACCGATTGCTGGGCGTAATTCCTGTTGTTGTAGCGGTTGGAGTGCCGACAATATTGCCGCTGCGGTCCAGCCGTGCGGTCACTTTTGTGCGCAGTTTTTCGGCATCCGCGCCAGTGGGCGGTTTCCATTGGCGTTTCAGCTGCCGGTAAAGCTCTTGCTGCAAGGATGCGACCGCCCTGGCCGAGGCCTTTTCACCAGTGACATTCTGGTTACGGCTGACCGAAGACTGATCGGTGACCCCTTTCAGAAAATCTTTGCCGAGACGCGATCCCTTGGGTTTGGGTTCGGGGTCGATCCTGGTTTCCGGCTTTGGTCTGGCAGCCGGCTTTTCCCGAGGTGGAGCCGGCTTTACATCCGGTGCCGGGGTCAATTCGACGGGATCGGGCTTGCTGAGATCTTCGGGATCAGGATCACCCAGCTCTGGTGCCACACTGGTTGCGGGCGGGACCAGGGCAGGATTGGGAGAAGCGCTTTCCAGACCGACTTCGTCGGCGATCATGACTTCGATAGCTTTGGGTTTAAAGGCTTCGTCCGGCTGGGACAAAAGGCTGAACGAAAGTAGGCCGAACAAGGCAATATGCCCGCCAGCCGCGACGCCTAAGCCAATTTTTTCAGCTCTCTCCATAACAGCCTGTGATTTCTAATTTCACTCAGATGAACCTGTTGTGACTAATGATACCCGGTTCAGGCCTGCCCGGTTGAGCTCTCCCATAACCCCCATGATAAGCCCGTAATCCAGCGTTTTATCGCCGCGCAGCATAATTTGCCGGGGGTCTTCGGCGCTCTGATTTGCGGCAATTTCGTTTAATCGCGCGGCCAAGGCATTTCGGCTCATTTCTTCGTCATCGAGGTAAATGCGGCCCTCCTGATCTATCGAAATCTGCACCGGTTGCTGTTCCTGATCCAGTGCGTTGGCGCGGCTTTCGGGCAGGTCGACCGGCACGCCTGTGACCAGCAGCGGTGCGGTAATCATGAAGATGATCAATAGCACCAGCATGACATCGACAAAGGGGGTGACGTTAATCTCCGACATCGGCGCGCGGCCGCGATTGCGGCGGCCATTACCCGGGGCAAGATTCATTCCCATGGTTTATTCCCCCATTTCCAGTTCGCGGCTCATCGTCGCGTGGAATCCATCGGCAAAACGGCCCATACGGGCTTCCAGCTTGTTCAGCCTGTGGGAGAAGCGGTTATAAGCGATAACCGCTGGAATCGCGGCAAATAGACCGATGGCGGTGGCAAACAGCGCTTCGGCAATGCCGGGCGCAACGACGGCCAGCGAGCTATTCTGCTCCGCCGCAATGGCCGAGAAACTGCGCATGATGCCCCAGACCGTTCCGAACAGACCGACAAAGGGGGCAACGCTGCCCACCGTGGCCAGAAAATTCAGCCTGTCCGCCAATTTGTCCACTTCATGCTCTATTGTTGCGTTCATCGCTGTTGCCAGCCGTTGCCGCGTACCATCACGGTCAATCGGTCCGCGCGCGGTAGACCGCCGCCATTCGCGCATGCCCGAGGCCAGCACCTTGGCGATAGGCAGGCCGGATTTGCCATGGTCATTATAAAATTGGTCAACGTCATTGGCCTTGGAGAAGGAATTTTCGAACCGGTCTGTCCGTCGTCGGACCTGACCTATTTTCATCGCAAAGCTGACAATGATCGTCCAGGTCCACACGCTGGCCAGCAGCAGCCCGATCATTACCGCTTTGACTATGATATCCGCCTGCAAAAACAAGGCAAAGGGCGAAAACTCACCGGAAGCTGCATGGATCGAAAGACTGTCTAGCAAGGCTGTTTCCTCTTAATTTTCTATTCCTCATCCGCGATGACAGCCGCAAAGGCTTTCGTCCACGCCTCAGGTTGCCGTCGTGGCCGCCCGGCGGGCGTAAGGAAGGCTGCCTGAACGCTGGCTGACGTTATTTTTTCGTCACCGCGCATGATGATTTGTTCGATGTTCACGCTGGCTTTACGCAATTTGCTCACATGACTGACGACTAGCAGATTATCCTGAAATTTGGCGGGCGCAATATATTTAATCTGCAAATCGACGACGGCATAAGCGCCATCATCCGCTTCAAAGGCTGCGCGCTGGTCCATGCCGAGTTGATGCAGCATGTCGGAGCGCGCCCGCTCCATGAATCTCAGGTAATTGGCGTGATAGACAATACCGGAAAAGTCGGTGTCTTCGTAATAGACACGACAGGCAAAATAGTGATGATAGTCGCGAAATTGACCTTCATGCGGACTGATATCGGACGGAAGATTACTAATGGCATCCATCTTCGGGACATTAGTCAGCTGATTCCAGCGGGGAAAGCGCTAATGATTCCGTTCAGCGTAAAATTGAGTCTTTTTGGCGGTTAACTGACGGAAATCATTTCCAATCCTCTTCCGACATGGCTTTTCCGGTTTCGATCATGCTCTTGAGGTTGCTCAGAACAGCAGACCAACCTTCTCGAACGCCTATGTCCATCGAAGAACCGGGTTCCAGTTCACTATGGGTCACAGTCAGTTTCGTATCCGGGCCCAGCGCAACCAGTTCATAAGTTACCCGCGACAATTTGGCCGGTTCGTCTGCCTCGTCCGCAAAGGCCCAGCTCCAGACCATCTTCCGCGGTGGATCCATTTCGATAATCTGACCCCTTACAGTGACCTTGCCGCTGTCGCTGCCGACATGTTCCCAGCGTGATCCTTGTTTCCAGTCGGATTCATTATAATGGCCCCAATAGGCTTTGGTCATTTCACGGTCGATCAGGCCGTTCCAGACTGTTTCCGCGCTGGCGGCAATATAGATGGTGTAGACGAAATCAGGCGCGCACGGTTCACCGGTCGAGGCACGGGTTGGGATGGTTTCTACAGGGGTGATATCAGGCATGGCGTTTCTCCTGTTCTGGTTTTTGTTTGTCTTCGATCTGATCTTTGAAATCGGTCAGCGCGTCGATGCGGGCATCTTCAAACTTGCCGACCCAGCGGTGGACAATGTCAGCGAGTGGGACCGGATTGAGATAGTGAAGCTTGCTTCGTCCCTGCCAGTGAACAGAGACCAGATTGGCTTTTTCCAATATTCCGAGATGCTTCGCGACCCCCTGACGAGACATGGGGAAGCCCTCGCACAAATCATTCAGGCTCTGTCCGCCTTTCTCAAAAAGGCGGTCGAGAAGCAGGCGGCGCGACTCATCGGCAAGGGCTTGGAAGATATCTGTCATGCCCGCTATTAAGCAACTAAATGGTTGCATGTCAAGATCACTGCCGAACGCGCTGCTGTTTGCTCGCATTGGCGAGAGAGGAAAATGCGCTAATCCGCTTTCCTACATGCTCTCAAAACGCTATACCCGCGCCGGTTCTTTCTTAACTTTGAATATCCGTAAACCCGCAGCCTTCCGACCTTTTCGGGGGTAAAGGAAATCCTGCTTTGGGGTGTGTGACCCTATTTTGAGATTATACGTGCGAATACTATCTGCTGCGCTCACCCTGAGCTTGTCGAAGGGTGTTTGGTGCCACGGTCGTGACGTCCTTCAGGATGCTTCGACGAGCTCAGCATGAGCGCAAGATGAAGCGTTCCCGTGGCCCATCGGCAATTTTTTTATCGCGCGCAGGTCACACATAGCGCCGCGGCGGGATCAATTTCCAAACGCTTGTAGGCAATGGGCTCCCCACATTCGGCGCACCAGCCATATTCGTCTTCGTCTATGCGTTTAAGCGCGATATCGATGCGGGCGAGGTCGCTGGTTCGGCGACGTGCTTCGGCCCGCGCCATTTCCTGTTGCTGCATCGCATCCATCCGCGACAGGCGGCCGACGCTTTGCTGGTCGAGCTCCACAGTATCGCTCCAACCCGCAGCTTCCTCATCCAGCGCTTTGAGCCCTGCCTGTCGTTCGAGCATAATGGTCTTCAAGGCCGCGATCTGACTTTTGGAAAGATCGTCTGCCATAGCAGCCTATTCTGCCTGGGGAGCGAGCAAGTCCAGCGCGGCGGCGGTCATGGCTTCGGTGCCCAGTGTGACCGACTCTCGTGGTGCGACTTTGAAAAAGGGCGAGTGGTGCGATGGCACCGGCTTGCCGCCCGCTTCCTCGGCGTCAAAGTCGGCTTGTGGCGTCCCGCCAACGTTGAAATAGACACCCGGCACATCGGTATTCGGGGAAACGAAATAGGCAAAATCTTCGCCGCCCATGCCTTGGCGTGGTTTATTGTCGAAAATATCGGCGCCGAAGCGGTTCTTGAAGACCGTCTGGACACGTTTCGTCAGGGCCGCGTCATTGTAAACCGCAGGGGTGGCCTCATGCGACACTTTCACTTCCGGCAGCTTGTCTTCCGGCAGATCGTTCATTCTGCCGACATTGGTGGCCACCCGTTTGATGCCAGACAGCAGTTTCTGCCGCGTTTCATCATCGTCGGAGCGGACCGTCAATTGCAGGACAGCGCGATCAGAAATGATGTTATGCTTGAAGCCGCTGTGAAAGGAACCGACCGTTATCACCGCCGG
Organism: Parasphingorhabdus sp.; assembly: GCF_965233695.1. Taxonomy (GTDB): domain Bacteria; phylum Pseudomonadota; class Alphaproteobacteria; order Sphingomonadales; family Sphingomonadaceae; genus Parasphingorhabdus. The sequence goes on from NZ_OZ247497.1 coordinate 2,112,467, forward strand.
TTTCAGCGGCGCTATTTCGCGGCTGACGATGGTCTGGAGGCCCATGATAATCTGCGCGCCCATGACAATCGGGTCTTTGCCACGATGGGGTGAGGCACCGTGCGCGCCGACACCATGAACGATGATGTCGACCGTATCGACCGACGAATAGCTAATCCCTTCGCTCAGCGCCAGCTTGCCGGTGGGTGTGTCCGCGCTGACATGAAAGGCCATGGCAAAATCGGGCTTTGGAAAGCGGCTGTAAAGGCCGTCATCCATCATCATTTTGGCTTCGCCAATCCGTTCTTCAGCCGGTTGGGCAACCAGCACAATCGTGCCGCTCCACTGGTCCTTCATTGCCGAGAGGCGGCGCGCGGTTCCGATCAGTGAGGTAATATGCACGTCATGGCCGCAAGCATGCATGACGGGCTTTTCTTCGCCATCGATACTGACTTGCTTGACGGTCGACATATAGTCCAGCCCGCTATCCTCGACGAGCGGCAGGCCATCCATATCGGCGCGCAGCATCAGCGTCGGGCCGTCGCCATTTTTCATGACAGCGACGACACCCGTGCCGCCCACTTTTTCCGTGACGTCCCATCCGACCGCTCGCCATTCCTCTGCAATAATGGCAGCAGTACGGGTTTCCTTGTAGGACAGTTCGGGGTTTTTGTGAAAATCGATAAACAGCGCTTCCAGCTTGGCATCATAATCCGCCGCGACGGCCTTTGCGAGATCAGTCGATTGGGCCGCTGCCGGTACGCCATATAAAAGAGCGGTGCCTGCTGCCAGAGCCAGAAATGCATGTTTCAAGATTTTTCTCCCCGAAGAATTTCAGTCCTTATGCTGGCCCAACACGAAAAGCGCAAAGCTTATTGCCTTCCGGATCCCGAAAATAGGCTGCGTAAAAGGCTTGCGGGCCTTCATCGCCACGCAGTCCCGGAGGGCCTTCATCGCTGCCGCCCAGTTCCATCGCCTTGTTGTAAAAGCTGTCGACTTGCGCCCGTTCTTCAAAGGGAATAGCGATCATGTTGCCATTCCCTGGCGCGGCCTTTTGGCCATTATAAGGCTGGGTGATCGCAAGCGAGGGCGCGCCCATTTCCGCGCCATAAAGCGTGAAACCACCCTCTTCGAGTTCCATCAATCGTTTGGCACCGATTTCACCGAGCAGCGCATCATAATATGCTTGCGCTTTCTCGATATTATTGACGCCTAGTGTGACATAACCAATCATGATCAACCTCCCATGTTCATTTTGCAGACGCAAAGCTTGTTACCATCAAGATCGCGGAAATAGGCACCGTAAAAGACATCGGGAGCGCGCCATCCCGGCTCGCCTTCATCGGCTGCACCGAGTTCCAGCGCCTTGGCATGCAGTGCATCGATCTGGTCTGTATCGTCAAAGGATAGAGCTACCATCGTGCCGTTACCGAAGCAGGCTTCATTGCCGTCATAGGGGTTGGTGATGCAGATCATCGGCTGGCCCGGCTTCCTGCCGTAAAACTGGCCGCCTAAAGGTGTTTGAAAAAGCTTTTTGATATCTGTGCCTTCGAAAAGCTTATCATAAAACGCGACGGCTTTGTCTTTATCATTGGTACCAAGCATGGTGTAGGCAATCATCTGTGTTTCTCCTGAGGGGTTTTATCGAGGTTGTTGATTCGGTTTCGGAGTGAAACCTATCACTCACAGAAATAGATGCAATGACCTGACGGGTCATTTTCCGGTACCTGCGTTCGAAAAAAGGCAGTGCCACGCCCGCGCGCCGGATCGACCCAAAGGCCGGATTTCAGGGCATAGGCTTCACCGCTGTGGCCAAAGCGCGTTTTGCCGTCGCCAAAAGGGTCGTCTTTGCAGGATGCGGGGCGTCCCGGTGCTGCCAGAATATGGACCGCCAAGCCGTAAGCACAGAAATAGCCGTCTTCGCTGTCACCGTTGGTGCCATCATATGTCCATGCTGGGTTGGTCATTATGGCAATGCTCGATCTGCTAAGGAAAGTGCCGTCATTGCGCACGAACATTTGTCCGACTTTCGCAAGATCAAGGACGGAAATACGCAAACCGCCTTGCGGGCTGTAGACCGAGCCGGTTACGCCGAGTGTGTAGGATCGCAGATCGCAACTGCCATCGCGAGCGGGAACCAACGAGCATTCTTCCCGGACACCGCGCAGATCATCGCGGGCGACATCACCATTGGCGCGATAAAGCGTAACGGCAGCGGCAATCTTTTGATCGCTGCACAAGGTCCAGTTGAAACAGGCATCGAGCGCGAGTGGCTCAAAAACTTCGTCCTGCATGATCCGGTCAAAACGCTTGCCCGTTGCCGCTTCCATAACTGATGCAACAACCGGAAAATTCAAATTGGCATAAGCGAAATACGCACCGGGCGGATGATCATTGTCCCAAGCCTTCGGATCCTGCAATGCGTCTTGCAGCCGTGCGTCCATGGGCAGCGCGTAATTTATGCCATCGCGCAGGCCGGATTGATGCGAAAGCAACTGCTGCAAGGTGATCGGCACATCTGGATAGCCGGGATGGCGCAGGGACCAGGCGAGATGTTCTGATACATCGCGATCGAGCTCCAGTAAGCCTTTCTCGGTCAATCGCATGACAGCGAGACTGACAAAGAGCTTTGAAATCGATGCGATGCGAACCGGGTCATCCGGCATAAGTGCCCGGCCTGTTGTTCGGTTGGACACCCCCTGAATCGCGACAACAGCGTGACGATCGGCATCGAAGTCGACCTTTACGCCTGCCGGAGATCCCGTTGTGGTTGCCGGTTGCGCCGGGGCCAATCCGACAATGCCAAAAAAAACGGAGCAAAAGCACAGGGCCTTTGCTCCGTTATTGATCAAGTTGAACAGCAACTGATTAGCCCGCTGGGCACTTGCCGATACGCTTACCATTATTCTTTGCGGTGATGTTCATTTTCATGCCGCCAGCGCCGCCATCCATGGTCATGGTCATTTCATAGCTGCTGGGGCCATATTGGCCTTTCATCGCCATGTTCATGTCGCCAGGAGCTCCGACATTGGAGCAGGACATTTCAGAATCAATCGCGCCGCCGCTCATATCAAATTTCTTGATTTTGCAGTCGGTCTGCTCTTGCGCTGCAAAAAATTCCGCACCCGGGTTTTTGGCTTGCTCTTCCGTGATGCAGGTTTTGGTCACGGTTTTTTGGCCTTTCATGCCATCAATCATTCCGGCCGGCGCGCCCTCGGGCAGTCCTTCGACTTTTACATCGACAATCTCGACCGTGTTTTCCCACTCACCTGGTTCAAGCGTGACTTCGTTCATCACCTTCGCAACTTCGTCAGCGGTGATATTGCCATCGCCATCGGCATCCGCTGTGTTGCTAGAGCAGCCCGCAAGCAACGCCACGGCGGCAACCGATACAACTAATTTTTTCACTTGGATTTCCCTCATCTGATTACTGAACCCGAATTTGCCATAACCCGATTGATCATCGTTGTAAATTTTGGAAGTGTAACATCATTGAACGCAACATATTGGGGGATGACAATGGACCCGTTTTGTTCCATATCGCTTCCATGGTAAATCTAGTAATCAGAGAAGGTTTGGCGGAACCTGAAACGGATGAAAATTTTGTACCGCATAAACCTGTGCGACCCGAAAAATCGGAAGGCGGCAAATCCTTTGAACTGGTTAGTGACTTTGAGCCTTCGGGAGACCAGCCAGAGGCGATCAAGGAGCTTGTGGAGGGTATAAAGGGCGACGAGCTGGATCAAGTGCTACTTGGCGTTACGGGTTCCGGCAAGACCTTTACGATGGCCAAGATTATCGAGCAAACCCAGCGGCCTGCTCTGATATTGGCACCGAACAAAATTCTTGCTGCCCAGCTTTACGGCGAATTCAAAAACTTTTTCCCTAACAATGCCGTCGAATATTTCGTCAGCTATTATGATTATTACCAGCCTGAAGCCTATGTCGCTCGGTCGGACACCTATATTGAGAAGGAGAGCTCGGTAAACGAAGCGATTGACCGTATGCGCCACAGCGCAACCCGGTCGCTGCTCGAACGAGACGATGTCATTATCGTCGCGTCTGTTTCGTGTCTCTACGGTATTGGTTCGGTCGAGACCTATTCGGCGATGATCTTTGATCTGAAAAAAGAACAGGCGGTTGACCAGCGCGATATCATCCGCAAGCTCGTGTCCCTGCAATATAAACGAAATGATCAGGCCTTTGCCCGTGGGAATTTCCGGGTGCGTGGTGACAATCTGGAAATTTTCCCCTCACATTATGAGGACATGGCGTGGCGCATTTCCTTCTTTGGTGACGAAATTGAGGAGATTGTCGAATTTGATCCTCTGACGGGCAAGAAGGGGGCGAGCCTCAATCAGGTCCGGATTTTTGCTAATTCTCACTACGTAACCCCCGGTCCGACGATGAAACAGGCGATGGAAGCGATTAAGCTGGAGCTGGGTGTGCGGCTGAAAGAGCTGGAAGCCGAGGGCAAGCTGCTGGAGCATCAACGGCTTGAACAGCGGACGAATTTCGATCTCGAGATGATCGCAGCGACTGGCAGTTGTGCGGGTATCGAGAACTACTCGCGCTTCCTGACCGGCCGTTTGCCTGGCGAACCGCCGCCGACCCTGTTTGAATATCTGCCGGATAATGCCTTGCTCTTTGTCGATGAGAGCCATCAGACGGTACCGCAAATTGGCGCTATGTCCAAAGGCGATCATCGCCGCAAGATTACGCTGGCCGAATATGGCTTTCGATTACCCAGCTGTATTGATAATCGTCCGCTGCGATTCAACGAGTGGGACGCGATGCGGCCGCAAACCATCAGTGTATCGGCCACACCCGGCAAATGGGAGATGGAGCAAACCGGCGGTGTATTTGCCGAGCAGGTCATTCGGCCGACCGGGCTGATTGATCCGCCGGTAGAGATCAAGCCGGTTGAGGATCAAGTCGATGATCTGGTCAACGAGTGCAGGAAAGTGGCCCAGCAAGGCTATCGCACCCTAGTCACGACACTGACCAAGCGAATGGCGGAAGACCTGACCGAGTTCATGCATGAAGCGGGTCTGAAAGTCCGCTATATGCACAGCGATGTCGAGACGCTGGAGCGGATCGAGTTAATCCGTGATTTGCGGCTGGGCGTCTATGATGTTCTGGTCGGGATTAACCTGCTTCGTGAAGGACTAGATATTCCCGAATGCGGGCTGGTCGCGATATTGGATGCAGACAAAGAAGGCTTCCTGCGTTCCGAAACTTCGCTGATCCAGACGATTGGCCGCGCGGCGCGAAACGTCGATGGCCGGGTGATCCTCTATGCCGACCGCATTACCGGATCAATGGAACGGGCGCTCAACGAAACCGGACGACGGCGCGAGAAGCAGGAGGCTTATAACAAGCTCCACGGAATCACGCCGCTTTCGATCAAGAAAAATATCGGTGATATTGTTGCGCATGTCGCAAGCAAGGATCAGGTCACCGTGCCGATTGATGATGATACCGACCATCTCGTCGGTCACAATCTGCGCAGCCATATCGAAAGCCTTGAAAAACGCATGCGCGATGCGGCGGCTGACCTGGAATTTGAAGAAGCCGGGCGTCTGCGGGATGAAATTCGCAAGCTGGAGGCTGACGAACTGGGCTTGCCCGCCGATCTGCAACTCGCCAAACCCAAAGGCCGTGCTACCGAAGGCAAACCGGGTACGCGCAAGATGCGTTATGGTAAGACGCAGCGGAAATTTTGATAGCTATGCTGTTTTACCGGTTGTTATCATGCAAGTGATCTTCTCGACTAACGACACTCTCCGGTAGATGAACGACCTGTGGTCGGCTTGATCGTGAGACAGGCAAGGTTCATGCTCCCGTTATAACGAATTGGGGAGAGATGTTATGCAAACCACTATCTTAATGGTCTTAGCGAGTTCTGCTCTGGCTTTTGGCGCGACGGCCTATGATGATCAGGCATCCACCATTGCAGCGCAGGCAACCGGCCAAAATACGCCCGATTTGGCTTCAGCTGTTTCAGCCACTGGACGGGATGAAGCCGACGTAAAATTGGACGCTAGCCGGAAACCTGCCGAAACATTGGCCTTCATGGGTCTCGAAACCGGTGATGCCGTGCTCGATATTTTTGCAGGTGGCGGCTATTACAGCGAAATCATGGGCGCGGCCGTTGGTGCAAGCGGGACTGTAACCGCGGTCAACCCACCACAATTCGTAACGAGCGACGCTGCGAAAGCGAAATGGGCCGGAATTTCGGCCCGACAACCGGGGGTTTCCCTCGTGCAGTCACAGCTGGGTGATTATACACCAGAGGCCGACAGCTTTGACTTTGCCATGATGCACCTCATCTATCACGATCTCTATTGGGAAAGCGAAAAATTCAAGGTGCCGCGTATGGATCCGGCCGCATTTTTGACCAAGCTTTATGCTGGCATGAAGCCAGGTGGAATTGTTGCTGTCATTGATCATGTCGGCAATGCTGGCGATACCAGAGAAGTGGTCGAGAAAACGCACCGGATCGATCCGGAAACGGCCAAAGCCGATTTTGAAAAAGCGGGTTTTGTTCTGGAAGCACAAAGCGATATGTTCACTAATCCGGATGATGATCTCGAAAAAAATGTCTTCGATCCATCCGTGCGTGGCAAAACCAATCGTTTTGTCATGAAGTTTCGGAAACCCGCTTAAACCTTTGCCGCTAAGCAGTGACGCAGTCACCAGAAAAGTAAGGCCGGGGCGAATCGATTCGCCCCGGTTCTTGTGCAGTGCAGCATTTTTACAAAAGCTGCATGCGGTTTAGCGGATTAAATTTCAGAAAATTGTAATATAATTTCAACTGTTTACGGGTTGTTACAATAGTTTACAAGGTGGTTCATGCTGTGTTGGGCTATAGCGTCCTACATAAGTTGCGTAGTTACGAGCTGACACGAAAAGTGAAACACCGGCCACAATGATGAGCCGCGGTCAGCATCTCGGTTTTGGACAGAGAGGTTCTTATGGAGCTTGTTGTGAACAATGACGAACAGATGAAAGCGGGCAAAACTGCTCGGCCGAAAAGATACGGCCGCGTAAACGCCGCCGATTTCGACTCTGCCGAACTAAGAGCCGGTCCAACTTTGGGTCAAGGTTTGTACCTCATTGTTTCGGGGCCAGCACCAAGACCAGGCGCGGACATAAAATTACTGCCAGTATTGGGTGATCCGTTGACCGAATATCAGCAGATAGAGATAGCGTGGGAAGCGCGCGCGGCAAATGACCATGACGTTTCGATGGGGGTCGAACGATATGAGAAATCAATGCCGCTTTCTGGCCTGTCAGGTACGAAGGGCATTGAACTTATTGGCGCCAACGGCACCAAGAAGTTTAACCTGACGGGTCACTAGTTTGACCGGCGGCGGCTTAGGGTCGCTTGCCGTCGGAACAAAGGCGGAGGACAGGATCGTGTTGCGTATTGAGCCTGTCCTCCGAATCTTTGACCAAGAACAAGCATTGATGCTTACAATTTAGGTCCGGCAATCCGTTCTACGGGGGCTTTCAGGGGGTTTGCAAGCCGCCGGACTTTTGGGGGAGTAGGGCTGGCGCGCCGGTTGAGTATCGCGCGACGGCCCTACTTTTCTTCCTGCTTCAGCCGCAGCCTTTAGCTCGCATATTTAACCGAACAGCCATAGGGCCGGGACTGGGCCACAGAGATGGTTTTTCCGGCCTTTAGCTCGGCCAAAGCCGCAGTGACATGATTGCGAGCGCCTTTGATATCAGCTTTGTTGGCGGTTGGTTTGTCGTCAATACCACCCTGATAAACCAGTTTTCCGGAACCATCGATGATATACATGTGCGGTGTTGTCTTGGCGGCATAAGCCTTTCCGACGACACCTTTGGCATCGAGCAGATAATGATCGGCGTTCATGCCTTGATCCTTGGCCAGCTTCTGTGCTTCTGGACCTTTCATATAGCCCTGTTTGCCAGCCGCGCCGCTATTGATGGTGAGCCAGACAGCCCCTTGTTTACGAGCCGCGGCCTGGGTCGCTTGCATATTGCCGCTGTCATAATGCTTCACGACAAATGGACATCCCGGATTATGCCATTCCATCACCACGGTTTTGCCACGGAAGTCGGAAAGCTGCACGGTCTTTCCATACATATCGGTCAGTTTGAAATCCTGCGCGATGGTGCCGTTTTTCTGTGCGGCCGCAAGAGGCATAGCGACGCCGATAGCGGCGACTGCGGCAAGGGATGTGAGGGTGGATTTGTAATTCATGGGGGCTCTCCTGCTGCGATCAATCAGTTATTGGGGGTCATGTGACCAGATCGGTTAAAGTACCGACGGTCAATATCTGCGGCAATATAACAGGTTCTTTGCCAGGCTCATAATAGAGATAGAGCGGAACCCCGGCGCGGCCATGCTTCTCCAGAAAATTGCTGATTTCCGGATCAGGGCGGGTCCAATCGCCCATCAGCACCGCGACATTGGCCTCGGCAAAAGCATCGGCAGTTTCCTGACGTTGGACGGCGGCGGCTTCATTGGCCTTGCAGGTAATGCACCAGTCGGCTGTAAAATAGGCGAAGACCGGTTGGTTAGAGGCGCGAAGCTCGGACAAGCGTGCTTCGCTAAACGGCTCGCTGGGCAAGGTGGCTGTCGACGCGCTGGCGACCTTCCGTTCGTCCATAGCCTCGGCATTGGGCAGGAACAGGATGCCGCCAATGATCGCAGCGACGAGCGCACCGGTCGTCAAAGCGCCGCGCGAGAATCCTTTTGACTGACCGCCACCAAACCACCAGAGGATCAATGTGACCAGCAGCAGGAACATCAACGAAAGTCCCAATGCGTCAGTCCCGATTTGCCGACCAAGGAGCCAGATCAAGCCGATAGCCGTGAGAAACATCGGCACAGCCATGGCCTTGCGGAAACTATCCAGCCAGGCACCTGGTTTGGGCATTCGATTGCGTATCGCAGGAACAAAGGCGATCAGCAGGAAGGGCAGAGCCAGGCCGACGCCAAGGCCGGCAAAAATTATCAATGCAGCAATGGGCGGAAGTACGATGGTAGCGCCAAGTGCCGCTGCCATGAAAGGGCCGGTACACGGCGTTGCGACAAAGGCGGCGAGCGCGCCAGTCCAAAAGGAGCCGGAAGGTCCTTCTTGCTGGGTCAGCTTATTGCCGAAATTCACATTGGGCAGTTCAAACAGCCCTGCGAGATTGAAACCGATGGCGGTTACCAGCGCAAGCAGTACAAAGATGATCCGTGGATCCTGCAACTGGAAAGCCCAGCCGACGGCAGCACCGCTAGCGCGCAGAGCCAGCAGCAATCCACCCAGCACGGTGGCAACAACGACAACCCCTGCAGTGTAAGCCAGCGCATCGCGGCGCACGATCGTTTCCTCCCCTCCAGCCTTGGCGAGGCTGATCGCCTTCAGGCTGAGAATGGGGAAAACACAGGGCATCAGATTGAGCAGCAAACCGCCGACAATCGCGCCGCCCAGGGCTATCAACAGAAGGGAGGCGTTAGACTGGTCGCCACCACCAATAAAATTTCCGCCGCTACCACCGCCGATCGGCACGCCCGACATTTCCACATCTCCTGTGGTCGCGTTTAAAGACAACCCCATGTTTGGGCCGATTTTCAAAATGCCGGAAATTTTCTGAAGTTCATCGCCGCGGGCTGCGGTTTCGATAATCAGTCTGTCCCCATCGCGGTTGACTTTTTGCGGTGCGCCATAGTCCACAATCCCGTCTTCCTTGATAAAGAAATAGGGCGTTTCAACATCGATATTAGCCGGGAAGGGAACGGACAGGCGAAACAGGTCATCCTTGACGGTGAATGTGGCCGCACTGCCAAGAGGTCGCGGCAAGGCTTCGCGATAAGCATTGAAAGCATTGTTCAGCGAAACCGCTGCATCCGGACCAACGACTTGCAGGTTGATCGACAGCTCATCCTGCTCAGGTACGCAGACTTCGTCGGTACAGGCGAGCCATTCAGACTTAACCGATATGGCCAGCGGGCCGGGTTTGACTTTCTCGGATATGACCAGATTGACGAGGACGGCATAATCGCCCTTGTAAATATAGTTCATAATACCGGAAATCAGCAATGTGTCAGGCACCGGATACCGGGCTTTGCCTGCAGTGACGCCGTCTGGCAGTTTCCAGTCAAAGCTCATGCCAATGCCCGCATCACCGGGGTTTTCCCAGTAACCGTGCCAGGTTGGCTTGGGGTTCATGACAAAGGCGAGGGTGACGCTTTGCCCTGCTTGCACTTGCTGCGATTCCGCTACCAATGTGGCAGGCACATTTAACTCACGCTTATTGAGATCGACCTGCGCTCGGGCGGGGCTGACGCCGAGCAGCACCGTGAACAGAAGCACCGCCAGCAAAACCCGGAAACTTGCCGAGATCGTCCTCAAAGAGGTTTCAGATGTCATAAAAAAACTCACCATTTCGTATCGAACGCTGTTACTCTATTGGCGGCTGTCTTGCCATAGCCGCTTTATATCATGGGGATTATTCGTGCGCGTCATCAAATATGTTACAAGTTTCATAGCTTTTATTGCAATTTCCAGCGCAGCCAATGCCGAAGATCACAGGCAAGGCAAGTCAGACAAGCCCACATTGGTGATTGCGATATCGGTGGACCAGTTTTCGTCCGATCTGTTCAGCGAATATCGCAGCACATTTACCGGTGGCCTGAAACGCCTGACGGGCGGCGCGGTATTCCCATCAGGATATCAGGGGCATGCAGCAACCGAAACTTGTCCTGGCCATGCCACCATCATGACCGGGGTCCATCCCGGACGCGCCGGTATTATTGCCAATAACTGGATCGATCTGGACGTAAAGCGCGCTGATAAAACGATATATTGCGCGGAAGACGAACGGATTGAAGGCACCAGCTTTGGCAGCATTACCGCTGCGACGCAGGGCGATTATGTCGCGTCTGCCTGGCATTTGCTCGTGCCGACTTTGGGGGAACGACTAAAGACAGTATCGCCAGATTCCCGGAATATGGCGGTATCCGGCAAAGACCGGGCAGCCTTGATGATGGGCGGTAACGCGCCGGACATGATATTCTGGTGGCGCGGTGAAGGATTTGAAACCAAACAAGACGGGCTGATGCTACCAGCGCTGCCGAAATTCAACGCAGACATCAAAGCGATGCTCGCCAAACCGCGCGCGCCAATCGCGGTCCCGGCCCATTGCGAAACCCGCAACCGCGCTATTCCTGTCGATGCAGACAGCGCGGTTGGTACCTATCAGTTTCAGCGCCCTGAAAATGGCGCGTCGATCTTTCGGGCTTCTCCCGATTTCGATGCGGCTGTTTTGGCGCTGGCGGAAAAAATGGTGGCGAACGAAAGGTTGGGTGCGTTTGCCTTTACCGATATATTGAATATCGGCCTCTCCGCGACGGATTATGTGGGGCATGCCTTTGGCACGGGCGGAGTTGAAATGTGTATCAATCTGTCAGAACTGGACAAGAATCTCGGCAATTTTTTCGATAAACTCGACAAGATGGAGCGTGATTATGTGGTCGTGCTGACCGCGGATCATGGCGGCCATGATTTGCCCGAGCGTTTGAACCAGCAAGGCGCTCCGGAAGCGCAGCGGATCGATAGTGAAGTCAGTGCGGATGGGCTCAACGAAGTTTTTTACGAAAATCGCAAGCTGCGCAAATATGGCCAGATCATTTACGCCGATAGCCCGTTTGGCGATTATTATATCAATCGGACTCTGCCGACCTCTTTGCGCGGGGAAGTCAAAGCAGAGGCCATGGCAATCATGGCACGCAATCGCCAAGTGGAAGCTGTTCTGGACGGCGCAGAACTTGCCAGAATGCCGATGCCAACCGGTCCTGTCGAAGAATGGAGCCTGGCCGAGCGCGCGCGGACGTCTTTCCATCCCGACCGGTCCGGTGATTTTATCGTGCTGCTGAAAAAAGGTGTGACCCCGATTGCAACAGCGATGCGCGGCTATGTTGCAACGCACGGCAGTCCGTGGGACTATGACCGGCGCATACCGATCTTGTTCTGGCACGCGGGCATAAGCCATTTCGAGCAACCGCTTTCTGTGCAAACGGTCGATATCGCGCCAACCCTGGCGTCGCTAATCGGGCTCAAGGTTTCTGAAGGAGAGTTTGACGGACGCTGTCTGGATATTGACGGCGGCGTGGAAGATAATTGCCGGTAAACGGGTAGGGGAGCAGCAAAGCCCCATGAAACAAATTATCCGAATTTGGCAGTTTGATCGGACCAGCCGCGTCGGGAGCAGGATTAAATCCCACCATTGAATCAGTCTATGCGGCTATATGCCCGCCATGGGCGCCACAGCGGACATTTATTGGCTCGAAATTATCATCATCCGTGCGGTCGTGAAGAATGTTACTTGTCTTCTGGAATTTCAGATGATTTCAACGGTGACAAATAGGTTTCGACAGCCAATGCCCCAATTTGCAAACCCATCTCAGAGCCGACATCCGCAGAGCTTCGGTAATGAACGCCATCATAGATACGCGCATCGGAAACTTCCTGTATGAAGTCGTCAACACTCTTCCAGTTCCTTCTGGCCCCGCCGTCCGTGTAGCTTACAGTCCACAATTCCGGCGTCGCATTCTCCCCGATTTCGGCTTTCAAAATAGCGCCTACTGTTCCCGCTACGACGCAATGGGCGCATGGATATTCAGGATGCATCGGCGTGGGAATGAAAGGAACCCATGCAGGATCCCTCAAGGTGTTTTCATTGCCATCGATATCAGCGTTGCGAATGGCGGTTATGGGCCGCCAAAACCGTAGTGATATTTTGCCTCAAACACAGCGATCATGGCATCATCGGTTGCCCGCGTCACGGCCGCAAACAGGCGCGCATTTTGGGTGACGTTGCGTCCTGGCATATTGGCGACAGAATGCACAACACCATGATAGATTGGTGGTAAAGTTGCTTCCCAGAACTTTGCCATTCTCGTCTGTTCTTCGGAACGATGCGCGCTGTTCTTGCTGCCCATTTTCTTGACTTCGATAAAGTCGCGCGTCCAGGCATCACTGGTTAATTTTGGCGGAGGCCCCGGACGGAATTTGGTCGGGTCAGAAAACATCCAGGGCTTGCGGTTTGCCCAGTTTGGCGCAGCCGGTATGGTTGTTGGAACATATTTGCCAGCCGTTGTGTAGGGCCTGTAAGTTTCCGGGGACTGGCTGCCGTCATTTTTACGCGCGGCCCAGACGGCGCTTGCCGCTTGTTGACCGATTGCAACGCCTTGGGTCTTTTCATCACTATCTGCGATCTTTGCCAATGCCTCTGCATATACATTCTCAATCTCGCGTTCTTTGCCGGGCATGAGATTTAAAAGCGAAACCCGAACGGCTGACGCGATAGCGGCGTCTATCGATGAGTCGTCGGGCGCTTTCAGATCAAGGGAAGCAGGATATTTTTTTGTAATGGCATTTACGGCTTCATAAATTGACGTGTGCACGATGGCCAATGCCCGGTTCGAATGTGGTGTCGGAAATTTTGCATCAACAACCATATCGCGCGCCTTTATGTTCCAATCCGTCACACTGTCGGCCTGGGCTTCAACGCTCACTCCGAGGGCAAACAAAGCGCCCGACACCAAAAGAATTTTATATTTCTGCAAATTGCGCATGATCACTCCTATGTGGCTTTTAACCCTTCCAAGCGTGGCAGGATTAAGCTCTGTTTCGTTGCTATACCCATTTTATGATGCGCTATAGTCCTGCAGTAGGACTACATGGTACAGTTACTGTACTGGCAATATTCCGGGTCTGGTCCAATTGTCGCAAACAGACAGCGATATCGCCGTATAAACCGAAGGACAGCAACATGAGTAAAGCGCCTAGCTATGGTCAATATTGCCCCCTCTCAATGGCAGCGGAAATTTTATGCACGCGCTGGACGATGCTGGTGATGAGAGAACTCGTTTTCGGTTATACATCCTTCAATGATATCAGCAGAGGAGTGCCACGTATGTCACGCTCCCTCCTGTCCAATCGGCTGAAAGAGCTGACGAATGCAGGCATTATCAAAAAGACGGAATCGGCGAGCCATAATCAAACCAGATACACGCTGACGCCGGCTGGCAAAGCGCTCAGCAAGGTTGTTTTCAGCATGGCTGACTGGGCGCAGGAATGGCTCCGGATAGAGCCCGCGCTGGAAGATTTCGACAGCGATCATTTAATGTGGAACATCCGCCACAAGGCCAACCCACATCCCGCGCTTCCCAACCCGTTCATTATTCACTTTTTCCTGTATGATCAAACAAGCAAGCGCCAGAATAGCTGGTTGATATTCGAAGGGGATCAGGTTGATCTATGCATCATAGATCGCGATTTTGAAGTCGATATGCAAATCACCGTGGCAGCCAAAACTCTTGCCAGAATATATTTGGGACGGTCCGACCTTGATGAAGCGATGGCAAACGGGGACCTGGAAGTATTCGGTGAAGAAAAATATACCAGACTTCTGCCCGCGTTGCTCGGTCGGAGTCGATTGGCCAATATTCCGATACAGCCAGAAGAACTGCGTGCTTCCGTCCGCAGGGCGTAACAAGGAAGCTCATCTCTGCTTTCGGGACAAAGTCAACTCAACCCATCCTTAAAATCCCGGAATCACCGCTTTTCGTAACGGGTCAATCCGCGACCAAGGCTGTTATTTGCAATGCGCATCTTGTCCCCGCTCCAGTCGGCGACAAACCAGGTTTTTCGCTCGACACCTTTGGCGAGAGACGCGCTGTTGGAATGGATGTTGAGACCCGCCGAGCTGTGCTTCCGGCCTTCTGCTGCAATGGCAACAAAGGCGCTCCAGTTTTCCTTGTTTTGCCCCTGCACAAAAACATTGCCGCTGATCACGCCTGATGCGCCCGCCGGCAGGTCGATCATATAGTTGGTAGTCCGGCCCTGGGTATCGTCAAAGCTGCTGTTGGTAACCGTGATACGCGGTGCCCGGCTTTTCACATAGTGGCCGCCATTGCCCTTTTCGAAACGGCTGTTTGTCACAATGAGCGAACCATAATCGCCGATATAGATACTGTGTGCACAGGACAGACCCCGGTCACAGCGACCAAGCCGCTGGAATGTCGAGCGATCAATAACAATATTGCCGCTGGCGTCATCGGCGGTCAGCAGTCCCTGTTCACTGTTGCGGAACAGGGCGTTGGTTATGGTCAGATTGCCGCGCTCGAGGCGAATGCCCGCGCCATTGCCATCGGGCACGCGCTGGTTCTGAAAGATAATCCCGTCGACAATAGCGGACCGACCACGCAAGACCAAAGCCGCCTTTCCTTCGCAGATTCCGCCGTCCAAAATGGCCTTGCCGGGAACTGCGGCGCGATAAGTAATCTGGCCTTCTGTCTGAACCGCGCAATCACCATAAGCACCGGGTGCGATTACGATTGTGCCTTTTCGCGCTCCAATGGCCTCTACCGCTTCAGACAGGCTATAAAAGCGTTGTCCGTTTTCGGCTACGGTGAACGGTGCGTTGCTCTGTGCAAATGCAACCGGGCTGACTACGCCTGCCAGAATGGCGGTTGTCAAAATATGGGCCGAAAATTTCAATTCTGAAACTCCTGAAAAAGCGGGAAAAATATCATGATCCATATAATGGTGTGCCAATCCCGACACAATATCGGCAATGGTACTGTCCCAAATATATTCATCTGGCATGGAACCCGTTAATATCCGGCTTTGAAGGAACTCACGAGGGTTCACCTGAACGGGAGTCTCGAAACGGGACAGACGCGCTCCAGGTTCTGGAAACATGGTAACTAATCTGTTAAGACCCCGAATTGGGTCGCATTGTAAAGCGAGCATTTGCTCGAAGAAGGAAAATTACAATGCAAAAATATCTCGTAACCGCGGCAGCGGTTGGTGCCCTTTTCACTGCTGGTTCCGCAAATGCTGCAGTTGTCATGGGCGAGCTGACTGGAGGAACGGCGTTTGATAATGGCGGCGTTTTTGAACAGCTTAATCCTGCACCGGGCTTTACCGTCGGCAATAACCATCAACAATCGAACAATCTGTTCGCATTTGACGAACAACAAGGCGTGACCCTGTTGTCCGCTGTTGGCGGTCTGGCGGCTGGAACGGTTGTAAACAGCCACTATGTCTTTTTCGATCCGGGCCCAAGCCTCCGTGGCATCGGCTATGTGGATTTTGACGGCGATATATTGGGTGTGCTGTCGGACAAGTCGGATATGGACATGACCGACATGCTGCTCGGTAATGCCAATGTGAACTATGTCAGTGTCGCGCTTCGCGGCCTGGAAGCTGCAGATAGCTTTAATATCGTTGGCAATCGGCTGAATGTGAATTTCAGGGCATCGTCTCCGGGCGACTATATCCGTGTTTTAACTGCGGCTCCAGCAGTGCCGGAGCCATCAACCTGGGCCATGATGATTGGCGGGTTTGGGCTCGTTGGTGGAGCGATGCGTCGGCGCCGCAAAGTGACAACACAAGTCAGCTACGCCTGAACAAAACGGTTTTGAATGCAATAAAGCCGGTCTCGCAAGAGGCCGGCTTTGTTCGTTTGGATTGCCTATTTGTCCAAATTGGGCGTCCGCAGATTCCCAAATAAACCCATGATAGCCCCAAAAACTAGGCGCTACCCGATTCCCAGGTTGAATCCAGAGAGACTTGTAAAATGGTGTTTTTCCCGATCATCCGGTCTGGAAATCAGCTAAAAATGCGTTAACAGCACTGTATAATTTCAACGATTTTCGCTAATTTATTGTTAAATGCAATAAAAACGGCATTTCGAGGGGATGCAAAGAGGTTTTACAGCTACTCATTTCAAGGGAACGCAATATGCTTAAATATCTGATGGTTACAGCGGCGGTTGGCAGCCTCACTTTCGCCGGGTCAGCAAATGCTGCTGTCATCATGGGCGAGCTAACTGGCGGCGGCGCATTTAATCTAGGCGGCGTTTTCGAGGAGCTTGACCCTGCTCCGGGTTTTGCGGTTGGCAATGATAATCAGAATTCCAACAATCTTTTTGCTTTCAACGAACAGCAGAGCGTGACCTTGACCTCTGCCATTGGTGGTCTGGCAGCGGGTACTGTCGTAAACAGCCATTATGTGTTCTTCGATCCGAGGCGGAATCGTACGGTGTCCGGCTATGTGGATTTTGATGGTGATATATTGGGCGTATTGGACACACAGGCTACACTGGGCGCAACGGATTTGCTGTTGGGCAATGTGAACGTGAACTACCTCAACCCCGGCGCACGCGGGCTGGAAGGGCAAGACAGTTTTAACATTGACGGTAACCGACTGAACATCAGCTTCCGTGCATCAACGCCAGGAGATTTTATTCGGGTTTTGACTGCAGTTCCGGTGGTGCCGGAACCGGCAACCTGGGCGATGATGATTGGCGGCTTTGGCCTGGTTGGCGGAGCGCTGCGCCGGCGCCGCAAAGCGATGCCGAAGGTCAGCTTCGCCTAAACACTATTGCAGTTGAATAGATAAAGCCGGTCTTGAAAGAGGTCGGCTTTATTCGTTCAGATTGGGTCTTAGCCATTGCCGTGCCAGATCCAGCGAAACACCCCGCCGCTCGGCATAATCTTCCACCTGATCTTCACCAATCCGCGCCACGCCGAAATAATCGGCTTGCGGGTGAGCGAAATAGAAGCCGGAGACAGCAGCGGTCGGCGTCATCGCAAAGCTGCTGGTCAGTTCCAGCCCGGTATGATGGGTAGCATCCAGCATATCGAACAGGATCGGTTTCAGGCTATGGTCGGGGCAGGCCGGATAGCCCGGAGCAGGACGAATGCCCTGATATTTTTCCTGAACCAGCGCCTTGTTGTCGAGATTCTCGTCTGCGGCATAGCCCCACAGATCCTTGCGGACATGTTCGTGCATGCGCTCGGCAAAAGCTTCGGCCAGACGGTCGGCCAAGGCTTTGATCAGAATGCTGTTATAATCATCCTTATCCGCCTCGAAACGCGCGACATGCTCGTCAATGCCATGCCCTGCGGTCACCGCAAAGCCGCCCATCCAGTCATCGGATGTGTCGATAAAGTCGGCGAGGCAGTTGTTCGATTTGCCAGACCGTTTGCTGACCTGCTGGCGGAGCATGGGAAGCGCGATTTCCTCATTTTCCGGCGACACCATGATGTCATCACCATCCCGCCGCGCGCGCCACAGGCCAGCGACGCCTTTGGCGGTCAGCCATTTCTCCTCAATGATCCGATCCAGCATCACCTGTGCGTCTTTGTACAGATCACTGGCACTTTCCCCGACCACTTCATCGGTCAGAATGGCCGGGAAGGTTCCGGCGAGTTCCCAGGCCCGGAAAAACGGGGTCCAGTCGATATAATCGCGCAGCTCGGCGAGATCCCAGTTCTCATAAACGTGCAGTCCCGGCTTTTTCGGCGCCGGTGGTTTTTTGCTCATGTCCACGGCCGCACCATTGGCACGGGCTTCATTGAGGGAAGCGAGTTTCTTGGCGGTCTTGCCAGCGCGCGCAATACGCACCTGTTCGTAGTCTTCACGGGTACTGGCGATAAAGGCCTCGGCCTGCGTATCGCTGACGAGCTGTGAGGCGACACCCACGGCACGGCTGGCATCGAGTACATAGACAGTCGGTCCGGAATAGGCCGGTTCAATCCGCAAGGCCGTATGGGTTTTCGATGTTGTCGCTCCGCCGATGAGCAGCGGCATGGTCATCTTGGCGCGTTCCATCTCTTCGGAGACAGTGACCATCTCGTCGAGCGACGGTGTGATCAGGCCGGACAGGCCGATCATGTCGGCATCATTCTCGTTGGCGGCTTTCAATATGTCGGGCCAGGGCACCATCACGCCGAGATCGATAACCTCAAAGCCATTGCATTGCAGCACGACGCCGACGATATTCTTGCCAATATCATGCACATCGCCCTTGACGGTCGCCATGATTATCTTGCCTTTGCCCTTGGCACCTTCTTCTTTTTCCGCCTCGATATAAGGGAATAGATGGGCGACGGCCTTTTTCATCACACGTGCGGATTTCACCACCTGCGGCAGGAACATCTTGCCCGATCCGAACAGGTCTCCGACGACGTTCATGCCGTCCATCAAAGGGCCTTCGATCACTTCGATCGGACGTCCGCCAGCATCCTTGACGGACACCCGCATTTCTTCGGTATCTTCGATAATATGCGCGTCAATGCCCTTGACCAGCGCATGTTCGAGTCGTTTCACGACATCATATCCCCGCCATTCGGCAGCGGCTTTTTCCGCCGCCTTGTCGGTGCCACGGAATTTCTCGGCCAGAGTGATCAGCCGGTCGGTCGCGTCGCCACCATCCTTGGGTTCGCGGTCGAGAATGACATCTTCGCAATGTTCGCGCAGCACCGGATCGATATCGTCGTAAATATCCAGCTGTCCGGCATTGACGATGGCCATATCCAGTCCGGCAGGAATGGCGTGATAGAGAAAGACGCTGTGCATTGCCCGGCGTACCGGTTCGTTACCGCGAAAGCTGAACGACAGGTTGGATAGCCCGCCCGAAAAATGGACATGCGGGCAGCGCGCCTTGATTTCGGCCACCGCTTCGATGAAATCCAGCCCGTAGCGGCGATGCTCGTCAATCCCCGTCGCCACGGCGAACACATTGGGATCAAAGATAATATCTTCCGGCGGAAAGCCGATGCCGGTGAGTAATTTGTAGGCGCGCTCACAAATCTCAACCTTGCGCTGCTTGGTATCCGCCTGACCGGTTTCATCAAATGCCATGACGACCACAGCTGCGCCGTAAGCCATGCATTTTCGGGCATATTTCAGAAATTCCTCTTCGCCTTCCTTCATCGAGATGGAATTGACGATCGGTTTGCCAGAGACACATTTCAGACCCGCCTCGATCACCGACCATTTGGAACTGTCGATCATCACCGGTACGCGGGCAATATCCGGTTCGGCCGAGATGAGCTTGAGGAAGGTTGTCATCGCGTGTTCCGCGTCGAGCAGGCCTTCATCCATATTCACATCGATAATCTGCGCACCATTTTCGACTTGCTGCCGCGCGACTTCCACGGCGGCTTCATAGTCATCGTTGAGGATAAGCTTTTTGAACCGCGCGGACCCGGTGACATTGGTACGCTCGCCAATATTGACAAATTGCGCGGAAGAGGGGGGTGTGGTCATTATTTCCTTCTCCCACTCCCCTTCAGGGGAGAGGGCCGGGGAGAGGGGGAGTCCTCTCGAATCAAAACAAAATATTTAGAAAGAGACTGCCCCTCTCCCTAACCCTCTCCCCTGAAGGGGAGTGGGAACTAAGCTGCCATCGTAAATGGTTCCAATCCAGACAAACGGGTTTGGACAGCCGGTGATGCTATTGCGCGCGGCTTGGCGCTTTCAACAGCTTTGGCAATGGCAGCAATATGTTCGGGCGTGGTACCGCAGCAGCCGCCGACAATATTGACCAGGCCATCATCCAGCCACTCACCGATGAGCGCCGCCGTTTGATCCGGTAACTCGTCATATTCGCCCAGTTCATTGGGCAGGCCGGCATTGGGATAGGCCATGATCAGCGTGTCCGCTTCCTTGGTCAGCATCGCTAGATGCGGGCGCAGCTGGTCGGCGCCAAAGGAACAATTGAGGCCGATGGTGATCGGCTTCAGATGGCGCACCGCGTGCCAGAACGCCTCGACCGTATGGCCCGATAAATTGCGTCCTGACAGGTCGGTCAGCGTCATGGAGATCATCAGCGGTACGTCACGGTCACAAGCCTCTGCCGCTTCCTGTGCGGCCATGCCGGCGCATTTCGCATTGAGCGTGTCGAAGATTGTCTCGATCAACAGAAAGTCGACACCGCCTTCGATCAGCGCATCGCATTGCTCGCGATAGACGCCTTTGAGATAGTCAAAATCAATCTCGCGAAAGCCGGGGTCGTTGACGTCGGGAGAGAGCGACAATGTTTTGTTGGTCGGGCCGATAGAGCCGGCCACAAAGCGTTTCTTGCCGTCTTTGGCCTCGGCCTTGTCGCAGGCCCGCCGAGCGATTTCGGCGGATTTGATATTGATATCCCTGACCAGATGCTCGCAGCCGTAATCGGCCTGGCTAATCTCGGTGGAACTGAACGTATTGGTTTCGACAATATCCGCGCCCGCTTCCAGATAGGCGGTGTGAATGCCCTCGATAATATCGGGCCGCGTCAGGCTGAGCAGGTCGTTATTGCCCTTCTGGTCATCGCTGAGCTCCAGCGTGCCGCGATAGTCGCGCTCGCCAAGGCCGTGATTCTGGATCGCCGTGCCATAGCCGCCGTCAAAAACGAGAACGCGTTCCGCTGCCAGAGCGCGAAGCTGATCGCCGGGACCCGTCATGCTGCTTTCTCCTGCGCTGCGCCGGATGGGCGTTTGCCGAGCAGGTGGCAGATCGCGTAGCTTAACTCTGCACGGTTGAGCGTGTAGAAATGAAACTGTCGGACGCCGCCGGCATAAAGTTTGCGGCATAGTTCGGCGGCAACGGTTGCCGCGATCAACTGGCGTGCAGAGGGGTGGTCATCCAGCCCCTCAAACAGGTCGTTCATCCACGCCGGGATCTCGGCACCGCACATACCCGCAAACTTCCGCGTCTGGGCAACATTCGATACCGGTAATATTCCCGGTACCAATTCGGCATCAATCCCGGCTGCATCCGCTGCATCCCGGAACCGGAAAAAGGCCTCGGCGGTAAAGAAAAACTGCGTAATTGCGCGGCTTGCGCCGGCATCCAGCTTGCGTTTAAGATTATCGAGATCGCTCTGCGGGCAATTGGCTTCGGGATGGGTTTCCGGATAGGCCGCCACCGAGATTTCAAAAGGCGCAATATCCTTCAATCCTTTAACCAGTTCCGCGGCACTTGTGTAACCTTCCCGATGCGGTTCAAACGCCTGTCCTTCCGCTGGCGGGTCTCCGCGCAGTGCAACAATGTGACGAACACCCGCATCCCAATAGGCTTCGGCAACCTCAGCAATTTCCGACTTGCTCGCCCCGACACAGGTCAAATGGGCAGCCGCTGGAATACGGGTTTCCTTGGCAATGCGCGCAACCGTGGCATGTGTACGTTCCCGGGTTGATCCGCCTGCTCCGTAGGTGACCGAGACAAATCGGGGATTAAGAGGTTCCAGCGTAACCACACTATCCCACAAGGTCTTTTCCATCTTTTCGGTCTTCGGAGGGAAGAATTCAAAGGAAACATCAGCATCGCCGCTCAATCCGGCGAATAACGGAACATCAAGCGCCCGCTTTGCCTCTTCCAATTGATTCAAGCCTAAAGGTCTGGTGTGTTCGGTCATAGGGAAGCTCTTTTTTGTGATAAATTTGCAGCAACATCGCTCCCCGGATGGATTTGCGACAGATTGGACTTGCGACCTACCCATATCTTGACGGTTAGCTTGCCGCCATCCAGCGTCCGGCTTTGCACCATTTCAATCTGGGAAGCGGCAAACCAACGCTTCATACTGTCGTCTGAAAAACCAAGCCGGGCATGGGCATGAGCGGTTCGCAACTCTTCGCGATCGTGGGGGGCAAAATCGGTGATCATGACAATACCACCATCGCGGACAACTCTCGAAACTTCTGCGAGGACAGCTTCCGGCTGTTGGGCGTAATGCAGTACCTGATGCAAAAGAACGCTATCGATCTTTCCATCGCCAATAGGCAGATTATTGAAATCACCCAGTTTTAGTTCAGTTTTTCGCGCGAGTGCAGCTTGGTTGGTCTGGTCTGATTCGTTGCCGAGCAGTTTAGCCCGGGCTAAGCGCAGCATTTCAGGGCTTTTATCAAGTGCGGTTACTCTCTCGGAATTCGGTCCGAACAGTTCAACCATGCGACCGGTTCCTGTACCGATATCGAGCATATGACCCAAATTAACATCTTTCAGCAGGGCGAGCATTGCTTGCTCGACATCATTTTCGGGTAGATGAAGCGAACGGATCGCGTCCCATTCTTCTGCATGTGCCTCAAAATACCGTTCTGCCATTTCAGCTCGAGTCTTTCGGACGAGCGACAATTGGGCTTCATCGCTAACAGCTTGATCGGATGAAATCACATCATCCGATCGAAACAATCGGCGTAATATTTCAAGTTGCGGTGCTTTGCCTGGGCGCAGGAAAACCCAGCTCCCTTCCTTTCGACGTTCTGCGAGACCGGCTTCGTCCAATATTCTAATATGACGGGAAATGCGCGGCTGGCTCTGATCTAGAATCTGGGCAAGCTCGCCGACAGCAAGCTCCATTTTGAGCAGAAGAAGCATGATTCGAATTCTCGTCGGATCAGCAAGGGCTCTGAATATGGTAAGGACGTCATTCATTGGAATGATGATATAAAGAATTCTTTATATCTAGTCAATCTATTAGATTTGCTAGCTTTGGATAGTCGATTTTTCCAAATATTACAAAAAAAAGTCTCTATCGATCATAGGGTAAGAAGGTTCGCCATTGCTATCCTTTTTTCATAGCGGTAAAGCACCCATCCGTGAGCAGATCGAGGGAGTTTATCATCTGTTCGCGTGGTTTTTTTGAGGAAAAAGTAGAGGGTTTACCCAATGAAAAAAGTTACAACATCATTCGTTCTTGCTGCTGCGCTTAGCTTGGCCGCATGTTCCGGTGCTGATGAAAATGCAGAAGCCGGTGCGGACGAAGCTGTAGAAGGCACAGAAGCAACTGCTGAAGAAGCTGCTGACGACGCTATGACTGCCGCTGAAGGCGAAGCGGATGCCATGGGCGAAGCTGCTGCTGAAGCAACTGAAGAAGCTGGTGAAGCTGCTGAAGGCGCTGCAGAAGAAGCTACCGATGCCGCAGATGCTGCTAAGGATGCGGCAAAAGGCGCAGCTAATGACTTGATCGAAAAAGGCGCTGACGCTGCAAAACGTGCAGTCGAATAAGTCTTTTAGATATTCTTACGAAAAGGGCTGCCCGTTGGGCGGCCCTTTTTTGTTCTGGAAAACAGCTTTCACATGCTATTCTTGAGAACCAGCATTTGGAGAAAAAGGATTAGTGACATGGGAAGGCAACCTTGGGTTTATATTATCTCGTTGGCACTGGCAGCCTGTGGTCCCGCTCCGAATGATCCCGGCCCTGGCGGCGTAACTGTTGGAGAGGCGAAAGCGCTTGATGAGGCAGCCGAAATGCTGGATGAACGCAACGCGCCGCTTGCAGATGTTGTAGAAGAGCCAACAACCAAAGAATAAAATGAATCGACAGAGTAGGTAGATTGATCGCTCTATCGCTGATGATATCGCCCCACTGCGCGCGTTACCGATTGCATTAGTTGCATGCGTTCGGGAACAGGAGCGGTTGTATTACCTAGCATCACAGCAACGGCATAACGACTTCCATCTGGGGCGGTCATAATGCCCACGTCGTTATAGCCGGTTGATACAGCCCCCAATATCTGTCCTGTTCCGGTCTTGTGAAGAAACTCCCAGCCAGCGGGAACGCCTGCTTTGAGGCGCTTCGGTCCACTGCGGGTGCGTTTCAAAATCGATTGGAGTAACTGGGTCGAATTTGCCGAAAGTAATTCTCCGCGAGCCAGCTGGTCAAGCGCATCAACAATGGCTCCGGGGCTGGCACCGTCGATCGGATTCGCAAGATATTCCGATAGAGCCTGTCGGCGTCGCTCTAGCGGGACATTTGCGCGCGCAGTATAAAATTTCCGGCCTTGCGACAGGTTCTGGTTCCATTTCAGTCCTGCTATCTTGCTCTGCATTAATCGCTCGCCTGGACCGAATTTTATCTTGCCCAGGTTATTGCGACGAATGAATTCATTAACGGCATCTGGCCCGCCAGCATGACGTAACAAAGCATCGTTTGCGGTGTTGTCGCTATAGGCAAGAGCCTTTTCCAACAATGTATATACGCTTTTTACAACCCGCCCTTCGCGTTTTACCTCGGCCGCTAATGGTTGATAAAAAAGCGTAAGATCATCTGGCCCGATTTGGATGGCATCGGAAAGTGAAATACGTCCCTGATCAACCTTGTCAAGAACGGCCATTGCCACCCACAATTTTGAAACACTCTGTTGAGGAAAGTCTTCATCAACGCGGTGACCGATGGTCCAGCCGCCATCAATGCTCTTTATTGCTATCCCGGTTTTGCCCGGAAAAGTACGCCACAATTCGGCAATTTCTCTTTTTAGTGTTGCATCAGGACGGTTGCGCGTCGGTTGCTCTGCGTTTCTGGGCGGGTTGTTATCATAGCGCGGAGGCGGTGTATTTTTCTGTTCATTCGAAACAACGGGCCGCCCTTCCGATGGTGCAACGCAGGCAGTCATACTAGTGATGAAGAAGAGAACGATTATAAAGCGCACAGATGCCATAAACTAACTACCAATCCCTGTTCAGATATTTACGGGGCAGTATTGCTGCCCGAACCATCTACTACAATCTATCGCTTTACGTACACGAATTTGCCTGAACAGAGCCAAAACCGATGTTTGCGATGAACGATTCTGAGCGTGCGACGAACCGCAAAGTTATTTTTTTACGCCGAAGTTGATCCGCCGTGTCACCGTATAATCCAATATGTTCACTACGAAATAGGATAAGGTCCAACGCAGCCTGTTGAGAAGTCCCTTGCGTGATTTGTGTAGCTCCTTTGAAATCGGGAGAGCTTCATCACACATATTATCTACAAGTTGGCGAGCGTGTTCAGCAAAGTCCTTATTGTTGATCCGCACCATCATTTCGACATTTATGAACAAGCTACGAAGATCGAAGTTGGCGGAACCGATATAAACCACGTTGTCGATGATGACCAATTTCATATGCAGACGTTTCGGCTGATACTCGTAAATATCTGCGCCGCGTTTTAGCAGATAGCCATAAAGCAGCCGACTTGCCCCGATTGTAGCAGCGTTGTCGGTTTTTCCTGCCAAAATGAGTCTGTTTTTGCCACCGCGTTTCGATAAGCGTGCAATCCTCCGCAGAAGCCCCTGTCCTGGAGAGAAATAGGCACTGACAAGATCCAGTCTGCTGCCATTTTCGAGATCTCGTTTGATAGCCCAAGCCCAGCGGCTCAGACGATTACTGGGGCCTCCCAGCAGCCAACGGAAATCACCATCACCTGCGTCCCATTGGCGCACCATTTTTTGCAAGGAGCGGATATGCCCGTTATTGTTCTGTACCCAGTAGGAGAGTTTCTCGTAATAGCGTCCTAGCTTGGCGACTTCTGGGCCATCGATGATAACACCGAGATCGGCCCAGCTCGTCTCATCATTTTCACTGTTTTCATCTTGTGAATGTCGGTCAAAATATTGGTTGGCGATGTTGAACCCACCAATAATTGCCCGGCTGTTGTCGGCAATGATCATCTTCTGGTGATTACGGACAAAATAGCTGGTTGAAAATCGCGGGCTGAAGATTGCGAAACGTCCACCGGCCAGCTCAAAAAGATCGAAAAAACCCTTTGGAGCACCATTGGAACCGAAGCTGTCAACCATCAGTTCGACCCGGACATCGCGCCGGCAGGCAGCGATAAGCGCGTCCAATACCGAACGTCCGACATCATCACCCTCAAACATGTAGAAAAATAACTTCAATGAGTGATCTGCGCTCTCGATCAGGTTGAACAGCGCTTGAAGCCGTTCGGAAGGTCGATGCACCAGTTTGAGATTATTGCCTCCGACATTGAACCAGTCGCTTTCAAGCTTGTTATCAATCGAGGCCTGGGGCTCGTTGTCAGAAGCAGATACGGTCATAGTTGGGATGCATAGATTATTGGTCCGGAAGCGACAATTGATTAACGATGTTGGTGATCAATCAAGCGATCAGATTTGTTGACAAAAGCAGGCGCTTTCCCTAGTTGCAGGTCTCTTTTCACAAATTATAGAGAATCAGGAGCGCCTTATGGCTCGCGTAACCGTTGAAGATTGCGTTGATAAAGTCACCAATCGGTTCGATTTGGTCCTATTTGCAGCCCAGCGTGCAAGGGAAATTTCCGGCGGTGCTGAACTGACGATCGATCGTGACCGCGATAAAAATCCGGTTGTTTCGCTGCGCGAAATTGCTGAAGAAACGATCAAGCCAAAAGATCTGGAAGAAAGCCTCGTCCAATCGCTGCAGAAAGTGCAGATTGATGACGATGATACACCGGATGAAATCGGTTCGATCAGCCAGTCCGCAGAGGCACTTCGCCTGACGGCTGCCGCCCCGCCACGTAGCGCGGGCGTATCTGGCGACTATGGACGGCGCTAAGACTTAGTAAAGTTTAGTCTGATTTTAAAACCGGGCGGCGCTCTTCGACAGAGTTGCCGCCTGTTTTTGTTTGTGCGTCTGCGTTGCGCATGAAAGGTACCAGCAAGCTCCAGGCCAGATTGGCTGGCTTGCTATCCTGATATTCCGATAGACCGATTGTCATGTCATCATGCCCTTTCTCCGGTTGCGCGGTATAGGTCTGAAACATTCGGTCCCAGAGGGTCAGGAAGAAGCTATAATTGCTGTTGGTTTCCCGTTCGATGATCGAATGATGCACGCGATGCATATCCGGCGTTACAATGAACAAACGTACCACCCGGTCCAAACCAAGCGGCAATCTAACATTGGCATGATTAAACATGGACGCGGCATTGAGCACGACTTCAAACAGGAAAACCGCAAAGGCGGCAGGCCCGATCAGCACAATGCAAACAAGCTTATAGGCCATCGAAAGCACGCTCTCGACCGGATGAAAACGGGCACCGCTGGTAACATCAAGATCACGGTCGGCATGGTGCACTTTGTGAAAGCGCCACAGGATCGGGATTTTGTGGAAGGCAATGTGCTGGGCATAGATCAACATGTCGAGCAGCAGGAAGGCGATGATAATCTCTACCCAAAGCGGAAGATCGACCAAGGTAAGCAAGCCCCAACCGCGCTCCGATGCATAGTGGGCCATGCCTACTGCCAAAATTGGCATCACCAGACGCAGCGCCAACGTATCAATAAAAACCAGAGAGATATTGGTAATCCAGCGTGAACCTTTGCTGAGGACGCGCTGTTTGCGTGGCATCGCGATTTCCAGCAGCGCCATGAGCAGGAAGATGCCTGCAAATACGCTCAGCCTGACAATCGCTTCATATTGGTCGAGAAAGGACATAGCCTTTTGTCGCAGCTAAGCTTGGCCGAGGCAAGGTTCGGATGCGAATATCCAAAGTTCACACAGTTCACACCACAAAGTCGAGGTCTTCTGCCCGATGCACCTTTTCCCTTGAAGAGGGGGCTTTGGCCATCAGCACGGATATTTTTTCTTCATAAATCCGTAGAAGGCGGTCTTTACTTCCATATTGCGCTGGGCCGCCGGGATAGTCTTAAGATGAGCGATAAATTCCTTGCCATTCAGCTTTCCTTTGCCTTTGGGCGGTGGACAGCTGGAAGGCGTTTTACCAGCAGCACGCGCGGCCTGGATATCAGCGCGATAGCCATTGGTTACGGCTTCCATCTCGGCCATGACGGGTTTGCGATGCTCGGAAAACATGGCGCCCATTCCGGCATTCATCAGTTTGTCGGCTTTAGGAAGAAACTCGGATACGGGCATCGCTGATGCAGGGACTGCAAGTGACAGCGGCAGGATGACAGCAACGCACCGGAAATATTGCTTCATGAAAAAAGGCCTCCTTCAATTTTTGAAGAAAGCCTTTTGTCTCAAATTATCTGAATAGTAAGTGAATTATGCTTCTAATACACCTGCGTTCAAGCGCCTTGCGGTTTGGGGTCGCCAAATGGGCCTTTCCGCTTCTTGCCGGCTTTCGGTATCGAGGTACCAATGGTCGGAACCGAAGAGGGCTTGACCACATCGCCGTCAGGACGCTCGAATTTTCCATTCTTGACGAGGGAGTCAATTTCGTCGCCCGACAGGGTTTCATATTCGAGCAAGGCATTGGCCAGCAAGTGCAGTTGGTCTTCATGCTTGGTCAGCACATCTTTTGCTCGTTCATAGCCTGCATCCACCAAACCGCGAATCTCGCTGTCGATTTTCTTGGCTGTTTCGTCCGACATATGGACACGCTGAGATTGTGAGTAACCAAGGAACGTTTCGCCTTGCTCCTCTTCATATTGCAACGGACCCATTTCATCCGACATGCCCCATTGTGTAACCATATCACGGGCTAGCTTGGTCGCATATTGAATATCGCCTGACGCACCGGACGATACCTTGTCATAGCCGAAGATAATTTCTTCAGCGACACGGCCACCCATGGATACCGCCATATTGGCGTGCATCTTGTCACGGTGATAGCTGTAACTGTCACGCTCCGGCAGGCGCATAACCATCCCCAACGCTCGGCCGCGGGGAATGATAGTCGCTTTGTGGATCGGATCAGAAGCAGGCTCGTGCACTGCAACAATAGCGTGACCGGCTTCATGATAAGCGGTCATTTTCTTCTCGTCCTCGGTCATCACCATGGACTTGCGCTCAGTACCCATCATGACCTTGTCTTTGGCGGTTTCAAACTCATCCATAGCAACAAGACGCTTGCCGCGGCGGGCAGCCATCAGAGCAGCTTCGTTAACGAGGTTTGCAAGATCTGCACCGGAGAAACCGGGTGTACCACGTGCAATTGTGCGTGCGTTGACATCGGGTGCCAGCGGCACTTTCTTCATATGCACTTCGAGAATTTTCTCGCGGCCCTCAATATCGGGGCGGGGCACAACAACCTGGCGGTCAAAGCGACCCGGACGCAGCAGCGCTGGATCCAGAACGTCAGGACGGTTGGTTGCAGCGATGATAATAATGCCTTCATTGGCCTCAAAACCATCCATTTCGACCAGAAGCTGGTTCAATGTCTGCTCGCGCTCGTCATTGCCGTTGCCAAGGCCTGCACCACGATGGCGACCGACTGCATCAATTTCATCAATGAAGACAATACATGGTGCACTTTTCTTGGCTTGTTCAAACATGTCGCGGACGCGGCTCGCACCTACACCTACGAACATTTCAACAAAGTCAGAACCGGAAATGGTAAAGAATGGTACACCCGCTTCGCCTGCAATCGCTCGGGCGAGCAAGGTTTTACCGGTACCAGGTGATCCAACCAGTAAAGCACCTTTGGGTATCTGACCACCGAGTTTGGAAAAGCGACCGGGGTTTTTCAGAAACTCAACGATTTCTTCCAGCTCTTCACGCGCTTCATCAATGCCGGCGACGTCTTGAAATGTTACCTTACCTTGCTTTTCGGTCAGCATTTTCGCCTTGGACTTACCAAAGCCCATTGCGCCTGAACCGCTACCTTTTTGCATCTGACGCAGCACGAAAAACGCGATACCGAGAATGAGCAGGAAGGGCAGGGATTGGATCAATAGATATTGCCAAATGCTCGGACTTTCCTCAGCCTTGCCGCTATATTCAACGCCTTTTTCGTCGAGCAGTTTCACTAGGCTTGGATCATTGCCAACCGGCGTGGTCGCGAATTTATCGCCATTGGTGAGTTCGCCAGTAATTTTGTCCGGCGCGATGGCAACCGACTTCACGCTGCCTTCCGCAACTTTCGCGCGGAAAGATGAATAGCTGATCGCATCACCTGAGTCTGCGCCAGCACCGGCGCCAAACATCGAAACCGTTAGCAATAGCGCGACGATCACGCCTGCCCAGATGAGCATGCTTTTCATCCACGGATTTTCCTTTGGATCCTGTTCGTCGTTCATGTGCGTTACGTCCTGTGTTGAAGCCGGCGACTTATATCACCGGCGAATCTGTCTCTTAAAGATAGGTGTTTTCTTCGCGATGACAATATAAGCACCAATGTTTTTGCGGGTCAGTCTGATCGTATATTCAGATAATCCATCAAAGCGTTGATAAATTTAGCTATTGTTCCGTTTTGGCGCAGGTGCAAAGGACCAGGTTAATCCGCCTTTGCACAATATATTTCCAATAGTCAGCGTTTCGCCCTGTTTCAGCCCCTTGATTAGCGGTTCCAACTGGCTGCCACGGGGGGATAATGCCGGGTCGCAGATATGCAAGCATTTGAGCAATAGTCTGCGGGTGATTTCATGCGGAAATTCGTGCTTGTCCAGCCTGCAGCCGTTAGCAGTTTTGCTGATATGGGTGTTCGACAATTGGTCGACCATCCAATGAATTGCTGTGCGTGCATCGTCCAACGCGGCGGCGCTCTGGCTCGCGAGACTGACGTCAAAACCTGATAGTTTTGCCAAAGCCTCGCGCACCCTGACGCGATCAAAGCTTTGATCCTTATTGGTCGGATCATCAATCGGGGTAATGCCTTGTGCGCTGACGAATTGGACCAACATGTCTTTAGAAAAGCGAAGCAGTGGCCTGATAATGTGACCGCGCTTTGCTCGAATGGCTGACATTCCATCGATACCGCTGCCACGTAATATTCGCATAATCAGGGTTTCGAGTTGATCATCAGCATGATGGGCCGTGGCAAGCAGCCCAATATTGCGATGTTCCAGCCAGCTATTGAGCAACGAATAGCGTGCTTTGCGCGCCTCTACTTGAATGCTCCCGCGAATGGGTGTGGAGGGCTTCAGGATCTGGTGGGGAATATTGCGTTCTACGCAGAGGCGAGACACGAATTCGCATTCGTCATGAGCCTCCGGGCGCAATCCATGATTGACGCTGGCGGCTGCAATACGACCGGGAAAGCATTCATGAGCCAATAGCAGTAACGCGAGGCTGTCAGGGCCGCCGGATACCGCCAGTCCCAATATATCATTGCTATTCTCAAAGTCAGGAACAAGCGCCACCACCGCATCGTGAAAACGATCGGAAAGGGCTGTGTCTGTCATGACCTTGCTAAACCCGGTTCACCAATTAGCTGCAATCCGCGGCCGCATTTCCTGACTCGACGCGTTCTCTAAGGCGGCCGGAAGCGGCATTAGGATACACATCTTGCAATTCAGCCAGAACACGGCATGCATCGGCTTTTTTGTCGAGCTGAACCAAAGCCGTGCTAAGGAAATATAGGCTATCCGGTGCGCGTTCGCCGCGTGGCAGCTCCTGATAATTTTCGTATAGTGCAACGGATGCCAATGCCGGTTTCCCGTCATCTAGGTAGGCACGTCCAAGCAGATTCTTGGCAAAGCTGGCCCGACGGTGGTTAGGATGATCTTCGGCAGCTTTTTTCAGCTGGGCTTGTGCTTCGGGATAATATTTTGCCTCCCAAAGACGGTAGCCGTAGATGTAGGCGTCTTCGCCCGCGTTTCCTGTGTCAGGCATAATGATAGAAGCAACGCCGCTTACGCGCTCAGGATCAGGTGCGCTGGCCGCGTTTTGCTGGTCACCCGGGTCAGAACCAGTGG
Source organism: Parasphingorhabdus sp. (assembly GCF_965233695.1). Classification (GTDB taxonomy): domain Bacteria; phylum Pseudomonadota; class Alphaproteobacteria; order Sphingomonadales; family Sphingomonadaceae; genus Parasphingorhabdus. The sequence continues at coordinate 2,144,611 of NZ_OZ247497.1, forward strand.
AGGGCGCAGTTGAAACAGTGGCTGGATCGGTGCTCACCGGTGGCACGGCGTCCGCAGCCATTTTATCCTCGATCTGTTTGATGCGAAAATCATTGCGTTCTACTTGATTGGTCAGCGAGGCAAGACTGCGCTCCAGCGCGTCAACCCGGGCTATCAGGTCGGATACTGCGGAACTGGTAGTTGAGGGAGTAGTCGGAGTGGCAGTATCAGGAGCGATATCTGGTTCAAAAAAACGGGATGATCCACCGGGGAAAACCTTGCGCTGCACAGCGCGCATTTCTTGCTCCAGCCGGTCAACGCGCTTGTCGACATTTGCATTTTGCGCAGAGGCAGGGGCGGCAACCAGCAGGCTGACCGATATGCTTGCGCCCAGGGTCGATAAAAGAACGGATTTCATAAGCAGCCTCCAAATATTTGAGCCGTGTTAACCATGAATCATCGGGCGAAGTAAACTGAATTACGCCGATTCACAACAATGGGAGATAGTTTAGAGACCGAATTATTGGTTGATTGTCTGCGTGGCTGCCGCATCATTATCGCCGTCTAATGTTTGCCCACCCGGATTGGAGCGCGTTAACAGCGCTGCCGCGCTGATACCGACATCCTTGATTGTGCGATCGGCTGTACCAAGCGCAGGCACGACGTTGCCATCTATCGTAACGGTCAATGCATCAGGGCGCCCGGTCAATATTTGCGGTTCGTTCGCATCATTCGGAACAGTATATTGTTCGCCAGCGGCCATTTCTTTTTCGAATAACCGCTCACCATCTTCATCATAAATTTTCAGCCATACGGTTTCGGTGGCGGTCAAAACTACAGTTCCGCTGGCAGAAGGGGCGGGTCCTTCTGGTTCCAACGTACCGTCTATTGGTTCGCCAGCGACGCTATCTTCGACAAACTCCGTTTCTGATCCGCTGCTCATGAAATCGCCGGGTTCGAGGAAAAGTGTCCGCCATACCAAGAAAGCTACCAGCAGAACGGCTGCAATACCCGCAGCTGTCCAGGCGAGATATTTGGGAGGGATGCTGCTGGGGTTTGCTGGCGAATATCCACTTGTTTCCGGCTCGTAGGCCTGATGGCCCTGATCATCCATTTCCTCGCGCAATTGCGCGCCAATTGTAACTTCGCTGAGACCCACTGTGCGTGCATAGGACTTCGCAAATCCGATCGCATAGGTTCGCCCCGGCAAGGCTGAGAAGTCGCCGGACTCTATTGATGCAAGATGCCGTTGCGGGATACGTGTCGTTTTCGCAATATCTTCCCGGCTGAGATTTTTTTGTTCCCGCGCATGACGCAGCATTTCGCCGACACTGTGCAGATTCAGCTCAGAGTTTTCGTTGTCTAATTCTTCAGCGTCATTCTCGTCGGCCATGATACTCTCCTTCGGCCGGTTCGCGGTGCGACCCTATTGATACTATGTTGACAGAAAAGCCACTAGAGCGATGAAAAGTCAATAATTATCACGCAACACGTAACTGCAACTTTAGCGGAAATCTGTACGCGAATAAGCTAAATCGCCGCAAACGAGATGCAATTTTTTACATTCGGCCGGTTAACCCAGATCAACATTTTGTTTCACGGCCCATTTTTCAAGAGCAGTCCTTGGGTTTGCGGGCGGATCAGACAAAAGGCTTTGAATCTCTACCTTCGCGCCAGACAAGTCCAGTGAGCGCACCATGGCTTTGATAGGACCAACCGAGGCTGGCGTGATCGAAAGACGTTCTATGCCTAGCCCAAGCAAAGCCAAAGCATCTAGAGGGCGTCCACCCATTTCTCCACATACGCTGAGCTCAATGCCCAGATCATTGGCTTGTTTGGAAATGCGATTAATGAAGCGCAATATCGCCGGGCTCAGCCAATCGAAGCGCTCTGCCAACTTCGGATTGCTGCGATCCGCGGCAAACAAAAACTGGGTGAGATCGTTGGTTCCAATGGACAGAAAATCAAGACGCGGCGCCATTAGATCGAGGCACTCGGCCAGCGCTGGTACCTCCAGCATGGCACCATAGCGGATCGACAAGGGCAATTGTTTCTTTCGCTGACGCAGGAAATCGAGCTGTTTTTCGAATACCGCCCGAGCTTCGTCAAACTCCCAAGGTTCAGCGATCATGGGGAACATCACGTTCAGCTTGCGACCTGCGGCGGCTTCAATCAGCGAACGCGCTTGCACCTTCATCAAGGCATCGCGTTCCAGCCCGATGCGCAGGGCGCGCCAGCCCATCGCGGGATTCTCTTCCTTGACTTCACTGGCCTGAAAATAGGGCAGGGGCTTGTCCCCGCCAATATCGACGGTGCGGAAAATGACCGGTTTGTCACCAGCTGCATCCAGCACGTCACGGTAGAAGCGCAGTTGTCCTGCACGTCCCGGCATATTCGCGGCAACCAGAAACTGAAACTCTGTGCGGAACAGGCCGATACCGTCTGCTCCGGTCAGGTTCAACATGCCCATGTCGTCGCGCAGGCCAGCGTTGATGTTGAGCGTTATTCGTGTGCCGTCCTTGGTAACCGGCTCCTTATCCCGCAATTCGGTATAGGCAGCCCGCTTCTTTTGGGTCAGTTCAATCTGCGTCTCAAACGCGTCTTCCATCGAAGGGCTCGGCCGAACGAACAGCGCGTTGTCATCGACATTGAGCAGAAGATGGTCATTTTCGCGAACAATCTGGCGAATGTTTTTCACCTGACCCAAAATCGGTATATCCATCGCACGGGCGATGATGGTTACATGGGCAGTCAGCGAGCCTTCTTCCAACACTACACCTTTTAGACGCCGCCGATCATATTCGAGCAATTCCGCTGGCCCCAAATTACGAGCGACCAATATGGTGTCCTGCCGCAGACCCATGGTTGCCGCCGTCCCCATCTGGCCGGAAACAATGCGCAGCAACCTGTTGGCAAGATCCTCGAGATCATGCATCCGCTCGGCAAGCAGAGGATCGTCGATCTGACGCATCCGCATCCGCGTATGTTGCTGTACCCGTTCAATGGCGGCTTCCGCGGTTAGACCACTGTCAATCGCTTCGTTGATCCGGCGGCTCCAACCCTCGTCATAGGCGAACATCTTGTAGGTTTGCAGCACCTCTTCATGTTCGCCGCCAACGCCAAACTCGGCCTGGCTGGTCATCTGATCAATCTGATTGCGCATCTTGGCGAAGGCCGAATAGACCCGGTGTCGTTCAGCTTCCGTGTCTTCGGCAACCGTATGTTCGATTTTGACCCTAGGCTGGTGAAAGACGGCAAATCCGCTGGCTTTGCCTTTGACCAGTTGTAACCCGCTAAGCCGGTCAGCACCATTATTGTGCGCTTCCGGTGCGTCTACAGAGTCCTCGTCGACCAGTCCGGCATTGGAGATTAACTCAGACAACACCATGGCCGCTGTCTGGAACGATTCTATCTCTTCCTCGGAATATTTGCGCGGTTCGATATGCTGCGCACATAAAACGCCGACGGCTTGCTGATTGCGGATTATCGGAACGCCGGCAAAGCTGTGGAATTTCTCCTCACCGGTTTCCGGACGATATTGGAAATCGGGATGGCTGGCCGCTTCGTCGAGGTTTAACGTTTCAACATTTTTCGCAATATAGCCGGTCAATCCCTCACCAAAAGCCAATTTGGTGACATGGACCGCTTCCTGATTTAGTCCGCGGGTGGCATATAGCTCAAGGACCCCTTCGCGCCGCAAATATATCGAGCAGACCTCACTGCTCACTGCCTCGGCGATGTTTTCGACTACCTGATTGAGTTTCGATTGTGCATTGCCTGGGGAGGCCATTATCGACCGTAGACCGGTCAATATGTTACGAGCGGTTACAGGACTGGGGTTATGTTTGGTGGCCATGGCATTGATCTAGCAGAAACCGTTCGCAGGCGCGATATACAAAACTGGCTGAAAGCCAGAAAATATCTTCAGCTCTGCGACTTGCGCCCGATAATTAAGGCGATTTAGTCCGGTTCCGGACCGAACTGCACCGCGAGCTTGCCCAAATTGGCGCCAGTGAACAGGCGATCGAGAGAAGCAGGCGCGTTTTCAATGCCCTGCACGATGTCTGTTTCAAATTTGATACGTCCTTCCATCAACCACCCTGCCATCGCCTGTGCGCCTTCAGGAAAGCGATCAAAATAATCGAGGATGATGAAGCCCCGCAATGTGGTGCGCCGCATCAGCAGATTGGCGAAGTTAGAAGGACCGGGCGACCCGTTCGTATCATTATAGGTTGAGATCAACCCGCATAGAGGCATGCGGGAAAAATCGTTTAGCCGGGCGATAACTGCATCCATGATCTCACCACCGACATTTTCAAAGTTGATATCGATGCCATTGGGGCAATGCTTGTCGAGCGCCGCACCAATATTTTCGGTCTTGTAGTTGATGGCAGCATCAAAGCCTGCTTCTTGGGTCAGCCACTGGCACTTGTCATCAGAACCGGCAATACCGACCACATGGCATCCGTGTATCTTACCGATCTGCCCAACCATGGATCCAACGGCCCCAGCCGCTGCCGAAACAACAAGCGTGTCGCCTTCTTTGGGTTTGCCGATATCCGTCAGTCCAAAATAGGCGGTCATGCCCGTCGCGCCCAAGGGGCCCATATAAGCGGTAAGGGGAACACCGGGGATGGATGGCAATACGTTCGCCATGTCACCAGCTATGTCATTATACAGTGCCCAAGTGGATAGACCCGTGTTGACAAGAGCCCCTACCGGAACACCATCAAAATTGCTTTCTTCAACTACACCAATACCACCGCCGCGCATCGGGTCGTCAATCGGGACGGGGGGGAGATAGCCGTCCATGTCGCTCATCCAGATGCGGTTGGTTGGATCCAGTGACAAATAGATTGTCCGCACCCGAACCATGCCCTGTCCCAATGGGGCCATTTCTTCCGTTACCAACTCAAGGTCGCCCTCCGCGATCTTTCCGACGGGACGTTTGCGTAGATACCAAATTTCGTTCGTGGTCATGGGGGCTATCCTCTCGCTATCAGTTCGCCCAAACTTTGGGGAAACCGGAGAGTAAGTCAATGACTCGAATGATTTAGGCTGGTTTAGGAGTGTGATTCAGACCAGTTTGCGGGTGTCAGGGACATATTGGAACAATAAAATCTCTCAACAGTTCAGAATCACATCGAGAATTCAGGCCTCTGTCAGCAATTCATCCTTCAACCGCAGCTTTTGCTTTTTCAGGTCATGGAGCCGAATTGTATCTGGAACCGGGCGGGCCTCTTCTTCGCTAATCTTGCGGTCGAGGGCTTCGTGCTTTCCGCGCAGGGCAGACACATGATTCTGATCCATAATATTCTCCTGATTATTATATGGTTATTATTTCGAAAGCGGTTGCGGGTGTCCCTTTCTCAATGTCGAGCGCTTATGATTAAGTCGTCGACCGCTACATGGTATTATTGTCTTGGTTTAGACTTAATCCATGAATAGGGTGAAGATGACAAAATTATTGCAGGCATGCAAGGGGCGAATGGATCCATTATGGCGATAAGCGACCAAGAGTTGCAGCAGCGGCTCGAACTGCTGAGAATCGAACATCGTGATTTAGACGATGCGATTGCAGCTTTGATGGAATCGGGCGGACATGATCAGCTGCGGGCGGCGCGGCTGAAGAAGCGAAAATTACTGCTGCGAGACAGGATCATTCAAATCGAAAATCAGCTCATACCCGATATAATCGCCTAAGATTGGATGAATTTGCGACGAATCCTCGCCATTAACCGTTTTTGTCCATCAATTAACCCGCTTGTGTGGGCCGTATCACATTGAAACAAGGGTAACATTAACCCTCTGTCGGGTGAAATTTAACTGTGCTTGATCATATAAAATTTGCTACACACCTGGGATGGCAGAAAGCAATACCTTGATGACGCCCAAATTACTGGATGCGCTTTACACGGAATCAATGGTGCTCGCCGATGAAGCACGGTCCTATTTTGAGTCCGGCCGTTTTAATGACGAGTGTCATGACGAAGCGGCACTATCGGTGGCTTTTTCCTGTGAATCGCTGAAGGTGACCACGCGTTTGATGCATTGCATCGCTTGGCTTCTTAATCAAAAGTCGCTTCATGGCGACGAGTTGACGGACGGTGAAGCATGGAACCATGACCGTGAGCTTGGATATGCCGCTGCCAGCGATGGACCGGTTGTCGATCTCTTCCCCTTTGAAGCGCAGCAAATCATCAATGCCAGTGAAGAGCTGTTCCAGCGCTTACAGCGCCTTTCTGTGCGCATGGAGTATCAGGAAGCTCCAGAGCCGCCGGTCCATAATTTGTTCCGGCGACTCGAGAGCTCTTTCTGATATTATCGGACTTTCGCCTCAGGCGGTTGCCTTGACTTCTTCCATCGTTGGATAGTCGACATAGCCTTCTGCGCCCTGGCTATACCAGGTCGGCGTAAAGTCTATCGGGTTCAGCTTAGCACCAGTGCGGAATCTCTCTGGCAGGTCCGGATTGGTCATGAATGTCCGGCCAAAGCTAATCGCATCAGCTTTGTCATTCGCCAGCGCCTGTGTGGCATTATCATAGAAGTAATCACTGTTGAGCACCAATGGCTTGCTGAACACGGGACGAATATCGGGGCTAACCGGCGGCACGTCAGTATTGCCATATGTGCCATGCGCAGGGGGCTCACGCAGTTCGAGAAAGGCGATGCCGATGCTGTCGAGCAATTTGGCGGCTGCGGTAAATGTTTCGACCGGAGTTGCATCATCCGCGCCCTGTGAATCGCCATTGGGCGATAGACGTACCGAAACCCGGTCGCCACCCCAGACGTCCACCAGCCGTTGTGTTACTTCGCCCAACAGGCGGATGCGGTTTTCAACTGAGCCACCATATTCATCGGTGCGGAAATTGGTACCGGAGCGGATAAACTGGTCGATTAAATATCCGTTGGCACTGTGTAGTTGGACACCGTCAAAGCCGGCTTTTTTAGCGTTCTCAGCTGCGTTGGCGTAGTCGTCTAACAGGCTTGGAATCTCGTTCAATTCCAAAGGCCGCGCTTCGACATAGTCGCGTTTGCCTTGATATGTACGAACACTTCCGGGAGCAGTGGTGGCCGATGAAGATACGGGTTTTTTGCCACCGAGAAAATCGGGGTGGACGATCCGACCCATATGCCACAATTGGCAGATGATGCGTCCGCCTGCTGCATGAACCTGCTCGACAACTGGTTTCCATGTTTCGGTTTGTTCGTCATTCCAGATGCCGGGTGCGAAAGGCGTGCCGAGACCCTGTTGGCTGATGCCTGTGGCCTCGGAAATGATCAAGCCAGCGCCGGCGCGCTGTGCATAGTAATCACCCATGATAGGAGTTGGCACATGTTCCATCGTTGAACGGCACCGGGTAAGGGGTGCCATCAGCATGCGGTTGGGGGCTTCGATAGCGCCAAGGGTGATGGGATCGAATAACGTGCTCATAGATTTGCTCTTTCGCTCAATTTAATTGCTTGATGAATAGCTAGTCAGACCAGTGGCGCTTTGCAATGCAATGCTTTGAAAATCTTTTCTTTCAGCCTATATTGGATTTGTTGGCCTCCGCACATGCAAGGAATATAACATATGCACCCAAAGAATCTCGAACCACTGCGGGATGACCCGACGCTGGACGAAGTGCGCGCTTATCTTGCTCCGCTCTTGGCTTCTCAGGCAGCTTTTGATGGCTGGAATGAAAAAGCCGTGGCCGCTGCGGCAGAGCAAACGGGTGTAGATGCAGAGATGGCGAGGCTGGCGTTTAATGAGGGGCCGGTCGACATGATTGATGCTTGGTTTCAATCGATCGACAAAGCCATGGCGATGAAATTTTCGGAAGAAGAGTTGGGCGCAATGAAAATCCGGGAACGGATTACCGCCTTGGTGGCGGCCCGGCTCGAGATATTGGAAATGGATCGCGAAGGATTGCGCAGAGCTTTGGCTATTCTTGCCGCGCCTCCCAATATTCGTAAGGCAGCCAAACTCGGCTGGCGTGCAGCCGATAAAATGTGGCGGCTCGCAGGCGATACAGCAACCGACTATAATCATTACACTAAGCGAACTTTGCTATCTGCTGTCTATGGCAGCACGATCAGCGTTTTTCTTGACGATGAGAGTGAGGATTATTCCGAAACGCTGGCATTTCTCGACCGTCGGATCGAAAATGTCATGCAGTTTGAAAAAGTGAAGGCCAAGATTACCCGACCAACCGGAGATCGATTCAGCATGGCTCGCTTCATTGGACGGCTGCGTTACCGCGGCACGTGATCGACTACAGAAGCGTGGTGACCAACAAAAGACTCGCCATAGCCAATCAATATTGATAATCAATCGCAACTGAGATCGATTGAGTCCCTCCATGAACGCACCCGTTACGATTGCGGTTACGCTGGACCGCCTTGCGATGCGCCAGCGCGCCGAAATTTCCGCCATCGACTGGGCAGCCATGTCCGAAAATGAGGGTGCACGGCTTCGTGCTCTGGGCCTGGATGAAGGCGTTGCCGTGGAAAAACTGCACAAAGGCATGTTCGGCTTTAATGATCCCATTGCCTTGAAAGTTGGTCGGATGATGATTGCTATTCGCAAATCGCATGCATCGGCGATATCGGTGGTTCTGCCCGCCTAGACGATGAGTCAAACGGCCCCCCTCATTGTCCTCGCGGGCAACCCCAATGCGGGTAAAAGCGCCCTGTTCAATGCGCTGACCGGCGCGCGCCAGAAAATTGCCAACTATCCTGGCGTGACGGTCGAGCGCAAATCCGGTCATTTCCAATTGGCCAATGGCCGTCCGGTTGAGCTGGTTGATTTGCCCGGCAGTTACAGCCTTGATCCAACCAGCCCCGACGAAGCCGTTACCCGCAGTGTGATTTTTGGTGAACAGCAAGGTGAGCGCAAGCCGGATGCCGTGATCATCGTGCTCGATGCCGCAAATCTCGATAATCACTTGCGTTTCGCGCTGGAAATCATCGCGCTGGGCCAACCGGTCGTCATTGCGCTCAATATGATGGATCTGGCAGAGCGGGATGGTTTGACACTGGATCCGACGAAACTGGAAGCCGCACTGGGCGTACCGGTTATTCCCACTGTCGCCGTGCGCCGTCGCGGACTCGAGGAGTTGTCTGCAGCAATCGACAAGCAACTAAGTGAAAAATCAGACCAACAGGCTATCGTGGTCCCGAAGGAACGGGATCATGGCCTTCGCAAACAGGCAAAGACAATTGCCGCTCAAACAGTGGTCGCCGAAACCGCCGGTCGCCGTTGGTCAGAGCGTGCGGATGCCTTGTTTCTGCATCCGATTGCCGGTCCGATTATCCTGCTTGCGATCATGTTCGTCATGTTTCAGGCTGTCTTCGCCTGGTCGGAAGCACCGATCGGCTGGATCGAAGAGGCGAGCGCATGGGTCGCGACGGCTGTTGAAGCCAATATAAACGAGGGCTTTGTGCGCGACTTCATCATTGAAGGCGCCATTGGCGGAGTCGGCTCCGTGGTTGTCTTCCTTCCGCAAATTCTGATTCTGTTCCTGTTCATTCTGCTCTTGGAAGCGAGCGGCTATATGACCCGTGCGGCCTTTATCATGGACCGCCTGATGGCCAGTGTCGGTCTGTCAGGACGCAGCTTCATTCCGCTCTTGTCTTCTTTTGCCTGCGCCATTCCCGGCATTATGGCGACGCGCAGCATTGCCGATCCGAAGGACCGGCTGACGACGATTTTGGTCGCGCCATTGATGACCTGTTCTGCACGGCTGCCAGTTTATGCGATCATAATTGGCGCCTTCATCCCAGCGCGGGATATTGGTCCCGGCGTGGGTTTGCAGGGGGTGGTGCTGTTCGGACTCTATATACTCGGAATTGTCGGCGCGATGGCTGCCGCGCTGGTTCTGCGTAGTACCATAGCGAAGGGCCCTAATAGTGGCTTTCTAATGGAAATGCCCAAATATCAGCTGCCCCGAATGCGTGATGTGCTGCTCGGCCTGTGGCAGCGCGCCTGGATATTCCTGCGCCGTGCCGGTACGATCATCTTTGCCGCCACTGTGGTTTTGTGGTTGATGCTCACTTATCCCAAAGTGCCGGTCGACAGTCCTGTCAGCCAGGTGGATTATTCCGCCGCTGGCCGGATAGCCAATGTTATCGAACCGGTGGTTGCTCCGATTGGATTCAACCGGGACATAGCATTGGCACTCATCCCTGCCATGGCAGCCCGAGAAGTGGCAGTGGCGGCGCTTGCAACGACCTATGCGATCGATGCGCCTGACGAAGAGACCGAAGCCAAATCGCTTACAGAACGGCTGCAAAGCCGCTGGTCTCTGCCGACCGCGCTGGCTTTTCTTGCGTGGTTTGTGTTTGCGCCGCAATGTATATCCACCATCGCCGTGACCCGCCGCGAAACTAATAGTTGGAAATGGCCGATGTTCATGCTCTGCTATCTTTTTGCGCTCGCATACGTTGCGGCCGGGATTACATATTGGAGTGCTGTCGCCCTCGGTCTATAGAGCCTCCAGAGACTCGAAAAACATCACAGATATTCCAAGGGGAAAATGCAAATGGCTGGCGGCATCAACAAAGTAATTATCGTAGGAAATCTGGGTGCCGACCCTGAAGTGCGTACGTTTAACAATGGCGGTAAAGTCTGCAATCTGCGCATCGCGACGTCCGAAAGCTGGAAAGATCGCAATACCGGAGAGAAAAAGGAAAAGACCGAGTGGCATAGCGTCGCGATCTTCTCAGAAGGTTTGGCCGGCGTCGCGGAGAAATATCTGCGCAAAGGCAGCAAAGTCTACATTGAAGGTAAGCTGCAGACCCGCAAATGGCAGGATCAGTCTGGCAACGACCGCTATTCGACCGAGATTGTATTGCAGGGTTTTGACGGCAAGCTGGAAATGCTGGATTCCCGTCAGGGTGGCGGCATGGGCGGTCAAGGCGGCGGCAATGACGGCTGGAGCGGCGGCGGTTCTGGTGGTGGCTCCGGCGGCGGGTCCAATGACGGCTGGGGTAACACTGGTGGGAGTTCTTCAGGCGGTGGACAGGGCGGCGGCGCATTTGACAGCGACCTGGATGACGACGTACCTTTCTAGATACTGATACGCGGTTTCTTATAGGTGAGGTGGGCTGCTTGATAATATCGGTCAAAATAAGCGGGGTGAGGCTGAATAATTGCACTGATAGGCTACGAGGGCTAATGACTCATGATGAACAATTGCGAACAATGCGTCGTCAAGAATAAGGCCATTTGTTCGGCTTTGGACGATAATGAGCTAATTGCGATCAACCGCCTCTCTCGCAAGGTTTCAATAAAGGCTGGGCAAGCTTTGATTTGGGAAGGAGACGATAGCCTGATCGTCGCCAATGTGGTTGAAGGCGCTTTTAAACTCACCTCCTCTCTTGAAGATGGTCGGGAGCAGATAATCGGGTTGCTTTATCCGGCTGATTTTGTCGGGCGACCGTTCGGTGACCGGAATGAATATACAGTAACGGCTCTGGCTGATTCCAAAGTCTGCGTTTTTTCACGATCCGATTTCGACCAGTTTGTTCGGGAGCATCCGGACTTGGAACATAAATTATTGCAGCGTACCTTGATCGAGCTGGACAGGGTCCGTCGCTCGATGTTGATGCTGGGTCGGAAAACCGCGCCAGAGCGCGTTGCTTCCTTTCTACTTGAGATGTCCGAACGGCTGGCAGATGCCAGTTGTAGCGTCGTTGGGGGAAGTCTTCAGCAGTTCGCGTTGCCATTTGGGCGTCAACAGGTTGCGGATATTTTGGGACTGACCATTGAAACGGTGAGCCGTCAGTTGACCCAGCTGAAAAAAAATGACGTGATTGCACTGCCGGATCATCGCAATGTCCAGATACTTGATGCCACGCGTTTGCAAACTATCGCTGATAGCGGAGTTGCTTGAGTTGCGAAGCAGGTAAATTTATTTGCGCAAACATTAGATTTCATCCCTTTTATAAGATGCGACGCCTTGTTGATCTAGATCAATGAGAATGGCGCCATGCCCTGCCATGCCCTTTTCCGTTGAAGACGGTTTTTGAAACTGTCGACACAGGGAAGGACATTATGGACACGCTCTTGATCAAGGCTGGCGGCTGGCTGGCTATCGTATTCTTTGCATTTATTGCCATGGTTCTGGCAGCAGATTCTGGCTTTGCCGTGCATATGGCGATCATCGCCTTGGCGGCGGGTATCACTCTATGGGTAACGATCAATAAAGCGGACTATGCCGCCATTGGTCGCGGCATATTAAAGGCACCCGCCGATCCCGGCATCTATGATGATGATCCTATTCGCTGGGGCGTGATAGCGACGATTTTCTGGGGCATTGCCGGATTGACCGTAGGCCTTGTTATTGCGCTGCAATTGGCGTTTCCGGCGCTCAATCTCAACAATGAGTTCACGACATTCGGTCGATTGCGGCCGCTTCACACATCTGCCGTAATTTTTGCTTTCGGAGGCAATGCGCTAATCGCGACAAGCTATTATGTCGTGCAGCGCACGTGCAGGGCGAGGTTGGCCTTCCCTGGCCTCGCCCGTTTTGTTTTCTGGGGATACCAGCTGTTCATTGTTCTGGCCGCCACAGGCTATCTGATGGGTGTCACGCAGTCCAAGGAATATGCCGAACCGGAATGGTATGTCGATCTGTGGTTGACCATAGTCTGGGTCTGCTATGCAGCGGTGTTTATCGGCACAATTGTACGTCGTTCCGAACCGCACATATATGTTGCCAACTGGTTCTATCTTTCTTTCATTTTGACCATTGCGATGCTGCATATCGTCAATGGTCTGACGATGCCGGTGAGCCTGCTGGGTTCAAAAAGCTATTCAGCCTTTGCCGGTGTGCAAGATGCGCTGACGCAGTGGTGGTATGGTCATAATGCTGTGGGGTTCTTCCTGACAGCAGGTTTCCTTGCGATGATGTATTACTTCGTACCGAAACAGGCAGAGCGGCCGGTTTACAGCTATCGTCTGTCGATCATCCACTTCTGGTCTCTGATTTTCCTCTACATCTGGGCCGGTCCGCACCATCTTCACTATACGGCGCTACCCGATTGGGCACAGACGCTCGGCATGGTCTTCTCGGTTGTGCTGTGGATGCCCAGTTGGGGCGGTATGATAAACGGTCTGATGACGCTCAACGGCGCATGGGACAAGATACGTACCGATCCTATTATTCGGATGATGGTTCTGGCGCTCGCTTTCTACGGAATGAGCACGTTTGAAGGGCCGATGATGTCAATCAAGGCGGTCAACAGCCTGTCGCATTATACCGACTGGACCATTGGACATGTGCACAGCGGCGCGCTCGGCTGGAATGGCATGATCACCTTTGCCTGCCTCTATTATCTCGTCCCGCGTCTGTGGGGCAAGCAGCGGCTTTATTCGCTGCGGATGGTGAACTGGCATTTCTGGCTCGCGACGCTTGGCATCGTTCTTTACGCTGCGTCCATGTGGGTTGCCGGTATCATGCAGGGCCTGATGTGGCGCGAATATGGTGATGACGGTTATCTGGTTTACGCTTTCTCCGAAGTGGTGTCTGCGATGCTGCCGATGTACCTGATCCGCGCGACGGGCGGTCTGCTCTATCTCGCTGGCGCCTTTGTGCTGGTTTACAATGTCTGGATGACGATTGCCGGCAAACAGCGCGACGAGAAACCCATGACCGAAACCCCTCATAATGAGGAACTGGACAAGCCGATTGTGGGCAAACCCGCCATCGCGCCTGCTGAATAAGGGAGACGAAACCATGGCTGGTTTTGCCGAAAAACATAAGAAGCTTGAACGCAATGTCACCTTGCTCAGCGTGGCAGCATTCGTCACCGTGGCGATAGGTGGAATTGTGGAAATTGCACCGCTTTTCTGGATCGACAGCACGATCGAGAAAGTTGAAGGCGTGCGGCCTTACACGCCGCTCGAACTCGCCGGGCGTAATATCTACATTCGCGAAGGTTGCTACAGCTGCCACAGCCAGATGGTGCGGCCGTTCCGCGATGAAGTGGAACGCTATGGCCATTATAGTCTGGCGGCAGAAAGCATGTATGATCACCCGTTCCAGTGGGGATCAAAAAGAACGGGTCCCGATCTTGCGCGTGTTGGCGGTCGGTATTCTGATGAGTGGCATGTCCAGCATCTGATTGACCCGCGGTCGGTAGTGCCGGAATCCATCATGCCGCCCTATGCGTTTCTCGCGGAGAAGGATCTGAATGCGGGCGATATGGTCAAGCATCTCAGGGCACAGCGGCGGGTTGGCGTACCCTATTCGGAGGAAGCCATTGCCGCGGCTAACGAGGATTTGATGGCGCAGGCTGATCCAGAAGCGGTGACCACCGATCTGGTTGAGCGTTATCCCAAGGCACAGGTGAGGGACTTTGACGGTGATCCGGATCGGTTGACGGAAATGGATGCTCTGGTCGCTTATCTTCAGATGATTGGCACATTGGTCGATTTCGAAGCAGCAGAACCGCTGGAGGAGCCACGATGAGTTATGAGGCACTCAGGCATTTTGCAGACAGTTGGGGGTTGCTGTTTCTGGGCATGGTCTTTTTGACGATGATTGGTTGGACCTTTCGACCTGGATCCGGCCGCAAACATCATGAAGCAGCACATATGATCTTTGAAGAGGATCACGACGATGGTTGATAAACAAAGAATAGACGAGGCAACTGGCACCAAGACTGTTGGTCATGAATGGGATGGAATCGAGGAACTCGACACGCCAATGCCGCGCTGGTGGCTGTGGACACTCTATGCGACAATCATCTGGGGCCTGATCTATGTCGTGCTCTACCCGGCATGGCCCATGCTTAACAGCGCCACGGAAGGCGTGCTGGGCTGGTCCAGTCGTGGTGATTACGAAAAGGCAGTCGCCAAACGTGAGGCAGAGTTGGAACCTATTCGGGCAGCGCTGGTCGGTACCGATATCAATGCGCTGGCTGACAATCCCGCATTGCTCAATGAGGCCATTCAGGGTGGCCGCTCGGCTTTCAAAGTCCATTGTGTACAATGTCATGGTGCCGGTGCGGCCGGTTTCACTGGCTATCCCAATCTCAACGATGATGAGTGGCTGTGGGGTGGCGACATGGAAGCGATTGAATATACATTGATCCATGGCATCCGGAATCCGGATCATGCCGAGACCCGCTTTTCCCAAATGCCTGCTTTTGGCCGCGATGGAATATTGCAGACCAATGAGATTCAGGATTTGGTATCTTATGTGCGGGTACTAAGTGGACGTGAGAATCCAAGCGAATCGGCAACGCGCGGCGCTGGGCTTTTCGAGAATAACTGTGCTGTCTGCCATGGCAGCGATGCCAAAGGCGACCGCACACAAGGCGCGCCCAACTTGACGGATGCGATTAATCTTTATGGATTGGATCGCGCTTCGCTGACCGATACCATCACCAATAGCCGCAACGGGGTAATGCCGCGCTGGGGTCATCGCCTGGATGCCGCGACAATCAGGATGTTGACGGCCTACGTACATTCACTGGGTGGCGGTGAGGCGCCGCCGGTATCAGAGGATGCTGCTGAACCAGCGGCAACAGCGACTGATACGGAGACTCCGGCCGATGAGCAATCCTGAGGAAATTTTAGATCCCCAGCTGCAGCTATATGAAAAGCGTAAAGGCGTTTATCCCAAGGCGGTAGACGGTAGTTTTCGACGGCTGAAATGGGTGATCATGGCGGTGACGCTGGCGATCTACTATATTACACCGTGGATCCGTTGGGACCGTGGTCCCTACGCGCCTGATCAGGCAGTATTGGTCGACCTTGCAAACCGGCGATTCTTTATGTTCGGGATCGAAATCTGGCCACATGAATTTTACTATGTCGCTGGCATGTTGGTTATGGCGGGCATCGGATTATTTCTGGTGACGTCTGCTGTCGGGCGCGCCTGGTGCGGCTATTCCTGTCCACAGACGGTCTGGACCGATCTGTTTCAGCATATCGAACGGGCGATTGATGGCGATCGCAATGCCCAGTTCCGCTTGCAGGATGCGCCCTGGGGACCAAAGAAAATCTTCAAACGGCTCAGCAAATGGACGATCTGGCTGTTGGTGGCGCTGGCCACCGGTGGCGCGTGGATATTCTATTTTGCTGACGCACCGACATTGGCGCGGGACTTTTTCACCGGCGAAGCCGCCTTTGTGGCTTATGCGACGGTAGGCGTATTGACTGCAACGACGTTCATTTTTGGCGGCTTCATGCGCGAGCAGGTGTGCATCTACATGTGCCCGTGGCCACGGATTCAAGCTGCGATGATGGACGAAAAATCTTTAACCGTAACTTATAAAGACTGGCGCGGTGAACCCCGCGGCAGTGTCAAAAAGGCCGAGGCACAACCTGGCAGCTTTGGCGACTGTATCGACTGTAATCAATGCGTTGCAGTCTGTCCGACCGGTATTGATATTCGTGAAGGGCCACAAATTGGCTGCATTACATGTGCGTTATGCATCGATGCCTGTGACAAGGTGATGGACCAGGTGGGCCGCCCACGGGGCCTTATCGACTATGTTACAGAAGAGGATGCCGAACTCGAAAAGGCGGGTAAACCGCACACACCGGTTATGAAAACGCTTTTTCGGCCGCGGACTATTCTTTATTTCTCAGCATGGGGTGCAATCGGCCTTGCCATGCTCTTTGCTGTTGGTAACCGCACCCGCATCGATATCAGCGCCAACCATGATCGTAATCCGCTATATGTGCAGCTCGCAGACGGCGCTGTTCGCAACGCCTATACGGCCAATTTACGGAATATGGAGAACCGGCCGCGGACAATGGAAATTTCTATTTCTGGCTTGGATCAAGCTGTGCTATGGTCAAATACGGGATCACGGGAAACAGCTGGCCAAACCGTAAAGGTAAATGTTCCGGCTGACAGCGTAGGCAGGGTGAGATTATTCGTTGCGGCTCCAGGAGAGGGGCCTGCAAGGGATGAATTTACACTTACTGTCCAGGCCGAAGATGACCGGACAGCACAAGATAGCCATAACGTCTTTTTTGAACGTCCGGAGACACCCGAATGATTACAGAATCCACAAATTCCAAGAAATTCACTGGCTATCATGCCACAGCGATGATCGTCGCTTTCTTCTTGGTGGTTGTTGCAGTCAATATGATTATGGCGCGTTTTGCTGTCTCAACCTTTAGCGGCACGTTGGTCGACAACACATACGTAGCCAGTCAAAGCTATAATTCATGGCTGGAGGAGGCCCGCAAACAGCAGGCTCATGGCTGGACCGCGTCGCGGGTGACGCGTCTAAAAGGTAAAGTGATGTTGACCGTGCTTCAAGCCGATGATTCCACGCTACAGGATGCCCAAATCACAGCGATTGCAGAACATCCCGTTGGGCGAACCGAACCGATTACTCTTCATTTTACGCAGGACCGCGCCGGTGCCTATATTAGCCGCGACGTCCTGCCTGAAGGACGCTGGAAGTTGCGGATCACGATCATGCATCGCGGCAATAGAATGGCGCTGGCACAGGAAGTTCTTTGAACGCGGTAGCTGATCTTGACGCTCTCAAAGCAGATAGCAAGGATGCTATAGTTTCGCGCTTCGCGGTTCCTGCAATCCGGTGCGCGGGGTGCATATCGAAAATTGAAAACGGACTGGTGGGTGCGCAGGATATTGTTTCTGCTCGGGTCAATTTTTCAACCAAGCAGGTTGCTGTATCGCACTTGCCCGAATTGCGTGAAGATGAGATAAAGCGAAGGATTGAGCAGCTTGGCTTCGATGTGCAAATTTTGGCTGAAAATCCGCTGGCAGAAGAAAAAGGCGGAACGGACCGGCTGATCCGCGCGCTCGCTGTGGCTGGCTTTGGTATGATGAACATCATGCTGCTTTCGGTCAGTGTCTGGTCCGGCGCAATGGGCGCGACTCGCGATCTGTTTCACTGGATATCCGCGCTTATCGCGATACCGGTGATCCTCTATTCCGGGCGTCCGTTTTTCAGCTCCGCCTTCATGGCGCTGCGCTATGGTCGCACCAATATGGACGTACCGATTACGGTCGGCATCATCCTTGCCACTGGTCTCAGCCTTTTCGAGACGATGACCAGCGGTGCGCATGCCTATTTCGAAAGCGTGGTCATGCTGATCTTCTTCCTGCTTGCGGGGCGGGTTTTGGATGGCATGATGCGCGATCGAGCACGCGATGGAATCTCTGCTTTACTTAAACAGACAGCACCGGGGGCGATGGTACTGGATGATCACGGTGCGACCCGTTGGGTGAATGCAAAAGACTTACGCCCTGACATGCGAATGGTAGTAGCGGCCGGTGATAATTTGGCAGCTGACGGGATTATTGAACAGGGTAACAGCAATTTTGATTTCTCGCTGATGACCGGGGAGAGCGAACCACAGTCCAAGCTATCGGGTGATCTGGTACTTGCAGGAACGCTTAATCTTACTGCACCTGTAACGGTCAGAATAACGGCGGCTGGCGAGGATACCAGCCTGTCGGATATTGCACGTTTGATGGATGAAGCGGGGCAACAGCGGTCATTTTACGTCCGCGTTGCAGACAAAGCGGCACGCTATTACGCCCCGGCGGTGCATAGTCTTGCGCTTCTGGCTTTTATATTCTGGATGTTTGCAGGCGTTGGGTGGCATCAATCTTTACTCATTTCGGTTGCCGTGCTGATCATCACCTGCCCATGTGCATTGGGACTCGCCGTTCCGGCGGCGCAGGTTGTGGCCTCCGGTGCTTTGCTCCGAAAGGGTGTAATGATCAAAGATGGCAGCGCGCTCGAGCGGCTTGCTGAAGCGGACCACGCACTGTTTGACAAGACCGGAACATTGACCCTTGGCCGAGCTGTGCCGGTTAATCTCGATCATTTGTCGTTGCAGCAAAAACAGGTTGCGCTGGCATTGGCGCAAGCGAGTAATCATCCGGTGAGCAAGGGGATACGTGCGGCTCTGTTAGCTCAGAATATCGTTCCGGTTCAGATTGAAGGACTGGAAGAAGTGCCAGGTGAGGGCATGTCCGGCAATTGGGACGGTGTTGTTGTCGCGCTTGGCAAGCCGGTTAAGTCCGAGGACCATCTTTCCTGTCAGTTGCGCATCGATGATCTGCAGGTCGACATTGAATTGCAGGATGAGATTCGGCCGGACGTTGCCGAAGCAATTGTCCGGTTAAAGGCTCTTGGCCTGTCGGCCTCGATCATATCTGGTGACAACAGCGCATCGGTTGCCAGGATATCTAACGCTGTCGGTCTGACGGCGAAAGCTGAAGCCAGCCCTCAGGAAAAGCTGCAGGCTATCACTGAGCTTGGTGCCAGTGGTTCAAAGATATTGATGGTTGGGGATGGGCTGAACGACGGACCGGCGCTTGCCGCTGCACATGTCTCCATGGCACCTGGATCAGCCAGCGATGTCGGACAGCAGGCTGCCGATGCTGTGTTTACCAGCGACTCTTTCTTACCTGTGGCGCTAGCGGTGCAGACGGCACAGCGGACTATGCAGATTGTCCGGCAGAATTTCGCGCTGGCCATTGGGTATAATATTTTGGCAGTTCCGTTGGCCTTGACCGGAATGGTAACGCCCCTGATTGCAGCCATCGCCATGTCGCTGTCGTCGCTGATTGTGGTTGGTAACGCCTTGCGGCTCAATGGTGCGGCTAAATGAGCGGGCTGGCCATTCTCATCCCGGTCGCCCTTTTGATGGGGCTCTCCGGTCTGGTATTTTTCTTCTGGGCTATGCGCAACGGACAATTTGAAGATCTCGACGGCGCCGCTCAGCGTGTGCTGATTGACGACACGCCTGCTGACGCGATGTCGCCCGAAGCAGATGAATCGAAAGAAGAGGGAAAGAATGTATAAGCGTCAGACTGCAATTCAGCTTTCCGCTCTGGCAATCATAATGTTGGCGATTGCTCCGCTCGCACCGGCTAGCGGGATGATGACACTATCGGTTTGTGGCGCGGATGGAGTGACACGAAATATTTCCATTCCAGTCGAGCGCGATGGCAATAATCCCGAAGATTGCGTCAAGGCCTGTCACGGATTTTGTTCCCGCAAGCAAATGCCCGACGATCAAGACGACGCGGACGATTAGATTAACAGGCTTAGCTTTTGGCGGGATTCACTTAATGCCCCATGATCAGGGGGATTCTCGTGTCATTGAGAAGGTTTTTGGTGACTCCGCCGAACAGTGTTTCGCGCAAGCGGCTATGGCCGTAGGCGCCCATAACCAAAGCGGAGGCATTTTGCTCTACGGCAAAATCTGCAATAATATCAGAGGCCTCGCTGCCTTTGCCCTTAAGTTCGTGCAGCACAGTCGGAACGCCGTGCCGGGCCAGATAGGTCGATGCTGCAGTGTGGGGGAAGTCGCTGTTGTCATCGCCGACCGTCACCAGATGGACATCGCTGGCCATTTGTAACATTGGCAAAGACATGCGCACGGCTTTGGCTGCCTCAGCCGACCCGTTCCAAGCCACAACAATCGGTGCCCCGCAGTCGAAAGACTGATTTTCAGTGGGTACGACAAGGATCGCGCAATGGCCATAAATCGCGACGTCACCCGCAATCGGCAGCGGTTCGTCACCGGCATTGCGCTTGCCGTAAGACTGGCTGACAATCACGAGATCGGCGAGGCGGCTACGTTCGGTCAACAAGGTTGCCGGATCACCTAGGCCAGTCTGCCAGTCCCACGATACATCTTCATCTTTTAACCGCTGCTCAATCTTTTCGCGATGCGCCCGTTCTGCGGCGTCCATATCTTCGAAATTAATACCGGTAACAAAATCTCCGCCGAGCGGGCCGAAGGACATCGGCGCAAATTGTGTTGTTGGCTGGACACAGGTCAAATGGCCATTATGTCCGCGAGTAATGTCCAATGCGACCTGTAATCGCGATTCAAAGCCGCTATCTTCGAACACATGCAATAAGACTGTTTTCAACGCATTTCTCCCGGTTGGCCCTGTTTGGACAAACCGCTATTATTGCGACGCCATCGCAATATGCATTGATCTGGCTCAAAAAAATCGGTGATTTTTTGGGTGCAGCGCTGCCGGTGTTTAGCTAATCTCCATGACATCACCGAACCTTAGCTCGGGCAGCAAAATATCCATATCCGATCGTGCGATAGCAACACAGCCTTCGGTGGTTTTACCGCCATCACTTATGTGAAAGAAAATCGCACTGCCGTTGCCCGGGGCGGGCGGTGCATCATTATAACCGAGAACGACAATGATATCATAAAGTGGATCTTCGCGGATCAGTGTTTCGGCACCAAATACATGCGGTAGGTATACCGGCTGATTATAGGCGGGATCCGCCGGATCATCTGACCAACCATCCTGCATCCCGATCCATCGCCAAGGCAGTTTGATATCTGGCCCAGGGGCGCTGCGCCCAGGATGGAACAAAGCTGCTCTGATCGGCCATCGACCAAGTGGTGTACAGCCATCTCCTTCGCGTTTCTGATCAGCTGGACAAGCGCCGGATCGTCCGATGGAGCAAGTCATGGCTTGCTCCTTGAAACTCAGGGTCAACGTAGCTGCATCAACCCGCAAAACACTCAAAGCTTGTGACCCGTCCGATCCCGTTTGGTGTCGAGATAAAATTCGTTATGAGGGTTTGCCGTAATCTTGACAGACAGCCGCTCCTCTACGGATATGCCGCAACCTTCCAATCCTTCGACCTTCTCCGGATTGTTGGTCATCAATTTAACCTGACCGATATTGAGCAATTCCAGCATGCGGGCTGCAATCGAGAAATCCCGAGCATCAATAGCAAATCCGAGGCGCTGATTGGCATCGACCGTGTCGAATCCCTGATCTTGCAGGGCATAGGCGCGAAGCTTGTTAATCAGACCGATGCCGCGACCTTCCTGACGCAGATAGAGAAGCACGCCCCAATTGGCTTCGCTCATCTGATCCAGAGCGGCATGCAGCTGCGGCCCGCAATCGCATTTTAAACTACCTAGTACATCGCCGGTTAGACACTCGCTGTGTAGCCGCACTACCGGGGTTGTTTCGTCTCGGTCGCCGATCACCAGCGCTATATGATCGGTGGAATCCGCCTCGCTGCGAAATCCGTAAATATGGGCTTTGCCATTGGCAGCGACCGGCAATTTGGCATGGGCGCTGATGATCAGTGCGTTGGAATCGGCAAAGGCAGTGACATCGCCGACAGACAGTTTGTCTTCAGCAGGATCATTTGTGATTAGAAATGCAGGCAACAGGCCGCCATGTCTCGCCAGTTCCATCGCTGCTTTCGCTGCGTCGGGATGAACCAGCTCTTCGCTACGAAACGGACCTTTCATTGGGTGCTTCATATCCAGAACAGGATCAACAATCGCTTGAATTTCTGCCGCCGTAACTGGATTTGGGAGGGAAATCTGAACGGGTAGGCCGGGATCTGCGGAAGCACGCTGATTAAGCAGTTTCAGTGTGTCTGCCCTGCTGGACGAAATGAGCAGCGAAATGTTAGTTTGCAACGAAAGATAGCCATCCAGATCGGTGGTTTCGACCGGCAACAGGTTAAGCCTCTCACGGCCTGTTTCCAAACTGATTGGCCAGCCGCGCCTTAGCGCATCTATGGCCCGGGCTGCGCGGCGTGCGGCTTTCGCTTCAGATGCTATTGGTGCCGTCATTCAAAATTTGAATTCCGTGATAAGTGGTGCGTGATCCGACGGCTTGGTCCAACCGCGCGCATCTTCGTGCACGACATGGCTTACCGCTTTGTTTTCCAGTTCCGGGCTCACCCAGACATGATCAAGCCGCCGCCCCTTATCCGATTCACGCCAGTCACGGGCACGATAGCTCCACCAGGTATAAAGACGTTCCGGGTCAGGAATGAACTTACGGCCAATATCGACCCAACCATGGGCGGCTTGCAATTTAGCCATGGTGTCGATTTCAATTTGCGTATGGCTGACTACGTTGATCAGCTGCTTGTGGCTCCAGACGTCGGATTCCAGCGGTGCGACGTTAAAGTCGCCTAAAAGGATCGTAGGTGTGTCCAAATTGGCGGACCAATCGATCATCCGCTGATAATAATCCAGTTTTTGGCCGAATTTCGGATTTTGCTCACGGTCAGGAATTTCCCCACCAGCAGGAATATAAACATTCTCTATCCGGACGCCATTTTCGAGGCGTGCGCCGACATGCCGCGCTTCGCCATTGGCCTGCCAGTCAAATCGTTCGTCTTTATGGAGTGGCACGCGGCTGATCATTGCAACACCATGATGCATGGGTTGGCCGTTTAAAATCAGATGATTATAGCCCAAAGTCCGGAAAGCCCCTTCCGGAAACTGGTCATCACGCACTTTGGTTTCCTGAAGACAGAGCACATCGGGCGCTTCTTCTTTCAAGAATCGTTCGACGATTTCGATTCGCGCGCGGACGCTGTTGATATTCCAGCTTACGATTTTCAGGCTATCACTCATCGCTAAACTCCTAGCGATGATATAGGAAAAACCCAAGCCTAAAGCCGCCTCAAAATGGGGTGAAACACTATATTTTTTGATGGTTTAGAGACGAAAAACCCTCACCTCCGGGGGCATTTAGGAGGTGAGGGCTAACTCGCGTTCGTCACGCATAGGATGGTCCGAAGTTTGTATAATCAGGTAACAGGGGGAAAACCTGATCGCTTCATCTCATCCTGTAACCCTTATAGAACCGTGTTTCTGTCGCTTAGATGAACAAAACCTGTCAGTGCTTCCGCTTGTCGAGGCGGCGCCTCCATTCATCGCCCACGACGGCCTTTCCTACGTGGATCGGTCCATTGAAAGGCGTTATTGGCCACAGGAACGCCGAATTTTTGTTCGGAAAGCCGAATTGATGTCCGGTTATTCTTCGAATCGAGCGATACCCAGCCATCCAGACGCAAACCGGCGGGTGCGCCGGCTACCTTGGTGAAAACCATAGTGATCACGCCATATTCCGGTCTTTTCGGATCGCGCACTTCGACGCTCAATACATTCGGATTGCGGGTTGGGATAATTTTGCCATACTTTGACAAATCCCGTTCAGGATTAAGCAGCGCACCCAGCGGGCTGTTCTTGATCGGCCAGCGTTGCACCTGATTCACCTCATAATCGATCATCGTAAGAGCCTTGCCATCGCCGACGATCAGTAAGTTGGCTTCCTTGCCGTACTGAAAGCGAATTCGGCCAGGCTGTTTCAGCGTCAACTTACCTGGCAATAATTGACCGCTGCGGTCGGTTTGCGTGAAGTTGGCGGTCATCGTCGTCATCGCACGCAAATGCGCCGAAATGGCGCTGATATCGTCTGCCGGACTTTGTTGGGCGCTAGCCGACACGCTAGCCGTCAGCAACAAAGGCGCCGCCGCAAAGGCAAAAGCATATCTTAACATATTGAAAACTCCTGAAAATTCATATTCACTTCTAGACGAAAGTGATTGAACAACACCTGAATTAGCGTGATTATCAGATCACTTCGCCATTTTGGTCGCGCAACACCTCGCGGCGGCCAATATGGTTGGGCGGGCTGATAAACTGGTCATCCTCCATCCGGTCGATGATCCGGGCGGCGGTATTATACCCTATTCGAAGTTGGCGCTGTAGCCAGCTGGTCGATACTTTCTGGCTCTCAAATACAATCTGGCAGGCCTGCGCATATTGCCGGTCTTCCTTGCTGTCGGAAAGATCCGCGCCATCGAGAGCGTAGCTGCCGTCCTCCGGTTCTTCGGTCACCGCCTGAATATATTCCGGCGATCCTTGAGCGCGCCAATGATCGGCGATCAGGCGGACCTCGTCGTCGGAAACAAAGGGACCATGGACTCGGGTCAACTGTTTGCCGCCAGGCATATAAAGCATGTCACCCTTGCCGAGCAGCTGTTCGGCGCCCTGTTCACCAAGGATAGTGCGCGAATCAATCTTGGACGTCACATGGAAACTGATCCTTGTCGGCAGATTGGCCTTGATCACGCCGGTAATGACATCAACCGAAGGCCGCTGGGTCGCCATGATGAGATGGATACCCGCAGCCCTGGCTTTCTGGGCCAGGCGCTGGATAAGAAACTCAACTTCCTTGCCGGCGGTCATCATCAGGTCGGCGAGCTCGTCCACGATGATCACGATTTGCGGCAGCACCTCATAGTCAAGCTGCTCTTCTTCATAAATGGGGCGTGAAGTTTCCGGGTCATAGCCGGTCTGAACTTTGCGGCCCAAAGGTTCTCCCTTGGCTTTTGCGGCCTTCACCTTCTCGTTATAGTTGGCGAGGTTACGCACGGATATTGAAGACATCATCCGGTAGCGTTCTTCCATCTGTTCAACCGCCCACTTAAGCGCCCTTACAGCTTTGGCAGGCTCGGTAACCACCGGTGATAACAGATGCGGAATATCATCATAGGTGCTGAGTTCCAGCATCTTGGGATCAATCATGATCATTTTGCACTGATCCGGGGTCAACCGATAAAGCAGCGACACGATCATACAGTTCAGGCCGACAGACTTACCGGAACCGGTGGTGCCCGCGATCAACAGATGCGGCATCGGCGCAAGATCGGCAATCACCGGATCACCGGAAATGTTTTTGCCAAGAATGATCGGAAGCTGGCCGGTTTGATCCTGAAAACTGTCACTGCCGATCATTTCGTGGAGAACCACGGACTCCCGCTGTGCGTTGGGCAGTTCAATACCCATTACCGTACGACCGGGTATCGCGGCAACACGGGCCGAGAGGGCAGACATGTTCCGGGCAATATCTTCGGCAAGCTGAATCACCCGGCTGGCTTTGATGCCTGGTGCTGGCTCCAGCTCATACATGGTAACAACCGGCCCTGGCCGAACCGCGTTGATTGTGCCTTTCACATGGAAATCGTCGAGCACGGATTCGAGTAGCCGGGCGTTGCGCTCTAGTCCTGCCTTGTCGATGACGTTGTTCGCTTCTTCGGGGCGCGGTGTCAGCAGGTCGATGGATGGCAGGGAATAAGGCCCAAAGAAATCGCCTTGTTTGCCGCTGGAAAGACTTGCTTTCTTAGGCGGGAGCGCACGATCGCTAATTTCCGGTGGCGGACGATTGTCCGGTTTGACCTCTTTGCGCGGCGCTGGTGCCTTCATTGGTTTCGCGGCGGCATTATTATCGGGTTCGATAACAAGACCGCTGTCTTCATCTTTGGACTTGAGTCGGGGCAATTTAAGTTGCGGCATAGAGAAAAGCGGTTTGTCGAGCCGCAAGCTGAAATAGCCCAGTACCAGCCCGCCGGTGACTGTGATCGCAGTAAGCACGCCCGATATGATTCCGCTCCAGCTTGACGAGATGGCGCCCAGAGCCGCGCTGATTCCCTTGGCTGAGACCATACCGGCCAATCCACCCCAACCGGATGGCAGGTCCGCCTGACTGTCCGGAAACCAAAGAGACAAGCCCGTTCCGATCAAAAATGCGGCAATCAGGCACCAGAAAAGCTGCTTTTTCCATTCCTCTTGCGGAATATCGCGCCACAGGCGGTTGGCGAATATCAGAATGAGCGGCAAAAATAATATCACCGGTACGCCCAGCAAGGAAAGCAACAAGTCGGAACTATAGGAGCCAACAACGCCCATCCAGTTATGTTCAACGCTGCCCGCCGCCGTGTTTAATGAAGGATCGCTGGGCGAATAGCTGACAAAGGCGAGAAACAGAAAGGTCGCAGCAACGGCCAGCGCAATTGCGCCAATCAGCGCCCCGCTGCGCAACAGGCTCTGGCGCATCACATCACGCCAACTGGCTTCTTTCGCTTTACCGGCCATAATCTACTCCCGGGGCGGACTTTTTCGATCGACGCGCCCAAACCCATATTAACTATGCTTCCTTTGCGCGAATCGGTGACTCCGCGTCAAGTTTTGCCGACAAGTTTGTTGGCTAGTCTTTGACCGAACATGCTTTCTTTTCGGTCCTGCGGAGGTTATCTTGATGCTATCCAACCGGAGACCGAGGCCCTTATATGAGCAATTCTGCAAAGCATAGTGACGCGATTATTTTGGGCGCTGGTCTGATTGGATTGACCCAGGCACTGACATTGGCTGCGCATGGATTGCAGGTAGCAGTCATTGATCGGGCTGATCCAGCAGATTTGCGCGATGCCAAAAATGATGTTCGGGTCTCCTCGATTAATAGCGCGAGCTGGAATATATTCGTCGCCATCGGCCTAGCAGAAAAGCTGGAACCGCATGCGTCCCCGATCGACAGGATTCTCATCAACGATGGCCTGAAGCCCGGAAAGCTCGACTTTACGCCCGATGAGTTTGACAGTCCGCTGGGCGTGATGATCGAAAATCGCCTTTTGCAGAAAACGCTTTTTGAAGCCGCGCAAAAGCACGAGCGGATTAATCTGCATATGCCCATACGGGTGCAACAAACCGATCGCGATGCCCATGGTGTCTCTGTCTCGCTCGAAAATAGTGATGAACATATCGCGCCGCTATTGATTGCCGCCGACGGTCGCGGAAGTTCGGTTCGCGACGCAGCAGGTATCGTAATGGCAAGATGGCAATATGATCATAGCGCAATTGCCTGCACGGTGTCGCATGAACAGCCACATGAACATACAGCCTATGAGATTTTCTATCCTTCCGGACCGTTTGCGGTCTTGCCAATGGGTGATGATGACAAGGGCCGCCACCGCTCGGCGATAGTCTGGACCGTGGCGCGCAAGGATGGTCAGGCGCTGGCAAAAATCAACAAACGCGCGTTCGAAGCGGAATTGATGAAGAAAACGGGCGGCTTTCTTGGCCCAATGACACTGGAGTCTGACCGCGTCACCTATCCGCTGGGTTTCCATCACAGCGCCAGCTTAACCGCTGAACGCCTCGCACTGGTGGGTGACGCCGGCCACGGTATCCACCCGATTGCCGGGCAAGGTTTAAACCTTGGCTTGCGCGACGTCGCGGCGCTAACCGAATGTATAGTCGATGGCGCGCGTACCGGACTGGACCTGGGCGATGCCCAGATATTGGCCCGTTACGACCGGTGGCGCGGGCTGGACAACCTGATGATGTCTGCCGCGACAGACATATTGACGCGGCTATTCGGATTGCCGGGAGACGCATCCTCCGCGATCCGCCGTTTTGGTATCGGAATGGTCCAGCGCCTTCCGCCACTAAAGGATCAGTTCATGGCCGAAGCCCGGGGAGAAAGCGGCGATTTGCCCAAGCTGCTAATGGGGGATCTGGTTTAAGTCGGTTCTTAAATGTGCCGGGAAGCCGGCGGCTACATCTCGAAAACGGACATTAGATATTGTCGAAAACAAGTCCGAATACCGGTCATCTGTCAGGCCATATAGCTAACGGACATTGAGCATTGGGATGGCGGTGAACTGCTCGCGGTCTTCTTTCGTTAGCCGAGAATAGTGTCTTTAGACCATTCGTGGTTGGTCAGGCCGGACTATATTGTCGCGAAATAGTCCCCTGAAGAGAGGAACCTGCTTTGGTCACCATCATGACAAGCATGAAGGCACTCATCCGCATTGCACTTGCCTATGTTGCCGCCTGCTTTGCGGCCTCGCTCGGAATATTTTTGGTCGGCAGCCTTATGACGATTGGTCAGCCGCTCTCGGAAAGCGTGACCTGGGGCGAGGATATCGCGAACCAGGCGGGCTATCTGCCTCTGTTCGCTGCCATGGCAGGGATACTTGCGGCTCCCGTCGCTCTGGTCGCTATAGTTGTTTCCGAATTCCGCAAGATCACCAGGCTTTGGTTTTTCCTCCTTGCCGGAGCTGCAGCCGGGATCCCGGTCCTGTTCCGCGGCGACCAGATAACGGTGATGCGTGCCATTGAAGATTACCTTACGCTTGGCCCAATTGGCGCTGCGGCGGGCGCGGCATTCTGGCTTGTGCGCCATCGCAAATGGCCAATTTGAAAAAGTTTCGACGGTACACTTCAATTGCAGGATGGGCATGATCTAAGGATGTTTATGGCAACCTGATCGCGATGTGTGCGTCAAAAGCAGATATTGCCGAGCAACAGCAATTACCGTTTTGTTTTGCATTTTATGACTTTGTAGCGCCGTGCACTTTTACCAAATCCCTGCGCCAGGGTTGCGAACCGGGCTTGGCGATAGCCCGGCTTGGGTGGCGTTCGTGAGTGGATCATATCGTAACTCAGGTCAAAATCACCGTCATCCTTTACATAAAATCGACCAAAGGCGTCGTGCTCATAGACCACCAGCCCGCCTCTCGCTCTGACACTCGCAAGATCGCCTTGCTTCAGATATATGCTTACAGAAACCTGTTCCTCCGGAAACGCGATGGTGTTTCTTCCCCGATTCAGAACTTTCCATCCATAACTGCGATCCGCAGTTTTTTTGCCCCCTTTGATGCCATATGCCGCCTTGACCGGGTGCTTGCACGTATTCTCGATTTCCACGCGGTAAACGGTAGGTCGCTTGTCATTCCAAGGCAAACCGCTCACCGGGCCGGAAGGCCGGCGTGGAACGGTTCGCGGTGCCGGTGGAGGTGTGTATTGTTCTGTCCGTTGCGGCGGTTGAGGGCCAGCGGGCTGGCTATATGACTGCTCTTCCAGAAACGCGTTCGATGAACAACGCTGATATTGCTGAATACAATAGCCGCGCGAATAACAGCTATCTTGTGGTTTTGGGCAGCTTCGTCTTGTGTCTTTCAGATACTGGCATTGACGTTTAGCTTGCTGTTGCTTCCATTCCACAACCCGCTGACGATTTCCGGAACTGATGGTGGGCCTCAACGTTTGATAGACCCTGTCGTAACATGCACGATATTTCTTGCCCTGCCGGGCTGTGCACTGATTTTGCCGCCTGATTGCATTGTCATGATCGGCTTTGCAACGATCCGAATTGATCATGCAACTATCCTGAGTGATGCGGCACTGGTTTTCGGCCTCTCCGATGGTTTGGAGCAGCATGGCGGGAATTACGGGTGATGCCTTTACGTGGTTGCTTGATGATACTGGCAAGAGGATAGAAGCAATGAAAAGCACGGCCGTAAAAAGCCCGCCTGCGATATAGCCCTTGCTGCCCATGTTGCTTTTTCCCTGTTACTAGCGCCTGCGACTATAATCCTAGAATTCAAAACCATGTGTTTTCAGTATTTCGGAAACCGGCTTGTTGTCCGTAAATTGCTTAACATATCCAGCATGATGCGTCTTCGCTTCATCACATCCCGCCTTTTGCCAACTATGCGCCACCTGCTTGTCGCGTTCCGGATTACCGCTGGTTTCACCAGCAAGATGACGGCAAATTTCAAGCCGTTCAAAATGCAGGACCAGCCCATAGGGCAATCGGTTCGACTTGCTGCCCAGCTTTGCCATATCGGCTACGAAAAACCCATTAGGGCTTGCCGAATATTGACGCCCGTCCGGGTTGGCGGTTCGCCATGCCGGATATTCAATGCGCTGGTGAGGCGCAGCCTTGATGCTTGTCACCGCGCTGCCTTCAATAAAGGTAAAGATGATTTCTTCCCGCTTGCCAGAGGACCAGAACCCGTCGGTCAAATTCATCGCCACTCCGGGTTCTTTTATCGAGCTCAGCAGAAAAGAAAGATTACCTTCTGCGTCAGTCATCACCGTTACTCTGTGGTTCTGATCGATGCCGGCGTATAATATATGCTTGCCCATCATGCAGTCGAGATTTGTGAAGTTCATGTGCCCTACATTGACGTGGGATAGCGTCGCCATGGGTATTTTGGTTGGATTGCCCAATGCGCCAGGATTTACGAAATGCAGTTCCAAAACAACTTCATCGCTTCCCGGTTCAATCAGCTTGTGACGTATCTGGCTGACCCCGGCATCCGGTTCGCTCAATTTCAATTTGGCTGGAGCAACCTTTTCACCCTGTTTCAGATCAAAAAAGTCAACCGTGCCATCGCCGGTACTTTGGAAGGCGATCAGAGCATCGTGATTCTCACCGATACACATGCTGTCTACCGACCGATACTCGGAAAGGTCGTCTGCATTCGTGCGCATCATGTAGAAGCCATTTTCCGTAGTCGGAAGGCGTTGGGCAGATATCGGAACCGATGCGAACAGGAAAGCGGCACTGATAATTGCACCCAATTTTCTTGCAAATATAGGCATGTTACACCTCCTGAAACTTTGGTCTGAATACTGGCACTATCAGCGGCTAGTTGAAATTGAACCTATTCTCGGCGCCCGGATTTAACTGGAACTCAAACGTCTCTGCAAGCCACTGATCCCTGCCGGTACACGCCATTTTGTCGGCACCAAGATGATCAAAGTCAGATGGGTGCAGACAGAAGGCGTAGTCGCCTTTTCCCCAGTTTATGCTGTCCGAAGTGGCGTGCAGATAGACCGTATCTTCATAAGGATCACCGTTACGGTAGTGCGGAAACTCTATCCGTTCACACTGTCCGCGGGCCAATCTGATCCAGCCTTGGGCACGCCAGTTTTTGGGGCGCTTCCGTTCACCCCAGTCATGCCACACCCACGCGGCGTAGATGGTTTCGGTGCGGGAACGATTGCACATGCTCAATGCGGTATACTGGGCCTCACCTCTCCCATAGCCATTGGATGGCGGCACAGGCGGAGCCTCGCGAGGTGGCGGCTGGCGCTGTGCGGTATCCCGACCGCAATGCAGTGTCCGGCCATGTACATGATAAATTGGTGTACCGCGCATCTTGCGACACGCTTCGGCATAGCCGAGAGGTTTGAAACCAGCCGGAGTGACGATGCCATAGCCGAACGAACCGGGAATGAAGCATCCCCACTTTTTCCTCTTCGGGTCCCACTTCGCCCGAATTTTGGACTTTAGACCCCGAAGCAAGCCCGTTCGATATCGGCCATCACAGAATTTGGACAGATCGATCGATGATCCTCCAGCCTTTACGGGAGATGGCAACAACAGGCCGGAAGTCGTGAGGCAGGCTGTCAACAGAAACAACCCCGGCATTGAACGGCGAACAAGTCTCGTAATCATCTGTGGTCATTCCTTCCACAGGCAACTTGGCCTTCACCATGCCAATGGAAATCTGATCTGCCGGTTGTGAAGTGGCACAGATCGTTGAGGTTGATCCAGAAAGTCCGGCCTTTGACGGACGTGTTGAAACCCATGGAATCCGCTTCCCGGCATTCCATGCGCTTTGTGCGACTGTTATAGCCGTGGCTCCAGCGCGGTTTGACCCCTTCGAGTGCGCCGGTCCGGTACTTTGCCTCGCAATAGCCCCGATACTGGGGCGCTGTCCCGCTGGCCTCGGCAGGCACGGCCCATAAGGCAGCCGTCATGGCAGTGACGAGTAACGCTGCGGAGCCGATAATATTCGAAAGTCCCGTCATGATCATTCTCCTGCGATGGATTATTTGCGACCGCTCCTTATTTGCACTTCTTCTTGTTGAGCCCTAGAAGCGTGGAAAACCCCTTGCAGGTCGACTTGCCGATATTGCTGACCGTCTTCCCGACCCGCTTGGCGCCATAGTTGACCTGCTTGGACGCATAGTTGGGGTCGGTCATGAACCGGGCGCCGTCACGGGTTGTCTTGATCGTCTTTTCACCGACATATTGCACCGCGCCAACACCGGTTCGGACAACGCCTGTGCCAGCTCGCACTACATTCCCCGGGATTTTCCGGGGGTCGCGGATAGAATCGCCAATACCATGTGCGGCGCCATAAAGATTCTGACCAAAGCGCTCGGTCGCCCGACCTGCAGCCATGACCGGATCATCTCCGTTGGCAAAAGTTTGCACCTGACCGATAGTCATGTCGACGCCATATTCACCAATTCCGGCACTGCGCCCGCCAAAGGCCTCCGTACCCATATCGACGCCTGAAACCTTGTTCGATATGGAGGTGGCGGTGAAGCTAGTCCTGGCCGTACCTTTTATCCGGCTAGCCCTGCTCATATTCTGTGCGCCCTGGCCGCGAAATGGCGCTCTCCCCGCACCGGGATAGCCATTGTTGCCATATCTTGCTTGCCGTTGATAATGTCCGTGGTCAGAGGTCGCTCCCAAAGCCACAGGACGAAAACCGTTGCGCTTTCCGCGGGTAACTTGCGTCTGCCGGCCACGCTGCTGCAAATCCCGGCGCTCGTTCGGCGTCAAGTCATATTCGTCCCGGACTTGATGTCCCGGCCGGGCACGCCGGGCGTCATATCCGCGCTGTTCCAGTTGCTTTAAATTACCGGTTCCAGCTAGCCGACCGGTATGTTCGCGATAGGCCGCGCCCTGAAAGTTCGTGCCGCGCGGCGTACGCGCATGGTCGCGCTGATGGCGGTTGGTGCTGCGTTGCGCAGTCGGATGACCATTATTCTGATACCCTGGCCGCACCCCATGTGCGACTTGCGCATTGCGGCCCCGACGATCAAGCTGCTGTCGTTCAACCGGAGTCAGGTCGTTTACATTGTTGACTTGCTGTCCCTTGCGAGCCCGGCGCGCGTCATAGCCACGTTGTTCAATCTCCGGAAGATCCCCGTTGACCGCCAGATCACCGACATGTCTGCGATAATCCGGGCCTTTGAAATCGGGGTCGGCAGTTTTCCGGGCGTTTCTTCTTTGATCCCTGGCCTGATTGTCGCGCTGCCCCACTTCGCCCGCTTCGCTGGCGGTTGTTGGAAAGAAGGAACGGAAATCTTGGGACTGTGCCAGCGCCGGCTGCGCTCCCGCGATGGTGGTCGCGGCCAATGCCATTGTTGCAAGCGACAATCCGGAATACAGTCTGATCTTTTTCATGGTCGTTCTCTCCGTTTCTGACGATGGAGCAATCATGTGGAAAAGTGACATGGAAGCCCATAGTGGAATCACACTATATTCCGCAGAAAACCGTTCATCTGGAGTTCAGGAAATTTGTAAAAATTATAGCTTTTTCAAGAGCTTTTCCCTGCTATCTGTGGAATTGGGTCAGCAAGAGGCTAGCAGTCTACACCGCCAGTTTTGACCTTGCCCGAATATCCGGACTTACGGTCAAACCGTTTCTCGATGGCCCGCATGAAACGCGGCATCAATGATGGAATGCTGCCGCACGATCCGCTGCTCTTCAAACGCAACTCATATACCGGAGTGGTTTGGGCGCTCGCGTTCTTTGGCAGGATATCGATATGCACAAACCGGGCATAGACGGTTCTGTTCCGTACTTCCTGCTGATATCCGGTAACCCCATATGTCGGATCCGCGCCCCGCACCGTGCTGCTGATGACCTGTTGCCCAGGTTTGGTTTCGTCCACTACAGTTGAAGTTGTCTGGGCTTTATACGTCACACCCCATTGAGGCACGTTGTAAGTGTAAGTGACGGGGCGACCATCATCGATGCCATAATCGAGATAGGCAATATAATCCGCCGGCTGACCAGGTGCGACGGCCCTCAGTCCGGCTTCCCGCATGATCGCAGTCAATCGCTGCGCATAGCTGCGGAACTCGAGCGAATTGTCCAGTTCCGGCCGCCACGAGACTACCGAAAAAGTGGCGGAAGCCGGAACGGAATCCAGTGTGTGAAATTGCGAGAGATTGCTCTTAACCGGCCCGCTGCCGCCCAGACAGGCGGAAAGGGTCAAACTTGTGGCGGCAATTAACAACGCGGTTTGTGGTCGCATATCGGGTCTCCTGAATGAATGTGTCGCTGGTTCTAGGACCCATCGAACCAGGTCGGAATAGTGCAATCACACCATTTGGCAGCAACCGGCAATCGGATAGACTAGAGGCACTAATACGGGCGTTTCGTCCCATCAGAGGATTGATCAGATGCGACTTTTGAAGCAGATTATCAGAGGATTAGTGCTCCTACCGGCCTGTTTCGCTGCACCTTTACTCGCCCAATCGAATGACAGTCTGGCTCTGGTCTTCCGCACGGACCGGGGATCCACGACTTATATTTGTGACGGTAGTTTCCGTCTCCAGATCGCATGGATGTCCATTGATGCCAACTCGTTGATTTCCATCACGCATCCGTCCAGTCGAAGCCAAACAAAAAACCGAACACTGCTCCTCCCCCGATCCCAGAGTGGAAGCGGGATGCGCTATGCGACTGACCTTGCCAGTTTCCACATAAAAGGCGACCGGGCAGCTTTTATATCGGTAGAGACCGCGCTCTCCGATGAGGTCCGCTTTCTGAATTGCAGGACATTTGATTAGGCCTTGGCAAAATTGATGATAGCCCATATCCAGGAAGTGCTGCCTTACGTTTTGCCCACATAGCAGTCACTAGCCTCGTGCCCACACTAAGCCAAAAGCAGGCTTTAGGCAGTGTTGAAAAGAGGCTTGTTTTGGCAACTCTGTTGGTACCAGCTGGCAAGAATTACGTTAACTTTAACTAGGTCAGATAGTCTCGGTCCGGTTTAAATTTTGCAGAAATTCATCGGGTTGCTGCAAGGGGAATGTCGGATAGCCTCCAGCGAGTCCCGGAATCTGTCGGGCAATGTTCAAGTTTCAGGCCTTCACCGGCGGATATCGAACGCGCGATCCCAAGACCCAATCCATGTGGTCCGTGATTCTGATCGCGCTGCTCATCATCGCCCATATTATCGAATTTTGCTAGGATGTCTGGTGGTAACCCAGAGCCATTATCGGTCACTTCTATCCAGGCTTGCCCATCGTGCAGTCCGGCTTCCACACCAATGCAAGTTGCGCCAGAATGCTTGATCGCATTGTCGATCAGGTTCGACAGAATGCGGTGAATGGCCACCGACGGTACCGCGAGAACTAGATCACTCTTCCTGATTTCGAGGGTACAGCCATTGGCACGCGCCTCTTCGACAAACATCTGCTCCAGCGTCAGCAAATGCTCATTCAGCGCTGTCTCCTGACGACTTTGGACATCCTCGGTTTTTCTCTTCACCGTGGTTACAGCGCCTTCCTCATCCAGAGTTGTGGCCGAAAGCAACTGATCTATATAGTCAATACTCCATTCCAGTGCTCGGTGCAGTTCCCGGTTTTTAGGGTCAACGCCAGACAGTGCGCTCTGCAGCGAAACAAGGGGCTGACGTAAATCGTGCCGCGTTTCCGAAAGACTGCGCCGCGCGCGACTTATCTCTGCAAGGGCGATATTGCGATCAATATGCGCTTGTGCCAGCCGGTTGGCGATCTCGCTGCTTTGCACGGCCGCCGCGAGCTGCTGCTCCTTTGATGCGTCCCGTTCCTGAATGATGCCGCGCACCTGGCTGATGATCGCAGCACCGAAGACCAGGCAATCCAGCACCAGAAGAAAAAGTGCGGCGGTGTCGAACTGATCATTGAATCTGGCTACATCAGGAAATCCGGCACGTATCGTGAGCATGATATAGGCAAGCAGGATACAGAAGCCTAACGCGAACAAACCTGCGCCTTTAACCTTTTCACGAAGTGCCAACCATACAAAATAACCAACGAATGCAAAGAAACCTGTGCCTGTGGCGATCATTATGATTGTCGTGACAGGCAGTTGAAAAACCGCACCAACCAGGGAGTTGATGACGGTTGCTCCAACCACAAAAAGGGCAATCCGGTACATGCGCGGAGCATTGCGGGATGCATTGGTGAAGCTGGTTGCAAAGAAGAAATAGAAAACGCACCAGGACAGTCGCAAGATACGCTTTATTCCGTCATGATGGATCGAGAAAAATTCCGGCAAATAGGGTGTTGCGTAGCCATAGGTATGAACATTCAGCAAGATTAGCGTGAAAGTGTAAAGCGAAAACAGGGCAATGACATGCGAGCGCATCAGAAACGCAAAGCCGGTGGCAAGCACTACGGCAAACAAGGTTGAACCAAAATACAGGCCATGAACCGCGGTAACCAATTGGCGTTTGGCGATAAACTGATCTTCGGAAATCAGACTGATCGGAAACGCACGGTCAGTAGTGGCCACTTGGATATCAATATCAAGCCGTATCGATCCGTTTCTGGTTATAATGACCGGTCGAGATGCCAGTTGAAGGTTTTGACTGCTGAGTGTTTCTGCATCCTTAAACCGTGGGCGGGATTGGAGCAGAATCTCTTTCTGTCCTTGATCAACCACACTTATCAACACCTCTGCCCGAGCAGCTTCTTCGGTTACTACCCTGAAGAGCAGAGGTTTTTCTCCGCTGTTTTCAAGTTGAACACTATATCGGAGCAATTCGATCGGGCCGGTTTGTTTCCGCAAGACCGGTTCTGAATTTTCCTGAATATCCTCGATTGTTGAAACATATGCGAGATCAATCACGTCCTGCTTCGCCTGGGCTTCATCACTCATCAATACCAGTGCCAGGAAGGAAAACAGCAGCAGTGTCACTCCGCCAAATGACCGGTTTCGAAGGCGCGGTACAAGTTGGTTGATAATATCGGACACCCTGTTCATATTGTGCCTGCCGATCTGGGTTTTGCTGGCAAACCGTTGGAAAAATATGTGGTTGGGGGACAATGGACATTATTCACTCGCAAAATCCACTGCGGATCGTTCTCGGAGATGATCATGCGGTTGTGCGTGCGGGGCTGCGGGGTGTGCTGGAACGTGATGGTCGCTTTACCATACTTGCCGATGCCCAGGACGGTCTCAAAACCATTGCAGCAACCAAACAACATCGTCCGGATATTTTGATTGTCGATATTGCCATGCCGGTAATCACCGGTCTGGAAGTGGTTGAAGAGATCTGCCGCTGGTGCCCTGACACAAAAATCGTTCTTATGACCGGTTTGCAAAACCCGACCATAATGAAATGTGCCATGGCAAGTGGGGCTCACGGTCTTCTTCTGAAGGGGGATGAAATTGACCGATGGCCTCAGCTTCTTTGCGATATCGCCAATGGTGAAATGCGGGTTTCGAAAAGTGTAAAAGCTGTTTTGGAAGAACCATCCATTCACGATAGCCTGACAAGGCGAGAACGCCAGATACTTATCGGTCTGATACAGGGCGGCAGCAACGGAACGCTGGCCGCCCGTCTTGGGATTAGCATAAACACGGTCAACAATCATCGCACCAGCCTGATGCAAAAATTGGATGTGCACTCACTAGCAGAACTCATGACATTGGCAGCTCGTGACGGGCTTTTGGAAATCGTCGATCACACACGAAATGGGGACAACGGGAGCACTGTCGACGACTTGGAATGATCTCGGGTAGACCAGTACAATCATCACGATCGCCCTGCAAATGCCGTCTGAAATATCCGTTTTAATATCCTCATTTTCTGTTTCCTGCAGCCAAATCAGAAGGGATTCATTGTACTGCGCATTGTTTTACAATGAACTGGTGTGATCACACCATTCTAAGGGCGTTGCAACCCGAGAATTTTGCTGTGGGGCGGATTGCTTGGCGCTTGTTCAGATCAAGCCATATCAACGTCCGCTTTCTGGGCCCAAAGCGGACATTAGCGATCATCTAGGTCTAGCTGTTCTGCGTTAACGTGGCCCTTGACCGTCATCGACCTTGATGATTGTCCCGGTCACACATTCCGATGCAGGTGATAGCAAGTAGAGCAATGTGCTATCCATCTGCTCAGGCTGGCACAGGCGTTTGCGCGGAAAATTCTCGTAAAAATTACCCATGCGACTGGTCATTCCATCGGACATGTCGGTTTGAAATAATCCCGGTGCGATTGCATTGACGTTGATGAAAAATCTCGACCATTCCACAGCCAGTGCCTCGGTTATTCTGGATATTCCAGCCTTCGTCGTGGAATAAAGCGCGGCGCCATGTCCATCATAATGGGTGGCCGCGATGGAAGAGAT
Source organism: Parasphingorhabdus sp. (assembly GCF_965233695.1). GTDB lineage: Bacteria > Pseudomonadota > Alphaproteobacteria > Sphingomonadales > Sphingomonadaceae > Parasphingorhabdus. The sequence goes on from NZ_OZ247497.1 coordinate 2,183,115, forward strand.
ATTGACGATCCGTCCAGGCATCTTCTGTTCGATCAGCGGGCGCGCAAATTCGCAGGACAATATATAGGCGGCGCGCATGTTAGTATCGAGGACATCATCGATCAGTTGGGTCGACATTTTTACCGCTCGCGCCGCATCCACGATGCCGGCATTATTGATCAAAATATCCGGTTGTCCGAGGGCTTCGGTGACTGAAGGAACAATCGCTTTCAGCTGATCAGCATCACGCACATCGAGATCGAAAGCCGCCGCCGTGCCGCCATTGTCCGTGATTTCGTCAACCAATTCGTCAAGCTTTTCCCTCCGCCTTGCGGTGCAGGCAACCTTCGCGCCACAAGCCGCCAAAACGCTTGCAAAGCGGTGACCCAGGCCAGCAGAAGCGCCGGTCACAATGGCCGTGCGTCCGGTCAGGTCAGTCGAAAAATTGGGTGTTGTCATATCGGGGCATCCTCATCCTGTTATCAGGACAGGGATGCCCGAACGATCATCCTTTAGGCAAGCGGATAGTTTGCCAGCTTAAAGATCCTGCTCGCGGATCGGCACAATCTTGAGTTCAACCCGGCGATTGGCGGCGCGGCCTTCTTCCGTACTGTTGCTGGCGATGGGCTGGCTTTCACCATAGCCGCGGGTTTCGATACGGGCGCTTTGAACACCGCTATTGCTCAGAAAATTGGCAACCGATGACGCACGGCGTTCGGACAACGACTGATTATATTCGTCCGTTCCGGTGCTGTCGGTATGGCCGTAGATGTCAATATAGCTTTTTTCATATTGCGACAGCGTATTGGCAACACTGCCCAATGTCTCTTGAAACTGTGGTTCAATGGCCGCGCTATTGACCGGAAACGTGACATTGGACGGCATGTTGAGGATCAGATTGTCACCGTCCCGGGTCACATCAATACCTGTGCCGGCGGTTTGTTCGCGCAGTTTCTTTTCCTGTTCGTCCATATAATAGCCCACGCCCGCGCCCGCGAGACCACCGAGGCCGGCGCCCACAATTTTGGCTGTTCGGTCATTTCGGCCACCGATAATGTCTCCAAGCAGATAGCCGCCAAGCGCACCGCCAATGCCGCCGATGGCTGCTTTGGAAAGGACGCGGTTTCCGGTTTCCGGATTTGTCGTACAACCGCTGGCTAGCGTCAGTGCGCTTAATGAAAATGCCGCGATGAATGCTTGTTTGATACGCATGTGATTAGTCCCTCATAGATAACATCGCCGGGATATACTTATCGTTTCCAGCGCGATAGTCGTAATTAACCATAGACAAGATGAACCCAAAATTATGAACCGGGACTGACAGTAAGTTTGATATTTAGTAAAACATGTGGCTATAGGGATTTTTCGGGCTTATTCCCTTTATTTGGATAATATGACAGCTTTTCCCTGGTTTGATGTTGCAATCATCGTTGTGCTGGTACTGATCAATGGTGTTTTCGCCATGTCAGAACTGGCCATTGTCTCTGCGCGCAAGGCGCATCTCCATTCTTCCGCCGATCAAGGCAGTCGTGGTGCAAAAATTGCCCTGCGCCTGGCCAGCGATCCAGGCAAATTTCTTTCGACGGTTCAAATCGGTATTACCTTGATAGGCATTGTTGCCGGTGCTTTTTCCGGTGCAAGCCTGGGCGGTCCTGTGGCGGAGCGATTGGCAGCTTTGGGCATGCCAAGCGATTGGTCGGTAACCGTTGGATTCGCGCTTGTCATTGGATTGACGACTTATGCTTCACTGGTAATCGGGGAATTGGTTCCCAAGCAAATAGCACTTCGCTCCGCCGAAAAAATTGCCGTGATCATGGCACCGCCGATGGACTTGCTTGCACGAATAGCGGCACCGTTGGTCTGGCTGCTGGACGGCACCAGCGCGCTGATTTTCCGGCTGCTGGGCCTCAAACGCGACCAGACCAGTCATGTGACGGCAGAGGAATTGCAAATGGTCTTTGCCGAGGCGACCCGATCCGGTGTGATCGAAGAGCATGAACGCGCCGTGATCGCGGGTGTGGTGCGCATGGCCGATCGCCCGATCCGCGAAGTGATGACCCCGCGGACAGAGGTTGACTGGCTGGATATCAAGGCCACAACCGAAGAGATCCTCGCCATGCTGATTGAATCGCCGCATAGCCGCTTGCCGGTAGCGGAAAATTCGGTCGACGAGATAAGAGGCGTGGTGCAAGCCCGCGATATTGTTGCCGCACAATTTAGCGGCCAGGCGCTTGATCTTAGCAAGCTGATGCGACCATTGGAGAAAGTCCCCGATCAGCTCGATGCACTGGATGCATTGGATATTCTGCGAGAAGCCGATGTTCCGATGATCCTGGTGCATGATGAATATGGCCATTTTGAAGGCATTGTTACGCCTAATGACCTGCTCAGTTCGATTGCCGGTGAATTTGTCTCGGACCAGGATGAGAAGACCCAGCGCAGCTTGATCGAACGGGCCGATGGCAGCTTTTTGGTGTCCGGTGCGATGTCAATGGATGCGCTGGCCGATCGGCTGGGCATCAAACTGCCAGATGATCGTGACTATGCCACTGTCGCCGGACATGCGCTCGGACAACTGCGCCACCTTCCCCAAGAGGGTGAAAGCTTTGAGGATCAGGACTGGCTATTCGAGATTATCGACATGGACGGTCGCAAAATAGACAAGCTGATCGTGCGGGCTTCCAATCCTGAATTTGACTAGCCTTCGATAATCGAAATCAGAGCTTGCCGTATTTCTTCTCAAAACCCGCAATATCGTCCTTCGCAAGATATTTTGCCTGATCAATCCATGAGTCACGTGTGATCCGGCCGCTGAAGCTCTCCAGATATTGATCGACTTCCTGAATCTCAGCCTCTTTCCAAGCTGCAATCTGGTCAAACCGGGTCACGCCGAGATTGTTCAGCAGGGTATTGAGTTTCGGGCCAACGCCTTTGATCAGGCGCAGGTTGTCGGGATCACCTACGGGAGGTGCAATTTTGGGTTTTCCAGGTGGCGGCGGCGGAGGCGTATCATCGACAACCGGACGTTTCCGCGGACGCGGAGCGGGCGTAACGGCGGGTGTTGCCGTTGTTGTTGCAGCAGCCTGTTCGACGGCGGGCACCGGTTTCGGTGCGGCCGCAGGAGCGACCTTTGGCGCAGGGGTAGGGGAAGCCACTGGTTCTGGCACAACCGGTTCCGGTGTTGGAACAACCGCATCACCCGCTTTTTCCAGCAAGCCGTCATTGGCATCAAAAGGATCAGATGCGATTTCGCGTCCAGATGCGGCCCAAGCCCAAAAAGCGGTTGCGACACCAATGAGCAAAGCGATCAGGAATAGCAGCCAATTTGCAGAAATCAGCGATATCATTGTTTTAAACCCCTATATTCAAATATGAAATGCACGACCGGGCCGCTATAATTGCGCCGCAAGTCAAATCCATCCTCATTTTCAGTCAAATCTCGTCGCGATCGCGGCCCCAGAAGAGCCAGCCGATGCCGAGCCCAATTGCAAAAGTCAGGAGCAGGAGCAACAGATTTTCGATTAATAATGGCATGGTTCATTCCCCCTGTTGCGATTTCGCATCAATTACGTCATTTTTATTTGCCGCCTGGACCTTGAATTCAATGCGCCGGTTCTGGGCATCGGCTTCTGGCCCCTGTCCGGTTGCCAGCGGTTGTTCAGCACCATAGCCGGTTGCAGTTACCAGATTTTCCGGAATACCACGTTCAATCAGGCCTGCACGAACCCGGTCAGCGCGTTCCTGTGAAAGGATTTTATTCACCTCGGCATTGCCGTTGCCATCGGTATGACCGCCAACCGCTATGGTCAGGCCAGTGCAAGGTTTGATTGCCACCGCCAATTCATCCAATATTTTGTTAGATGCCGGCGAGATATAAGCGCTGCCCGATCGGAAGCTGAGTTTTTTATCGCCAATCGCCGTATCGACACCGGCCTGACATTTTGCCACGGCCGCTTGTGTTGCGGAATCAAGACCACCATTGTTGCCATTTTCAATGGCACCATCGCCGCTTTGTGGTTCGGCAACCAGATCACTGCCCGCCCAAACGACACTGGAAATTCCTGTGACAGCAGACACAGTGTTGAGGGCCTTTTGCTTGACCTCATCGCTAACATCACCGTTCAAAACAGCTTTGCGAGACAGGGGGGCACGCGCGAACGCTACTTTGACGCCTTCCATGCCCTGCGCTGTCAGCTCAGTTTGCGCGGCATTTTCAAGGCCTGAGATGAAATTATCACCAGTGGCATAATGCCCGACTACCGCCAAAAGCGCTGTCGCGACTGCACCGGTTAATATCTTACCCCCAACTTCCATTCCGGAACCCCTTACTCAGTTCATATCATCATTTGTCCATCCGCTAAAATGGAGGATAATTAAGGATGAGTCCAGTTTGTCAGCATGGGCAGATCGCCGAATATCCGACGAGACGAGCTGTAATTGTCCCCATATGAGACAATTATTTAGCAAACATGGTTAACAGCTTGCTATTTTTTGATCGGTTAGGCCGCCAGACCGAATCAAATTCAGCTTTGACTTTGCGCTAAATCATTCAACTTGCGGAATTCCTGGCGCCAGTAATCGCCACCATTGCCGGACAGTTGCTGAATATTCTGGAAGTTGTAATTGCCGAGATATTTATCTCCGCGCAATTTCTGTCCAAATGCTGCGACCGCCACGGCAAAGGCCATATCTCCGCTAGGTGCCCTCGCATCATTCAGGCTCCCTGCATTGATCTGGCGTTTGATCAACTTTGATTTGCTGCCGCCTGGCAGTTTGTAGCGCAATTTCACCTGCGCCACCTCACCGGAGAAATCCGATTGACGGTCAACTACACGATTGGCCGGATAGCGGCGTTCCGGAAGCCAGCCTGTAGATTTTGCCGGCATGATTTCATAGAGCGCGGTGACCTGGTGACCAGCGCCGATGTCCCCGGCATCAATTTTGTCATTGGCAAAATCTTCTTCCGCGAGTATCCGGTTTTCATAACCGATCAGGCGGTATTCCTTAACATGTGCGGGGTTAAATTCGATTTGGATTTTGACGTCTTTAGCAATAGTAAACAGCGTAGAGCTCAGTTCTTCACCGAGTACTTTCTTGGCTTCCATCGCACTGTCGATATAGGCATAATTGCCATTACCGACATTGGCGATGCCCTCCATCAACTCGTCCCTGATATTGCCGGTGCCATAGCCGAGCATGGTCAGATTGACGCCCGATTCCCGTTCTTTTGCAACGATCTTTTTCAGCTCGTCAGTATTGGAAGTGCCGACATTAAAGTCTCCATCAGTGGCCATGATGATGCGGTTTATGCCGCCTTTGAGGAAGTGTTGCCGCGCGGTGGAATAAGCGAGCTTGAGCGCACCACCGCCAGCGGTTGAACCGCGTGCAAAAAGGCAGTCGACTGCTTCTTTAACATGGTCTTTGTTCGATGTCGGAGCCAGCAGCAGGCCAACCGTGCCGGAATAAACGACAATCGAAACCCGGTCGTCACTGCGCAATTCGCCTGCCAGCGATTTCAGTGTCGATTTAACGAGTGGCAGTTTATCCTGGCTGCGCATCGAACCGGAAACATCGACAAGGAAGACCAGATTGGCGCGAGGCCGCTCACTGCTGTCAACGTCATAGCCGCGCAAGCCAATGCGAAGCAAACGGCTGGCGTCATTCCATGGCGTGGTGGACAAATCGGTCGACACGCTGAAGGGTGCTTCCCGGCTGGCTGGTTTCGGATAGTCGTAGCGGAAATAGTTGATCAATTCCTCAGTCCGCACCGCAGCTTCGGGCGGCATTTGGCCGTCATTCAGGAAACGGCGGACATTGGAATAGCTGCCGGTATCAACATCCACGGCGAAGGTCGAGACCGGTTCGTCAGCAACCCGCTTGATGCTTGCAACCTCTTCACCAGCATATTTCTCACGGTTCCGTGGTTGCGGGCGGGGATAGGGATAAGGTCCGGGCACTATTATGCGGCGTTGCGGTGCCACATAGCCGCTTGCAACAGACTCGGCAGCAGGAGAGGCAAGGGGTGCGGGGGTTGGTGGTGGTGGCGGCGGGAGAGCAGCAGGGGCCCGTTGCAATCGACCCGAACCCTTTTTTCTTGAGCCGGTAACGATGACCTGTTCGTGGTCATCACGGGTAAAAATGCTACAATTAACCGGATTTGACGGCGGTAGTCGTACAATATCGGGGCGCTGCCCCTGTCTTGACTGGGCCTCTAGAGTTGCCGTGCCCGGTGTGCCGATCAAGCTTACCGCCGCAAAGCCGCACAAGATTTTGGAAATATTGGAAAAACGCCGCATGTTCACTCCCTCCCGAAACAATCAACCCGGGATAGAAGGTGCCAAGAGCAAGCTGACTGGATTATGAACAAATGATATGTTGTCACATAAGGCGGTTGGCTATTTCAACAACAAGTCAATAGAATTGGCGATTCTGGTCGATACTGATCTGTTGGCCGACTCAATCGCGGCGTTCCCGGGCAACCTCTCGCCACCCGATATCGCGCCTGCAAAAACCGCTTTCGAAATCAATCTTGTCGACAGCGGTATATGCTTTCGTCTGCGCTTCGGTTGTGGTTCCACCCAGAGCCGTGACATTGAGTACGCGGCCACCATTTGCAACCAGCTTCCCATCGACTTCCGCGGTTCCGGCATGGAATATCTTCGTTCCTTTACGTTCGGCTCGGGCGAGATTCTGGATCTTGCCACCTTTCTCTGGGGTGCCGGGATAGCCGGTCGCGGCCATCACCACTGTTAAGGCTGTTTGCGGGTCAAACTCGGGGGCACTGATCTGGCCGAGTTCACCTTTTGCGGTGGCCAGCATGATAGCAGCAAGATCCGACTTCAACCGCAGCATCAGCACCTGGCATTCCGGATCACCAAAGCGGGCATTATATTCAATGAGCTGCGGACCGGTTTCGGTCAGCATCAGTCCCGCGAACAGCACGCCACTATAAGGTGTGCCCTCGGCGGCAAGCGTGTCGACGGTAGGTTGGATGATCTCGTCCATGACCTGTTTTTGTAACGCCTTGGTCAACACTGGTGCCGGACTATAAGCGCCCATGCCGCCGGTATTGGGGCCGACGTCACCTTCGCCGACCCGTTTGTGATCTTGTGCGGTGCCAAACGGGATGACGTTTTTGCCATCAGTAATCGCAAAAAAACTTGCTTCTTCGCCGGTTAGGAATTCCTCGATCACCACTTCCGCACCAGCATCGCCAAAGCCGCCCTCAAACATCATCGCGATTGCTTCTTCCGCTTGTGCAAGGGTTTCGGCAATTATGACGCCTTTGCCTGCGGCTAGTCCGTCTGCCTTGATAACAACCGGAATTGTGAATTTGTCGAGCGCGGCCAATGCATCCGCTGTATTTGTCGTGCGCACATAGCCAGCCGTGGGAATATTGGCGCGAGCACAAAGGTCTTTGGTAAAGCCTTTGGAGCCTTCAAGCTGTGCCGGGGCTCTGTCCGGGCCGAACACCAATATGCCTGCCGTGCGTAGGCTGTTGCCGAGCCCGTCCACTAAAGGGGCTTCCGGTCCAACTACCACAAGATCAATCTTGTTACGCCCGCAAAACTGGGCCACTGCGGTATGATCCAGAACGTCCAGTTTTACGCACTCCGCATGATGGGCAATGCCGGGATTGCCCGGGCTGGCATAAAATTTCTGGACAGACGGGGATTGCGCCAGCTTCCATGCCAAGGCATGTTCACGGCCACCGGACCCGAGCAACAGGATATTCATGAACGACTCTCTTTCTTTAGACGCGAAGCTGTTAGCCGAGAGCGGCGCTGGCGACAATGCCGCTCCTCTTTCGGTGTCAGAAATATCCGGCAGCTTGAAGCGGGTTGTTGAAGATTGTTTTGGCTATGTGCGGATCAAGGGCGAGATTTCCGGTTATAAGCGCGCGGCATCCGGTCATGTCTATTTGGCACTAAAAGATGACAAAGCTGTGCTGGATGGTGTGATGTGGAAGGGCAATGCCGGGCGGTTGCCATTCCAGCCGGAGGATGGGATTGAGGTCGTCGTCTCCGGCAAATTGACCACCTATCCGGGCCGTTCCAAATATCAGGTCGTGATCGACAAGATGGAATTGGCTGGTGAGGGCGCGCTGATGCAGCTTTTTGAAAAGCTGAAAGCCAAATTGCAGGCCGAGGGCCTGTTCGATCAGGATCGCAAGCGCGCGATACCTTTTCTGCCCAAAACCATCGGCGTGGTGACATCGCCGACCGGTTCCGTCATTCGGGATATATTGCACCGGCTGGCAGATCGTTGTCCCAGCCATGTGGTCGTTTGGCCAGTGCTGGTGCAGGGTGATGGCGCCGCGAAGCAGATCGCCGGGGCAATTGACGGCTTTTCGAATATGCAAACCGATGGCGCGATGACCAAGCCTGATTTGGTAATAGTTGCACGCGGCGGTGGTTCGATTGAAGATCTGTGGAGCTTCAACGAAGAGGAAGTGGTTCGGGCGGTTGCGGATTGCTCTATACCGGTTATTTCCGCGGTTGGGCATGAAACCGATACGACCCTTTGCGATTTTGCTGCCGATTTACGGGCACCGACCCCGACTGCAGCGGCGGAAATGGCGGTTCCGGTGCGTGCGGAATGGCTGGCGTCGCTCAGTGAATCGAAAGCACGGATGGCGCGATCGATACAACGGGGCTTTGCAACTGCCCAAGAGCGGCTGGAAGCGCAGCGCCGCCTGATGCCCGCGCTAACAGATTTGCTCCGCCCGCATCAACAGCGCGTGGATGAACTGACGGATGGGATGAAATATGCCATGGGACAGAATGTAGCCGAGGCAAGGAGCCGCTTTTCCGCATCGGAAGGGGCGTTACGACCCGCCATGCTCCGCCAGCGGCTGGACACGGCTAAAAGCAGGCTGGGGCGTCTGGATCTGCCGGTCGCGCTGATCAAGCGGCCGCTGGATGACGCCCGGCAAAGGCTCGACAGCCTTTGGCGATTGGCACAACAAGTCTCCCCCGATGGCCCTTTAAAACGAGGCTATGCGAGAATATCGGGATTGGATGATCAGTTTATTGGCAGCAAGGTGGCGGCAAAAAATGCAGGCGCTGTCAATCTGCATTTTCATGATGGCACCGTGGCGGCACAGATTACCGACACGCCGGCTGAAGCTGCAAAAGCGGGCCATCGAAAAGCCAGGCCGGTAACGAAGCCAAAGCCTTCAAAAGCGAAAAAACCGTCGGATAACAGGCAGCCCGATTTGTTCTAGGCCAATTTTTGTTATAGAAGTGGTAAATATTTGCCAGTAATTATATAGCTGGTAAATCACCAGTAAATGCACTGCGAAGTAAGGTTTTTCTATGTTAATGTCTCATCGCAACAAAATCGCAAAGCTCTATTACATGCCGAACGGGTTTCGGCCGCTTTCCTCCGGTGATCATGTTTTATGTGCCATTACCAGTGAGCAGATTCCGCTGGAAGATCTCCGCTATTGGAGTGTCGAGAAGCAGGAGGCCTATGCAACGGCACAAGTCTCTGCCCAGGCGCATTTGCCGGAAGAAGAAAAATAATGAATTTCAAGAAAACCGTCATCGGCGGCACCATGGCTTTGGCTGGCGTGGCCGCTTTTTCGTTACCCTTGTCTTCAACATTGGCGGAAAGCGCCGGTACTGAAGACGAAGCCGCCGAAGAATCGGCGTTTCGGCAAGCGGTTAAATTCGGTTTTACCGGACAGGAAATTCAGGGCGGAGTGATGTTGGGCAATGCACCTGCAGGAACACGCAGTCTTTCATTTGAAGGACAACCTGTGCCGGTGGATCAAGATGGCAAGTTCATTATCGGGTTTAACCGCGATGCCGGCCAGTCTGCGCAAATGGTTGCAACGCTGGAAAATGGTGAGACGGTCAAGAAATTTTTCAACGTCGCACCACGCAAATGGAATATCGAACATGTCAACGTCGCCCGCCGCAGCGGCGGGCCAAGCGCAGCCTTCATGGAGCGCCGCCGTCCAGAGTTAGCGCAGATAAATGCTGCACGTCAGGTCAGAAGTGATAGCAAAGGCTGGCGGCAAACATTTATTTGGCCAGCGAAAGGCCGGATCTCAGGGATGTTTGGGTCGCAACGTGTCTACAAGGGCGAGCCGGGCAGCTACCATAGCGGTGTGGATATTGCAGGCGGGGCAGGGACATATTTCGTCGCACCAGCCGATGGTGTTGTCACGTTGGCGGCGGAAAAGCCGTTTTCGCTGGAAGGCAAGCTGCTGATGATTGACCATGGTATGGGCCTCAACAGCGCATTTCTTCATGCGTCCGAAATTCTCGTCAAGGAAGGCCAGGAAGTAAAGCGTGGCGAACCAATCGGCCGGATCGGCGCCACTGGTCGGGCAACCGGACCACATTTGCACTGGTCGATGAAATGGAACAAAGCGCGCATCGACCCGATCCTGCTAACCGGGCCGATGGATTAGACCAGACGCAAAAGGAAGCGGTTCAGTTGACGATCCGCTTGACCTTGAAGGCGCGCCCGTCATTCACTTTCGCGACGAAGCTACCTAATGAACCGCGTTCTATTACAATGGTGTCGCCAACTTTTGGCCGTCGAGAAGTGCTTCGCGGTGCTGCAGTTTGCTGCCAAACCGCGCCATCTTCCAACCTTAGAGTCCATTTGCTACCTGACCCCTTGCGCACCGAGGCTATTTTGCCTTCGATCTGATTAACCTGGTCACCTTCATCGCCATCTCCACTAAATAGCCTGATCCGCGGTAGCGACAGTCCGAACAGACCGCGTCTGGCTTCCCGGATTTGTTCACGATCAGCAATCACGACCTGATTATTGGATTGTGCCGATTCCAAAGCGGCGACTTTTTCATCATAACAAGCCAGTCTTTGGTCGGCGTCAGATATGTTCTTACAGGCAACGAGATCAGTATAAATGGCCGGGGGTGTGGAAACCGCTTTGTCCCTGTCGGCTGCCAAAGCCGGAACACTGCTCAACATTGATGTACATACAAGTGCAGACAAGAATCCGCGCGATGCGATTTTATGACTTTTCATATTTTACTCCATCCCAACTTTCGGCATGTTTCTAATGGCTTTCTTTCCATGAAACCTCTGATTGCAACAGCCCTAACAGATTGTAGGTGGGGCGCAATCGTCTGGGTTCATGGTAAATGGCTGCATCAGCCTTTTCTACCACAATGTAAATTAAACTAACGGCCTTAACTGGTTAATTATGCATGGTTCTCCCTATATGACTGTGACAAAATAGTTACATTATCTACAAAAGCGGGCCGAAAAGCTGAACATGAGCTTTACAGAATTGTGCAATTACGGCATCTGCCAGCCATTCCGATGGAATATTGCGCGTGTCCAAAGCGTGTTTGATTCGACCGGACAACTATAGAAGCGGGCCATTGGGGGCCCTGCTCCTCCAGAATAAGGGACTGGAATAACATGAAAAAATTTACGAAGCTGATGAGCGGTACAGCACCACTGGTGCTTGGTCTCGCTATGGTTTCAGCACCTGCCTATGCGCAGGACCAAGACGTACAAGACGCGGATGCAGTGGATGAGGAAGTCATCGTTGTTACCGGTTCTCGTATCAGCAACCCCAATTTGGAGCTTTCCAGCCCGGTTGGCGTTGTAACCTCCGAAGAACTGGAACTGCGGCAGACCAACACTGCTGAGCAATTCTTGCGCGAACTGCCTTCGGCAATTCCAAGCATTGGTTCTGCTGTTAACAACGGTAACGGTGGTTCTTCTTTCGTGAACCTTCGCGGTATCGGTTCTCAGCGTAACCTTGTTCTGCTTGACGGACGTCGTTTCGTTCCTGCTGACACCACCGGCCGTGTTGACCTAAACTCCATTCCATTGGCAGTCATCGAGCGTACTGATGTTCTGACCGGCGGTGCTACCACTACATATGGTGCTGACGCGATCTCAGGTGTTGTTAACTTCATCACCAAGCGCGACTTTGCTGGTATTGAACTGAACCTCAGTGAGCAGCTTACCGAGCAAGGCGACGGCAACGTATTCCGTGCTGACCTTACCATTGGTGCTAACTTCGACGATGGACGTGGTAACGCAGTATTGAGCGTTGGCTACCAGGACCAGGACCCTGTTTTCCAGGGCGACCGTTCGTTCTCAGAATTCAACGTCGGTTCTTTCACGGGTACAGCGGGCGGTTCTTCTAACGCTATTCCTGCTGTTATCGTTGGACCTATTCCAGGTGGCTTCGGTCAGATCGCTCCAGACGGATTGACTGTTCTTGAAGGCGTCTTTGATCGTCCATTCAACTTTAACCCGTTCAACATTTTCCAGACGCCATTCGAACGCTTCAACATTTATGGTTCGGCTAACTATGAAATCAACGAAAATGTAGAGCTTTACTCTCAGGCAGCGTTCTCGAAGCAGACTGTTTCGACGATCATTGCTCCAGGTGGTTCGTTCTTTAACAACTACGACATCAACCTGAACAACCCAACCATCCCCATCGGAATTGCTAACCAATTCTGTGCCGGTCTTGGTTTGACGGCTGCTGAATGTACTGCTGGTATCACCACGCCATTCGGCCCAACGCTTGCTGACGGTTCGCCAAACCCTGACTTTGTTCAGGTGAACACGCAGGTTCGTCGTCGTACAATCGAAGCTGGTACACGTAACTCTGAATTCACTTCGACGCTGTTCAACATCGTCATAGGTGCTCGCGGTGCGATTACCGACAATATCAGCTACGATATTTCGGGTACATATGGTGAGAGTGAGCGTATACAACGTCAAAGCGGTTTTGCTCGTCGCTCACGTCTCGACGACAGCTTGCAGGCTCTGCCAGATGGTACTTGTATCTCAGGCAACGCTGGTTGTGCGCCGATCAACTTGTTCGGACTTCAGGGCGATCTGGGTTCACAGGAAGCTATCGATTATGTGTTTAACCTGACACAGCAGGTTATCACTGCAACTTCCATCGCAACCGTCAACGCTTCTATCAATGGTGATCTTGGCTTCGGTTTCTCCGAAACACCCATTCAGTTTGCTGTTGGTGGTGAGTACCGTGCCTTTGAAGCAACCCGTCAGTCTGACTCAGCATCACAAACTCCTGGTGCTGTTGTTGGTGCTGGTGGTGCGGCTCCAGACATTTTCGGCGACTACGATGTTTATGACGCTTTTGGTGAACTTAGCATTCCAATTTTCGAAGGTGAATCGTTCGCTGAAAGCCTGACCATCGATTTGGGTGCCCGTTATTCGGATTACTCAACCGCTGGCACAGAATTTACCTGGAAAGCTGGCGGTGCTTGGGAAGTTATTCCTGGCCTGACATTCCGTGGTAACTATCAGCGCTCTTCACGTGCGCCGAACATCGGAGAATTGTTCGCTCCAGTATCCACTGGCTTGAGCAACCTTGCGAACGACCCATGTCAGGGTCCTGTCGCTCCAACCGGTAATCTGCTTGCAGCTTGTTTGCTTCAGGTTCCTGCTGGTAGCCCAGGTGCTGCTGCGGTTTTGGCTGGTACGGTACTTCCACCAGCCGCTGGTCAGATCAACATCACCACTGGCGGTAACCCAAATCTGGAAACAGAAACGGCAAAAACTTGGACTGCTGGTGTTGCTTGGCAACCTGACTTTGTTCCTGGCCTGTCATTGACCATTGATTATTTCAATATCAAGGTCACTGGTGCTGTTTCGTCTCCAACTGTTGGCGACGCCATTGCTGCTTGTTTCGACGCACCATCAGGTAGCAACGAATTCTGTGGACCTGAGTTTATCTCTCGTAACCCGAATACGGGTGGTCTCGACGGTGATCCATCGAACACTCTCGGTTTGGTTCTCGCGCAGAGTAACTTGGGCACAATCGCTACCGATGGTATCGACGTCAGCGTTCGCTATTCAACCGACATCACCGACATGATTGGTTTGTCAATGTCGTTTGATGGTACTTGGACCAACAAGAACCTGTTCCAAGCGTCGCCAACGGCTCTCAACCGTGAGTGCATTGGCTTCTATTCGGTCAACTGTAACCCACAATCCGAATTCGCTTTCTCTCAGCGTACTTCTGTAACGTTCGATGAAGATTACACATTGTCTCTTCGCTGGCGCTACCTGAGTGGTGTTGAGCAGGAACCACAGGACATCATCGACAACGGCGAAGCCTTCATCGGTGATTCACCATTGTTTGGTTCTGTAGACTTCACTGAGATCCCAGCGGAAAGCTATTTTGATCTTTCCTTCCAGTGGGATGTGAGCGAAAACGTATTGTTGACGTTGACCGCACAAAACCTGTTTGATAACAAACCAGGTATTGTTGGTTCGGACATTGGTTCAACCGCGTTTAACTCTGGTAACGTTTACCCATCAAGCTACGATACATTGGGTCGTCGCTATGGTGCGAGTGTTAAATTCAGCTTCTAATCAAAACGGTTAGAATTGAAATGAAGAGGGCGGGCCGTTTGGCCCGCCCTTTTTCGTTGCACTGTAATGTAAACTTGATACTATTTATGAAGATATCGGGCACTGGCAGGGGTAGTAATGATTGTTACTCGTCTTAAATTGGCAACTCTCTCTGTTTTATTTCTAAGCTCTGTTGCATCGAACGCTGCTACCTCAATGCTTCGCCAAGCATCTGAACAAGAAGTAGAAGAGGTTCCACCCGGCCTGGTTAATGTAAAAATGCTGCCGCCAGAATTGGATGAGCAGCAATCTGTTGATGTTGAAAAGCCAGCGGACAAAATCTCGGACAAGCGTCATCCCGATTATGTTCGGTGCCGCGTTGAGCCAGTGGCTGGATCCATCATCAAGCACCGCAGAGTTTGTATGACCAATCGCAATTGGAAGCTCGCGATTAGACTAGGTAACAAATATGCAAGTGATTTTGTTGCCGACAATCAACCCGGTTTTTTTCCGTAAAAAATCGATCTCCCCACCTAAATATCAGTAAATAAAGGATATATTATGAATAAATTGCGTCAAATTACCGCAAGCGGTGTTTTTGCCTCTCTGTTGGTAATCGCTTCCCCGGCGGTTGCTTCTGACACAGTCACTTCCACAGTCGAAGAAGTGGAAACAAAGAAAGAAAAACCCAAGAAGATCACGGATCGTAACCACCCGGATTTTGTTCGCTGTCGTTCAGAGCCTATTATTGGGTCTTTGTCTCGAAAGCGTCGGACGTGCATGACCAATGCTGAATGGAAAGAAACCAACAGAAAAGGCAACAGAGCAAGCCGTGATTTTGTTGATGATAATCAGCAAGGCTTTGCTCCCGGAAATAACTAGACAGTTTCGGTTATAAGAGCTGAGAACCAATTCTCAGCTTTATACCCTGACTATCTGCCACTGCCTTGGTCCACGTCGCTACCATATCAATCTCTGCGCCGTGGACCTGCGCAACCTTTTGCTGCTCGTCATCGCGTGCTTTGGCATCAAAAGTCTCGCCGGGCTTCGCCTGATCAAGTTTTGAATGACTCGTAAAGGCTGGACCTTGAATGACAGCGTTTATTTGTGCGTCATTCATTTCTAGTCCGTAGTGATTGCATAGCGCCTCTATCGTCTCCGGAGACCGTGCCAAAAACGTATCACTGTCCAGCGTTTTCACTCGATCTTCACCGATCTCTTCGATAATTCTGGCATACAGCGCATGCTGAGAGAGCCAACCGATAGCAGCGACTTGCAAATCGGTTAATTGTAACAGTTCATCTTGGGAAAAACCGCCTACGGCATAGCCGTCTTTCAGAGTGCCGATCAGGACGTCACGAACCCATATGCGGCCCCACATTTCCTTTTTAGCGATTGATTTTAGAAAGCCCTCAATAGGGGCGAAGAGCAGAAGTGCTTTGGCATCCGGGCGCAATCGTAATATGTCGATGGCCAGCGGATTGCAGATATTTGATGGTTTGATGATTACTGCACGATCTTCGCCAAAGGGTCGAGCGAGGAGGTTCAGGCTTGTGTCAATGACTTGTTTTTGCTTCGCCGGATCCGCACCACGCCGGCGCCAACCAATCATGTCATTCAGAACCACAGGCTCTTTTAGCCCCATCGAAACGCCCTCAATATCAAAGGCGCGGGCGAGCATGGTGGAACAGCAATAGGCCGAATGAAAGATGAAATGCACCGGTACGCTGTCAGAGAAGGTATCGGGAAGCGTGGAGCGGGCGATCGCCTTATATTGGTCGACATTGGGCAGATGCTCATCCGTAATGAATGTACATCGGCGGTGGACATCACGCGGGACCGAGAGGAACCGGAACGCATCGCCGACCTCATCATAACGATGCGCCAAATAGCTGGCATCGCCCAATATTTCGTCCGGTTGCACAGTGTTGATCATCGTCATTGTCTGCCCAAGATCAGCCGTGGGCGCAAGATCAACCTTCGACAGCCTCGACCACCGGCACCATTTCCAGAGAGCCGTCACCCTCGTCAATCTGTACGGTGCTATTATCCGGAACATTGCCGCGCAGGATCATGTCGGCAAGCGGGTCCTGCAGATATTTCTGGATCGCGCGTTTAAGAGGCCTTGCACCGTAAACGGGATCAAAACCAACCCGGCCCAGCCAGCGTTTCGCAGCATCGGTCAATTCGAGAACAATCTTGCGATCCTTTAGCAGCTTCTGAACCCGGGCGACCTGTATCTCGACAATCGGCGCCATATGCTCTTCTGCCAGTCGGTGGAACAGGATGATCTCGTCGAGGCGATTGAGAAATTCCGGGCGGAAATGGGCGCGGACAACTTCCATCACCTGTGGTTCGACATCCTTGACCTTCTGATCGTCTTTCAGGTTCGCCATATACTGGCTGCCCAAATTGGATGTCAGGATGATCAATGTGTTGGAGAAATCCACGACCCGGCCCTGACCATCGGTCAATCGGCCGTCATCAAGCACTTGGAGTAGGACGTTGAACACGTCGCCATGGGCTTTCTCGACCTCGTCAAACAAAATGACCTGATAGGGCCGGCGTCTTACCGCTTCGGTCAGCACACCACCTTCTTCATAGCCGACATAGCCCGGAGGTGCGCCGATCAAGCGAGCGACGCTGTGCTTCTCCATAAATTCGGACATGTCAATGCGGACCATTGCCTGGTCATCATCGAACAGAAATCCTGCGAGTGCCTTGGTAAGCTCTGTCTTGCCGACACCGGTGGGGCCGAGGAAGAGAAAGCTGCCGAGCGGACGATTGGGATCTTGCAGCCCGGCACGAGAACGGCGGACGGCCGATGACACGGCATCAATCGCGTCTTTTTGACCGATAACCCGTTTGCCGATGAGCTCTTCCATGGCGAGCAATTTTTCGCGCTCGCCTTCGAGCATTTTGTCAACCGGGATGCCGGTCCAACGCGATACGACGGAGGCAATATCTTCGCTGACCACTTCCTCGCGCAACATGGCGCCTTCGGTCGCGCCGCTGGCTTCTTCGAGCTGGCGCGTCAGATCAGGAATCTTGCCGTAGCTCAGCTCCCCCGCCTTCGCGAGATCGCCGGCCCGTTCGGCCTGTTCCAGCTCCAGCTTCGCAGCATCCAACTGTTCTTTGAGATGCGCTTCGGCATGGATCTTGTCTTTTTCGCCTTGCCAGCGGGTCGTCAGTTCCGTGGATTGCTGTTCCAGCTCCGCCAGTTCTTTTTCCAGCGTTTCCAGACGGCTTTTCGATGCATCATCGCTTTCCTTGGACAAGGCTTCGCGCTCGATCTTGAGCTGGATGATTCGCCGGTCGAGTGTTTCGATTTCCTCTGGCTTGGACTCGACTTCCATGCGTATGCGCGAGGCAGCTTCGTCCATCAGGTCGATGGCTTTGTCCGGCAGGAAGCGGTCGGAGATATAGCGGTGCGACAGAGTCGCGGCGCTTACCAATGCGCCATCGGTAATCCGCACGCCGTGGTGCAATTCATATTTTTCCTTCAGGCCGCGCAAGATGGAGATGGTATCTTCCACCGTCGGTTCGCCAATAACAACCGGCTGAAAACGGCGCTGCAGGGCGGGGTCTTTTTCGACATATTTCTGATATTCATCGAGCGTAGTCGCGCCAATACAATGAAGCTCGCCGCGCGCGAGGGCGGGCTTGAGCAGATTGGATGCGTCCATTGCGCCTTCGGAAGCACCGGCACCGATCAGCGTGTGCATTTCGTCAATAAACAAAATAATCTCGCCCTCGGCACCGCGCACTTCGTCGAGCACGCCTTTGAGCCGTTCCTCAAACTCGCCGCGATATTTTGCGCCAGCGATGAGCGAGCCCATGTCGAGCGCCATCAGGCGGCGATCTTTCAGGCTATCTGGCACATCGCCATTGGCAATGCGGAGCGCCAGCCCTTCGGCGATAGCGGTCTTACCCACACCAGGTTCACCGATAAGAACGGGGTTATTCTTGGTCCGGCGGGCCAATATTTGGATTGTCCGGCGGATTTCCTCATCACGCCCGATGACCGGGTCCATCTTCCCTTCGCGTGCGGCCTCCGTGAGGTCGCGGGCAAATTTCTTCATCGCTTCATAGCGATCTTCGGCAGATGCCGTGTCAGCGGTACGGCCACCGCGCAGTTCATTAATCGCGCTGTTCAGGGCATCCGGAGTGACGCCGGCATCGGTCAATGCTTTTCCCGCTGCGGTATCTTTGGAGAGCGTGAGGGCAAGCAGCAGGCGTTCCACCGTGACATAGCTGTCACCGGCTTTTTCAGCGACTTGCTCTGCCTGATCGAGGACACGCACGGCATCGTTGTTCAGCCCGGGTGTCTGCTGTGCACCGCTACCCGACACCGCTGGTATCTTGGCAAGCGCTTCATCGGTGGCAAGATGCGCCTGTTTGGCATCGCCGCCAGCTTTGGCAATCAGGCCAGCAGCCATGCCCTGATCGTCTTCCAGCAACGCCTTGAGCAAATGCGCAGCGGTAATCTGCTGATGGTTCATGCGGATCGCTACTGTTTGGGCAGATTGCAAAAAGCCTTTGGCGCGATCAGTAAATTTCTCGAGATTCATTGTCCCGTTCCCTCATTTCTGGTTCTAACCAGATATGGAGTGATGTTTTTATCACACAAGGGAGCGGGACAAATATTTGTTACAAATAGCTATTCGGCGGTCCAGTCGCGTGCCAGTTGATCAAGCAAGCGAACACCGAAGCCGGATGCCCCTTTAGGCGTCAGAGGTTTTGCGGAATTGTTCCAGTCAACACCGGCAATATCCAGATGGGCCCAAGGCATCGATTCATCGATGAAATAGCCAATAAAATGAGCCCCTGCGCTCGCGCCCGGGGCGTCGGTTACCCCCGAATTTTTAACATCGGCAATGTCCGAACGTATCGCTTTGGCATAGGCCGGATGCAGGGGCAGCCGCCATAAATGCTCGCCTGTGTCATCGGCAGCTTTCAGAAGGCGATCGGCGACAGCATCCTCGCGCGCGAATAGTCCGGCATATTGATCGCCCACCGCACGTCCGACTGATCCGGTCAAGGTCGCGATATCAACCAGCGCAAAGGGCTTGTAGCGATCCGCCACATATTGCACCGCGTCGGCGAGCACCAAACGGCCCTCTGCGTCTGTGCTGAGGATTTCGATGGTCTTACCGCCATAGGTGCGGACGACATCGCCAGGACGCTGCGCATTGGCACCGGGCATATTTTCAGCCAGCGCGGCAACTGCTACAACATTAACCGGTGCACGGCTCTTGGCCAGCGACAAGGTGGCCCCCATTACAGCAGCGGCGCCCGACATGTCGGCCTTCATCGCCCACATGCCCGTATTGGGCTTGATCGAGATACCGCCCGTGTCAAAAGTGATGCCCTTGCCAGCCAATGCCAGCGGCGCCCCGCTTCCGCCGGTATAGCTAACCAGCATCATTCTCGACCCGCGTGGGCTGCCCTGACCGACACCGACAATCGCGCCCATATTCATTTTGCGCATCGCGGCTTCGTCGAGGACTTCGATGCGGATATTGGGAACGCCTTTGAACGCTGCGCTCACCCGATCCACAAAACTCTGTGGGTAGAGGGTATTGGCTGGTTCGCTTTGGAGATCGCGGACCATCCTGACACTGTCAGCAAGATGCTTATGGCGATTGCTCCAGAGGGCTTGTGCCGCAGATGCCTGCGGGCCAGCTATTGTAACCTGTTGGCTGGCAGGCGCTGTTTCGACATCGGTCTGATAGCGATCGAACCGGTACTGGCCCAGATCAAGGCCAAGGGCGGCATCGGCCATGCCGGTGGCATCGGGAGGACCAACCAACGCCAGCGCTGTTTCTTCCGTCATCAGCTTTTGCACGGCCTTGCCAGCGGCTGATTTCCAGTCCGGTTCCTGGTCACCCGGTCCCGCTTTGTCGGATTGGGCCGCACCGGAAAGCATTATGAGGGGACGGCTGCCAATCCCGCGCAGTTCGAGAGTGCTTCCCGTCTTGCCCTTGAAGTCGGCAGAGGCGATAGCCGCTTCCACGGCATTGCGTTCGGCAGGTGAAAGAGCCGAAATATCCGGCAGTTCAGCGCTCTGCATTAGAATTATCAGGCCTGCATCGGCAGGCGCTTGCTCGGCAAAGGCGATCGGACGTTCGGTGCTGTTCGGAACTGTACTTGCAGGCACACCCGATCCAAGCACAGATTGTGCGTTTATCGGGGCGGCAAGGGTTAGAGCGGACAAGGCGGACAATAGAGAAAGGCGAGAAATTTTCGGTTTTGGCATGAACGATCCTTTGTGGCTTTGATGATCGGGAGGCTACCCGGTTGACCAATGTCGCAACTTTGCGCAAGAGCAATCAAAAGGGCAAGGTTGATTGCCATAGAAAAGGGAAATGGGATGAAGGTGATCAAGCGAATTGGAATGGGATTGTTAATCCTGATTTTGCTCGTTGCCATTTCGCTGGCTGTCTGGGAGCCGTTGAGCGTTTCGCCTGCATCGCCACCTCCCAAAAAGGACTATGAAGCGCGTATCGTCCGCGATAATTTTGGCGTACCCCATATTTTCGGAAAAACCGATGCCGATGTCGCTTACGGTGTTGCCTATGCCCATGCCGAAGATGATTTCGTAACGCTGCAAGAGGTGACTGCGATGACCCGGGGACGGCTCGCAACACTCAACGGTGCGGATGGCGCGCCGATTGATTTTGTCGCGGCGCTGCTCGATGTCGATGGCACAGTCAAACGCAAATATGATGATCTGCCCGAAGATGTGCGCGCTGTACTGGAAGGCTATGCTTCGGGCCTGAATGCTTATGCTGAAGAACATCCGGATCAGGTTAGCCTGTCGAATTTGTTTCCGGTCAACGGCCGCGATATTGCCGCCGGTTTCGCGTTGCGGTCGCCATTTTTCTTTGGGCTCAATGGCCCGATACAGGCGCTGACCGAGGGCAAACCGCTGCGCCGCGAAGGCGGACCCAGTCTGGCCGTGCCGATGGAAAACCGCACCGTGCATCCTCTGAGTGAAGACAAGATCATCACGCCAGTGGGGCCGGATCCTGATGAAAACGGGTCCAACGCCTATGCAATTGCGCCGGAACGTTCGACCGATGACAAGACCCGGCTGATTTCCAATTCGCATCAGCCTTTGCGCGGAAATGTCGCGTGGTATGAACTGGTTGTGCATAGCGAAGAAGGCTGGGACTTTGCTGGCGCCAATTTCCCCGGATCGCCTTTCCCGTTTCTTGGACACAACAAGAATCTTGGCTGGACCAATACGGTTAACCGGCCTGATCTGATTGATATTTACAAGCTCACGCTGAACGAGAAGGGCAATGCCTATAAATTTGATGGCGAGTGGTTGCCGCTGGAGAAGAAACGCGTCTGGCTGAAAATCAAATATGGCCCGTTTGTCATTCCCTATCCGCAGATGATTTACCGTTCCATCCACGGACCAGTGATCATGAACGGCAATGGTGCCTATGCGCTGCGCTATGCGGGCATGGACCAGCTCGACATGCTGACCCAATATTACCGGATCAACAAGGCGCAGGATTTCGACCAATGGCAAGCCGCTATGGCGGGGCAGGGCGTACCTGCGACCAATTTCATCTATGCCGATGCCAAGGGTAATATCGGGATGTTCTATAATGCCATGTTCCCCGACCGTGCGCCGGGTTTTGACTGGCGGACGGTGCTGCCCGGCGATAATCCGAATGCGGTGTGGCAGAATACACTACCGTTTACGCGCGTGCCTGCGCTGATCAATCCAGCTTCTGGTTATGTCATGAACGCCAATAACACGCCTTATGTTGCGGCAGGACCCGGCGATGAATTGAACCCGGAAACTTTCTCTCCGCTGATGGGGATCGAGAATGACCAGACCAACCGGTCGCGCCGGTCGATTGAACTGCTGGAAGCCAATGGCAAGATCGGTGAGGAAGAAATCCGCAGGATCAAATATGACACGGCCTATGTTCAGGCCGGCTATGCCAAGGACTGGCTCGACAAGATCGCCGCATTGGATCTGAAAGACGATCCGCAGCTGGCAAAGGCGCAGGCCCTTCTGGCCAAATGGGACTGGGATCTTGATGGCAAAGGGCCTGCCGACGCGCTCGCTCTCAAAGTCCTGCGTCCGGCAAACAAAGCGCATTACCAGCGCGGCGAAGTGCCTGATCCGCGAGAAATATTGCAGGAGACGGTCGATCATCTGACCCAATATTTCGATCGCATCGATCCGCCGATGCTGGAGGTCTTGCGCCTGCGCCAGGGCGATGTTGACCTTCCTATCGATGGTGGCAATGATACGATCCGCGCCTCTACACTTTGGGATATTGAAGAGGACGGACGCCTGTCGGTTCGCCATGGCGACAGTTTCATCATGTTTGTCGAATGGGACAAGGCTGGCAACGTGAATTCACGCTCCATACAACCGTTCGGGGCCGCAACGACACGGCCGGACAGCCCACATTATACGGACCAGATGCAGCTGTTCGTGGACAAGAAGCTCAAACCCGTCTGGTTTGACCCGGCCGAGCTGGAGAAGAACAAGGCAAGCGAAAAGGTGGTTGGTCGGAAGTAGATTGCGGGATCAACGAGGAAAATGCGCACCCGGCTAAGCATCTGCAGGAAGAAAGCACGGTACCGTAGCGAACAGGATGCGCACTTGGTCGCCCAGCATGCTGATTTCCCGCTCCGTCCCTATTTATGCGACCGCTGCCGGCAGTTTCATCTGACCAGCCGCACCAAAGGAAAACGGGTCCCGCGGCCCGCTGATTGAAGTTCCCAATACTCAATTGCGATGGGCCAAACGAAAAAGGAGGAGCGGTGGCCGCTCCTCCTTATGCTGAACTGTCGAAATCGAGGGTCGCTTCCAATTTCGATCAGATCAGCAATCCTTGTCATTTTCCTTCTTGCGGAAAATGTTACCCAGATTACAGCCGACTTTCTTTGTGACCTTGCCGGTGTTTTCCAGATGATGCTTGGCGCGGTCACCCATGACTTTTGCAGTCGCTGCGACAGGCTTGTCGCTGGTCAGGGCTGCTGAGTAAGCCGCGCGTCTTTCCCTTCCGCTTTGCAAATCCATGCCGGTGGAATTTTCAATTTTCACCCGTTTGTCATCACCATAGGCCTGCATATTTTCTTTGAATTTCCCTTTCGTCGTGAATGTTTCACCAATCTTGCGGAAATTCTCCCGGTGATGCGCTGCACGAGCCTTTGCGACATCGCCCAGCTTCACATCCTTGTCGAAAATCGCGGATCCATATTGGAATGTAGTGGAAATGGGATCCTGTATATCGGCTCCAGTCGCTGCTTTAATCCCTTCGGTGCCAACGATCTCAGCCGCGACCACCACGGCGCCTACACCAGTGCCCGCCAGCGCTGCGCGGCCCGCCCTGCCAACTTTTCCGGCGGTCGCGCCGGCTTTGGCCATTTTGGCAAGCTTTGCAGCATCTGCAGCGGTGGATGCGGCTTTTACTCCGCCCGCACCGCGCGCTACCTGAGCCGCACGACCGGCTTTGTTCAGTTTGGAAACATCGCCCGCCTTGTTAATCCGCTGCATCAGCTGGGCTTCGCTGGTGGCTCCGCCGATTCCGCGGGCCGCCTGCGCGGCTGTGCCTTTCCCGATAAGCTGTCCAGTTCCTTTGGGACCGGCCTTTTGCAAGATGCCTCCTCTCAGGGCGCCTTCTGTGAGTTTCGCTGCGGCTCTACCGCTGCCAGCGACTTTTCCGGCCGAGCCAACCATTTTTGCCGTTTTGCCGATGGATCCGCTTGCCTTGTAAGCGATACCGCCGACCACAACTGTACCAATACCCAGCTTGGCCTCATCGGAAAGACCGCCTTCATCGGCGCTGTCATTGCTGTTGGTGGCGAGTTGGGGCTGCCCAGCTACGCCCGGGGGTAAAAGACCGCAGTTACCACACCGCTCCACGAAAGGTTCTGTGACGCCCGGCTCCAATGCCGGTTGAGCTTCAATTCTGGGGTGTCCGATAACGCCGGGTTGTGGTGGCCCCAGCGCATGTGATGGCGGTCCAGGACGACTATGATATTGGGCGGGTACCCGACTTTCCTGTATCGCCGCAAGGAAATGCTGGGGATAGAATAATTCTACCGGATCAAGATGGTAGGTGACTGGAACCAGTGACGCGACCGTCGCTGTGATCGAACCGTCCGCCTGGACTACCATATTGGCCTTCGCCATCAGCGGCAGATCGTCCGCAACATATTTGTTGGGTGCTGTCTGTTCGAAATTGCGTAACACAACCATGTCCGGCTGAACCTCGAATACAAAGGCGTGGATCCAGCTTTCCAAGGCGTAAGCGCGTCCCGCCTCGACAATGATATGTTTGCCCAGTTCACGAATCTGCCAGACGCCATCAATGGCCATAGGCTGTGTAACCGCAACCTGGTCTGCCTTTGGTAACAACCCAGGAATCTGCGCCTGCGCCGTCTGATGCGGCAGCGGTGTGATAACCGCGCTGGCTGCGGCCAGCGTCAGCAAAGCACCTGAAATTTTCAAACCGATTTTTTTACCCCGAAAGGATTTGCTTTCCTTTTTCATCGTCTCTTCCTTCACATCGGAAACCAAAATGGTCCCGCTCCTTGCCATCTTGGGTAGCAAGTAAAGGTGAGAGGCTGAATGAGGTGAATCCCCCATTTCGAAATCGATGGAACAACGGCTATTTGCCGGTCATGGCAACCATTCCATCCAATATTATTTTTTTAACGGGATCAGATTTCTGCGGCAGAATCAATCAATCCCTCACGCAGCGAATAAGCGATCAGCTGCGCAACCGAATGAACGTCCAGTTTCTGCATGAGATTGGTTCGATGGCGGTCCACTGTCTTGGCGCTAATCCCCAGATGACCAGAGATTTCTTTGTTGGATTGCCCGGCGACGATCAGGTTCAGTATTTGCCGCTCGCGCCCAGTCAGGCCACTTTGCTGGGGCGCATTGTCCATGATGTCGGTAAAAAATGCCGAAATATATCGACCACCCTGAAGGATCAACGGGACATGCTGGTACAGTCCCTCGTTATCCTCGGCTTTGGAAAACAGGCCATCGACACCGGCTTCGATCAACTCGGCCACTTTGCCCATCGCCGATATACCGGTAAACACAATGATCCTTGTGTCCGGCGACCAGCGCCGTGTTTCAACCAGGACTTCGACGCCGCCCGCAATGGGCATGGAAACATCAAGAACAAGCAGATTCGGCCGATACTGTTTGACCGCCGCAATCGCATCCATTCCATTGCCCGCTTCTGCAACGATTTCGACAATATGTCCGTCGACAAGCTGCTGGTTTTCCAGAGCAGACTTCAAACCCGAACGGACAATCGCATGGTCGTCGGCAATAATGGCGGTATAGTGGCTCATTCCAGTTTTCTGCTCTGCTTGCCTTGGGGCATTTGCTTGCTCTACAACATGCTACAAATGATTGTAACCTATGACATTTCTTAACTTAAGCAAGCAATCCGTCCAATCAGATTTGCGCTTCAGGAGCCTGATCGTCGTTCTCATCATGATCGTGACCATGGGGCTGAGCCAGGCAATAGCGGCACCTGTTGTCACATTGGTGCCTGGTGAAAACCGGACCAGTTTGGCAAGCCAAATGACTTATGAATTGGGCGAAAATCGGACGCTAGCGCAAATGGTTTCGGAATATGAGGCGGGCAGATTTAAAGCCAGCGTACCGACAACCGAAGAGGATTTTATCGCCTATTCCGATATTTGGTCAGCGGTCACATTAAGGAACGGCTCAAAGCCGGATGGACGTCTGGCAGATCAGTGGATTGTGACCTTCGATGCCTTTGCCGTTCGGCATGCCGATATTTTTCTGGTTCGAAATACTGGAGACGTGGACCGATTATTATCTTTCTCATCGGCAGAACCATATGATCCTGCAATTTTCAGCGGGACACAGATCAAATCCAAACCCATGATCTTGCGACCGGAGGAAACAGCTATCCTGATGGTGCGGACCTCCAAACTCATGGCCGCTGCACCCAGCCTTGCGATAAGGGATGAAGCGGACCTTATCGAGCATGAACTGCGCACCGCTGCGCTGAATGCGGCTTTTTATTCGCTGGCCGTCTTCGGACTGATTGTGATGTTAGGGGTTAACATATCGCTGAAAAGTTACGTCGGAGTCCGATATGCCTTGCTTTTCTGGTTGTTGCTCGCTGCCTTATCCTTTGATGACAATATTCCCATGCGCTTTTTGTATCCGGGCCATCCGGAGTGGAATGCATATATCGGCTTTCTGATCAGCTATGCCTGCATCATGTTCGGCTTTTATGTCGCCGGGGCCTCGATGGTCACCCGCAAGGGTAGCCACCCCTGGTCCAAATATGTTCAGTGGCTGGCTGTGGTGCCTGTTGTGACCTTGGTGATGATTCCGTTTATTCCTCGGGTTACCAGCTACAAGATCCAACTTGTGTGGACCGGCATCATGTGCCTTGCACATTTCCTGCCGCTATACTGGTGGGAGAAATCATCCAATCGCAGATTGATTGAGATGTGGGCTGGACTGATCATCATTTTTATCGCGTTTGTAATCTACGCCACGTTGATGTTCAGCGGATATCTGGAAAACCAGATCGTTTTGCGTAATTTTGCCAAAACAACATTCATTGTGATCGGGACACTGGTCATGCTGGGCCTGACCTACGGTATCATCTCTCTGAGAAGAGAGCATGACCGGGCTCAGGAGCAAAAAATCCGCGTTCTCAAACAGGATGCGCAGACCAGCAAGCGCCTTCTGGAAGCCGAGAAAAATTATTCGCGTGCCCGGGACCAGGCGGCGCTAAGGCAACGGCAGCTTGCAACCGCATCGCATGATATCAGGCAGCCAATCAGCGGTCTTCGGATGAGTCTGGATGCCGTGTCCGCTAAGCTGGGCGACGCAGAGAAAGCCAATATTCGCGAAGCACTGGATTATCTCGAAGCACTTTCCGGGGATTATCTGTTGGAAAGCCGACCCTTGCCCGCCGAACCGGAGGCGGCAGACGAGCCTTACCCCCTGTCGATGATCTTCGAGACCGTCGGGCAAATGTTTCGTGAAGAAGCGATATCGAAGGGACTTCAGCTTCGCATTGTTAAGAGCAGCATAAAAACTAAAATTCCGCCGTTGGTGTTGATGCGGATGGTCAGTAACCTCGCGTCCAATGCGGTCAATTATACCGATAAAGGAAAGATACTGATCGGAGCCAGGCGTCGTCCGAATGGTTTCACGATTGATGTACTCGACACTGGCTTGGGCATGTCGGCTGATGAGATCACCTATTTTCAGTCAGCCTATGAAAAAAGCGGCAAATCAAAAGGCGAAGGGTTGGGGCTCGCAATCTGCCAAGATCTGGCGAAGAAAAATGCCCTGCATATGGAGGTTCGCTCCAAACCTGGTCGAGGGACTTGTATAAGCATTTCCACCACGACCAACCCGATCGAGACTATTAGCTGAACGCCCCGTCATCGGGCATCCTAGCAACCGCTTCGCGAGCAAAAGCAGCTGCAGATGAGATGACTTCACACATCCGTAATGATAATGATTCTTATTTACATTAGCAATATAGGTGATTATGGGCTCCCCTTATCTGAAAATGAGGGATCAAAATGAAAATGAAGCTTCTTTTGGTGATTACAGTTCTGGCATTGCCGTCTTATGCATTTGCGCAGGATTCTAGTGGAAATGACAGAGATTCATCTGAAGAAGACGATATTATCATCGTTACCGGTCAACTCTCTGATTTCGGTGCGCTGAAATCAGCAACCCCGATTGTAGAGACCGCGCGGTCGGTTACTATTGAAACAGAAGAGCAATTTCGCGACAAGGGTGCGCTCACTCTCGACGACGTGCTGAACTATATCCCGGGCGTTGTCGGCGATACATTTGGCTTTGCGACACGCGGCGACTTTCCCCAGGTGCGCGGCTTTGACGCAGCGGAATATCGCGATGGCCAGCAAGTCCTGTTTGGTTTTTACAACAATACGCGATCCGATGTATATGTGCTGGAACAAGTCGAGGTTTTGAAAGGCCCGGCATCGGTGCTCTATGGCAAGGGCACGCCAGGCGGCATCGTCAACGCGGTGTCGAAACTGGCTGGCCCGGACAAGCAGAGCGAAGTCGTCTTTGATGTCGGCACCTTTGATCGCTATCAGGCCGCCGCAGATCTGAACGCTGAACTTGCTGATAATCTCTTTGTGCGGTTCGTCGGCCTTTACCGAGATTCAGATACACAGGTTAATTTTGTCAATGACGATGCCGTCATCATCATGCCGTCGATAACCTATGATGACGGCCAGACCCGGCTGACGGCGATGCTCGAATATGTCGACCGTGACAGCGATACAGCCCAGCAATTTCTGCCCTTGACCGGAACCGGCTGTGTCAGCGGGGATGTTGCAATCACACCGGCGGCAGTCTGTGTGAATGCTTCAGGTGAACGGGTTGAGCTTGATACCTATCTCGGCGATCCGGATTTTAACCGCTATAATACAAATTCTACTTTGGTGAGCTTGCTAGCCAGCCACGCCTTTACCGACAATTTCTCGATTGACGGCATTTTCCGATATAAAGATGCGGATGTCGACTATCGGCAATCCTATATTGATTTTCTCGGCGCAGTAGGCCCTCCGCGTGTCGATGCCAATGGCGATGGCGGACGGACATTTTATCGTAGCAACGCCTTTTCCGAACAGGCCGCGTTTGATCTGCGCGCCCGCTGGACATTTGATACCGGACCGATTGAACATGAGCTGTTCGGCGGTATTGCCTATCAATATGTGAAAACCGGCAACGAAGTGATTTTTCTGAGCGATCCCGCAACGCGCGCTTTCGGAACGATAAATATCTTCAACCCTATATATGGCAACGTACCAACCGCGCTGTTTGACGATGCCAATTTTTTCGATGTGGGGGACACGATCACCGATGATTACGGTCTCTATCTCAACAATCAAATGTCGATCGGTGATCTCAAACTGAATTTTGGATTGCGTTATGACGACAGCAAAACGGAAAGCCTTGGCAATGTCCAAAAGGATGATGCGGTTTCGTTCAGCGTCGGCGCGCTTTATGCCTTTGAAAATGGCATTTCGCCTTATGTCAGTTTCGCTGAGTCTTTTGAGCCGGTGATCGGCACCGATGGTTTTACCAATAATCCGCTGAAACCACGCGAGGGCAAGCAATGGGAGGTGGGTATCAAATACCAGCCGCCCGGAACACAAACCTATATTACATTGGCCTATTTCGATATTGAAGAGTCCAATCTGCCCAATCCATCGTCGCTGATCAATCAACCGGACAGCCAACAGGAAGGCGTTGGCACCGTCAAAGGTTTTGAAATGCAGGCGCAGACGACGCTGGGCGACTGGTATCTGGAATTGAACGGCAGCCTCTTGGATACCGAGACAGCAGATGGTGTCCCCTTTGCCTCCATCCCCGAAGAACAAGCGTCGGCCTGGGTGCAATATCAACCAGTTGCCGGTGTACTGGAAGGTTTCAAAACCGGCTTTGGGTTGCGCTATGTCGGGGATAATGAAAGCAATGGATCTGGTGCCGTCGGCCCGATTCGGGTGGTGACCGATGGCAATGTTCTCGGCGACTTTTTGCTGGGTTATGAGACCGAACGCTGGGACGTCACTTTCAACGTCCGCAATATTACAAACGAGAAATATTTCTCCACCTGTCTGGCGCGCGGCGACTGTTTCGTCGGTGAAGAGCGCACCGCGGTTGTTCGTGTCGGATATAAGTTCTGATCATGGAGAGCGTCTTGCTTTGGCAATGTGTCGGCGTCGCGGCGGCCTTGGGTGGGATATTCCTGCTGCATAAAGCCTGGCAAAAGCGTCTGAAGGCGCAACGGGAGGCGCTGGCCGGGTCGTTACTGGTGCTTTTTTCCCTTGTTGCATGGGCGCAAACCAGCGGCGCCGACAAAGGGGTTGCCTTGGGCATCATCGTCGTCGTGATTATCGGCGGACTGGCGGTTTTGATGACCGCTTTGCAAGTGCCAAAGCGGACCAAGAGAGAAGGCCGCGCGGTGCCACAGCGGGTGAGCGAACCTCCGCAAACGGGTCCCGCGCTGTGGCTCCGGCATATTTACAATGGCGTTTTGCTGTTTCTGATAACGGGCCTGGCCGCCGTCTTCCTGTCCGCAGGATTGTTCCTGCTGCTGCGTTGGCTGGGAATGGAGCACGGCGTTAATCTGACCCTGATCGCTTTTCTATTCTCGATCCTGTGGGCCAGTTTAGCGGTTTATGTTGGGTCACAACCGACGATGCTGCGGAAATCATTGGTAATATGGGGTCTGGCAATTGCTCCGGCTGTCGGCTTGGCCCTGGCAAGTTAAGGTGTAGATCATGCAGGATAGCGGCAAACCGAAAAAATCAGCATTGCGGATCATGCGTTCGCTGGAGGCGCACAGCCTGATCGCAATTATTTTTGGCGGGTTAATCTACATATTGGCGGTCACCGGAACCTTGTCGGTGTTTAATCACGAGCTCCAGCGTTGGGAGCAGCCCTATGCGCCCGAGATGCAAAACATTAGCCCGGAAGCCGCCGAGCGCGCCGCCTATAATGTCTTTCAAAGCGAGGAGGTGCCGACAACCCATCTCTATATAAGCTTCCCCCGGCCGGATTTGCCGAGAACGGTGATCACGACGGATACGCAAGCCTTTTTTGCTGATCAAAATGGGGCAATCGTGGCGGAGGAAGCATTTCCCTGGACCCAGTTTCTGCTCGATCTGCACTATTATCTCCATCTGCCGCAGACGCTGGGACTGACGGTCGTGGGTGCTTTGGGAATCATGCTGATAGCGTTGTCGATATCCGGCGTCCTGGCGCATCCCCGGATATTCCGCGATGCCTTTACATTCCGACGCGGGGCAGGGCGGCTGACAACCGTTGATCTGCACAACAGGTTAAGTGTCTGGACCCTGCCTTTCCATTTTTCCAATGCGCTCACCGGATCGATATTGGGGGTTGCGAGTGTCCTTGCCTTCGTCATTGCGACAGCCGGATTTGATGGCGATACGGAGGCGGTTTTTTCTCCCATATTTGGCAGCGAACCGGCGGCAAATGAGGCGCCATCCGATATTGCGAAAATTGCCAAGCCGATAGAACATATTGAAGAGACTTTCCCCGATGTCGATCCGACATTTTTTATCATGCACGACCCCGGAACCCTGGGGCAAAATTCCCAAATAGTCGGCGAGCATGGTGATCGCCTGATCTTCGGCGACTATTATACTTATAATGCAGCGGGCGAGTATCAGGGAAATATCGGTATTTCCGATGGTACGATCGGTCAGCAAATCATCGGCTCGGTCTATAATGTGCATTTCGGTAACTGGGGCGGTTTGCCGGTGAAGCTTGCCTATATGCTATTTGGCGTTGGCCTGTGCGTCATCGTGGCTTCCGGTCTGAAAATCTATTTCACCAAACGACGGGAGAAGGGGAATCCAGTCCCGAGGCTGGAAGGAGCGTGGTCAGCTATTATCTGGGGTACACCCACTGCTTTGGCACTGACGCTGTTTGTGGCGCTGCTCGATGTCGTTCCAAACTGGGGGCTTGTCGCGGTATTCTGGCTGTCGCTCGTGGCTATGATGATATATGGCAGCCGCATTGGCCAGAGCGCTGCAAAACAGTGTTTGATAACAGTGAGTTGTGTTTTACTCCTCGGTATAATTACAACCTATGTGGTGCGTCATCAGGAAGCGGTAATGAGCTTTGCCGGTTTGCCCATAACAATCAGCTTGGCAACCCTCATTGTAGTACTTCTTTTACTAAAGCGAACCGGTGGGCAAACTCCTGTTAAAACAGATCCAGAATTTGCTCCAGCAGAGTGATGGTGTCGTTTTTAAGCCAAATTTAGGCAGTCTTCGCGGAAGCCCAACCCTATGGCGCCAAAACGGTGTCCACAGCTTCCGGCAGCAGTTCCGGATAATCGGTAATATAGTGGAGCCCCCGGCTTTCTTTGCGGGCCAGCGCGGATTTCACGATCAGGTCCGCTACCTCGATCAGGTTCCGCAATTCGATCAAATCCTGCGTCACCCGGAAATGGCCGTAATATTCCTCAACCTCGCCGCGCAGCAGATCGATCCGATGCTGGGCGCGTTCGAGACGTTTGGTGGTGCGGACGATGCCGACATAATTCCACATGAAGCGGCGGATTTCGGTCCAGGTTTGCTTGATCACGACTTCTTCGTCGCTGTCGGTGACGCGGCTCTCATCCCATGGCCGGATCGCCGGCGGTTCCGGCATTTCATCCCAATGGGATGCAATGTCGCGGGCCGCAGCATCACCAAAGACGAAACATTCGAGCAAGCTGTTCGAGGCAAGCCTGTTGGCACCGTGCAAGCCGCTTTCGCTGGCCTCTCCGGCCGCATAAAGGCCGGGCAGGTCGGTGCGGCCATGCAGATCGATCAAAATTCCGCCACAGGTATAGTGCTGAGCGGGTACTACCGGGATCGGCTCCTTGGTCATATCAATGCCAAGGCCGATGAGTTTCTCATAGATATTAGGGAAGTGGTCTTTCACAAATTCCGGATCACGGTGTGAAATATCGAGATGGACATAATCGAGGCCCAGTCGCTTGATCTCATGGTCATTGGCACGAGCGACAATATCGCGCGGCGCCAGTTCCATACGTTCGGGGTCAAAGCGGTCCATGAACCGCTCGCCTGCCTCATCTCCGGCATCGGCAGGCAATTTCAAATGTCCGCCTTCGCCGCGCACCGCTTCGGTTATGAGAAAATTTTTGACTTCGAGATTATAGAGACAGGTCGGGTGGAACTGCATCATTTCCATATTCGAAACCCGCGCGCCAGCCCGCCAGGCCATGGCAATGCCGTCCCCTGTCGCCCCGCGCGGTGCGGTGGAGAAGAGGTAGGTTCTACCAGCGCCGCCACTCGCCATGATGGTGGCGCGTGAGGTCAGCGTTTCCACACGCCCGGTGGCGTTGTTGAGCGCGTAGACACCCCAGACATTTTTAGCGCCCGTAGGCGTCTCAGCATGCCGGTCCGCAATCAGGTCAATCGCAACCATATGCGGCTGAAGGGTGATATTGGGGTGCGCCGCAGCAGTCTTCTGCAACGCTTCCTGTACCGCCCAGCCAGTAGCATCGTCGACATGGACGATCCGCCGGTGGCTATGGCCACCTTCGCGGGTGAGATGAAGGACTTCCGCTTCCTTGTTGAAAGGCACGCCCATTTCTTCCAGCCGCTCAATCGCTGCAGGGGCATTTTCGACAACAAATTCCACAGTTTCGCGCCGGTTCAATCCAGCGCCTGCCACCATTGTGTCATCGATATGATTTTCAAAGGTATCGCCAGCATCCAACACAGCGGCAATACCGCCCTGTGCCCAGGCTGTTGAGCCGCCGGCAAGATCGCCCTTGGCCAGCACCAGCACCTTATGTGTTCGCGCCAGTGTTATGGCCGCGCTCAGACCTGCGGCACCAGAGCCGACGATGATGACGTCGAAATGGCTCATGCGGCTTTGCGCGTCAGGTTCAGGAACACGTCTTCCAGATCCGCTTCTCGTGTCGTAACATCAACAATCTCATAACCGCGTTTTTGCACAGCTCGCATAACGCCGCCGGCATTGGTGTGATCCTTGTTATAGGTTACTGCGACGGTGCGCGGGCCGATAATATCGGCTTTCAGGAAAAGGTCATCAGCAAAGGTGACCGCATCGGATTCTTGCGAAATATCCCGGTCCAACGTCAATTCAACCAGTTTCTCGCGCGCCATATCCACCAGTTCCGGTGTTGTTTTCAGCGCAATCAGTTTGCCGTGATTGATAATCGCAATCCGGTCGCAAAGATTCTCCGCTTCTTCCAGATAATGCGTGGTCAGAACAATCGTCACACCGGATTTGTTGAGCTGCTCGACATATTCCCAAAGCTGTTGGCGCAATTCGATATCAACGCCTGCCGTTGGTTCATCAAGCACCAGTATAGGCGGAGAATGGACCATCGCTTTTGCCACCAAAAGCCGCCGCTTCATCCCGCCGGAAAGGGTGCGCGAATAGGCATCGGCTTTGTCTTCCAGATGGACAGCCCGCAGCAATTCCATGGTCCGGCGTTCGGATTTTTTGATTCCGTAAAGTCCGGCAACCACTTCCAGCGATTCCGCTGGTGTAAAAAACGGGTCAAACATGATTTCCTGCGGGACAATCCCGATGGATGCCTTGGCGTTGCGATGATCCACATCGATGTCAAAGCCCCAGATAGTCGCCGAGCCACCGCTCTTGCTGACCATGCCGGACAAGATGTTGATCAGGGTTGATTTGCCCGCCCCGTTTGGTCCCAAAAGCCCGAAAATCTCGCCGCGTTTGACATCAAAAGTCACGTCATCCAGCGCTTTTTTTCCGCCAGCATAGGTTTTAGAGAGATGGTTGATGGATATAGCAGCTTCAGTCATCATAACCGCATAACCATCTTGTGCCCTACAATCAAAGGCTTTGCGCAACAGTGCTCAAGAGAGTGTAATTATACAGGATGTGACAAAGTTTAGTATTATTTTAACCATGATCTTACACCGTTTTTTGGGGTCTGATCCTTATGCAGTGCATTGTGGAACAGTTGGGGGACAATGATCGGGTGACCAGACCCGGATTTGCATATGCAGCATTTTTGCTGTGTGTCCTCCTGTGCGTAGGTTTCGCGCGGCCCGCTTTTGCCGCACAGTCAAACGGCACCAGCCGGACCACGGTGGTAAGTTCTTTGTCCCTCATCAAGGATGCTGACCTGAATTTCGGCGACTTGATTTCCGGTACAACAGCCAGCACAGTTATTGTCGACCCGCAGGGCACACGCCAGGTCACCGGCAGCGTTGTGGAAGCAGGTGGGACTGTTTCAGCTGCCCGTTTTCAAGGATCTGGAACAGGTGGCCAACGCATTCGGCTGAGGGCCCCATCGGGCAGTTACACGCTGACCGAGGGTGTAAGTGGGGCAATCATGATTTTGCGCGATCTGACCATGGAAGTGGACAATGCGACGCTTCTCGGACGAGGCAATAGTGGTCAATATCGAATCACGGGGGCGGGACCGTTTACTGTTCGGATCGGCGGAACACTTGATGTTGGAGCGAACCAGACACCAGGAGCATATGTCGGCACGTTCGAAGTTGATGTGAATTACTTTTGATCCATTTCAAATAATATTTTCGTTAACCATGGTCGCTAGCAGGTTGGTTAAATTTTGTGGGTAGTAAGTTAATGATGAAGACCAGAGACCAGATAATACCACGTTTGATCGTCGGCCTGTTGATTGTCCTAGTCGGGATGACAAGTGCACCGGCGGCATTGGCGCAAGATGCAAATGCGGATAGCCGTGCTGTAACCATCGGACCGCTATCTGTTGTCAATATTGCTGATCTTGAGTTCGGGAGCATTATCCCGAGTGCAACGGCCGGCACGGTATTCATTGACACACGCAACGGCAACCGGACCACCACGGGCGGAGTTACGACCGCTGCTGGCGCCAATAGCCGCGCCAATTTCATTATCTATGGTGGACCAAACCAGATTGTTGAAATTTCCATTCCCGGATCAACGACCATTACGCATAGCAATGGTTCGGATAGCATGCTGATCAACCAGATGGCGATCGGTAATGGCAACCGGAATTTCAGCACCTTTGTACGCGGCTTGCTGGGGACGCTGGGCATTTATCAGTTGACCGTCGGTGGTCGATTGAACGTTAACGCGAACCAGCTGGATGGCACCTATACCGGCAGTTTCATCATGACGGTTGATTATCTCTGACATAATCAGCCGGTTTGCCTGCGGTAATATATTGCGCTGGGTGAACACTGTTGCTAATTCGGCGTCATGATTGACACACCCGAAACCGTAAGAACGTCAAAAAAGCGCAATGCATGTGATGGCGCGTCCGATATTCCGGGTGGAGCTGCGTTGGGCCATCCCCGCGTCTGGCTGGAAATTGATGAAAAAGGTTATGTCGATTGCGGTTATTGCGACCGGCGCTTCATCCTGATCGGCGGACCGGCTGATGTCGCCGCCGATGCATCTTCCAGCGAATAATCTGACTTAAGGGGGTGCGCTGCCCCGATTTCGTTTCTATATAAACGGAATGATGAAAAATTTAGACCCCCGTTCGTTTCTGTATCGCCCCGATGGCCTGGACCCGGAGCGCGCCAAATCTCTAGTATCGAACAGCCTTTCGGCCTGTGACGATGGGGAACTTTACCTGCAATATAGCGCGGTAGAAAGTTTCGGCTTTGATGACGGTCGTTTGAAAACGGCAGACTATAGTACGGATAGCGGCTTTGGCCTGCGCGGTGTATCGGGCGAGATGACAGGATTCTCGCACAGTAACGAGATTAGCGAAGCGGCGATCAAGCGTGCGGCCCAGACGTTGCAACTGCTGGATCCGGCCAAGGGGGAACTTGCGCCTCCGCCGCGCGGGTCCAACCAGCATCTTTACGGTGAAACCAACCCGCTGGAAACCATCCCATTCGCGAAGAAAGTCGCCTTGTGCCAAGAAATTGACGCCGCGGCCCGCGCCCGTGATCCTCGGGTTGCGCAGGTTTCGGTTGGCCTTTCCGGCAGCTGGAGCGTGGTCGAAATCGTTCGCCCCGATGGCTTTGTCGCCACCGATGTGCGGCCATTGGTGCGACTGAACGTTTCGATTGTCGCCGAACAAAATGGCCGCCGCGAAACTGGCAGCTTTGGCATGGGTGGGCGCTATTTATACGATCAGCTTTTTGAAGAAGCCCGCTGGAACCGGGCGATTGACGAAGCGCTCAATCAGGCGCTGGTCAATCTGGAAAGCGTGGATGCGCCGGCTGGCGAACAGACCGTTTTGCTTGGTCCCGGCTGGCCCGGCATCATCTTGCACGAAGCCATTGGTCACGGTCTCGAAGGCGATTTCAACCGCAAGGGCACGAGTGCCTTTTCCGGCCGCATTGGCGAACGTGTAGCAGCGCCCGGCGTAACAGTTGTCGACGATGGTTCGATCAACGAACGGCGCGGATCGCTGAGCATCGATGATGAAGGCACGCCGACGCAGGAAAATGTCCTGATCGAGGACGGCATATTGAAATGCTATATGCAGGACCGGCTCAACGCGCGCCTCATGGGCGTTCCGGCAACTGGCAATGGCCGCCGCGAAAGCTATGCCCATGCGCCCATGCCGCGGATGACCAACACGTTCATGCGGGGCGGCAAGGATGACCCGGACGAGCTGATGGGCCGCGTCAAAAACGGCATCTACGCCAAGAGCTTTGGCGGCGGACAGGTCGATATTGTTTCCGGCAAGTTCGTCTTCTCCTGCACCGAGGCTTACAAGATCGAGAACGGCAAATTGGGGGCACCGATTAAAGGCGCCACCCTGATCGGTGATGGTCCTACCGCGCTCACGAAAGTAACCGGTATTGGCAATGATATGGCCCTGGACGAAGGCATCGGTGTGTGCGGCAAAGGCGGTCAATCCGTGCCGGCCGGTGTTGGACAGCCGACTTTGCTGGTGGATGGCTTGACGGTTGGCGGAACGGCGTAAGGTTTAATGGTTTATCTGTTCGCACTGAGCCTGTCGAAGTGCCTCGATGGTTTTGAACTGTCCTTCGACAAACCCAGGATGAACGGAATTGGGTTGAGTTCAAGATGAACTGGCAAGCCGATATCCTTCATTTCTGGTTTGACGAGCTCGGTTCTGACAATTGGTTCGGTTCGAGTGCGGACATAGACGAGCAGATTACCGAACGCTTTCAGGAGCTTTGGGAAGAGCAAAAAGCAAAAATCGCGTCCGATTTCCTGGCGACCCCTGAAACCGCGCTCGCAGCGATCATTCTGTTCGACCAATTCCCGCGCAATATGTTCCGGGATACCGCAGAAGCGTTTGCTACCGACCATCTGGCGCTGCAAATTGCCAGAGAAGCGATCGACCGCGAAATGGATCACAAGCTGACGGACGAGCAACGCATGTTTGTCTACATGCCGTTCATGCATAGCGAGGATCTGGACGATCAGACCCGCTCGCTCGGACTATTCACCGCCTTAGGCATTGAAAATAATATCAAATTTGCCAAGGCGCACCGTG
Organism: Parasphingorhabdus sp.; assembly: GCF_965233695.1. Classification (GTDB taxonomy): domain Bacteria; phylum Pseudomonadota; class Alphaproteobacteria; order Sphingomonadales; family Sphingomonadaceae; genus Parasphingorhabdus. The sequence goes on from NZ_OZ247497.1 coordinate 2,221,468, forward strand.
ATATCATCGTCAAATATGGCCGCTTTCCGCATCGTAATGCTGTGCTGGGCCGCGAGACCCGACCCGAAGAACAGGCCGCGATCGAGCAAGGTTCGGACTGGTAGCGCCACTTGGTGAAGATAGCTTTCCAGCAAACACTCATGGCTTTGAAAAGCTGGCCTGATGCAACACAGTGGATAGCTGCCTTGCGCTTGGCCGTCCCTGCGCTAGCGATAGTCGCGGCGCTGGGATTTTTGGCCGAATGGCTCGTCTGGAGCCCAGTCACCGACATGACGGCGTTGTTGTTCACGGCCGGCATCCTGTTCTTTGTTCCTGCGTTGCTCGAAGAACTGGTCTTTCGCGGCGTCCTGCTATCATGGCTGACACAGCTTACGCCGCGTTGGGGTGCATGGCTTTCGACCCTGTTATTTGTCGCGTGGCATCCGTTGCAGGCCTTGACTGTCGGTCCGCCTTGGGCAGACATGTTTCTGCGCCCGTCATTCTGGATCGCCACGTTGATATTGGGCATCATATTGTCCCATATACGGATCAGGTCACAATCGCTTTGGCCGGTGATTTTGATACACTGGTTTGCTGTTCTGATCTGGAAATCTCTGTTAGGAGGACCCTTCTATTGAACAGGAATTGCGACCATGGCTGAATTTTTCGATGCGCTGAATGATGATCACACGGCTTTTATTGCAAAGCAGCCGATATTCTTTGTGGCGACGGCGGCGGCTGATGCGCGGATAAATCTCTCGCCCAAGGGTTATGATGCTTTTCGGGTGCTCGGGCCAAAGCGGGTTGCTTATCTTGATCTTGGCGGTTCCGGCAATGAAACCCACGCGCATCTGATCGCCGATGGCCGGGTGACGATCATGTTCAACAATTTTGCCAATCCGGCGCTGATCATGCGGCTTTACGGGACCGGAAAGCCGGTCCTGCCGCAGGATGCAGGCTGGGATGAACTGGCGGCCCATTTCGAGATTTTGCCAGGCACACGGCAAATATTCGAGATCGCGGTGGACAACGTCCAAACCAGTTGCGGCTGGGGCGTCCCGCAGATGGAACTGAAATCGGAGCGCGAAACGCTGGTCAAATATCACCGCCAGTCCGATCCGGAAAAATGGATGGAGAAGACCGCCGGCCGGGTGCAGAGCATTGACGGCCTGCCAACGCGCGCGACCGACCGGTATTTGGGCGGGAATGGCTAACCATGAGTCTGGTTGAACTGTCCCGCCACATGCATGGTTATGAAGCGGAAATCATCCGCGGCCGGCTGGAAGCCGCCGGCATTGGTGCGGTCTGTTTCGACAGCGGCGTGAATATTGTCGAGGGGGCAGGGATTGCCTTGCCTGCTCGTGTCATGGTGCTCGACGAGGACTTGGCTGAGGCGAAAGCGATACTGGCGGAGGATGTTTCATTATGAAACTTTCGCTGGCTCTTGGCGGCGGCGCCGGTTTGGGCTGGACCCATATCGGCGTGTTGCGCGCGATTGAGGATTCGCCGCTCGAAATTGCGGCGATATCCGGTACATCCATTGGCGCGATTACCGGCGCGAGCTTCGCCGCCGGAAAACTGGACTATCTTGAGGAAACCGCGCGGACCGCCAATTTTCGCACATTGTTGCGCTTCATGGACCCGCATTTCAAGCGCGGTGCCGTCATGGGTGCGCGGACGATTGAGAAGGAGCTGGAGGAGCAACTCGGGAGCCTGACCTTTGCCGATCTGTCGATACCGGTGGCCGCCGTCGCGGCTGATCTGAAAACCGGCGACACGATCATCATGAACAGCGGCAAACTCGTCCCGGCCATTCGCGCCTCGATGTCTTTGCCCGGTATTTTCAAGCCGGTGGAATATGAAGGCCGGCTGCTGGTCGACGGCGGCGCCGCGTTGCCCGTCCCGGTTTCGCCGGCGCGTCAAATGGCGCCGGATGCACTGTGCCTTTCGGTGAACTTACAGGACGATTTTATCAATCGCGCAGAAATGGCCGGGATCAGCCGGGAAGATGGCAAATATCCGAACAGTATCGCGATTGTGAAGGCGTCCATCGGCCTGTCATTGCGCAATCTGGGCCGCTATTCTCTGGCCCTCGATCCTCCTGATTTTGCGCTGTCGCCGCCCGTAGGCCATATTGATATGCAGAATTTCACTAAGGCCGAAGAGCTGATAGAAATCGGCCGCCGGGAAACCGCTGCGATCATTCCCGATATTTTGGCGAGAATCGAAAAAGGTGCTGCCTAAAATTTAGGCAATCGCGCTGCACTGCACAAAATTTACACTTTCTTTAGAGTTTGAGATTCACTTTATTGTTTGAATCCAGTCGTTTGCGATTCTGGCACGTCCTTTGCGAAGATCCCCTTGGTAACAAGAAGGGGGCATAATGAAATTAATCATTGCCATAATAAAACCGTTCAAACTGGATGATGTGCGCGATGCGCTGACCGAAGTCGGCGTAGCGGGCATGACCGTATCGGAAGTCAAAGGTTTTGGGCGTCAAAAGGGACAAACCGAGGTTTATCGCGGAGCTGAATATACGACCAACATGGTTCCCAAAGTAAAATTGGAAATCGCATGCAGCAGCGAACTGGCTGATCAGGCTGTTGAAGCCATCCAGAGCACAGCCGGCACCGAATCCATTGGCGATGGCAAGATCTTCGTCATGGCGTTGGAAAATGCCGTCCGTATTCGCACCGGTGAAACCGGCGATACCGCGATTTAAACAGGGAAGCGTATAATGAGAAAAATTCTAACACTATCTGCGGGACTGGTAGCCATGGGGATGGCATCACCCGCGCTGGCGCAGGAGGCGGCTGAGATCGCTGATCCGAGCGCGAATGTCGCCTATATTTTTAACACGCTGCTATTTCTGATCGGAGGTTTTCTGGTCATGTGGATGGCCGCCGGCTTCGCGATGCTGGAGGCCGGGCTGGTTCGCTCGAAAAATGTCTCCATGCAGTGCCTGAAGAATATCAGTCTTTATTCACTCGCCGGGATCATGTTCTGGGTCACGGGTTACAACCTGATGTATACAGATGTGGCCAGCTGGATCGGTACATTCGGCCCTTATGGTATGCAAGCCGTTGGCGAAGCCGATGTTGAAACCGGCTATTCCGTAGCATCCGACTGGTTCTTCCAGATGGTATTCTGTGCGACGACAGCATCGATTGTGTCAGGTACCATTGCCGAGCGGGTAAAATTCTGGCCCTTCATGATCTTTGTCGCGGTTCTGACCGGCTTCATCTATCCGATCACGGGCAGCTGGGAATGGGGCACAGGTTGGCTCGACCAACGCGGTTTCAGCGATTTCGCCGGATCGACCCTTGTTCACTCTGTGGGCGGCTGGGCTGCTTTGGCTGGCGCGCTGATTATCGGCCCCCGTCTGGGACGCTATGTCAATGGCAAGATCACGGTTATGCCGGGTTCCAACATTCCGCTCGCGACATTGGGTACGTTTATCCTGTGGCTCGGTTGGTTCGGATTTAACGGTGCATCACAGCTCGCCATGGGTACGATTGGCGATGTCAGCGATGTTTCCAAGATTTTCGTCAATACCAATATGGCTGCTGCTGGCGGCGTGATCACGGCGATTATCCTGACGCAACTGCTATACAAGAAGATCGATGTCACCATGGCGCTCAACGGCGCGCTGGCCGGCCTTGTCTCGATCACGGCAGAACCATTGGCACCATCTGTCCCCGCTTCCATCCTTATAGGTAGCGTTGGCGGTTTGATCGTGGTGTTCGCGGTGCCGCTGCTCGACAAGCTGAAAATTGACGATGTCGTGGGTGCCATTCCCGTCCACCTTCTGGCTGGGATATGGGGTACGTTGATTGTGGCCTGGAATACCCAGTCCGAAGTTGACGGTGTGACCCTGACCGTTGCTCAACAGCTTGGTGTACAGGCTCTGGGTGTCGTCGCGATTGGTGCTTTCACCTTTGTGCTTAGTGCCATCGTCTGGACTATTTTGAAATTCACCATTGGTGTTCGGCCTTCTGAAGAAGACGAACGGCTGGGTATGGATATCACCGAAGTCGGTGTTGAAGCCTACCCCGAATTTGCCAAGGGTTAATCAGTTTGGTGCCGGCCTTTCTCCTCCCAGAAACTTGAGGTCGGCACCTCAACTTGTTCCTCCTGAGAACAACAACTTTATGGCCGGTGGTGGAAACACCCCGGCCTTTTTTTGTGTGGATATGACAAAAAGGTCCGAATTGTGACCTATTCGACACAGAAAAACAGCTCCTGTCAAAATTAATAGTGAAAAGACGTTTTTGACCTTCACTAAAATGTAAAATCATATTTATTGCGGTTGTGAGCAAATAAGCTCCGGTTGTGCATTTGACCAAAAAGGTCATCGCCAGCAATAAATATGGAGAGGGTCCCAGCTATGAAACGAGTAAAATTCGCAAGCTTAACCGCATTGTCTTTTGCAATTGCCGCGCAACCCGCGCTGGCGCAAGAAGCCGATGAAGCAGGTGCATCGGACGATAACATCATCATTGTCACGGCGACGAAGCGTGATGCCAATCTTCAGGATATCCCATTTTCCATCAATGCCCAGACAGCGGCAGATATTCAGAAAAGCGGTGCAACCACGCTAGAGGATATCTCCCGCAATGTAGCCGGGCTCTCGATACAAAATCTCGGGCCCGGCCAAAGCCAGGTTGCCATTCGCGGCGTATCGGCCGGACAAATTGTCCGCGACCAGCCCGGCGTGAAAGAACAGGTCGGTGTTTATCTAGATGAGTCGGTGATCTCACTATCGCTGTTTACGCCGGACCTGGATCTGTTTGATCTCAACCGCGTTGAAACCTTGCGCGGGCCGCAAGGAACGCTCTTTGGTTCCGGTTCCATTGGCGGCACCATTCGCTACATCACCAATCAACCCAATCTAAATGAGCTGGAAGCCGTTGCCGAAGGCGATATCAATCTCGTCGACGGCGATGATATCGGTTACAGTTTGAAAGGTGCGGTCAACGTCCCGCTGATCGAAGACAAACTGGCCCTTCGCGCGGTCGGCTATTACACCCAGTTTGGCGGCTTTATCGAGGCTTTGGGTGAAGGCGGGGCATCAGAGGAAGACATCAACAGTGGTGAACGCTATGGTGGCCGTCTGGCGCTGACGCTGCAACCGGTTGAAGGCATGACGATTACGCCGCGGATTGTTTATCAGGAGATCAAGTCTGACGGCTTCAATCGTCAGGAGGTGTTCAACCTCTTCGCCAATCCGTTCACCACCACCCGGCCGGACATTCAGCTTGGCGAGCGGCAACAATATTTGTTGCTGGACGAGGCTTTTGAAGACCAGACGATGATCGCCGACTTGACGTTCAATGCGGATCTGGGCCCAGTAAACTTTACTGCCGTCACCAGCTATACTGACCGTGAAATTCTCGTCAGCCGCGATGCGAGCGCGCTTACCGGTTCAGTATCAGTGGACCTCGGTTATCCGGATGCTGCGGTATTGTTGCCATCCAATTTGCGTGACACGACTGATCTGTCGCAAATTTCCCAAGAGATCCGGTTTGCCTCCAATAATGACAGCCGGTTCCAGTGGGTTGTCGGCGGTTTCTATTCGTCTGTCACGCGCGAATATCGCCAGCGCCTCCCAACGCCCGGTTATGATGCGGCTACGGATGCCACATTGGGCGCCGGAACGTCAGCTGCCGTTGCCAACGGATTTGGTGCGGACTCCCCGTTCAACTCCGATCTGGACTATGATATCGAACAATTTGCTGCCTTTGCGGAAGCCAGTTTCGATCTTACCGACCGTCTGACAATCACCGCAGGCGGCCGATATTATGACTTTGAAGAAACACGGATGATTACCACGGGCGGTCTTTTCGCCAATGGCGATAGCGGCGTGGTCGATGTGACCTCGTCGGATGGTTTCACGCCGCGGCTGTTGGTCAATTATGACATAACCGATGATATTTCGGTCAACGCGCAGGCATCGCAAGGCTTCCGGCTTGGCGGGGTCAACGATCCGCTGAACATCCCGCTATGTTCGCCGCAAGACGCCGCGATCTTCGGTTCGTTCCAGGATTATGACGATGAATCGCTGTGGAACTACGAAGTCGGCGTGAAAGCGCAAAAAGGCGGTATCACCTTTAATGCGGCCGCCTTCTACACCGATATCAGCGATTTGCAGGTTACCCTGGATGCAGGTTCCTGTTCTTCACGGATTACCTTCAACGTTCCGGAAGCCCATACACTTGGTCTGGAATGGGAGCTTTCGGCAGAAGTGCTGACCGGCCTGGATATCGGATTGTCTGGGTCCATACTCGAGGCGGAATTTGATTCCACCGTTGTCGATGGTGCCGGCAATGTATTGGGCGGTGTCGAAGACGGCAATCGGCTTCCCTCGGTACCCAAGTTCCAGATTTCCGGCGATGCGACATATAGCTGGCCCATTGGTAGCGGCGAAGCTTTTGTAAGTGCCTCGGCCCAGCATGTCGGCAGCCGGTTCACACAGCCAAGCGATCAAGTTGATAATCCGCGCTCCTTTGTTTCGGGTCTGCCCTTTGGCGGAGCCACCGGAAATGACGCGACAGTTATTGACTTGAAATTGCCAGCTTATGAACTGGTCAATCTCAGCGCGGGTGTGAAGCTCGACAATCAACTGGATGTGACGATCTACGTGAAAAACGTGTTTGATGAAAATGCGCTGCTGTCCTTCGACCGGGAACGCGGCGGACGGGCACGCACGGCCTTCCGCGTCGGTCAGCCCAGAACATTTGGCCTGACCGTCCGCAAGGGCTTCTGAAGCACTGCATAGAAAATGAAATGCCGGGGATGGAAACATCTCCGGCCTTTTTGATTCCGCTATCGATAGGCAGATCGATGGCTGTCCTACATATCTCGGTTTGTGATAGTCTTCAGCCTCGTTCCGGGATCGGGATTCGATTTTCCCCTGTTTGATGAATCTGTTTAGAAAATTCTGTAATTTTACCTGAATCCGGTTTCTCGCGAATGCCCATAAGGACTGTGTCAACTTTGTACACTTCATCCTTTTTCCGCAGAATACCGAGGATCATAACGTTCATAAAAGTAGCTCCTAACATGAACAACTGCTGACAAGAGGGTTCAGTCTGTACTCAACCACCGTCCCCTAGAAGAGTGTCACAAGCTCGAAAATAGTTCTCGGGTAGGAGTAGAAGGAAAGTGGAGATGAACACTCTTAAAACAGCAATGATCGGAACCGCTGCCGCAACTGCGATGGCCGTTTCTGCAACGCCGGCCATGGCCAAGGATTATGATCGAGATGGAATCAGCGCCGGAGAGGTAATTGCCGGAGCCGTCGTACTGGGCGGACTGGCTGCGATTTTGTCATCGAACAAGAAAGACAGATATAGCGTCGGCTATGACGATGACTATCGTGATCGTCGTTATCGCGACAAGCGCTATGGCTATGGTGATCGCCAACGTATCCGTCCGCGCCGGGCTGTAAACAAATGTGTTCGGGCTGCTGAGCGTAAGGCGAGCTATTATGGCCGGGCCGATGTAACCCAGATCCGCGACGTCAAACGGACCCGCTATGGCTATAAGGTCAAGGGGCGGATTGTGGTTAAAGATGGCTATCGCGGATATCGCCGCAGCTATGATCGCGGTAAGTTTACCTGTTATGTCGAAGGTCGCCGGGTAGCGGGCGTCCGTTTGAAAGACCTGAACTATCGCCGGTAAAGTTACAGGATATAAGAATATGGTTCAGCCTGGTGACAGGCTGAACCGACTATTTGTGGTATATGATTGGATTCTGAGGTACAGAATCTAGTGAACCTGGGGGTGAAAGTTATGAATATTCAAAAGACATTGTCCGCTGCCGTTGCATCGACGGCCTTGGTATTTACCGGATTTGCGCCTGCCATGGCAGCACCGATCAATGCCGCACCAGCACCCACGACGGTTATCGATCTGGAGAGCCTGGGCTGGACGGCCGATAGCGACAAGGCCGAAGGCTGGCGCGGATATCGCGGTTACCGGGGCTATCGCGGCTATGGTTATGGCCGCGGCTATCGGCGGCACCGGAATCGGGTTGATGCTGGCGATGTTCTGGCAGGTGTTCTAATCATCGGCGGAATAGCTGCCATTGCAAGCGCCGCTTCGAAGAACAAGCGGGACCGTGATTCTGATAATCGCGACTATCGCTATGATCGCAGAGACGATGACCGGCGCTATGATAATCGCCGGTCGGATAGCCGCAGCGATGATCGTGGCACGGGTTCGATGGATACTGCCATCAATGTCTGTTCCAGTGCTGCTGAACGGCAGGCAGGCGACGATGCCAGGGTTTCCGAGATACAATCGGTTGCCCGTGATGGCGAAGGCTGGCGCGTGGAAGGCGGTTTGTCGGGAACAGCGCAAACAACGTTCCTGTGCGGTACAACCAATGGCCGCGTCGATTTTGTCCAGTTGGGAAGTGGTGAGCTCGCTTTCGCGAACTAAACTCTAAACGGCCGTGCGGCCAAATTCCTGACGGGTGACGGGGTGCGAAGAACTTAATCCCCCGTCTACCGCAATCGCCTGCCCGTTGACATAGGATGACCGGTCGGATGCCAAGAATAAGGCAACTTCCGCCATCTCGATCGGGTTGGCGCCGCGGCGCAAGGGATTAAGGTAACCAAGCCGGTCCTCTTTGCCTTTCTCCCGCGCTTTGTCGTAGATAAACTGGGTCATACCGGTTTCCGTGATACCCGGGCAAATGGCATTGCAGCGGACGTTGGCAGTAGCAAATTGTTGCGCGGCCACTTTGACAAGATTGATAACCCCGGCCTTTGACGCCGAATAAGCGGGCCCACCTGCACCGGAACGGATGCCTGCGACACTGGCGGTGCAGATTATCGAACCGCCGTGGCCGCTGTCCGCAATGACTTTTCCTGCATATTTCGCAGCAAGAAATGGCCCAATAAGATTAACACGCAGGACCTCCTGCCATTCAGCAACACTGCTGTCGAAAATACCCTCAAAGCCACCACCGATTCCGGCATTGGCGAAAAAAACATGGAGATCGCCGAACCTTTGTTCAGCGGCTTCGACCAGCATCTCGATATCACCTTCAGAACCGGCATCAGCCTTTATGGCGATAATATTGCCTTCGGAACCTTGGGCCGTTTCTTCTACCGCATCGGTAACATCACTGGCGATGACCTTCGCGCCATGTTCGGCAAAAAGTAGCGCCGATGCGCGACCTATGCCGCTTCCCGCGCCGGTGACAATGGCTACTTTATCTTTGAGGTCCGCCATGTTTCTGCTCCTGTCAGTCTGTTTTAGGCGCCGGCACGTTTTGCTGCTTCCCATCCGGCTTGCACCAATGGTGTAACGCGGTCGGACATTTCGGCGGCCGCTGCGCTGTTTGCCGTACCATCTACTACACGCTTCTGGATGCCCTGCAAAATAGCGGCAATCCGGAAAAGATTATAAGCAAGATACCAGTCCATAGGTGGCAAGTCATCAATACCTGACTTTTCGCAATAACGCGCGATGGCCTCTTCGCGTGAAGGAATGCCGAGTGCTTCCAGATCAACACCCTTCAGGCCGCTGCGGCCTTCCGGTTCCATTTCATACGCCATCAGCCAGTAAGCAAAATCGGCAATCGGGTCGCCGAGCGTGGATAGCTCCCAATCAAGTACGGCTATTACTTTGGGCTTGTCATGAGCAAAGATCATATTGTCGAGGCGGTAATCGCCATGAACAATGCCAAAGCTCTTCTGTTCCGGAATGGTTTTCGTCAACCATTCGATTAGTTGATCCATTTCTGGAATGGTTTGCAGTTCGGATAGCCTATACTGTTGTGTCCAGCGGGAAATCTGGCGTTCGCAGTAATTTCCAGGCTTACCATGCTTTTCCAAACCCAGCGCTGGAGGATCATAGCTGTGGAGCAATGCCAGCGTATCGATCATTTCATGATAAATCGCCCGTCGTTCTGCAGGCTCCATGCCAGGTAATGTGCCGTCCCAAAGCGTCCTGCCGTCGGCCATGCCCATTATATAAAACATGGTGCCAATGACATCATCATCTTCACAAAGGCCGTAAGGTTTTGCGACAGGAAAGCCCGCTGGATGAAGCCCGGCAATAACTCTAAACTCCCGGTCTACTGCGTGAGCCGATGGCAATAATTTACCAAACGGCTTCTTGCGCAAAACATAGTCTGTACCCGGTGTCTCAATCTTGTAGGTCGGATTGGACTGACCACCCTTGAACTTTGTAATCGTCATCGGACCAGCAAAGCCTTCCACATTGGACTCCATCCAATTGGCAAGGCTCGCCTCGTCCAGCTTGTCTTTTTCTGGCACCGCCATGGTGCCAGTCATGTCTTCTTGTGGATTCATGGAAGTTCCCTCTTCCTATTTAGTTAAATGTGATGACCGAGCGTGCCGCATCACCTTTTTTCATTTTCTCAAAGCCATCGTTGATTTGCTCCAGTGGGATGGTTTCGGCAACGATACTATCCAAATCCAGTAATCCGCGCAGATAGAAATCGACCAAGCGCGGGATATCTACCGGAAAGCGGTTTTCGCCCATAAGTACACCCTGCAATTTTTTGCCAGATAACAAGTCCATGGCGCTAAGGCCGACTTGATGATCCAGCGGCATCATGCCAAGGATTGTTGCTGTACCGCCGCGTTTTAGCGAGCCGACGGCCAGCTCTCCCGATGATGGGCGGCCAACGGCTTCGATCGCATGATCGACACCGCCTTTGGTTAGGTCTAAAATCTGCGCCGCCGCGTCATCGGCCAGTGCATCAACTGTATCAGTTGCACCAAGTTTCAACGCGAGTTCCCGTTTTTCCGGAATAGGATCGGCCGCAATGATACGGCCTGCACCGGCAATTTTTGCCGCATTTATTGTCGCCAACCCGACACCACCGCAACCAACTACAGCGACGGTTTCTCCGGGTGTTACCGCGCAAGCATTGAAGATAGTTCCGGCGCCAGTCGTAACTGCGCAGCCAATGACGGCAGCGCGATCCAGCGGCATATCCGGATCAATTCTTACACAGGCATGCTCATGTATCAGCATTTGTTCGGCAAAGGCGGATAAGTTAAGCATCTGTGCGACAGGCGACCCGTCCGGTCGTGTAATTCGTGGCGCTTCACCTTCGGCTCTGCGTGTATCTGCCCCAAGGCAGAGTGACATCCGACCGGACACGCAAAATTCACAGTGCCCGCAAAAGGCCGACAGGCAGGAAATGACGGCATCACCTACCGCAACAGTACGGACTTCGCTGCCGACAGCTTCAACAATACCCGCAGCTTCATGCCCCGGAATCGCGGGCAATGGGTGCGGGTAGCTGCCGTCGATGAAGTGCAGATCCGAATGACAGAGCCCGCAGGCTGCCGTTCGGATCAACACTTCATGCGGTCCCGGCTTTGAGATGGTAACATCTTCGATTTCGAGCGGTTTGCCCGCTTCAACCAGGACTGCTGCTTTCATCTGATCGATCCTCCCTTATCGCGTGACGGCAAGGTCGCCGGACGATATTTCTTGGTTCATTTTGCTGCCATCTGCGGTTTCGGCATATTTGCCATATTCCATTTTCGCGATCGTCCGGTTGTGGACCTCATCCGGACCGTCTGCGAGACGCAAGGTACGCTGATGCGCATAGGCACTGGCAAGACCGAAATCGTTGCTGACACCGCCACCGCCATGCGCCTGGATGGCATCATCAATGATTTTCAGTGCCATATTTGGAGCTTGCACCTTGATCATAGCGATCTCCGCTTTTGCATATTTGTTGCCGACTTTATCCATCATGTCTGCGGCTTTCAGGCACAGCAAACGGCTCATATCAATATCGATACGGGCTCTGGCAACACGTTCGTCCCAAACACTATGTTCAGAAATACGCTTACCGAAAGCGATGCGTGATTGGAGGCGCTTGACCATTTTCTCGAGCGCTTCTTCGGCAACGCCAATGGTGCGCATGCAGTGATGAATGCGACCAGGTCCAAGGCGGCCCTGTGCAATTTCAAAACCGCGCCCTTCGCCCAGGATAATGTTGGATGCAGGGACGCGAACGTCTTTCATCTCAACTTCCATATGGCCGTGCGGTGCATCGTCATAACCAAATACCGGCAGATGGCGGATGATATTCACACCCGGCGCATCGGTCGGCATGAGGATCTGGGACTGCTGCGTATAGCGGCTGCCTTCAAATGTAGTTTTGCCCATGACAATGGCAATTTTACAGCGAGGATCGCCGAGGCCAGACGACCACCATTTGCGGCCGTTTATAACATATTCATCGCCATCACGAACAATAGCGGTTTCAATGTTGGTGGCATCAGAAGAGGCTACGGCAGGTTCCGTCATCAGGAAGGCGGACCGAATTTCACCATTCATAAGCGGGCGTAAATACTGTTCCTTCTGTTCCAGCGTACCATAGCGGTGGAAAACTTCCATATTCCCGGTATCCGGTGCGGAACAGTTAAACACTTCTGATGCGAAGCCGACACGGCCCATTTCTTCAGCGCAAAGCGCATATTCAAGATTGGTGAGGCCGGGGCCTTCAAATTGAAACACATCGTCAATATGCGTAAGGTTGGGGTTTGCTGGCGGCATGAAAAGGTTCCAGATACCTTTTTCTTTCGCTTTGGCTTTTTCTTCCTCCACAACCTGCAGGACTTTCCAGCGATCCCCGGATTCGTCTTCGGCTTGGTAATCGGCGATGCGTGGGCGCACGTGATTCTCGATATGCTCGCGTACCTGATTGCGCCAATATTCCTGCTTCTCCGTGAGATCAAAATCCATGCTTCTATCCTTTTTTGAAAGCTTTCTGATTTAACTATGCGATTAACTTATCAGAGCCGCAAGTGCTTTGCCACAGGGAAAGGAACTTGACGGACCGGATTTATTTTTCACTCCGCTGCTCTTGATGCGGCAGCCAATTTGGCGATGCGCTCGCTATGATCTTTTTCGCTAAGCGGAAACAGGGTGTAGGCCCAGGTACCGATAAGGCCGATGACGGTGATCATTGATACATAGATTAACGCAAGATTGTCCACGATGGCCGGGTCGACAGAGCCGGGAACAGCCTGTTCTGGCAGTTGGATGAAGGAGATGATGAGGCCAGAAAGCAGAATGCCCATGCCACCAACCATTTTCTGCATGAACCACATGCCTGAAGAAAAGAGGCCTTCGGTCCGCTTTCCCATTTCGAATTCATAAGCATCGGCAACGTCCGCCATCATCGACATTGTGAGAATCATTGCGGATATGCTTGAAGCGGTAGCGATTACCAGGAATGTGAATAGGGTGGGAACCAGAAAGTCAGAGTCGGGTGCAGGGAAAAGTTCCACCATGCGCAACCAGTAGGGTGCCGTACCGACCATCAATGCAAACAGCGTTAGAATTGCCGCTCCGTTGGGTTTTCCGGTACGCATCGATATAGGAGTGACTAAGACAAATGCCATAATAACGCCGATGAATAACACCGCAGAATAAAGAGTGAATTCTGCCGAACCGAACTCCCAAACATGAGTTAAAAGATAAGGCGTCATAGCAAATGTTAGGCCTTGGTTCGTGTAAGCAAAGACGCCGGCGAACATCAAAAGCATGAACGGAGAAAATCGGAAAGCGGCCAACATTTGCTTAAAGCCTTCAGCCGTTTCGGGATGAGCGGTCTCGGCTTTGTATCGGTTTACAATTCTTTTATGCGTGCTGATTGCCGATATGATGACCGCGACGACCATGATGCCAGCCCCGATAATTGCATAGGAAGCATAGCCATCTGCGTTGAGTAATCCTACCGGATAATCCTCACTGGGAACCAGGAGCACACCATAGGCCAGGACCATGATGCCCAACCCGCTTGCCCAGCCAAATAGAGTTCGAAAACGCAATATGCTGGTACGGTCATGATAATCCTTGCTCAATTCAGGAACCAGGGCGAGCGATGGGACCTCATAGGCCGAAAGAGAGAAACGCACGAGCATCGCCATTGCCAACAGATAGAAGAACTGTACCGTTGCGCTGGCTTCCGGTGGATGCCACAGAAACAACCAGGCGATTGCAATGGGAACGGCCGAACCATAAAGCCATGGGTGGCGGCGGCCAATGGATGTTCGGGTACGATCTGTCATCTGACCTATGAGTGGATCGACAAAGGCATCCACGAATAATGCGATCGCGATGGCCAAGCTAACCACGTCGGCGCGCATGCCAACAACCTGATTATAATAATAGAGAAGAAAAACGGCGAAACCATTATCCTTCACTCCATAGGCCGCGGCACCGAAGCCGTAGAGAAGTTTGGTTTTCAGGGGGAGCTTGTCGGAAGTATCTGTCAACGCAGATGCTCCGGTAAAATAGCATCCAGCATTCCCGGTGCTTCCGGGTCCCAACTGGACTGTGTACCAACCAGCAATCCGCCATCCACGAGCAAATGCGTACCAGTGACAAATCCTGCGGCATCGGATGCAAAATAGGCAACGGCCTCTGCTATATCGCCTGGAACGCCAGGCCGGGATACAGGTTGAGCACCTGCCGCTGCTTGCCCTAATACGCTATTGATCTGTAGCGCTTCCTCCTTGTTAGCGCCTACGGTAGCCGCAAAAATATTGGTTTGAATGAAGCCCGGGCAGATGGCATTCACGCGGATATTATATTGCGCCAGTTCAGCGGCTGATAATTTCGTCAGATGCAAGACGCCAGCCTTTGCAGTGGAATAGGCAACTGGGCCAAAGCCAGCCTGAAAGGCGCAAACCGAGGCGGTATTGATGATGGCACCGCCGCCGCGTTTTTTTAAATGCGGTGCGGAATGGCGAATACCCATGGCAACGGATTTCAACAGTAAAGCCATCGCAAAGTCCCAGTCGTTTCCGCTTATCTCGTCTATTGCATCGCGCGGTCCGCCGGCGCCTGCATTATTGAAAACAACGTCAAGTCCTCCGGTCGACTCCGCGGCGTAGTCCATAAGTGCTTTGACATCTTCTTCCTGCGAGACATCGCATTTCTGGAAATGGAAACTGTCGCCGAGCGTAGACATCATTGCAGAGCCTTCATCTGCGTTGATATCGCCCATGACAACTTCAGCGCCTTCGCGCAAAAACAGATCAACAGTTCCGCGACCAATGCCCGATGAGCCGCCTGTAATGACAATCGTTTTGCCTTCAAATCGCATCGTTACCGGCTCCTCTTTCTCGACCTATTTTTCTTTTGAACATAGGCTCAGCGTGAATTGGCCGTCAATCAATTCCGATATTTGATCAACCTGCCCTTACGGAATCCTGCACATGACTTTGTCCGCAACTTTTTTTTGTGCCATTGGACAAGCGCATCATTGAACCTTGGCCCTTACCTATGATAGTCAGCTGTTAATTGAGCAATTAAAGGAATCCTGATTATGTCCGATCTTGAAAGCTTCCGAAAAGACACTGCAGAGTGGCTCGAAGCCAACTGCCCGCCGGAAATGCGCCAGCCCGTGGTCGATGAAAGCGATATTTGCTGGGGCGGGAAGAACCCTACTTTCAAGCCGGGGCAAAAAGAATGGATGGACAAAATGGCGGCCAAGGGATGGACCGTGCCAGACTGGCCAAAGGAATATGGCGGCGGCGGATTGTCGCGTGCCGAAACCAAGATACTGCTTCAGGAGATGGGACGTCTGAAAATTCGCTCGCCCCTGTCGAGCTTTGGCATCTGGATGCTTGGGCCGGCGCTTCTGCACTTTGGTACCGAAGAACAGAAACTGCATTTTTTACCGCCGATTGCGCGCGGAGAAGTGCGTTGGTGTCAGGGCTATTCGGAACCCGGATCCGGATCAGACCTCGCTTCGCTGCAAACCTCGGCTGAAGACAAGGGTGATCACTATCTGATCAATGGCCAGAAAATCTGGACCAGCTATGCTGACAAGGCAGATTGGATTTTCTGTCTGACGCGTACCGATAAAACCACCAAGCATAAAGGCATTAGCTTTATGCTGTTCGATATGACCACCAAAGGTGTGGAAACCAAACCAATCGTCCTGATTTCCGGACAATCGGCTTTTTGCGAAACGTTTTTCACTGATGTGGAAGTACCGAAAAGCTATGGTGACGGTGTGTCATCCGTGGTTGGTGAAGTGAACCGAGGCTGGGATGTTGCCAAATATCTGTTGGGCCATGAGCGCAGCATGATCTCCGGTGACGGTTCTTCCGGAGCAACATCGCTCGGCTCCAAATTTGCGGATCAATATGGTCGCGATGAAATGGGCCGGCTGGACGACCCCATGCTTCGTGCACAGATGGCGGAGATGGACATTGATGTGCTTGCCTTCAGAGCGATGGCAGAACGCTTCGGTGATACTTTCAAGGCTAATCTTTGCCATCCAGCGCAACCCAATATGATGAAATATGCCGGAACAGAAATTAACAAGCGACGCCATGAGCTAATCATGTCAGCGGGCGGCAGTGAAGTTCTGGAATGGGAAAGTGATGCTTCAAATGGCGGGCTGACTGCTCGTGGATGGCTCAGAACGAAAGCAAATAGTATTGAAGGCGGTACCAGCGAAGTGATGCTGAATGTCGTTTCTAAACAGATATTGCAATTGCCCAACGCTTAACAGCGTGAGGTGATTAAACAGACATATTGGAGGGATGAAAGCGATGCCGCTTTACTTGAATGACGACCAGAAGATGCTGCAGGACAGCGCAGCGGATTTTATGAAGGGCGAAGGCAATGTCGCTCATTTTCGCGAGTTTCGGGACAAGAACTGCAAGGATGGTTTCTCGCACGCGCTGTGGAAGCAATTCGCGGAAATGGGCTTCACGGGCATATTGGTTTCGGAAGATGAAGGCGGTTTGGGCCTTGGCCATATCGAAGCCGGTGTTGTCCTTGAGGAGATTGGTCGCAATCTAACTCCGTCACCGTTTCTCACAACGGCGGTTGCTGGTGTTGAGGCGTTAAACGCAGGCGGCAAAGCACTACGCGACAAATATTTTCCCGGAATCTTGTCAGGTGATAGCGTGTTGGCACTCGCTATTGACGAAGGTCCGAAGCATCGTCCCGATCAAATCGCGATGGCCGCGACCCGGGAAGGCAATGGTTTTAAGCTGGATGGCAAGAAGCAATTTGTTGTTCAAGGTGGTTCGGCCGATACGCTGATCGTCGCTGCACGGACAAGTGGAAGTGCTGGCGAAGACAAGGGTCTGACCCTTTTTGCTGTCGATACCACTTCTTCCGGGCTGATGAGAGATAGTGTTCGTCTGGTTGATAGTGCGATGGCAGCTCATGTCGAATTTGACGGCGTGGTCGTCGATGCCGATGCGGTCATCGGTGAAGTTGATGAAGGCGGCGCAGTGCTCCAACGGATGCTTAATGCTGGCCGGGTTGGTTCGGCCGCAGAGACACTGGGTGTTGGCGCCGGTGCCATGGATATTACGATCGATTATATCAAAGGCCGCAAACAATTTGATACGATTATCGGAACGTTTCAGGCGCTGCAGCACCGCGCTGCGCATCTTTACAGCGAGATGGAAATCGCCCGCGCAACAGTTTTGAAAGCGCAACAGATGCTAGATGAAGGCTCATCGAAGGCCGAGATGATGGTTTCCGTTGCCAAGGCAAAGGCAGGCAAAGCGACATCGCTTTCGGTCAAGGAAGGCGTTCAAATGCATGGCGGTGTCGGGATGACCGATGAATATGATATCGGTCTTTACATGAAGCGCGATCGGGCGCTGGCCGAATTTATGGGTGACGCCAATTATCACACCAATCTCGTTGCCGAAATGCACGGTTATTAAAGGAATTCATGATGGATTTTAACAAGCTATTCTCGCTTGAAGGCCGTGTCGCGCTCGTGACTGGCGGCCATCGGGGCATCGGCCGGATGATCTCCGAAGGGTTTTTGGCTCAAGGCGCCAAGGTTTACATCTCGGGTCGAAAGGCCGATGCCTGCGACGCCGCAGCCGCTGAAATGGGGGATAAATGCATTTCTGTGCCCGGCGATGTCAGTACGGTGGACGGTTGTAGAGCACTTGCTGCAGAGCTTGCAAAGCATGAAGAGAAGCTCGACATCTTGATCAACAACGCTGGCGTGGCTTGGGGTGAAGAGTATCTCAGCTTTCCGGAAACCGGTTGGGACAAGGTGATGGACACCAACGTCAAAGGGCTGTTCTTCCTGACCCAGGCGCTACATCCGCTACTGAAAGCTGCTGCCAGCTTTGAACGCCCGGCTAAAGTCGTCAATATCGCGTCGATCGATGGCTTCAAGGTGAATCCTTGGGAAACCTACAGCTACCAGGCGTCGAAAGCTGCCGTCGTACATTTGACCCGCAAGATGGCATCCAAACTGGTTTCCGATGACATTATAATGTCCGGTATCGCACCCGGTGCTTTTGCATCAAACATGAACAAAGCGGCGCGTGATCATGAAGATGCGGTCGAAAAAGGCATCCCGGCGAAACGTATAGGTCGGCCAGAGGACATGGCTGCTGCTGCGATATATCTGTCGAGCAGTGCAGGGGACTATGTCGTTGGTACCACGCTGATCGTTGACGGGGGCGTCGTGAATGCGGCTAATCCCGGAGCAACGATAGAGCCTTAAAGCTCTGCCTTGACCTGATGGCTCCATACTGTATTATATTAACAATACAGTATGGAGATTCCCAATGACCTATAAATATCTTGCCGCACTCGCGGCCGTTCCGTTGACCCTGACTGCTTGCTCTGGTGGCGATGAGAGTGAGCAGGGTGATGGCTTTGAAATGTCAATCAAATCCGATGGCGAGGGAACCGGTGCGCCCGACAAGGTAACAATCGGTGGCAAGGATGGAGACAGCAAGTTTTCAATCAAGACAGACGGCTTTTCAATGGATGTCGATCTGCCCCAGATATCTCTCGACAGCGATGATTTCGATCTGAACAATGTGTCGCTTTATCCGGGCACAAAGGTCACCGGTCTGAACGTTGAAGACAAGGACGGGCAGGGCGGCAAGGTCATTTTAAGCTTTGATGCGCCGGCCAACACCGATGATCTGGTATCCTGGTTTGAACAGAAAATGACGGATGAGAATTTCGTTGTTCAAAAGGATGGCAACAAGCTTTCGGGTCAAACCGATGAAGGCGATCCGTTTTCGCTGGAGCTAACCGAGAAGGGCGCAGACGAAACCAGCGGTAAGCTTGAATTCTCTGAACGCAACTAAACTAAAGCCGCAGGTCGGTTGCGGTACATCTATTTACACATTTTTGTGAACCTGTTCAGCTTCCTGCGCAAATGCTATGTTATGGTCATTCGATCATAACATAGCAGGAGCAGGATAATGCGGAATACAGCCAAGAAATTGAAACTGACGGTGGCAACAGTCATGATGGCAGTGCCATTATCCATATCGCCGCTATTGTCTGTTCCGGCGCATGCACAATCTACCGGTGTGAAGAGTCTGCTGGCCGATGCATCGGATGGCGCGCTCGATAAATTGTCACAGCCGGGCGCCTTTTATGCGGACAAAGCGGTGCGGGTCTTGCTGCCTGGTCCCTTGAAAAACGCGACCAAGATATTGCGCTTCACCAGCAAGGCAGGCTTGACCAAAGACATCACCAAAAACCTGAATGATGCGGCAGGCAAGGCGGCGCTTGAGGCCAAGCCGATATTCCGGTCAGCCATCGACAATATGACATTGACCGACGGTGTTGGCATTGCCACAGGCGGCGGGACCGGTGGGACCGATTATCTGCGCAAGACCTCGGGCGAAGAGCTGGCGATCAAAATCCGCCCGCTGGTTGAGAAAGCCTTGGGTGAGGTCGGCGCCTATAAACAGGTAGAAAGCCTCGGTTCAATCTCTGCGCTCTCCTCCTTGGGCGGCCTTGATCTTTCCCGTGACGGTCTAACCGATAGCGTGACCGAACAGGCGATGGACGGCATCTTCTCTTATATCGGTGCGGAAGAAACCAAATTCCGCAAAAATCCGCTGAAAAAGGGGAAGAAGCTGCTCGAAGGCATATTCTAGAGGCTCGCCCAGTTGCAAAACATGCAACTAATGAATCTCCGTTTTCAATTGCAACTTAACTGTTTGACGACCATCTCCTGACTATCAGTAAGACAGGAAAAGTGATGTTTGATCGGCGTTTTTAACAGAAGGAGTTTGTCCCATGAAAACGCTTTTCAATATAGTAGCCGCCCTGAGTGTTAGCAGCATCATCTTGATGACGACCATTCAGGTTTAACAGCTACAAATTTTTCAGTCCCGGTTGCCTCCCCTCCTCCCGATAGGCACCGGGATTGTTCCGACGGCCCGGCCCTTTCAAATATCCCCCTACTAGAAAGGCCGGGCCAACGGATTTCCCTTTGGCCGTTCTCTCCACCGAATATCATGCCTCGGAAATCGTTTCAGGACGAAGAAACCCCAACATATGCGGAATATAATCCACCTTGCCGAGTTCGACTCTCTCGCTGCGCAATATCGCGTAAGCAGTCATGAGGTGGAAATAAAACTGGGCCAGTGTCCAGTCACGGGCATATTGTTCCGCCGTTAGGTCAAACACCATGCCGCTGGGCAGTTCATGCACGATGGGCGCGCGCGGATCGACATCCAGTGCATCGGTAGCAAGACCATCCAGTAAATTCAGCGTTTCATCAATCCGTGCATGGGCATCGGACAGTGAGCCTGGCTTATCTATAGCATCGCGCCCTTCATCAACAAGTTGATGAATAGATGTCGGAAAAGCCTCTCCTCTCAAACGATATACCGGTTCTTGGGCCTGTACGCAGACAAACCGGATCTGGGTCGACAGCGGAAACATGTCCGGTGCAAGGCGCGCGGCCAACAGTGCTTCCGCGTCTTCTTTTGGCATCTGCGCCTCTGCCTTTTGCAACCAGCCTGAAAGTGCTTTTAACATTTGCATATATGTGGGGATCAGAAGTCTTGTTAATGACATGGGGGTCCTTTGGTTTGAAATGGTGATGAACGGGCCTGACAATCATTCTCGCCCTCAGCGCCGTTAAACCAGTGCAAATCTATCATTGCAAAGACCGTGTAGGAAAGCGGTTTCGATATTCTGCCCCGCGGAAAACTTTGTCCACAATACCGCCAGTGCTTTTCCACAAGAAAAATCAGTATCTGTGGATAAGTCGCCTTCTACCATTTGGAGCGACTCGCAAACCCGTGTCATATACAAGTTATCGGAAGGAAATAGACCAAATCGACGACCAGTCAGCAATGACCCGTTGAGGAGAGAAAAGACCGGAAGATAATCGAGACGAACATAGTGTTTTTCGCAAGAAAAATAAGATGATCTTTCGATTGATGATTGGAAAAAACCCGAGAAGCAAAGGCGCAAGCCGGAGCGGATCAGATGGACGACAATCATCGGGCGACTGGACCAATATCGGGTTTAAACCGAAACATTATTGCGAAAGCAAGAATGTGGAAAACCGAAAACCATAACGATATTGGCCCGGAAACCGGACGCCGGACAAGCGGACGTTGAAATCGCAAGAGGACAACATCCCCAATCAGGCGCAGTGGGAGCCGCGAACCGAACTTGTTCGGTGACCGGCTCCCATTTTTTTTGGGCAATCCGGCGAAGCCAGATTTTCTCGCGTCGCTATTCCCATAGATTTTGTTCCCGCTCTTGTTGACTTTGTTCATTTTGACCCGTTCTTTTTGATAGGTCCCTTCAACCATATTTTCCTTTCCGCCGCGTAGCTGGTATCGACTGGCTGTTTGGAAGGCAAAAGATATGCCGCAAAGCTAATGTAGGACAGGAAAATATGGACATTTCAAAACTCATGTTTCGCGACGACCTGATGAAGGGCGAACGCATATTGATCACTGGCGGCGGCACCGGCCTCGGCAAGGAAATGGCCGAGGGTTTCCTGAAGCTGGGCGCGGAAGTCCATATTTGCGGTCGCCGCGGCGATGTCTGCAAAGCGACGGCCGAAGAGCTGGTCGAAAAACATGGCGGCACCGTGGTTCCGCATCCCTGCGATATCCGCAATGCAGAGATGATCAGCGAAATGAACGACCTGATCTGGTCGCAGCACGGCCCGCTGACCGGGCTGGTCAATAATGCCGCCGGCAATTTCATTTCCCGTACCGAGGATCTGTCGGTCCGTGGTTTTGACGCAATCGCCAATATCGTCTTTCGCGGCACATTCTATATGACCCATGATATCGGCAAGCGCTGGATCGCAGCCGGTGACAAAGGCAGTGTGCTCTCCATCCTGACCACCTGGGTCTGGAATGGCGGGCCGTTCACGGTCCCGTCGGCCATGTCCAAGGCTGGCATCAATGTCATGACGCAGAGCCTCGCCACCGAGTGGGCACGCTATGGTCTGCGCCTGAACGCTATCGCGCCGGGCGCTTTCCCGACCGAAGGCATGTCCAACCGGCTCGCGCCCAGCAAGGGCGATCAGGACAAGATGGGCAGCAGTGTCCCGATGGGCCGCGTAGGCGAGATGGACGAGCTGGTGAACCTTGCCGCCTATCTGATGGGGCGGGGTTCGGAATATCTGACCGGACAGACCATCGCGATTGATGGCGGCGCCTATAACGCAACCGGCGGCAATTTCTCTTCCCTGACCGCCTGGGGCGACGAGCAGTGGCAGGCCGCGCGCCAGGCGATCGAGGGGCAGAATCAAAAGGACCGCGCCAAGCGCACCGTTTGATACCTGTGCTGCGGCGCGGGAGCTCGGAGCGCTTCCTTTGTCCCTGCGCAGGCAGGGGCACGTCCGTACCGATCATTCCGTCGCGCCCATTTTCTCTTCAATCATCGCTTCGACATCCGCAATGGTCGCACATTTCTTGGCGAAATCGTCGCACATGGCCTCGAACGCTTCCGGATCGGTTTCACGCCGATGCCAGAGCGTCAGGTCCGGCGGCGATGCGGGCATAGCCATCATCTCGCTTTGCTCCAGACTGCTATAGGCTTCCGGTGTCATCACCTCCGCCAGCTCGGCATTATAATTCGCAGCGACATCCCAGCGCGGCCCCGCATAATAGACTGCGGCGTACATGATCCGCGCCTTGGCGCCGCTGACCTTTGAAGTGCGCATCGCTTCATAGAACATCCGGTGGGTGGCCTTCCATTCGCGCGTGCGGACATCGCAATACCAGTCATGCACGACCGATGCCTTGCGATAGCGACCGACAAACGGACTGCCGAGGATCGACCAGGCAAATTTCGGGATCGACGCACCGTCGACGCGCGCCATGGCGGGCACGCTCCACACCAGCCGTGCGTCATCGATGAAGGCGAAGCGGTTGAGCAGAGTCATGATCCGCCCATCTTCATCCCATTCAAATCGTGGCCGTCCGGTATAATGCGCCATATCTATCCTTTTTTGCTGGTTTGCACCCCGTTTCGTTGCATTCTCCTCCTCTATTTTTCGCTATTATAGCATATTTTACCGCCAGTGATCCTCATCACAACAATGTGCAATATCCCGGGCTACTACAATCAGGCGATGTCGCTAGATTCGCAGAGTTATTGCGGGGGGCGGCGACATCGCACTTCCCTTTGGGAGCCCAGTACGGGCAATCCTCCGGAAGTCCGATGGCGAAGCGACCCGGCCATCGGGCTTCTTGGGCAGGAAGTGCGCCAATCTCCGGTAAAGACCTGACTTTTGAACAAATTTACCGGCCAGTGAGCCTGATCACAGTTAATTTATCTTTTTCGGCCATAATAAGGTTTACGGTGGTTTAAGCTTCATGCGAAAACGCCGTAAATATTGGGAGTCCGGCGGCAAAGCGACCCAGCCGTCGGACTCTTATATTTTTTCCGGCCTTGCATCATCCCGCTCAATCGGCACGAAGTTGACAATGTGCACACAGTCCCTTGACGCATTCTAGGCCCCGCTCATCAAACCTTCCGCCAACGCGTTCTCCGTGAACACTGCCGTCGCCTCATTAGGCGTGACAATCGCCGCAACATAGCCGGGGTCATCCCGTGATATGGCGCGGGCCTTGACCTGCGGATGGTCCGCCATCAACTGCGTAGCTTCCGCCGGGGTCATGCGGCAAAAATCGATCGGCTGGCCGTCACCAAAATCAACTTCATGGATAGGGCCATATTTGGCGTCCGCCGCTGCCCACAGCGCCTCCTGTGCGGCGTCTTTCTCGCGCATGTCCGCGGCGATCAGCTCGGCCGCAGCGGTTTCATTATTCTGGCGCAGGCAGGCGGCCTCGACCTGCGACACCGTAGCCTGTGCTTCCGTTTCTGCCACAATTCCGGCGATTTCCTCTGTTGTCGGCTCGGTAATCAGCCTGGTCGTGTCTTCCTGTGCCGCAATGGCATCCAGCATTTCGCCAAAGCGCGCCGCGCCGCGGCTGACTGTTATGCGTTCCGCCAGCTTGTCGAGCCGCGCAATATGGGCGAGCAGCAGGCGGCTGTCATAGCGCCGCCGCGAGCCGACCACTTCCCCCTTATAATAGACGTCCTCCTCGATCCCGTTAATCGCACGGTCTTGCAGGACATCGGTGGAATCATCGCGGGAGATCAGCACAGCCGCGTCCCATCCGCGCGAAAAATCCACATCCCGCTGCTTCAGATTATAGGCGGATGTCCGCGACCGCTGAACATAGCGCACCGCCGAACGGACATTCCCGCAATTGGCCAGCGCCTCAAGAAACTTGACCCGCACCTCCGGCGTCCAGCCATCAAAGCGGGGCTTGGGAGAGCGGTGCCCGGCATCCACTTGGTCGCAGCGTTCATCCGGCTTCCCGCTCGTCATTTCGCCGGGATGGCCGGTTTCCTTCTGGCATTCCACCCCGAAACCTTCCTCCGCCGAACTGCCGTCGGCACATGCTGATCTTTCATTATTATTCTGCGCAAAATTCTTGTCACAAGTCATCACTATCATCCTTATCCATCCCGCCCGCCAATGAGCGACCGGGGGACCACACCACTATTGGCGGGCCTTCATTGGTTCATTGGAATGATTATGATAACCTATATGGTACATTGTAGGAAAGCAGGTATTGGCAACCGCCTTGGGCCGGAAGGGTTGCCACCTCGCGGACGCGGGCATTGGCCCATAGATCAAGTCCGGAGCATAATCTCTTCTACCGAAAACGTCCCAGACCGGTAAATCTGCATATCCGGCCGTTCGCCAACCAGCGCGGTAAGCCGCTTCACAAAATCCAGCGATTCCGGCAGTGCAAAATGCGCAGCAACAGCGGCCTCATGCTGCCACTGCTCGTAGTAGAATAGTCGCGCAGTGTCTTCGATGTCGGCATGAATATGATGAGAAATACAACCCGGCTCAGCGCGGGACCGGGCACTGTGTTTGATGCAGAGAGATGTGACGGCGTCGCGGTTGGCAGGAGTTGTGTGGATAGTAGCGGTTATTGTGATCATGGTTGGCAACAGGCTCCTGGAAAGTTGATGTTATCGCAGATCGACAGACTATCGGCTAGTGGCAGCTTTATCCCGAAAGCGGACGTTAGAAACCGCGAGTAAAGGGTGAACTTCCTAAGGCAGTTACAGAGTCTATTGGCCCGTTTGAAAGTCGCGCTGCTTTGCTAGCATTTTATTGAGCTCTCCAAGCGACCAAGTGTTTCCGACTTTGAAAAACCTAATGAGACGCTGAGATTCTTCGTCCTTTCCATAACCGATCCCCGAAATGGTGATTTTTGTTTGGTCATCATCTAGGGCTTCAAACTGAAATACCGAAACCAATCGGTCCAAAACTTCGCGCGATGCAAATCCTGGTGGCGCTTGGGTGTTTTTAAGTACCAACAATTTTTCGGGAATATACGCAAGAATTTCGTTCTTTATATTGGCCGGATCGCCCTTCTTTGCATCTGGATTATAACTTGTTTCAAAAACACCACCGACGCGAAAATCTACGAATGCAACGGGAACCGCCCATGATTTATAGCCGTCTTCGGTAGCAAAGGCAGCCCAAACATCGGAAACGGGCGATGAGATCACAGCGATATTCTGCAGAATCGTCCGATCTTCAGTATCTGCGATTTCCAGTTCTGTGATTTCGGGTGCTTTATCATTCCCCCATTCTGCCCATGCAGGTCCTGAAAACATTAACGAAATTACGATGACGAATAAGGGAATAAACCGGTTCATATAATCCTCTTAGCACCAGACAATAGGTCAATAGCCTTTGTCACTTCTTGCAGCAAGTTTGACTACAAATTCTAGGTGCATGAACCATAAATCGGAGTTTGTTTCTTCTAGCGGCGGTCAATATTCCTAACGGCCGCAATATCCCGAAAGCGGACGCTAGCTTAGGTCATTTTTAACGACCGCAACTGGGCCGATAGCTGCCTGTCCAGTTCTGGCTGCAATGGGTGCGAAAACGGACGTTACTCGAGAAAATCGCTAACTTGATGATTTAGACTTCCAAGGTTTGCTGCCAGTTGTTTCAGAGTTTCACGCAGATTGTCGATTTCATCATCGGCAACTCCAACAAACATTTGTCGATAGATATCATCAACCGTTTCGCGAAGGGCGGGGAGTAGCTCTCTGGCTTCATCTGTCGGAACGATTCTCCATACCCGCCGATCATTCTTTGCCTTAGCTCTAGTGATCATTCCTTTCTTTTCCAGCGTATCAACGGCTTTCCCAACAGTGGCTCGCTCAATCTCAAGCCGTTGGGCAAGTCCGGTTTGCGTCATGCCTTCATCACGAAGTGCGTAAGCTAACAAGCGCCACTGGGTTCGGCTCAAATTATGCTCGATCAGCACTCTGTCGATAACCTTGCGAAGCATTCTTGGGACGTCATCAAAAAGAAAGGTGATTTGATCCAACCGGGTTGGAAACGCTTCTGTTTCATTGGTTTTCGTCATTTGGAACCTCAAGTGGGAAATTAATTGTATTATATATTACATTATGTATGTATACATTGTTTGATAAAATTGAACAAGAGGTTGATCGGGAGAAAGAGCCATGATGAAAGTAAGATGGGTGTTAGCGACTATTCTAATCACCGGAACGAATGTTCCTGCTCTAGGTTTCGGACTGCTTGCAGCACAATCAATTAGCTCTGAACAGCAATTGGTGGATGATTTTCAATCCGAAGGTGAAAATCGAGATCAATTGACATTCTCTCCCTATCTTTGGGGCCCCGATGTTGGCGGAACTGTATCTCTCGGCCCGGTTTCTGCACCTGTTGATCTTAGCCTGACACAATTGGCATCGGGAATAAAAATCGCTGGCATGGGCCATGTTCAATATGAAACGGGTCCGGTTTTCCTATACGCTGAGGGTATCGGTGCCAAATTCGGTGATCCTGAGTTTTCATCCTTCGCCAATCAACCGGTAAGCGCATCGGCTCTTTTACTGGAAACCGGTGCTGGATTTATTGAGAACGTAAAACTGACAGACAATTTTCACATAAATATCTCACCATATGCTGGTGTGAGATATGTCCATCTGGAGGCAGAAGTATCGGGACCTGTCATTGCTGTTGCAGGCAAAAATGAGTGGGTTGATCCGGTTGTTGGTGCGATTGGAGCGGTTCAACTGAACGATCGCTGGGGGATTATCGGCAAGGTCGACTTTGCTGGTCTTTCTTTGACTGACAATAGTTATCGCAACCTGGCTATTGGTCTTCAGTATCAGGCCAGCAATCGGTTGGCCCTTGTCGCCGGATATCGATCAACCAAAGGAAGTTTTACAGCAGATCACGGGCTTTCAGCCGATTTGAGCGCCAATGGCCCGATGATCGGATTACGTTATTCGTTGCGCAACTGAATGCCCGTTTTCCTGATGAAGCGGAAACCATCGGATGGTCCGAAATTGGGGCGCATTGCAGACCGACAACTTCTGCATTCCTAGTGTCCGCTTTTGCGCCCAAAGCGGACACACTACCTCAACCATTTTCCATTGGCCGAAAATGTCAAACCTGCTTATACATGCCCGCATAAAATGTCGGGGGGCATCTATGTGTGGGCGCAAATATGCGAGCGAGGAGCTGACGTGGGCTGAATATCGCGAGATGCTCAGCATCATTCAGCCGACTTCCAATTTGCAGCCCAATTATAATATCGCGCCAACCCATGTCATGCCGGTCTGCGTCTGGGAAAGCGGCCAGGCTGTTCTGAAACCCATGCAATGGGGCCTGATTCCGACATGGGTCAAAGATGCGAAGCGATCCTATGCGATGATCAACGCCAGGTCCGAAACACTGGAGGAGAAGCCTTCGTTTCGAAATCTTCTGAAATCCTGTCGCTGTGCGGTGCTGGTCTCCGGCTTTTACGAATGGAAACGCGATGGCAAGCACAAGCAAGCCCACAAGGTGGAACGCAGTGATGGCAAGCCGATGATACTGGCCGGGCTTTGGGCCGATAATCCGGTGCTGGAAACCATGACCTACACCATTATCACCACTGAGGCGACGCCCGCCTTTGCTCCCATCCACAACCGCCTTCCCGCAATTCTGGAGCCCGATCAGGTGCAAAGCTGGCTGACCGGCCAGTGGCGCGAGGCGGGCGTCATGTTAAAGCCCTACGCCGGCAATATTGACGCGGTGCCGGTGTCCAATGACGTGGGCAATGTCAGGAACAACTATCCCGAGCTTCTCAGGCCGCTGGCAGCGATGGGTTAGGGGCGGATATCGATCCCTCGTAATATTTTCCACCTGGCAGGATTTCAGCGCGCACCGCCCCTGCGTCAATCCATCAAAACCGCAACGTGATGCCCCGTGCCAGCGCCGGTGAAATTGCCTCGGCTACGCGCAGGGCCTTGGTCATGCCGATATTCGCTTCGTCCTGGTCGCGCTCGATGGCAACAACAATCTGCCGCGCGCATTCTTCGGGCGGCATTTTTTTGGTCGGATTGCCATCGTTCATCTGGGTGTCGACAACGGGCGGTAGCGCCTCAATCATCTGGATTTTGGTGTCCTTGAGCTGCTCGCGCAGGCCTAACGTATAAAAGCGCAGGGCCGATTTCGTCGCGCAATAAATTGGTGTGCGGGCGGCAGGCGCGATGGCGAGGCCCGAGGTGACGTTGACGATTGTCGCCTGCGGCCGCGTGCGCAGATGCGGCATCAGGCCGGTGATCAACCGGATCGGTGCGTTAAGATTGGCATAGATGCAATCATCGGCGGCATCGGCATCCGGATCGCCTGCTCGAAAATCATGATCGACAAGCTGGCCGGCATTGTTGAGCAGAATATCAATGTCTTTGTCCCCCCATTCGGCGAGCAGCGCATCGACGCCGGCCGCATTCGAAAGATCGGCCACGATAGTGTCGAAGCCCTCATCTCGCATCGCGGCCAGGCGTTCCGGATTGCGACCGGTCAGTGTTACCCTTGCGCCTTTTGCTTTCAACTGGCGCGCCATCTCGCGGCCGATTCCTGCGCTTCCACCCGTCAGTAAGACAATTTTATCCGCAAGTTCCATCACGCGCTCCCCGGCAATCTCTTCATCTATATTCTTCGCCATATCGTGACAGTATATCGCATCGCTGGCAACTATCCTGTCGAAATCGTCATGGAGCAAAGCCACTATGTACAGCAGAGGCGTGCATCCCGGCTACCACCAGCCGGTAATCTCCATTCCCAGCACTATAAAGGCATAGCCCAGCACACCGTATAAGAGCATCCGAAAGACCGGATAGGGGATGCGCGCTTTTTGCGGATAGCCTTCGGGATAGATGATTTCGATTGTCTCGCCAATTACTGGCTTGGGGAAGGGCAGGAAGACACTATCGCGGACCTCGACAAATGTTCCATGTTCGTCGGCGAAGAGGAAGACCGGACGGTAAACCGGCGCGCCGTCTTCATAACGGCGGTCATGCCGGACGATTTTGGCAGTTGTCCGGCGGATCGGGTTGCGCAGATACGGAAGGTCACTGCGCAGCGCCAGCGCCAGTCCTGATCCTGTGAGGGCCAGGCCAATCAAGAGGATGAGCGTTTCGATCGCGCCGCGCTAGCATTGTTTATTTGGATTGTTAAGCGAGCTGTGACGGTGGCTTTATGAAGGCCCGTTGCGGCCTAAAGATCAAATGCCGTGCGGGACATGATTTCGACCGATTTATTCTCGAAAACGGCATCTCCGAGTTCCGCCTTTTTCTCGGCCAGCAATGTGTCGCGTTCCTGTAGCATATCAATGATCGGGTCGTGGAAAACCTGCACAGCGGCGGTGAGCCAATCGTTGACCAGCGGATCACCGGCTGCCTTGTTCATCGAGAACAGCTTGAGCCGCGATGCAATCGCATCGGCGGGCATGAAATATTCATAGGTGACCCAATAGTTGGTGGTGAACCAGCTGAGCGGCATGCCATCCAGATCAAAGCTCAGCGCACCAAAATGCACGACGCCTTGAGTCGGTTTGCCATTGGGTAGTTTTTTGGGAGGTTCATAAAGCGCGTCGACGCCTTTGAACATATCGAGCGGCAGGAACAAGTGGAAATGGCCATGCTCGCCTTCTTCCCGTTCCTCAGGCTTGTGCGCATGGTAAAACCAGCGTGACTTGTTGCCGGGTGCAACACAGTCGCCCTTCGGATAATGTTGATACTGAACGAAAGGGGCGTCTGCCGGTACCACTCTGGGTACTAGCGAGACGCCCTCTTTAGCTATCTGGCCCGTAAGCTCAAACAGCCTTTCTAATGCATTTTCCAATGCTATGTGCTGATATTACTCAGCAGCGGCACATGCAGCGGCACATGCAGCGTCTTCAGCGGCACAGCCAGCAGCTTCAGCGGCACAGCCAGCAGCTTCAGCAGCACAACCAGCGGCACATGCAGCAGCACAACCAGCGGCTTCAGCAGCACAACCAGCGGCACATGCAGCATCACCAGCGGCACATGCAGCACAATCAGCGGCACATTCTGCAACTGCAGCAGCATCTTCGGCTTGCTCAGCACATGCGGAAAGAGCAGGTACTGCAAGAGCAAGACCACCGGCTACTGCCAGCATTTTGCGGAAACTTGTTTCGTTAGACATTAAAATATCCCCTTTGGAATGAACTAGACTTCCCCCTCTATCTGCAAAGATATAGCCATTGCAAGTCTATTTGTATGATAGGTTAAAAAATGGCGGAAATTGTCCGTTTATTGGGCAGGGAAATGGTTAATTGCCTAAAAATCAGGCGGTTAATTTGCCCGATTCTCTGTTTATTTCTCGACGCCGCGAATTTTCCCCCATTGTCTTGCCATAGTATAGCCTAAATATCCCGTGCCAAATAAGGCATATAATGGTTCGGGTATACCGGCGAGATAAGCGTTCATGCCATTCGCAATATCCTCGGCCGCTTGCGGCCGGATCGCCGCGATCAATCCCATCGGCAGAGACCAGAGCAGCAATATGTACATGACGTATAAAAAGCTGGGCCGCGCACGGCTGGTCCATGGATCAGCGGATCCAGCCTCGGCCAGGATCGCAGACATCTGAGCACGGATCTGTTCCATTTCCTGGCTGCCTTCCAGCTTGAGCAGCTCCAGCTTGGCAAGATCGCGCGCCTGTTTGTCGGGAATGATCTTGTCGATGATTTTGGAAACGGGTCCGATCAGGGTTGAAAGTAAAGACATGGTTTTGATTTCCTTTTCACGGAGGGGGAAGTGCAGGCTGAACTTCAGCCTATGCGATGGGCGAGCCAGCCATAAAGAAAGGCTTCATTGGCGGGACGCTGTTCGGCCAGCTTGATGTAGCGCGCACCTTGCAAGGCTTCGACGGCCTTGAGCAATACTGCTTCGCCGCCACCGCCACGCTTCGCCAGAAATTGCTGCAGGGCGTTGATTGTCCGAGGGCCGATTTGGCCATCGGTTGCAATATCGGCAAAATCCCGCCCGTTGCGGTTGAGCGCGTTGAGTGCGCGTTGCAGGAAGCCGGCCGCAACCGGCGGTCCCATATTAATGCCGGTATCAAACAATTCCCCGGCCAGCCGCGGCGCCATCGTCGCGATTTTGTCGAAGCCGGGCCGCAGCAATATTTGCGTTTATATATGGCAACCGCTTCATCATATGGAAAATCCCGCATATCACCGGCATAACCGTGCCTGCGTGCGACCGCTTCGGTTACACCCCAGCGCGTGGGACCACCGCGGTCGGCGGGATGATTGGAATAATCGCCTTCTATCGCGATCACCTCATCAATTAGCTTGTCGATAGTCATGTCAGGGTCCTTCTCTCTTTTGCTGAGTCGCACAATTAACCTATATGGTTATTTGTAGGAAAGGCCAAAATTGTCACTATGGAATTTAATTGACTGATTAACTTCGTTCGGGCCTATTTGGGCGAAGAGTTGGCACAGTGATTCGCCAAACGCTTCGCAGTGTTTGTCAGATGCCAATAAATATTATTTAGGAGCTGGTAGATTGAACTTTGATTTCTCTGATGATCAGAAATTCCTGCGCGATGAAGCGCGCAAATTTCTTGAAGCCGAGTGCACCAGCGCCCATGTGCGCGCCGTACTGGATGATGACAATCTTAGCCATAATGACGAAGTCTGGCAGAAGATTGTGGAAATGGGCTGGCTTGGTGCGGCTATCCCGGAAGAATTTGGCGGGCTTGGCCTTGGCATGCTGGAACTATGCGTGATCGCCGAGGAACTGGGCCGCGTGTTGGCGCCCGTACCCTTTGGTTCTTCGGCCTTTTTCTTTGCCGAAGCGATCAAACTGGCGGGAACCGAAGAGCAAAAGGCCGAATTGTTGCCGAAAGTTGCTGATGGTAGCATTGTCGGATGCCTGGCGACCACCGAGGGCCCCGGAGCGCTCTCTGCCTCGTCGGTTCAATCGACCGCCAAGGATGGCACGCTGTCCGGAACCAAAGTGCCGGTGACAGATGGCGATATTGCTACCCATGCTGTTGTGCTCGCGAGAGAAGGCAGCGGCACTGGCCTTTATGTGGTGGCACTCGATCAGGACGGGGTTTCCCGCAAATCACTCAAAACCATCGAACCTACCCGCAGCCATGCCGAGATTAAATTTGACGGTGCATCTGCTGCGCGATTGGGCCATGAAACCGGCAATGGCATGGCTGTTCTCGACCAGGTGATGAATCGCGGCGCGGTATTATTGGCCTTTGAACAATTGGGCGGAGCTTCGCGCTGTCTGGAGATGGCAACGGAATATGCCAAAGAGCGCCATGCCTTTGGCCGCCCCATTGGCGGCAATCAGGCGATCAAGCATAAGCTCGCCGACATATATGTGAAAAATGAAGTGGCGCGGTCCAACGCCTATTATGGCGCGTGGGCCCTGTCGACCGATGCGGCCGAATTGCCGGAAGCTGCGGCGGCGGCGCGGGTTGCTGCGTCGGAAGCTTTCTGGTTTGCCAGCAAGGAAAATATCCAGACCCATGGCGGTATGGGCTTTACCTGGGAAGTGGATTGCCATCTCTATTATCGCCGCGCCAAATTATTGGCAGTGCAGGCAGGCAGCCCGGCGGTCTGGAAAGAGAAACTGGTTTCCGCGCTTGAAGCGAAAAACGCCGCGTAATCAATTTAAGACGAGGACGAGAAAATGGATTTTACAGACTCAACCGAAGAAGCGGCTTTCAGAGCAGAAGCCAACGCCTTTCTGAGCCAGCACCTTGAGCCGAAAAAGGCGGCTGCCATTCGCTCGGGCCGGCGCGACGATTATTTGCAGCGCGCAAAGGGTTGGCAAAAGGTCAAGGCAGAGAACCGGTTTGCGCAAATCACCTGGCCCAAGGAAATTGGCGGGCGCGGTGGATCGCCGATGCAGCAGGTCATCTGGAATCAGGAGGAATCCAAATTTGATGCGCCAACCGGGCCGTTTGCCATTGGTCTGGGCATGTGCGTGCCGACGGTTATCGCTTTTGGTTCTGATGAACATAAGAAGCGCTATGTGCAAAAAGCGCTGTTCGGTGAAGAAATCTGGTGCCAGCTATTCTCTGAACCGGCCGCTGGGTCCGACGTTGCTGGCCTGAAAACCAAAGCGGTCAAGGATGGCGATGACTGGGTGATTAATGGCCAGAAAGTCTGGACCTCAGGTGCGCATTATTCCGACTATGGCATCCTGCTGGTGCGCACAGACCCGGATGTGCCGAAGCATAAGGGCCTGACCATGTTCATCGTCGACATGAAACAGGAAGGCGTCGACGTGCGCCCGATCCATCAGGCATCGGGAGGCAGCGAGTTTAACGAGGTTTACTTCACCGACGTCCGCATTCCCGACAGCGACCGGCTTGGCGAACCGGGCATGGGCTGGAAAGTGGCCTTGGTCACGCTGATGAACGAGCGGCTTGCCGTGGGCGGCTCGCCGGGACCGGACTGGGCCGAGATTATGGACTATGCCCGGTCATCCGGTTCGATGAGCGATCAGGCGTTTCGTGCGAAACTGGCGGACTGGTATGTCGCGGCGCAGGGTTACAAGCTGACCAAATTCCGTACCCAGACAGCCTTGTCCAAAGGCGAAACTCCGGGGCCGGAAAACTCCATCGGCAAGGTGATCACCGCCAATCATCTGCAGGATATCTGCAACAGCGCGATCGAGATGCAGGACCATTACGGGATTATTTCCGACAAGGATCATGCCCCAGCGGATGCGATTTTTCAGGAAAGCTTCATGTGGGCGCCGGGCCTTCGGATTGCCGGTGGTACCGACGAGATATTGAAAAACATTATCGCGGAACGCGTGCTGGGCCTGCCGCAGGATGTACGGGTCGACAAGGACAAGCCTTTCTCGGCTTTCTAGGCCCAGTCCTGATCAGATACCCGTTCGCACTGAGCCTGTCGAAGTGCATCTATGGTCTTGAGATGTCCTTCGACAGGCTCAGGACGAACGGCATTGGAAACGGCCCTATGCCGCAATCAGGTCGCGGACTTCGGCAGCCAGACCATAGGATTTTTCGCGCGCAGTCTGATCGAAGATCGAGCCGCAGACGATTAGCTCATTCGCCTGCGTGCGGTCGAGAAAGGCGCGGACGCTGCTCAGCACGGCATCGGGCGCCCCTACGGCGCTGCCCTGCATGATCTGAGCGAGCATGGATTGTGCTTGCGGCGGCAGGCTTTCACGATAGCCTTCAACCGGTGGCGGCAGTTTTCCGGGATTGCCGGTACGCAGGGCGACAAAGCTCTGCATCATCGAGGTGGCGAGATGTTCGGCTTCATCATCCGTGTCAGCAGCAAATATGTTGAAACCGCACATGGCATATGGCTCTGACAATTGCGCCGACGGTTTGAAATCGCGGCGGTAAATGGCCAGCGCTTCATCAAGGGCTTGCGGCGCGAAATGCGAGGCAAAGGCATAGGGCAGGCCGAGGGCGGCGGCGAGCTGCGCGCCGAATAGGCTGCTACCCAATATATATAGCGGGATTTTCGAACCGGCACCGGGTGTAGCCTGAATGCCAAGCGCCTCGTCGCCTTCCAACAAGGCCTGCAGCTCCAGAACATCGCGCGGAAACTGGTTGGGGTCGGTGTTCAGGTTGCGCCGCATGGCCTGCGCTACTCGCTGGTCGGAACCCGGCGCACGGCCAAGGCCAAGATCAACCCTGCCGGGAAAGAGCGCTTCCAGCGTTCCGAATTGCTCGGCAATTACCATCGGCGCATGATTGGGCAGCATGATCCCGCCCGCACCGATGCGGATGGTTTTTGTGCCCGACCCGACATGAGCCAGCGCAACCGAAGTCGCCGCACTCGCGATTCCGGCCATGCCATGATGCTCCGCCATCCAGAACCTTTCAAAGCCAAGGGATTCCCCGTGTTGCGCCAGCGCGAGCGAGCGGTCCAATGCGGTTTTGACGTCCGCGCCCTGCGGAACCGGCGACAGGTCAAGTATCGAGAATTTCACGGCTTTGTTCATTTTCTACCTCTTTTGCCCCAGCTGACCGGCCACTTTTATCGCATAGCCGCTGGGTACTTTTCGAAATCCCAATGTGGGCAGCAGCAGCGTCCAGGCTCGGTCATTTCCGTTCAGGAATAAGCGCGCGGTATAAAAGCCATTGCCCTCCAGCTTCATCGTCAATTCTTCCATGCCCGATCCGCTGGTCAGCGGCAGAACCAGCACGCCGTCTTCGCAAAGGGCATTGCCGAGCAGTCCTTGTTTGAGATCAAGCCCCGGGATATTGGCGTCGAGCGAAAGGCGAACCTTGCCGCTGGCAGACTGGCAACGGCCACCGGCGAAGGCGACGCTGATATTATCCAGCGCGATATCGGATGCGGGCAGGGGTGCGAGTGTCTCTCCGACGCGCAAGACCGTCGTGGCATCTTCCACCAGCAGCGCAGCGCCCTGTTTTCCGATCGTAGCGGTGAAACCGGTATCTCCGGTGGTGGCAGGGCGTTCCAGATCCAGTTTTATCTTGCCAGTCAGCAAGGGGAAAAATTGCACGCCCGCATCCAGATCACCCAGCGCAAAGGCGCCCAGTTGCGCCTGTTCGATACGGCCATTCCAGATGCTGCCGCTGATTTCCCGCGCAGAGAATTTCGAACCTTCCAGGCCCGCCATGCTGACAGCAAGTTTCAGCGGCATGAATATGAGGGCCAATAGGATCAGCCCGATAACAGTCACAATATAGATCAAAGCGCGCGGCACCTGTTTTCCCATTTATCTCGGATCCACTATCATAGTTCCGGCGTAAACTGATCAAAATAAGAGAAGATTTCTTCTTCATCGCGGCTGGCAGCGTTCCGCCAGGTCGGAGCAGATTCGGGATTGAGCAAAGCGCCGCGCGGGGACAGGACAAGCACGGTTGGGGTGCCCTTGATCTTTTTAATGCCAAATCGCTGGGCAATGTCGATATTGCGATCCCGGTAGCCGACATCGACATAAACGACTTCATATTTGGTTTTCAGCATCGCCGCAAAGCGCGGCTGTTCAAACCACCCGGCGAGCCCGCGGCTGTCATGGCACCAGTTGGCACCCATTACGAGCAGCACACGCTTGTCCGTCGCCACGGCGCGGGCCAAAGCGGCATCGACGTCTTTCGATGCCTTCGCGTCCTTTTCATATGGTGTGGCCTCGGGATGCTCTGCAGCCGCATCAGTTTGCGGCGCTGCAAGACCGGGCGCCGCTAGCGATAGTCCCACAGCAAAGAAAAAATGCTTCAGCATCTTATGCACCCGCCTGCGCTATCAGTTTCGGCAGGTTCCCCATAGCGGCCATGGCATTGGTACGGAACTCGCCCAATATCGCCATTTTTTCTTCATCATCGGGGGACACACCGAAAATCATCTTGCCGAAACCGTCAAGCCTACTCTGGGCAATCCATTTGTTGATGACCTTGTCCTGAGACCATTGAAACTGGTTCATCATATTGACCATGGTCGCGGCGGGATATGTGTCAATGCCATCGGGCAGGGGGATCGGTTGACCCAGGCGGTTTTTGGTCTCGTCATCATCATAGGTGACTTCGAGAAAAGCACTGAGCGCGGCGCTGAAAGCCGGTTGCGGTACGCGGATCATCTGCAATGTGATCAGGCCTTCCTGAAATTGCGGCACCACCGGGCGACGTTCGACAGCAGTGGCGGTGCAATCAATATAAAGCGTCTCCGCAGGCATCGGATAGTCGCCGTCTTTCAGGCGCATGCCGCCCTGATCGATAGTCTCGACATGGCCCATGCGAACAACATTTTTAATCTGTCGCAAGATATCGACTTCACCCTGCGAGATGGTGGCATAGTGGAACATGCTCGGCTTGGCCTCAGGATCGATGCGCAGCATTACGCCGCACGCTTCGAGCTTCAGGAACAGGTCGTCCGCTGTTTCCGCCGCTGCCAGCGCCGCCATCAAATCCCTTTGACCACCAATGGTCTGGTGAAAAAATTCCTGACCGGGCTGGGTGTTGTTCCGGTTGAGCAACCAGCTATCGCGCGGACAGACCCAGACGATGTCATCCGCATCGGCGCCGGAACGCAGTAACCAGACACCGACATCCATCGCGGTCTTGCCCGCGCCGAGGATGACGAATTTCTTGGGCCTTGGTCCAGTGCCTTGCCACAATTTTGGCAGGTCATTGGGCGGGATCATCTTTACGCCATCCTTC
Source organism: Parasphingorhabdus sp. (assembly GCF_965233695.1). Classification (GTDB taxonomy): domain Bacteria; phylum Pseudomonadota; class Alphaproteobacteria; order Sphingomonadales; family Sphingomonadaceae; genus Parasphingorhabdus. Next base: position 2,259,259 of record NZ_OZ247497.1, read on the forward strand.
ACTTCGAATTTTGGCGTGTGGGTCGATGGCACCGTGGTGCCATAATAGGTCGCATCTACCGTTTTCTTGCGGATATTGATCTCGGTTTCCTTGCCCGACAGCAGGGACACAAATTTCCCGTCTCCCAGATAGTCAGACATCGGATGATAGCTCACCCGTCCGCTGGGCAGAAATCTTTGGTGCATGACTTTCTCGAAATAGCTGTTCACCTCGGCGCCGGTGGCCAGCTCATAATAGCCCTTGTTGAGGCCGGTCGTATCGATTTCTCCGCTGCCCAATTGGGTCGAGTTCACCCCGTAAAAGGCCGACGGCTGGTGCAAGGACACGAACGGATAAGCGTCATTCCAGTGACCGCCCGGTTTGCCATGCCGGTCGACAATGGTGATATGCGCATCGCTTTCTTCCAGCAACGTATCGGCAAAGGCCATGCCGACAGCACCGCTGCCGATAATCAGATAATCCGTTTCGGCCTGCGCCATACATAGAGTCCCTTCGCTGGATTATCCGATTTCTTAGGGACTAAAAAGCAAGAGGGCAATCAAACTTCCAGCGGGGTGAGGGAACAGGCGGTGGTGAGGCCAAGACCGCGCTTCATGGCGGGATAGGCCCTGACCATCGCCGCAGCCATGGCAAGTTCCCGCCGGACGCCGCGCCCGAATTGCTGTTCGATGCGCTGCCCCAGTTCGTCCGCCTCCGCAGATTGCCGGGCAATGGCCTGACCGAAATCAAAAGCCAGCTTATTGTCGCCGGACAGATTGCCGGACAGCATGTCGTTGACCTCATCTTTAGGCAATCCTTCCGCCAATGCGCCGTGCGCAGCGGTAATTGCGCAGGGGCCGCAATCCTCGACCAGCACGGCGCCAATCCGCGTGGCGGACAACAGGCCTGCACTGGCTTCATAACGGTGATTGCTGGCGGGCATGAAATGCTTGAACTTTTCCAACATATGCCCGGGCGCGCTAGCCACCTCATGCACATAGGCGCTTTCGCCGGGTGACATCCGGTCAACCATTGCCAGAAAGAGACGGTCGGGGACGCCCGCTGGCACGATGCGCTGCCGAAAGAACAGGATGGCGAGCGCGATCAATACCAATAGCGGCGGGCCGAGCACGCCCGGGGCGTCCGCCCAGAAAATATCCGGGGAACAGATGCCCACAGCCACCTCGTAGATATGGAGGACGCCATGCAGGGAAAGCCACAAGGCCCCGGCCAGCGCGCCGAGCCAGCGCATGTGCAAACTGGCCCCCGCATAGAGCAGGATGATTCCGCAGGCCGCATAGGCAATCCCGATGTCGCGAATGAAATGCTTGTTCGGCGGACCGGTGGTGATGACGGTGGGGATCGCGGTATACCAGTCAAGCGGACTGATGATCATGAACATCCCAAAAAACAGTGCGCCTATGCCAACGGCGAGGACCAGCAGCTGTGCCAGCCTGTCGAGAAAGTCGGGTTTTCCGGTTTGCATCACAAATTCCCTTCTGAGTCTTTTAATTCAGACAATAAATATCCGAATTAAATATTTTGTCAATCTGGTCTCGGGAAACTGCTGCCACTATGTTATTCGGATATGAAATATCGGAATATGGCAAGAAAACAGGTAGACAATGCAGATTTCCAAAGGTGTTGAATGGGCGGCGCACGCCGCCGCGTTGCTGAACGGTCTTCCCCCCGGTCGTGGTTTGAAGGCGGAAGCACTGGCGCGCTATCATGGTGTTCCTGCGGCCTATATGGCAAAACAGTTGCAAGCGTTGAGCAAGGCGGGGATCACGCAAACGTCGCGCGGCGCGCATGGCGGTTATCGCCTTGCCAAACCGGCGGATGAGATAAGTTTATGGGATATCACCGCGGCGGTTGATGGCAAGGGGCCGGCATTTAGGTGCACCGAGATTCGCCAAAATGGCCCATGTGGATTGAAACGCAGCGACTGCAAACGACCCTGCCAGATTGCAGCAGCCTTTGCCGCGGCAGAAAAAGCGTTTCGGGAGAGTCTGGCCGCGATCTCATTGGCAGACCTGGCAGGGCAGGTCGTCAACGATTCAGAACCAGACCATCTGTTTGCGATAATGAACTGGCTGAATGCAGAGGCCGAACCGCTCAGCCAAAAAGGTGGTTAGCCAGCTATCGGAGCTTGGTCATGGTTTCGAACCGCAAGGGTTCGGCCAGCCAATGGTCATAATTGTCCATCACCGCCTTGGTATAAGGCTTGCCATGATGTTCTTTTAGAGCGGCTTCATCCTGCCATTCCTCGAACAGGAAAAGATGACCCTGATCTGCGTCCGCCAGCACGGTAAATTCGATGCAACCTGGCTCGGTGCGCGTTTCTTTCACGATATCCAGGATTGCATCGCGCGCATCGTCATAATGTTCGGTTTTTGGTGTAATTTTGGCAAATCCGAAAAGCGTATTCGTCATATATCTGAGACTTTCGTTCTAATAAGCCCCCGCTTCTATTTCCCTGTTTTATTCCGCCGCTTCGACCTGTTCTGTCGCCGCTTCAATCTCCGCCGCCTTGGCTTCGACCAGCTTCACGATATGATCGACCATATCGCCATCCGACACATGGTGGTCGGTCACGCCGGAGAGATAGACCATATGTTTGCCCGCGCCGCCGCCGGTAATGCCGATATCGGTTTCACGCGCTTCACCAGGACCGTTGACGACGCAGCCGAGAACCGAGAGCGACAAGGGCGTGCGGATATGCTGCAGGCGTTCTTCCAGCGTCTGCACCGTGCGGATCACGTCAAAGCCCTGCCGCGCGCAGCTTGGGCAGCTCACGACGCGGACGCCGCGGGTGCGCAGGCCAAGGGCTTTCAGCATCTCGTAGCCGACGCGGACTTCCTCTTCCGGTTCGGCGGACAGGCTGACCCGGATCGTGTCGCCAATGCCGGCCCACAGCAGGTTGCCCATGCCGATCGAGCTTTTCACTGTGCCGCCGATCAGGCCGCCAGCCTCGGTAATGCCGAGATGCAGCGGACAATCCACCGCATCGGCCAGCTGCGAATAGGCTGCCACCGCCAGGAACACGTCTGACGCTTTGACCGCGACCTTGAACTCGTGGAAATCATGGTCCTGCAAAATCTTGATGTGATCGAGCGCGCTTTCGACCAGTGCCTCTGGACAGGGCTCGCCATATTTTTCGAGCAGGTCTTTTTCGAGGCTCCCCGCATTCACGCCGATACGGATAGCGCAGCCATTGGCCTTGGCCGCGTCGACCACTTCCTTCACCCGCGCGGCGCTGCCGATGTTGCCGGGATTGATCCGCAGGCAGGCGGCACCCGCTTCTGCCGCTTCAATCCCGCGCTTATAATGGAAGTGAATATCCGCCACGATGGGCACACGGCTGGCGCGGACGATCTGTTTCAGCGCGGCCGTGCTCTCGACATCGGGACAGGACACACGAATGATATCGACGCCCGCCTCTTCACAGCGACGGATCTGGTCAATCGTCGCCTTGGGATCGCTGGTCAGCGTGTTGGTCATGGTCTGTACGGTAATCGGTGCATCGCCGCCCACCGGCACGTCACCCACCATGATCTGGCGGCTCTTGCGGCGCTCTATGTCGCGCCATGGACGCAAGGAAGGATTATCGGCTGTCATGATGGGAACCTGTCACACTATTGCTCGTTATAGGCTATATAGCGTTTTCATACCGCGGGTGCGAGGGGCGATTGCGTCTTCATCTGAAATAATCACAATATTGGAAAGGAAATCATCATGGGAACCGTATTAATCACAGGCGCCAATCGCGGCATCGGGCTGGAAATGGCCAAGCAATATGCGGACAATGGCTGGGATGTCATCGGCACGGCGCGGGAACCGGATAAAGCGGAAGAGCTGAACGCGATTCCCAATGCGAAGACGATGCAATTGGACGCAGCGGACGATGCCAGCGTTGCGAATTTTACCAGCGAAATTGGTGATCAGCCGATTGATCTCTACATCAACAACGCGGGCATATACGGGCCGCAGGAGTTTGATCGGGATGGCTGGCTGCAGCTGCTCAACGTCAATGTGGTGGCGCCGGTCAAATTGGCCAATGCGCTGAAAGACAATGTCGCCAAGTCGGATGGCAAGAAAATGGTCGTGATTTCCAGTCAGGTCGGCAGCATTGCTGAAAATGAAAGCGGTGACATGATGTATTATCGCACCAGCAAGGCAGCGGTGAATCAGGCGTGGAAATCCCTGTCGAACCAGTGGAAAGATGAAGGCCTGACGCTCACCATGATGCATCCCGGCTGGGTCCAGACCGATATGGGCGGCGAAAATGCCGACCTGACGCCGGAGGAAAGCGTGAGCGGCATGCGGCAGGTGATCGACCAGACCGATCACGCGCAGACAGGTAGCTTCAAGGACTATAGTGGCCGCGAAATTCCCTGGTAGGTGGATCGGCTTTGAGCGCAAGTTGCTATGACCTTGCTAGTGTTCCGATAGCGCGTTACGTCTTGGTCAAAAGGAGCTGCTTCATGTTCAAATTCTCGTCCATCCTATCCGCTTTAACGTTTGCCGCACTGGCATTTGGTAGCAGCGCCAGCGCGCAGCCTTTTGAAGACGATAGCTGGTCGATCGCCATTCACGGCGGCGCGGGCACGCTGGAACGTGAGAAGATTACGCCGGAGAAGGACGCGGAAATCCGCGCTGCTCTTGAAGCGGCTCTGACTGAAGGGTCCAAAATCCTGAAAGCGGGCGGCAGCGCGATGGAGGCGATCACGGCCACGATCATCCTGCTGGAGAATGATCCCAATTTCAACGCGGGCAAGGGCGCTGTATATACATGGGATAAAACCAACGAGCTCGACGCCAGCATCATGGATGGCAGCGACCTTTCCGCTGGTGCTGTGGCCGGCGTCACGGCGACAAAAAACCCGATCCTGCTCGCCCGTGCGGTCAAGGACAATAGCCCGCATGTGATGCTGTCCGGCAAAGGGGCCGACCAGTTCAGCCGCGAACAGGGATTGGAACAGGCAACGCCCGATTATTACGCCACGCCGCGTCGTCTCGAACAGATTGAGGATATGCTGGCCAAGGAAGTCAGCGCCGCGGATGTCGATTATAAATTCGGCACAGTCGGCGCGGTTGCGATGGACAGCAAAGGCAATATGGCGGCGGGAACCAGCACCGGCGGCATGACCGGCAAGCGCTGGGGCCGGATTGGCGACAGTCCGGTTATCGGTGCGGGCACCTATGCGCGCAACCGCAGCTGCGCGATATCAGCCACGGGCGCGGGCGAATATTTCATCCGGCTCGGCGTCGCTCATGAAATTTGCAGCCGCATCTGGAGCCGCTTTCTGGCCGCGCGCGATGAAGTGCAGGCGACTGTACCCACGGACAAAGACGGCGTGCCTGAATATTATATCCACGCCAGCGAATTTGGTCTTGAGGAAGCAGAGGTGCAGAAAATTGCCGATGAAGTCATCGCGGAACTTGGTGAAATTGGCGGCACCGGCGGGATCATATTCGCCACACCATGGGGCCAGGCGGGCTATAGTTTCAACACCCCTGGCATGTACCGCGGCCGTGCGACCAGCGACGGGGCAATGAGCGTGGCGATCTACGGGGATGAGGAATAGGCGTTAGCTACTCACCCATCGGTGTCGCCGCCTTGGCTGCCTTTGTCGTGACAATATAGTCAAAGCCCAGCACCACAAATTTCCCGAATGTCGATAGGTCATTAATGCCTTTGCTTTCCAACCGGCGCCGCATGGGTTCGAGCGGGATGAGATAATGGCCGGTATCGCCGATCCGGGCGCTGTCTATCTGTGCCGCTTCAAGGATTGGCGTGATGATCTTGTCGTCCACCGCTTTGACTTGCGTATAGCCTTCTGGCGAGGGCCGCATGGTCAGTTGTTCACCGCCAAGACCGCTGAACGCGATGTGCAGCGATTGCATCTTGTTGGCGGCTGCCAGTCCGGGGAGCAGCGATCCGATATCGAACATCTTGGTCGGCGTCGTCCCGCGGCCCAGATGATAGGCACCCATTTTCAGCAATACCCGCGGCGCGTCCTCTTCGGCGGCATGATATTGCTCCAGAAACAGCCGGTGGATCAGGGCGATACGATCGGCATTATTGGCGAAATAGCGTTTTTCATTATTATGCCCATAGATGACCGCGCTTTCGGCCAGCGCGTCGATCATCGCTTCGGCTTGTTCAACACCGGCAAATTGATCGCGCAGCTTGGCAAAGGTCGCCGGCGGGGCCGATAGCATCAGCAGATTCCCCTGATCGGCGGCGGCAACGGCCGCGATATCTTTCTGTAGCAATTCGTCCACGGCTTTTCTGGCTGCGGCATTGGGGGCGATGGCCTTTAGCTCCTCCAGAATGATTGTTGGCGCGCCGATAAATTCCTGATCAATACCCCATAGATCCACCGTGCCTTCGGGTTCGGCAAAATCATTGGCGAGCAGCGCATCTTCACGGTTGCTGACGAAGGGCAGGGCAATTGGCTTGCCCGCGACCAGAGTGGCGACACCCGTGACGCCATCGGTCCGCAGCGCCTGCTGCACGGCCTTGTTGGACCAGGGACCGATTTCGACGGCATGATAGGTACGGCCGTGTTTCTTCATCTCGGCTGCCAGACCCCTGCCCAGGTCAGGGGCATCCGCAAAACCGTGATCTTCACCCAGTGCGACAAATTGCGCCTTCTCGATCTCGGCGCGCAAAATGTCGCCGCCCGGACCGGACAAGCCTTCTGGACTGAACGAAATTTCCCAGATTGGAATTTCGGGTCCTGTCGCTTTAGCCACCTCTTCGGCCGCTGCCGGCGTGGCCAGCGCCAGCGCGCATAAGCCCGTCACCGCTGTCAGGAATTTCCGCATATCCTCTCTCCCGTCAATTGTTTTAGTGAGTTATATCACCAATACGGCTGATGTAAACGCTCTTTGCCCGTACCGTGAGGGTGTACGAAACAGAAGAGAATCAATTCCAAATGCCAAAACACGGTACCGCATCATGCTGCAAAAGCCTCTGTCCTACATCGCATGGCCGCGCTATGCAGACAGCATGATGAATATGAGCATTTCCCATTTCGAGGAGGGCAGGCCCTGTAAAGGTCACACTGTCGGGTCGTTCAGGCAAATAGAATCATATATTTTTCAATATCTTGTGCCTAAAGTCACAGAAAAGAAAAGGGTCCGTTCATGTGACCCATATTGGCAGCCCAGGGAACTAAATATCGCATGACATGGAAACCGGAAATTGAAGAGCTGCGCGAGCGGCAGCGGCTGGCGGAAAAAATGGGCGGCGATGAAAAAGTCGCGCGCCAGCATGGGCGGGGCAAACTGGATGCGCGCGCGCGCATTGCCGGAATTGTCGATGAGGGCAGTTTTCGCGAGATCGGCAAGATTGCGGGGCGCGGGACCTATAATGAGAAAGCCGAGTTTGAAGATTTTGCACCCAGCAACCTGATCTTTGGCCGCGCGAATATCGAAGGCCGTCCGGTGGTCGCCAGCGCCGATGACTTTACCGTTCGTGGCGGCGCAGCGGATGCGGCGCTGCACCGCAAATTTACCCAATGCGAAAAAATGGCCCATACACTGGGCATTCCGATGATCCGCATGATTGACGGCACCGGCGGCGGCGGTTCGGTCAAGAGCCTGGAGGATATGGGCTTTACCTATGTGCCTGCAGTGCCCGGCTGGGAAGATATTATCAAGAATCAGGAAACCGTGCCGGTGGTGGCGCTGGCGCTGGGTCCAACAGCGGGCATGGGCGCTGCGCGAACCGTGGCCAGCCACTATTCGATCATGGTGCGGGGGCTCTCGCAGATTTTTGCCGCCGGCCCGGCCGTTGCGGCGGCCATTGGCGATACGCTGACCAAGGAAGAACTGGGCGGCAGTGAAATTCACGCGCGCAACGGCGTGGTCGATGAAGAGGTTGGCAGCGAGGCCGAGGCCTTTGCCACCGCGCGCAAATTTCTCTCTTACCTGCCCAGCAATATTAACCAGCGCGCCACGCGCGTTGTCACAGGAGATCCGGCTGGCCGCCGTGACGAAACGCTGCTGTCGGCCGTTCCGCGCGGAGAAAAAGAGGTCTACTCGATGCGCAGGATCATGGACTCGGTCTTTGACAAAGGCACAGTGTTCGAGATGGGCAAGCGCTGGGGCAGGGCCGCTATTACCGCCTTTGCACGGCTGGATGGCTATCCGGTTGCGGTACTGGCCAATGATCCCAGTTTTCTGGGCGGTAGCTGGGAAGCCAAGTCATCTGAAAAGGTCGAGCGTTTTGCGAAACTGGCGGACCAGTTTCGGCTGCCGGTCGTCCATCTGGTTGACAATCCCGGCTTCATGATCGGCGAAGATGCCGAACGCACGGGTACGATCCGTTACGGTGTGCAGGCGATGAATGCGGTCTATAAAGCCACTGTGCCGTGGGCCAGCATCATCGTGCGGCGCGCCTATGGTATCGCCGGAAGCGCCATGTCCAATGCCGAGAATTTCCAGTATCGCTTTGCCTGGCCGAGCGGAGATTGGGGTTCGCTTCCTATCGCGGGCGGGCTGGAGGTCGCCTATAAGGCGGATATAGAGGCCGCCGAAGATCCCGCCGCGCGACTGGAGGAGATCAAGGCAAAGCTCAATCTGGTAACATCACCTTTCCGGACGGCGGAACAATTTAGCGTGGAGGACATTATCGATCCGCGCGAAACCCGGCCATTATTGTGCGAATTTGCCGATCTGGCGTGGCGGAAACTGGAAGGGGAATGACCAATTGCAGCTGTGATCGAATGTTCCGGCTCATTCAGCCTGCCGCAACATCCATAATATTATCACATTTGGGTCTTTCACTGGGACAGTCGTTTACAAGCCGAGAGGCTGAAAGGTAATATTATGTCCCTTGCGCATATTTCGAAAGCCGGTCTCGCTCTATTCGTAGGCCTGTCGTGGAACACCGCTGCCCTTGCCGCGGATTCAAATCCGGTGGATACGCCGGAGCGGTTCTCCGTTCTGGTTACATTTGGCGATGACGAGTGTCCCGAAGCGCAAGCAGATGAAATTGTCGTGTGCGCCAACCGGCCGGAATCAGAGCGTTACCGTATCCCCAAGGATTTGCGGCAAACGGAAGAGGAAAGCGGCGGCGAACAGAGCTGGTCCTCGGTCGTCGCCTCTCATGAAGAGGCCGCCCGGCCCGCTCGACCCAATAGCTGTTCGGTTGTTGGGACAAATGGCTGGTCCGGCTGTCAGGCTGCGCTGCTGCGCCAATGGTTTGATGAGCGGCGCTAAATAATTCGAATAATTGGTCGGGACGAGAGGATTCGAACCTCCGACCCCCACACCCCCAGCCGATAATTGCATGATATTTGCCGGGATGATTTGGTACGTTTTGGGACTATAAATATAATAAAATCAAAAAGATAGCTTGATTTTAGTGTTCCCGTTTTGTACTCATTCATCCCGGCAGATTTCATCATTTTGCACTTACATTGCACTTACAGAAATGGTGCATTTGTTGAGATAGAAAGGAATCGGCTGTGCAATCTGCACTTACACAGACAGTTATAGATCGTGCCAAATTGGCAAAAAGACCCTATGAGATCAGAGATACGCGCCTGAATGGTTTTCTCGTCAGAATACAACCATCGGGTATAAAATCATTCTACTGCGAATATGATCGTGGAAAACGGTGGCGCCTTGGACGCGTTGATTCAATGCCCGTCGGTCAAGCACGAGATCAAGCTAAAAAGATAATGGCGCAATATCATTCCGGCATTGATCCGATTGAAGAAAAAAAGAGTAAGCAAAGCGCAATTTCGTTGAAGGAGTTTATTGAAATATTCTTCACACCGTGGGCTGAAGCACATCAAAAATGCCACGAAAAAAATCTTCATCGTATCAAATATGCTTTTAAGCCGCTTCTCAAGAAAAAGCTCGCTGACATTGGAGTCGTCGATCTCGAGCGATGGCGCGCGGCGCGGATTGCAATCGGTAACAAAACGAGCACAATCAATCGCGATATCGCATCGATTAAGGCTGTCTTTAATCGCGCAGTAGATTTTGAGGTTCTTGAACACAATCCGATTGCGCGAGTGAAGAAAGCTCGTGAAGACGGTTCACCAAAAGTACGATATTTGTCTTCATGGGAGCATTCCTCACTCCTGCGAGCCTTGGAAGATCGCGAAGAGCGCCGCCGATGTGAACGCGATAGTGCAAATAACTGGCGACGCGAAAGATGCTACCCAATCCTCCCAGATCTAAGAAAGAAGAGCTTTACCGATCACCTAAAGCCCATGGTGCTCATTTCGCTGCACACCGGTATGCGACGTGGTGAGCTATTTGATTTGTGTTGGGACAATATCGATTTTGAGGCCAAGATAATAACGGTAACGGCAGAGACAGCAAAATCACGAAAGACTCGTCATATTCCTATGAATGTCACCTGTGAGGATGTGTTTTGCGGTCTGAAGAAACGACGAAATTCTGGTCGCGTTTTTCAAAATAGTGACGGCGCCAGGTTTGACAATGTCAAAAAATCATGGACCCAATTGTTGAAGTCTGCCGGGATTAGCAAATTTAGATGGCATGATATGCGCCATCACTTCGCATCTCGGCTAGCGATGGCTGGCGTTGACTTGAATGCTATCCGCGAATTGCTTGGTCATAGTAGCTATGAGATGACCCTGCGTTATGCCCATCTTGCCCCGTCTCATAGAAGGAAAGCAGTCGAGTTGTTGGATGAGGAATGGTGAACTCTTCATCTGCATCTGGATTTGATTTACTTCAGTTTGTAGTTCCAGTGCCTTAGTCCGGCTGGTGATGTCTCAATCTGAATCGCAGGAAGTATCAGGTTTTTCCGGAGCGCGTTTTTTGCGGCTTAGAGATGTTCAGCACCGGGTTGGATTGGGGCGATCGACGATTTATCGCTGGATGGATCAAGGCAAGTTTCCAAAATCCCACTCAATTGGTGGTTATGCCGCCAGATGGCTGGAGAGCGACATTGACCAATGGATTGCTTCTCAAACATCTTCCGTTGCTTCAAGATAGAAGCTTAATCTGTAACCATAATAAACGCCGTGACCTGCAGCAGAAAAATTCCGGAGTAGCAACATATCAGGTTTGTTCACGACCCGATTGCTGCTCATTTCAACAGGTCTTTTAGCGCAGATGCAGACTTTAGCTGGTCACGCGAAACAATTTTCCGGCTTTCGATCAGTGCCTTGCCTTGGACGCAATCCCGAACGGAATTTACACAGTCTAGTGCTGTTACCCGCCCTTCACGCATATAAACAACCGAGAAACTTCGCGCGGACATTTCACCACGGATGACAAAGTCATCATGCTTAGCGAAAAGACCAACGGTCTGAAGCTTAAGATCGTACTGATTGGACCAAAACCAAGGCACTGCATCATAGGGCAGGGGGTTGCCGCAAATTGCCGATGCCGCAGTTTTGGCTTGATCGTTCGCATTTTGTACGGATTCGAGCCGAATTTCCTCGTTGCCAGCATAAGCATTCGAGTGTGCTGCACAGTCACCTATCGCGTATGTATCAACAAGGGATGTGCGACAATATTCGTCAACATATACTCCATTGCTTCCTTCTGCGCCTGCATCAATTAGCGGTTGTACCGCTGGTTCAACACCTATGCCAACAATCACCATTTGCGCGGGTTCTTCATGTCCATCCAGTAAGCGCACTCCAGTTACGTGCTTATCTTCGCCAAACGCTTCTAAAATGTTTTGACCAAGCAGTATCTTAACGCCCTGCGAACGATGTTCTGATTCGTAAAACCTTGATAGTGGTTCGCCAGCGACACGTGCTAAAACCCTGTCAAGCGCCTCAAGCACGGTAACCTTTTTCCCGATTTTTCGCAAAACTGCAGCTGCTTCCAATCCAATATATCCTCCACCCACAACTATGATATCTTGTACCGCGTCCATGTTCTCAATCATTGGGTCGACATCGCTTCGATTTCTCAGATAATGAATTCCTTCCAGAGTAAATCCAGGCAATGAAAGTTTTCGTGGACTTGCACCGGCTGCCCATATCAAGTTGGAATAGCCGATCTCGCTGCCACTATTTGTCCGTACAGTTCTGTTCTGTGGATTTACTGAAACGATGCGTGTCGACAGCAACATTACGACATCACGCTCTTGCCAGAATATTTCTGGTCGGATCATGATCCGCTCAAATGGTTTTTCTCCGGCAAAATATTCTTTGGATAGGGGAGGTCTCTCATAAGGAAATTCTGGTTCATCTCCAATAATGGCAATTGAACCTTCGAACTTTTGTTGACGAAGTGAAATGGCTGCTTGTGCACCGGCATGGCCCGCGCCGACAATTACAACATCATAGTTCAATGACTCAACTCCTTCGCATGCGAATTGGCAGATTGATCCAAAAACACGATGCTCTTCGTTTTCTACTGAATTGCTGCCAATCGATGGCCTATTTGGCCTTTCCGCGAACCTTCCTGACCCAGACCATTAACTCACGCATCTTAAGGAACAAGTGGCATCGCTTAGCTCATAGTCGGAATAACAAACGCGTCCTTGTTGCCGCCATCGGCAGTCCCATCGGGCCAACGCGCGGTGACCGTCTTGACCTTGGTCCAGAACTTCACGCCTTCCATGCCGTGCTGATTGGTGTCGCCAAAAGCGCTGCGCTTCCAGCCACCAAAGGTGTGATAGGCCAAGGGAACAGGGATTGGCACATTGATACCAACCATGCCGACATTGACCCGATTGGCAAATTCGCGGGCCGCGTGGCCGTTGCGGGTGAAGATCGCGACGCCGTTTCCATATTGATGCTGGCTGGGCAGCGAGACCGCCTCGTCAAAGGTTTTGGCGCGGACGATTTGCAGCACAGGCCCGAAAATCTCTTCCTTGTAGCTTTCCATGTCCGTCGTGACCTTGTCGAAAAGCGACGGCCCGATGAAACAACCCTCTTCATGGCCCTGCAACGTGAAACCGCGGCCATCGACAACCAGCTCTGCGCCTTCATCAACGCCCTTCTGGATCCATCCCTCGACGCGTTCCTTGTGTGCAGGGTTCACTACCGGGCCATAATGCGCCTCTTCGTCGGTCGAAATGCCGACGCGTAGCGCATCAATGGCCGGAATCAGCTTTTCACGCAGCTTGTCGGCGGTGTCATTGCCCACGGGCACCACTACCGGTAGTGCCATACAGCGTTCGCCCGCAGAACCGAAGGCTGCACCAGACAGGTCGTTCACCACCTGATCAAGATCTGCGTCGGGCATGACGATGCCATGATTCTTGGCGCCGCCCATGGCCTGTACGCGTTTTCCGGCCGCCACACCCTGCCGATACACATAATGGGCGATATCCGATGATCCCACGAAGCTCACGCCGCCAATGGCCGGATGATCGAGGATTGCATCGACCATCTCCTTGTCACCATGCACGCATTGGAGGATACCTTCGGGCAGACCCGCTTCCAGCATCAATTCCGTCAAACGCACCGGTACAGACGGATCGCGCTCCGAAGGCTTCAGGATAAACGCATTGCCGGTCGCAATCGCTGGGCCAAACATCCACATCGGGATCATCGCCGGAAAATTGAACGGCGTGATGCCCGCCCCAATGCCGAGCGGCTGGCGCATCGAATAGACATCGATGCCCGGGCCAGCACCCTGCGTATATTCACCCTTGAGCGCATGCGGAATACCGCAGCAAAATTCGATCACTTCCAACCCGCGCTGCACATCACCTTTGGAGTCCGCAATCACCTTGCCATGTTCGGATGACAGCATATGCGCCAGTTCATCCATATTGGCTTCGACCAGTTCCTTGAACTTGAAGAAAACCCGCGCCCGTTTTTGCGGGTTGGTCGCCGCCCAAGCCGGTTGCGCTGCCAAAGCCGCATCAACGGCAGTTTGCAATGTCGCAGCATCGCCAAGATCAACCTTGCCCTGAATTCCGCCATTATTGGGATCAAAAATATCGCTCTGGCGACCGCCTGAACTGATTCCGCCATCAGCCAGAACATGAGTAACATTGCGCATTGAAAGACTCCTTTTGTCTCTTTTTTTCAGTTTGAGCAGCATACTATTGCGACATCAATGGCTGGACATGCATTCATAACCTGCATTATTGCAGTTGTATGAATTGGAATGACCTGCAAATATTCACAGAGATTGCTCGCGCTGGGAGTTTAAAAGGCGCAGCAAAAGTGCTGCATATGGATCCAACAACTGCAGGCAGACATCTTCGGAGATTGGAACAGAAACTCGGTATGCCATTGTTTGAAACAACCAGAGAAGGCCAAATTTTATCACCATTTGGCAGAAAAATATTGCCGGACGTATTGGCCATGGAAGAGCATGCAGCAGCTTGCGCCCAACAAGCTCAAAGCAAAGCAGATATCTCAGGAACAATTCGATTGAGTGTTAGTGAGGGGTTCGGGTCATTTTTCATCACTCGTTACATAGATGAGTACCTTCAAAAACACCCGAATGTTTCTGTCGATTTAATCGCCAATAGTGGGTTTCTTAGTCCGTCTCGTAAAGAGGCAGACATAGCCGTTCTGCTCGCTTTACCGAGAAAAGGGCCGCTGAAATCAAGAAAGCTCAGCGATTACCATTTGGGCTTATTTGCTTCCAAATCATGGGTCATAGAACATGGACAACCACAGGATCTGAAATCTCTCGATGACCAGAGACTGATTAGCTATATTCCGGAACTATTATACGCTCCCGAACTCGACTATTTGTCAGAATTCGATTTGGCTGGACAACAATTGTGCCGTTCATCGAGTATTGTTGCTCAGATTGAGATGATCAAGAATGGAATGGGTCCTGGAATCCTTCCCCTCTTTATGGCGTCAAGGGAAGAAAAGTTGATCAGACTGTTCCCTGAAAAAACAATCAAGCGCAATTTTTGGATCGCTGTGCATCAGGATATTTCTCAATATCCCAGAATTCGATCATTCATTGATTGGCTTGTTGATTGTTGCCAGCAACGCCTTCTTTGACATGGAATTGGAGCCGCTATGTTGCATGTTTTCAATCAAAAGCATCGCCGCTTTTTTTTTCGGTTTTCTGCACTAAGCAGCTGATTGTCTGAACCCTTTCGGAGAACATTTGATGGAATTGACATGCTCATTCGGTGACAACGAAATAAAACGGGTGAGTTTCCTGGAGGCTGTCAAGAGAGTTACCATTCGATCTAAATCAGACGTTGTTTCTGCAGCGCTTGCCCTTTCCGATTTTGCGCGATCTTGCGCCATGCGAGTGGATGTCATCGCCAACATCGCTTCCAATTCGCCTCTCGTCGATGCTAACGGCCTGAATATCAATCGGGAAATATTCAACTGGACTGGCAAAGACGAGCAGTGGTGGGACGAACGGGGACTTGCCTTAACTTCACCTCTCGCACGCGCATGTCGCTGTGAGAGCGAACCAATGTGGTATGATTCCAATGGATTCTATACAAACTGGGATAATGACTATTTGAAGAGCATCAAACCGACATTCCATTCTTCGCATTCAACCTATAAGCACCCTGAAACAGCGATTCTAATTCCAGTTCATTTGCCGTTTGGGCAAATCGCGCTCGCAATCTATTCTCCAATAAACGAAGATTGGACAAAACTTACTCAAACCTATCAAGCATATGGCGAAAGCTTGGCGACAATTACGAGAAAATTTGTTGCTGGATATGTATCTGTAATGCGCCGGAATCACAGGCTTCCAATTAACTGTGAACTCACAAAACGACAAGTTTCCTGTTTGCAGTGGGCCGCACATGGAAAAACCGATAAAGAAACCGCTATAATAATGTCTCTAAGTCCCGCAACGATCAGACGGCACATCAAATGTGCTGTCGAACGTCTAGATTGCGTCAACCGCGGTCAGGCGATATCCAAAGCAGGACAGTTGGGATATTTGGTACCTAACAACTAACCAGGAACAATAATTTTTCAAATCCTAATCGACTAAAAGATCTCGCTAGTGCACCATCAGGAGCATGTCGCATTCATATCATCGGCATCCTAGTCCAGGAGGCCAGCTGCCGCAGATGACCATAAAAATTCTGTTCCAATACTAAATAGGCCCATTAATGCAGTGTCGATAGCCTTTGTTCGCTGGCTTTGACTACCAACGACATCGTAATGTTGTAGTCACATTAAAATGTGCTATGGGGATCCTATGGCTAAATCCACTATTGAGCGCGTTCGCGCTATAATCTCAAAAGATGAAATGTCACGAACTGCGCTGGCGCGCGCGGCGGGATTGCATGCAAATTCGCTAAGGGGATGTATGGATTCGACTTGGAATCCTACATCGGAAACATTGTCCAAACTGGAACGCTTCCTCTCTACCCATGACGGCTCCCCCGTAATTGTTTCCGTTGAGGAGATTATCGACGAAGCGCGCAACGGAGGCATGTTCATATTGGTCGATGATGAGGATCGAGAGAATGAAGGTGATCTGGTCATTCCGGCACAAATGGCGACACCCCAGGCAGTTAACTTTATGGCAACACATGGTCGTGGATTGATTTGCCTGACATTGGGCCGCGAACGGATTGAGAAGCTTGGACTTGAATTGATGAGCCGTGCCAACGGTACGCGCTATGAAACAGCTTTCACTACTTCTATCGAAGCGCGGGAAGGTGTGACAACAGGAATAAGCGCAGCTGATCGCGCCCGAACCGTCTCGGTTGCGATCGATGGTTCGAAAGGTGCCGATGATATTGTTACGCCCGGTCATATTTTTCCGCTTCTCGCCCGAGATGGCGGCGTACTGGTGAGAGCAGGTCATACCGAAGCTTCAGTCGATATTGCTCGGCTAGCAGGACTCAATCCTTCCGGCGTCATTTGCGAGATCATGAATGATGATGGGACAATGGCCCGATTAGATGATCTGGTTGGATTTGCACGCGAACATGGACTGAAAATTGGAACGATCCGCGATCTAATTGCCTATCGCCGTGAGAATGATCACCTTATCGAACGTAGAGGGACACGAGACTTTAAAAGCCGCTGGGGAGGCTCATGGAAAGCGGTAGGATTTTATAACAAGGCGACAAAAGAAGAGACACTTGCGCTTGTAAAGGGGCATATAGATCCGTCCAAATCCACTTTGGTCCGTATGCACCTGCTTTCGATATTTCCCGATGTTTTTGGGGAAGATAACGAAAAGGGCAGTGTGATCGAAAAATCAATGAAGATTATAGATGAAGAAGGGGCCGGCGTCGTGGTTCTGATCAACCGGCCGGTTCCAGACTATGTATCGCGCGCCATGAAACTCGGTCAAAGGGGCAGCGAGCTGGATCCTACAGAATCCTCATCGGAACGCCGCGATTATGGCGGCGGCGCTCAAATTTTGGCGGAACTGGGCGTTCGTGACATGATCCTATTGACCAATACACACCAAACGATGGTTGCCCTGGAAGGCTATGGCCTTTCAATCGTCGGAGAACGCCCCATCAAATAGCGATATATTTATTGCGCAAGCGTCGGGTGCCAATCGTTGTTTAGCAGCTCGATTTTCCCGTTGACGACCCTGGCAAACATAACCTTGTTGATAAACAGGCGGTTGTAGGGTGGATCGAGTTTTTTGGTCGTCGTCAGCGATGGGATCATATCCCCGACTACAAGTCCTTCCAGCGAATTCATGGCCGCCAGCACATTTTGAGGACTGAAATCCTCGACCTGCTTTGTGGTCATCGCCGCCGCAAATGCCTGCACAGCAAGCCAACCTCCCTGGGAAAAAACATTGCGATTCGTATTGGGTTGATGAGCTGCCAGATCGGCCAGGTATTGGTCATTGGATTTGCCGCCCGCCTCAATCGGACGCAGCGGCGCGGTGATGAAGCGACCTTCCGCTGCAGGACCCAGACGCGCTATCAGATCGGGCGGTAACGCGCCAACCGTGACAGCTACGGGCTGCTTTGCACCAGCCTCATACATGGCCTGCAAAAATCTTCCCGCCTGATCGGAATTCATTCCCAAGAGAACAGCATCGCCGCTGCTTGTTACCTTTTTTACGTAACCGGCATAATCTGGTGCGTCGAGCGGAACGAGAGTGAGCTCTCCGACTTTGGTTTCGGTTCCTTTTACTCCGGCATTGGCAAATTTTTCGTTGAGAGAGCCCGCCGGACTGTCGACAGCAGCCAGACCAACTTGCTTTGCGTCCTGACTAGCCAGCAATCTCGCAGCGCCTGCGATCATCCCGGCAGAACCTGCCTGTAGCGGAAAGGCAACCGGGCTTGAAAAATCACTTTGTGTAATCGGTAAATGCCCGATGCTCGCTACATTTCCTCGCTCAAGTACGGCAAGGATTGCACTGCCGAAGTTTGAATTATTGCCCACGGTTGCAGCGACGTTTTCGCGTACGGCTTTTCTTGCGCACTTAGTGGCTTGATTGGCATCACCGCGATCATCACAAATGATCAGGTTAAGCCTTTTCCCCCGGATGCCCCCTGACGCGTTGATACTTGCAATCGCAGCACGTACACCGGCCAACGCTTCTGGGCGCGGCGTGGTGTTGGCAGTGTCGGTTATCTGCCCGATGAACATCAGCTTTATTCCATCACCGCCGTTTTTTTGTTCACCGCTTTTTGAACACCCTGCGGTGAACAGTATCAGTCCGGCCATGATACCGGAAAAATATCGCTTCATTCTCATCATATGATCCTCATTTTATTGTCTTTTCTCTCAGGGTTTCGCCTTGGAGATAGGCGGCTTCTATATCGGTTCCCTGTTGGCGAAGTTCGCGAGCACTGCCTTCAAGCTGCACCTTACCGCGGCCAAGGACGTAACCCCGATCACTGATAGAAAGCGCCTGAGAAACATGCTGTTCGACCAGCAGCACACCCAAACCATTGTCTGCCGCGCTTCTCAGTGTTGCTAAGAGACGCTTGACTATTAACGGCGCAAGCCCAAGCGACAATTCATCGACCAGCAGCAAATGCGGCTGCGAAGCAAGACAACGTGCAACTGTCAGCATCTGCTGCTGGCCGCCGGACAGCAATCCTGCAGGCCTCCCCAGATGATCTGCTAGTTCTGGAAAAATGGACAACGCTGCCTCAACCGATCCTCCTTGCAAGCGTAAATTGTCCCGGACACTTAATTTTCGGATCAGTGACCTTCTGTCAGAAATAAATCCTAACCCTTCACGCACGCGGCGATAAAGCGGTCTTTTTGTCTCAATCCCGAACAGACTAACCTCACCGTCCACAGGCGGCAATGTACCCGCTAACGTCATTAGCGTTGTTGTCTTGCCTACGCCGTTGGTTCCGAGAAGGGCGACAATCTCTCCCTTTTTAACATTCAGATTCAAATTTGCGATAACCGCCTGACCTTGATAACCGGCGCTAAGGTTATGAGTTTCAACTAGTGTCTCCATCATGAAGTTTCATCCGCTTCGAAAGGCCGCCCCAAATAGGCTTCGACCACGGCTGGCTCGCCGCTGACATCACGTGGTGATCCTTCAGCAATCTTCCTTCCGAAATCCAGAACAACGAGGCGATCACAGGTCTTCATTACCAGATTCATGTCATGCTCAACCAGTATGACTGTCATCTGCCATTCATCCGCCAGCCTTCGGATCAGGGCGGCGAGTTTGGTTCGCTCATCGATTGATAAACCAGCTCCAGGTTCATCAAGCAGAACAACTGATGGCTCTGAAGCCACTGTACGCGCAATCGCCAGCAAATGCCGTTCGCCATAACTCAGTTCTGTCGGTAGCATCTCAAGCTTACTGTCCAGTTGGAATAGCTCGAGGATTCTTCTCGCGGGATGTGACAATGGGGGGCTATGGGGATGAACCGGATCTCGCCAGTAAGGATTCACGGAACACGGATCATGCCCTATTTTGATATTGTCTGCGACACTGAGATCCTCGAACAGTTCCAGATTTTGAAATACCCGGCCAAGCCCGCTACGCGCTCTTTGGATTGCTCTGGTTTTACTGAGATCCTGACCGTCCAAAAATATCTCACCACCATCGCACGGCGTAAAACCGGTTATTGCGTCGAGCAGGGTTGTCTTTCCCGCTCCGTTGGGTCCGATCAGTCCCAGGACTTCACCGGGACGGGCGGTAAATGATACATCATCCACGGCGATCAACCCTCCGAAGCGCACGCTGACCTTGTTCACATCGAGTTCCAACGGAGGAACTTGAACGGGCGGCGCACTATCTTTGCCCGCGGACGGCGAATGCCGAATTGATTCTGGTATCGATTGTACCGGTATTTTTAGGACCTGGCTCCATCGCAAAAAACTTGGCGCCAGGCCTTGAGGAAGAGATATGACGGTTAGAATTGCCGCAGCACCAATAATCAAACCAAGCCATTCGCGCAGATCGAAAAATGTCCCGAAAAGATCATCGATAATCCCGCCGATAGCCAACATTCCGCCAATCATTGCGCCCGCGACATATCCTATTCCGCCCATATAGGTCATCAGTACAGCCGGTATGGAATCGAACATGCTATAGCCAATATCGTAGCGGACATTGGGATAACGAAATGTCGCCAGAACTCCCGAAACGGCTGCTAGTGCTGAGGCCACTGCAAAGGCGTATAGTTTTACTCCGGTTACATTGACCCCTAGCGCAACTGCTGCCTTCTCATTGGCACGCACAGCTAGCATACGCCGTCCGCTCGTCCCGCGTCTTATATTGGCCACAACCAGCGCCAGCAGCAAAAAGACCACCAGACAGAGCAAAGCGTAGCGTTCCGGATAAAGGATCGAGTCAAGCTCCAGCCCGAACAATGACGGCGGGTCGATCACGGTCCCTTCAAACCCGCCGGTCAAATCCTTGTTTTGAAAAATCAAAGCATTTAGCGCCACGCCCAGACCCATAGTAACAATCGCAAGATTTATACCGCGTATTCTAAGCGCCGGTAGCGCAAACAGAAGTCCCAGAGGAACGGTCAACAGAACGCCTGCGAGCAATGCCATTGGGAACGGGATGCCGTAAAGGTCAGCAAGCCGTCCAGAAATAAATGCGCCAAGTCCTGCAAAAGCGTATTGGCCCAGTGATATCTGCCCTGCATATCCTACAAGCAAAACAATCGATAGCATGATACACGCAGCAATCAGGCTACCGGTAACTCCGTTGACAATGTCCTCTGAACCGATGAAAATTATCACCGAAACAACTATAAACGTGACCGCAATGAACCCTGTGGGTGCACGGGGCATTCCAACACTTGGCAAACGGTCTGTCGCGAAGTCACGCAAGGGCAGCGTGTGCCCTCGAAGTACTAACACCACAACGATGGCTAGTAGCGGGATGGCTGTCGCAGCGCCGGGCCCGCCGGCCGCCCCCGCGATTAGCGATTGGCCGACTCCAATGGCGATGCCACCTGCTAAACAGACCGGGAAGGAAGAAAGTCCGCCCACAAGCGCTGATGCCAATATTGGAATGATCATCAAAACGAACACCGATGGCATGAACCCTGTCAGCGGAACCAGCAAAATGCCTGCCAATCCAGCCATGGCTCCACCCAAAGCCCAATTCAGACCGGAGATGAGTTCTGCGGAAATTCCAAATGTGGCTGCGGCAACCGGGTCCTCCGCGACAGCCGTTGTTTGCCGTCCGAACTCTGTATGCCGATACATAACCCATAGCAGCCCCGTTACTGCCATAGCAATCACCAGCAGCAACAAACGGTCCAACCCCAAAGCAATGCCGCCGGGAAGATCGAGGTTGGAAATCGGCAAAATAGGTTCCACAAATCGCAGGCTCGATCCATAACGAATAATGACTATTCCCTCGACCACACCGAGGACGCCCAAGGTTGCAACCATGCGTGCCAGTGGAGAGGATTGGCGGATATGTCGCATGATCGCGATATCGACCAACCAGCCAATTGCCGCCGTAGCGCCAATTCCTATCAACGCTGCCAGAAGATCCGGCAGTTCGCCATTTTCGCGCAACTCGATAAATATGGCGGCACCGAGCATGGCCATGGCACCATGTGCAAAATTGATTGTTCCCGAGCCGCGATAGATCAGCACCACTCCTTGGGCAGCAAGCGCGTAAATTGCCCCCGTCCCAAGGCCCAGAATGGCGTAGTTCAGCCAATCAACCATCAATGCAAGCTGGCATGCAGCCAGGATTCACGTTCAATATTGGTGTGTCAGCAGTAGCCCATCGGGTATTTTGTTTTGCCATATTTTCTTGATCTACGAAAGCCGTCAAACAGGAGAGAGGAGAGGCCTTCATGCGAAATGCAGACGGCGGTATTTCCCCCGGAAAAAAAGCAGAGGATCGCGCCTGGGTTCAAAACTCGCTTTCACGACCCGACCGACCAAAATGAAATGGTCACCGCCTTCATGGACTTCAGATTGTTCGCATTCAAAACTGCTGAGTGAACCAGTGAGCAGAGGCACTCCCGTTTCGCCCGGTTCCCAGGATGTACTTGCGAACCGATCTTTGTTTTTTCCGGCAAACAAATTTGACGCTGGCTGTTGACCAATTTGCAATACATTGACAGCGAAATGGGACGCCGATTTGAGCGTTGATGCGCTACCCGATGTATTGGCTATGCAAACCAGCAATAGGGGCGGATCAAGCGAAACCGACGTGAAGCTGTTCGCTGTAAGCCCGATTGGCGATCCCCTCGCATCGTTAGCCGTAACGACGGTTACACCGGTAGCAAAGCAGCCGAGCGCATCTCGCAGCGTCCGGGCATCCGAACCAGAACGATATTCCGGTGTCACTCTCGGCTGGCGGCGCTCGAGAAAATCGAGCAACAGTGCATCAAACGCTTCTGTGCTCTCTCCGGAGACAAGAAGATTGGCATCTTCGACTTCAACAGCCTCGGCATTAGGCAGGGCTTTGACGAACAAAGCCGCTTCTTCTCCTGACCCCATTTGGTTGAGAGCACCGCGAACCACCAACACCGGAATGTTTAAGCCAGGCGCTGCATCAGCCAACCGTTCAGGCATGTTGGAAACATCGAAACTATCCATCAGCTTCAAGTCCCAGGTTGGTGCATCTTTTGATTGTTCCGCTCGCCTGCGAATATTCTCGGCCATCACGCGCGATGTTTCGTTGTCGATATGAGTAGGAATATCCACAAGCACCAGTCCGGCGGCTAGCGTTGCTGCATCTCTTCCAAGTGCAACGGTAGCGATCCATCCGCCCAAAGCAGCCGCAACCACGACAGGACGCGTACCCATTTGAGCCAGTACACCGCGCAAATCCTCTACATAGGCATCAAAATCATACCGACCATCGGTGGGCCATTCGCTTCCGCCATGGCCCCGAAGATCGAGATTGATTACCCGGCGACCTGCCTTTACCAATGCAACCGCTACGTCACACCAGACGGTTCTTGTTTGTCCCCCACCATGAATGAGCAGGATCGAAGGGTCATCCTCCGACCCGCTGGCTTCCGCTTCGAGCCTGATCCCGGCAAACCCCTTATATTCTTCGATGCTCATATTTTTTCATTTCTATGATCTGAAAAAGTTTGCATTTCTGGGACCAGATTTGCTTCCCTAGTCCCACAAAACATGAACCGCGTCAGGACCACGCATATTCAACCCTTTGATTTCCGGGTGAGGGTAATCCGGATCAAAGCGCAAATTAGGCAAGTCCAGCATTGCATCCAGAGCAACCTCCAATTCCGCAAGTGCCATGTGCATTCCCATGCAGATATGGGGTCCAAATCCGAAACTCAGCAGCGGGCGCATCGGGCGTTTCAGCCACAACCTGTCAGGATCTTCATATGTTTCCGGATCGCGATTGGCGGCGGCAATAGAACATAGCACAGCTGTGCCCTTGGGAATCTGCACTCCTCCCAATTTCACATCTCTGGCTGCCATACGTGCCACCGCACCCGCTGTCGGGTCGCGGCGCATAGTTTCCATCACCGCTTTGGGGATCAGTTTTCGATCTTGCCTTACCTCGTCCATGACATCTGGATTCTCAAGCAATTGAACCATCATGTTGGCGAAACTTCGTGTCGTTGTTTCGCCAGCGGCGAGTAACAACATCCTGATGAAAGCAGTGATCTCTTCGTCGCTGAACCGCTTTCCTTCATGCTCGACTTCCATCATATGGCCGAGAATATCGTGGCGCATTTCGCCGCGCTTGCGATAGGCTTGAATCACGGGAAACAATGTATCGTACATTGATTGTCCAGCTACCATGGATTGCGGGACAGTTATTTTTGCAACCTCCGGATCTGCTTGAGGAGCAGCGACAACCTGGATTGCCCAGCTTGCAAGATTGGACAGCAGATCTTCCTCATGCGGGAAACCAAAATAGGCATACATTGCACGAATGGGAAAAGGCAGGGCAAATTCACGCAGCAGATCAGCCTTGCCGTTCGGTTTTAGCCGGTTCACAAACTCATCCTCAACCACCGGCCGGATTAGCGTGTCGATCAGTTTGCGGATCTGTGGGCGCATAAACGGTTTTTGAAGCGTTGCGCGGAACTTATCATGCTCTTCACCATCCATTGCGGTTATCAGCATATTGTCTACCGCTGCTCCAAATCCGTCGCCAACAATATAGCTGAGCCAGTCAGTTGGATTCATCAGTACGCTGCGAATATCTTCATAGCGAAAAAGGCTCATCGTGGGGCGACCGGTCATCATATAATCGGCCATGCTAGGCACCATATGCTCCTTTAGAATATCACCCTGCATGACTGGGCATTGCGACCTTTTCTCCGCTAGCATTGGATAAGGGTTCGCTGGAGCCTCGCCTGAATAGCCATTTGTCACTAACGAATAGTCGGCGACCATCTGGTCAAGAGGATCAAGGGATTTGCTGCTCATAATACCGCTCGCACTTGTTGAATGGGTCAATAGCATATCGCAGAGGTTCGCATTTCAAAAAACCTGCCCAAAGACATGTTAGTTTGGCGATCATCAAGTGTTGTATGTGCATTTGGGGAATAGATTTTCCGGTAGATATTCAAATGCGGGCGGATGTTCGTCACGATGAGGAACATACTACCCATGTTGGATGGCTATATGCGGAGTAACGGCATCGAATGTTCAAAAACCCACTGTTTGGAGTACAATATGGATATCTCGACCATTTTTGAGGCGGCGCGAACGTACAATGACTTTCAAGATCGACCCATTCCGCCGTCGCTGCTGCAGCAGATTTACGATCATCTGAAATGGGGGCCTACATCAGCAAATAGTTGCCCCGCACGTTTTTTATTCGTCAGCTCTGCCAAGGCCAAGGCGCGCCTTTTGGATTGTGTAAATCCCGGCAATATCGAAAAGGTGAAGTCCGCCCCCGTGACCGCTATCATAGCGGGCGACACAGCCTTTTATGACCAAATGCGAAAATTATTTCCATCCCGAGATTTTCGTTCAGTATTCGCCGGCAAAGAAGCGGTAATCTCTGATCTGCTCGCGCGAAATGTGCCGTTGCAAGGTGCTTACATGATGATTGCTGCTCGGGCCATGGGACTCGACTGCGGGCCTATGTCTGGCTTTGATGCGCCGAAGCTCAATGCTGAATTTTTCCCGGATGGCCGCTGGCAAGTGAACTTCATTTGCGCCTTGGGTTACGGTCGGGAGGAAAGCCTGTTTCCTCGCAATCCGCGTCTCGACTTTGAAGAAGTGTGTCGCATCTTATAACGAATGGAATCAATTTATGGCTGATTTTGCCCGGGACTATAAAGATCCACTTGATGACTTTGAGCAGCGTGAAGTCACTTTGCTTGGAAAAACAAAGCGTGTTTATGTCGCGGGTAGTGGTCCAGCAGTGATCGTTATGTCCGAAATGCCGGGAATCAGCCCCTATGTCGCACGTTTTGCCCGTTGGGTCCGAGATGCGGGCCTAACTGTTTTTATGCCTTCCTTGTTCGGTGAGGACGGGGTTTTGCCGGGAAATGGTAAAGCGATGGTCACCTTGGCTCGTACCTGCATAAGTAAGGAGTTCAAGGCTTTTGCCAGCAATGCGTCAAGCCCGGTGACCCAGTGGTTAAGAGCACTGGCAGCGGCAGCGCATAAGGAATGCGGCGGTGAGGGAGTAGGCGCAATCGGCATGTGCTTTACTGGCAATTTCGCCCTGTCAATGATGCTTGAAAAATCCGTTGTTGCGCCTGTATTATCACAGCCTTCCTTGCCAATGCATAATCCTGCAGGACTTGCGATCGGCTCCGACGAACTGGAGAAAGTCAAAGCGCGTTTGGAAGAGGATAATTTGAATGTACTAGCTTATCGTTTTGAAGGTGACAGCTTTTGCAAATCGGCGCGTTTTTCCGCTTACCGCGATGCGCTGGGGGACAGATTTATCGGCAAGGTTTTGCCCGATTCATCCGCCAATCCCAACGCTCCGCTCAAAACACCGCACAGCGTCGTCACTCTTCATTTAATTGATGAAGCAGGACAGCCGACCGTTCAGGCCCGTGACGAAATACTTGAGTTCTTTCGCACGCGCCTGATCAGTGCGACCTGATTGATCCCTTAATAAGAGCCCGGAGGAGCGATCGCATCGCCGCCGGCAAGGGCTCGGCCCTGGATTTCGTAGCCGATGGTCGGGATGTTCTGGATGTGACGCAGCGCCATCGAGATATCTCGCCAATAGCGATTTATCGGCTTGTCTAATGAGAAGCCCGATGATCCGGCCTGGAACATCAGAGATTCGCTTGCAGCATGGATTGATTCAACAATCTGTCCACCTGCCGCGCGCTGACGCGCTTTCTCTTCCAAGGTGAATTCCTCTCCTAGTCCGATCCGGTCAAGTTTTGCGGTCAGACTTAGTAACAGGGTTTTCGCGGTATCAACCAGTGCCGCAGCTTCACCCAGATCGCGCATATATGCGCCCGAACCGGTACGCGGTCCTATCGTCGTTGTAAGCACGGGTTTTACCGAATCGGCAGTAACAATTTCGAGCATTCCCTCGACTGCACCGACAAGCTGCGCGAGCCCTGTGGTGCGCACCATCGGGACCGCAGGGATTAAATCAGAAGGCGCGCCGAAGTGTTTTTTGGTCGGATCAATCTGACCAGCCCGTTCATCCATTAATACCATCTGGCCTTCGGGAATAAATACGTCTTTCGCGATGGCGGTGTCTGAGCCGGTACCTTGCATGCCGCTGACGAACCAAGTGTCTTTGATTTCGAATTCGCTCATCGGGATGTAACACATGCTGATCCCGGGTACGACCGGGCCGTCATAACCCTCCAGAACAACACCTTGCTGGGTCCAGGTTGCCTGACGCGAACCCGACATATAGGGCCAGGCTCCATTGATGATCCAGCCGTCGTCAACCTTGCGAGCCTTACCGGGTGGGTTGTACGCTCCGCAAACAGGCTGCGGCCCATCGCCGAACACTGCTTCCTGAACGCTGTCGGGTGCAAGACTAGTTACCCATGATGTTCCGTTAATAATCTGGACCACCCAGCTGATGGATGGATCACCCTTTGCGAGTTCCATTTGTACACGGCTGAAATCGGTCGGAGACAATCCAAAGCCGCCGAGACGTTCAGGAAGTATCATTTGAAGAAAGCCTTCTTCCTTCAGCATTTTATCGACCGCCTGTGTTGGATTTCGGCGTTTTTCGCCTTCGGGTGCCTGTTCAGCGAGGAAGCCGCGTAATTCCTTGGCGCGCGCAACGAGCTTTTCTGCGATCGGTTTATCTGCCCATCCAGCGGTTAGGTTCGGTTTTTCTTTTGCTACAGTAGCCATTTCTTTTTTCCTTTCAGTGTTTCAGGCGGTCTGGTGCGCGAAGTCGAGCACCCATTTTTCAAGGTTGTCTGCGCTGCCATTCCATAATTTTGTCCAATTCTCGTCGGCAGGAACCAATAATGTACTGAGCTGGAGCCGTACCAGCGCTTCGACAAAGGCCTCTGCGTTCACCGGCTTTCCGAGTTTTATTTCAACAAATTTGAAGACGGGTTCCAGAGCCGATGAAACAGCGATCTTGTACCGATCAAATCGGCTGCGGAAAAATGCCAAATGAAATCGTGGTTCAACTTCGAAAACCCGGTCCGGAGAATGTTCGTTGGTATATTGGGAATAAAAGAGCATCACTTGGCGAAAGCACTCAATCGGATCGTCCACATCTTGGGCCGCATCCTGAATACCTTCTTCGAAACCGGTACAGACATATTCGGCCACAGCTGCAAGTACATCTTCTTTGTTGGAAAAATACCGATACATTGTTCCGCGAGAAACGCCGCTAGCCTCAATGATGTCGCTCATCGAAAGGCGTGTCACTCCTCTACCAGCAATAGCATCAAGCGCCCCGGACAATATCTTGATAACGCTTGGTGACGATATGAAGTCGTCTGAAACCGGCGGATCGGTAGTGAAATCGGGCTGAAATTTCATGCCGGACCCTTTTCCAGTTCTTCAAGATTGTGCGGGATGCTCACATAACCCGGCAGGTTTTGGCCGCCATCGACATTTATCATCTCTCCGGTGATGAATGCCGACATTTCCGAGGCGAGAAAAACGATCACAGGACCGATATCTTTTTCCGGATCACCTGCTCGTTTCAGCGGATTGTTAGCAGTAGCCTGTTCCAGGAAGCCAGGTACAGATTCTACCAGGTGGGCAAAAACTTGACCGAGCCCGGTTGGAGCTACCGCGTTACAGCGAATGTTGAACCGGCCCCATTCGACAGCAGCGCTGCGGGTCAGTCCCATGATTCCCATTTTGTTGATGTTATAATCGCTGTGCAGCCATGCGCCGGTTTGTGCGTCAATGCTGTGAAAATTGATGATCGAACCGCCGCCACGCTTTTTCATGTGCGGGAGTGCAGCGCGCATACCCCACCAGCAACCCCATACGCCGATGTCGAGCGTACGCTTCAGCATTTCATCGGTTTTATGTTCCAGCAATACATTGTCGGACAGAAGCGAAGCATTGTTGACCAGAATGTCCAATCCGCCAAATTCATCGACAGCACGCTGGATCATCGCTTCGACTTCTTCCTTCACGCCCATATCCGCAGACATGCCAACAGCCTTTGTTCCAAATTCCTGGCAGATTTCTTTTGCCACCTTATCAGTGGCAGCGCCGTCGCGGCCGGTAATCAGTAGGCGCACGCCTTCCTTGGCCATACACCGAGAAATGCCGTATCCCAGTCCCTTTGCACCGCCCGTCACAATGGCTACCTTATCCGCAAGCAACCCGCTCATACTGCCTCCCTCATAATCTGTTCCCCCATCCGCTTATCCATTGCCATGCGCTGTTCGCATTTGCCCTGAGTCAGCACATAACCTTGAATGGTCTGATCACCGGAAACGAACAAATATATACCTCCGACTTCATCATCTTCTTCGCAGATCCATTCTCCTGAAATTCCTCTCGGCGGCGGTAGCAGGTTGATCGGGAACAGTGTTGTCTTGACCTGAACCGAGAGGGGAGGAAAACGGATTGGTGTTGGTGTGCCAAGCACGCTCGGCGCGATACCGCGCGCGGCCGCCATTATCGGTGTGACATAAGCAGCCAGCCCGCTTTGATATTCTGCACAATCACCGATCGCATAGATATCGGGGTCACTGGTCTGGCCATATTGATTGACCCTGATCCCCTCGCCGATTTCTAGGCCGGCTTCTTCCGCCAAGGCGACATTGGGACGCAGGCCGACTGCGGAGAGGATGATATCTGCTTCGATTTCAGAGCCATTATCCAATGCGGCCACATATCCCGGTCCAGGTTCACGATAATTGATTGCCATGACCTTGCGGCCGAGCTTCCACTCCACGCCTTGGCTGGACAGTGCCTCACGGACCCTTTTTCCTACAGCAGAGGGAACGAGTTGCGGTAAGGGCAGGGCGAGCAAATCAACCACAATCGGTTTGTAACCGGATGTTACCAAATCATTGGCAAATTCAGTTCCAACCAGACCAGATCCGATAATCAGAATGCGCGCGCCTTCGGGCAGCTCCTTGCGAAATTGATCATAGTGACTGAGCTGGTTCACTGAGATAGCTCGGTGTGCAGCGTTCCCTTCAATAGGCGGCCGGACGGGCAGGGCACCTATTGCCAGAACAAGCGAGTCGTACGGAATCGGGCCGCCGGTTGTACAAAGTGCTCTCCCCGCCCGATCAATCGCCTCTGCTTCTCGCCCGATACGAGCGTCCAGCTTTAACTGAGTCACCATTTTTCCGGCATCTGATGTGATCAATGCCTCCGCAGCCTTGCCTTTTGCCAAGGCCGTCGAAAGGGCTGGCTTTGAATAAAAATGCCCCTCTTCCAGCGTCACCGAAGTCAATTTGGCTTCCGGGGAAAGCCTGCGCAATTCACGCAGGACCCCAAAACCGGCAAGACCTGAACCGACCACGACAATCGATGGTGAAACCTGATCGTTCATTATTTTTAGAAGAAAACTGCGAAGTTGGACATGCCGAGTACGGATTGATCAACAATGATTTCACGCCTGGCGAGCTTGTATTCGCCGTCTACTTTACGCCAAATGTCCCGGCGCTCGGCAGTCATCGATTCATTGTCAGGGCTATCACCGCGGCTGCGTTCAAGATAAATATAGCTCACCACTTCATATTCGTTAGCACTCTCGCATTCACCAATACGTACATTGGTGATAAAACGGCGACAGCGCGATGGCG
This sequence comes from Parasphingorhabdus sp., assembly GCF_965233695.1. Lineage (GTDB taxonomy): Bacteria > Pseudomonadota > Alphaproteobacteria > Sphingomonadales > Sphingomonadaceae > Parasphingorhabdus. Next base: position 2,289,716 of record NZ_OZ247497.1, read on the forward strand.
GATCTTCAGCCCAGGCACTTTTTTGCAAACGGCCCATCCGCATCTGCATGGAACCATAATCTTCGTCAAAATGGAACATCGTCCGCATAACGTCCCGGTCCTTGTTCGGGCCGGTACGGGTAATGCGAATAGGTGCCTGATACACTAGGTCTTCTGAGAACATTGCCATCCAGTCATCAAAGCGCCGTTCATCGAGTGCAGCAGCTTCATCATATAGCGTTTCGAGCAATGCATTATATACAGGTGACCCCAATGGAACGCGTTTGCGCGAGACCAGTCCTCTAATGATGGTTGTAGAATCCGGAGCGGCGGTCGATTTTGTTTCCCAAGTCATTTTAGTTCTCCTGTCCGGTCAAGCTTCACTCATCAACTTGTGGTAGGCAAGCCACCAGTTCCATTGTGTATCGTCCTTGGTGAAGCCTGGATAAAGGAGGCCGTCTCCCTTCCACCCCTCCGGGCGCTCGTGGCCATGCAGCGCCTGATATTTAAGCGTCATCGATTTACCGGCTGCACCGCGTGCATTTTTCATGATCACCGGCCAGACATCTGCATCATCTTGTTCAATCGTTCCGGATGTGCCGGTTTGCTGAACAGAATTTTGCAGCATGTCGCGCTTCATTTGCTCTGGAGCATCCTTTTCGGCAAAAATGAAATTGACGAATTCCACCTTGTCAGGCCCCTTTGGTACATAAGTATGCAATGCCAATGCCCCGGATGATCCGCCATCTGTGCGAGGTGCAAAGATGAAGGCTATTAGAATGTTAGGGAACATTCCGCCAACCTGCGGCGGGATCGTGGCCAATTGTTCAACCTGATCTTCCGAAAGATTGTTGAACAACTCCGGAATCATTTCCTTGGTGATGCCCGGCGGGGTCAATAGTTCAAGACGCTCACGCGCCGATTTTCCCTCAAAAGGAACATCGGCAAACATTTTGAAGGTTTTTTCCGCTTCCAGGCAGCGAAGCGAATGACCCTGCTCGCAGGAAACATCGACGCCATACATGCCCGGTGCCTGATCATAAATCGATTCGGCCGTGCCACCCATTACACCGCCTTCCATAAGGCTGCGGTGGAGAGTAAGCGTATGAAATCCGTCGGAACCCGATTGCTCACCTGGAACCTTCCAGTTGCAGGGTAATACGAAGCGCTGTGGCGGCCCTAGCAATTCCAGACCATTGTCGGTCCGGCAGAACAGCTGATCCATATAATATTTCATGTCGCCCAGATATTCATCAAAGGAAGGGCCATCGATGTTCCATGTTGCGAATATCATGCCCCCATATAGATGGACCCGTGCTTTCTTGAGCCCCAAAGTTTTCTTATCGACATCATTGCCATGCATCTTCTCACGCTCAACCGGTGCTCCGACAAAATCGCCGTTCGGCTTGAACGCCCAGCCGTGATAAATACACTGGTGAATAGGTTTGTTGCCTGCTTCGCCCAGACAGACGCGCATCCCGCGGTGCGGACAAACATTCAGTGAAACATTGATATTGTCTTCCCGATCGCGCGCAATAATTACATTGTCTTCGGCCATATCGCGTACAATGAAATCACCGGCTTTGGGAATCTCGCTTTCATGCCCCAGCAGCAGCCATGTCTTCGCAAAGATCCGTTCCATTTCATGCTGATACAGCTCCTCATCCGTCATTACCCGAAGTGAAACTTCATTTGAATCCCGCATGATCAGATCATCAATTGATGTGCCATCGCGCAAAACCAGACTCGATTTTTGCAACATGATGCTTTTTCCTCTCCAAAATTCGACTTGATTCGGATTATACATATTGTATATAAACTGTTCAAGCTGTAAAGCAATGCCATAACCGTTTCGCGAGGAGAATCGAATGTCTGAAGAGGGCAAGCTGAAGGTGGTGATAAATAAGCCTGCATGTTGTGGATACGGCGTTTGCGCCGAAATTTGCCCGGACGTGTATAAGCTTGATGAGCATGGCATGGTCTATGTCGAAAATGAAATCGTCCCTGCAGGCATGGAAGACATCGCGCGCGAAGGTGCGGAAGCTTGTCCGCAATCAGCGTTGGAAGTTGTACCGGCCTAGACAGCACTCGTTTTCATTTTCAACAAATTGCTGCAAATTTGTTTGATGCATCAATGAAGATTATCTCCTGTTCCGGATGATATCCGAACACGCGAAAAAAAATGCGAGACAATATCCTCGTCCTGCTCTGCCGCTACATGAAGAGATTCTTCCGGTCTCATATCTAATTGCCTACTGCTCATCTCCAATCCCCGACCGCCAATGTTGCTTTCAAATTGAATTGTTGTCCCTGTCTTTTGAAAGGTCCAATAGCTCAACGGCCAGCTAGCGTCTCAAAACACCACATTTGGAGATCACGATGCGCGACAACTTGACCCCTCTTTTTACTGAGTTTACCTGCGGATCATTAAAGCTGGCAAATCGGTTTGTTATGTCGCCGATGACCCGGCAGTTTTCTCCCAATGGTGTACCCGGCGATGATGTCGCGTCTTATTATGCACGCCGGGCCAAGGCAAAAGTCGGCCTGATCATCACTGAGGGCGTAGGCATCGACCACCCCTCTGCTATCGGTGAAGGCACGATGGGGGAAAAGAACATCCCGGTGCTGCATGGTAACGCAGCATTGTCAGGTTGGCGCACGGCGGTAGAGAAAGTTCATGCGGCGGGCGGCAAGATTATACCGCAGCTCTGGCACATGGGGGGTATCAGGCAGGAGGCCACCGCCCCTCATCCGGAAGCAAAATCAATGCGACCCGATGAAATGAGCGAAGCCGAAATCGCTGAAACCATTTCCGGTTTTGTCCGAAGCGCAGTCAATGCCAAGGCTGTTGGTTTCGATGGGGTGGCATTGCACGGGGCGCATGGTTATTTGATCGACGCTTTCCTCTGGGCTGGGACCAATCAACGCGATGACAAATGGGGTGGTGATCTCCCGCGGCGTGCGCGTTTCGCCTGCGAGATTGTAAAGGCAATCCGGACTGAAGTTGGACCTGATTTTCCCATCCTTTTTCGAATTTCCCAATGGAAATTGCAAGATTATGAAGCGCGACTTGCTGACAAGCCCGAGGAATTGAAGATCATCACCGACATATTGTCAGACGCGGGCGTTGATATTTTTGACGTCAGCACGCGGATTTTTTCCGATCCTGTTTTTGAAGGCTCGGAAATGGGTCTGGCGGGATGGATACGCAAGTTATCCGGCAAACCCACCATGACAGTTGGTGGAATCGGCTTTGACAAGGAGCTTGCAGAGAGTTTTTCCCAGCCAACCGCCGCGGTTGACAATCTTGACGAGGTCGTTCGGCGTTTCGAAGCGGAAGAATTCGACCTGGTGACCGTTGGTAGGGCGCTTCTCATGGACGCAGAGTGGGTGATGAAGGTCGAATCTGGCATTGACTTCGAATCATTTGATCTGACCGCCTATTCCCGGCTCGACTGATCAAACAAATGGCTAGAATCCCTCACTAGTCGCATAAATATGTATCCGCGCCGCGTTGGCATTTCCGCTCTGCTCGCACATGAACAGTACGGCTCTGGCGATCTCTTCGGGTTCCATTGCCGGAATAAATTCGTCCCAGCCAGGTTGACCCTTCGCTTTCATGTCCTCGAAAATTTCTGTGCTGGTTGTACCTGGTGCGATCAGGCCGACACGCACGCCGCTCCCTGCCAGTTCGATGCGCAGTACTTCAGTAAAGCGTTCCAATGCTGCTTTTAATCCACCATAAATGCCAGTACCCGCTGCCGTGATCCCAGCTCCTATGCTGGACAGGTTGATGATCTGTCCACCGGAATTGGTTTTCATCCGGCGTGCGAATAAAATACTGGTGCGCACAACTGCCGCATAGTTGATTGCAATCATAGGATCGAGTTCATCCAGATCAAACTCATCAACATGGCTGGTTCGCAAAATACCTGCATTGTTCACCAGAATATCAACTGTCCCAAATTCCTTCGTGGCGGCTTCCAGCAATGCCTGCGCCGCGCCAGTTTCTGCCATATCCAGCGTCATGCAGCTTGCGTTTTTTCCAATTTCTGCGCAGAGCGCTTTGAGCCTTTCTTCGCGGCGGGCCACCAGTAAAACCCGAATATCTGCGCTCACCAATTTTCGTGCAATGGCTTCGCCAATGCCAGCGGATGCTCCCGTTACAACCGCGGTTTTACCTTTTGGAAGGTTCAAATCATTACCCATCAATCAATCAAGACCGATGTAAAGATGCGGCGGGTGATCCGCCAACCACCAACGGTCCGAACCAGTTGATCGTCATAATAACCGATACCGCGGTGTACGGGACCACCTTCGTTCATCGGCATCAGTAGAGCATCAACATAAGTTCGAGCACAGGTTCGCCCCTTTTTTTTGCTGATCTCGATATTCGTTATTCGGTGGAGCGTGGGTCCAATATTGGCATGTGCATCTTTCATGTAATTTGTAATGGCAGCCCCGCTTTGCCATTTTCCGAAAGCGCCGTAGTCAGCCTCGCAGTCATCTGTAAAGCAGGCGCGCAGGCTGCTCCAGTCTCGCCGGTCAATTGCGGTACCATAGGAGATCAGTACGGCAGAAATTGCCCGTTCATCTTGAACGCTCAATCCCGATTCCACGGACTTCATCTCGTTCATCCGTTAATCCTCTCGTCTTCTGCAGCCAATTTAGCTACCTTGGCGCGCAGCTGGCCCTTCTTTGGATAGGCACATTATTCACAAAAAAAAGGCAACCTGCGAATATTGAACTGGTATCGAGTCTATGCATGGTTGGCTATGATGGCCCAGCAACCGGGTTGCAAATCTGGCCTGCTGACCTTGAATACTGCAAGCCTGAGCTGGCGCAGGTCTCTTTCAAACATGACCACATCCGGAGGCGGTGATGGCGCAGTCACTTCCCATTGCAAGGGAGTACGAACCTGCAATGAGCCGATCTCAATGTCCCACAGGATAGAATATCGATTTTTCCTGCTGGTACTCGCGGATCCAATTAGGGCCATATTCACGGCCAATTCCGGAGCGTTTATATCCGCCAATCGGTGCGAAGCTCATCGTTCCTGTACCGCCATTTAGAGACACGCTGCCAGCGCGAATTCGATTGGCCATTTCGTAGCCTGTCGCTGCGTCTGCGGTCTCGATCGCGCCGTTGAGACCATAGCGTGAGTCATTAGCGATCTTGACGGCTTCCTCATCAGTTTCGAAGCCGATGATACAGCCAACCGGCCCAAAAATTTCATCCTGTGCAATTTTCATATCGTTGGTTACATTGTCGAAAAGGGTGAGTTGAGTAAAAAATCCCTTGTCGAGATGAGAAGGGCGGCCGCCACCACAAACTAGATTGGCACCGGCCGATTTTCCCAGTTCAATATATTCTTCAACCTTGCTGCGTTGGCTTTCGCGGATCAATGGTCCCATTGTGACAATTGGATCACGCGCGTTTCCAATATTAATTTGTGCGGCAACAGCGCTTGCTACAGCAACGAAGGTTGGACGAATGCTATTGTGAACCAAAAAGCGGGTTGGAATGGCGCAACCCTGTCCGGCATTGACCGAGAGAAAACCAACAGCCATGGCCGCCGCGCGCTCTACATCCGCATCCTCGCGAACTATCATCGCGGATTTGCCGCCGAGTTCCAGATGCACTTTCTTGAGTGTAGGCGCTGCTTGCTCCATAATTGTCGCGCCAACGCCCTCGGAGCCTGTGAATGTCACCATGTCCACACGTTCGTCTGTACAAAGCAATTGCCCTTCTTCAATACCGCCGGTGACAATATTCAAAACTCCTTCTGGTAGATCGATTTCTTCTGCAATCCAACCAAATAGCAATGCAGAATATGGCGTGAAGGGTGAAGGTTTCAAAACCATGGTGCACCCAGCCATAAGCGCTGGGCCAATCTTGGCGAGATTGAGGAGGAAGGGAAAATTGTAACCGGTGATCGCGCTGACGACACCAAACGGTTCGTGCACTACCGTAGTGCCCCCTATGTTTTTCGGCCCGTCCGGCGCAAATGGGTTGGGCGTGATATCAAGGGGCAACCTTTCAGGCTCATCACGCAATGCGTATTTTATAGTTGAGCGTAAATGATTGATCGGATTTGCCACTTGCATCATGCGTGTGATGCCCTGTGCACAACCAACTTCCGCGATGATTAGATTGACGATTTCTTCCTGCCTGGCTTCTAGCGCCTCGGCCATGCAATTCATGACATCGGCGCGCTCTGTCATTGTCATGCTTGGCCAAGGACCGTGGTTGAAAGCATAGTGTGCAGCTGTGATCGCTGCATCGACATTCGACATACTGGCAAGCGGCGCCAAACCGATAACCTCTTCAGTCGCCGGATTGATTATGGCTTCGTTCCCGCCTTCTGGCGCCACCCATTTCCCGTTGATAAACAGATTGTCGATTTCTGTAATTGACTTGGTCATATATTTGCCTTTGCGGAAATAATCATGTCAGCTGCATTAAGGGCGATAGCCATTGCTGGCCCATTGGTATTGCCAGATAGCAGGGTGGGCATGATTGACGTATCGCAAACACGTAAACCATTCACTCCGCGAACACATAGTTGCGGATCAACAACGCTATTTGGTTCAATACCCATCGCCGCCGTTCCAGCGATGTGAAAAGCCGTTCCTCCAAGTGCGAGCAGATTGGCGAGTATGTCTTCGTCAGAATGTATGTTCACCCCGATACCTGTCTCTTCGACAATGAAGGGTGCGAGCGCAGCCTGTTTGCCGAAACGCCTTATCCATTTGAACAGCGCCAGTGCGCGCTGCTGATCGACATCATCGGCGAAATGATTGGCATTGATATCAGGCGCGTTTTTAGGATCAGCAGACGAAATATGGCTCCAGCCGCGACTTTTCGGACGGGTGAAGTAACCAAGCATGCGCATGCCCGGAAAGCTGTCGAGTGCAACTTTTCCAGCCTCATCCTGCTTCATCGTTACAAGCATCGAACCAATTTGCGCATCAGGCCTGTCGAGACCAGATTCGGTCTTGATAAATCCGCCAATCTCATGCGCGGCGTCTGCCATGGGACCGCTGCGAAAAAGCATGTAACGCAAGATAGAAGCGAACAGACCGAAACCTTGCAACTTCTGGTTCGAGCTATGACCGGTGATCTTCCAATCGAGCGCAACGTAAAGGTGTTCACGTAAGTTTTCACCTACCTGAGGGCTGTGCGCCACCACATCGATGCCTAGCGCTTTCAGGCGGTCACCATCACCGATGCCTGATAGCTCAAGAAGCTTCGGAGATTCAATCGCACCTGCACTTAATATAACCTCGCCGTGACAGGCGATTATCTGATTATCCACCAGCACCCCGGTTGTACTTTCCCCCTCAAACAATATTCGTTCTACGCGTTTTCCCGTAAGTATCGTCAGATTGGGTCGATCACGGATCGGGTCGATGAATGCGCGCGCGGCAGAAAATCGCTGACCCTCCCATGTCGTTAAGACTTGCCTACCCATGCCCTGGTCGGCAAGCACATCGACATCGTTGACGTCCGATACTGTAGGCACTCCCATTTGCCGGCCGGCCTCCAGCAGTGCGGAAACGACCGGATTCCCCTCTTCATGTTGCGAAATCTTTAGTGGCCCTCCGACGCCGCGCCATTCGGAAGGACCAAGTGCATGGTCTTCCAATGCAACAAATTGACGTCCCATTCTGCTCCAGCCCCAGCCAGTGCAACCCGCTTCTTCCCAAGCATCATATTCGCGAGGCGCACCGCGCATATAGACCATGCCGTTGATTGAACTGGAACCACCCATTGCCTTGCCCTTGAGCCATACTTCCTCAGGCTGATTGCCAGTGGGAGTAACTGGGTAGGCAAAGACATGCGGATTAACAGGATCAAGTAACTTGCCAACGCCGCGGGGCATTCGGATCAGCGGGCTTTTATCATCCGGTCCGCATTCGATTATCATTACTTTGTGTTGCGGATTCTCAGAGAGACGGTTGGCCAAAACACACCCGGATGAACCCGCGCCGACGATGATATAATCATATGTTCCGTTCATATTACATCAGCAACTCAACATGCCGCCATCCACCACCAACGTCTGACCGGTTATGAATGATGAAGCATCGCTAACAAGAAACAGTACGGCGTTGGCGATATCCCTTGGTGTGCCGGTACGACCGATTGGCGGCATGAATTTTTCGATCTGCTCAGGCGTAAAATCCGGCCCGGAAGCACTCATCTGTCCTTCAGTTGTCGTATTGCCAGGACAGATCGCGTTGGCACGAATACCATCCTTGGTGACCTCTATTGCCGTGGCGCGCGTCAGGCCAGCCAGTCCGGCTTTGGAAGTTGAATAGGCATAGAGGCTGGGGGCAGATGCGTGAAATGCACTGTTGGAGGCGATATTGACAATTCGCCCATCTACCTTGCATTTGCGCATAATGCGGACAGTTTCGCGGGTCAACAAAGCTGGACCGCGAAGATTAATCGCCATCAATTGATCCCAATATTCACTGGTAGTGTCTTCTAGGAAATTGCGGTCCTGTATCCCTGCATTGTTTACCAAAATGTCCAATTTGCCAAATTCAGTTTCGATGCGATTCATCAGATCATAGATGGAGGTTTCCGAAGCAACATCGGTTTCTACCGATATAGCCTGCTGACCTTTTCCCCGAAGGGTTTCAGCGACTCTTTCCGCTTTTTCCGCCTTCACATCTGCAACCACAACGGCGGACCCCGCTGCAGCTAAAATATCGCAAATAGCTGCTCCCATGCCCTGCGCACCGCCCGTGACCAGCGCAACACGGTCGCTAAGGTTATAATCATCCAAATGCGAGTTCGATGCCACCCATGCTACTCCTCTGCCGCCGACTTGCCTGCAGCAACCGCCTTTCGGATAAACCTGCCCATTGACAGGTGAGGGCAGTCGAGCAGTGTATAACACGGGAGCGTCATTCAATCAGTGGAGAAAAGAGGTTGGCCGCCATTCCTACCGCTTCCCAAATGCTAGCTTCTTCAGGAATGCCCGCGGAATTAGCAGCCGGCACACTTCCTGGTTTGACTGCAGCGCTTGCAGCTCTGGAACAGGAAAAAGGCCTTTCGAAGGATGGCCTGGCAAGGGTTCTTGCTCAGTTTGAGGACAATCTCCAGCGGCTCACTGCTATTGCGACAGATCGCACCGCACATCCTGAAATTTGCGATGTTAAGATTGATCGGCCAGTTTTCATCCTCGGTTTGCCGAGATGCGGTACATCGATTCTTCACGCTCTCATGGGAGCTGATCCGCAGGTTCGTACCCCCTTGCAATGGGAGGTGGCTGCGCCGTCACCGCCTCCGGATGTGGCCACCTTTGACAGTGATCCTCGTGCTGCTGGTTTTGACGACTATGTCGCTGAGAATTTTGTCGGTGCTTGGGAAGACGTGCTCAAAGCTCACCCCATCGGAGCTCGAATCCCCCAGGAGTGCGGCATGATGTTGGAGACGGCATTTCAGGGCATCAATCCAACTATGCTATTCCGTCTGGCAGGTTACTATAAATGGTATCGCGATGCGGATACGCGCTTTGGATATCAGATCCACAAAATGTGGTTGCAGCATTTGGCATGGAAAAATTCGCGCAAACGTTGGGTGCTAAAGGTTCAGGAGCATGCCTATCACCTACCGGAACTGTTTTCGGTTTATCCAGATGCAATTTTGGTACAACCGCACCGCGATCCCGTCACCGTTATGGCATCAATATCCCGTTTGATCGAAGTGATCCGCAGCGTCAGTTTTACAGAAATTGATCGTGCCGCCTTGGGTCGGGAATTGTTGCATCTTTGGCATGACGGGCAGGTGCGCAGTATGGCCTGGCGAAAAGATAATCCGCATGTCAAAGTTCATGATCTGCGCTTTAAGGATATCGTCTCGGATCCCGTTGCTGCAGTGCGCGGAATTTATGCCCATGCGAAAATCGAATTTACCGAAGAGACAAAGCTGGCGGTGCAGCGCTGGTGGGAAGACAACCCGGCAAACAAGCATGGACAGCACAAGTATGAATTGGCTGACTACGGGCTGACACGAAAACAGGTTGAGACCGTCTACGCCGACTACATAGATGCTTACGGCGAATATTTATGAGCAGCTGGAATCAAAAAATAGTCAGCTTTGAAGAGACATCCAAACTGCTGTCTCTGCTCGCTGATCCCCAAGACCCGCTTATGACAGTTAACGCAGAAAGACTATTTTTTCAGACGCTTGCGTCTGGCTGGTTTACCGCATTTGCAGATCCTGATTTTCCAGATTTCGTTCCTGCTGTGAATACGCATCTTAACTGCATCGGTACCAACCCGGACTTTGTTTATGGCACGGCGTCGATCGACGGCAACGGTTCCTATCTGGTGACCGGTGAGCGCGGCGATGCGCTGTTCGTCCTAATGGATGTTAACGCTGGGGGATTGGGCGTCATGGAGGAACTCGGTCCTTCTCTTCAAACGGTGGATTTCGACAATTTGGCACTTGATAAAGACGGGCAGTTTTCATTGTTGCTAAGCGCCGACAAGCCAGAGGATTGGGAAGGTGACTGGCAGCAGCTTGATCCATCAGTCTGCTCGCTGACTATTCGCCAGGCCAGCTATGATTGGGGGAAAGGATGCGAAGCCCGCATCGCCATTGAGAGAATCGATAAAGCACATAAGCCGCGTCGGTGGTCTTCAGAAGAGATAGAGCTGCGGCTGAATGCACTTGCTTCCTATCCGACGCGGCTTTCCGGAATGGCGATGAACTTCATAAAAGCGCAGCGCGAAAAAGAGTTGTGGAATGCTCTGGAACATGACGACTGGGCCGGTAAGGGCGGAGTACAAGGGCAACATTATTATCAGGGGTTGTTTCGATTGGAACCGGGTAAGGTGTTATTGCTGGAAACGGAACTACCAAATTCGGTCCGCTACTGGAATGTGCAGCTGTCTGACATGCTTTGGAACAGTATTGACTGGATGAACCGGCAATCCAGTCTCAATGGCGGACAAGCTCATATCGACAAGGATGGCAAATTTCGTGCGGTCATTTCGCAGGATGACCCAGGGGTTCCCAACTGGCTGGACGCTGCAGATAATAGCGAAGGCGCTGTTATGCTGCGCTGGACGGAGGCAAGCAGCGGACCAGAGCCGCAATTGCGATTGGTAGACATGAATAAGCTGGAAAGACATCTTCCCAGAGACACGCCCGTCATTCAACCCGGGAAGCGGGAGATGCAATTGCGGGAACGCCGGCGCAGCGTGCAATTGCGCCGGCGGTGGTAGGTCTACAATGATAGGCAAAATAGTATTAACTGATAAGGACCACTGGTTTTGGTCAGATCAGATTCGATAGTCTGAGCAAGGAGAATGTATAATGCAGATGGAACTTCCCGATCCAACCATCCCTGAACATGTTCCAGCTTCGCTGGTTCATCCATTCCCGTATGTTTTTGGAATGACAACGACAGAAGATCCGTATTCCGACTGGGCCGCCGCCGTTCATGAAGGCCCGGATATTTTTTATGCGCCTCATGCATATCCCGGTGCGACGCCATCGTGGGTTGTGCGTAAGGTTGAAGATCTGCGAAAAATATATTTCGACACCGAAACCTTCTCGAGCAAGGACTTCTCGCCATTTGCGAAATTGGTTGGCGAAAGCTGGACCAACACTCCTGCTGAAGTGGATCCGCCGGAACATGCGAAATATCGCGCCTTCGTCAATCCGATTTTCGCGCCAAAAGCAATGACGAAACTAGAAGACAGAATCCGGAATTATGCAGCGGAATATATCGACGGATTTCGCGAAAAAGGCGAGTGCGAGTTTATGGCCGAATTTGCCTTTGAATTTCCGATCAAGGTGTTTCTTGAGCTGATGGATTTTCCGCTCAGTAACACCAAACAATTTCTGGAATGGGAATTCGGGCTGCTGCACTCGATGGACTTGATGAAAATTGCAGACGCAACCCGCAATGTTGTTGGATATCTGCGGGAGCAAATTGAAGATCGCCGGAAAAATCCACGCGATGATGTTATCAGCTATGCACTGGAGGTGGAAATTGATGGTCGGAAACTGAATGACGACGAATTGGTCGGATTTTCTTTCAACCTTTTCATCGGTGGTCTGGACACGGTATCCACCAATATGGGCAATCAGTTTCTGCACCTTGCCCGCAATCCTCAGGACAGGCAGTTTCTAAGTGAAAATCCGCAGGAAATTCCGCATGCTATTGACGAAATGATGCGCGCGTACGCGGCGGTGACGACTTTCCGCACCTGCACCAAGGAAACTGAATTTGGCGGTGTAAAAATGATGCCCGGCGACAAGGTTGCCATGTCCACCACATTGGCCGGTCGCGATCCGGCCGAGTTTCCCAATCCGGAACAAGTTCGTTTTGATCGGAGACCGCGGATGTTGTCCTGGGGCTATGGTCCGCATATGTGTGTAGGGATGCATCTTGCAAAGCGGGAGATGCGGATTGCAATTGAGGAGTTCTTGAAGGAAATCCCTGAATTTGAAGTCAAACCAGAGCATGCGATCGAATATCATCTGGGAATGATTCAACCGGTCACTCTGCCGCTGGTCTGGTGATTATCCGAGGAATTTCTTCAAGCGGAACCGAGCTTGTCGGTTCCGCTGGTTAGAACCTTGTCGCCCATTCGAATGCGCGCGCGCTCCTCAGCGGCGAGGCCCTCGGATGTGGGATATTGAACTGCATCCTTGGTGATTCTGTCGGTCAAATGATCCCAGTGCGTCACTCGCAATGAGGATTGCTCGACACTCGGTGTGTCGGCGAGCGATGGCGCGTCTTTCCAAGACTTCCAGGCTTGATCGTCATTCACCTTGTAGATGCCGACATAATTCACAGACGGTTCCGTAGGGATCATTTGGCCATGGCTGCGGAACATTAGAAAACCAGCCGATTGCACACCCGGGCGTCTCGCAGCTTGCGGCAGGTAGCTATCTGCATACCAGTTGCGAAACGCCTGTTCCTCGCCCGGCACAGCATTCAACTGTTCCAAAACTACCCCGCCGGTATGCGGAGTTTCAGGGTCATAATTACGAAAGGCGAGGGGGTAATAATGATAATCCTCCAGCACGCTATCGTCGATCGCATTGGTTACCATCATCCTGCTGGTTAGTGCATTGTCCCAATGCTCGCGTGAAAAAAGTTCTGCATCAAATACATCATAAAACGCCAGATATTTCCAATCAAAGTCATCACCGATTTCCATAGGCTGGTTTTCGCTACGGACAAATCTTTGTGCTGCAATCGACCCGCGAAAACGCAAGGCATCCCGGATATGGATATTTGTGTACCAGTCATCCAGATCATCTTCCCGGCCTGGGTGCGCCTTGGTCAAAACGACGAGAACTGCTTCTATCATGAAGGCTGCCCTCTTACCGACGAAAACGGAATGTGCGGGGAACCCATTGTCTTGCGATAGGAAATCGGTTGTTTGCCATCGACATCGCTGATGCCTTGGCATTCTGCATATTCTGCTCCGATCAGAGCCTGACCGCTTTGTTTCATCAAATTGGCATCGCTATACAGCGCATTAATAACCCGCGCGGTAAATTCCGGGGTTTCCCAATTGGGTAAATTTTCCTGAATTCCCGGCGGCAATATCTCCTTCGGCATAGCGCGTACGGCATCAGTGAGCACAAATCCTGGCCAATACGAAATTGCTGCCACCCCATAAGGAGCAAGATCGATGGCCATATCGGCCATCATCTTGTCAGTTCCCGCCTTTGCTGCGCCATAAGCCGGCCCGTGAAAATAGGAAACGGCGCCATAAAAACTGATGCTGGCTATCAGGCCTTTGCCCGCTTTCACCATCATCGGCGCGGCGTAAAAGGACGCGACATAATTTGAACGCAGGCCCACATCGATCATGTCCACGAGTTTAAGCGGCTTCTCCCAGAAGGGCTGCGGTGCAACAAGTTCGGCAGCGTGCACAGCGGCTGCATTGTTCAGCAAAATGTCAATCCCGCCCAATTCGCCTTCTATCTGCTGGAATGCTGCTTCCACTGCAGCGTCGTCGCTATGGTTACAGGTGATAGGTACCGCCTTGCCGCCACGTTCGGTGATTTCCCCGGCCACTGCTGCAAGATCATCTTCGTTACGTCCTGTCGCAACCACTGTTGCACCCTGCGCGCCAAATTCCCGGGCTGCGCCACGGCCCAGTCCGCGGGTCGCACCCGTCACCACTACGACATTTCCCATCCCTCAATCTCCTCAATCGTTTGATACGGGCAGCGCATAGGCAATTATCTTGTCGCTATAGCCGGACAAAATACCGCCATGGCCGCCTGCAGCAATCACAACAAATTGCCGTTTCGATTTTTCAGACCAATATGTCATTGGCGTGGCATTACCGCCCGCAGGCAGCCGCCCTTTCCAAAGTTCTTTTCCGGTATTGATGTCATATGCGCGGATCATATGTTCCTGCGTCGCGCCGATAAAAGCAAGGCCCGAGCGTGTGACTACAGCACCGCCAATATTTGGTACGCCCATCGGAATGGGCAGCCCGATCTTAGTCATCAGCGGACCGCTATCGCGCGCTGTTCCGAAGGGTTTTTGCCAAAGCAATTTTCCGTTTGTCAGGTCAACAGCACTGACAAGGCCATAAGGAGGTTCGGTGCACGGTGCGAGCAGCGGCGAAAGAAAAGGAGCAACAGACGCAGCATAAGGAGTGCCTGCTTGCGCTACGGGACCAGCGACATTTTCAAAACTCGGTTTGGCTACAGGCTTCAAGCCCATATTGTCGGCTTCCTCACGTGGGATCAACTTGCTGTAACCAATAACATGGGTAGAATTGACAAATGCGATGCGGTTATCAGGATCGACGGCGACACTGCCCCAATTATGTCCGCCTAGAGAACCGGGCCAAACCACGGTGGAACGATCTGCTTGGAGAGGGGTCATTGAACCATCAAATCGCGCCTGCCTGAATTTGAGCCGACACCAGGCCTGATCCAGCATTACGAAGCCCCACATGCTTTTTTCACTGGGACGAGGACCCGAAAAATTGGGCAGTCCGACAGAAAATGGTTGAGTGGGTGAGGATTTTGCGCCCTCAACATCGCTGGTGGGAACTTGGCGCTCCTCCACTTTAGCAATAGGCTCACCGGTGCGCCGGTCGAGCATGAATAGCTCTCCGCGCTTGGTAGGCTGCAGCAAGGCAGGGCGGCCATCAGCCAATTCGAATAGCACGGGCTGTGCAGGTACATCATAGTCCCATACGTCGTGACGGGTTGTCTGAAAATGCCAACGAGGTCGCCCGGTATTGGCATCGAGCGCGACCACGCTACTCGAATATTTCTCCATCTCGGGGGTGCGGTGCGTCCCGGTATAGTCGGGCGTAGCATTGCCCGTCGGCACATACACCAATCCCAATTCTTCATCCGCACTCATCACGCTCCAGCTATTGGGCGTGCCGGGTGTATAGGTTTCTCCCTCCTCGGGTTCGCCGGTACGATCGGGCCGTCCCATATCCCACGCCCAGGCCAGTTTGCCGCTAATCGCATCATAGGCTCGAATAACGCCGGATGGCTCCCCAACGGTCTGACCATCAGTGACCCAACCGCCAACGACCAGCTTCCCGGAAATCACTGTTGCAGGCGATGAGACATGATAATAGCCTTGGGGTGCATCGCTCATGCCCTTGAGCAGATCGACCACACCAGCCTTTCCAAAATCTTCACATAGTTTTCCGTTTGTTGCATCCACCGCTATCAGACGACTGTCGATTGTGGCGGTATAGATACGCTGGGAGCAGGGTGCTGTGTCGTCACTTTCCTCCAGCTCGAAATAGGATACGCCTCGACAGGTCTGGCCAAATATTCCGCTCGTGTCTGCATTGGCTTCGTAGCGCCAAATCTGCTCTCCCGTTTCGGCGTCAAGAGCCACAATATCGTTATAGCCCGTGCAGAAATATAGGTGGCCGCCAATCTTTAGCGGTGTTGCCTGAAAAGGTGCTGCCTCGCCATTGGGTTCTCTGCCGAGAGAGTAGCTCCATGCTTCCTTGAGTGCACCGACATTAGCCGGCGTAATCTGGCTCAGCGGAGAATAACGACGTCCAGCTTGCAGGTTGCCATAGTGATGCCATTCGCCATCGCGCACATCGGTCGGCCCCGCCGCCAGTGACGATAGATCATCTCCGCCCGTTACGCGGTCATTCCAGAATGTCCAGCCAATGCCCCCAAAAATGCCAATAATGGCTATGGAGAGAATGCCAGTGCTTAGTTTTGAACTCGGTTCTACCCCCAAGGAGCGACGCATCCAGGGAGTGAGTAGCCAAATTCCAACTGCGCTCAACAAAGCGAGCCTGCCAAATAATGGCCAGAAGCTGAGACCCGATTCCCAAAGCGCCCACACCAATGTGATCAGCCACAGAAGGCTAAATAGCGTAAGCGATCTGCTAGATTGCTTCGCCAACAGCCATGCGAGCGCAGCCAGCGTCAATCCTGAGATCAGATAATATGGTGAACCGCCCTCCAGGACCAATGACCCGCCCAGCCAAATCAATCCGCCCGCGATCAAAAGAAGTAGCAGAGCCAGGAGCCAATTGAGAATTTTCACTGGATCATCATTCCTTTTGATCGCCGATTAAGGCACAAGCAGGCTTGGCCCACCAAATAATGCCCGCCCAATCATTGCCGGGATAACATTTATCATCAGGAAGGTGACCTGAAAGAGCAAAGCCATGCTCCAAAGCCGTGTCCATTCGCGGCCCCAGCCGGTTGGTTTTGCTAAAATACCCAGGCGAATTTCATGCGCCATAAATCCGCTTTCATCGCGGTCAGCAAGCATCCCAACAAACCAGCCTGCCCAGATACCGATCAGCAGGGGAAATATCAGTGGGAGCCTGCCATTTTCACTTTCCAATGCGGGACCAATAACGGAATCATATGTCCACCATGCATTGGCAACCGAGCTGCCCTCAACGTAGATCTGATACACGAGGAACAATGGAAAGGCGATCACCATGGCCAGCAAATATACCGATCGAGCGGTGAATTTGCGTTTTAGCCAAATAGTGAGTGAGGTTAGAAGCGGTATGGAAACCGCGAACCACCAGCCCCAGCTAAACGGCATGAACAGCGGCTTCACCGGCGTTGTGTAAGCCATTTCGCCCCAGAAGGGAAGGCGTGCAAATGCTGGATTCCATGCAACATAAGCGCCCCAGTCAGCAAAAAACTCTTGCCAAAAACCGCTGGATCCTGCCAGTAACATCAAGCCAAACAGAGGCATTTTTCTATTTTTTAGAGTTAGCAAAATAGTAGCCAACAGCAATAGACTCCAAAGATAGATGCTGCCGGTCTCCATTATCCATGGATCCACTGGAGGCCGCATGTCATTCGTGCCGCTCATACCGTTTGCTCCTTGATATATTCAGGGAGGTTATGATTATAGCACTTTTTCTCGTATAGACTGGAAATTCGCCATCCATCTTCCGTTCGCCTGAATGTATGGACGTACCATAGACCAAAGAAGATTGCCTGTTCTGCTCCGTCGTCGCCCGGGACAACCATTGGATTGTGACAGACGGTGCGAGTTTCACACCTGTCCTCTTCAAACTTGTACTGGGTAGTCATCACCGCATGTTGTGCAATTGGAATCGGTTCCAAGCTGGTTCGCAAAAATTCCTTTATCTCGGACAGGGAGCCTTTCACTCCAACCATTTCGCTGTAGTCAATTACTGCATCTTCGGTGAAATATTGGTCGAGCGCATCAAAATCCTTGTCATCTACCGCGTAGCAATAGCCAACCAGCAAATCTTGTATCTCGAAACGATCTGAGATTTCCTGAAGTGAAAGTGTCACAGCTGCCTCCATCCCCTTCTTGATCAATGTTTAGTGTCTAATTGTTTTAACCTATCAGATGCCTGCCCAATGGTAGGTTGCACTGGCTGGGTCTAACTGGAAAAGGCGTTTAATCAGGGAGGCGCTCTCCGTTCAGGAAGCGGCTCTCTGCCAACCTGAAGTCGCATTTCGCGCTGATAATGATGGAGATTTATAATGGCCGGTCGAATTCCGCCTTTTACAATTGAAGATTTTACCCTTTCGC
The DNA here is from genome assembly GCF_965233695.1 of Parasphingorhabdus sp. Classification (GTDB taxonomy): domain Bacteria; phylum Pseudomonadota; class Alphaproteobacteria; order Sphingomonadales; family Sphingomonadaceae; genus Parasphingorhabdus. The sequence goes on from NZ_OZ247497.1 coordinate 2,307,729, forward strand.
CGGAAAAGCGGGCTGAAATATGTGACGGACTTACTGAACGCCAAACCTTCATGGTCAACCAATGGATGGATCTTCATGTCCAGTTGAACAAAGGCAACTGGGATGCTTTCGACGTATTCTTTGACACCGATAAAATGACATATGACAATCCCAACCGGCCTGATCTGGGAAAGTTTGAGGAATGGGTGACGTCGCCAATGGCGCTCTATGACACTTTCCCACCCAGCGCCTATCGAACGCTGAAGGCTTGGGGAAAAGGCGACGATGAAATCTGCGTCCTGTGTCACCATCACGGCAAACATACTGGCGGACCTTATATGGGTGTGCAACCGACCGGTAATCAACTTGATGTGCTCTGGTTCAGCTGGATAAAATTTGAAGGCGACAAGATTGTTCACATTTATTCGATTTCCGACGTGCTTTCGATGCTGATTGATCTGGAAGTTATCGAAGCACCGCAGCCGGTCGATCCCTACAAGTAGAGGATGACAGTTCGGGGGATGGAAAGGGGAGATTTAGCCTCCCCTTTCTTCTGTGCTGCTAGTTTCAATTCGTCAGGAGCAATATGATAATCTTTCGATATCGAAGTCATCCAGGAAAATTATGACATGGATATGGTTCCGATTACTCACAAACTAAATCCTCCATCAACAATGAGTGTTTGTCCTGTAATGTAATTCGCATCGTCTGAAGCAAGAAAGGCTATGGCTTTGGCAATATCTTCGCCAGTGCCGAACCGGCGCAGCGCAATGCTCCTTTTCTGGCTTTCCCAGACGTCCGGCGAATAAAGCGTTTCCAGAAAATGCGTGCCCAAACCGGCATCGATGATGCCGGGAGCGACCATATTGGCTCTTATTCCATACTTTCCTTCTTCCTTTGCGATCGCTCGGCCAATGGCTTCCATTCCGGCCTTGGGAACCGATGAGAGAGCATCACCGGGAGGAAATCTTGTATTGGCGACCGAGACCACAATCACGAAATTTCCATGCCCCTGTTCCCGGAATATCGGGAGTGTCTCAGCAACCACACGTGTCAGGCCAATCAGTTCGGTATCGATTACCTCTCGCCACTGGTCTTCGGAGATACTACTTACAAATGGCTGTTCAATGGCGACACCGGAGGCGAAGATCATCGTACCTATCGCACCAAAGTGATCTCGTGCCTGCGTGATGGACTGCGAGATAGACGCGCTGTCGGCCAAATCACAGTGCACCGCCAGCGTTTCGCTAGCGTGGGGTAATCCAGCGGCAACAGCATTTGCCTTTTCTTCGCTGGAACGATAACCAATGGCCAGACCATCCCAATCTTTTGCCAATGCGTCACATGCCGCATGTCCAAGACCGCCGGTTGCTCCAATGACGAACGCTGCCTGTTTGGTCATGCCAAAATCCCCTCCGGCGTTCGTGCCAATACATCCAGCAACTTTGTTGCAAAGCCGTCATTTCGGTCGGCCGTAAACATATGCCCGACGCCCCGCGCCAACATAATTTCGAGTTGCGGTGCTAACTTCTTGAAATTGTCGACACCTTCGTCGGTAAGTACATGGCTTAACTCAGCGCGGACCATTACTAGCGGCGACTTCACGCGCGCCGCTGCAGCGAGCAGAGATTCGTTTTCACTGGGAGGATGAAGAAATTCGGCATTGCCTGTGGCCGGATCCCACCGCCATTGCCAGCGATCCTCGGTATCTCGCCGCATGGAACCGGCAAGTTTTCTCGGATCTGCGATCCGCTTCTGTCCCAAATGTTTGGCCAGTGAATCAGCCGCCTGATCTAAACTTTCAAAACCTTTAGCACCCTCTGCAAAGAAAGCGCGAATGCCGTCGATCCCTTCATCTTGCATGTCAGGGGAAACGTCGGCGAGCATGATTAATCGCACATGCTTTGGTTGCCGCGATCCGCCGACCAAAGCGGATTGCCCGCCGCGGGAGGCACCGACCAGCGTAACCGGGCGATCAAACTGTTGAACGAGCTTTTCTACATCTCTGCCAAAATCTTCGAGGTGATACTGACCATCTTTTGCCCAGTCGCTGTCTCCGTGGCCGCGCAGATCAATGCTAACACCGTAAAAACCGGCTACTGCTACCTTTTTGGCCGAGCCCAACCAGGCATTGCGGCTTTGGCCACCGCCATGAAAAAAAAGGACGGGCGGATCCTCAGGGTCGCCATAAGCGCTGCCCACCAACTCCAGCCCATCCCCTTCTAACCGGATTGTATCTGCTAACAACTACGCCGCCACGGCAGGAGGTGCGGTTTCCGCATGGCTTGGATGTTCGCCAGGACCTTTATAGGCAAATTTATTGGGTGCATGATACCAGTTGCCATCGTTTTTGCTTTCATAAGAAGAGGCAACTTCGATGAGGCAACCATGGGTGCTTTTTGCGCCGACCCAGCTCCACTTTTGCCAGGTCATATCGGGGTCATTATACATGGCACCATCTCCGGGCAGATCTATACCTTCGGCTTTGAGTTTCTCCATGTCGCCTTCAAGGTCATCTGTTGTAAAACACAGATGATGGACATGTTCGCCGACTTTATCCAGACGGTTGCCCATAGGTGTCCCGGGGGCGGGCTGGATGAATTGAATTTCGGTGCCATGGTCATTGACGAACGTGGCCCATTTCATGCCGGCATCAGCGCCGCTGGAAAATTCGTCATACTTAACAATACGTTTTTCCAGCTGGCCAGGATCCAGTACGCGCAGGATTTTGGTCCAGTCTACTATCGCTCTATCTAGGTCGCTGACGACCATGCATACATGTGCAAATGGGCTACTAGGCATTTTTAAAACTCCTCATATTTAGATGGATATAGTTGCGGTACCACTATTCACCGTTCCACGCCCTTCAACGTCCAGGGTAAATTCGCATGAAATCTTGTCGTTTTCAATGGCAGTAATTTTGCCAGAAGCAACGGCCTTGTCTTCGCCGTAAACATTGTCGAGAAACCGGGAGTCCATAGATTCGATCCGGCAACCGGGAAATGCGGCCATCAACATGTTCATCATATATGCTACATTGGCAGGACCTTGATTGATTACCTTGTCGCCAAGGCCCTTGGCCTTTACAACCTCGACATCAAGATGAATTGGATTGGGATCGGCCAGAAATACGGCCCATTGTTTCATTGCCTCCGGACTGACACTCTCAATTGTGAATGGCGGCAATTCATCTCCAACATTATAACTCATTTGGCCAGCTCCTTGCGCGGCAAAACCCAGACATTATCGGTTTCAAGAATGCAGGTGTTGTCCTTCTCCTTGTGCAGACGCAGACGGTAGGTGAGTACATCCATAATGCCGAGCTTCCGGCTTTGCTTGCGGACCAGGCTGAGTATTTCGCCAGAGACCTTATAGATTTCACCGACCATCACAGGTTCGGAAAATTTTACGCCGGAAGAGCCCATCATAGGGCCGTCATCAACATCAAATTCGCAGGTTTCACAGACGCCTGCGACTGTTTTGCCCATCGCCACCTGTGTTGCGATATAGTAGTAAATTGGATGTGCGCTCCCGTCAGCCGCTGGTTTAACGCCGGTCGATTGGCACAACGCTGAATTTTCTTTTTCGGTGACGACGAAAGTTTTTGTGCCATCAAGCGAAGTGCCGGCTACATCGGGGGCAGGAGGGAAATCAGCGCTCATTAGAATGACCTCGGCAGGCCGAGACTCTCGGCGATGGAATTGCGGACCATTTCGTTGGAAATTGGCGTCATCCGTAAAATGCGATGATCGCGCCAGTAGCGCTGCATGTCAGTCTCAGCAGAATATCCCATCCCGCCCATGATTTGGATGCCCATATCGGCAGCTTTTACTGCATTTTCAGTCGCGACCATTTTGAGCATATTGGCTTCAGTGCCGCAGGGAAGGCCCTCTGCTTGCATTTGGGCCACATTGAACAAAAGCAATTCGGTTAGTTTTTGCGAAGTCGCAATATCGGCAACATAATGTTGAAGAATTTGAAAACGACCGATGATGTCGCCAAATGCCTTTCGCTGTTTCATATATTCCAATGCATCTTCCAGTACGCCATCAATCGCACCTAAACATTGAGCGCCGACCATGATACGTTCATTGTTGAGGCTTGGCAGCATCGCTCCCCATGCATGCCCGGGTTCGCCGAGTACATCTTCGTCCGGCACAAACACATCCTCATAATGCACTTCGCAGCTGCCCATCGCTCGCATGCCCAATTTTGGAAGCAGGCTGGCGGTAATTCCGGGAGACTTTGCGTCAACAAACAAAGCGATCAGACCCTGATGCGGTCTTTCGGCATCTCGGTCCGAGCGGGCCAGAACCAGCAGGCGGTCCGCAGCTTTCGCCGCAGTGGTCCACATTTTCGCCCCATTCAGTTTCCAGCCGCCGTCGACCTTGTCGGCATAGGTTTTCATAGCGCCCAATACGTCGGTACCGCCATCAGGCTCGGTCATAGACAGTGATACCCGCATGTTGCCTTCCGCCATTTGCGGCAACCACCTCTGTTTCTGCTCCTCGCTGCCCGCAACCGTAATTGTTTTCGCACCGCCAAAGGACGTCAATCCCCAGACCCAGAGTAGACCGCCGGCAGTACGCGCCATTTCGCGCGCGAAGATCATCTGCATGACAACATCGCCGCCTAGCCCGCCATATTCTTCCGGAATACCTACTCCAAAGAAGCCTTGCTCTTTCAGTTTGTCCCAAATTATGTAGGGATAATTTTCCTCGTCCGCTTCAAGTTCGCGCATCAGGTCCTTTGGAAGCTCTGCATTAACCCAGCGGCGCACAGTGTCGCGAAAAGCGTTTTGTTCTTCAGTAAGATTAAAGTCCATAATTTATCCTTGCAAGGCACGCTTACTTGGAAACCTATCGAACGTAAGGCTCATATAGCAAGACCTCCTTCGACCGGAATTACGGAGCCCGTAACATATGCGCCTGCACGGCTCGCTAGATAAATAGCGGCTCCAGCCATATCCTCCGGAGTTCCGGTTCGCCCGCGAGGCACCATTCCTTCAACCATTTTTCGCATGTCGTCGTCGACAATGACTGTCATATCGCTTTCAAAGAAACCCGGCGCTATGGCGTTTACGGTAATGTGATCGGGGCCCAATTTCTTGGCCAGCGACTTGGTGATCCAGTGAATTGCACCTTTTGATGCCTGATAGCTATAGACTTCACGAGGGCCAATTTTGAGTGCGCCCACCGAACCGATATTGATCACGTTAGCTGGTAGTTCCATTGTTGCATCGGCCCGCATCAACGGGAGCAATTGCTGCATCAGGAAAAAAGGTGTTTTCAGATTGAGATCAATAACATCGTCCCATTGATCCTCGCTAAACTCGTCAACCGGTGCATCAGACAATGTGCCCGCGTTATTCACCAGAATGTGCAGAACCTGTTCGCGATCCTTAATTTCAGCTACCAGTTTTTTGATGCCTTCCAATGTGGAGACATCAGCCGTCAATCCGATGACATCGCCCGGCATTTCATCAACGGCGCTTGCTACTTTGTCCGCACGGCGCGCACAAATATAAACGCGCGCGCCAGCGTTAGCTAGTCCGGTCGCAATCATTCGGCCAATGCCCGCGCTCCCGCCAGTGACCAGCGCGATACGACCTTTTACCGAAAAAAGCTTCTCAATATCCATCAGCTGACAATCTTTTCTATGATCGTGCAAACGCCTTCCGGATCACCGACGTTAAACGCATGATCACCGGGATGGTCATGAACAGTCCAGCCCAGTTCCCTTGCCCGGGCGTGCATCGCGGTCATGATTGTGTTTTGCGCAGCGATATAGTCGACAGGATGCTTAATGGATTCCGCTCCAACAGGTATAACGCAGCAAGTTGCGCGCATTGGCTGATCGGAGAGATGATCGAGCAGCCATTTCTCGCGGTCCGGGTCCATCATATGAGGATGTTCTTTCGCCATCGCGCGCTGCTGTTCGTGCACGCCCGATCCGATTGGACCCTCGCCGGAATCCAGCATCGCGTCCAGCCCGGCCAGTTCTTCCTCCGGCGCGAATCCGAGTAGAGAACCGATTCTCTCACCAGCATGTGGGACGATGGCGTCAAGATAAATCACTTGCGTGATCTGGTTTCCCGCTCTCGCCAACACGCCGGGCGCGACCGTGCCGGCATAGCTGTGCGCAACAAGAATGACATCGCTCAAATCTTCATATTTCAGGACATTGACGATGTCATTTACATGAGTTTCATTGCCAACATCTCGGCCGATCAAATGCTCACGCTCGCCAAAACCCGTAAAGGTTGGCGTGTAAACCTTATGTCCTTTAGCCTCCAATATTTCGCGCATGAATTTCCATGTCCAGCCGCCCATGCCGCCGCCATGCATTAATAGATATGTGGCCATTATGCTGGTCCTCCAGGTTCGGTATTATCAACAAAACCTTCCGGAACACCCGGGCCCCAAAGGTAGAAACTATCTTCAGGGGAGTGCTCGGCATTTGCAGGCCACTCGCAATCGGCAGGGATGAAATCTATATCCGCCGAATATTCCGCATGGCTGCCCCAAGGGTCAGTTGCATAGTAGAAATAATTGCCGCCTAGCACATGGCGGCCAACCCCCCAGCCATTTTCATATCCTGCACGCAACATTTGGGCTGAGCCCAGGCCGACCTCTTGCACAGAGCCAACATCCCAGCTGCTATGATGCAGGCCGCGGTGACTGGATCCAACCAATGCCAGCAGATGATGATCACTGCCATGTGGTCCATGCAAAAAAGCGACTACCGGTCCGCTGCCATCAGAAAGGCGCAGCCCCAGATGATCACTGTACCAGGCAGTTGCTCCGACAACATCGCTGCAATAAATAGCCAGGTGCGACATATGGCGGGGATGGACCTTGGGCGCACTGCTGTTAAACACTGCACCGGACTCGCCGGCCGCAGATGACTCAGTCACAAATTGCGTCTTGCCGTTAGGTGAGCATTTTTCGCCAACACGAATATTGATCGGCATGCCGTCAAAACCCTCGATCCACATGCCAGCGCTCTCGGTTGTTGCAGGGGCATTAATATGCTTCACGCCCTTGCTATTGAGATGTGCAAGTAGCGCTTCCTCGTCTTCTGCAAAACAGCTAAAGCTCAAATAACGAAGCTGCTTTGCGGCGCCCTGCGAAAGAGCAACCCATCTATGCGAAAAACCTTTTGAATAAAGCGCCAAGCCATCGCCCTCATCCTTAACGTCCAATCCGAATGCCTCATAAAATTCACGGGCCTCCGCAAGATCAGGAACTTGCAAAGCAAAATGGTCTATGGAATGAACGCCCAAAGCGCCCGCTCTTTTTGCCGTCATATCAGTCTCCTCGCCTTTATCTTTGTCTCATCCGCAACACGCAACTGATGTTCATTCTGCTTCTATCGGGTTACGCAGCAGCCCGATATTCTCGATTTCCACTTCGACCACGTCGCCCGGTTTCATAAACACCGGTGGATCGCGCGTCAGTCCAATACCTGATGGTGTGCCCATGACCAGTACATCGCCCGGTTCAAGGGTTAGAAAGGATGACAGCAGGGTCACGGTTTGCTGGACATTGAAAATCATCAAATCGGTTACGGCTGACTGCATGACTTCGCCGTTCAGCCGCGTTTCAATTTTCAACCCTTCTCCGCCAGCGGGCAGCTCATCGTCTGTAACCAGCCAGGGACCGAATGATCCGGTATTGTCAAAGTTCTTGCCAGCAGTCCATTGCGGTGTTTTCAGCTGATAGTCCCGAACCGAACCGTCATTAAACACCGAATACCCCATCACGTGAGAAAGAGCGTCAGCTTCGCTCACATTTTTTGCCTGCTTACCAATGACTGCAACCATCTCGCCCTCAAAATCCAGTTGGTCCGAAGATGCCGGCTTTAAAATTGGCGCTTCGTGACCGATCAAATTTGACGCGAAACGCGCAAAAATAGTAGGAAATTCGGGAACTTCCATATCAGCTTCGGCAGCATGATCGGCATAGTTCAAGCCAAGGCAAATCACTTTGCCGGCGCGCGCGAGCGGCGGCAAGAATACAAGATCGCCTTGCGATACTGTTTCGCCCGCGGTTGCCGCCGCTCCTGCTTCTGCCAATGTTCCTTTGGAAATATGGGTGTCCAAATCGGCTACATCTTCGCCATATGCGACAGTGATGGCATCTCCGTTTTTGGCTGCCAGACCCATTTTTCCATCTTTAGTTACTCGTGCGAGGCGCATTTCTTTTTTCCTTTGTTCGGTTTTAACTGCTTGGTTTTTGTCCGGTTCCACCGCCAGTGGCTGGCATTAAATTGTTGCTCATGCCGCCATCGACCAAAACATCGATTCCGGTGATATGGCTTGCGTGCGGGCCGATCAAAAAAAGAATGGCATTAGCGACATCTTCAGCCATGCCAAGTTTACCGAGCGGGATCATCGATTCGCGCTGGGCCCTGCGTTCGGCATCATCATAACCGGCCTGGGTCATCGGGGTATATGTAGGACCGGGCGAAACGCTGTTGCATCTGATGCCATCCCCGCCCCACTCCAGAGCCAATTGACGAATGAGCATCAGCAAGGCGGCCTTGCTGGAGGAGTAGAATCCTAACCCCGGTGTGGGCTGCGTCGCTGACATGGATGCGGTGGCGACGAAGACACCCCTGCTTCGCGAAAGATGAGGATGAGCAGCTTTTGCCAAAGACCAGGCGGCCCGGGTGTTGATGCTGTAGACGCGGTCAAAATCATCAGCGGCCATATCAACCAGCGTACCGCCTGCGATAATGCCAGCATTGCTGACGACTGCGTCAATGCCATCCATATGCGCAGATGCTGCTGCTACGATTTTCTCGCCGCAATCGGAGGCGGCAAGGTCTGCTACGCAGGTCGCCGCCGCAGCGCCAATCCCATCCGCAACAGTTTCGAGTCCGTCAGCGTCGCGGTCCGTTAGCAACATTTGGTGCGGACCGTCCAAGCCGCCCGAAGCCAATTGTTCGGCCACTGCGCGTCCAATTCCGCTTGCTGCTCCTGTTATGATGACGCGCATGACCTGTCCCTTATTCTGCTAAATCAAGTTCAGACATGAGTTGTTCGCGAAGTTTGAATTTCTGTATTTTCGAAGCCGACATAGGCCATTCGTCCACAAAGCGGATATGTCGAGGAACCTTGAACGAGGCAATTTGCTCTTTTGCAAATGCGATTAACTCTCCTTCACTTGTCTCGCATTTGCCGCTTCGTTCGATGAATGCAGCAGGCACCTCTGCCAGCCGTGCGTCGGGCAATCCGACCACCTGAGCCAGCTGAACAGCATCGTGTTTTGCGAGCACAGCCTCCACTTCAGCTGCTGCAACATTTTCCCCGCCCACTTTTAACATATCTTTGAACCGCCCATGGAACTGCAGATGACCATGTTCGTCAATCGAACCAATGTCTCCGCTATGATACCAGCCATCGGCGTCAAGCGCCTGTGCGGTCTTATCCGGATCGCGGTAATAGGCATCGAGCAGACTATATCCTTTGATGCAAATTTCACCGCGTTCGCCGATCGGAACTTCTTCCCCGGTTTCAAGATCGGTAATTCGTACCGTCACTCCCACCATGGGATAGCCAAGCGCCTGAAAACCCATTTCCGGATCCATCGCATAGCCGCCGGTGGTCACAATTCCGCTCCCCTCCGTCATCCCATAGGTTCCCACCTGCAGAGCATTTGGCATTTTATGGCGATACGCTTCGCCAACTTCCTTTGGCATCTGGCTAAAACAGCTATTCATCAATCGGACAGTGCTCATGTCGGTCTTGTCCCAGTCAGGATGAGCGATCATAGCCTGATGAAAAGTCACAAAAGGCAAAAACAACATGGTCGCTTTTTCTGCTTCGATTTGACGCAAGCTTTCACCGGCGTCGAAATGTGGTTGTCCGATAAAGGTTCCGCCAACCTCAACTGCCCCGAGCATGGCGAGCATTGCAGCAATGTGAAATAGTGGCATTGGCGACCACACGCGTTCATCAGACTGGAACGCCCAGCGATTATGAGCAAGGTTACCAGACTCTCGGCAGATCGCCTCATGGCTGAGCAGGCATCCCTTGGGATTGGCCGACGTACCGGAGGTGTATAGGATCATGCAAGTATCGCGTAGCCGCACACCCAGCCGTGCCAGGTGCACGCTCTCTTCGCTGACATTTTTTGCCGCAGCTTCAAATGCATCCTGATCGATAAAACCGGGTGCTTGGGAACCGCCCATCAGCACCAATTGTTTGAGCTTTGGAACCTCCGCTAGCGATAGCTTCTCCGGTTCCTCCACATCGGCCAATGCCGGGAAAGCTTCGGTCAACCGCTCTGAGAAATTCACGAAATCGTCTGACTCGCTATTGGTGATTATGGCGCTCAGATCAGCATTTTCCGTGACATAGGCCATCTCCGGAGCGCGGTACCGGGCATTCATTAGCACCGACACGCCCCCTACCATCGCAACAGCAAATAGCGTTTCGACAAATTCTACCCCCGACGGGAGCAATATTCCGACATGATCACCTGGTTTAATGCCGACGCCGATAAGCCCCCGCGCACGATACAACACGGACTGGACAACTTCATTATAGCTTTTGCGTTCCGCCGGAAAAACCAAAGCTTCCGCCTCTGGAGACCGATCCCAGGCATTTAGTAGCATATCACCCAACGGACTAACGCTTGTACGTATCCGTGCGGGATTTTCGCTTCTTTCAGACACGTTTGATATTCTCCATAGACACCCCGCCACCACTATATTGCGTTGCAACTGAAATTATATCTGCATCCTTTCGCTGGATAGGTGGGACTAGAGAATGTACAAAAATTTATCCACAACCGACAATCCCTCCGTCTATCGGTATTGCCGTCCCAGTTATATAGGCGCTCGCCCTGCAGGACAAAAATACCGACAATGCAGCTATTTCATCCGGTTTGCCCATGCGTTTCATAGGGATTTTTGCCAACAGTCTGGGGTTCACCTGCTCTTCAGCATCGCGCAAATGCGCGGTCATTCCGGTTGGGAAAAAACCGGGCAAAATGGCATTTGCGGTAATGTTGCGTTTCGCCAGATCTCCTGCCAGATCACGCGTGATCTGATGGATGGCCGCTTTACTGGCTGAATAGCTATAAGCTCTCAAGCGGAGCGCAGTTGCCCCGGCTATGGAACCTATGTTCAATATCCTTGCAGGATCTTCTTCCTGACCTGCTTTCTCCAGTTCCGGTAGAAATTCCCGAACCAGCGTGAACGGCATTTGCAGGTTGACCGCCAGCACATCGTCCCACGCTTCATCGGGAAAGTCATCGACGTCTGCGCCCCACGACTGACCGGCGTTGTTGACCAGGACATGCAATTCGTCGCCAAGGACCTCACGAAATTCATTTGCCAGATCGACCGCAGCCTTGGGTGTCGATAGATCGGCACCCAGCCCGACGCACATTTCAGAATCCGAAATTTCCTTAGCCGCAGCTGCAGATTTTTCTTTAGAACGGGAAGTTATTGCGACACGGGCGCCTGCATTGGCCAAACCTTCTGCGATCATCCGACCAAGGCCTTGTGCGCCGCCGGTCACAAGTGCCGTTTTTCCGGTTAAATCAAACGGACTACTCATACTGTTACGACCACTTTCCCGAAGCTATGTTCATTCTCCAGATAAAGCAGGGCATCTTTTGCAGCATCAAGTGGAAAGGATTTTTCGATGACTGGCTTGATCTTGTGCTTGTTCACAAAGTCCAGCATGTCACGAAAATCCTGCGGATCGCCGACCTGGCTGCCAACAATGCTGGCGCTTTTCAGAAATATTCCGGTGGCTGTGATTTCAAATTTGTCACCGGCCGTTGATCCATAGATAACAATGCGGGCGCCTGGGTTTATGGCGCGGACATAATTAGCGTAGCTGGGCGCGGGAGCTCCATCCAGTACAACGTCGATACCGCCCGTCATCTTGCCAACCTGTTTGCGCCAGTCAGGATCGGTGAATAACAATCCGTCCAATGCTCCCATTTCCTTCGCGCGGGCTAACACTTCGTCACTTTCGCCGGTTACATAGACTCTTGCGCCGAGCGCTGCGGCGAAAGCCAGGCCAAATGTTGCGACGCCGCCTCCCACGCCGCTGATCAAGAGTGTATCACTGGGTTGCAATTGTCCTTTGAACATTAATGCTCGCCAGGCCGTAAGACCTGTGAGTACCGTCGCAGCAGCCTCTTCCCAGCTCATGAATTCGGGTTTTGGCGCGAGATTTTCAGTCGGCACGCAGATGTATTCGGCAATCGTGCCGGCGTGAGGCATACCCAAAAGGCCAAATTCAGGCGTTGGAGCATGGCGATTGGAGCCCCAATCCATTCCAGGATAAATCACAACTTCGTCCCCGACTGTCACGTCAGACACTCCATCGCCAAGCATATCAACTACGCCAGCGCCGTCACAGCCCATTGTGGTCGGGAGATTCATACCTGGATAGAGACCGCGTGATATCCACATCTCGCGGTGGTTCATCGAAGCAGCCTTGATGGCAACGCGGACTTCTCCGGATTTCGGTGTTGGTGTATCTACTTCGCTGACACACACCGCTTCGGGCCCATCAGTTGTTTCTTGCAGGAGTGCTTTCATATTTCAGTTCTTTCCAAAGTTTCAAAAGGAGCGCGGCAGACCGAGCGATTCGGCAATACCATTTTTGACCATTTCGTTGGTAACAGGCCCAATCCGCCACAAGCGGCTATCACGCCAATATCGCTGCATGTCGGTCTCTGCGGAATAACCCATGCCGCCAAGGATCTGGATGCCCATGTCAGCTGCCCTGTTGGCATTTTCAGATGCAAGCAGCTTAAGCATATTTGCCTGGTTGCCGACTTCTTCACCGCGCGCCTGCTTGTCGGCACAAAAATGCAACAACAATTCCGTCGATTGCTGCATCGTCGCAATTTCGGCTATATAATGCTGCAATATCTGAAACTGACCAATATATTTTCCAAATGCCTTGCGCTGCATGACATAGGCAAGCGCGTCTTCCAGTATTCCGTCGATCACGCCCAGGCAAAAAGCGCCAACCATGATACGTTCGTTGTTGAGTGTCGGAAGCAATGTGTACCAAGCATTATTTGGTTCGGCGAGAACGTCGTCGTCGGCAACAAATACATTGTCATAGACAACTGTACAGCTGCCCATAGATCGCATTCCAAGCTTGGCCAAAGGAGTGATTTTTACGCCTTTGCTATTTGCAGGAACCCAGAATAGCGTAAGGCCTTGATGCATTTTCTGGACATTTTTGTCGGTCCTCGCGATGCACAAAAGATAATCCGCCACATGGGCCGATGAGCTCCAGATTTTTTCACCATTGAGAACCCAGCCACCTTCAACTTTTTCAGCTGTTGTAGAAAGGCCCCCTAAGAGATCCGTCCCGCCACCTGGTTCGGTGAAAGAAATAGCAGCCTTCAGGCGGCCAGCTGCGATCTCCGGGAGATATTTGGCCTTTTGCTCCGGAGTACCGTAAAGTCCAATTGACTTTGAACCAGCAAAAGAAGTGATGCCCCAGATCCACGCAAGTCCGCCAAGGGACCGCGCCAATTCGCGCGCAAGCAGCATCTGCATGAGAACATTGCCGCCCTGGCCATCAAATTCTTCCGCAATACCAACGCCGTGGAATCCGGCTTCGGTAAATTTGGCCCAAAGCTCATGCGGATAATTATGTTCATCGGCTTCAAGTTCTCTGGCCCAGTCTTTAGGGCATTCGGCTTCCACCCAGCGATGAACTGTATCGCGAAATGCTCGATGTTCCTCCGGCAGTTCAAAGTCCATTCTCTTGCTCCTTTTGTTAATTTGCCATGCTGATGCCAAATCAAGCAGAGTTTATATGTGTTGACCGGTAGATAGGTTTGCACCACCTATCTGCCGATAGGAATTGATGCTTGTGCCGGGCATTTTTCTGTCAGATACTATTTCAACCGATCAAGAGAGCGATGGTCTGATTCGCCAAGACTTTATGGAAGAGGGTATTTGACATGGGTGTGGTGACGACCACGATCATGCCGCCACGTGCGGCACATCATTATGTGAAGCGGGCTGGAATCGAGAAATTGGCAGACCGTGTCGCCGCGGCGCGCGTTGTAACGGTCAATAGTCCTGCCGGTTTCGGTAAAACAACTGCGATGCTACGCTGGGCTGAAATATTCCGTGAAACTGATCGTCCAGTTATTTGGATTGCTGCCCGCGCAGGTATTGATTCGCTAGAGACATTTCTTGATGCATTGAAATCAGCGAGCGTTGCCGCTGGTTTGATATATGAAGGCGTAAATGACGATACCAGCCCTCGAGGTTGGCTTGCAAATCTGGCGGATGGAAGCGGCCCTCGTCCAGCGCTTTTTATCGACGATGCTCAACTGCTTTCGCAGGAAGTTTACGACTATATTGACCAATTGATTGCGAGTGCCCGTGACTCGTTGACCACCATTGTCGCAACCCGAGGGGAAAACGGCATCAACGTGGCCCGGCTGCGAGCGCTTGGTTATCTTGAGGAAATTCGCGCAAGGCATCTTTATTTTGATCGCAACGAGGCGGTTCAGCTCATTCAACAGGAAAGCGATGAGATCATACCCGATGATGAAGTTCAGAAGATTGTAGTGGATACTCAGGGGTGGGTAACGGGACTCATCCTTGCCGTACGGGCTTGGCGACGCGACCGCGCCGAGGGACATCCCCCAGAGGGTGGAACAACTGGCCTTAGGACCGAATATGCCAGTTATTTTCATGAAGAAGTGATTGATGGTCTGCCCCAGGATGTTCGAAACTTCATCGTCGATACATCCATTCTCGGTGAATTGACGCCATCTATTTGCGCAGCGGTTGTGAAATCTGAAGATGCGCGCTTAATGCTTGAAGAGGCTTTTACGCGCGGCTTGTTCCTGAATGAAGTCGATCGAGAACTCGGACGATACAGCTACTATTCTTTATTCAGGGATATGGTATTTGGGCGCTTGATGATGCAGGCTCCTGAACGGGCTGCAGAATTGCATCGCAGAGCGAGTTTGTATTTCTCAGAAACAGAAGATTTCCAGCAAGCGCTGGATTTTGCCGTAAACAGCGGTGACAAGGAGTTTCTCGCAGACCAGCTGGATCGGCTGGCAGAACCAATGATCTATGGTGGGTTGTTGTACAAGGTTGATGATTTGGCGAGTGATCTACCATGGGACTTAATCAAAAACCGTCCGTCATTATTGCTTGCCATGTCCTGGCGCAGTAGCCGCAGATTGGCATTCAAATCGTCGGAACGATTGATCGTTGCAGCCGAAGCGGCGCTGGAACGGGCGTGTAAAAATGGCTTGTTAGATGATTATGAATCCAATCAGATGAACTTCCGGGTCCGGCATCGCAAGATCATGCTCGAGGCCGCGAGAGACAATATGGAATTTGTCGAGCGAGAATCGGAGTTACTGCTCGAGGATCTCGGAGATGATCACCCCTATTTAAGCTGCACTCTCATTGCCCAACTACTATCCGCGCGGCGCGAATTATATCATTTCCACGACATGTTGCGACTAGAAGCCGAGCTTCGCAAAGCTTTGGGTCGCCCAGGCTCGGATCTGGCGTCTATTGCGCTTAAGTCATCGGTTGCACCAACGCTTGTTGCACAAGGCAAGACTGAGATGGCCCGTCAGTTTCTGACTGAGGCACATAGTCTGGCCACACAAATGGATAGCGAAATTTCGGGCCTTGCTGCGCTTCCTGCTCTTCCGCTTGCTGAACTTAACTATGAGTGCGGAGAATTGGAAGAAGCCGCCAAGTTAGTCGAAAGTCACCTGCCGTCCATACGCCAATGGGGATTTGTCGATCAATTGGCATCCGGGTTTTTGGTGCGTGCGCGGCTTGCCGCTGCCGATGGCGACTTGGCTAGCGCGTTATCCGGGTTGGAAGAAGCGCAATTGGTTGCGATAGAATGCGGACTTGATCGGCTGCGCGCTTTGATCTTGTCCGAACAGGTGCGCATGCTTGTTAAGTCAGGGAAACTCGAACAGGCTGAAAAGCTGTTCCAATCCAGCGATCTGAGTTTTGAAAGTGATCCTGTCCCTACACTAAATCCAACTCGGCTGAATGAGTGGATGGCAATTGCCTGGTTGCGATTGGAAATGCACCGCTTTCGGCTGGTTCGCTCGCGCAAAATTGCGAAGCGCTGGCTGGAATTTGTGCGCAGGCGCGGTGCCGTTCGTTCCGCGGTAACTTTTGAACTCTTGCTGGCAGAGATCGCCGTACTTGCAGGCAACCGATCGGAAGCCCGGAGGGCAGTCAGATCAGCGGTAGAACTAGCAGAACCTGGAGGCTGGATTCGCCCTTTTGTCGATGAAGGCGAAGCCATTTCATCGCTACTGGTAGAATCCTACGCAGATGGTCCAGTCCCGGATACACCCGTTGATAAATTTGCTGCAAAGCTTGTTTCTATCTTGCGAGGGGCCCCAGAAATTAAAGGGGATGATGAGGATGAATATGGGCTGGGAAGCGGTCTGTCCTCGCGGGAAGTGGAGATCCTGACGATGGTTCGCGGCGGATTGCGTAACCGGGAAATCGGTGATCGCCTCGGTCTCACCGAAGGAACAGTAAAATGGTACATGCAGCAAATATACGACAAGCTGGGTGTGCGCCGTCGGCCGCAAGCTGTGATTCGGGCCCAGCAACTGGGAATTTTGCAGTAGATATCCCGATACGACCTATCGAAGGGAAGATTGAACGCCGCTAGTCGTTTCTTAATGCTGCCACCCAGGCAAAAAGACAGGAGACAAAAGTGGCAAAAGGCAAGGTCATAATAAGCTGCGCAGTAACCGGTGCAATCCATACCCCAACAATGTCGCCGCACCTTCCTATCACGGCGGAAGAAATTGCTGATGCAGCAGTTGGCGCAGCCGAGGCGGGGGCGGCGATCATCCATTTGCATGCTCGCGACCCGGAAAACGGGCGACCAGATCAAAACCCGGACTTATTCGAACCTTTTTTGAAAGTGATAAAGCAGCGAAGCAATGCCGTCATAAACCTGACAACCGGTGGTCATCCATCAATGGCATTAGAGGAGCGACTCCGGCCAGCGACGACTTTTGAACCCGAAGTAGCCTCGCTTAATATGGGAACTATGGGATTTGGACTGTTTCCGATGCTTGATCGCTACAAGGACTGGAAACACGAGTGGGAACCAGCAACTCTGGAAGCTTCACGCGATTTGGTATTTAAGAATACCTATAAGGATATTGAAGGGCTGTTAGAGCTACTGACGCCCCTAGGCACGCGTTTTGAATTTGAATGCTATGATACCAGCCATCTCTACAATCTGGCCCATTTTCTGGATCGAGGATTGGTCAAGGCACCACTATTTGTGCAAACCTGCTTTGGTATTTTGGGCGGTATCGGTAGCCACCCCGATGATGTGATGCACATGAAACGGACCGCCGATCGGCTATTTGGGGATCAATATGAATGGTCAGTACTGGGTGCCGGAGCACGGCAAATGGGCGTCGTTGCGATGGCAGCATCGATGGGTGGTAATGTCCGCGTCGGTCTGGAAGATTCGCTATGGGCGGGACGCGGCAGACTTGCCGAAACCAATGCCGAGCAAGTTCAGATGGCTCGCAAGATCATTGAAAATATGGGGCTTTCGGTGGCAACGCCAGACGAAGCACGGGAGATATTGCAGCTTAAGGGTGGTGATCGCACCAATATCTGATTTTGAGTGATCGTTGCGGCTAGATCGCAAAAAAAAACGGGGTTTCGTGATGCGGCAAAAAATATTTGCTTATTGTATTCTGGTGGCGCTGCCGTCAAACATAAGGCCATCGATTGAGGCGTTCCAGACCCACTTTGCTCCCACCGAACATGACGTTGTCGGCGACAAGACTGCAAAGCTGATGAATGAGCGGGGCTTGACCGGCTTTTTGCAGGATTTTGACGCCATCGCGGGGCCGGAACCGCATATGAGCGATGTCGTGCGCAAGCCGGAGGCGATGGGTGTCTCTACTTTGATTGCCGCACTTCTGGGACATGGCGCCCCCTTGCCGACGATAAGCGGCCTCGCCGCAGCCAGAGAGGCTCTGTAGGCTGGCATGACCTCAGCATTGAATACACAAGAAGCTCGTGACTGGTTGGATCAACTGGAATCGATTTCGCAGCCGGAACTGTTCTCCCGCGCGGAAGCGATGACAGTGGCAGGGCATGGCAATGTCATCACATATTCGCGCAAGGTTTTCATTCCGCTGACAAAACTATGCCGCGATGTCTGCCATTACTGCACCTTCGCGCACCGGCCGTCCGAACTGCATGCACCCTATATGACACTGGATGAAATATTGGAGGTCGCCCGCGCTGGCGAAGCGGCAGGATGCAAAGAAGCACTGTTCACCCTGGGTGATCAGCCTGAGCGGCGGTATAGTGCAGCGCGCCAATGGCTCGGTGATAACGGCTACGGAAGCACGCTCGACTATCTGGCCGCTGCCGCGAAACTGGTTCTTTCCGAAACTAGCCTGTTGCCACATCTCAATCCCGGCATCATGAATGCGCAGAATTTTGAAACATTACGTCCCTTGTCGGCCTCTATGGGGCTGATGCTGGAAAGCAGCTCGAATCGGTTGGGCGAAAAGGGCATGGCGCATTATGGATCGCCTGACAAAGTTCCCGCCGTCCGATTGGGATCCATCCGGCTGGCGGGTGAGGCGCAGGTTCCGTTTACGACCGGGCTGCTCATCGGCATTGGCGAAAATAGGCTCGAGCGTATAGATGCTCTGCTGGCAATCCGTGATTTGCACGCGCGATATGGACATATTCAAGAAGTCATCATCCAGAATTTCCGTGCCAAACCCGACACGCAAATGCGAGGCAAGCCTGATTTGCCCTTAGAAGAACATTTATGGGCGATTGCTGCTGCGCGGTTAATTCTCGGTCCGGATATGACCATTCAGGCCCCGCCCAATTTGCGCGACGGTTCTCTGGCGCAGCTTGCCAAAGCAGGCGTGAATGATTGGGGCGGCGTTTCGCCCGTTACACCCGACCACGTAAATCCCGAAGCGCCTTGGCCGCATTTGGAAAAGTTGGAAACCGAAACCGAGGCCGCCGGCCGCCATTTGCGCCAGCGCCTTGCCATAGGTCCGGCCTATGCCCGCGATGTTTCGCGCTGGACCGATCCAGCACTGCAAACTCCCATCCGCCGCGCTGTGGACGCACGCGGTTTGGTTCGCGAGCAAAATTGGCATGCCGGTTCCGGAGACAAAGCGCCTGAATTTATGCCATCAATCGTAACAGGCCGCGATCCGCAAATTGCTGTTTCGCTAGGACTGGTCGAACATGGGGAGGAATTAAACAAAAAGCAGATAACGCGGTTGTTTACAGCAGAGGGTAGCGATTTTGATCATATTCGCGCCTTTGCCGATGAATTGCGGCAGGACAGGGTGGGCGATGTCATCACCCATGTTGTTAATCGCAACATAAATTACACCAATATCTGCCTTTATCGCTGCGGCTTTTGCGCCTTTTCAAAGGGCAGCACGAAAAGCGAGCGCGGCCCAGCCTATAATATCGACCATGACGAAATCGCGCGGCGAACGGTTGAAGCATGGGAGCGCGGGGCCACTGAAGTGTGTCTGCAGGGCGGCATTCATCCCAGCTATGACGGCAACACATATCGCGGCATTGTGCGGGCGGTTAAGGCGGCCGTTCCGCAAATGCATGTCCATGCCTTTTCGCCTTTGGAAGTGCATCATGGTGCAACGACATTGGGGCTTTCTTATGAAGATTATCTCGCCGATTTGAAGGCGGCGGGGCTTGCGACATTGCCGGGAACCGCAGCGGAAATATTGTCCGACGATATTCGAGATATCATATGTGCGGACAAGGTGAATACCAACGAATGGCTGGCGGTGATGCGGGCGGCACATAATGTCGGACTGAAAACAACCGCGACTATCATGTTCGGCCATGTCGAGGGCTACGCGCATTGGGCTGTACATTTGGAGCAATTGCGCAAGCTGCAGCAGGAAACTGGCGGTTTTACCGAATTTGTGCCGCTCCCCTTCGTGCATATGGAAGCACCAAATTGGCGGCGCGGTGAAACCCGTTCCGGCCCAACATGGCGCGAAGCGGTGTTGATGCATGCGGTGTCGCGAATTGCACTGGGCGGCGCGATACCCAACATTCAGGCAAGCTGGGTGAAATTGGGCCCGGATGGAGCGGCGGCAATGCTGCAGTCGGGCGTGAATGATCTGGGCGGTACTTTAATGGACGAGTCAATCACGCGAGCAGCAGGCGGTGCGAACGGGCAGATTTTTGATGTTTCGCAAATGCAGGTTCTGGCGGACAGCCTTGGTCGTCCATTGCGCGAACGCAGCACCATTTACGGCCAATCCATCAGGAAAATGGCCACTGTAGAATAAAGTCAGGACTTGAGATGAGCAGCAAAATTGCCATTATTGGCGGAACTGGAAATCTGGGCAGCGCGTTGGCCTGGCGCCTGGCAAGAGCAGGGCGCGCTGTGATCATCGGCTCGCGTACAGCGGAAAGCGCATCGGCCAAAGCCGCTGAACTCGGTCATGGTTTGACCGGAATGGCGAATCCAGATGCAGCGGATGTTGCGGATATTATAATCATCACTGTCCCTTTTTCCGCGCAGGAAGCCACGCTTGCGGAAATTAAGCCGCATGTGGCTGGAAAAATTGTGGTCGATACGACGGTACCGCTGGTGCCCCCCAAGGTGATGCGCGTTCAGTTGCCCGCCGAAGGATCCGCTGCGGCAAAGGCCGCCGGGCTATTGGGTGATGATGTGCGGTTGGTGTCCGGCTTTCACAATGTCGCAGCACATAAGCTGGCGCAGGATGTGGATGTTGCCTGCGATATATTGGTGTTTGGCGATGAAAAAGCGGCACGGGCCGAAGTTGTGGCATTGGCCGATGCCGCTGGCCTGCGCGGTATTCACGCTGGCCCGTTGGTAAATTCAGCGGCAGCCGAGGCGATGACCTCGCTGCTGATTTTCATCAATAAAAATTATCAGGTGGATGGCGCGGGCATCGCTGTTACAGGTGATTTGAAGCCGCTAGGCTGAAACTGATATGATCCAGATAATTGCCATTACCGGACTGCCAGAAATCAAACCCGGCGATAGGTTGCCGCAGATTATCGCTAAACATTTGGATCGGGAGGAAACACCTCTGCTTGATGGTGATGTGCTGGTGGTGACACAGAAAATTGTCTCCAAGGCGGAGAACTGCTTTGTTGACCTGAGAAGCGTTAGACCTTCTCCAGAAGCCACCGCACTTGCCAAAGAGGTCGACAAGGACGCGGCGTTAGTCGAGCTTGTTCTGCGGGAATCGAGCGCTGTGGTTCGCAAGGCGCCTGGAATTCTTATTACTAGGCACCGACTGGGACATGTAATGGCCAATGCCGGTATCGATGCTTCCAATTTGGGCTCAAACAATGGCTATAAGCTGTTGTTATTACCAAAAAACCCCGACTTGAGCGCTAAGAAAATATCCAAGGCATGCGGCGGCGCTGTCATAATCTCGGATAGCTTTGGCCGGCCTTGGCGGATGGGCACGGTCAATGTCGCTATCGGGGTGGCGGGAATGCCCGCTATGCTCGATCAGCGCGGCTCAAAGGATCGTGATGGGCGGATCATGCAAGTGACCAATTTCGCGCTCGCCGATGCCGTCGCCGGCGCCGCTGGCCTGGCAATGGGCGAGGGCGCGGAGGGCATTCCCGCCTGCATAATACGCGGACTGTCTTTCGAAGGGGCTGCTCAGACGAGCGAGATGATCCTGCGCCCGCATGCTGAGGATTTGTTCCGGTGAGCGCGCGTTATGCGGTGTTGACCGGCGGCGTTGGCGGGGCAAAGCTGGTGGACGGGCTTTATCGCCAGCTGCCAGAAAATAGCCTGACTGCTATTGTCAACACTGGTGATGATTTCCGCCATTTTGGCCTGCCGATTTCCCCTGACATTGATACTTTGCTCTATACGCTTTCGGGCAAATCCAATTCTGAGCTTGGATGGGGGCGCGAAGGAGAAACTTGGAATTTCATGGCAGCTCTCAAATCACTCGGAGGTGAAGACTGGTTCAATCTGGGTGATGGCGATTTGGCGCTGCATGTGTTGCGCGCCGCTGCATTCGCTGCCGGCGAGCCTCTGTCGGTAATCATCGCTCGCTTTGCCAGCGCATGGAATTTACAGCTTTCTATATTACCCATGAGTGATAATCCCGTCGCCACCTGGGTAGACACGGATGGGGGGTTACTGCCTTTCCAGAGTTACTTCGTAGAGCACCAATGTTCTCCTAAAGTCAAAGCAGTACACTTTGAAGGCGCAGCAGAAGCCGTACCTGCATCAGGTGTTGTGGAGGCAATTATGGAAAGTGAAGCGGTTTTCATTGCACCGTCCAATCCGTGGCTTAGTGTCGACCCGCTGCTTTCCATTGACGAGATCAGAACAGCTCTCCAAGAAACCCCGGCACCAGTTGTCGCTGTATCGCCCCTGATCCAAGGAAAGGCAGTAAAAGGACCTACAGCAAAGCTGATGGGCGAATTGGGCCTGGAAACAAGCAATCAAAGCATTGCTAGCCATTATGGTACATGGCTCGATGCGATGGTTGTCCATGGCAAGGATACTGCGCCAGCTAATTTGCCCGTTTCCCGGACAGACACATTGATGACGTCATCGAAGGACCGTGAACGAGTTGCCGAAGCGGCGCTGCAACTTGCGAAGGAGATCGCAGCGTGACCGGCTGGCAGGTACTTGTTCCGATCAAACAGGGTAATGAAGGTAAATCGCGGCTTGGTCCAATTATGAAAGGCAAGTGCAGGTCAGATCTTGCCGAGCGCATGGCATCTCATGTCCTGTCAACATTGCAGGAATGCTTCAATCTCAACGATATCTCCATTCTTTCTCCGGTGCCTCCCCAAGCATGGCAAGGAAGATGGGTTCGAGATGAGGGGCGCGGCCTCAATCCAGAGGTAACAGCGTGGCACATAAAACAGGACGGTGCTCCAATTTGCATTGTTCATGCTGACCTCCCGCTATTGTCGGTAGACGATGTACAAGCATTGCTTGGCATGGCGCAAAATGGCGCTGCACTGGCAACTGACCGTACAGGCCAAGGTACCAATGCCCTGGCGATTGCCGATTTAAGGCCTTTTCAATTTTGTTTCGGTGCAAATAGCCGGGCCCTGCATTGTCAGCAATATCCCGATATGCCTGTTCTGGAACGGATCGGACTTGCGGCCGATCTGGATACGCCGGATGATGCCGAATTTGTACGGGTGCACGGATTTGCGATTTGAGAATGCCTGCCCATAGAAAGGTTTTTTGATCGCATCAATCCAGCACCAATAGAATTCAGCATTTGGTTCAGGAGGACATGAAAATGAAGCTCAGCATCGGTGTTCCGAAAAGCATGAAGGTCGCTGCCATGGTTCAGCCCTGGGAAGACCCCCTGATAGGCGCAGATGTTGGAGAGCTGATGGCTGTTGCCGACAATCTCGGCTTCTATAAATGCATGCTTGGTGAACATTTCATCATCCCCAAGGAACATATTGAGCTGTCAGGTGATTGGTATTTCCATACCGTAGTTGCCCTGGGCGTTATAGGCGGGCAAACTAAAAACCTTCGCCTGACCTCCTCGATTTCGATCCTGCCACTGCAAAATCCGATCGTTCAGGCGAAGGCATGGTCGACACTTGACTGGCTTACCTGCGGACGTGCGGAACCAATTTTCGGGGTCGGCTGGCTTAAGGAAGAATTTGACATGCTCGGCGTTCCATTTGGCAAGCGGGGCGCAATGGCGGATGAATATGCCGCCGCAATGATCGAACTATGGACCAAGGAAGATCCCGAGTTTGAAGGCGAGTTCGTAAATTTCAAAAATTGCGGCTTCGGGCCGAAGCCAGTCCAGCAGCCACATCTTCCGATATGGTTCGGTGGCGACGCACCTGCTGTACAGCGCCGGGTTGCCAAATTTGGTGATGGTTGGTCGCCGTTCCGCACACCGCCGGAAAAATTCCCTGATTGCATCGATTATATCAAATCACAGCCGGAATATGATGGCCGGTCGCTAGAGTTCTTCTTTGCTCTGGAGATGCTAAATGTTGGTGCCCAGCATGAGATATTGGATGATCCGCGCGCGCCGGGAACCAGCGATAAGCAGAAGATTATCGATCAGATCAGCTGGTTGAAGGAACTTGGGGTCACCGAAACGATCGTTCCGCTTCCTCCAGGGCTAACCGGCAAGCAGGCCTGGATCGACCGGCAGACCTGGGTTGCCGAAGAAATTATGCCTCATATTTGAACCGGAAGAAGTTTCCAGAAGCGTTTTTCAGTCGGCTCCATGCCCGCACTGCATAACGCGTTCAGTTTTATGCCTTGGCAAACATGTCCATCATGTCAGCATAATGTGGCTGATGATGACAAATACCGCCGTCGGCAGAAATAATCTGACCGGTCACGAAGCTCGAAAGATCTGATGCCAGCCAAAGCACTGCGCCTGCAATATCATCCGCAACGCTCTCACGCGGCAACAGCACGTGACGTTGGATCATTGACAATTGCTCCTCACTCATCTGCGCGCGTGCGACAGGACTCAGCACCAATCCTGGCAGGATGGCATTGCAACGGATATTGGCTTGACCAAATTGTGCCGCGGTATTGCGCGTGAGGGCGTTTACGGCCGCTTTTGATGCGCTGTAAGCCGGATTTAAAACGTCTCCAAGCAACGAAACGCCAGAGCTTGTATTTATAATTGATCCGCCACCAGCCGCAATGATTTGAGGAGCGGTATGCTTGGTTACGAGCATCGTCCCGCGCGTATTTATGTCAAAGGCGGCGTCCCAAACTTGCTGATCCATTTCAGCCAGTGAGCCATCCCGGGTCATTTGTTCCGCGCCTGTATTGGCCGCATTATTGTGAAGAATATTGATCTTTCCAAAGCGCTCAACTGCCGCAGTGACCATGGCCACAATCGTATCTTCATCTCCCAGATCGACGGCGGATGCCATTGCAGTTCCGCCCGCTTCTTTAATCTCATCGGCAACGCGCCGTGCGCCTTCCAGGTTAATATCTGCGATGACAACCGACGCGCCATTGCTCGCAAGCATTTTTGCGCAAGCTTCTCCGATATTGGCACCACCGCCGGTGACAATTGCAACTTTTCCGTCGACCAAACCCATTCTATTCTCCTAACAATTTCCAAGTGTCATAATCTTCTGCTGCGGCAAAAAACCGTTCGTTCATAGGCAAGCCGTCCTGACCCCATTCGTCCAGATTGGCGACCCAAGCTTGTAGACCGTACATGACAAACAGCCGGGATTGCTCCCATGCTTGTTCAAGACTGGGCACGGCTTCCGCACCCGTTTCAATTAAATATTCGCGGTACTGTTTGACCATGTCCTTATGATGCTTGCGCCGTTCTTCAATCGACAACGCGCCAATCACAAAATAGGTCAGATCACGCCAAGGGCGGCCGCGCCGGACCAGCTGCCAGTCAAGCCACAACCGCTCTTCGCCATCTGGCAAGATGTAGGTATTTCCTTGATGGCAGTCGCCCAGAACAATGCAATAGGGAGCGTCATAAGCGCGCTCGATCTCTCCAAGCCGGTCAAATGCCCGCTCAATTTTCCGCGGATCGTCCCGATAATGTTGCGGGGCCACAGCGCAAAAATTTGGGTCTCTCAGATTGGCTTCAATCCATTGCCACATAATCCGCACCTGGTCGCTATCGACGGGCGTATCCATCTGGGTCTGCAGCCATGGCGCGTTTTTGGGACTAATTTTGTCGCTGTTCCACAAGCTACCATGTAATTTTGCAAGGCCGTTGAGATTTTCCATGATCATGTCAACGCCGTTATCCTGGGTGCTATGTCCAAATTTTCCGCCGCGTTGGACAAGGTCTTCAAGCACTATGAAGCCGTGAGCCGTGCCATCATCGTCCCAGTCAGCATAGTAGCATTTGGCTGTCGGCACCTTCATTTTCTCGACCATAAAATGATAGAAGCGTGCCTCCAGCGCGTGGATGTCGACATTATCAAAAGAGCCCGACCAATTAGCCTTCATGCATAAATGCTCGGGAATTCCGGCTGCAATACCGGCATCGTTCCAATCGACCCTGATCCGCCACTTTGTGGTATGGCTGTTCAGGATTTCGACGGTTTCCATGCAGTTCGCTTCGACGCCCGGATATTTATAGCTCATCATTCGGCTGAGCCATGCAGCATCGATAGCATCCATTGACGCTGGGATATGATCAGTCCGCGCTGGATATGGGCGCGGCACACAATTGGGATCGACGACCGGGTTATGATATTGAGGTGGTGCCTGCGGGTCCATGATTAACTCCTTGCGAATTCTGATTTTTTAATTTGCTGGCTCGCGGCCATCAGCAGTAAGCCGCCCGCAATGCAAAACAGCATCGCGGCGCCGATCCCCCAAGCCACACCATCCTTGCCACCGACGACGTCACTGACCTTTCCGATGAGCCATGCGCCAAGTCCGACTCCTATCAAGTTGGCGCTAAGTTGCACAAAGGAAACAGCCAGTCCGCGCAATTGTGGCCCAGCCACGGTGACAATGACTGCATAAATGGGTCCGTTATATGATGCGCTCAAAAACCCGGCAGCCATGACAAAGAAAACAGCATGAGCCGTTTCCTGTAACCCGACTGCTGCCATCCCGGTAATTGCCGTGAGGACAGGAATGATTGATCCTAGTGCCGACGTAAGGGTGGGGTCGAACCCACCTCGCATTTCATTGACACGATCTGCGCCCCAACCGACGGCAAGGCCGCCAATAGACCCCAAGATACCATATGCAATGGCCACTGTTGTTCCGGCCTGAAATACCGAAAATTCATGGCTGTCTATCAAAAACGTGGCGAGCCAGGTGCTCATGCCATATATGCCCGTTGCGATGCATGTGATAGCGGCGATGCAATAGGCAATACCAGGACGGCCCAGCAAAGTTCGGCTGCGCTGCATCAAAGGTGCATCGCTCGCCTCCACAGTCTCGTCCTGTTGTCCCCTCTTTGGTTCTCTGACTGTCACAAACAGGATTGGCGCGAGCATCAGACCAGGAATTCCTGCTGCGACAAAGGCCCAGCGCCAGCCATGATTTTCTACGATCCACCCACCAACGAAAAATGCCAGCGCCGTTCCTAAACCTGTGCTCAGATACCAGATACCAATTGCCGTGGATCGTTTGTCGGTACCGAAATAGTCAGACAAAAGAGACATTCCGGTTGGCGATCCTCCGGCCTCGGTTATACCCACCGCTGCGCGTCCGGCGAGGAGGGAGAGAAAACCGGTTGCCGCCCCGCATAACGCTGTAGCAGCACTCCAGCCCGTGAGAGCAATGGTCATCAAGTTCTTGCGGTTAAAACGATCGACCGCATATCCAAAGGGAATGGCGGCCAGCGCAAAGGGCAATCCATAGGCTAATCCGGCCAGCAATCCCAATTGGGATCCGGAAAGATCAAATTCCGTCCCTAGGGGCTTTAACACCAGCCCGATGATGGCTCGGTCTATGCCGTGGCACGTCTGGGCAATTGTCAATATTGCCAAGACATACCAGCGATAGCCGGAAACCGTGCCGCCGTTCGTCAACCGGACTCTCCCCACAAATGATTGCGGGGTCATCATTGCAGATCGCATCGTTGAACGACCTGTCCAAGGAAAGGCGCGGTAATATCCGGATTGCTCAACGGTATTTTGCAGCAGGAGAAATTCACCGTGAGTCAGGAAGCAACCAATAAAGCCATCGTCCGCCGGTTTTTGGGCGCTGTAGAATCCGGGGATGTTGAAATTATTGAGGAATTGCAGGCCGAGCAATGCACATGGTGGGTACTGGGTGCAGGTGAGATGTCGCGCAAAGCCTATACAGATGCGGTGAAAGACATGTTGCTCAATGCCTCTCCCCGCAAAGTGGAAATCATCGGGATTATCGCAGAGGGAGATATTGTCGCTGCGGAAATCCGGTCCGAAATGCACTTTGGCGACAGAACATACGCGAATGAATATCATGACCTGTTTGTCATAGAGGATGGCCTTATCATTCACGGCCGCGAATATTTTGACACCAGTAAAGTCCAGGCATTCTTTGGCCAGCAAGGAGGATGAGCTATGAACTATGAGCAAATTGTGCGTGATTTCCTGGCTCTGTTCCACACGCAAAAACTGGATGTGAGTGCGCTTCGATCGATGCTGGCGGATATGCACGCTATCAACCGGTGGTACCCATAGCGCCAGTTCGCGAGGGAGCCGATGCGATCTGCGGAGAAATGGAAAGGCAATACGAGTTATATGACGAATGTGCTTGTGACATTTTGCATGTGGCTGTCAATGGAACGACCGTGTTTACCGAACGCGTTGATACCGTCCGCCAACTGGCCAATGGTCAATCAACAGCAACCAACGTTGTCGGCGTGTTTGATCTTGATGCCAAAGGTAAAATCAAATGGTGGCGCGAATATTGGGATTGTCTCGATTGTGCGGGGCAGTTGGACATAGATGACAAGGCGATGCGCGCGATCATGTGTGCTTGAGGGGATAGATAACGATGCAATATGACGTAGTCGTAATGGGATCGGGCGGCGCCGGTCTGACTGCCGCCATTGTCGCGGCAAAAGCGGGCCACAAGGTGGCGGTGCTGGAAAAGGCGGCGCATTTTGGTGGTACGACTGCAATCTCTGGGGGTGGCATCTGGATCCCGGAAAGCCCGCAGGCAAAGGCCGCTGGCGTCGATGATTCCAAGCAGGTGGCGCTCGACTATGCGCTCGCCGTAGTCGGCAATCGTGCCGAGCGCGAGCTGATCGAGGCTTATATCGAAACCGGGCCGGAGATGGTCGAATGGATGGACAAGAACAGCGCCGTCAACTTCCTGATCTCCCCTCCTTCAAGCGACTGGTATCCCGAAGTCGAAGGCGCACGCCATGATGGCCGCCTGCTTGCTCCGGCTGAATTTGATGGCAAGCAGCTGGGCGAAGATTTAAGTCGCCTGTCCAAGCCGCGCGAGGAATTCAATGCGCCGGGCGGCATGATGATCGATCTGTTCGATCTGCCATATCTGGCCAAGATTCCGGCCCCGTCTGGGCTTTGGCACATGGCCAAGATCGCCATTCGCTTTGCTCTCGACAAGAGAAAGCTGGGCCGTGGTTCACGCCTGACCATGGGCACGGCGCTTGCTGGCCGTCTGTTGAAATCGGCATTGGATGCGGGCGTTGATCTGATAGAAAATGCTCCGGTCGAACGCCTCCTGACCAGCAATGGCAAAGTTACCGGCGTGGTGGCAACAATTGATGGGAAATCGATCGAAATCAGCGCCTCACGCGGAGTCGTGCTCGCATCAGGCGGGTTTTCGGCCAATGAACAGATGCGTAAGTCTTATATCCCCTTTGCCGAGCAGCACGTCTCCATTTTGCCCTATGACAATACAGGTGATGGCATAAACGCTGCGAAAGCAACTGGCGCAATGATGGGCGAGGAAAACCATGCCAATGCAGTTTGGGCAGTTGTCTCCAAGCGTACGCGCGAAGATGGTTATGTCGAACGTTTTGCCCACTTGATGGACATGTCGAAACCCGGCTGCATCGCCGTCAATGACAAGGGCGAACGCTTTGGCAATGAAGCGAGCGTGCATTTTGTCGAGATCATGCATGCCACGGAAACTGTACCTGCATGGATCATCGCGAGTTCTAGGAATGTGAAGAAATACGGCCTCGGCTTGGTGTTGCAGGGCGGCGGCAAGATCAAGGAAATGGTTGAATGCGGCTATATGAAATCGGGAGCGTCTCTGGCCGAGCTGGCTGGCGAGATCGGCGTCGATCCAGCAGGGCTTGAAGCAACGGCGGCCAAGGTCAATGAAGACGCGACAAGCGGCAAGGATACCCAATTCGGCAAGGGTGACACGCTGATCGATCAGGAAATTGGCGATCCCAAGCATCAGCCCAACCCCTGCTTTGGACCGATGGGCGAAGGCCCATTTTACGCGGTGCAAATCTTCCCGGGTGATGGCTCGACCACTGTCGGGGTCAAGATCGACGCCTCTTGCCGGGTCCAGGGTGAGGATGGCCAACCAATTCCCGGCCTGTGGGCTGCGGGTCTCGATGCCAATTCGATCTGGCAGGGCAAATCGCCAGCGCACGGCTGCAATGTCGGCCCGGCGCTGGTGACCGGCTTCATTGCTGGAAGGAGTGTTTCGGTATGAAAACAGCAGTGGTAACAGGCGCAAGCTCTGGCATTGGCTTGGTTGTTGCGCGCGAACTTGCAATAGATGGTTGGCGGGTTATCGCACAAGGCCGCAATGCCGAACGCGCTAAGGCAGCTATGGAAAATATTCGCAATGAAGCGCCTGAAGCCAAGATTGAGATGGTGCTAACCGATCTTTCAGTCATGGATCAGGTTTCCAAATTTGCCGAGAAAGTAGCGAAACTGACCGACAAAATCGATTTGCTCGTGAACAATGCGGGTTTCACTCCTGCAAAACGGGTTGAGACCGCAGATGGATTTGAGCAATGTTTTGCAACCAATCACCTTGCACCTTTTCTTCTGACGAACCGGTTGCTGCCGCTCCTCCAGGCTGCTGCTCCCGGAGCGCAAGTCATCAACACCGCTTCGATCGCTCACAAGTTTATCAAGGATATGAAGTGGGACGATCTGCAACAAACGAACAAATTCAACGCCAGCGATGCCTATACCCAATCTAAACTCGCCAATATCCTCCATGCTCGGCAATTAGCAAAGCGCCTGAAGGGTAAAGGAATTCGGGTTAATTCTGTTCATCCCGGCCTCGTACAAACGAATTTCGACAGTCACGGCAATATCGTGGTAAAACTGATGTATTTGTTCAGTCGACCATTTTCGCTAAGCCCTGAACAGGGTGCAGATACAATACTTTGGTTGGCACGCGGCGGTGCACCTGAAGCGACCGGTCAATATTTCGCCAAGCGCAAGCCCGGCAGCATGACACCAGCTGCCCAAAGTGATGAAGGCGCAGAGCGGTTATGGGAGTTAAGCGAGAAACTTTTAGTACATGCGGGACAGTGATCACGTCCGGATACTTAAACTTCAGCCGAAACCCAATGCATCATCCGGTGGAGCGGCCATCCTCCATCATGTGGCAATCCGCCAAATGCTCCGCCGATATGATTGCCCAAGCGCACAATGCGCTGAACGCCAGATGATGACAAAGCATCACGTAGCCCACCCATCCGCGATTGCGGATAGACACCGACAGTCTGCGTTGCGACAGTAACATGGGGCAGGGCCTCGCTCAGCTCGTTTACCTGAACGACATTGATGATCTTGCCCGAAGGATTAAATCCGACAGGCTCTGATGACCTGATGACCATACCGCCGCCATTTGGCTTACCATAAACGTGGTAGAGCGGGGCCAGCATGTCGAGCATGTCTAATTCTTCCACCGCCTCCTGCGGTGGAACAGGGCCATTTGGGCCATCACCATAGCGCGTGTTTTTGCCCATTTCGCTTTGCAAGGCACTGCAAAAAGCATCAATCTGTTCATCATCGCCTTCAACAAATTGGAACCGAGCACATGCGCAGGCATCTTGATTGAATGCCAGAACATCTGCCGCCGCGCGTTCGGCTACATTGGCCAATGATTCTTCAGATTCATGCGCCTCTTTGCCGATCAGGCCGATCGATACTTTGGGGTCGAAGCTGATAATCTCGAAACCCGGCGCAGCATATTTCATTGCGTGGCGCACAGCCGCGTCGCCTCCCCATACTGCCAGCTTATCATAATATTGTGAGCGGAAAATATGGCCTTCAACAGCCTCATCGCCCCCGCGCCAATAAGCAGCGGAAAACGAACGTGTGACCGGGTGATCGGGGCCGACATCAGCCATGGTGCGCAGCAATGCCGTAGCCGTGAACATGTCGTTTGACGGCATTTTTAGCAAATGTAGGCCTTTGGACAGCGCCGCGCGGACGATGGTGATCGGCGGTACAACAGGAGCATTGCCGGCCAGAATATGCACCATGCGCGGCGGGAAGGCGCGAATATCGGTTTCGGCACCCCTGATGGACTGTCGATGCCACCCATCCAGCGCCTCGAGCGAACCGAATGAACCGACCGCTTCAGCTGTCGCGGCCTCCCGCGTGAAAAATGTGGCAATATCGCGGTAGCAATTTTCCAATATGCGCGCGCCCAAAGTGCCGATACGCGCGTTCTGTTCCATTGCCTCTTGCAGATAGCTGTTCTTATCATAATCAAGCGCTTCGCTGACCGCATCCAGAAAGTCTATTATCTCGGCAAGTGGGGTATCAAAAGCGGGGCCGACTTCGTGACGCCGCCAGACTAGCGCATCCAAATCCAGCTTTGGCGTCATCACGGTTTCCTGCGTGGCGCGGCTAAAATGCTCGACTTCCGCAGAAATTTGCGTTTCGCCCTTGATCACATGAGGTACCAAAAGCCGTTCACCAAAATCTATAATATCGGGCGCGTTCATGCAGCAACGCTCCCGCGGACATAGCCGTCAATGGTTCCCGCGCAGGTGAGCTTGCCTTCGCCTTCTTCAAGATCGGCATAGCGCGCGATGCTGCGCACGATCGGCGTCTTTACGCCGTCCAGCCCAGAGCCAAATTCGACAGTGACCTTATCACCCGAAATAATGCCGCCCCAGCGATATTCGGCATTGAGATCGAAAAAAGCCATGCGCCCCTCGACTAGCCCCTTGCCATCTGCAGGGTTGAGCAGCTTGTCTCCGCTTTTGTCCAACACCAGCGGCACCAGCCATGGCGGCGTAGCATAGACGCCGTGCGGCTGGATCAGCGCATTGAAGCCGGAAATTTCGACCATGCCATAGCTGTTGGAGAGGCGGCTTTCATCCACGCCGAAGAAGGATTTGATCTGCTCGCGATAATCCACCGGGATTTTCGCGCCCTTGGTTCCGCCGCCAACCGAAAGAATCGTATCCGGATGGAAATCACCGTCTTTTATATCCATCGCTCGCAATCGTTCTACGATCATCCAGGCTTGTGCCCACATGCAGGCGATATAGAGAGGTTCGTGACGTAGCTCGACAATCTCTTTAATCCAATTGTCAAAGCGCACGCCATTTTCCTCCGCTTTGGTTTCCATTTCTTTTTCGAAGGCTTCCATTTCCGCCGGGCCGATTTTCCCCGATGCCAGCAATCGGCGCAGTTGATGCGGGCGCATTGTGTCCATCGCCTTCATTGGCGCTTCGATTAGACGATGCAGACCGCCATCGGGTTTTGCCCATGCATCATAGAGAAAATTGCAGCTATGGGTCAGCTTGTGCACGCCCTTGGGTGCCATTACGCTAAACACATGGCGATCCTGCACTGGCTTATGGTCGGGAGTGGCGATGTTAAAGCCGTGCAGGTAAGCGTTTTTGGCGCGCTCGCGTTCTTCGGCCCCTTCGTTTAGAAAGCTGTTTTTCCCCGACGTGCCGCTGGAGGAAAAAACGAAATGTCCGGCGTCCTTGGCTCTGTCAATCCAGTCATCAACATCTTTGCAGCCCTCAACGTCGATATTGGCTGTGCTGACAGAGCTCAAGGTTTGCAACCACATGCTCATATGCTTCCATTGGCCATTGTCGACAAAGGCCTCTGGATAGCTTTTATAGTTGGTATGTGCGAAAAGTAGCGGGACCAGATCGTCCAGCGTTTTTATCTCCGTCACGCCCAATTCCTTGGCGCGGCGAGCGAGGACGGGGACGCGCTTTACCTGCTGGGCAAAACGCTCTCGCACTGCCTCCAACTGAAGCTCTGCAAGCTTATCTGGAGCCCCCCGGAACGGATCGGGATTGTCCATATAGACCAGCAGGGTCTCGGTCGCAGTCGTCATGCCTCTCTCTCTCCATCCGCAATTTTCTGTCAGTTCAGGCTTCCCGGCTTTTGGCCTCCATGACCAGTTTGAAAATGCCTTCATTGTAGCTTGTCAGCTGTTCCATCGACAGGTTGCGATAGGGTGTCATAGGACAAAGCGAGTCCACGACATTCCAAAATGGTTCAATCTGCTCCAGAACATCATCAACAGAGCCGCATTTTACAAATGCTTGCACAGCGTCATCGCTTACCTTGTCGATAATGCCGGAAACATCGCCATGTTCGCCAGCGCTGAGCTGACATTCGCGGGCTAAATCTCCAAAACCGATGGAATCGAAAAAGCTCTCATACTCCTTATAGCCGATATACCCAGCCACGGTTGCACGGCTGTCATCAATTGCTTGCTGCTTGTCATCGTTTACGGCAACCCACGGCCATGCATTGATTTCGACATCTTCGCGTTTGCGGCCATGTTTGGCCAGCGAAGCCTCTATAAAGGGTTTCTTGTGGTTTGTGTAATCGGCCGTCCATAGCGCATGGACGATCAGTCCATCGCCGATTTCCAGCGCCATGTCGGTCAGCTTGTCTTTTAGTGCGGCAATCCAGATAGGGATGTCTTCGCGCAGCGGCTGCGCGGTCATCATTTTTTCTGTCCATTCCAGATTATAATATTCGCCCTTCAACGGTTCCATTTCTTTGTGGCCATTGGCGTTGACATAGCGCACAATTTTGACAACTTCTCGCAAATGAGTGAGCAATTTGCGATGTGGCTCTCCATAAATGCCTTCCAAAGCGCTGTGCAGTGAAGTTCCCAGGCCCAGGACAAACCTGCCTTGGCTGATTGTATCGCATTCAATGGCGCAATAGGCTGTCTCAACAGGACTGCGCGTGCCAGCCACGGCAATACCTGGGGCGACTTTTAAAGTGTCTGTCATTGCAGCAACTGCAGCCATGGGGACAAAAGGTGCGCCGTAAATCTGGAGCGAGAAACAGCCTTCAAAGCCGACCTGTTCCATCTGTTTGGCCATGCCGCCCATGACCGGGGCAGGGAGGATAGGTATCACGCCCCAATATTTACGTTCTTCACCAACTGCGTTTGTCAATTTTGTCATTCTTTTTGATATCCTATAATGTCGCTACAATCGGTGCTGACATTATCACGATATTCAAAATCACCTTTCGCCTGTCTTTCGGCTAGTGCGAGCATCAAGACACGATATTTCTGACCGGCTTCATCGAGTGGCGAATGCAAATCCTTGCGTTTTTCTTCGCGCATATAGCGCGGGCTTTGCGGGCTGGTCATGCTGCTGTCTTGGCGCGAAACCTTATAGCTCGCCTTTGGCATCATATAGCGAAACAGGTTGTGCTTCTTCACATTCATTGTGTTCATCGCATAGTCGAGCCGCGTTCGATCCCTCGTTTCAGGAACGCAGGGATGGAATAATTGCACATTATCGCCAGGGTCAAATTTGCCATAGGCGATGGCGGCGTGGCTACGTAGATAGATACGAATAACCTGACGCACTTGCTGCACATCCTCGCGCACGCCGCCAAATATCTTCATAATCGGCGCAACCGATTTATTCACGCAGGTCCGCACCATGGTAATCGTTTCGCTATCGTGGAAAACTTCAACCGTTTCCTTGTCCATCTTCTCATCACCCACGACATCAGCATGGATGAAATCAGCATGGGTAAGGTCGATCAGATTTTCCAGACTAAGCGGGGCGCAGCAATCGAAACGGACTGTTCCCAGCATATGTTCAGGAACACCGCCTTGTTCAGGGAGATAAGGAATACTAGGTATATGTTCCGGCGCAGCACTTTCAGGATTTCCAAACCAGCACCAAGCATAGCCATATTTCTCAATTACCGGATAACGGCCTGCAGCGTCGGAATATTCGCTTTTATTTGCAAACATTCCTTCATTCGGATGAAATTCGGATGCGACAATCTTGCCATTTTCGCGCCATAGAAAATAGGGCTGTGAATAAATCGCGCGGCGAATAGGTTTTTTGCCGATGGCAAAGCAGTGCGCAGCGGGAAACCAAGCATCTTTCAGTACAAGATCATGCGGAACCCAATTGTTGACCTTAGCTGCAAATTCGCGCGGGTCTGCGCTGACCGGATCTTCATAATCGTTTACTTGCGGCGCTTCTTGATTTTCTAGCATGCTCGTCTCCTCTAATCTTCCTGCGCCGCTGTCAGGCAGCGGCTTGTGCGGCGGAATCGCTGCGACTGGCTATTTCTTCGCGCAGATCGGAAGCGTGAATGGATGCTGAAGGTTTTAAAACGCGCAGTGACTCGCCATCAATATGCGAAAGCACATTGAACGGCGCCCTCAGTCCCATAGCTTTGGCCATCAATCCCGGGCGCTTGCGTTCCAATTTTGCGCGCCATTGGACTTGTGTCACCCCGCGGGCACCGGGAACAGGTGCCAGCGTTGCGCGCAGCAACGGGTTGAACTGATCGTCGCGCAGCAACAATTCGGACTCGCCCGACGCTGGATCGGCCGATATTTTGAGCGTGATCGGGAAGTCGGAAGAAAATGGCGCGGGCCAGTGCGGCGACGCCCATTGACAAGATCGTTCAAGAACAAGACGCCCGTCCCGCTCTGAAAGCTCCGCCATCAAATAGGGTGAAAAACGAACGCCGCGAATATTGATTAGCAAGCCCGGATCGTCAAACAAAGTGTCGACATAATGTTGATGGTCCAACGCGACAGTTTCGCGGCCTGATAGCGGCAATTTTTCGCTTAAGGGAGCTGGATTTTCCGCTTTCGGATTTAGACATACGCGAACGAAACCCCCGCTTTCCGCGACGCCAAAGGGCTTTGCCTTATACACGGGAGGAAATTTCTGTGTCGATTTTAGGTTTGGAATATCCTTCAGATGACCGGTTTCGCCATCATAGGTCCAGCCATGGTAGCCGCATTGGATCATGCCGTTGCCCAATATACAGCCCAGCGAAAGTGGTGCACGGCGGTGCGGACAGCGGTCTTCCAACGCCCGAACAGCGCCGTTTGCATCGCGCCACAGTACAACAGGCTGGTCGCCGATATCGGCGTTGACCGGCTTGTCTTTGTGAATGTCTTCAGAGCGGGCAACTGCCCACCAGATTTGATCTGTCATTTGCGACTCATACTTTCATCAGTCTGCATTGACAATTAAATTGACAGATGACAATTTAATTGTCAATTGACTTTCATGGCAACCTACGGAGCATTGGCAGCAAATATTCCAAATAAAGAACGCAAACGGGGACGTCCCAAAGCGTCTACAAGGGATTCTGTCGACGAGGCGGATCTGCTGAAGACCGCTTTTTCTATGTTCGCCACGTTGGGTTATGAAGCGTCAACTATGCGGGCGATGGCGCGCGAGTTAGGCGTCAGTCACAATCTGCTCAACGTCCGTTTTGGGCGTAAGTCGGAACTGTGGAAGGCTGCGGTTAACTGGCGTTTGGCTGCCGCGGCGCGCGATGTTGAGCCCGCATTTACGACGCAGGGAAGCGCGCAAGAGCGGTTACGGGATCTGGTGAAGCGTTTTTGCCGTTGGGCAATCATCAACTCCGATATTGTCGCGCTTAGCCAACAAGAGGGGCGGCGGCAAAGCTGGCGTCTCGACTATATCACGAACCAGTTTACTCTGCCTTTTCAGAAACGGCTTCAGGCTCTGATGGCCGATGTTTCACAGGAGAAGAAACTGACGCCGATTAGTTCCAGCGCCCTTCTAGCTCTACTTGTCCACGGTGTCGGCTCCTACTTTGCGCTCGGTCCAATGCACGACAGATTGTTGTCCGATCCGTTTACCGAAGACGAACCGGGTAGTCAGAAAGAGGCGCAGGCCGATGCCATGGCTGAATTCTTGCTGGCCGGATTATTTGCCCGTAACTGAAGGATAGAATAAATCGGCAATGCGCTGCCTGTAAATGGCTGCCTTGTCTGGCTCTAATCCAAATTGTGGAACCACCGGCGTAATGGAATTGGCATATTGCGCGCGTTCTGCCACTTTTTCGCGCACTTCATCGGCCGGACCAACGATAGTGATCGTAGAAATCATTTCGTCCGGACAGGCTTTTGTCATCGCTTCATAATCCTGCACGGCAAAGGCGGCCTGAATTTCCCTAGCCTGTCCGCCAAAGCCGATTGCATCAAAATAGCGCAAATATTGTGGCGATTGGGTGTAAAAGGCGATGTTGGCGCGCGCATCGGCTATCGCTTCAGCACGGTCATCATTGATGACCGTGAAGATCATCAAATTCACGTCGATTTCGCTGCGCTCGCGCCCCGCCTTGTCCAGGCCTGCTTGAACATGC
Source organism: Parasphingorhabdus sp. (assembly GCF_965233695.1). Classification (GTDB taxonomy): domain Bacteria; phylum Pseudomonadota; class Alphaproteobacteria; order Sphingomonadales; family Sphingomonadaceae; genus Parasphingorhabdus. The sequence continues at coordinate 2,345,781 of NZ_OZ247497.1, forward strand.
GTCGTCACTTTGCTTTGCAGCCAGTCTGTCGTCCACAACGGATGGCCGAGCAACCCGTCAGCTATCGCGCCTGCCTGCTCGCAAGCTTTTTCAAATATAGCAGGTAGAAAAATGGGAACGGATGAGCGCCGGGCAGGCCGGATCAAGCGAAAATGAGAAAGATCGAGTGTATGATATTCACCTTCAAGCTTTTGTAACTCGCCGCTATGTCCATTTTCGATCACTGCGCGCACTTGCGCCACCACTTCGCGCATGTGGGCCAGCGGCTTGCCATATTCCATGCCAAAGCTGCCCTCAATTTGCGACTTTGCACTGGAGCCCAGTCCAAGAACTACTCTCCCGTCGCTGATATGATCTAGATCAATAGCACTACATGCCGTTTCAAGCGGGCTCCGAGTAAAGGCGAGTGCGATGCCGCTGCCCAATTTGATCTTTTTGGTAACCGTAGCCGCTGCAGCCAATGTGGTGAAGGGCGCACCGAAAATCTGCGGTGCCCAGACACCTTCTACGCCTGCCGCCTCGAATTTTTGAACCAGAGGCACCAATTCTTTCGCAGGTAGAACGGGTAGTTCTGCCCAAACTTGTTTGCCTTCAAACATCAGCCGAAGCCTTTAGCGGTGTCAAAATAGTCGCGCCAGGCGATTATTTGTGCCCCGTCCATTTCAAATACACCCATCAATTTTATCGACACAATCTGTTTTCCGTCTTTGTCGTAAAAATTGTCTGTGCGTTCTGTGAGCACGACATTTCCATTGGCTGAAGCGTGATGCACGATTACTTCGCCACTTTCGATTGGCAGAGTTTGCGCAAAACCGTCCATGAACGATTTGGCTTCAGCAAATCCGGTTGTTTTGGACAATCCAATATTTTCCCAGACGGTTTCGGCAGTAAATCGCCTTTCCATCGAGGCGAGCATATCACCCAGAGTCGGCTTCCACTCGTCAAAAAAAGAAAGGACTTCGCCTAGCGCATCGCTCATCATCAATCCTCGTCAGCAATTGTCAATGTGATTCCTTCGAGATCACCGGTAACTTCAATCTGACAGGATAAACGCGAATGTTCATCGCGATGATCCGAACTATCGAGCAGATCATTTTCGTCGTCGGTCATTTCAGGAAGCTTGCCGGAATAGGCCGGGTCGATATGAACGTGGCAGGTCGCACAGGAACAGCAACCGCCGCACAACGCGAGCAGTTCGTCAAAGCCCTCGTCACGGATAACTTCCATCAAGGATATACCCTCATTGGCTTCTACCGTCTTGCTGCTGCCCGAACGGTCAATCACATGTATTTTTGGCATTAAGGTCTCCGTAGTTACTTATTTGATTTCTTGTTCGACCGGGAATCGATCGAAATAGAATTTGAAATGCTGGCGAATATCTTCCGCACTGATGTCGAAGTCGCGTTCAAGATCGAATATGACCCGTCCCTTTACGCCCGGATCATTATCCGAATGATATTTGTGCAGCTTGGTCAACACCTTGGCATCTAGCGGCATGCTTGCCTTTGAATAAATTTCTTTCAAAATCAGATCGGGGTCCTTGATCCACTGATGGAAAAAAACATCAACGGTTTGCGCTGCGGGGAGGCAGCCATGATCCTGAACGCAGCGCTGCAACAGTGTTTTGTAACGGTCAATCCAATATTTTTTGGGTTCTTCGGGGTCGCTCTTTGTGCGCAGAATTCGGGAAGCATATAGCCACATAGATAATGTCGAACGGATCGATCCTACCGGATCGCGGTGGGTGATGACGTAGGTTGCATCAGGGAAAGTTTTCCGCAAGACTGGTAGCTGCTCCATATGCTGCGGACATTTTATAACCCAGCGATTAGGACCATTCAGAAATGTGAGAACCTGCAGCCCCTTTTTAAGATAGGCATAAGTGCCGGACTGATCATGGCTGAGATAATAGTCTCGCCATTTTGGGACCAAGGCCATCCATTCGATTAGGTAGGAGGAGAAATCCAGGGCCTGGAGCTCGATATCCTCACTGATATGATCTGGTGAGAATTCATGCATATATTTGAATAGCGGCATCAACGCGTCCTGCTGTTCCCATCCGGTTTGCGCGCGGGACCAGCGCGGATTGGGATTGTCCGCCGTTGGAGCATCGGCTTCAGTTGGTACAGGTGCTGTTGCCTCCCACCAGGGTAGCGACCGCCAGCGATTGTCTGCCGAAAGGAGGCCGAGCAAATGAGTGGTCCCTGACCGGGGCGGACCGGCAACAATGATTGGTCGGTCAATCTCTATGTCAAGGATTTCAGGGTGGCGATTACAAATATCTTCAACCCTCAACCGGTCGCAGGCATAGCGCAGGAACATTGACCACAATGCAGCATGGCTGACCGGTGAAAGAAATTTGTCGTCTTTCACGCATTGGCACCACAGGTCCAGGCGTTCGACGAAATCCATTTTCCCAAAATCCGACAGTCCGGTCTGATCCTGTGCAGCTTGCATGATTGCTTTCGCGGAAAAATCAAAACTTGCCCTCGCGGCGGCGTCTAGTGCTGTTTTTTGTGCCTCGCTCAGCACGGGGTTACGCATGTCGAGTATTTCGAATACTCTGCCTTTCCGCTTATGGCCTGTCATTTGCTGATCCCTTTATTCCTCTATCGCTACAACAGCAGATGATTGAACGTTGCCCTACCGAAAGATATGCGCCTGCGTGCAACAAACCGGCTAGTTCGGCTGATGAGATAAAATGTAAAGAGGGTGCAAGCCGCAGTGGCGCAAAATCTATTTGACCTTACTGGAAAAGTGGCGCTGGTGACCGGAGCCAATTCGGGATTAGGATTTGGATTTGCCGAAGGTCTGGCACGCGCTGGCAGCGATATCATTCTCTGGGGACGCCGCGCCGAGGCCAACGAACGGGCTGCGGAAAAACTAAGGCCAATGGGCGTGAAAGTGCGCTGTGATACCATCGATGTTACTGATGAAGAGGCAATCGTTTCCGGCGTTGATGCAGCGCTGAAGGATATGGGGAAGATCGATACAGTTATAGCCAATGCAGGGATTGCCTCTCAAACGCCATTCATCGAAATGGATTCCGGCACCTACCATCATTTGATCAATGTCAATCAGCACGGGGCGGTATTCACGGCGCGCGAAGTCGCCAAACATATGGTTGATCAGGGAAATGGCGGTTCCATCATTTTTTGCGGCAGCGGATCGATTTTTCAGGGCGTGCCAACGATGACCCATTATGGCGCTGCCAAAGGGGCTTTGGCAGCGCTGGCCAAAGGCATTGCCGTCGAGCTTGGCCCACACGCTATCCGGTGCAATGTTATCGCGCCCGGCTTTATCATTACCGAAATGACTATGGCGGACGCCGAAACAGGCAAGATGATTGCAGACGCTGTTGCGGCGAAAGCCCCGCTTGGCCGTGCAGGTATGCCCGACGATCTATGGGGAGCCGCCGTCTATCTGGCTAGCGATCTGTCTCGATATCATACCGGAGATACTTTGATCATCGACGGCGGCAAGATCATTAGCAACTAGGAGGAAAGACCATGTTTCCGAGTCAAAATGCCAGGCATAGCCAAGTGGCTTATGTCACGACCGACATGGATCAGGCACTCTCGATCTGGCGGGATGAGTATGATGTTCCTTCCTTTCATGTGTTTACCAATGACGCGCCGGGACTGGAAGCTAGTCATCCCTATCGATTGAAAATAGCTCTCGCCAATGTCGGTGGAACAGAGATTGAACTGATTGAGCCGCTAGACGGGAATGCGATGTATAGTGATCCACTGCCGGATGATGATAGCTTTGCAATTCGATTTCACCATGTCTGTATGCGGATCGAAGGCAGGCTCGCCGATTTTGAAGCTCATCTGGCATCAATTGATCCAGCGAAACATGCAGTGGTTTATACCGGCGGCATGGCGGATGTCATGCGTTACGCTTATACCGATGAGCGAGCGAGCTTGGGTCACTATGTTGAGCATATCTGGTTCGATTCCAAGTTTTATGAGCAGATGTCTGCAGCCATTCCGGTTTATCCGGCCTGTTGAATGTCCGAACCAGTCACCAGCCTGAACTTTCGAGACCTCGGCGGCATTGCTGCCGAAACAGGGAAGATCAGGTCAGGCCTACTTTTTCGTAGTGAAGGTCCCCGAAATTTTTGCGACCGACATTTTGAGGAACTAAGAAATTTTGGAATTCACTCCATCATAGATCTCCGGTCAGTCGATGAACGCAAGGAAATTCCCCACGCCTGGCACAGTCCGGAATGCACATTGCTTGAACTGGAAGTTGATGCTGACCTTAGAGTATTTGGTGATGAAGGCCGCGAGCGACTTCAACGCGGATCCGACCCAGCTATTGCAGTTGATACGATGAAGGAGACTTATCGTTCTATCCCAGGATCACTGACAAGACACTGGGCCCGCATCACGGGTGTGATGTCCGGCGGATCAATGCCGATGCTGATAAATTGTACAGCCGGAAAAGACCGTACCGGAGTGGCAATCGCGCTACTTTTGGAATTGGTAGGCGTACCAAGACATGAAATCATGAAGGATTACTTGCGCTCGAACGTTTTTGGTCAAAACATGCACCGGACAGACACTGTCCGAGACGGCTTCATGACGAGTTATGGGTTTGTCCCAAGTGATGGTCAAATTGAAGCGCTGATCGGCGTGCAATCAGATTATCTGCAATCTGCATGGAGTGAAGTTGACAAGCGATGGGGCGGTCTGGATTCCTATTTTGACGATGCAGGTATTGGTCCGAACCTGCGCAATGAAATTCTTGGTATGCTCGTTGAAAGATATTGATTTGAATTATTGAAAGGATAGTTGTGATGAATTCAGGTGGAGTTATTGGACTGGGCGGAATTGGTGGAGGTGTTGCCCAATGCCTTGAGCGATCGGGTCAGTTGGCGGCGATCTATGATGTACGAGCCGAAGCAGCGGATAACGTGCCTGGAGCACCCGCAATGTCCGCAACGCCCCGTGAATTGGCAGCAGCATCTGATTGTGTGCTGATTGCGGTTCTTAACGGCGATCAAACGATCGCGGTTCTGGACGGACCGGATGGTGTCCTCGCGGCAAACAAGTCTGGTCAGACCGTTATTCTTCTATCGACAATCTCCATGACCGATCTTGCCGCCGCGCAAAAGCATTGCGCCGCGGCTGGTGTTACGCTCATCGATTGCGGTGTTACCAATGGCCCAAAATCAGGGGAAAATGGGCTAATTTGCATGGCTGGCGGTAGCGACGAAGAATTGGCAGCTGCCAAACCCATTTTCGATGGATTTGCCGGTTCGGTTATTCACATGGGCGGGCCTGGTTCTGGAATGGCCGCCAAGATAGCGCGCAACACTACTTATTTCGGATGCATGCGCGCAGGTTATGAAGGCGCAGTAATTGCGCGCAACTATGGTGTGGAACTTGAACAGTTACGCGAGGCGCTGTCGGGTGATCCAAATGCTGGCGGCGGCCTTGAAGGCGCGCTTGCGATGATGGTGCGTCCGGACCCGGAGGGAAATGAGCAGGAGACAGGTATCCGGCAATATTTCATGGGTCTGATGGTGAAGGACCTGGAGGTCGCCATAGAAGAGGCGGCCAAATTTGGTGCGCGCCTGCCAATGGTGGAGCTGATCCGCGATAACGCGCTTTCAACATCGGGTCTGGAACATCCTAACGGCCAACCGCTGGAATCCTGAATCTACAACGCAAATTTTAATGGAGAGAATTTAATGAGTGAGAAAAATTGGGAAAAAGGCCTTGAGGTGTTTGATAAAGTCTATGGCCCCGGTTCATCCGAAATGGTCAAGCCCTTTGAGAGCTCTCCTTTCAATCAGGAGATTGTTGGCAATCAATTTGCCAATATGTGGGGGAATGAAGCTTTTTCCATCCGCGATAAAAGGCTGATGGTACTGGGGGCAACGGCGATGCTGGGACGGCAGGATTTGGTCGAAATCCAGATGACCGGTGCGCTGGTCAACGAAGAGTTTACCGAAGAACAACTGGAACAAATTCCGCTGTTTCTGCTTTTCTATGCAGGTGCAGGAAACACCACCGCGATTTTCCGCGGGATTGAGGCGGCCAAGGCGCGCGTCGCGGAAATGAAGAAGACGGACTAAGTCATGCGTAAACTTGCTCAATTGCCGCTCGATACAGCCGCCTTTGCCGCCAAATATGGCCCATGGGCTGTTATTGCCGGGGCATCGGAAGGCACGGGCGAATGCTATGCACAGGAATTGGCGGGGATGGGGATAAACCTCGTCCTCGTCTCCCGCCGGGCAGATGCTTTGCAAGTTTTGGGTGAAAAGTTGAAGGACGAATTTGGCATTGAATATCGCGCCGTCGCCCAAGACTTGACTGAAGGCGGCGCAGGCACGAAAATAGTGGAGGCGGCATCTGATCTGGATGTGGGTCTTTATATTTCAAACGCCGGTGCAGATGGATTTCATGGCTTTTTTGAGGATGATGTCTCGTCTGCACACCGTCTGGTAGCAATGAATATCTCGACTTTGATTGATGCCGCCAATGGCTTTGGCCGCAAATTTCTGGGGCGCGGGGAAGGCGCTGCGGGTCGCGGCGGGGTGATCGTCATGGCCTCGGGCGCTGGCCTTGGCGGGCAGCCCAATCTGGCTATGTATTCGGCCACTAAAGCCTTTGAAATCAACCTGGCTGAAAGCCTGTGGGCCGAATATAATGAACGCGGAATTGATGTGATTGCTGTGTGCGCGCCATTGATGGACACGCCCACACTGCGCCGCACTGTGCCAGAGGGCTTTGATTTGTCGCAAGCTTGCGATCCATCACATGTGACGCATAATGCGCTTGCAGGCTTGCAGGCCGGCGAGCCGCTTCAAATTATTCCCGACGGGCCTGATCAAGATTTACAGCCTGCCGTGGAGGCTGCGCGCAAGGCGCGGCTGGTCGGCTTTGTGGAATTTAACAAGCAATTTACCGGGGGATAACGACATGAAGCGTTTGGACGGCAAGGTAGCCATCGTTACTGGCGGGGGTGGCGGGATTGGCGCTGGTGTCGTCGAGCGGCTGATTTCCGAGGGCGCGAAAGTTACCGTTGCTGATATTTCTGCCGAAAGCGCACAAAAGGTTGCCGATGGGCATGGCGATGCCGCGTTGGCGGTGCAGTTTGACGCGGCGGACGAGGCGTCGGTTAAGGCGATGGTCGATGCCACGGTCGCACGTTTTGGCCGGCTCGACATATTGCACAATAATGCCGCGATGACCGACCCGGCCAAGCATCAGGCAGATACGACCGCCACGGACATTCCGCTCTATGTTTGGGACGAGACAATGGATGTGAATGTGAAGGGATATTTGCTGGGATGCCGTTTTGCCATTCCGCATTTGATTGAAAGCGGTGGTGGCTCGATTATCCATACCGCCTCAAATAGCGGTGTTGCGGGCGATTTGGCGCGTATCGCCTATGGCACGTCGAAAGGCGCGATTATTGCGCTCAGCAAATATATCGCCACCCAATATGGCAAGCAAAATATCCGCAGCAATACCGTGGCCCCCGGGGTAATTATGACAGAAGCATTGCGCGCAACCACGGGCGATCTGCCCGAAATCATCAAGCGCCATATTTTAACGCCCGAATTTGGCGAGCCTGCCGATGTGGGCGCGCTTGTCGCCTTTTTGGCTGCAGATGAGAGTAAATATATTACCGGTGAAACCATCTCCATTTCCGGCGGCGGCTTGGTCCATCAGCCACATTATGCCGATTTGATGGAATATATGGAAAAGGCGATGGGATGATAGATGACTGAAAAGCTGACGAATAAGGGCCTGGAATCCTCCGCGCGTGAAGCAACCGGTCTTTCGGATTTCGGACCAGATTCCGGTTGGCGAGAGGGCTTCGAGCGCCTGGTTGCAGCCGTGGAAGCGATGAGCCCCAATGAGCAGCTGCGCCATTTGGCAACCCAAAATATTGTCGGTCAGCTTGCCACGCGATTGCATTTTGTAGAGGATGATAAAAATCATCCCGATATAGCGCAGCAGGAAATAGGCGATCCGCTGATCGTTATCGGCCTGCCGCGCACTGGCACGACGATCAGCTATGATCTGCTCTGCCTTGATCCCCAGGCGCGGGCACCGCGTGAATGGGAATGGTATATTCCGTGGCCGCCGACAGACGAGGCCACTTTTGATAGTGATCCGCGCATTGCCCAAGTGACAGCGCTCTATGACAATTGGCTGGAACATGCGCCGCAATTGCTGGACATTCAGCGTTTCGATTGTACGCAGCCTGGCGAGTGTAATCATGGCATGCAATATCATTTTGCCAGCACAAATTTTGCTGCCGAGCTGGGTGTTCCGGATTATGCCGAATGGCTGCGACATAGCAACGCGCCGGGGCAATATGTCTCGCATAAACGCATGTTGCAAAATTTTCAGTGGAAGGGACCAAAAGGCAGATGGACTCTTAAATCACCGCAGCATCTATTTGATTTACCTGCTTTGTTGGAGGCATACCCTGGTGCCATGCTGGTCTGGACGCACCGCGATCCCGCGCTGACATTTTCATCATTATCCAGCTTTATTGCCGGTTTTCTGGCGGCGTTTGGAGGGGATAAGGATAAGGCCGCGATAGGCCGCGATGTGATTGAAACCTGGGTGGCTGCCATGAATCGCGGGCTGGCCGCAAGGGCCGATGCCGCGATTGAGGACCGCATTATCGATCTGGCGCATAAGGATGTAGTGGCGGATCCCAAAGGGGCAATTAGCCGGATTTATGACAAATTTGGATTGCATTTTTCAGAAGAGCATAAAGCACGCATTGACCGGTTTTTGACCGAAAACCCCGCTGCCAAACGGATGGGCAAGCATAAGCATAGTCCGGAAGAATATAGCATCGACATTGGTGAAGTGCATGAGCGAATGGCCGATTATTATGATCGTTTCGGTGACCTTCTCGGCCCGCCGAAAACCGGAGCAAAGCCATGAGTGTGTTAGACCGTTTCCGCCTTGATGACCGCACGGCTATATTGACTGGTGTTGGCCCCGGCGTGGGCGAACATGTGGCCAAAGCTTATGCAGAGCTGGGCGCGAATGTTGTGATTTCCGCTCGCTCGCAAGACAGGCTGGACCGGATTGCAGCAGAGATAAATGCGCTGAATGGCGGCCGCGCTCTGGCGGTTGCAGCCGATGCAGGCGAAAAGGCTGATTTGGAAAATCTGGTGGCGAAGGCGCGCGAGGCATTTGGGCCGATACATATTGTCTTTAACAATGCCGCTGCGGGCGTGGTCTATGCCCATGATGGCGGCCTGTGGGCCAATACGGACGAGGTCTGGAAAACCGCAATGGATGTCAATGTTCTGGCGACATGGCGGCTGACCGAACTGACCAGCGCCGATATGGAGGTGCATGGCAAGGGCGTGGTAATTTCCGTACAAAGCTGCGGCGGCTTTACCCCGATACCGCCTGCTGTGGCTTATGGCGTTAGCAAGGCGGCCTTGGCCTTCCTCACCCGCTCACTGGCAAAGGCGCTGGCCCCGCATACACGCGTCAATGCGCTTTGTGTCGGATCGATGAGTCCTGATGGACAGGAAGCAGAAATCCACAAAGGCTTGGGGCTAGCCGAACGCAATGCGATTAGGCGTTTTGGCGCAGCGGATGAGGCCGTGGGCGCGGCAATATTGCTGGCGAGCGAGGCATCGAGCTATACGACCGGCAGCACCGTCTTTGTCGAAGGTGGACGGGTCGGCACCATATCATGAGCAATCCGCTATATACTGCCGATCAGGAGGCCGCCGAGAAACTTGCGCTGCGCCTCATTGAGCGAGCGGATATACGCGCGGCGCGGGAACAGGCGCGAACGGGCATGTTGGAGGATCCGGCTGCAAAAACGCTGCACGGCAATTTGGCGCTCGATAATGCGCTGGACCAATGGGTATTGGCGCTGGCGATGCGCGAGGCAAACGGCGATACCGCCGATCCCAAAGTGATTTGGAATGTTTCCAATCCGCCGCGTCATTGGTTTGGCCATGTCTATCATGGTGCGGCCGTGGCGGTGGACAATCCCGATAATTTCAACCGCGAAATCCCGGTTGATGGCGATGGCCATTATGAGATTGACCTGCGTTTTTCAAATAACCCGCCGCAATTTAGTGTAGTGATAGAAATGGAGCCAGCGCATCATGCTGGACTGGGCCATAATATTGGTGCGCTGACATTGCAGGATTTGCTGCCCCATGCGGATGGCGATGGCCGGGTCATAGTGACGGTTGGCCCCGAAGATGGCGGGCCATTGCATTTGAAATCGCAAAGCGGGCGTATCCAGATTTATACCCGTGACAGTCAGGCCGATTGGGATCAATTGCCCGCGGAGGTGAATGTCCGCCGTCTTGATCCGCCAGCGGATTGGAAAGCGCGCAGCGAAGACGAAATCGCAGCGACTGTCATCGAGGATATGCCCGCTTGGGTGCGGTTCTGGCGCGGGTTTAAGGATGATTTTCTTGGCTTTCCCGAACCGAACAAATTGGTCGGCCCCAATGGGCGTGATGGCAATTGGGGCTATCTTGCCGGTGGGCGTTTCCAACTTGCAGATGATGAGGCGCTGCTGCTCACTCTTGACCCGGTGGGCAGCTATTATACCGGATTTCAAATTGTCGACCCCTGGACAATCGCGCCCGACCCAATGTTGCGTCCGGCCAGCCTGAACAAAGGGCAGGTAGCGCCCAATGAAGATGGCACGGTGACTTATGCGATTGCTTTGTCTGATCCGGGCGTGACCAATTGGATTGATACATGCGGTCTGCATGAAGGCTGGATGCTAACGCGTTGGCAAGGCGTACCGGACAATCCCCCAAAAGATCAGATGATCCGCGATGTGCAGCTAGTGAGATTAACCGATATCCCCTCTGATGTTCCCCATGTCGATATCACTGTTCGCGCCGCCCAAGTTGCGAAACGGGTTTTGGCTTTTTCCCGGCGCACAAGCAAGGAAGGATGGGAAGATGCAGCCTGATGGTTCAATTTTAGAATTATGCCATGTGGTAGACGATTTTGATGCAACGCTGGAACATTGGACCCGTGATCTGGGAGCAGGGCCATTCTTCGTTTTTGAAGTGCCGATTTTGCCTGGGCAACTTTATTATGGAGAACCTACCGAAGTGTCATTGAAAGTCGGTTTCGGGTTTTCGGGCGGGCAATTGATCGAATTGCTGACGCAGACCAACAAGGGCAAATCGCCCTTCCTCGATTTTCTCGCGAAAAATGGTCCTGGTTTGCACCACGTCATGCCGCGCACCGATTTTGAAACGGGCCATAAACGACTGACCGATGCCGGATTCCCTATCGCTTTTAGCGGACAGATGCCATCTGGCGAGCGCTTCTGTCTGTTTGATACTTACAAGAACTATGGCTATTACGTCGAATTGATGGAGCTGTCCGACGCTATTCAGGAATCGCTCGCGCTGATGGAAAAGGCGCAAGCAACATGGGATGGCAAAACCGATCCCGTGCGGAGTATGGACCGGTTGGCGGAACTTGCCGATTAGAGCTTTCCGCTACCCATTTCGGCAAATAACTTCTGGAAATCGGCATAGCTAGGCTGATGCGCGGTCACGCCGCCATCAATCGGGATTGCCGCGCCGGTGATGAACTTGCTTTCATCACTGGCGAGAAATGCAACCAAATTTGCAATATCTTCCGGCTGACCCAGTGCGGGAGTCAGGTGGTGCGAGAGCAGTATATCTTTAACCACGTCCGGTGTAGATTCAACCGCCATTGGCGTCAGAACAAATCCGATCACCATACAGTTGGAGCGAATGTTCTGCTTGCCATATTGTGTGGCGATCATGCGGTTTAGCTGGATTAAGGCGGCTTTCGATGTGCCATAGGCGGTCAAGGTCGATTCGCCCTGAACGCCGAAGCCTGATGCGCTGTTGATGATCGATCCACCGCCAGTTGCGATCATATGCGGTATTACATTTTTGGCCATCAGCATCGCCCCGCGCACATTGACCGCCATCGCCCTGTCCCAGGCTGCAAGATCGAGATTGAGCACGTCCAGGTCGCTCTGGCGCTGCGCATCGTTCTGGATCGCGGCATTATTGTGCAAAATGTCAATGCTTCCATGCTCGCTTGCGATATGTTCGCAAAGCGATTGCACTGCATCTGCATCGGTCAGATCTACCCGAAGCGCGCTTGCGCCTTCGATCTGTACTGCTGCTGTTTCGGCTCCAGCGAGATCAATATCGGCTAAAACCACTGTCGCGCCCTGTTCTGCGAGCCGTTTCGCAGTCGCAGCGCCAATTCCTCCCGCTGCGCCGGTAACGATCGCGACTTTGCCTTCCAGATTTCCTGCCATTTAACAATCCTTTCGCTTTGGCTGCTCGCCACAATTTGCAAAGCAGGTGACCTGCCAATTGGAAGGTTCTGCATGAACATAAAGTGATACCGGTTTAAGAAGAATCTGGGGAGGGTTCGAGTGCAATTAGTCGTAATTTGGATCGCAGATAAGCCAACGGAAGTCACTGCGAAAGGCGAAATTTAACGCATGAAAAAATTTGCGGGCCGCGATTGGTGGTTTATCTTTCTATTGGGCACGATCTACATGTTTAATTTCATCGACCGGATGATAATTTCTGTTGTCGGTGAACCGATCCGTCAAGAATTCGGGTTAAGCGATTTCCAGCTCGGCATCATGGGCGGTGCGGCGTTCGCTTTGTTCTATGGCGGGATTGGTATTCCTATCGCAAGATTGGCGGAAAGACTTAGTCGCGTAGGGATTGTCGCGACCGCTACCGCACTCTGGTCTGCAATGACGATGCTTTCCGGAGCGGTTGCAAGCTACAGTCAGTTGCTCCTCGCCCGGATGGGGGTAGGAGTAGGAGAAGCCGGGTTTACGCCGCCGGTTGTGTCAATGATCGCCGACCGGTTTGAAGCCGATAAACGGGCCACTGTTTTTTCCTTGATAGCGGTGGGTGTATCGGTTGGCGGCGCTGTAGGTGCCCTGGGAGGCGGATGGATCGCGCAGGAATATGGTTGGCGTATGGCGTTTCTGGTAATGGGCGCGCCGGGTTTGCTGCTAGCCCTCATACTTTGGCTGACTATCAGCGAACCAAGACGCCGCTATGCTGATGACACAGCGCCACCCTTTGGTCAGGTCCTGCGCCGGGTCGGTAAATCGACTGCCTTCGTCAATTTCACCATTGGCAGCGGCATGGTAGCTCTGGTGGGATTTGGTTTGAATATTTTTCTCATACCGCTACTTATCCGGCGCTTTGGGTTTGAGCTCGGCGAAGCGGCGTTGACATTTGCTTTGGCGTTCAGTGTTGCGACGGCATCGGGCGGTGTGATTGGCGGCATTTTGGCTGATAGATTGGCGAGCGATAACCACAGGCGCTACGGCCTCTTGCCGGTGCTTGGTATATCCCTGGCACTGCCTCTTTACCTTGCGGCAATCTATCAGGATGACTGGCGCATGCTTGCCGCATTGGTTTTTGCCTCGACCTTTTGTCTCTATGCATTTTTGCCCACGATCATGACGGTGACGCAGCGTATAGTGGAACCTAGGATGCGGGCAACAGCCGCAGCCATTCATGCCTTTGGGCAGACTTGTTTTGGTCTCGGTATCGGATCGGCTTTCCTTGGATTTATGAGCGACTGGTTGGCAAAGCTAAGTTACGGTTCGTCATATGGAGAAGAATGCCTTGTTGCCGGAAATGTTTCGGTCGGTGCAGCATGTAGTGAAGCCGCAGGTACAGGGCTGCAACAAGCGCTGCTGTTACTGGGCTTGTTCCTGGTTCTGGCGATTTTTTGCTATTGGCTTGCTTCGCGGTCAATTGCAGGAGAAATAGCCGCTATCGAAAAGGGGTCAATATGACCGAAATTTATGATGCAGCGATCATAGGCGCAGGACATAATGGCATGGCAGCAGCTGGTTATCTCAGCCGGGCTGGAAAGAAAGTTGTGGTTGTCGAGCGTATGGAAAAGGTGGGGGGCATGACAAGTGCTGGCTATATGATCCCCGAAGCACCTGATTATCTGGTCACTCCCTGTGCCGTCGAGCTATTGTTCGCGCGCGGTTCGGGAATTATTGAGGATTTGGAGCTCAAGCGGCACGGACTAACAACGGTCGATCCCGATCCGACATATGCCTACCTTCATCCTGATGGTCGCTCGATTGCCCTTTTCCGGGACTATAAGCGCACCGCGGACGATATAGCTCGCATTCATCCAGGTGATGCCAAGCAATATCTTAATTTTATGGAAGTCATGGATGCCATGATGGATATCGGTTTCCCCATTATGATGGCTGAGCCGGGACGGCCCGAGTTACGCAACATCGGCAAGATCATTAAAAACACCATCCGCAATGTAAAGTTAAAGGACAAGCTCCTTGCCATTTCCAAAGCGACGGCCGATCAGGTGGCGTGCGAATGGTTTGAACATCCAGCCACTATTGCACTGCTCAACGGCATCGCAGCAGGTGCAGGACCGGTTGATGAGGACGGCAATGCCGCCGCATATATGATTTTTGCCGTCACACACCGTTTGGGCACCGGTAAGCCCATTGGCAGCCTCCAGGCTTTTGCCGATGCCTTGGCCAAGAGCATTACTGAAACAGGTGCGAAGATATTGCTCAATGCACCCGTAGCCGAAATCTTGATTGAGGATGGTGAAGCAAAAGGTGTGCGCTTGTCCGACGGCCGTGTCCTGCGTTCAAAAGTTGTCATCGCGACCAGCGATCCAAAGACGACTTTCACTTTGACAACAGCAGATACGATAGATCGACAATTGGTAAAGCGGATTGAGCACGTTCCTTCCAACCGGTCTAATGCAGCACCGCTCTTGGCTAATATCGCAATGCAATCGCCGTTGCGCTTGAAAAAGCATCAAGACATGCGCCATGATGATGCCGATTTGAACAAGGCTGTTGGTTTGATGGGTCTGGCCGATGACGTGCGGGAAAGCTTTGCTGCGGCTAGACGAGGTGATATTCCATCGCGGCATGCTGTCTCGCTCACTCCGCTGTCGAACAGCGATCCTTCACAAGCGCCTGACGGTTGTTCACTCGCCTATTTATACTTGCCGGCCATTGCGGTCGATGCACGGGACGGCTGGTCACAGGAGTTGAAGAATCGAACAATGGCATCGATTATCGATCAGGTCTCCGAATATTACGATGGGTTTCAGCATGAAGTCGGGCGATTTGTCGAAACTGCCCGCGAACGCGAAAAACGGCTCAATGTTTCCAATGGCTGCGTCACTCATGTCGATTTCGGCGCGCTGCGCGCTGGTCAGCATCGTCCCGCGACCGGCTTTGGTGGCCCGAAACCTGCAGTGCCGGGCCTGTTCCTGGGCGGCGCAGGGAGCCATCCGGGCGGGGGTGTTTCTGGGATTGCCGGACGGATCGCCGCGAAGCGAACACTGAGGTACTTAAAAAATTCATGACTCAATTTGCCATCATCACGGGCGCCGCAGGCGGCATGGGAACTGCCATAGCTTCGCTTCTGGGTCGGACGCAAGAACTGTTGCTAACGGATGTTAATCGAGAAAAACTGAATGAGTTGCTCGAAAAATTGTCCGATGAAGGCATACAGGCACAAGGACTGGTTGGCGATCTAAGCGACCCGCATGTTGCTGCATCATTGGCAGAGCGATGTGCGGGGTCCGGCAACATTCGATCGATTGTTAACGC
This sequence comes from Parasphingorhabdus sp., assembly GCF_965233695.1. GTDB lineage: Bacteria > Pseudomonadota > Alphaproteobacteria > Sphingomonadales > Sphingomonadaceae > Parasphingorhabdus. Next base: position 2,361,411 of record NZ_OZ247497.1, read on the forward strand.
TGCCGGCTTGTCACCCGCGCAGGCCGATTGGCATTCTATTATTCGGGCCAATATCATTGGTCCAGTCCAGATGTTGAACGTATTGGAGCCGTTACTCGGGGCTGGCACCGCCTGTGTAATGATAGCGTCTGTTGCGGGGCATTTGGGCCCGCCGGATACCGAGATAGAGAGGCTGCTGGACAATCCGTTACAGTCTGACCTTTACGGGCTTTTGGAACCGAAGCTAACGGCACTGGTTGCAGCTCAAGGCGGTACAATGGAGGGACACGCATATTCTTTCTCTAAACGTGCGATACTCCGCCTATGCGAAACGCGCGCACTGGACTGGGGCGATAAGAAGGCGCGAATTGTATCGCTATCACCGGGCGTCGTTGCAACTCCCATGGGACAGAAAGAAGCGGAAAGTGGTAACCGGGCGCAGGCACTGGTCGATGCAACGCCTGCGGGTCGTTGGGGCACGGCGGCCGATATCGCCGCCGCTGTAGAGTTCCTTCTATCCAATGAGGCGGGCTATATCACAGGAAGCGATATCCGTGTCGACGGCGGCGCGGTCGCTGCGATGCGTGGAAAGGCATTCTAGCTTGTCCGGTCAATCCAGCTGTTAAGATCATTCCAATGCGTAGCGCGCGTGCTTGCAAAATTCTGGCAATGCGCCGCATTTTCCAAAGTTTGAAGTTCCACTGATGATGCGGTCTTGAAGTAAGATATCTCCTTTTGCGGGGACGGACTGGTGTCAACGACGCTTTGAACAATCAAGACAGGCAAGGTAATCTGGGCTGCTGCCTCGTGAACAATCCCGGGCTTCAATGCGTCTTTTCCTAATGTAACGGGCGTGGTTGAGGCATGTGCCTCATCGGCCTCTATCAGTTTCAGCGGTACATCAGGCCAGTAGAACAGTTTTCTCATCGGTTCGCGCGCTGTTGGAATATACCCGCTCGCCGGGAGATCTGAGAGCAAGGTTTCGACATTCGTATCGCCCAATTCCATCGGTTCGTTGGCCCAGCCAAGAACAGCAATACGATCCAATCCAGAATGATTTGCAGCTTGAGCAATTATCATCATACCGCCCATCGAATGGCCAATGCCTGTAACCCCGACTGGTTGTTCCAATTTGGCAACAACCTGCGCTAGTGCGTCGGCATGCGCGGCGGCAATTATATTTCTACTGAGGCAATCTTCCGGCTCCGGTCTACTGCTTTCACCCATTCCAAGCATATCGACGGTTAGGACCGCCTTCCCATGATCGGTAAACCAGCGAGCAAAGCTGTAGCTTTCATCGGCAAAAGTCGGGTGCCAATATAGGCGGCTATAACCCCCACCATGCAGCGCGAAGACTAACTGCAATTGCCCATCGGACATATCGTCAGGCAGGTGCAACGTTGCCGCGACTAACGTTTTGTCGTTCAGACCAGTAGCGGAGGTTACATCCAGCATCATGTCATTGGAAATCATCGCGCGTCGTTCCTTGTTGAAGGCGATAGCTTGGGGGGCATGTCTTGGTAATCACCTATCAGGAGAAAGGTTGCTAACCGGCCTCAAGAGCAAAAACGTGTTGGGTGAGATCCCTGGAGAGACGAAGATGGCGGACGACGGACTGGCGTGGGAAAAATTGATCGACGGACTGCGTCCACTCGGCGAAGCCATGCGGAAGAGAGTTCCTCAAAAACTACGCCAAAACCCACAAGTCATGGCTGAATCAATGCGGCTTTTGCTTGCAGGCTTATCTCGTGCAAACAGCGATGCAATTGTCGGCGACCGACGCCATCCGATGTTTGTACCGGAACTTAACATCGCACAGAATATTTTTCAGCCCAATGCCGATACAATCTATAAATCCTGCCTGATCGAAAAGGGGGGTAGCTATGTAATCAAGGGTGATCGCGGAACGGTGCGAATGGTCATTTTGGCGCAGATGGGGCCTGATACGCTAAGAACCGGCAAACATCATCCAGTGCTGTCCCAGATCGATTTTGATAAATTAAGGGTGAGTGCGGATGGCAGTTTTGAGCTGTTATTGTCACCTGAGCGACCTCAGGGCCACAATGGTGATTGGATGAAGCTTGATCCGCTATGTGAAAAATTCATGGTTCGGGTTGTTTCTTGTGACTGGGGTGTAGAGCGGGAACCACGTTTTGGTATTATCCGGTTGGATGTCGCAGAAGGCAAGGGGAGGCCATCCATTGAAAACCTACACCAAGCCTTTGATGAAATGCCGGGAATTGCGAGGGTTTGCGCGCTTGCCTTTCCAACCCATGTAGAAGAACTGCGCGCCGAGGGATTCATCAACAAGTTCAAAATTTTTGATGTCTCGCAAATGTCCGGGCTGGAAGGGCAGTTCTACTATGAGTGCGCTTATGAGCTGGCCGATGATGAGGCGTTGATCAGTGAGGTCAAAGTACCGGAAAGCTATAAATATTGGTCGATCATATTGACCAATGAGCTGTATGAAACGACCGATTGGTACAACAACCAATCGAGTCTCAATGATAAGCAGGGCCGGGTCGATAATGATGGCGTTTTTCGAACCGTGATATCAGTGCGCGATCCCGGCGTATACAACTGGCTCGACATCTCAGGATACTCCCGCGGAGCAGTCCAGGGGCGATGGTTTGAAGCTAGTGAAAAACCGATGCCTACCTTAAGAAAGGTCAAACTGGCAGAGGTTTCGGAGCATCTGCCTAAATCGACAGCTTCTGTCAGCCGCCAGCAGCGCGCAGATGCGCTTCGCAACCGGAGGCTGGCGGCGCAAATGAGAACTATTTGGTAAAAAGATTGAACTGGAACTAGATTATGGCATTCGCACCCTCAAAGGAAATTCCGCCGCATGTCACGGCTGAAAAAGCCGTTAGGCTGGATTTTTTTGCGCGTGAAAACTTCGATACATGCCCGCAAGAGACAATGATCCCCGAGATTCACCGTACGCTTGGGCCAATCACCTGGTGCACGAATATTTTTCCCGGGGATCATGGTGGATGGCTTTTGACCAAGGCTGAGGACATGCAGGAAGTTTTGCGCGATCCCGAAAATTACACCAAAAACGGGATGGGAAAGTTTTCGCAATCTATCGGTGAAGACTGGCTGGTCATCCCAACTGAGCTCGATCCGCCAAAACTCGGAGAATATCGCAAAGCGCTCAATCCTTTTTTTGCGCCGCAAAAAATCGCCAAAATGCGCGATGAATTGCATGAACGGGCGATAACCCAAATAGAAAGCTTCCGCGACCAAGGGGCATGCGAATTCGTCACAGACTTTTCATCGAAATTTCCAATTTTCATCGTACTGGATCTACTCGGCTTGCCGCAGGAAAGAATGCCGGAGTTTCTGGAGTGGGAGAAAAACATTTTCCACACTAATGATTTTGAGCTGCGTACGACCAATGTGCGGAAAGTGGTAGAATATCTTAGAGGAGTTATCGCCGAGCGTCAGGCAAATCCTGGCGATGATTATATTAGCGGTATATTTGAATATGAAATCGATGGCCGCAAATGGAATGAAACCGAAGTCTTGGGGCACTGTTTTAATCTGTTTATCGGCGGACTGGATACCGTTACCTCGCTACTCGGCAATATCTTCGCCTTCCTGGCCAAAAACCCCGATCGCCAGCAGGAACTGCGTGACAATCCGAAGCAAATCGTACTCGCGGTTGAAGAATTTCTTAGGGCATTTGCCCCGGTCAGCGTGTTTCGTATTGCCGCGAAAGAAATTGAGATTCACGGGCAAAAAGTCATGCCGGGTGACTATGTTGGAATATCGACGTCAATTGCCGGATATGATCCAGATCAATACGAAAGTCCGGAAGAAATTCGTTTCGACCGAAAAGCTCCGCATATTTCCCTTGGCTTTGGAATACATAAATGTCTGGGTATGCATTTGGCTCGGATGGAACTCCAGACCGCATTGGAGCATTGGCTAAAGCTCGTTCCTCCTTTTCGCGTCGCCGATGGGTTCAAAATCCAATATCATGCCGGAAATATTACCCATGTCCCAGAATTAAAGTTGGCATGGGATGTATGACTATAGAGGTGGTTGATCAGGCCTTGTGCATATCAACATGAAAGCGTGACAGGCGCAGGAAGGATATCCGCCACTCGCCATTATCAAGGCGGTATCTTTCGTGATACTGACCATAACCGGTAATGGATGCGACCCCTTCAATCGGTGATTTTCCGGACATCCAGACCACCCGATCCTGCATCGCCCAAATCCCTGTCGCTTTGTCCGGGCCCGTTACAAGGATTTCAGGTGAGTGGACTTGGTGGCTCGATGCTGCGTTATCGACTGCAAAACGCACCTGCGCGACTATGTCCTCGATTCCGTTGATCGGAGAATTGCCGGTATCTTCGCTTACATCCATCGCTGCATCGGCAACAAATAGAGAAGCGAAGCCATCCCAGTCCTTGGTGTCTAGAAAGCGGCAATAACGCGCCTTCACCAATTTTATCGCCTCAATTGCGAAAAATTCATCCATTCTGTCCATCGATTCTCCGATCACGAAATTATTGAAGGAACGGCATAATTTTACCGCCTGCCTTGCGGCAGGTTGAAAACCTCTCACGAACTAGGAATGTGCAATTTCAAACAAAGCGGAATTTGCACTGATGACCGAAGAAGCAGGCGCGCAGGCGCTATTTGACAAATTTGGTACCTATATCCTTCCCGGCCGTGTGGATGATCCTCGCCGGGGTATTGACGAAGCACTTGAGGCTGAGCGGATTGGTTTGGGAGCGGTTTGGATTTCCGAACGTTTTGCCCTCAAGGAACCTGCTGTTCTTGCCGGAGCTGTCAGCGAAGCCACTTCCAAAATCAGGATCAATGGTACGTTTTACGCAACCATGCGCCATCCGCTGGTCACCGCCAGCATCGCCAATATGATGCAGGCGATGAGCGGGAACCGGTTTGGCGCGATGTTTGCCCGCGCGGTTCCTGCTTATATGAAAATGATGGGAGCGCCCGCGATCACGATGGAGCGGCTTGCTGATTACATCAGTATTTACAGGCGTTTATGGGAAGGAGAGACTGTCGAATATGAAGGTATATTGGGCAAGTTTCCGATGCTCAAGCTGACCGATTATCACGACGGTCCGCGTCCACCGATTATTTTTACGGCCATTGGACCCAAAAGCCTCGCCTTTGCCGGAACATATTGTGACGGAGTTTTGCTCCACCCATTCGTTGCGCCAACCGGCGTGCGCAATAGCACGAAAATAGTCCGGGATGCCGCTGAAAAGGCCGGGCGTGATCCAATGGCGGTGCGCATCTATCACAACACCATCGTCGCTCCCGATCTGCCAAAAGAGGAGGAAGACGCAGTGGTCCGCGGCCGCGCGATAACTTATTTTGAACTACCTGGCTTTGGCGATCTTATTGTAGAGATCAACGAATGGGACAAGGGTGTACTCGACAAGGTGCGCGCGCATCCCAAGATTGCCTGTCTGAATGGCAAGCCAGCCGACCAGGCCTATACCAGGCAGGAACTTGTCGATGTCGGGCAGATCCTCCCGCAGCAATGGATTGATGAAGGTGCTGCTGTGGGTTCTGCCGCGTCCTGTGCAGATCAGTTGATGAGTTATCTTGAGGCCGGCGCTGATGAGATATTGCTCCACGGCGCATCCCCATTCGATATGGGACCGCTTACGAGCGAACTGAAGCGCGCACTTGCCGCGAAAGGAGAACAGTGAGGATGTCTCCTGAAACAGTTCAGACGCGGCTGCGCGATTGGATGGAAAAAAATGTCAATGGCTGGAGCGAAATCAGGCTGAAACCGCTTGAGGTCGCACTCGGATCTGGCTTTTCAGCAGAGATATTTTTTGTCGATGTTGACTACAACGATGCTTCCGGCCCGCAATCGCGAACGCTGGTGGTGCGCAGACAGCCACAAGATCATGAAGTCGTTTTTGGTTCTAGCCTGGAATTGCAGGGTCAGATGATCGCAGCGCTAGATTCACTGGGTATGGTGAAGGTGCCTGACTGGATTGGAATGGAGTTGGATCCTTCAGTGCTCGACATGCCTTTTTTGGTCATGGGCCGCGTCGATGGCCATGCTGCCACGCAGAATCCCAATTATAACAAGCAAGGCTGGTTGGCGGACATGTCGCCTGCTGAGCGAGGTAGATCCTGGAAAAATGCAATTGAATCCTATGCTGCGATGGCCAGCATCGACTGGCAGCGTGACGGGTTTGGTTTCATGGCGAGGCCTGACTGGGGCAAACCGGGATTGGATCAGTATCTAGGCTATATTGAAGCTTGGTACCAGGGATGCCGCAAGGACCGATCGATGCCCTACGTTGATGCGGCCATAGAATATATCCGCGCCGAACAGCCTCAAAATACGACGATCAATGTGCTTTGGGGAGATAGCACGCCATCTAATGTGATGTTCGCGCCCGACGGCAGCGTTAATGCGTTGATTGACTGGGAACTGGCAGCATTGGGACCAGCGGAACTGGATTTGGCCTGGTGGCTTTATTTTGACGATCTGTTCAGCCGCCGGTTTGGCGTTGAGCGACTTGAAGGCTTGCCCAACCGAAATGTTTCGATTGCCATATGGGAGGAAGCGACGGGACGTACCGCGCAGTACATGGAATATTATGATGTGGTTGTGGCACTACGTATGGCCCTGGTCGCGGTTGGCGCTTTTGACCGGCAGGTCGGTGCAGGCAATATTCCCCCTACAAATAAATCACTAAATGCCAATTTTATGACACAGTATTTGGCCGAACGACTGGGCATGGATTTACCGGAATTGGGTCCTGATTTCTATGCGTTCATGAGCAATATGACGCCTGTTGATCAGAAGGATGACACCTAGCAATTTCCGCGTCGTGCGAACAGGAATTTGGAAAAGCAACTGGAGTAGGAGATGCATTCCGATAGAGCTACCGTCGAACGCGATCTTGCGCTGGAAGAGCAGCGCATAACCGAGTGGCTAGAAAGTGAAATGGGTTGCAGCTCCGTTTCCATCCAGCGCATGCATCGCTGGCGCCCAATCATGCAGGTGGATGTTACTCGAGATGGAAAGTGCGAGCGGTACTTCCTCAAAGGAGAGCGGACTTGGCCGACCCATCCCTATTCACTTGAATATGAACGCGATATGCAGAAGGTGCTGGGCGAAAATGGCATAAAGGTTCCCAAAATTCTCGGTTGGATACCTGATCCTGCCACTATTGTAATGGAATGGGTGGACGGTGCGCGCGATGCGGGGCTGATCCAGCAAGCAATTGAGAATGGTTCAGAAATGGACGATGATCGCTGGCAGGCCAGCTTGCACTATATGGAGATATTGGCGCAGCTTCACAAAATTCCCGTCGAACGGTTTGCGGAGGCAGGAGCAGAACTCCCGGCCAGCAACGAGCAACTCGTTCTCGGTAATTTTGAACGCTTTCACGCCATGTCAGAGCAAGTAGGGATAAGCGATCCGTTCATAGCGTTCATGTCGACTTGGCTCAGGCGCAATTGTCTGGATAAACAGGTTACACCAGCATTCTTAACCGGTGATTGCGGGCAATTCATGTCCAAAGGACCTGATATCACCTGCCTGATGGATTTCGAGATTGGTCATATTGGTGATCCAATGCGCGACCTGGCCTGCTTTCGGGGACGTCATCCGATTGAAAATCTCGGAGACCTGCCATCGTTGTTCCGGCAATATGAAGCAGCTGCCGGAAATCCACTTGATTGGCACGCATTAGCTTTTCACACCGCCGCATTCCTGACTGAAGCCTATTACGGTCCCCTTATCGGGTTACATGACAAAGGTCCGGGCGGAGATTGGGTTGAAAGCTACGTCCAGGTTGCGATTATCGGCCGGCGTGCGCTCGAGGCATTGGCGGAACTCAAAGATATCCAGCTTCAAGAGATTACACTGCCGGCGGCGCAGCAGACGCCGCTCGAAGATCTCGCTTTGACACGGCTAAATGAAGAAATTATGCGCCTCCCGCTACATGCCCAGATGCAAGGCTGGCAACGCAATATTCTTGCTTCGCTCCCGCAAATGCTTCTGCGCATGGGACATTATAAAAGTTGGCGCGATGAAGCCTATTGTCAAGATGTTCGGACTTTGACGCAGCAAAACATTGCAGGCGTCGTAGATGCTGATTCTGCCCTAATGGCATATATCAAATCTGCGAATTCTGCTGAGGATCCAGATATCGTCGGCTTGTTGCATCGCAAGCTCTTGCGCGATTGCCTGATCATTGCCGGCCCAAAGCCTCCCGTCGATCATATCGCATTAGCTCCAATGGAGCCGGTCTTGCATCTTGCGAGCGATAGGTCAGGCTCATAGTCAAATCAGAGAAACCGATTACGGGTTCGAACAAATACTTCGGATGGAGATAAATCATGGCGAAAACGCCGCGGGAGATAGTTGACGAGGGGAAATTGGGAAAGTGGCAAATCGTCGCCCTTGCCATGACGATCTGGTTGAACGCGCTGGATGGTTTCGACGTGATGTCGATCAGCTTCGCCGCCCCCGGAATCTCCGACGAATGGGCCGTGCCAATGGATGTTCTCGGGTGGGTCCTATCAATGGAGTTAATCGGCATGGCGGTGGGCTCAATTCTGCTCGGTGGTCTGGCGGACCGCTTTGGCCGCCGTCCAACCATAATTGGGTGTTTGAGCGTGATGGCGCTCGGCATGTTGCTCGCGCCGACGGCAACCGATGTGACGCAATTGTCGCTTTGGCGATTGCTCACAGGCCTTGGTATCGGCGGAATGCTCGCAGCTCTCAATGCGACGGTCGCCGAGTTTGCCAATGCCCGTTATCGCAATCTCATCTTGCCGCTGATGGTGATTGGCTACCCACTCGGCGCTTTTCTTGGCGGGTTGCTTGCGAGCATTCTTCTGGCTGGCGGTGACTGGCGAGAGGTTTTTTATCTGGGCGCCGGACTAACCGTTGCTACTATTCCCTTGGCACTCTGGCTAGTTCCCGAAACACCCGACTGGTTGGTGGCGCGCAGACCAGAAAATGCGCTCGCGCGGATCAACAAAACACTTCGCCGCTTCGGTTTGCCAGAAGCGGAGCGCATGCCAGATGAATCGAAGCAGCAGCCACGTGCATCACTGGTCGAGATTTTGCAGCCGCCGCTGCTCGGGCGTACCGTACTCTTGACCCTTGCCTATCTCACCCATGTCACGGCTTATTATTATTTCGTAAAATGGATTCCCAAATTGGTTGTTGATATGGGATTTGATGCCAGCGAGGGAGGCGGTGTTTTGACGTTTGCAATGCTGGGCGGCGCTATTGGCGGCGGCCTGCTAGGTGTCGTTTCTCTCAAGATCGGAATTCGAAAGGCAACTGTGATCTCGCTATTGGGGGCTTTTGTAATGCTGAACATATTTGGACGCGCTCCTGCCGACATCGCAATGCTTGGTTGGGTCGCCGGCGTGACTGCCTTTTTCTCAAACGCCGCTGCGGTAGGATTTTATGCGTTGCTTGCACTTGCCTTTCCGCCGCGCACTAGAGCGACCGGAACAGGTTTTGGTATTGGGTTCGGTCGTGCCGGCGCGGCGATGGGACCGGCGCTCGCTGGCTTGCTATTTGCAAACGGCCTTGATGTCGGCGCAGTGTCGCTAATTATTTCAGTGGGTTCGGTACTGTCGATTATTGCCATATTGCTGGTGCGTATGCCGCGTGAAGAGTCCCCAGGCTGATGGGGATATTCACGCATAATTGTGTCGGGACCAATGATGTGGAACGCGCTGGTAGCTTCTATGATGCCGCGCTTTCACCGCTAGGAATTCAGCGACTTGGTGCCTTTTTAGACCAGGGGTTGTCATACGGGACGAAGGCCGCTGAATTTTTGGTCTTAAAACCGATAGACGGGCAGGGTGCCTCTCCAGGCAATGGTGTAACGGTCGGATTTAAAGCACCTGACAGGGAATCCGTCGCAGCGTTTCACGCGGCAGGACTGGCGGCAGGCGGTAGGGATGCCGGTGCGCCCGGGCCGCGCGGTGCCGTACCGCATGCTTTCGGTGCATATCTGTTTGATCCAGATGGCAATAAGATTTGCGCCTATTGTTTTAAACCGGAACTGTGATCGAGAAAGTATCGCACGAGAAAACGAAAGGGTAACTTGTTCTTGTTGGCGGGACGCAGGGCATTGGCAAAGCGGCGGCCATAGTGACTGCGAAGGCGGTATGCGCGGACGTTTGCCGGACTGGTACTAGTCTGCTGGGAGGTTTGCTCTAATTTTGGCAAGACCGTGGTCGACTATACACAGATTGCGCTCAGCGGCTTCTGCTCGGAAATGGGCCCTGTCAGCATCCTGCCAAATATATGTTCGGATAGTTTCACCGGGATAGACCGGAGCAGTGAAGCGCATACCAATTTCACGAAGATTTTGCGCGATGCTGCCCCCACAGGCGTGGATCAACGCGCGCGCGATGAGACCCATGGTTGAAAGTCCATGTAATATCGGTCGGTCAAATCCGGCCTTGCGCGCAGTTTCTGGATCGATGTGCAGTGGATTGCGGTCGCCGGAAAGGCGGTAGATCGCTGACTGTGCTGGTGACGTTGGCAATATGACTTCGAAATCGGGATCACGAGCGGGGACTGGAGGCAACCGGTCGCCCGGCAGGTTCCGTTCGCCATTGAAACCGCCCGCGCCCCGAGCGACCCAAACTTCAGTGGCTTCCGCTACCAGCAGTCCGCTGAGCGATTTAAGTTGCTTGACAGCCCGTATCAGCGCCGGATTCCCCGGGCCCTTGTCGGCAATGTCGGTCACTTTTGTCTCACCCCGCAACATGCCGAAGCTGTCAATCGGTTCGAAGACCTTCAGTCGTTGTTCGCCGTGCAATATTTTTAACCAGTCAAGACCGCAGCTGGGGTCCATTGGCCAGAAACCGGGGGTTCCAAGCACTAGCGCCATTGTCGGCAAGGTCTGTAATCCGCGTTCGAAAAGAAAATGCGTTTCGTCGATCTGTTCGCTCAGCCCCGTCCCAACACCAAGCGCGTAGAGAATTGCATCACGGGGGTCATACTCGTCGCTTGTTGCGGGAATTTCAAAAGCAAGCAACTTTTCAATATTCAAGATTTCGGTCATTTTTTGAGCATTCCTTAAAGCACTCTGGAGCGTATTTGCTACCGACGAAGCGATCAAGAATGCCGCCTGTAACTCTGAACCCCGTGATCAATCAAAAAGGGGTCAGGCATCGCTGCCTGACCCTCACAAGATGGCTGCAAAAGCAGCTCGGGAGAAAAACACTCCAAATAGCTCTACCAGCGGAAGGTTGCAGTTCCGCCAAAGGTTGCCGGAGGACCTGGATTGTAAGAGACAAGGCCGAGTTGCCGGTAACTGTTGAACAAGTTCTGGTTATAACGTTTGCCCAGCATATTCCTTCCCCAGATCGCCAGCTCTATGTTTTCATCAAACTGGATCGTCACCCGGCCATTTAAAATGCCATAGCCTGGAAGTGTACCCAGCTGGTTTGAGATTGCCACGTCGTTTTGAATCTGCGTGATCTGAGCAGGGGTCAATGCCGGGTTGGTTAAGTCGGCTGTTTCCTGACCGAAGTTTCTTGAGGAAATATAGGCATAGTCGAGATGGAATGACATTTCACCCCAGTCAGCTTCAAGCGTCTGGGTGGCCCCAATATTGAACGTCCAGGCCGGTGTTTGCGCAACATCTTCCCCGCTACGATCAAAGGTTCCGTTGGTTCCTATATCGATAAAGGAGCCGTTCTCATATTCGGACCAAAGACGAGATACCGCACCGCGAATTTCCATGCCTTCCCACGGTAGAGCGCGCCCTTCCAATTCAAATCCATAAGAACGAATGTTACCCGAGTTTTGTGCAAACTGTGTAAGGCCGCCGTTGACGATACCATTTACAATATTTTGCGCCCCTTCGCGCCAGACATGGAATACCGCGAGGTTAGTTTGCAAGCGGTTGTTTAGGAACTCGCCTTTGAAACCGGCTTCGACATCTATGACATCTTCAGGAAAAAAGGCCTCTGATCCTGGGGGTGAAGGCCGGGTGTTGAACCCGCCCGAAAGCGACGCGCCGCCCGTTTTTGCATAGATCAGCATATCTGAATTGATTTGATAATCGAGACCGACGGTCCATGCTGGATAGCTAAATGATGCACTTTGTGGATCAGTGCATGGCGTTGGAGGATTCGTTCCCGCATTTGGCCCAACTCGGCAAGTGTCTGGCTGAATCACGATCGGCATCGCAGGATTCGCCCCATTGAACAAAAATTCCGGAACGCCTCTTATATTATTGACGCCCATACTATTGATACTGCGCTTATCCCAAGTGTAACGCAGACCTGCGGTTGCTCGTAGATCGTCGGTCAGATTGTAGTTTGCCTGAGCAAAAACTGCCACAGATCGTGAACTAAAATCAGTTAGGTTTCTGCCTGATGGTGCCAAGCTAAGCGCTCCGCCAAAAACAGGCACATCGTGCAGGGCATAAGAGTCAGACCGTTCGTCACCGCTTTCCTTGAAATAGAAACCGCCGATAATCCATTCCAGCGCTCCACTGCTTCCCGATAGCTGCAGTTCCTGACTGAACTGATGTTGACGGTACTGTGAATCGAACTCAATTCCGCCCGCTGGCGTCCCGTCCAGATCAAGAGTGTTTCCAGAATCAGAATCTCGGTAAGCCGTGATTGACTTGATCTCCACACTATCGAGATCAACTTCAAGCGTTCCGGTAAAGCCGTAGGCTTCGTTGAAATTTCTGGGAGTGTTGACATTCGGAGAGGCAGTTACTGTATTGCCGAAATTGTCGTAAAAATTCGTCCGTGTCTGAACAAAATTGGGAGAAAATTGGCCCGGAAAAAGCGTTCCCAAAGGCCCAGTTGGATTGAACGCGCCTAGTGCGTGCATTGTGCCGTTGTCGTTTGATTTGAGATATTCGCCCGACACCGTCAATGTTACTGGCATCGATTCGGGAGCCCATCTAATCGTTCCGCGGGCCGAAACATCAGAATCGATGTCACCTAATGGTGCATTGGTGAACTGATTACGGCCATAGCCATCACGTTCAGTATAACGCGCCGCTACACGCACCGAAAGTTCGTCGCCAGCGATCGGAAGCGTGGCCGCACCTTCTACTAGAATATGGTCATAGTTACCGATTTCGCCTTTTACATAGCCCGAGAACTCACCATCGGGTTGAACTGTGGTGAACTGGACGGCGCCACCTGTTGTATTCCGTCCGAACAATGTTCCTTGTGTTCCGCGCACAACCTGAATGTTGGCGACGTCAAGGAAGCCTAGATTGCTTGAAATCGGGCGGGCGAGATAAACGCCATCAAGATAGATACCGACGGCGGAGTCAGAAACTGAATTGGGGCTGTTCTGGGCATTTCCGCGCAGTGCGTAGGTTACAATTGCCGATGGACCAGTGCCCGCGCCGCGGGAAAGAAGACCAGGTGCAACACGCTGCACGTCAATAGCCGTTTCCACTTGCAGTGCTTCAATGGCCTCAGCGCCAATTGCCGTCACAGCGACCGGGGTTTTCTGCAAGTCCTCATCAGTTTTACGTGCAGTGACGATGATGACGTTAAACCCGCTTTCGTCCTGACTGGCACTTTCGTCTGCCGACTGTGCATAACCCGCGGACGGTAGCATCGCTGCTGCTGCAACTGATGTGGCAAGTGCGACTCTTGTCTTAAATGATTTCACCTTATCAATCCTCCCAATGCTTGGCTCTAGATATTGAAAGCCAGTATTCTCAACCGCTCATCTGAGTGAACGCGCCATACGATAGGTAGTTAGGTTTGGAAATTTATTTCCTATCTTAGGGTAGGGCTTACGGCATTTGTGTGAAGACAACGCAGCTTGTGGCAAAAAGATCACATGCGAGACAGCGCTAGGCATATGTTGACTGCTAAGGTTAGGCGTCCGAAGTATCTGCTGTTTAAGTCGTCAGGCGCGATCAAAGAGTCTTGACTGAGCCGTCTCAATATCGTTGAACGCTCAATGCATTCTCCATTAGAATCAGTTGGTTCATCTGATCATGTGATAGAAACTGTAAATTACATGTTCTTGCAATTTGTGTCTCTCATCCTGTCCCAGGATAGGTGATCAGGATAGCAGTTGCGGATTTTGTTCGGCCATCCCCTCGTTTCGAGATGGCAGGTTTTCGGGCTTTTGTGAGGGGTTTTTAAATGGAAGTGAGATTCCCATGCAGCGATCAATTTTTGAACCGGAACATGAGCAATTCCGTGACAGCGTGCGAAAATTCATGTTGGCTGAAGTAGCTCCCCATCGAGATCGCTGGCGCGAAGCGGGAATCATCGATCGCGAAACTTTCCTGAAGGCAGGAGAGCAAGGTTTTCTCTGCGTATTTGCCGATGAAAACTATGGCGGCGCGGGCATCGAGGACATGCGCTTCGATCAGATCATTATTGAAGAGAATATGCGCAACGGCGATCTCGGCTTTTACGTCCACTTGCACAGCGATCTTGTGGCGCCCTATATCCACGAATTGGGTAGTGACGAGCAAAAGAGCCGATTCATGCCCGGTATCGTCTCCGGCGAAACCATATTGGCGGTTGCAATGACCGAGCCTTCAACCGGCAGTGATCTTGCAGGAATGAAGTCAAAGGCGGTCGACCAGGGAGACCATTGGCTACTCAATGGAACAAAAACTTATATATCTAACGGCATTTTGAGCGATCTCGTTGTGGTAGCCGCGCGCACAGATCCAGATCGGCCGCACGGTATCAGCCTGTTTCTGGTCGAACGCGGAATGGAAGGGTTTGAACGCGGCCGAAAACTTGAGAAAATGGGGCTAAAAAGCCAGGATACGGCAGAACTGTTTTTCAATGATGTGAAAATCCCCAAGGCCAATTTGTTGGGCGAAGCGGGGCAGGGATTTAAATATCTCGCCCAGATGCTTGCGCAGGAACGGTTGATCGCCGCAATTTGTTTTATGGGAACAGCGCAAACTGCCTTTGATCTGACCCTTGATTATGTGAAAGAAAGGCGCGCTTTCGGCAAACCAATCGGCGCGTTCCAGAACACTCGTTTTAAGATGGCCCAGATGCGTGCAGAGTTGGACATGGCGCAGTGCTTTGTCGATCAATGTGTGATGCAACTGAACGACAAGCAGCTAACGACAGAAGACGCTTCTGCAGCTAAATTGCTGTCCAGCGAACTGGAGGGGCGGGTGGTAGACCAATGCGTCCAGTTTCATGGCGGGGCCGGTTATATGGAGGAATACCGGATCAGCCGAATGTACACAGATGCCCGGATCAGCAGAATTTATGGTGGTACCAGCGAAATAATGCTGGAGATTATCGGTCGCGGCCTGGGATTGGACGACCGCAAGATGAATTAGGGTGCTGTAATTCGCTTGCCAATTCAACCGATTTCAACTCGGCCTACTGCCCCAGTTTGAGCAAGAGGCGATCGATTGAACCAGAAAAAGCCGGCCCCTTGGGATAGGACATCACCAAGCGTCCGGTGTCGTTGCCAATGTCAAACGATTCGCCCGGCCCCATGGTCAGGAAACCAATCCTTTCAATTCTTCCGGATCCTATGACCTGATCATTGGCGACAATCGACACTGTGCCAGGTGAAAATCTCTGAGGCCCATCGGGTCGGAAACGGAAGGCAACATTGCCCTTGTTTTGGGACAGCGGTCTACTTGCCCTGATCACATATTGATCAGTTGAAGCACTGGAGGCGGAATGTTTTACAATCGGAAAGCCATCTTCAATTGCAAATGCCCAGCCGCTTAGTGCACTCCCCGTTGCCAGCAATGCCCCATTTAACGGTCCATTTCCCGAATATTGCACATTGATTGAAAAAGCCCCGAGAAGCATGGGCTGCTCAGACCATGCAATGTGAATATCGTTTCCGCGATAAACATACTCGCTTCGTCGTTCCTTGGGTCTTCGTAATTTTGCAGATTGCACGGCGTCAAGGTCAGCGCGCAACGGATAGACATCATATTTTCTCGCTTCCTCATCAAAAAGCTTTTTCAATGTCTTGAGTTTTTCTGGATACTGCTGTGCCACATCATGAGCCTGCGCAAAATCAGTGTCGAGATGATAAAGCGACCAGGTGAATTCTTCCGGAGATGACGAGGATATCGGTTGCCACGGCATTCGGCCAGGATTGGTCGACGCCATCCAGCCATCTTGATAGATTGCCCGGTTTCCAAGAAGCTCGAAATACTGCGTTTTCCGGGCGCTTTTCGCTTTTGGCTTTGTAAATGTGTAGCTCATGCTCATACCGTCAAACGGATCTTGTCTAACGCCATCAACAAGTTTCGGTTGTGGGACCTTTACCGCCTCCAATATTGTTGGAGCAATGTCGATCACATGGTGAAACTGGCTTCTTAAATGACCTAGTTTGTCAATGTGGCCGGGCCATGAAATCACCAGCCCGTTTCGGGTGCCGCCAAGATGCGAGCCAATTTGCTTGTAGAGTGGAAATGGAGTGTTGGTCGCCCAAGTCCATCCCGCAGGATAGACTTGATATGTATCTGGCCCACCAAGCTTGTCGATATTTCGAAGTTGTTCGTCAAAACTCTGATCCTTCTGACCTATGACCGTCATCAACTCGTTTAGGCTGCCTTCCGGCCCGCCTTCGGCGCTTCCCCCGTTGTCTCCTTCGATGAATATGATGAGCGTGTTATCTAAATCACCGCTTGCCTCGAGCTCATCTAAAAGTCTGCCAAATTGCGCGTCCTGATAGGTAAGCATGGCAGCGAAAACTTCCATGTACCGCGCGTAGAGCCGCTTTTGATCGCTGGACAAGGAATCCCAGGCTGGAATTTCGCGAGGACGGGGCGTCATTTTCGTCTTCGCTGGAATCAGCCCCATTTTCAGCTGGCGTTGATAGGTTCCTTCGCGCAGCTTGTCCCAACCTGCATCAAACTTTCCCTTGAAGCGAGTGATCCATTCAGGAGGTGCCTGATGGGGGGCATGTGCTGTTCCCGGCGCAAAATACAGGAAGAATGGTTTGTCGGGAGCAGCTGCATCCTGACGGCGAAGCCACAATATGGCATGATCGACGAAGTCTTTGTCGAGGATTACCT
This sequence comes from Parasphingorhabdus sp., assembly GCF_965233695.1. Lineage (GTDB taxonomy): Bacteria > Pseudomonadota > Alphaproteobacteria > Sphingomonadales > Sphingomonadaceae > Parasphingorhabdus. Next base: position 2,378,408 of record NZ_OZ247497.1, read on the forward strand.
CGTTGTTGCGAGATTCAATTGCCACCCGATTTGTGCCATGTTGCAGCACCGGATAGAACTGGTCACTTTCGGATCCCAGGAACCCGTAAAATTCCTCAAAACCCAGATTTGTTGGCCAATGCGTGAAAGGCCCGGTTTCACCTGTTTCCTCATTTGGAACATTGTGATGTTTGCCGATCCATGCGGTGCTGAATCCATTGTCACGCAATATTCGACCGATTGTAGCGGATTGAAGTGGCAGTATTCCATCATAGCCTGGAAAGCCCATGGTAACATTAGTGAGTGCACCGGTGCCCACCGCATGATGGTTGCGTCCGGTAAGCAGTGATGCGCGTGTCGGCGAACACATGGCGGTGGTGTGAAAATTGTTGTAAACGGCACCACTTCTCGCCAACCGATCAAGGTTGGGAGTCGGGACTGGGCCACCAAATGTGCTCGCTGCGCCAAAGCCAACATCATCGGTCAATACCAAGATTACATTCGGTGCACCTTCGGGAGCTTTGATCAGGTCTGGCCAGAATGACTTCGAAGCGTCCAGCGATGGCGCCAACTTGCCGGAAAATTCTGGAGCGGAAATCGGCAATGTACTTCGATCTTGGGCAACAGCAAACGAATATGAAACCAGCCCGAGCAACGAGCCAATTGCTAACACGCTCATATTCCGAATATTCTTTTTCAACATATGGCTACCCCAAAACAATCCTTTGTTGCTCGCAATACCTTCTGGAATTGAAAGGGCGATCCTATCTTACGTATGGATATCAGCATCCGGTTCCCGAAATGTTGCGTAGATCATTACCCACGAGAAGAATTTTCGCATGCTCCAAAATTACAAGCTGGAACAAGTATTTGAAAAATATAAAAATGATTAGTTCTGTTGAGTTCGAACCTAACCATCGAATTACTATTTAAAAGTTTTTACAAGCCGAAATTTGAGAATCCGTATTATTCCGTAACAGTCTGTAATACATAGATTTATCAAAAACAATGTTCTTGATTTGTTCGTATTCGTCCGATAGTATCCGAGCGAAATGCTACCTGGGTAGCACGTCTTTTGAGGACACTATGACAACCCACACGAAGCTAACCGATGCCAAATTGAAAGCAGTAAAGACTCCATCTAAAGGACAGGTGGAACTGGCAGATAATGATTGTGTGGGATTGCGTTTTGTAAAAGGATCGACAGGCAAAAGTCGTTGGATCGTTCGAAAGCGCGTTGCAGGAAAATTCAGAAAAATTACCCTAGGAGATTATCCTGGTATTGGCCTTTCAAAAGCCAGACAGAAGGCACTTCAGGCCTGCGCGGATATCGAAAATGGCCGGAAGCTGGCAAAACCCGATAAACGATCTAACAAAACGGTGTCTGCGTTGTGGAACATTTATGATCAACAGCGTGTTGAAAACAAGCGATCTGCAAAGGAAATCAGACGGATATTCAATAAATATGTTTTGCCGGAAATTGGTAGTCGCCCGGTAGACGCTGTAACCCGTACGGACGTTACCCGGTTAATTGACGGCATAGCTTATGGCGAACGTCCTGCGCCGGTGATGGCACGTCTTGTTGCCGCGCAAATGTCAGTGTTTTTTAATTGGGTTTTACCGCGAGTAGAAACACTAGCGTACAATCCCGTAACTGCAGCAAGCAGGCCACCAGCACCGAAGCCTCGTGATCGGGTCTTGTCGAACGAGGAATTGAAAAGCCTATGGAAGGCCGCTGAAAATCAGCCATTTCCGTGGCAGCACAGCTTGAAACTCATGTTGTTTACCGCTGCGCGGCGAAGCGAGGTATTTGGTGCTGAACGAGCGGAGTTTGATTTAGAAGAAAAAGTCTGGAACCTACCTGCATCGAGCGCAAAAAATAACAGCGCTGTTATCATTCCGCTGACCGATGCCGCTTGTCGTATCGTTTCAGATTGCCCCCCGTCTGATGGATGCAGTAAGCTTTTTCCTTCGGCTACAAATCCAAAAACCAGTGCATCAGGTATATCTAAGTTGTTGCGAAGGTTAAGGGCGGACGTTGAAGCCGACTTGCAAAGACCGGTTCCGCATTGGACGTTACATGACATCCGGCGCACAGTTGCGACAAATCTGCAGCGGTTAGGAGTGAGGCTCGAAGTGACTGAAGCAATTCTCAACCACGTCAGTGGTTCTCAGGCTGGTATCGTCAAGGTTTACCAACGATATGACTGGATGGATGAAAAGCGCGAGGCGTTGCAACTTTGGTCTGATGACCTTGTTCGTATCTGTGACTGAGTTTGGCAAAAGTCATTGGAATTCTCCAATCCAATCAACTGTTATGGAGTCAATTCCGGTTTGTACTCCCTCAACCAATACAATGTCATTATCTTCTGGAACTTCAATATCCAGAAAATCCAATTTCCACACGCTTTGATCATCGCATTGAAGGACGTAGCGTCGATCACCTTTAATGAGTTTTCCAGTGAGCCGAAGCCTGTTTGAATTTGAACGGTTCATAATTGAGCGTCCTCTGTCTTACAGCTCTGATTCTGTCCAGCGTGCCAGAACAGATTTCACATAATTCTGTGTTTCCCGGTATCTCGGAATGCCTTTGGCTTTGTGCACGGCATTCGGCCCGGCATTATATGCCGCTAGCGCCAAGTGGACGCTGCCAAACTTATCCAGCATCTGCCTCAAATAGCGCGCACCGCCGTCTATATTGGCGGCCGGATCATACCGATTGCTGACGCCAAGATCAGCGGCCGTCCCAGGCATCAGCTGTGTGAGACCGGCTGCTCCGGCATGGCTGAGCGCCACCGGGTTATAACGCGATTCTGCCCAGATTAACGCATCCAAAAGACCATAAGGTAGACGGTGACGCCGTTCAGCTGCACGGATGGATGGTAGATATGTCCTACGCCGAACCGCCGTCTTAAGGCTGACAGGTTTTGGTTTGCGTTGTTTGGACACTGGTTTTGGAATTGCCGTGGCCAAAGGTTGCAATGAGATATTGCCCGAAGCTTCCGCATGGGGCCAAATGCCGTGCTGAAACAATTTGAAGCCGCCTGTTTCGGCCGATTGGTCCGTAATCTCCAAATCCTGCGATTCAGGGTCGTCCAGCCTTTCGGTAGCAGAATCTTGTGCTGCTACAGATCCCGGAAGTGCGAGAAAAGTAGCAATAATTAGTGTTCTTAGCATCACGTCAGATCTCCAACTTGCATCGAATCAGATGAGAACATAAGATGAACATATATCTGTAGGAAAGTGTTTTTTCGCAGACAAAAGAGGAGAGGAATGCCGGACCCAGGGAGCCGGTCAGTTGCCAAGGAAATTTTCAGTGTCCCTCAATATCTCGCCAAATCCCGCATCATCTCTAGAGGCAACCGCACGCCAGATTTGCGAGCGGTTTTCGGGGTCGTGGAGAAATACCAAAGGCATGTGCTGTTGTCCCTCTCACGATGACAACACGCCTTCGCTTGGCGTTTCAATCGGCACCCGCGCGATTCTTTTTCATTGCTTTGCAGGTTGCTCGCAGGTCGAGGTTCTCGAAGCCCTCGCGCGGCAGGGTATTCCACCGGCTGCACTGTTTAACGGAAGCTCTCAGCCTATCCCGCCAAAATCACCAACCATCGACAAGCCCAGTGCCAACGCGTTGCGGCTCTGGAAGATGGCTTTGAGAGTCTCGGGCAGTCTAGCCGAGCGGTACCTTAAAGGTCGCCATATTGATATTGCATCGTCCGAACTACGCTATCTGGCGCGCACGCCGTTTGGTCCCAAGAGCCATGTGCGGTTCCTACCTGCCATACTTGCCGCTGTACGAACCGATATGGGCATTATCGCAATCCAGCGCACATTTCTTGATCCGCGCACTGCAACGCAGGCGAACTTCAAAAATCCAAAACGCGCACTGGGTACTCCCGGAATTGGAACTGTTCGGCTCTTTCTTCCAAGAAATGGCATATTGGGACTGGCCGAAGGATCGGAAAGCGCATTGTCAGCCACCATCCTCAAAGATATCCCCTGCTGGGCGACGCTTGGCAATGAACGCTTCGGGATTGTGACCATCCCGGAGAGCGTCAGAGAATTGTATCTGTTTGTCGATAATGATGCAGGTGGCGATCTTGCCGAGGCGAAGGCGCGCGCTCATTTTGCGATGCCGGGCCGCAGCATATATCGGTTAAGTCCGCCCAACCCGGGCGACGACTGGAATGATGAACTGGCCGCGAGGTTTGCCGCTTGATGAACTTGCCGCTGCTGCAAGTCGCTGTTTGCTCGGTCTTTAAAACTCAATCTTTCCTGAATATTTAAACCCCATTGGCGCGAATGGAGAGTGGAGGGGGTCTGGACCTTGTTGAGCCTGATTGCCGCGATGGTCGCTGCAATTGATGGTTCGAACAATCAGGAGTTAAATTCATGTTCAAATCCATTCCACTCAACAAACTTGTCTACAGCAAAAAGAATGTTCGCAAGCATAGTGATCCGGCTGCGGATGCTGAACTCAAAGCTGACATTAAAGCACGCGGACTTCTACAAAATCTCGTCGTTCGCAGTATTGCGAGCGGCAAGTTCGAGGTTGATGCAGGTGGCAGGCGCCTCAAAGCCTTGAAGGCGCTTGCCAAGGAAAAGGCGATTAAGAAGACCGAACCCGTTATCTGTTTGGTCAAGAACGGTGAAAACAATGAGATTCTCGAAATCAGTCTTTCTGAAAACTTTCAGCGCGCACCGCTTAATCCAGCTGACGAAGCCGAGGCCTTTCAGTCGATTATCGATGCAGGCTCTGATGTCGAGGGCGTTGCCAAACGTTACGGTAAAACCGTTCGCTTTGTAGAAGGCCGGCTGCGGCTTGCAGGGCTTGCTCCGGCCGTGTTCGGAGCGCTTGCCAGCAGCGAAATCACGCTTGATCTTGCCAAAGCCTACGGCGCAACAGCGAATGTCGAGCGACAGACGCAGGTTTTCGAAGAAGTGTCTGGGGCCTACTATCAGGTCACGCCAGACAGCATCCGGCGAATGATGCTGGAAGCTAGTGTAACCGCAAAGGATCCGAGAGCGGTTTTGGTCGGGCACGATGCTTATATTGAAGCAGGCGGCGCAATTGAACGCGAACTGTTCGATGATGATGAAAGCGAAAGCTGGGTCAATGTTGCGCTTCTTGAGCGCCTTGCCACGGAAAAAATGGAATGGCGGGCCGATGAAATGAAAGACGAGCAGGGCCTTGCCTGGGTGCGACCGACACTTGACTGCTATGTCTCCCATGAACTTGTTGAGGGATTGAGTAAGCTCCCGGTAGAATTTGAATCGCTCAGCGATGAAGCTGTGGCCCGGCTATCCGAACTGGAAATCCAGTATGATGCTCAAGCAGCAATATTGGAAAACGAAGAAACCAGCGAAGAAGATACCATCGCAGCTGAAAACCGTCTGGTGGGAATAGAGAAGGAAATGCGCGAGCTTAATGAACGCCAACCAGTTCTTGCAGACGACCTTCGCGCCGAAGCAGGAGCATTTCTGATATTGAGCCGTGAGGGTGTTCCAACACTTGTGCCGCAATATTATTCAGAAAAATCGGCTGCAGGCGCTGACGATGAAGGTATTGAGCTGGTCGATGATGGCAAGAAAGTGCCGCGCAGGCGCGCAGCCTTGTCAAAACGACTAGTCGATGAACTGGCAATGCAGCGCCGGGATATTTTGGCGCTTCATGTTGCAAGCGATCCAACACTCGCACTTGATTTTGCCATCTTCACGCTCGCTGATGCAGACGGTCATGACTGGAACGCTAAGGAAGCCACTACGCTCAGGGGACCAGTTGCCCACGGTCCAGCTTCGGATTTTGAAGCCGCCGATGCACCTGCAACAGCTGCCCTGGCCGAGCTCAGATCATCGCTTGATGAAAGTTGGAAGGCGGCAGAATGTCAGGTTGAACGTTTCGAACTATTCCGCGCTCTTGATGATGAAGCGCGCAGCGCCTGGCTTGGCCATGTCATTGCTCGAACCTTGGTAGCCAGTCTTAACATTGAAGGTGAGCGCAGAGTTCCGCTTCATGATCATCTTGGAAACAAACTGGATATTGATATGGCAGCCTGGTGGCGTCCCACTGCGGTCAATTATTTTGACCGGGTAACGAAACCGAAAATTCTATCCAACTTTGAAACTGTCGGCGGCCAGGAGCTATCCAATCGGTATGCGGCTTCGAAGAAGGCGGACTTGGCGGCGACAGCAGAGCGCGTCTTTTCCGGTAACTTCATTGCCGAAGCAGAGGTCAAGGCGCGCGCTGCTCAATGGACGCCCGAGGCAATGCAATTTGCGCAAACCGTAGAAAGCGACACACAGGAAGAGCCAGTTCAGGAAAGCGAAGAAATAGCCGATCAGGCCGCCTGACCATCCTCCTGACAGGTAGTCTGCTGGCTAGAGCGGCTTGCCCCATGGGCAGGCCGCTCTTTTCAATTTTTCTTTCAATCCAGCCAATTTGAGAGAGGAGAGGGCGGTTTTGCTGATTGATCCAGCACTTGAGCTGATGGCAATCAGGAGAAAACAAATGTCCCGCAAATCAAGCCGTTCACAAAAGACATCACCCGCAGCGCGCATCACCGCAGCCATTATCGAAAAACTGGAAGCCGGAACGAAACCCTGGGTGCAACCATGGCGAGGTCTTCCCCCTTTTCGCGGCCACTGAGGCACTGTGGAACCCCCTACCGTGGCATCAATACGTTCTGGCTCTGGATGGTCGCCGAGGCAGGCGGCTTTCAGTCGCCTTACTGGATGACCTACCGGCAATGTGCCGCTTTGGGCGGCCAGGTGCGCAAAGGGGAAAAATCGACCATTGCGATCTTTTACAAAACTTATTCCAAAGAGATCCAAACCAATGCTGGCAATGATCCGGAATCGGAAACACGCCGCGTCCTCAAATCCTATGCCGTTTTCAACGCTGATCAATGCGACAATCTGCCCCAACGCTATTACCCCAAAGCTGAAGCGCAAGAAAATGAGCCGGAGGGCAGGGAGGAGGCGTTTGATAGGTTTTTTGAGACGGTTGGCGCCAAAATCCGAGAGTACGGAAGTGCGGCCTACTATGAACCGGCGTGCGACCGGATCACCATGCCGCCGGTGCATCTGTTTGAGAGCTATGATCATTATTACTCGACGCTCGCACATGAATGCTCGCACTGGACTGGCCATGAATCGCGATTGGATCGCAATCTCAAAAGGCGTTTCAGAAGTGCAGCATATGCAGCCGAAGAACTGGTTGCAGAGCTATCAAGTGCTATTTTGGGCGCGGAGCTTGGCCTGCCAGTCAGTCATCTCGACAATCATGCCAGTTATATCGCCAGCTGGCTGAAATTGCTCAAAAATGATGATCGCGCGATATTGACTGCTGCGGCGCGTGCCGAGGAAGCGGCCAGTCTGCTTCTTGAACTGGGCGATCATAAGACCGCATTGGCCGATAAGGCCGATGAATCCCTCGCAGAAGCCGCTTAGCTAGCGGGCAGCTGTCGGGGCGTAATTCCACAACATCTCCTGAATAGTCGCCGCAACTTCCGCTTTCTTTTTGTTCGGAGGTGCCTTGGACCAGCAGGTCCGACAAGCGCAACCTGCGGGGCTGCGGCCCGTGTGGCCCGCGCCAGCCTTGCCCTGCAGGTTTCCCGCCTTGCGGCGGTGCGCTTGGCGTCCTACCGGTCCTGTCAGACTCCTCGCGGAAAGCGGATCGTCGCTTAGATGCCGCTTATCAGGAGAAAAATCATGGATAACATATTCAAGCAATCCCTTTCCGGGCTCGATCTTTCCGGATTGACGATAAAACAATCGCCCTTTGAACCATCAGACTTCCCAAAACACGAAGCAATCTCGCAGACTATTGCAGCGATCTGGTCAGACCTCTTTGCGCTTTTCACCGATACTGCCCTTGAAGCCGATGCGGAGAGCCTCGCCTGGGGCTTTGTTAATCTCTTTCACAGGTCTGCTTGCCAAAAAGCAAAACAGCTTGACCGTGCATCAGATCAAGTACGCGCGCTGGTTGCATCTGCCGATGGCTCGGAAGTGCATACTTCCAATCTAGAAGAGCAGATTGAACGCGCGCAGGCTGCAGAAGCCTCGATGATTGCCTTTGAAGAAATGCGCGAAGTCGCTGCAGCGCTCTACCTGCAGGAAACCAGTTCTTCATGGAAGCCTGTGTCGAGTTCCCGGGTCAATCACGGTGCGATGCTCACATCTGCAGTGATCCATGGACGCGATTTCCTGCGTGCGCGCTCCGAAAACAAGCGCAAGGCGTTAATGCCCGAAGGCACGCCCATCGTCTTTGCCGGTGGTCGCACCAAGCACGCTGATACCGAAGATGCCAAGATCTTAGCTAACAATGTCTGGGCCACGCTCGACAAGGTCTTTGATGCTGTTCCTGATATGGTGCTTGTCCACGGAGGCGATGGCAAAGGCGCAGACGGTCTGGCGGCATCCTGGGCCGAACGTCGCAGTGTTGCGCAGCTTACATTTTCACTCAATCGCAAACTTGGCGCGCGAGCGGGCTTCAAACGCAATGAGCAGATGCTGAATCTAGGGCCCCGCTACGTCATTGCATTTCCCGGAAACGGCGTGCTGGAGCGGCTCGTGATTGAAGCCAAGACACGCCGGATCACGGTCGTTGATCGACGTGGTCCGCTAGGTACTTTCCCAAAGACTAAATCCTCTACCGGCTGTACAGCAAACTAACCAAAACGGGTTCAATTGACTCCTTACAGGCCGGTTAAAGACAATTGAGGCCGTCTTCAAATGGGCCGGTTGCAGACTGTCTGCTTCCAGATTGCTGCTATCGAAAACTGCCATTCCGCTGAGGCCCCATTTGCGGTCGTTACCGGAATGGCGGATTCAATGTTCTTTATGCGCGCACTAAGCGGCTGTTAGACTTTGGTTTGGATTTTTTCCGAGATGACGTAGCAGAATCGATGAGCTACTAAGAACTGTTGACGCAGAACGAGAAATCCACAATATTAAACTTAGTTTACATATTGAAAAGGTAGTTTGGCTTTGCGCTATAGCACGATCATCCTATTGACCGCCGATAAGCAAATAATTCAAGCTGCACACGAGGTTTTGGTTGCGGAGAACGATTGTCGCCTCATCACATGTGAGAGCGAGCGTGAAACTTTTGGGGTTTTAGCAGATGTTGATTGCGACCTTCTTATATGTAGCGACGACAGGCTTAAAGGTAAGTCTGACAACATACTGCTAAATGCACGAATTAAGTACCCGTCAATGCCCCGTATTTTGATAACAGGTGAAGCATCATCGGATGCATCACTTGAGATCACCTCGCGTGCTGCGGCATTCGTGTATTTGATCAAGCCTATCCAAGCTGCGCAACTGGAAATCGTCGTTAAGCGTGCACTTGAAATTAGTGAGCTGTCAAAACGTCACCGTCTTTTGTCCAGGGAACTTAAGCTCTCAATTGATGACAATATTTTTCAGACGACAAAATCAGAAAACATCAAGAGTCCTTGGTCTAGGTTTGAAAAACTAATCTATGTCAGCCCAAAAATGGATGAGCTTTGCGCGCTTGCCCGGCAGGCTGCAGCGACCGAAATACCTATATTGATTCAGGGCGAAACAGGAACTGGCAAAGAGCTAATGGCGCGAGCGGTGCACTATAATTCGTCTCGCAAAAACTCACCTTTGCATGTCCAAAACTGCGGAGGATTTCCTGATGACGTGCTGCATTCGGAACTTTTTGGGCATGTCGAAGGCGCATTTCCAGGGGCGTTGTCGTCGCGCCTTGGTCTTTTTCGTGCGTCCGATGGCGGAACGATATTCTTGGACGAGATTTCTGAGGTATCGCCAGCCTTTCAGGTTAGCCTATTGCGGTTTTTGCAAGAAGGTGAAGTGAAGCCATTGGGTTCTGATGAAACGCTTTTTTCGGATGTTCGGGTGATTGCCGCTAGTAATCGCCCGTTGGAGAATCTCGTGAAACAAGGAAAGTTTAGGCAAGATCTTTATTATAGACTTAAAGGGTTTCAACTGAATATTCCGCCGCTTAGACAAAGGCTGGAAGATGTCCCAGCCCTCGCCACGCATTTTTTGGAGCGGGCGTCGGAGGTTTCAGGGCGGCACATACTAGGCATTGCCATGGACGCTTTGAAACGCCTCAGCCGCCATAACTACCCTGGCAATGTGCGTGAGTTACAAATGGAGATTAACCGGTGCGTTGCGGTGGCGGGCGATGACAGTTACATTCTGACCCGACATCTTTCGGAGAGCATTGCTAACATTGATTTGGATGAGGAAGCACCTGCAGATTTTGATGTTGACGGTGCAACGCTCAAAGAAATGGTGGAAAGCTTGGAAATGCATCTGGTTTCGAAAGCGCTGGAAAGGCATCGCTGGAACCAGAAGCGCGCGGCTGATCAGCTTGGGCTATCTCGCGTTGGGATTGCGAATAAGATTAAGCGTTACAAGCTAAAAGAGATATAAAAATGTACAAAGCAGGCCAAAGGCCATGAATAAAGATAAGGACATTTTGTCCTTTCCCTTTTCAAAAGTCTCGGGGCGAAACAAGCACCGTCCCATAAAAGAGCTTGGCAATACGAAACTTCTTAATGTGCTGGGTGCTAAGCCCGGTCTTGCAACAGGTCACTGGTGTACCCCTTGCGAAGGCATTTGGTATGGCCTCAAAACGGAAGTAGAATGCCCAATATGCGCAAACCGTCAAGGTTGAAAAACCTCAGGCAGGAGCATTTTTGGTATGGAATTGTAAACTTTCTTTTCACCTAAGATAAGTAAGTTTCTTTGCTGCAATCCCAAAAAAAGCCTTTGAACATAGTACTTTACAAGGAATATGAAAAGCTGCATATTCTAGTATAGGACTCATGGATATGCGTTTCGGCTTAAGTTTTGTGCCCGGCTAAATGTGAGTTGCTATTGGACTTAACTCTAAAATGGGGGACAGCATGGCTAATCTTCTCTGGTTGCAAGGCGGAGCTTGCTCAGGCAATACGATGTCATTTCTTAACGCTGAAGAACCGAGTGCTTGTGACTTGGTTACTGACTTTGGTATCAATATTCTTTGGCAACCTTCCTTAGGATTGGAGTTGGGTGATCAAGTCCAAGAGATTCTAAAAAAATGCGTCTCCGGAGAGATTGAACTCGACATATTTGTATTTGAAGGATCAATCGTCAACGCACCGGACGGAACGGGAAATTGGAACCGTTTCGGCGGTCGGCCAATGAAAGAATGGGTGAAAGAATTGAGTGATGTCGCTCAGTTCGTTGTCGCTATTGGTGACTGTGCAACCTATGGCGGCATTCCTGCAATGGCTCCCAATCCAAGCGAAAGCACCGGCCTGCAGTTCTTAAAGCGCGACCATGATGGCGGTTTGCTCGGCAAAGAATATCGATCGAAAGCCGGATTGCCGGTGATTAATATTCCTGGATGTCCCGCCCATCCCGATTGGGTTACCCAAATTCTTGTTGCTGTAGCATCTGGCCGGGCTGGCGACCTAACGCTCGACGAGTTTCAACGTCCAAAAACCTTTTTCTCCAGTTTTACACAGACGGGCTGTACGAGAAACATGCACTTCGCATACAAAGTTTCGACAACAGCATTTGGTCAGCGCAAGGGCTGCTTATTCTACGACCTTGGATGCCGAGGCCCCATGACACATAGTCCTTGCAATCGTATTCTATGGAATCGTCAGTCGTCTAAAACGCGCGCCGGCATGCCGTGTCTTGGGTGTACCGAACCTGAGTTCCCATTCTTTGACTTGGCCCCTGGAACGGTATTCAAAACTCAGACTGTTATGGGCGTGCCCAAGGACATGCCGACCGGCGTGGACAAGAAGGGTTATATGAAATTGACCGCCGCTGCAAAAGGGGCCTCCCCAGCTTGGGCAGAAGAAGATATTTTCGTCGTTTGATCGGCAACCAGGAGTTAAAATTATGTCACAAGTACAAACACTTGATATTTCACCAGTCGGCCGCGTTGAAGGCGATCTAGATGTCCGCGTTGATATAACAGACGGTGTTGTTACCAATGCCTGGACACATGCCGAACTGTTCCGCGGTTTCGAGGTCATCCTGAAAGACAAAGATCCGCAGGCAGGCCTAGTTGTTACACCGCGGGCTTGCGGTATTTGCGGGGCCTCACATCTGACATGTGCGGCGTGGGCACTTGATACGGCCTGGGGTACGACAGTTCCTCGCAATGCGATTTTGGCGCGAAATCTGGGGCAGCTGGTGGAGTCGCTCCAATCGTTGCCCCGGCATCACTATGGTCTTTTCATGATCGACTTCACGAATAAGAATTACTCCGAAAGCCAATATTTTGAAGAAGCCGTTAAGCGATATTCCCCTTTTACCGGCACATCATATGAAGCCGGTGTTACGATCTCAGGGCGGCCGGTTGAGATTTATGCGCTACTAGGCGGTCAATGGCCCCATTCATCGTTCATGGTTCCGGGCGGTGTCATGTGTGCACCAACGCTGACAGATGTCACGCGTTCAATCGCTATTCTGGAGCATTTCCGCAAAAATTGGATCGAAACATTGTGGTTCGGTTGTTCCATGGAGCGCTACGAGCAGATTAAATCATACGATGATTTCATTGAGTGGTTGGATGAAAAACCCGAGCATGCGAATTCTGACCTTGGCTTGTACTGGCGCATGGGAATGGACATCGGTCTGCAGAACTATGGCCGGGGTCATAATAAATTTGTGACGTGGGGATATCTTCCTCACGAAGACAAATATCAAAATCCGACTATTGAGGGTCGTAATGCCGCGGTGATCATGAAATCCGGTGTTTATGATGGAGCGACTGATACCCACAGCCTGATGGAGCAAGATTTTGCTCGCGAAGACACGCTTCATGCTTGGTATGATGAGGGAAGCGAGATGGTACATCCTTTTGACCGTACCACCAATCCAACGAAAAATAATGAGGTGGATACTGAAGGTAAATATTCATGGGGAACAGCGGTTAGCCATTCAGAAAATGGTCGATTGGAAGCTGGACCTCTTGCCCGCCAACTTGTTGCAGGAGGCAGCCATGGTGAAGACTGGCAGCATACTGATCCGCTCATTCTAGATATGTATCGGAAAATGGACGGACCATCGGTACTTCTGCGCCACTTTGCCCGTATGCACGAATTGTGCAAATTATATCGTGAAGCCGAACGCAACTTGAGAGAGCTTCGCCTTGATGACGAGTGGTATATCAAGCCAACTGAGAAAGATGGACGGGGTTGGGGCGCGACGGAAGCTATTCGAGGTGCGCTTTGCCATTGGATTGACGTTGAAGGCGGTAAGATTAAAAACTACCAAATCATTGCACCCACAACGTGGAATGTGGGACCACGCTCGAACACCGGAGAGCGCGGACCGATTGAGGAAGCATTGATTGGCACGCCAATTGCGGACCCGACAGATCCGGTCGAAGTGGGGCATGTCTGCCGCTCCTACGACAGTTGCTTGGTATGTACAGTGCATGCTCATGATGCCACGACGGGTGAAGAATTGGCAAGGTTTAGAACGGCCTAAAATAGGCCGAACATTGGTGTGGCGATGATATTCAATTCCATGCGTGCCGGACTTGTTGAGTATATGGAGGCGAGCTGGAGAAAGCGACGTGACAATGCAAGAAAGCTCGGAGACGTATAAAAAGAAATACGGCGTAACGCCCGCCGACGCTGACCATGAAACTTTGATCAAAATGATTGAAGATTGTTTCAAGGAAGGACTTGAGACGCAGTTGGAGCCATTTCCCGAAACTGATCGTGAGTTTTCGGCTATTCTAGACGAATTGCGCGGGCTAGATGCCGATCAGTTGCGGGCTAAACTGGGCATTAGTGGGTGGAAGCTAGCGCCGCATGGTGAGGATGACATGCGATGCCAAGAATGTATGTATTATCTAGTCCATCGCCGCTGGTGCGACTTACCAGAACTTAACTTGCCTGCGGAACCGGAATGGTGGTGCCGCCTTTGGCGAATATAGGCGGGTTTGTGATGGAAGGAATCGATATTGTTGCCGAGACCAAAATCAGAAAAGAGATCTCTGAAAAATTGACTGGGGGCTTAAAAACGGAAGTCTTTCCGCGTGCGGAAACATCGGAGATGGTCAACGAGTTTGTTACACGCCTTCAACAAGAGGCAGACGAGGATATCGATAAAAAACTCATAATCTCTGGATTTACCAATTACCCCGTTGAGGCAGACGAAATTGAGCAACCGTGTGAGACATGTATGTATTATCTGGCGCATAGGAAATTCTGTGAATTGCCTGAGTTAATGTTGCCCGTTGAACCAGAGTGGTCATGCCGCCTATGGCGGATTTGAAACTTGCGATTATTGGCTGCGGAAACCCTAATCGCAGTGATGATGGCGTTGGAGCTACAGTCATAAATGTGCTTCGGCAAACGGATTTGCCGGATTATGTGACACTTTATGATGCAGGTACAGATGGCATGGGTGTCATGTATGCCGCGAAAGGTTCTTCGCATTTGATCGTTATCGACGCCCGTGCGCCTGAAGGTAAGCCTGGCGCTATTTATGAGGTTCCTGGAGAAATATTGGCAGCTCCAAAAGAGCAGAGCATGAACCTTCACGATTTTCGCTGGGACCATGCTCTATATGCTGGTCGAAAAATTTACGGAGACGAATTTCCCGAGTTTGTGAAGGTGTTTCTGATTGAAGCTCAAGCACTAGAATTGAATATCGGTCTGACCGAAAAAGTAGCACACGCGGCAACGGAGGTTATACAGCAGGTGCATAGCCTCGCCTGTTCTCCTAATCTTGATTGGTCATCCGAATGAAGCGGTCAGCTATAATTTGCACTGGGAAGCTCCATAAGTGAATTCCCCAATCATAGAACAGCATAGCGACTGGGCCGCCATCGAAGCGGAGTCTCATTCACGTCCGCCCTTGGATATAGATTTATCCAACGCCCAGGTCTGGTGTTGGTCGCTACAAGAAAGGGATGAAAAACCGAATGTTTGGCCAGATATATTTGATCCCTCAAAACGTCATCAGATCATCAAACTGGATGATGGTATTCTGAGATTTGAAAGGCATACTGAATTTGTTTCCATAACCTATGTTGGAAAATCCGTTCCGTCTTCACGAATTCTTGATGTTATCGGCTCCTGTCCCGCCCGGCAGCTATCGGGCATTAAGATTATATTGTCGAGTAAACCAAAGTCGGATGTGACGCATATTTTTGGAGAGCAACGCCTATTTGGTGGAAATATTTTTTTTGATGGCGTTGTTGTCACGACCTCTTTCCGTACCGACGATGATGGTCTGGTCCCTTATTTTGTTACCGGAGAATTTGACGACGGATTTGGACGCGGCCGCCTTGTCAAACGCCTTATTGACCTAGAGATATATCGTATAATTTCCCTACTCACATTGCCTCTTGTGCGGAATGCGTCCAAGTCTCTGCAGGAGCTTGAACGTCGAGCTGAGAAAGCGATACTGGGTTTGTCCGTCGCTGATCGCATTGCCCTGGGAAATTCGATAGAAAGCTTAGCGGGGATTCTTGCCGATGTGGGCGCTATTCAATCACGGACACGGTATCGAATTGCCGCCTCTAATGCCTATTACGATATTGTGAATGCCAGACTTGATAGTCTGAAGGAGGTCCCATTGGGACAGCGGCAAACTTTGCGCGGCTTTATTGAGCATCGACTTGCTCCGGCCATCGCAACAATACAGGCCTTTGATCGCCGCACAGAACAAATTTCCGGTACAGTCAGATCGGCGATGGAACTGGCGCGGACCCAACTTGAGCAAATATTACAAGCCCAAAATCAAAGGCTATTGACCTCAATGGAACGTCGTGCACGCCAACAGATACACTTGGCCCAAGCTGTAGAGGGATTATCTGTAGCTGCAATCTCATACTATGGAATAGGTCTGGTTAGCTATGTCCTAAAAGGTCTACCGGATTTTGGAGTGGAAGACACCTCGATTGTTGCACTTGCTGTGCCGGTCGTCATTTTGATTTCCGTTATTTTTACACGCCGAGCCCGACGCCACATTCCGAAAATAGCAATGGAAAACTCCATTTTGAAGGAATAATCTGATGAGCGCAGAAATCTCGATTAGGCGGGGGTCAATTTATGTACCTGCTGATGTTTACGAGCTATATTTCCCGGAGATTGAAGCCATTATTGCGATCATTCGTGATGGTGTACTACAAATCATGCCTGTTCAACATGTCAGTGCTGGCGGATGCCTTTTGAAAATTAGGAATGCTCACGGGGACCGGGTTGCCGCGGCGCAGGATGTCTTTGTTGCCAATGACCTTGGAGAATGGTCATGCGATAATCTCAAGGTCGAATGGGACCAATCCCAAGCCGCTCTCGTTTGTGCTATTCCAAGCACATAAGTGCAAACTTTCTTTACATAATGATTATTATGTAGACGAATCGCTTTTACGGTGTTTATGATCTGTCCCTAAACAATGACAAGAGGCCGAGTATAACGGCCTTACCGAGAGGGATAGCAAAGAATGGCGGATCGTTCGCAGGAAGAGGCCACTGCAGCCCGCGAAGCGGTGCTGACGGCGACCGCGAGCGAAGCGGAAAAGGCTGAAATGCTCATGGAAATTGCCATGGGTATGCAGCAAAAGCCAAAATCACTCGATGACTTAATGGAGGCGATTACGCTTTACCAAGACGCCGTCGAACTTTGCCCATCAACTGATTCGCTTCTTTCCGCCCGTATAATGGCAAGAATGGCGACCGCCCAAATGTCAGTACCTGCCGACACTCCAGAGCATCTCGATGCAGCGCGTAATTCAATGCATGCTGCATTGGAGGTATTGCGCCTGGAAGGTAAACCTGAAGAAATTGCGGAAGCTGAAATGAATTTGGGGCTAATTCTGCAAAACTTGGCGGCTTACAACCGTGCGCCAATTACAGACTCCATATCTGCATATCAACGGTCGCTTCGCACATTTAATGCTGCAAAACATCCCGCTGAATTCGCCATTCTACAGAATAATCTTGCGACAGCCTTTATGTCCATTCCGTTTACCGATGAACGTTCCAAGATGAGGGAAGCTCTGGCGGTTCAGGCTTTTGAAGAAGGCCTGAAAGTAGTTAATATTGTCGATAACCCGAGCGAATATGCGATGTTGCAAAATAATTTGGGAAACGCCCTGCAATATGCGTCATCGAGTCATCGGGTCGAGAACGGTTTTCGCGCATTAGAGGCTTATGAAGAAGCGCTGAGAGTGAGAACTTCTACCGATACACCAGCGGAATATGCCAACACGATATCAAACAAGGCAAATTGTCATTCCAATTTACCCGATGATCCGGCGGACCCTGATGGCGGGAATCCGGAAAATCTACAGCAGGCAATCCGCCTTTATCGCGAAGCGCGTTCTATTTTTAGCAAAATTGGTGACATTCAAAAAGTGGAGGCCGTGAGCGGCGCTTTGACCGAATTAGAAACAGAAGCGTTTGGAAGTGCACAGCCCCTTCGAGATGTAAATACGCTAAACTAATATCAATCAAAATGAAGAGGAATTTATGGCTTCAATATTTCTAATGGCCCTGCTTGCAGGCATTTTCACAGCATTGGTTGCTGGAATGATATCTGGCATAATTATCGGTAAGGAAGCACTCGGCCTTGAAATGGCTTCTAGCATGGGCGGACTCTATGGCGTGCTCGGCGGCACGGCGGCTTCGCTTGTCGGTTTGCTTGTATTAACTGTCATTCAAGGAGCGTAACATGTTTTCAACGATTGTGGATTCAATGAAGCTCTTTTTTGCTGGCCGATTATTTGCAAACTACGGTGAAGTGTTTACCCGCGCTATTCTCGCTACCGTTGTCGGAGCGGCTGTAACCGTTGGCGTGGGCATTGTTACGTCGACATTACTCGCGGCGATAGCGGGAGGAGCTGTTGGCGGATTTATGCTACCAATCCTGTACAAAAATCTGAAATACAGATAGCTCAAGTGAGCAATTCCCCCTCCCATTCAGACGATCGAGATCTGCCATCGCTGCTTAGCGACATATCCGCACTCGAACAGCTTGCGAGTGAATGGCCTGAAGCACAGCGCAATGCTGCACATGCGTGGGGGGAGGCCATTGACGCGTTAAACGCAGCCGCGTTTAAGCGGCTCATAAAGTCTCTGAAAGAAGTTCCCGAATTTGGCCCTGCCTTGAAGACGGCTGCCGCAGATGAAATCGTGTATACGGTCTTGCGACGTCATGGAATTTTAAAGGCAACTTTATTCGAGCGCGTAGAAGAGGCCCTGGAATCTATTCGCCCGATGCTTGCCAGTCACGGAGGGGATGTAGAACTTGTTTCGGTTGAGTTACCGAGAGTGACGGTCAGATTTTTGGGAGCTTGTGATGGATGTCCGGCTTCTGCTCTAACCTTCTATTCCGGTGTAAAGGCTGCGATCCAAAATTTCGTCCCCGAGGCCACGGAAATCAAACAAGCTAAAGGTCTGGGCGGCGGTGACGGAGTTCAATTTGTGTCTCCATTTGCTTCTTTCCAAAAGGATGGTTGGACAGAGACCCTTGAGTTGAAAGAACTACCTGATGGCACCACGCAAGTGCTGGACATCAACCAGGAATCGGTTCTGCTTTCAAGGTTTGGTGATAAGGTCACATGTTTTAGCAACAGCTGCGCCCATATGGGCATGCGGCTGGATGATGGTGTTATCGAAGAGGGGCTTATTACTTGCCCGTTCCACGGGTTTAGATATTCGCTAGAAAGCGGAGAATGTCTGACGGCGCCGGAAGTTCAACTGCAGCCACATGGTGTGCGGGTTACAAAGAATATCATTGAAGTGCGGTTGACGACATGAATGCGGTAAAAGTATCCCTTTCGCCATCGGTAAAGGCGCCCGGCTCTGAAACGCTGGGCGCAGATTTACTCTCACGTGAAGGACCTATCGTCATTTTAGGCTGGGATGAAACGTCATTTGCCGTTTCAAATGCACCATCACCCAGCGTCTTGTTTGGCCCCAGAGGTGCTTGCATAATATCCGATGGGTCGTTTTGGGTGGCAGACACAGGCCATCACCGGCTTTTGGGGTGGCGGAGTATCCCTATCGCAGACAATCAACCCGCAGACATAGTTATCGGTCAACACGACTTTTTTTCTGAAGGCCGAAATGCAAAAGGCCCGGCCTCTGCGTCAACAATGAATGTCCCAACAGGTATCAGTCCATGGGGCGAGGGATTGGCCGTGGCGGATGCTTGGAACCACCGCATTCTTCTTTGGAAGACGACACCAATGCGTAACAATCAACCAGCAGATATTGTTCTTGGTCAAACAAATGCCGAAAATACGTTGGCAAATCACGGCAAGGATAGCCCCTCGGCAACATCCTTGAATTGGTCATATGGCGTAAATGAGATCAATGGGCATCTAGTGGTGAGTGATTGCGGCAATCGGCGCGTTATGATCTGGAATAATCCAACTGAAACAGGCCAAGCCGCTGATCTGGTCTTAGGGCAGCCCAATTTCGACAAGCGCGATGAAAATGCTGGCGAAGATATAAGCGCAGTGGGGATGCGCTGGCCGCATGGTGCAACCTATTGGCAAGGCCATTTTGCCGTCACCGATGCGGGTAATAACCGAATTATGCTATGGAACGGCATGCCTTCGCACAACGGACAAGCCTGTGATGCGGTGCTCGGCCAAAACAATTTTACTGCCGGTGATCATAATCGCCAAGGCTATTATCCCGATGCTGGGGCCGTTAATATGCCTTATGCCGTCGCAGTGCAGGACGAACATCTCCTCGTCGCGGATACCGCCAATTCCCGTCTTTTAGGTTGGACGAATCTTGCAACTGGTTCGAAGGCGGATACGCTAACCGGTCAACCCGATTTTGCCTCCAAAGGCGACAATGGTTGGGGCATAGCTCAGCGCAAAAGCGTGTGTTGGCCCTATGGTTTGACTTGCCGGGACGGCGTAGCCGTTGTCGCTGATAGCGGCAATAACCGCATACTATTGTGGCCAGTTAGCTCATGACAACGCTGCAAACTCGACCGTGTCCAGTTTCCGCCGTCGGTGCGGAAACTATCAGAATTTCCGGGCAGGTCCAAGGTGTAGGCTTCCGTCCAATGGTATGGAAGCTAGCAACGCAATTTGGATTGAAGGGAGACGTCTGCAATACTGCGAACGGCGTGGATATCCGACTATGGGGCCGTGATATTGACGCCTTTCTGGAAGCTCTGCCTGAGGCTCTGTCGCCCTTGGCCAAGATCGACAATTTGTCACGGGCTCCGCTGGATGGAATGCCGCCTGAGGATTTTCAAATCAACCCCACGGTCGGCGGCGATATGCAGGTGGCTATCACACCTGATGCCGCGAGTTGCGCAGAATGCAATGCAGAAAGCATTGACGCTTTCCAGCGACGCTATCGTTATCCGTTCACAAACTGCACAAATTGTGGGCCGCGCTTTTCAATCATCAATAGCGCACCATATGATCGGGCAAAAACCAGCATGCGTGCGTTCGAAATGTGCACAGATTGTCGCTTGGAATATGAAAATCCATCGGACAGACGTATGCATGCGCAGCCCATTGCCTGTCATGTTTGCGGACCAAAAGCCTGGATCGAAAAATTGGGTGAAGGTGTCGTCAATTGTGAAGCATTTTCAATGATGGATGATGTTGACGCGGTCGGCGGCATGCTCATGATGGGACATATTGTTGCCATCAAAGGGATAGGAGGTGTTCACCTAGCTTGCGATGCGACCAAACCCGAAAGCGTGGAGCGCCTGCGCGCGCAGAAAGGCCGTAAAGATAAAGCTTTTGCTTTGATGGCCAAAAATGTCGACGTTATCCGTCACTATTGTGATGTGAGTGAAGCTGAAGAGGCCTTATTGACCTCGATAGAGGCTCCGATCGTTTTGCTTAAAGCTAAACCCAATAGCCTGCCCGACGTCGTCGCGCCGGGGCTTGGTTACCTTGGCTTCATGCTACCTTATACGCCGCTGCATCATCTGATGTTCCGCCGAATGAAACGCCCGATCATAATGACCTCGGGAAATAGATCCGGCGCCCCGCAATGCCTGACAAATGATGCTGTCAGGTCCAGTTTATCCGATATCGCTGATTTCGCCTGTTTGCACGACCGGGATATTGTGAACCGTGTCGATGACAGTGTGGCAAATATTGTTGACGGAAAGGTCAGATTGTTAAGGCGCGCGCGCGGCTACGCACCCCGCGCGATAGCGCTGCCTGATGGTTTTACAGGCGACTTAAATGTTCTTGCATTGGGTGGTGACTACAAAAACACCTTCTGTATGATCAAAGAACACGAAGCGATATTGAGCCAGCATCTGGGTGATTTGGAATATCCTTCAACCCGGGATGAAGCGGACCGGAATTTGAAGCTATATCAAAAGCTATTTGAGCATACTCCCAAAGCCATCGCTGTTGACGCTCACCCAGGATTCGCATCGACTCAATTGGGACAAGCCATCGCAGGCGA
This sequence comes from Parasphingorhabdus sp., assembly GCF_965233695.1. Classification (GTDB taxonomy): domain Bacteria; phylum Pseudomonadota; class Alphaproteobacteria; order Sphingomonadales; family Sphingomonadaceae; genus Parasphingorhabdus. The sequence continues at coordinate 2,399,809 of NZ_OZ247497.1, forward strand.
TGGCAACCTTCCACTTGTTCCAGTGCAGCATCACCATGCCCATTTGGCGTCTTGCATGGCAGAAAACAATTGGCCGTTAAACGGTGACCGGGTTTTGGGCGTTGCGCTTGATGGTACTGGCTGGGGCCCAGATGGCACGGTTTGGGGCGGAGAGTTCCTAGCCTGTGATTATCGCTCCTATGAACGCCTCGGGAAATTTAAACCTGTCTCTTTGCCGGGTGGTGAGCAGGCGGTGCGCCAACCCTGGCGTAATGCCTATGCACACATCTCTGCCGAAATGGGGTGGCCCGAATTCACTATGAATTTTGCGGATCTTGATATTTTCCAATATTTGAATGACGCACCGCGTGAGACGCTGGATGCCATGATCTTAAATCAAACGCATAGTCCTTTAGCATCATCATGTGGGCGTTTGTTCGATGCGGCTGCAGCCGTTTCCGGTGTTTTACGAGAAACACAGACTTATGAAGGTCAGGCAGCGATGTTGTTTGAAGCGGCACTCAATCATGAGGCTCTAAAAGAGCCCGATACTCTCAACTATCCGTTCTCCATACCGCTAAGCAAGGATAGTGATACACCCTATGTCGAACCTTTGGGGATGTGGAGAGCCATGCTTGGCGATATGACCGTTGGCACAGATATTGGAGTGATTTCGGCGCGTTTTCACAAAGGCTTGGCTGCAGTGATCGTCCGAATGGTCGAAAAATTATCCGGCCCTACCCATGAATTTCAAACCATCGCGCTGAGCGGAGGCTGTTTCCAGAATAAAGTACTCTTTGAACTGGTTCATACCGCTCTCAAAGCCAAAGGTTACAATGTCCTGAGCCACAAAAAAGTCCCCGCAAATGATGGGGGATTATCATTGGGTCAGGCTGTTATCGCAGCCGCATCATTTCAGGATGAAGCTGAAAAAGGAGAAACGTTATGTGCTTAGGTATTCCCGGACAGATAATTTCAATTTCCGATCCAGTTAAAAAACTAGGCTTGATCGACGTTTCCGGTGTTCAGCGCCAAGTCAATCTTGCCTGCATTATGCCAGAAGATGGGAATATCGAATCCTTGATCGGGGAGTGGGCACTTATCCATGTCGGTTTTGCAATGAGCCGTATTGATGAAGCCGAGGCGGCGAAAACGATGGAAGTTCTGCTGATGTTGGGCGAAGCTCAAGAAGAAATTGAAGCGATGCGCCAATCACAATCCGCCATGGGGGAAAGCGCATGAAATATACCGATGAGTTTCGTGATCCTGTTGCAGCGAGAGGTGTTCTTGCGGCGATAGAACGTGTTGTAGATGAAATTGGCGCAACTCCAGAAAAACCAATTCATATCATGGAAATATGTGGCGGGCACACCCATGCAATATTCAGATATGGCTTGGATAAATTAACACCCACAGCGCTTGAATTTATCCACGGGCCTGGCTGTCCGGTTTGCGTTCTTCCCATGTCACGTGTCGATGACTGCATCGAACTGGCTGAACGACCCGAGGTAATTTTTGCAACTTTTGGTGACGCCATGCGTGTACCCGGGACAAAAAAATCCCTGCTACAAGCAAAGGCAGAAGGCGCGGATATAAGAATGGTCTATTCTCCGCTCGATGCTTTGGAACTTGCCCGCCGCCACCCGGATCGGGAAGTTGTTTTCTTCGCGCTTGGTTTTGAGACAACGACGCCATCCACCGCTCTATGTGCTCAACAAGCCTTGGCGGAAGACCTGACCAATTTCTCCCTGTTTTGTAATCACATTACAGTTCCAGAACCCATCAAGGCTCTATTGGAAGACCCCTATATGACCCTTGATGGTTTTGTTGGGCCAGGACACGTTTCTATGGTGATAGGTGTTGAACCGTATCGCTTCATTGCGCGTGACTACAATAAACCCATTGTAGTCGCGGGATTTGAGCCGTTGGACCTTTTGCAATCAGTCTTGATGGTACTCGAACAGATTCGGGATGGTCGCGCCGATGTAGAAAATCAATATTCGCGGATTGTACCAGATAATGGCAATCCTGTGTCAATCGCGGCGTGCGCCGATGTGTATGAGCGCCGGGAAGCTTTTGAGTGGAGGGGCCTTGGAGAGATTGACAAATCCGGCTTGAAAATGCGCGAAAAATATCAAGCGTTTGACGCTGAGCGAAAGTTCGAAATGGGCTATGGTCGGCCCCGCGCAAAACATGAAGACCCAGAAGGTTGCGAATGTGGCACTGTAATGACAGGCCGGATCAAACCGCAGCAGTGCCCGCAATTTGGCAAAGGATGTACGCCTGACCGCCCATTGGGAGCTCTAATGGTATCTTCCGAAGGGGCTTGTGCTGCCTATTATCAATATGGCGGTGTGCGGACACAATTGGAGCCTGCTGAATGAATAAAGCTGCCACATTGTTACGCACTTCAAAGCGGGTTTTTCGCGCCGAGCATGTAACGATGGCCCATGGCGGCGGTGGCAGCGCGATGCGCGATCTGATTGATGATGTATTCATTTCTGTTTTTCAACCTGACAGTCTTGAGGACCAGGCGCGATTGACGGAGGATGCGTTATCAGAACCAGGCGCGAAATTGGCCTTCACAACCGATGGGTTTGTTGTTGACCCAGTTGAATTTCCAGGGGGAGACATTGGCAAACTTGCGATTTGTGGAACAGTCAATGATTTGGCTGTCGGTGGCGCACGGCCCCTATGGTTATCAGTTGGCTTCATTATCGAGGAAGGCACAGAAGTCGCTCTATTGCGCCGCATTGTTGCGACAATGAAATCAATGGCCGATGAAATTGGCGTGAAAATCGTGACTGGCGATACAAAGGTTGTTGAGCGCGGAAGTGCAGATAAAGTTTTCATCACGACTTCTGGCATAGGGGTCATCCCGCCGCATCGAAATCTCTCTGCAAATTCTGTTCAGCCAGGCGATGCTGTAATTGTGAACGGATATCTCGGTGATCATGGTGCCGCTATTATGGCCGCGCGAGGCGATTTGGCTCTAGTAACAACAGTAGAGTCAGACTGCCAATCCTTGTCTGCATTGATGGAAACCATCGTAGATACTGTTCCGACAACACGGTGTGCTCGTGATGCGACACGCGGTGGGGCGGCGTCGGTTCTCAACGAAATTGCGGAAGATTCAGGCACGCATATCGTTATTGACGAAACAAAATTCCCGATCCGTAAGGAAGTAAAAGGTATTTGTGAAATTCTCGGACTTGATCCGCTTTATCTTGCAAATGAAGGAACGTTGGTTGTGTTTGTTCCGGGGCCAGAGGCGCAAAAAGCAATAGAAGCGATGCAGTCGCTTCCTGCAGGCCGCGAATCAAAGATAATTGGACATGTTAAATCAGGGACGCCGGGGAGGGTGGAGATGACGACGGTGTTTGGCGGAGCCAGGATTGTCGACATGCTGGTCGGTGATCAGTTGCCACGTATTTGTTAGGAGGTTGATATAACAGGATTTCTCATTCTCGGTTTTCTAATTGGCATGAGCCATGCGCTTGAAGCAGACCATCTTGCGGCCATCAGTACCATGATGTCTGATTCAAAAGGATCCAAAAAAAGGCTAGCGTTCCGCGGCGCTGCTTGGGGACTTGGGCACACAGTTACATTATCTGCCATTTGCGTAGCGGTCATACTTTTTGGCGCGACCCTAACGGAGAGAATGACCGCTGTTTTAGAATTTAGTGTTGGGATGATGTTGATAATATTGGGATTGGATGTCTACCGGCGTTTTAGAAAGGCAAAACTTCATTTCCACGGGCATCAACATGATGGCGGGCCGAGGCATGTCCATGTCCACTCCCACAAAGACGCGAAAGTAGCTCATGTTTCCGACCCGCACCGGCACAACCACCCGCATGGCTTTCCGCTTAAGGCGTTTTCTATAGGCCTCGTTCATGGGGCTGCTGGTTCAGCAGGTCTTTTGGCGCTAGCTGTTGCTGCCACTCAGAACGTTGGTAGTGCGATGTTATATGTTCTGGCTTTTGGGGTTGGCTCTATTTTGGGCATGGCAGCTCTGACATATACCGTAGCTTGGCCTCTGGCATGGGTTGAAAAGGGTATGAATTGGATGCACACAGCGCTAACTGTGTCTGCTGCAGGACTAGCCATAGCTATTGGAGGCCTTATTCTGATTGAAACCAGTCCTGTGGCCTGGGGAGCAGGATAATGCACGAATTGGGTCTAACCAAAAATATCATAACGATTGTCACCGAGCATGCGAAGGGTTGTAAAGTAAAGCGAGTGAGCCTTTCGGTTGGCCCGCAAGCTGGCGTTGAGACGAGGGCTTTGGAATTTTGTTTCGATGTTGTCGCGGCGGGAACGGTTGTTGAGAATGCTACATTGGAAATTCTACCTGCATCAGGCGATACATTTTTGATCAAAGAATTTGAAACGGAGGAGGCGGCATAATGTGTGGAACTTGTGGATGTAGCGATACCGCGAATGCGGTGAAGATTACCGATATTTCAACCGGTGCAACGCAGACGGTGAGAAAAGGATCGATCCTGAATACCCCGGAGGTGAACCATGACCACCATGCCCATGATCACGATACTCATGACGATGAACACCATCATCACGACGGCGATGATCAACCTCATATGCATGGCCCCGGAGGAGAGATTATAAGTCTAGAGACAGCCATTTTGCAGAAGAACGATCAAATAGCTGAGAGAAACCGTGGTTGGTTTGAAGGGCGCGGCGTATTGGCCCTTAATCTGGTGAGCTCGCCCGGAGCGGGAAAAACAACCTTGTTGGAAGCTACGATCAAAGCGTTGAAAAACGATGTTGGAATTTCGGTTATCGAAGGTGACCAGATGACAACAAATGATGCAGAACGAATTCGGAATGCGGGGGCCAAAGCTATACAGATAAATACTGGTGCGGGGTGTCACCTCGAGGCTGATATGGTCTCCGATGCCGTTAAGACACTGGACCCCGATACAGGTTCAATATTGTTCATTGAAAACGTCGGAAATTTGGTGTGCCCTGCTATGTTTGATCTGGGTGAACATATGAAAGTTGCGATTATCTCAACGACAGAAGGGGAAGATAAACCTCTAAAGTATCCACATATGTTCCAGGCTTCGGAACTTGTGATCGTCAACAAGATGGATTTGGCTCCGCATGTCGATTTTGATGAAAAAGTTTGTCTGAAAAATATCAAATCCGTGAATCCAAACGCGGATATTTTGTTGTTATCTGCGAAATCGAAAGATGGATTGGATCAATGGTTGGGTTACTTGGAGAATCAACTCAGCGTTTAATATCTGCGGATTATCCGTTTTTGAGATATGAACCAATCAAGCGAATCAAATTGCTACCATCAAATCCTGACGTTCGCTTTCCAGATAAAGCGGAATCCGCAGGAAGGTCCGATATTGAGGCGCGAAGCAGTCATGGCCTTTTGAGTGCGAATTGTGCGTACAATCTGACATTGATATTTCGCTTCAAAACCCAAATGGTGTCAAATGCGAAGTTGAAGTCCATTGTCTTCAAAGGCTATTCAGTTCAAGAAGCTTAGGAAGGGCACTAAATGAATATACTATTGCCAATGGCACTCTCTACCGCTGCTGCCTTTTTCAACATTTCGGCTACCGGACCATCCAAGAGCGACACCGAGCTTTGCATTATGTATCATCAAGTGCAGTTTGGAAAACTGAGCACTCAGGATGCTGAGCAGGCTGACAGACACTCATTGCTGGTTCAGAAATGGTCAGATCATGCCATAGCAAACTTGGCTATGTCGGCAGAGGAAACGGCGGACATAATTACCGATGCCCTGTTTGTGACAATGTCCGAACCAAAATGGGATGATGGAAAATTTCTTTCAGCTACAGGTAAGAAGTGCGCTGCATTGGAAGCGAACTTTCAATAGCTACGAACGACCGGTCAGGGATAAGATAGCTTTGTCCTAGACCATTTTCACCGGGGTTGAAAAAGTAGCTGGTTTCGAAAATGGTAGCATATCTTACTGCTGCTGGTTTTTCCAATTGGCAATGATCTGTACATATTCCTTTTCTCTAATCGCCTTTGGCAGTGCCATCACGCGAGCGACGCCATCTTTGAAGGGGGAGGCATCGTTCAAAATTGGTGGGATCACATATCGACCGTTCGCGTCGATATAACCCCTAAGATACTCTTTGGCTGGCCCCACATCGGCAAGGCCTTCTGAAAAATCTGGACCAAAATAGGTGCCACTGCCGCCACCGGGGAAGGTCGGAGGAATAGCAATGTTTCCGGCTTTATCAAGGAAGCCCCATTTTCCATTTTCCTGGAAAGAGATCAGACCGCTATGAATGCCTGTACCGGTTTTTCGGTAAGATAGTTGGAACACAATCTGGCCGCTTTGATCGATCACAGCGCGCTGTTCCTTGCCACTTTCGTTTCTATAGGCGATCCTTGCAAAACCTTCCGAAAAGGAACCGGCAGCGGAAAATTTTGGTGGAATGACAGTTTTGCCTGTCCGGTCAATATAGCCATATTCCTTCCCAATCTTCGCCGGGATTAGACCCTGTTCACCAATACTGAACGACAATCCATATTTGTCGTCAAAATTGAATGGGATGGCCATAGCACCATCACTTCCCAGAAATCCCGCCTTGTTCTGCCGTACAACCTTGGCAAGTCCCCGGTTGAATTCGCCGCACTTGTCATAGCTTTGGTCATTGATCCGGCGACCCTGTGCGTCAAAATAGACGCAACCCTTCCGGTCAGGATACTTGGCGATTGAGATATCGCTTTCGCTTTGAACAATCTTGATTTCATAGAAATCAAACTGCGTCAGCAATTGTCCTTGTTTGTCGATAACTGCATAGCGCGTGCTTTTGTCCACCTTTTTGGACACCACCCATGCATCGCCTGATGGAAACCGGTCAACGATTTCCGCATCCTTGATGGCGAGCGTCGGATGAGGGACAGCCGTGTTGGTCTTGTCAATAAATGTCCAGTTGTCGCTCTTGTTCCGCTTGACGCGGGCAACGCCGTTTATGAAATGATCGGCAACCTCATATTGCGCTTCGATAATAAACGTACCGGTCTTGTCGATATATCCGTATTTCATTTGCTCCATAAGATTCAATCTGTCCTGAAGCGGATCAGCCGCCGCAGCATTCAAACCGAAAAAAAGCAGTACGGGTATCAAGACAAACTTGTGCATCGATTCAAGCTCCTTTTAGAAATTCGAGCATAGCGAGAAAATTTCCTAACGCCATAAAAGTATTTTAGGGAAAATTCTCCGGTAACCGCTTAGTCCGCTCATGGGACAATGCTGGACCCATCAAAACGTCTTATATTGGGGCGCAATGCGGACATACCGGCGAAAGCTGTCAGGTACCTGCCTGTGGTGAGCAGATCGATTGCTGTTCTAACCGTCAGTCGGGATTGTGAAAGGGCCATCAAATTTGTTTCCCGCGAAGGGAACAGCAGCGCAACCGAAAGAAACCTCGTAGCATTTTCATCCGTATAACTTGCCCACGTAGCGGGTGAAGTATCCGCCGATGGTCAATTGGCCCGCAGTCTGGTGGCTTTATGAGGCATGCGAATAACAGCACCAAAGCACGAACTCGTCAGTTCTCCTGAAATGGCAATCAACCGAGAGCCAATTCGGCTTTTTCGCGAACCTTCCTGAACCAGGTCAGCAGCATAGCAACCGGCTTTGTTACCGGCCGTGTTGCACCTTTCAGGTGCTGCCCGCACCACCCGGACAAAGCCGGTTTCCCTCCGGCGCTAAAGCGCCTGCGGTGCAATGCTGCTTCTCCTGTTTCTCATCGTCAGTTCGCAAGCCGGAATGGTCCGGTTTGAGAATATCAGGAGAAATATCATGACGAACATTACACTTTTGGTTGGACGTGTTACCCGCGAACCGGAAAGCCGGGACACAAACGGCGGAACAACAGTAACCAACCTTTCCGTTGTCACCGACCGTCCCGCCCGCAACAGCGAAGGCAAGACCTACAAGGACGACAATGGCTATACGGTCAAGGATTCAGAATTCCACCGCGTCACCTGCTTCAACGGGCTTGGCAAAAATGTGGCCCAATACTGCACCAAGGGCCAGATGGTTTCGATCGAAGGCCGTATCCACTACACTCAGTGGGAAGATGGTGAAGGTATCAAACGCTACGGCTGCGAAATCCTTGCCGACAAGGTGGACTTTCTTACTCGCGGAGCGTCCCAGGACAACAAGGGTGCACCTGATATCGATGAGTGATTAGCAATCCTCATCGTCAATCATTCAGGCCTCGCCGGTTTCCCTGCGGGGCCTTTTCTTTGTTACTGCGTCGTTAGAAGAATAGACTACTTGGTTGCCAGATGATTTGAAATTCCAAGCTGTTCTAGCGCCTGTTCTTCGCCCATTTTGCCCAGCGCCAACCCAATCTGTTTGAGATGCTTCGCGCCGAAGCTTTCCACGCCCGTTCCCAACAGTACCCGGCCGAGTTCGGTTGCTGCTTTCGTTTCCAGTTCGCGCTGTCTTTGATTGAGTTTTTCGCGGTCGGTTTCGAGTTTCTTGAGAGCGGCTATTGCGCCTGTTTTGCGTGTCATGTGAACATCCATTTCTTGTCTTTAACGATCTCCCTGCGCCGCTGTGCTGACATAAGAATATGCCTGTAGGAAAGCGCATATTTGCGCAGTCCGTACCAGTCGTATCTGCGGATAGGAGGGTCTTGCTCACTTGTGCGTCTGAGGATGATGCGCGGGATGCTACCGCGTCAAGGACGACGGGGCCCCACCATTTTATTGGCGCTGCGGCTGCGCCTCCGCACCAATAAAATCGTTTCCCCCATCGCCGCTGGTGCGGTCGCCTTTGCAAGGCGATCCCTGACCCGACAACCTCCCACGCATCTTTTGACTTCCTGTCAATTTTGGCAAATTTCAGGAGGTAGTTATGACTCAGGTTTTGGAAAGCAATTACGATTCACAAAGCTATTTTGCAGCGGTTGAAACAGCAGAGAGGCGGGCACTGCACAGCTTCTTTGACCAGCATGTAATCGAGGATGACGAACAGGGATATGTGGCGCTGGATGAAGGTGATTACAATGCGCTGCCAACATGGGCCTTAAACCGCGTGGTACACACCGTGCACGGGGCGCTTCTTGATGAATTTTGAACGCTAGGCAGGGGCCGGTGGCGGTCTCTGCCTATTTTTTTGTTCGCATGATTAACTAGCTATCGAGGCGATTCTATACAATCATACAGACCCGACAAGGCGTAGGAGATTCGGGCAAACAAATTCAGTTTTCCGTATCGATCTCGGCCATTTTGCGACCCGGGCCGGTATTGATACGGGACACACCAAGACCGGGTGTAACAGGGCAATGGATCCTCCCATCCGTTGCCCTTTTTTGTTGCTTGCCTAGCGACCTGTTCTTTCTTTCTTTGCTTTAGATGAGCGCTGATGACAATCATCAGCGCGCGTTTTTATGGTCTATCCATGAGCCATAACGCCTCATGAAAGTATCGAGAAAATCATCTGGATAACTGCTGCCGAGCTGGGAACAAAAGAGAGTACACCGGACGCAGCTCACTGCCTTGGATATATCTTTCTATTTCAATCATTTAAGTCCCAAAATCGACCGATGTAATAGACAAATCCTCTAAGACTTGATGGGTTTTTGCCAAGTCTCACTCCAATCACATCGCTATAACTTATTGATAAATAGGATAATATAACCGATTGACTTAGACTTGTTCACGATTTATTCTAATTGGGCTTTTCGAAGGGTGAACCAGGTTCTTGAACGTCAAGGAACCTGAGTATGACCAACCATATTTGTTTACAAACCTATCTTTCTTATCCGCTTGCACAGTGGGTAAGATCGGAAGCTGACGATCACGGAGAATGTGTCAGCGTCTTCATTCGCGATCTTGTCATGGCGGCATATATTACGCAGGAGGGAGCTGGCAGCGGCGCGTTAAACGATCTCGATCATGCCCGCGAAATTATATTTTCTTCCGTCGCGCTTGATGCCATTTTAACCGCTCATCCCGACAGTTCGCTCCGGCAAAAAACCCATGCAGCATATGCCCGGCGCCTGGAACGATTGGGACTGGTACCAGCCTCTTTAAATGGAGGCGGCGATGAAGCGTAATCTCGTCAATTTTACGCGTGGCAGTCAGTTGCTCGGACATTTTGGATTCATGTTCGCAAGCGGTCTTAAAGCACCCCTCATTATCGCCGCAATGCTTCTGGTAGGCATGTCCTATTGGCAGGTGACATCCGGTCTTAGCGACAATCAGCAATATCTCGTTGGCATGAACCTCTATGCCTCTCTTTACGGGTTTATGGAGTTTGAACCCGCCAAGCCGATTAATCTCGATCTTGCGGGCGGCGGAAGCATTGAGATGGCAATTTCTGCGGTCCAGAATTTCCCTCCCGTTGTTCGCGCAATGGAGGCATTATGGACATCGTTCCGTACGGCCTTGGCCATCTCAGCTTTGTTGTTCTTACCTGCGTTCGCCTTGTTCTACTGGGTTGCAGAATATTTTGGCGGCCGGTCGAAAGAAAGCAAACATGAACGCGGCGCGCAGCTTGCTTCGTTGCCCGAACTCGAAGCCGAAATCACGCGCCACAATGCGTCTGAACAAGGCCGCGAATTGAAAAAAGAACTCGGTTGGCGCTGGCGACTCGCTGGTCAGAAACAGCTTGCGGCAGCGGGCTTTTACAAGCCCTCCAAACTTGCATCTGTCAGCTACCCTTGGCGTCTTGAACAAAGCCATGCCATGCTCATCGGGACAACCGGTACCGGTAAAACCGTAGCGCTATTGGAGATGATAGACGAGGCCCGCAAGAAGGGGCAGCGCGCGGTCATATTCGATTTGACCGGCGCCTTTATCGAACATTTTTATGACCCCTCGCGCGATGTCATATTAAACCCGCTCGATGCGCGCTGTCCGCAGTGGAGCGTGTTCAATGATTGCAGCGGTATCGCTGAATTCCATAGCGCGGCTGAAGCGCTTGTGCCGCAAGATGGCGGGGGCGATGACCAGTTCTGGGTTATCGGTGCGCGCTCGGTATTTGTACAATCCTGCATGCAGCTTTTGAAGGCGGGTACGCCGACCAATGAGGCACTCGCCCAAAAGCTCATTACCGCCGATCTAACCGATGTACATAAGCTTTTGAAAGGTACTGTTGCTGAGCAATTGACCGCGCCAAAGGCGGCGCGCATGGCAACATCGATCCGGGCTGTACTCAATGCAAATGCGGAGGCGTTGATGCTACTTCCCAAGCGCGGCCCTGAGTTCTCAATCCGCGATTGGGTAACGGGTGAATGCGAACCCGGCGGGATCATTTTTATATCCGCACGCTATGTCGATATGAGCATCTGTTCTAAGCTGCTGACCTTGTGGATGAACACAGCGATGAATACGCTTATGTCGATGAACCGGACGTCCGAATTGCGCGTATGGTTCATGATCGATGAGCTCGGCGCATTGCACCGTTTGCCGGCGCTGGAAAAAGGACTGCAAACGGCCCGTAATTTTGGCGGTGCCATCGTCACTGGTATCCATGCCTTTGCCAAACTCAAGGAGGTGTACGGGGAAAATATGGCAATGACCTTGTCGTCATTGGCGCGCACCAAATTGATCCTTGCGACGGCTGACCGGGAAACGGCAACATGGTGTTCCGATTTTATCGGTCACCGGCAAATACGCGACATGGAAGAAGGCTATAGCTATGGTTACAATAACGCCCGCGATGCGGTTAGCCTGACGCCCAAAAGGCAGGTCGAACCGCTGCTGCTGCCCGACCAGTTTATGAACTTGCCGCGCCTTAACGGCTACATCAAGTTCCCCGATGGTTTTCCCGCTGCTCCGGTTAACCTGGTTCCGCAATCCTGGCCCAGCAAGGCCGAAGGATTTATCGCGCGGGCATTTGATGAACCAGATGAACCGGCAGACGAAACCCCGTCTCCTTCAAAGCGTGATCAGGGAAGTGATAGCGCCGCTGCCACTGAGGCGCAGCGCGGAGCCGACGGCGATGATAATGAAGAAGGCGTGAAACAGTCGGAGTCCACCCAGCAAGAGTTGGCGTTCGATGAAGTTTCGGAAATCGCGGATGCTCAGCTAACCAGCGAACCTGCTCCGGAATTGCTCAAAGGCAGTGCTGTGGATCCGGTTGCTGATGCACCTCAGAACCCGAGGGATGAAGACGAATTAGCGCAGTCATTCGATTCCAAGGACGACAAGTTGCGGCGCTCCGATCTACCTGATCCGTCTGACCCGGTAAACAAAAGCCGCATAATCAGCAACCCGGCCCGCGATGCTGGCCGCGATCTGCGTGAAGGCGCGGTACGCGATGAGCCAGACCGCGATATCGGCGATTATGATATGTGAAACCTGCGCGGTGGAGGGCGCGCCCAAATGATAGGAACTGACCTATGCTCTCCGCCTCCAATGTCCGGTCTGCGGGCGGTGCCGCGAACTATTTTGCAGCGGATAATTATTATACCAAATCCGATGCTGATCGATCCGGTGAGTGGATTGGTGGTGGGGCGGAGCGGCTAGGGCTTCGAGGTCAGGTCGAAGCGCCCGCCTTCGAGGCCCTGCTGCGCGGCGAATTGCCAAATGGCGAGCGTGTGGGCAGCGATAAACAATATCACCGCGCCGGAACTGATCTCACTTTCTCGCTACCAAAAAGCTGGTCGCTGCTCGCTCTGGTTGGCGGCGATAAACGGCTCATTGATGCGTACAAATCAGCTGTTACCGAAACCCTGCAATGGGCCGAAAAAAATATCGCAGAGACACGGGTTTTTTCTCGCGGCAAGGTCAAGGCCGTTGGCACGGGCAATCTCGCGATCGGTCTGTTTCAGCACGATACCAATCGCAATCAGGAACCCAATGTTCATTTTCATGCGGTTGTCGCCAATGTGACGCAAGGCCCGGACGCAAAATGGCGAGCGCTTCACAATGATAAACTATGGTCCAATAATACGCTTCTCAACAGCATCGCTATGGCGCGTTTTAGACTCGAGGTGGAAAAACTGGGTTATCAGCCCGCCCGGCAGGGCAAGCATGGTAATTTTGAAGCAGCAGGCATATCGCGCGATGCGGTCATGGCCTTCTCTACGCGCCGCGAGGAGGTGCTCGACGCCCGGCGCGGTCCGGGAATGGAAGCTGGCAAGATTGCCGCCCTTGCAACCCGCGCGCCCAAAGAAACCATCAAGGACAGGGATGCGCTGTCCGCAACCTGGCAAGACGCCGCACAGGCGATGGACCTGGACCTTGGCCGCCTGATCGAAAAAGCAAATATGCGTGCGGCGGGCTTGGGTATCGACAAAAACCCGGGTCTGTCGCTGACACAAAAGGGAATGAACTTCCTTCGCGCTTTTGCCGAAAGGCTCCACGGATATGCTGCAAAGCCTTCCGCCGATCCTTTGGTACCAGCGCATATCCTGAATAAACCCTGCGAAGAGATAGCCGCTGCGCAGGCGGTCGCTTCAGCCATTCGTCATCTCGGGCAGCGCGAAGCCGCATTTGGGATCCACGAGGTTTATAAAACCGCTCTCGATTTTGGCCTCCCCACATCCATTGCTAATGTCGAACGCCGGGTCAGGGCGCTTGTCAGAGAGGGCGAACTTGTTCGTGCCAAAGGACGCGACCGCGATTTTGTTACCACCCGTGATGCATTGCAGATCGAAGACCGTATAATTGGTCAGGTAGAAGCAGGCAGAGCCAAGACAGAACCGGTTTTGGCCTCTGGGTTGGCAGGCGAGCAGTTGCAGGCTGTCGCGGGCCTTAATTTTGGAATGACACTCAACAAAGGCCAGGAATCGGCCGGGCGAATGATTTTATCATCGTCCAATCGCACCCTCGCGGTCCAGGGCATTGCAGGGGCTGGCAAGAGCAGTCTTCTCAAACCCGTCTCGCAGCTTCTTGGCGAGAACGGCAAAACGGTTCTGGGTCTCGCGGTGCAGAATACGTTGGTGCAAATGCTCGAACGCGATACCGGGATTACGTCGATGACTTTGGCGCGGTTCATTGGAAGCCACAAGAAAATCCTCGAGGCTGACTCTAGCAAGAAAGAAATTCTGGAAGCCAAAGCTGCCATGAAAAATCATGTGCTGGTGCTCGACGAAGCCTCGATGGTCTCCAATGTCGAAAAGGAAAAGCTCATTCGGCTTGCCAACCTGCTGGAGGTGGAACGTCTGGTGATGATCGGTGACAAAAAGCAGCTTGGCGCCGTTGATGCCGGAAAGCCTTTTGCTCTGGTGCAGTCTGCGAGCATTGATACCGCCAAGATGATCACCAATTTGCGCGCGCGCGACAAGACGCTGCGCCGCGCGCAATATTCAGCCCAGGCTGGCAAAATTGGCGAGGCTATGTCCTATTTGAAAGATCATATTGTCGAGACCTCAGAAGGCAGCGCGCTTGTTGCTGCCGAACGCTGGCTCGCATTGCCGCCTGCGGAACGCCAAGCTACCGCAATCTACGCATCCGGACGGGCACTGCGCACAGCGGTCAATGAAGCGGTCCAGACTGGCCTTAAAGCAAACGGCGAACTGGGAAAGCGCAGACTGAAACTGGAGACGTATAACCGCGTCAACAGCACCCGCGAGGAACTGCGCTATGTGCACAGCTATAAACCCGGCATGATGATCGAACTTAAAACAGCCGATCGCAGTCAGCGCCTCGGCAAGGGACAATATCATGTCGTTTCGGTCAATGAGCGCACAAAACAGCTTGTTCTGAAGGATCGAATGGGAAGGGGGCAAAGCTTTCAGGTGAGCAAGCTGCGCGCAAATGCTAACGAGGATCAAATCGCTCTATATGAAAAGAAACAGCTCGCAATTTTTGCTGGCGATAAAATCCGCTGGACTGACAGCGATCATAAGCGCGGGCTATTTAACGCCGATCAGGCGAAGATCACGGCAATTGATGACAAACATGTCAGCCTCCAAACATCGTCCGGTATCGAACATCGGCTCTCCCATGATGATCCGATGCTCAAACGCATTGATCTGGCCTACGCGCTCAATGCCCATATGGCGCAGGGGCTAACCTCGGATCGCGGGATTGCCGTGATGGATAGCCGCGAGCGCAATCTTTCCAACAAGCAGACCTTTCTGGTCACAATCACACGTCTCCGCGATGGATTGACCCTCATCGTTGATAATCGCGAGAAACTGGAAGCGGTGGTTGAGAAGAATGACGGCGCAAAAACATCAGCGCTCGAAGTGACGGCGCGTCTCGGCAAAGCTGCTGCCGCCGGACTTGCGAAAGGGCAGGAAATGGCGCTCAAAGAACCGCAAAAGGACCAGCGAGAACTGGAGAAAGAACATAGCAAGCCGCTGGACATGGGGATTTAAATGGGTTCAGCAGCGATCTGCTGATTAAAGCGCGCGACCAAACCAGAGTACGCGGCCAGCAATATGGATTGTACCGCGATCAACATCATTCCATGTCGGATAGGTTGGATTGTCGCTGGAAATGCTCACAAACTTGCTATCGGGTCGTAGCGCAATACGTTTAACCATAAGCGTGTCATCGACCCGGACCACATAAATGCCGTCTCGCAGCCGCGAGCCATAATCGGATGCATCAACCAGAACGTCATCACCATCGGACAGCGTTGGCTCCATGGAATCCCCGATCACGCGGATCACCGAAAGACTGGCACCTTTAGCGGGCGTTAATCTGCGTAGCCAGCGCTCGTCAAAGGAAAAGCGGGTTTCCTTGTCCTCACTTGTTGCTAGTGCGCCATATCCGGCAGAGGCATTGACATCCAGAACAGGGACTTCCACCATACCGTCGGTGTCCTTGGGGGCTGGCCCGCCCAACAACTGCTCATCTATTCCGTAAAAACTGGCAAGCGCCCGTCTGTCATCGGGATCAAGCTTGCGCGGGCTTCCGCGTTTGATGAACTGCTGGATATAGGCAGCGTTACGGCCAAGCATTTTTGAAAGGCCGGAATAATCGTCTCCGTTTTGCCGGATCAGGCGTTCCAGTATTTCTCTTACATCATCCATCTTTTGTGCCTTTCGAACCCGTAATAGGATTTATCCTAGACAATAAGCAAACTTCCTACTAGGAACAAATCAAGAACACAAGTGATTTATGATTCGAGGTGGCGATGAAACTGCTGGAACGTATCGAAAAACATCTGAGGGACACCCACATGTCGCCGTCGCGCTTTGGAAGGCGGGCAGTAGGGGATCCGAGGTTTGTCGTGGACTTGAGGGCAGGACGGAGACCGAGGCTGAGGACGTTGAAGAAGGTCGAATTTTATCTGGAAAAACTTGAGTAGCACTCCGGGAGAAGTTGCAACGACAATAGTCGTTATCTCCTCGGCATTTGCATTTGTTCACTTAATGTTCTATATAATGTTATCCCGAAATCGATGTCCGAACGCAAATCCCGCAAGCGTTGCGTGGCGACAGTGATTATTGTAACGTTGAGTATGAGGATTCGATAATGAGTTTGGCGATAAAAACGGAAGACGGCCCCGCTGTATCTCCGATTGAACCAAAGCTGGAGATAGGCGCTTACGAAGCATTGTGGATCGAAAAAGGCGCTACTTTCAAAAGATTAGCTGACCGATTTCGTGCAGATCCAACTGCATTACCGTCTGATTTCGTTGAGCCTAATGTCGCCAGAAAATGCGTGGATAAGGTATTTGATCAACTTCGGAATACAAACGTCAGAAACTTTGGAATCCGGATCAATCACGCGGGAGACTATCCATTCAGCCTAAGGGATGCAAAGCACCCAATTGAGGTGCTTTATTTCCAAGGTACATGGGAATTATCGGAGACGCGAAGTGTAGCGATTGTTGGTAGTCGAGAAGCGAGTGACCTCGGTTTGCGACGAGCGGCCAAGATCGCAAAAATACTCGTGAAGAATGGCGTAACAGTAGTGTCCGGTTTAGCAAAGGGAATCGACAAAGCTGCGCTGGACGCGGCTATCGAGATCAATGGGAATGTGATCGCCGTGATTGGAACTCCTTTGGGAGTCTATTATCCAAAGGAAAACGCACAGTTGCAGGATCTGATAGCGCGCGACCACCTGCTAATATCACAAGTGCCATTTTTGAGGTACCACCGGCAAGATTATCGGCAAAATCGAGCATTTTTCCCTGAGAGAAATGCAACGATGAGCGCGCTGACGGAAGCAACCATAATTGTCGAAGCTGGAGACACGTCTGGCACCCTAACTCAGGCAAAAGCAGCTCTTTTTCAAGGTCGGAAGTTGCTGATTCTGGAATCATGCTTCGAACGGACGGACATTACCTGGCCTGCAAAGTTCGAGGCATTGGGTGCCATCAGGATCAAGGAACCTGAAGATATTTGGGCGGCGTTAGAAAAAGGTGATTAGACTAACCCGAATTGATGAAAGCAATATCGGTGATCATGTCAGGCTTAATGCTAACGACGAATGCTATTTTCTGTACGAATACACCAGTGGCAAAAATTACAGCTACAGTAAGACCAATCAACTGATTTCCAATCTGAAAAAGTCACCAAACTGTCCAGCTGCCCAACGCCGATATAAAGTTCAGGCAATCAATCAATGCGCTGCAGCTCTTCGTCTGGGGTTGAACGCGGGATGGCTACAAGGAGCCGTCCTCGTTCCCATCCCCGGCTCGAAAGCGATCGATCATGCTGAATTTGACAATCGAATGACGCTTGTTTGTCAGAGAATTGGCGCAACACACGACACTATTGAGTTGGTTACCCAGCAAACCTCAACCGATGCTGCGCATGTAGCCGGTGGGCATAGAGTTGACGTGAATGATCTGTTAGCAATCTATGAGATCAATCCGCCCGACCCATCTTTCAGCCCAACAAAAATCGCAATCGTCGATGATGTTCTAACAGCTGGCACACATTATCGTGCAATGCACACCATCCTATCTCAACATTATCCTACAGCCCAAATAATCGGTGTTTTTATCGCTCGCCGTGTGTTCCCACCTGACCAAACCGGACTGGGATTTATTTGAACATTTATACCTCGCGATACTTGCTCGCATTGAGTGAAAACGTTTGAATCCGTTGGCGAATGCCAACCATTTGATTGAATCTCAGTCTTAAAACATGCAAAATTCCAAATAACCACAACTGATTTGCAGCTATTTTGAACACTCTACTAAGGTTAGCAAATACTCTCGCACGGCACGCCGTCACCGTCCCCATCTAGGCGGCCCAGACCGCAATTGTTGAGATAGTGATAGGCCTCGTTGCAACTATTCATCTGCCCGCATTTCCACTTGCCGCCGCATGATCGGCTGGACTGTGGAGGCGCATTATAGAGCCGGGAAGGTGCTGAATATTCTCGCTTCTGGACTACAGGAGCTGGCTCGGGCTTTTCTTCACTCAAGAAACGCGAAGAAATCCAGCAGCTCGATTGCGGAATTTCCGACCAGCCTGAATCGGTGTTGGATACGGACAATGCCTCAGCATAGCCGAACGAATTAATTTTCCGATGGTAAGTGCTCGGTCCCGATCTGCAGTTTACCGAGCTGGCGGTTACATACATGGTTATTGGGTCAATATCTTCTATCTCGCCATCCAAGTTTCGGTCCAGCAGCGATGACGTTGTCTGGGGCGCTGTCTGGAGGTAGTCACTATCGGAATCTGGGGGATCGTCGGAACATTGTTCAATCAGAAGAAGACCCAAAACAATGGCGATAGCCCATCCGCATCCATTGTTTTGACTGCCTTCTTTCATGTCCAACAAACAAGCCTTTCAGCTTTCCGGCTCCGTCTGAACGGCAAGTCATTGTTGGACCGGAAACCAGGATATGGCCTTCCTTCAATTTTCCTTTGGGTTTGCCAACCAGTTTTACAAGCGCATCCCTTGCAGAAATCCCGCTAGCCTTAGGACATGGATGACCATTGGAACATGACCCGTCCATCTCGCGGGATGCGATGCCGGATAAGCGCACCCTTGGTCCCTCTGCACACCAGATCGGACCATCGCCATCCCAGACACGAACAGGCGTACATTCAAAGGTTTCACCAGCAGCGACGATGCTTGCGCCAAGTAAAAGTAGTTCAATCAACTCCAGGTGTCTCCGTCGCGGCGCTCAAAGGTAGGTAAGATTCTGGACAATGAGGCGATTGACCGCAATCTCAAGCCTCATTTCGTTGTTGGCCGCTTTTGCACAGTGTTTTTCAAAATGACTATCCACTCGTTTTCGGTTATGCCCAAGAGAAGAGGGTGCTTGGTCCTTTCTGAACCGAGAACTTGGAGTAGGAAAAATGACCGAGGACAAAAAACCACAATCTGGCGATCAGCAAAACTGGCCTGGCCTGTCCGAAGTCGACAAGGCTCTCGCAGAAAACCGCCTCACCGCTTATACTTGGAAAAAAACCTGGGCAGACCCGTGGGGTCGTTTGAAGCTAGTTACCATTTTCATTGGACTCATTGGATTCGCGATTTTTGTGGCGATATATGACGGGTTGATCAAAATTTAGTTCCTACCATTCTTTGATATCATCCGCTGATTTTTCGCTAGCACCCCGCGCGTTTCGCGTTTTCCTTTCCATTGCACCTCTGACCGTCCCTACGCGTTTTTTGCCTCGCGATTGAGCGCCAGATACTTCCTCTCTTATGCCATCAACATCAGGTGGTGCGGATACTTGTCCACCTCCTGACCCGCCGAGTGACACACTTCCTCTGACAGCGGTAGCGCTCCCCACATTTGGTCGCTGAACCGGCTCAAATTCCGGCAGCGTCAGTTTATCCTCGATGTCGTTATGCAGGCGATCCGCATATCCTGCTACAAAGCGTGTCTGCAGTTCCTGACCTTCTGCGCTCATTTGGAACTCAATATCGTCAAAACGCGCATTTCCATAAAAGTCGCGATTGGCTTCCATCTCTGCCATGCCCCACTCCCGATATGCCTGGCTGAGGTTAAGCGATCCTGCTGCACTATTGCTTTCATACCACGTCGCCTGGTTTTCAAGACGGCTGGCAAGCTCCTCTGCCCGCCTCGCTTCGACCGTATAGCTTTGCGCTTCAGTAAGCGAGCTAGTCAAACCCGACGCACTGCTTGAAACTGCCGAACTGCTAGAGGATGATACACTCCGGACAAAGCCATCCCGAGTATTTGACCAGTTCCGACTATCAGAAATTTGGTTGAGGCTTCCCATGATACGGTTTCGATCTTCGGATGCTATACCGATGTCGCTGTCGGTCCAGCTTTGGTTACGTCCCCCCTTGATGCCTAACGAAGCGCTTCCCGCTCCTTTCTCTCCTTTTACCCCTAGTGCGCCGTCTCCATTCAAGAACCACGATACCGTAATGTCGTCTGCAGCACGTCGCGACAGTCCATATTGCCGCTGCAAGTTCCTCGATGCTGAATCGACCTCGGTGAACGCCTTGTTGACGCTGTTGCTTTCGTTGGTTCCTACAGCAGTTTCAGAGGACGAACCTTGGCTGTAGGTATTTCTGAACTCGTTAAACCTGGTGACCGCCGAGCTCGTCGATTGCTGGGCAAGATTGGAAAATGATTCACTTTGCGAGCGGCTGTTAGACGCCAGCGTCGATAGTCTCGAGGTAAAATCCTGTCCCAATGTCGGTGTAAATGGATAGGCAGAATTTGGAACTTGGTCGAACGAGTTGTCGGGAAAACTGGTCGTCTGCGTTCCGCTTGCGCTGAAGCTTCTTGTTTGGGCTGCGCCGTAAGATATATTGGGCGCAATCGTTCCTTGCGCAAATTGCCGAGAGAACACGCTGGAGTTTTCAATATTGCTATTGCCCAGAGATACATTGCCTGTGCTGGCTTCGCGTGCCGCTTCTTCGGCGGCGTTTTGAGAGGGGTTGAGATAAGACGTGGCTTGCCCCGAAATTGCCAGCGCGCCGCGTGCGATCCCGCCTGCCAGAAACGGTATGGACGCCACCAGATAACCAGCCAACACGCCAATATCATTGTTGACATCCACCATACCGGAAAAATTGGCGAGGCTAAGACCGGCGCTGCCTGCTGCACCACCAACGTCTGAAGCACCCTTAAACATCAGTATCATGTGCAAAATAACGAACAATGGCCCCCATGCCGCGAGATAGAAAAATCCAGTAATATAGCCCCTCAGCGCCAGCGGTCCTGTCTTTGGCATCAGGAAGAGCGGGAACAGTACCGGAAATAGCGCATAGAAAACCACCGTCAGCACGATATTGAGGATGGGCACCCATTTCATGGCGTTCTGCGCGATTGATGAATAAGTTTTTTCGGTCTGGATATCAGCCCTGGTTTGGGCAAAAACATCTACGCTTGATGTGCCGCTTGAACCCGCCATGCCGTGCATCGCCTGGTTCATCGCATTGATTGTCAGCACTTGCCGAAAGATCTCGCTGGCGTTTTTGGAAACTCCGCTCAAATAACTATATGCGATGGGCAAATCAGCGAACAGCTTGGCTTTGGCAAGCGCTTCGGTCTGCTTGGGATAGAGCTGGCGTCCAAAAATCGCCCCCATTTCATCAATCATCGCAGTCCATTGGCCATTGAGGCTGGTGTAAGCAGCGCGGCATGTAATGATGTTTGCTGTAACGCTGTCATCGGGATTGCGGGTCAGGAATTTCTGCGCGCGCGCTGCGCTGCCCGGAGCAATCACCGCCCAGATATCATCGCTTTCCGACAATTCCTTCATTGAATAACGGCCGAGCAGCAAATCATAAAACACACATTGCTTAAAATGTTCATCCAGATTGGCGGCAAATTCCGGATCAGAAATACGCAAACTCCGCGTCGCATCAAATAGCCGCGAACCATAGATCATTCCATTTTTGGAATAATCGAGATCATTGGGAAGCCCGAACACAGTTTCGGATGAGCGCACCAGATAATCGCCAACCTGACTGGTAAAGCTCGCCATAAGAGCAAGGCCTAGTGGAAGATTAGCGACGTCGGCTGGAGCCAATGATGGATTGATACGGTCGGTAACATGGACATCCAGACGGGGCACCATCAGGCACATATAGATCAGCGTCGCGCCGAGGAACCAGTGTAGCCATGCGCGCCAGTCTTGGTTGAATGCAACCACGATCACTGACAGTGCCAATCCCATCACAAGCGCGACCTGGATCAGGCTTTTATAGCCGCCAGCCCCGGTCCATGCCGCGATCGCGTTCAGCACATTGACGATATATTCGCCGCCGCCAATTGTGAATATCTCGACCATCTATTTGGGTTTCCCGCTCAAGGGGTGAGCGAGCGGTTTTGGACCGCTCGCGACCAGTCGAGCGCTGCTGCCATCGACGGCGACATGGAAGCGGAGAGCATGTTTTCGATCATCGCGGTTTTCTCGATAATCTGCATGATCGCGCTGACCTTGATCTGGCTATTTGATTGCCTGTCAGCCAATGCGCGGCGCACTTCGCTCATCTGTCCCTGCCACATGGCAAGCTTGGCCTCATCCGCGCCGATGAAGGTGGACATCGAGCGGCCGGCTTCACCAACAATACGTTCAAGCACCGCAAAGAGCAGATCGACCGAAGCAATTTCAGCCAAGGTCTCACGGTCATCGGTGGGCATGCCCCGGCCATAAGCGGCCTGGACGGTCAGAATTTTATAGAGCGGCACCGATGCCACCTGCAGCAGTTCCTTCTCCGCGTTGCCAATCGCGGTATCGGTTCTGATGGCCTCGACCATGCTGGTGATCAGCGCCGCGACACGCGGGCGTATCGCTTTGGACGTTGCAAGGCTCATATTGCGGAATGTCGGATCAAGGCATTGGTCCGGCTCAGCGCAATCAAAGACCTTGATTGTCTGCCCCGATGTGCCGTCGAGGAGCGCAGTTACCAAAGTCGAAGAGGCATCGCCTGCAAAAGGTACGAATTTGCCCGGAGCATTATCCCTGGGCGGCACGTAAATGATCGTGCCAATGAGTGTCATTGCATATTCGGCGAGTTCCCGGTCGAACGTGCCGCCGGGATTGAAGAAGGCTGATTTTTTCAGGATATGCCATGTGTAGTTGCGCGCGACACCGGGATGGACATCGGCATAATCCGCGCCTGCAGCGTCATTCGTTGAATCTCTTTGCCCTTTGGTCCCGCAGCCATGTTTTGCGGCGGCATAGTCGGTAAAGATGCCTTCCGAATTGCCAATCGCTTCGCAAATTGCCTTGTCGGCGAGATCGCCCTTGGGCCAGATGCCGCCGACCAGCCCCTGCGCCATCTCGCAGCTGTTGATATTGAGATTATTCATGAGCTGCGCTTTTTGCGAAAATTCCTGCATGATTTTCGAGCATTCCGGACACACGGTGTCGATGGCGAGGCTGAAGGCAAACCCCACTGCGTTATTGGCGACCGCTTTCAGCATCGCGACAATTTCGCTGGCGTTGATGAAAGAAAAGCTGCCTGCAAAAATATCAATGCCGCCGCAGCCTGCTTTCGCAGAAGGTAATTGCAGATTGGCAATATTGGTCGTTTTTTGCGGGAAACGCGTCCAGACATTGCCAAGACTATAATAGCCGGCTGATTGGCCTTCGAACGCTGTGGGTCCGGTGACATTGGCCGCGCCGCCCATATCGTCCATGAACCGGTCCATGCTGTCACCCACATTGGCGGATACAGGTGTCATGATGAGACTTGCTGCTGCCAGGGCTGCGATAGTTTTTCTAAAAATCATGTCCGGCTTCCTTTGATGTGAGCAAATAGATGCGATCCTGGAGTTCATCGGCGGAGAGAATGCCGTAGCCAATCGGGATCGGCCGGTTTTTGAGGGCATCCCAGAGGACAAGAGCAGGCGTAATTTTCGGCTCCAGCCCCATTTTTGTGCGCTGTCCGGTTTCGACGGTGTATTTTGGGAAATGCCTAGACGGACCGCCATCGGTTGAAACCGCGCGCAGTGTCAGTTTCCAGCGGCTTGAAACCGATTTGACAATCGGCGACATGACCTCGCAGGCGCCGCAGCTCTGGGCGAAAAAGTAAAACAGCCCGTAGCGTTTTCCGAGATTTGCCATGACGCTATCGCGCGCTTCGTTGCGGCTGTCCTGCCATTGCCGTTTGGCAAGCGTCGAGACCGGGCGCTGCAAAGTGTAATCGAGATCCGGCTGCTGCCAGATCGCGCGCTGCCAGACGTCGGAGAATAGTGATGCCCGATCAAGTTGTTCACGCTGAAAGCGGATATAAGCAATCACATTCTCGCGGGTTGGTTGGAGGATGGCTTTGGCTTTGAGTTCGCGTAGCTCTTTTGTCACCGCATCGAGTTGCTCACTTGCGCTGGCTTGGGGTTCTGGCGGCAGCACTTCTACTTCAGGCCGTTTAGGCTTGGTACAATAGAACCAGTAGCCGAGTTTACGCTTCTCGCAGTAAAGTTCATCCGCGCTTGTGTTCGCCGCATTGGTTTGCGGATTAATTGGTTTGGACGCAAGCGACTGCGCGAATGCCGGACTGATAGCGACATCAATAAGAAACGTGATTGCAAGGACAATTACAGCTAAGCCGCCGAGCGCCAAGGGCAGGGGAAGAGTAGAGCTAGAAACATATTTCATGGTCCTGACCTTTCATAGAATGCTTGTATTTTTTGCTGGATGTCATTGGCCGCTTCGAGCTCGTCGGGCAGGCGGGCCGCTTCGGTGAACTCCGAATAGATTTCGGAAAAATCCATTTGTGATAGATCAAGCCGGGCAAATTCGTCGATGGTGAAACCCGCGCATTGCTCGTCCTTCGCACGTGCCCAAGGCTTTGGAAGTTGCGCCCGGCCTTGTTCCTGCAGGATACGCGAAAGTTTTGACTCGAAGCAGCAATAGGCTTTGCGTTTGGTGATGCAGATGCCCAGGATTTTCTTCGAGCAATAGCTTCCGACATAGGCGCACAGCCCCTGAGCATCGCGCTGATGCAGCAGAATTTCTTCTGTATTGCATCCGAGAGCGACCAACAGGCTGATCCCGGGAATAAGAGGGAAACCCTTGCCTTTACAGCAATTGAGCACACCAAAAACTTTGGAGCCGCAGGTTTCCCGTTCGCCTTTGAACAGCGTTAATGTGTCGGGATCAAATTGTCCGCGCGCATCATCCATCGCATGGAGCGCAACAGCTGCGTCCCGAAATTCATCATTGGCCTCGCGCTCAATCGTCTCGCACGACCCGTCGATACAATAGACATCGCCGTCGCAGATAAATTGATTTCCGGAATCGTCCGTTCCGGGTAGCGGGCAATCATAAACGCGCTCAATCGTTGAACAGGGTATATCCTCGCTGATACAATCCTCGCGGATCAGCCGGCAATCCCCGCGCGCGTCCAGCTCCGCGCAATCATTGGCGGGCCGTCTTTCGCTGCATTGATAATTTTGTTCCCATGCCCAGCATGGCTGGTTGACCGACACGCCGTCGATGATGCGCGTTACCGGATCACTGTCGGTGCATGTTTCTTCCGTGAGCGCACAATTTTCGTCGTCCGCATATCCCCGACAGGCCGCATCATTGCGGTTTGTGGTGACGATATTTTCCGAGGTTATCGCAAAGGGTGTTTCGCCAGGCACCGGTGAGGAACAGCTCATTTCAATGTAAGGTTCTCCCGGTTCAACGCAGTAGCGATTGATTTCGTTACCACCGCCCCACTGGAGGCAGGGGCCGGGGCGCTGCCCGGTTGCGCGGCAGCCGCGACTTACGAAAACTTCACACGAGGGAACGCCGCCAAAGCCATAGAGACTGATAAAGCTGCAGAGATATTGATGGATGCTGGGTGTCTCAATGGTGACGTCGAGCGGGATAGTGCAGCTGCCGGTGGTCTCGTCGAGCGCAACGCCGCTATTGCAGGTCGCGGTATAGCGGCCCGGTGAACCAGGGGAGGGCGGCAATGGAACACAGCGCCCCTGGCTACCACCAATATCCATACCGCTGGTATAATCGAGCGGCGTTTCGTTGATTTCTTTTGCGCGCGATGTTGTGTTTCTGATGTCTTCGGCGGAGAATTTTGCGCGGCGCGCGCTGGAATTCTTGATGGCTTTCAGACCTTCATGCGACCGCGCCGCAGCCCTTGCATCGCCTTCAATTGTGTCTGGATCGTCTGCATACCGGCTTTGGGAGGGATTGTTCGCAAAATTAGGTATCCGCGATGCATCGGGCGTCGTCGATGCATTTTGCTGCGTGCGCGCTTTTTGCTCGTTCGCAAACGCCTTGCCTTCGGCTTTCGCGGCTTCCCGGTCCTGCGCATGGATAGGGGCTTGGGCGATCAGTTGTACGGCCATAAGCCCAAGAAACGCGAGTGTTTTGAATGATCCCATCATCTGGCGCTCCCGTTCAGGTGATTGAGATGAAGGCGCGCGATATGCGATCCCGGACCGCCGCCGCGCGCAAATGTTTCGAGCGCATATTCGACGCTCACATTGCCCGACATACGGTCGTGCGCCGGGACAGAACCCACACAATCAAAGCCGTCACAAAGCGTGAAATCAGTGGAAGCGATTACAAAACTGGGAGCCGCTTTGATGTCGAACGCACGGAAGAGCCTTGGATCGATGCCGAGCGCAGGTAATTCTTCGCCCTTTGTGGCGATTTTTGTGAGCGCGCGCGTGAGTTCCTTCGCGCTACCTTTTGGAAAACCGCGCAGCACCGTAATACCGCCCGCTGCCGCCATATCATGGATGAGTATTTTGAGAGCCTGCGGCGGCATTGACAGGCTCGCAAAGGCGACGAAGCGCGGCGCGCTGCCAAAGTCTGTCTTTGCCATTTTCGCCTGATCCGAGATCATCGTGTCAAAGTCGAAGATGTCGTCATTGTTGGTTGAGTGCTTCTGATCGACAGTCCTCGCGTATCGTTCGCGATTGGCTTTTGCCTGGTCTTGTGTCTGGCGAGCGTCATCACGCACGGCTTCGCTTCGCGAGCGGACATTTTCCGCCAGCGCTTCGGCTTCATCATTGTATGCCTTGGCTGATGCGCGAATGGCCTCGATGTCCAATGGCTCGCCATCATAGTTTTGCGCTGCTGCAAAAGCTGCAGTGGCGCCAAAAGCAAATAGGCAGGTGAGAATGAGGGGCGT
Source organism: Parasphingorhabdus sp. (assembly GCF_965233695.1). Taxonomy (GTDB): domain Bacteria; phylum Pseudomonadota; class Alphaproteobacteria; order Sphingomonadales; family Sphingomonadaceae; genus Parasphingorhabdus. The sequence goes on from NZ_OZ247497.1 coordinate 2,426,713, forward strand.
TTTCATAGCGCGCAGCAGTTTCGTTTGCGCCAGACAAGATACCCCATATCCTCGCCAATGGCGGGAATGACCTGTCCGGCTGATTGAAAAGTGGTGGAAGCGCCAATCGGCGGGCATGCGAAGCGGCCCTTGGTGGCAGGATTGGGATTGGTAGCCTGAATTCGGTATTGCTGTTTGCGCATGATCGGCATCAGATATTTGCCGCACAAGCCCTTTTTGCCCATTGTCCCCCATGACACGAGTTGGCGGTGCAATTTAAAAGCAAAGCGCGACAGCACGAGTCTGGACGCTTGGACATGACCGATGCTAGCCGAGACATTGCCGTTCATCGGATACATGCTGCCCTGACAGCCCGCGCACCAGAAGAGCTCATCGCGTGGCAGGTTGACGGTGGCGCTGACACAATCCGCCGCGCAGGCAGCGAGCGCCAGCGGGTTGGCAAACAGCACGGCTTCGGGATTGATGATGGCGGTAAGCTCGCTGTCCTGCCAGAGTGGATCAATCTCGGAAATATAGAGAATATCGATTGAACCGGCTTCCAGGCAGAGGAAATCGGTAACAATCTCCATCCAGTAGATCAGTGGATATGCATACCAGTGCACATGCCAGCTTGAATAATATTGGCTGGCACCGCCAATCGCGGATGGTCCGGATATCGAGCGATAGCCGATATCAAAACCGGGATCGATTTTAAGCCCGCCCAGATTGACAAAACACCAGGGTTTCATGCTGACATCGGCAAGCCGGACAGGCTCCCAGAACCCCATCGCGATGCCGGGTCTGATCCCGCACAGGCAAACGGGCAGCGATGGGTTTTTGGGATCAGGGCGGCTCGATGGCCAGATTTCCAGCGCCCCAATCGACAATGGAAACAGGCACGACCAGCAGATATCGGTGATCGGATTGACGAACTTTCCGGTGCATCGGCCCGGTCCAGCATCGGCTTTTGCAGGCACTGCGGAAATGCTCACTGCCAAAGCCAGGCTCATAAACAGCATTCGCAATGCGCGAAGAGAGAAGAGAATCCGCATCATTGGATCGATCCTTTTCGGGGAGGTAGTGCAACTTCTCTGACGCGCAGAACTCGTCCCTGCTGATCAACCATCGCTGGCACTGCTTTAATGCCAAAATGCTCGGTCAGCTTGCCGCCTTGGTCAAAATAGAACCGCTTTTGCCGGGCTTTCATCAATTTCAATGGCGCGCCGCGTACCAATATGAGCTTGGCTTTGCTCGCGGCATTGTCGTTCATCGCCCATTTGAGCTGCGCCGGATCATCGCCATCAATAAAAATCAACTTTTGCCGCAACGGAACCGTATCGAGCGGATTGACCCGCGTGCCTTTCGCCCAGATGCGGCGTCCCTTGTCATCGAAAATATCAGTAGCAAGCGTGATCGTCGGATCATATTGCCAGCTCCGCGTTTTTTCTGCGCGCACGATACCCGCGACCGGTGTGGGCCGGTTGACGCGCGCGATTGTTCTGGCTTTGAGTTTGTTGTTCAGGCGATTAATTTCGCCGCTTGCCTCCATCGCATGGAGCCTCAGCTTGATCTGCTCGAGCAGATCAAGCTCGATAATCGGAAAATGCGTGCCCTGCTGACCGTAATCACGAGCCAAAAGCGGCGTTGGCATTGCGACGAATGCCAGACACAGGAGAAGCCGCGCTCTCACAGGATTGCCTTTCCGGTGCCGATAATCTGCCGAGCGCACACCCAGCCAATCGCTGCATAGCGGCTGTCAAAACCATCAATATGATCCGTGCCGACATAATAGCAGTTTTCCGGAATAATCCCGTCTGGGCCTCGAGCGAGTTTGACGCCAAGACGAGAGCGCGGTTTTGTGCCCGCGATCCGGCGGTTGTTTATATAGACATGCCGATCAACATGCCGGACTTTATCGCCCGGAAAACCCATTACGCGTTTGCCAAATATGAGGGGTTTTTCGCCAAAGTGATGTACCAGAAGCGGTGAAACAGGCGGCTCGAAAAAGATCAAGCTACCGCGCCCGACCGGTTTGTTTTTCGTCAGCCAGAACGCCCAATGGGGCAGGCTGGGAGAGGCGTTGATTAACAAAGCATGATCGTCGCTGAATTTTGCTATTGGCGCATAGATAAGCGGCAATGCAACCAGCGCTGCCAATAGCAAGGGCCTATTCAGGCGCGCCAGAAAACCGCGTGTCACCGGGAAGGCCGCGCTCATTTGCGTTTCTCCCCGGAGCCTTGCGCCAGTTTTTGTGCAATCCGCTGCTTGAGCAGCGGCGTTGCATCGGGCGTATTTGGGGAAACGATTGCTTCCGAAACGATCATGACGCGGCCCTCGCGGCTCATATCGGCAACCGTGTCTTCCATGATCTTCAAATAGCGTGCGATCGTTTCCCGCGTGACTTCAGGATCACCATCCTTGCGCGCTTCGGCGTCTACAAATTCGTTCATGATTTCCGAGAGGCGCACCTGCATGATTTCGGGCTTTTGGTTTCTCGTGAGACTGATGCTCACCCAGATTATCCAGAGAATAGCAGCTACGACCACGAGCACTGCGCCAATCGATTTGATGCTAGGGACCAAGCGGCGTTCCAGAGCGTGCTTATTCATCGCTGTCTCCGACTGGAAAGTTGCTGGTTATCTGCTTGAAGAAAGCCGGAAAACGGATCGCGGCGATCAGCGCGGTTGCGGTGAAAAACACCCATTTAAGATCGGAGGAGAAGGTCAATCGCCGCACCGCATCGGCTTCGAGATAGCGCGAGGACAGATTATCCAGGTGGGCGAATAGTCCGCCCAAATCCCAGCCTGAAATGGCGAGGAAGAAAAACAATGGCAGGCCAAGCGTGATCATCACGGTGCTGAAGACAAAGCCGCCCGCCAGCAGCGCTATCTCACAGGCATGCTCAAAGTAGGTTCGCCACGGAAGGCGAGCTTTGCCAGTTTTACGCCGATAGGGATTATCGAGCGCGAGATATTGGTCGAACAACGTATCGGATTGGCCGGGCATCAGCTGTTCCTCCCGACATTGTCCCGGTCGTCCGAAACGCCAGAGACAATCGCGATGGCCTCGGAAAGACTAGCGCCTGCATTCTGCTCGTCTTCAATCGCAGCATAGACATCGGGCGAAGATGAAAAAACACACGCCGAATAGGGATCAAGCACAAGTCTGCCGACCGCTTGCGTATCGGGGCCTTTTATAAATATCTCGCTATATTCGGTGCCCGAGCGTTTGAGACTGCGGATCAGCGTTTCGGTCCGGTCGTCCATATCGAGACGGTCATTCTTGCGAAAGTCGGCAATGGTTTCCGGCTTTTGCTGGAGCACCAGCATCCAGTCGCTATTTTCAAGTGCGGCGGTAGCGCCGTCAGATTTATAATAATCATTCAAGGATTGCGTGGCGGTCGCCAGCGCGCCGCCGTATTTGCGCGCTGTTCGCGCATAGGTTTCAACAAACTCGCCCATCGATCCGCCCTTCAGCATCGACCAGGCCTCATCAATGAGCAGCAATTTCTTGGTGCTGCGCGGCGTTCTCGTCATCGCCTGGCTGGTCATGAACATGATTGCGGAGAGAATGACAGATCGTAACTCCTCGCGGCTTGCAAGGTCGGACATTTCAAAGACGGTAAAATCATCGTCGAGCGCAAAGCTTGCTTGCCCGGTGAAGAACCCGCCATAGCTTCCTTTGGCGGTATAGGGCGTCAGCGCTTGGGCAAGTTCCTGTCCCTGCGCGGCTTCATGGTCTTTGAGCAGGCCAGCGACATTATCGATCGAACCGCCGCTTCCCAGACCTTCCCAAGTTGCGGTCACCGCTTCATCGATAAGTCCGCGTTCGGTATCGCTGAGTTTCTCGCTATGGCGCGCCATCTGGCCGACAATCGCCTTGATCATCGCAAAGCAATCGAGCTTGTAATCATCATCTTCGCCCGCACGCGCATCATCGACCATCGAGAAGGGGTTGAGCGAAAAACCGGATTTGAGGGTGAACTCCACAAAACGCCCGCCTTGTAAGAGCGCTGAATGCTCAAACGAGCGACCATCATCGATCACCACGACTTTTGCGCCCGCACCGCGCAGGCTCGCGCACATCTCCTGTAGTAAAACCGACTTACCCGATCCTGATTTGCCGCAGATCGCGACATTGTGATTGCCTGCATCATTTTCGAACGGCGACCAGTAAAAAGGCTGACCACGCCGCCCGACCAGCAGAAGATGCGGCAGCGGACCGCCCAGAAATTCCCCCTGCATCGGCGCGATATGAGCAGCGCTGGTAGAGAGCATCGTCTTAAGGCGTTTGAGGCGCTTAAGATCATGGGCAAGCCCGTCGCCAAGCGTAAGCGGCATCGCCGCGATCAAGCCATGGAGCTGAAGAAAACGTTCGTCCGCGAGATCCCAGCCTGCCGCTTTGTAGATCGCCTTGATCGAACGCTCATGTGCATCGCCCATTCCGAGCGGGGAGTAGCTGGTAATCCCGTAAAACAGCTGCACCAGACGCTTTCCGGCCTGCAGTTCCGCCTGAACATGGTTCCATTCGGCAGATTGCTGCGCAAGTTTGGGAAGGAAGCGCGCGCTTTTGGATTGGCTGAGACTGGTCGTGCGCATGAACTTGAACCCGGCCTTGGCGGATGCAGATTCGCGGTCGGGATAGACAAGACACAGCATCGTGGCAGCCGGGCAGGGGAAGCGCAGCTTGTCAGTAAACATGTCGCCGATCAGCCGCGCGCATTCCCAAGGTGCCCAGCGCTCGGGCATCTGGCGGATGCCAAAATGGCGTAAATCAAAACTATCGGGATATATCGCGCCAATTTCTGGCGTGCCATCTGCGCTGCGGCCAATTTCGCGAAACCGTTCGGTGCGCAGGATCATCCGGTCATCTTCGACCTCCAGTTCGATATCGCGGCGGATGGCCTGGGATGCGATATCATCAAGCACGTTATAGTTGATCCGGTCTTCCTGGCTCGCCGTCGTTGGTGAGGTCAGATCATCAATCAATCCGATCAGCTCTTCCGGCATCATTTCGTTTGCATCAATGCCAAGCGAGGTCAGCATGCCGATCAATCCTTCGCGGCATTGCAGAAGTTCGCTGTCATCAATGTTTGATGATGTCGGCACGCCCAGCGAAATCACAAGATTATGCGAGCGCGCATGAAAGGGTGCATGATCCGAGCCGCTATGCCAGACGAGATCATAGAGTTTCTTGGCGCGGTGCCGCGCCATTGCCTCATACACTCCGCCTTGTTTGTAGCGCGCGGCAAACCAGGGCGCGACGACCTTGCCGATGCGAGGGCTGGCAAAGTGAAGAATTTGCAGGCACGCGCCTTCGGGCATGCCCTCGGAGAAAAATTGCCCCAAAATCTCGCCGGTGCGTTCATCCGCACCAATTAGCGGGGCAGCGGTCAGGATAAAGCCTTTGGAATGCGCATTGCGATACAGCCGGGGGCCAGGGTCAAACACCCGGTAGGGAAGCCAGTCGGACAGCATGTCGAGCGCCATGCTTGGCCGCTGATGGTCAGGGCTCTGGCTATCGCCAAAGAGTCCCGCCAGCATCCGGTCGCGCGCCTTGCCGAGAGAGAAATCCATCATTCCTTCTCCTGCGGGGATTTTTTGTCCGCGCGCGGCTTTTTGGCGGCTTCAATGGCTTCAATGCTCGGAAAGATCTTCGGCGATGAAGCGGGAACAGAGTGAGGGGTCCGATTTTCTGGGGGAGGGAACCAATCGAACCCCTCGATTGCCGGCGCCTTGGCTCCGGCAATAGCCTCTCGCACCGAGAAGGGAGTGACAAGGCGCGAAGGCAATTCATATGAACTTTTGAGAAATGGATCGGCGTCGCCTGATGCATCCGGAGAATGTTCTGGCTCTGATGAAGCCTGCGCGCTCGAACCTTGAGGCGAAGCATTTATTGATTGCTTCGCTATGGCGCGTGACAATGATCTTGCAATATTGGGTGTTTCGCGCCCGATCACTGCTGATTCCCACTCGGGCGTACGCGCTACGACATGAACAGTGCGCACATCATGAAGATTGCCGTTTATATCAACGAAACCCGGGAAGACGATTTTCAAAACCCGTTCGCCGGTGCGCGCGGCTTCGGCTGATACGGCCGATCGGCGCTGTCCTTTTGTTGATGCTCCTTCGAGCAGGCCTGCGCTTGCCGCCGCGTCAATTTCTGATGTAAGCGCGCAGCTGCCGCCCGGCGCCTTGCAGTCAAAGCTGCCGCTCACATTGGTGCCAAGACTGGCGCAGGCCGAAAGCGCGATGCTGGAGATAAGTAACGCTGCTGTGTGATGATGCCGGGTCATTTCGCGGCTTCTTTGGTTTGACCCGCAAAAACGCGAATATCAGATGCACTGCGATAACCTTCAATGACTGCGCCGTCGCTTGCGCGCACAATAACCGGCGTCCCGCCAAAGCCATGCTTGCGGGCAAAAGCTTCATTGGCATCGAGCCCCGCGGTGTCACATGGTTTTTTGGCTTTGACCGGCTTATCGGCATAAGCATCATGCAACGCCTTTGCAGGATCGTGGGCGCAGATTACCGCTTCTGCAGTCTTCCGGCTCTTCTCCCCAAAGATCGAGATTGGCCGCTCCTCGACTTGGACGCGCGCCTTGATGAGTTCTCCGGTCAGGCGCTTGCAATAGCCGCAATTGAAATCCGAAAACACAACCAGTTTCGCACCTGCCTTGTTGCCCCAATGGATTGCGCCCGCAGCGGGAAGATCACCTATGGGGACGTTTTGCGCTGGTTTTGAGGCGGTATTTGTGCCCGGTTGGTCGCGGACATTGTTGCGCGCATTATTCGCTACCAGCAATTCCGGATTAAGTTCGAGCAGCTTTGCAGCCGTCAGATCTGCGCGGCTTTCCATGTCATAGAGCCGGCCCACAAACAAATAACGCGCACGTTCATCAATATAGAACAAGGTCTTTTTGGAGACCACTTCGCACAGTCCACCAAAGCCTTCGCAATTCAGACTGGTAATTGGCGTTTTCGGAAGGCGCAGCTCGATCGCTGTCCGCACGTCACGGAGCATTTCCTTCGCATGGGCTGGAACGGAGGTCACAGCTGCTACCGCAAGGCCGGTAATTGTCCCTGCACCCAGGGTTGCGAGCGCGATTGTCGCAAGTTTTGCCTTAACGGATGTTCTTGTATTGGTAAAATTCACTTGGCTTCACTCCTTACATGGACGCCATCGAGAAAGACGATCTCGACGTTGATGCCGGTCGGCATCTCGATGACGGGTTGATATTGTTCCGCGCGTTCGATGAGATATTTGCTGACGGTGTCGGCCGCATCGCCCGCGCCCTGTCCCAGTCCGCCGGTGATTATGTCGGCGCCGGAAAGATTTTTGCGATTTCCATCCTCGTCGAGGTTGCCGGTAAAAATGCTGTTGGCATTGGCTGAAAAACCGCGACCGAACCCCCCGACGATACCAGCGAGCAATGCCTGGCTCACAAGACTGCCCTCGCGGCTTACGACGCGTCCGCGGACACCGGATTTTCCGGCAAAGCTGATAAAGCCTTTGACCTCGCTGACCGCAACGCGCCCGCCGGGCTGGTTGCAGGTCATGCGGGCGAGTTTTACGTAGACTTTCTCCGATGAAAGATCGCCGCGCGCCGCGCCATTGACAATGCAGCCGGTAATGTTCGTGGTCAGCAGCTTGCCGTTTTTAACAACCGAACGGGCTGGCCCGGTGATGCGCAGCACCACGGGCAGCGGATCGCTCTGGCTTGCTACCCCGACCGAGGCATCAACACCGACAATGACTTTTGCAGGTGCATAGCTGTTGGGCGGCAGATATTCCGGGCTGTCTTCGAGCAGCAGCGGCGAAACATCTGTATCGCGTGATTTGCTATTTTTACCGGACGCTTTCGCGCTTTCAAAACTGAGCACTTTGACGGCGCTTGACGGCGAACCACCCGCGCTGATGGCCGTGCCGTCCGGATTGCCAAGCGAGCCTGCTTGCCGATCAAAACCCCCGGCTTCCGGACCGTAAGCCGGTGCTTGCGCTGAAGGCGGCGCTGTCTCTGCTTCTGCAATCTGCGTTTTGAGCACGGCATTCTCTGCCGAGATTGCATCAATGGCCGCCTGGCCGTTGGTGCGCATTTCTTCATTTTCTTGCCGAAGCGCTTCAATTTTTTCGTCAATCTTCTCCTGCGGCAGCTGTCCTTCCTTGAGCTTTTTCTGTTCGCGCGCCAGATTGTTGAGGCGGTTTCCATAACTCGCGACAAATTCGCGCTCGGAGATGTTGCGGTTGATGATGCCGCCGGTGTCGATGGCCACGATCCCGCTTCCATCATCCACTTCATCATCATTCTCACCAGAAAACAGGAACCATGCGCCGCCGATCAAGGCGAGGCTGCCAATACCGGCGAGCAACATAATTTGCCGTTTGGCAATATGCTGATTTAGCCCTGCACGCGCCTGGCCGCCCTGCGCTTCAGAAGCTGAAGAGAGCGTTTGCGGTCCTGCGGCGTTTTTGCGATCACCCATCATCGGCTTTCTCCCCGTGTGGCGGTGACCACAAAGGCAGACGTGCTTTGGCCGGGATTGAGCATATTTTGCCCCAAAGAAATCGCGCGCGCAGATTTGGGCGCAAGGGCGGTTTCCTCGAGCGAAATGGCTGTTTTGCCGCGATTGGTCAGCAGAAGTTGCTGGCCGCTGAGAGCTGCGCCTTGATATTCGGCGATCAGCTGGACTTCTACCGCGCCCGTGCGAACGGGCCGCGCCATTTTCTGGCGTACGGCATATCCAACTGGCGCGATCCCTTCCGCCATTGCTTTGATAAGCGCAATGGCGGTGTCGTCGGGGTTTGCGCTATTTTCCCATTCTGCAGCCTTGGGTTTGGCTAGCGCTGTATTGGTGATGAAAAGTTGATGTGCTTCGATCAGTTCCGTGCGGCAGGCAAATTTATAGACAAATCCCTGCTTGCTGGTGGCAAAGAAGGAGAGCGATCTTGCGGCAAAGCTGGGCGGCACGGAAATATAGATATCACCGCGCAGCGGTTCGTGTGTCACGCCAAAATCATTATAAGGATAGCCGGTGGCGATCTTCGAGACGCTGGAAAATTCGTCCCCGACCAATGCGATCCGGGTGAGTTCATCGCGCGACAAAGTGCAATCAACGCGCGCACCATCGGCCGCTTCGACAAACTGATCAGCACGGGCAGGGGACGCTGTAAGCGCGACCGCTGTAACAAGCAGCGCCGCTCCAATTTCCTTGAAGCCAGTATCAGGAATTCTGGTCGCGCCCCAGCTAATGCTGGCGAGACCAGATCCGAACAGACAGGCAGGTGTGAATAGACTGCTCATTGCAAGACATCCTTTTGATTGGTGTTTTTGTCCGCATCAGTCGCGAGCTGCGAAAAGCCGCTGAGCGAAAGCCGCAGGCCCGAATAGGTCCATTGAAATTGAAACCGCCGTTCTTCGCTGGCGATCACCTGGGCGCCCACAAAGGTTTTGAGCGTCCCGGAAACTTCTGATGTCAGTCCGTGCGTGTCGATTTTGAGCGAACTGATAACAAAGGCCTGCGCAATGTCCGATCCGCGCTGTTCGGTGACGATTTTGATCAGTTCTGCCTTGAGTCTCCCATGCGCCTTGGGATCAGCGAGCTTGAGGATCTGCTCCATCCAATAGTCCAGGCTTTCCGGGCTTCGGTTGAGCAGCATCAGCGCGGTATCGCGGGTGACAAGCTCCATATATTCCTGCGCCACGCCCGCGCTTGAAATGGTGAGTGAGTGTCCGGTGATGGGGACAAGCACCAGTTCGCGTTCCCGTGTTGCCGCGCTGGAAATTGCGATCACGCTGGTAATCGTTAATCCTCCTGCGACAAGCGCAAGCCAGTTGCGCTGGCGCAGCAGTCTTTGGGCTGTTTCATGGGCAATAGACGCGTCCATATTATCCTCCTTCAACCGGCCAGCAGTCGGCAGTGGGAGGGCGGCGTGGCTTTGAGCCCCAAAAAGGAGCCGGGCAGATACCAGTAGGCAGCATGGAGGAGGTGCGTCGCTGCACGTCCTGATTTTGCCTTTCGCAGGGCAAACCAGACGATGAACGCTAAAAATATTCCTACCAAAATATGCTGGGCCAATATGCCCCAGGCGAATGGAATAATGAGTCCCAAAAATTCATCGATCGTCCAAAGTCCGATGAGTTCGGGATCATCCAGTCGCCGGGGTAAAAGATATCTGTCAGCCATGGTTCGCCGCCCTCCTTGCCGTTCGCGGTTCAGATGACCGCGGTGACAACCGAAGTGACGATGGGAACGCCGGTCCCGACCCCGATGCCCACGCCCACGGGAACGGCGATTTGCCCGAGTGAGAAGCGCCCTGAAGCAAGACCGATCAGACCAGCGGCGAGGCTAAGCACGGTGATGATCTTGCCGCCCGAGCCTTCGAGGAAGTCCGTAAATTTGGTAAGCGCTGGATCAAATGTATTGTCCGCACCGGCATAGGCAGCACCAGCGCAAGCGAGCGCAATCGCGGCAGGGAGGATATAATCGGTAACGCGGTTGCGTTTTGTCTGAGTGGTTGAGGTCATAAAAATCACTTTCGTTTGAGAAACATGGAACAGCTTGTGTTCGCTGTATGTTCTTATTGTGTCAGTGACCCGCCTGTAGGAAAACAGGAAATGGATTTTGGGGCGGCCCACCAAGCAAAAAGTGACAATTTTGGGCGAGTTGATCTGAATCTGCGCAGCTTGTGCTTCTATTCGCGCTGATTGTGCTGGATTATGCGCGAAGTGTGCCGGATTTTGCGCATCATCGACCGGAATCTGCGCGAATCACGTAGAAACAGTGATTCGGATTATCCTATTTGTTCTTTTTATGTTCTTTTCATTTTCCTACAGGCATATCGGTGCGGTAGCAGGTGAGTCGTTCTTGTTAAAAAGATGGAAGAAAGACATGACTGAGCAATTTGAAATCTCCGAACAACACATAAGGGCAGGTCTTTCAAAACTGCTTTCCCGCGCAACTGAAACGTCAGGTCGGCCGCGCTGCGCCATCGCGCGAGAGGCGAATATGCACCGGGATGCATTGCGACGGGTATTGAAGGGCGAACGCAATCCGACGGTCAGTGAAGTATTGCGTATTCTTGCCGCATCAGGCGCATCTCCACATGCTCATCTGGCTTTATATATAACAGCAGATGGAGATCGCGCTGCCGATTGGCTCCAAACCGATCTCGCGCTCTTCTTTGATGAATTTGTCCGTCAGATGCCTCAAGCGCTCGAGCAGCAACTCGGAAATCAGCTCCACGATATCAAGCCGCGCTGGGCTAAAGGAACCGCACAGCGGGTTGCGCGTCTGCTTGGTGAACATATTGATGAGCTGGCACGTAGGGATGTACTGCTTCGTAATGCATACGGAGATTCAATAGGTGGCGGCAATGAGTGACAGTATTGAATACTGTACAACCCCGCGACCCGTAAAACGTTTAATTCGACTCAAAGAAGTACAAAACCGAGTTGGCTTGGGACGATCAACAATTTATCGCTGGATGGACGAAGGCAAGTTTCCAAGGCCGCACTCGCTCGGTGGCTATGCAGTGGCTTGGTTAGAGGCTGATATTGATAGCTGGATCGATAAACAGATTACATTTTAGGTAGCCAATATCCGTTTATCCGTCGACTCCTAAAATTCCTGTCGTTTGACCATAAAGCTGCCCTTCCGCTAACGCCCTACTTGCGGTCGTTTAGCGCGAAACTTCTGTTACCTAAAACCTGCCACTAAATCGGACAGAACATGAAGGCTCGTAATCGGCCGTTTGCCGACTGCGCTTTCGACATTGGGCTTCGCCAAAGCGGACTTTGATGATTGCCAAACTGCAAAGGCAGCGAACAAGCGGCGGCTTCCATATGGGACTGCAATAAATGGCTCAAACCGATGAAAAGGATTCGATTGGTTTGGATTGGCTGATTGTGGAGCGCCAACTATGACACCGATCACGTGTGTTGCAGCGGCATCTGCAAAAGGTGACGTTGACAATGTGATAAGACAATTTGACTAAGCCCGAGGGGCCCTTCAAAATCCTCCCGATAGCTTTGCGCGTACGCGAGTTTTGAACCGAGCATAGTCATCGGGCAAAGCATATGCAGCAGGCACTACCAACAATGTCAAAAAGGTCGATGTCGCTAATCCGCCCATAATGATAAAGCCCATGGCATTGCGCCATTCGGCTCCATCCGACTGAGCAAAGGCGACAGGCATCATTCCGAAAATTGCTGCCAGAGCCGTCATTAACACTGGCCGGAGCCGTTCGGGTGCGGCTTTTTGCATGGCCTCCGCTGCGACCATACCTCCCCGTCGATATTCATTGGCAAGGTCCACCAGAAGAATCCCGTTTTTCATCACGATCCCCATCAGGGCAATCATTCCGATTTGGGCGAACATGCTCAATTCCTGGTTCGAAAGCCAAAGTGCGATAAAAGCCCCGGAAAAAGAAAGGGGAGCCGTAAGCATGATCAGGACAGGTTGTCCGAAGCTGTTAAATTGGCTGGCAAGGACAATGTATAGGGTCACAAAAGCAAGCGCGAATGCCAGCAATATGGCAGAAGTTGTGTCTGCCAGCCTCCGCGCCATACCCTCCATTTTGGTCGACATTCCTTCAGGTGGGGGATTGTTGATCAGGATTTCTTCAACCTGACCGACAGCGACGCTCAATGCTACGCCGGGCGGCGTGTTTGCCATGACTGTAATTTGCCTCGCTCGGTCCACGCGATCAATCTGAGCTGGGCTGTCGGCAACTTCAATATCTGCAACTGCCGCAAGATCGACCAAACTACCACTTCCTGATCGAACCGGAAGCCGGGCAATGTCGTTCAAAGTTTGCCGTTTATCTTCATCCACTCGCACTCTCACATCATAGCGTCTGCCGTCGGCTTCAAATGTTCCCGCATCACTCCCGCCAATTAAAGTTCGCGATGCTGCTGCGACGTCCCGTGCCGTCACCCCTAAATCTGCGGCCCGATTGCGGTCTAATCTGATCTGCAATTCCGGCCTGCCGCCTTCATAAGTAGAGGCGACATCCACCAATTCTGGGGTAGCGCGCATTTCCTCCGCGATGATATTTGCATATTCGTTGATCGTCGTAAGGTCGGAGCCAGAAATTATAAGCTCTATCTGAGCCGATCCCACACCGGCACCGGAAACCCATGGAACTTCTACAACCGAAATATCCGTGGCTTCTGGCAGCGTCTTTGCAAGGACCTCACGCGCTTGGTCCATGATGGCACCCTGCTCGACTGATCGACCCTGTTTGGGACTGAGATCAAAATAGAAATCGAGCAAGTTGGTTTTCTGATTGGTTCCTGCCCCTATGGTTACAAAAACATATTCTACATCTTCAATTTTGCGCAATGCCTGGTCGGCAAGCAACGATGCCTCTTTAGCAGTTTCAATCCCCGTTCCCAAAGGTAGTTCAACACTTGCGAGGAACTCTGACCTATCTGTGAGTGGCATGAATGTGGCAGGAACCATACCTGCAAAAAGACCTCCGATCAAAAGGCTTATGATTGCTCCCAAAAAAACGAGATATCGTCTCCTGATCGACCAACCTACAAGCTGCTCGTATCGCATCCGCATGATCTCGTGGAAGATTTCAATTTTTCCCAGCCAGCCTGTTTTCTCTTTTTCCGATTTCAGGAATCGAGACGCAAGCATGGGCGACAGGGTAAGCGCCACCAGCAATGAGACGCTAACCGAAAATACTATCGCCAAGCCATATTGAAAAAAGAAACGTCCGACTATCCCTTCCATAAAGGCAATAGGCACAAACACTGCCAACGTGGCAAATGTCCCGGCAAGCACCGCCAATGCGACCCGCTTGGTTGCTTTTGGTGCGGCCTCCATTGGATCAGCGCCTTCATCGACATCGCTTTGCACGGCTTCAACAACGACGATAGCGTCATCAACAAGCAATCCAATCGCGACCGTCAAGGCCAATAATGTCATGAAATTAAGCGTAAAATCGAAGGCGGCAAAGGCAGCGAACGTGGCAATAACGGAAGTCGGGATGGCCAGCATAACGATAAAAGTTGCCCGCCAGCTGAGCAGAAAAAAGAATGTGACAAAAACAACCAATACCACCGCGATCATCAGATCAAACAAAACATCACCAATGGCCGATTCGATGAATCTCGCTGTTTCTCTCGTGACAACAATTTCAACCCCGCTCGGCAGCTGGTCCTTGATCTGCTCGATTTCCGCTTTGATTGCTCTGGTCATTGCAACGGTATTGCTTCCAGATTGCTTGCGAACCTCAAGCACAACCCCGGGGCGACCATTTAATTGGGCATAGCTGGTTTCATCCTCGACCGAGTCTTCCACGCGACCGATATCGCGGACCCGTGTGACCTGTCCGTTGGGCCGATATGCTACCGCGAGATTGCCAAATTCCGAGGCTGTATTGGCTTCCGCCAATGTTCTGGTCCCATATTGCTTGCTGCGACCATCAATCTCAAGGCGGCCGCCCGGCAACTCGGCATTTTCGTTTCTCAAGGCGGCTACGACATTATCCGTGCTAATAGCGCTTGCCCGCATTTTTGCCGGATCAAGCCAGACCCGCATTTCTCTCTCGCGCCCACCTACAATGGAGATAGAACCTACGCCGCGAATACGCTGAAGCCTCTCTTTAACGACCTCATCGGCAAAGACCGTGAGTTCTCGGACCGGCGCATCTCCTGCGATAAGCAGCGACAGTATCGGCGCTGCGTCCGGATCAAGCTTTTCGACAATAGGCGCGTCCGATTCTTCCGGCAAATTGCTTAATATGCTGGCCACCCGGTCCCTGACATCCTGGGCCTTGACGTCGGCATCTTCCGACAACTCAAACTCCAACACGACCTGACTGACGCCTTCGGCGCTGACTGAACGCATTTGCCGAATGCCAGAAACGCTGTTGACCTCTTCCTCGATAACGTCGGTGATTTCAGTCTCGATCGTATCTGGAGACGCGCCGGGCAAAGTCGTTGTTACCGAAACATAAGGGAATTCGATTTTGGGGAACAGATCAACACCCAGTCTCCCGAAACTCAACAGACCCAGAACGACTAGCGAAGCAATCACCATTGTCGCAAAAACGGGACGCCGGATCGAGACATCAGAAATCCACATCAGCTTACCGTGCAGGCTTTCTTTGCTTGCGCTCTACTTTTTGCCCATCGCGCAAAGTGGATGGTGGGTTTTGGATGATTTTTTCGCCGGTCCGGACGCCCTGGGTGACCTTGACCCGTTCGAAATCTATGCTTTCGACCTTTACATCCCTTCGGCGTGCGATGCCTTTCTCAAACAAGAATATATATGCAGCAGCGCTGTCGCCTTTAACTGTTGATCTAGGCAGAATAATCACGTCTTCTGGAGGCGTTTCGATTAGTGCGCGCGCTCCAAGTCCGCTACTGATCCGATAGTCAGGATTTCTTATCGGCAATCGCAATTCGACCGTCCGGGATTCCGGGTCAACCCGGTCATTGATGATGAACACAAAGCTGTCGAAAGGCTCATCAAAGCCATCAATATAAACTTTTGCCTTCTGGTTGAGCTTGAAATCATCAACCCGGGCCTGCGGAGCACTGACGATTGCTGCCACTATTTCTAATTCCTGTAGTTGCAAGGCTGCAGATTGTTCACCCATCGAAAAGCGATTGTTGAGATAGGACCCCTCATCGACCAATCTGGCTGTAACGACGCCGTTATATGGAGCGCGGGCAACAGTATCGCGCAGCGCCTGTTTGGCCGTGGCCAGTAGCGATTGCGATTGAGATACTTGTGCTCTGGCGACGGCTAAGTCCGTTTCGACCTGTTCGACTTGCGCTTTTGACACGAAGCCTCTCGGGGCAAGCGCAATTACGCGGTCATATTGGCGCTGGGCCTGTATAGCCTGTGCTTCCGTTAAACGCAGCGCTGCGGATGCTTCTGCAACACGTCTTTTATAATCTGCTTGCCTGATCTGGAAAAGCGCTTGGCCCTTTTTGACCCTATCGCCGACGGTCACAAACATAGTTTCAAGCGGTCCTTCCACGAGAGCGCCGATTGCGCTGCTCTGCTTGGCCGCAATCGTTCCAAAAACCTCGACAGGATCGGCCAAAGGTTCGGACTTCGCTATCAGAAAGTCTACTTCGAATGCGGCGCTTGTTTGAATGTCATCATCATTGGCATTCGCAGTATCGTCGTTCGCACAGCCCGAAACCAAGCCCAGCATGGCTACAGACAAGAGAAATATGATATTTTTGACACCCATTTACGTGCTCAAATATGTCCCGCGCCCGCTGGCTACCAAGCGATCATCATCATCTAAAATGCGGGTGTCTGCGGTGCTTATGGTTTTTCCTAGCTTCACGACCTGCCCAATTGCACGAAGCGGGCCGTTGGTGGCTGCCCGATGATAATCTACCCTCAGATCCACGGTCGCCCTGGCAATACCCCCTGCAGCAATAATCGCATAAAGCCCGGTTAAATCGATCAGAGACGCCAATATGCCGCCGTGCACGGCTCCAATCACGGGATTAGATACGAGTTCGTCCCGCCACGGCATTTCCAGTTCCAGTTGATCGTTGTTTTGCTGAACAATTTTCAGACCCAACCAGCGATGGAAAGGCGCAATCTGCATTACGTCAGCAAGATTTTCCGTATCATATTTCATGCTGCGGCACCGCGATTGTGGGTCGCATTCAAAAAGGAGATTATCGCCGAACAAAACGCATCATTGCGGTCACCGACGACCATATGGCTAGCATCCGCAATGTCGGTTAAAAGCGCGCTAGGAACCAGCGTTTGGAAATGGGCCACAGCTTCTTCAGAGACCATGTCGCTGGAACCTCCGCGTATGAGATGAACCGGCAGTGTCAACCTGGCAGCCGCAGCGCTTAACCTGTCGAAACCATTCTCTTTTGCTTCGGCAGCGTTGTCCCGAGCGTGCGTCACATGGTGAATAAAATTGGGGTCCCAATGCCAATAATATCGCCCGTTTTCCCGTTTGCGTAAATATCGATCAAGCTTGCCTGTGCCGGTGCGTTTCTCTCGCTGTGGCATATACTCGGCGATAATTTTGGCAGCTTCTTCTGGGGAGGAAAATCCATCTGTCATGTGGGCCTGCATGAACCCGACCACTCTCGATACTCCGACGGCTTCCATCTTCGGCGCGATATCAACCAAGGTGAGTGACCTAAAACTTGCAGGGGCAAGCTCACCGGCAGCAATCATACCCGCGATTCCGCCCAGTGACGCTCCGACTAACGCTGGAGGATTTTCAAGCTGCTTGGAAATAGCGATTAGATCACGCGCAAAATCGCGCATATCGTAAGCGCCATCTGATGCCCATTCACTGTCCCCATGGCCACGCATATCGATGGCCGTCGCGCGGTAGCCAGCGTTGGCGAGTTCATCCAGTACCTTCGCCCAGGCATGACGGGTTTGCCCGCCGCCATGCGCAAGCATTACCGGAAAGCCGGTTTTTTGCCCAGTCGTGCTTGCCTTAATCTTCAAGCCGTTGTGGCCCGTAAAGGTGCTCTCTTCATGATCCATACCGATTTTATAGGCTGTATAGTGATAGACAGTAAAGAGCTTTATATTATATTGAATTTACGATATGGTCACTATCATGACAACCGAAACAGCTACAATGAGTGCCAACGCGCAAGACGGGTTCCTTAATGAGACCGATGAGTTTGCGTTTTTGCTGGAGGAAGTACCCCGAGTTCTGCGCAAGGCATTTGATGAATCGATTGCCCAGTTCGGCCTGTCCCGCACACAGTGGAGAACATTGGCCTATCTAATCAAGACCGAGGGAATGACGCAAACAGAGCTGGCAAATTGCCTTGAGCTGGAACGGGCTACGATCGGATTGACGATTGATCATCTCGAAAAACTGGAATTTGTCGAACGTCGGTCCGCAGAAGGTGACCGGCGTGTCTGGCGAATATTCCTGCGTCCAAAGGCGATCGATATTATTCCGGAACTTCGGAAAGAAGCTAACGCTGTTTATAAGAAGATGTTCAAAGGCGTTTCCAACGCAGACGTGGCCATCATACGAAACGCGATGGAAAAAATGGTCGGGAATCTAAGGGTGTGCTGAACACCTCCAATCCCAAAATCTAACTGATTCTGATCCTTCTCTCCCGTTGGATCAGTCGGAGCGAGTGGTGGGGGCCATTCGCTCCATTTTTTTGCAGTCCTGGCCAAATAATTTAATAATTATCGGACGGCGAATTATACCGTTGATACCTGCCGGGACACCAATCAAATATGCGCTAGCGCACAAAGGTTGCAATGGCTGTGGCTAGTGGTTTCTCTGGTTCATGGAAACAGGTGGCGCGGACAAAGCTCGCGGCTTTGCCTTCACGTTCAAAACAGCTGTTCGTGAATAGATCGCGCGAACCTATGGCTGGACGCACATAACGAATGTCAATTGACTCTAGCTGCTGGCCGATCGAACTTTGACCGCCTGCCACACGGCCCTGGCATGCAGACATCAGCGCAGCGGCAACGGCGCCGCCATGGACAATATTTCCGCTCTCCCAGCCCAAAACGGCCCGGTTTCCTGCAGCAATTTGTGGCGAGCCTGGTGCGCCCGATAAGCCCAAACTGGTGCTCATCGGTCCGGGCATTGCTTGAGGATCGAAATCACCGACCAAATTATAGTCGGCCGGAGCACCCCCCGGAAAGCTCCCCAAACGAAACAGGCCTGTTGCTGTTCCGACGATATCTTGGGACGAGTTGGTTACACTGCCTGTTACAGTGGCAGATGCTTTACCAACCATCACCGCTTCGGCGGTCAACGTCAATTCATCTCCCATCGAAGATCCTGATAAAAGTCCGATCCGCAAATCAAAAGTTGAAATCCCGATTTCTGTCCCAATCAAACCTTGCAACGATTGGGACAATCCTTGGTCCATAAAGCCCAAGAGTGCTAGCGGATCAAGGTTTGGATTTCCCGGAGCTTTGGCAATCCGCCTATTGGCTTTCATTCGACTGATCGAACGCCCGCTGCTGCATTCCAGCAATTCCATACCGAGCGTCAATTGGTAAGGGGTTACAAGTCGAACCCGCATTTTCTCACCCGTCTGTTCATCTGGCTTAGATTGCGCAGTCATCCATTTATCTTCCAACAAGGCATACTCAACAAGGCATACTCAAAATTCCTTAGTTACCCGCGCGCTACACTCCAACGCCGGCCATCCTTTTGGTTTACCTGATAACGCCCAACGCCTTCTTGTTCGGCTCCGTTAAAATCGTTTGTTGTTTTGTGTTGTTGTTCCGCTGCAGCCTCGATGAAGAGATCGGTAACGGGGTTGGGTGAACGGTGATCTGCTACGTTAAGCGGTCCCGACACGCCGTGATATTGATCTTCACCGCGTTCATTGCATTCCGACATCTTGAAATAAGGCAGCACATCATCATAGGACCAGCCCGGCGCACTGTCCGCCGCCCAAGCGTCATAATCCTCGGCCTGGCCGCGGATATAGCACATCGCATTGATCGAGCTTGATCCACCAAGCACACGGCCACGCGGCTGATAACCTTTTCGGCCATTGAGTCCCGGCTGCGGAACAGTTTGATAGCCGTAATTATTGATTTTGGTCGGCAACATGGCAGCCATGCCGAGCGGCACGTTGACCAGCATCTGATCGTCATCTCCGCCAGCTTCAATCAAGCAGACCTGTAACGCCGGGTTCGCTGAAAGACGGTTAGCCACTACGCATCCGCCTGAACCTGCCCCAACGATTATATAGTCGAAATTATTTTTCCGGCTGGCCCCGGTCATTGAACGGAAATCAATGCTGCGCGAGAGGCAAGCGAACGATCAGTCCGTCAAGCTCTTCCGTAATCGATATTTGGCAGGCCAGACGGCTATATTCATCGGCTCCTTCCACAAATTCGAGCATATCGCTCTCACTGCCGTCCGAAGCGTGACCGGTTTTTTCAATCCACGCCGCGTCGATATGAACATGGCAGGTGCCGCAAGCTGCACATCCGCCGCAATCGCCATCGATGCCCGGGACTCCGTTGTCTCGGGCTGCCTCCATGACTGATGAATTGGCATTTACATTGACAAGATGGTCGTCACCTTGAGCGGTAATAAACTTTACTAATGGCATTGGTATTCCTTCACTCTTATCGCGCGTGAACGCAGACCATCATTTTGGTGTAACCTCGAACAAAATTCGACTGAACACGTTCGGGCTCACCGATCACTTCAATGCGGTCGAAGCGATTGAGTATTTCCTCCCACAAAATTCGCAGTTGCATTTCGGCAAGCCGATTACCAACGCATCGGTGGATGCCGAACCCGAAGGATAAATGCTGGCGAGGGTTCGGGCGGTCGATGATAAATGAGTCAGGCCGATCAATGACTTCATCATCACGATTTCCCGAAAAATACCACATGACGACTTTGTCACCTTTGCGGATGGTTTTACCGCCAACAACCGAATCTTCCTTTGCTGTACGCCGCATGTGCGCCAAGGGTGTCTGCCAGCGGATAATTTCCGGCACCATGCTTTCAATTAGCGCTGGAGAGGCCCTCAATTTGGCCATCTGGTCCGGGTTCTGATGCAGCGCAAGAACCCCACCCGTCATCGAATTTCGCGTTGTGTCATTGCCGCCCACAATCAGCAGCAGCACGTTGCCGAGATATTCTTCCGGTGTCATGTTTCGGGTCGCCGGGGAATGGGCCAACATTGAAATCAGGTCATTGCCTGGATCCTCGTTTACCCGTTCATTCCAAAGCGTCTGGAAATATTGCGCACATTCCATTAATTCATCTTTGCGCTGCGCCCATGAATCAACGACGCCCCCGCCAGGTGCAGCTGTCGTCACATCCGACCAGCGGGTAAGCTTGCGGCGATCTTCAAAAGGAAAATCAAAGAGAGTGGCCAGCATCTGGGTGGTAATTTCGATCGAGACCCGATCAACCCAGTCAAATTCTTCATCTATTGGCAGGCTATCCAATACGGCCCCGACACGCTCGCGAATGGTGCTTTCCAGAAGAGCAAGGTTACCGGGAGCTACGATGGGGCTGACGGCTTTTCGCTGTTCGTCATGGCGCGGTCGGTCCATCGCAATGAAATTAGGAAGGTCAAGCCCCTCTTCACCACCACCTTTTTGAATATTGTCATCGATGATGATGCCGCCGAAGCCTGCCGCCGACGAAAAGATGTCATGATGGGTATCAACATGCATGATGTCTTTATATTTGGTGATCGACCAATAGGGCCCGTAAGCACTCTCAGCGCAATAGTGGACAGGGTCTTCTTTGCGCAGACGTTCAAAATAGGTGCCAGCCGAATCGTCCTTGAAAAGCGCTGGTGAGCTTACGTCGATTTTATCAAGTGGTATCGCATACGCAGCTTCAGTGCCGGTTCGTGTCATGCTGGCCATCCTCTCTGATGATATATGATTTTTATTGAGTATAGTATCAGTTATAAGTGAGTATAATGTCAACAAGGAAAATCTGTTGCGATTTTTTTTGATGACCGGCACACAAGCGCTCTCGGATTTAAGCGGTGATGCCGGCCATCAATCAGGAGCCTAGTATATTGAAATACAAGCACGAATTGGGGAAAAGGCGCCTGAAGCCGGACGACAGGCGCAAACAATTGACACTCTGCGCGCTCCAAGCCTTTGCGGAGAACGGTGTCGCTCGTGCCACTCATTCTCACGTCGCGAAGCTGGCCGGAGTTGCGATACCAACCGTGCACTCCTATTTTAGATCACGGGAGGATCTGGAGTCAGCGGTGCTCGACGAAGTAGAAAACTACCTGATCAAACTCGTCACTGATTCGCTTGGTGGGAAAAAATCCGTGGAAGAAGCGCTTACGACGCTAGCAACCCGATTTGCCAACGACGCGACCACGAAATCTGATATCATTAAAGTTTGGCTAGACTGGAGCACCGGTGTTCGCGCTGGCGTATGGCCCCGATATCTTACTTTGTTGGACAAGCTACACTCGATTGCTCGACCGGTTTTTTCGCGTGGCAAACGTGAAGGTATACTGAGCGAAAATCTCAATGTGAAAGCAGCGGCCAGATTGTTCATAGGCGGCGGACATACTCTCGCACTAATGCAGTTTGCCAAAGTCCCCAACCGGGATCTAGCGATTTACATGGATCAATTTATACAGAGCTTGATGAACATCGGAAAGCCTTGATCATAGTTTTGGGATGAAGATGGGCGAATTGAACCGGAAATCGCTTCGCGCTCAGCAAGCGTAAGACCTAATCTGGATCGCTTCTACTTTGGTGGATGAATGCCGTCAGTGCGCGACAAAAAGGGACAAATCGATGAGGAAACCGGTCAACCCCGCGACCACTCGAGCTTATCGACTCCCCGCGCTGCCAACGATCCCATATCTCGTACTTCTGAAAGTCGGTAAATATATCCGCTGACTCTGTTTCATCTTCAACGCCCCATCTTCTTTCAAAAGATTAGATTGATATGACGATCAGTTGAAATCACCACGCATTTGTGGGCGTTTGCCTACCCAACTATCTTGGTTGAACGCGGACGGCCGAATAACTTCTCGGACTGGGTAACAGTCACTAGGAAACAGAATTTGGAGCCGAATAAGTATTGAAGCGCACAGCCGTCGCAGTAATCGCGCCCCAAAATTAGGATCAAAGCCGCAGAGCTAGATTGCCAAACTAAAAAAATAGGGTCATAACCCTAAACATGGAGAGTCGCAGCAGCGATTGAGGAGGAGAAAGTAAATGGCAACAACACTGGCACCTGAAAAAACTGTATTTGATCCAATCGACGTTTCGCTGGCTGAACTTTACACAGAGGACCGCTGGCAGGAGCCGTTCCGCAAACTGCGCGCAAATGCACCTATCCAATATGTCCCAGATTCAAAATTCGGTCCCTATTGGTCGGTCTCCACCTACAAGCCTATTGTCCACATCGAGGCGCTGCCGAAAATTTTCTCTTCTTCGTTTGAATATGGCGGTATTTCGATAGCATTTTATCCGGATCGCCTTCTGCCGGACGAGTTTCGCCAGCCGCAATTTATAGCTATGGACCCGCCACAGCATACAGCCCAGCGCCGGACAATTGCTCCAGCCTTTGGCCCCAGCGAGGTCAAGACAATGCAGGACGAAGTGCGCCAACGCACAGCAGAAGTTCTCGATTCTCTTCCCATTGGAGAACCGTTTGACTGGGTTGAGAAGCTATCTATCGAACTGACCACCGGCATGCTGGCCAAGCTGTTCGACTTTCCCTGGGAAGAACGCGACAAGCTGACCTATTGGTCCAACATGCTCGGCGATGTCGAACTGGTCCATCAGGAGGGTGGGATTGCCCGGCGCAATGCCATTGCTATGGAAATGGCTGGGGCCTTCGCCGAACTCTGGCAGCGCAAGGCAGCCGGTGAACCGGGCAAGGATCTGATCTCGGTGATGATGCAATCCGACGCGATGAGCGAGATGAGCCAGGAAGAATTTATTGGCAATCTCATATTGCTGATCGTTGGCGGCAATGACACGACGCGCAATTCGATGAGCGCCTATGCTTATGGTCTAAGCCAGTTCCCGGAAGAACGCGCCAAGCTGGAAGTTGATCCGTCTCTTATCCCCAATGCGGTGAGTGAGCTGATCCGCTGGCAGACACCGCTCTCCCATATGCGCCGGACGGTGATGGAAGACACCGAGTTCGAAGGCGTGCAGATGAAAAAGGGCGACAAAGTTGTGCTCTGGTATATCTCTGCCAATCGCGATGAGAGCGTGTTTGACGATCCCGACAGCATCCGCGTTGATCGCGAAAACGCGCGGCGACACTTGTCCTTTGGCTATGGTATCCACCGCTGCGTTGGCGCGCGGGTTGCTGAGTTGCAACTGCACGTGTTGCTGGAGGAAATGGCTAAGCGACGACTACGGGTGGATGTGCTTGAAGAGCCAGAGCGCGTCCCGGCCTGTTTTGTGCACGGATACAAGAAGATGATGGTCAAGCTGGAGAATTACTGAATTGAAAACCCGCGACCGGATCGTGATGGAGGCGAGGCGGCTATACAACCGAAACGGTTATGGCAATGTTTCCAGTGCGACGCTCGCGTATCATCTCGGCATTTCGGAGGGCAATCTCTGGTATCATTTCAAAGCCAAGCGTGCGATCCTCCGCGCTATCAGCGAGAAGTTCGCGCAGGATATCGAAAAACGCCTGTCGCGCGCGCCGACCGGCGAAGCGGATATCGTTGATGAATATACCGCCCTGTTACAGGCTATTATTGACGAGCTTCACGAATATCGTTTTCTTTACCGCGACCAAGCGGATTACGGCGAGCATGATGAGATCGTGCAGCAGGGCGTGCGCGGCTGGACCGAGCGGACCCATCGGCAGTTTCAAACCTATCTAGCAGGATTTGTCGCGGCCGGCCTGCTCGATTGGCCCAAGGACCGATTGGCCGACCTCGCTATCAACGTGACCATCATCCTGCGCTACGGTCTTGAATATTTCCGTGAGATGGGCGATCCAATTCAGGAGGGCGGCGGCGCTATACGCAATACATTGCTCCGGCATCTGACTTTGTTCGAATATCGCCTGCTGCCAGAAACGGTGCTCCGGCTACGACGGTTCATTGACCGGATGGAAGTTGAGAGTGAAGCGATGGGCAAGACCATTGGAAAAGTTTTGGAATAGCTGCGCTAGCAAAACGGGACCATCACAGCGGTCACAAACTTGATTTGGACTTTTTTGCCTGCTTCTCCATTTCAAATTGAGCTAATATCCGGACGATCGGCGACCGTTTTTCGATTCTGATCGCCAGCCTCCGCATTTCCGTGCTTTCACATAGCCCAGATCTGTTTCTGCGTAAAAGGCCGCTTTGGCCCAACTTTCGCGCCAGCGTTCCAAGGTGGCTTCTTGCCAGCTCGAGGATCATATTGCGATATTCCCATATCCCATCTCCTTTGGCCGGAATGGCCGAAACGTCCCTACACTCGGTTTGTCCAAACGCACACATCCGCGGTGGTTGGTACGTCCGCTTTCAGCAAATTAGGAAATGCACGTGAACGCTCGAAATGAGGGCGCATTGCTGTCATGTCCGCCAGCGCGTTTGAATGTCAGCTTCCGCTAATTAGCATTCCACAAGCGGACAGGCAGCTAGCCACCCAATGTCGGTCGTTGAGCAACGTGTGGCATCTTGCCAAAAGCAGATTGTCAGCTAACCCCATTCATCAGATAAAAGCAGATCTTCTGCTCACGCCCCAAAAGCCGTCGTTCAGATTGGCAGGCGCTAGTATCTGCCAAGCCGCGTAAAAGCAGACATCATATCAACGCTTCACTTTTTCAAAAAGCTCGATCAATTCATCGAACTTTTGTTTCTGCTCTGTCTCATCCCCCGATGATATTGCTTCGGCAACGCAGCAAGCAGCATGGTCCTTCAGTATCTGGCTTTCGACTTTGGCCAGCGCGGATTTCACCGCCTGCATTTGCGTTAGAATATCCATGCAGTAGCGGTCTTGCTCGATCATCCCGGCGATCCCGCGCACTTGGCCTTCGATCCGGTTCAAGCGATTGAGCTTGTCCGCATGTTTCGTCGTTTCTGCCATTTTTCGTCGTCCTTGCCATATACCTACTAGGGGTATATATCGCGGCCCATGGATGAAAGCAAATTCTCTTTAAACCGTCGTCAGATGATCGGCAGTCTGGCAGCACTTTCCGCAACAAGCGGTTTGTCTATGCCAGCTTGGTCTAGAGGCAAAATGAACCATTCCAGCCATGGAGCTTTCAAGCAGGGTTCCGAAGTTTTAACCGGCCCAACGGTGCACTTGAATGTGGGTGAAGGCAGTTTCAGCACATCCGGTCGCTCTGGACATGCTATGGGCCTAAACGGTTCCATCCCCGGTCCTATCATCCGCTTGCAGGAAGGCACGAACGCCAAGCTGATGGTTCACAACATGCTGGACCAAGACAGCAGCGTTCATTGGCACGGGCTTCTCTTGCCCTTCCAGTTTGACGGTGTGCCCGGTTTGAGTTTCCCCGGTATAAAACCCGGCGGCCATTTCCAAGCCGAGTTTGATGTTCGCCAGTCCGGCACATATTGGTATCACAGCCATTCAGGATTGCAGGAACAGATGGGTCACTATGGCCCGATCATCATTGATCCTGAAGGCAAAGACCCGATCGAATATGACCGAGAGCATGTGATCCTGCTTTCAGAATTTACGCCTATGCATCCGCATAAAATCATGAAGAAGTTGAAAGTGGCCGAAGGTTATTTCAACAATAGGCTAAAATCCTCGTCTGATAATTATGACATGAATGCTGAAGAGCGTTTGATGTGGGGCGGTATGCGGATGATGCCGACTGACATCGCCGATGTTTCCGCGCCTACTTATACTTATATGATCAACGGTCATGGAGCAGCGGATGGGCTGGAACTTCCCTATGAACCGGGTGAGCGTGTCCGGCTGCGCTTTATCAACGGCAGCGCGATGACCTTCTTCAATATCCGCATACCGGGACTGCCTCTAACCATTGTGCAGGCAGATGGACAGAATGTTCAACCCACCGAGGTGGATGAGTTTCAGATTGGTATTGCCGAAACTTATGATGTGATTGTTACACCCAAGGCAAACGATGCATTCGCTTTGGTCGCAGAGAGCATGGATCGCTCAGGTATGGCGCAAGCCACTTTGACATCGAGACCGGGACAGCGTGCTAACTTCCCGGAACTACGCGATCCACCGCTGCTTTCCATGGTTGATATGGGACATGGCGGCATGATGGAAGGCGGACATGATGGTCATGGCGGAGGCGGTCATTCCGGGCATGGTGCGGAGGTTGAGAAGCCTGTGGACCATAGTAAGATGGATCACTCAAAAATGGACCATGGTGCAATGGAGGAACCTGAGCCTGCTACAATGGATCATGACATGGGCGGCATGAGGATGCGCGATGTGTCTCGGCTACCGGAAACCGTAGAGGTTGGACCGGGCATTGATATGGTGGCTATGAACCCGCAAGATCGAATGGGCTATCCGGGGCTGGGCTTAGACAATGTTCCGCACCGTGTTCTCAATTACAAGATGCTCAAATCACTGGACATGGATCATGATAAACGGCCACCCGACCGCGAGATGGAACTCCACCTGACTGGTAATATGGAACGCTATATGTGGTCCTTTGACGGTAAGAAATATAGCTCTGTTGGCGATAGCCCGCTCCGTTTTGCCTATAATGAGCGTGTTCGCGTCAAGCTGGTCAATGATACCATGATGGCGCATCCGATCCATTTGCACGGTGTTTTCTTTGAACTGGTCAACGGACAAGGCCATCATCAGCCCAAGAAGCATACCGTGATCGTTCAACCGGGCAGCAGTGCCACTTTTGATGTTACGACTGATGAGCCGGGTGATTGGGCGTTTCACTGTCATCTGCTCTATCACATGCACGCAGGGATGATGCAGACGGTCAGCGTCACCTTTCCAGAGGACGCATGAGGAAGTCCATCCTTATCTTTGCTGCGATTTGTGCGCTTTCTTCGCCTGTGATGGCACAGGAAGACCGTAGCCAGATGGATCATTCTGGCCACGATATGCCGCCGAAATCCAGCGCGCCGCCGGAGAGTACTGGCTCTGGATATCCCAATGCAGCGGATAGTATTTGGGGCAAGGAAGCGATGCGGGCGTCACGTAAGGCTCTCTACAATACACATGGCGGTATGAAGCTGTTCTGGTTTCAAGGAGACCGAGCCGAGTATCGTGCCCGCCAAGGAAATGATGGCTATCTTTGGGATGCGCAAGGATATTATGGCGGTGATAGCAATAAACTCTGGTTCAAGAGCGAAGGCGAAGGCAGCTTTGGTGAAGCGATAGAGCAAGCAGAAGTGCAGGCTCTATGGAGCCATGCGATTGGGCCATTTTTCGATTTTCAAACAGGTATCCGGCAGGACTTTCATGGTCCGGACAGGACGCATCTGGTGGTTGGTGTGCAGGGAGTTGCTCCCTATTTTCTGGAAATAGACATAGCGACATTCCTATCTAACAGGGGTGATCTAACTGCGCGCATTGAAGGCGAATATGATCACCGCGTGACGCAAAAACTAATCTTGCAACCACGTGCTGAAATCAATTTATCTGCGCAGGATATTCCCGGACTGGAAATTGGTTCTGGTATCGATAGCATCGAAGCTGGCCTACGCCTTCGCTATGAGATCACTCCGGAATTTGGACCTTATGTTGGCATCGAACAAGAATGGAAACTGGGCGGAAGTCGTGATTTTGCAATTGCTGATGGCGAAGACCCAAGCGTCACCAACTATGTGGTTGGCGTGAGGTTCTGGTTTTAAGGATATGGATGAGATGAAAGATCAAGTAACGTGTCACACAGAAGGACACTCCGCACATAGCGCTAATCCCTTTGTGACATCCGCCAAGGCAACACTACATTGCCTAACAGGCTGTGTGATCGGAGAGGTCGCGGGACTTATCATCGCAATGGCAATCGGATTGAGCGTCTGGTCGACAATCATATTGGCAACATCACTTGCCTATCTATCTGGCTTCACCCTTGGGTTGCTTCCTGTCATGCGCGATCAAGGAAAAACCTTCATGCAGGCCTTGAAGCTTATCTGGATCGGGGAAGTTGTCTCCATCGGTGTCATGGAAATCGCCATGAATGCGACCGATTACTATATGGGCGGCATGACGGCAGGGAGCTTACTCGCGCCGCAATTTTGGATTGCCATGTTATTAGCTATCCCAGCAGGTTTTATTGCAGCTTGGCCCGTCAATTGGTGGCTGCTGAGCCGGGATTTGAAGGCGTGTCACTGAATTTCTTATGTCCGCTTTTTGGAATTCAGATACCATTTGTTCACCCGATTTTTAATGGCAGCTTACCACCCAGTTTGCGACATA
Source organism: Parasphingorhabdus sp. (assembly GCF_965233695.1). GTDB lineage: Bacteria > Pseudomonadota > Alphaproteobacteria > Sphingomonadales > Sphingomonadaceae > Parasphingorhabdus. The sequence continues at coordinate 2,455,521 of NZ_OZ247497.1, forward strand.
AGGCTGCGCCCTTGTTGAAATAAAAGCAGTCCGGCAGCAACCGCCCAAATTACGGTCGTTAAGGTACATTCTTTCGAGTTGGCGTAGCCGAACCCAAAGAGACCTTTAACACTCCATCTTTCGACTATGTTTCCATCGAAGGGCATCAAGTCATCCGTGTGCCAAATCTTCAACTTCGATGATTGCAGATCAGGCAGAGGATTCAAAAAGCGAATTCAATCTGTCGCTCTTTGATAACGGTGAATCCTGTGTGAATCCTTTGAACATCCATTTATCGCTAACATTTGAACAATGTGATATAAGTTATTGATATAATGGTGAGCCCTGCTGGGTTCGAACCAGCGACCTACTGATTAAAAGTTAGTTTTCTCACAAACAGGTTCTTGTTTGAAAAAGTTCACCGATTTGGTTCGCACTCGAGATTGCAATCCACGATCATCATTTCAAAATTCTAGCATTTCATGAGAACAAAAACAGAAAATCTGCACTTACATTGCACTTACAGCGATGTTATAGAATTTCAGCAATTTGAAAAATGGCTGAAAACTGGTCGGGACGAGAGGATTCGAACCTCCGACCCCCACACCCCCAGTGTGATGCGCTACCAGGCTGCGCTACGTCCCGACCTTCGGCGCGGCATTGCCGACCGAGGACGCGGATATATGGTGGTCGGACGGGCTTGGCAAGCGCTTTACCGAGCATAATTTGCAGCACTTGATCTTGGGGCCGCTCTCTCCCATTTACCAAGCAGCGCCAGGCGCGTCTCTTGATGAATTGCTGCAGTCTTCTATTCGATTGCTTTCATTCGGGGTGCATGATAGGCGCGCGCAGCATTGATGTCCGGCGTTTTGCGCAAGCAATATTGGCGGTCAAAGGGCCTGGAAAACGGGCTGTTTAAATGGGGATATTGAAATGACTTCACTATTGATCACAGCACAGGCAGCTTCCGGCGGAGCCGGCGGTTTCCTGATTTCGATCATGCCGCTGGTACTGATCTTTGCCGTATTCTATTTTCTGCTGATCCGTCCGCAGCAAAAGAAGATGAAAGAGCATCAGGGCAAAATCGCCGCTGTGCAGAAAAATGATGAAGTGGTCACCGGCGGTGGTCTGGTCGGCAAGGCGATGAAAGTCGACGATGAATATGTCGAAGTCGAGATCGCCAAGGGAATCCGCGTGAAAGCGGTTAAGGCTACGTTATCAGACGTCATGCCACGTGGCAGCGGCAAACCGGCTAACGATTAAACCTGTTTAGGGAACGGATAGTTTTACGATGTTAGATTTCCCGCGCTGGAAAGTCATTTCCATATCTTTGCTACTGGCTTTCGGCGTTTTGATGTCGCTTCCCAGCCTGTTTTTTGGCGAAAGCCACAAATATTGGCCAACGTTCCTGCCCGATGAGACGATCAATCTGGGTCTCGATTTGTCCGGCGGTAGCCATATCCTTTTGGAAGCTGATCCTGCGGATGTGGCCGAAACCCGTTTGCAGACGATGGAAGAGTCCGTGCGCGCCGAAATGCGCCGTGCGAACCCGCGGATCAATATTGGCGATATCTCTCGCAAAGATGGCGTTCTGTCCTTCATGGTGCGTGATTCCACGCAGGTGGATGCAGCCCGGGAAGCGCTATTACCGCTTACGACAGGTGCCGGTTTAACCGGCCAGCGGGATTGGGATATCGAAGTACGCGACGATACACGTTTCGTTGTTTCTCCGACATCGGCGGGCCTCGACAATGCCGTTGATAACGCGATGGATACGGCAACGGACGTTATCCGCCGCCGGATTGATGAAATGGGTACACGGGAGCCGACAATTATCCGGCAAGGCGACACCCGGATTGTTGTGCAGGTCCCCGGCCTGGAAGATCCGGAAGCCCTGAAAGAGTTATTGGGTAAAACCGCCAAACTCGAATTCAAGCTAGTTGATTTTGAAGCCGATCCCAATGCTGTGGCTGAAGGACGGCCGCCGGTTGGTAGCCAGATATTTCCATATCCCGACAACCCGGCTGGTTTACCCAATATTGCGGTGAAGCGTCTCGGCGGTATTTCAGGTGACAAGCTGACCGACGCTGGTCAGGGCTTTGATCAGGAAACCAATGCCCCCGTTGTCAACATTACCTTCGACACAGAAGGCGGGGCAAAATTTGCGCGCCTGACCCAGAATAATGTCGGTCGCCCCTTCGCCATCATATTGGACGGCGTCGTTCTGTCTGCGCCCAATATCAACGAGCCCATTTTGGGCGGTTCCGCTCAGATTTCCGGTAACTTCACCGTGGAGGGTGCCAACCAGCTTTCGATCGCCTTGCGGTCTGGCGCGCTGCCGGTCGAACTGCAGGTCGTCGAAGAACGCACCGTCGGGCCCGACCTTGGCGCGGATTCCATCCGCAAGGGTATGATCGCCGCCATTATCGGCACGGCCGCTGTGCTGGCCTTCATGGTCGTGACTTATGGGCGTTTCGGTTTTTATGCGAACTTCGCGCTGACGCTGAACCTTTTCCTTATCCTCGGGGTCATGGCGATATTCAACGCGACACTGACGCTGCCGGGTATTGCCGGTTTCATTTTGACGGTCGGTTCGGCGGTGGATGCCAACGTACTGATTAACGAGCGAATACGCGAGGAAAGGCGGCGCGGCAGACGTGTCGTCCAGGCGGTGGAAGTGGGCTATAAAGAAGCCTCGCGCGCTATTTTCGATGCGAATATTACCAACGTCATCGCAGGCTTGCTTTTGTTTATCTTTGGTTCCGGTCCGGTTCGCGGCTTTGCCGTGGTCCTGATTATCGGGATTGTCACATCGGTCTTTACCGCTGTTGTGGTGACGCGGATGCTGGCTGCACTATGGTTGCGCCGGACCCGCCCGCAAGAGCTGGTTATATAGGAGGGAATGGTCATGAAACTTCTCAAACTTGTTCCCGACGACACCAATATCGCTTTCCTGAAGTGGCGGAATATTGCGATGGCTATCAGCATATTGATGATCATTGGTTCGATGGCGCTTGTTGCGCAGCGTGGCTTAAATTTCGGCGTTGATTTTGTGGGCGGTCAGATGATCCGCACGACCTTCACCCAAACCGCGGATGCGCCGATCACCGAATTGCGCGAAAAAGTTGGCGCGCTGGGCTATGGAGAGCCAACCATTCAACGTTTCGGCGAACCGAATGAGGTATCGATCCGCATGAAGCTGCCCGACGGAGCTGACCAAGCGCCAGAGCTGGCGAACGCGATGGCGGATGAAATTACGCTGATGTTAAAGGCCGATTATCCCGATGTCCGCATTGATGGCGTGGATTCCGTCTCTGGCAAGGTTTCGGAGGAATTGTTATCCAAGGGTATCTGGTCCCTTGTGGGTGCGATGATCGCGATTTCGCTCTACATCTGGATACGATTCGAGTGGCAATTCGGAGCCGGAGCTTTGTTTGCCCTGTTCCACGATGTCGCATTGACCTTCGGGTTTTTCGCGCTGACGCAGCTGGAGTTTAACCTCAATATCGTCGCAGCCTTGCTAACCATTATCGGTTACTCGCTGAATGATACGATTGTCGTTTATGACCGGATCAGGGAAAATCTGAAGAAATATCGCAAGATGGATATTGTTGCGCTGCTTGACCTGTCCGTCAATGAAACGCTGTCGCGTACGGTGATGACCAGCTTGACCATGCTCATTGCCTTGATTGCCTTGATGGTCTGGGGACCCGATGTTATTTTCGGTTTCTCCGCTGCGATGTTCCTCGGCGTTTTCATCGGTACCTATTCCTCTGTCTATATGGCCGCGCCGATATTGATCTGGCTGAAAGTCGGTCCGGACAGTTTCGTGCCGCCAGCGACGGCAGGCGACAGAGCGGAAAAAATCGGTGGGCCCGAGGAAATCGGCTGATTGTTGAAAACGGATGGTTGAACTCAGACGCGATGTCGAATTTGTAGGTCCGGTTGTCACCGGCTTTACGCCCAAAGGCTATAAGGTCGGTGATCAGCGGTTTGACGACGGCCTGTTGCTGTCGCCGGAACAAGCCTTGCCCTGGGACACGCCCGCGCGCGAAAATCTGGATTTGGCGGACATTATGGCTACCCTGAATCTGTCTCCAGCCCCAGAATTTCTGCTGTTTGGCAGTGGCCCGAAAATGGAGCAGCCACCGGTAGCCTTTCGCCGGGCGGCAGATGCCTTAAAACTGGGTATCGAGGTCATGGATAGCCGCGCGGCGGCACGGGCCTGGGGCATCTTGAGGGCAGAGGAGCGCTGGATAATCGGCGCGTTTATGCCGCTGCGCTAATCAGCGCTGCGTGATGTCCGCGAAGAGCTTGATCAACGCATCGCCATTATTTTTCCAACTAAAATGGCTGACAGTTGCGCGCACATCCTCTTGCTCTGGCGGGTTCGCCAATATGGCTTTGGCAGCGTCAGCAATCGCGATACTGTCCTGCTCTACAATCCGCCCGGCAATATCGGAGCGAACCAGCTCCCGGGCCCCGCCGGCCTCGCTGACGATGATAGGCGTGCCACAGGAGAGCGCCTCCACCCAGGCATTGGCCAGACCTTCTGACCGCGAAGGCAATATCGAAATATCAGCTGCGGCGACCAGCTTTGGTAGCTGGTCATGCGGGACATTACCAAGGAAACGGACGCGATCCTTGATGCCCAATTTGTCCGCCAACGTCCGGTAAGCCTTTTCTTCCTGACCCGTGCCGGCAAGCATCAGGGTGGCGTCGGTAAGAGATGCCACGGCTTCAATCACCAACGCTTGGTTCTTGCGCTTGATAAGCGCGCCAACGCTGATGAATAGCGGCCCCTCGACGCCTAACTCTCTCTTGACAACAGCGCGATCGACGGGCTGAAATTTGCTTTGATCAAGACCGGTATAATGCACCGTGATCTTGTCGCCATCCATACCGAGCTCTATCATATCCTGCTTCAAAGCCTTGGATACCGCCAACAGACCGGATGCTTTGTCAGCCGCAGACAATATGTGTGGCAGGCATTTGGGATCGCTGCCCCAATGATGAATGTCCGCGCCGCGCGCCTTGATCGTGAAGGGAATATCCAGCGCTTCTGACAAGCGCATCGCCGCGGGACCATCAGGATAGAAAAATTCCGCATCAATTAGGTCAAACGGATTCTCTTCATGCAATCGCCGAACCAGTGGCAGGATGGCAGACGCAATCCGTTCGGGGTTTTTCGCTCCACCGAATTTCGGAACGATGGGAAAGCGGGGACGATGGACGCTGAGCTTGCCCCAATGTTGATGAAGGGGCAGCCCGGTAAGCGCGCGATAGGGCGCCAGTCCTCTGAGCGGCTGCGGCGGCATCCCGATGGGATTGATAACCGTCACATTGGCTTCCACTCTGTCGGCGAGCGCGGCGGTTTGCCGCTCAACAAAAATACCGAAATTGGGTGCTGCAGAATTGGGGAAGAGCGTCGATAGCGTCAATATGTTGAGTGGGCGGGTCATGGGAATGGCTTAGCGCAAAGCGCTTAAAGTGCCCTTACCAATCGCACCGCCACACCAATCCATTCAGGGTCCTTGACCACCTGCTGTCGGGCTCCGCTGCCCAGCGGTAGAACTTGTATCATGTCACTTTCCCGCCCGATCAGACGGCCGAACAGAAACCGCCCGGCAGGACGCGGCACCAGAATGTCACGGTTCAACGCGGCGCTAAACTGATCGGGTGTCCGGCGAGACAGCCAAACGTCATCTCCGGCGCGATAATCTCCCAAGCTGCTTTTGACGCGCAATGCGACCATATCGGTCTCTATCGTCGGTTGGGAGATAGTTTCCACTTTTTTGAGTGCATGCGCGCCTTTATGATCAAGAATTGCAGCGACCGGCAATTCATCCTGATCGGGCAAGGCGAGCAACGCCGCGCTATCCACGCCCAGCGCATCGGCTATCCGGTTCAGCCAATCCAGCGAAAGCGTGCGCATCCCTGTTTCAAGTCTTCCAATCGTCTGGGCCGTGGTTGGCGGTTCACATCGCTTTGCGACGTCATCCAACGTCATTCCCTTGGCTTTTCGGACATCCCTTATACGACTGATCATGATTATTCTCCAACCTATATGGTTTTTTCTTTCCTACATCTTTGCCAAAATGGCAAGAGTGATTCGGACTAATTGAAACGGAGCACTTATGTCGTCAACTGGAGAGGATAAATTTAGAGACCCCCGCATATTGGCTGAGCGGCCACTGCCCCAGGATGGCAGGGATCGGAGCAAGGCGCGGCGAAAGAAGCGTCTGGCCCGCAGCGTTAAAGTCAATCTTTCGGAGTCGCCTTTGGGTTGGCTCCATGCACGAGGGCATTTGACGGATCGCCAGCTCGATAGCGGAGAAAAATTGCGTACCGATTGGGAGCGCGCCAATCTGTCACCCAGCGTGACCATGCATTGGAATATCACGCCACCGAGCGGCGGTCGGCGCGGCGCTCCCGACGGGCTCAATCCGACCGAGGCACAGGTGGCTGCCAAGCAGCGCTTTGATAATGCTATTGCCTATCTCGGTAGTGATTTGTCTGACATTGCATGGCGGATTATCTGCGCAGGCGAAGCTGTACCCGCTGCAGAGAAGGGGCTCGGCTGGCCGGCACGATCGGGGAAATTGGTATTGAAAATAGCATTGGATCGATTGGATGATTTTTATCGTCTGCCCTGACCCGTCGGACGTTTCCAAAAATGGGAATGAAAGCTGAAATCCGGTTGATTGCGCGCAGCGATAGGATAAGGTGATCAACGGATCCACCTGTCAGGAAATACTGCCTCATGAAAACCCGCGCTGCTGTTGCCTTTGAAGCCAAGAAGCCCTTGGAAATTGTCGAACTGGATCTGGAAGGTCCGAAAGCGGGCGAAGTATTGGTGGAGATTATGGCGACCGGTATCTGTCATACCGATGCCTACACGCTGGATGGTCTTGACAGCGAAGGCAAATTTCCCAGCGTTTTGGGTCATGAGGGGGCCGGAATTGTCCGCGAAGTAGGCGCGGGCGTTACGTCTGTTGCACCCGATGATCATGTGATCCCTCTATACACACCCGAATGTCGGCAGTGTAAATCCTGTCTCAGCGGCAAAACCAACTTGTGCACCGCGATCCGGGCGACGCAAGGGCAGGGGCTGATGCCTGATGGCACCAGCCGCATGTCCTATAAGGGCGAAGCAATTTATCATTATATGGGATGCTCGACCTTCTCCAACTTCATTGTGCTGCCGGAAATTGCGGTGGCGAAAATCCGCACCGATGCGCCGTTTGACAAGAGTTGTTATATTGGTTGCGGCGTGACCACCGGTGTTGGTGCGGTGACCAACACCGCTAAGGTGGAACCCGGTGCCAATGTCATTGTTTTCGGTCTCGGTGGTATTGGTCTCAACGTCATTCAGGGCGCCCGTATGGTGGGTGCGGATAAGATTATTGGTGTCGATCTGAACGACGACAAGGAAGCATGGGGCCGCAAATTTGGCATGACCCAATTCGTCAATCCAGCAAAAATTGACGGTGATATTGTCGAGCATCTGGTCGCACTGACCGATGGCGGCGCAGACTATACGTTCGATTGCACCGGCAATACCGACGTGATGCGTCAAGCTCTGGAATCCTGCCACCGCGGATGGGGCGAGAGCATTATCATCGGCGTCGCAGAAGCCGGCAAGGAAATTGCGACCCGGCCTTTTCAGCTGGTCACGGGGCGGGTTTGGAAAGGCACAGCCTTTGGCGGTGCAAGAGGCCGGACCGATGTCCCGAAAATTGTCGACTGGTATGTGAACGGCAAGATCGAAATTGATCCAATGATCACGCACACGCTGACCCTCGAAGAAATCAACAAGGGTTTTGATTTGATGCATGCGGGCGAAAGCATCCGCAGCGTCGTCGTTTTTTAATGTTCAATATAGGAGAGAGTTATGTTCAGTCACGTCATGGTCGGTTCGAACGACATCGAGAGATCAAAGTCATTTTATAACGCCGTGCTTGCCACGCTGGGTGCAGGTGAACCGATGGTGGATGTCAAAGAAGACGGCATCACCCGGCTATTCTATATTCACAACGGCAATATATTTAGCGTCAGTCAGCCGATTGACGGTGAGCCAGCAACTGTCGCCAATGGTGCAACCATTGGTTTCGCGTGCGCCTCGCCAGAGCAAGTGAAAGAGTTTCACGATGTCGCCGTCGACAATGGTGCGCAGTCGATTGAAGATCCCCCGGGCCCAAGAGACTCGACCATGGGTCAAATGCACTTGTCCTATGTTCGCGACCCCGACGGCCATAAACTGTGTGCCATGTATCGCCCCGGATGAGTGCACTGAATATAGTTTCTGAAAATCGGGCTTTTGGCGGAGTGCAAGGGGTTTATTCCCACGCCTCCGCCGAAACCAAAACCGATATGATGTTCGCTGTTTTTGTGCCCGATCATCCGGTTGGGGAGAAACTGCCGGTGCTCTGGTTTCTGTCCGGCCTGACCTGCACGCACGCCAACGTGATGGACAAGGGCGAATATCGCCGGCTGGCCAGTGAGCTGGGATTGATCATCGTCTGTCCAGACACATCGCCGCGCGGTGAAGGCGTTCCCGATGATGACGGCTATGATATGGGTCAGGGAGCCGGCTTTTATGTTGATGCGACGGAAGAACCTTGGGCTACCAACTTCCGCATGCGCAGCTATATCGAACTTGAGCTTCTTGCGCTTGTCGCGCAGCAATTCCCTGCTGACACAGAACGGCAAAGCATTTTCGGTCACAGCATGGGCGGCCACGGCGCGCTGACCATTGGGCTACGCAATCCCGATCGGTTCAAAAGTGTTTCGGCTTTTGCGCCGATTGTCTCCCCGCTCAATTGTTCTTGGGGACACAAGGCTCTGGGCGGTTATCTTGGTACAGATCAATCGACTTGGCGCGATTATGATGCTTGCGCCTTAATCGAAGACGGTGCGCGGGTTACCGATATTCTTGTGGATCAGGGGACGGCAGATCAGTTTCTCGACGAACAGCTCAAACCAAATTTGTTAGTGGAAGCATGCGAACGCGCCGCTATCCCTCTGACGCTCAACATGCGCGAAGGATATGACCATAGCTATTTCACCATCTCGACTTTCATGGACGATCATTTGCGCTGGCATGCGGAGCGGCTCTGATGTGGAGTGATACGCCCGAAATAGCGCAGATGCGCGAAGCAGTCCGTGCTCTGTGCGGCGATTTTCCCGGCAGCTATTGGCGGGAGAAAGACCGCGAACGCGCCTATCCTGGCGAGTTTGTTGATGCGTTGACGAAAGCCGGATTTCTGGCGGCGCTGATACCGGAAGAATATGGCGGGAGCGGATTGGGTCTATCGGCTGCAGCCGCGATCCTTGAGGAAATCCACAGCAGCGGTTGCAATGCGAGCGCCTGTCACGCGCAAATGTATATCATGGGGACGATCCTGCGGGATGGCAGCGAGGCGCAGAAGCAGCAATATCTTCCCAAAATCGCGACGGGGGAGCTGCGTCTGCAAGCCTTTGGGGTCACGGAGCCAGGCAGCGGAACCAACACACTGGGTTTGAAAACCACTGCTGCTCGTGATGGCGATGATTATGTCATCAACGGTCAAAAGGTCTGGACCAGCCGCGCGGAATATAGCGACCTTATGGTTTTGCTGGCCCGCACGACGCCGCAGGACCAAGTGAAAAAGCGCACAGACGGATTGTCTGTCTTCATCGTCGATATGCGTGAGGCGGTTGGGAATGGCCTGACGATCAAGCCGATCCGCACGATGATCAATCACAGCACGACGGAAGTTTATTTTGACGACCTGCGTGTGCCAGCGGAAAATCTGATTGGTGAAGAGGGCAAGGGGTTGCGCTATATTCTCAACGGCATGAATGCCGAGCGAGTATTAATCGCAGCCGAATGTATCGGCGATGCGCGCTGGTTCACTAAGAAGGCGTCGGATTATGCCAGCGAGCGTGAGGTATTTGACCGGCCCATCGGTCAAAATCAAGGTGTGCAGTTTCCAATCGCCCGCAGCTACGCCCAAACCGAAGCAGCGGACCTGATGGTTCGCAAGGCGGCGGCCATGTTTGATGCCGGTGAAGCGATGGCAGCGGAAGCCAATATGGCGAAGATGCTCGCGTCGGAGGCGTCTTGGGCAGCTGGGGAGTCCTGCATGCAAACACACGGCGGCTTCGCTTTTGCCGAGGATTATGACATCGAACGCAAATGGCGGGAGACGCGGCTCTATCAAATCGCGCCGATTTCCACGAACCTGATATTGTCCTATCTGGCAGAGCATGTCCTGAAATTGCCGCGCTCATACTGACTTTGATTTTGTCCGGACTGGCCGAATCAAGGATTTTCCTATATTTACCAAACACCCCAACATCCCTTGGGGATCAAAACAGAGATGGAGACCTTGATGAAAACTCTTAGGGTAAAGCTTGCAGTTCCGGCCGTTGCCGCCGTGATGATGCTCAGCGCATGCGGAGATAGTGGTGGATCAGAGGCGGCTCCGGAAGCTTCCAGTGAAGCGGCCAGCGCGCAATTGCCCAACGGGATGACGATCAAGGAGCAGATTGAAGCGCGCCAGGGTCAGCTTGAAAAGGTTGGCGACGCGTTCAAAGCGATCAGCGACCAGTTGAAAGCCAGCACCCCGGACATCGCGATTATCCAGGAAGCAGCAGCTGCGGTCCCGGAAGCGACCCAAGGCATGGCCGATTGGTGGCCGGAAGGCAGTGGCCCTGAATCCGGTATTGATACTGATGCGCTGCCCGCCATCTGGGAAAATATGGCAGATTTTCAAGAGAAGGTCGGCAACATGCAGGAAGCGGCGGCGAACCTGAATACCGTCGCACAAGGCGGTGACATGGCCGCCATTGGTGAGGCGTTCAAAACGACGGGCGGCACCTGCAAAGCCTGTCATGATGATTATCGCCTGGACGACTAACCTGCGATGACCTCAGATTCCGCGCAGACACTGGTCTGGGACTGGACGATCCGCCTGTTTCACTGGCTGATCGTCCTGCTCATCCCGCTGATGTGGTGGACGGGTGAAGAAGGGATGATGGACTGGCATCGGCGGCTGGGCCTGACCATGTTTGCTCTGGTTCTGTTCCGGCTGGTCTGGGGCATTGTCGGCAGCTGGACGGCGCGCTTCGTGCCGATGATCCGGCGGTTGGGGGCTCTCCCTACCTATATTCGCGGCCTGATTGCGCGCCGGAATGGTCCGTCTTTCGGTCATAGCCCGATTGGTTCGTTAGCCGTTTTTGCCCTGTTGGCGGCTTTGTCCATTCAGGTGGGAACCGGTCTGTTTTCCGTGGATGTCGACGGGCTTGAATCTGGGCCCCTGGCCATTCTTGTCAGTTTCAAAACTGGCCGGGAGATAGCCGATTTCCATGAGCTCAACTTCAACATATTGGTGGCGCTGATTGCGCTGCATATTATCGCCGTCGCCATCTACCGGTTTGTCCTGAAAGACGACTTGGTTCGCCCGATGGTCACCGGCCGCCGCGGCGATGTCGATGCGGTATCGACCGTAACTGTACGCCCCGTCGCCCTCATTGCCAGCGTGATCATCGTCGCTGCCAGCCTATACGCGGTGATCAACGCCGGTTAGACCTTAATAACCCAGCGCCTGTCCGTCTTTGCGCATCTCGGTGGCGCCATGATAGACGCCGGTTTCCGGATCGCGGACGATTGCCTGATAGCCACCGAACATCACACCATTATCCACACGCTTGACTTTGTGGCCCATTGCCTTGAGCCGTTCGACCGTCGCGTCCGAGATGCCCGGTTCCACGTTCAGCGTGCCGAGCAGGTCAGCGCCGGTACCGGCCAGATCCTGGGTCGGTTGCCGCCCGCCATCATGGTTGAGCCGCGCCGCATCGCCTGCTTCCTGCAGGTTCATGCCATAGTCGACCATGTTGATCATCACCTGAACATGGCCCTGCGGCTGCATGCCGCCGCCCATCAGGCCAAAGGACATATAGGGCTGGCCGTCTTTTTTCATGAAAGCCGGGATAATCGTCTGGAACGGACGTTTGCCCGGTGCATAGACATTGGGATGGTTCGGGTCGAGCGAGTAGAGTTCGCCGCGATCCTGGAACATGAAGCCCAGTCCATCGGCAACCAGACCGCTACCCATCCCGCGATAGTTGGACTGGATCAGCGAGACCATCATGCCGTCCTTGTCAGCAACCGTCAGATAGGTCGTGTCGCCTTCACCCTCCAGCTTAGGCTCGCCGGGACCAAATTCCGGTGATGCCTTCGCCGGATCAATCAGCGCGAACCGCTCTTTGCCATATTCATCCGATAGCAGCCAGTCGAGCGGAGCAGGGGACATGTCGGGATCGGCATAGAAGCGCGCGACATCCTCAAAAGCCAGCCGTTTGGCTTCGGTGATATAATGCAGCACCTCTGCACTACCGCGCGGATATTGGGCGAGATCAACATTCTTAAGAATATTGGCCATTTGCAGCGCTGCAAAGCCCTGGCTGTTCGGTGGAAGTTCACACAATTCATAGCCCTTGCGATAGGTCACACAGCCGGGCTCTACCCATTTGCTGCTATGTGCTGCAAAATCTTCATAGCGCAAATTGCCGCCAATGCGCTTGAAATAGGCGTCCATCGTCCGGGCGATCTCGCCCTTGTAAAACACATCACGCCCGCCTTGGCCAATCTTGGTCAAGGTGCTGGCCAGATCGGGATTCTTGAAAATCTTGCCTTCCTCAGGCGGGCCATCCGCAAAATAGGTCGCGCGGGCATTGTCAAACTCGCCGATCATATCAAGATTTTCTTCAAAACGCTTGAGATTGCGGCCGAAATAATAGCCGATCACTGGCGCAATCGGATGGCCGTCATTGGCATAATCAATTGTGGGCGCGAGGATGTCGGCCATGCTCAGCTTGCCAAACCGCTCGTGCATCTCAAACCATCCGTCCACCGTTCCGGGCACAGTGACCGGTAGCGGACCGAAGGGCGGGATGGTTTCGCGGCCATCCAACTGTTTGATAAACTCTTCATAGGACGTACCCATCGGACTTTTGCCAGACGCGTTCAGACCATAAAGCTTTTGGGTCTTGGGGTCCCAAATAATTGCGAACAGATCGCCGCCGATGCCGTTTCCGGTCGGTTCCATCAGCCCAAGCGCCGCATTGGCGGCAATCGCGGCATCAACCGCGGTGCCACCTTTCTTGAGGATATCAATCGCGATCTGGCTGGCCAGTGGATGAGCGGTCGCAGCCATCCCGTTTGCTGCGTATACGGGACTGCGCGCCCAGGCTTCACCAACCGGACGCCCACCACCGCCAATTTCAAGGACGGGTTCCTGAACATCGCTTTCTGTGGCTGTCTGCTCAGCCGCTGCCGGGGTAAAGGACAAAGCCGCCGCCGCGGTAAAAGCCAAAAACCGTTTCATCATATCCTGCAACCCCTAACCCTTATTCTTTGGCACAAATTGATTCGTTCATATTAGAGCCAAAATTCCTGACAGTTTATACAGCTTCGACACAGAATCGACCGAAAATTCGCGACATGTCTGGCCGGAAAAGTCAAAATCAGGCTCCTGGAGGAACGAACAGCGTCACAGACAATCTATACGCATGCCATCAATGTAGGAAAGCGCTATTTGCAGGAGCCTTCATAGCCTGTTTAGGCAAGGTGCAGTTATGCTGCGGCGCACAAAAAACTTGACTTCATAGCTTTTGATCCTATTTAGCATCATAGCAAAGGCAGATACTGTCTGGCGAAAGTTCTGCGTGAGAGATGCACAATGTATCTCGAACCTATCGCCTTCATTGCTTCTCATTTTCCGGCAGCCTGATCACGCGGGTCGTCTTAACCGACGGCGAACGCGCGCATGAGTTTTCTCGTGCTGCGCCCACTGGCTGCTTATTTTAAGGTATTATTCTTGACTAAATTTTCTGATTTCGCTCTTGCGGAACCAATTCAAAAACGTGTGGCCGATGGCGGTTACACCACACCATCCCCAATCCAGCAGCAGGCAATCCCGCCAGCTTTGGAAGGCAAAGACATATTGGGCATCGCCCAAACCGGCACCGGCAAGACCGCTGCTTTCTCTTTGCCCTCTATCCACCACCTGCTGAATAACAAGAAACGCGCCGGCCGTTTTGAATGCCGGATGCTGGTGCTGGCACCGACGCGCGAACTCGCGCGGCAGATTGCCGACAGCATGACCGGTTATTCCAAAGGCCTTGGCATGTTTGTGACCTCCGCTTTTGGCGGCGTCCCGATCAACAAACAGAAACGCGTATTGGAACGGGGCGTCGATGTCCTCGTTGCGACACCGGGACGCTTGCTTGATCTGATCGACCGGCGTTTTCTGACGCTCGACAAAGTCGAAATTCTTGTGCTCGACGAAGCCGACCAAATGCTGGACCTGGGTTTCATCGTGCCGCTTAAGAAGATCGTTCCGATGCTGCCACGCCAGCGCCAGAGCCTGTTCTTTTCGGCGACCATGCCTAAGACTATTTCTCAACTGGCGGACCAGTTTCTGACCAACCCGGTTCAGGTTTCGGTTGCGCCGCAATCGACCACAGCCGAGCGCGTTGACCAGAAGGTTACCTATATTAATCAGGACGATAAACAGCGTCTGTTGAAAGACTTTATCAACAAGGAAAATCCTGATCACATGCTCGTCTTTACCCAGACCAAACATGGTGCGGATAAAGTTGTGAAAAATCTGATGGCAGTTGGTATCCACTCCGCAGCCATTCACGGCAATAAAAGCCAGCCACAGCGTGAACGCGCTTTGGGCGACTTTAAAAAGGGTAAGATCAACATTCTTGTTGCTACCGACATTGCCGCGCGCGGAATTGATGTCGACGGCATCACCCATGTCATCAACTTCGACATGCCCAATGTGTCCGAGCAATATGTTCACCGTATCGGCCGGACCGCACGGGCAGGGGCCTCAGGCATTTCCTACTCGCTGGTCGCTCCAGATGAGCGCCAGTTCCTGCGTGACGTGGTCAAGCTTACCGGCGTGAAACCCGAAGTAATCGCGCTGCCGGACGGTTATGATGAACCCGCACGCGAAGAAGTGGCACCACGTATCTACGGCCAAAAGCCCAAGAAATACGGCGCCAAGCCAACACGCGGCGGCCCGTCCAAGAACAAGCATAGCGCGCGCAAAGGTCGTCCAGCCGGCGGCGGCGGCAGCGGCCGCGGTGGCCCGGGTTCAAAACCAAAAAGCGATGGTCCAAAACATTGGAACAACGGCGCGAAATCATTCAAGCGTCGTCAGGCACGCAAGGCTGACGCTTAGTCGCTACGCAAAGCCTTAGTCTCTGACAGATGGGAAATTTCCTCATCCGTTAGTCCCAGCCAATTTTGAAGCGCGGTGACATTATGTTCGCCGCGTTTCGCCGTTTTGGCGCTGCTGTCGATGCCGCTTTTGGATTTGGAAAAGCGATAGGGTGACTGGACCGTACGGCGGGCATTGCCGTCGTCATCGGTGACATCGACAATAGTGCCGAGATGCTCGATGCTGGGCTGGTCATAGACCTCGGGGCCAAAGGGATGCACTTCACCCCAGGCCAGATTGAGCCGGTCGAGCGTAGCAGTCAGAGCGCCGAAACTATCGTGCGCCCGGATATGCTGCTCCATTGCTTCGCGCCGCAGCCTTACCTTGGTAGGGATATCTGCTCCCTCTGGTGTCGGATCTTCAAGGCCGTCTTTGGTTGAGAACATGATCCACAACCATTTCATATCACCCACAATCAGGATCTGACGATCCTCAGGTGCTTCCCAGACTAACGTTTCCGGCGGTTTCGGCCAGATATCGTCCAACGCAAAATGGGCATAATCATCGGCCGAATGCAGGACATTGAGCATCGCGAGATCAATATGCTGTCCTTCGCCGGTTTGGTCGAGCGTGCGCAATGCAGACAGGATCGCGATGATACCATGCAAAGAGCTATAGCTGTCTGCCATGGCAAACTGGATATCGGTCGGATGACCGCGGCTCATCTCGGCTTGCCGGGCGATCAGACCAGTCTCTGCATGAAGAACCGGCGCATAGGCGGCTTTTTCCCGTTCCGGCCCGTTCTGGCCATAGCCGGAGATGGACAGCATCACGAGCCGCGGATTGACCTTGGAGAGATCGTTCCAGCCGATGCCAAATTTGTCCATGATACCCGGACGGAAATTTTCAACCACGATATCAGCCTCTGCGGCCAGTTTTCTGACCAGTTCCGCCGCACCGTCGGCTTTGAGGTCGAGGCAGATATTCTGCTTGCCGATATTGAGCTGCAGATAGTTTCCACTGACACCGCTATCCCGCTTGGCGAGTTTGCGTGTGACATCACCTTCTGGAGGTTCGACCTTCAATACTTCGGCGCCCAGATCGGACAGCATCCGCGTGGCATAAGGACCCGCGACCACGCGCGAGAAATCCAGGACTTTCAGTCCTGCTAAAGGGAAATCTGCCATATCCGCCCGACTTTACAGCTTCATCTGCTGTTTCATGGTCTTTTCCGTCGCCGCTCCATAGGGCGGCAGGAAGCCGGCAATTTTGGCGATGTTCACTTTGGGTTGGCGATAGACGGCTTTGGCATGGCTGAATTCTTTGAAGCCATCCGGTCCCGTATAGGCGCCCATGCCGGAAGGGCCAACGCCGCCAAAGGGCAAGTCGTGCTGAGCGATATGGAAAATCACATCGTTGACGGTGACACCTCCTGAAATGGTACGATCCAGCACCTTGCGCTTGTCCGATTCCGTTTCTCCGAAATAGTAAAGACCCAGCGGACGGTCATGATCATTCACATAGTCGATCACTTCATCGAGGTTGCGATAGGTTTTCACCGGCAGCACCGGACCAAAAATCTCTTCCTGCATGACGCGCATGTCCTCGTTGACATTTTGCAGCACGGTAAGCGGCATCTTGTTGCTGTTGGTGTTGGAGAAATCTTCATCGCCCGGATTGACCACTGTCTGCTTGGCGCCTTTGGCCACTGCGTCGTCAATCAGGCCCTGCAAGCGTTCCTTGTGCCGTGCGTTGATGACCGATGTATAGTCGTCATTCGAGATCATGGTTGGATATTGTTCAGCCACATTGCTCGCGATACCTTCGACGACCGCCTCTTCCTTGTCCTGTGGAACCAGCAGATAGTCGGGGGCAAGGCAGATTTGCCCGGCATTCATCATCTTGCCCATAGCGATGCGCTGGGTTGATTTTTGCACATCGGCATCGGGGCCAATGATAGTAGGCGATTTGCCGCCGAGCTCCAGTGTAACGGGCGTAAGGTTTTGTGCCGCCGCTGCCATGACATGTTTGGCAATCCCGCCACCGCCCGTGAAGATCAGGTGATCCCATGGAATTTCGGAAAAAGCCTTTCCGGTTTCCGGACCGCCGGTAATCACGACCATTTCTTCTGGCGCAAAATATTCCGCCACCAGTTTTTTGACCAGTTCACCCGTTTCAGGGCAAAATTCAGAAAATTTGATAATGACCCGATTACCGGCGCCAAAAGCACCAATGGCGGGATCAAAAGCAAGATTGATCGGGAAATTCCAGGGCGCAATTACACCGACGACGCCCTTGGGCTGATATTCGACCTGACCACTGGCACCGAGTAGGCCAAGCGGGAAATCCATTTTCCGCCGCTCCGGCCGCATCCATTTTTTCAGGTTTTTCTTGTGGTCCTTGGCATGGCCGACGACCGACATCAGGTCGGTCATGACTGTTTGCACGCTGCTGCGATGTCCGAAATCATTGGATACGGCTTCGCAAAGCGCATCCTTGTTATCGATGATCATTTGCGCTGTCCGGTTGATCCGATCCATCCGGGCTTCATAGCTGACCGGCAGCTCTGCATGAAAGGCATCACGCTGCGCCTGAAACGCTGCCATGATTTCGTCTTTGCTCACTTCGCCTGCTGCTGCTTCCAATGCTTCCATGTCTCATCTCCTGCAAAGCGCTTTCTTGCGCCCATCATCTTTGGTTTCAATTGACCACTTAAACCATATTTTTGCAGTTTGTCGAGGCTGAACGCTTTATTGGGAAGCGGCTGCAATGGCGTCCGCCAAAGCTATGGTCTCTTCCGCTTGCTGGAGATGCAAGAGTTCCGTCATTTTGCCGTTGACGGTAATGACGCCTTTGCCCGCATTGGCCGGGTCTTTAAAGGCAGCAATGATGGCCATTGCCTCTGTGATTTTATCCTCATGGGGCGCAAATTCGCGATTTGCGATGTCAATTTGTGCTGGGTGGATGAGCGTTTTTCCATCAAAACCAAAGGCCTTGGCCTGCCGGCATTCCTGTTCAAAACCTTCGGGGTCCTTGAAATCATTATAGACACTGTCCAGGATGTTCACGCCAAAGGCGCGTCCGGCCATGATTGTTTGCGCGATTGCTGGCGTAAACAGGGTGCGATCCTGCTCTGCGCGCATTTCCTTGGCGAGATCGTTAAAGCCCATGACGAACGTGGTAAGCCGGGTTGCAGAAGCGGTCTCTGCAATTCGGGCAATATTCAGCACGGCAATCGGCATTTCTATCATGGCCCATAGTTGCAAGTCGCCATGCGCGCCCTCGCGGTCGATAATCTCGGATATTTTAACAATGTCGGCGGCGTTTTGAATTTTGGGAACCAGAATCCCGTCCGCTTTGCTGGCGCAGATGCTCTTTATGTCATCAGTGAACCAGGACGTATCCATGGCGTTTACGCGCACAACCATTTCCCGCTGCCCATAACCGCCTTCAGCCAGCGCTACGCAGGCCGCATCGCGCGCGCCGATCTTCGCATCGGGTGCAACGGCGTCTTCGAGATCAAGTATGATCGTGTCAGCGGCCAGCGTTTTAGCTTTCTCCAACGCCCGCGCATTGGATGCGGGCATGTAAAGACAAGAACGGCGGGGGTGGAATTTGGTGTCAGTCATAGGACGCCTATATCGGAACAGACTTGATCTGGACAATCGAAAACCAACCCGCCTTGATATTATCTCGCCAACAATCCGGCTTTACCCAAATGTAGATGTTTATTGAATTGCAAGCTTTCTGGTGTAGAGCCACAGCTTCAATCCACCACCGACGCCGAGGCATTCGATGAAGATTTTAGACCAAACCATCTCGCCAGCCGAGCGGCCCTATATCATCGCTGAAGTATCGGCCAATCATGGTGGGGAATTGAACCAGGCAATGGATCTGGTTGCTGCCGCTGCAGATGCCGGCGCTAGCGCGGTCAAGTTTCAGACCTATACTGCCGATACCATGACTATCGAGTGCGACAGGCCAGAATTTCGCATCGATAACGCCGAAAGCTTGTGGAACGGGCGCACGCTTTATGATCTTTACGATGAAGCCCACACCCCTTGGGATTGGCATGCCCCATTGTTCGAAGAGGCGCAGCGGCGCGGCATCCATGCTTTTTCAAGCGGGTTTGATGAATCTGCGATAGATTTTCTCGAGACGCTGGACCCGCCTTGTTATAAGGTCGCATCGTTCGAACACACATTTATTCCGTTGCTTGAGAAAGTCGCCGATACAAAAAAGCCCGTGATTGTATCTTGCGGATTGGCATCCATGGATGAAATCCAGAAATCCGTTCAGACCCTGACCAAAGCTGAATCTGGCCCCATATGTCTGCTCGCATGCACCAGCAGCTATCCGGCTTCTGTGGCTGACAGTAATCTAAGGCGAATTCCAGCCCTGAAAGAAGCTTTTCCCAACTGTCAAATTGGCCTGTCAGACCATACTATCGGCAGCACTGCCGCGATTGCTGCCGTGGCCTTGGGGGCCTGCGTCTTTGAAAAGCACTTTAAGTTGTCTGGCGACGAGACTTCGGTTGATGCGGCATTTTCTGTCACGCCAGAGGGATTGCGCGATTATGTCGACGCGATCAATGATGCCTGGGATGCACTGGGTGAAGCGAAATTTGGTGCGGCTAGCGATAACGAGGCCCAATCGTTGCAATTTCGGCGCTCAATATATGTCGTGGCGGATATTGCCGAAGGTGAAACCTTTACCCGTGAAAATATCAGATGCATCCGCCCTGGATTGGGCCTGCAGACAGAGCATTTTTCTTCGGTTCTCGGAAAAACCGCTGCGCGCACAATAGAGCGCGGGACCCCGCTCAGCCTTGAGCTTGTTGGGGGCTAATGTAACGCCGGATTTTCTGGGCCGCTTTTTGTTTCAGCTCTGTGGCATCAGCATTATATGATGCGTCGTAGCTCTGCATCACATTCCGCCAGACAGGGCTAGTGTAGAAGGCCTTTAGCATCGGATAAAGATCATCGCTCCAGTTCTTCACTTCGCAGACGAGCCTGTCCTGAACAAACCCGCAATAGTCATGGTTGAGCCGATCGAGTGAGTCGATATAGGCCACGGGCCGGCCGCCACGCAGTACGTTCATTGCCACACCGCTATTGCCGCAAATGATCAGGTCGCAGGCCTCGATCTCGTCGTCAAGCGGAGTGCCGATAGTGATTTCGACATTTTTGTGCTTTGTTGCCAGGCTTGAAAAGTCTGACTTTAATAGCGCGACCGGATGATTGCGGATCAGAATCCGCACATCAGGGTTGCTATCATTTATGGCGGACACCAGATTTTCAACCTCATCGGCAGAAGTCAGTGCTGTCAGAAAAATTCCGATTTTATTGATCTTGTCGCGCCAAATCATCGGGCGAGTGGTTCCTGGCTGACCGATCAGCGCGATGTCTGCATTGCAGCGGCTGGCGCTTTCATAGGTTTTCCGAATGGCATCACCATAAAAAACAGCGCAGTCGGCTAGTACCGGGGGTACAGTCGCACCGTTTGCCGGTACCGGAGCGTGGTTGATGTAAATTACCTTGCGGCCCATCTCGTGTGCAGCGGCGGCCATACCCAGCGCCTCTGGACTGTAGTTGCTGGCGACAATGGCTGTGCCCAATTTGGGATGGCGCGCGAAAAGTTCAGAAAAGCGCATGTAAAATGCAAGACCGCTGGCGATACGGGCTGAAGGCATAAATCCATAGGACCGCGCGAGGCGGGACAAATACGGAAACAGCCGTGTTGCAGCACCAATCATGCTTAGGGTGGTGCGGAATTGGTCGCGCCGGAACATATGATCCCGTTTTAAGGACAGCTGCATAATGCTTGCACCGGGTAGCAATGACACCAGCCGAGCGATCGCGTTGGTTTCATTGTGAAAATTGGAGATGGCAACGGCTTCCTGATCATCATAGTCAAATGGCCCAATCGAAAGGACACATTTGAGCATATAGGCAAACAAGACTAGCGGCTGCATCACGCGAGAACCGGCTGCGGCATAAAGCGCATCAATCATCCGATAGACCGGGTTTTTATTCTTTATTTCCGCAAAGACGTTACTGCGTGCCTCAGATGTTTCCATCCGGCGAATGATACCCAACGCTACGGAGAGATTGTAGTTATCGCGCGGTTTTGGGACATTTGTTTCAGGATCGACTTTGAAATCGGCGTCAACTACCGCCTGAACAGCGGCAGCAATATCGTCCTCGACATCGGTATTATATGCTGTCTCGTTCAGTGCCAAACCAAATGTGTCGGGTCGTTCCATCTTGTTCCCTGCAATTGTTTCTAACATTCACGCCGCATTCCTAATTTTGCGGACTGAACGACATATTGCAGGTAATTGTTAATAAATTGGGTTTAGGGGCTGTTAACCATGGACCGGGTTAAGAATGATGAGCGAATAAGCGGGATGATGCAGATCAAACAAAGACTGTCGGATTTGACCGGAAAGAGCTTTCTGGCGCTGCAGTCGCTTTTCTACGCAATCGCCAACAGCATAGAAGCCCTCGTGCCACTATTGCTTGCTCCTATTCTCACGCGGATATTGGCGCCTTCTGAATATGGGATTTGGGTGCTCTTCATCACCTACGCGACCTTCCTGCGCCCGATAGTCGGGTTAACTACGCAGGATGCTATTCGCATGCGATTCTACGATTTTGATCAGAAGCAGCTCGACCAGTTTACGCATACTGCGCTGTTTGTCATGATCATGATGGCCGTTGGGGTTTCCGGATTGACATTTATCTTCCGGGATGTCCTGTCGGCATTGGCAAAGTTTCCTGCCAATTGGCTTGTCACTGTCGTGGTCGCGGCGCTGCTTTTCGAAGTTTTTTATACGGCTCTTGCGCTGCATCAGTTTCACAACCGTCGTAAGGCGTTTCTTATTACGCAGGTCGTGCAGGCGGTACTGAGCATTGCTTTGATTTCGGCGTTCCTGCTTGGTGGCTGGGATTGGCGCGGCGTAATCCTTGGGAGAATTCTTGGAATGACGGCTGCGATTCTAATTTCGCTCCGGGCATTGGGCTATGGTCCGTCATTTTTCTTTCGATTGCCGCAACGGTCTTTCTATCGCGATATAGCGAAATTTGGGGTGGTATATTGGCCATCGGGGATGGTGATCATGGCGGTTGCGATGACCGACAAAGTGGTGGCAGCTCATTATCTCGGGGTCTCTGCCAGCGCCATGTACGGCGTAGCTGCTCTATTCGCATCGGCTTTCTGGGTCATTAATCACAGCTTTGTCTTGGCTTGGACTCCCTGGCTTTTCCGGAAACTTAAAGCGGCGCCTTCTGATGGTCTGCGCGAGGTCATTTCGGTTTCATTGCTGTATTTTCTGTTGGCATCGATCGCAGCCTTCTGTTTCTATCTCATCTCATTGTACGTCGCTCCAGTTTTGCTGGGCGAGGCATTCCATAGCGCGATCCCACTCTTGCAATATATCATGGTCGCAATTGTCCTGCAGGGCTTCTTTATGCACAACATGAAATTCCTGCATTTCGACAAAGATATCAGGGTCATGTCGCTCTGCAGCATGTTGACTATCGCTTTGAATATTTGGCTAAGTATTCTATGGGCTCCGGCCATGGGTATCCGGGGCATTATGCTCGGCACAGTAGTTTCTTTCGGCGCAGTTTTCCTGATCAGTGGAATGATCGTAATTGTACGCCACATTAAACCTCAAGAGGGAGTTAAGTCTGTTGTTTGATAATAAAAGTATTCTCGTTACGGGCGGGACCGGATCTTTTGGGCGTCGCTTTATCGAGACGATCCTTGAGCGTTATAATGCGCGCCGCGTAATTGTTTTTTCTCGCGACGAGTTTAAACAATCGGTGATGCAGGAGAATTATGACGATCCTGCGCTGCGCTATTTCCTTGGCGATATCCGTGATCGCAATCGGATGATGCAAGCGATGGAAGACGTGGATATTGTCGTTCATGCTGCGGCATTGAAGCAGGTACCTGCGCTCGAATATAACCCTGCCGAAGCGATCAAGACCAATATTCTTGGTACCGAAAATGTGGTCGAAGCAGCCCTGGCTAATAATGTCGAGAAGGTCATTGCCCTTTCCACCGACAAGGCCGCGGCACCGGTGAACCTTTATGGCGCAACGAAATTGACGGCTGAAAAAATAGCGATTTCAGCCAACAATACTGCTGGTAGCCGTGATACACGCCTGTCGGTTGTGCGATACGGCAACGTGATCGGTTCGCGCGGTTCGGTTATTCCGCTGTTTCAAAGACTGCTAGCCGAAGGGGCAACAGAATTTCCCATCACCGATCTGGCGATGACCCGGTTCTTGCTAACGCTGCAGCAAAGCGTCGAATTTGTGATTGATTGCGCTGCTCGGATGTGGGGCGGGGAAACCTTCATTCCGCGTATTCCTTCTGCAACCATCGGTACCATGGCAGAGGCCATCGCACCCGATATGCCGCAAAAGGTGGTGGGTATCCGTCCAGGCGAAAAGTTGCACGAGGTGTTATGCCTTCCTGACACGGCTTGGCAAACGGTCGAGTATGAAAATCATTATGTCATTAAGCCCTCTTTCAAATTCAACCGTATCGATGTTGATTATTTGACGGCGGCGAACGGCGAGAAAGGCAAGCTGGTCGAAGGTGATTTCAGCTATGATTCCTACCATAATGACGATTATCTCTCTGCAGAGGAGCTGCGCAAGTTAATCGAAAGCGCAATGCCATTTAACGCCTGATCTAAATTTTTTGGAGGACGCATGCGAAGCCGCATCCCCTATAGCTGCCAGACAATCGACGAAGATGATATTGCGGCGGTATCCGAATGCCTGCGATCTGATTTCTTGACGCAAGGGCCGCAAACACTTGCTTTTGAGGAAGCCGCGTCGGCTTATCTTGGTACCGGGCATGCAGTGGCGGTGTCGAATGGCACTGCGGCATTGCACCTTGTCTGTATAGCTCTGGGGCTTGGGGCTGGGGACCTTCTCTGGACATCGCCCAATAGTTTCGTCGCATCGGCTAATGCCGGACGCTATCTTGGCGCGGATGTAGACTTTGTCGATATCGATCCGCAGACCGGTTCAATTGACCCGGATGTGTTGGAAAGCAAATTACTTGCAGCTTCAGCATCGGGGCGCAAACCCGATATTCTGATTGCTGTTCATTTTGCCGGACACACCCATGGCTTTGACCGAGTTGCTGCGCTTTGCGTAGAACATGGCGTCACATTGGTAGAGGACGCAGCCCATGCGTTTGGCGCTGCATATGAAGATAGACCAAACCAGATGGTGGGCAGTCATCCGCTGAGTGCGGCGGCTACGTTCAGCTTTCACCCGCTCAAGTCGATTACGACGGGTGAGGGCGGTATGATCACAACCAATTCCGAAGATATCGCCAACAAGCTAGCAATTTTGCGAAGCCATGGTGTTACCAAGGACCCAGCCTTGATGACTGATGCCCGTCCAGACGACGGCGGTTGGTATTATGAGCAGCATGAACTTGGCTTCAATTATCGTATTTCTGATATTCAGGCAGCGCTCGGCCTTAGCCAGATGCGCAAAATTGATACGCTTATGACGGCGCGTCGCAACCGCGCAAAGCGATACGAGGAGTTGCTCTCAGGCCTGCCGCTGCATTTGCCGCTGGCGACTGACAGATCGTCTTGGCACCTCTATGTTGTCCGGCTTGATCGGGCTCGCACCAATGTCACTCGCAAGGCGATGTTCGATGCGCTACGTGAACGCGGGATTGAGGCGCATGTGCACTATATCCCTATTCACACTCAGCCTTATTACCGATCATTAGGCTTCACTGCCGGAGATTTTCCGGAGGCAGAGGATTACTATGATACCTGCCTCAGCTTGCCGATCTATCCTGTCATGACCGATGAAGAGCAGGATTTCGTGTCTACCGCAATTTCGGACACGCTTGCATATGCGTAGCATTGCCATCGTGCAGGCGCGTATGGGCTCATCGCGCCTACCGGGTAAAGTTCTGAAGACCCTCGCTGGGCAGCCTGTGCTCGACCACGTGGTTACCCGGGTTAAAGCAGCAAGCCGGATTGATGACGTGGTTGTTGCTACCTCGGATTTGCCGGGGGACGATCCCATCGCAAGCCACTGCGAGTCACGCGGATGGATGTGCATTCGAGGATCCGAAACCGATGTCTTGTCACGCTACGCCTCCGCTGCTCGTGCCTCTGACGCTGAAATTGTTGTACGGGTAACTAGCGATTGCCCTCTTTTCTCTCCCCACATCCTTGATGACATGCTGGGCGCATTTGATCCGGCAAATATGGACTATATGTCCACCAACTGGCCCGATCGGACATTTCCAGTAGGGCTGGATTGTGAGGTTATGCGAGCGGATAGTCTGCTCGGCATCGCAGAAAGCGCGACTGATCCCTATGACCGAGAGCATGTCACGGCGCATTTCTATCGTAACCCCGACCAGTTCCGGCTTGCTGGATACAGCTGTGCATCGCCGCTGGCGCATTTGCGTATCACATTGGACACTGCAGAGGATTATGACAGGTTAGTTGCATTGTTTAATACGCATCCCGAACTTGCTGATCCGAAAGCGGACGTTATTGGCATCGCGGCAAAATATTTTGAGCAACTTGATGACGTTGCTTCCTGAACAGGACGAAGCGTCAATCCAGCAGCTTCCATGCATCAAGCCAATCCGCCCGATCTCTTGATACAGAAACTTCGAAGCCGGCATCGCGATGCAAGCGTTCAGAGGCTGTGTTGGCACTGTGTATCCGGCTGATGATCTTGTCGACGTTGGGGCGGCAGCGGCGGAGCTCGCGTTCGGCGGCTAAATATACCGGCAAACCCATTTTGCGTCCGTGCCATTCCGGCACCAGATAAATGGAAAGATAGGCTGAATTGTCGTCGCTGTTGATATCGAACCGGACCACACCAACCGGATTGGTTCCGCGCATTGCTATGCGAAAGACGCAGTTAGGATCGGCAAGCTTCTTGGAGAACCAGCCCATATGCGCATCGAAGTCGGGTTTCTCGGAATTCGCAAAATTATGTTGCCAATTACGGTCGTCTGTGCGCCAATTCAGCAAATCACTAGCGTCGTCCGTTTTTACTTCGCGGATAGCGAGAGCCAGCGCTCGTATCCACGATACAAGACGGGATGCACCCCGACCATCGACCAGATTCCGCCCAGCTTCTGCAATCGCTTTGCACCCGGCTTTGTCAGTGGCCAGCGCATTGACAGCGCACGCGATTGTCGCCGGCGTCACTCGGTCATGTTCACCTAGAAACCGGATCGCACCAGCATTGATCATCGCGTCAATCTGCGCCTGCTGGTTCTGGGCAATTGAGATCACCAGAGAGGGGACGCCGAGACAAAGTCTCTCCCAAAGCATCACTCCCCCCGCCCCAAGTGCGAGGTCGGCCGCAAATATCAGCTCCGCCAGCTGTTTTTGGTTTGGAGCGCGGTACAGAGTAACATGCGGCATTTGCTCCGCTGCCTCGATGAGAAGTGGAGCTATCTTTGCGCCCGGTCCAATGACTACGTCAACGTCAAGCGCTTCCAGATCAGCAATGGCCTCAAGCGCCTTTTCCGTCTCGCCGGTAGGATCACTGCCGCCGAAGCAGATATTTAGCCTTAGGCGCGAACTCCTATTTTGCGAGGGGCTTTGGGCCAATTTGGTGATATGGCGGGACAAGGGTAGATAAGCAGGGCCGCGAAGAACGTTTGTTTCTCGCCCAGATACGCGCCCGCGATGTGGACGAACGATAATATCCGCTCGTGTCGCTATATCGAAATCGTCGAACACCATTAGCCGTGTGCCGGTGCTGGCCGCTAATGTTTCCCACTCCTGAACCGATCCATATTGGTCGAGAATGACCACATCCGGCACCCACTCATATTTGTTCAGCGCGCGCATCGCTTCCTCAGGACGGCATTCATTCTGCGCCAGCGATACCACCCTTGTGTCTGCTGGGAAGTAACGGTCAGCAAGCGCAGCGCCCTCTGCATTGGTTAGCAGCACCATCTCGGTGTCACCGCCAGTCGACAATATATCGGCAACCGCAGCAGTACGGGCAAAGTGACCAGTCCCGACTAATGGGCCCGCATCGGCTCGGATCGCTACTTTAATCGGTTCGGACATAATAGGTAAATCTGATCCGCTTCCCGTCATAGGTTGTCACGGGGCGGTAATTTTTGAGGATGGCCAGAAATCTGGGATCTTCTGAAAACACCTGCTGCCAATCAACGTTGATGTAACGCAACGGCCAGCGATGGGTCCGATCCAGAATTAGCACATCGGGCGGCATGTCTTCCCAAAGCCGCAGCATTTGGTCGTGCAGCATCCTTCGACCTTGATCATCTAGTTTTACGGGAGGTGGGGTCCGTGCCATTTCCTTATTGTCGAACGGTTTAAGCTCTGCACTTACATAAGCATTGTTCATCATCGGATTCCAGCGCAGCGCATTGTGAGAAGCAAGATACTGATTGTATGGCGAGGGGTGCATGGTCAAGATCGCCACCCGCTCGCCCGTCACTGATCGTCCGTCAGCTTCAAGCGCCTGTTCCAATTCTGAGGTTTGCTGCTGATAGACTTGGGTACTCAGAAATTGGGCTGCTACTGGCAAAATTACGAGAAGCGCAACAGCTATATTGACATGCCAACGAAATTGCTGTGCTGCGATCCACCACCATAGAAAATAGGCCATAGTGACAGGAAGCAGGTGATGAGTGTACCAACGTCCCTGTGACCAGGCAGCAAAAACTGTTGCGATTACAATGGCAAGGGCGATTGCGGTCAATCGTTTCGAAACTCTAAAATACCACGAAGCGACGAGAAGGAGGATTGCAGGCATTAAGTTCGCAACCATCTTTGACAAGCTTTCGCTCCGTTCAAGAAGGTTCGCGTCAATGGCGCTTCTCATGGCGCCAATTGCCTCCCGCTGAGCTGGGTCTATGCCAAGCCAGAAGAACAGATAGAGGAAGACTATTGTGCCTGCGATGAGGTTCTCGGTCCGTAAGAGCAGGAGGGGGTGGCGTTTCATCAGAGTGTCGACAAGCTCCACCAGGAGAACGACGAGGCTGTAGACATATTTGAAAAGAAGCATCGTGCCCATCCATAGGCCCAATAGCGTCCTTAGCCGCCAACCAACCTTTTCAACGTCCGGGTTTGAAAGCCGGAGAACGAGATATGGCCAGAGCCCTAAAGCAACAAGATGTTCGCGCAGTCCGAAAACATTTTTGAACAGGATTGGCAGAATAACAAAGAAGAGTACCGACAAAATGAGAAAGAGCGGCGAGGCACCAACGGTTGCACATCGAATCCGGTACCCGAGTCCCGCTCCGACGAGCACCATTATGTTGGTCATCGCAACAACCACTATGTCTAGCCGCAAACCAGTCAATTCACTAAGGTGAGCGGCCAGCGAGAACCAGAATTTTTCAACCGGCGGAAAATAGATACTGTAGTTACCAAAGGATTCGCCGAGCGTAACTGCCAATCGCCCCGAGAGAGCGCTGCCTGCCAAGTCTTGGTGCGGAGAATAGAAAAATCCATAAAACAGTAGGGTGCCAGTGAAGATACAAAGCGTAGTGAGACCGAATAATTGTAAACTCGAAGCCGTCGACCATGTGTATGGTTTGACAATATCCCGCCGCCCTAACGGCATTTTTTCATCCATCATGCTAATCTGACTCACAAAGGCGGTTCACTGATTAAGTCAGACTGATCGCATCCTGAACCGCCAAGAATTGGTGGCCCGGAACAAGCGCTAGTTTTGACATAAACTCCCTAATCGCAAGAGATACTCTGTTGGCGTCGGATTGCCAAGTGGCATGTCAGACGGCAGCGACTGTATCACTTTAGACTAAAGCCCTGCAAATTTCAGATTTTGGAACAGTGTTTAGATTGAGCCATCCATCCCCTTTCTATAAAATCCCTGATAATTGGATTGCCTCTCGATTTGTTCATTGACGGTTAGGGATCACTCAGCCAAGCGGCGCTTATGCAATGGATAGAAATTAAAATATGGCTGGAAGCCGTAACAGGCTTTGATCGGGATGCACTGCACATTTACGGTGCTGTCTTTATTCAATTTGGACTAGCGCTGTTTTGCCGGCGATCACTGGCCAGCATATGGCCCTGGCTGGCCGTGTTCATGATTGCTCTTGCAAACGAATATCTGGACTATCAACGTGTTGGAAACAGCCCAGCGTCGCAAGCTGTCTTTCAGGCTGAAGGCTATAAAGACATGTGGAATACTATGTTGATACCAACATTTTTGTTATTGGTCGCGCGGCTCTGGCCCACGTGGATGACCGGCAAATCGAAAGAGCATAGCAAGTCGGTTGGCCTCAGCCCTAGCGACGAAAAAGCAGCTTAAACCGTTTTATTTCGTTCCGACACAATCTTTCTTACATTTTGTGACTGTCCTCTCGGCAGAACGACAACCTGATTACCAGTGGCAATGATGATTAAATCATCCACGCCAAAAGTTGTGATTTCAAGTCCGTCCGAATGAACGAGATTATTGTGCGATTCCATGGCTATAACATTTCCAAAGGTGACATTGGATTGATCGTCAGGCGGCGTGATTTCGAATAGGGAATCCCAACTGCCGACGTCAGACCAGCCGGGGTCGACGGGGGTGACGGCAACTTTTTCGGCCTTTTCCATAATAGCATAATCAATCGAATCTGATGGTGCGCTGGCAAAGCTCTCTTCATGCGGCATTATTCGCAGATCATCATGATCGGCTTTGTCCATTGCTCTTTTGGCAGCTTCAAGCATTTCCGGCGCATGCGCCTCCAGGGCATTCAAATAGGCATCTGCCCGGAACAAGAATATGCCAGCATTCCAATAGTAGCCGCCTTCAGCAAGCATGTTTTCGGCATTGTCGCGATTTGGCTTTTCGACAAAACGTTGCGCGGCAAAGCTGTTGGCACTGCCGATCACGGGCTCACCCTGCTGGATGTAACCATAACCGGTCTCTGCTCGTTGCGGTTCAATGCCGAATGTCACCAGCCAGCGCGCCTTTGCCAAAGATTGCGATTGTCGCACTGCTTGTTGAAAAGCCTGCACATCTTTGATGACATGGTCGCTGGGCATGACCAGCATCAGGCTTTGTGGGTTTTTGCAGGCGAGAGCTGCTAACGCAATAGCGGGAGCTGTGTTTCTGGCACATGGCTCCAATATGTGGGCTTGCACGCTGCTCCCGATCTCTTTCAATTGCTCTTCGGCGAGCTTTGCGTGTTTTTTGCCACCGACAATGAGGGGTAGATCAAAGAGGTCGCTTTGCTGACAGCGCTCGAAAGTAAGCTGGAACATACTCAACGGGCCCGTCAGGTTCAAAAATTGTTTGGGATGGTCGTCTGTCGACAAAGGCCACAAACGGGTCCCAGAACCACCTGACAGAATGACCGGTGTAATCAGATCGTTTTCGCTCATAACATTCGCCTTAATCCATGCTGCACGCAATTAAGGACTTACCATTTGCAGACAAATCGATCTCTGAAGCCCTGGTACAAAGCCCGCATTGGCCTGCAGAAACAGTTTTACCTCTGGTCGTAACTTTGCCCTTGAGAGGCAGAACTTGCCATTCTCCGGCTGTGGTCCCCATCAATATATCCGGGTCGTTGCCAATGACTTGGAAAAGCTTGAAATGCGGCCCGTTGATGAGCTTGGCAGATTGGTCAGCGACCGCTTCCTGAAAGTTTTTCATATCATAGGGCGTCAATGCGGCCACTGCCAGCGCATCCTCCAAATGCAACTCACGATCCCGACCATAATCATAGAGGCGGTATGTTATGTCAGCATTTTGTTGGACTTCGATCAACTGAATGCCGGGGCCAATCGCATGGATTGTACCAGCAGGTATGTAGAATACATCTCCTGGCTTTACTGATTTCCAGTCCATTAGTTGTTCAATTTGGCTACAGGCTACTGCAGCATGCAGTTTGGCTGCACTCACCTCCTTTTTCAGTCCAATTCCCAAAACGGCATCCGGCTCAGCTGCCAATATATACCAGCACTCTTCCTTGCCGCTTGCCAAGCCTTTTCGGCGTGCTTGTCGGTCGTTGGGATGTACTTGAATTGAGAGTTTTTCGCTTGTAAACAGATATTTAGACAATAGTTTTGGCCTTATCCCCTTTGGAGGTTGAAACCAGATTTCACCTATTTTCTTGTCTTGCTTACTGCCAAAGATTTTGGGGAGGTTCACTTGCCCCCAAGGTTTTGGAACGGATTTCTGTCTTAGTTTCATATTTGCCCGCTGATGATCAGCTACGCCCGATACTGCTATATTCCAGACCGCTTTTGATAACATCGGCCGGATTGTAGATATTTCTCAAATCAACAAGCGTTTTGCCTGCCATTGCAGCGGACAGTTTTTCCAGATCCAGCGCACGGAACGCATTCCACTCCGTGACAATCACAACTGCATCGGCATCCAAAGCGGCTTCATAGCTATTTTTAGTCATTGTAACATTCGGCATGATTTCAGCAGCTGCGTCCATCCCCTCCGGATCATAGGCACTGACGTTCGCGCCAGCATCCAACAATGTTTGAGCAATAGCAATGGCGGGCGCGTCCCGCATATCATCAGTATTCGGCTTGAACGTGAGCCCAAGCAGCGCAATTTTCTTGTCTCTTGCCTCACCGCCAAGAGCTTGAATGACTTTACGGCCCATTGCCCGCTTGCGTTGGTCATTAACCTGCACCACGGCTTCTACAATGCGAACCGGGCTTTCATGGTCCTGTGCGGTTTTCAAAAGCGCCAAAGTGTCCTTTGGAAAACAACTCCCTCCATAACCAGGCCCTGCATGCAAAAATTTGGAGCCGATGCGGTTATCGAGCCCTATGCCGCGCGAGACTTCCTGAACGTCGGCACCCACTTTTTCGCATAAATCTGCTATTTCGTTGATAAATGTTATTTTTGTCGCAAGAAACGCATTGGCTGCATATTTGATCAATTCTGCCGTCCGGCGGCCGGTAAACAGGATTGGCGACTGGTTCAAGAACAGAGGCCGATATATTTCGCTCATGACATCTTTGGCCCATTCGGTTTCCGCTCCGATGACAATCCGGTCAGGACGCTTGAAATCGTCAATCGCTGCACCCTCGCGAAGAAATTCGGGATTGGATACGACAGCAAATTGATCAGCCGCCAGTTTTTTGGACATTATCAGTTCCACTTCATCGCCTGTACCGACCGGCACAGTTGATTTGGTCACGATAACTGTCGGCTTGGTAATCGCGTCAGCAATTTCTTCGCTGGCAGCGTAGACATAGCTGAGGTCAGCATGGCCATCGCCGCGCCGTGAAGGTGTGCCGACAGCGATGAATACGGCGTCGCAGTCTTTTACAGATTGTGCCAGATCACCGGAGAAAGACAGGCGATCGCTGTCGACATTGCGTTCAACCAAACTTGCCAGACCGGGTTCAAAAATCGGCATGATATTCTGGTTCAGTTTGTCAATCTTGCTGGGATCCTTGTCGACACAAATAACTTCATGGCCAAAATCTGCAAAGCATGCGCCAGAAACCAAACCGACATAACCGGATCCGATCATTGCAATTTTCATAGTGATCCTTCGATATTTTATTGCTTATAGATAATTTGAACGTGTGGTCGCGCTTCTGGCCTGATCAACTTTCCTGGTCAAGCGGAGTAAGTAATTCCAGCGTTTCTAAGGTGCATTCTGTCCCTTGTTAGCGATGGGGAGTAAAGATTTTATGTCTACAAAGAGCATCGATCGAAATTAAGCCCTGTTTCTGAAAGATTTAGCAGTTTCCCTAAAACGGGGGAAAATGTTGGAAAAATGTTACGGCAGCGGCTAGTAACCCGGATTATGCGTAGTAATTAATATTGTTCGTATTGAACAATCCAGGAGCTTTGACCATCGAGACCATAACCGCCTTGATCACCAATGCCTTGGCCAAAATTGCCAACATGACACGGTGGAAGAAACAGCTTACGGTTGTGAGCCTTGATATATCGCTTTGCATATTTTCAATAATCATTGCTTACTCTTTGCGGATTGGTGTCTGGATCTATTGGGATCTGGCTGTCCAAAAAGTAGTCCTCGCTTCTGTGTTGATATTGCTGCCGGTTTTCTATTTCAGCGGCGTGTATAACGCGATCTTCCGTTATGCGGGCTCCGGGATGATGAAGACGCTTGCGCGGGCGTTCATGATTTATACGGCTCCTATGATTGTCATTTTCTCAATGATAGGAATAGCGGGTGTGCCGCGCACTATCGGTGTAATTCAACCGATCATCTTCTTCATAATGGTAGGTTTTTCGCGCGTGACAGCGCGATACCTCATGGTTGACATATTGGGCCGCAATCTTTTCGGCGGGCAGGTTAAAACGGTTCTGATCTACGGTGCGGGCAGCGCCGGACAGCAACTCGCATCATCAATGCGTTCGGAACCGGCGATGCGGCTGCGTGGTTACGTTGACGACGACCGCCGATTGAATGGGCAAAAACTAGACGGGGACCGGGTGTTTTGGAGCGGTGATTTACCGGATGTTATCAGCAAATATGCCGTGACCGATATATTGCTCGCATTGCCAAAGATTTCTCGCAAAAAGCGCCGTGCTATTGTCGATCAAATTCAAAAATTCAAGGTTCACGTCCAGACACTACCCAACATGAAAGATATTATGGACGGTCAGGTGTCGTTTAACGACATTCGCGAGCTGGACATTGAGGATTTATTGGGGCGCGAGCCGGTTGCACCTAATGAATTGCTTCTGGGGCGGACGATCGTCGGCAAAACTGTCATGGTTACCGGAGCAGGCGGTTCCATTGGCAGCGAGCTTTGCAGGCAAATTTTACAATCGGGAGCCCATAAGCTGCTTCTGCTCGAACTCTCTGAATTTTCACTTTATGCGATTGAGACCGAGCTACGCAGATACGCGCAAAGCCATAATCTCGAAAATATTGGTATCACACCGATTCTAGGCTCTGTCACCGATAGCGAACGTCTGAAAGAAATATTGGCCCATTGGCAACCGGATACGATCTTTCATGCCGCTGCCTACAAGCACGTCCCGCTGGTGGAAGCTAATCCGGTTGAGGGTATCAGAAATAATATATTGGGCACATTTGAGCTGGCGAAGGCCTCGCATGAGGCCAAGGTCAGCGATTTTATCCTGATTAGTACCGACAAAGCGGTTCGTCCGACGAATATAATGGGTGCTACCAAACGGGGTGCCGAGCAGATCATTCAGGCATTTGCTGAGAAAAGTGAAACCAGGTTTTCGATGGTCCGGTTCGGCAATGTTCTTGGATCCAGCGGCTCTGTGGTTCCGCTTTTCCGGCAACAAATAGAAATGGGCGGCCCGATCACCCTGACCCATCGAGACGTCACCCGCTATTTTATGACGATACCGGAAGCAGCGCAGCTTGTCATTCAGGCTGGCGGTATGGCCAAAGGCGGGGAGGTTTTCGTACTCGATATGGGTAAAGCCGTGCGGATCATGGATCTTGCCAACACCATGGTTCAACTGTCCGGCCTAACCGTCCGGAGCGACGCGAACCCAGACGGCGATATCGAAATTCTGGAAATCGGCATGCGCCCGGGCGAAAAACTGTATGAAGAATTGATTATTGGCAATGATCCGCGATCAACGGTCCATAACAGAATCATGATGGCGCGGGAAAGCCACTTGGATCAAGCTGAACTGGATAAGCTGTTGGACGGTTTTCGAGCATCGCGGGATTCGGCAGAAGCTATTGCATTGCTGAAAATAATGGTTCCGGAATTTGATCATGAGCGTGACAATCAGACGGTAGAAATTGCATCTTGATCGCGATACAAAGGTCTTTGGCTTCTTAAAGCCCGTCAACCCGTTCCAATATGCTTTGAACATCTTGTGGGTGGCATATCAGAAGATCAGGCAAATAGGTATCGCGTTGGTTGTAAAGCAGCGGCTGTCCATCAATGCGGGAACAATGGAGTCCGTGGGCTTGAGCAACGGCAGCCGGCGCACAATTATCCCACTCATATTGGCCGCCGGAATGCAGGTAAATGTCGGCCTCGCCGCGCACAATAGCCATTGCTTTAGCGCCGGCAGAGCCCATCGGGATTAGTTCTGCGTCAAGCATCTCGGCAATCGCGACGGCTTCTTTGGCTGGTCGGGATCGACTAACCACCATGCGCAGTTTATCGCTGCGTGTTGGTCGAGCAATCGGCAAATCGCTGCGTAGCGTCAGGCCCAAGCTGGGCAGCGCAACAGCGCCAATCGCAGCCTTGTTATTAACCGCCAATGCAACATGCACGGCCCAATCATCTCTGCCTTCGCTATATTCCCTTGTGCCATCTACGGGATCGATGATCCAGACGCGGTCTTTGTCCAATCGACTTGCCGTATCCTTGCTTTCTTCTGATAACAGACCGTCATCAGGACGCTGTGCACGCAGTGCAGCGACGAGCATGTCATTCGCCGCCTTATCCCCCGCATTGCCCAAATCCTTGCCGGTCAAGTGCGCGCTGTTGCGCAATTCCACCAGCAAAGTGCCAGCATCCGTTGCGAGCTTCGCCGCCAATTCAGCATCTGTCATATCGTATAGGACCAACTGCCGACGATTTTGTCCACGATAATTTCCGCAGCTTCTTCTGGGCTCATCTTGGTGGTGTCGATGCGCATTTCGGCATTTTCGGGGATTTCATAATCGCTATCAATGCCAGTGAAGTTTTTAAGCTCGCCTGCCCGCGCCTTTTTGTAGAGGCCTTTGACATCGCGTTCTTCGGCGACGGCCAGCGGTGTATCGACAAATATCTCGATAAATTCGCCCTCTGGCAGCATGGACCGGACAAGCTGTCGTTCGGCTCTAAACGGGGAAATGAAAGCGGTCAGCACGATCAGTCCTGCATCAGCCATTAGCTTTGCGACCTCTCCAATTCGGCGGATATTCTCAACCCGATCTGCGTCTGTAAACCCGAGATCCTTGTTCAATCCATGTCTGACATTGTCGCCATCGAGCAGAAAGCTATGTTTGCCGAGGGCATGCAGGCGCTTCTCCACCATATTGGCGATGGTCGACTTGCCCGATCCGGAAAGGCCGGTGAACCAGACTACCCGGGGTTCCTGGCGTTTTTGCAGCGCATGCGCGGCCCGATCAATATCAACATCCTGCCAGTGCACATTTTGTGATCGCCGCAAGCAGAAGTGCAGCATGCCAGCCGCTACCGTTGCGTTGCTGATTTTATCGATCAGAATGAAACCGCCGAGATCACGATTGTCTACATAAGGTTCGAAAATAATTGGGCGATCGGTGGCAATTTCGGCCACGCCAATCCCATTGAGTTCCAGCGTTTTCGCCGCCAGCTGTTCCATATTGTTGACGTTGATCTGATATTTCGGCTGTTGCACGGTGGCGCTCACAAATTGCGTGCCGATCTTCATCCAATAGCTGCGACCCGGCAATAATTCTGTTTCGTCCATCCAGACAAGCGACGCCTCGAACTGGTCTGCGGTTTGTGGTGGCGCGTCGGTGGCGGCAATGACATCTCCGCGCGAGCAGTCAATTTCATCTGCCAATGTCAAGGTAACCGATTGCCCGGCTACCGCTTCATCAAGATCGCCATCCATGGTTACGATACGTTTGACGGTGGTTGTCTTGCCAGAGGGCAATATGCGGACCTGGTCACCCGGTTTGACGCTTCCGCCGGAAATTTGTCCGCTGAATCCGCGGAAATCGAGATTGGGCCGATTGACCCATTGTACCGCCATGCGCAGGGGCCGCGCCTGATTGGCGGTCACCATGACTTCGACATTTTCCAGATGCTCCACCAAAGCGGGGCCATCATACCAGGGCGTGTTGTCTGACTTGCTGGTGATATTGTCTCCAGCCAGGCCGGAAATTGGCATGGGTGTGAACGCCTTTATGCCGATCTCTTCAGCAAAAGCGCTATAGTCAGCCACAATCTTGTCGTAGACAGCCTGATCATAGCCGACCAGATCCATCTTGTTTACCGCAACGACGAGATGCTTGATCCCGATCAGATGCGCCAAATAGCTATGGCGGCGTGTCTGGGTCAAAATACCCTGCCGCGCGTCGATCAATATTACCGCGAGATCAGCCGTGGACGCGCCCGTGACCATGTTGCGGGTATATTGCTCGTGACCAGGGGTGTCCGCAACGATGAACTTGCGTTTTTCCGTCGCAAAGAAGCGATAGGCGACATCAATGGTTATCCCCTGCTCCCGTTCGGCAGCCAGTCCATCAACGAGAAGCGCAAAGTCAATTTCCTGACCCTGCGTGCCAACCTTTTTGCTGTCCGCTTCCAAAGATGCCAGCTGATCTTCGAAAATCATCTTTGAATCGTACAGCAAGCGCCCAATTAGCGTTGATTTGCCGTCGTCAACCGAACCACAGGTAATGAAGCGCAACATCGTCTTGTGCTGGTGGGTCTCCAGATAGGCATCGATGTCTTCAGCTATCAGGGCATCGGTCTTGTAGATTGTTTCGGGGCTATCCATCAGAAATATCCCTCCTGCTTTTTCTTCTCCATCGAGGCGGCCTGATCATGGTCAATCGCCCGTCCCTGCCGCTCCGAAGTCGTGGTCAGCAGCATTTCCTGAATAATCTGGGGCAGGGTGGTCGCTTCGCTCTCGACAGCACCGGTCAATGGGTAGCAGCCAAGTGTCCGGAAACGGATAGAGCGTTCTACCGGCTCTTCCCCCTCTTTAAACCGAAAACGATCATCATCAACCATCAGCAGCATACCATCGCGCTCTACGGTTGGACGCGGTGCCGAGAAATAAAGCGGAACAATCTCGATATTTTCCAGATGGATATATTGCCAGATGTCGAGCTCGGTCCAATTGGACAGCGGGAAGACCCGGATGGTTTCACCTTTTGCTTTGCGCGTATTGTAAAGTTTCCAAAGCTCTGGCCGTTGGTTTTTGGGATCCCAGCGGTGATTGGCTGACCGGAAGGAGAAGATGCGTTCTTTCGCCCTGCTTTTTTCCTCGTCCCGCCGAGCGCCGCCAAAAGCAGCATCAAAGCCATAATGGTCCAGCGCCTGTTTGAGGCCCTGTGTCTTCCACATATCGGTATGGAGGCCGCCATGGTCGAACGGGTTGATACCGCGTTCCTTGGCTTCGGGATTTTGGTGCACGAGCAATTCCATGCCGGCATCTCTGGCAGATTTTTCCCGCAGATTGTACATTTCCTGAAACTTCCAGGTGGTGTCCACATGGAGAAGGGGAAAGGGAGGGGGAGAGGGGAAAAACGCCTTCTTGGCAAGATGGAGCATGACCGCGCTGTCTTTGCCCACCGAATAAAGCATGACCGGCTTCTCGGTTTCGGCCGCAACCTCACGCATGATATGGATCGCTTCTGATTCGAGACGCTGAAGGTGGGTGAGGCTCATTGCGCGTTTGCTTTCGTTCGATATCAATTTTGAATGCCTAAAGAGCTCAAGGCAATAATCAAGAGACATCCATATAGCGAAGTTACCGCGCAAAGGCTGGCAAGATTTTCTAATTACAGATAAACATTGCTTGTCTATTATTTACGAGCGTTTCTCGGGCAGTTGCCCGATTGCCGGGTTTGAACGATTGGCCTGTTCAGACCGCAGCAGCCATATGGCTCGCTTGATTTATGGCCGCTTTCGCATCCAGTTCCTTCGCTTCATAGGCTCCGCCTACCAGTTGAGGGGCTAGACCATCTTCGATCAGACTATCATAAAGCTCCCGTAGCGGGTCCTGTCCAGCGCATATGATAATCGTGTCGGCGTCCAGGACCTCCGGCGTCCCGCCTTGCAGGATATGCAGCCCGGCATCATCGATTTTCACATATTCAACGCCATTCATCATGTTCACGCCGCGCCGTGCCAAGGTTAGTCGATGTGTCCAACCGGTTGTCTTGCCAAGCCCAGCACCAACCCGGCTTTCCTTGCGTTGCAGCAACGTGATCTCACGATCGGATTTTGCGACTTTCGGTTCAACACCGGTCACGCCGCCGCGCGGGTGATTTTCAAAATCAACGCCCCATTCGGCTGCAAAAACATCGCGGTCTACGGCGCCTGATGGCCCGGAATGACTGATCAATTCGCAGACATCGAAACCGATGCCCCCGGCGCCGATAATGGCAACTTTCTTTCCGACCGGTTTCCTGCCGGTTATGACATCGATGTAACTGGCGACTTTGGGATGGTCGATACCTTCAATGTCGGGTTGACGGGGCTTGATACCGGTTGCGATGATTATTTCGTCGAAGCCCTCAGCCTTCAAAGTCGCTGCGTCGGCACGCGTGTCGAGCCTCAGGTCAATGCCATGAACCGCAATCATGCGGTTGTAATAGCGCACGGTTTCATGAAACTCCTCTTTTCCGGGTATCGTTTTTGCGAGGTTGAACTGACCACCTATTTCCGATGACGCTTCGAAAAGAGTGACCTTGTGTCCGCGTTCGGCAGACACAGTGGCGTAAGCAAGGCCAGCTGGCCCTCCACCGACCACTGCGATTTTCTTTGGTGCAGTGGTTGGCAGATAGTTTAACATCGTCTCGTGGCACGCTCTGGGATTGACCAGACAGGACGTTAATTTTCCCGAAAATGTATGATCGAGACATGCCTGGTTACAGGCGATGCATGTGTTGATCTCATCCTCGCGTCCTTCCACGGTTTTGCGCATGAATGCGCTATCAGCCAGGAGTGGTCGAGCCATCGAAACCAAATCGGCATCGCCGCGTTCCAAAACCTGCTCTGCCACCTCGGGCATGTTGATCCGGTTGGATGTAATGACCGGGACATTGACTTCCTTACGCAACCGACCCGTCACCGATGTGAACGCGGCTCGGGGCACCATGGTCGCAATGGTCGGAACGGCACTTTCGTGCCAGGTAAAGTGCGTCGAGATGATCGTTACGCCTGCCTCTTCAAGCGCTTTCCCAAGCGTTACAATTTCGTCCCAACTCATCCCGTCTTCGAGCATATCCATCGCCGCAATGCGGAAAATCAGGATGAAATCATCACCGACAGCAGCGCGGGTTTGCTCGACAATTTCCAATGCAAAACGCATCCGGTTTTCATAGGAACCACCATATTCATCTTCGCGTAAATTGGTTTTTTTCACCAGAAAAGTGGAGATTAAATAGCCTGCCGAACCAATAATCTCGACCCCGTCATAGCCCGCCTTTTTCGCCATCATGGCACAGCGGACATGGTCATCAATCTGTTTCTGGACGCCGTCCTTGTCTAGTTCGTTCGGAACAAATCTCGCGATACGTGATTTGACCGGCGATGGCGCAACCGCATTGGGCGTGTACGCCAATGGCCCTGAATGCAAAATCTGCATGCAGATTTTAACCTCCGGATCGGCCTTGTGGACCGCATCGGTCACCAAGCGATGCTTTTCGGCTTCTTCGTCGCTCGACATCATCGCACCGCCGCTGGACGACTCCTCATTGGGTGCGATCCCGCCCGTAATGATCATGCCAATATTGTTGGCTGCGCGTTCGGCAAAATAGGCTGCCATGCGTTCAAACCCGCCTTCGATTTCTTCGAGGCCTGTGTGCATGGAGCCCATGATCGAGCGGTTCTTTATGGTGGTGAAGCCAAGGTCGAGCGGTTCTAGCAATAATGGATATTTCATGATGCTGGTATAATAATTTTTCTTCGCCCTCCTATTATCCTATCTGTTAGGTTCAGGGCACTTTGCAGGGTTTGACATAGTAGGTAACTTCCAGTGTTGGCATTGACAAATTGCGACTCCCCTCTCTTTATCGCGACGCAAATTTGGATTCGATAGGGCTTGTTTTGGCATCGGAAAAACACAACAATTCTGGAAAATCGGGCGATGCTGGCGACGGCAATAGTCCTGATGAAGCCATGCCCGACAACGATCTTGCAGAGCTGTTTGCCCAGTTCAAACTGCCACTGGAGAAATATTTCCGCAAAAGAGTTTATAACCAGAACGAAGTCGAAGATCTTGTTCAGGATGTATTCTTTCGGCTGACATCGCGCGCCGACAATGCTGATCTGGAACGGCCAGAGGCGTTTATTTTCCAGATCGCGGCGAATTTGTTACGCGACAAGGCTCGGCGCGAAGCCACCAAACGCGCTTTTACGAAACAATTATCTGACCAAAATGAAAATGCTTTTGAGGAAATTTCTCCCGAGCGCGTCTTGCTAGGTAAAGAGAAAGTAGTGGCGCTGAAAAACGCATTGAACGAATTGCCTGAACGCACACGGACCGTATTCCTGCTGCACAGGTTTGAGGAGTTTAAATATCGTGAGATTGCGCAACAATTGGGTATATCGATGAGTTCAGTTGAAAAGCATATGATGGATGCCATCAAACATCTTACGAAGCGGTTGGGGTCGTCCGAATGAAAGATGCTGATCCCATGAGCCCCGCTGGCGGCAACAATGGCGTTGAGGAACAAGCGGCCTATTGGTTCGCGCGATTGCGTGCGGACAATGCCAGCAAGGGAGATCAGAGGCGCTTCAAGGGCTGGTTGGAAGAGTGTCCACAGCATGCCGAAGCATATGCTTTGCAGGAAGAAGTCTGGACGGCAATGCAGGACTGCGCGGTGGACGACGATATCATGGCGATGCGGCAAAATGCCTTGGCGCAAAACCCGTCCGCTGCAAATAACAATGTCTGGCTAAAATATGGCGCGATTGCTGCTACACTTCTGGTCCTGGCCGTTTCTGTAGTGATGCTAAACCCATTCGCCAATTGGGATGGTTCCGGGTCCACTGCTCCCGCAGATCAATTGGCTGAAGCAGGGGCTCAGGAATCTCCGATCTATCGAACGGGCGTTGGGCAGCGATCAACGGTGAACCTGCCCGATGGATCCGTGGTTGAACTGAACACGGACAGTCTGATCCAAGTCAATTACAGCGAAGCAGGTCGAGACGTGATCTTGCTGCGCGGTGAAGCGCTTTTTGAGGTGGCAAAGGATGTCAACCGTCCCTTTGTGGTTGAGGCAGACGACAAGTTGATAACCGCTATTGGAACATCCTTTTCTGTCAGGCGGTCGGATGATGAAGTACGGGTCACACTAATAGAAGGCATTGTAACGGTCGACAAAGAAAGCGGTGACGATGCCAATGCCGTCAGCACAAAACAAATGCGGCCGGGAGAGCAGCTCGTCGCAGCTGGTGATTTGCCGTTCAAGGTCAATGTCATCAACACCGCTACGGTTACGAGTTGGAAAGACGGCAGGTTGATTTTCGACAATGAACCGCTGGGTATGATTGTTGATGAAGTGAACCGCTACTCCACACGCAAACTTGTGGTGGGTGATTCTGCATTGGCCGACATGCGGGTTAGCGGTATTTTTCAGGTCGGCTCAATAGACAGTTTCGCTGCTGCGTTAGAGGCTTCTTTCCCGGTAAAGAACAGCGCTCCTGCGGATGAAGGCGACATTGTTCTCGATTGGAAAGAGTGACATTTAGTCACTGAAAAATAAGACTTTTGTCTACCAACATCACTTAATATAATACGATTTTTTTCTCTCAATCCGAAAAGATTATGAGGAAAGCAGATGCTCGCGCGTCTTACTTTACATCGGGCCAGTTAGCGGATGACTGACGGCCTGCAGGGAAAGATAAGACAGGGGATCATAATGCAATCTCGTTCGTTTAAACTGCTGCAGGCAGCGATGCTTACCGGTGCGGCCAATATCGCAATTGTCGGGTCGGCGCAGGCGCAGGACCAAGCCATGTCCTTCAACATGCCCAGCCAGCCTTTGTCCTCCGCTTTGAGGGATTATGCTCTCAAGACCGGGAAAAACCTGGTCTATCCACCCAGCATGGTCGCGAACAAAAGGGCCAACGCTGTGTCCGGTCGTCATACGCCAAAACAGGCTTTGCGTTTGTTATTGAGAGGAACGTCTATTTCCTTTCGCGAGCTTGAGGGCAATGTTCTAGCGCTCACCGTGATTGGCAATTCGCGGCTCCGCCAAAATGCGGCCAACCCGGCGACTGTTTCTCCGGCGGTCGTACAGAGCGCTTCGGCCACTAGCGCAATGCAAGCCGATCCCGGTATTGATGATGGCCCGACCGGAGTG
Source organism: Parasphingorhabdus sp. (assembly GCF_965233695.1). Taxonomy (GTDB): domain Bacteria; phylum Pseudomonadota; class Alphaproteobacteria; order Sphingomonadales; family Sphingomonadaceae; genus Parasphingorhabdus. The sequence continues at coordinate 2,498,714 of NZ_OZ247497.1, forward strand.
GTTTCCGGTACCGTCGTGAACAGGAGCACCGGAGCGGCGTTAAAAGGGGCGCTGGTGCGTATCGATGGCACAAATCTCGAAACGGTCACTGATGACCGCGGGCAATATTATTTTCCCGCAGTTCCCCGCGGCCAGCGTGTTGTGCGCGTCGAATATCTGGGTGAACAGACGCAAACCGCAATCGTTTCGGTCACCGCTGGATCACGTGAGCAAGCGAATATAGAGCTCGGTGCCGCCAATCAGGATATTGTCGTCTTCGGCTATCGCAGTTCTATCCAACAAGCGCTGAACAAACAGAAAAATGCGGATAACAATGCGACGATTGTGTCCTCGGATTTGCTTGGCGGATTTCCAGCGGAGACGGTTTCCGAAGCGCTACGGCGTGTGCCGGGCGTTGCTTTTGGGCGGGATGATGAAACCGGGGAAGGATCGCGTATCACAGTTCGCGGGTTCAGCTCGGAAGCGATTAACGTGCAACTTAACGGCCTGGAAGTGCAAGGCACAGGATTTGAACGCACCGTCGATCTGAGCGGATTCCTGACGGACAATATTTCTGAAATTACCATCCACAAATCCTTGTTGCCCAGCCATGAAGGGACGGGTTCTGGTGGACTGGTCGAGATTGAGACCAAGTCGGGGCTCGATTACGGGGATTTCTCGCTCAATCTTTCTGTCGAGGGCGAAACCAATTTCGACCGCGCCTTTGGTGAGGAGTATCAGATCAATGGAACGGTCGCAAAGAAGTTGACCGACAATTTCGGGATTGCGGCGTCGCTACAATATCGGAAAACGGATCGGTTGAATTATACGGCATCGGTGGTCGACGTTATTCCTTCGGTTTTTCCCGTCGGTGCGACTTCTCTTTTTAACACGCCGGCAAGTCTTGAATTTCCGTTTGATCCGGAACTCGATCAACAACGGCTTATTACGAGCGCGCAATATGCCCGTACCGATCGCGCGGAAGAGGCCATAGTGGGTTCGGTGAACCTCGCATGGGATGTCGCGGATCATACCCGCTTCCGTTTGGACTTTCAGCGCAATGAGTCGAATATAGTTAGCAGTAGATCTACCTCTACTATTGGATATTCGTCTTTTTCTACCGATATGCCCATTCCGGAGCTGGACAATGAAGTGCGTCGGCGCGTGACGTTAAGGTCGTTGAATCCGCGCCTCATACTTACATCGACGGATGAACAGCGCACGAGCGATAGTATCAGTTTTCGGGGCGACACGGATGTCGGGCGTTGGGAATTTGAATATAAGGCCGGTTATGGACGGTCCGAGTTCAAGGGGGATAATAGTTTCGTTAATTTCAACGCTGTGGCAACAAATCTGACGGATCTTATTGATCCCGAAACTATTGTGATCAATCCTGATGATGACGCCGCTGCAACTCCGCGGGTAGTCAATGGCGGGTTCGTTACGGCTGGTAACGGATTAATCATCCCATCGCTAACGCAGGCCGGAATTGATTTTGTAAACGATCCTTCTAATTACAATTTTTTCAACGCTGTCATTAACCCGATCGAGAATGTGACTGAAACTTATACTGGGGAGTTTCAGGCGCGATATAACACGCCTCTGGATTTTCTTGAATATATGGAACTGGGCGGCAAATACCAACGCAACACTCGTACTACCAATGACAATCCGTCCAATCCTCGGACGATCGCAAGTCAGCGATACACAAGGATTGCGAGCCTTCCCACACCTGTAACATTGTTCAATAACGGCACATTTGACCAGGACGGTCTTGCGAAATTAGGTGTATCAGAATTTTCCATTCCGTTTCTAAGTCCCTCAAATACAAGCAATATTGTTGATCAACTGCCAGATTTCATAACCGATGACCCTGCTACAGATTTCAATGAGGCAAGGTTCACTTTCTTGGACTTCGCGGCGCTGGATCCGCTTGTAACGGGCGCTGCCCTAATACCTACCAAAACCATTGAAGAAAGATTTTCCGGCTATCTGGAATCAAAGCTTACCGTTGGTGATTTCGATCTTATTGCTGGCGTTCGCTATGAGAGGGAGAAGCGGTCCGGCGTAACCATTACTTCGCAGAGTTTCGTTTTGAACGAGCCAGGCAGGCGCAGCGAGCCCCGTGAAACATTTGTGGAAGCAGGCCTGGTCAGTTTCGACAGCACTTCTGGTTCGGTGGATACATGGACGCCCAGCTTTCTGCTGACCTATCGCCCGATTGAAAATTTCACCGCACGCCTCGGATATTTCCGTTCCACTATCAATCCGGATTTCCGGTTGCTAAACCGATCCACCACTTTCAGCGTTGACCTTCGCCCCCAATTTGCGCGTGTGACGATATTGGAAGCCAATCCCAGTCTGAAGCCGTCGACGACCGACAATTTCGACCTGGATATTGCTTATTATTTCGATGACTCCCCCGGCCTGGTTCGCGCAGGCTTCTTCTATAAAAAGATCAGCAACAATTTTACTAATGTGTCCTTCACGGCGGTCGATAACACAGATGTGCGTCAGAGATTTTTGGATCGGTACCAGCCGCTCGCCGCGACCCGGCCTGATCTCCTTGACCTTGACCCCGGCACGGTATTCCTCGTCAATCGGCCTGAAAACGGTGAAGGTGGCACGATTTGGGGCATCGAGGGCGAGCTTATCCGGCGGCTGAACTTCTTACCCGGTTTTCTAAGTGACTTCGGGGTTCTCGCCAACGTGACCTATACTAACGGCGATTTTCCGACATTGGTTTCGGCCCGTGACGATGATGGCAATACCATTCAACTCAGCCTTGATCGCCCGTTACGTGATCAGGCGCGGTGGGTGTACAACCTGTCGCTCGATTATGAGCGGGATGGCTTCCAGGGGCGCGTCATCTACACCAGCCAGTCCGCGACAGTAGAAACTTTCGACGAATTTAACATCAATACGGTTATTCCGGGTTATGACACGCTCGACGCGCGTTTTTCCTATAGCTTTGAAAAAGCGGGGGGACTGTTCACTCTGTTTTTGGAAGGCGACGACTTACTGCGTGGTTCCAAAAAGCCGGACATACGACAAACGACCAGCTCGCAATTTGGTGATGGAAATACGTCGTTCAATTTCCCCGACACGTTTCAATTTAACGGCGGTCGCACCATCACGATGGGTATCCGTGCGAAATTTTAGAACGAACCCGTTTCCCCCATCTGTTTCCTGAGGCCGTTCCCACCCCAACACCCCGCATCGGCCTCAGGAAGCAGCACAAAGTCGTGGATTAGAACGGGGTGCAAATATCAAGTCATTTGTTGAGGGATTGGCGTTCCGGTGCGTCTTATATAGTAATAGCCGTTAGCCAGTCCGAATGAACCCCCCTGATTCTCTGGAGACCTAGTAATGCGACAGATATCCCGGTTGCGATTTCTCAATGCGCTGGTTGTCATATCCTGCTTATTCGTTGCAACTCCTGCATTGACACAGGCGAGCAATCAAAACGCCGGCTTCGCCCATGACGGGAGTGACCTGAAACCAGATTCCCGGGTCATTTACGGGACACTCGACAATGGCCTGCGCTATGCGGTGATGAAGAACAGCACGCCCAGCGGGGTTGCAGCGTTGCGGATGCGGATAGCCACCGGTTCGCTGAACGAGACGGACGAGCAGCAGGGGATTGCTCATTTCCTTGAACATATGGCTTTTAACGGTTCCAAAAATGTTGCCGAAGGGGAAATGATCAAGCGGCTCGAGCGCTATGGTCTGTCCTTTGGCGCGGACACCAATGCCAGTACCGGTTTCAGCCAAACGACGTACAAGCTAAACCTGCCCACTGTCGGCGAAGAAATACTGAACGAAGCCTTTTTCCTCATGCGGGAAACAGCGCAAAACCTGACGCTTGATAAAGATGCCATCGAGCGCGAACGCGGCGTTATTGCTTCGGAAAAACGCAGCCGGGATTCGGTCAACTTTCAGGCATTGATTGCCAATATGGGTTTCCTGACCGAAGGCAGCGGACTGGTTGATCGCTTGCCCATTGGCAAAGACGAAACCATCGCGACAATGCCGCGCTCAGAATTTGTCAAATATTATCGTGGTTATTACCATCCGGAAAACACCTTCATCGCCTTTATCGGGGATGTGGACACCAATCTGGCAATCAAAAAGATCGAAACCTATTTTGGTAACTGGCAACCACCTTCGGCCCCTGCGCCCGCGGCGCAAATCCCGCCGGTAAATATCGTTCCTGGAAAAGTCGGCTATCATCAGAACGACGAGATATTGACCTTTGTTTCGCTTGGTATCAAGCATCCCTATGAAAAGCGTCCGGATAATCTGGCGCGACGCAAAGAGGGCTTTCTGCGTGCGCTGGGGGCACAGATTGTCAATCGCCGCCTGGATCGCAAAGTCGATTCAGGTGACGCCCCCTATCTTGATGCGTCAATCTCCCGCTATGCACCGGAGGATACGGTGGACGCATGGGTCATCCGCATGCGCAGCAATCCGGAAAACTGGCGCGCAGCGCTGGCTGGGGGAGACCAGGAAATACGCCGCGCCTTTACCTATGGTTTTTCCCAATCGGAACTGGATGAAGCACTGGCGCGGTGGCGAAAAAGACTGGAGGTGGCAGTTGACCGAAAAGCTACGCGCAAGACCTATGCGGGATTGGAGTATAACTATGCCAAGGAACTGGTCGATAGCTTCGCCAATGAGCGTGTTTTCACTGCGCCGGAAGATGATCTCGATCGGTTCGAAAAATTTGCTGCAGAGATATCATTGGCCGATGTCGAGAGGGTCTTTCGTGAACGCTGGACGGGAATTGAAAAACCATTTGTCTATCTTGCGACTAGCGCAAAGCTGGACAATCCCGAAGCGGAGATACGATCTGCTCTAGACGCATCACGTAAGATTGCGGTTTCACCTTTGGAGAGCGATCAGGCGAAAAAATTTGCCTACACCAATTTTGGCCAAAAGGGACTCGTGGTGAAGGAAGCTTATTTGCCTGATGCGGATGCTTACTCGATACTATTTGCCAATAATGTGCGGCTTAATTTCAAACAGACCGATTTTGATGCCGATACCATTGGCATTCGAGTAAGAATTGGCAGTGGATTTCTCTCCATGCCACAAAAGGATGAAAGCTTGCGACGCCTGGCTGAAAACCTTTTAAATGGTAGCGGCGTTCAAGAGCATAGCGCAGATGAGCTGCATACGCTTTTTGCCGGTAAACGTGTCGGGACAAGAGTGCGTCTGCGTCCGGATAACGATGCGCTAGAAATTATCGGTGGAACCAACCGGGAGAACCTGTCCGATCAACTCAATCTGATGACTGCCCATGTGACGGCTCCAGCCTATCGGGAGCAAACTGTTAGGCGCTATCATGACAAGATGAAAGCATGGTATCCGACACATGATGCGACGCCGCTGACCGTAGCAGAGAAGGAATTACCGCGCATGATAAGGTCCGGTGATCGTCGTTATGGATACGACGATTTGGAGAGCTTTCTAGCGCCTACGATCGAGGATGTGCGCGACTGGATGGGGCCGCAACTCGAAAATGGTTTGATCGAAATCACAATCGTTGGCGATGTCGACCGAGCAACAACAATTGCTGAAGTTGCCCGGACCTTTGGTGCATTGAGCAAAAGAGCAGACAGCAAGGAAAAATATACCGATATGCGCAAGCTGGATTTCCCGGCGCCGCCAGCCGATCCGTTTGTTTATTATCATCAGGGCAATGCAGACCAGGCCGTCGTCCGGGTTTACTGGCCAGCACCCGATGCGTCGGATCCCGCCAGTATTTTTAAAATGCAAGTGTTGCGAAGCATTTTTCGTAACCAGCTGACAACGGTCCTCAGGGAGGAAATGGGGGCGACCTACTCGCCAGGCGCAGGTCTATTCGTCAACGATCTGTTCGAGGGCTATGGCTATATTTTTGCCAGCGTGATCGCAGCGCCGGATCAAGTCGATGCCGTGCGTCAGGCCATATTGGAGGTAGGACAGGATCTTGCGGGTGGAACCATTGATCAGGATATTTTCGGGCGCGCGTTGAAACCTATTGTCGATGATATTGACAGCACGCTGCAAAACAACAGCTATTGGCTTTCCGTGTTGGGCGATGCGCAGACCGAGGGGCACGGGATTGTCAGGCACCGACAGCGCGAGTCGGTTCTCAAGATGATGGCAGTTGAAGATATAAACGCCTTGGCAGCCGAGGTTTTTGTCGGGAAAAATGCTGTCGCTGCTTATGTTTTGCCGATCACGCAGCAAGAGGACATGATGGAAATGGTACAGCGACCATAATTCTTCACTAATTGTTTCTGTGTCATTGCAGGGAATGTTGTGCGCAAAGCTTCCCGCTATTGCGACCAGCAAGCAGGCAGCACGAATCTGGCAAAGAACCTTTCCGTAGCGTACGGAAAAACTCCTTGCCCAAAATTTCCAAGGCAGCTGCCATCGCAGCTTTGTTTCATCGGGCCTAAAACCTTGAGGCCAGGTTTTTCCTTGGAATATCCTGAAATTTCAATGTCGATCACCAGGAAGTGACGCCCTGTTCTATTTCCGTTTGACAGCCTTTCAGCCTTAACATTATAAGATAATGCGAATCATAATCATTATCAATAATACCCAGGTGAACTTATGAAACAGCTTTCATGCCGCAAGCGGCCTATCTTCGCGTGCAGCACGATTGCGCTATGCTTTTCTCAAGCGGTTTATGCAGCGGATGATGTTGACGATGGGTTCGATGCGAATGAAGGCATAACCGTCACTGCAACCCGCGCACCTGTTGCTATTGAGGACGCGCCCGCAACGGTAACGGTCATTGATGCAGAGCGGCTCGCAGATGAACTGGCAACTGACGTTCGCGACATTGTCCGTTTCGAACCGGGTATTTCCGTACGCCGTGCACCGGCGCGTTTTGGCGCGGCTTTGGGCTCCACGGGCAGGGCAGGGAATGAGGATTTCAACATTCGAGGCATCGGCGGCAACCGCGTGCTCATCCAGGTAGACGGCATTCGCTCGCCACAAGGATTTAGTTTTGGTGCGCAGGATGTCGGCCGCGGCAACGCAACAGATGTCGGTCTTATCAAATCGGTGGAGATCCTCCGCGGTCCAGCCTCGGCGCTCTACGGCAGCGATGGGCTGTCCGGTGTTGTCAGTTTTACGACATCTGACCCCGTTGATTTTATTGCAGGCGGTAATGCTGTCGGTGGTTTTGCGCGGGCACAATATAGTTCCGCGGATGAAGAATTTTCCGAGACAATCGCCATTGCCGGGCAGACGGGTGATTTTTCCGCCATGCTGGCTTACTCACGCCGTGATTTCAAGGAACTCGATAATCAGGGCACAAATGACGTCGAAGGTTCCGAACGGACGACGCCAAATCCACAAGACGGCCAGTCCGACGCGTTTCTGGGCAAGCTGGTCTGGAACAACGGTGGCCACCGTGTCCGATTGACCGGCGAATATCTGAAACGGGAAGTTTCGTCCAATGTGCTGTCCGGATTAGGACCGGTTTTTCTGTTTCCAGGACCGCCGAGCTGGATCGTCGATAGCTTGACCGCCGAAGACAGCACTGAACGGGTGCGTGCGTCGATTGACTGGACTTATGAAACTGAAGAAGATGGTGTCGGATTGATTGATTACGCGCATGTCGCTGCCTATTGGCAGGATGGCGAGGATGTTCAGTTCGCGAGCGAGGGGCGGATTGCAACCGGAGCAACGCCGCGGCCAGATCGCGAGCGCCTAAATACATTCAACAATCGCGTCTATGGCGTCGCTGCTGACTTCCGGTCAAGCTTCACTACCGGGCCAATCAGGCACAATATCACCTATGGCGGTGACTATAGCATTACTCGGCAAGACGGCCTGCGCGATGGTTTGGTTCCGCCAACCGGTGAATTTTTCCCGTCCCGCGCTTTCCCTGTAACCGATTTTTCGCTGGGCGGTTTTTTCATCGGTAATGCAATGGAATTTGCCGACGGCATCTTCACGCTCTACCCGGCTCTGCGCTTCGACTTCTACGACCTCAATCCTGAAGAAGACCCCCTGCTGCCGGGTTTTGTTCCAACCGGACAAGATGGATCAAAAATCTCGCCGAAAGTCGGCGCGGTCTGGAAATTGGGTGGTAATGTCCGCATGTTCGGCAATTATGCCCGCGGCTTTCGTGCACCTACGCCCAGTCAGGTCAATAATTTCTTCGAGAATCTAGCCTTTGGCTACACATCGGCACCAAATCCTGATCTGGACCCGGAAACGAGCGAAAGCTTTGAGGCCGGAATCCGGTATAATGCAGACGGAATTGATCTCGGCCTCACAGTCTTCTCGGCAAACTATGACGACTTTATCAGTCAGGAAGTAATCGGGGGTTCCTTCACGCCTGCCGATCCGGCGGTATTCCAGTTTATCAATCTGAACAGTGTCGATGTATATGGGATTGAGGCCCGCGCTTCTTATGAAGCCGAAAATGGTTTTCGCGCACGGTTTGCCATCGCCTTTGCGGACGGAACGGTGGAAGCGCCCGACACGACCGATATATCTTTATCGACGATTGATCCGCTCAATGCGATTCTGGGCGTGGGATATCGCGATCCCGGCAATCGGTTCGGCGGCGAGATGATTATCTCTTACAATGCGCGCAAGGAAGCCAACGAAACCATTGGCGTGTGCAATGAGGTCTGTTTCCGTCCCGATGAGTCGGCAATTATCGATGCGACCGCATTTTACCGGATCACAGACAATTTTACGATCCGGGCCGGCATATTCAACATTACTGACAAGAAATATGCGCTGTGGAGCGACGTTCGCGGATTGAGCGCATCATCCAGCATTACCGACGCTTTCACCCAGCCCGGACGGAATGCGAGCATTTCCATCAGCGCCAGCTTTTAATGCTATTAAGACGAGGAGAACCAACGATGAAACTGAGATATTATGCTGGCCTGCTGGCTGTAGCGATGGCTCCAACGCCGCTATGGGCGAGCCAACCCGCAACCATTCAAACCGAAACCACAAAGAACGCAGCCTTTGAACAAGACCGCGCAGATATTCTGGCGATGGCCGGGAACTATAAAGTGCGGTTTGATATGCAGGAATCAACCGCATGGCAGGAAGACTATGAGCCTCGCGAGCGCAAGATTTCAGGCGGTAATGAAGTGGTGCGCGTAATTGAAGATACAGGCACCAAAATCATTCTCCAGCATTTGCTGGTGGTTGATATGGGCGACGGCAAAGACTTCATTGTGAAGCATTGGCGTCAGGATTGGGAATATGAACCGCAGCATATTCTCGTATACTCCGACCGTCATCGCTGGTCACTTGAACCTGTTCCGGCTCAGCAACGCAAGGGACAATGGTCTCAAACGGTATATCAGGTGGATGACAGCCCGCGCTATGCTGGGATCGGTGCATGGGAAACCGAAGCCGGTATTCGGCGTTGGAGCTCCAACTGGACTTGGCGTCCGCTCGCCCGGCGCGATGCGGTACGTGATCCGGTTTACGATCGCTATTATGCGATCAACCGGCACTCCCCGATGCCGAATGGCTGGATCCATTTTCAGGACAATACAAAAATGGGCATGATCGATGGCAAGCTGACGCCGATTGTTCAGGAATATGTGCTGAACACCTACACCAAATTTGATGATTATAATGTCAAAGCGGCCGATGATTATTGGGCAAAGACCAAGGACTATTGGGCAGAGGTCCGGGCATCATGGGACAAGGCCTTTGCCTCCCATCGCGGCGTAACCGTGGAAGAGGAAGCGCAGACAGGTACGGTGATCAGCGGCGAACTGCTCAGCATGGGAACGAAAATTGCAGACGGAGAAATGGATGCCGGAGTGGCATCCGACAAAGCCAGAAGCCTTATTGCCCGAGCAACAAAGCCGGACGCTTTGAGAACGGCGACGAATAGCCAGGCACGCTAAACCCATACCGGCCTTTGCCATATTGGGTCGTGGCTGGCCAAATATGTACTGTTGAAAATTTTTGCGTAGTAACTGGCTTATACTCTGTTAATGACATGGCGGCTGGCAGCGCTGTGGATTGTAGTTGGTCCAGTTCATGCGTCATATCCTAGCTAACAAGGAGCAATTCATGCGTTTTGGTATCTTCGGTCTCGTCATAGCAATTCTGGGACTGTCCGCGTGCAGCGGCGGTGCGCCCGACGGTGCTGGTGCCTCTGAAGGGAAAGTGTTGGTTGTATTTTCGTCCCGCCACTATGATTCGGATTATGCGCTTTATGACGCTTTTGAAGAGGCGACCGGCGTTGATGTCCGCACGATTGAAGCCGACGGTGATCTTCTGGTCGAGCGCTTGAAAGCCGATGGCAAACGCAGCCCTGCCGATGTTATCGTGACAGTCGATGCCGGACGTCTCTGGCGGGCTGAACAGGAAGGGCTTTTCGCGCCTCTCGATTCCGCTAAGCTGAATGAAGCTGTCCCGGCCGGCATGCGGCATCCTGATGGTCTCTGGTTTGGCCTAGCTAAACGCGCTCGCGTGCTGGTTTATGCCCCTGACCGGGTCGATGAAGCCAAGCTGACCGGATATGAATCGCTCGCCGATCCCGCTTTCAAGGGTAAGGTATGTGCGCGGTCATCCGGCAATATCTACAATATTTCTTTGCTGGCAGCATTGATCGACCGGTGGGGAACAGAAAAGGCGCAGGAATGGGCGACCAATGTCGCTGGCAATTTTGCCCGTGATCCTCTGGGCGGCGATACAGACCAGATCAAGGCGGTTGCCGCTGGCGAATGTGATATTGCGCTGGTCAATCACTATTATTTCGCTCGGCTGATGAACGATGAAAAAGACAAAGGCTTAGTCGAGAACCTGGCGGTTTACTGGCCGAACGCCGATGCCGGTGTTCACGTCAACCTTTCGGGGGCTGGCGTTGCCAAAAATGCGCCTAACCCGGAACTCGCGCGGCAGTTTATCGAATTTGCGATGACCGAACAGCCGCAGCGTTTTTTCGCTGAACTGACGAACGAATATCCAGTCGTACCGACAATCAAATATGAAAATGCCGCGCTGGAAAAACTGGGTGAGTTTAAAGAAGATCCGATAGCGCTTTCAAAACTGGGTGAAAATCAGGCGGAGGCTCAACGGCTGTTTGATCGCGCCGGTTGGCCCTGATTCCCGATTTCGGTTAATATGGGGCAATATACGCAGCGAATTTGGCGCGGGATCAGCCCGACGCCCTTAGGCGTGATCGCGGCCCTTATCTGCACCTTGCCGGTCGTGGCCCTGATCCCACTAGGGCTAACTGGCGGTGGCAGTCACATGGGCCATTTGTGGGATACCCAGCTTGCCGATTATGTCAGCAACTCGGCCGCTTTATTGGTCATTACTCTATTTGGAACCCTTTTGCTGGGCGTGCCTACCGCCTGGATGACCTCGCGCTTTGATTTTCCGGGTAGGCGGATATTGCTGGTCGCATTGCCGTTATCCCTCGCCATGCCCAGCTATGTTTCGGCCTATGCCTGGTTATCGATGACCGCTGTTGGAGGTCCTGTTTATGATGCCACGGCTGGTGCCATCCCCACTGTTAGTGGTCTTTTGGGAGCTGGCTTTGTTTTCTCGATATCCTTTTATCCCTATGTTTTTCTTCTCGCGCGGCAGGCTTTTGAAAGCAGCGGTACCAACAGTTTTGAAGCAGCGCGAACCCTAGGCGCGAGCCCGTTGCAGGCATTCTTCACCGTCTCCCTGCCGCTCGCACGACCCGCGATAATGGCCGGGACAGCGCTGGTGGCCATGGAAACGCTGGCCGACTATGGCACCGTCGATTTTCTGGGTACGCCAACATTCACGGTGGGTATTCTCCGGTCCTGGATTTCTTTCGGCGATCCGCAAGCTGCAGCGCGACTGGCTCTTATTCTGTTGTTGGTAACCTTGCTCATTTTCGGTGGAGAGCGGCTGGCGCGGCGCGGTGCCCGGGTCGCGGAAGCCGGCGGCCGGAACAAACCACAACACCGGGTCCAGTTGTCACGCTCTGCTACGCTGATTACGATCCTGCTCTGCGCCATACCGGTATTTTTTGGTCTGATCGCGCCCGGCGCTCATCTCGTTTCACTCGCTGTGGAAACGCAGCCCGTTCGCTCTCCGCTCGAAGCCTTTTGGGGCACGATAAAGGTTGCTTCTTTATCAGCGCTGGTTGCCGCCATTCTGGGCATGGGCGCAGCATATGCCGCCCGCACCGGAGGCTGGTTTGCGAACGCGGCGGTCCGCGCGGCCCATACGGGCTATGCCGTTCCCGGTGCCGTTGCCGCGCTCGGTGTAATCGCACTGATCTCTGCATCGCAGACCCTGCTGACCACAATATCAGGGTCGGCAGCGCCGTTGATAGCGGGCGGTGGACTAGTTGCCCTGCTGTTTGCCTATCAGGCCCGCTTTGCAGCCGCCGCCATCAGTCCGTGTGAGACTGCGCTTGGCCGCATCACGCCATCAATGGATCAGGCTGCACGGTCGCTTGGTGCCAGCCCATGGGCGGTTATTGGCCGTATTCATTTGCCACTGGCGTTCAGCGGTATTGCCACAGCCGCGTTGTTGGTGTTTGTGGAAGTGATGAAAGAACTTCCCGCCACCATGATCTTGCGTCCGCTGGATTTCGAAACGCTGGCCGTCAGCGCACATCATTATGCTTCTGACGAGCGGCTATCCCAAGCGGCGCTGCCGTCCCTAATGCTTGTCGCAATCGGATTGCCAATCATGATGATCGTCAGCTGGCTCGTGTCGCGCGGCCAAACGGAAAGTGCAGGGGCATGACCGATACCATGATGACCGGCCGCGGTCTGGTGAAATCGCATCGCGGACGGCGGGTACTTGATACCGTCGATATCGATCTCAAGCGAGGATGCATCACTGCCATTCTCGGCCCCTCGGGAGCAGGGAAATCAACTTTGCTGCGGGTCATGGCTGGCCTTGAAGATCTGGATTCCGGTGAAATCGCCGGATCAGGGCAACTGCTAACCAACGGCCAGGTCATCGTTCCGCCTGAAAAGCGCAGTGTTGGTCTGGTTTTTCAGGACTTTGCGCTGTTTCCGCATCTGACTGCACTGGGCAATGTCATGTTCGGATTGCGTTCCGGTCCGGCCGCATCCCGCCGCGAAATAGCAATGGATCGATTGGCTGCGGTGCAGATGGATGACAGGGCGGATGCCTATCCACACACATTATCGGGGGGCGAGCAGCAGCGGGTTGCCTTGGCGCGTGCGCTTGCGCCCGAGCCGGAAATCGTTCTGCTCGATGAAGCATTTTCCGGATTGGATGCCCACCTGCGTTCCGAACTGCGTGATATGGCTGTGCGCGAACTGAAAAGGTCAGGCGCTGCTGTGCTGGTCGTGACACATGATGCTGAAGAAGCACTGTATATGGCGGATGAGCTTGCCTTGATGGTCGATGGCGCGATCATTCAGTCAGGCACACCGTCAGATGTATATCTCAAACCGCAATCACTTTCGGCGGCCCAGTTGCTGGGCGAAGTCAATATTTGGGCAGGTCGTGTTGCCAATGGTGTCCTCGAAAGTCCGTTCGGAACGGTGAACGCGGACCAGATAGATGATGGCGGTGAGGCCAGTTTATTGATCCGGCCTGAAGGTGTGATGCTGGATGATGCCAAACCGGATGGCCGGTTTTCAGTCGCGGAAGTCCATCCTCTCGGCGCCACCGCTACGGTCAAAGTGCAGGCGCTATCCGGAGAATGCTGGCAAGCCAGAGTGCCGACCTCGCGTAGGTTGAAAGCGGGCATGTTGGTGTCGATTGAACTGGATCCCTCTCTGGTCAGCGTCGTAGCGGAACTATAAAGCCAGCCTATCTCACACGGTCAATTTGACAAGCGCGACCCAGTCTTTGTTTTTTGTTGCCGATGGCGCGGCCAGGTTCAGCCAAACGGTTTCTGAAAAGCTGAGCAACCCGCTTCGATCATAAGGTTTCAGTAAATGTGATTTCGATTAGAGCTGAATTGGAAAATGCTTTCCTACATCTTGGCACCTGTGCAATGGTCAGATTGCCCTATTGCAACCAAAATCCATGGCACATCGCATTTTGACCCGTAAAATCCGTGCGATTTTTTATCGATTCTGTGTCGAAGCTGTATAATCTTTATGTTGGGAGCCAGAAAGCTGAACGAATCACTTTGGCTATTTGCGATAATCGAGCGGCGGCTCGCGATCGCCGAGTAACGACTTGTAGACATAATCCGGCCCTCGCGCCTTGTCGAATTCGGCCTTGGCCTCTGCGCGCAATTCCGGATTGGTATAGAGTTCAATCGCGGCAAGGGTCAGTGTCTTGGCAGCAGCTTGCGTGCCCTTGAAGCCGATCGACATGCCGCTGGCCGCCGATGACTGCCAGCTATGGGCAGAGGTGCCAGGTACCCATGTTGCGGTGCGCAGGCCGACGGTGGGCGTCGCATAAGACACATCACCGACATCGGTCGAGCCATAGCCCAGCGTAACTTCATAGGGCTGGATCTCTGCCTGGCTACCCAGCTCCAGTTCGGGGTTGTCAAAGCTGGCATAGATAGTCTCGGCAAATTTCTGCTCTTCCGGAGAGTAGCTGATCCCACCGACCTGACGCAGTTTTGCGTCCATCATCTTGGCCAGCGGTTCGTTGACCAGCAGCGGATTGTTTCCGTGGATTACTTCCCAATCCACCTTGGTGCCGGTACCGAGCGCTGCGCCGCGCGCGGCATCTTCGAGGCGCTTCCAGATGGCGTCGACACCGTCGGGATCGGGATGGCGGACATAGTAAAAGACTTCGGCAAAATCCGGAACGACATTGGGCGCGGTGCCGCCGTCGGTAATTACATAGTGAATACGTGAATCCTGCGGCACATGTTCACGCATCATGTTGATCATGAGGTTGAACGCTTCTACTCCGTCAAGAGCGGAGCGGGCTTTTTCCGGAGCACCAGCCGCGTGGGCAGATACGCCGCGGAACCGAAATTTGGCAGAGCGGTTGGCCAATGTGGTTCTGGCTGCAGCGGAGTTTTCATCACCGGCATGCCAGTGCAAGGCAAAATCAACATCGTCGAATAGCCCTGCGCGTACCATATAGACCTTGCCGCTACCGCCTTCTTCGGCCGGCGTACCATAAAGGCGGACACGACCGGGCGTGCCCGTTGCTTCCAGCCATTTCTTTACCGCAATAGCGGCCTCGAGCGACCCGGCGCCAAACAAGTTATGGCCACAGGCATGGGCCGCACTCTTGCCGGCAATGGGGGACCGCGTTGCGACAGCATCCTGATTTATGCCGGGCAGGGCGTCATATTCTGCCAATATGGCGATCACCGGGCCGCCCTTGCCATATTCCGCGACAAAGGCTGTGGGGATTTCGGCAACACCTGTGTCTATGTTAAATCCTTGCGCTCTCAACTGCTGCTGCAACAGGGCGCTGGCTTTTTCCTCCTGGTATCCAACTTCAGCCCAGTCCCATATCTGCCGTGCTACACCAGCTGTGTTGTTATAACGTGCATCTATATCTTGCAGGACTTTGATCTCTTGTGCGTCCTCGGCATGAACAACAGATGGCATCGTGGTAAGCGCGAATAAGATGGCAAAGCGTTTCATAAATTTCCCCGATGTGGTGACGTGTCAGGGGAGGATGGCATAACAACATATGATTGCGCAACAATATTACCGGCGACGGAGAATTGCCACAAACGCAAGTCAATTGCAAAAATGCAACTCGCAGGTGCAGCATTTCACATTGCAACTTACTTTTATGTAAGCATACTGATCCCGCAACCTCCCCACACCTGAATGGAGACTTATCATGAACAAATTTGCTTCGATTATCCTCGCCGCAACAGCTCTATCCCTGACGACCCCCTCTGCTTTCGCGGCAGACGTACAGCGCAATGATCGCCTGTACGATGCTAACGGCTCCAGTGTCGCCAAAATCAGCCGCGTTGCTGAAGACGGTGACGTACTGGTGATCTATAAGGGTAAGGTTCGCCGCATTCAGGCTGAAACCCTGTCCAACACCGATGGCAAGTTGATGACGACACTGACCAAAAAGGAATTGCGCCGTTTGAAGTAAGCCGAACGGAAATATTTCGCCTTTGGCGATGACTAGGAGCCGGCGCACCCCCTCATGCGCCGGCTTTTTATTTTGAGCGCGATCTTTGGGCTTCAGCCTTGGCAAGATCGTCTGGCGTGTTGATATTCATGAACATCTCTTCATCCGGCCAGCTGACGAGCTGCGCATCGCATTGCCGCGCCAGCCAATGCAACGAGGGCGATTGCTCACCGATTTCATGGGTGCCGCGCACGCTGTTGAGAATGTCGCAGCGCCAATAGCCAAATACAGGATGCAGGCGTTCCGGTCCTTGCGCCACCGCACATCCGGCCACTGTTCCCAAGCGCTGGACGAGGTTATCGGGTGCGAACGGAGCGTCTACCGGAATGGTGATAAACCCGACCGCTTCGGGACAAAGTATTGGTAAATGGGCGGCGATGGTGAAAATTGCTCCCACAGGTCCACCGGGAGCATCGGGATCGTCGCTGATAATATCGATGCCCGTATCAAAATCGCTGGCCGCCGAGAGCCATATTCGATCGACAAGGGGGCGATATTTAGTAACAGCGCGATCAACAAGCCGCTCACCGTCAAGGGAGATTGCAGCTTTGTCCTTACCCATTCGGCGGGATTGGCCGCCGGCCAGGATAACCAGACAGATCGGAGGGTTGTCATTCATCGCAATAGGCTCCGGCGCGAAGGGCGCTGGTCGCTATGTTGACTTCAGCTGCCCATTCTGTCCAGCAATTCCCCAATCAAATCAGTCAGCTGGGAATCTCGGCTCCGCAAATCTGTCGATTGCTCGCTATCCGCGACTTGCTCCAACGTCGATGTCTTCTGCGGCGGATTGCAAACATTGCGAGGCCGCCGGTTCCGCTGCTCTCGATATCGCGGGGAAAGCTATCGCCTGCAGCACCAGCAATATTGGAACGACTGACTGTCCCAGCCTCTTCAGAGCTGGCATGAAACCACGAGATTGACGCTTCTGCATAACAAGGCGCTTAGTAGAAAGGCCCGAATTGACTGCTAAAGCTTATGGTTAACGCTTTCTAACGGTTCCATTAGCGACGCAGAAATGGAGCGCGTCATCCGGTATATCGACGAACAGGGCCGCTTCCGTTCCGGTCAACCAGACCTGACCACCTTTACTCGACAGCTTTTCGAACAGCGCGGCCCTTCGGACGGGATCGAGATGGGCAGCGACCTCATCGAGCAAGAGAATCGGGCGATTTCCCCGCTGTTCAGCGATAAGATCGGCATGTGCCAATATGATCGAAAATAGCAGCGCTTTCTGTTCACCGGTGGAGCATTTTTCTGCCGGTTGTTTCTTGCCTGCATGAACCACGCTAAGGTCGGCACGGTGCGGTCCCGTCAACGTCCGGCCAGCGCGGCGGTCCGCCTGGCGACCTTTTGCAAGTGCTTGATGCAATGCTGATTCGCTGCGGAGATCCTTGTCATCCAGATATAGTTTTGCCGCCGCGAACAAACCGTCGTCGGTCATCGCCAGAGCGCTATTCAATCCCTCGGTAATGCGAAAGCGCGCTTCGGCAACGGCGCTGCCAAATCCGGCCAGCTGCCCGTCAAGCGCGTCCAGCCATTCGCTGTCCGGCATATATTCATCCGCCAATAGCCGGTTCCGCTCCCGCCGTGCGGCATCATAACGGGCGCAGTTTCTGGCATGTTCCGGCTCCAGCGCCGTGACGAGGCGATCCAGAAAATTACGCCGTCCCGATGCGCCTTCCATGAATAACCGGTCCATCGCTGGCGTGAGCCATAATATCGAAAGCCATTGGGCCAGGTCATTTGTCGGTACCGCCGCGCCATTTATCCGTGTTTTGCGGCGTTCGGGATGTTCCGGGCTTGTCCCGGTCCCAAGTTGGATATCGTCCAGCTGCGCAGCAACAGCGAAATCACCGATGCTGTCTTCATGGGCCATGTCTTTCAGGGCTGCCCGCCTTAGCCCGCGCCCCGGAGATAAAAGCGATACCGCCTCCAGGATGTTGGTCTTCCCAGCACCATTATCGCCGCTCAGCACGACAAACCCTGGCGCGGCCTCCAGCCGCAGCTGCCGATAGTTCCGGAAATTTTGCAGGGTGAGCTGAGAGATCGTCATAACAGGCTTTAAACTCTAGCCTTCCCCCAGAGGGATGAGAAGAAAATTCGCCGCGCTTGCCAATGTTGTTCATCTATCATTCATTAAATGCTAAAAGTTAGTGAAAAGCGCTAACTATCAGTTTTACGCAATTTGACAATTGGCCAAAAAATTGACTAAATATCTGAATAATAACAATAATCAAAAACTGGCACGGCCTGTGCAATGTATGAGACATCTTCGGAAACACAACAACGAAGCCCAGTTTTAAAAGAAAAGGAAATCAAAATGTTCACGAATGTCTCAAACAATATCGCCGCCGCTTTCGCCGCTCTTGTCTCTGCCGCCGTATTTGTCGGTGCCAGCGTTGGACCAGCGATCAACAATGCCGGTTCTCTTGTAATCTAATCCCAACCCAATCCCCTGAAAGGAAATATCATGACCTACGAACTTAAAAACAAATTTCTCGCTTCTTTCGCCGCTCTGTTCTCCGCCGCAATTTTTGTCAGCGCAAGCGTTGCTCCTGCAATGAACGCTGCTGGTTCGATGGTGATCTGATGGCAAACGAGAAAAAGACCACCCGTTCTACGCCAACCAGCTGGCCGGAACCGATTTCATCTAACAAAAGGAAAAACAGCCCAGTGAAAAACAAACTGAAACTCGACAAAGCCAATGGCAAGCTGATGGGCGTATGTTCCGGCCTTGCAAATTGGAGCGGCATGGACGCTAATTTGCTGCGGATAATCTTCGTACTTGCGACAATTTTCGGCTTTGGTTCTGCCATCATCATCTATCTTGCGATCGGCCTGATTGTTGACTGATTAAAGATCCAGTGTCGCATGAATGATATAACATACAGAAAACATTGAATAATAATCATAGACCGCTCTGATAAATCCGTGTATTTAGTGACAACTAGTCATTGAGTAATTTATCGGAGCGCAGATGTCCGACGGGTCCAATCATAGTCACGATCACCACGGACATCATGGCCATCACGGTCATCTCTTTCACAGTCATCACGATCGCCATGGCCCGCACGGCCATATGCCGACTAATTTCAGTCGTGCCTTCGCCTTCGGTATCACGCTCAATATCATCTACATCATCGTCGAAGTTACCTTTGGCCTGCTATCCGGCTCGATGGCGCTGCTCGCCGATGCCGGACATAATTTGTCAGACGTTCTCGGGCTGGCCGTTGCATGGGCAGGGGCCGAGCTTTCAAAACGGCCGCCCAGCAAACAGTTCACTTATGGCCTGGGCGGATCTTCCATTTTGGCAGCGCTGTTAAATGGACTCTTTCTGCTGGTGGCTTGCGGTGCCATTGCCTGGGAGGCGATCGAGCGATTTAGTGCGCCGAGCGAGGTGGCATCGACAACAATCATCATTGTGGCATCGGTCGGTATCGTGATTAACTTCGGCACCGCCATGCTGTTCCTGCGCGGTCAGAAAGAAGATATAAATATTCGCGGCGCCTTTTTGCACATGATGGCCGATGCCGCGGTCTCCGCCGGAGTGGTTCTGGGCGGCATACTGATTTTCTATACCGGCAAGAACTGGATCGACCCGCTCATCAGCCTGTTCATCGTTGCGCTCATTTTCTGGAGCACCTGGGGCTTGCTGACCGAAGCCATCCGGATGTCGCTGGCCGGCGTACCGCGCAATATTGACGTCGAGGAAGTCTTTGAAGCGCTGTCCGGACTGCCGGGGGTTGAGACGGTTCATGATCTGCATGTCTGGCCAATGAGCACCAGCGAAACCGCAATGACGGCTCATCTTGTCATTCCCGGCGGCCATCCCGGCAAGGGATTTCTCGCGGATGTTCAGGCGGATATGAAGAAGCGCTTTTCCATTCATCACATCACTATCCAGATTGAGCTGGAGGATGAAGAGGCCGAGCTTTGTCAGACGGATTGTGGCTCATAAAAATCAGGAACAAATCGCCCATAGTTCCAATTTGCCCATAGTTCCAATTTGATAGCTACGAAGTTGACAAAGTGGACATAGTCCTTTGCATCGTTTCATTCTTGTATTCCGGGCCAAAGTTCACACAAATCACACAGGGTATCGATCTGGTGAATTCACGATGTGTGGGTGCAAAGTTCACACAAATCACACCCCATTGGTCATATGGCATTGTTCCATCGGCATCGGAGGCCCCGATGCAAAGTTCACACAAGTCACACCGGTTCTCCTGCGCGATTCAAGCGATGCATTTATCAATATTCAGGGCTGAGAAAGAGCGGCGAAACATTATCATATTTCCACCTGTGTAGGAAAGAGCAGTTGCCTGATAGGACCCCCGCTGCGACGATCATCGCAACCATCGCGCCATTCATCCGAAAAACCGGCTTCGTTCAGCAACCGGACTGCCATCTGTGCCATTATAGCAGTGCTATGGGGGCAAGTAATCTCAGGAGTTTGGTCATGCGACTATTTGCAAAGAAACTATCAATCCTTTCTGTCACCGCAGTCTCGGCATTATCCCTCTCGGCCTGCGCGGGAAACTATGCTGGTGAAGGCGCGGCTGCCGGAGCGGCGACCGGCGCGATTATCGGTGCGGTAACCGGCGATACAGGTGATGCCTTAAAGGGCGCGGCCATTGGCGCTGCTGCTGGTGCAGCGGCAGGTTATTTCATCGACAAAGATGACGATTGTGACGGCTATAATGATGATGGCGAGCTTGACGATGATTGTCGCGGGGAACCCGGTTATCCGGATTAATCGTCCGTCGTTTTGAATGTTTGGCCGCCGCTTGTGTGGCGGCCAGATTATCCGGCACGTCCTGACCGCGTCGGTGCCCTATGCTCCGGGAAGGCCCACGGCGCGGCGATAGAGATGCCATGTCGCGTGGCCGAGAACGGGCAGGACAATGAGGAGCCCGAGGAACAAGGGCAGCATGGCCACAAATAACGCGATCGCGATAATGAAAGCCCAGACCAGCAATATGAACTTGTTCGATCGCACCGTGGCAAGGCTCACAATGATGGCAGTAATGAAGTCGACCTGGCGATCGACCAGCATCGGCAGGCTGACGACCGTAATCGCATAAAAGGCCAGTGCCATAAGTCCGCCCACGACAGTGCCGACCAGCAGCATCATGATACCAGCGGTCGTGCGAAACAATGCGAGTGATTCTGATCCGATGCCGGATTCCGCCATGAAAACTGCAAAAATGCCATGGGCGACCATCAACCAGAATGCGAAAGCGACAAACAATATGACGCCCATGCTCAAAATCTGCTCATCGCCGCGCCCGCGCAATGCGCCGAGCACCGCGCGCCAACTCATTGGCATGCCGGCTTCCCGCCGACGGCTGACTTCATAAAGTCCGACGGCGACAAATGGCGCCAGCAACGGAAAGCCCGCCGCCGCCGGAACCAGCCATGCGATCTCGCCACGCTCGAAAAGTGCGAAATAGAGAAACATACCGGCAGCCACATAGATTGCGCCGAAAAACAGGCCGAATAGCGGATAGGCTCTGAAATCATTCCAACCCGCCGCCAACGCGTCGCGAAGATCGCTCATGGTAAGATCGCTCGCGACCATCGCCGGTGCGATTTGCGCTTGCCCGCTCATGTTCATGACATTCCCTCCTGTGGAAACTTGATAGGATTATGCCGGAAATCGCACTTTACTACAACCAATTTGCCCCGCAGGCCTGCAACATAGCCATTATTGAGAGTTGTGTTTTTGGGCAGTAAAACGGCTTATGTTTGTCATGTGATTTAAAAAAGCACCGCAATTTTCAGTATGATCGCATGTCTTCGGGAGAGGAATATTACATGGCGCATATGTTGGTGGAGGCCCAAACAGACGAGACCGAACCTCATCTGGAAGAACTGCTGGAAAGCGTTTCCATTCGCGAGCCGAAAGATATTCGCCGGGCTGCTTGTAACCTTCATGACATAGCGCAACGAAGAGGGTTCAGAGTGGCTCTCTGCGCCGATATCTCATCCGGCAAGACGATGGAGGATGCAGAAGGCAATTGCGTGAATGCAGACGTTTTCGGCTGGGTAAAGCATTCGGAACTTTGGTGGAAAGATCCGCAATATGCATTGCACAGTCCTATTCCGCGGGCCTGCCGATATGAAAGCGAGCCCTTTTGGTGTGATGCGAGCGGCTTTCATGTCCATCCGCCCAACAGTTTTCTGGATGATATCGACCTGCAAAACTATTTTGCCGCGTTGAAAGGGCGATATAACGCGCTGATCGTCGTGCCGGTACATTTGCCCTTTGGCCAGGTGTCCGCCAACAGTTTTCCTGCCATAAACCCCCAAGCCGAAAGCTTTCCGGAAAGCTTTGCGAAATTTGGCCATCTGTTAGGCGCGCTCACGCGAAGGATTATATGCGGCTATGTATCCCTGTCGCGAAAATCAAAACATATCCCGTCGGACTGCGGTTTGTCGAAGCGGGAAGCGGAATGCATCCGCTGGGCGTCGGTAGGCAAGACCGATGAAGAGATAGGCGAGATTATTTCGGTCTGCCGGTCGACCGTGCGCTACCATATCAGCCGGGCTGGCGAAAAGCTGGAGGCGGTCAATCGCACCCAAACCGTATTCAAGGCCACGCAGCTCGGTTATCTGGGCAATAGTCATGGTTGAATGGCCAGTATTTCGGCCGGCCGCTGACTCATTTCGTCCTTGATTTGGCCAGCGCTACACATCCGGTATTTTGCTGTACCATCGTATTTGGCGATTTTTGTAAAATATAATGATGAATTGGTTGATTTGAACGTAACTAAATTACTTCAACCGTAAATTTCCTGACCTTTTGGCCAGTTGAGTCAACAGCCAGTGCGCGTCAGTCTCTCGCTACAACAATGCTGGGACACACCGGCAACGAGGATTGTCCGTTACCAATGTGACGGACGTAAATGGGAGAGAGCTATGAACATGCGCGCACAACGTTACGAATCCCGCTTGACCGCCAAATCTGTCAAGGCAGTTTTGATGGCAACGGTTGCCACATTCACTGTTTCAGGCTTCGCAAATCCGGCCTTCGCACAGGAAGCAGCGGAAGAAGAAGACAATGTGATCATTACCGTAACAGCGCGTAAGCAGACCGAGTCATTGCAAGAGGTGCCGGTAACGGTGACTGCAATTGGCGGGGATACGCTCGACAGATATCAGATCAACGAAGTCGCCGATGTTGTAAGCCGCGTCCCTGCACTAAACGTCCAGGTCGGTGGATCCGGTGCCGGAGGACAGATCAGTTTGCGCGGGGTCGGAACGACCAATATTTCCGCCGCGTTTGACTCTGCCGTCGCCTTTGATTTTGATGGCGTACAGGTGAGCACGATGCGTCTGGTACAAGCGTCATTTTTTGACGTGGAGCAGATAGATATTCTCAAAGGCCCGCAATCCCTGTTCTTTGGCAAGAGCGCGACGGCGGGCGTTTTCTCGGTTCGATCGGCTAACCCCACGCCCAATTGGGAGGCGGGCGTCAAAGTCTCTCAGGAATTTGAGGAAAATGGCACCACCATCGGTGGCTATATCTCGGGACCGCTTAACGATACGCTGGGTATCAGGGTCGCCGGCCAATATCAGAATATCGAGAAATATGTGGAACTGGAGGCTGGTACGCCTTCGGTCTTTGCAAATTCGGGCAAGGGATTGGAAAATATTGTCGGCCGCGTGACCCTGCAATGGGATCCGACCGACAATTTCTCGGCGAACCTGAAGTTGAACTATAACCGCAACGAAGGCGACAGTTTGCTTGGGCATTCCGACATTGATTGTGGTGCCAATGGCGTCGCCGATCCGGTGTTTTTCGCGCTGACCGGAACCTTCTTTGAATCAAACAGCAGCTGCGACATTCAGGACGGCCTTTATCCGCACCCGGACGGCAATCCTGATCTGCTGGTGATTGCGCCCGGAACGACAGGCGCGGATCGCTATGTCGGGCAATCTTATAACGAGACGGAAACATTCTTTGCCCGCCTCGCGATGGATCTGGAGCTTTCCGACACGCTGACATTGTCAACAGTGACCGGCTATCTCGATCTCGATAACGAGCATCTGGATCATTTCAGCTATGTCGGTATTCGAACCGATGGCCTGCCGGGCGGCGCTCCGGCTCCTTTTTCCGATGCGCTGGAGCAATTCACGCAGGAAATTCGCCTAGCCAGTGATTTCGACGGGATGTTCAACTTTGTCGTGGGCGGTTTCTGGGAAAGCCGGAAGCAGCCGCTGGAAACCTCCCAAAACGCGTTTCTTGGCACGTTCCTGTTCCCTGATTCCCGCGGAATTACCTATGACTGGGTTGCGCAGCGGACAACCAAAAGCGAGGCGCTATCTTTCTTCGCCAGCGGTACTCTGGATATCACGGATCAACTGGAACTGTCTGGCGGCGTGCGTTGGACCGATGAACAGAAGACCCACAGATCAAATTTCCCGTTCGTTCACAACGCGCTGACATTCCTGAACCCGATCGTTGGCGGACTGGGTCTGGTTGTTCCCGAAGGCTTTAACACCGGGCCAATCAAATTT
Source organism: Parasphingorhabdus sp. (assembly GCF_965233695.1). Classification (GTDB taxonomy): domain Bacteria; phylum Pseudomonadota; class Alphaproteobacteria; order Sphingomonadales; family Sphingomonadaceae; genus Parasphingorhabdus. The sequence continues at coordinate 2,523,260 of NZ_OZ247497.1, forward strand.
TCGGACAGCAATATTTCCCCGGAAATCACCTTGAAATATCAGGCGACACCTGATCTCAATTTCTACGCGTCTTACAAGACCGGATTCAAATCGGGCGGTATTGATAACAGCATCCTGCCAACCTCTTCGGTTCAGCTGGTTGTTCCGGGATTTGCCGAGCAGTTCCCGGCTCTGTTCCCTGATCCGGTGGCGGCTCGTGAAGCGGCGCTGGATTCGATCATTTATGATTCCGAAACCGCCAAAGGCGGCGAGGTCGGGATGAAGGCCTTGCTGGGCGGCGGCGCTTTCCGCGTGAATACGTCGCTCTATTATTTCGTGTTCGATGATTTGCAGGTTCAGAATTTTGATGGCGCCAACACGCGCTTTCTGACCGTCAACGCCGGTGAGTTGACCACTCAAGGTTTCGACATTGACTGGTCATGGAGCACGCCGCTTGAGGGGCTGAACCTTTCGGGGACGCTGGGTTACACCGATGCCAAATTCACCGATACGTTCCTGGCAGATGCCGGACCTGACGGCGTGGGCGGGACTGCCGATGATATCGACATTGATGGTCGCCGCGCCGCGCGTGCACCAAAATGGTCGGGCAATATCGCGGTTGACTGGCTCATCCCCGTTGGTGATACTCTGGAATTCGGCCTGAGCGGTAATGCCGCCTACAGCGGTTCCTATTTCGCCGGAAACAACAATTTCGCTGATTTTGTGCAGGATGACTATGTTTCGCTGGACGCGTCTGTGTCGATTGGTGATCAGGACGGCAAATGGAAATTGTCGCTTATCGGTGTCAATCTGACCGACGAAATCTGGGCCAATACCGTTGGCGATCGGCCATTCTTGGATGCCGGCAATGCCCTTGGTCGCGCGACCGGTGGCGGTGACGACCGGGTGGTCACACAAAACCGGGGCCGTCAAGTGTTCGTCGAGGCTGCATTCAAGTTCTGATCAGCATCTCCCGTTGATCAAACATGGCCGGAGTGGAGCAGTCCATTCCGGCCTTTTTTGTAGGTTGGTGGCTAGCCAAACCGCCAATTTACACGGCAACTTACAGGTTTACGGTGATTGGCAATAATAGCTCGGGACAGGATGATTGGCAAATATGGACAGACAAACGGAAATTGACCACGCGCTGGATAAGCTGGCCATCATGGAATTGCCCGGCCGATACATGCGCGGGCTGGATCGTCTCGACCGCGATCTGTTGCGGGCACAATTTTGGGACGACGCCTATCTGGATTACGGCATTTACACCGGAGGAGCGGACGGGTTTGCAGATTTCTGCATGGACGCACTATCCAGCCATCTCGCGAACCATCATATGATCGGTCAGAATAATGTCGAAATTCTCGGTGACGAGGCGTTCGGAGAGGTTTATTTCTATGCCTTTCACCGGGTCGTCGATGACTCTGGCGAGGCACGCGATGTCATGATCAACGGTCGCTATCTCGACCGCTATGAAAAGCGCGATGGCATCTGGAAATTTGCCTATCGGAGCGAAGTGGTCGACTGGTCCCGCGATGATCCGGCTGCTGACCGGTTTCTCGAAGGATCGGGCAATATCCTCGGCACGCGCAAACCCGATGATCCACTTTATAATCGTGACAATATGCGCCGCCCGGAGGATCGTTGATAGCGTCGCTTAGTGTATCGGCTCTCTCCCAAACCAATTTCCCCATTAAGGCCCGGCGGATATTCCCAAGCATCTTGACAAGGTTTCAAATAGACTTAGGCCATCACAGTCAAAATACGGTTCTCCAGATGGTCCGTATTTGATCGATATAGGGAGGTTCCAACATGCGTGAAGCAGTCGTCGTATCTTATGCCCGTACCGGGCTCGCTAAAGCCGGACGGGGTGGGTTTAACATCACACCGCCGATGACGATGGCAGCACACGCCATCAAGCACGCCGTTGCCAAATCGGGCGTCGAGAGTGATTTTGTCGACGACAGCCTGATGGGCAATGTCGCCCACGCTGCGCCCAATATCGGTCGTAATGCCGCGCTTCTCGCTGGGCTGCCCAAGTCCACCGCTGGTGCCACGATCAACCGTTTCTGTTCGTCGGGCATGCAGGCCATCGCCATGGCGGCCAACCATATTCGCGGCGATGGCGCGGATTGCGTTGTAGCAGGCGGCGTGGAAAGCATTTCAATGCAAGGACAGCGCGCGCCGGAAGGCAGCATCGATAACGAAATTCTGAAAATTGCACCCGATATCTTCATGCCCATGATCGATACCGCGGATATCGTGGCGGAGCGTTATAATGTCAGCCGCGAATATCAGGACGAATATTCCCTGCAATCGCAGCAGCGTATGGCCAAGGCTCAGGAAGCCGGGCTTTTCGCCGATGAGATCGTACCGATGCAGACGAAGATGAAAGTCGTCGACAAGGAAACCAAGGAAGAGAGCATTGTCGACTACACCGTTGATCGCGACGAGTGCAATCGCCCGACCACGACCCTGGAAGGTCTTGCGAAATTGCAGCCGGTCATGGGCGAAGGCAAATATATCACTGCCGGCAATGCCAGTCAGTTGTCCGATGGTGCCGCTGCGGTTCTATTGATGGAAGCCAAAGAGGCCGAACGACGCGGGCTGGAACCGCTGGGCCGTTTTGTGTCCTGGGCCGTCGCCGGATGTGAACCGGATGAAATGGGCATTGGTCCGGTCTTTGCCGTGCCGAAGCTGCTCGAACGGCAAGGCCTGACCGTCGATGATATCGATATCTGGGAACTCAACGAAGCCTTTGCGAGCCAGTGCCTGTACAGCCGCGATCGTCTGGGCATTGATCCGGAAAAATATAACGTCAACGGCGGCTCGATTTCGATTGGCCACCCCTTTGGCATGACCGGGGCGCGCTGTGCCGGGCATTTGTTGCAGGAAGGCCGCCGTCGTGGCGCCAAATGGGGCGTCGTCACCATGTGTATCGGTGGCGGGCAGGGCGGAGCAGGCCTGTTCGAAATCTACCCCTGAACTTTCGAGACAATACGCATATTTAAGGAATAGAAGCAGTTTTGGATCAACTAACGGACGAACAAGTCGAACGCCGGCTTTCGGAAGCTTTGGCCAATCGCGCCTCCGTGTCTGCGGAGAAGCTGATAGCCGGATTGCTCCGCACCTTTAATCTTGCGGCAGACGGTGAAGACGAATTTGTCTTTCCGGCGCTCAATTCATCGGCGCGGGAGCGGATTTTTGGTGGTCAGGTGATTGCGCAAGCCATTGTCGCAGCGGATCGTACGGTCGATGCCGAGAAGAATATTCACTCGCTCCATTCCTATTTTCTGCGCGCGGGAGATGAAACAAAGCCGCTGCATTTTCGGGTGCATCGCGACTTTGACGGCCGCAGCATTTCCAATCGCAGGGTCGTCGTTCGGCAGAATGACAAGGTTATTTTCAACCTGACGGCCTCTTTCCAAAAAGCGGCTGACGGGCTGCAACATCAGATATCCATGCCGGATGTCATGCCGCCCGACCAGTGCATGAGCGCGATGGAGCAAATTGCCCGTAACCCGCAGGTATCGGACAAGCATATCGAACGGATGAGCATGCCGCGACCCTTTGATGTGCGCAGCTTTCGCCCCGAAGGCAAAAGCCCGGACGCGCGCCAGTATCAATGGTTCAAGACCGTAGCCCCACTGCCGGATGATCCGTTGATCCATCGCGCCACTTTGGCCTTTGCGTCCGACATGGGATTGCTCTCCACGTCAATGATACCTCATGGCCTGCACTGGACCACGCCGGGTCTATTTTCGACCAGTCTTGATCATGCGATGTGGTTCCATGATGACTTTAGAATGGATCAATGGATCTGCTATGTGATGGACAGCGATTGGACCGGCCACACGCGCGGCCTCAATCGCGGCGCCCTCTATACGCAGGATGGCAAGCTGGTGGCGTCAGCTGTTCAGGAAGGCTTGATCCGACTGACGCCCCAAAAAAGCTAAACGCTAGAAAAGCGATTTCAGATCGCGTTTCAGTATCTTGCCATTGGCATTACGCGGCAGGCTGTCGGCACTGAACAGGACTTTGACCGGCACTTTGAAATTTGCGAGACGGGCCCGTACCCACTCCTGCAATTCCGCTTCCGTGGCCGTTTGCCCCTGAACCAGATGCACAATTGCCGCCGGTTCTTCACCCAGGGTCTTGTGCTCAATACCGACAAGAGCGGCATCCATTACCGCGGGATGATCATAGAGGACATTCTCAACCTCGGACGAATAGATATTCTCCCCGCCGCGGATGATCATGTCTTTGGCGCGGTCGACAACATAGCAAAAACCCTCGTCATCCAGTCGCGCCAGATCGCCGGTGCGGACCCAGCCATCGACGAAGGTTTCGGCGGTTGCGTCTGGCCGGTTCCAATAGCCCTTCACCACCATCGGGCCGCGTGCCCAAAGCTCGCCCACTTCGCCGATCGGCATTTCGTGGGCGCCATCCTCGCTCATGACTTTCAGGTCGGCTGCGGCGACGGGCGGGCCGCAGCTTGTCGGGCGATTGAGATAATCCTCGGCGCTATGCGATGTCACCGTCGCCATGGTTTCGGTCATGCCCCAGCCATTGCCGGGAAGCGCGCCAAAGACTTCGTAGATTTTGCGGGCCAATTCGGGCGCAGAAGGCGCGCCACCATAGCTGATCGCATCGATGGAACTCAGATCATATTGATCCCGCTCGGGATGTTCGATCAACTGCCAGGCAATAAACGGCACACCGCCGGTGGCATTGACCTTTTCCCGTTCGATAATCTCCATCGCCTTGACGGTATCCCACTTGTGCAGGAAGACCATCTTATGCCCCCCTTGAACGGTCGGCATCATGATCGCGGAGCAAGCGGTACAGTGGAACATCGGTACAACGGTAAGGCCAACCCGAACGGTCGGTTCCGGAACCTCATGGCCCCGGCGCAAGGCTGCCGCAGCGCCTGAATAACCGACCGAAATGGCATTGGTGGTCAGATTGCGATGGGACCCCAGCGCGCCCTTGGGCTGGCCGGTCGTGCCGCTGGTGTAAAAAATCGTCGCCGGATCATCAGGCGCCAGCTCGACCGCCGGCAAGTCCTGATCGGGAAGGCTCCCATAATCATTGGGCTTCCCGATACTATCTTCCAGCGCGCGGGCGGGTTCTGCCAAGGCGCCTGAACTGCGCGCCACAATGACATGGTGCAAGTCAGGCAAGTCCGCCCTGTGCGGAGAAATCCGGTCCCATCGCTCGGCATCACATAACAACACGCTGGTGCCGGAATTTGCGAGGCCAAAAACCAGCTCCTGATCCGTCCACCACGCGTTGAGCGGCACGACGATCGCGCCGATAGAGGCCGCTGCGAAGAAGATCACCGGCCATTCCGGCAAATTGCGCATGGCGAGCGAAACCCGGTCGCCCTTCGATACACCGATATTCTGAAGCTCCACCGCCAGAGCCGCCACGGCGCGATACCAGTTGGCATAGGTGACACGCTCGTCGGCAAATATCAGAAATTCGCTGTCGCCATGACCGCGCGCATGTTCCGCCATCGCCGCGAGCGTGGGCAGAGCATTTTTCCAGACACGGGTCGATACGCCATCGATATCGACCATTTCCATTTCAAACGGCTGCCCCGGCGCGCATAATAATGCGTCCACATCTTTGCGTGATCGTACGGGCCATCCAGCAGGCGGTGTCCACTTTTCCAGTGGATCTATTGCTTCAGCTGACAAATTTTTCTCTCCTAATTGATGTTCGCGAACCTATCCGTTGAACGTGCCGCCTGCAGCTGCCTTTTCCTGCAGCAGGTCTGCGACCGGTAGATTATGTTTTTTCAGGCCGGCGACAATATTGTCGAGCCCGACGGTGTCGGCCCAGAACATCGGACCGCCGGTATAAAGCGGCCAGCCATAGCCGTTGATCCAGACGACATCGATATCGCTCGCGCGCTGTGCCATGCCTTCTTCGAGGATTTTTGCCCCTTCGTTGACCATCGGATAGAGAAGCCGCTCGCGAATTTCATCTTTCGAAATGTCGCGCTGCTCCTTGCCGGCTTTGGCGGCGAATTCAGCGATAATCTGTTTCACTTCATCAGAGGGCGTGCGTTGCCGCGCTTCATCATAATCATAAAAGCCCTTGCCGACTTTCTGTCCCCAGCGACCAACAGCGCATAAAGCATCGCGCAATGTTTCGATGCGTTCGGGATCGCGATGCCATCCGATATCGACACCGGCCAGATCGGACATTTGGAACGGCCCCATCGGGAAACCGAATTCCAGCAAGACGTCATCGACTTCCCAATAATTGGCGCCTTCCATGATCATCTGATTGGCTTGCTCCTGACGCGGGCTGAGCATCCGGTTGCCGATAAAGCCGGGGCAAACGCCAGAGACGGCTGCGACCTTGCCGATCTTCTTCGACAGCTTCATCGCCGTCATCAGCACGTCATCGGCGGTCTTTTCACCGCGCACGATTTCGAGCAATTTCATGACATTGGCCGGGGAGAAAAAGTGCAGGCCGAGCACATATTCCGGCCGCTTGGTGACTGCTGCAATCTCGTCAATATTCAGATAGCTGGTGTTACTGGCTAGGATCGCGCCCTGTTTCACGATGCCGTCGAGCTTGGCAAAGACTTCCTTTTTGACATCCATATTTTCAAATACCGCCTCGATCACCAGATCGCAGTCGGCCAGATCATCATAGGACAGGCTGGGCGTCAAAATGCTCATCGCGCCCTCGACTTGCTCTTCGGTCATCCGGCCGCGCTTGGCGGTATTCTCGTAATTTTTGCGGATCACATTGACGCCGCGGTCCAGCGCTTCTTCTTTCAGTTCGACAATGGTCACCGGGATGCCAGCCGACAGAAAGTTCATGCCAATGCCGCCGCCCATGGTGCCGGCCCCCAAAATGCCGACTTTCTTGATCGGGATCAGCTCGATTTTGGGATCAATGCCGTCAATCTTGTTCGCCGCGCGTTCGGCGAAGAAATAGTGGCGCATGGCGGCCGACTGGGTACCGGTCATCAGCTTTGTGAACAATTCCCGTTCTTTCGCGACGCCGTCTGCATAGGATAGTTCGCCTGCGGCTTTCACCGCCTGAATGCCGGCTTCGGGCGCATCAAAGCCACGGATTTTGCGGCCGTTTTTCTGACGGAACTCGTCAAATATGGCCGGGTTTTTGATGCCATCTTCATTGGCCGTGCCTTCGGACGAGCGTGGTGGCTCCTTGCCGATTTGTTCGCGCGCAAAGGCTATCGCATCCTCGGCGAGACTATCCTCACCAACCAGCTTGTCGACCAGGCCAATGGAGTGCGCCTTTTTCGCGGAGATCGGATTGCCAATCACCACCATCGGCAATGCCGCCTCTGCGCCAACGACGCGCGGCAGGCGCTGGGTTCCGGCGGCACCGGGAATGAGGCCCAGCTTCACTTCGGGCAAGCCCATTTTAGCCGATGGTACCGCAACCCGGTAATGGCAGGCCAAGGCAACTTCACAGCCGCCGCCAAGCGCCGTCCCGTGGATCGCGGCAACAACCGGCTTGCTGCTGGCCTCCAACCGGTCAATGGCCTCACCCAGATTGGGCCCCTGCATCGGTTTGCCAAATTCGGTAATATCTGCGCCGGCAAAGAAGGTACGCCCATCGCAGCGGATGACCACTGCCTCAACCGTATCGTCAGACAGCGCCTCTTCTATGCCATCGACAAGTCCCTGGCGAACAGCCGCGCCAAGCGCGTTAACCGGTGGGTTGTTCGAGACGATGACCAAAATATTATCATGTTTTTCAGTGGTAACGACAGACATTTTCTTCTCCTGCAAGATCATGCTTGGGCGGCAAGGAGATGCGGCGTGCATGAAGACCAGGCCCGGATAACGAGCAAGCGAATGGGCTATCACAAACAATTGCGATTGGAAATCAGGCTTGTGAAGTTCTTGGAATTGATAATGCTGTCGCTGACCTCATTTGGAATGATGAGATCACATTGATCCATCCGAAGTGCAGCTGGCTGCCTTGTTTTCTGTTTATAAGTTGCGATCAAACTTCTCTATGCGCACATCGCATCAATCCCACATAACATGCAGGATGTGCGTCGTTTGTCACTTCTCTTAAGTTCTGAACGCAACGATTCTTGCCATGTCAAACTATCCGATAGGCGGATAGGGATTTAATTGAAGCAACATTCCGTGAAAATTTGAGCAAGTTTGAAGACGGTTCGGGAGCAACCGTCAAGATAGGCGCGTTGAAAATATAGCTTTTCCAAAAGGTTCAGATTTCACGGAGGAAAAATAATGCGCGTTCAAAAAGCGAGTCTAATAGCCCTTGCAGTAGCAAGCGGATTTGTAGTTCCAAGCGTTGCGGTTGCCCAAACATCTGAGGCTGCCGAAGCAGATGATGGCAATATCATTGTCGTAACAGCGCGTAATCGTGCTGAGAATATTCAGGAAGTGCCTCTCGCCATCACAGCGTTTGACGCAGAAGACATATCCCGCCAGGCGATTCAGGAACTGGATGATGTTGCGCGCTTTACGCCAGGTTTCAGCTTTGAGGATTTCTCCGGCGGTATCGGCACACCGGTTATTCGCGGACAGGCCCAAACACGCGTCACCGCTCTGGAATCGAATGTTTCAACCTTTTTGGACGGCATTTACATACCGCGCGCCTGGGCTGTGGACCTCGGTACAACAAGTCTTCAGCGTATTGAGATCGTCAAGGGACCGCAAAGCGCGCGTTATGGACGCAACGCTTTTGCCGGCGCAATCAACTATATTCCAAGGAAAGCCGAGATTACGGGAGAGATTTCCGGCGAGATCGAGGGCACAATTGGGTCTGACGAGCGCTATGATATTGGCGGTTTTCTAAACTTCTCGGTCAATGAATGGTTCGCCATTGCAGGTTCTTACGAATATTCATCGTTTGACGGCTCTTGGGAAAATGACCACCCGTTCGCCGACAGCCTGGACTTGGATCGCGGTACATCTGGCAATGTCGGTGGTCGGGACAATCAAGCCATTTCGGTTTCCGCAGCGTTCAAACCGTTGGACGGAGTACGCCTGGAAGCGTCCTACAATCATTTTAACAGAAAAGAAGAAGCCCGCGCGAACCGCTATCTGGCGGAAGTTCTGGGTGATTTCAATTGTGGTTCCAATCGCAGCATTTTTGGCGTGGGCCCGAATCCTGCGCTGATTTGCGGCGACTTGCCTGCACCGGGAGATTCAGTCATCGTCGACCCGCGGGCCTATGGTGTCCACTCAAAAACCGGCTTTTTCCGGGCCAATCTGGAAATTGACGTTTCTGATGCGCTGACATTCAGCTATTTGTTCGGCAACGTAAACGGCGATGTTGATATTGCGGTCAGCGGCGAACCGGAACCCATCAATTGCGGAACGCTGGTTGCCGGGCGGTGTAATTTCCAGAATACACCGGTTGGCAGCATGGATTATGATTCCCATGAGGTACGGCTCAATTTTGACAATTCGGGTCAGTTTCGTGGAGCAATCGGGATCTATTATTCCGATGGTACGGACATCACGACATTTACGAGCAACAATCTAAATCCGATTGTCAGTGCCGATGATCCTTTTCCGGGCGATCCATTCGCCTTTCTTTTGGGAGACACCACCACCGACACCGAAATCAAATCGATTTTTGGTGAAATTCATTGGACATCGGCAAGTGGCGTGCTGCGCTTGGGCGCAGAAGGACGATATTCCGAGACCGAGATTACAGCAACGGACAATCGCAGAGCTTTAATATTGGGTGATACGTTTAAAGATTTCGCGCCGCGCTTTACGGCCGAATATGATCTCAGTGATGAGAGTCTTCTTTTTGCCACGGTCGCAAAAGGGTCAAAGGCCGGTGGCTTCAACCCCACAGCAATCGCTCCGGAGAACCAGGTTTTTGACAAAGAGACCAACTGGACCTTTGAAATTGGTTCCAAAAATACGTTTCTGGGCGGTGATCTTCGTCTCAACGGATCGATATATTACACGGATTGGCGGGATGTGGTGATCAATTCTCCCGATCCGGATGCGACTGACCCGAATGCCACCGCAATTGCCCAAAATCTTGGTGGTGCGTCTATCTATGGTATCGAGCTTGATGCCTTTTATCAGATCACCGATAACCTGAGCATTGACGCGACTTTCTCGCATTCTGAAGCAACCTATGATGATGGTACTATCGATCAGCGCTTTGCGCGGACACGTGGTACGCCGGGTACGCCCTTTTTCATCTCCGCACCTTGTGATGATGTGGTGTGTAACTCCAATGGCGATGTTGGCGGCAATGATATTGAACGTACGCCACCGACCCAGGCATCCTTTGGTATCCAGTGGGAGGGAGAAATCGGTTCCGGAGATAGCAATTATTATCTGCGGACGGATTTCAGCTATCAAAGCGACTTTTTCGCATCGACGGCCAATGTCGGGACAATTCCGGACCGCTTTCTGGTCAATGGCAGTGCAGGCGTTACCTTCGGAAACTTTTCTGTAAATGCCTGGATACGCAATGCTTTTGACAAAAAATATGTGTCCAATGCTTTCGTTGTGGTTCTGCCCTTCGGTACCACCTATGGTGAATTTTTCGGTGAGCGGCGCACATTTGGCCTGACAGGCAAAGTTAATTTCTAATCGCTTGTGTCACAAAGCCTTTGGCTTCGTCACGCATTGCCGGGCACCTTGGGGGAGGTGTCCGGCAATTTGATTCTGATTTCTTGTTTCCGCGATTGTGCTCAACCCAAAAATAACTCAGCCGCTGCATCGATAATCGCGTTCTCGTCTATCCGGTAGGCATTGTAGAGATCAGGCAAGTCTCCGGTCTGGCCAAAGCGATCGGTGCCGAGAGGACTGACCTTCATGCCTCGCACAGCACCCAGCCAGGACAGGGCTGAAGGAGAGCCATCCAGAACCGTGATCAAGCCTGCATCCGGTGACAATTCGTCCAGCATTAGCTTGGCATGACAGGCCTCTTTATCTTTGCCTTGCCAGCGCGCGGCACATTGGTCTGACCATCCGCGATGGAGCAGGTCGGGTGATGTCACGTTGAGCAATCCCAGCCCGGGGATATCCGTGACCAGACTGTCATAAGCCTGCAGCACTTCCGGCGCTATCGCTCCGGTAAAGGCAATGGCTGCCTCCGCGCCTTTGGTGGGTCTGCGTAACCAATAGGCACCCTTGAGTGCGTCCGCTTCCCAGCTGTCATTGTCACGCTCTATTTGCGCGATCGATCGTGTGCTGAGGCGCAAATAAACGGAACTGCCGTCTTCGCGCTGCATATGATCAAAGGCCCAGCGCATCATCAACGCCACTTCGTCAGCCCAGACCGGCTCGAAATAGACCAGGCCAGGTTGCCCCATCCCGATCAATGGTGTGTTGATCGATTGATGGGCGCCGCCCTCCGGCCCTAGTGTCAGGCCGGACGGTGTCCCGACCAGCAGAAAACGCGCGTCCTGATAACAGCCATAGTTTAGCGCATCGAGGCCGCGGGCGATGAAGGGATCATAGACCGTCCCCACCGGCAGTAAACGCGTTCCGAAATGCGGGGCCGTCAGTCCCATCGACGTGAGCATCAGGAAGAAATTATTCTCCGCTATGCCCAATTCGATATGCTGACCTGCGCCATGCGCGGACCATTTTTGCGCGGAAGGAATTTTGGCTTGTTGGAAAACATCGGCTACTTCCTGACGCCGAAAAAGACCGCGCTGGTTCACAAAGGCACCGAGATTGGTTGTCTGGGTAACGTCGGGAGCCGTCGTAACGATCCGGTCGCCGATTTCTTCTCCCGATTTTGCAAGATCCAGAAGAACTTTGCCAAACGCAGCCTGGGTGGATTGTTCCGCACCCGCTGGTACTTCGAACCGATCCGGGACGACGACCGGAGCGGCCTTTGGCTCCGGTTTCTGCCTTGCAAGCGCGCTTTTTTCGACGAAAGCTTTCAGTTGTGCTGCCGCATTGTCGCCCAGTCCGCCATAGGCTTCCCACTCAGCGCCTTGCTCGATTCCCAGGCTGTTGCGATAACCCTCCATCTGCGTCGGGTTCATCATGCCGGAATGATTGTCTTTGTGACCCGCCAAGGGCAGGCCAAAGCCCTTCACGGTATAGGCAATGAACAGTGTTGGTCGCTCATCATCACAGGCATCAAATGCATCCGACAGCGTTTCGACACAGTGACCGCCGAGATTGGTCATCAGATCGGCAAGTGCATCATCATCGAAACCGGCGAGCAGCTTTTTCACATTGGGCTTGCCGCCGATATCGTCAATCAGCCGCTTGCGCCATGCTTCGCCACCTTGATAGGTCAGCGCGGCAAAATCCGCATTGGGACAATTGTCTATCCATTGTTCGAGTGTCTTGCCGCCGGGTTTCTTGAATGCCGCCTGTTGCCGCTTGCCGTATTTCAAGGTGACCACGCGCCAGCCGCAGGTTTCGAAAATGTCATCAAACCGGCGGAACATGCGGTCTGCGGTCGTGCTGTCCAGCGACTGCCGGTTGTAATCCACAACCCACCAGCAATTGCGGATATCATGCTTGTAGGCCTCGATCAGGCACTCATAGATATTGCCTTCGTCCAGCTCGGCATCACCCATCAGGGCGATCATCCGGCCGGCATCGCTTTCTTCCATTTGCCCATGGGCGATCAGATAATCTTGCATCAAACTGGAAAAAGCGGTCACCGCCACACCAAGGCCGACCGACCCGGTGGAAAAATCGACCGGGATGGTGTCTTTGGTCCGCGACGGGTAGCTTTGCACACCGCCGAGGCCGCGAAAGCGTTCCAGCTTTTCCTGACTCTGATTGCCGAGCAGATAGTGGATGGCATGGAGCACAGGGCCAGCATGGGGCTTGACCGCGACTTTGTCCTGCGGTCGCAACGCATGAAAATATAGCGCCGCCATGATCGCGGTTATCGAGGAACAGCTCGCCTGATGACCGCCGACTTTCAGCCCGTCACGCTTTTCCCGGATGTGATTGGCATTGTGCACCGTCCATGACGACAGCCACCGCAACCGTGATTCCAGCAGTTCCAGCATCTGCATTTCATTTGATATCTTACTGTTCGTTTTTGTGGTCATGATCTCGGCGTTCCAGATGAGTTGCAACTACACATAGACATCATGGTCTTTATGCACCAGCTTAGGAATTGCACCCTGTCCATCTGATGGACAAAATCAATTGTGCATGTTTCGGTTGGCGCGAAGCTATCTATTGTCACTTTTCGGAATGGCGCTTTCTCGCGGCGGATGCCATTTCTGGTCACCAGAAATTGAGGATATTATATGCAAGAGATCAATCTTTCCATCCCCCGGCCTGGTCCGGCTGCGACAAAGTTTCTGGAAAAAGGCATATATTCCAATCTGGTAAATGGCGAATGGCTGTCCTGCCAAAGCGGTGAAACCTTTGATACGCTCGATCCCGCAACCGGTGAAGTGATCGGAAAGCTTCAGAGATCGGGGGCAGGGGATGTCGAAAAGGCGGTCCGCGCGGCGCGCAACGCTTTTGACAACGGATCATGGTCCAAAATAACCCCGATGGAACGCAGCCGGATCCTCTGGAAAATAGCGGACCTGTTGGAAGCCAATATTGACGAACTGGCGGAACTGGAAACGCTGGATCAGGGAAAAGCGCTATATGTCGGGCGCTGGGCAGAAATTCCCGGTGCAGTGAACCAGTTTCGATATTTTGCCGGCCTGGCGACCAAGATCGAGGGCGCAACCATTCCCACGTCGATCAATTACCAGCCCGAGGGCAAGGAGGTTTTCGCCTATACCCAGAAAGAACCGGTGGGCGTGGTCGGTGCGATTGTACCGTGGAATTCGCCTCTGGTTCTCACCGCAATGAAGCTCGCTCCTGCCCTGGCGGCCGGGTGTACGGTGGTGCTGAAGCCGGCGGAGAATACATCACTGACAGCAGTAAGGCTGGTTGAACTGATGCAGGAAGCCGGGCTGCCCGACGGCGTGATAAATCTGGTAACGGGATTCGGGCATGAGGCCGGCGCTGCTTTGGCCGAACATAAGGATGTCGATAAAATCGCGTTTACCGGTTCGACGCAAACCGGTCGCGCCATCATGAATGCGGCGCAAGGCAATTTGAAACGGATAACATTGGAGCTCGGCGGAAAGTCGCCGGTCATCATCATGCCTGATGCCGATATTGATGCGGCTATTCAAGGCGCTGCCAATGCGATATTCTTCAATGGCGGACAGGTGTGTATCGCCGGATCCCGCCTATACTGCCACCGCTCGATCATGGATAAAGTGGCCGAGGGGATTGCTGCGATTGGCGGACAGATCAAGCTCGGCCACGGTCTTGATCCGGAAACGCAAATGGGGCCGTTGGTGTCGAAAGAACATAGCGCCAAAGTTGCCGCCTATATTGCGGACGGCAAATCGGCTGGCGCCTCGATATTGTCGGGGGGCGAAACAGGTGGTCCCAATCAGAGTTTTGTCGAACCGACCGTGATCACGGATGTGACGCCGGATATGCGGATTGTCCGCGAAGAAATTTTCGGTCCAGTGGTCGTTGTGACCCCGTTTGACGATACAGAGGAAGTTGTCGCTGCTGCGAACGATAGCGACTATGCGCTGGCAGCTGGCGTCTGGACCGAAGGCCTTTCGAACGGCATGCGTATGGCTAATCGCCTGAAAGCCGGAACGGTCTGGGTCAATGGCCATGCCATGTACGATGCGTCGCTTCCCATTGGCGGGATGAAACAGTCGGGCTGGGGCCGCGATAGTGGGCAGGCTGCTCTGGAAAACTATCTGGAGCTAAAGACCGTCTGCGCGATCATCTGACTCTTCAGCCGAGTTGTTCCGGAAAATGGGCTTCGTGATTGTCGGCATACCAGTCAGCAATTTCTTCTCTTGTCGCCCACCATATGCCGTCCAGCCCCTGCGCATATTCAATAAATTCTCGCAAGGCGCGGATGGTATAGGCGCGGCCCGATACGTGCGGATGCAGGCCAACATTCATGATCCGTCCGGTTGTTGCGCCTTCCTTGTGCAGCACTGTCAGCTCTTCAATCAGCAGGTCGCGATACTCATCGGTGGTGCGGGCGTTGCGGGTCAATATGGTGAAGTCGTTGATGACATTGGAATAGGGCGTCGCGACTATCGGCCCTGCATCCGTGCGGATCATATAGGGCTGATCATCATTCATGATATCGCAGTAAAATTTGAAGCCTTCCTCGACCAATATGGTGGGCGTATTCAATGTTCCGCGTAGCGAGGAGGACAGCCAACCTGTGGGTCGTTTGCCCGTATGCTTTTCATACATCTCGACCGACCGGCGAATAATGTCGCGTTCGGCATCAATATCATCATGAAAATCCGTCAGCAGTTCGCCCTGCTCATGATTATGGGCAATCAGTTCCCAGCCGCGCTCCAGACAGGCATCGGTCATGGCCTTGCGCCGCTCAAAGGTTACCGCATTGGTGGTGCATCCTGCTTTGGCGCCAAGTTCGTCAAAAAGATCAAACATGCGCCAGATACCGACGCGCTGGCCATATTCGCGCCAGCTATAGTTCGGATAATCGGGTATCCGCCCGGCCAGTGCATTGGGCAGCAAGGCAGGGCCACCGGCATAATAGGGCTGGTCCGTATCTTTCACGAGATCCCAGGTTTCCAGATTGAAGGTAAACATCAATGCCACTTTTGCGCCGTTCGGCCACTTCAGCGGCGCACGCTCTGGCAGCGGGACATAATCATAATCAAACATCTGTATGTCTTTCCTAAAATTCTTCCATCAGGCGGCCGAATCCGCTGACCTGATCGGTAATGCCATTTTGGCGCAGCGCATTCCAATAGGTTGCGGTGTTGATCGCGATGACGGGCTTGCCCAGATACATTTCTGCTGCTGCCGCCAAGCGCGTCATAGACAGGTTGGTTCCAACCTGGACGAGTGCATCAACATCATCGCCATCAAGAGCCCGCAATTCTTCTCGCAATGTCTCTGTTGGTACTTGCGCAATCGAAGTCCAGCTGGGACAGCGCAGGCAAGTGTCTCGGACGACTTCAACACCATGATCGGCCATGAAATGGGCAACATGCGCATTGGCTGACGGGTAGTAAGGTGACAGCACCACAATCTTTTTGATCCCGCCATAGGCTTTGAAAGCCTCGATCAGCGATTGGGATCCCGTGCATAATTTCAGACCCGCCTCGCTCTCGATATTCTCGCGCCATTTCTGCGCGCCTTCGGCCCCACCGTAAAAGGTGACGGCGGACATGCCCATGACCAGATAGTCGGGATTGCAGGTCAGGACACCGCGTACAGCATCCAGCGTGTTGCGGGAAATTTCCAGCGTGCCTGCCATGAAAGTTTCGTCCGAGATTGCCTGCGCGTCTTCCACGACAATTCGGCTATAGTGATTGGTCACACCGCGCACACGCAAATCATCAAAATCCGGCTGGACGACAGTGTTGGTAGACGGCCCCAGAACCCCGAACAATCTGCGATAGCCAAGAGCGTCGGGATCAGGGCGGGGTTTTGGATTAGACTTCAGGGGCATCAGGCGACCAGTTTTTCCTGTTCCAGACTTTCAATCATCGATTGCCGCAACAGGAAGCCTTCGCGCGCTTCCGGGTCACTGTGGACACGCTGCATTTCTTCTTTGCGGCGCTTATGCTCTTCGCTCTCGCCTCCAGCCAGATATTGCATGTTTCTAATCGTCTGTGCCTGAATAAAATCATGGGTTGTTTTATGGCGTTGCCGTTCGAAAATGCCCAGCGCTTCGTCGGCATCCGCACCCTTGTTATATATACGCGCAAATTTGTCGCACAGATTAAACGCATCGTGAATGCCGCTGTTCATGCCAAAACCCCCAATCGGGTTATTAAGATGCGCTGCATCGCCAATAATCGCAACCCGGTCATGCATGAACTGCTTCGCCACCCGCTGATGCACGCGGTATATGGTACGATGCGCGGTCTCGACATTTTCCCCATTGCCAACCAGCCGATCAAACACGTCATTCTTCTTCTCTTCGGCGAGCAGCTCGTCATCCGGCTGTTCTTCCTTGGCAGGAACGAGCACGCGCCAGAGCGATGGCACTCTTAGGAGAACCATCCATTCTTTTGGATCCGACACATAATTGACATGGCATAGATTCGGCAGTTTCTGTTCCAACGGCTCAGTGGTGGTGTAACAGAGAAACTTTTCCGGATAGGTGAAACCATCAAAATCCGTATCAAGCCATTTGCGGATGATGCTGTTCGATCCATCAGCTCCGATCAGATAGTCCGCACGAATCTGGACAATCTCTTGCGGATTTTCGGCATAGACATCGACTCCGGTCTGATCCTGGTCAAATCCGACCACGCGGTGTGCGAAGCGCACGTCTGCTCCGGGCAGGTTGCGTACGCTGTCTGACAACATGCGCGAGAGATGATATTGCTCGCACTGGACGCGATAGGGAAAGGGCGTGTGGTCAGAAATCTCGCCCATGTCAAAGTCGATGACCTCGCCCGTCTGGCGCTCCCGAAAATGATAAATCGGTGCTTTCAAGCCTTTTTCGATCAGTTTTTCGGTTATCCCGAACTGATCCAGCATCTCCAGAGTTGGTGGATGAAAGGTGGAGGCGCGCAAATCCAGCGCGCAATCGCCACCGGATTCCAACAGGATAACGTCTATGCCTTTATTCGCTAGGAAATAGGCCGCGACGCTCCCGACAGGTCCTGCACCCGCGATTACGATCTGTGTTTTCAGATGCTGCATATGTATTGCTGCTCCAGCGTTTGTGTGTCTGGCGCCATAAGGAATTATCCGGGGCGCGGAGCGCTGTTCTGTTCTACTATTCGCACTGCGGTAACGCCGTTGCCAAAACTATCCGTCGAGTGGATATTGATCCCTCTTTAAACCCAGATCCGAGTCTTGTTGTTTATAGGAAGGCTGAATTGACAGAGGACAGAATATCATGGCTTTGAACAAACGCCCGCTTCGCGAGGTCACTCAACAGGATATCGACGACTATGCGAGAGATGGTGTCGTCTGTCTACGCAGTGTGCTGGACCGCGACTGGATTGACCTGCTCGAACCGATTGCGAGAGAGGTCATAATCGACAAAAAGGACGTTGGCTTGCTGCCAACTATTCCGGGCCGCTATATGGCGCGTTGTATCGAGGAATATCGGCGTTTCGTTTTTGAATCACCGATTGCGGAGGTTGCTGGCAAAGTCATGCAGTCAAAGGAAATCCGGTTTTTCTTCGATGAATTTTTCGCCAAGCCACCGCAATCCGACGCCAAGACCCTGTGGCATTGTGACCGGATGGGCTGGCCGGTTAAAGGCAACATGGTGCCCTCTATCTGGATACCATTGACGCCGATTGTGAAAGCAAACTGCCTCGAAGTTCTGGCCGGCACGCAGCATGATGACGTGCCTTACTGGCTGTTTTCACCCAACGCCCGAAAGATGATCAAACCGGATGACCGGGTGCCGCATCCGGAAATCGAGAGCAAGCGCGGCGATCCGGATTTGCGTTTTCTGTCATGGGATATGGACCCGGGTGATCTGCTGATTGTGCATCCATGGGTGCTGCATTACTCCGCTGGTAATCCGACTGACGACTGGCGTGTTGCCATCTCGGAACGGGTTTTCGGTGATGATATCCGCTGGGCACCCCGTCCGGATTGTGTAAATCTGGCTGGTGTCAGTTTTGACGAAATGCTCGAAGGCGAAAAGCCCGAGGGCTCCCACTTCCCGCTTTTATGGTCTGAAGATGGCCGTGCGGATGGCGATGCGCATTTCCCGCGAGGCTTTGCGACGCGCTGGCCAAAGCAGGAAATGGCCGGGGTGAATGAATATAAAGCATTCAAGGAACTGAAGGTCAAAGAAGATGCCGGGGAACTTTCCCGCAAAGACAGGGCGCCTGTGAACTGAAGCCCGCGGTGACTCTGGCCAAAAAATTGCGCACACGATTGCAGCAACGAGAAATTCTCGTCGCTCCGGGCGTATATGATGCCTTCAGCGCCTATCGGGCGGAAGTCGCTGGCTTTGAGGCGATATTTGTTTCCGGTTCTGCGCTCGCCGCTGCGCATTTGGCACGCCCCGATATCGGGTTGCTCTCCGCGAGCGAGACAGCTGACATTGCCGCGCGCATTGCCGATCGCATCGGGATTCCGATGCTGGTTGATGCAGATCAGGGCTTCGGCAATGCCTTTGCGGTTGGCCGTACCGTCAGGATGCTGGAGCGGGCCGGAGCCTCTGCCATTCAAATTGAAGACCAGCAGGAAATAAAGCCGGCCGACAGCCCGCTTTCCCGCCCCCTTATTCTTCAGGACGCCATGGTTGATAAAATCAAGGCGGCCCGCGATGCGCTAACCGATGCGGACGTAATGATCAGCGCGCGCAGCGATGCCATGGCCACAGAAGGGTTTGAGCGCGCATTGGAACGTGCCCATGCCTATGTCGAAGCGGGCGCTGATATGATCTTCGCGGAATCTTTGACCACGCGGGCACAGATGGCAGAATTTGTCCGGCAGATGGACGGCAAAGCTCCCTTGCTGCATAACCTGCTCCGCGACACGGATGAAGTGACCGACGCTCACATGGCGCAGCAGATTGGATATAGCGTCGCGCTATTCCCTGGCACTGCGCTCGGCGCCGTCGGTGCGGCATTGGACCGGGCTTTTGCGGATCTCAAAAGCGCGCCGGAACTGCTTGGAGGTGAACCAAAAATCGATCGCATCGGCGCGGATGCCTATTTGAAATAGAGGAAGATATTGATCATGAAACTTTTTTACTCCCCGTTTCACAGCTTCATTCACAAGGTTCTGGTCACCGCACATGAGTGTGGGCATTGGGACGATATTGACTTTGTTCCAACCTTTCCGTTCAAGAATCTGGATGGGGAAGATCAGGGCGATGCTTACAGTATCGCTGCGCTCAACCCGCTCGACAAGGTGCCGACGCTTGCTACAGACACCGGTCAGGTCATCTATGGCAGCCAGGCGATCTGCGAATATTTCGATGCCAATAGCAAGGCACGCAAAATGTATCCGGCGTCGGGCCCGGCACGCTGGGATGCGATCACCCGGCTGGCTCTGGGAGACACGATTTTTGAAACGACGGTGCAAATGGTGGCCGAGCAATGGCAGGAGCCCGAGCAATGGAATATGCGGGTTTTTGAATCCTTATGGCCGAAATATATCCGCGCCCTCGATGGGCTCGAGCAACAGGCGGGCAGCTGGACGGATTTTGATATCGGCCATGCGTCGCTGCTGCACGCGATCAGCTATCTCGGTTTTCGCGCGGAATTTTATGAAGCCAAAGATCCGATCCATCCCGATTTCCGGTGGCGCGATGGTCGTCCGGCGCTTTCGGACTGGTTTGATGCGGCGATCGAACGCCCTTCCGTACAGTCGCATTACAACAAGGATTTTGAAGGCGATACCAGTGCCAAACGCTGCCAGCGGGCGGTGCAGGACATACTCGCCTTGCAGAAGGAACATGCCAAATGATCGACTTCTATTACTGGCCGACGCCCAACGGGCACAAAATATCGATCGCGCTCGAGGAATTTGCACTCGATTACCAGACCAAATCCATCAATATACTGACGGGTGAACAACATACGCCGGAATTTCTGGCAATCAGCCCCAATAACCGTGTGCCCGCGATAGTCGATCATGACGGTCCAGACGGCCAGCCGCATGCGGTCTTTGAATCGGGGGCGATATTTCTCTATTTTGCGCAAAAGACCGGGAAATTCTGGCCGGAAGATCCGGTGCAGCAATCCATCGTAACGCAATGGCTGTTTTTCCAGAATGCCAGCGTTGGTCCGATGTTCGGGCAATGCGGCTATTTTAACGGCTATGCGAAAGAGCGCGTGGAGCACGGAATTCAGCGCTATTGCGGCGAAACCAAGCGGCTTTATGGCGTGATCGACAAGCGGCTGGGAGAGCAGGAATATCTGGCGGGCAGCGACTATTCCCTGGCTGATATGTCGACCTTTCCCTGGATGACCGAAAAACAGCAAAATTTGCACGGCGTTGATGTCACCGCATTTTCGAATGTAGAGCGCTGGCTAGCCACTGTCGGTGCCCGTCCCGCGGTTCAGCGCGGCATGGCGGTCATGGAAGACGACCTCAAAGTTGGCAATCCGACAGAGGAATCGTTCAAAGCCATGTTTGGTCAGGAGTGACCGCGTCTCAGCGGGATAGGCCATTCAGTATCAGGTTGACGATTTTCGCGTCGTCATAGGCGAAATTCACCTGGCCTGTGCGGACGATGGTCAACCCGCTGGATGGAACGACATAGACACGCTGTCCGCCGAACCCGTCAAAGAACAGCACATCTTCGGCCAGATAGGGCGCGCCATGGGTCACCGCTAACGGGTTTTGTTGGCTATAGCGGCGTTTGGCAACATAAGGCGATCCCCGCCAGACATGCAGGCCATAATTGGGATTGGTCGGTGCTGGCTCTGCCATGGCCTTGATCCATTCGGCAGAGATGATTTGTTTGCCCTGCAATAGGCCCTGATTGCGGATCAGTTCACCGATCCGGGCCCAGTTGTGCGGGTTTGTGAACAGGCCGGAATAATAATGCGGAGCGCCGCCTTCCCGGTCGAGCCACAGCCTGGCTGTGTCATTGCCGACCGGACACCAGAGCTTTTGTTCCAGATAACCGGCATAGCTGTCATAGCCTTTTGCCTGAAGCGCGCGATCCAAGGCGATGCCAGCGATCTGGCTGTTCACATTATTATAGCGAAACTCTGCACCGGGACCATCGGCCAGCGGATAGTCCAGTGCCACCGCATTGATATCGGCTGCCAA
Organism: Parasphingorhabdus sp.; assembly: GCF_965233695.1. Taxonomy (GTDB): domain Bacteria; phylum Pseudomonadota; class Alphaproteobacteria; order Sphingomonadales; family Sphingomonadaceae; genus Parasphingorhabdus. The sequence continues at coordinate 2,544,970 of NZ_OZ247497.1, forward strand.
AAGCAGTTCCCGTGATTTCCCGCCGGGATCGGAAAAGCTGTAAAGTTTCAGCCCGCTTTCCATATGCAGCAGCTGCCTCAGCGTAATCTGGCCGCGCGGATCATCTTTCCATTCGCTGATATATTGTCCCGCGCGATCATCCAGCGATCCGATAATGCCTTCATCAATGGCAATCCCGTACACCAGTGCAAGGACGGATTTGTGCATGGAGTAGCTGTCAGTCGGGGTCGCCGCACCGGCATCGCCAGCATAGCTTTCATGCAATATCTTTCCGTCTTTCAGAATGACGAGGCCCACGCCGTTTTCCGCCTTGGAATAGCTATCGGCTTGCGCAATGGCGGCGGCAAGACGGGCCGACATCGCGTCCCCGGTCGTGGGCAGCTTCTGTTCGTCACATTTTTCGCCGATGGTGACCGTTGGCTGGAACAGGTCGACATCCAGAACGGTCGCGCCTGTTAAGGCTTCGGATGCGGCGGCTATATCACGTTGCGGAACGGCGCTGGTCGCCGGTGCCATGCAGGCGGCCAGCGATGAAAGCAATGCGCCTGCTATGCTGATTTGTATGGTTCGCATGCTCTAGTCCTTTGTGACTTCAACGCCGGATAATGGCTCCGGGCCTTCTGCAACCTTTCCTGGCTTCAGATGCAGGTCGAGAAACTGTATGGTCGTTGCAATTGCATGGTCGAAGCGCTTTGCGATTTCCGGCCGGATGGATCCGCCCCGCCCGAAAAGCCCGTCAAAATAATGATCGACATCATCCCCGACCCACAGCCACCGCGCGCCTTTGGGGGTGGCTTCATAAGCCGCTTTATGGAGCCGCCAGTCGTCGATAAAACCCGGCAGGATATCCGCAGTTCCGGTCACCGTCAGACTTGGTACGTCAATAGTCGACCAGCCCTTGGCATCGATCATCTTTGCAAGCGGACCGGGCGGGGAATAGGCCACGAGTGCAGCGACATTTTCGATTTTGCGATTGGGGCGCGAGCCATCGGGCTCCGTTGCAATCGCTCCGGCGCCAATCTGAGCTATCAGCGCGCCATAGCTATGCCCCATTATTGCGATCCGGTTTGCATCGATAGTGAATCCACGTCTTTTGAGCCGCGCAACCATCGGATCAGGGGCTGCGGCAAGATGCGCGATCTCGTCATTGCGCGTCGTCCAAACGGTTTCAGACTTGGGCTTGGGATCCAGCGCCAATATCTCTGCATCCAAATGGGTTGGCGCGAGAATAATATATCCCGCCTCAGCAATCGGCTGGAGCATATTAAGGTAGCGGTCCGGGCTTGAAAAAGCACCGGTTGAGAACACGATCAGCGGAAAGGTGCCTGATCTGTCTGGTGCGAATATCGTAACAGGGAATTCGTGGCCGCTTTTGGTTGTCAACATTGTCTGAATTTCGGTGACGACAAGCTTTGGGGGTGCATTCGGAATCGTCGACGTGGTCTGCATCGCCAGCGCGGCACCACTTGCCAAACCCAATAAGAGCAATGCTACGCTTCGGAGCAGACGACGCCAATGAATCATTCTGCGCCCGTCAGATCACCGATAATGGTTTTGACAATCGCGCCAGTGCGTTGATCCAACCGGCTCTGCAGCGTTTCATCGGGCTGATAATTTTCAACCGCCTCTGTAACGTCGATGCCTTTGTCCGCCAGTATTTTTTCCAGCACCATCTGCCGGTCGGTCAGCACGCAGATTTCCCGGGTCAGACTGATCAGGGCCCGACCGAGATTGTCGACTTGTTCGGGATGCAGCAGCTTGCCTTCGGGGAAGTTAAAGCTGGTAGGCGTGTCGCGATCCGGACCGCTCATGCCGGTTTGCGCCCTTTAACGACATGCGGATACATGCCGTCGGCACTGACATCTACAAAGCCTACTTTTCTGGCGATTTCGGCCAGGTCAAGGCTGGCGGTTTCGCGCCAGAAGGGCTCACCGCCATATTTGGCACTGCGATCGGCTTTCCATACGCTCAGCTTGTCCAGATCGGCATAGCGGGTGGCATCCGACATGATCATGTCGCCGCCGGGTTCGAGCACGCGGAAGGCTTCCGCAAAAACCTGCTCGACGACGTCAGCAGGAATTTCGTGGATCAGGATATAGGACGCGACAAGATCAAAGCTGGCATCCTCAAAATCTGTATTTTCGGCCGCCCGCTGATAGAGTTTCCAGTTCCAGCCATTGGCATTGGCCGTGCGATGGGCATGTTCCAGCATCCGCGCTGACAATTCGACACCGGTAATCTGTGCATCCGGATAGGTTTTGGCGAGCGCGGTGGTGAAGTGCCCGCTCGAACAACCCATGTCGAGTATCCGCTCATAGCTGTCCCGCGGGGCCATTTCCGCAACATTTTGCCTTTGCTTGAATATCCCACCAGGGAAGAAACGCGCGACCATTTTCTTGTGGATAATTTCGCCATGGACATAGCCCATATGCTCATGCGCATCCCAGCCGCCCTCCGTGCGGTGAAAATGGACGCCCTCCCAATAAGCAGGAAGCTTAAGCTCCGGGTCAAGTACAAGGCTTGCCGGTCCCTTGGTGGTTGCATCCAGAACGGGCTGCAATTCCGGTTTGATTTCTTCAAAGGCTTCCCATGAAATCCGGCCATGGCTGCGGCTGTGCCAATCCCCCATCAGGCGCTGGGTCGCGAAAGCGGTGGAGTCCGACAACGCGTTGTCGATTGCCTCTTCCCGTTCATCCAGATCATCCGGCAAGTTATCAACGTCCAGTCGGTCGCTAATTTCAGACGTCACTTTTTGCGACACCGGCGCAGAAGCCACACCCAATTGCGCCAGAAAATCGAGCGAGGCGCGGCCACGTTGTTTTAACTTGGGATCTTGCAATTCCATCATGATTTCTCCTGTTTATTCGCTTCATTTTGGGCACTGTTCTGTGCGCCGGAAGCCTGCAATTCCTGTTCGGTTAACTTATAGCCCGATAAAATCCAGATGGCGACGAGCCCAAATAGGGCAGGGAGCCAGCTCACTGAAAATAGCAGGGCGGTGTCGACATTGCCACCTTGCGGCACGTCAAAGGGCAGCTTGTTGTTAAACCCGGCGAAGGACAGCGCGAAGCCCACGATCAGCGGGCCGACCGCGCCGGTCAGCTTCTCCACGAAACTATATAGCGCAGTAAATGCGCCCTCGCGCCGCACGCCGGTGCGGTTGGCATCGGCATTGATGATATCGGTCAGCATCGACATCGCCATGACCACATTACCGGTAAACGCAATCCCGACGAATGCGGCGCGCACCACGATTGACCATAAAGGCTCGCCCTCGCTGGCCAGGGACCAGCTCAGCGCGTATAAAATATTGACGCCGGCCGCCAGATAATAGGCGTTCTTTTTCCCGTATCGCTGGGAGAATTTCACGAGCAGCGGCGCGAAGATAATCGTCGAAATTGTCACTGTCGTCCCGAAGATCGCCAGAATGTTGAAATCCCGGCCAAGGCTTTGGACGAAAAAATAGGCAAAAGCGGCGCCTGCGGTTTGCACGCCCATCAGTTGTGCAAATTTCACGCTAATCAGGCGCAGAAAATGCTTGTTGCTGCGGACCGCGTTAAATTCTTGTACCACTTGAGCTGCGTTGCTTTTGGTGCTTTTCTGCGCGCCCTGCGTGAACCGGGCAGAAGAGGTAGTGAAATAGGCGATCATGGTGCTGATCAGGATGAGTACCGCACAACCGACGCCGACAATGGCATAGCTTGATGGTTCGGTTTTGCCGAGTGCTTCGAGTACCACCTTCACTCCGGCTGTTGCCACGAAAGAACCGAGCGAGATAAAAACCATGCGATAGGCATGGATCGAGGAGCGTTCATGATAATTATCGGTCATTTCCGCCGGCATCGACATATAGGGAATATTGTAGATCGTGTAGGCGATGGCGTAAAAGCTCAGGACTATGAAAATGTAAAAGGCCGTCAGATACTGGTTCTCGAATGACGGCGAGGTAAAGATCAGAGCAAAGCTGATCGCGCCGGTAATCGAGCCCCAGAACAGAAAGGGCCTGCGCCGTCCCTTGGCCGATTCAAATCGGTCGCTCCACACGCCAACGATCGGATCTGTAACAACGTCAATCAGTTTGGCCAGAAATATGACAAGCCCGGCAAGCCACGGCTCGATTTGCAAAATACTGGCCGTGAACAGCAGGATCAGGCCGGAAACACCATTCATCAGCAGCGCGACGCCAAATGCACCGGAGCCCCAGCCGAGTTTCAGGGAAGCGGGAAGAGCCTGTTTGGTCCTGACGTCGGATGCTTCGGCTAAGGTGGCCATGAACTGCTATTTCCCTTCTTGCGGCACGGGTTGCGGTTCGTCAGGCCCCCGCTTGATCGCATTGATAACAAGATTGGGAATGTAGCTGTTGTCCCATGGCTTGTCTTTCGGTGGACGGTCGCCTGTTCGCACAATGATCAATCTTTGCGAGGGGACAATATAGACCACCTGATTGCCATTGCCGTCAAACAGGAACAGATCCCTGTCGGCATAGGGCTCGCTGTGCAGCGTTTTGCCGGCTTCCATTGACGGATGCAGCGGCCCGCGGCTTTCGACATAGTCACCGGCAACCCAGACGCCGAGGCCGGCATGCGGATTTTCTTTGGTCGGGGTTCGCATGGCATTGACATAGCCATCCGGAAGCAGTCTTTCGCCCTCCCAGACCCCGTCATTCAGCAACAAAATACCCAGCCTGACCCATGTTTGCCCGGGCAGTTGAATGCAGCATCCGGCATGGGCAACACCACCGGGCCGGTTGACCCAGACCGTCCCACCCTGAGCGCCAATGGGGATCAGCAACGCGTCGCTGACATAATCGTGATAGCGTTGTCCGGTCGCGCGCTCGATAACCGGCGCGACCAGTTCGGAATTGGCATTGGCATATTCGTACCGGCTGCCCGGTTCGTTCACCAGGGGATATTCATTGATGATCACTTCGTCATGGCGGGGGTGGAGATAGGCGCGGTTCAGCACATTTTCCGGGCCGCCTCCAAAACCCTGCGGCAACAACCCGCTGCGCATGTCGAGCAGGTGGCGGATCAGGATTTTGGATTTGCCGGGATCGCTTTTCCATTCGGTGATGAAGTCTGCAACCGGCTGGTCGAGCGATTTAATATGCCCCTGCTGGATAGCGCGGCCGACGATGATCGCGGTCAATGGCTTGGCCAGCGATTTCGCATTGATGAGATAATCGCGATCCGCCTCGCCAAAATAGCTTTCCTGGACCAGCGCCCCGTCATGCCAGACCAGAAAGGCGGAACTGTTGCGCTCCCGGGCAAATTGCTCTGCCTTTTGCAGGGGCGATGCATCGATGCGTGCTGGTCCTACCGGTAGCGGCTGATAGGGCGACGCGCCGCGGACCGGCTCCAGCGGGTCGTAGGCGGGCAGGCCGCCACCGGCGATGGCGGCCTTCTGTTGTGCTTCGTAACGCTGCATGTAGAGCGCTTCGTCGGCCGCGCCGGTGCTTGCGGCGCTATCAGGCGGTGCGGCTGCTCCAACTTCCGTGTTCATGGTGCATCCGCCAATCGCCATGGCAAGCGGCAGGATGAAGTGCGCGGTTCTAGTCCATAAGGTCAACGGTAATCCCCTTGTTTTCGGCCTCGGCCATCCGCCAGATCGCATGCGCGGCGGCGAGATCCTGCGAGGCGACACCGAGTGATTTGTACATCGTAATCTGGTCATCATTCTGACGGTCTGGAGCGTTGCCATTGATCACTTCGCCGATTTCACCGACAATATGAGCATCCGTTATAACACCCCGCTCAATCGCACCGAGCAATTCACCGGCTGCTGCCATCGCTGCGTCACGATAGTCGACGTAGAAGCGTGATTTGGAAACTGCTCCGTCATCAACTTCAGCAGTCGTGGGAATGGCGGAGCCGACGAGATTAATATGCTGGCCGGCCTTTAAATCGGCTGCAAACAGAACTGCCGTCTTGGCAGAAGTGGTGGTGCAGATAATGTCCGCATCCGCCGCGGTCTCGGCGACCGTTTTCCACGCAATCGTCTCTACGCCGGTCTCATCAGCTACCTTGGCGGCAAAGGCACTGGCGCGCTCTGTATCACGGCCCCAGACATTGATATTATCAATGTCCCGCACCGCCCGCATGGCATGCACATGGCGCATAGCCTGTTCGCCGTTGCCGATAATCGCCAGTCTGGTTGCGTTCTTGCGCGCCAGAATGTCCGTTGCGAGCGCGCTTGCTGCGGAGGTCCGGATCGCAGTTAGCGAGGACCCCTCGATCATCGCCAGCGGAATGCCCTTGACGCTATCAAATAGCATCACCATCCCGACATGGGTGCCGAGCGGGTCGTCATGCGGGCGATCATATTTGCAAACCAGCTTGATACCAAAGCAAGCGGGTTCTCCCAATGTACCGGGCATGATAGCCAGTTTTCCGGGCGCATCGGGGATCGGCATGAATTGCCGGATCGGAAGGGAGACGTTGCGGCGGGAGGTCGCGGACATCGCTTGTCGCATAACGTCGACACAGGGCCTAACCGGCAAAAGCCGCTCAACATCGGATTGAGTAACAATCCGCATCAGCCCGGATTTCTTGGCGGCAGGAACCGCATCTTGTCCATCACCTCCTGGACATTGTCGGGCCGGTCAAATGGTTCCGGCATAGCGTCACCCGGTTTGCGGTCCTTGCCAATGGCATAGAACCAGTCTTCCAGTCCGGGCGGGAAGAAGACCCAGAACATTTTCATGTCGATATCGCCGGTATTCTTGATCCAGTGGGTGCAGTTGCGGGCAAACAGGATTGTCGTTCCGGGAACGAATTTTGACACTTTGCCATCAATATCGACCTCACCCGTTCCTTCATAAACAAAAACCAGTTCGTGATTTTGTTTATGACCATGCTCGCGCACCATACAGCCGGGCGGCAATAACTGAATCCCGCTGGAAAAGGTGTCATAAGGCATGTTGTCGGGCGTGAGATTGACATCGACATAGCCGCGCGAGGGCATGGGTTGCCATAGGGAACGACCTTCATCGGGCCCGACAATGACCGATTGTCCCTTGGTGATGTCGTCCGCCATGACAGCCTCCTATTGCGCCAAGAATTCCAGTACGCGTTTGTTATAGATCTCGGTCGATACAATCGGGCTGAAGTGCCCGCCGCGGTCGAGCAGGTGGGTCTCCGCTCCCTGGATCAAATCGCCCATTTCCTGGGTAAAACCGGGCGGTGTGATTTGATCATCCATGGACCCGATGCATAATGTCGGTGTGGCAATCTCATGCAGACGGCTGCGCAAGTCATGCGTGTAGACTGCGTTAATTCGCGACAATTCCACTTCCAATCCCGGAAATGCCGCAAGCCGTTCTTCCATAAAAGCTCGTGCCGATGTCATTTGCGGCTGCAAATGAGAACTCGGCATGGCGAGATAAGTGCCCATAGTGAGATAAGCGAGCGGCCCGCAGCTTATCAGTATCTCTCGCCGCGTCCGGAAAAGCTCGGTCAAATAAGTGTCAGGACCGGCCCAGCTGCATGAAAGCACGAGCTTTGTAAGCCGCGCCGGTTGATCAAGTGCGATATGCTGTCCGATTGCACCGCCAGTGGAATGGCCAACAAGGCTTGCTTTCTTGATCTCCATGGCATCCATCAATGCGAGCACATCTTGCGCCATATGTTCGGCACCATAGACAACCTTGTCGGGCGTGCTGTTACCGCAACCGCGATGGTCGAACGTGATAACCCGAAAATCTTTGGCAAAGTCCTGGACCTGATTGTTCCAGAAGGCTCCGCGCCCTCCTAGGCCGGCAACCAGCAAGAGGTCTGGCCCATTGCCGGTGATCTCGACGTGAATTTCCGCGTCACCGACATCAATGTGCTGTATATCGGTCGGGATCACACTCATAGGGCAGTGAATACCGTTTTGGTGTTGAGGTAGTTTTCCAGGCCGTCTTTGCCGTTTTCCCGGCCAATGCCTGACTGTTTGTAACCACCGAGCGGCACATCCCAATCCGCTCCCATGACCGCGTTGATACACATGATACCGGCTTTGATCTTGCCGACCATACGGTGCGCGGTAGAGATATTTTGCGTCCATACGGCTCCGGCCAGACCGTATTGGGTGTCGTTGGCTAAGGCGAGCGCTTCTTCCTCAGTCTTGAAACTCTGAGCCACCACCACCGGGCCAAAGATTTCTTCCTGAACAATTTTCATGTCATTTCTGGTCTGATCGATAACCGTTGGCTCAAGGAAATAACCGCTTTCGCCATGACGCACGCCGCCCGATGCAATATGTGCACCTTCTTTTTGGCCTTGTTCGATATAGGCGCTGACCCGCTCGAACTGTTTGGCGGATACCAAGGGGCCCATGGTGCTCTCTTCATCCAGACCGTTGGTAAGATTCATCGATTTACCTACGGCGGCGATGCCATTGACAACTTCGTCCTTAATATCTTCATGCACATAGATGCGTGAGGGTGCGGTACAGGTCTGACCGCTGTTGAAGAATATGCCCATGGCAGATGCTGGAATGGCTTTTTCAAGGTCCGCATCGGGCATGATGATGTTGGGCGATTTTCCGCCAAGCTCCAGCGTGACTTTCGTCAGGTTCTCGGCCGCCGCATGGGCGATAATTTTGCCTGTTGTGGTAGAGCCGGTAAATGCAATTTTATCAATACCGGGATGATTGATCAGACTATTGCCAACCGTATGGCCGTATCCGGTCACGATATTCAATACGCCTTCGGGAAGACCCGCTTCCAATGCCAGTTCCCCCAAGCGCAGTGCAGAAAGCGATGTGTCTTCGGCCGGTTTCAATATGGCGGTACAACCAGCGGCCAATGCAGGACCAAGTTTCATGGCCGCCATCACCAACGGGTAATTCCACGGTACAATCAGTGCAACTACACCAACAGGCTCCTTCAGCGTGTAGACGTGATGATCGCCCGGCAAATTTATGGTGTGGGTTGTTCCCTGAATTTTGTCGGCCCAGCCCGCATAATAGCGGAAGGCCCCGATGGAGGCAAAAACATCACCGCGGGCAAAGTTAATCGGCTTGCCATTATCGAGTGTTTCCAGCTGCGCCAGTTCTTCGGCATGCGCCTCCATCAAATCCGCGATCTTGTGAATTATGCGTGAGCGCTCGCCAGGCTTCATCTCCGGCCAGGCGCCGCTTTCAAATGCCTCTCGTGCGGTCGAAACGGCCTCGTCAATATCGGCATCGCTCGCATTGCCAATTCCGGAAATCCGATGGCCATCGGCAGGGTTTATGACGTCAATCAGCGCGTCACTGCCAGCGTCCTTCCACTGACCGCCAATTAGTAATTTCTGGTCCCTGGCGATGAATGATGTTGTTTCGGATGCGAGGGTGATCACGGCCATCAAAAAGACTCCATTTCGGTTTTCTGTATCATTTTGCGATAGGGTTTGAGCGCGAAACAGACCAAAACCAAGCCAATAATCATTGTGGCAGGTGGCGCGAGTGCTAGCGACTGATCAATGGCGGCGGGTGATCCGAAAACATAATCAGTCAACCACGCGACCAATAGCGGTCCGGCAGAATAGCCGAGCAAATTGGCAATCAGCAGATAGACGGCAATGACCTGCGCCCGCATGCGGTTGGGGGTGATCAACGGGAATGTTGCAACACCGGCTCCAAAGGGAACAGTTCCGAAGAACAAGACTAGGGCTAGCAGAGCCAGCGCAACCCATGGTGACGATACTAACGGAAAAGCTATTGCGAAGGGTAAAGCGCACAATATCGCGATGATCGGCAACCGCAAAGTAGCGTCCTTTATTCCGGAAGCCAGCATTTTCTCTGCTGCAAAACCGCCTGCGACAACGCCTGTGACGCCGCCAAACATCACTACTGGTCCAAAAAATTGACCGACCTCCAATTGAGTCCATTCATGAACCCGAATGAAATAGCTTGGTGCCCATGCGCCGATACCAAACTGGGCCGCTGCAAAACAGGAGAAGCCGAAGAAAAGCGGAAAGAACACAAGGGCATTGCTACGGATAAAGCTCAATATTTCCAGAGCTGGCGGAGCGTCATCATCGGAAAGAACGACATTACCATCTTTGCGGGCGGGTTCGCGAATCAGCAACAGGCAAAAGAAAACCGGAACACTGAGTAGGGATACCGTAAAAAAAGTTATCTGCCACGGTTTGAACGTCCCGAAAGGCAGCGTTATCGGTCCTATCGCTTCCAATTGAGCGTAAAGATAACCGCCGATCACAAGAGCCAGACCCGATCCAATAAAGCCCGTTCCGGTAAAAACACCGATAGCGGCGGGTAGTTTTTCTTTGGGAAAATAGTCGCTGATCATCGAAAAACCGGCAGGCGACAGGGTTGCCTCGCCGATCCCGACGAACATCCTTGCGAAAAATAGAAAAACAAAGCCCATGGCGAGGCCGCTGCCGAATGTTGCAGCAGACCAGCAGATGAGGCCGCCCAATATTACCCATTTCCTGTTATATCGATCTGCGATCCAGGCCAGTGGAATAGCCATGACTGCGTAAAGCAACGCGAAGGAAAAGCCTTGCAACAAGCTGATCTGGACATCGGTAAGGCCAAGATCGATCTTGATCGGATCCACCAACAGATTGATAATTTGTCGATCAATATAACTTACAATTGCGGCAAAAGAGAGCGCTGCCACGACCAACCAAGAACGCAAGGGGGAATGAGCGGTATCCTCTGGTGATACCGATGGAGTGGCTGGTTCCAAATCAATTGCAGGTGAAATTGAAGTCATTGGATGTGACACTATGATACTGTTGCCAAAAGCGCAGCATGAGATGCAGGTTTAACCGTCAGCCGGATAAGAAGTTTTGCTGCCCTCGTCATTTCCCTCGCGCTATCGCACAAAAGGGAATGAATATGGATGCCGACATAGCAAAAGGACAAGAAAGGCAAGGCTACAATGGCCTGGCTGCCATTTGTGGTACGGATGCGGTGACTACCGATGAAGCCCGCCTGCGCTACTTTTCGCAGGACCTGTTTTTTGAAGGTATCCTGCCGCTTGCAATTGTGAGTCCGGCAACCACCGATATGGTTGTCAGGATAGTTCAGTTCTGCCGAGCACAGGGTTGTGCAATTTTTCTGCGCGGTGGAGGCATGTCTTACACAAAGGCTTTCCAGCCTACATCTGCAAACGCCATCATGCTTGATTTTTCCAGGCTATCAGCCATTCGTGAGATATCGGTTGAGGATGGCCACGTCACGGTGGAAGCGGGCTGCACATGGGCTGCACTGGATGAAGCACTTGCCAAGCATGACAGGCGCGCACGGTTTTGGGGACCCATGTCGGGGCGATCGGCAACAATTGGTGGCTCCATGAGTCAAGGGACTGTGACTTTTGGCTCTGGCACCAATGGTGCTTCGGCGAATGCCGTCAAAAGCTTCGAGGTGGTGACCGGTGCCGGTGAGCTGTTACACAGCGGCTCCGATGGTACGACAGGAACACGGCCATTTAACCGCAATTTCGGGCCGGATTTGACGGGTATATTCGCCAATGATGCCGGGGCGCTGGGAATCAAGACAGCGGTGACCCTCGAAATTGAACCACGCCCGGCGCAGGTTAGCGGTCTGTCCTTTGCCTATGATGATTTCGATGCCATGGCGCAGCTGTTTTCCGATCTGTCCATGCGCCGTCTGTCATCGGAGATGATTGCAATGGATGGCGACGTCGCGCGACAAAATTCGGGCGCGCCTGATCTCTTGGAAGACGCAAAAGCGATGTGGCGTATTGGCAAGGCGGCCGGAAATCCATTGTCAGCCGTCGGCCGAATGTTTCGCATTGCAATGAGTGGGCGGCGATTTCTGGACAAGGCAAAATATACTGCGCATTTTGTGGTGGAAGGCCGGGACAAAGCAGAGCTTGAAAGCCGGATAAATGCCATTCGCGGATTTGCCAAATCAGGGGAGGAGATCGTCAATACCGTGCCGTTGATGACGCGCGCCGATCCGTTTCCGGTTCTGCCAGTGACGCATCCTGACGGCCGCCGGATGTTGCCGATCCATGGGGTGTTTCCTCAATCAGCATTGCAAGGTTTTCATCAGGATTACCTATCCCTCAAGGCCAGTTTTGCCGAACGGATGACAGAGACGAACGTCACTATTGCGGAATTTTTTGCCGGTGTGGCGGGCATTGGATTGCTTTACGAACCCGTATTCTACTGGCCCGACAGCCTGTACGAATATCATAACCGCCTTACGCCTGATTATCTTGAAGGAAAAATGCCGGAGTTTCCGGAAAACCTGACGGCGCGGGAATTGGTCGGGGAGTTCGTGTCGGCTTTCAATGCGTTGGTGCATCAGCACGGCGGAACCCATTTTCAGATCGGGCGGCTCTACCCCTATACGGAAAATCGCGAAAGCGGTGCAGCCATGTTGCTTCGCGATCTCAAAACGTCACTGGATCCGGATAACATTATCAATCCGGGAGCGTTGGGCTTGTGAACCAGGGACGCATGATTGATGCAAACACCAAAATTGCGATTGTTGGCGGCGGTATTGGGGGATTGGTGGCTGGTATCGCGCTTCAGAAAGCCGGGTTTAATCCAGTCATATATGAACGTGCGCCGGAATTTGGCGAAGTGGGGGCAGGTATTTCCATCTCACCCAATGCGACGCTCGGTTTGGAATCTCTCGGCTTCACTGATTATTTGAATGCCAATGCCAATGAGCCCTTGGAACAGCGTCTGTATCATGGCGAAACCGGGGAATTGCTCAAGACATTTGACCGCCGGGATTGCCGTGAGACATACAAAGCTGCCTATTGTCAGCTACACCGGGCTGACTTGCTCAATATGTTGATAGATGCGTTTGGCCGAAGCAATTGCGCAATGAATCACGGGCTTGCGGACGTTTATAGCCGCGTAGATGGTGTCATTCTGACCTTTGAAGATGGCAGCACCGCTGAAGCGGATATTGTCATCGCCGCAGATGGATTGCGGTCGGTCATCCGTGACAGCCTATTCGATTCCGAACCACCGGAATTTAGCGGGCATGTCGCCTGGCGCGCATTGGTGCCAGCGGAGAAACTGGGACCGAAATCCGTCGAAAGGCTGAATATAAATCATCTGGGTACGGGGCGGAACATTGTCAGCTATCCCGTGCGCGGGACTGAACTGGTCAATATTGTGGCGCTGACCAAAGCTGAAGACTGGGCTGAAGAAAGCTGGAACGCGAAGGCGGAGAAGAGCGAGTTGGCGGCGCATTATGAAGGTTGGACGGACTATGTGATGGAGCTGTTGGAGGCTATACCCGGAGATGCTCTATATCGCTGGGGCCTGTTCATTCGTAAACCGCTTGAGAATTGGGTTAGCGGCCGGACCGCTTTGCTGGGCGATGCTGCCCACCCGATGCTCCCCTATATGGGGCAGGGCGCATCCTGTGCGATTGAAGATGGAGTCATTCTCGGTCGCGCTTTTGCGGTTGCGGAAACACCGGGCCAGGCACTGAAAATATATGCCGAGAGCCGAATAGAACGCGCTTCTCTCCTGCAATCAGAATCCAATCTCGGCGGCGATCGGTTGCAAGCCATTGATCCCTATGCCTTTCGAGATACCCCGATCAAGAATGAGGACGCACTGGGTATTTTTGCTTATGATCCCGCCACCGTACCCCTGATAAAATAGATTCAGACCGGCTTGGTCGCGATCAGGGATTGCAGAAAGTCATTGGAAACCGCTGGCCCCTGTTTCACTTCGAAACCGGCCGCTTCCAATATCCCTTTGAAATCGCTTGCGACAAAAGCGGGTGAATAAGGTTCGCAATTATCGCGACTGTCATTGTCGATCATGAATCGATAGCCGGCGGGCACCTGGCCTTTGTCGTTATTGGGAAATTCAAAGATCGAGAACACACCGCCGGGTCGTATGATCCGGAATAGCTCGGAGATAATTTCTTTCATCTTTTTGACTGGCACTTCATGGAACAGGATATAGGCCAGCACCATATCGAAATGGTCATCGGGATAGCCGCTATCTTCCGCGAGCGCCTGCTTGAAATGAACATCCTTGCCACGTTGAACAGCGCGCATGTGGGCATAGCGGATAAGCGGCAGGCCCACGTCAAGACCCCAAACTTCTGCGTCCGGATAGAGATCTTTCAAGACCGTTGTGGACTGTCCGATGCTGCAGCCTACATCCAGAATGCGCTCGATTTTTCCGTCGGCAGGCCTGGTCGTTTTCTCGGCATGCTCGGTATGCATCTCGTCCTGGTCATTAAAACCTTCGTAGAAAATTTTGGTGCCGTAATGAAAGACAGCGCCGCCCAATGGATCATCGGTGTAGCCGCCCGGCTGACAATGAATTTCACAGCGGGTATAAGTAGGTGGTTCGAACGATGGATCATAGTGGATATTATCCGGGTGCGATTTTTCCGCAGCATCCATGTCGGCCATGATCTTGTCCGCATTGCGAAAAAAACTGGCCCTTGTTCCGCGCCACATCATTTCCTGTTGCGAACGCACGAAACGCTGCCAGGTTGGCGTAATCGGGACTTTGGCAAAAACCTTCTTTATCTCTTCAAGAGGCAGTTCGGAACCATCGGCAGGCTTTGCCACTTCTCCGGTTTCGAACGCTTTTTCCAAAGCTGCCTCGCCGTTCGCCGACATGACAGGAAAGCCTTTTTGAATAGCGAATTTGCGAAAGCTGGTAACAAATTCAAGATAGCTTTCATCTGCCAGTTTGGTCGGGCGGGGCAGTACACCAATATTTCCGCGGTCCATATTCAAGCTCCTGTTAGATCTTCACTTTATCAGCCAAATCGCTGGTCGGGCGGCGCAGGAAAGCACCGAAAATGCGTTCCACAAATGCGTCCCGCTCCGCCGTCCGGGCGGCAATTTCCGCTTCGTCAGGTAAATGAGCCTCAATTTCCTCGCTAACGTCAATGCCTTTGGCAGCGAGGATTTTTTCCAGCACGATCACCCGGTCATGATGGGTCCAGACGGTCGCCGAGAGTTCCAGCAAGGCGTCCAGCATATTGTCGATGACGACATTATCAAAATAGACCCGCCCATTGCCGCCAATTTCATTACCAAGCTCTTTCGGAACCTCCGTTTTTCGGGACTCGTCATCCATATTTCATATCCTGATTCTTGATGTTTCCAATATGTAGCAAGCGCGCAGATAATCGAAGCAAATGTCGCATAATGTCCGCGCAATGGATAGGCGTTAGGGATATACTCCCCTGATAGATAAAATCGGCGAAGGAGGGATAATGAATCGAAATCGGATGAATTACGCGCAGTTAACGGCCTTTGCCGCAAATGAACCGGACAGATTCTGGGCAGAAGTAGCGGACAAATTGGCTTGGACCAAGCGCTGGGACACAGTGCTCGGCAGTGGTCAGGGACCTATCCCGCGCTGGTTCGTTGGCGGTGAACTCAACGCCTGCCATAATTGCGTTGACCGGCATGTTGACGATGGTTTTGGCGATCAAATTGCCATTCAGTATGAAAGCCCTGTAACACAAACGTCTCGCAGCCTGACCTTTGCCGAATTGAAGGATGCGACCGCTCGGCTTGGGGGCGCTATGCGAGCGCGCGGTGTTACGAAAGGCGACCGTATCATCATCTACATGCCCAACTCCCCGGAGGCGGTAATTGCCATGCTCGCCTGTGCGCGTATCGGTGCCATACATTCCGTGGTTTTTGGAGGGTTTGCGGCCAAGGAATTGGCGGCGCGGATTAATGATGCAACACCGAAATTGGTAATTGCTGCCAGCTGCGGGATTGAGGGCACCAAGTTGCTGCCTTATCAACCCATGCTGGAAGAGGCCTATGCCCTTGCCGATCATGAAATCGATGCGACTATCTACTGGCAGCGGGAACAGGCGCCAGCGGATATGGGCAGGGCAGATGTCCTGGATTGGGCCGATGAAATCGCGAACGCTGAACCGGCCCCGTGTGAGCCGGTCAAAGCGACTGACCCGCTTTACATATTATACACATCCGGAACGACCGGGCAGCCCAAGGGCATTGTTCGGGACACGGGCGGGTATCTCGCTGCGCTCGCCTGGACGATGGAGGGCATTTACAATTGCCCGCCCGGATCAACCTATTGGGCCGCCAGCGACGTTGGCTGGGTCGTCGGGCATAGCTATATTGTGTACGGCCCGCTGCTGAACCGTAACACGACAGTGGTCTTTGAAGGCAAGCCCGTCGGCACCCCGGATGCGGGCGTGTTTTGGTCGATCATGGCAAAACACAAAGTGCGCAGTTTCTTTACAGCACCGACAGCGATAAGGGCGATCAAGCAAGTTGACCCTGAAGGCACGCTGTCAACGGGGCACGATCTTTCCAGCCTGCAAGCTGTCTATCTTGCCGGTGAACGAACCGATCCTAGCACGTTGGCATGGACAGAAAATCTGTTGGGTAAGCCCGTGGTTGACCATTGGTGGCAGACGGAGACGGGTTGGGCGATTTGCGCCAATCCGTTGGGGATCGAGGAGTTGCCAACCAAAGCCGGTTCGACAAGTGTTCCGATGCCGGGGTGGGATATCGCATGTCTGGATGAGGACGGTGTACCGGTTGCTGCCAATGAAACCGGTGCCATTGTTGCCAGGCTACCGCTTCCCCCCGGCGCTGCGCCGACGCTCTGGAAGGCGGAAGAACGCTATGTCGAAGCCTATCTTGAACGCTATGTAGGCTACTATTTGTCTGGCGATGCCGGTTATATCGATGAAGACGGTTTCGTCTATGTCATGACACGCACGGATGATGTGATCAATGTCGCGGGGCACCGGCTATCCTCTTCTGCGATTGAAGAGGTTCTGGCAGCCAATCCATCGGTTGCAGAATGTGCCGTAGTTGGAATCCATGATGATTTGAAGGGCCAGATACCCGCTGGTTTCGTAGTCTTGAAAGCCGGGGAGCAGAGCGATCCCGCGTCATTGCAGCAGCAGCTGGTTCTGGACGTGCGCACGGCAATTGGACCGGTTGCAGCCTTTAAACAGGTCCATATCGTCAGCAAGCTGCCGAAGACCCGCTCCGGTAAAATCTTGCGCCGCAATATCAGGCAGATTGCCGACAGGGAGGAGGCTACAATTCCCGCAACTATAGAGGATAGAGCCGTGCTGGAGGAATATTATAAACTGTTTGAGCATGAATCGGGCGCGGCATGAGCGGTGCCGAGCTTCGCGCGAAAATGGCTGGTGATCAGATAATCGCAGCGCCAGGAATCTATGATCATATGAGTCTGTTAATGGCCAATGAAGTCGGTTTTGACGCGCATTATGCCTCTGGCTATTGGGGCACAGCCTCCGCCATGGGGGAACCCGATGTTGGCATTGCAGGCTATAGCGATTTCATTCGGATTTTTGGGGGTTTTGCGGCCAAAAGCAAAGCGCCGATCATCGCGGATGCAGATACTGGTTTCGGTAGCATCGCCAATTTGGCCCATGCCGTCAAAGGGTATCAAAAGGCCGGTATCGCGGCGATCCAGATTGAGGATCAGGGCTTTCCCAAAATATGCGGGCATGTAGGGCAGGCGGTTTCAGTCGACGCCGAGGAGATGATCGCGCGCATGAAAGTCGCAGTCGAGGCTCGTGGTCAGGGGGATATACTGATTATTGCGCGCAGCGATGCCAGGCGGACAGAAGGTCTGGACGCTACCATTGACCGGCTTGATAAATATGCAAAAAACGGAGCAGACATATTGTTTCTGGAAGCGCCGCAAAGCCTAGAAGAAATTGAACAAGCGGCCAGTCGATTGAATAAACCTATTCTGGTCAACGCGGCTCATGGCGGCTTTACGCCTGTTCTGCCGCCGACGGATTATCAAAAGCTTGGTGTGAAATTTGTCATCTATCCGGCAGGCGCACCGCTCGCGGCGGCGCAGGCTGCGCGAAATTTCTACGCCGGTTTGAAGGCTGGCGATGCCAATGGAGAAGGTGCGGGGCATTTCGACTTCGGCGAGATGTCACGTTTGCTCGGCATTGATGATGTGGTGGCGCTGCAGAAACGACATGATCGTGCCTAGAGAGATACAAGCCGCCGTATCGGCCGGAAACGGCGCATTGCCAGTTATCGAGTCGCTGTTGCTCGACGACCCGCTGCCGGATGAGCTGGTCATAGCCGTGCGCGCCGCGGCCATTTGCCATACGGATATCGGGATATCCGTATGGTCCGAAACGCCGCGTGTTTTTGGCCATGAAGGCGCAGGGATTGTGGTTGCGATCGGCAGCGATGTTAGCCGTTTCCAGATTGGTGATCGTGTCATCGCGACCTTCGGGTCCTGCGGCCAGTGCCGCAACTGCAAAGATGATCACCCGGCTTACTGTTTTGACAACATTGCGTTGAACATTGAAGGCCAACGCAGCCGGGCGGCGCTTATGCGGCCTGATGGAACGGAAATTGGCGGGGCTTTTTTCCAGCAAAGCAGTTTTGCCACGCACGCACTAGTCACTGAACGCAATGCCGTTGCGATACCCGATGATATGGATTTTGCCACAGCTGCGCCTCTGGGGTGCGGGATACAAACTGGCGTCGGAGCAGTTCTGAATAATTTCGCCGCTGAAGCAGGTCGTCCGTTACTGGTGATAGGGTGCGGAGCTGTCGGACTGTCGGCGATAATGGCCGGCAAGATTGCCGGTTGCTCGCCAATTATCGCCAGCGATATTCAGGCGGATCGGTTGCATCATGCTGACAAATATGGCGCGGATATTCTGGTGCAGGGCGATGACCCCGATTTTGTTGCCAAGGTGCGGGAAGCATCAGGCGGCGGGGTCTCTTATGCACTGGATGCCGCGGGATCACAGGCAACTTTTGAGGCTGGGATCGCTTGTTTGCATCCCGGCGGCAATTTTGGCGTGCTGACCATTCCTGGCGGCTTTGAGGATCCCGTTCCGCATCCTGGCGGCCTTTCTTTCATGACGACTACGATGACTGGAATTATCGAGGGTGACAGTGTCCCGGATCGCCTTATTCCGTGGATGATTGAACAGCATCGCGCCGGCAATCTGCCCTATGATGAACTGATCACCCGCTATCCTTTTGAAGAGATCGCGACCGCGTTTGAAGCACAGCGCAGCGGTGCGGTCATTAAACCCGTTCTGATATTTGAAGAGATATCCCCATGAGCAAGATCGAGACTATTCGCGCGGAGACTATCGAAACCATAATGGACATTCCGGTGGTCATTGTCGGTGGCGGCGGCACAGGCCTGTGCGCGGCACTGGCGGTCAGGGATGCTGGCGTGGACGTTCTTGTGATCGAACGGGATCGCCAGCCGCTTGGCACAACCTCCATGTCCACCGGTCTTATTCCTGCCGCTGGTAGCAAGGCACAAATGGCAAAGGCTATTGAAGACAGTCCGGAAATTTTTGCGCAAGATATTATCGCAAAGACGAAGGGCAAAGTGGACCAGACGCTGGTCCATCATTTGGCGCAGCAGTCTGCACGAACGATCGACTGGTTGATGGAAGATCATGATATTGGCCTCAGTCTGGTGGAAGGCTTTACCTATCCGGGTCATAGCGCGCTCAGGATGCACGGGATGCCAAGCCGGTCCGGCGGAGAGTTGATGGGGGCGCTTGCCGCGGCTTGTGAAACGGCAGGTGTAGACATTCTGACGGACGCAACAGTCGATACGTTGTATGTGAATGACAACGACCGAATAATCGCCGTTGGCGCAACGCGTCCCGATGGCGGGCAGGATGTTATCGGATGTAATGCCCTGATACTCGCTTGTTGCGGATTTGCCGGCAACCAGGAGATGGTGGTAGAACTGATCCCTGAACTGGAACATGCAACCTTCCACGGCCATTCTGGCAACAAGGGGCATGCGGTAGCATGGGGTGAAAAACTGGGCGCCAGCATGGCTGATATGAGCGCCTATCAGGGGCATGCCGGACTGGCGGCCGGCTATGGCATACCCATATTGTGGCCACTGATTGCCGAGGGCGGCATACAGGTTAACCGCGCAGGAAACCGTTTTTCCAATGAAGCGGCGGGTTATTCGGAACAGGCGGTCAAGGTTCTGGAGCAGGACGGACATGTTGCTTGGAGTATCTATGATGAAACCCGGCACCGGATCATGGAACAATTTGATGATTATCAGCAGGCCAAGTCAGCTGGCTGCCTTATAAAAGCGGACACGCTGGAGCAACTGGCTGAACAGGCCGGTATCGCGATCGAGGGTCTGAAGGCCAGTGTGGCTGGGACATGGGCTTTGGTGGAAAGCGGCGAACCAGATCAATTTGGCCGAAGCTTTGCGGGCAAAGAGAAGCTGGCTCCGCCTTTTTATGCCGTGCGGGTAACAGGCGCGTTGTTTCATACGCAAGGCGGTCTCGAAGTGGATCAAGATGCGCGGGTGTTAAGGCCGGATGGAACAGCGTTTCCCAATCTTTATGCAGGCGGCGGTGCGGCGCGCGGGATTTCCGGGCCCGGTGCCGATGGCTATATGGCCGGTAACGGCCTCATGACGGCGACCACCCTGGGACGCTTGGCGGGCCAACATGCGGCGCAGTTAAACCGGGCGGATATCAACTAGTTTGCTGATGAACCGCTTTTTTCAAGGCTCTCGGTTATTTGTGTTGCTGTTATCTGCATCGCCTTCAGGAACGTTGCGGTCGCTTCATCGGCTTTCAGTGCAGAGGCAAAATAGATAATTGCCAGAGAGCCAAGTATATCACCATCCGGACCATTGACCGGTACAGCTAGTGATGACGTTTTTCCCGGTTCTTCGTTGTAAAAATTACGCATCTGGTGCGCGTAGCCATCTTCGCGGATTTTATTCAGCACCACATCATCCGAAACCAGAAGCAACCCCATTTTAGAGGTCTCATTGTCCGTTGCTTTCCATGCTTCCACGATCGTTTGACGTTCTTCATCGGAACAATGGGCAAGATATGCTTTCCCTGTCGCGCACTCGGCAATCGGTAAAGTATATCCCGGATAATAGTTGGTAAAGGTGAGTGATGTCATCTTATGTGTGGAATCACGCACCATCATTCTTGTGCCCACGCGGGTGGCCAGTGATACCGGCCAACTAAATTTGCGGCACAGCTCTTCAAGATGCGGCCGGGCAACCGCCACGAGTTGATCCTCGGATTGAAATCCGGTGGCCAGCGTTTGCACCAGCGATGTGACGCGATAACGTTTCCGGGCCGGCTCGCGTTCAATCAGACCTTCGTGCAAAAAGGTCTGCACAATCCGGCACGCGGTAGGGTATGGAATATTGGCGCTTTTCGAGATATTCATCATTGTGATCGGGCCATCGCGATTGACAGCAGACAGCACCGCTATGCCGCGAGTAATTGCTCTGATGGGTACGCCGCGTTCCATATACTTGTCTCTCTATCCGTCAGGCGGATAACTAAGCCCATTCACACAATTATCGCAACCTCTTTTATGACATCGTTTCGAGCATTTCTGTTTTGTCCGTCATCAGACAGTTGAAACGCCCCGGGCGACAAGGATGGCCACGTACTGGACCGCCATTGCCTCGCAAGACCTTGCATATTGTCATGTCGAACGATGTTCTTCCAAGATCATCTCCGCGCCTTTCTCGGCGATCATCATTGTGGCGGCGTTGGTATGGGCGCTGATCAGTTGGGGCATGATTGATGCGTCGATCACCCGTAACTTCCCTATGCCCTTCACTTTCAGTTTCTCATTAACCACTGCCATCGAATCCTGGCCCATCTTGCACGTTCCGACCAGATGGTTTCCGCCGAAGACGGCACTGCGAACATAATCTTCCATTTCTGCATCCGATCTGACCGCCTCACCCGGCAAGTTTTCGCGCACGACATACGGCCCAAATGCAGAGGTGGAATAGACCTTCCTCACCATCCGGCAGCACTCCAGAATCAGCCGCATATCTTCTGCATTTCCAAGCATGTCGTGCCGAATGATCGGGGGAGCAGCCGGGTCACCGGAACGCAGGAGAACTTCACCCCTGCTTTCCGGGCGACAAAGGCTCACAATCAGGTTCACGCCCGGCAATGGCGCAGGTTTCGGACCTTTGTCGGTCCATTTGAAATCATGTGGCGCAAACAGGATTTCGAGATCGGGACGTCCCTTCAGGTCGCGTGCATTATAAAATGCCGCTGCTTGAGAATAGGGACTTGTTGCCGGACCAGTCCCGAAAGCGAACCACCGTGCAAGATGCGCTGCCATTTTGAGAGGGTTACGAGCATCGATATTATATGTCGGCACGTTCACTTCGGCGCTGATCCCGACATTGGGGTGTTCCTGCAGGTTTTGACCAACCCCGCCGAGGTCTTCGATCACATCAATACCGACGTCCTTCAGCGCTTTTGCCGGGCCAATGCCTGATACCATGAGTAGTTTGGGTGAGCCAATCGCACCAGCGCTCACGATCACTTCGCGCCGGGCATAGGCCGTAACGCTGCGCCCGCCGCGAATATAGCGCACGCCCTTGCAGACACCCTTATCGATAATCAGCTTTGTGCATTGCGCGTCGGTAAGAATCGTGAGGTTGCTTCTGTTTCGCACAGGGGTGAGATACGCATCGGCGGCGCTCTGTCTCCGGCCATTGCGTTGCGTCACCTGAACAAGTGAAACGCCCGATCCGTGACTCCCGTTATAATCCTCGACCTGTTCGATGCCGCATTCCTCGACTGCATCCACAAAGCTTTCAGCCAGCGGGTGGACCTCCCGAAGTCTGGAAATGGTCAGAGGGCCGTTTTTGCCGCGCGTTGTGGCAGACCCGATTTCGGAGCTCTCAATCGCGCGAAAATAGGGTTCGACATCGGCATAGGCCCAGCCTTCGTTGCCCAATGCTGCCCAACCATCATAGTCTTGTGGCTGGCCGCGGGTGTAGAACAGGCCGTTAATGGCGCTGCTTCCGCCAAGTCCTCGGCCGCTTGGCCAGTTGTCGGGACGGCCCTGCCGGCTTTGGTCCGGTTCGACTGGATAGCCCCAACTATATTTTGGCATAGCGATCGCAGTCGCCATGGCGGCTGGTATTGATAAGACGGGTGATCGGTTCCGCCCGCCAGCTTCAATCAGCAGAACCTTGAACTTGCCGTTGCTCGACAGTCTGTTCGCAAGCACCGCTCCGGCTGAGCCAGCACCGATGATTATGAAATCACACTCTGTCACGCCAGCTCTTCGGGCATTAAAAGCTCGCCTTGGCATATTGCAAAGATATCGGCTGGCTGGTTTTTTGGTTCATCGGCCAGCCTATTTCCATGCGCCAAATGCGTGCCACGCTGCGGCGCGGCCATGATCTTCGGTTTCGCCGCTATCTGCCGTTGCAGGGAACACCTCTCGATCAACCACGGCTTTGACGTACGCTTCAAACAGCGAGCCAGCATCAAATCCAGCGTCAGTCATGACAGCGTTGAGATCGATCGCGTGCATGGAGGACCAGAATGGCTCATTGTTGTTAAACGCATCCCAGTCTCGAATAAATTGCTCATAGAGCGGCATCGCATCGGTATAGGCTGGCTGCTCAAGATGGAACATCAGTCCGCCTTTGGCCAGCGTCCGATAGCCTTCGTTGATTATCTTAGGGAGTGCGGTACCACTGGTCTCGTGCAGGAACATGGTTGTTTGAACCCAGTCAAAATATTCATCCGGCCAGCGGGACAAATCTTCGGCATTATGCTGAATGAAAGTGATATTGTCAGCGCCCAGCGCTTTTGCTCTGGCATGACCATAGCGCAATACGGGCGCGGCAACATCTATCGCGATGATTTCAGTTTCAGGAAAGGCGAGGGCAAGAGGCACGATATTATGGCCGACGGTGCATCCGATATCGAGTATCCGTTTAGGCGTCCAGCCGGGCCGCTCTTCCTTGATCCATTTGACCAGCGCTTGACCGCCGCCATCTGACAGCGCACCAATCCCGCCCGCGGTGGTGGCGAATATTCCGCAGTCATAGTTGGCGCCGGCGGAAATATCGTCGGGGCACTCTTCGCCATGATAGCTGCCGGGCATGCAATGTATGTCCACTGCCGACTGATAACGTGGTGTATGAACATCCGGATCCAGTGAGAGTTTGTTGCTGCCTTCGTTCAACTGGCTCGCTTTTTCGACAAGCTCTTCCAGCTGCCGCAAAACGATGGTTCGCCCGTTCTGTTGACGGATTTCCATGGAGTTCCGTTTCAATGCGGACCAGAAACGGTGCCATGGATCTTCATTCATGGCCCGGCGAATTTCAAACCGGTCCTGAGGCTCGCGGCCATGGTCCTTGATAAACTTGGGCAAAACCCGGTTATCATAAGCCCGCTTGTTCCCGGGGCCGAGAGCGGTCGCCATGAAGCGGTTGAAACTAGCAAGGAAGTTAAAGCGCGCAACCTCGTCATGATTGGGCTTAGGAAAAACATCATGCTGGGTGACCGCCGTATAGGGCGGCGCAATATCTTCTGGTTTCATGCCATTACGGTCCTTTCCGTTGTCTTCCAGTCGGGATATTTGCCCAGCAACAATAACAAGAATCCGCCGACTGCGAATAATCCCATGGCGAATATCAGCATATTGTCATAGCTGCCCGTGGTATCTCGGGTGTAACCATAGAGTACCGGCGATATGGACGAAAATATGCCAAAGGGCGCATAGAGAAATCCATAGATGCGCCCGTAGGAGATCATACCAAAATAGCGTGCCGCGAGATAGGCGATAACATCAGATTCCGCACCGGCTGCAAAGCCGAGCAGAAAGCCTGCCAAAAAGATGAGCGGCTGGCTGGTACCCGTGCCCAGCAAAAACGCGCAGGCCGCGACCGGCAACAACAACACCGGAAATGCCACAGCCGGTGCCCAGAATTTGTCGAACAACAGACCGACGATCACTCTTCCGGCGAAAATGCCGCTCGCCACCACACCCATTACAGTTGCGGCCTGGCCCGGGGTCAATCCGTGCATCTGGACAATCTGGACCATATGAATATGCGCGCCGCCGTAGGCCAGAGCAATACACACTACTGATGCGAACAATATCCAGAAGCGATAATGCTGGAGCGCTTCGCGCAATCCGAATCCGGTTAGCTCGCCGGTAGCGCTGCGGATTTCCTTGGGCCGTTCGGATGGCGATGGGTCGCGAAATAGAAAAAAGGCGATAGGCAAGCCAACCAGTAGCGGTAACAAAGCCATAACCGGGAATACTTCCCGCCAGCTAGCCGCTTCCACGACAGCATTGGCGATTTGTGGGACGATCAGTCCGGCTATGCTGGTGCCAAGCAATAATATGCCAAGCGCGAGCCCCTTGTTTTCGTAGAACCACATGTTGATCGTGCGGCTCCATGTGACGGGGGTGGAACCGATCCCGAGCATCCCGACCAATGCCCATATCG
Source organism: Parasphingorhabdus sp. (assembly GCF_965233695.1). Taxonomy (GTDB): domain Bacteria; phylum Pseudomonadota; class Alphaproteobacteria; order Sphingomonadales; family Sphingomonadaceae; genus Parasphingorhabdus. Next base: position 2,570,193 of record NZ_OZ247497.1, read on the forward strand.
CGTAGAAAACATATATGTTGTCCGGCGTAAAATAGAGCAGGGAAAAGGCAATTCCAAAGCCGGTCAGCGATGCCATGGCAACCGGCTTCACGCCAATTTTGTCGGCAAGAGCACCCACGGCCGGTGCCAGAAACGCGCCGACCATACCATAAATTGTTATGCCGATGCTGATCTGCAGAAAGGACCAGCCCATGGCGAAATGGATGGGTCCGATGACGATTGGCAGGACATTGAATGGTATTGGCGATGCACCGGTGGTAACACCAACGACGCCTGCAAATAGAGCCTTCCAGCCTTTGCGAAATTCCTCATGAATCATGGTGCGGGCACTTCTTCAATAGCTTCACCCATGGTCTCTTTTTTCAGTATGTTGATCAGCGCAGCTCGGCGTTCAGGGTCTTTGACGTTGCCGGAGGACACAACCATCGTCGTGCCGGGCGCAAATGCGTCAGGGTCGGCAACCAGCTCGTCCATCAGTTCCTCTGTCCAGACTTCCCCGGCCTTCCCGCGAGCAGCAAAATTTTCGGTAAAGGTAAAGTTGGGAACTGTCCCAACTGGGCGACCGAATATCCCGTAGAGATTTGGTCCCGCCAAATGTTTGCCGCCTTTGTTCATGGTATGACAAAAGCCACACCATTTGAAATTTTCTGCCCGGACATCACGCTCCAGTGCCGTTTCCGGGGTCACTTGCACGATGATTTCAGGGTCCGGATGAGACGTTACGCCTTCGGGCGCCTCAATCCTCTCGCCCATTTCGATCGGACTGACCCGGAACAAAGCATAGGGGCCGTAAAGACCGGCAACGCTCACTACCAGCGCCGCTATCACCGCGACGATACCAAGACCGGCACGACCGGAAAAAGCATCAACGGTTTTGGACGGCTGCCGTTTAAGCAAGCGCGCGAGTCCCCAGGCAGCCAGACAGATGGCGAGAAAAATCGCCACAGCGCGGGCTCCGGGTTCCGGTCCGCTAAAAGTTGTCGCTGCATAAATCGAAACAATCGCGCTGAGCAACATGAATAGGCCAAAACCTGGCGGAAAACCGGAAAACAGCCCCTCGCCATAACGGAGCAAAAAGTAGCCCGCAGATAGCAGCGTTGTAAGGGTCAAAAACAAAACGGAAAAACCGATGCCGGCGTGGAAATATCCTGCGAACAGCCAGACCGCCCGGTTCTCACCCATTAACGAGGGAAAAGCCGGGAGCGGCCCAAAATGAATGGCCAGACCATTGGCCCATGCATTAAAAATACCGAATAACGGCGCAACGAAGAGCAACGCTGCGGTAAAAAGCACCAACGCAAATGACCAACGATTGGCCAGTGCGGACATGTTATTGTTGATCGGAACATGACGGCGTTTCCACAATCGGATCAGGACCCAGATACTCAAAATACCGACAACCGTGCCAACCGCATAGTGCCAGCCGCGCAGCACTTCCCGCATGGCATCGGCTTTGTCCGTTCGCGGCAACAGGGTGTTGATAATACTGTGAATAAAAAATGCCACCGCCCAGGCATATTCTACCCAATGGCCCAGAATTTTCGCTAGTCCTTGCTGTTCTTCAGCCACACCGTCCTTGACCAAAATATCGCTCCCTATTCACGCAGCCTGAGCCAGCATATCGGTTTCAAATTTTGCCAACCATAGTTGGGCTGTCTGATCCCGCTCGATTGATGAAAAGTGTGACCGCTTGTCGGATAGTTTTGCAATCATAACCACTGATGGAAAACAGAGGGGAATATAGTCAAAGAGTATGAGATAAATTCGGCCGGTCGCGTTGGTTTGTCGCGACCATGTCCCCAAGGAGCAAAAAATTATGCAACACTATGTTTCCGGACAAGCAAAGCATGATATTCTTGTTGTGGGAAATCATGATGACCGCATGCGGCAGGATTTCTCCAAAAGCCTGAAGCAATTTGTCCAGAATGACCTGCTTCCCGGGCTTACGCCGGTTTTTGAAGGCCGCGCATCCGGGCAATTTGAAAAACAGCATGGGCGCAAACCGAAGGATCGCCATGATATTCGGTCGACCATGGTCGCAGACCCTTATTTTCAGGCCTATGCGTCTGCCAATCGGATCGCGCAGGAATTGCTTTGGGATTCGGTTATTGAACCATTGGCGCGGGATCAGGATAATATCAATGCGAAAGCCCAGCAACTATCCGCACAATCCAATGCCCCGCTGGAATCAAGCACGGATTTCGAAGTCCCTCGCTATATCAGCGCGATTGATATCCATTGTATGCCGGGCGGATATGCCTCTGCTGCGACCGACGTAGATGTAACTGCCGGGGCGCTCTATGACCGCGGAGTGTATCTCTACTCCATGGGAATGATGGGCCCTGACAATGATGATATGGGCCGGTCGGTTTGCAATTATGTCAAACGCAATCTCGAAGGGTTTGAGCCCAGGGATATTCTCGATATGGGTTGCACTGTCGGTCATTCAACGCTGCCCTATAAAGAGCTTTTTCCAGAGGCCAATGTTACAGGCATTGATGTTGGCGGCCCCTGTGTTCGCTACGCCCATGCCCGTGCTGCAGCGAAAGGAATGGAAGTGGGCTTCCTGCAGCGTGACGCAGAAGCAACAGGTTTTGATGATGAAAGCTTCGATCTGATTGTCAGTCATATCCTGCTCCACGAAACGAGCGGCAAGGCTATGCCGGAAATCATTCGCGAATGTTATCGGCTGCTGAAACCGGGCGGCTATATGATCCATGCCGACCTGCCGCCGTTCCACAAAATGGGGCCGTTCATGCAGTTCATTCTCGACAATGAGACCTATTATAACAACGAACCCTTCTGGGGCGCGATGCGCGAAATGGACCAGATCAAGCTTGCAACCGATGCAGGATTTGCGCCTGATTCCGTGTCATTTGACAATGCCCCCATGGCGGCCCTCGAAGCTTTTGCGCCAGAGGAACCTCAAGAGGCCGATAGAGAATTTGTCGCGGGCGAATATGCACCAGGCGGCGGCTGGGAAGTATTGATCGCACGGAAGGTCAGTTAGATGGAAGAGACAACCGAACCCGCAATTCCACGCCACGCCAAGGGCAAGCGGCCGACATTTTTCGAGGTTGATGGGGTTGACGAAGCCATGTCTATGATCCTGGTGCTGGCCAGCGAGTTCTGCGTCATGAGAGACCGGCTCGATACTGTCGAGAAAATCGCTATGGCCAAGGGCATCATGATTGAGAAGGAAGTGGACAATTTCGAACCGGACGAAGCCACGACCCTGGCGCGCGAAGAACGGCGCAAGGCCTTTCTGGATCGCCTTTATTATGTGACGCTCAAGAAAGCCAAAGAGCAAGAGCAGAACGATTCCGGTGCGCGCTATTCCGCTGTGCTGGACGAAATTGCAGAGGGATAGCCGATTTGAGATATCCACAATTCTTTGCGCTTTCGTTGCTTCTGGGCGCTACGGCTTGCATGTCGACAACAGACAAGGCGATAGCCGAACCAGCAAAAACGCCCATGTCCCCATCTTGGAAAGATCGTCCGGCAGAATCAGAGATACTTTATCGAAAGCGATTTGCTGCGATCGCGGCGCGGGAACGGCTGGAATATGATGTGATGGCACCAGTGCCGGGCGCGGCGCAGTCCGGTCTGCCGGATGTATCGACTGATGCGCTGCCACCATCAGCAGTGGAAAAAATAGTTGGCTATGCGGCAGAAAATAACAGCTCTGCACTGTTGGTCTGGCATGATGGAAAGCTGATTGCCGAGCGCTATTTTGAGGGTAATAGCGCCGCCACGCCGCTAGTCTCCAAATCCCTTTCGAAACCACTCAGCGCTATCGCGATAGGGCGAGCGATTGCTCTCGGCGATATCAAAAGTCTTGACCAGAAACTCTCGGACTTCATCGTCGAGTGGCAGGGAACGCCAAAGGAAAGCATGACCGTCCGTCATATGCTGTCCATGGCAAGCGGGCTGCTCGAACAGAGTTTTGAGATGGATCCCGACAGCCCCTTTCCGCGGGCCTATCTTGATCCTTATCATGGCCAGTATATTATTGACGAATATCCGTTAACCGACACGCCGGGCACAAAATATTCCTATAATAACGCCACTGGTGATCTGGTTGCCATCGTCATCGAACGGGCGACCGGACGGCAATATGAAGAGTTTATCGGGACCGAGATCTTGAGGAAAATCGGCGCGCCTGGCGGGACGATCTGGTTGAACCGGGAAGGCGGCCTGGCCCATTCTGGATGCTGTATGCTGCTACCGGCTGAAAGCTGGCTAAAGCTAGGAATATTGCTGGTAAATGACGGAAAAGTGGATGGCGCGCCCGTGTTGCCGGAGGGCTATGTGGACGAGATGCGCACAGCTTCTGCGACCAATCCCTATTACGGACTAGGTGTTTGGATTGGCTCGCCTTATGCCGAGCGCCGCGGCTTCATGGGCCCGGTTTCGCAAGCGCCAAAAGTGTTTCACAGCGCACCCTATCTCGCCAACGACCTGTTTTTGTTTGACGGCAATGGCAATCAGGTCACTTATATTGTCCCATCCAGGAAGCTTGTCATTCTTCGCATGGGTGACAGTCCGCCGAAAGAGCCAGAATGGGATAACAGCTTCATTCCCAACACCATATTGAAAGCATTGGATAAATAGAAAAAATTTATCCGTTGCGCGGTCAACCAGCATTCATCGTTCCGGTGTTTGACCAGAAAAGCTATTCGTCCCGATTATGACATTTCAATCTGGCAGCAGCGAGCCTGAGGCATCGCGTGACAGCAGTCCGACCACGGATCGGTTGATCGATTGCGTGCTATCTCACAATTTTTCCGATCTACCGGCTGATGCGGTGCGCCATGCCAAGACTTTTCTGGCAGATACACTGGCGGTTGGGGTTGCTGGAAAATGCAATCCCGCCAGCGATAAAATATTGGCGGCGGCACAGCAATGGGATGGCGACAGGACGGGAACCTGCCGTATATTGGGCCGTGAAGGCATCCGATTGTCGCCTCATTCAGCCGCAGTGGTGAATGGATTGCAGATTCACGCGCTGGAATGGGACGCGCTGCATGAACCGTCGGTGGTTATTGCGCTTTGCACAACGACCGCCGCGCTGCTGTCTGAAGTTGAGGAGCGCCCCGTGCCGCTCGACGAGATGTTGCTGGCGCTTATCGTCGGCGTTGAAACAGCGGTGTTTTTCGGCGCAGCTGCTAAAACCGAACCACGGTTTTTCCGGCCTTCGGCTGCCGGACTCATGGGCGCTGCCATGGCTATTGGCCGGCTTCGCAAGTTTGACCGAATGCAAATGACCAACCTGATGGGGATTGCCTATAGTCAGGTTTCCGGAACCATGCAGGCGCATTGGGAAGGTTCGGAAACCTTGCCGCTGCAAATCGGCATCGCTGCCCGCGCCGCGCTTACTGCTGCTGATCTGGTAACGCATGGCATGACCGGTCCGCATGACGTGGTGGACGGCAAGTTCGGATATTTCAAGCTGATCGAGCAGGGCGAAAATCTCGATGCGCATTTCAACGCTTGGGGCAATCCTTGGAAAATTACCGAGGTGGCGCACAAGCCATTTCCGGCGGGCCGCGCCACCCAGGCTACACTGACCGCCCTGATGGATATGCGCGCAGACCATGATTTCGAAATGAAGAATGTCGCCAGCCTGACGGCCTACGTGCCCTCTCTGATCAAGCTTCTGGTTGGCCGCAGCTGCAAGCCGGATATGCAGCCCGCCTATGCTCGGTTATGCTTGGAATATGTGGCTCCAATGATGATCCGCCAGCGAAAAATTGATCCGTCTCTCTTTACGGCCGAAAGCTTCACAAATCCGCAGACTCTTGCGGATGCAGCAAAAATTCATGTCATTCTGGACGACAATCCGGATCCCAATGCGTTGTCGCCCCAAAAAATCGTTCTTGAGCTAAATGACGGGCGAACCATAGAGCAGATTGTGGATATCCCGTTCGGTTCTCCTTTGCGACCACTTAGCCGAGCAGATGAACTGACTAAGGCCAGCCAGTGTTTTGCTGCGGCCGCTTTTGACCGGGACCCAAAGGATCTGTTTGTCATTGTTGAGCAATCGAGCCCTTATCCGAACAGCAGGGACGTTATTGACACGGTCACCCAGTCAAGAGGAGATACGTAATGCCGTTATCGAGACAGCAGCTTGTCACTGCAGGTATCGAAAATTTCTTCAAGAAGCTCAATGCCCATGATCTGGATGGCGTAATGGCAGGTATATCGCAAGACTGCGAAATGCGCATACCGAGCAGCAATTTTACCTATACCGGCTGGACTGCGTTGCGCGACCATCTGGAAGATTTCATCACCAGCTTTCCCGTTATCAACTTTCGGGATTTTGTTGCTGTGGCCGACCCGCAGGAAAACCGCCTGGCCGTGCGGTTCAATATCTCGCTGACCGATGACGAAGGCGAAGAAACCCACATGTCCAACTGTAATTTCTTCGAAGTTGGTGAAGACGGTAAACTTAACGATATTCTGATCTTTGCCTCTGCACCGTTGAGCAAGGGTTTTGAAGTCGGATCGAGCACATAAAACAGCTTTCCACACAAACAACATAGGAGACGACCCATGGCACAACCCGAAATACTCAGAAAAAACATGCCGCTGCTGGCAGCCAATGAAGGCGTCTGGGAAGGCATGTACCGCTATTATGATGCAATCACCGGAGAATTGATCGATGCGCACAAGTCGCGTCTCATTTGCCGCATACCGGAAGATGGAAAGCCTGCGGATTATCATCAGACCAATTATTATTTCTGGGACGACGGGAAAAGCGAAACGCGCGAGTTTCCTGCAAATTACAAAGATGGCCGGATTTGGTGGGACAATGACCTGATCAAAGGTTGGGCGGCGGCGATGCAGCCGGATGACAATAATCTTTCGACCTGCTTGAACTGGGTGCGCAAGGACGAACCCGGTGTTTATCTTTATGAGATGATTCAGGTCGACAAGGATATCAAAGAACGGGCCCGGACATGGCAGTGGTTTCGCGATGGCAAATGTTACATGCGGACATTGATTGATGAGCATTTTGTGACAGCTGATTGGCAAAATTGGGACAATTTTGATCCACCTACTGGCTAGTCGGCTTGTCCGCTCTTGTTCTTAAAACCGTTAGGGGATGGCACAATGGTGGTTCAACCATAGTGCCAGCAAAGATGTTTTGGCGCCATTCCTAACCTGTTGAGCAGGCCGATTTCCCAATACCGGCGCTCTCAATCCAATCGAATGAATTTTTAACCAACTAGCGGAGATTCTCTGGTAAGAACTATTTGTGCATCATTCCCTTGATACACTTGCAAACGAATAACGCCGGTCTGGGAGGCCAATTTTTCATCGAGGGGGATTTTGATGTCCAAGAGTAAAAATAGCAAAATAAGAGCAGCCGTCCTTACGGCTCTGGGAACCACAGCAATAACAGCAATGGCATTTTTGCCAACAAATACGGCGATTGCTCAAACCAGTGATTCCGCCGCTGCGGAAGAAAGCAGCAATATGATTGTTGTAACAGCCCGAAAAATCGAGGAGAATCTTCAGGAAATTCCGGGTGCCATTACCGCTTTCTCTGCAGAAGAAATCCAGCGCCGGTCGATTTCCGAACTAGAAGATGTTGCGCTGCTGACGCCCGGTCTGGTGTTCGAAGATTTCTCGAATGGCGGTTTCGGGACACCGACCATTCGGGGCACTACGCAGTTTTCAATTAACAACCTAGAGCAGAATGTTTCGACGTTCATTGATGGAATATATATTCCGCGTCAATATGCAGTAGATATTGGCTCGACCAACCTCGAGCGTGTCGAAGTCGTAAAAGGCCCTCAGAGCGCACTTTACGGTGCCAATGCTTTCGCTGGTGCAATCAACTATGTGACAACGAACCGCAGCCTGACCGAAATTTCAGCGAGCGGCGAAATCGAGGTTTCCGAGAATAAGGGCTTCGATATTTCAGGTAATCTCAGCGTTCCATTGATCGACAACATGCTTGCGATGCGGCTCGGACTTGGTTTTTCGGAATATGACGGCGACTGGAAGAATAATTTTCCAAACGCAGCCACGATCAATCCCGGCACAAATGGCCGGATTGGTGGTTATGACAACCAGTCACTCACCGTTGGTGCCAGTTTCCGTCCGATCGAGGCAGTGACAATCGACTTTGATTATTACAATTTTGATGTCTCATCAGAATCCAGGGCACAATATCGATTGGACCGCGGTGCAGGTGACTTTAACTGTAGTGTCGGTGGGCTTGCATTTAGCTTTGCGACATTTTCATTCGAACCTGCTGCGGTTGAAAATCAACTATTCTGCGGTGAGCTCTCAGTTGATCCGCCAGCACCTCCTGGGTCGGTCGACTTTCCCGAAGGCTATGTAATTGACCCGGTATCCTATGGACTTGAATCAGAGTCAGATATCTATCGCGCCAATGTCGCAGTGGAGCTGACCGATCAAATTACGGCAAACTATCTGTTTGGCCGTTCGTCAGGCAGTGTTTTCTCCGCTGGTCAGAGTGCACGTAACCCAATTGACGGCGACCTGTTTCAAGGCAACGTCGTTTTCCCGTTTAGCATTAACCCGGTTGGTAGTTACGAATATGATTCGCATGAATTTCGCCTGCAATATGAAGGCGACAACGGCATATATATAATGGTCGGCGCCTTCATTCAGGATGGCGATGATCAGGACTTCAGTACTGGCGCCGTGTTTGACGCGCCTGTCACCGAGGCGATTACGACGGTTCCATCATTTGCAACCCCTTCCGACACATTTACAAATACGAATACCAATGCGATTTTTGGACGTATTTCTGTTCCTCTGATGGATGAGCGTTTGGTATTTGAATTGGAGGGGCGTTACACAGATGAGGAAAAGACCCAGATCGATCTGACATCGCCGGATCCGTATGAATTTTCTGATAGCTATTTTACGCCACGGGCCAATGTCTCGTTCAAAATCACGGAGGATAATTTAATTTATGCGTCCGTGGCTAAAGGTATCAAATCCGGTGGCATTAACAACTCAAACCTGCCCGGCGGCGCTCCACTGTTGGCGGAGGAACAGTTTTACGGACCAGATACAAACTGGACCTATGAAATTGGTCTGAAGAATAGCTTCATGAATGGGTTGGCGACGCTGAACCTTGCCGCTTTCTACATTGACTGGGGCGATCTCCAGCTATCTGTAGCGCCAACTGGCGCCTCGCAGACCACGACGCTTATCACCCAGAATATCGGTGGCGCATCGATTAAGGGACTTGAAGTAGAAGGTGCAATTGAACCTATCGAGGGACTATTCATCAACGCTGGTCTCGCTTACATCGATGCGACCTATGATGATGGAACGATTTCCAGTCGGATATTGAGAGCCAATCTTTGTGGTGACGGAACAGTCTGTAACGCAAATGGCGATATCGGTGGCAACGATTTGCAGCGGACCTCCAAGCTCCAATGGAACGTCGGGGCATCATACGATATCGCGATCTCGGACTCGCTTGAATTGTTTAGCCGGGTCGATGTGGCTGGTCAGTCCAAGCAGTATGTATCAGAACTCAACGTAGCAACAATTGAACCAAGGGTCCTTACAAATGGCCGGATTGGGATCCGCGGCGACCGCTGGTCGGTTTCTGTCTGGGGCAAAAACCTGTTTGACAAAAAATATGTGTCAAACTCGTTCTACATCGGCGGTTCACCCTTCTTTTCCGTGTATGTTCCAACCGCTGGCAATCGCCGTCGCTTGGGTGCAACATTGACCTTCGATTATTAACCCTACACATTTCAGGAGCTGATTATGGATCGCAGAAATTTTATCGCAGCTGGTGCAGCCGGCGCCGCAGCTATGGCGCTTGGAGCGGGCCCGGCGAAGGCCAAAACGGTGCGAAAGGGTGGCGGTGTCATAAGAGACCTCTCGAGCGGAGCTTATGATCTGACTACCACGGCTGGAAATCGTGAAGTTTATGCCAAGATCAACGGTAACACCGATATGAAATCAACCAAGTTCGGCTGGTTCAAGGGTATCGTTCAAGGCGTCAGGCCAGGGGAAGCCATTCGTGATCTGGTCGGGTTCACCGGTTTTTCAGCTGCCAAGCTGCTTCCGTCTCTCCCGGGAGAGGATCCAGGCTACCGCAAGGTGCTCAACGAAATAGGGTTTTATACTGATCTAGCGACTGGTGAGATTCTCGAAGAATGGCACAATCCTTATTTTGACGAAAAGGTTCGGGTGGTTCCGATCGCAAATCCTGCGTTCAATCACACCATAACAGATTATTATTTTCAACCGCCGACCTACGGTGGTCTTAACGCTGTAGCACCGCCCAAGAGGCCGTTCTTGCTCGATTGGGAGCGACGCAATAATGACCTTTCATTAGCGTCCCGGATCAATCTCTTTTATCCGGCAGCCTTGCAGCCAGATAAGTGGCCACGCGAAAGCGGATCAAAGTTCAATCAGGTGACCGAGAATTTCCTTTATGCCCTTGAGTGGGATGAGGTTCAGAATCCTGATCTAACGAGCATTACGGCCCGGGGTACTTGGATGCGTACAACCCCTTGGTTGCCATGGATGCTGATGGGCGAGACCCCCGGACATTGTTCCTATTCATGCTTTTTCGGATCTGAAGATTCGCTTGAATTTGCGGATAAACATGCAGTTGAATATGCGGCCAAGCATTATCCTGAATATCTCGATGTCAGTTCGAAGTGGGGAATGCCAATGCTATCCTCGCTTGAAATGTATGCGCGGGAGCAAAAGCCTGCTCCTTTGCCAGCTGATGGAAAAATACCCGTCGCTTCGCCGCCAAAATCGATGTTCCCAGGCGGGAAGTAACTGACGTAAAACTGTTGTCAGGCTTTTGGGCGCGATATGAGTGGTATTAGCCATCATATGTCCGAATTTCGTCAGGGCACTGGTGTATTGATCGCATGCTTTGTCGGCATGATGTTCGGCGTCGCCGCGATTCCTTTTTATACGCTGGGTATTTTTGCAGGGCCGGTGACACAAGACACCGGTTGGACAATGCAACAATTCCAATCGGCGTTTACGTTCATTATTCTTGGTACTTTATGTGGTCCGGTCATCGGTCATTATTGTGATAGATTTGGCGCGCGCTGGGTCGCCATTCCCAGTATTATCGCCTTCGCTGCATCGCTCGCGCTGATAGGGCTCATCGGACAATCGAACCTCTATGCATTTTATGCCGCGTGGGCCCTCATGGCTATTGTGGGGCAGGGCACAAGCCCGGTTATCTGGACCCATGTCATCGGCCATCAATTCCGCCAGCATCGCGGCCTGGCCTTTGGTATTGTCCTTGCAGGAAGCGGGGTTTTTGCTGCCTTTGGACCAGCGCTGGCATCATTCGCGATTGACAGATGGGGTTGGCAAGGCGGCTATATCTTCTTCGGGCTAATCGTGTTGCTGGTTCCGCTGCCATTGGCTTTGGTTTTTCTAAAACCAGTGCTAGCGGCTGCACAGGCACCACAATCTCCAGCGGATGCCGCCGCCATTTCTGCGGTTTCAGGAAAGACGCTTGGCCAGGCGTTAAGAGATTACCGTTTCTACGTTATCGCCGCATCCTTCTTCACCATTGCCTTTGGTGTGGCGGGGTTGATTTCAAACATGCTGCCCATGTTAAGCATCAGCGGAATATCGGTTCAAGATGGTACCAAATTGATTGGACTGATCGGAATAGCAGTCATTGGCGGACGCATAATAATGGGCGCGCTGCTGGATCGCTTTTGGGCACCTATGGTCGCGACTATCGCTCTGATCTTGCCGGCATCGGCCTGTCTCCTTTTAATCGGCGAAGTTTCTCATGGAGAGGCTGCGGTCGCAATCCTGCTCGTGGGTTTTGCCGCTGGAGCGGAGTTTGATATTGTCGCGTTCATGGCCAGCAAATATTTTGGATTGTCCGCATATGGAAAAATCTATGGAGCCCTTTACATTACCCTGTTTATAGGCGCTGCGTTTGCGCCTCCGATATTCGGGTCGGTATTTGATCGTGATGGGTCTTATGAATTTCTTCTACAGCTTTTCTGCGTCCTGTTCCCTATCGCAGCATTGGTATTGTTGACCCTTGGGCGCTATCCGGAATTTGAATCGAACAAGCCATAGCCGGTTTTCCCATGGTCGTTTTATCGCGCTAGGGCTTAAGCAATAATGATCTGGTTTCCAACGTCATGGATAGGCTCGTTGCCATCCTCGGTAATCAGGACAAGATCTTCGAGATGGGCGGTGCCGCCGGAGCCGTTTTCCATCAACGGGCAGTCGACACTGAGGATCATCCCCGGCTGCAACTGCAGGTCCAATGGCAACCCATCAAGACCATGAATTGGTTGCTCGGTATGCGCGAGCCCAACAGTGTGCGGATTAAACGGAACATGGATATCACTACCCATTTTGCGCAGGATTGCCTGCCCGTTTTCGCGGATTTCCGAAAAGCGCATGCCAGGCTTTAGTCTGGGTCGCAATTCATCCCAGGCAAGACCTATCGTCTTCACCTTATTGATCATCGCCTGGGACGGTTCACCGACAAAGACGGTCCGGCCATAGTCGCCATGATAGCCTGCCCGGGAGCTAACCCCATCAATCAAAACGGTAGTGCCTTCGACGATATCTTCATCATAGGCTTCGTCGATTGATCCGTTAATCACCAGAAAGCCGGGTATATTACCTCGTCGTGACACCTCCGCGTTGAAATGATTGCGGATATTGCGCAAGCTTCCCAGAGAACGCATGGAACTGGCCGTGTTCAGGGCTGCCGCTATATTGGCCTGTGATGCCGCTTTCATCAGGGCGATTTCCCGCGGGGTCTTTATCAAGCGGATATGTTTGATGATGTCCACCGCATCCCGGCCTGTCGCCTTGGGTACGGCTTGTTCGATGATATTGCGCGCGTAAATCGTATCATATCCGACATTGTCAGAAGTGAGTTTCAAAGCTTCGAGCGCCGATTTCACCGCATGTTGTGTTGATTGAAAATAGGGTGCTGCGGCCTTAGTTTCGTTTTGACGGTTTTGCTCTTTGGCTGTTAACGGTTCTCCAGCAGGATGGGCAAAGAAAAACGGATTTGCTGCATTGTCGCCTTGAGGACCGGTAACCAGCATTGGCTGCACTCCAGGCGGCATATCAACATCGGCGGAGGAGAAATAATAGGCAAATTGCGGTGTTATGAATTTAATCGGCGCGGCTTGATCGCGCGGAATGATGGCAAAGCTATCGCCATCGAAACCCAATCTGGTCATCGCCGGCAGAATGCCTGTCGCATAATAGACATTATTGGCCTTTTCCAGCACTAGCGCATCAAATCCGGCCTCTTTCATAAGGAAACTAGCGTGCGAACGATCGATCCCTGTGATCTCTGCATTGACTGGCACACTAGACCTTTCACGCGCATGGGAAGAGGTTGCGCTCAACGTAACGGAAAGAGCGCTCGCTGCCATGAAAGTTCTTCTGTCCATTCGCTTGCTCCCGTACGATTGCTGACCCTGCTTAAGTTTTAATTGCACAACGCGGTTTTTGCGCATCAGGATATTGGCTTGGTCGACTAGCGAGAACTAGCAGTCCTGAGATTCTGAGAGTGCACACCTTAGTGTTCAAATTTGCCGGTTTCTAGATTGCCATAAAACCCCGACCTTGCGCAGGATTATTTGATGGCTGCTATCCCTGATCGGAAGCAAGTGCTGGACAGAGAAACCCTCAAAGCCGCAATGTCGCGGTTTTTGTTACCGGGGTTAGCCCCATTCACTTTGCCCTTATACGAGCCGATTTTCTCGTTGGAAAAATCAAGATTGCTAACTACGCGTGTATCGACGTAGCGGTTCCGTTTCGGTTTATCATAAACCAGACAGAGAGGTTTTACGCAAACGGTATGTCGGCAAGGCTGACATTGTTGCAGGCAGCGGACAAGGCTAGCAATAGTCAATATGACCTATTGGTATTGAGGAGCCGACTTTATGGGAATTGATTCAAAATCATAAATTATCGGGAAGCAGCTCGACAACTTGCGCATGAGAGCTATCCGGCAGTCGGGCATTTTGGCAAAGCCTATATCCTTGTTGTCGCTGTACAGCCATGTTGAGAGCATCTGGGATGCATATTGTTATAGAGGGATAGCTGTTGTGAGGAAAAACAAAGGCAGATTCAATTTCGCTCAAAACGCGCTTTTGGGCTGTGCTGTTGTGGCACTGGGCGCTTGCACGCCAAGCACGGCAGAAAACACGCAATTGAGCGCAAAGGAATTGGATAGCTATCAACGCCAATTGGCGGAGCGTCTGAAAGATCCTGTCGAGCGGTCAAAACTCATTGCCAAAGTTATGGGGTCAACCGTTGAAGACGAGCGCCATGCGTTCCTGAAATTCCATGTTTTTGGCTTTGCCGGTGACGGGAATATCATTCCGTTTTTTACGATGAATAATTATGTTGTGCAAAAATGGGCTCCCGATGGCGAGGACGGCGACTTTATCGTGCAACATTACGAGGTTGCCTATTATTCCAAATTTGATGAAGAAGAGCCCATAGATACATTTGAAAATCCACTAACGGGCGAAATTGTGGAGATACCACATTTTGTTTTGGGCCCGCTGAGCCGGCAATATACAGCCGAGCGATCGGACAATCGCGCAACCTTTGCTCCTGATCCTCTGAATATCACGATGATTGGGAACCGCGTTTATATTCCGACTTTGACGACTCTTGCCTTCCCCAATCGGATGCCGCCCGGAGATTGGGGGCCATATGATACGGGACCGATGACCTATTGGGATTCCATGCTGGTGTTCTCCGCCGATGTGGAAGACGTGTTTAACGACAAGCTTACCCATACCGATGCCGAGATGCACATGCAGAATCTGGTCAGTTGGGCGCCTTATCTCAAGGTGGGCCAGGCGCCCGGAAGAACCATGGTGCGCGCCTATGGTCAGCATATTTCGGGTTATGACGCTCTGCCGGCCAATATCCGGAAGAACCTGGAAAAACATACACCGGAAATTTTTGACATCGAAGGCTGGACCGAGACACGCATAGACTCGCTGGATCTGGTCAATGATCTGATGGAGAAGCGCGCCAAAGGCACGCTGGATATCGACCAGCCTGGCTATGTTCCATCAAAAGTCAAATTACCTGCTACGCCCTCTGGATAAAATAGAGCGTCTTGGTAACTTCGTTATCATGCCATTAAATAATGGTGAGCCCTGCTGGGTTCGAACCAGCGACCTACTGATTAAAAGTTTTTTTAAGCCGATTTTCTGATGTCCCACATTTTCTCTAAACATCTGATTTAATTATATAATTGAGAAATAATGTTCTTGATATGTTCCAGATAATCCCATAGTATCCTCTCGAAACGCTACCCGGGTAGCACGTTTTTCAGAGGACAAAATGCCAAATCAAATAAAGCTTACTGATGCTAAATTGAAAGCAGTGAAAGCACCATCACGAGGACGAGTGGAGCTCGCAGATAGTGATTGCGTGGGATTGCGCTTTGTAAAAGGATCGACAGGTAAATGTCGTTGGATTGTTCGAAAACGGGTTGCTGGAAAGTTTAGAAAGATCACTCTGGGAGACTATCCCGGGATTGGTCTGGCCCAGGCTAGGCAGAAAGCGCTCCAGGCTTGCGCTGACATTGAGAGCGGTCGAAAGGTAGCGAAACCTGATAAAAGATCGAACAAAACGGTTTCAGCATTGTGGAACACTTATGATCAGCAGCGTGTTGAGAACAAGCGATCTGCAAAGGAAATAAGGCGCATATTCAATAAGTACGTTTTACCGGAGCTTGGCGGTCGTCCGGTGGACGCCATAACGCGCACGGATGTTACTCGGTTAATTGATGGCATCGCTTATGGCGAGCGTCCTGCGCCGGTAATGGCCCGTCTTGTTGCTGCGCAAATGTCAGTGTTTTTCAATTGGGTTTTACCACGCATAGAAACTCTAGCGTACAACCCAGTAACAGCAGCAAGCAGACCACCAGCACCGAAACCTCGTGATCGGGTTTTGTCGAATGAAGAATTGAAAAGCCTTTGGAAGGCTATTGAAAATCAGCCATTTCCTTGGCAGCATAGTTTGAAACTCATGCTGTTCACCGCTGCACGGCGAAGCGAGGTATTTGGAGCTGAACGTGCAGAGTTTGATTTAGAAGAAAAAGTCTGGAACTTACCAGCGTCGAGCGCAAAAAATAGCAACGCTGTAATCATTCCACTTTCCGTCGAAGCTTGCCATGTCATTTCAGGTTGCCCGGTTACTGATGGTAGCAGCAAGCTGTTTCCTTCGGCGACAAATCCAAAAACTAGTGCGTCAGGTATATCCAAATTGTTGCGACGGTTGAGGGCCGACATTCAATCTGATTTGCAACGTCCGGTTCTGCATTGGACCTTACATGACATCCGGCGGACTGTTGCTACAAACCTGCAGCGGTTGGGAGTAAGGCTAGAAGTGACCGAAGCAATTCTCAACCACATCAGCGGTTCTCAGGCTGGGATTGTCAAGGTTTACCAACGATATAACTGGATGGATGAAAAACGCGAGGCGTTGCAACTTTGGTCTGATGATCTTGTTCGTATCTGTGACTGCAGCACACAGTAAGCTATTTGGTATCCCCAACCCAATCAACCGTGATCGAATCCACTCCAGTTTTTACGCCCTCAACCAAAATAATGCGATTATCTTCGGGAATTTCGATATCCTGTAAATCCAGTTTCCATACACTTTCATCATCACATTGCAGGACGTAACGCCGGTCCCCTTTGATGAGTTTTCCAGTGAGCCGTAGACGGTTTGAGTTTGAATGGTTCATGATTGAGCGTTCTCTGTCCTACAGTCGTGATTCTGTCCAGCGCGCAAGGACCTTCTTTACGTAATACCGAGTTTCCCGGTATCGGGGAATGCCTTTGGCTTTCAGCACAGCGTTAGGTCCGGCATTATATGCTGCCAGCGCCAAGTGGATTGCGCCGAACTTATCCAGCATTTGTTTTAGATACCGTGCTCCCCCGTCAATATTGGTTGAAGGATCAAACCGGTTTTTAACGCCAAGATCAGACGCGGTTCCAGGCATCAACTGCGTCAGTCCGCCAGCACCTGCTGGACTAACAGCCATAGGATTGTAACGCGATTCCTGCCAAATTAGAGCATCGAGTAACCCAAAGGGTAGGGCGTGTTTCCTTTCGGCTGCCCTAATGGAGCTTAGGTAAATAGACCGCCTGAAAGAGGCCGTTCTGCTGAGCCGAGTAGGTTTTTTCTTTTGTAGATTGTTTCTGGCACCGTCATGAACTGCCGATGCCTTGGAGACAGGTTGTAATGGTCTTTCTGGCTGCCAAATTCCATGTTGGAACAGCTGAAACGTTGAATTTCCACCTGTCTGCTGATTCCCAAGTTCCGTTACAGGAGCGCTATTGTTTTCCTGTAAACTCACGTCCTGTGCCCATGCCACGCTTGAGCACAACGTAATCGTAAACAGTCCCATTGATAGCATCTTTGCCAAAATTCATCTCCATTTTGCATCGAATCGAATGAGAACATAAATAGAACATATAGCTGTAGGAAAGCGTTTTCTTACGTGTTGAAGAGGGGAGGCTGCCGGGAAGGGGAGAACTGGCGCAGATGCAAGGAACTCCTAAATGTCCCGTAACGTCCTAACTAATCCCACATCATACCTCGAGAATACTGCCAGACAGATTTGTGAAAAATTTTCTGGCTATTGGAAAAATGATAAAGGGATGTGCTGCTGCCCGGCACATGACGATAATACGCCATCACTTGGTGTCAGTATTGGCCGAAACGCGATTCTCTTCCACTGTTTTGCAGGCTGTCCGCAGAAAGACGTGATTGCGGGTTTTGAGCGCCAAGGTGTGACTGCGCGCAGTCTGTTCAGCGGAAGTTCGGTTTCAATTCCCGCAGCTAGTCCCAAAGAGCTAAAACCGAGCGTCAATGCACAGCGGCTCTGGCGGCAGGCTCAGCGCCTGCAAGGAACTATTGCGCAGACTTATCTCAAAAAGCGTTTAGTCAATATGACTTCCCTCGAATTACGCTTTCTTGACCGCACGCCTCTTGGTCCCAAAGGCCATGTCCGCTTCTTGCCAGCGATGTTGGCAGCGGTGCGCACAGATGCGTATATTATGGCCATTCACCGGACTTTCCTGCTTCCCGATGGTTCAGGCCAGGCTGATTTCATCAAACCCAAACGCGCGCTCGGATCGCTCGGCACCGGGGCTGTGCGCCTTCTTCCGCCCAAAGATGGAGTTCTTGGATTGGCGGAAGGCACAGAAAGCGCAATGTCCGCAACCCAGCTTACCGGCATTCCGATCTGGGCAACATTGGGCAATGAGCGCTTTGGAATCGTGACCATTCCGGAAAGCGTGAAGCAGCTTTATCTCTTTGTCGATCATGATGCTGGCGGTGACCTCGCTGAAGCCAAAGCCCGCAAGCATTTCCAGATGCCCGGCCGGTCCATCATCGCGCGCCGGCCCGGCCGGCGCGGCGATGACTGGAATAATGAGTTGTTTCGAGCAAACGCAGCTTCTACCTAACCCGGTCCACCTTTGACCCAGAGGAAAGGGGGCTTTTCCCTGTTTGCGCACGAGATGGCCGTCTGAGGTCTGTCCGTGCCTAACGGAGGAAAACCATCATGACTCTACAAAACGCACAGCTTCAACTCGACGATACACCGGATCTGGCAAGCGAAATAGTAATCAAGGCCGCTCACGAAATAGCACGTCGTCTGGAGACAAGTTCCCAAGTCACACGAAAAGACATCAATGCCATATTCCAAAAACTCACCGGAAACAGCGATGCGACAGATGGCTGGTCGGTAAAAATGTCTGGCTGTGCCATCGAGCTGGCTGAGCTGCTATGGCTTCGCGAACATTCCGGAATCACGCTAGATTCCGATTTTGCTGAAACCGACAAATGCTTCGAAATTCTGGAGCAAGCCCTTCCTCCACAACATAACCGGCATGATGACCAGATTTCCCTCCAGCAATTTTCGACACCCGCTCGGCTTGCATGGGTAATGGCCCTGGCAGCGGGCATAAAGCCCGAAGATATCGTACTCGAGCCATCTGCGGGAACGGGAACTCTCGCCATTTGGCCGCATCTTGTCGGCGCGAAGCTAATCCTCAATGAGATCGACGACCTGCGCAGTGCGTGTCTAAGCGAGCTGTTTCCGGGTGCTCCGACCTTCTCACACGATGGCGAGCTGATCAACGAGTTGCTTCCGTCGCGCCACAATCCAAATCTTGCCCTTATGAATCCGCCATTTGCGCGCAGTGCCGAACGCGGGAAAGACGGTCGTTCAGCCCTGCGGCACTTGCGCTCTGCCTGGCGGCGTTTGGCGGCAGGCGGCCGGCTTGTTGCGATCATGCCCGAAGGCTTTAGCGCAGTCGAATTTGCCAAAAACGAACTTGGATCATGTGCACTTCGTCTTGATGCGCGCATCACACGATCTTTTGCGCGCAGGGGAACCGGCATTACCGTGCGTCTGGTGGTATTAGACAAAATTGCTTCCGAGCAATGCGTAGAGCCAATCGACATCGACGATTTTGAAGGTTTGTACGACGCCTGCTGCGCTTTGCCCGAGCGCGCCGCCTCAAAATCCAATGCGCAAACTTCCAGACCCAAAGCAAAGCCACTCGCGCTGGTGTCGAGCTACCGTTCGAAACGCCCGGTCGCGCCAGTTTTAAAATCCTCACCAGACACGCAAATATCCGAAAAGCTTATCTTTGAAGTTCTCGACTCTGCGGCACCAACGCCAGAGCAAAAAGGCATTTATCTAGCCTACCGGCCAAGCCGGATAACAATCGACAATGCTCCCGTTCATCCGACCCCGCTGGTGGAATCGGTCGCGATGGGGTCTGTTGCCGCGCCGGTCCCGCAGCATCAGCCGGTGGTTCCAGCAGACTGGCGGAAGAACCAGCTTCTTTCCGATGCGCAGTGCGAAATGCTCATCTATGCGGTGAATGCCTTCGCCCGCGATTTGCCCGGAACTTACAGGGCCATCAACGAAGGCTCGGGGCTGGAACCGTCGGACGAGGGTTTTCGTTATAGGACTGGCTTCTTCCTCGGAGACGGAACTGGCGCGGGCAAGGGCCGCGAGATTGCCAGCGTCATCATGGACCGATGGCTGCAGGGCCATTGCCGCCATATCTGGATTAGCAAGAACGAGACCTTGCTCGAGGACGCCCGCCGCGACTGGTCAGCGCTCGGCGGCCTGCCGCTTGATATCCAGTCGCTTTCGAGCTGGAAGCTGGGAAGGCCGATTTCGATGTCTGAAGGCATTTTGTTCGTCGCTTATCCAACGCTGCGGTCGGGCCGGATGGATACGACAAGGCTTGCTCAAATATTGGAATGGGCAGGGGAGGAATTTGATGGAGTGATTGCTTTTGATGAAGCCCATGCAATGGCCAATGCGCTGGGGGGAACGGGAAGCCGCGGCAAGGTCAAAGGATCCGAGCAGGGCATAGCTGGTCTGCGTCTTCAAAATCTGCTGCCTCGCGCTAGGGTTTTATATGCATCGGCAACAGGGGCTTCGGACATTGCCAACCTTGGCTATGCGGCACGCCTTGGTCTCTGGGGTCCGGAAACCGCCTTTCCAAATTATGACAAGTTTCTAAGCGATATCCGCGCGGGCGGTATTTCTGCGATGGAACTGGTCGTGCGCGATCTTAAATCTCAGGGGCTTTATCTCGCCCGCGCCTTGTCCTTTGCGGGCGTTGAATATGAACTTCTCGAGCATGAACTTACCACAGAGCAGATATCGGTCTACGATAGTTATGCCGAGGCTTGGGCGATTATTCACAAAAATCTCGAGGCTGCGCTCGAAGCCACGCGGATCGTCGATGAAGATAGCGGTGATACGCTTAACCGAAATGCAAAGGCGGCGGCGCTTTCGATATTCGAGGGTACCAAGCAGCGTTTCTTCGCGCAGTTGCTTTTGTCCATGAAACTTCCCAGCCTGCTCCCAGCGATCGAACAGGCATTGGAAGAGGGGCATTCCGCCGTTGTGCAGCTTGTCTCGACCGCCGAGGCAATGCTCAACCGCAGACTTGCCGATCTCAGCGCCGAAGAACGCGAGCAGCTTGATATCGACCTGTCCCCGCGCGAATATGTCATTGATTATCTGGCCAAAAGTTTTCCGGTCCGTTTGATGCGGGTGTTCCGCGATGATGACGGCAACTTGCGATCAGAGCCTATGTCGACTTCTGAAGGTCATCCGGTGCTTTGCCCGCGCGCGGTTCAGGCAAGAGATGCGATGATCGAAAAACTGTGCGCGCTTCCGCCCATTTGGGCTGCGCTTGATGCGGTAATCGAACGTTTTGGAACAGATCATGTTGCCGAAGTGACCGGCCGGACCCGCAGGCTTGTAAATGGCAGCGACGGACGTCAACGCCTTGAACGCCGCACGGCGCGGTCGAATTTAATCGAAGCCCAGAGTTTCATGGACGGCGAGAAGCGCGTGCTTATATTTTCCGATGCAGGCGGGACAGGCCGGTCCTATCACGCTGATCTTGATGTGCAGAACCAGCAACGCCGCGTGCATTTCTTGCTCGAGCCGGGCTGGCGGGCCGATAATGCCATTCAGGGTCTGGGCCGCACCAACCGCACCAATCAGGCATCCGCACCGCTCTTTCGGCCTGTAACCACTGATGTCAAAGGTGAGCGGCGTTTTATCTCCACCATCGCGCGGCGGCTAGATAGCCTTGGCGCCTTGACCCGCGGACAAAGACAAACCGGCGGGCAAAACCTGTTTAACCCGGCTGATAATCTTGAAAGCGAATATGCACGCGATGCGCTGACCAGCTGGTTCCACCTGCTCTATGCAGGCAAGCTGGAAGCTGTTTCGCTTGACCGTTTTCAGGATGTCACGGGACTCAAGCTTGAAACACCCGATGGTGATCTTGTTGAAAAACTGCCAACCATCCAGCGCTGGTTAAACCGGATATTGGCGCTGCCCATCGCTTTGCAGAACGCTATATTTGATGAATATCTGTCGCTTATCGAAGCGCGCGTTGAAGCAGCGCGCGAAGCGGGAACCCTGGACCTGGGCGTTGAAACCATTGCGGTTGATACATTTCAAATTGTGTCGGACAAGCTGCTTCGAACGGATGGCATTTCTGGCGCTACCACGCATCTTGTGACGTTGGAAACACAGCGCCCGCTTAGACCGCTTCGCTTCAAGCGGCTTTACAAGCTTCAGGACTTTAGCCTGCCGCAGGTCCAACTATTACGCAATGCGCGTTCCGGCGGTATGGCCTTGTCGGTTCCTACCCGCCGTATGATCACCGATGAGGGAGAGACAATCGAACGCCGCCGCCTGATCAGGCCGCTAAAATCGGTAAACTGGACTCTCGAAGCTTTGTCGGAAAGTCTTTGGGAGCAGGTCGATTTCAAAAGCTTCCGAAAAGGCTGGTTGGATGAGGAAGAACAAGCGGCGTCAGAAACGGCCCATGAACGCGTCCATCTTGCCACCGGATTGCTCTTGCCAGTCTGGAATAAAATTCCAGGAGAGTTTGTCCGTGTCACCCGTATTGCAGCACACGACGGGCGTTCAATCATTGGCCGCGAAATTTCCGAACTTGATATGGCAGATCTTGCTCGCGCCTTTGGTCTCGACATGAACCAGACAATCAATCCGTCCCGTGTTGCGGAAATGGTCATGCAAAGCGGCAAGCCGTTTTCAGTTCAAAGTCATGATGACCTTATGGCCAAACGCTCGCTGATCAACGGCAGCCAGCGATTGGAACTGACGGGCTTTTCAGCCGAGCGGCTCGACTGGTATAAATCCAAAGGCTGTTTTACCGAGATTATCCGTTACCGCACGCGTCTTTTTGTTCCAGTGAATGAAGCAGCGCAGATACTGGAAAAACTGGGGGCCTGAGCAATCCCGCTCTCCTTCAATTGCAATCAATCAGAAAGCCAACCTGTTACCCCGGGCAATGAGAGGGGAGGAGGCTTGGCTCTTTTGAACCCGGTTTTGGCGATGGTCGCCGAAGAACGTTGGTTCGATCAATCAGGAGTTATAAAATGTTCAAATCTATTCCACTCAACAAGCTCGTTGAATCCAAGAAAAACGTCCGCAAGCGTTCTGATCCGGCGGCCGATGCATGGCTGAAGGCGGATATTGCCGCGCGAGGATTGTTACAAAACCTCGTCGTTAACGCGATTGCGCGGGGTAAATTTGAGGTCACGGCAGGTGGCCGGCGTCTCAAACAGTTGAAGGCTCTTGCCAAGGACAAAGCGATTAAGAAGACCGAGCCGATTACATGCTTGGTCAAAAACGGCGAAGCGCATGAAATTCGCGAAATCAGTCTGGCTGAGAATTTCCAGCGCGTAAAACTCAATCCAGCCGATGAAGCCGAGGCGTTTCAGGATATTGTTGACGACGGAGCCAGTATCGAAGACGTAGCCATTCGTTTTGGTCAAACGGTTCGCTTTGTCGAAGGGCGATTGCGTCTCGCCAAGCTGGCACCAGTGGTTTTTAAAGCATTGGCAAGCGGTGACATCACGCTCGATATTGCAAAAGCTTATGGAGCGACCTCGGATGTCGAACGTCAGGCCCAAGTGTTCGAGGAAGTTTCTGGCGCTTATTATCAAATTACACCCGACAGCATCCGGCGAATGGTTCTGGACGCCAGTGTTTTGGCCAGTGATCCCCGCGCTGTTCTCGTCGGACGCGATGCTTATCTTGCGGCAGGCGGCAAAATCGACCGAGAACTCTTCGATGATGATGAAAGTGAAAGCTGGGTTGATGTCGCGCTTCTTGAGCGCCTGGCCGCGGAGAAAATGGAATGGCGGGCCGATGAGGTCAAAGACCAGCATGGTCTTGCCTGGGTAAAGCCAACGCTTGACTGTTATGTCTCGCATGAACTTGTCGAAGGTTTGAACCGGCTTCCTACCGAGCTTGAACCGCTTAGGGAAGAAGCTATCGCGCGTTTGTCTGAACTGGAAATCGAATATGACGGCGAAGCTGTCATCCTCGAAAATGAAGACAGCAGCGAAGATGATGTGTTCGCGGCCGAAAAACGAGTGTCGGAAATCGAACAGGAAATGCGCGCGCTCAATGATCGCAAGCCAGTTCTGGCCGATGCGCTTCGCAGCGAAGCAGGCGCTTTTCTGGCGCTTGGCGATGACGGCGTACCGACACTGGTTCCCCAATATTATACCGAAAAGGCCGATGCCCCGGTCGAAGAGGAAGGCGTTGAGCTGGTCGAGGAAGGCGAGGCCGCTAAACCCAAGCGCGCAGCGCTTTCGAAACGCCTCGTCGATGAACTGGCGATGCAGCGGCGTGATATTTTGTCGCTTCATGTGGCCAGCGATCCGGCGCTCGCGCTCGATTTTATGATCTTCACGCTTGCGGATAGCGACAGCCATGACTGGCAGGCACAGGAGGCATCGACTCTCAAGGGCCCTGTTGCAAATGGTCCGGCGCATAATTTCGAGGCAAAGGATGCACCGGCTAGTGCAAGCCTGGCGGAATTGCGCGGGTCACTGGATGAAAGCTGGAAAGCTGGCACTACTGATGTCGAGCGTTTTGTAGCATTTCGGGCAATGAGTGATGATGCGCGCAGTGCGTGGCTCGGCCATGTTGTCTCGCGAACGCTGGTTGCCAGCCTGAATGTTGAAGGCGACCGGCAAGTCTCACTGCACGATTATCTGGGCGGTATCTTGGAAATCGATATGGCGGCTTGGTGGCGTCCGACTGCGGCCAATTATTTTGACCGAGTACCCAAGGCCAAAACGCTTGGCGGAATGCAAGAAGTCGGCGGTCTAGAACTTTCAAACCGCTACGGCACTTCCAAAAAGGCCGATCTTGCTGCAACGGCCGAGCGCATCTTCTCCGGAAACTTCATCGCAGAGGCCGAGGTCAAACAGCAAGCTGCGCAGTGGGTACCCGATGCGATGCGCTTTGCTGATTTGTCTGCGGCTGACGAGGTTTTAGAAGATGAAACTTCGGAAGCTGGCGCATCAGAAGATATTCCAGAGATAGCCGACAAGGCTGCCTGATCCTCCTCCTGGCAGGTGGTCTTCTGGCTGAAGCGGCTTGCCTTTCAAGGCAAGTCGCTTCTTTTATTTTAGGATTTTTTGCGTCCGTTCGAACGCAAGAGGAGAGGGGGCTTGGGCCTGTCTGATCCGGCAATTTTGCTGGATATATTCAGGAGAATAGACATGCCCAAAAGATCACATCGCTCACCGAAGATATCGCCGGCCGCAAGGATCACGGCTGCCATTATCGAAAATCTGGAAGAAGGAACCAAGCCTTGGGTCCAGCCGTGGCGAGGCCTTCCGGTTTCGCGGCCGCTGAGGCACTGCGGAACGCCCTATCGCGGCATGAACACCTTCTGGCTCTGGATGGTAGCGGAAGCTGGCGGTTTTCTATCCCCATACTGGATGACCTACCGGCAATGCGCCGCTTTGGGCGGGCAGGTGCGTAAAGGAGAAAAATCGACCATCGCCATCTTCTACAAAAGCTATACAAAAGAGATCGAAGCCAGCACTGGTGAGGATCAGGAATCAGAAACACGCCGCGTCGTCAAATCCTATGCTATCTTCAATGCCGATCAATGCGATAATCTGCCCGAACGCTATTACCCTAAACTGGAAGTACAAGAGATTGAACCGGAGGGCAGGGAGGCAGCGCTAGATAGTTTCTTTGAGTCTGTCGGTGCCAATATCCGGGAAACCGGAAGTGCCGCTTATTACGAACCTCTGCTCGACCGGATTACCATGCCGCCGGCGCATTTGTTTTATGGTTATGATCATTATTACGCGACGCTCGCGCATGAATGCTCGCACTGGACTGGTCATAAATTACGTTTGAACCGCAATCTCAAAAACCGTTTTCGAAGCGCTGCTTATGCAGCGGAAGAACTGGTAGCAGAACTGTCTAGCGCAATCCTGGGCGCAGAACTGGGCTTGCCGGTCAGTCATCTCGACAATCATGCCAGCTATATCGCGAGCTGGCTCAAACTGCTCAAAAATGATGACCGCGCAATGCTGACCGCTGCTGCGCGCGCCGAGGAGGCGGCGAGCTTGCTTCTGAAGCTGGGTGGCTACGATGCTGCATTGGCCGAGGAAGCTGATGATGAGCTGGCGGAAGCCGCATAGCGAGCGGATGTTCAGAATATCGAAAATACTTGCAATTATTCAAATGAATGATTATAGATAAATATATTCAAATGAAAGGGTATGTGATGGCAAGCAGATTGCCAAAAACCAAATCAGATGATGACAGAATTCTGACGACCGCGGTTGCCAGAATTGCAGAATATTGGGGCTTGAGCAACGCCAAGCTGGGCGCGATACTGGGTTTGTCCGGCGCTACCATATCCCGTTTACGCTCCGATCAGACCAAACTCGATCCTGCCTCCAAATCCTTTGAAGCTGGCCAGTTTCTGCTGCGTCTGTTCCGCAGTCTTGATGCATTGCTGGGCAGCGATGACAAGGCGGCCAAATCCTGGCTTACATCCCATAATCTTGATCTGGGCGCCAAACCGATTGACCTGATCGACAGTTTCAAAGGCCTGATGACCGTATGTGATTATGTGGACGCCCACCGCGCTCGCGTCTGAGTTCCGGCGCTATCGCCGGACAGTCTGGCGTGTGGTTGAAGCGCAGCACCGTATCTCTACCAATCGCCTTGCAGATAATCTCGAAGACCAATCCCGCCTTGAAGAACTGGTGGAGGATGCAAAGCCTGATCTGCCAAAGGCAGCACAAGGACTGCATTATCTTCTCGGATCACCCTTTCGCTATGGTCACCGCATTGCCAGCCGGTTTCGCAAGGCTGACGAACGACCCGGTATATTCTATGCCAGTGAACAGGAAGCCACTGCAATTGCCGAAACTGCCTATTGGCGGCTGCGTTTCTTTGCCCGTTCGCCGGATTTCGTACCTGGCAATACGACCAGCGAGCATCTGAGTTTTTCCATTGCAATTTCCTCATCCCGCGCTCTGGATCTGACCAAGGCTCCGTTTGACGAGCGGGCGGACGACTGGGTGCAAAGCGATGATTACGGCGCATGTCAGGATCTCGCGAGCGTTGCCCGCCAAGCATCGGCACAATTGATCCGTTTCATCTCTGTACGTGATCCCGATGGCAGGTGCAATGTCGCGCTGCTTGACCCGGCCGTATTTGCAGCGCGCGAGCCGACGCTGGGTCAGACATGGCACCTGAGGCTGGAGCGCGGCCAGCTACATGCCATTGCTTCCTTTCCCGGTGGCGGCAAATTTGCGTTTGAACCCGAAAGTTTTGGCCTCACGAAACTCGTGCAATAGCTGGTCCAGAATATCTCCTGATATGTCCGCACAACTCCCGCTTTCCTGAACGGGAGGTGCCCTGGACCAGCAGTTGCGCCAAGCGCAACCCGCGCGGGCTGCGGCCCGTGTGGCCCGCGCCAGCCTTGCCCCCGCAGGTTTCCCGCCTTTGGCGGTGCGCTTGTCGTCCCGCCGGTCCTGCCGGGCTCCTCGCGGAAAGCGGATCGTCGCTTGCTTGCCGCTTATCAGGAGAAACATCATGGACAATAATTTTACCCAATCTCTTTCCGGGCTCGATCTTTCCGGATTGACTATAAAACAATCACCCTTTGAACCGGCAGATTTTCCAGAGCACGACGCGATCTCGCAAACCATAGCTGCCGTCTGGTCCGACCTGTTCGCGATGTTCACCGATACCGCCCTTGAAGCCGATGCAGAGAGCCTGGCCTGGGGCTTTGTCAATCTCTTCCACCGTTCGGCGATGCAAAAAGCAAAGCAGCTCGACCGAGCATCGGATGAAGTTCGCGTATTGGTCGCAAATGCCGATGGCTCGGAAGTGCATACGTCCAATCTCGAAGAGCAGATCGAACGCGCACAAGCTGCAGAAGCTTCGATGATCGCCTTTGAAGAAATGCGGGAGGTTGCTGCATCGCTCTATCTGCAAGAAATCCGTTCCTCGTGGAAGCCTGTGTCGAGTTCGCGCGCCAATCACGGCGCTATGCTCACATCAGCTGTCATTCATGGCCGCGATTTTCTGCGTGCGCGCAGTGAAAGCAAGCGCAAGGCCCTGATGCCTGAAGGTACGCCCATTATCTTTGCTGGCGGTCGCACCAAGCAGGCGGATATCGAAGATGCCAAGACGTTTGCGAACAATGTCTGGGCCACACTCGACAAAGTTTTTGATGCTGTTCCGGACATGGTGCTGGTGCACGGCGGTGACGGTAAAGGCGCAGATGGTCTTGCGGCATCCTGGGCCGAACGGCGCGGCGTTGCGCAGCTTACATTTTCGCTCAATCGCAAACTGGGCGCACGCGCTGGATTTAAGCGCAACGAGCAGATGCTGAATCTTCGTCCTCGCTACGTCATTGCATTTCCGGGAAACGGTGTATTGGAACGTTTGGTAATCGAAGCCAAATCACGCCGGATCACGGTTGTGGATCGGCGCGGACCGCTTGGAGCTTTTCCAAAGGCAACATCTTCCACCGGCTGAGCTTCACAGGAGCAATCATGGATGTATTTGAACATCGAAGGGGCGCTTTAAGTTTGTATAAACCCGTAAGGGAATGACATCCAAATGGCAAAACTAGACGGGTACAAGTTATTTGTGATTGCTATATCGAGCGGTAGTTACGCCTTTGAGGGCAATGGCATGTTTGGTTCAATTCTATCCTACCAACTTATACTTACTCACAACCGATGCCGTCATTATCTCTATCCAAATGCGAACCGTACCCGCGTTGTCCTCGACGGACCGGAGCAGCACCTGCTGCCCTTGCCGCTGCACAGTTCGGATAGTAATCAGCTTTTGGCTGAGAACGAACCGCCGATGGTTTTGCAGAGCCGCCGCCGTGACAATGTCTACCGCCGTTCTTTCTGTCGTTATGACAACCATCGGCTGCTGTTCTGCCGCCATGAGCATTTACAGCCAGCGTAGGGATCAGGAATGTCATAACAAATGCCGATATTGTGCCAATTATCAACGTACGACTAATTCGGATTGTACATTGGAATGTCATTCCGCCTCAGAGCAACTTCGCTGTTTCTACCAAAGCATGGAAGGCATCCAGCCCCTTGGCAAAGTAGTGTAATCGTGGAGCGTCAAACGTGACCATATACAACTCACCTTCAACGATAGCCGCGCGCGCTTCCCCCAATCTGGTCAGATTGTCGGCATCAACATATTCGTATGTGAACTTCACGCCGTTCAATCCGAGAAATTCAGTTGGCTCAGTCGACGCAAGCTTAAAAATGCCGATCTGTTTGTAAGCACGGTAGGTGCCTTCGAGCAGTTCTGGAACATCAATGAGTAGCGCATCCTTCTTCATTTTGGGAAGCGGCTCTCGCTTCTTGTTGCGTTCCTTAACGAGGGGCTTTCCTGGAGCAATTCCGCCGTAAAATGTAACGTCATTCAGCTGCTCGCCATCAAGCGTCCATGTTTCGGCATTTTTCCCAGGTCTGCGACCCAATTTGTTCCAGTCTTGGGGCGGAGTTACGTGAAGGTTGGACTTTGCAACTTTTACGGTTTTACCTTGTTCTCGGTAACCATTCGCCGCCGCTGGGGATGTCATCAGCAATGCAGATAGCATCAGTATGCCAGAAAAGACCGATAACGCCTTTTTTACAGTACTCACTCTGTTTTCTCCTTCGGAAGAAGCATGCTAATCATTGGAGCATCAGAAGCATCTGGTTCTAGCGCTAGGTATTGCGCCAATGCAGCCTGCCCATCAGTTCGTTGTCCAGTTTTCAATTGGGACAACCCTAAGCCCCGATAGGCATCGGCCATTTCGGGATTTAGAACAATTGCTTCCCGATAGAAATTTACGGCATTCACCAAGTCACGCTGATTGCCGCGCAACCTATATAGCTCGCCGCGCGCGAACCAAAGGTCGGCTGTCCATCCCTTTTCGGCAAGCGAGTTTATAATATACTCACTACCGCCAAAGTCATTCAAACCTATTTGATCATTCAAAAATTTAGGAATCCAGTCGGCCAGCGCTTCGCGATATCGGTCAGCCCCGTCATCCCGCTCTGCACCTTCGGAGTCAGCTAAGTCTGACAAATATTCGGCGCGTTCGGCTTGTGGTGGATGCGATGCAGTGAAAGCAATTCTATTGAAACGAGGCTTTTTCAAACCCCTCACTCTTGCGGATGCTTCATATTCTCCCATCAAGTTAAGCCAAACCTCCGAAGCGGCTTGAGGGCGAAAATTACTGCCATTCAGATAGCTCAATCCCAATAGATCGGCTTCTCTCTCTTGATCCCGCTTGAAGCGATAGAGGTTGCCGTAAACCGAAAACTCCAAATTCTGAAAAGACGAACGGGTTTGATAGCTGGGTGACATACTTGCTAACAAACTCGCCCAACTTAGGAGATCTGAACCGGATCGAGCAGATTTGAATCGCTCCAAGCTATGTCTTTTTTCAAAATGCCCAAACTCATGCCCTAAAACAGATGCAAGCTCGGCCTCGCTGCGTACACGCAAAAGGAGACCGCTAAACACTCGCATGGTACCGTTGGGCGACATCGACGCATTGAAGATTGGCTCTCTAAGAACATAGATGCGAGTGCTTCCACAACGATCCGGACCAACAGCTTCACACAACACTTGCTTCAGATAGGTGTTCAGTTTTTCATCTCTAATGACTATTGGCGAATTGTTAAGGGCGCGCTCACTTTCATCATCCCTCTGCCAAAAACCAACCTCATCTACCCCCTGCGGCTGATAGACCCCTTCATAGGGTGGAGGCAATGGAGGCGCGTCTGCGAGAACGATTGACGGAGTTAGTGCGAGCAATAGAACATTAAGGCGCATTGCAATGCTGTACATTATTTTTCTTCTGCTACTACTTCGCTACCGGGAAACTCTTCGAGTAGCTGTTTGACACGCTTTTGTGCTCCTTCAGGCTTACGAACATCGCCGCCCATCGCAAAATCGGCATTGAGCCAGAGCAAATCGCCTGTTTTCAAATCGACTAAACCCGCAAAGCCGTGATGTTCGCCGGAAGTAACCCCTGCACCAACGGTAAGCATAGCCGCTATCTGAAACAACTTGCGCCCGGTCGATCCGTATGCATCCTTGTTATAGATAAACAGACCGTAGTCTGCCTCAGACGCGCCAGGAAGCTCAGAAACTCCGCCTCCCAATGACCATTCAAAGATATCGGCTTTGTTGTCCCGTTTCTTTGTAGGAAGCCTATTGCCAACAAAAAACTGATAGTTGATCACAGATTGTGAAACCGCGGAAAACAGGGCCATATGTTCCTGAAGGTTTCGTGCGTCTTCTTCGTACGCCTCAGGCGCCTCAATGACTTCATTCCCTAGGCCAGCTTGTAACTCAGCCAAAGCAATCGCGATGTTTTTCTTCGCTTCTTCCGTCCATTCTGCATTGGGTTCAAAAAGACCGCCTGTTGATTGTGCACCAACGCTCACGGCAGGTCTGAAGATGAGTATTTTTTTGCCGCTGTTTGCGGCCAGCTCAAAGCCTTGTTTGATGGCCGTACGTTCTTGCGCCATTGCTTGAGAAGAGAAAAGCGAAATTGCTAGACACGCTGCCAACAAACGCGAAATAATGCGCTGCATAATACCCCCCAATAGAATGTCAAAGTGCCATCCCGTTTAACAACTATGACAGATTTAAAGTATAGTTCCAATTACTTTCGATGGTTTTCCAAAAACGATCGTTAGTCAAAAAACCGGGGTGAACACAAGTTTGATCGAACTCCTTTCGATTGGATCTCAATCAGCTCTGCTCTTTTTCGGCTCTGACTGTTTCATTTGACTGGAGATCAACATGTCATGGAGATTTGGGTACCATTTCCTCCTTTGCAGACTGGGCGCGGCTGATCGAACCAAAGGCCTGGATGATGCGCGGGCAACCCAAACTTGTTTCGATTGAACAAGATATCGCGGCGTAATAGCTGATGACTGTGCCGCAGATACACCCTCAGCTCTGACCAATGTTGCGTGAGTGTTTGCCGATCATGGTTTTGTGATCTGCCGTCAGATGTTTGTGGCTTAAGTTGCAAACAACCTCTCCAAAGCACCAGCGCGTCAGTTCTCCTGGAATGGCAATCAACCGGGAGCCAATTCGGCTTTTTCGCGAACCTTCCTGAACCAGGTCAGCGGCATTACAACCGGCTTTGTTACCGGCCGTGTTGCACCTTTCAGGTGCTGCCCGCACCTCCCGGTCAAAGCCCGTTTCCCTTCGGCGCTGATGCGCCTCTCGGTGCAATGCCGCTTCTCCCTGTTTCTTGTCGTCAGTTCGCAAGCCGGAATGGTCCGGTTTGAGAATATCAGGAGAAATATCATGACGAACATTACACTTTTGGTTGGACGTGTTACCCGCGAGCCAGAAAGCCGTGAAACTAACGGCGGAACAACGGTTACCAACCTTTCGGTTGTAACCGACCGGCCCGCCCGCAACAGCGAAGGCAAGACCTACAAGGACGACAATGGCTATACGGTCAAGGATTCAGAATTCCACCGCGTCACTTGTTTCAACGGACTTGGCAAGAACGTTGCGCAGTATTGCACGAAGGGCCAGATGGTTTCGATCGAAGGCCGTATCCACTCTACCCAGTGGGAAGATGGTGAAGGTATCAAACGCTATGGCTGCGAAATCCTTGCCGACAAGGTAGATTTTCTCACCCGCGGCGCGTCTCAGGATAACAAGGATGCCCCCGATATCGATGAGTGATTAGAGATCCTCATCGTAAACCGTTCAGGCCTCGCCGGTTTCCCCGGCGGGGCCTTTTCTTTTATTTCCTAATGGTAAGAGCGACAGCTCATTTGGCCGCCGGATAGTTTGAAATTCCGAGCCTATTGAACGCCTCTTCTACGCCCAGTTCGCTAAGCGCCATCGCAAGTCGCCTCAGATGCTTGGTGCCAAAGCTCTCCACACCGGTGCCAAGCAACACGCGCCCGAGTTCGGTGGCTGCTTTCGCTTCCAGTTCACGCTGTTTTTGATTCAGCTTTTCACGGTCGGCTTCGAGTTTCTTGAGTGCGGCAATAGCGCCGGTTTTTCTGGTCATGAGATTTCCTTTTCTCAGTTATGACCCCTTGAAATTTCATAGTGGCATAGTTCCCCACCTGTAGGAAAACGGTTTTTTTGCGAATATTATCTGGACGGTCCAATATGGGTTTGGAGAGGGTATTCTCACTTGAAGTCCAAGCATGATGCGCGAAGGCCTACCGCGTAAAGGACGACGGGGCCCCACCATTTTATTGGCGCTACGGCTGCGCCTCCGCACCAATAAAATCGTTTCCCCCATCGCCGCTTCGCGGCCGCCTGTTCCAGCCGGTCCTGTGACCCGGCAGCCCTCCACGCATCACCAGACCTTCTGTCAATTTTGACAAATTTCAGGAGGTAGATATGACACAGGCAATTGATACTGTATTTGATGCACAGAGTTATTTTGCGGCGGTAGAAACAGCGGAACTAAGGGCGCTTCACAGCTTCTTCGATCAGCATGTGGTTGAGGACGACGACCAGGGCTACATAGCCTTGGATGAGGGAGATTATAACGCGCTTCCGGCTTGGGCAATGAACAGGGTTGTCCATACCGTGCACGGCGCGTTGCTGGATGAATTCTGAAGGCCAAAAAAAAGGGCAGGGGCCGGAAACGGTCTCTGCCTCTTTTTATTCGCATGTTTGATAGGCCGTCGCGGCGAATTGATACAATCATACAGACCCAACTGGGCGTAAGAGGCTCGAGAAAACAATATCGAATTTCCGTATCGATTCTAGCCATTTGCGACCCGGGCTGGCATTGATATTGAAAACACCCAAATGGGTGCATTGAGGGCAGTGGAACTCCAATTCCGCTGCCAATATATTTTGCAAATGTCTCAGTATTAAATTCTGGTCATTGGGGTGTTTGTGGAGCGCTGATGCCGTGCACCAGCGCACGCTTTTGTCCATGCTATCCACGTGGCATAACTCCACCTGAATTGATCAAGAATATTATCTGGAAGCATCATACCGGGATGAGAACATAAGGTGCACACCGTACGCAATCTAGATTGCATGAATGAATGGAAAACGGCATAAAACTCGCAAACATGATTCCTCAAATGACCAGCAGTTAGCTGGGTCAAAATTACAGGGGGTCTCCCGTCGCAGAAAGACCATACGCCTAAAGCTGGACGGTAATGTCGCAAGGCGCACTTCGCTCAAGGTTGGCGTGACATGGGATATTGAACTTCCCGGATTTGGATTGCGCAAGCGGTCAAACGGAAAAGTTACATGGGTCGTCAAATATAGGTATCGCGGACAGCAGCGGATGAAAACGTTGGGCGCGGCAAGGGCGGTGCCAGCTCATATTGCAAGAGCCGAAGCAAGGAAGCTGATTGCGGAGGCTGCGCTTGTTGGGCTGCCCACAAAACCAAAGCAAAAATATGTTCCCAGATTTGATGAGTATGTTCACGAGTTCTGGCGCGACTATGCGCAGCACTGGAAGCCAACAACGCAAAAGGCCTGTCAGGGATATATTGCGCGGGAGTTAGTGCCGGTATTTGGAAAGATGCAGATTGACCAGATCGAACGCGTAGATATTAACCGATGGCGCGATGCGCTGTCCAAGCGGACCGGTGTTTTCAATCGTACCATCCCACTAATGTCTGTAATGATGCGCTATGCCGAGCAATTGGGTCACCGGCCCAAGGGAACAAATCCCTGTCGCGGCGTATCCCGCTACAAGCGCGACCTTCCGGAACGCTATCTGTCGCCAATTGAATATAAGCGCTTGGGCAGGGTATTGGCAGATTCTGAACTTCCCAACCCGGATGTTGTTCCGGCAATCCTTATGCTTCTTTATACCGGAGCCAGAGCCTCCGAAATCGAAACGCTGCGCTGGCGCTATATTCAAATACCGCGCCTCGTGCTGCCCGATAGCAAAACCGGTCCCAAGACCATCTATTTGAACAGACAAGCCGTTGATGTGCTGAATGCGCTTGAACAGGGCAAGCCGGATGATTTTGTCTTTCAGGCAACAAGGTCAGGCGACCCAATCAACCTAAGCCAGTACTGGCATAAAATAAGAAAGCGCGCCGCGCTTCCCGATGTGAGACTTCACGATTTGCGCCACAGCTTTGCTTCGACTGCCATTGCAGATGGCATTCCGCTGGCTATCATCGGAAAATTACTCGGCCATGCTCTTCCGGAATCTACAGCGCGCTATGCGCATCTGGCAGATGATGTGATCTGTGAATCTGCCGAACGTGTCTGTTCCGGCCTCGCGTCTCAGATGGGGATTTCTCATGACCAGCTATGATCTGAAACGCGTCATTGGCGAAGAGCTTGCCCGCGTTGAAAACCGGTTTGATAAATTCGGCAAACCGGAGCGCAAAACAGTCTTTGACAAAGTCGTTCCTGGCTTTGGTGTGCGCAAACATGCGTCAGGCAGAAAGGTCTATATCTTGCAAATGCGCATAAGCGGACGGCAGCGCACGGTCACGATTGCCAATGCTGCGGTGATCAGTGAAACGGTGGCAAAGGACGTCGCACGGCGTCTTATCTTGCGCATTGAGCTTGGAATGAACCCAGCGGATGAAAAGAAGCGCTCTCATGACATGCCCAGCTATCAGCAGTTTCTGGAATATTATTGGGAAACTTCATCGCCCAATTGGAAGCCATCGACACGAAAGACTCAGAGTTTCTATCGCGGCAAGCATTTGAACAAGGCCTTCGAAAGCAAATTTCTTGATGAGATTGAACCTGCCGATGCCATCCGTTGGCACGCGCAGCTATCCCGCGCAGCAGGGCCGGGCGCGGCCAACCGCGCCAGTGAAATTTTGCGCGCCATGTTCAACAAAGCCGAGCAGTGGGGATATCTTCCGGAAAACAGCAATCCGTTTAATGCGATCAGACGCAATCGGGGACGCAAGATCGAGCGCTTCCTGACGCCCGAAGAAGCGGCACGATTGGGAAAGGCGCTTATCGAAGCCCGCAAAGACGAGCCGATGATCGCGACGATCATCATGTTGTTGGCTCTGACTGGTTGCAGGCGAGGGGAGATCGTCAATCTCAAATGGTCGGAGGTGCATGGACGCCGCCTGAAGCTGAAGGACAGTAAGACTGGGCCGCGTATCGTCTGGCTTGGGAAAGATGCGCAGGCGCTTATTGCAAGCATCCCGCGCCAGAAAGGTGAGGCGCGGGTGTTTCCTATGGAACAGAAAAGGCCCGGTGGCGCGGTCGGGTGTTTTTGGGCGAATTTCAGAGAGGAAATTGGCCTAAAGGATGTGCGGCTTCATGATTTACGACATAACTATGCCAGTTTTGCTGCGCGGGGATCAGAGACGCTGCCGATGATTGGAAAGTTGTTGGGGCATGCAGCGATCAATTCTACACAACGCTACGCTCATCTTGATGATGCTACGTTGCTGGAAGCGAGTAATCGAATAGGGGATGTAGTGGGAAACAACCTATTCCATTAGCGAACCAATCGAATATCCGCTTTACGCCCAAATCTCGGACCAAGAGCGTCACCCAAGCTTACCTCCATAGCTCACATTTTTCCGTTCCCTTATTGTTCCCATAGCGCTAGGATCAAAATTACCCAAATTAAGATTTAGAAATCCAACCTAATTGGCAGCGATTGCTTTGAGCAGGTTTCAGAATACAACTTCGGTGATAGCAGGATGAGCAACCTATATATTTCTAGACACGAAATGAGCGCGATCAAAGCGCTTGACCTTCAAAAGATTGACCAATGTATTCGTGAAGCATTGGACCGGGCATCTTCAGGTGGACTATACGATTTGGGTCTTTTGAGCTGTGGCCCGTACATTACAAGGCAACTTCGGAAATTCGAACGAGATTTAGAAAATTTTGCCAAAGCTAAGGCTGCCAAAAAGCGCTCTGAGACTCACACCCAAGCGTGGAGTTCTGGTCATGACCTAACATCCGCCGTGCGCGAAATGAGGCGGCGCTTAGAGGATCAAGAAAAAGAGACACAATTGATTTTACTCGATGATGCGATCATTCCACCGCACTCCTTCTCAGATAAGGTTGACGTGCGGGTCAATTATCAGTGTCGCCGCACGATTCAAGATCCTTGGTTCTATGGTTCCATTCAATTCTTCCACAATGTTGACATGCGACCCGACTACACCCGCCCACAACCTAAGCGAAAGCCCAGCGCTGCCAAAGTCGAGCGCGAACGCCAAGAAAAGTTGTATGGTCATTGGGAAACGCTCCGAATGCAAGCCCTGCACGCAGTTAGAGAGTTTCTCAAATCTGAGGGTGATCCGGCCAGGATGCCAGAAACGTTCGAGGCCAAGCCAAGCTCCCACGATCGCTATTTAAACAACTTTAGCTGCAATTTTTGGTTAGATCAGGAAACAAAGAACAATTGAAAAGAAAATAGGTATCTCGGTGACCGCTCAGCATCAGCATTATGTGCCCAAACTCTTACTGAGAGGTTTCCTAAGCAAGGATCGAAAGAGGGCCGCCAAAGAGCAAGTTCACGTACTCGATCTTAATGAACAAAGATCGTTTCCTACTTCCATCGACAACATCATGGGGGAACGCCGCTTCAATGATTTTTGGGTTGATGAAGATATATTGGCCACAATCGAGCCATGGACGAGTCAAATAGAGGCACAACTAGCACCTATTGTCGAACGAATTAGGATAGAGAAAACGCTGGAGCGGACTCAAGAAGAAATTGGAAGCTTAGCCTCTTTGATCGCTTTCCAATTCATCAGAACGAAAGGCATGCGATTGATGCCCGAACGGCTGGATCAGCAAATGCGAAGCCACGTGAGACGAATGGGCTTCGATCCTGCGAAAGTGGACGGGTTGATGAATCTGGATGAGGAAGGTTTGAAGACTGAACACGTTCGGCACCAGATTCAGCACCTCGGAAAGTACGCCGAGATCATTGCTGAAAAAGAGTTCTTTCTGATGGCAGCGCCCGAAGGTCGATCTTTCTATATCGGAGACCACCCAGTTGTGCTTCACAATGACGAACCTAGGACTGTGTATAGAGGCCATCTTGGTATTGGGGCGGCTTACATTCAAATTTATCTTCCAATATCCTCCGATGTCCTTTTATGCGCCTACGACAAGGCTGTTCTGGGTCAGATGATGAAAACATCGGACGAGTCCTTCAATAAAGAGGTAGCGAGCTACGCGCTTGGAAAACTAAGGGCGGGAGAAATCACAGCCGAACAAATGAAGAGCGCTTTGGAGCTGCGTCGCGATCTTGACCCGGTTAATGCTATGATCAGACGTATCAGGGCAGGCCAGTCCATTGCGGTCGATCCCGAGCAGGTTCAGTGCTACAATTCGATGCAAGCCTTTTTTGCGCATCGGTTTGTGATTGATCCTGACGATGATTTCAGCGTTGCCAAGGAGATGATCGAAGAGCGCGAGGCAGCTGCTCATCGTGAGCGAGATGTAGGATGAAAATCCGCTATGTATTCCCCCTCGACCGGGCCATCAGCGTCGAGGATCATTGGCCGGTACCTCTGCTCGGCGGGGAATGCCAGTTGGTGGAAGAAAACAACCTTGTTACCGCGATTGAGTTTACCAAAAGCGGGATGGATGCCAGCATGGCGTTTTCCGTCATCGACACACCGGATCAGAAATCGAAGGCCACAATTACTGGTAATGATATTTTCGTTCCCGTCGTTCGGGACCATATCAAACGGGCCTTTTCCTATCTCCAGTGCTTTTTCGATACGTCGATCAGTATCGACGCTGTGACGATTTATCATGAAGCAGAGACCCCCGAGGAAGAGGAGCAGATCGTTTTGCCATCGTTCCAGATAGGCAAGAAGGAGCGCAAGCCGCTCCCTTTGACATATGATCTGTTCACGCGCGCCCTGATGGCCGCCGAAGACAGCGAAGGTCCGGACTTCATATCTTCTCTGGTGTCGATGGCGCGTGAGGCGTTCGCCGCCAAGCGCTATATTGATTCCTATCGTTTTGCATTCCTGCTGATCGAGGCGCTGTATGGCGGAGGTAAGTTCAAAACGAAGCAACTGAAAGAATCCTTCAGCCAGTCGGCAGCCCTTTGCGGTGCGATCGATCATGCCCTGTCGAAATGGAAAACCGATCTTATAAAACATCCTTCGGATACGCTGACTTTAATCAATGACGGTCCGAGCAGAGAGCAAGTCATCGATCACCTGATCTCGACGCGCGGGCACTATTTTCACGGCAATCTGAACAAGAAGGGTGCCTGGGACCAATCCAAGCAGGACGAGGCCGAAGCACTGTCATGGCTCGGGATAGGCGTTGTCCAGAAGATTGCCAGCGATGCTGCTTCGCCAATGTTCGATGAGGAATATGCGAAGCGGCATCAGCAGCAGGCCAATGAAATGGGAGCGAGTGTTAAAATGCTAGTAGAATACAAGTTCAGAGTTCCGGAGGACGATTTGCTGCGAAAGCAAAGCCTCGACATCCAGATGCCCGGTACGAAACCAACCACGTTGATGGCGATGGAGGCCGCTCGGCAGTCAGTCGAGTATTTTCGCAATAATCTGCCAGCGGGCCGTCTTCACAGCGTTCGCGCCACAAACAAGGCGGACAAGGAACAACTCTTCGAGATGCGCTTCTTTACCGAAGAAGACGGTACGGAAGTAAATGATTGAAAAATATAGTTAATTCGTAGCGATGGGTTTTGAGTACATATCAGGTATGGGATCGTAAACGGTCATAGATGGTTGCGAACCGAAACGTCCGCAGCAGACAGTTTTCGAATGTCAGCTGTTTGGGTTCGCGACCCCAAAGCAGATATTCCGCATTCGGCCTAGGAGCGTCCGTCTTCAATGCGCCCCAACGTCGGACGTTCCGACGGATTCCGCTTTATCCCGAAAGCAGACATTAAACCAACCTCTTATTCGCTCTGTCGATCATATGCGCTCGTCATCGGATTGCTGGAATTGTCAAACGAAAATGAGAACTCAACTACGATGTCTAAGTTGATTAAGCGCGGCGTTCTTTCCAAAATTCTCCTGATAGCTTTGCGCGAACTAGGGTTTTTAGCCGAGCATAATCATCGGGCAAGGCATAAGCAGCAGGCACGACCAACAGCGTTAAAAAAGTCGATGTCGCTAATCCGCCCATAATGATGAAGCCCATCGCATTACGCCATTCAGCGCCATCAGACTGAGCAAAAGCAACCGGCATCATACCAAAAATTGCCGCCAAAGCCGTCATTAACACTGGCCTGAGCCGTTCGGGAGCGGCCTTTTGCATAGCATCTGCCGCGCTCATACCATTCCTTCGATAATCATTTGCAAGGTCTACCAGAAGAATCCCGTTTTTCATCACAATTCCCATAAGCGCAATCAGACCAATCTGGGCGAACATGCTCAATTCCTGATTGGAAAGCCAAAGCGCAATAAACGCTCCGGAAAACGAAAGGGGGGCTGTAAGCATTATCAGGACAGGCTGTCCGAAACTGTCAAATTGGCTGGCAAGGACAATGTAAAGGGCGATAAATGCGAGCGCGAATGCGAGCAATATAGCAGAAGTCGTGTCTGCCAATCTCCGCGCCATACCCTCCATTTTGGTCGACATTCCTTCAGGTGGGGGATGACTAGCCAAAATTTTGTCAACCTGAGCAACAGCGACACTTAATGCTACGCCGGGCGGTGTGTTTGCCATGATTGTGATTTGCCTGGCTCGGTCTACGCGATCAATCTGAGATGGGCTGTCCGCAACCTCAATATCTGCAACTGCAGCCAAGTCTATTAAACTCCCGCTCCCTGATCGGACGGGGAGCCGGGCAACGTCATTCAAAGTTTGCCGTTTATCTTCATCGACTCGAACTCTAACATCATAGCGCCTACCTTCTGCTTCAAATGTTCCCGCGTCTCTCCCGCCGATTAAAGTCTGCGATGCTGCAGCGACGTCCCGCGCCGTTACCCCTAAATCTGCTGCCCGATTTCGGTCTAACCTAATCTGCAATTCCGGTCTGCCGCCTTCATAAGTAGAGGCAACATCCACCAATTCCGGCGAAGCGCGCATTTTTGCCGCCAAGATGCCGGCATATTCATTAATGGTTGTAAGATCAGAACCCGAAATAATCAGCTCTATCTGAGCCGATCCCACACCGGCACCGGAAACCCACGGCACTTCTACAGCGGATATATCCTTGGCTTCTGGTAGCGTCTTTGCAAGGATCTCACGGGCTTGGTCCATGATCGCACCCTGTTTGACCGATCGACCTTGTTTAGGTGTGAGATCAACATAAAAATCGAGCAGATTGGTTTTCTGATTTGTTCCTGCTCCAGCGGTAACAAACACATATTCTACATCTTCAATTTTGCGCAATGCCTGGTCGGCAAGCAACGATGCCTCTTTAGCAGTTTCAATCCCCGTTCCCAAAGGTAGTTCAACACTTGCGAGGAACTCTGACCTATCTGTGAGTGGCATGAATGTGGCAGGAACCATTGCTGCAAAAAGACCTCCGATCAAAAGGCTTATGATTGCTCCCAAAAAAACGAGATATCGTCTTCTGATCGACCAACCTACAAGCTTTTCATAACGCTTCCGCATATTCTCGTGGAAGATCTCAATTTGTCCTAACCAGCCTGTTTTTTCTTTTTCCGATTTGAGGAAGCGCGAGGCAAGCATAGGAGACAAGGTCAGCGCAACCAGTAATGACACGCTAACCGAAAATACAATCGCTAAACCATATTGAAGAAAGAAGCGTCCTACTAATCCGTCCATAAAGGCGATGGGCACAAACACTGCCAACGTGGCAAATGTCCCGGCAAGCACCGCCAATGCGACCCGCTTGGTTGCTTTTGGTGCGGCCTCCATTGGATCAGCGCCTTCATCGACATCGCTTTGCACGGCTTCAACAACGACGATAGCGTCATCAACAAGCAATCCAATCGCGACCGTCAAGGCCAATAATGTCATGAAATTAAGCGTAAAATCGAAGGCGGCAAAGGCAGCGAACGTGGCAATAACGGAAGTCGGGATGGCCAGCATAACGATAAAAGTTGCCCGCCAGCTGAGCAGAAAAAAGAATGTGACAAAAACAACCAATACCACCGCGATCATCAGATCAAACAAAACATCACCAATGGCCGATTCGATGAATCTCGCTGTTTCTCTCGTGACAACAATTTCAACCCCGCTCGGCAGCTGGTCCTTGATCTGCTCGATTTCCGCTTTGATTGCTCTGGTCATTGCAACGGTATTGCTTCCAGATTGCTTGCGAACCTCAAGCACAACCCCGGGGCGACCATTTAATTGGGCATAGCTGGTTTCATCCTCGACCGAGTCTTCCACGCGACCGATATCGCGGACCCGTGTGACCTGTCCGTTGGGCCGATATGCTACCGCGAGATTGCCAAATTCCGAGGCTGTATTGGCTTCCGCCAATGTTCTGGTCCCATATTGCTTGCTGCGACCATCAATCTCAAGGCGGCCGCCCGGCAACTCGGCATTTTCGTTTCTCAAGGCGGCTACGACATTATCCGTGCTAATAGCGCTTGCCCGCATTTTTGCCGGATCAAGCCAGACCCGCATTTCTCTCTCGCGCCCACCTACAATGGAGATAGAACCTACGCCGCGAATACGCTGAAGCCTCTCTTTAACGACCTCATCGGCAAAGACCGTGAGTTCTCGGACCGGCGCATCTCCTGCGATAAGCAGCGACAGTATCGGCGCTGCGTCCGGATCAAGCTTTTCGACAATAGGCGCGTCCGATTCTTCCGGCAAATTGCTTAATATGCTGGCCACCCGGTCCCTGACATCCTGGGCCTTGACGTCGGCATCTTCCGACAACTCAAACTCCAACACGACCTGACTGACGCCTTCGGCGCTGACTGAACGCATTTGCCGAATGCCAGAAACGCTGTTGACCTCTTCCTCGATAACGTCGGTGATTTCAGTCTCGATCGTATCTGGAGACGCGCCGGGCAAAGTCGTTGTTACCGAAACATAAGGGAATTCGATTTTGGGGAACAGATCAACACCCAGTCTCCCGAAACTCAACAGACCCAGAACGACTAGCGAAGCAATCACCATTGTCGCAAAAACGGGACGCCGGATCGAGACATCAGAAATCCACATCAGCTTACCGTGCAGGCTTTCTTTGCTTGCGCTCTACTTTTTGCCCATCGCGCAAAGTGGATGGTGGGTTTTGGATGATTTTTTCGCCGGTCCGGACGCCCTGGGTGACCTTGACCCGTTCGAAATCTATGCTTTCGACCTTTACATCCCTTCGGCGTGCGATGCCTTTCTCAAACAGGAATATATATGCGGCTGCGCTATCACCTTTCACGGCTGATCTAGGAAGAATAATTGCGGATTCCGGCGGCGTCTCGATAAGCGCGCGCACGCCAAGTCCGCTACTGATTCGATAATTGGGGTTTCTTATCGGCAATCGCAATTCGACCGTCCGGGATTCCGGGTCAACCCGGTCATTGATGATGAACACAAAGCTGTCGAAAGGCTCATCAAAGCCATCAATATAAACTTTTGCCTTCTGGTTGAGCTTGAAATCATCAACCCGGGCCTGCGGAGCACTGACGATTGCTGCCACTATTTCTAATTCCTGTAGTTGCAAGGCTGCAGATTGTTCACCCATCGAAAAGCGATTGTTGAGATAGGACCCCTCATCGACCAATCTGGCTGTAACGACGCCGTTATATGGAGCGCGGGCAACAGTATCGCGCAGCGCCTGTTTGGCCGTGGCCAGTAGCGATTGCGATTGAGATACCTGCGCTTTCGCGACGACCAGGTCTGTTTCAACCCTTTCGACCTGTGCTTTCGATACAAAGCCTCGCGGGGAAAGCGCAATTACGCGGTCATGTTGGCGCTGGGCCTGTGTCGCCTGCGCTTCCGTCAGGCGTAGCGCTGCGGATGCTTCCGCAACCCGTC
Source organism: Parasphingorhabdus sp. (assembly GCF_965233695.1). GTDB lineage: Bacteria > Pseudomonadota > Alphaproteobacteria > Sphingomonadales > Sphingomonadaceae > Parasphingorhabdus. The sequence goes on from NZ_OZ247497.1 coordinate 2,613,973, forward strand.
TTTTATAATCTGCTTGCCTGATCTGGAAAAGCGCTTGGCCCTTTTTGACCCTATCGCCGACGGTCACAAACATAGTTTCAAGCGGTCCTTCCACGAGAGCGCCGATTGCGCTGCTCTGCTTGGCCGCAATCGTTCCAAAAACCTCGACAGGATCGGCCAAAGGTTCGGACTTCGCTATCAGAAAGTCTACTTCGAATGCGGCGCTTGTTTGAATGTCATCATCATTGGCATTCGCAGTATCGTCGTTCGCACAGCCCGAAACCAAGCCCAGCATGGCTACAGACAAGAGAAATATGATATTTTTGACACCCATTTACGTGCTCAAATATGTCCCGCGCCCGCTGGCTACCAAGCGATCATCATCATCTAAAATGCGGGTGTCTGCGGTGCTTATGGTTTTTCCTAGCTTCACGACCTGCCCAATTGCACGAAGCGGGCCGTTGGTGGCTGCCCGATGATAATCTACCCTCAGATCCACGGTCGCCCTGGCAATACCCCCTGCAGCAATAATCGCATAAAGCCCGGTTAAATCGATCAGAGACGCCAATATGCCGCCGTGCACGGCTCCAATCACGGGATTAGATACGAGTTCGTCCCGCCACGGCATTTCCAGTTCCAGTTGATCGTTGTTTTGCTGAACAATTTTCAGACCCAACCAGCGATGGAAAGGCGCAATCTGCATTACGTCAGCAAGATTTTCCGTATCATATTTCATGCTGCGGCACCGCGATTGTGGGTCGCATTCAAAAAGGAGATTATCGCCGAACAAAACGCATCATTGCGGTCACCGACGACCATATGGCTAGCATCCGCAATGTCGGTTAAAAGCGCGCTAGGAACCAGCGTTTGGAAATGGGCCACAGCTTCTTCAGAGACCATGTCGCTGGAACCTCCGCGTATGAGATGAACCGGCAGTGTCAACCTGGCAGCCGCAGCGCTTAACCTGTCGAAACCATTCTCTTTTGCTTCGGCAGCGTTGTCCCGAGCGTGCGTCACATGGTGAATAAAATTGGGGTCCCAATGCCAATAATATCGCCCGTTTTCCCGTTTGCGTAAATATCGATCAAGCTTGCCTGTGCCGGTGCGTTTCTCTCGCTGTGGCATATACTCGGCGATAATTTTGGCAGCTTCTTCTGGGGAGGAAAATCCATCTGTCATGTGGGCCTGCATGAACCCGACCACTCTCGATACTCCGACGGCTTCCATCTTCGGCGCGATATCAACCAAGGTGAGTGACCTAAAACTTGCAGGGGCAAGCTCACCGGCAGCAATCATACCCGCGATTCCGCCCAGTGACGCTCCGACTAACGCTGGAGGATTTTCAAGCTGCTTGGAAATAGCGATTAGATCACGCGCAAAATCGCGCATATCGTAAGCGCCATCTGATGCCCATTCACTGTCCCCATGGCCACGCATATCGATGGCCGTCGCGCGGTAGCCAGCGTTGGCGAGTTCATCCAGTACCTTCGCCCAGGCATGACGGGTTTGCCCGCCGCCATGCGCAAGCATTACCGGAAAGCCGGTTTTTTGCCCAGTCGTGCTTGCCTTAATCTTCAAGCCGTTGTGGCCCGTAAAGGTGCTCTCTTCATGATCCATACCGATTTTATAGGCTGTATAGTGATAGACAGTAAAGGGCTTTATATTATATTAAATTTACGATATGGTCACTATCATGACAACCGAAACAGCTACAATGAGTGCCAACGCGCAAGACGGGTTCCTTAATGAGACCGATGAGTTTGCGTTTTTGCTGGAGGAAGTACCCCGAGTTCTGCGCAAGGCATTTGATGAATCGATTGCCCAGTTCGGCCTGTCCCGCACACAGTGGAGAACATTGGCCTATCTAATCAAGACCGAGGGAATGACGCAAACAGAGCTGGCAAATTGCCTTGAGCTGGAACGGGCTACGATCGGATTGACGATTGATCATCTCGAAAAACTGGAATTTGTCGAACGTCGGTCCGCAGAAGGTGACCGGCGTGTCTGGCGAATATTCCTGCGTCCAAAGGCAGTCAGTATTATTCCGGAACTTCGGAGAGAAGCTAACGCCGTTTATGAGATAATGTTAAAGGATGTTTCTGACGCAGATGTGGCAATCATCAGAACCGCGATGGAAAAAATGGTTGGCAATCTAAGGGGCAGTTGCGCGCTTTAGACCGCGAAAATCCAAATGAACCTGGTACTTCCTCCCGTTGAATCAGGATCAGTTGGATTAGCTGGAGCGAGTGGCTGGGGCCACTCGCTCCTTTCTTTATGCAAATGTCGGCAGTTGGTGCAATCGGCGTCTTGTTTTATTTGCGGGCTAGTGCCTGCTTTTGCGCCCAAAACGGGCAGAACCAGACTGGCTGCAAACGGCCCACAAGACGACATCGTGCCCTCCCAAGTGAAGCGGCATTCATTCGCCCTATTTTGGACGCCTCAATCCTTTTCACCAGTTTTTGTCATCCAAAAAACACATCCCCATATCTGACATAAACCGCCCCTGTCCGGATGGTGCCTGGACCTGCAACCCGCGCATCTTCAGGGCCGTGTTGTCATCCTGCGGATGCCTGCCCGCACCACCCCTTCATGCGGGGTTTCCCTCATTATCATTCGGTGCAGTCCAGACCCCAACCGGACCTTTCGGGGCTTAGTCAAAGGGATAGTCCCTTGGACGAACAAATAGCTTCGAAAGGTACTTCAATCATGAAAAACACAGTTACACTCGTCGGCTTCGTAGGAAACGATCCGGAGGTTCGCGAAACCAGGTCAGATGCAACGATTACCAACATCTCACTCGCCACAACTCGGTCCTACAAAGACAGTGAAGGAGAACGCCAGCAAGAAACCGAATGGCACCGGATCACCTGCTTCAATGGTATCGGCAAATGCGTTGCAGACCATGTCACCAAAGGAGCCATGATAATGGTCACAGGACGTCTACATTATACCAAGTGGACAGACGATAAAAACGTCACTCGTTACGGCTGCGAAATCATCGCTGAGCAAGTTGATTTTCTCTCCAAGGCGAAAGTCAAATCTGCTGATTAATCGATACAAACATTCCAACTTTCCCAGGCTCGGTAGCATTCGCTACCGGGCCTTTTTCTTTGCTCCAATTATAACGTCTATTTGGCGATAAATTATATCGCCAGTTTGTACCTTCAATGCCATTGCAAACGCACCAACAGTCTCTCCAATCCAGCAGAAAATTGATAAAAACCGCTCGGCAGTTTTCGTCTTTTGCATGCTATTTGGTTGCCAAACGGCCTTTTTTGGGCCTCTTCTCTTCCCGTCCCAAATACACCCATCCTGTACTTTTGAAGGAAAGTTGTTTTAAATCAGCTATTTAGCGGTCGAGAAATTGGACTGGATCGGGCCTGCCGAGCTGGGAACTTGACAGCACACCGTACGCAGCTCGCTGCCTTGGATATTTTCATTGATATCAACTGTTTAAGTCCCAAAATCGACCGATGTAACAGACAAATCCTCTAAGACTTGGTGGGTTTTTGCCAAGTCTTAGCCCAATCAAATCGCCGCAAGTTATTGATAATTATAGAAACATAACCGATTGACTTAGACTTGTTCACGATTTATTCTTATTGGGCTTTTCGAAGGGTGAACCAGGTTCTTGAACGTCAAGGAACCTGAGTATGACCAACCATATTTGCTTACAAACCTATCTTTCTTATCCGCTTGCACAGTGGGTCAGATCGGAAGCTGATGACCACGGCGAATGTGTCAGCGTCTTCATTCGCGATCTTGTCATGGCGGCGTATATTACGCAGGATGAAGGTCGTAAGGATACCCTAAAAGACCTCGACAAAGCCCGCGAGATCGTATTCTCGTCCGTAGCGCTTGATGCCATTTTAACCGCCCATCCAGATAGCTCGCTTCGGCAAAAAACCCACGATGCCTATGCCCGTCGCCTACAACGATTGGGGCTTGCTGCTGCCTCTTCGAATGGAGGCCAAGATGAAGCGTAATATTGTAAACTTCACGCGCGGTAGCCAGCTTCTCGGGCACTTTGGTTTCATGTTTGCTAGCGGGCTCAAAGCTCCTCTGATCATTGCTGCCGTTCTCTTGGTAGGCGTTTCGTATTGGATGGTGACATCCGGTCTTACCGACCATCAGCGTTACCTTGCCGGTATGAACCTTTATGCCTCGCTTTACGGGTTCATGGAGTTTGATCCTACCAAGCCGGTAAATCTTGATCTTGCCGGCGGCGCGAGCAATGAAATGGCCATCTCAGCGGTTCAGAATTTTCCGCCTGTCGTGCGCGCAATGGAAGCATTAGGGACAGCGCTCCGCACGGCTCTGGCCATCTCCGCATTGCTGTTTCTGCCTGCCTTTATCCTGTTCTACTGGGTCGCAGAATATTTTGGCGGACGGTCAAAAGAAAGTAAACATGAACGCGGCGCGCAGCTTGCAACGCTGCCCGAACTGCAAGCGGAAATAACCCGCCGTAATGCTAGTGAGCAGGCACGCGAAATGCGCGCCGAATTGGGCTGGCGTTGGCGTTTAGCGGGATCGAACCAGCTTGCTGCGGCAGGTTATTACAAGCCCTCGGCAATAGCCGGCGTTCGTTATCCCTGGCGACTTGAGCAGAGCCATGCGATGCTGATCGGGACAACCGGAACCGGCAAGACCGTGGCCTTGTTGGAGATGATTGACGAGGCTCGTAGAAAGGGACAGCGCGCCGTCATATTCGATTTGACCGGTGCCTTTATCGAACATTTCTATGACGCCTCCCGTGATGTCATACTGAACCCGCTTGATGCCCGCTGTCCGCAGTGGAGCGTGTTCAATGATTGCAGTACTATTGCTGAATTTCATAGTGCGGCTAAAGCGCTTGTGCCCCAGGATGGCGGCGGCGATGACCAGTTCTGGGTTATTGGTGCCCGCTCGGTATTTGTGCAATCCTGCATGCAGCTGATGAAGGCGGGAACACCGACCAACGAGGCGCTCGCAAACAAACTGATTACGGCCGATCTCACCGATGTGCATAAGCTCCTAAAGGGCACTGTCGCGGAGCAACTCACCGCGCCCAAAGCGGCCCGCATGGCAACCTCAATCCGGGCTGTGCTTAATGCAAATGCCGAGGCTTTGATGTTGCTGCCCAAACATGGTCCGCACTTCTCAATCCGCGACTGGGTGCAGGGTGAATGCGAACGCGGCGGGATCATATTTATATCCGCGCGCTATGTGGACATGAGTATCTGTTCCAAGCTGCTAACCTTGTGGATGGATACTGCGATGAATACCCTCATGTCGATGAGCCGGACATCCGATTTGCGGGTGTGGTTCATGATTGATGAGCTGGGCGCATTGCACCGGTTGCCGGCGCTGGAAAAAGGTTTGCAAACGGCCCGCAATTTTGGCGGCGCCATCGTCACCGGCATCCACGCATTTGCCAAACTCAAGGAGGTATATGGTGAAAATATGGCGATGACATTGTCTTCGCTTGCGCGCACCAAATTAATCCTGGCAACGGCTGATCGGGAAACCGCAACATGGTGTTCGGATTTCATTGGTCACCGGCAAATCAGAGACATGGAAGAAGGCTATAGTTACGGTTATAATAATGCCCGTGATGCGGTCAGTCTAACCCCCAGAAGGCAGATCGAACCGCTTCTGCTACCCGATCAGTTTATGAACTTGCCGCGCCTCAACGGTTACATAAAATTTCCCGATGGCTTCCCTGCAGCGCCGGTTAAACTTGTCCCGCAATCCTGGCCCAGTCTAGCTGAAGGATTTATTGCGCGGGCATTTGATGATCCAGATGAAACGGCTCAATCCAGTGCACCCAGTAAAGAACGACTGCCGTCTTCCAAGCCTGACAGGGCAGATAAAAATAGCCACGGCGGGGAGGTAGATCCAGCAGCGGACGCCGATGACAATGAAGAAGGCGTCAAACAATCCGCAGCCGATCAGAAGGAGTTTGCCTTCCGGGAACCCGACGAAATCACAGACGACCAGTTGCCTGATGAACCACGAGATCAATTGCTCAAGGATGGCACAGCGGATCCGGCTTCCGATGGTCCAGATAAATCTCCCGGCAAGGAAGAGCAGGCGCCATCTCCGTCTCCCAAAGATGACAAACTGCAGCGCCCTGATCTGCCTGATCCAGCAAACAAGACCCGATCGCTCAGCGGTTCGCCGCGTGATGCTGGCCGCGACCTGCGTGAAGGCGCGGTGCGCGATGAGCCGGACCGCGATATCGGCGAATATGACATGTGAAGCCTGCGCGGTGGAGGGCGCGCCCTAATGAAAGGAATGGACTATGCTCTCCGCTTCCAATGTTCGCTCCGCGGGCGGCGCTGCAACCTATTTTGCGGCAGATAATTATTATACCAAAGCCGATGCCGACCGGTCCGGTCAGTGGATTGGAGAAGGAGCCGAGCGTCTCGGTTTAAAGGGCCCAGTCGACGCGCCGGCCTTTGAAGCTCTGCTGCGCGGCGAACTGCCAAATGGCGAGCGTGTTGGCAGCGACAAACAATGTCACCGTGCCGGAACCGATCTTACCTTTTCGCTGCCAAAAAGCTGGTCGTTAATCGCTTTGGTGGGCGGCGATAAACGGATCATCGAAGCGTACCGGACAGCGGTGATCGAGACGCTGCAATGGGCCGAGAAAAATGTCGCAGAAACAAGGGTTTTTTCACGTGGTAAAATTAAGACCATTGGAACGGGCAATCTGACAATTGGACTATTTCAGCATGACACCAATCGCAATCAAGAACCCAATGTCCATTTTCATGCGGTTGTCGCCAATGTCACCCAAGGCCCGGACGCCAAATGGCGGGCGCTTCATAATGACAAACTATGGTCGAACAACACTCTTCTGAACAGCATGACCATGGCGCGCTTTCGTCTTGAAATCGAGAAACTGGGATATCAGCCTGCCCACCAAGGCAAGCATGGCAATTTCGAAGCAGCAGGCATTTCGCGCGAAGCGGTCATGGCTTTTTCTACGCGCCGACAGGAGGTGCTCGATGCTCGCCGGGGACCAGGATTGCAAGCTGGCAAAATTGCTGCCCTTGCAACCCGTGCGCCCAAAGAAACTATCAAAGACAGAGATGCCTTGTCCGCGACCTGGCAGGAAGCAACACAGTTGATGGAGCTCGATCTCAGCGGATTGATCGACAAAGCCAATATTCGCGCAGCAGGTTTGGAGATTGATCAAAATCCCAATCTGTCACTGGCACAAAAAGGAATGATCTTCCTGCGCACATTCGCTGAAAAAATTCAAGGATTTGGACCAAAGCCCTCAGCCGATCCTTTGGTGCCAGCGCATATTCTCAAAAAGCCACGCGAAGAGATTGCCGCAGCGCAGGCGACCGCTTCAGCCATCCGTCATCTGGGGCAGCGTGAAGCGGCATTTGGGGTATATGATGTTTACAAGACTGCTTTAGATTTTGGCCTCCCGACATCCATTGCCCATGTCGAACGCCGCGTGAGGGCTCTGGTCAGGGAAGGTGAGCTCGTCCGGGGCAAAGGACGCGACCGCAATTTTGTCACCACGCGCGATGCCTTGCAGATCGAACGGCGCATAATTGGACAGGTGGAAGCGGGCAGGGGCAAGTCGGAGCCTATTTTGTCATCGGACATGGCAGGCGATCAGCTGCAGGCGGTCGCGGCTCTCAATTTTGGGATGACACTTAACAAAGGTCAGGAATCCGCAGGCCGGATGATATTATCATCGTCCAACCGCATTATCGCTGTGCAGGGCATAGCAGGGGCAGGCAAGAGCAGCCTTCTCAAACCTGTCTCGCAGCTTCTTGGCGAGAATGGCAAAACGGTGCTGGGTCTCGCCGTCCAGAATACGCTGGTCCAGATGCTCGAACGCGATACCGGAATTGCGTCGATGACCTTGGCGCGCTTTATTGGAAATCATAAGAACCTCCTTGAGGAGCGAGCGGATAAGAAGGCTATCATGGAAGCCAAAGCCGCCATGAAAGACCATGTGCTGGTACTCGACGAGGCCTCGATGGTCTCCAATGTCGAAAAAGAAAAGCTGGTCCGGCTCGCAAACCTGCTCGAGGTCGACCGTCTGGTTATGATCGGAGACAAGAAGCAGCTGGGCGCTGTCGATGCCGGCAAGCCCTTTGCGCTTGTACAGGCATCGGGCATTGATACAGCCAAAATGATCACCAATTTACGCGCCCGCGATAAAATACTACGCCGCGCGCAATATTCAGCTCAGGCCGGAAATGTCGGCGAGGCTATGTCCTATTTGAAAGACCATATTACCGAAACCAAAGAGGGTAGCGCCCTAATCGCCGCCGAACGCTGGTTAGCGCTTTCTCCACAAGACCGGCAATCCACCGCCATCTATGCATCAGGACGAGCGCTGCGCACAGCCGTCAATGAAGCGGTCCAGGCCGGGCTTAAACAAAACGGCGAACTGGGAAAACGAGGGCAAAAACTGGACACCTTCTCCCGCGTCAACAGCACCCGCGAGGAACTGCGCTATATTCACAGCTACAAACCCGGCATGATGATTGAACTTAAAGCTCCGGACAGAAGTCAGCGCCTTGGCAAGGGGCAATATGATGTGGTCTCGGTCGATGAGCGCGCAAAGCAGCTTGTCCTGAAAGATCGTGGGGGCAGGGAGCGGAGCTTTCAGGTGAGCAAGCTTCGCGCAAATGCATCTGAAGACCAGATCGCTCTCTATGAAAAGAAGCAGCTCGATATTTATGCCGGTGATAAAATTCGCTGGACCGACAGCGATCACAAACGCGGGCTGTTCAACGCGGATCAGGCAAATATTACAGCAATTGATGCCAAGCATGTTCACTTGCGAACATCTTCCGGCATCGAGCATCGTCTGCCCCATAGCGATCCCATGCTAAAACGTATTGATCTGGCTTACGCGCTCAATGCGCATATGGCGCAGGGGCTTACTTCTGATCGCGGGATTGCGGTCATGGATAGCCGCGAGCGCAATCTTTCCAACAAGCAGACATTTCTGGTTACGATTACGAGATTGCGGGATGGTTTGACGCTCATCGTTGATAACCGCGAGAAACTGGAAGCAGCAGTCGAGAAAAATGACGGCGCAAAAAGATCGGCGCTTGAAGTGACACAGCGTCTTGGTAAAGCCGCAGCCACGGGTCTTTCCAAAGGAAATGAAATTGCGCCCAAAGAACCGCAAAAGGACCAGCGAGAACTTGAAAAAGAACACAGCAAGCCGTTGGATATGGGAATTTAGATGATCTCAGGGCAAACCTCTGATCAAAGCGCGCGACCAAACCAAAGCACGCGGCCAGCGATATGGACGGTGCTGCGATCAATATCCTTCCAAGTCGGATAGGTCGGGTTATCGCTGGCAATGGTAATGAAGGGACTATCCGGTCTTAGTGCAATGCGCTTGACCACCAGCGTATCATCGATCCGCATAACATATACCCCATCGCGGAGCCGTGAACCATGGTCGGAAGCATCCACCAGAACGTCATCGCCGTCCGACAGAGTTGGTTCCATGGAATCGCCCATGACGCGGACAACCGAAAGGCTGGCGCCTCTAGCCGGGGTCAGTTTACGTAGCCAGCGTTCATCGAATGAGAAACGTGTTTTCCTATCCTCACTTGTCGCCAGCGCGCCATGTCCTGCCGAAACATTGACATTGAGTACGGGGACTTCGACCATGCCGTCATTGCCAGTTGGGGGCGGCCCGCCCAAGAGTTGTTCGTCAATACCGTAAAAGCTTGCCAGCCTAAGCCTGTCCTCCGGGTCCAGCTTGCGCGGCGTGCCGCGCTTTATGAACTGCTGGATATAGGCTGCATTACGGCCAAGCATTTTTGAGAGGCCGGAATAATCATCCCCGTTTTCGCGGATCAGCCGGTCCAGAGTTTCTCGTACATCATCCATTTTGGTGCCTTTCGATCCCTAAATAGGATTTATCCTAGACAATATACAATCTTCCTACTAGGAACATAACAAGAACGCAAGGAATTTATGATTCGAGGAGGCCTCATGTGAAACTGTTGGATCGTATCGAGATGCACCTGAAGCAGACACATATGTCGCCGACGCGGTTTGGTAGACGGGCCGTGGGTGATCCGCGGTTTGTATTGGATTTGAGGGATGGACGTAGGCCGAGGGCTAGGACGTTGAAGAGGGTGGAGGATTATTTGCGGAAACAAGAAGATTTTAGCTCGGAATCACCACCACTTGGGCTCAACAATCGTTGATGCGGTTTATTCGATTCAGATCGAACGTGAGGCCTATAGGCAATTAGTGTACGGACACCTTCAAAATTTACTCAGATTATCGTGCCAAATATAGTTTCGCATTGATCTTCCAATACGGAGCCATTTGATTTAGCATGAAATTGGAAATGCGAAAACTGTACTACTGCTGAATACGCGGCTCTGGTCTTAAGGGTTAGTATTGTTTTCTTGCATTTCTAACATCAAAGGTTTTGGGACATATTGTAAACTTAGACATTGGCGAGAATTGGGGGTCGGCATGAAACGACTAGTCTTTTGTTTTGACGGGACTTGGAATAAGCTTGCCGCCGACTCACCGACTAATGTTGTGCTGTTGGCAGAGATGACCAAGCCGATCGCATCCGATGGTACGCCCCAGTTAATCTACTATGACGAAGGTATCGGTACCGCTAAGGATGAACGGTTTCGCGGTGGCGCATTTGGCAAGGGGATGATGGACAACATCCGGGATGCCTATCGCTTTTTGCTGTTCAATTACGAACCCGGCGATCATATTTTTGCTTTCGGTTTCTCCCGGGGGGGCTTCACGGCCCGCTCGTTTGTCGGTTTTATCCGACATGCCGGAATATTGAATGTCGATAGCGCCAAAGAAATCGAAGAAGCGATCGGACTTTATAAGGCAGTTTTCAAGGGTGACGGCGATGACTCGCTTGATGCGCTCAAATTCCGTTCCCAATATTCTTCACAAATCTGTGTGAGCGAGTGGGATAAGGACTGGCGGCAGGAGAATTGCAGCGATATGGACTGGCGCGATGTGCCTATCCTGCAAATCAAATATATCGGTGTTTGGGACACGGTGGCGGCGCTGGGCTGTCCCAAATTTATTCCTGGAGCCACCTGGATAAACCGAAAATTCAAGTTTCACGATGCCAAATTGACCAGCAAGGTGCAGGCGGCGCGCCATGCCGTGGCAATCGATGAGCGCCGTGTCTTGTTTGAGCCTGTCCTTTGGAACAACGTGGCGGATCTCAATACCGATCAAGACTGGTCGATGTATGATCCCCACGCCCCATATCAGCAAAAATGGTTTCCTGGCGTTCATGGTTCGGTCGGCGGCGGCGGTCCGGAGCGGGGGCTTTCAGATGCAACGCTAGCCTGGGTTTTGAAGGGTGCCAGAGCGCAAGGACTAGAAATTCGCAACGGTCCGGAATCTCGAGCTTATGAAATTTCCCCTAACCACTTGGCTCCCTTGCAGAACGATCCCGAGGTTGCGCGCAGCGCCAACTCGCTCATCGGCAAGTTGAAGAGCGCCATGCTTTCTTCGGACCGTGTCGGACCAAATGATATTGTCCTGGTCAGCGCAAGCGCTCGCCGCCGCTGGAACGCTGAACTCGGTGTAGGACGAGGTGCTGCTGCATACCGGCCAAAGACTTTGGACGCCGTTGCTTCTAGGATGACGGTATTGAGCATGGATGATGAGAGATCCGATGACCAAATTGCACTGGTCCATCCAGTAGTGCGTGGCGACACGCTGGGAAAACTGGCGGCAAAATATTTGGGTAAAAAGGACAGGTATGACGAGATTTTCAATCTCAATCGGGATCAACTCGATGATCCCGATGACATATTCGTTGGGATGGCTATTAAGATTCCACCGGATCATATGAAGGGAAACGGAGCAGGAGGGGGAGATGATGTTACTGACTAGAACCACCATATTCGGTTTTTTGCTTTTGTTCCTTTCGGGCGCGGCGAGCGCTCAGGATCTGGAGATTACGAACATCAGGGTGGGGCAGGGTGATGCGACCCTGATTCAGGGGCCACCGGCCGCTGATGGCAGTCGCGTCAATATTCTCTTCGATGGAGGAGATGTCGCGGCTTATAATGGCGGCAAAGTTATTGGTGCGGTGCTATCCAAACATGGTGTCAAATCCCTCGATTATCTGATTGTGTCGCATTACGACGTCGATCACATTGGCGGAATTGTGTTTGGCCCTCACCATGGCGACAGCTTTCTTCTGGGCTGGAATAAGACGCCGGGCGCCATAGGCGATGACGACAATGATGGAAACGACGGTTGGGTCGGAGCGGCCTCATTTGCACCGGACAAGGATGAGATCGGCCGCGGAGATGACATTCCCGTGCGCTGCTTCGTGGACCGCGGCGATACGCCTGCTGCGACCAGCCAAGCCTACAGAAAATACAGGCTATTGGCCGAATCTATGGGCGAGCGTGTGTCGTTGAGCAACCAGGCTAGCGTCGATGGTTTTGAGATTGATCTAGGTTCCGGCTCAAAAATGACCGCGCTAGCCGGCAACGGATATGTCAGGAACCGTGGTAGCCGGGTTGCAAGGGTGAACACGGAGAATGAGCGCAGCCTCTCCTTTCTCGTCAGCTACAAGGATTTCCATTTTTTGATTTCAGGCGACATGATTGGCAGGACCTATGGCAGCGAAGATGCGAAAGTGGAAAGCGCGGTCGGAGATGTTATCCAAAATATGGGGATCATTGTCGATGTTCTGCATGTCGACCATCACGGTGGCAATAATGGCTCTGACAGCGTGTTTCTTGAAAAGATCAAACCGGTCATTGCAATCATATCTGCGGGCAACGATAATGACTATCACCATCCTCATGATGAAACCTTGCAGCGCCTAGAACAGGCAAAGGTATATAGGATTATTCAAACGGCATGGGGTGCCACCGAGAGCGTCGGAGATGAAGTGCGCCGGGTCCAGGCCATCTATCAAGGCGATGTTGTCGTCACTTCGGACGGCGATAATTACACCGTATCCACGAGCCGGACGTTCAAAGCCGATGATAATCCGGGCAGATGATTGAGTGAAATTATGCCAGTAGGAGACAATATGTCCTCAATGAGCAAAGGTGCCATTATCTTGGGCGTTGTCGTCATATTGGCATTGGCAGCGCTATTCATCTTTGGTGTCGGCAAGATCGGGCCTGACGGTGGTAGCGTCGATGTCGACATGGACAAGAAAACGATTTCGTGGAAGTCCTTTGAGCGCAAAGAAGATTTGTTCGCCGAATTAAACAAACTGCAAAACGAGAAGCCGGAATTTTTGGCTGTCTGGCTGAGAACCAAAGGATATCTCAAAACCGATGATGCGGCCGCTTTGCGCGAATCCGGCTTTTTTAAGACCGACGATCCGCAGCTGATATCAAAATTTCAGGAAAAACTACCCGCTTTGCGGATTTCGCAGAATTCGGATGCCCTTTTCTCCGACATACGTAAAAGTGTGGATATTGCCAAAAATGACCTCGTCATTGCGAGATTAAGGACACTTTCTGAAACCGGTACGTCGCCGTTTCATTTCCTGGGAAACGCCTATCAGGCAGCTTCTCCGAGATCGGGCCAATATCAGCCCGAAAGAGGATTTGCGTATGTCCGGCAAGGCAGCGAATTAGAGCGGCAACTTAATGGCAAGATTGGCCGTTTCTACAACGCTAATAGCAATCGGTCATTGGAGCTCAGAGTAAGATCCTCTGCGATTAGTCCCGAGGTTGATATTTGGTTTAATAGGTCACAATTTTGCAGGCTAGGCTTGACCCAAGGGATTGAATCGATTGAGGTTGGTCCTTCCGCTGTCTCCTACGGTAATTACGACCCAGAAATTGCGGATCGGCATTTTACGACATCGCCTTTATCCGCAAGAGAATGCGCAGCCGTCGAAGACGAAACTTCCTTGGCACCTTAAATCTCGGAGATAAGGAATTTGTTCTTTTCCTCAATTATCTACCTATTTTTTGTGCATGTAGCAGGCTGCGGGCCAAAATTCATTGATACAAGTATGCAGGCCGATGTATGATGAAAGATTGTATTTTTACATTTGGCGTGTTGGTATTGAATTGGGTGAGATGTTAGCGAAGCAATTCCTGCACGACAGAAGGTTTGCGCGCGATCAATGCTAGGAGCACCTGAGCGGGGCCGCTTGGATCTCTTCGGCCATGTTCCCAATTGAGTAATGTACCTTTTGCAACTCCAATGCTGCGGGCGAAGTCTGTTTGCGACAGGCCGGTTTTTTGCCGAATGTCAACGACATCGACGCTCGGTACTTCAATTTTGTGAACGCGAGCGCCTTTAGTCTGGCCTTCAGCGAAAGCTAAGGCTTCATTTAACCCTTTTCCAATAGTATCGAAAGCGCTCATTTCTTTTCTCCATATGCCGCAATGATTTTTTTGCTCAATGTAACAGCTGTTGCCTGTTCCGGTTTAGTCAAATTACCTTTTTCATTTTTCCCAAAGACCGTGATTAAAAAAATCGGCATATGCCTACCACCGAACACATATATCGTTCGAAAGCCGCCACTCTTTCCGCCTCCCTCTCTTGGGATACGCACTTTTCTCAATCCTCCGCCAAGCGGAGCGCCAGAATCAGGGTTCGCCGCAATGTAATCAATCGCTCCATGTCGCTCTGAATCGGACATTATCGCCTTCGCACGTTTCTGGAACTCAGGAAGCTCTACAACGGTTTGAAGGCTATTCATTGCAACTCTTCTATACGTCAATGGCGTATATGTCAATGGCGTAGTAAGCATACAAAGGCGATGTCGACCAATGTTGCTCTTTGTCGGCTAAACCGAAGACTGATCCAGCTTTGTTTATCGCCATTTTTGACCCTTTATCGATCCTCGGAGTTATGAATTTAAGTTCAGTGATTGCCGCAATGAGGCGCGTGCGACATCTTGAGGGCGAATGGACCCTATCTAGCTCACAATTTCCACCAGTGATCGGAACGATAAATTGTAGCTCCATTCTGCGGCGTCCATGAGCGTTTTTCCCACATGTTGTCTTTGTTGCCATCCAGCTTCACAGATTCGTGCATCACATCATGTACGGCTGCGGAAATCCAAGTCGCGTGAGTATTGGGAAGGTCACTTAGCTTGGCAGCCCAATTCGCGGAACGTCCAACCCATACGAGATCGTTATCGCCCCGCACACCGGTTCTCGCTACGAAGAGGTCCGACGTATCCACACCGCAAGTATGTTTCAGTTCGAACGTACTATTGGGATATTGTTTCTTTAGCGCGGGCTGAATGATATGTTGCCGAGCTGAGTGGATTTTTAGAGCAGTTTTTACGGCGCTGGTATTTTTGCTTTTGCCCAAATAGACCGCCATGATGCGGTCCCCATCATAAGCGGTTATCGTGCCGCCGAAATGTTTGATGATTTTCGCTGAACAATGAAGAAAGGTTTTGTACACTTCGGCTGCGAACCAATCCTTTTTCGATTTGACCATCGCGGTAGATTCCGAAAGATCAGCGTACAGTACGGTGCCCTTCAGCTTGACTGCGTCGTTGCCGAGTTTGACGTCTGCCGGGGATGGTACAACCTGGCCGTCTCGCGTGGTCCATTTTGTTTCGAAGGTTTCGGCGACCTCCGCCTCGAGATCGTCCTTCAGGGACACCAACGCTCTCCAGTACGTTGTGCAACGTTCGCGCTATGCAAGCGCGCTTGGCATTCGGCCACTATTGCGCCTCCGGTCGCGGGAGTTATGCCACTCTCGATTCCTTGTTGCATTGCCCTCGAAATAGGGTTCTCGGCACCATTTGATTGTCGCATTTCAACCCTCCATTCTTTTGTGCTCGAAAACTGCAAAGATTCCAATCAGCACTACCGACACGATTGCGATGGGTGTCAGAATGGTCCAGTCGAGGTCCAGTCCGCTTGACACCAAAGACACCTCTGTTTCCTCTGATCCGTTTTTCATCTTGGCGGCGATAGTCCAATCCATCACGAACAACCCGGCCCATCCCAACAGCACATACGAAATCAACCTGCGCCATAAAAACGCCGGGTTCAGCAGCATCGTGAATATGAAAAATAGAAGTGCCGTTCCTCCAGTGGTTACGGCCCGCTCTATCTCCCCAAAGGGTAAAAAAGCGGTTGTTGTCCAGGCAATCGCCGCACATAGAACCGCTACCAGTAAGGATATGACGCTCCATAAAGCGAAGCTTTTCAAACCGTCTCGAGCGGGCTTCCAAGCCAATTGCTCTCGATGGCGAGACGATAACTCCCGCCTAATACGAAGGGCAGCCTTGCCATCGGCTACGAAGAGTTCGTTAAAGTTTTGCGCCGGAACTTTCCACGCATAGACCGCATCAGTTTTTGCTCGCACAGTGGCCGACCGGGGCATACCTGCATCCAAGGCAGCCATTTCGCCGACTTGGTTGGGAGCAACACGTTTTGCGCGCCATTTCTTGTCAATTAAGATATCAACTTCACCGAACAAGAGGAAGTAAACGTCGTCGTCGTTCGCTCCCTGCAAGATCAAATCTTCACCTTTGCTAAAACCTTGGAAAGCCCCTCGATCGTACAACGTCGCCGCGACTTCGCCTTGGCCATCCACAACTGGATTTTCGCGAAGAATAGCGATTATTCGCTCCTGCCCCGTTTCTCCTTCGTAAAGCGCGGAATCTTGAGATGATTTTCTAGGTTGGAAAAGTTGTCTTAATTTCTCCGGCCAATCCATTTTTCGACCTCCTCTATATTAGCGACTTTGAGGTGAAAACTACTCACATTGCGCATGGCTCCGTCTTTCAGGTCATGGGGGTTGAACCCATAGAACCTCAGATAATAGAACAACATTGCCTGCCTGATCTTGACCCTGAGAGCGCCTTTCCGCATCCGATATTCAGATTCCAATCTCTCGCGCCTAGGTTCCGGCATCGCTGGGTCCGCCGTGAGGACCAGCTGTATTGTAGATGTCCAATCAACATCGCGAGGAAGATCACCGCTGGGTGTATCAGCAAAGCCTTTGGCCTCCAGTCTGGAAAGCACAAAATCCGAATGGCGCTGTTTGTCGAAATCGAAGGCTCGCACATGCCAACGGTGACCGTCACTTGCCAAGGCATGAGGAAGGATCGCTCGAAACCCTTCACTACCGGAACTGAGAGATACGTATCTAGCTTTGAGACATTGCCGCTGTCGGATTGCCGCAAGGACGAGTTTAAACGTCTCCGGCGCAATCGGCCGTGAATGAACAGCCACAGTATCAAATTCCGGGACGTTCACTGGCCAAATCTCGCTTTCTTCGCGGTAGCCTTTGCTAAGCATTTCCAGTTGGGCAAGATATTCTGAAACATCGCCATCAGTCAACTGGGGCGCAAAGGCCGTCCCGCGCACATAAGCTCTTTGCCGCGGATCATAGGCAATGTTTGATGGGTAAGCTTCGCTATATTCCCCGAGATCGACCGTAGACTGCTGCGGCGATATCTCGAACTGATCTTGGAGTTGCTTTCGCTGCAGCTTTCCCTCCCATGCGAGCTGAAACTCGATGAACTGTTGCCGCTTTCGAACGTTCGCTTTTTGCTCTCCCAACGCTACGATTCCTCTCTCAATCTTGACATGCGTCTTTCTAGCATATTGACTTTTTAAGGGATAGTCCTATTTTATAGGATATCTCGATTCGTCATGCGACGCGACACCTTTGCCTCGCACCAAAAACAGGATTTTGAATATGGCTTGGCAGTATGGGCAGGCGCAGCAGCGCATAAGAAAATTGATAGATGAAGCGCCGGAAATTGATGTGCGCCGTTTCGCGGACGAATATATGCCTCTTTACGAGGCGCGTAAGGCGGTATTGAAAGCGGCCAATGAGTCTGTCGCCCCGCCGCTGTTTGATCTTCAAAAAGGCAGGGCCGTTGTCGTCGATACAGTACAGATTTACATCGCGATCACGAACTATGATGATTACCGGATTGAAGAGGGCCGCGAGACCGAAGCCTCTCACGCCAAGGCCCTTCGCTTTTTGCACCTTTACTACAGCACATGTGACCGCGTGATCGAACAGACCGATGCTCAAAGAGTGGATTTTCACGGAAGCCGCATGCACGCAGTAGTGCTAAATCCGGATGGGGATGAAGGCCGTGACGACAGCCTACTGAAGGCCTTGAGTTTTATCCGCGATTTCCGCGTCGTCGCCGATCAGGCTAACCGGGAACTGGCTGACAGCGATCTGGATGCGGTGTTTCGCATAGGCGTTGATATCGGTCCGTGCGTCGCGATTAATAATGGCAACGGGCTGGAGCAAGAACCAATGTTCCTCGGGAGTTCGGCCAATCATGCCGCGAAGCTCGCTTATGGCGATGAGCCCGGCATTTTCCTGTCGGACCGTGCACGAGCTGTTTTGGATCAACCTGCGGTGGGCCCGCTCGAGACGCTGGTCAAGCTCGACGAGGACGTTGTCAAGGGTATGATCGACCTGCGAGACGAAGTTACAGCTTCGAGTGGTGTGCTGCGTGATCCCCAAGTGATCCTTAAAGAATGGCGCGACGAAATCACGGCGAAATCCGTTCCTGACCCGACGATACCGGACTTCGCGTTCCACTATAAGGAGCCGCCACTCAACGACATCAAGTTCGCTGATCTTATGCCCAGCTCCTCGATCAGAATGGGACTCGCTTCTCTCTTTGCGGACCTTTCGGGCTATACCGCTTATATCGATAACGCGATTGCCACCGGCAGCATCGCCGATGCAGTTAAAGCTTTGTATGTAGTGCGGCAGGAACTGCAAAATGTGGTGGAAGATGATTTTGGCGGGCGAAAGATCCGTTTCATCGGTGATTGTATTCACGGGGTGGTTGCTGAAGGATCTCGGACTGAAACAGAGCCGAACGAGACAGTCGCCATCAGCCTCGTGTGCGCTGGCGGCCTTCGGTCATCTTTCGCTATCTGCAAAGCCGAGCTAAACGGTATCGGCAATCTCGGTATTACAATTGGCATCGAGTTCGGTCCTACCCCGATCACGAGAATCGGCATTCGCGGGGAACGTTCTGTACGCTTGGCTTCGAGCATTGCTACAGCGACATCTGAAAAGGTGCAGCGCGGTTGCGACGATGATCAGATCCAGCTTGGTCCGGAAGCCCAAAAGCTGATCCCGGTCGCGCTCGAAGATTTGATCGATGCGAATGGCACTGCCTGCGACCTCACTCACGATGATGTGATTACTGGTCTTTCGCTTGATACAACGGTTCCAGCGGCACCGGCGTATCACCGCGCACATTCGCCTGCCGATACGGGTGTGCCGAGGGCACACTTCACACCCAGATGAAACCGATTGCTCTGTTGGTAGATACCTTGCCCAGTTGGGCAGAAATCAATGAGCAGATGTCGGCAAAACTGGTGTTTACAGTAAGCCCCCCGAGCCGAAGTGGAGTTCCTGGAACATGCGCCTACGATCTGGTGGTAACTGCAAACAAAGATGGAATCAGAGTCTCGGAACTTGTTCCCGGCACATGGCTTCCAGCGTTCTGCATCGAGCGGCACATTAACCCAGGTTCGACATTTTGCCTGTACCTCAATTCTGAACAGGATATTCAATCGCTCGGGCAAGCCCAGCATTGGTGGAACGGGCTTCAAGCTTATCTGCAACATCAGCAATATGCGGAGAAGTTTTGCCGCTGGCCGATTGAAGCGCAGATGAGCCATGGTCCTGCCGCCGAAATCCAGCTCAAAATGGAGGAAGTGGCAGCGGAATTCGGATGGAAGCAGGAAATTCTTGCTGCAATTTTTCGCAAAAAGGGCTGGCTTGGAGGGAAATTACCGCGCCTGACCAAAGACGGCGAACGACTGGCCAACGCTCGTTCGCCCTGTCCGCGTCAATGCACACGAAAACATCACCCCTACCGAAAGTCTGCCTGTCAGCGTAGCGCGTGTATGCCATCATGCTGCAAGCAACACCCGCCAATATTGCGCGTTGATTGTCCCGGTCGCTCCGGCGTGGAAAACCTGGTCAGGCTTGAATATTTGCGCAGGAAGGTTGACGCTCTAGTCATCGAAGAGCTGAAGGAGGAGGGTCGAAGCTGTTGCGGGAAGATGGAGGATTGTCCTTTGGCCAACATAAATTGAATTTTTTTACGGATCACCGCTCAGTATCTGGATGGTGGATAGATAACATATGTTCAACGCGAATTCAGCAATATTCGAGAATGCCTGCAGAGCTGGGCTATTAGCGCGCTGAAAATCTGGTGTTTGTTCCTAACAAATGCTTTCACAAGGAACACCGTCGCCATCGCCATCCAAGCGTCCCAGACCGCATTCATTCAAATAGTGATACGCCTCGCTACAGCTATTCATTTGGCCGCATTTCCATTTCGCCCCGCATGATCCACCTGATTGCGTCGGCGGTTCAAATAGCCGCGATGGCGATGAATATATGGGGCGCTGCGCGATTGGTGCGGGTTCAGGTTTATTCTCGCTAAGGAATCTTGAAGCAATCCAACAGTCTGCGGTCTCGGTTTTTGACCAACCTGACCGCGTTTCAATGACTGTTACTGTTTCCGCGTACGAGAAAGAACTAAGCTTTCCGTAATTTGTTCCCGGACCGGAGCGGCAATTAACCGATCCGGCGGTCACGTACATCGCTAAGTTCTCGGCAGAGTTTCCTGAATTCTGATCATATAGCGTCGAATCAGTGTCAGAGTATTGACCACCTGATCCGTCCTTCGAACATTGTCCAAGCACAATCAGTCCCAGAACCACGGCGATCGCCCATCCACATCCGTTGTTTTGATCTGGTTTTGCCATGCCGCGTCAAATACCCCCCTAGGACGACATCTACATTATTCTATCGACAGCAACTAATCGCCAAAATTGAGTGAGCCGCTTCAAATTCCATTCTCCCATTCCACAACATTTCGAATATAGCCATGCAAGGCGCATCAGTCATTTCATCCAGGATGAAACCAAACTCCAGAGCGGCCACCCAATAATCATCCATGCAAAAAAACAGATTTCTGCGCCAAACAGCAAATTTGCCATTCTTGTTTTCAAGGAGACCCGACTATCCATCACAGCGGTGCGCCTTCCAATATCTGGTCCACTTGAGTGCCCAACCACCTTTTACCATCGCGCACGATAGATCTCCGGATTTTGGTGACACACACCATGCTGCAGTGCGCTTGCCACCTGCGCCACCATCGGACCGGCATTTTAATGTGGGCCCAGAGACCAGAACATGACCCTCCCTTGACCGTCCAGAAGGTTTGCCAACCAATTTCACTAGAGCGTCTCTTGCCGCCTCTGCAGTTGCCTTCGGGCAGGGGTGACCAGCTGAACAAGTTCCGTCCATTTCCCGTGCGGCAATGCCTGAGAGTCTAACTCTTGGACCTTCTGCACACCAGATTGGACCATCGCCATCCCAGACACGGGTAGGCGTGCATTCGAAGGATTGCCCGGCGCCAACAATGGTAGAACCCATTAATAGCAATTCAATCAAACCCATGTTTCATCCGTAGATATCTTAACTTCATGAACGGAGATAATGACGGCATTGGCTGCAAACTCAAGTTGGAACATTGGATTGGCCGATTTTGACCAGTTAATTTCAAAATGACTGTGCACTCTAATTCCGCTATGGTCTGAGAGAAGAGGAGGCTTGGTTCCGGGTGATTCATGATCTTGGAGACTGAAAAATGACCGAGGATAAAAACACTCATTCTGACGATCAACAAAACTGGCCCGGCTTGTCGGAGATTGACAAGGCGCTCGCAGAAAACCGCCTGACAGCCTATACATGGAGAAAAACATGGGCGGATCCTTGGGGACGATTTGGTTTAATTACCTTCTTCATCGCCTTTCTGGCATTCCTGATTTATGTGGCAATCGATGACGGCCTAATCGTAATTTAGGGCGTCACCATTCCTTAATGTCGTCTGCAGCCTCAGCACTCGCTCCTCTCGCTTTTCCCGTCTTTTTGTCCATCGCTCCCTTTACCGTGCCCACACGCTTTCGACCGCGAGCCTGAGCACCGGCGACTTCATCTCTTGTTCCTCCGACATCGGGTACATCGCCTACAGAGGCTGATCCACCGCCTCCGAGCGGGACACCACCACGAACACCGGCGGCGCTACTCACGCCAGGTTTTTGCACGGGAGCGAACTCGGGCAATGTCAGTTTGCCTTCGATATCATCGTGAAGTCGGTCAGCATAGCCGGACACAAATCTTGTTTGCAATTCCTGACCTTCGGCGCTGAGTTGAAAATTCACATCATCAAAACGCGTATTGCCGTAATAATCTCGATTGGTTTCCATCTCCGCCATGCCCCATTCGCGGTAGGCCTGGCTCAGGTTGAGCGATCCAGCGGCACTGTTGCTTTCATACCATGTTGCCTGATCTTCCAAGCGGCTTGCCATTTCTTCCGCGCGTCTGGCTTCAACGGTATAGCTTTGCGCTTCGGTCAACGATGAAGTCATACCAGATGCGCTGCTTGAAACCGCAGAACTGCTGCTGGAACCAACGCTTCGCACAAATCCATCACGGGTATTGGACCAGTTCCGGCTATCGGAAATCTGGTTCATGCTGCCCATAATCCGGTTGCGATCTTCCGAGGCGATCCCAATATCACTATCAGTCCAGCTCTTATTTCTCCCGCCCTTGAGCCCGAGGTTAGCGCCCAATGCACCTTTCTCGCCCTTCACTCCAAGCCCTGCATCCCCATTCAGGAACCACGATACGCTGATGTCATCAGATGCCCTGCGCGACAGTCCATATTGCCGCTGCAAGTTTCTGGAAGCAGAATCCACTTCGCTGAACGCCTTGTTGACGCTGTTGCTTTCGTTGGTGCCGACTGCGGTTTCTGAAGAATTTCCCTGACTGTATGTATTTCTGAGTTCGTTGAATCGGGTGACTGCCGAACGGGTCGATTGCTGGGCAAGATTGGAGAATGTCTCACTTTGTGATCGGCTGTTCGATGCCAGCGTTGACAGTCTTGAAGTAAAATCCTGACCCAGTGTCGGTGTAAACGGATAGGATGAATTAGGAACGGTATCAAAGCTGTTGTCAGGAAAGCTGGTGGTTTGCGTTCCGCTTGCGCTGAACCCACGCGTCTGCGCTGCGCCATATGAAATGTTCGGTGCGATCGAACCTTGCGCAAATTGTTTCGAGAACACGCTCGAATTTTCAATATTGCTGTTGCCAAGAGACACATTGCCAGTGCTGGCTTCGCGTGCTGCCTCTTCTGCCGCATTTTGTGATGGATTGAGATAGGATGTTGCTTGTCCAGATATTGCAAGCGCGCCTCGGGCGATACCGCCAGCGAGAAAGGGGATGGAGGCAACAAGATATCCAGCAAGCACGCCGATATCATTATTCACATCAACCATTCCCGAGAAGTTTGCCAGACTAAGACCTGTTCCACCGGCTGCGCCGCCAACATCAGATGCTCCTTTGAACATCAGGATCATGTGCAATATGACAAACAATGGCCCCCAGGCAGCAAGGTAGAAGAAGCCGGTAATATAACCCCGCAGTGCCGTTGGACCGGTTTTTGGCATCAGGAACAGCGGGAACAGTGCCGGAAACAGTGCATAGAAGACCACCGTCAGCACGATGTTGAGGATGGGTACCCATTTCATCGCATTTTGGGCAATGGAGGAATATGTCCGCTCGGTCTGGATGTCGGCGCGGGTCTGGGCAAAAACATCCACGCTGGATGTGCCGCTGGAACCTGCCATGCCGTGCATCGCCTGTTTCATCGCGTTGATTGTCAGCACCTGCCGGAAGATCTCGCTGGCGTTTTTGGAAACCCCGCTCAAATAGCTGTATGCCACCGGCAGATCAGCGAATAGCTTGGCTTTGGCAAGCGCTGCGGTCTGTTTGGGATAGAGCTGGCGGCCAAAGATAGTCCCCATTTCATCGATCATACCCACCCATTGGGAATTCAGATCGTTGTAAGCCGCGCGGCAGGTTATGATATTGGCGCTGACGCTGTCATCGGGATTGCGGGTCAGGAACTTTTGCGCGCGCGCTGCGCTTCCCGGCGCAATCACCGCCCAGATATCATCGCTGGCCGACAGTTCTTTCATTGAATAGCGGCCGAGAAGCAGATCATAGAATACGCATTGCCGGAAATGCTCGTCGAGATTGGCGGCAAATTCAGGGTCAGAAATACGTAAACTGCGCGTCGAATCCAATAGCCGCGAGCCATAGATCATTCCATTCTTGGAATAATCGAGATCGGTCGGTAGCCCGAACACAGTCTCGGAGGAACGGACAAGATAATCGCCGACCTGACTGGTGAAGCTTGCCATCAGTGCAAGGCCTAATGGTACATTGGCAACCTCGGCTGGAGCCAGTGATGGATTGATGCGATCAGTGACATGGACATCGAGGCGCGGCACCATCAGGCACATGTAGATCATCGTCGCGCCAAAAAACCAGTGGAGCCATGCGCGCCAGTCCTGATTGAAGGCGACCACTATCACCGACAATGCAAGCCCCATGACCATGGCGACCTGAATCAGGCTTTTATAGCCGCCCGCGCCGGTCCACGCCGCAACAGCATTGAGGACATTGACGATATATTCGCCGCCGCCAATTGTGAATATCTCGACCATATGTTTATACTCAACTCAAGGTGTCAGCGAGCGGTTTTGAACCGCGCGTGACCAGTCGAGGGCTGCTGCCATGGACGGTGACATGGACGCCGAGAGCATATTCTCGATCATCGCAGTTTTTTCAATGATCTGCATGATAGCGCTGACCTTGGCCTGACTGTTAGATTGTCTGTCCGCCAATGCGCGGCGCACTTCGCTCATTTGGCCCTGCCACATGGCGAGCTTGGCTTCGTCCGCCCCGATGAAGGTGGACATCGAACGTCCGGCTTCGCCGACAATCCGTTCCAGTACCGCAAAGAGCAGATCAACCGAAGCAATTTCAGCAAGCGTCTCGCGGTCATCGGTAGGCATGCCGCGACCATAGGCGGCCTGAACGGTAAGAATTTTGTAAAGCGGCACCGATGCGACCTGCAGCAATTCTTTTTCGGCGTTGCCGATCGCCGTGTCGGCGCGAATAGCTTCGACCATGCTCGTAATCAGCGCTCCAACACGCGGACGTATGGCTTTAGAGCTCGCAAGGCTCATATTGCGAAAAGTGGGATCGAGGCATTGATCGGCTTCATCGCAATCAAACACCTTGATGGTCTGACCCGATGTGCCGTCCAGCAATGCAGTTACTAATGTCGAGGAGGCATCGCCGGCGAACGGCACAAATTTTCCGGGAGAGGCGTCTCTGGGCGGCACGTAGATAATCGTACCAATGAGAGTCATCGCATATTCAGCAAGCTCGCGGTCAAATGTGCCGCCCGGATTGAAGAAGGCGGATTTCTTGAGGATATGCCATGTGTAATTTCGCGCGACGCCCGGATGCACATCAGCATAATCCGCGCCCGCGCCCGCATTTGTGGAATCGCGCTGGCCTTTCGTACCGCAACCATGTTTGGCGGCAGCATAATCAGTAAATACGCCTTCCGAGTTACCAATCGCTTCACAGATTGCCTTGTCAGCTAGATCACCCTTCGGCCAGATACCGCCCACCAAACCCTGCGCCATTTCACAGCTGTTGATGTTGAGATTATTCATGAGCTGCGCTTTTTGCGAGAACTCCTGCATGATCTTTGAGCATTCCGGGCACACGGTGTCGATGGCAAGGCTGAAGGCAAAGCCAACCGCGTTGTTCGCCACGGCTTTGAGCATCGCGACAATCTCACTGGCGTTGATGAAAGAAAACGAACCTGCAAAAATATCAATGCCGCCGCAGCCCGCCTTGGCAGAAGGGAGCTGCAAGTTAGCAATATTGGTCGTCTTCTGGGGAAAGCGCGTCCAGACATTGCCGAGACTATAATAGCCTGCTGACTGACCCTCGAACGCCGTGGGTCCGGTGACATTAGCAGCACCGCCCATATCATCCATGAACCGGTCCATGCTGTCTCCGACATTAGCAGACACGGGAGCGATGATTAGACTTGCAGCTGTGATCGCAGCGATCGCTTTTTTAATAATCATGTCCGGCTTCCTTTGATGTGAGTAAATAAATACGATCCTGCAGTTCATCAGCAGAAATGATGCCGTAGCCGATTGGAATAGCCCGGCTTTGCGCGCTGTCCCACAGCACCAGGGCAGGGGTGATTTTAGGCTTCAATCCCATGCGCGCACGTTGACCAGCTTCGACGGTGTAATTTTGGAAATGCCGCGACGGTCCGCCATCGGTTGAGATCGCGCGAACGGTCAGTTTCCAACGACCCGATACTGATTTTACGATTGGCGACATGACCTCACAGGCTCCGCAGCTCTGAGCAAAAAAGTAAAACAGCCCGTAGCGTTTCCCAAGATTGGCCATGACGGTATCACGTGAAGCGCTCCGGTCCTCTTGCCATTGTCTTTTGGCGAGTGTGGAAACCGGGCGCTCGAGCGTATAGTCGAGATCAGGTTGCTGCCAGATTGCGCGCTGCCAAACGTCTGAAAACAGTGACGCACGATCAAGTTGTTCACGTTGGAAGCGTATATAAGCGATGACATTCTTGCGGGTTGGTTCGAGGATGGCTTTGGCTTTAAGCTCACGCAATTCCTTCGTGACCGCATCGAGTTGCTCGCTTGCGCTTGACTGCGGTTCTGGTTGAAGTGTTTCTGTTTCAGGCGATTTCGGCTTGGTGCAATAGAACCAAAATCCCAGTTTCCGTTTCTCGCAGTAGAGTTCATCCGCGCTGGTTCGCGTCATATTGGTTTGTTGATCAATTGCTTTGGATGCAGCGCCTTGCGCGAATGCCGGACTGAGGGCGGCATCCATAAGCAACGTTATTGCAAGGACAAGCACGGCCATTCCACCGAGCGTCAAGGGCAGGGGAAGCGTGGAGCCAAAAACATTTTTCATGGGCCTGATCTTTCATAGAAATCTTGAATTTTCTGCTGAATATCATTGGCCGCTTCGAGTTCATCGGGCAGGCGGGCGGCTTCGGTGAACTCCGAATAGATTTCGGAAAAATCCATTCTTGAAAGATCGAGCTGCGCGAATTCCTCGATTGTGAATCCATTGCATTGTTCGTCTTTCGCCCGAGTCCAAGGTTTGGGAAGCTGCGCGCGGCCTTGCTCCTGCAAAATACGCGACAATTTGGATGTGAAGCAGCAATAGGCTTTCTTCTTGGTGATACAGATGCCGAGAATTTTCTTCGAACAATAGCTGCCGACATAGGCGCACAGTCCATTGGCATCGCGCTGGTGAAGAAGGATCTCTTGGGTGTTGCAGCCCAGCGCAACCAGCAGGCTGATGCCCGGAATGAGCGGAAATCCTTTGCCCTTGCAGCAATTGAGCACGCCAAAGACTTTGGAGCCGCAGGTCTCGCGCTCGCCTTTGAAAAGCGTCAATGTGTCGGGATCAAATTGTCCGCGCGCATCATCCATTGCATGGAGAGCAACAGCGGCATCCTTGAACTCGTCATTCGCTTCGCGCTCAATCGTCTCACATGATCCGTCGATGCAATAGACATCACCGTCGCAAATATACTGGCTACCCGAGCCTTGCGTATCTGGAAGCGGGCAATCATAAACGCGCTCTATCGTTGAACAGGGATTATCTTCGCTCAGGCAATCTTCGCGGAGTAGCTGGCAGGCAGGCTCATTGTCGAGCTCCTCGCAATCATTGGCAGCGCGCCGGGCATTGCATTGATAGGCCCGCTCCCATGCCCAGCAGGGTTTTGTGACCGGCACACCGTTTATGATGCGGGTTTCGGGGTCGCTGTCGCTGCAAGTCTCGGCTACCTGTTCGCAATCTGCATCATCCGCGAAAGTTCGGCATGTAAGGTCATTCCGGTTTGTGCTCACGATATTCTCGTTTGTTACAGCATATGGGGTTTCTCCGCTTATCGGGGCGCTGCAGCTCATTTCGAGATAGGGTTCACCCGGTTCCACGCAATATTTGGGGTTATATCCGTCATCATACCATTGCAGGCACGGTCCGAGCCGGGTTCCAGTCGCCTGACAACCGGCGTCAAAAAAGCGCTGGCAGCTTGGCACTTCCCGGAATCCATATGGCTCGATTTGGCTGCATAGATATTTGTGAATCTGTTGCTGCTCGATGGTGACCTCAAGACGCACGGTGCAGCTCTCGCTCGTTTCCTCAAGCGCCACACCGCTATTGCAGGTTGCTGTATAGCGGCCCGGCGACCCGGGAGAGGGTGGTAGCGGTACGCAGCGTCCTTCTGCCCCACCAATTTCCATTCCGCTGGTATAGGCAAGCGGATCTTCGTTGATAGTTTTGGAGCGCGCAGTGACTGCTTTTATTTCCTCCGCCTCAAACTTCGCGCGCCGGGCATTGGAATCCTTTATCGCTTTCATGCCTTCGTGGCTGCGCGCGGCGGCCCGCGCATCGCCTTCAATGCGATCTGGATTATCAGCATAACCCGTTTCAGCCGGATTTGAGATGTAGCCTGGAATACGAGCCGCATCGGGTTGCGTGCTTGCATTTGTGCGCGCGCGTTTCTGCTGTTCGCCAGCAAAAGCTTTTCCTTCTTCTCTCGCCGCCTCACGGTCCTGTGCCGCCAATGGTGATCCGGCGGAGAAACTGATGACCGTGACAGCGAAGAGAAGGCTTTTAAGAAACTTCATTGCTCAGCGCTCCTTCTTCAGACGGGCAAGGTGCAGCGCAGCGAGACGCGATCCTGGGCCAGCGCCGCCCGCAAATGTTTCCAGCACATATTCTACGGTGACATTGCCGGTCATCCGGTCATGGGGCGGAACAGCGCCTTTGCAATCGAAACCGTCGCACAGAGTAAAATCGGAAGAGGCCATCACGAAACTGGGCGCAGCCTTGATATCGAACGCCCGGAACAGTCTGGGATCAATACCAAGCGCGGATAACTGCTCGCCGTCCGAGGCCATGGCGGTGAGCATTTTTGTAAGCTGTTTGGCGCTGCCTCCCGGAAAACCGCGCAGCACCGTAACGCCCCCCGCCGCTGCAGTGTCGCGAACGAGTTTTTTCAAAGACTGCGGCGGCATCGACAGGCTTGCAAAGGCAATGAAACGCGGTGCGTCGCCGAGATTGGCCTGAGCCATTTTTGCATGATCCGTAATCATCCGGTCGAAATCAAAGACTTCGTCTTTTTTGTTGTCGTTGTTTCTGTGTTTCCGCTGGACAGACTTCGTATATCGCTCGCCATTAGCCCTTGCCTGGTCTTGGGTCTGACGGGCTTCATCTCGCAAATCTCCGCTGCGCATGCGGACATTTTCAGCCAGCGCTTCTGCCTCGGCGGAATAGGATTTGGCCGAAGCACGAATGGCTTCAATATCGAGGGGTTCCGAGTTTTGACTCTGCGCTGCGGCGAAACCAGCGGATGCCGAGATCGTGAACAAAACCGAAAAGAGAACGATGTTCTTCATAGGGCGCAGCAATTCCGTTTGCGCCAGACAAGATAGCCCATGTCCTCGCCAATGGCGGGAATGACCTGTCCGGCAGATTGAAAGGTGGTGGAGGCTCCGATGGGCGGGCAGGCATAACGGCCCTTGGTCGCCGGATTGGGGTTGGTTGCCTGCAGGCGGTATTGCTGCTTGCGCATGATCGGCATGAGATATTTACCGCACAGACCTTTTTTGCCCATGGTTCCCCAAGACACCAATTGGCGGTGCAATTTGAAAGCAAAGCGCGACAGCACGAGCCGCGAGGCTTGAACATGGCCGATGCTGGCAGAGACATTGCCGTTCATTGGATACATTGATCCTTGACAGCCAGCACACCAGAAGAGTTCATCGCGCGGCAGATTGACTGTGGCGGAAACACAGTCGGCAGCGCAGGCGGCAAGCGCCAGCGGATTAGCAAAAAGCACCGCTTCTGGATTAATGATCGCGGTAAGTTCACTGTCTTGCCACAGCGGATCAATCTCGGAAATATAGAGAATATCCACCGAGCCTGCTTCAAGGCAGAGAAAATCAGCAACAATCTCCATCCAGTAGATCAGCGGATAGGCATACCAATGCACATGCCAACTGGAATAATATTGGCTCGCGCCGCCAATGGCCGATGGCCCTGAGATTGAACGATATCCAATGTCAAACCCGGGATCGATCTTGAGCCCGCCCAGATTGACAAAGCACCATGGCTTCATGCTGACATCGGCAAGCCGGACCGGCTCCCAGAACCCCATGGCAATGCCGGGTCGTATTCCGCACAGACAAACGGGCAAGGTAGGATTTTTAGGATCAGGTCTGCTTGATGGCCAGATATCAAGGCCGCCAATCGACAGCGGGAAAAGACACGACCAGCAGATATCGGTGATCGGATTGACAAATTTACCGGTGCAGCGGCCCGGCCCCGCATCGGCGCGAGCCGGGGCTGAGACAAGCAAGCTGAATGCCAGCAGACATAATAGTAATGCGGGCTTAAATCTGAATATTTTTGAAAAGCTTTTTGTCATTGGGTTGGCCTCCGCTTTTTGGACAGCGCAAACTCCCGGATGCGCAGCATCCGGCCCTGTTGATCGACCATCGCCGGTAGTGCTTTAATATCGAAATGCGCGGTCAGTTTTCCGCCTTGATCAAAATAGAATCGCCTTTGGCGCGCTTTCATCAACTTGAGCGGCGCGCCGTTCGTCAGAATGAGTTTCGCAGTCTTTGATTTTTGCGCAAATGCCCATTCGAGCTGGGCTGGATCATCGCCGTCTAGAAATATCAATGCCGCGCGCAGAGGAACGGTATCGAGGGGATTGACCCTGGTTCCTTTGGCCCAGATCCTGCGTTTATCATGACCAAAAATATCGGCCTGCAATGTGATGGTCGGATCGAACAGGCGCGTTGTGGATTTTTCTGCTCTGATCAACCCCGCAACGGGTTTAGGCCGGTTTACCCTTGCGATGGTGCGCGCTTTGAGTTTCTGGTTCAGCCGGTCAATGTCGCCATTCTTGTCCATGGTCTGAAGACGCGACTGAATTTGTTCGAGTAAATCCGGTTCAATAATTGGGAAATGAGTACCCTGCTGGCCATAGTCGCGCGCCAATACCGGTGTCGACAGCAAGGCTCCAATGAGGAAAGGCAAAGTTAGTCTGTTCACAATATTGCCCTCCCGGTGCCAATAATCCGGGGCGCACAAATGAAACCGATCTCGCCATAGCGGCTATCAAAGCCATGTTTGTGGGACGTTCCAACATAATAGCAGCCGTCCGGAATGATGCCTTCAGGGCCTTTGGTAAGCGCGACCCCTTTGCGGGTTTTGGGTTTGGTTCGCGCGACAAGCCTATTGTTGATGAAGACATTTTTGCCGTCATGGCGAACTTGATCACCCGGCATGCCCAATATCCGCTTGCCGAAGATTTGCGGCTTCTTGCCGAAATGGGTGCTGAGCAATTCTGAACGCGGCGGCTCGAAGAAAATCAACGCGCCGCGAGAAGGGGTGAAATTCTTGTCCAGCCAGAATGCCCAGTTGGGCAGGCTGGGACTGGCATTGATCAAGAGCGCATGATTGTCGCTGAATTTGGCTATCGGCGCATAGAGCAGCGGGACCGCTACCAGCATTGCCAGAACAAGCGGGCGTTTCAGGCGGGATCTAATACCGTTCATTGCGGCTTCTCCCGGCTATCGTTTTCCAGTTTTTGGGCGATTTTGGTTTTGAGCTGCGGCGTGGCATCGGGCGTATTTTTTGAAAGCACGGCTTCAGCAACCAAAATCACATGTCCGCTACGACCCAAATCATCCACCGCCGCTTCGGTTGCTTGGAGATACCGGGCAATTTCTTGCCGGGTGACTTCGGGATCAGCATCACCCTTTGCCTCCCCGTCAATGAAATCCCGCATGATCTCGGACATGCGGACTTGCACTATTTGTTGTCTATTGGGCTCGATCAGACGCAAGCTGACCCAGATGATCCACAAAATCGCAGCCGTGACCAGAAGGACCATGATAACGGATCGCCCGCTTGGTAGATGCTCTAATAGTGCTGATTTGGTCATCCCTCTCTCCCTTCGGGAAAATCATCGGTAATCCGCGCAATAAATCTCGGTATCCTAAGCGCCGCGATCAGAGCAGTAGACCCAAAGAAAATGATTTTGAGGTCGCTGGAAAACGCCAATCTGCGCATCCCGTCCGCTTGAAGATAGCGAACGGATAAATTATCAAGATGCGTGAATAGCCCGAGCAAATCCCAACCGGATAACAGCAGGAAAAAGCAAAGCGGCAGACCAAGCGCCATCAATACCGAGCTCATGGTGAACAACGATACTTCCAGCATGATGTGGCAAGTGTTTTGAAAAAACTGCTTTAATGGAAACGACGTACCTTTGCAGCGCTGGTCCTTGCTTGTCCCAAGCGATAAATATTGATCAAACAGCGTATCGGTTTTGTCAGGCATTGTGCTTGCCCTTCCGATTGTCGGCGCCAACACCGGACACGCGGGCAATGGCCTGTGCCAGTGAAGCGCCGGCTTCCTGTTCAGCTTCGATTGCCGCATAAACATCGGGCGAAGAAGAATAGATGCACGCGGAATAAGGATCGAGAACTAGCCGACCAACTGCTTCGCTATCCGGGCCTTTGATAAAAACCTCGCTATATTCCTCGCCCGAACGTTTTAAACTGCGGATCAGCGTTTCAGTGCGATCATCCATGTCGAGGCGGTCGTTCTTGCGGAAATCTGCAATAGTTTCCGGCTTTTGCTGGAGCACCAACATCCAGTCGCTATTTTCCAGCGCTGCGGTTGCCCCATCTGATTTATAATAATCATTGAGTGACTGCGTGGCGGTTGCCAGCGCCCCGCCATATTTACGCGCCGTACGCGCATAGGTTTCCACAAACTCGCCCATTGAGCCGCCTTTGAGGAGCGACCAGGCTTCATCGATGAGAAGTAATTTCTTGGTGCTGCGCGGGCTCTGGGTCATCGCCTGGCTGGTCATGAACATGATAGCGCACAGAATGACCGATCTCAGCTCCTCGCGCGTTGCTAGATCAGACATCTCAAATACGGTAAAATCATCATCGAGCGCGATACTGGCCTGACCTTCAAAAAAGCCGCCATAGCTTCCGCCGCTCATATAGGGTCCGATGGCAACGCCCAGATCATCGGCGACAGGATTGGAAATGCCCGCGAATGCTGCTGCCACTTCATTGATCGTGCCGCCGCTGCCAAGCGCTTCCCAAACTGTTGTAACCGCCTGATCGATCAGACCGCGCTCTGTATCGGTAAGCCGGTCGCTGTGCCGCGCCATTTGGCCTACAATCGCCTTGACCATCGCGATGCAGTCGAGTTTATAGTCATCGTCTTCTGCTGCGCGCGCGTCATTGATCATTGAAAAGGGATTGAGCGAGAAACCGGATTTGAGGGTAAACTCGACAAAGCGCCCGCCTTGCAATTTAACCGAATGCTCGAACGAGCGCCCGTCATCAATCACGACAACTTTCGCCCCCGCGCCGCGCAGGCTTGCGCACATTTCCTGCAGCAATACAGATTTGCCAGAACCGGACTTACCGCAAATCGCAACATTATGGTTGCCCGCGTCATTTTCAAATGGCGACCAGTAGAATGGCTGCCCGCGCCGTCCCACCAGAAGCAGATGTGGCAACGGCCCTCCCAGAAATTCGCCCTGCAAGGGTGCAATATGCGCCGCGCTGGTTGAAAGCATGGTTTTAAGCCGCTTTAACCGTGTGAGATCATGGGCAAGGCCATCGGCCAGTGTCATGGGCATGGCCGCGATCAGCCCGTGGAGCTGGAGAAAACGTTCGTCGGCCAAATCCCAACCAGCGGCCTTATAGATCGCTTTGATTGAGCGTTCATGAGCATCGCCAAGGCCAAGCGGCGAATAGCTGGTGACGCCATAAAACAGTTGCACGAGGCGTTTCCCGGCCTGCAATTCTGCCTGGACATGGCTCCATTCGGACGATTGCTGCGCTAGTTTGGGCAGGAACCGCGCGCTTTTGGACTGGCTGAGGCTGGTTGTACGCATGAATTTGAAACCGGCTTTTGCCGAGGCACCCTCGCGGTCGGGGTAGACCAGACAAAGCATGGTCGCAGCCGGGCAGGGGAAGCGCAATTTGTCGGTGAACATGTCGCCGATGAGCCGCGCGCATTCCCAAGGCGCCCATCGTTCAGGCATTTGCCTGACGCCAAAATGCCGGATGTCAAAGGCATCGGGATAGATTGCGCCAATTTCCGGC
Organism: Parasphingorhabdus sp.; assembly: GCF_965233695.1. Lineage (GTDB taxonomy): Bacteria > Pseudomonadota > Alphaproteobacteria > Sphingomonadales > Sphingomonadaceae > Parasphingorhabdus. Next base: position 2,648,043 of record NZ_OZ247497.1, read on the forward strand.
GTGCCATCAGCGCTTCGGCCAATTTCCCGGAACCTTTCGGTGCGCAGGATCATCCGGTCATCTTCAACTTCGAGCTCAATATCCCGGCGGATGGCTTGGCTGGCAATATCATCGAGCGGATTGTAAACGGTTCGGTCTTCTTGCGGCGCTGTGGTGGGGGAAGTCAGGTCATCAACGAGCGCGATGAGTTCCTGCGGTTCCATTTCACCCGCATCAATGCCAAGAGACGTCAGTACGCCGACAAGCCCGTCGCGGCACTGCGCAAGTTCATTGTCATCAATGTTTGCGGTGTCTGGAACGCCCAGCGAGATAACCAGATTATGGCAGCGGGCATGAAACGGCGCATGGGCAGACCCGCTTTCCCAGACCAGATCATAAAGCCGTTTTGATCTGTGGCGCGCCATTGCCTCATAGACACCGCCCTGTGCGTAGCGCTTGGCAAACCATGGGGCGACTACCCGGCCAATGCGCGGGCTGGCAAAATGTAATATCTGCAGGCACGCGCCTTCGGGCATACCTTCGGAGAAAAACTGACCCAATATTTCACCGGTGCGTTCATCCGCGCCAATCAGCGGCGCGGCGGATAATATAAATCCTTTGGAGCGCGCGTTGCGATACAACCGCGGTCCTGAATCAAAAACCCGGTACGGCAGCCAATCTGACAGCATGTCGAGCGCGATGCTCGGTTTTGCTTGGTCAGCGGTCTGGGTATCACCAAACAGACCCGACAATAGTTTGGCGCGCGCGCCAGTTATGGAGAAGGTCATTGTCCTTTCTCCTCGCTGGGCAATCTGTTGCTCTCGCGTTTCTTGGCGGCTTCGATGGCCTCAATACTCGGAAGACCATCATTCGGTAGTGTTTTGGAAACAGGGTGAGGGGTTCGACTTGCTGGGGGAGGGAGCCCATCGAACCCCTCGATTGCCGGTATGTTTGCACCGGCAATTGCCTCTCGCACGGTCAAGGGGTACGAACCACGCGAGGGCAAATTATAAGAACTTTTGAGAAATGGGTCAGCGGCTTCAATCGATTCTGACGGCGTTTCGCTGGCGTTATCGTCTGCGCTAAGAGGGTCGCCGGAATGGTCTTTGGATGCTAGCTTGGCTTGATCTGCTATATCGCGCGCCATTTGCCGAGCGATATTTGTTTCTTGCCCAGTCAATGTGGCAGCCCAGTCGGGAGTGCGCGCAACTACATGCACGCTACGCGCTTCATGCAAATTGCCCGACGCATCGACAAATCCGGGAAAGACAATCTTGAGCACACGCTCGCCTGTCCGCGCAGTTTGCGCCGCCGATATCAGGTTTCGCCTGCCACTTGGCTGAGTTTGCTCGAGCATTGGTGCATTCGCCGCCGCATCAATTTGCGATGTCGGCGCGCAGCTACCGCCCGGCGCCTTGCAATCAAAACTGCCGCTGATATTGCTGCCCAGACTAGCGCAAGACGATAGTGAGACGCATGAAAGCGCGAGCATCCCCAATGGAAAGTGCGCGCGCGTCATTTTGCACCTTTTGGATTGGAGCTCAGGAAGGCGCGGATTTCGGCTGCGCCGCGATATCCTTCGAGTACCGCGCCGTCACTTGCGCGCACCATGACCGGCGTTCCGGAAAAACCGTGGCTGCGTGCAAAGGCCTCATTGGCATCAAGACCTGAGGTGTTGCACGACTTTTGTTTCTTCGGTGTTTCGCCGGAATAGGCCTGGTGCAGCGCTTTTGCAGGATCCCGCGAACAGATCACGGCTTCAGCCAGCTTCCTGCTTTTTTCGCCAAAGATGGATATCGGCCGCTCTTCAACGCGCATGCGCGCCTTTTTGAGCTCCGCGGTCAGCCGCTTGCAATAGCTGCAATTGAAATCGGAAAAAACTATGAGCTTGGGTCCGGATTTGGATCCCCAATGGATTGCTCCTGATGGCATCAAGTCCGCGACGGGAACTTTGGACGCGAGTTTACCCGCGGGCTGCCGTGCGGCAGTTGGTCCGCTGGAATTTGCGCCTGCTGCTCCTGCGACCAGCAGCTGTGGATTAAGCTCGAGCAGTTTTGCGGCCGTCAGATCCGCACGGCTTTCCATATCGTATAGACGCCCGACAAATAGATAACGCGCGCGTTCATCAATATAGAATAATGTCTTTTCCGATACGACCTCGCACAGACCGCCAAACCCCTTGCAGGTGAGGCTGGTAATGGGTGTTTTCGGGAGACGTAGCTGGATAGCCGTGCGCACATCTTGGAGTACGCCTGCGGCATTGGCTGGAGCAGAGATAAAGCTGGCAGCAACGAGGCCGGAAACCATCCCGCCGCTTGCAACAGCAAGCGCAATGGCTGCCGCCTTTGATTTTAGGTTCCTGCCTACTTTCTGATATTTGAAATTCACTTTTTTTCACTCCTTACATGGACGCCGTCGAGAAAGACGATCTCGACATCGATACCGGTCGGCATCTCGACGACAGGTTGATATTGTTCGGCTCGTTCGATGAGATATTTGGAAACGGTATCGGCGGCATCTCCTGCGCCCTGGCCAAGGCCGCCGGTCAATATGTCGGCGCCCGAGAGGCTATCGCGTTTCCCGTCCGTGCCAATCTGACCGGAAAATATGCCGTTCGCGTTGGCCGAAAAGCCGCGCCCGAACCCGCCGACAATCCCGGCAAGCAGCGCTTGGCTGACAAGACTGCCTTCGCGGCTGACAACGCGTCCGCGCACGCCGGATTTACCGGCAAAGCTGATAAAGCCTTTAACCTCGCTGACCGCGACCCGTCCGCCCGGCTGATCGCAGGTCATGCGGGCGAGCTTCACATACACTTTCTCCGATGAGAGGTCGCCGCGCGCCGCGCCGTTGACAATGCAACCGGTGATATTTGTCGTAAGCAATTTGCCGTTTTTGACCACCGAACGGGCAGGGCCAGTAATACGCAATACCACCGGAAGCGGATCGCTCTGACTGGCAACCCCGACCGAGGCATCAACGCCAACAATGACTTTTGCCGGTGCATAGCTGTTGGGCGGCAAATATTCCGGGCTGTCTTCAACCAGGAGCGGTGATATTTCCGATGTGCGTTTCTTGGAAGATTTTGATCCCTGCTCGGTGCTGCCGAAATTGAGAATTTTGACTGCGCTGGAAGGAGAACCGTCGGGCGAAATTTCTGTACCATCGGGTGATCCAAGCGATGCCGACTGGCGGTTAAAATCTCCGCTTTGCGGACCATAGGCCGGAGGAACTGGTGCCGGCGCTGCGGCTTTTTCTTCGAGCTGCACTTTCAGTTCAGTGTTTTCGGCTGAAATCGCATCAATGGCCGCTTGCCCGTTGGTGCGCATTTCGCTGTTTTCAAGCCGAAGAGCTTCGATTTGTTCTTCGATTTTATCAGTTGGGAGCTGCGCTTCCTTGAGCGCCTTTTGATCCTGGGTGAGTTTATTAAGCCGGTTTTCATAAGCCGCGACAAACTCGCGCTGGGAGAGATTGCGGTTGACCAGACTGCCAGCGTCAATGGTCACTACGCCGCTTTCTTGCGTACCTTTTTCATCGCCATTACCGGCAAAAAGAAACCAGGCACCTGCGATCAGCGCGAGACTACCAATGCTGGCAAGCAGCAAATTTTGCCGCCGCGCGATCTGCTTGTTGAGACCGGCGCGCGCATGGCCTTGCTCTGCATCCGCATCTTTAACGGGTGCTATAGTTTTGCTCTCGCTCATTGGTCGGTCCCCCGTGTCGTGGTAACAACAAAGGCGGACGTGCTCGTTCCGGCTTTGAGTGTGCTTTGGGCAAAGGAAATTGCGCGCGCGGATTTGGGTGCGAGCTCTTCTTCATTGAGCTCGACTGCGGTTTTACCGCGATTGGTGAGAATGAATTGCTGCGCGTTGTAATTGGCGCCGCGATATTCTGCGATGAGCTGGACTTCGATGGATCCGGTTCGGACCGGGCGCATCATACGCTGGTGCACGCTATAACCGGGAGGCGCTGCTCCCTCCGCCACCGCTTTGACCAAAGCGATGATGGTCTGCTCTTCGCTTCTTTCGTTCTCCCAAGTCTCCGCCTCCGGTTTTGCAAGGGCGGGATTGGTTATAAAAAGTTGATGCGCTTCAACCGCTGCCGTGCGGCAGGCAAATTTATAGACAAAACCCTGTTTGCTGGTGGCGAAGAAACTAACGCTGTCGCTGGCGAAGCTGGGCGGCACGGAAATATAGATATCACCGCGCACCGGCTCGTGCGTTACCCCGAAATCATTATAGGGATAGCCCGAAGCGATTTTTGAAACGCTGGAAAATTCGTCGCCAACCAAAGCAATACGGGTCAGCTCATCGCGCGACAATGTGCAGTCAATCTTCGCATTGTCCGCCGCCTCGACAAACTGGTTCGCCAAAGCAGGTGATGCGCTTAACGAAAGGGCGGCAATAAGTAATGCCGCACCAAGAGTTTTGAAACCCGTATCGGGAAGCCGCGTAACGCCCCAACTGATGCTCGCCATGCCGCTGCCCAGCAGACAGGCGGGCAGGGATAATGATATGCTGCTCATGACGAGGCATCCTTTTCGATTGATTTTTGCTGAATTTGTTGATCACGCTCGGTCGGGATTTGCTTAAAGCCAGTCAGCGCAAGCCGAAGACCTGTGTAGGTCCAGCTGAAGACAAATTTACGCTCCTCGCTGGCGATTACCTGCGCGCCGACAAACGTTTTGAGCGTTCCGGTTACCTCAGACTTGAGTTCTTTCGGATCGATGACAAGCGAACGGATGACAAAAGCCTGGGCTATATCGGAGCCGCGTTGTTCGGAAACGATTTTGACCAATTCTGATTTGAGGCGCCCATGGGCGCTGGGATCGGCCAGTTTGAGAATCTGCTCCATCCAGTAATCAAGCCCTTCAGGACTGCGGTTGAGCAGCATGAGAGCGGTATCGCGGGTGACGAACTCCAAATATTCATGGGCAACGCCTGCGCTTGACAGGGTGAGCGATTGTCCGGTCACCGGCACCAGCACGATTTCACGCGACTGCGTTGATCCAGCTGCAATGGCCGCCAGGCTCGTCACTGCTAGCCCCGCAGCTAGGAGGGCCAGCCAGTTGCGTTGCCGCAGCAGGCGCTGCGCTGACTGATGTGCAATATGTGCTTCCATCTTGCCCTCCTTCAACCGGCCAAAAGTCGGCAGTGGGAGGGCGGCGTGGCTTTTAATCCCAGAAACGATCCGGGCAGATACCAATAGACAGCATGGAGGAGCTGCGCGCTCGCACCGCCGGATTTTGCTTTTCGAAGAGCGAACCAGGCAATAAATGCTAAGGCGATTCCAATAAAAATATGCTGCGCTAATATGCCCCAGGCGAACGGAATGATCAGACCGAGAAACTCGTCGATCGTCCAAAATCCGATGAGTTCGGGATCATCAAGCCGCCGGGGTAAAAGATATCTGTCAGCCATGATGCCGCCCTCCTTGCCGATCGCAGTCGTTAAATGACTGCCGTGACAACAGAGGTGACGATGGGAACGCCTGTCCCGACGCCGATGCCGACGCCAACGGGAACAGCGATTTGTCCGAGCGAGAAACGCCCGGACGCCAATCCAATGAGACCGGCTGCCAGGCTAAGAACGGTAATGATCTTACCACCAGAACCTTCCAGAAAATCGGTAAATTTTGCGAGCGCAGGATCAAAAGTATTGTCTGCGCCTGCTTAGGCGGCCGTGGCACAGAGAAGCGCTACAGCTGCCGGAATGAGGTAATCGGATGCGCGGCGGTTTGTTTGGGTAGTATTGATCATGGAAAATCACTTTCGCTTGAGAAACATGAAACAGCATGTGTTCGCTGTATGTTCTAAGTGCGCGATTGACCCACCTGTAGGAAAACAGGAAATGGGAAATTAGGTGCCTTCCAAGCAAAAAGCGATATTCTGGAGGTGAGTTGGGTAGTGTTGACCAGCCGATGCGCTCGTTCGCGCAGGAACTGTTCAGGCCAGCACAGGAGTTGTTCTCGTTTGAACAGAAGCTGTTTTCAACAGAACAGGAAACCCGGATTCGGTGATTCGCAATTTCCTATTTGTTCTTTTTATGTTCTTTTCATTTTCCTACAGGTGATTGTTCAAGATATCAGGTGATTCGTTCTCTTAATGACAGGATGAATGACATGACTGAACCCGATGGAATTTCCGAGGCGCAAATTAAGGCCGGTGTATCGAAGCTACTTCATGAGGCTGCTTCTACGTCAGGCCGCTCTCAAGTGTGCATTGCACGCGATGCCGAAATCGATCGGGGCACAATGCGGCGCATCCTTGCGGGGAAGCGCGAAGCCACCGTGAGTGAGGCCTTGCGTATATTATATGGTACGGGCGCCTCGCCGCATGCCCATTTGCTTCTTTATCTGGTTGCCGATCAGGACAGAGCCTCGCTGTGGATGCAAACCGACCTTGCTTTGTTTTTTGAACAACTGGTCCGTCATTTACCCGATGCCTTGGAAGCCCAGCTCGGTGATCACCTCCATGATGTCAAACCACGTTGGGCGAAGGGAACTGCCAAACGTGTAGCGCGATTGCTCGCTGAGCATATCGACTATCTTGCTCAAAAGGACGCTCTCTTGGGTGATGGCTTTGATCGGAAAAATGGAGTTGGAGATGCTTGATGCCGGATTGAATAAAGTTTCGAGGCAGCCGGTTATGCGGCTCATCCGGCTTAAAGAAGTGCAGCACCGCGTTGGGCTCGGGCGTTCCACCATCTATCGTTGGATGGATGAAGGAAAGTTTCCAAGGCCGCATACGCTTGGTGGGTATGTTGTTGCTTGGTTGGAGGCCGATATTGATTCATGGATCAGTTCAAAACTCGATTGAATCTGTCTGTTTGATGTTATTATGAGTATGCGAACATTTGTCGTTGGCTGGACAGATTTTCATGCTGCGCACTTCTCTTAACGATAGCTGTTGAAAAAACGATTATTCTTATGGTCATATTCCTTATGCGCAGCATATGATTTGGCGGTGAGATTCAAGGAAGTCGGCCAAAGCGCTATGCGGTCGCCGCTGCGGAGAAACAGTTGGGGCATAGTCTTGCATTTAAGTGGATCGATAAAACGCACCTTCGCCTGCCATCTAACCGACCGGCGGGTTCAAGCGATTTAGCGCACCTATGATTTCACAATGCTCGGCAGAACCTCCCGAGCATGAGGTTGCAAACAACTTAAGAGCATCCCGTAGCGATGTCAGTTGAACTATTTGGGTATCAATCTTTTCCAAATGCTCTTGCGCAATTTTTGCGGCCGCTTCGCAGTCTTGTTTTGGGCTATCTGATATTTCCAGAAGTGATCGTATTTCATCAATAGAAAACCCAAATCCGCGACTGTGACGGACGAATGACAATCTCCGAACATCGCTTTCCGCATATGTCCGCCTACCCGATGCCGTTCGTGCAGGTTCGGGTAACAGTCCTATATCTTCGTAATAGCGTACTGTGTTTACCTTGGTGCTGGTTTTTTGCGCTAGGTCACCGATCATCATATTGGTCAAATCATTTTCCTTATACGGCCTATTTAAATTAATGCTTGCTTCTACAGTAACTGGAGGTTGTAAGGCAAGCTCATGAGCATGGAAGAAACAGATGAATGCGGCTGCACGGGCGATCCAAAAAGAGCACAGGATGACCCGGCATATCGGCGGGCATTATGGATTGTCATTATCCTCAATATCGGCTTCGGCCTGTTCGAGATTGTCGGTGGATTTATCGCTGACAGCCAAGCACTGAAGGCCGATGCCCTTGATTTCCTGGGCGATGGATCGATAACCCTTGTTGGACTGTTTGCACTTGGCTGGACTGCGGTCCTACGGTCACGTGTGGCATTGATTCAAGGAATTTTCCTTGCCCTTTTGGGTATGGGCGTCATCGGCTTTGCCCTCTTGCGGGCGATTGACCCGGGGGTTCCCGAGGCCGGAATTATGGGAGCACTGGGGTTTTTAGCGCTTGGCATAAATGTGGTGTCTGCCTTTGTTCTTTCGCGCTTTCGCGAGGGCGATGCGAATGTCCAAGCAGTCTGGCTTTTCAGCCGAAATGACGCGATTGCAAATGTCGCCGTAATCTGTGCAGCGGGTCTTGTGGCGTGGACCGGGAAATCCTGGCCTGATATTGCGGTGGCCGCGATCATCGCTTTGATTTTTATCCATTCCGCTTACCAGATTTTGCAAAATGCGTTAATCGAACTTCAAGATCATAAAACGTCGGCGGACAATCCGGCGTGATGCATCTCATCAATCTTCGCACCGCTTCATTGTCCTTGCTGTTTCTAATTGCGGCATGCCTGCCATTCTCTGCCCAAGCCAATGCGGGAGATGTCCAAACCATATGGCGCCTCCTGGACTATATCGCCGTTGATTATCCCGGCGCGGTTGAAGACGGGAAAGTGATCAGCGAGGCGGAATATGCCGAAATGATTGAATTCTCAGAATCGGCAGCCAAGCGTATTACGGAGTTGCCAGCAGCCAGCGACCGTGCTGCGTTGATCGCACAAGCCAATGACATGAAAATCGCCATTGCCGACAAGGCACCAGCGGACAATGTTGCGCAAGATGCCCGCTTGCTGGCGAGCAATTTGTTGCGCGGCTATCCCGTCCCGCTGGCGCCTCACAATACGCCTGACTTGCAGAACGGCGCACGATTATACGCGCAAAATTGCGCGAGCTGTCATGGGCTTTCGGGCAACGGGCAAGGGCCTGATGCGCGGGGCCTCGATCCGGCACCAATTGATTTCACGGATGCAGAACGCGCGCGTCAGCGCAGCCTGTTTGGTTTGTATCAGGTGATCGGACAGGGCCTTGATGGAACGGCCATGCAAAGCTTTTCCGATCTGCCCGCGCAGGACCGTTGGGATCTGGCAGCATATACTGGCAGCTTTGCGTTCGATGATGTAGCGCGAGGAGAAAAGATCTGGGAAAGTGATGCCTCCATTCGCGCGCAATTCCCCGATCTGACAGCATGGTCAAGCATGACTCCTGTCATACTTGCTAGCAAGGTCCGGCCAGACAAGGCCGACGCTGTTTTCGCGTTCTTGCGCCGCCATCCAGAGGCGATTGCAAAAGCTTCTGGTGGATCGCTTGACCTCGCTCGCACAAAACTGGACGAAAGCCTGGCCGCGTACCGCGCCGGTCAGAAAAGTGCGGCTAAGGATTTGGCACTTTCTGCCTATCTGGATGGTTTCGAGCCATTTGAGGCCTTACTCGGTACGCGCGACGCAGACTTGCTCAGCAGTATTGAGCGATCAATGGCCCAGCTTCGCGATGCCATCGATAAAAACCGGCCCGTGTCCGACGTCGAAAGTCAGATCAAAACTCTCAAAGTGCAATTTGCACAGGCGGAGGCTATCCTTGTTCCTGACAATGCAAGCGGCGCATCGGCTTTTGTCGGGGCATTCACCATCTTGCTGCGTGAGGGACTGGAAGCGATCCTTATCATAGTCGCTATGATAGCATTTCTTCGCAAGGCTGAACGCCCAGAAGTCATGTCCTATGTTCATGGTGGTTGGATCACGGCCCTCATTGCTGGCGGAGTGACCTGGTTTGCCGCAACCTACATCATCGGGATTAGCGGAGCCAGCAGAGAGCTCACCGAAGGTTTTGGGTCACTTTTTGCCGCTGCCATCCTTCTGTTCGTCGGACTCTGGATGCATGGTAAATCGCGAGTTGATGAGTGGCAGCGCTATATCCGCGAAACAATGAACAAGGCTCTGTCGCGAGGCTCGGCCTGGTTCCTATTCGGCCTTGCATTTCTGGTTGTTTATCGGGAAGTTTTTGAAACAATCCTGTTTTTCGCGGCGCTTTGGAGCGATGACACTGGCGTATCGATTATTGCCGGTTCGGGAGCAGCCCTACTTCTGCTGGCTGCCCTCGCCTGGGCTATGCTGCGCTACAGCCGCAAACTGCAGATTAGAAAATTCTTCGCTTATAGTTCGGCATTGATGATTGTACTGACCGTGGTGTTGACAGGAAAAGGCATTGGCGCTTTGCAGGAAGCCGGTATGCTTGATGTTACGCCGCTTAAGGATTTTCCGCGAATATCGATGCTTGGCATCTATCCAGCACTCCAGCCCATTTTGGCTCAGGTTTTGGTTGTCGCTGTTATTGGTCTGGGATTCTGGTTGATCGGCAAGGGACATGATGGTGAGCGGCCAAAGGATAGGCATACGGTATGAATGCCCTTCAAGCCGATAACATTATTATTAGGAATGTTTAACATGGTGAATAGACGGTCTGTGATTGGTGCCGCTGTGCTTGGCGGTGGAGTTATTGCAATTGGAGGCATGGCGACCCGCCAATTCATCGGAGGCCAGGGGGCCGCATCTGTGCGAGCGACTTCAGGTCGCTCTTTACTTATACCGCCGCTTTACTCGGGAGAACGGGAAAATGGCATCCGCGTATTCGATCTGAAACTGCAACGCGGTGTTTCTCAGTTTCTCGAAGGTGTGCAAACTCCGACGATAGGCATCAACCAATCCTATCTCGGCCCAACACTTGAAATGTATGCCGGGGAAACCGTTCGCATGAACGTCAGTAGTGACCTTTCCGAAACGGCTACCGTGCATTGGCACGGCTTTCACTTGCCTGCCCGTGCCGATGGCGGGCCGCATCAACCGATAGCGCCCGGCAGCACATGGTCGCCAAGCTTCGTGGTGAAGCAGCGGGCATCAATGTTCTGGTATCATTCCCACGCGCACCGTCGGTCCGGTCCGCAGGTCTATCAGGGACTGGCCGGGGCCATCTATGTTCGCGATGACGAAAGCGAGCGGCTCGACCTGCCGAATGACTATGGCGTCGATGATATTCCACTGATCGTTCAGGACCGCGCCTTCAACCGCGATGGCAGTTTTGCTTATTCTACATCGATGCGCGATGTCATGATGGGGATGATGGGTGATACTCTGCTTGTAAACGGGATCGTCGATCCGGTTTACGAAGCCCGCAGCGACTTGTTGCGGATACGCCTTCTCAATGGCTCGAACGCGCGGTTCTATCGCTTTGGATTTGATGATGGGCGTCCTTTCATGCAGATAGGAAGCGATGGCGGTCTCTTCGAACAGCCTTATCGTACAAACAATGTCGTTCTCGCCCCGGGTGAGCGAGCGCAAATTGTCGTCGATCTGAGCGATGGCAGGCCAACTATCCTCCGTGCAGATAGCCTTGAAACCATGGGAATGATGGGGATGATGGGCGGCGGTATGGGAAACCGCGGTATGCGCGATAGTGGCGACCGGATGGGAGGAAGCGGCGGGCGCCGGGAAGGCATGATGGATGAACGACGACGCTTCACCGTGCTTAACATTCGGCCTGCAGCTCAAAGACGGCAGACCATCGTAATGCCAAGCCGACTGATTGCACTGGCACCGGTTGAACCGGAAACTGCCATCAAGACGCGACGATTTATGCTTCAAATGGGCATGGGTATGAACATGATGCGCGGTGGCGGCTTTACGATCAACGGCAAATCCATGGATATGCAGCGCATCGACGAGACGGTAAAAGTCAACACGACAGAAATCTGGCAGATAGAGAATGCTTCGATGATGGCGCATCCCTTTCACATTCATGATGTGCAGTTTCGTGTGCTGGACCGCGATGGTCGTCAACCAGGTCCGCAGGATCGAGGGCTGAAAGATACAGTGGTGGTTGCGCCGCGTGAAGTCGTTCGAGTACTATTGCGCTTTGAAGAATATACCGATTCAGAACTACCCTACATGTATCATTGTCATATTCTCGAACATGAAGATGCCGGAATGATGGGGCAATTTTTGGTTAAGGCGTGAACTTTCGTGCTCTAACACAAGGGCCGTTTCATTTCGGATTTTGGTATTTCACTCGGAATAGAACGATATGAATATGTTATACTATTACACGCAACCCTTTAGAATAGTGACAGATTTTTAAAATTGTCTTGCTTTGAACGAGATCATCTTACAGTAGAAGCGGCATGATTGCCCGGCGTCTATCTCTATCTAAAGGATCAGCAATGATTCGCGGCATGGCGTTAGCCTTCATGCTGCTTGTCATGGGGATGAACTTCGCGGATGCAGCTGAGTGCGCACCCGATGCTTCGGAAAGCGAAGTTACCGAGATGGCAAATGGAACCCAAACATCCGATAATATTCCTGCTCCAGAAGAGCAGAGCAAACACGGCGTTTGTCCGCATGGCCATTGCCACAACGGCAGTGTCACCGCTGCCCGGGTAGTAAATTGCGATATGTCGGCTAGTTTGACAAATGCCCGTTTCCACGGTGAAACTGATCAATTTGCGCTGTCTGCGCATTCATCCCGTTTAAAACGACCACCTCGCGTCTGAACTAATTCTGACTTGCGCCAGACTTATGGCGTTATTTCAATTAGTTAAGCGAGGATTTCTCAGAAATGTTGAAGAAAATGGCGCGTCTGCGCCTCTGTGCGGCAATGATATTTGCCGCGAGCCCTGCCACTGCCGCTCTGGCGGAGGATCAGAGTGTTAGTTTAAACGAGGCCTTAGTGCGCGCTGGAGCTGAATCGCCTGCCGTGCAAATTTTCCAAGCAGAGATTGATATCGCGCGCGGGAACCAAAAACAAGCGAGCCTCGGACCAAATCCCGAGGTCTCGGTAGACGTTGAAAACGTCGCCGGGAGCGGCGTTTTCAAAGGCCTGCGTTCAACCGAATATACCGTTTCTGTTGGGCAGCGATTGGAGCTCGGCGGTAAACGCGGTGCCAGAACACGTGCGGCGCGAGCGCAGACAAGCCTCGCAGAGATTGAAGCTGCGATTTCTCAGGCCGAATTGGCCAGCTCCGTGCGTCTGGCATATACAGAAGCAGTTGCCGCTCAGAGCCGCGTTGGCTTTGCAACGCGCGTCGTCGGACGCAACCGGGAACTGGCAAGGATTGCCAGAATCCTCGTTGAAACTGGCCGTGACCCGCCGCTCAGAGCATTGCGCGCTGACGCCGCGCTTGGCGAAGCGCAAGCAGCGCTGGAAGCCGCAAGGGCAGAGGAATATTCCGCCAGACTATTACTTGCATCGCTTTGGGGCTCGCAAACACCACCTCAGGAAGTTGAGCCGGTCTGGCTAAGTAGCGGTGACGTAGAATTTGAAGCCGACCTGTCCCAATCCCTACAGATCAAAGCCGTGGAAGCGAACCGGGACGCTGCCAGTGCCATTGTCACGCGCGAACGCGCAAATGCTGTTCCGGATCTAACGTTAAGCGGCGGCGCCAGACGTTTTGAAGAAAGCGGAGATACTGCGTTTATCGTGGGCGCTTCGATTGCCATACCGTTTGGAAATCGCAACCAGGGCGGCATTCAGGCGGCAGAAGCAAGCGTTCGCGGAGCTGAGGCACGGCGCGCGTTGCGTTTGGTAGAGATCAACCGGGAATATAATATTGCCAGCAATCAACTGGAGGCAACGCAAAGCCGTGTGGAAACTCTGGAAAGCCAGACACTGCCCCAGGCTGAGGAAGCTTCAAGACTGGCCCAACTGGGATATCAATACGGGAAATTTACCCTGCTGGATGTCCTGGACGCTGCAGCAGCAAGAGACACGGCTGAACTCGGCCTGCTGGAAGCAAAGGTCGCACGAGCGGAAGCAGTGATAACGCTTCTGAGATTGGCTGCCAAATAGATGAGAAAACTGGAAACAGATCACATCATAATATTGGCTGGCATCTTCATCATGCTGACAGTTCTAACCGGCCTGTTCATGCTGACGTCGATCGCAATAGCGGTGCCGGATTGCGTCACTACAGAAACCAGTATTTCCGGTGACAGCGCGCCTCCACAAAACCAGAGTTTGACTGCGGGACGGTCACAAAATTCGAGCAGGGATATATAAAATGAACAACAGAAAATGGATCATAATCGCTAGCCTAGCCATCGCGTTTGCGGTTGTGCTGGGAGTAATTTTCAATGGCTCAACCGGCGGTAGCGCGGAAAATCAGGGCGCTGCCAACACCATAGAAGAAAATCATTCCGAAGAAGAGGGCGTTGTCGAAATGACAGAAGAACAGCTGCGCGCCTCTGAAATCGGAATATTCGATGTGGCTCCAAGTTCGCTTGATGCCGAGATTATTGCGCAGGGTAGTGTTGCACCGTCTCCTCAAGGGCAGGCCATATTGAGTGCCGGCGCTGAAGGCAGGGTCACGAGCATCAAAAAGAGGTTGGGAGATGCAGTTCAGCGCGGCGAGACAGTGGCTACCATAGAGAGCCGCGAAGCCGCCGCAATTAGTTCCGAGGTTACATCGGCAGCTTCTCGGGCCGCGCTTGCCCGGTCGCAGATGAACCGGGAGCAGCGCCTCTTCGATGAGAAAATCACCGCACGGGCAGATCTTGAAACGGCGAGAGCAGAAAATCAACAGGCTGCCGCAGAAGCAAGACGGGCAAGCCAGGCGGCCATTGCGTCAGGTGTCAGCGGACGCTTTATTGCTGTGCGCTCACCGATTGGCGGCCGGATAACGTCAAGCCCGGCAATTCTGGGCTCCTACGTGACCGCCCAGGATGAGCTTTTCCGTATCGCCAATCCGAACCTTATTCAAATTGAGGCGGCAGTTCCTGCGGAAGATGCGCGCAAGATCAGCACTGGAGCAGCGGCAACGGTCGAAACGCCCGAGGGTGAAATCTCCGCTCGGGTATTGGCGGTTACGCCAGCTGCCGATCCGGAAAACAGAGCGGCCATTGTCGTGCTTGCCCCTGCTTCAGGCGCCAGACTCGTCCCCGGAGAATATGTGCGAGTGCGGATACTTCAGCAGGCGACAAGCGCTCAGTCTACGGCATTGATTGTTCCCGCAGAGGCTGTCCAATCCGTCGAAGGACGCAACGTCGTGTTTGTAAAGACCAAATCTGGTTTCCGTGCACGGCCCGTTACGACCGGAGCAAAGAGCGGCGGTAGAATCGAGATTGTCGACGGTCTCAAGGCCGGTGAACAAATCGCCGGTAAAAATGCCTTTCTCCTGAAATCTGAACTTGGCCGCGGCGAAGCAGAACATTGATTAATACATCCCCATTGGAGCAACGGCTATGATTGCACGTCTCGTCGAAATGTCCGTCCGCAATCGGTATCTTACCGTATTGTTTCTTGCTGCAGTCGCGGCACTCGGAGTCTATAATCTGGTTAATCTGCCAATTGATGCTGTCCCTGACATCACCAACAATCAGGTCCAGATCAACACTGTCGATCCCACCCTGTCGCCGCTCGATATTGAACGCCTGGTGACTTATCCGGTTGAAACATCGCTCGCGGGCATTCCAGGACTGCAGACGACCCGTTCCATCTCCCGGAACGGCTTTTCGCAGGTTACGGCAATATTTGACGATAGCGCCGACGTCTATTTTGCTCGTCAACAGGTGGCCGAACGACTGACCACTGTTCGCAACAGCCTGCCAGCCACGGCCGAGCCGGCAATGGGACCGGTATCGACGGGTCTTGGCGAGGTTTTGATGTGGACGGTCAGCTATGAGCCGTTCCAAAAAAGAAAGACTTCGGGCGGTCCTGGCTGGCAATCTGATGGCTCTTATCTGACCCCTGAAGGTGAACGCTTGAACGATGAAGTCTCGAAGGCGGCGTATCTGCGCACGCTCCAGGACTGGGTAATCGGACCACAATTGCGCAATGTTCAAGGAATTGCCGGTGTCGACTCGATTGGCGGTTATGCCAAACAATTTGTTGTTACCCCCTCGGCGGCTCGGCTTTCTTCCTACGGTATCGGTTTTGACGATCTTTCCGAAGCGCTGGGAAGGGTCAATCTTTCTGTTGGCGCAAACTTTGTTGAACGCGGCGGTGAAGCGTTTCTGGTGCGGGCAGACGCACGACTCAAATCACTGGAAGAAATTGAAAATTCGATCATCGCGAGACGTGAAGGTATTCCCGTTCGCGTCCGTGACGTTGCATCTGTAAGCAATGGCGGCGATTTGCGAACCGGCGCGGCAACCGAGAACGGCGAAGAAGTCGTTGTCGGAACCGCATTGATGTTGCTTGGCGAAAATAGCCGTGCAGTTGCCGCTGCAACCGGTGATCGGCTTGCAGAAATCGTCAACACAATGCCCCCCAACATAAAATTGGAAGTCGTTCTGGACCGTTCGAAACTGGTCAATGCGACTATCAGCACGGTTGAAAAAAACCTGACCGAAGGAGCTTTGTTGGTTATCGTCGCGCTATTTCTGCTCTTGGGCAATTTCAGAGCAGCCCTGATTACCGCGCTCGTCATTCCCGTTTCCTTTGTGATGATGGCAATCGGCATGAATCGATTTGGCGTTTCGGGAAATCTCATGAGCCTGGGCGCTCTTGATTTCGGCTTGATCGTTGATGGCAGCGTTATCATCGTGGAAAATTTTCTGCGCCGGATGGCAGGCCGGCAACATGACGAAGGACGACTTCTGTCTCTAGGCGAACGACTGGAAGAAGTGATCGCATCAACAAGAGAAATGATCAGGCCTTCGCTATTTGGCCAGGCGATAATTTTGCTGGTTTTCGTGCCTTTGCTGACTTTTCAGGGTGTTGAAGGAAAAACCTTCTCGCCGATGGCCATCACCGTAATGCTTGCGCTTATATCGGCGTTTATTCTCTCACTGACCTTGGTCCCGGCATTATTGGCTCTGCTGATAAGCGGCCGCGTTTCTGAAAAAGAGGTTCGGATGGTGAGCTGGAGCAAAAGCAAATACGAACCGGCATTACGAAAAGCACTGAAATGGCCCGGACGGGCAACCTTGGCAGGGCTCGCCGTATTTGGACTGTCTATCGGCATATTCGGCTTTCTCGGTAGCGAGTTCATGCCGCAGCTGGACGAACAGGATCTGTCCCTTCAATCGATCCGAATACCGTCCACGTCGCTGGATCAGTCCGTTTCAATGCAAAAACAGATCGAGCGGGAGATTTCCAAATTTCCACAAGTCCGCTTCATGTATTCAAAAACCGGAACAGCTGAAGTGGCCAGCGATCCCATGCCGGTCAATATTTCCGATGCATTTATCATTTTGCGTCCGAAAGATGAATGGCCCGACCCGGCGCTTTCAAAGACAGAGTTGGTGGAACAAATGGAAGCGAAATTAGCCAATCTCATTGGCCAGAACTACGAGTTCAGTCAGCCTATTGAGATGCGCTTCAATGAGTTGATAGCCGGTGTGCGAGGTGATGTTGCCGTCAAGGTATTTGGCGACGATCTCGAACAGCTGTCGGCCACTGCCAATCAGCTTGCGACCGTTTTTTCGGGTATTGAAGGTTCTGCGGATGTCCGCGTCGAGCAAACCGAGGGCTTCCCGACATTGGACGTGCAGTTCGATAATTCGGCAATTGCAGCCCATGGTCTCACCGTTGATGAAGTCGCCGCAACCGTCAGCGCCGCATTGGGCGGCGCGGAAAGCGGGCTCGTATTTCAAGGCGACCGCCGGTTTGATATTGTAGTGCGGCTACCCGGCGAAGTGCGAAATGATATCGACGCTATCGGAGCGCTTCCGGTTATTTTGCCAGAGAATGGTTTCGGGAAAAGATCGTCGGTTCCACTCAGATCCTTGGCTACCCTGAAAGAAACCGAAGGACTAAATCAGATAAGCCGGGAAAACGGACAGCGGCGCGTTGTTGTGCAGCTCAATGTTCGAGGCCGCGATGTGGGTTCCTTTGTGAACGAAGCGAAGTCCCAAATTGAGCGCGATGTTGCTCTGCCATCAGGAGTCATCCTCGAATGGGGCGGGCAATTTGAAAGCCTGCAGGCCGCTCAGGCAAGGATCAATCTTGTTGTTCCTGTCGTTGCGCTGTTGATCTTTGGCCTGCTGGTCATGGCTCTCGGTAACTTCCGTATGGCTGCCGCAGTATTTGTCACAGTCCCTCTGGGAATTGCTGGCGGGATATTCTCGCTTGCCATAACGGGCCTGCCATTTTCTATCTCGGTTGCGGTCGGCTTCATTGTTCTTGCCGGGGTGGCAGTGCTCAATGGGCTTGTCATGATGACTAGCATCCAGGCGCGCCTTGAATCGGGCGTAGAACTTGTTGAGGCCATCTACTCCGGTGCAGTCGAACGCTACAGGTCCATTCTAATGACAGCCATCGTGCCGTCATTGGGTTTTGTTCCGATGGCTATTGCGACTGGCACTGGTGCAGAAGTGCAAAAGCCGCTGGCAATCGTAGTTATCGGCGGTTTGATCACGGCGACGATATTGACCTTATTCGTTTTGCCTGCGGTGACACGGTTGATGCTTGAGCGCCAATTTCCCGATTTGAAGCCCCATTTCAAGCGATTCACGCCCTCTCTGGACAAGTTTCCCATCCTGCAACGTTTCCGTCCAAAGCCAGAATAGTAAGGAGTGCATAATGCAAAAGACGCAACAAATATCGCTCATGCGGATTTATACCGACGAAGCCGCAATGCATGGGGACGAGACGGTTGTTACCACTATCATTGCTCGGGCGAGGTCTTATGGTCTTCGCGGAGGCACCGTCCTGAAAGGCATATTGGGGTTCTCTTCGTCTTCCATTGTTCATGAACATCACGCGTTCGGAATTGGCGATAACCCGCCGGTGGTGATCGAAATAATCGATGCCCGGGCACGACTGGAAGATTTCTACACTCAGCTAGACGATCTGCGAGGGATCGGGCTAGTCAGCCTCGAAAAGGTTGATGTTCTCACGCGAGCGGCAGAACAGAAATGACCGATGAGCACAGCAAGCATTCGGAAAATTCGGATCACTCGCACGGAGGGCAAATCGACAGGCTGCTCGGTGTCCGTGCAGAAATGGTTTTTGCAGGTCTCTGCGGTGCAACCCTTCTTGCCGGATGGCTGGGACCCAAAATCAATCTTCTGCCGGCGAGTATTGGGTTCTGGTTTTTGGTGGTGGCCTATTTTTTTGGCGGCTATTATACGATATTGGAAGCCTTCGAAAAGATCAGGCGTCGAAAATTTGAAATAGATTTTCTCATGATCGTTGCCGCCGGCGGGGCGGCGTGGCTCGGGGCATGGGCAGAGGGAGCATTTCTATTATTCCTGTTCAGCATCGGCCATGCACTTGAAAATTATGCAATGGCCCGCGCGCGCAATGCCATATCCGCACTGTCTGAACTAGCTCCCGAGGAGGCGGTGGTCCGCAGGGATGGAGAGGAATTGCGATTGCCCGTGGCCGAGTTGGTAATCGGTGATATCGTAATCATCCGTTCCAACGAGCGACTTCCAGCAGACGGCTTTGTTGTCAAAGGGGCGAGCAGCGTCAACCAGGCACCCATAACTGGTGAGAGCGTCCCGGTCGACAAGCGTCCGGTCGATAACGCTGCAGCGGCGGCCAAAGCGGCCGATAAAGTCAAATCCGAACATAGGGTTTTCGCCGGATCCATAAACGGAAGCGGTAGTCTCGAAGTGCAAGTAACACGATTGGCGTCGGAAACCACTTTGGCGCGGGTTGTCGAAATGGTGAACGATGCGGAGACGCGTCAATCGCCAACGCAGAGCTTCACCAATAAATTTGAACGAATTTTTGTGCCGGTTGTCATTCTGCTTGCAATCGCAACTGGGTTTTCCTGGTTGGTGATTGACGAGCCAGTCTCCGATAGCATTTACAGGGCGATGGCAGTCCTCGTTGCTGCCAGCCCCTGTGCGCTGGCTATTGCAACACCCAGCGCTGTTTTGAGCGGGATTGCCCGTGCAGCGCGCGGCGGCGTTCTCATAAAGGGCGGCGCGCCTCTCGAGATGCTGGGTAAGCTTGATTCGATTGCTTTTGACAAAACCGGGACCCTTACGATTGGCGAACCGGAGTTAGTCGAAACGGTGCCTTTCGGAGAAATTGGAGCAGACGAACTTATCGCTATTTCTGCCGCTGTCGAAGTGCATACTGATCACCCTCTGGCGCAAGCTATTGTGCGTGCTGCAGAAAAACGCCTCGGAACATCGGATCTGATCGCTACAGATTTTCAGAGCATAACGGGCAAAGGTGTTTCTGCCAAAATCAATGGCGAAAACGTCTTTATAGGGAAAGCGGGGCTTTTTCGCAAAGATGATCAGGATTCGCTTCCTGAAGATGTCGCTCAAAAAGTTACCGAAATGTCTGCACGCGGACGCAGCACCATGATTGTCAGGCGTGGCGGCGAATTTATTGGCGTTCTTGGCCTTATGGACACGCCCCGCGCCGCGGCGTCCGAAGTGATAAACAAGCTCCGGTCTATTGGAATCACACGGATGATGATGATTTCGGGCGATAATCAGAAAGTCGCAGACGCGATAGCTCTGGAAGTGGGTCTTGACGAAGCCTTCGGTGATTTGATGCCGGATGACAAGGTCGAGAAAATTGCTCAACTGAGCGATCAGGGCGGAGTGGCGATGGTTGGTGATGGCGTGAACGATGCCCCTGCGATGGCCAATGCAAGCGTCGGAATAGCCATGGGAGCCGCCGGTTCCGATGTCGCGCTTGAAACGGCAGATATCGCGTTAATGGCAGATGATCTGGCAACCTTACCTTTCGCCGTCGGGCTTAGCAGATCAACAAGCGGTATCATCCGTCAAAATCTCTGGATCAGTCTCGGCGTGGTGGCTGTATTAATACCGGCAACCCTATTTGGCTTAGGGATTGGCCCCGCTGTCGTGATGCATGAAGGCTCGACGCTTGTGGTGGTAGTCAACGCACTTCGGCTTCTTGGTTATAACAATATAAATCAGGCTGGATGGGTAGCGCCCATGTTCAGTCTTAGCGAAAATTCAGCCATCTCCCGCCAGGGGTCAAAATGCGAATAGCTCGAATTTTGGTTCCCCGAGCCATCGCGGCTCAAAGAATTGCGTTTTTGATCGGCGGCGTTTCGATTTTAGCTATGCTCTTTTTCTGGCTCTGGTCGGAAGTCGCGGCAGGTCATTTAGCGAAAATAGACAACAGCATTTTGCTCGCGTTTCGCTCTTCGTCAAACCCTAACATATTGTCTGGTCCTGACTGGCTTCCAGATATTCTTCGAGCTATTACAATTTTGGGAGACTCCAAATTGCTGATCGTTCTTGTCATTTTGGTTGCTGCATATCTGGTTGTAAGAAGAACCTACTATTTTGCCTTGGCGCTATTGGCGCCGACTGTCGGTGGAATGGTGATCGTGTCGCTTTTAAAAGACCATTTTAGCAGATCGCGTCCCGAGGTTGTTGAGCACCTTACAACCCAATATTCCATGAGTTTCCCCAGTGGGCATGGGGCCAATTCCGCAATTGTATATCTAACGATGGCCATGCTGTTTACCCAGATCCGACCCGAACGGCATGCAGGGATTTACTTGGTGTCAGCGGCTTTGCTGTTGACTGCAACTATTGGAATTTCGCGAGTGGCTTTAGGTGTACATTGGCCAAGTGATGTTGTTGCGGGGTGGATGTTTGGATTGAGTTGGGGATATTTTTGGGTGCTGCTTACAACAAGCTTTAGGAAAAAATGATATCCTAAAGCAAATTATGTGGTTGGTTGGAAGGAATAAATCTTATGCAGTCCGTGCTATGGTACATTGATGATCAAGGGCCAGATCCGTCGGCCCAAGCGGCGCTTGATGTAACCCGTTCAATCGAGGGCCATTTGAGTTGCCTCCATGTTTCATCACTCGGTTCATTTAATATGCTGGATGCTTATGGGGGCGTGGCGGCCAAGCACCGTTTCATTGTTGAGGCTCAAAAGCACGGAGAAAAGATCCGCATGCAGACAAAAGAGCGGTTAGACAAAGAGAATGTAAGATGGGATTTCAATCATATTGAAGGGGATCCAGTTACGGCTATAATACGTGAGAGTTCTTTGCGGGACTTAGCGATTCTGGGTCGGCCGCAAGGAAATTCTGATAAAAACCGACCAACAGCATTTTTTGGAGAGCTACTAAGTCACGTCCGGACGCCAATATTGTTTCAACCTTATGATTTGATTGGAATAAACCTTGCGCATCCGGCTATCATCTGTTGGAATGGGAGTATCGAAGCTGCCAATGCATTACGCTCATCGCTTCCCTTGATCAAAATTGCGAGTGAGGTCCATATCGTATCAATTGATGAAGATAAGCCAACCGAACTTCCGCGAGATGCGGCTTGCAAATATCTCGCTAATCATGGTGTGGATTCGCACTTGCAACTATTGTCATCGCGGAATTCTCATCCTTCGGATATTCTCATATCTACGGCACAAAATCTGCAGGCCGGTGTTATGGTCGCCGGGGCTTTCGGGCGGAGCCGAACCCATGAATATCTGTTCGGCGGTGTTACCCGAAATTTGCTTCTAAATTGTCCACTCCCGTTATTATTGGTCTCTTAGCTTGATCTGATCGCTCTTGGAAGCAGGGTTTTACCTTGCTGGATGGGTAACAACCAAAGACGATAGTGTTAAAAAACCTTCGATAACCGCTCATTGCTGGTTCACTACTCTAAAATTGACGGCATGGCTCTTTCAATGATGGACCGCGTGTCAATGACCGCGGTGGAAGCACCAAAAAGATTACTGGGTCGATCAAATCTTAACTTGCAAAAAGCTTCAGCAACGGGATTGTCCGCATTTATGATTACTGCTGCCTGAGCGGTCATTGCAAGACGTTCGACGATGTTTCGGGCATCATGCTCCACCAGGCTACCAAATTCCAGAGTTTTCAGGTGATCGTCATAGGAAGGATAGCGCCCGCTTGCAGAAAACAGAAATTCCCGCAGACTGTCGAGCGCTTGGGGTTCGCGTTCCATTGCGCGCAAGACATCCAGCGCGATCACATTTCCCGAGCCTTCCCAGATCGCGTTCAGCGGAGACTGACGGAAAAGGCGCGGCATCGGACCAGTTTCGACATAGCCTGTTCCGCCCAGACATTCCATTGCTTCATACACCATCGCGGGCGCACGCTTGCATACCCAATATTTTGCAATAGGCGTAAGCAGACGGGATAGCGGGTCCGCCATATCAAATGTTGCAGCGACCTGGAAGGCGAGAGCGGTGGCGGCTTCGCTTTCTACAGCGAGATCGGCCAGCACGGACATCATTGCCGGTTGCTCGATTAACCGGCGCTGCATGACGGTGCGATGAGCGGTATGCCACAGCGCTTCGGTAATTGCGGCACGCATTGTGGAAGCTGAACCCACTATGCAATCAAAACGGGTATGCTGAACCATCTGAATAATGGTTTTCACGCCTTGACCCTCTTCGCCAAGACGCTGCGCATAAGCACGATGATACTCGATTTCCGCAGATGCGTTGGAGCGATCACCAAGCTTGTCCTTGAGCCGGATTACGCGAAACCCTGCGTTACGCTGGCCATCAGGCGTCCAGCGCGGAACGATAAAGCAGGTCAGACCATTATCTGTGTAGGCTAGCGTCAGGAATGCGTCGCACATGGGCGCAGAACAGAACCATTTATGCCCAGTTAGTTGATAAGCACCATCTGCATATTCCGCCCGTGTCGTGTTCGCGCAGACGTCCGATCCCCCCTGTTTTTCGGTCATCGCCATTCCGATTGTGACACCCTTTTTTTCAGGTGCTGGTCGGACAACGGGATCGTAAAGTGACGATGTGATCCGCCCGATCCACTCATTTCCGACATCTGGGTCACGTTTCAAGGCGGCGACGGCGGCGTAGGTCATGGTCATGGGACACCCGGTGCCAGCATCAACTTGCCCGAGCAGGAAACTCAACGCTGCGTGAAGAACATGGCCTGCTTCGGTTCCATTCCAACCGGCGGCGGCCACGCCTTCGCCGAGGCCAAGCGTCATCAGTTGATGGTAGGATGGGTGGAATTGCACTTCATCGATCCGTCTTCCTTGACGGTCATGGGTGTCAAGCACGGGCGGGTTTCGGTTGGCCGCTTCTCCCCAGCCAATGACTTCGCTGGAACCAGTGCGTATGCCAAAGCTGGCAAGTCGTTGCTTGTGAACTTCGCCTCCCGCCATTTTGACTGCATCGACCAGCGCCTGATCTGAGCCAAACCGGTCAAATGCTTCTAGCGTGGGCGGTTGGTTTGTAACCTCATGGCTTTCAAGACTGTCTATGGGGCGTAGAGAGGTCATGACGATATCATTTCTTTGCAGGTTTTTTGCTGGTTTCGCGGCGACCTGGGTTTCTTTGCACATCATCTCCTTGGTCAATGCCGAGCGTCCATGCCGGCGGGTCGCTGGCAGGGAAGCTTTCACGCAGCGCTTCATCAACCATATCGCTCTTTTTTTGTAACGCTATTTTCCGTCGACTATTTACCACTTTCAGCTCCTCAGATGAGATCATACCGATGTCAGCCATCATGGCCCAAGCTTTTTTGTACGGCCCATTGGGGTATAACAAGATCGCCAATCCCCAGAGATTCGTTCGTTTTGGCGATTGATACGGCAGGGTCCTGCTCATTGCCCGCAAGTGCGCGTATAGCATCAATAGTCTCCGGGATCACGATGGCTTGGTTATCAACCATATAGCTAAAATATAGATCGGTTCCGTCAACTGTCAGCAGATCACGCCATATCGCCACTTCATAGAGATTGGCGTGGCGACGTCCATTTTCAGCCATCCACTCCTTCACCACATTTATTGCCGATAGTCCCGTGCGGCTGTCGATTAGCAGTATCCGCGATGATTGGGATAGCGCGTCAAGAACAGCCGCTTTTGTGGCCGCTCTCGCCATTTCGACGTACCAGGTGTGAAGATGAGCGAGCGTTTCGGGCACCCGGACTGCGATCGTTGTGACATCGAGATCCGGATCAACAAGTCTGGCATCAGGCCCCTGATGGCTCGGGACTTCGGGCTCAGGAACAAGCGTATTCATGATGCCGCCAAGATGGCTTTCCCATGGGTCGGTTGCGCGACGCATCAGTGTTCCGCGCGCTTTCTTCAAGAGGCCCGCGTTCTTGAGGGTTCCCAATGTGCGAACGATAGACGTTGTATTGCAGCTAACCACGCGCGTTGCGCTGCGTCCGATCGTACTGGAATAGCTTGATTCTGCTACAAAGGAATGGCCGGTTACATCATGTTTTTCACCGCCTTGAACGATGAAGGGCCGCTTAAGTTTGCGATATAATTCGGCATTCTCAGCGCCTCGGTGCTTGGGCGTACAATCGACAATGATGTCGCTTGATTCCACAAGATCGGTCAATAGTCCGTTAGTGGGTAAGCCTGCCGCCTCCATAGCTGCGCTGGCTTCTGCTGTGGCCGCGAAAAGCGGGATGCCCTGGCTTATAATCTGGGCAATGCGCCAATCTGTCGCGACATCAGCCACGCCCGATAGTATCATGTCGGACTGTAGTCTTATTGCGGTGGCCGTGCGGCTACCGATCACGCCATATCCGACAATTGCGACTTTGATCTTATGATCGTCTGCCATTTCTCTGTCTCTTTCCAATCCAGTTAAAAATGTTGCCCATGCCTTGAGCTACAAGAGCAGTTCTGCAATCCCGATCCGGGATGTTTCGTGCGGAACGGCGTCTGTCGAGATGATATCTTTGGCAAGTTGGTTTAGCTGCCAATAGGTGCTGCCGGTAAACAGGGCATGCACAGTCAATATATAGGGTCTAGGGAAACCCCGCGCGATCAGGGCTTCGGCGGTTTCGATCATCGTTCGCCCTGATGAAATAATATCATCGACAAGCACCGGAGCCAGGCCTGCATAATCGCTCAAGTCCGGCACCAATATCTCGACCTCGTGATCACCGAGGCGGTTTTTATTGAGAACGAGGCGCTGTGCGCCTGCTCGTTCTGCAACAGCCTCAACCCATTGCTGGCTTTCGGAATCAGGGCCCACCACGAGAGCATTCTCGACATTGTCCCTGATCCAGTCGGCTAAAAGGGGCGCAGCATGTTTGACCTTGGTTGGTATGGTGAATATTTCTCCCAGATCCGCTATTCGGTGCAGATGAGGGTCAATCGTGATCAAACTGTCGAAGCAATCTGATAGCAGCTTGGCAAAATGCGTGGAGGATATGGATTCCCCCTCCTGAAATCTCTTGTCTTGCCGCATATAGGCCAGATAGGGCGCAATGAGGCGCACGGTTTTTGCGCCCAGTTCACGCGCGGTTTTCGCCGCAAAAATAAGCTGCAGTATCTGATCATCGGGGCGAGCGAGGGTGCAAACAAAATCCACATCTTTCCCCGTCACATCATCGGTCAAACGAATATAAGATTCCCCGTCAGGGAAGTGACGGGTTTCCAATGTACCCAGCGCGGAGGAGGATAGTCTGGCAAGATCGGCCGCCAAGGTTTCATTGCCCGGCAAGGGGATAAAAATGCGCATGGTTACTCCTCTATTTTCAATATATCTGGATTGGCAGCAGCATATTCCAGCGCATAATCCAGGGCGCCCTTGGCTTCGGCATGGACCGTGAGTAATGGCTGACCGTTCGTAACACGCTCGCCGAGGCGGACCTGCATGACAATCCCTGCGGCCTTTTGGCGCGGGGCTCCGGCCAATTTTGCTAATCGCGATAATTTACGATTGTCGATGGAGGATATCTTGCCGCTGCTCTGCGCCAACAGGGGGCAGGTCAATGGAGCGACCGGGGGCGTGCGCATGCCGCCTTGCGCCTCGCAAATCGCCTGAAATTTGTTCCATGCCCGGCCATCAACCAAGGCGGCCTCCGCCGCAGCAAGCCCGCCACCATCGTCCACGTGATTTGCCAGCTCCAGAGCCTGTGCGGCAATTAATATTGCCCGCTTCCTCAGGTCTTGCGGTGCATCCGGATTGTTTTGCAGGACAGATAAAATGTCATGCGCCTCAAGGGCAGGGCCAATGCCGCGTCCCACAGGTTGAGAGCCGTCTGTAAAAACACATCGTGTCTCCAACCCAAAATTGGCCGCGACAGCGGAAAGATGCTCACCCAATATTTTGGCCTTGTCCAGCGAACGGACTTTGGCAGTCAGACCAACCGGTAAGTCAAGGACGACATGGGTGGCACCGGCAGCAATTTTTTTAGATAAAACAGATGCGATCAACTGTCCTTCTGTATCAATATCAAGAGCCCGCTCGATGCGGATCAAAATATCATCTGCCGGGCTGAGATTGACGGCGCCGCCCCAGGCAATACAGGCGCCTTGCTCTTCCACCACGCGGCGCATTTGATCGATATCCAGATCAACCGGGGCGAGCGTTTCCATCGTATCGGCAGTACCTGCAGGAGATGTAATGGCGCGCGATGACGTTTTTGGCATTGTGAAGCCCAGACTGGCAACTATCGCCACGACAATCGGTGTGGTGCGGTTGCCCGGCAATCCGCCGACACAATGTTTGTCCAGAATCATCGGAGCGTCCCATGACAAACGTTCTCCTGCGCCCACCATTGCCTTGGTTAAATGGCATATTTCTTCAATGTCGAGCGGGAGAGCCGAACATGTTGCGATAAACGTTGCCAAATGGATATCTGCGTAGTGTCCAGCGGCAATATCGCCAATAATTCCCTGAAAGGCCGGTTCGTCTAAGCGCCCCCCATAAATTCTGCGTCTTATATCTGCCAACGATCCTACAGTTGGTGCATGGCTAACCGAAATAAAAGTTCCGTCGTCAACCCCAAGTTTCGCCCAGGCGGCCTCTGATAATCCAGCTTCCCCTGTCGTTAGCCAGTCATTTTCGACCTGGTAGAGAGTGGCAAGAATTTCACGTCCCGAGACAGACGTTAGACGTACGCGCGATCGGGAAGTCAGGCCTTCCGATATGCAAACCGGACAATCGGTGCGCATAAGCACGATCACCTCATCCTGGGTGTAGAGACTGAGACGCTTTGATTTCAGCAAATTATGGGCTTCAATGTGGTTGCCGGTCGACATGACATTTAACCTTCCAAAAAATAACGATCAGTCGAATCAACGACGGTGCTGTTCCAGCCCAACTCTTCTCCAATCCGCATCCGCAAAGCATCTGAGGCCGTAGGTTCTCCGTGCACCACAAAAGTTCGGGCAGGAGCGTGCTTGAATCCGGACAGCCATTTCAGGATTTCGTCTGAATCTGCGTGGGCCGATAAAGCCGGAAGGCTTGCAATTTCAGCGCGAATCGGGAACCACTGACCGAACATTTTGACGCTTTCAGCTCCGTTCAGCAGTTTTTCGCCGCGCGTTCCCCCCGCCTGATAGCCTGAAAACAGAATTGTGTTTCTGCTGTCCTGGCCAAAGGCCTTGAGATGATGAAGAACGCGCCCGCCGGTCAGCATGCCGCTTGCCGCGATCACTACCTTGGGCGTGGTATCACGCGTTATGCGTTTGGAATCATCGACTTCGCGCAAATAAGTTGCGATGTCGCAAGACTGCTTGCAGACATCTGGTGGGAGCCGATGATCATCAAGATGTCTGCACAGCAGGTCGGTTGCATTAATCGCCATTGGGCTATCTAGAAATATTGGGACGATTTTTATCCGTCCGGCCTGTTTCAATTTCCACAGATAATACATGATCAATTGAGCGCGCCCGACAGCAAATGCCGGAATAACGACTGTTCCGCCCCTACGGGCCGTTTTTTCGATGACGTCTCCAAGAGCTTCCATTGGGTCATTTTTGGGGTGGGTTCTGTCTCCATAGGTCGATTCCACAAGTACATAATCGGCCGCCGCGACGGGTTCGGGATCGAGCATGAAGGGATCATTATAGCGCCCAATGTCGCCAGAAAAGACGATTGTCTTGCCGCCCCAATGAAGCTCGGCATTGGCCGCCCCTAAAATATGCCCGGCGCGGCGCAGCGTCACATGCCCGCCGCCCGGCAGTTCAATCTCTTTGTGGAACGCGATCGGCCGTAATTGTTTCAAGGCTGCTTCGGCGTCTTTGATGGTGTAAAGCGGCAAGGCAGGGGCATGTTTGGTATATTTGTGCTTGTTCGCCAGAAACGCATCTTTCTCCGCAATGAAAGCGCTGTCTTTTAAAAGTATTTCGCAAAGATCAGCGCTTGCTGATGAACAGAAGATTGGGCCTTCAAACCCCTCGCGGACTAATTTCGGAAGATAGCCGCTATGATCGAGATGCGCGTGGGTGAGAATAATGGCATCGATGCTTTTTGGAGAAACCGGAAACGGTTTCCAGTTGCGCTCGCGTAAGGGCTTATATCCCTGGAAAAGTCCGCAATCGACCATGATCCGGCGTCCGTCATTTTCGATAAGATGGCGAGATCCGGTTACCGTCCCGGCTCCGCCAAGACTATGCAATGTGAGCGTCATACGATTTTCTCCTCATTTTTTGAGCCCGATGAGTCTCTCCGCAATATCTGCGGGTCACCCTGCTCGTCGACGGCATCCAATTCTTCCTGTGATAGGAGGGAACCCCGATCGATTTTGAGCAAACCTGCAGCGGAGGCGACCGCATGCGCCCAAGTGCAACGATTGGCGAACAACATGCCAAAAACATCCAATGTGCCGCCTCTGGACAAATATCCCAACGCTTTGGTTTGGCTCGGCCCGCCATCAAGCCGCCTCAATAGACCCAACATTGGCTCCGGTCTCGTGTGCGAGATTATTATCCGCGGAAGATTTGTGGGAAACAGCACATGCAAATCTTTGTCTAAAACAGCATATTTCCATTCGATCTCGTCGCGCGCCTCCCGAAACCGCCCCGGTTCCAAAATGACCGTAATTGAGCAGTTTATCCCGCGTTGCCCGAGCCGTTCGCGCGCCTGTCTTGCTTGTTGCAATTGATAAGCGCCGATAGCGACCAGTTGTACCTGCGCGTTTGTAGCATCGCCCTCAAATTGTATTGCGCCCTTCGCCATCGCAAATTCAGCCTGTTCACCTGAAAAGAGGATTGGCACATCGCGCTTGGCGGTTACCAGGCACGCAATTTGGCCATGCGTTCGGTAGACCGAGCGCAGCGCTGCAACCGCGCTATTGGGATCAACAGGGAATATAACGCGAGATACATCTGACATTTCCCCCAGCAATGCTTCGGGCAATGTCGGGTCTTGATGCGACTGCTCATTTTTTGCGTTTTCCCAAGTGTGGGAGGTTGCAATGAGTGGAACGCTGATCCAGCCTGGTGGCTGGAGCAGTTCGTGCTGGCGGCGCGAGAAAATTATTTCCTGTCGCAATGCGCCAAGCATTTTCATCGCAAAAGCTTCGTAGCTCACAGCGATATTGATCCCGCCTTTGTTACCCAAGGCCGCACTCATAACCGCTTCTTCGTTGAGTGCCGTTATGACGGCTCCATCAACCGCCTCCGGAGTCCCAGATTCAGGCAAGTTCACGCGGTGGTGCAGAAGCTCAAGCGCGCGCGGCATGTGGTTGCTTCTTAGCTCGTCTGGATTGCCAATACGTGGTCGTAGCTTCGGGTTGGCGCGGACAATATCAACAAAATATTCATCGATCGCATCCATCGCGCAGCGTTCGCGCTGACTATTGACATCGGTCCAATTTGGCACGGGTAGGCTGGGCAGTTCGACGATCCGGCGTGCTAGTGAATTCTGACTTTCTCTTGGCCGAGACTGCTTTTCATGGACCGCCAAAGCATTAACGGCTGTTTCCAGCGTGTCAGCCGGGACAAACAGCTTTCTAGCGCCTTCGTGAAATTCAGCTCGTGCGGCTGCATTTTCGGACGGGTTTCCCGAAAGTGGCAGGTTATGTGATCTGTTGGTTCCAGCTCCCGGAAAGCCAAATCCTTTTGTGCAGCGCGCGATAATATAGGGAAGGGGAGCTGGATAGGCCTGCTTTGATCTAATAAATCGGCTGAGCCTTTCTTCCGCTTCCAATATCGCCATCGCATAGGCGAGAGGGTCATGACCGTCGATCAGTATTGGATCATATCCAGCGAGGCGAAGATGAGCTTCAAGCCATTCAGCCCCGCCTTCCTGGCCGATTTCGGTTCTCTGCTCAATCCGCCGGCCATTGAGGACCATGATCGGCACCGCCAAACCGCTATCTTCGGCTCGCCACCAGCGCGGAGACCAGTCGGACCCGCGCTGTTCTTCAAATGCGCCGTCACTCAAAAAGGCAACAAGTCGCTCTCCCGGCAACGGCATATGGACATATTGGAGTTCGGAAAAGCCCAAATAGCCGCCTTCTGAAACACCGCCGGCAGTGTTTGGGCCGACATGGCTCCCCAGCGGTACCGCGGGTCTTCCATCAGCGCTCATCGCATAGCTGTAAAAGTCTGAAACGAGACGGGAAAGCCCGGTCTCGCTGCGCTCATAACGACCGATTTGTGCAGGGGACAAGTCCCCGGTCAGCGTGTTGATTGCCTCTATTGCAGCAACACAGTGACCCTGACCAAGCGTCCAGGCACGCGTGTGTCCAGACAGGGCGTTGGCAAGTAAATAGCCAACAAACCCGATGGCAACATTGAGGGCGCCGCCAGTATGACCTTCAGGGTTTCGTTTAAATGCGTCTGCCGGCAAATCGGTACCGCTCATATCAACCCGGGAGGCATAGGTCATATGGGCGGTGAGCCACATCGCGGCGTTGGCCAATCGGTCGACCGCTACAATCAATGTCTCTGCTTGGGCGGAATCCGTAAATCCTTGCCAGTACTGACGTTTTGCGAAAAATTCATCTGTACGCGCAATTGTTGCAGCGCTGTGCTTGATGACGCCAAATCCTGTGCGCCAGTCGTTTGATATGTTTTTTGTCAATGAAAACCCTCCTCAAACGTCACGGTTGCCGTATGTGAACGGCTTAAATGGAACAGCATTGTGAATGTTTATCTGGAATCGAGAAGGTGCAAAAATGGAGTCGCCACCACAGTTAAAAGTGGAGCGACCGCGCTGGGTTGGAGGAGGAGCCCGGCCGCCCCTGAAGAGTCGGTTTTCGAAACTGCTAATAAACATGCTCTAAACCAACCTCCAAATTGTTTGCCGTACCCTATTCGACTGCACTATTCTGGCTTGGCATATTCGTTCGCTCACCAGCAAATGCCGCTTATGAGCGCTGAAAGTCACCCCGCACTCTTGCCTGCAGAGAGCGTGGGTTCATTGGCCGCATTCCCAGCCAGCTTTTTGCTGTCTTGACTAGCAAACCCGTTGAAAAATTTTTCAAATTCAACAGGGAAAGGAAATACAATTGTGGAACTGCGTTCTCCAGCGATTTCGCCAAGCGCGCCAAGATAACGCAGTTGCATCGCTTCAGGGTGACCGGATAGCGTTTCTGCAGCTTCCAAAAGCTTTTGCGCTGCCTGCTGTTCTCCTTCAGCATTTATCACTCTTGCCCGGCGCTCACGTTCGGCTTCAGCCTGTTTCGCCATCGCGCGAACCATGGATTCATCTATATCGACATGCTTGATTTCAACATTGGCAACTTTGATGCCCCAGGAGGTTGTTTGGGTGTCGATTATCTCTTGGATATCCTTGTTGAGTTTGTCTCGCTCCGTGAGCATCTCATCAAGCTCATGTTTTCCAAGTACCGATCGCAAGGTGGTTTGTGCGAGCTGGCTGGTTGCATCGATAAATTGCTCCACCTGAATTATCGCGCGTTCAGGATCAACAACCTTAAAATATATGACAGCATTGACATGAACCGACACATTATCGCGTGAAATAAGATCTTGCGTTGGTACATCAAGAACGAT
Organism: Parasphingorhabdus sp.; assembly: GCF_965233695.1. Taxonomy (GTDB): domain Bacteria; phylum Pseudomonadota; class Alphaproteobacteria; order Sphingomonadales; family Sphingomonadaceae; genus Parasphingorhabdus. The sequence continues at coordinate 2,680,384 of NZ_OZ247497.1, forward strand.
GGTTCTTAAATCCACGCGGGAAAGAGTTTGAACAAAGGGAATAATAAAAATCAGACCGGGGCCTTTGACTCCTGTGAAGCGGCCTAGCGTGAAGACGACCACGCGCTCATATTCGACCACAATGCGGATAGCGCTAGCGCCAACTGCAAGCAGGATGAACAGCAAAGCGGAAAACGTAATAAGATTGTCTGTCATGGTTTTCTCCTGGTCTTCTTTGGAGTAATCAGCGCCGGGTGATGATCGATATCAACCGGTTTATTGTTAAGGACGCACTGCGGCGCTTAATGTTACAGTTGATCAGAACTCGCCAGACGGTTTGAAGCCAAAAAAGGCTACTACGACGCAGCTGGGCTTTGAGGAGTGGGGCGACCGCTGGGGAAGGCAGTGCGCGATCGCCCCTAAAGATACGGTTGTCGGAATTGTTGGCCAACATCCCGCCAACCGATCTCTATATTTGTGCCAATGCCGTTTTTATTCGCTCATCTCGCCATTTTAAGGATCTGAATATAACGGCGCTGGGCCGTTGGCAAAAGTTGTGGGAGATCCAATGAATATATTCTGACATTCTGTGCTACAGAAGAAATAAGTCCAGCCCTCATATTCTTCAGCGGCGACCGCTTTTTCCAACGTAAATTTGCGTTTGCAGACCGGGTCTTCAACGGTGATATCCATCAGCTGACCTTTTCAAGGAGTGCAGCGATATTGCGGTGTGGGAAACAAGATATCATGATAATTCTCTCCCATTTTGGTAGGCACCAACAAGTTCGGCCACGTGACGTGCAATCATTAATTCTTCATCCGCCGAACTGATCTCCACGGTAACTGAGCCATGTTTTGGAGATAGCAGTGGCTTATTGGCTTTATTTTTTTTCGGATCGATTATGGTTCCAAAGCATTGCTCCAATGGTTTGCAGATCTGGTACCGTATTTCTGGAGAATGTTCACCAATTCCGCCGGTAAAAATCAAACGATCAATGCCGCCCATGGCGGCTACCAATGCGCCGAAGTGACGGCGCGCTTGATAGCAAAAAAAAGCTATCGCTTCTTCGGCAGATTTACCGGCATTGGTTGCAACAAGAATTTGGGCATCACCGCTTGTTCCTGATTGTCCAAGCAAACCCGATCTGTTGTTTAGCAGATCGGCCAGTTCATCGGACGTCCAGCCCTCTTCCTTTAAGAGATAAAGGATAAGTCCAGGGTCAATATCGCCGCTTCTGGTGGCCATTGGAAGACCTGATAACGGGCTAAAGCCCATGGATGTATCTATCGTCCGCCGGCCATGCACTGCCGCCATACTGGCGCCCGCACCAAGATGGGCGACCACAATACGGTCCTTCAGAGCTGCTGCTCCTTCTCGCCGCTCTAGTTGGTAGAGCGTAGATTCATAGGAAAGGCCATGGAAGCCGTACCGGCGAATAACACCGTCGTCCATATTTAGCGGCAGACCAGTTCGTGCTGCATTTTCCGGCATGTTGGAGTGAAAAGCAGTATCAAAGCACGCAAATTGTTCTGCGCGGGGTAGCCGTGTTCGAACCGCTGCAATAGCAGCAAGATTTGCAGGTAGATGCAGAGGAGCTAGCGGTATTAGGCGCTCCAGTTCAGCTTCGATAACTGAATCCAATGCGAGAGGCGAAACAAAATCTGGACCGCCATGTACTATTCGATGACCAACAAGCGATATTTTCCAAAGTTCTGCGTAATTTTCCAGCTGATTGAGAATATTTTCAATGGCTGAGCCATGGTTTTTGCTCGAACTTTTTGCATTCCAAAGAGATGCGCTGTCAGCCAAGCGCGCGGATGAATGGCCCTGTGCCTTTCCAATTTCCGTGACCTTCCCGCGCAATACCGGTTCGATGTTATTACCCAAACGAAAGACTGCAAATTTGACGCTTGATGAACCACAATTGATCGTCAACAGATGCGGCAGGGGGCTAGGCCGGGTTTGTTGTTGTCCTTCCGCGTAGGGCGCTTTTTTGCGAATAGTTTTTATCATCTTTCCCTTTGCTCCTGCACGACCCGCTAATCGCAAGGTCTTCCCGGGAGATTGGCAATCTCCGGAAATTATAGGTGTGACAGGTTTGTGGCGCGCGATATCTGCCGGAAAGCGCTATACGCTTCGGACCAGAGAAGCCGGCCACGCTTGGATCACAAGACCCTTCAACCGGCGATTAGCTCTTAGAACAGCACGATTTTGAACTAACCTCGGGCTTATCTTCCATAACTTGTTCCTTACCGGAACAGCAGCACCCTTTGCTCTGGGGTTCGACCGGATCGGTAGGTTTAATAATGGGTTTGAGTATTTTTCTCGGCGCGGAGGTTTTGGGATCAGTTGTTATATTGTTCATGGCTTTTCTCCTTTGCAAGTCTTTCAAACAGTTTGATTTGTTCGATCAGCGCCAAAATAATTGGTGTCGTTAGTAATTAGGACGCACATGGAGCCATCGCGTTACACAGCCGAGGAAGAAGTCAGGCTGTTTCCATGCTCGGCTTCTTCCCCTCTAATGCGCCTCAGTTATCGTGGCTATTTTTCAGGGTCCATCATAAGTTCCTGCTGTAGCATCAGTCGCTCCATCATTTGATGCATCATGCCCATATGCTGCTTCATCTTCTGCATATGTGCCGGGTCCATAGCCATAGGTCCTTTGCCCTGCGCCATCATGCCGCCTTCGCTCATTTTAGCTTTCATGGAAGCCATATGGGCCTTCATTTGGGCCATATTCTCTGACATCAGCTTATTGCGTTCAGCCGGTGTTTTTGCCGTTGCAGCCTTGTCTTTCATCATTTGCATTTGTGCGCCATCTTTTGACATTGGCATGTCATGTTTATGTGCAGGTGCTTGCGGTGTCTGGGGCGCTGCATAGGCAGCGGAACTTGCCAGCAAGGCGAAGGCCGCGATTGAAATAATAGTGGGGGATTTCATGTCTATTTTCCTTTTTTACGTTGTGGTTAGAATGACGGGTTTGGTCGTGAAACGTTACACTTGGATAGTCAGTTGTTGGATCATGGACGCGGTGCTCATCGGCGGCTACCGCCCCGCCGCTCCATGCACCCGGGCACTCGCCCGCTCCCACGGCCAGCAGCCATCCAGCTCCACATCAATAGAGAAGCTCAGAAAGGTCCGGATAGTGACAAGGGCACCAAGAACTGCGATGTTCGTCAGCGATGGTTCGAGCACAAGAGAACGCAGGATGTCCGCAGCTACTAAAAGCTCAAGCGCAATCAATGTGCTGCGGCCAAGTTCACGGCGGAACGAAGTATAACGATCTTCCATATTGTGACGAACAACTGAGGCAATTGCCTTCACTACGCTCCAGACAAACCCGCCCGCGATCACGGCCAGCGCCGCCATCTCAAGGCCTATGATGGTCCAGGTGACCAAGTCGTCAATAGCAATCCCGATCATGTCATATCCTGTCCAATAATCAGCCTGCCGCTGATGAAAACGATCCAGCAATCGGGTGTCATTTGATTGCCTTCGTGATTTGGCGTAGGCGCAGGCATGTGGCTTCGGTGACAGCGGTGCCGAACGCTTAAAAATGGCGGGGTTGGTAACGAAGCTGTTACACAGCGCCCGTTGGTAGTTGGGTTAGCCAAAGGGCATCCCGGCACTCATTGCTGGTTTCGCTTGAAGCGCGCTCGCCTGACAAATCGTCTGCAAATCACATTCATGGACACAGCTTGCATGAGCGAGACTAATTTTACGGCCCAAGGCCTTCCGCGAGCGGTGCAATTTCACACGAAGCGTACTTGCTGACAAACCAATGTCTTTCGATATCTTCGTCCGGCCTTCTGCGCATAGATCAGCCCGTTCGATCAATTTTTTATAATTTGGATTAAGCTTGGGTAGATTTTCCTGGATGCATGGAAAGTCTGTTTCAGGTTCCTCCTCTGCCGGCCCCCAGAGCGTCAAGAATGTGGTATATTCGTTTAATTTCCTAGTCTCTTGACTCCGCTTTCTGAAATGATCTGAAAGAACGGAACGCAATATGCTGGAGAGCCATCCGCGAATTTTCTCGCAGTTTTGAAGGTCATCTGCCCGCGTCAAAACTCGGACGAAAAAATCCTGCAAAACATCCTGTGCATCTTGTTCATTCCGGATGTGTCGCAGGAGAAAATGATAGATACGATCTTTGGATTCCACCAGCGCCTCGTTCACTAATCTTCGATTTTTCGAAATGGAACTCGTGATCTGGGTAGACATGTTTATTCCTCCTCAATTGCAGTCAATTTCTTGGTGTCTGTTCGCCTTAAAATTAGTGTTTCTATTGATTTATACGCTTGGGAGATGCCGCCCCCTCAAAAAAACGGCTGATTACGTATAATTACTGAGGGGTGAAGCGCAGTGGGCCGTATGAGTAAATGGTAGAAAGCGAAGAATATTAGCCGACGTAAACTCGTCAGGATGCAAACATCTTGATTGCGGTTTCTCGCAGCTGAAGGAGAGAATCTATGTGTTTGTCAGCAGAAGTCAGTTTTGGTGCGGCCGCCCTCCTCATCCCAGCGGGGGCGCTTTGCATCCATCGGGCTTACAGAACGGACAAAAGTTACTTGCCAATTGCGGCTTTGCCGCTGCTTTTCGGACTCCAACAATTTTCAGAAGGAATTGTTTGGGTTGCTGGCGCGCAAAATAATATTGCGCTTATTACGCAGGCATCGCTGGTCTATATGTTTTTCTCTTGGCTCGCATGGCCAGTCTGGATCCCGGTTTCGACCTATTTCCTGGAGCCTGCTCGGCGCAAACCGCTTTATCTGGGCTTTGCTATATTGGGCGCAATGCTGGGCGGGCTGCAATATTTTCCATATTTTGCTCATCAAGGATGGCTGGAAACGAAGTTCCTCGATCATTTGATTGTGTATCAAGGCAAGGAGTTGCTCGATTTTGTCGCTGGCCGAGAGATTACCTATTTGATCTATGTAACAGTCGTGATTGGCCCGCTTTTATTGTCCTCTATTCGTGATGTCCGTATCTTTGGAGCACTCGCAGCCCTGGTTCTAGCAGTCACATTCATATTTTTCTCCTATGCCTATGTGTCGGTATTTTGCTTTGGTGGCGCGTTGATGTCGGCTTATCTTGTCTGGATGATATTCCGCGGCCGCGAGCGTCCCGGCTTGGCCGAGAATTTAGCGCACGGAGATTCCCAGGACAGCAATATTGTTGATAAAGTACCAATATAATCAGGAGCTGTTGATCTCTGCGATTGGCTCCAGCTCTAGCTTGCCAGATGTATGGTTTGTTTCACTTCGCGGTTCCATGAAGAATGCCTCGCGTGCGATATGTTATCGTAAAAATTGGTGTTCGATAGGAGCGTGGGTGGTGTTGACCAAAATGCTTCATCAACTCAATAGGCAGCGATTAAGAAAATAGTGTAATATCGTACCGCCGCTCGCGTCCTTGTTTTTGTCCAGCTGATGCCGTGAAATATGTAACGCGGCTGACTTGATCGAAGGGAAAGCAGAATGGTTAAAGATAAAAAAGCGTATCTTGTTGGCGGCGGGATAGGGTCTCTTGCTGCTGCTGCATTCATGATTAGGGATGGCGGCATGCCAGGCGCAAATATAACCATCTTTGAGGCAATGGCTGTTTTAGGAGGAAGCCTAGATGGCGCTGGGGATCCAGAAAAAGGGTATGTAATACGTGGCGGCAGAATGCTCACAACCGATAATTATGAATGCACATGGGAACTTTTCAAAACGATTCCCTCAATTCAAGATCCGGACGTATCGGTCTATGATGAAACTATCGCCTTCAACTTGCGGATGAAAGCGCATTCCAAGGCACGACTGGTCGATCATAATCGCTCGATTTTGGATGTCAGTTCCATGGGCTTTAGCATGTCAGACCGGATGGAGCTGCTAAAACTGACGCAAGCAAGCGAAGAAACGCTCGGGACCAGCATTATAACAGACTGGCTTTCCCCGGCGTTTTTTACGACCAATTTCTGGCACATGTGGCAGACGACTTTTGCTTTTCAACCTTGGCATAGCGCTGTTGAATTTCGGCGGTACCTCCATAGGTTTATGAAAGAATTTTCAAGAATTGAAACGCTCGCGGGCGTGAAGCGCACCGAATATAATCAATATGACTCACTCGTCCTCCCGCTTTTAAATTGGCTTGAGGCAAAAGATGTGCGGTTTCTTCACGACACTATGGTGACAGACGTCTCGCTCAAAACTGACAAATCCATGATCACAGTTACTGATATCAAGCTAAATCAAGACGGCGCGGAGAAATCCATCGCGGTCAATGAAAATGACATCGTCATCTTCCAAAATGGCTCAATGACCGATGCCTCCAGCCTTGGCTCGATGACAAGCGCTCCCGATAAACTAACAAAAGCCGATAGTGGCGGCTGGGCCCTTTGGGAAAAACTGGCCGAAGGCCGACCGGATTTTGGCAATCCTGCGGCATTTAATTCGAGTATTCCGGAGTCCTATTGGGCTTCCTTTACCGTGACGCTGAAAGACCCATCATTTTTTGATCAGATGGAGGCTTTTTCTGGCAATAAGGCTGGCACCGGTGGTTTGGTTACGTTCAAGGACTCCAATTGGCTTATGTCAGTTGTGTTGGCCCATCAGCCACATTTCATCAATCAGCCGAATAATATTCAGGTGTTTTGGGGTTATGCATTGCACCCTGATCGGATAGGCGATTTTGTAGCGAAACCCATGTCCGAGTGTACCGGAGAAGATATACTTCGGGAACTTTGCGGTCATCTCAACTTTGATATGAATACGACTTTCCAAAACGCAAACTGTATTCCGTGCCGGATGCCCTATATTACCAGCATGTTTATGCCGCGGGCGTTGACCGATCGTCCGCTCCCAGTCCCGAAAATATCCAGCAACCTCGGATTTGTAAGCCAGTTTGTAGAAGTACCTGAAGATGTAGTTTTTACAGTTGAATATTCTATCCGAGCTGCCCAGATGGCCGTGTACCAACTCATGGATATAGAGATGGAAATCCCGCCAATCCGCCACCACGATAAATCTCTGAAGGTCAATATTGATGCCGTAATCAAGTCCTTCAAATAGGGCCGGATATCCAGGATTGCCTGGTTAAACTCTGATATGCATTGAACATTCCAAACCAGTCCTGTTTGTGGGCAGTAATTCAGTCCAAAATTGCTTGACCTATAAACTAAGATCATTGGGATGATTGCCTTTATTCAACCGCTGTAGGAATGAGCCAAATCATTGGGCATCTTAACCAGCTGGCTAGCTTCGGAAAGCCTCTAGGCCTTCAACTTCATTGGATCGGCGCAGACGGACTGTAATGAAACGCATTTCTTCGCGTCCTTCATAGTATTGTTCGAAGAATGTTTCCGCAGCCGCTGCTTCGCAGCTGCATGTCCGCAGTCTATAAGGAAATGGCTCAATATGTATCCATTAGCCCATCATGTCGTCGTTCCACTACGCTCTAGCCGACGCTCAGGTCCAAAAAGCCATTCGCGAGGCTCATCCAAGACTGCCTTCATTTGCAGTTTACCATTCCTGTTGGCAGGTTTGGTTATCAATTCTGCATCTGCCGCTGCGCAAGTGAACGTCTATGACTCCGAAGAATTATCGGTTGATGTTGCCATTGATGCCTCTTCGGTGTTGTTTGTTCAGAGCAATTCCTGGTTTGGCGAGCCCGAAGCCAATATTGGTGTTGATAGCAAAAACTGGGCGGAATTTGCGATCGAACCGCAAATATACTTCAAAGTGAAAGATATTTTTGGAGGAGAGCTGTCTGCTGCGGCTTCCGTGGTCAGCACAAAAACCTATGGGGAAAGTGCGGACGGTTTCGCCGCAGGCCTCAACGATCCGGGTAAGACAACATTGGAGAAGCTCTATGTTGGATGGAAAACTGAATTGGGCGTCGATGACTTTATCGAGGTGATCGGCGGCAATTTTGACTATCAGATTGGTACCGGATTTCTGGTCAAGGATGGGGGGCGCGACGGCGGCGATCGAGGCGGTTTTTATCTCGGCGCGCGGAGTGCTTCCAGAAACAGTGCATTGGTGCGGGTGAAATATGATAATCTGCAGGTAGAGGGTTTTTATCTCGGCAACAATCCTGGCCGTGGCGGAATTAAGGCCCATGTCGGAGGGGTTAATGCTGAATATAGCATCCCGGACCGTTTCTCGATTGGCGCGACATACATCCAGGTGGCTCACTTTGATGACCCTCTTTTAGCAAACACAGCTGAAAACCTGAAGACTTATGACGTTCGCGGTTCTGTCAATGTCAACGATCAACTCAAGCTGTCCGGTGAATATGCGAAGCAGCGCGGCGCCGCTTTTTACCGCGGCCAGGGTTGGTATCTACAGACTGATTATACGGTCGATAGTCTGCCGTTCACGCCGACAATTACATATCGCTATGCGGTTGTTAGCGGCGATGACCCCAACACCCCTCAGAACGAAGAATTTATTCCGCTGGCATATGGCTTCACCGATTATGGCCAATGGTATCAGGGCGAAATTGCCGGGAATTGGATATTCGGAAACTCAAATCAGAAAACTCACATGATAAAGGGCTCTGCGGCGTTAAGTGACAAGGTTTCGCTGACTGGATCATGGCTGAATTTCACACTGGACGAACCTGAAAAACTAGGTGTCACAGACAGCGCTTTTGGTAACGAATTTGACCTTTGGCTCGATTGGCAAGCCTCAGAACGATTGTTCCTGTCGGCTGCTGCTGCGGTGCTGGTGCCACAAGACGGGGCCAAGCAATTTACTGGCGGCAGCAAAACATGGGCTCATTTCATGCTCTATGCGAGTGTTTCATTTTAAAAAAATAGGCGGCTTCAACATGACCGACAAGACCGATAGAGCTCCGACAAAAACCAGATCTTTCAAATTCCCAACCGCATATACGATCCTCTTCGCCCTGATTGCCCTTGCCGCAGCTGCAAGTTGGGTCGTTCCAGCGGGCCAGTATGACCGAATTGAAAGCGTTGAACTGGGACAGGAGGTTCCGGTTCCCGGTTCCTACAAGCCTGTTGAGGCCAACCCCCAAGGCGTCGTTGATGTTTTTCTAGCCCCAATTGGAGGCTTTTACGATTCTGATACCGGGAAAGCCCGTGCGATTGATGTCGCCCTATTCGTGCTAATAATCGGTGGATTTCTAGGCGTCGTGAACAGCACAGGGGCAATTGAGAAAGGCATTGCACGAGCCATGCAGCGACTAAAGGGGCATGAAATTTTGATGATCCCCATATTGATGGCGCTGTTTGCTGTAGGGGGCACGACGATTGGGATGGCTGAAGAGACGCTCGCATTTTATGCGCTGCTTATCCCGGTGCTGATTGCTGCGGGCTATGACAAGGTCGTTGCGGTTGCGGTGATATTGTTGGGTGCCGGCATTGGCGTTCTGGGCTCAACCATCAACCCATTTGCCACCGTGATTGCATCCAATGCCGCTGGTATTCCGTTCACAGATGGCTTGGCCTTGCGAGCCATATTGCTTGTCCTAGGTTGGACAGCGTGTGTGGCCTATGTCATGCGCTATGCTGCCCGTGTCAAAAAGGATCCGTCAAAATCGATTCTGGCAGACTTGGCTTCGCCAGTTGATACGCCTTCAACAGACGAAGTGACGGAAACCGACAGCGACAATCTGTCGTGGTCTCAATTCGCTGTTTTGGGCATCTTCATATTAACATTCGCTGTGATGATCTGGGGTGTATCCTCCCAAGGTTGGTGGATGGACAAAATGTCTGCCCTGTTTCTGTTCGCTGCCATTGTTGTGGCTTTGGTCACCTGGATGGGTGAAGAAAAATTCACCGGATCGTTCGTCAGCGGCGCCCGCGATTTATTAGGTGTGGCGCTTATCATCGGCATCGCCCGGGGCATTGTTGTGATCATGGACGCCGGAAAGATAACTGACACGATATTATTCGCTGGCGCGGACCTTCTCAGCGGCCTTTCCCCCGTGGGCTTTGTGAATGTGTCGTTTGGGATAGAATTGGTTTTATCCTTTTTTGTTCCGTCATCCTCAGGTCTCGCGGTGCTTACAATGCCCATTATGGCTCCTCTGGCAGACTTTGCCCAAGTTGATCGCTCATTAGTGGTGACAGCGTATCAATCGGCCAATGGCCTTGTAAATCTTATCAATCCAACCTTTGCAGTTGTTATGGGCGCGCTGGCCATTGGCGGGGTCCCCTACAACCGGTGGCTTCGTTTTATGTGGCCGCTTTTGGTTCTGCTAACTGTACTCATCATGGCAGGGCTCAGCATTTCCGTGATAGCCGCTTGATGTTGGTCCATTCTGGACAAACAGATGCCGTCAGTTGGTTTTCTGAAGACTTTGAGAACGGCTTTACGAGTTTCGCGGTACTTTCTGATTCTCAAACGAATAGTTTTAGGATTGAATTTTTGCATTTTCAAAAAACGAAAAAAGGAAATTAGTCATGACCGGATTTGGTGTTCACTCAGAGATTGGTAAGCTTCGTAAGGTGATAACCTGCCAACCAGGTTTAGCGCATTCGCGGCTAACCCCGGAAAATGCTGAAAGGCTGCTGTATGATGATGTATTGTGGGTTCAAAAAGCGCGAACCGATCACGCCGATTTCAGAATGAAAATGACTGATAGAGGCGTCGAAGTCTACGAATTCAGCGAGCTTTTACGGGATATATTGAAGAAGGTTGAGGCGCGCGCGTGGGTCCTTGATCGTCGCATTACAGAGGATCAGGTGGGAATAGGTCTGATTGGCGAGCTTCGGGCTTGGTTGAACGAGCTTGCCGCTGATCAGCTGGCCCAGTTTCTAATTGGAGGCATCGCTGTTCATGATGTTCCTTTTGCAGTGCACGGTATGTTCGGAAGCTATTTGGGCGTTGACGGATTCATAATACCGCCCTTGCCAAATACGCAATTTCCGCGCGACAATAGCTGCTGGATAGGAAAGGGATTGACTCTGAATCCAATGTATTGGCCAGCCCGCCGACCCGAAACTCTTTTGGTCGCAGCGGTTTATCGTTTTCATCCAGCTTTTTCAGAGGGAGACTTTAAAATATGGTGGGGAGACCCTGACACCGACCACGGTCCGGCAACTCTTGAGGGAGGTGATGTCATGCCTTGGGGTGACGGAACGGTTCTTATTGGAATGGGCGAGAGGACATCCCCACAAGCAGTCGGACAAGTTGCGCGTTCCTTATTTCAAAATGATGTCGCTACACGCGTTGTTGCCTGCCAGATGCCGCGATCGCGCAGTTCAATGCATTTGGACACTGTTTTTACCCATTGCGACAGAGACGTCGCGACTGCCTTTGTTGAAGTCTGCGATCAGATTCAATGCTACAGTTTGAGGCCTGGCGACAAGCCGAATGAAATCGATTTCAGGACAGAAGATAAGCATCTCTTCGAAATCGCCGCCGAAGCTCTTGGCATTAAAAAGCTAAATATCGTGCAAACTGGAGGCGATGCCTATCAGCAAGAGCGAGAACAACGGGACGACGGTAACAATGTAGTGGCAATCGAGCCAGGGGTCGTCATCGCTTACGACCGAAACACTTCGACCAATACTTTGCTTCGCAAAGCAGGCGTCGAAGTTATCACGGTGAAAGGTTCTGAACTTGGCCGCGGCCGCGGCGGCGGACATTGCATGACCTGTCCGGTTTGGCGCGACCCAGTAGAATTTTGAACAGGTTGATCACTTAACTCCATTTTGAGGACACTATAAATGCCATATAATTTAGCAGGTCGCAGCTTCCTGAAGTTGCTCGATTTTGACGAAAAAGCAGTCCAGTATTTGCTGGATTTGGCACGCGATCTGAAGCGTGCGAAATATGCGGGGACTGAGCATCAACATCTCAAGGGTAAGAATGTATGCCTAATTTTCGAAAAGAGTTCGACAAGGACAATGTGCGCATTTGAAGTTGCTTTGATGGATCAGGGCGCCGGATATACCTATCTCGGGCCATCAGGTTCTCACATCGGCCATAAGGAAACAATGAAGGACACCGCCCGTGTGCTGGGCCGCATGTATGATGCGATAGAATATCGCGGCTTTGGTCAAGATACAGTAGAAGTGCTTGCCAAATTTGCCGGTGTACCAGTGTATAACGGATTGACTGATGAGTTTCATCCAACCCAGATGCTTGCCGACCTCATGACGATGCTAGAGCATGGAGGTAAGCCGTTGAATCAAATTTCCTATGCGTTTGTCGGAGACGGGCGCAGTAATGTTGGGCATTCGCTCATGATTGCAGGATGCATGATGGGCATGGATGTGCGGATTGGCGCACCGAAAGCGAATTGGCCGACCGACGAATATGTCAAACCGGCACGAGAGTTTGCCGAAAAATCGGGCGCCCGGCTGACTATTACGGAGGATCCGGTTGCGGCCGTTGCGGGTTGTGATTTTGTCAGTACTGACGTCTGGGTCTCAATGGGAGAGGCAGAGGATGTCTGGGCCGAGCGCATCAAGCTGCTCATGCCCTATCAGGTCAATAAAGCTTTGATGGACGCCACCGGCAATCCCGCCGCCAAGTTCATGCATTGCTTGCCCGCTTTTCATAATGATGAGACCGAAATCGGCAAAGACATATTCAAAAAATTCGGGATCACTGAAATGGAGGTTACAGACGAAGTTTTTGAGTCACCTGCAGGCATCCAATTTGATCAGGCTGAAAACCGGCTTCATACCATCAAGGCAATCCTTGTCTCGACGATCGGAGCATAGGTCATGCGCATAGTAGTTGCCCTAGGCGGGAATGCACTGCTCCGGCGAGGACAGGCCCTTACAGCAGAAAATCAACGTGAAAATGTCAGGATTGCCGCCAATGCGCTTGCCCCGATCGCCGCTGAACATGAGCTAGTTATAACTCATGGTAATGGGCCTCAAGTGGGCCTTCTCGCGTTGCAAGGCTCGGCTTACAAGCCTGATGAAGTTTTTCCATTGGACGTGCTTGGCGCGGAAACAGAGGGAATGATTGGCTATATGATTGAGCAGGAGCTGGCCAATCTTATGCCCAACGGCAAGCAATTTGCCACCGTTTTGACGATGATTCAGGTTAATGCGGATGATCCAGCATTTGCAGAACCAACAAAATTTGTTGGCCCTGTATATGCAAAGAGCGAAGCGGACCAGCTTGCTGCTGAGAAAGGTTGGCGGGTAAAGAAGGACGGGAACGGGTGGCGGCGAGTTGTGGCGTCCCCCCGGCCTGTCAGAATCCTCGAGATTGAACCTATTAGCTGGTTGATTGAAAAAGGTGCTATTGTGATATGTGCCGGTGGGGGAGGGATTCCTGCTGTGCAAAATACCGAGGGCAAGCTTGAAGGCGTTGAGGCCGTAATTGATAAAGATTATGCGAGCGAACTTCTGGCAAGGAAGCTCAATGCTGATCTCTATATAATGGCAACCGATGTCGAGGCCGCCTATTCAGATTGGGGCGGGCCGACACAACGCGAAATCCGTCGTGCGACGGTCGATGGAATTGGGGCTTACGATTTCCCTGCTGGCTCAATGGGACCGAAAGTCGATGCAGCTCAGATGTTTGTGAGCGCGACCGGACGAAAGGCGGCCATAGGCGCTCTCAGTAATTTAGCGGCAATTGTTGGAGGATATGCAGGGACAACTATTGCTGCCGATGGCCCTGCACTTGAATGGGGTGACACAGACAAAAAAGGGAAATACTCATGAAGATACTCATAGTTCTGACCTCACATGATACGCTGGGCGAAACGGGCAGAAAAACTGGCTTTTGGCTTGAGGAGTTTGCCGCCCTCTATTATGTTTTTAAGGATGCCGGCGCGGATATTATCCTGGCCTCGCCTAAGGGCGGACAGCCGCCGATTGATCCAGTAAGTGATGAAGAAGATGCACAAACCGCGGCGACCAAGCGATTTAAAGCCGACAAGGATGCGCAAAAAGCACTGGCTGAGACCGAGATCTTGGCTCAGGTCAGCGATACGGGTTTTGACGCCATTTTTTATCCGGGCGGACATGGCCCGTTGTGGGATTTGGTACAAGACGCCGACAGCAAACGCCTGATCGAGAGTTTCGCCGCCAGCGGCCTGCCCATCGGTGCCGTCTGCCATGCGTCCGCTATATTCAAGCACACCAAAAGCGTGGATGGTACACCGCTGGTTATGGGCAAACGTGTTACTGGTTTTAGCAACACAGAAGAGGCGGCTGTTGGCTTGACTGATATCGTACCGTTCCTCGTCGAGGATATGCTTGCTTCAAATGGTGGCCGCTATGAGAAAGGCGACGATTGGGAGTCATTTGTAGTGATCGATGAGAAACTCGTGACCGGCCAGAATCCGGCCTCTTCCGCAGACGCGGCCCATAAGTTGTTGTCGCTGCTGTAAGATAGACAAGCTTGCAAAGTTCACTGCAGCTAATATTTCGATTGTTTCAAAATGCAAAAATGTACTGGAAATCGATCTGGCTTTCCGTCTGGAACTTGCAACCGATTATACAAACGAGACAATTTTTCACAGCAAATGTGTTTGTGTCCACGGTGACTACAGCTCCGGAAAATTATCTGCCAATGTCGGGCATAAAAGTTTTCCATTCCCGTTGGCTCTCCCGGTGTAACGAAAGTTTCGCTGCGGCGTCTTTAGGGCATGAGGGTTGTAACCTCGGTTAATGCCAAAGGTTTTATATGGGTACCGTGCGTTCTATCATATTTTATATAGCATGGGCGCTATGGACCGCCCTGTTTGGATTAGCTATTCCCTTCCTCTGGCTGAGCGGCTCACCTCCCAAAATCATCCGGATGCTTTCAAGGTTCTGGGCGCGCGGTATACTTATTATGCTTTCTGGTATTGTGGGACTAAAATACGTATTATGGAACGGAAAGAGCGGTCCATCAGGGCCTAGCCTGATCATTTCAAACCATCAATCGATGTGGGAAACCCTAGCCGCGTTGGTTTTATTTCCAGATGTCGCAATTGTTGCCAAGCGCGAGCTCCTGCGTATCCCTGTTATGGGCTGGTATTTGCGGCGTTCACCGATGATACTGATCAATCGTGACGCCGCCGCCAATGCTCTACGCCAGATGGTGGATCAAAGCCGGGCAGCTGTAGCCGCGGGGCGCTCCGTGCTCATCTTTCCTGAAGGGACACGCAAGCGCGTCGGTGCGCCCATCGAGTTTAAACGCGGCGTCGAGCTGCTTTACAAGATGCTTGACGTGCCTTCTATCCCCATGGTTGTAAATTCTGGCTCGTTCTGGGGGATTGGCGGTGGCCCGTTGCGGCCGGGCGTCATCACTGTAGCCTTTGCGGCACCCGTCGATCCCAAACTAAACTCGCGAGATTTCATGAAAACGACCACCGCTTTGATGGAGTCAGAGAAGGCCATCATCGACTATCATTTTGACATCAAATAAGAAACGAGACAGTTAAATAACCAGCAAAACCCAAATTTCCATCTAGAAAAAGCTATGCTGTAATATTGTGTAGTTCCGATACTAATAGCCTTAAGGCCTCCGTCTAGCGAACCTTTTGCAATGAGTTCCTGTGGTACTCTGGACGGCCAGTACAGCATATTTGTGCAGGAGCCTGGCCACTCGTCATGGAAAATGTCATAGTCTATGGGCCACCAAATTCACCATCAAACGAAGGAATGGAATGAAAACAGGGTCGGAGATACGCAATGGTGCTCAGCATGCAAATGCGGCCTGTTCATGCATTACGCTTGACCAAGAAATGTTGGTAAAAATACTAGATGAAAACGCCGGCTCGGAAGGTTTCGGCGTTAGCTTGCCGGCCTCGCACCCCTATCTTTTTGCGAACTCGCCGGTCTTCATGTCACTCGAAACAATGGCGGCAATGAAGGCGGTCGTCGAGGCTGTTGAAGCGGCTGTCGCGCTGCCGCCGTTTCGTGCTGCAGCACTCGAATGGGCGCCGGATATCTCTGCCGCAGACTTTGGGCCCGCTGGCGCGCTGATGGGCTATGACTTTCATCTCACCGAAGCCGGGCCCGTTCTGATTGAAGTCAATACGAATGCGGGTGGTGCGTTTCTCAACGCTATTCTCGCCAAGGCCCAACGGGTCTGTTGCTTCGAGGCGGGTTTGGGTATCGATCCATCCCGGCCAAAGCAGGATTTTGATCTCGAGATCGTCGCCATGTTTGAGAGTGAGTGGAAGCACCAGAGACGCAGCGGGCGTCCGGCGGTAATTGCCATCGTCGATGATGAGCCCGAAACGCAGCATCTCTATCCAGAATTGTTGCTGGCAAAGGCGGTGCTAGAAAAGCACGGTTTTTCAGCAATCATTGCCGACCCGAAAACGCTAGTGGGTTCTGATGACGGACTATCAGTTGACGGGGTTCATATCGATCTTGTCTATAATCGACTGGTCGATTTTACGCTCGACGAACCGGACCATAGAGCGCTCAGGAACGCTTATTTGCACGGAAAGGTTGTCGTCACACCTAACCCGCATGTGCATGCTATGTTTGCCGACAAACGCAATCTTGCGCTGCTTTCCGATGCCCCGTTACTTGCTCAAGCGGGATTGGTGGCAGGGGAGGCTAAGATTCTCAAGTCTGCCGTTCCAAAAACTGTGCTCGTCACTGGTGATAATGCGGACGCACTTTGGGCCGATCGCCGCAATTTGTTCTTCAAGCCGGCGCGCGGCTATGGCAGTAAGGCCGCCTATCGTGGAGCCAAGCTGACCCGCAAGGTTTGGTCCCAAATCATCGCTGGAAACTATATCGCTCAGACCTATGCCCCGCCGAGTTTCCGCCGTGTCGAGCGCGATGGCAAAATGCTGGAGATGAAGATCGATGTGCGGCTTTATACTTATGAGGGAAACGTGTTGTTGATTGCGGCGCGCTTGTACCAAGGGCAAACGACCAATATGCGGACGCCGGGCGGCGGGTTCGCGCCTGTACTGGAGACACCAAACTAACGACCATATTATAACATAGGAATTTCAACCTCCCGGCAGATATTTGCAGCATACGTGATGTACAATTGACAATTACGATATACCCGGTGGTTGAATATAACCTAATCGTTGTTGATTTCCGGGATAATGACGCTGGTTCGGTCAACCCCTGCATTTCCGGTCCGCGTGTTTCGTGCTGATACGATCAGCTCATAGACGCCGCTTGTAGGCAAGGTAAAATCGCCTCCATAACGGCCCGGTGCTTCAATGAAATCAAGCTTGCCGCTGGCGATTTTGCGGCCGACTTGATAGGCCGTGACTTCAACTTTATAGTCTTTAGCATCCCAAAGGCCACCGCTGGTAATCGGACAGCCGCACATGAGCATGGTTGAACTCATAACCTCGATTGTTCGGCTACCCTTAGCGCTGTGCGTATTAGGTTGTGGTGCGATAATGTTGACGGCCAAACCGGGTAACTCGACTACCCAACCATCTCCGCTGGTAACGGGCTGTCCGGGAACAATCCAGCGTTGTGACGTGACCCGACTGCTGGCTTGCATCTGAGCCAAGGGACCAAAGACTTCCGCCGTTACGCGCGTGGGTTGCGACAGATCAAGCTGCGTGGAGAACGCTGCGGCGTCTGGCGTGGCGCGCATCGGGCTTCGCCCCGTCGATTCCATAATTTGTCTGGTATTCCCCGTGCCGCCGGCCGTTATCCAATCGGCCAGTACGTTCCCGCTTTCTGCATCGCGCAACACAATCCGGGCTCCGCCCATCTGATCACCGACAAATTTGGCGTCCTGACTTATAACCCGCACCACCACTTCCGTCGGTTCGGCAAGGGCTGGCGCTGACATACCCAAAATGCCGACTGTGATAATCTTGTATAGTTTTGCAAATTTCGTTTTTGCGCTCTCTTTCCATCCATAAAGGCACTTTGTTATTTGCCCTAACGGTCAATTGCAAATTGGCCCGGCCCTTTGTCATAAAATTAAAGCGATGCGCCCATGATAGCGATATTCTTGAATAGCGGTTGGGTTTGTGGTTCATGGCATAGCCCGTTAGGATGCGGTCCCCCGCAAGATCGAGATAGAGCCAGTGACTGAGTTGAAGCATGCCAGTTCTTCGACATTCGCAAATCCGGCCTCGGTCATCAGAGGGATGAGCGCACCATCCGCATTGGGTTGGGTGTCCAACACGCCATCAAGCTTCTGGATAGTCATCCTGAAAAGCTTGCGCATGAACCATGAACGCTGTTCACCATAATCGGCGATGAAAAGCAGTCCGCCAGCGCCGAGCACGGAACGTATCTCCCGAAGCAGGCGCTTTTTTTCGCCCAACGGAACCTGGTGGAGGACAAGACACAAGGTGGCCTTTGTTGGGATCGGCCAGTCTGAAACCTCGGCTCTTGAGAAATGTGCAACTTTGAAGGTCGGATGGATGTTTTCGCGCACAGCCTTGGTTTGCGCTATGTCGATAGCTGCTTTATCGGGGTCGATACCGAAATAGCTTGTAATGGGATTGTGTTGCGCAAGAAGTATGGCGAGACTGCCTGTTCCTGCTCCAATATCGAGGACAATATCGTTATTTTGAGGGGAAAGGAATTCGATAAGCTTGTTGCGCCAGAGCGTTTCACGTGTGGTTAGTGCAACGCCTAGATCATAAAGCGGTGTAAGCAGATGATGGCCTGCAGCTGGCGTATAGTTCTGATCCGGACTTTTTTGCTGGTTGGTCATTTGGGCTCTCCCCCATCTACCTTCACGCGGGTCGGTGCGGGCGGCAGAGTGCGAAACGGTTCGGCAAGTTGCGCCAGATAGTCTGTCGGATAATCCGCGCGGCCGTCTATCCCGACCGCACCTGCCCGAATTTCGTTGCTGCTCCGAAAGCGCGCGGTGCCGAGCACGATGTCCCAAATCGTCAGGAACAATCCAAAATTGACATCGCCATGCTTTTCGGAGGCAAGATGGTGATGCCGATGCACGGGTGACACAGCCCAGAGAAACCTGAGCGGACCTACGCGCATGTCAACATTCGAATGCTGCAAGTGAAGCTGGATTGCCACGGCGAATGCGCCAACTATTGCAATGTCTCCGGGAATACCAAGCAGCAGCCACGGAAGCGCTCCCGCCGAAATCTCAATCAGCTGGTGTACTGGGTGTTTCAATAGACCATTGAAACCGTAAAGCCGTTGAACCGAATGATGGACAGCGTGAAAGCGCCAAAGAAAAGCAAGACGATGGCTCGCAAAATGCGCGAGCGAGATACCTGCATCCAACAAGAAAACCGCCAACATCAACTGCGCCCAGAACGGTAAGGCTGAGGGCCACAGCGAAGGCCATGGGACAAGACTCGCAAATAACGGCAGTATGAGCACCAGAACGATGATCGAAACCTCATTCACGACCGCATGGGCGATGTCCCGCGCGCCATCGTCATGAGCGCGATTCCAAACAGGTTCAAACGGCGCAATCCTTTCAGCCACGAGAGATGTTGCAATCGCTAAGAGTAACAGGACAATTAGCCACAGCGGAGAGTGATTCGACGTAATGACCCAGATGGCACCCCCTAGGAAACTAAGAAAATATGTGGGAGCATAGAATATTTTGAACAGGAACATGGGCAGAACTCCATCAAGTTGGAGCCTTTTTCTGGCATCAGTGAGATGCAAAGTCTTGAACGTTTCAACGGACGTATTCCGCGAATGATTGTCCTTCAGCGAACTATCGTTATGTCCAACGAACTAAGGCCTGCGGACGGTGTAACGCCGAACCATTCTACAAGGCGGCGTGTGAAATGCGCTTGATCGGCAAAATTGCCTGCGGCCGCAGCATCGGCCAGATTATTTGATGTGCTCAGTGCATCGATAGCACGCTGCAGCTGAAGCCATTGAACGAGCTTTGTAGGCGGGACGCCAAAATCGTGGACAACTATTTCTCGCAAGCGCGATGCAGAAAGCCCCAAGGCTTTTGCTAGCATGCGCGGCGAGGTGATCGCTTCATTGCCCAGAAGTGCGTTCGCCAATCTCCCGTCGATCGGACCAGCTTCATTTCGGCGGCTATATTTCATAGCCCACAGTTTAGCCTCCTCGGAGTTTTTGATTGCCACTAATTCCCGCGATTCATCGTTCAGCAGTCGCCTGAATTCGCGCCCAGCATCAAGGTCGAAAATTCCTTCCAACAGCGGGTCGAAATAAATCGTTCGGACGGCAGTTCCAACAGGTCCTATGCTGTGCCACATACTGGCAGGGATCAACATGGCCTCACCGCATGCTAGGTGAGACACCATGCTCCCTTGGATCTCCATTTCGTCGTCAATCGCAACGCTGATTTGATGGGCAATGTGCCGGTGCGGACGATTGTCACCGATCCGGGCATCAAGCCAGGCCCATCCAACCCCAAGCGTCATCGCGCCAGACCAAGATGCAGCCACACGGTTCACCGTACGTCCATTGCTATCGATTTCGCAAATATTCGCCACGGTGGAATCCACTCACGGGCTGCAACGTCGTCGTGCCATTGAATGAGCCATCCCGTATGAACAAATTTTCTTATTTCGCGTATCACCTGAATAGCACCCTTTCGTCAAAGCCAAGTCGGATATAATCTATATCCGTCGTCTGAACAGCCATGCGCCTGAACTAAGCGTAGTGATGGCGATCAGCGCCATGGGCCAGCTATGATCAAAAATAACTGGCAGCGGCGCATCCTTGAGAAACACAGCTTTGCAAATAACGATGAAATGACGGATGGGATTGGTTTCTGCGATCCATTGGAGAAAATCCGGCATATTTTCCACTGGTGTTGCATAGCCAGAAATTAGAACAGCAGGCACCATATAAACAAACAAGCCGACGATAGCCTGTTGCTGCGTGGCGGCGAGAGAAGAGATAAACAGGCCGATACCGATGATGGAGGCCAGATAGATGATCATCGATAGATAAAGCAGCACCAGCGAACCTCTTACCGGAACGTCAAGAACGAGCGTCCCAAGGACTAACATGGCAGTTGCGCTTGTAATAGCGATGAGCAATGCTGGCGCAGTTTTGCCAATGAGTATTTCTAGCGGCTTGAGAGGAGATACCAGCAATTGTTCAAAAGTACCCATTTCGCGTTCTCGCGCAATAGTGAGAGCTGAGATCATAAATCCGACAATGGCGGTCATTACGGCGAAAAGGGAGGGAACTGCGGACCAAATTGGTTTTAGATTTGGGTTGAACCAGATGCGAGAGACGATCCTGGTCGGAGATACAAACCCGCGATCGGCCAACCGTTCTCTATTATAGTTTTCCAATATCTGTGAAACATAACCGATCAAGATCTGTGCCGTGTTCGAACGCCTACCATCCAGAATAATTTGGATATTTGCCTCTTCGCCCGCCCCCAGTTTACGCGAGAAGTCTGGACCAAACTGAATAGCCATCGCCGCACTTTTGGATTCTATCGTGGAGATGATTTCCGCTGAGCTTTGTAGATATTCAATCTTGCTGAAGGTGTTAGAACCTTCCAGCCTGCCAATGAGTTCTCGTGATTCAACGCCAGTATCCTGATTATATATAGCAATCGGCACGTTGCTGACATCTTGCGTTATGGCAAAAGCATATATGAGCAACAAAAAGGGAGGGGAGAACAGAACCACCCAGCGGGTTTTGGGATCGCGCGCGTTGGTCCACAATTCTTTGATGATTAGAGCCAAAATACGGTGCCACATCTGCTCTAATCCAACGTCGTTCGTGTGACGCGTGCCGTTATGGCAAAGATTAGCACGGCAAAAAGCCCCAGACCAATGAGATCAGGCCCAATGACGGACCAGACATCGCCTGACAGAAACAAAGTTTGTAGGCTTGAAACGAAATAACGCGCCGGTACGGCATAACTGATCATGCGCAGGGCCCAGGGCATGCTGTCAATTTCGAATACAAAGTTTGAAAAATAGAAAGCTGGAAGAAACGCGCTCAATATCGACACTTGTGCCGCTACCAGCTGATTGCGGGTTATAGTCGAAATCAAAAGCCCTTGCCCTAGCGAGCAAAGCATGAATACGGATGACGTAAGAAGCAACAGCAAGAATGACCCCCGGAAAGGAACGTCGAAAACCAAAATTGCAGTTATCACCGACAGGACCATCGAACCCAGTCCGAGTAGAAAATAGGGAATAATTTTTCCGATGATGAGTTCAGTAATGCCAATGGGCGTGGCCAATAATGCTTCCATGGTCCCCCGTTCCCATTCGCGCGCAACTACCAGCGCTGTCAACAATGCCCCTATCATCGTCAGCGTGATTGCCACCGACCCCGGGACTAGATAATTTTTGCTGGAGACTTCAGAATTATACCATATTTGCGGTTCAAGACTGGCGAGAGGAGGCCCGCGCGACTGACCGCTGCTGATAGACACCTGCTCAAGCCAGTTCGCCCAGAGGAGTTGTACATAATTATTAACAAGATAGGCGGTGTTGGGATCACTACCATCGACAATGACCTGTATCGGCGCTGTATCGGCACGATAAACAACCCGCGCAAAATCTTCTCTTAGTATAATGATTCCATTGAGACGACCGGCGACGAGATCTTGTTCGAAGAAGCGCCGATCACGGCTGGTTTCCACTTGGAAAAATCGTGAATTTTCTAGAGACGCCTTAAAACTTCCTGTTTCAGCCGTTGGTTGTTCGATCACTAAGCCAACATTAAATGATCGGGGGTCAAATGTTACGCCATATCCAAATAGAAACAACAGCAGGAGAGGTAATATGACTGCAATCATTATCGTGCTGGGATCCCGCAAAACTTGAAGAGTTTCCTTCCGGGTTAGCCCGACCATCCGTGTCATGGAGACTGGCAGAGGGAAAAAACGTCGGCTCAAGTCTGTTCTCTCTGGCGGTCGTCTTTTTCCACCAGCGCGATGAAAGCATCTTCTAGTGTCGGCTCTGGAATATCTTCTGAACGTGCACTGGCTTTCAGCTCATCGGGAGCGCCAGCAGCGATCATTCGTCCGCGATAAATTAGCGCCATGCGGTCGCAATATTCTGCTTCTTCCAAAAAATGTGTGGTTACAACGACGGTAACGCCATTTGCGACCATCGCATTAATGTGTGACCAGAATTCCCGGCGCGTCAGGGGATCAACGCCGGACGTCGGTTCATCCAGAAACAACACGTCAGGTTCGTGTAAGACGGCACATGCCAAAGCAAGTCGCTGCTTATAACCCAATGGCAACATGATTGCGTTTGTTTCCAAATAGGAATCCAGGCCAAAAGTCGAGACGAGCCTATCGATCGCCTCACGGCGCTTCTTCCCAGTCAACCCATAGATTCCAGCGAAAAAGTCCATATTTTGGCTTACACTCAGATCACCATATAAGGAAAATTTCTGCGCCATATAACCCAGGCGTGCGCGGGCTTTGCTCGGTGCCTTCTGCAAGTCCATACCGGCAACACGTGCAAGACCTTCCGAGGGACGTAAGAGACCGCATAGCATCTTGAAGGTGGTCGATTTGCCAGCTCCATTGGGTCCTATCAAACCATATATTTCCCCGCGTTTCACTTCGAAACTTATGTTGTCTGTGGCCGTAAAATCACCGAAACGGCGGGTTAGTCCCATTGCTTCAACGGCAATTTCGTTTTGGTGCACATTAGTCGATTGTAATTTCAAAAAGGGCGAGGGCTGTTTTTGGCCGCCGCCCATGAGGTCCATGAAAGCATCTTCAAAGCGAGGCGGTGTGGAAGCCATAAAAGCGGCTTCGCCTGCTGATAAATCCGATGGCAAAGGCGTTATCGCTCCCTTTGCAGTTACGATACGAATATTTCGCCCCTGAATGACGCCGTCCAAAACAGCTCTGTTTTCCAGAGCGCGGGCTAGTACTAACCTTCTGTCTCCTCCTATGTTGCTTAAGAGAAAGGCTCGTCCTTGAACTCGGTCCGTAAGTGCGTCCGGCGGACCATCATATATAAGTTTTCCTTCATTGAGCAGCATGACTGAAGTGCAGCGTTCCGCCTCGTCCAGATAGGCTGTACTCCAGATCACACCAATTCCCTGATCGACCAATTCGTAGACCATTTGCCACAATTCCCGCCGTGACAAAGGATCGACACCAACACTTGGCTCGTCGAGCAAAAGCAGGCGAGGCGTTTTGATCAAAGCACATGCGATCCCAAGTTTCTGTTTCATTCCCCCAGATAATGCGCCTGCCAGGCGCTTTGTGAACGGCCTCAGACCAGTAAACTCCAACAGTCGCTCAAAAGTGGCAGCGCGCTGCGGCCCGGTTACTGACCTCAAATCAGCGTACAAATTGAGATTTTCAAAGACAGTAAGATCGTCATAGAGGCCAAAGCGCTGGGGCATATAGGCAACAACCTCGTGAACCGCATTGGGCTCCTTTAAAGGATCAAAGCCGCAAACTTCCAGTTTGCCTTCACTCGGCCGCAAAAGACCAGAAATGAGGCGCAGGAGAGTTGTTTTCCCGGCACCATCTGGTCCAACCAGACCCGTCACTCTTCCCGGTTTAATTTGACTCGTAAGATCCGAAATCGCGGGAATATTAGCGTTCTCAAATTGCTTGGAGAGATCGCTTATCGTAACGAGTGCTGTGTCATGCTTCACTGTCTGGCCGCAGGTTTTAGAATGACCGTGACGGGCATGCCCTGTTTGAGACGTGAGCCGGGATCTTCAACAATGATTCTGACACGGTATACCAAACTCGTGCGCAGTTCTGGCGTTTCCACCGTTTTGGGCGTGAATTCAGCAACTGGGGAAATAAATCCGACTTTTCCAGTATAAATTCCGCCGGAATCCGTTTGGACTTCTGCTTTCATTCCAGGTTTGACGCGGTCCAGGTCTGGCTCCGCCAAGAAAGCGCGCACCCAGACCGGCGAAACCAAAGATACCGAAACTATTGTTTCGCCGGCTCCGATTATCGAACCGGGTTCTCTGACCCTTGTCAATATGCGTCCGCCTGAAGGCGCAATGAGATTGGCATCTTTTAGCCGTCGTTCAGATAGGTTGAGCGCCGCCTTTTCCGCGTTAAGCGCAGCCTGGGCTCGTTCAATGTCTTCGGAGCGGGGCCCTATGCGCGCCAATTTATATGCCTTTTCCGCAACCTCTTTTGTGGCAGCGGCGCGGGCTCTTTCGGTCTGGGCTGTTTCAAGGCCTTGCGGGGAGACAAAATCACGGTCCGCCAAAAACTGCTGACGTTTCAGGGTGTTTTCGGCAAGCGAGAGGGAGGCATTTGCTTCGGCTAGAATGGCAGCGGCTTGATCAATTTCTTGAGGACGGGTTCCCGTTTGCAGTGCTGCCAATTGTGCCGCCTGACCGCGGACTCTGGCTTGCGACAAACTCACGTCGTCCTCGTAATCTTGCGGTTCAAGAATGGCTATCAGCTTTCCGGCCTTAACAGTGTCGCCTTCTTCGACATTGACTGCACGAAGCCTGCCGGGAACTTTGAATGCCAGGTTAACTTGGCGGACATCGACATTGCCATATAGAACAATATGCCCATCAGTCTGGTGATCGTCTCGGAGTATATAGTAAGCATAAGTCCCAACCGCGATTAGGATCAAAAGAGCTATTAGCGCATATATGCGGTTTCTCGTTATCATTGGTCTACCGTGTTTAACTCCAGTGAGAATTTGATCTGCGCCAAATTTTGAACATATATTTGGTTCGCGTCGAAGTCAGGCCGCAAGGCTTTTTATCCGATGCGGATTTTCGTATCGCTTAAGAAAACATAAGGCGGAATATCGAGATTTCGCGGCGCAGGGCCGCGGCGAACGCGCCCGGACAGATCGTAGAGCGACCCGTGGCAAGGACAAAACCAACCTCCATATTTCCCCCGAGCGTCCCCCTCTTTTTGACCAAGAGGGATACAGCCGAGATGGGTGCAAACACCTATCATAATCAGCCACTCGGATTTCTGAACCCGCGCGCTATCGCTCAAGGGATCGATCAAGCCTGGATTGGCGTCATCTGCTTGCGTTCGGGCAATATCGATTGCCCTGCGCCGGACGATAAATACTGGCTGATTACGCCAGCTGACCGTTACTCGCTGCCCAGGTTCGATTGACGAAAGATCAACTTCAATCGAGGAAACCGCCAATATGTCTGCCGACGGGTTCATACTGTCAACAAGAGGTATGGCCGATGCGGCAACCCCCACTGCTGCAAAAGAAACTGGCGCGATATGGATGAAGTCTCTCCGCCTGATACCGGCGGAATCTAAATCGATCTCTTTTCCGGCGATGGTCTCCATCACGGCCTCTTCGGACTATTCCCAGCATTACGATGTGCCGCTATTGCGACTTTGCCAACTCGGTTCATGATCCATCCTGACCGATGGGAACTGTCGCCGATTTACTGCCCCATCGCGGAATAAAGCGAGGGACCTTAGCTGCATAGCTGCGATAAACATCTCCCAGTTGCGCTTCGACTTCGCGTTCTTCTTTAAGTGCGAGCCGCCAGTACATGATCAGCAATATGGGAAACATTGCCAGCGTCAGCAGGGTTGGCCACTGGAATAGAAATCCAATCATGATCATCACAAAACCGACATATTGTGGATGTCTTATCCGCGCGTAGGGGCCTGTTTGTGCCAGTTCGCCGCTATGCTGCGCTTTGTAAAGAACGCGCCAAGCTACGGAGAGCAAATAGAATCCGCCGCCGATGAAGATGAAACTTAGCAGATGGAAAGGCCCAAAATGAGGATTAGCCTCCCATCCAAAAATCATTTCCAGCAAATGACCGCTATCATGCGCAAACCAGT
Source organism: Parasphingorhabdus sp. (assembly GCF_965233695.1). Lineage (GTDB taxonomy): Bacteria > Pseudomonadota > Alphaproteobacteria > Sphingomonadales > Sphingomonadaceae > Parasphingorhabdus. Next base: position 2,706,952 of record NZ_OZ247497.1, read on the forward strand.
CGATATTGGGATAGTTGGATTGCAACCAGCCTGCGAGGAAGTAAATGGTCAATGGAAAACCGTACATTTCGGTAAAAAGAGCGACAATGAATGCGCTAAAGGCCCCAAAAGAGCGCCAATCTCGCTTTGTCCGAGGTTTGAAAAAACTAAACGCAAAGATGATGAAGATGGCCGAGTTGAAGACGACCAGAAACCATAGCCCGTAGGCAGACATATCCATTATCATTCCCCCACCTTGTCAGGGATAGATCCTTGATCAGGATCGCCGCGCTTGGCACCATGCCCGCCATGCCCGCCATGCCCGCCATGCCCGCCATGCCCGCCATGCCCGCCATGCCCGCCATGCCCGCCATGCCCGCCATGCCCGCCATGCCCACCATGCATGAAACTATGCATGACAACGCAAACAAGCAGCAGGCCGCCAAGCAGCAGATAGTCGCCTGGGATATGGGCTTGATGCTCAAAATATAGAGCAAAGGCCGCTATTGCCAAAAACCCATAAAATACAAATTTGGCGCGGGAGTTGGATGGCTGTGACGCGGATGACTTGTGTTGGTGTTGCATGATATGATACCTCCGTTTTCATAATCGCACGGGCGCGGCATTCCTAAAAAATCCGACGCTCATAGATTGCTCATGGGAATAGACGTTAGAAAACGCGTTGCGTTACAGTCGACAACTCAAATTCGCCAACTTTGGACAGCCGTGGCGCTTGATATTTGTGCTCGTCCGTCAGAATATCTAGTCGGCGTGACCTACTCCATGCTCACACCAGACACATTGGCATGCAATATGATCACAGCTTGGATCATGAAGTGGGCGGCGAAATTGCCGCCGTGCAAGCGGGAATATGATTTTCGTAAGAAGAGAGGGTTGATACAGACGATGCAACCTTGCAGATGCATTTGAATGGCTAATGTTCCGCAGCGCCAATCGTGCCCCGCGGTCACCCGCGGCATTGTACAGGAAACGGTTGCTAATGCCGATTTTCAATAGTGGCAGGAGCTGCGCGCGCCACAAACGGGTGTAATCAGTGCCATCAATCAAGCTCTGGGCCGCCAAAATGCCCGAGCGCAAGGCATACCGCATTCCAAAGCCTGCAAGCATATCCTGAAAGCCAGCTTGTTCGCCAATCAGCGGATGGCCGCCTTGCATTGCCGTGTTGGGGATACGGAAATTTCCAAATCCACCGAACGCGCGCGGAGAGTTCATTTTCAGTCCGGTTTTTTCTTCGAAAAACTTTACAGAGCGCGCCACGTGCACCGCTTGATTTTTAAAGCCGCTGAACATGCAGCTTGCTAGCGTACCCCGGCCATTGTGGACCAGCAAATAGGCATAGCCATGCGGGGCAAGCTTGTTATCAAAAACAATATGATTGCTGTCGGCCTGATCGGTTTCGAATATATAGCCTGCTGCAATTGCATCGGCTGAGCGGGGTCCGATTGCGGAGACAGCGGGCCCTTCGATACTTGTTGCGCGCTCACCAAAACGAATGTCGACGCCGACTGAAACAGCCTGATCGAGCAATCCTTGCTCAAGGCTGTCCTTCTGACCACCGCGCTGTACGAGATAGTATAGCGGACGATCACCGATTATCGGGTAATCTTTACCGCGATAATCATAAGCTGTCCCTTGAAAGACGGGGTGGGCGCTGAAACTTGTTTGGATCCCTGCTTCGTTTAGTTCGTCCAGCACATCGCGCTTGCCGCTCCAGTTTTCAAGACCTTGGTAATCGCCGTGAAACCTGCTGCCGACCGTCTTATGCCATTCACGCACTATCACTTTGCGCCCGGCCCGCGCGAGCAGAATGGCACAAGCCAGACCTGCCGGGCCGGCACCGACAATAGCAATCGGCTCGCTTCGGGATATCAAGCCATTCGATGGAAGATCCCCAGCCATGCTATTGAGTTTCTCCTTTGGAGCCTAGCTTGGGATCCATCGACCTATGCGTGCACCGGTGCTGCATGGATACCTTCCAGACGGATCCGTTTCAGTAATAGTGCATTGATGGCAACCAAGGCCGAACTGCCTGACATGGCGAGCGCTGCAACCTCGGGACTTATGATGAAAGGATAAAGAACGCCGGCGGCCATCGGAAAAGCGATCACATTATAGGCAACGGCCCAGAATAGATTCTGATGCATTTTTCGCAATGTTGCGCGCGATAATTCGATCGCACCCAGAACATCATAAGGGTCACTTTTCATGAGTACCACATCGGCGCTTTCGATTGCGACGTCTGTACCAGCTCCAATGGCGAATCCGACGTCGGCCTGGGTAAGGGCAGGAGCGTCATTGACGCCGTCACCGACCATACCTACTCTTTTGCCCTGATCCTGCAGTTCTTTAACCTTTTCGGCCTTTTGTCCCGGCAAAACATCAGCCAGAACGGTCGTAATGCCAAGGCCGGAAGCAATACGTTCGGCCGTCGCCTGGTTATCGCCGGTTAGCATGGCGACCTCCACGCCGCGTTTGCGTAGCATTTTGACCATAGCAGCGGCCGTTGGACGCGGCGCGTCGGAAATTGCAATGAGGCCAGTAAGCTTGCCGCCTTTGGCAATGTGAACAACGGTCTGGCCCGCTCCTTGCAGTCGCGCCGCTTCGGCTTTGAGTTCGCTCATCGAAACTTCACGTTCATCCATAAGCCTTCTATTGCCAAGGAGTACTTCTTCGCCATCAAGCTCGGCGCGCGCGCCTTTACCTTCGATATTTTCAAACGCTGCCAATTTTTGCTTTGGCAGATCACCAGCGCGCTTTGTTATGGCCTGTGCCAAGGGATGATCAGAACCTTGCTCGACGGTTGCCGCCATCGCAAGCACCTCATCGATGGACACTTCAGAAGATGTAACAACCTCGACCACTTCGGGAGCACCCATTGTCAATGTTCCGGTTTTATCAAAGACGATAATATCGAGTTTTGTGGCGTCCTCGAGGGCACTGGCATTTTTGAAAAGAATACCGTTCATCGCACCGAGCCCTGTGCCAACCATAACGGCCATGGGCGTTGCGAGACCAAGAGCGTCAGGGCAGGCGATTACAAAGACAGTAATGGTCAATGTCAAAGCGAACAAAAGAGGTTGCCCGAGCCACCAAAACCAGACGGCAAAGGTTGCAAGACCGATAACAACAGCGATCAGGACCAGCCACTGGGAGGCTTTGTCGGCTAGCAGCTGGGATGGGGCCTTTGAATTTTGGGCTTCCTGAACCAGTTTGACGATTTGCGCCAGCGCGGTATCGGCGCCAACCTTGGTCGCGCGATATTGAAAGCTACCGCTTTTGTTGATCGTTGCGCCAAAGACATTGTCTCCCGGCTTCTTGTTGACGGGCATGGATTCGCCGGTCAACATTGATTCATCGACGAGCGTTTCGCCCTCCAGAATTTCTCCATCTACCGGAATTTTATTGCCTGGCCGAATGACTACCACATCATCTTTGAGCACTTCGGCAGTTGATATTTCAATTTCCTTGCCTTCACGCAATACAGTAGCTTTCGGCGGCGCGAGGTCCATAAGCGAGCGAATAGCGTTGGACGCGCCCGCGCGTGCGCGCATCTCGAGCCAGTGTCCCAGCAAAATGAATACTAAAAGCACCGCTACAGCCTCAAAAAACTGAACCCCAGGGAAAAAGAATGTTGATCCGACGCTGAAAAAATATCCGGTGCCGACAGACAAGACGACGAGCACCGCCATATTAAGCACACCGTTACGAAGCGCGCGCCAGGCGGCGATAAAGAACGGCCAGCTCGGATAAACTATCGCTGCGCTGCCAAGGAAAAATAACCAAAGATCCAGGCGCAGCCCGAGTGGAGGAGCTGGCGGTGTAAACAGTCCGCCCATTGGCGAATAAATGAAAATGGGAATAGCAAATATCAGCGCAATCCAGAAGCGATTGCGCATGTCTTTTACCATGTCGGCCATATCCATACCGCCGCCATGACCCATTTCATGAGCGGTATGATCGGTTGCGGCCTGCTTGTCATCTTCGCTCAGCTCAGCGGCTTTTTTACCATGACCGTTGTGTTTCGTATGATCAGCAGAGCCGGTCTTTGGTTGTTCTTTTTCGCATAGATGCTTTGGCAACAGTTCTCCGCCGCAGTGATAGCCGCATTCGGCAATTTTTGTTTCGATTTCTACCAGCCCTATTTCTTTTTCATCGAAAGTTACGGTGGCGCTGCCGCTGGCATAGTTTACGGATGCTTTTTCTATTCCCCTTAACTTGGAAAGCTGTTTTTCAACGCCCTGTGAACTTAACGGTGAAATCAACCCCGATACTTCAATTACAGCGGTCCGCATATGTATCCCTCTTTGATTTTTCATCTTTTTGGCGGTTCATGTCCAAATGACAGCATATTTTCACGAAAGACCATGGTTGGGCAGATAGCGCCCAACAGCGATCCTCGAACCGACAGAAAGATAGACGGACTGGGATGAGCTTCGTTACAGTCGTAAGATAGTTTAGCTCAATCCAAGGGAACGGCGTGGGTTGCGTGCGAACAATCGCAATTGAGAAATCCATGCACAGGACAGGTTTCACATGTTTCTTTCAATCGATCGCGCAGCGCTTGACGCGCGCGGTGCAGGCGTACCCGCAGATTACTTTCGCTGATGTCCAAGGCGGCGGATACACTCTCGCGCGCTTCGCCAACGATATCAACACGCCAGAGAATATCGGCATAATCGGATTTCAAGGTCGGTAGGAGCTGATATAGACAAATGCAAATCATGCGATCTAATTCATGTTCCGCTTCTTCGCTATCCATCAGCTTCTCAAAGTTTGCATATTCCTTTTCAATGACGCGTCGTTTGCCCTGAGCACGATAGTGGTCGATCAAGGTTGTATGGAGTACTTTGCGCATCCACCCTCTTAATTTTTCGCTGTCGCGCACATCATCGATGCGGTCCAGGACCCTGACATAGAAATTCTGCAGCACGTCCGCCGCTTCGTCTCTATTTCCAAGCTTATAGACCAAAAAACGAAGAAACTCTGCTTGGACTTCAGCCATGACCTTGTGCACAGAATAGTCCTCCCCCGGCTCATTGTTGTCAGATGCCATAATTTACTCCCAGCAAGCAGCGCCTGGGTCGCTCCACGCCTGCATATTGTCATATCCACGATGTTTATTGGACCCGATGGCCTTGTCATTGTCAAACTGTAACAAACCCGCTTCGTTGACGTCCCTCACATTGACGCAAGAGATTTAAAACGGGCCAAAAAGCCCTGACTTGCGATTACAGACAGATAGTGAGGACAGAAAATGTGGACATATCTTCTATCAAAATTTCTTTCCGGTTTTATAAAAACCGGTGCCCTGCGTGTAATCTTTCCAAACGGAAAGGAACAGCAATATGGCCCAGACTGCAAAAATCCAATAAGTATCAAAATACATTCACGCAGTCTGCCCAGAAAGCTATTCCTCAACCCCGAGCTTATTTTGGGCGAGGCCTATATGGACGGTTCGCTGACCGTAGCAAATGACGATATTTATGGATTGCTGGAGTTGTTGATCAACAACCAAGCATTGCAACGCCCAAGCTGGTTTTCTCGCAAAGTTACCCTTTATCGGCAATTTCATCGATATTTCGCGCAACATAATCCATTGACCATCGCCCGCAACAATGTGGCCCATCATTATGATCTTTCGAAAGATTTTTATCGGCTCTTTCTGGACGATGACATGCAATATTCCTGCGCATATTTCACCGGACCCGATGACAGCCTGGAAACCGCACAGGAAAACAAGAAAAACCATATTGCTGCCAAGCTAATGCTAGAGCCGGGTCATCATGTGTTGGATATAGGGTGCGGTTGGGGCGGATTGGGCCTTCACCTGGCCAAAGAGCACGGGGCGCATGTAACCGGGGTTACGCTGTCATGTGAGCAACATAATGTTGCCCTTGAGAGGGCAGGAAAATTGCAGACAAGTGCCCGCGCAGAATTTCGTTTGCAAGATTATCGAGAAGTCACCGAAACCTTTGATCGCATAGTGTCGGTCGGTATGTTCGAGCATGTTGGCATACCCCACTATTCGGAGTTTTTTTCCAAGTTACATGGCAGTCTTGCGGAGGATGGTATCGCGCTGCTCCATTTTATTGGCCGAGCCGATGGTCCTGGTGCGACAAATCCATGGATTGCTAAATATATATTCCCTGGAGGATATTCTCCGGCTCTTTCCGAAGTAATGGCCGCTGCTGAACGCTCAGGTCTATATGTTACAGATGTCGAAGTTTTACGGCTCCATTATGCCGATACACTGAAAGCATGGCGCGACAGATTCGAACAAAAAATTGATGAAGTTAAAAAAATCTATGATGAACGATTCTGCCGGATGTGGCGTTTTTATCTGGTCGTCAGCGAGCTCGCATTCAGGCAAAATGGCCATGTGGTTTTTCAGGTTCAATTAGCTAAAAAGCAGGACGCTGTCCCGCTTACACGCGACTATCTCGTACATTCGCAACCGCAGGACGGATATTCAAGGCGTGCTGCATGATCCGGGAGTTTGGTAGGAAGGCTTGGAGGCACATTTAACATAAGTGTAACAAATCATCATTTGCCACGTCATTATAATTGAACCCAATCGAACCGTTCCCGATGTTTAGGAACGCCGGCGGTTTGAGCCATCACCATGTATCCAGTCACATAGGGAAATTTTGGAGAATTTCAGATGAACGATGCCGAAAATGATAATGCAGACAAAGAGATTATCACGATGTACGCCCCAATATTCCGGCAGAAGCTTGCCAGGCTGGAAGCGCATGGCCAGCAAGACACTGCCGAAGCGGATGAATTGCGCACAGTATTATCACGGATTGATCGTGCACAATCCTGCGCTCAGCGTGAACCGACGATAGTCCGTCATGAGATTAACCGTCACCGAGAACATCAAGCTGCCTGACTCTGACTGGGCGGAGTAACCCAAGCATTAGTTGCGTTGGCCTGCAATTTAACTAGCGACCGCGGAATCCCGAAGAACCTCTTTACCGCAAAGGAAAGAACCAGTGTCAATGAACAATGAAATGGAATTAAAAGGGGTTTTCAAGGCCGAACAGCTGGAGCAGTTAAAAAGTCTTTGTGCCATTACCGATCTGGCAGTCAATAAGGCAGTTTCTCGCGTTCTGACAACGACATATTTTGATACGCCCGATCATGCTCTGCACAAGCACGGCTATTCATTGCGTGTTCGCAAAATCGGCAAGACTTATACCCAGTGCCTGAAACGGCAGAGCGAACCTCTGGGCGCCATCATGGGGAGAACAGAATGGGAGGCTGAATTGCCGGATCAAATCCCACAAATTGATCTTCTTGAAAATAAGAAAATCCGGACCAAGTTAAAACGATTGGCCGATGACAATCTACAAGCTGTTTTCCAATCCGTTGTTAGGCGGCAGTCCCGTAAACTCAAATTTGAAGATGGTACGACAGTGTCGCTCGACATCGATGTCGGCGAAGTCACCGCAGGCGAAGCAGCCCAGCCAATTTGTGAATTCGAGCTCGAACTTTTAAGCGGTTCAGCCGCTCGCATATTTGAACTTGCGGCAACTATTAATCAGACAGTCCCGTTCCGGACCAGCACTGTGAGCAAAGCAGCGCGTGGCTATTCATTGTTGTCCAAGGAAGAGCCACGCGCTCAAAAATGGCAGCAGTTTAAGCTGTTGAAAAGCTTCACTGGAGAACAGGCGTTTGTCGACAATCTTCAGCAGACAATCAGCTATCTGCAAGCCAATGAAGCGTCGGTTCTGCTGGACGATGCCGAGGGCATCCATCAAATGCGGGTTGCCTTGCGGCGTTTGCATGCAGGCTTGGAGATTTTTCAGTCCAATATTGCGCCAGAAAAATATGATTGGATCATGACCGAAGCAAAATGGCTTAGGGATGAGCTATCGGCAGCGCGCAGCTGGGATGTTTTCATCGATGAATTTGTAGCACCGGTCGCCAAAATTTCCAGACCGGCCATCGGATTTGAACTGCTTTTGTCGGCTGTCGAGAATGAAAGAGTTCTTCATCGCAAACAAGCCCGCAGCGCAATCAATTCCGCGCGCTATACGGAGTTTATTCTAGGGCTTAGTACATGGCTTTATAGCGACATCTGGCGGGATAGCGCACCCTCTCCAAAAGCAATGGACCTGTCAGCGGCGGCGAGAAAATTTTGCGTAAAGCAACTGAAGAAGCAGAATAGAATTGTGCGCAAAAACTGTCAAAAGCTTAAGAAAATGTCTGAGGAAGAGCGGCATAATCTAAGATTAGTTATGAAGAAACTGCGTTATACCATCGATTTTTCTGCTAATATTTATCCAGATAAGCAAGTTCTGAAATTTCAGAAAACGCTTAGTCCCATTCAAAGTCGGATGGGTTATTTGAATGATGTCCTGGCTGCGGAACTGCTCGTCGAGAAAATGCTGAGTGCGGAACCCAATGCTGCCACGCCAGCATGGTTTTATACCGCTGGCATTGTCATCGGATGGCACCAACGCGAAGCTAAATTTACCGAAAAAAAGCTCTTCAAGGATGTAAACCGGTTCCTCGATACCAAAGCTTTCTGGGATAGAAAATGATACCGATGCAGAATCGGAACGCGAGGGCAGGCCGGTTCAAACGATATCAAAATGAGGCTCCGCTATGAGCGGTGTGATGGTCCTTGTCATTTTGGGCGTCTTCATTGCTCTGTTGTTTGATTATTCTAACGGAATGCAAGACGCTGCCAACATGTTGGCTACGGCAATTGCCTCGCATGCAATGACCCCAATACAGGCAATTATTCTAGTGTCCTCGTTCACTTTTCTTGGACCTATCGTTGGAGGAACTGCGGTTGCTAATACGATTGGCAACTTTGTCGATGTCTCCGATCTGGGAAATATTATGTCATTAACTGTCATATTATCAGGTCTGGGCGGCGCGATCATCTGGAATTTTTTAACCTGGTGGTTTGGACTTCCCGTCTCCTCTTCCCAAGCTCTGGTTGGAGGTCTTGTGGGAGTGGTCATCGTTGCCGCGGGTCCTGGCCATGTCGTCTGGGGTTTTGAGATAACTGACGGCTTTCATCTCAAGGGTGTCGCGAAGATAGTGGGAGCTTTGTTTCTTTCACCCATTTTGGGTTTTTTACTGGGCGGTCTTTTACATCGCATCATGGTCTTCGCCTTGCGTGCCGCCAAGCCATCGGCCAATAAATATCTTCGCGCCTCTCAATGGCTGACAACAGCTGCTCTGGCCTTTTCTCATGGAACAAATGATGCCCAAAAAGGCATGGGTGTGATTGCCATGATTTTGGTCCTTGGGGGTGTGAGCGGACAGTTCTATGTGCCATTTTGGGTTATTTTGGCGAGCGCAACAGCGATCACAATAGGCACGCTGACAGGCGGTTGGCGCATTGTGCGTACGCTGGGTTTCGGGATCTACAAAGTTCGGCCAATCCACGCGTTGGATGCACAATTGACGTCAGCTGGCGTGATTTTGGCGGCATCTGCTCTCGGAGCGCCTGTTTCCACCACCCAGGTGGTCAGCACTGCAATTATGGGCGTTGGCACATCAGAGCGGCCGAAGTCAGTTCACTGGGGCACTGCAAAGCATATCTTTGGGACATGGTTGATCACGATACCTGGCGCTGCGAGCGCTTCCATTGCCATTTACGGATTGATCCAATTGGCTGGAAAGATTTTTTGATGGGAAAGATTATTTGGCATGTTCCTAATTCCGAAAAATTTGCATGTTTCGCAATGGGCTTCTGGCAAAGGCCGCGTCTGAGGCAGCATATCTGTGTTTCTCAACGCGGATCGTTGGACGTTAGTCAAAGATGATCAGCGGCGCCCCTCAAATTTCGCATTTGATGCTCTTTGGACAAAGCCTGGCCCTTGGCTTTCTGGTTGGGCTGGAGAGACAGCGCCATGAAAATTCTATAGCAGGGCTGCGGACTTTTACACTAATCGCGCTTGCTGGTTCGCTCGGCGGCTATATCTGGGCACAAACTGATTCTCAGATCGGCACGTGGACGCTGTTGATACTTGTTGCCGCATGCCTGATGATCGCACAAATAAAATCTCGGGCTGCCGAGCCAGATACCACGACAGTAGTCGCTGCCCTAATTACCTTTATACTGGGTTATATTTTATGGATTGGTCATCCATTATTGCCGGCCGCGATCGCCGTGACAATGACTGCGTTGCTCTATTTCCGTAAAGAATTGCGAGAGGTACCGCAAAGGTTGACCAAACAGGAAATAATATCGTTTTTCCAATTCGCAGCGATCGCGGTTATCTTATTGCCAATATTACCGAACAACAATTACGGCCCTTACGAGGTATTTAACCCCTATCAAATCGGTTGGCTGGTGGTCCTCATTAGCGGGCTTAGCTTATTGGGTTATCTCGCACTTAAAATATTTGGGCATAAGTCGGGCATCGCAATTGCCGGGATTTTGGGAGGCATGGCTTCAACGACGGCAACGACCCTTGTCTATGCTAAATATAGCAAGGAACAGGCCGGGTTCTCCAACATTGCAGCAACCATTATATTATTGTCCCACCTGGTTCAGCTCGTTCGCATTGGAATTATCGTGGGCTTACTGGAGTTTATGCTGATGCCTCTCATGCTGCCATGGCTGATAGGGGGCGGGGTGGCGGGCAGTCTGTTCGTTTTGTGGTCGTATCGCAGGATTGAAGATTCAAAGGAGCCCTTACCGGCAGTATCAACACGAAATCCAGCGGAAATCGTGAGCGCGGGGATCTTTGCACTTAGCTTTGCCGGGATATTATTTCTTGTCGCCTGGATGAATGATGTCTTTGCAGAAGCCGGTGTTTTCTTAGTGTCCTTCCTATCGGGATTGACCGATATTGACGCCATTACAGTATCAAATCTGAAACTGGTATCGGATAATATCCTTGATCCCAACATTGCCGTTTACGCAATCATATTGGCCTTCTTCGCCAACCTCATTTTTAAACTTGGGATAGTTTTTGTGTTTGCCGACAAGAAGCTACGACGCCCTATTTTAACCGGTTACTTGGTTTTGGTATTTGGCATCTCGGCAGGAGTTCTAATTAATGTTTATATTTGAACCGAATAGGGCGTGCAGCCGGCCACATCGGATAAAGCGGGCCGAATGCCTTCGATATACGCGACCAAGGCAACTCCTTTCCCCAACGACGGCAATTCGGCTCAGCCAAAAGATCGGCGATTGGACAGGCGATGCAATCTGAAACTGAGATCACACAAACAAAACGAGTTTCGCGGTTTTCGAAAATCATTCACACAGTGTTCCCGCGAACCCCGGACTTCTATTCAATGCTTAATGATCAATGTGATGTGGTTGTACAGGCAATGGAAATGCTGGCCTCCTATATGGAAACAGGCGAGCAGAAACGAGCCGATGATGTGCGGAGACTGGAGCACGAAGGGGATATCCTGAAAATAAGAAATATAGATACCCTTAACCGCTCTTTTTCAACGCCGTTTGATCGCGAGGACATTTATCGGGCGATCACCTCGATCGATGAGGGTTTAAATTATGCCAAGACGACCGTACGGGAAATGGAGATTCTTGGGATCGAACCCGATGCCCAAATGCTCGAAATGGCGAAGCTTCTTCAATCCAGTGCGCAAAAGCTTCAAAGCGGTTTCGCCACTTTGAAAAAGAACCCAAGCTTGGCCGAACAAAGCGCTGCGGCCGTTCAAAAAGTGGAAAGACAGGTAGAAAAACTATATCGCAAAGCGCTTTCTCAGTTGTTCGATGCAAAATACTATTCCGCCAAACCCCGGGCAGAACAATCCAGCAATCAAGATGATTTTTTGCATCTATTGGATCCTTTGGAGGAGGCCGATTGCAGGGCAGTGGCTAGCGGTTTGTCCTATGTGATGGAAGTTTTGAAGCGGCGGGAAATTTATCGTCATTTGTCAAATGCGTCCGACCATTTCGCCCATGCTGGCGATATTCTGCACAACATAATTGTAAAAACAGCGTGACCATTTCTGCGCAAATTGAGATGATTTTGGAAAGGTGACAAGATGAGTAAAAAGGAAAAAAAGACCAAAGGGATCGGCAAAGAAAACTATAAGACCTCTTTGCAACGCCTGCAGTTGGAATTGGTCAAATTGCAACGACATCTGATCAGAAATGATCTCCAGATTTTGATTATTTTTGAAGGTCGGGATGCGGCAGGCAAAGATGGCGTGATCAAGCGGATAACCGAGCATTTGAGTCCGCGTGAAACGCGCGTCGTGGCCTTGGGCAAGCCTTCGGACAGAGAACTCCGCTCCTGGTATTTCGAGAGATATGTCGCCCATCTTCCATCAAGCCAGGAAATGGTATTGATGAATCGAAGTTGGTACAACCGGGCCGGTGTCGAACGTGTCATGGGCTATTGCAGCGAAACGGAATATGAGAATTTTATGAAATCAGTAGTTCCTTTCGAGCAGATGTTGCTCGGGTCCGGGATGCAAATCTACAAATATTATCTCGATATCTCAAAGGACGAGCAAAAACGGCGCTTGCGTGATCGTCGGGTTGACCCTTTAAAGCAATGGAAAATTAGCCCAATAGATGAAGTAGCCATTGAACATTGGGACGATTATAGCAAAGCGCGTGATGCGATGTTCCGCCGGACCCATACTGAGATATCGCCATGGTATGTCGTCAAAGCGGACGATAAAAAAACGGCACGATTGAATATTATTGGTCACTTGATGTCGCTCGTTGATTGCCCGGACAAGGATAAGCACGCTGAGCAACCTGACGCTGAAATAGTCTTTCCGTTTGATGAGATATATCTGCATAATAACATTATTGCGCCGTGATATTACTCAATAGTCCAGCCCGGCTCAATTTTGTCCAAAATGCGTTGCGCATTTCGCCTCGGACTCGAGTTCTATCATGAACATATCCGTTGTTTTCCAGATCATAATAGTGATGCTTCTTTGGGCAATATGCTTTCCCTTCATAACCTTGGGTATAGAATTTGCGCCGCATCTTACATTTGCTGCTTTTCGCGCGGTCCTCTCCGGTTTGATTTTGATTGTACTAGCCTTTGCTTTGCGTCAGCCATTGCCCCAAAATTGGAATGACTGGAAAATCATCGCCATAGTGGGGATTGGAGCAACCAGTTTTGGCTTTTTGGGCATGTTTCACGCGGCTGAATTTGTGTCGCCGGGTATTGCGACCGTAATCTCAAATGCACAGCCTCTGCTTGCTGCAATTCTCGCAGTCTTTATATTGAAGGAGCGGCTGACGCGCCTAGGCGTGTTGGGCATGTTATTGGGTTTCGGCGGAATCATATTCATAGCGTTGCCAGGATTTCTTTCCAGCGAGAATAATAGCTATGCTATTGGCGTAGCCTATATTATTCTCGCTGCACTGGGCATTACGATTAGCAATGTCTGGATTAAGAAAATCGCCGGATCCGTCGATGCATTGATGGCGATGGGTCTGCAGCTTCTTATCGGCAGTATTCCCCTTGCTATGGCAGCATTGCTTTTTGAAGATCCAACAGCTGTAAAATGGTCATCCCAGTTCATATTGATACTCGGGATTCTGAGTGTTTTCGGTACTTCGTTGGTCTACTGGATGTGGTTTTCCATCCTCGAAAAGACGTCCTTGAACCGGGCCAATAGTTTCAGTTTTTTCATCCCGATTTTTGGCTTGGCACTCGGAGTTATATTTTTCGGAGAACGCATAGCTTTTCTCCAATGGATTGGGATTGCCCTAACTATAGTAGGTGTTTCAATGATCTTCATGCTGGGATCAGCCCAGAAACGATCGATAACATGACAGACATAACTGGCCACTCATCCAAAGTGCTGGGGTGGAGAGGTGCTTTTCAGAACAATTTTTTCTGTCTGAAATCCGGTTATTGGCGACTGCCATTATGAAAAATACCAAGACAATAACAGGGAGCGTTCAATCTCTCACATTTTCTCGGCGTGCAACACTACTGGGCGGTGCCTCATTAGGTATCGGCGTCGTTCTAATAGGCCGAATGGGCTATATTTCCGTTGTTGAAAATAGCCGTTACAAATTATTGTCCGAGAGTAACCGGGTAAATTTCACGCTGATACCGCCGCGCAGAGGTTGGCTTTTAGATCGCAACGAAAAGCCTATCGCAAACAACAAAGTTGATTTCCGTATCGATCTGAATCCCAGTCGGGTTAAGGACATCCATGCGACTATTGCAACTCTTAGGAAATTATTACGTTTAGAACCGGACGAGGTTGCGCGAATAAATGCCGAACTGAGAAGGGCTAATAATTTTCAACCAATCCATGTTGCGTCAGGTCTGGATTTGAACGGCTTTGCAGCGGTAAGTGTCCGCTTGCCTGATTTACCGGGGGTATCTGCTAGTCGCGGTTTTTCAAGAGATTATCCGCCCGGTGCCGCCGTGGGCCATCTTGTGGGCTATGTGGGAACGCCATCTGCTGAAGAATATGAGAAAAATCCGTCACCAATTCTTCTCGCGCCGGGGTACAAAATTGGCAAGGATGGTCTGGAGAAGAGATTTGAAGAGACGCTGCAAGGTAAACCAGGGGCCAAACGGGTCGAGGTAACCGCAAGAGGCAAGATAGTAAGGGAGCTGGAAACAAGATCGGATGTTCCAGGCAAATCTATGCAGCTTACTTTGAACGCGGAACTCCAGCGCTATGCGGCAAGGAGGCTAGGCGAAGAATCAGGCTCGGTTGTGGTTCTTGACGGCCAAACGGGGGAGATTCTCACGATGACCTCGATGCCGTCTTTCGACCCCAACAGCTTTTCAGACGGGATTAGCCAGAATGAATGGCAGATGCTGTCGAGCGATGATCATGTTCCTTTGCGGGACAAGTCACTACGCGGCCTTTATCCACCTGGATCTACCATAAAGCCAATGGTGGCATTGGCGCTTTTGAAGGAGGGAATCAAAGAGGATGACACTATAGTTTGCACAGGGCGCCTGAAGGTTGGCAATAGCTACTTCCATTGCTGGAAACGTGGAGGTCATGGACGGGTCAACATGGCCAAAGCCATATATCAAAGCTGCGATATTTATTTCTATCAAATGGCGTTGAGGGTGGGAATTATGCCAATTGCGCAGATGGCAAAGGCCCTCGGTCTCGGGGCAAAATATGATTTGCCGGTTTCCTCTCAAAGTTACGGCACCGTGCCAGATGCTCGGTGGAAACTACGAAAATATAATAAAAAGTGGCAAGCTTATGATACAGTAAACACTACGATCGGGCAGGGGTATATGCTCTCCAACCCGCTGCAATTGGCCGTTATGGCGGCCCGAATGGCTTCAGGACGCAGTATTGCGCCTTCATTGCTGCTCGCCAAAAACACGCCGCCTTCCGCAATTCTCGACATTCCGTCAGAACATCTTGCCTTTGTGAGACGGGCTATGGGCGATGTGGTAAGCCCGATAGGGACAGCCCGCCGGGCAGCATTGCCACTTCCGAATTTAAAAATGGGTGGTAAAACGGGAACCGCGCAAGTGCGGCGAATAACAATGGAAGAACGGGCAGGGGGTGTCAGATCCAACGCAAGTTTACCTTGGCGTTTCCGCGACCATGGACTTTTTATCGCCTTCGCGCCTGTCGATAATCCAAGATATGCGGTTTCGGTTGTGGTTGAGCATGGCGGTGGCTCAGGTTCGGCCTATCCGATCGCGCGCGATGTCATGACATTCCTGTATGACCGGAAAATTGCAATGGACGCATTGCTCAAGCTCGAAGCCAATTGGGGCGGAGATATTGAAGAGCGAATGGCTAGAAAGTTGGTGGAATTCAAGGCCACTCAAACTGTTAAAGCAGAGGACTGACAAGCCGCGCAATATTTTCCACTAGCTTGACTGGCCGCGGCCGTTGATCCCAGCTCTCTAGGGTTAACCGATCGCTTCCAGCAATATTTTTATCTTGTTCTGCATCCAGCGTGTTCGCAACTTTCTCATCATAAAGGATGAGACTGGCTTCAGCATTTAGCTGAAAAGATCGGATGTCGATATTTGTGGACCCGATAACAGAAATAAGTTCGTCGATCATGATGTGTTTGGCGTGAAGCAGACCGTCGCGATAGAGATAGATGGTTACGCCTGCACGTAGCATCTGCTCATAATAGGAGCGTTGAGCAAGGCCGACCAATAGGCTGTCGGAGGCCCTTGAGAGTATCAGGCTTACCTCAACCCCTCGCATAACTGCTGTTTCAAGAGCCTGTACCAAGGCAACGTCTGGAATAAAATAGGGGGTCGTTAAAACGATGCGCCGCCGCGCACTGTATATGAGCGCCACCACAAGCCGACCAGCGCCAGCAACAGGATAATCGGGCCCGCTCGGCAGCAGCTGGGCTATTGTGGATCCTGCGCCATGGCGATGCTGAAAAAATGAAGCTTTGTTCAAATCCTGACCAGTTTCAAGAAACCAATCAGCGGCAAACACTGCCTGCATTTCAAGTACCACTGGTCCGGCTACATGAACAACTAATTCCCGATTAAACAAACCAGGGGCGTACTGTGCATCAATAATATTTTGTGAGCCTATAAACCCATGAAATGAATCGATAATTGCGATTTTCCGATGATTGCGCAGGTCTGCGCGGGCCGAGCGCCGGCGCAAAAATGTAACCGGAAGCGCGCGCGCTACTTGAACGCCACCATTTGTCAGTTGATCAACAATGTCCCGCGACCAGCGACGTGAGCCCAGTGCATCGATCAGCACCCTGCATTCGACGCCACGCTCAGCTGCGTTTTTCAGGGCTCCGATGATTTTCGATCCTGTGCGATCATTGGCGAATATATAGGTCAGAATATGAACATGATGACGGGCCCGGTTTATGTCAGCAACAAGCTCATCAATCACTCCGTCATAGTCGGCAAGAAGATTGACTTTATTGCCGCCCATTATTGGAAACTGGCCTAGATTCTCAACCAGTTTTGAAGCAGAAGCATATGTACCAGGCAACACGGGCCGCGAGCAAAACTCAGAATGGTTGATTTCTTCCGTCGCGATCGCCAGCATTTGCCGGGCTCTTTTAAAGCGCTTTCGCCGCCAACGCGGATAGGTCGGTCGTCCAATTAACAAATAGAGAATAAGCGCTGGAATGGGGATAAAAAGAGTCGCTACTAACCAACCGCGTGCGGATCCGGGGGGGCGTCTCAAAGGGACAACGATCAGCATCACGATTCGGATGGTCCACTCGGCTATAACGTATCCGATAGAAAATATATCAATGACATTTTGGCTTACATTAAACATTCTGCTTCGGCCGATCTACGACATTTTTGCTTGATTATATTTGTTTTGGAAACCTTTGCAGATTTTTAAATATCTGAATTCTGAAGCACATATCTCGGCATTATCGCGATATGTTCGGGCAAACTTTAGAAACAGTAAGAACCTATTCAATTTCTCATTGCCAGCGTAATTTGCTGCAGGCACCAATTTGGCTCTCGTAGAAGAGGATGGTGGTCACCATCCTCCAAAATTTGGATTTTCCACCGCGAACGATTGGCTAACAGTTTTTGGACGCCGGATAACGGAGCGGTTTTGTCTGCGCTTCCATGCAGGCAAAGGACATTGCAATTGGGATCCAAGCTGTCGGCGTCAGCAAAAAGATCATGGCCATAAACACCGTCCCATAACGAAGAGGTATAAGAGCGCCAAGTGTGGCGGGTCAGATCCTCAACGACTTCACGCGGCATATCGCGCAGTACATAAGGAAGAAACCATCGTAGAACCCAGCGTGTCATCATACAAGCAAGCGCTGCAAAGGCAATATTCGTCGTAACGTATCGTTCAGCCAAATGGCTTTCACTAAAATATTTGATAGCACCCTGTTTATCGCCAAAATAGGGAAGGCCGATCAGGGTAAGACGTTTTACCAAGTGAGGAAAGCGAGCGCAAAACGCAATTGCGACGATGGCCCCGAATGAATGTCCTACAATGGTCATTGCCTTTTGATCACGAACGACCTGGTAAAGTTCGTCGACATGGCGATCAACAGTATATTTCGTCCAGGGTTTTGGTGACTGGCCGTACCCCAACAGATCAACCAACAATAGCTGATAATGGCGGGTCAATGGTTCGACGCGCGATTTCCAATAACGCGTTGAGCCGGCTATACCATGTAAGAAAACCATGGTTTCACCTTCGTCCCCGATTTTTTCGCTATAGAGCATAATGGCCAAAGATCCTGCATAGCTCATATATTTGCCCTGCGAGTTTCGCATTTCTCGACAGTTCAAGTCTGCAAATCAGTTTCACTTGATCATCCAACCGCTAGCATTGCTCAATGGGACAATAAGAGAGGAATGGTACTATTTTTTAGCATGTGACGGGTGACACCGCCGAAGATCATTTCGCGTGTCCGAGAATGGCCATAAGCGCCCATTATAATGCAGCTCGCTTCAATGTCGCGAGCAGCTGTTTCCAAAGTCTCTTCTATCGACGTCTTGGCGGTAAGTTTCTTTACTACGGCTGAAATTCCGTGCCGGGACAAAAATTTACCTGCATCTTCTGCCGGGAAGGCTGAAGATCCTTCATCGATAACAACCAGATGAACACCCGAGGCTTTGGAAATCAGCGATAAGCTATTGCGGAGCGCATTGGCGGCCTCTGCTGACCCATTCCAAGCGATCATCATTGGTCCGCCCGGGTCAAAGCTGTATGCATTAACCGGAAAAGCCAGCACGGGAATGGTAACGTGAACCGCTAGATTTGCCGCAATATGAACAGCAGGAGCACCGTCTCCAGGCCCACTGCCAACAATAACCATATCAGCCAGTCTTGAACCTGTTGTCAATTCGCTAACCGGATCCCCTGTGCGAACATACCAGTCCCAGCTAGCCTGCTCTTGAGAAAGCCGTGCTTCTGTTTCGTTACGTCGGTCCTTGGCTGCTCCTTCGGCGTCGCGGATCATTAAACTATAAGTCATACCAGACGCCTCGCCGGCCCATAATCCAAAAGGTAATGGTAATATTTGCAGGCAGCTCAGGTGAGCTTTCTGATCATGGGCGAGGGATATCGCTGCCTCGAGGCGTCCTTCCATGCCAGAATCTCCTACGATTGGTAGCAGAATGGTTTTCATATTGGTCCTTTCAGAAAATCACTGATGAGCGATGACTAAGAATAATGACGGACGATGGGCTTCAACGTTACAGTGTGCCGACCTGGCGGTGACCCACGAAAGCGTTCCGAAAAGAGAAGATTGTGCCATTGGAGGCAGATTATATCCTGCGTTTCACACCAATATGTTTTGAGATTATGAGACCAAGCTTTGCGTTAGTACTGTAACGAAACACTGGAACCTGCGTCTTTATCCACTAACGCCGGAAATTCTTCTGATTGCGTTCTTTCTTCAGCCATTAATTTCGTTTGGGAAATTGAAGGCGGGGCTGGGATATTTTTGGGGCCCGCAGGGCATTTTTCTAGGCAAATGGTTTAACTGATTATTGGTACGGAGATTATTTATGGGCACGTTTGGATGGGGGTTGGCCGTGATCATGGTCATCGTGATCTCTTGGGTATTCTACAGATATTTTGCACCAAAGGGTTGGCGCGAATGGGCAGGCGCGGGGCTCGTACAGGCATTTATTATCGCGCTTTATGCCGAAATGTACGGCTTCCCGTTAACCGTGTACCTCGCCATCCGCTTTTTTGGCTTGGATAGAGAATATGTTAGTAACAGTTTATGGTCGACATTGCTGAACTTTAGCGAAACCGGGATGTTTGCCGCGATGATTTTGGGCTACGGCGTTGCATTTACCGGAATCGGCCTTTTCATTAAAGGTTGGAAAGAGGTTTATCGTGCCCGGCAAGAAAACGTGTTGGTGACTACCGGCCTGTACCGGTTTGCAAGACATCCGCAATATACCGGACTTTTCATTGCCCTGTTTGGGGAAGGCATCATTCATTGGCCTACCATATTTTCGATCAGCCTCCTGCCGCTCATCGTGGTTGCTTACTATTTTCTTGCCCGCAAGGAAGAGCGGGAAATGCTCCGGAAATTTGGGGATGATTACCGAGTGTATCAAAGTCAGGTTCCGATGTTCATTCCGCAATGGGGGCGATGGAAAGCGATGAGGAAAAGCTCACAGGAATCTTGATCTCGCAAATGCAGCTTGTCGATTGATGAAATTGCGTCTTGGCGGGATTATTCTTCTTGGACATATTGCCGCGATCAATAATCTATAAGGTCCTAGCGGGATGACGATATGATATTGAATGTTGTCATCATCGCGGCCATAATTTCCGCTGGCGTATTGCAGCTCTCCCCCAAGCTTTCGAGATCACCGGTTTGGCGTGCAACTGTTACGCCATTGGCATCAATTATCGGTAGCGGATTTCTCGTCCTCGCCCCCATCTTGGTGTATGCCTATGGAAGCAAGGCTCCGCTTTTTATGGGCGTACTGGTCTTTGGAGCCTATTTATTCGGCAGTGCAATCCGTTTCAATATCACAATCCGCAATGGGCCAGTCACTTTTCAGGACTACATAGCAGAGAAACTGGAAACTGTTGCCTCCTGGGCGCTGGCGCTCGCCTTCATGATTTCGGTCACCTATTATCTCAATCTCTTTGGCGCCTTTGGGCTTAGCCTGACATCTTTCAATAGTTCCGCCAACGCCAAGTTACTGACCTCATTTATTTTTTTGGTCATTTTGATCGTTGGATATACGCGCGGTTTCTCCGCGCTTGAGAAAATGGAATATGCAGCCGTGACAATTAAACTGGCTATCATCGCCGGCTTGTTGGCGGGCCTCAGCTATTATTGCTACGGCAAGGTCGTCAGTTCAGCGCTAGTCGTTCACCCACCGCAACTAACTGGCTGGGCAGCCGTAACCTTAGCTTTCGGCCTGATTATTACCGTCCAAGGATTTGAGACGTCAAGGTATCTAGGCGACGAATATAGTGCCGCCGTTCGGGTCAAATCGATGCAGCTTGCGCAATTGGTGGCCGCTGCAATTTATATGATCTATATCACGCTGTTCGCATTGTCATTTGAGCATGAAGAATTCCAGCTGACGGAAACGGCAATCATTGATGTGATGCGAATTGTTTCTCCAATATTGCCCTGGATATTGGTAGCCGGGGCGTTGGCTGCACAATTCAGCGCCGCCATAGCCGATACAAGCGGTTCTGGCGGTCTGATTGCAGAATTGACAAAAGGCAGGATTAGTCCGGGCAATGGCTATGTGTTACTCGTAATCATAGGTTTGGTATTAACCTGGAGCGCGGATGTGTTTCAGATTATCAGCTATGCGTCTCGCGCCTTCGCCCTTTATTACACTCTGCAGGCAGCAATCGCTGCTCGAATGGCATTTCTCCTTCCAAATCAGAGATGGCGCGGCTGTCTCTTTGCACTTCTTGTGATTTTTGGTGTTCTGATTGTTGGGTTTGGCGATGCAGTCGAGGTCTGATGCGTGCAATTGCAAGTAAATGCTCAATGTAAAATAGTCACTGCGTTTTGTGCAACGGCGCCTTGGCAAGGCTTTGTTGATTGTGTTGGAGCTGATTCTTCCTCCAATCACTAGCTAGCATTTTTTCTCCGTAGGCGTTTCAATGGCCAGCGTTTGACGAGAAGTGTCAAACCCGAAACGGACATTAGCACACCGCCGAGCGCAAAGGCTATCAGCCACCAGCTGTTGAAGTTTTCATGATTTTTCCAGTCCATTATGTGAAGTGACCAGAAGAAGTCGTAAAATCGCCAGGTAGTACTTCGGACAGCTGAAATGTCCCCTGTAGCCAAAGGAATGAAAATCCTCACGTCATCAATTGTGCTCACTTGCCATGCGGGCAAAGCACCCCGATACTCTATGGAATTTTGATTTATCTTGGCAACTGACGTAAAATTAGGCTGTCCGTCGATCCATGCCTTTTCCGCAATATTGAGGGCTTCCTTCTTCCCAATCGGCCCGCGTAGTTTACCCGTGAGGCCATCAAAAAGATATGTCTTGTCCTCCATATCAATTGCTTCGGCAACAGGTAGGCCCAACAGCATGCGGTAGCGCAATGAGCGAATGGGGCCATCGATTTCTGCCCCTATAGCTCCAGGAGAAACGAGCCCGCCGATATTTCTAACTGGTTCCGCCTCGCGTGATACTAAATGTTCGCTCCGTACGGTTTCGATAGGTACAATGCTCATGATAGAGCCGCTAACGAACCAGAGCAGCAATTGTGCCCCTATGATCAGGGCGAGCCATTTATGTAGCTTACTCGCTTTGATGTGAATCTTGGTCGACATCTATTCCCCCGATAAGTCGCAGACTATAATTTGATGTCGCGTCTTATTTAACCTTTTTGGGAGCGCGCGAAGAAGAATGGTACCGCAGAATTTTCCAGTTGTCGCCTTCACGAACTAACACCGACGTCGCGATGCCGGTGCGCTCGATTTTACGATCATCGTGCAAAACTATCACATAGCCATAAGTCTCGGTTGCAAACGCGGTATTATCAACTTGAGTTAATGAGACTGTCGGCTCCGTGAAAGTAAAGCTTTTTACATGACCTAATTCGGGACCCAGATGATGTTCCAGATAATGGAGAAATGTTCCTTCAGCCTTACCATTTTCGAATATTTGAGATTCTTCTGAAAACAGCGGCTTCATCTTTGAAGCATCAAGCCTTTGAATGGCGTCCCGGTAGGCGGTTAGAACATTTTCTGGAGAGGACCGCGTTGAATTTTGAGGTTCCGCTTCCGTTGCGCTCGTCTTACTATCAATTTGGGCGTCACTCGATTGTGCTGCGAGCGCACTGGCTGGTGCGAGAGCGAGCAAGATTGCATTGAAAATTATCATAGTTCTATCCATTGGTTATTGTTCCCAGTCTTTTAACAAAGCGCAGTACCCTTCCAGCAGTTTTGCCAAGCTTGCCTTCAACCTCGCGCCCTGCATACATACTAAGCCGCCCATATATGATTGTAAGAATTGGAAACATGGCGATTATCAGAAGAGTCGGCCAGGGATTTAGAAACCCAGTCATTAGAAAGAAGTTTCCCTATTCATTCTTCCTCGTTCTTATTTGACGACTGATCCCCCCCTCCACGCATAAACAGAAACATCGGAATGCACGCTAGCAGCACGATGCCAAGGAGTAGATATAGGCCAGGGATATGGGCCTGGTGTTGATGGGTCATCAAATAGCCGCCAATGACGACAGCGCCGAGAAAAACAACAATATAGGAGAGCGTTAACGCAAAACGGCGGGGGGCCGGCTTGTTATTTTTCATCGAACTTTCCTTTGAACGGAACCACTTGAAATCCTGCTAGAACCAAAAACGTATTCCCACGACATAGTTGGTGACCGATGGATCTTCGCCCGCAGCTATTGCAAAGTCGCGGCTTCCACCGAGCTTCCATTCCTGTTCTATTCCGATATAGGGCGCAAATTCCCGGGCGAATTCATAGCGCAGCCGAAGACCTACTTCCAAGCTATCCAGGCCAGCTCCGACACCAAGCTCTGGGATGTCCTGGGCGGCAAGATTGACCTCGGCGCGCGGCTGTAAAATGAGGCGCTGGGTGATTTTCTGATCCAGCTCGCCCTCAATTCTTGCGGTTAAATCCCCCTTGTTGGAAAGGAAGAGCGCAGCATCCACCTCGAAAAGATAGGGGGCTAAACCCTGTATGCCAATCACAGCATGCGTGCGATCAGGGCCGGTCAAATCTTGTCTGATACCGGCCTGAATATCGAAAAATGGTGCTATGGCCTTGCTGTATAGAGCTTGTACTTCTGCGCTCTCTATGGCTTCTCCAAAGCTGCCTTCGCCTTCACTTTTGAACCAGAATTTTTCCAGATCACCGCCATAATAGCCCTGGACGTCCCACAAATAACCGTTTTTACCTTCCCGGGCTCGGTACTCTAGGCGGTCCCCTTGAAACCAGAATACCGGCGTGCCGCTGACGGCGCGGGCCACGCCAGCACGCGAAGCGGCCATTTCTTCTGCGCCGACATATTGATCAGCCGCATATGTGGGCCCGTCAAACGCTTCCGGGGGTGGAGGCGCATTTACGGGCAAATCTAATGGCATGTCATGACCGGCATTTGTGTCGGCCTCTTCTGACTGCTGGTTCATTTTGCCATGATCCATTTGGCTGTGATCCATTTGAGGATCACTCATGGAATCCATTTGCATATCCTGAGATGCTTCCGCTTCATCGGCGCCTTCATGCGGAAGGCCTTCATGATCCATTTCATCATGGTTGACGGGGACATCATCCTGCGCCGGTTTAGCTGTGTCCATATTATGGCCTGCATGGGGATCAGCTTCATCGGCAACCGGCTTTTCGGCAGGGTCTGCCATAGCGGGCATATTATGACCGTCATGACTTTGCGCGAACGCGACATTGGGCACTGCTGTGCTTGACAGCAGGAGAGCAATCATCATTTTCATGATTTGTCTCCATCCAGCGGGCGCACGGTGACGACCTGAAACATCCCGTTATGCATGTGATAGAGCAAGTGGCAGTGGAACGCCCAATCGCCCGGTTCATCCGCCGTGAGGTCAAATTGGGCGCTGCCGCCTGGTTGCACGATAACCGTGTGTTTCAGAGGTTGGCGATCATTTTTCGCACCGTTTACCAGTTCGAAGAAATGGCCGTGCAAATGGATAGGATGGGCCATCATTGTATCATTGACGAGCTTGACCCGAACGCGTTCATTGTAAGCGAAGCGGATGGGATCATCTGTAACGGCAGAGAATTTCTTGCCGTCAAAGGACCACATATAGCGCTCCATATTTCCTGTCAGATGGATTTCTTTGAGCCGTGTAGGCGCTCGAACCTTGTTAGGGCGCGCTGCCACAAGTTGTTTGTAGTTGAGAACCCTGTGGTCAACCTTGTCGAGACCGATGCCAGGGTCTCCCATCCGGTCAACCGGGTTCATTGATACCATATCTACACCAGGTCCGACCTTGACCGAAGGCGGCAATTTGGACGTGTCTCGCATATTCATGCCGCCCGACATATCCATATCGGCCATTGCCGCACCGGAAACGGTAGCGCCATGTGCGGAATGATCCGTCCCACCTTCGCCGTGTCCGGACATGCCCATATCAGCCATTGTAAGCAATGGTGGGTCGCGAAGCGGAGGAACCGCCGCACGCGCTCCCGGGCGACTTGCCAGTGTGGCAAGGCCCATGCCCGAGCGATCCATTGATTCAGCGGTAATTGTATAGGCTTCGCTGCTTCCGGGTTCGACGATAACGTCATAAGTCTCGGCATTGCCAATCTGGAATTCGTCCACCTGAACCGGCTCGACATTCTGCCCATCGGCCGAGATGACCGTCATTGGCAGGCCTGGAATACGGATATTGAAAAACGTGGCGGCTGCCCCGTTGATGAAGCGCAGGCGCACACGTTCGCCTCTTTTAAAGAGATACTCCAGCCCGTCTTCAGGACCATGCCCGTTGAGAAGATAGGTATAGGTTGCGGCAGATATATCGCCGATATCGGTTGGCATCATCCGCATTTTAGCCCACATTCGGCGCTCCTCTGCCGAAAGGGGGTAATCATCTGTCATTGTGCGCTGGTTATAGTTAAAATAGCCTTCGCCCTTTTTCAGTTTGGCCATGATTGTATGCGGATTCATGGGTGACCAGTCAGACAGCATCACTACATAATCCCGGTCATATTCCACCGGCTCTGGTCCCTTGGGGTCAATGATGATTGGGCCATAGTGGCCCATTGGTTCCTGCAAAGTGTGGGCATGCCACCAATATGTACCTGCTTGGCGGATAGGGAATTCGTAACGGAATGTCTTGCCCGGTTCGAGCGCCGCCATTGTGACGCCGGGAACACCGTCCATTAAGAACGGAACAAGCAGCCCGTGCCAGTGAATTGACGTGCCTTCAGAACTATCATTGACCATGTCAACGACGAGGTTCTGGCCTTCCTTGAGGCGCACCAAAGGGCCAGGGATAGTGCCGTTTACGGTAACAGCCGGTCCGCGCCGACTGCCGGTCGTAAACGCGGCATCAGCAACCGTCATTTTCATATATTCGCCGGAGAGAACATCACTGCCTTTGCGGGCTAATGTGCCTCCATTGGCAGCGCGTGCCCAGCCTGGCATCGCTGCGGATAATCCTGCAGCCCCACCAAGCGCTAGCGATGAAGTAATTAATTTTCTGCGGTCGAGGGAAAGCATAAATTCTGTCCTGAATAGAGGTCTGTGTTCAACCTCATTACGCGCGCAGATGCTTTATCCCTCAAAACTTTTAGCTGCATCCCGCAATTTGTTTCGCGCGCGGTAAATTCGCGATTCAACTGCCTTTTCCGAAATGCCTAGAAGAGCAGCCGTTTCAGCCTGACTACGTTCATCATAGGTTACCAAAAGGAATGGTTCTCTCAAAGAATGGGGAAGGGTGGCAATTTTTTCTTCCATCAGAGAAAGCAACTGACGTGATTCCAGGTCGGAAGATTGATCAGGTGTTTCGTCAGCTGTTTCTAATTCGTGCTCCTGACCGCTTCCAAACTCGAAAAAACGACGCACTTTGCGCCGCCTTAAATGATCACGACATTTATTAAGCGTGATTCTGGTTAGCCATGGAGCCAACTCGCGGCTTTGGTCAAATTGACCCATTTTGAACCATGCTGCGGCCATCGCCTCCTGGACAGCATCTTGCGCTTCGTCTGAATGACGCAAGGTTCTAAAAGCAATATTAAGCAAGCGTGGACCATGGCGCTGCATTAAGACCCCAAACGCTCTTCGATCCCCCTTGGCTGATCTACTTGCAAGGACCTCGTCCTGTTCATCTGAAATTGGCTGATCCATTCCAGATTATTCAAAGAATTTCATTGCTGATCAGCAGTAAGTGCATCGCTCACATGACGGTCAAACGCAGATTGCTGATCGGGCGTTAATAGCGAACGCATTTCAAAAACATGCGAGATCGTTGCTTTTTGTAGCTCCCCCATACGGTCATGCACATCTTCTACCGCCAATGCGACTTTAGGGCCAAATTCGTGTTCTTCCTCCATAGCGGTAGCAAGTTTGCCATTGGCCGCCCGCAGGGATAGTTCCAAGGTACGGCGCTTTACCGCAAATTTATTCTCCATTTCGTCAAGGTCTTTCATTTGGGTTTCTGAAAGACGGAGCTCTTGATGAACAAACCCATGAAGGCTTGAGCTTTCACCATTTCGCGCGGACCATTTATTGGCTGCCAAAGACCCTAGAAATCCAGCAGTCAGGGCCAGAAAAATCAGGAGCGCAATGCGAAAAGGCCCCATTCTCATGGTAAAACGTGCAGCAATGTGGCTGGTGAATAGTCCGGCCCATCGCTCAAATAACTGGAGCCACTGCTCGCTATAGCTTCATCCCCCCCACTCATCACGCCGACACTAAGCGCGGTAGCCAGCATGATAGCGGCCAAGCCATTCCGGCCTCTTGCAAGCTGTTTGCGTTCGATTTGAGATACACGGGACCAAATACCGGCCTCGAAGTCTGGACCGATACCAGGTGCTCTATTATCGTTCAGATCCTCCATAATTTTACTAAACTTCTCAGTCATTCAGTTTTCCTTCCAAAACCGCGTTACTAACTACTTTACGCGCGTAGCAGATAAAACCCTCAATGAAATTTTGAGGGGTATGAAAGTTCGCTGCGTAATAGTCACATAGCAGCATCGAAACAAACTGCTAGATTTGGAGCTCAATATGCACTGGCGTTCAATCGGTTTGGTACTGCTTTTAATTCTTTCGCCAGCTTCTGCATTACAAGCGCATGAGGCTCATCGCAATAATGAGCCTGATCCCGTGGCCCAATCGAACGAACACAACGTCGCAGATGCGGGCATGCCGTCGATGCAATCTGGAGATATGCTAGATTCGCATGCCGAACATGCCCACAAGGCGGCAACCGACAAAGGCTTCGATCTCATCGATTTTCTAGGTCGCTTGCATCCTATGGCGGTTCATTTCCCAATCGCTCTTTTCCTGGTTGCCGCGTTGGCTGAGCTTATTATGATTATTAATCCTACGGCAGGTGTCGGGAGTTCGGTTCGGTTCCTCGTCTGGATCGGTGCAGCCGGCGGCATTGTGGCCGCAATTTTGGGCTGGCTCGCAGGCGGCATACGCATGAGTGATCGTTCGGAGATTTTGGGACTTCACAGGTGGACAGGCACCGGTATTGCCATAACCGGTATATTGCTCGCTTTTTTGTCCAGTGCTCCCGCAAACTCGGGCAAACGCACCGTGTTCCGGGTCGGTCTTGCCGCGGTAGCATTTGCGATTTTATTTCAAGGCTATTGGGGCGCCGAGATGTCGCTCGGTCCCAATCATATGGGAATGTGAAGGAAGAAATATGACCAAAAAACTATCTGTGAAATACATACGCCAGACGGCGAACGGCATGACGTTGGCTCTGCTGGCTGCCTGCACAACTGCTGTAAGCGCTGCGCCCATTGTCATGTATCGTGATGCTGGCTGCGGTTGCTGTTTGAAATGGGCCGATCATGCCGAAACCAATATGGACCGCGAGATAACGGTCAAAGATGAAACCAGCATGAGAGCGCGTAAAACAGCATTGGGCGTTCCGCCTAAGCTTGTTTCTTGCCATACTGCTGTTATTGACGGATATGTCATCGAGGGCCACGTCCCTGCCGCTGATATCAAGCGATTGCTCGAAACCCGCCCTGCTGGCGTTAAAGGGCTTGCCGTAGCAGGCATGCCGGTCGGCTCGCCAGGCATGGAATATCAAAATCAAACACAACCTTACCAGGTCATCGCCTTTGGCGATGATGGGCAACGTGTGTTCGCAAGCTACAATTGAGACTAATAACCAAGAAAGGAAATATCATGAGAAAAATGACAATTATCGTAAGCGCAATCGCTCTGGTTTCGAGCGGAGCAGCCATGGCGCATCAACATAAAGCCGGTGGTTCTGAGTCGCAGAAATGCGAGTTGATGAAGGATGGCAAAAAGATGGAAGGCATGATGCAAAAAGGTGCTGATGGCAAAATGTCGTGTCAGATGATGGATCATTCAAAAATGGACCACTCCAAGATGGACCATAGCAAAATGGATCAAGGCAAAGCTAAACCAGAATAGGGTCGCAGGATGGGTCCGGAGCTGCAAAGGCTCCGGGCCTTTTTCTATTTTCTCATTTTGCCAAACAAGCTGATCAGCTCCGCTATTTTCTCCTTTTGATCAGCCTTGTCGCCAGAGGTGAGGGCTTCCTGCACGCAATGATTGGTATGAGTTTCCAATATTTTCATTTTGGTGGCATGCAATGCGGCCTCCACGGCGGAAAATTGCTGAAGAATGTCGATACAGTACCGACCCTCCTCCATCATTTTGGCAATTCCGCGGACCTGGCCTTCAATCCGGCGCATCCGGTTTATTTCCTGAGTAAATTTTTCTGTCATATTTTTTCTATGCCTTATCTCAGTCAGCTTGCAATCAAAAGACTCTTCGCAAATCCAAACTTGACTAATAAACTATACCCCACTATGGTATATTTATCAACGAAAAGATGGAGTGCAAAATGTCCAATATTTCAATGGGTAAACAAATTCTTATTTGGGGGTGGACCTTGAGTCTATTCCTGCTTGCCAGCTATCTGGTTTGCATCGGCTTTGGTGTACTAGCACCGAATTGGGCGCATATGCATGAAGCTTGGGCGCCTTGGCTCCCTGGATTTGAATGGTTAACATGGCCCGGTTTTCTGGCGGGCGCTGCCGGCAGCTTTGCCTATGGGTGGTATATCGCGCTGTTTGTAGTTCCGCTAAAACGCTTTATTCAAAACAAGATTGGAAACACCGCTAATGGCTGAGGTCACTCCTTCCCCCGGTGGCCTTGCAGGCCATGACCACAGCCACGAAGGCTCTTCAGATCATGTCACAGATCCCGTCTGCGGTATGTCTGTCGAGCCGGATAAAACCGAGCATCATGCGCGTCATGATGCTCGGGATTATCATTTCTGTTCCGCCGGATGCAAAACCAAATTTGTTTCAGACCCGGAGCATTATCTCACCGGAAAACACCGTGAAGCCCAGGATAATGTGCCTGCCGGAACAATCTACACCTGCCCGATGCATCCAGAAATCCGCCAAGAAGGCCCGGGTTCCTGTCCAATATGTGGCATGGCGCTAGAACCAGAAACCTTCTCGCTCGATACTGGCCCTGATCCAGAATATATCGATATGCGCCGCCGATTTTGGGTGAGTGCGCTGTTCACCATTCCGTTGTTCATTTTCGCGATGGGCGAACTCATTCCCAACAATCCATTTGATGGATTGTTTAGTCCGGCAACCGGTCAGTGGTTGCAGCTTTTATTGGCAAGTCCCGTTATTTTATGGGGTGCTTGGCCATTTTTCGTTCGCGGCATCCAATCTGTAAAGACGATGAACCTCAATATGTTCACACTCATAGGCCTCGGAGTTGCCGTCGCTTATGGGTTCAGTGTCTTTGCTACCATTTTCCCTGATGCATTTCCCGATGCATTTCGTGGACATAACGGCAATGTCGCGATATATTTTGAAGCAGCAGCCGTCATTACCACGCTTGTTTTGCTGGGGCAGGTTCTGGAGCTTAAGGCACGCGGTCAGACATCTAGTGCGTTGCGCGCTCTTCTCGAATTAGCACCGCCTGTCGCTGTCCGTGTTAATGATGATGGTTCAGATGAAGAGATTTCGCTGGACCAGGTACAACTAGGTGACCGGTTGCGTGTTCGCCCGGGTGAGAAAGTTCCGGTTGATGGTAGCATCGCCAAAGGCTCCAGTACTATCGATCAATCTATGATTACCGGCGAACCAATCCCAGTTAGTAAAGCGGAAGGGGACGATGTCACCGGTGGCACGGTCAATCAAACGGGCAGTTTTGTGATGACGGCTGACCGGATCGGCAAAGACACTCTGCTTGCAAAAATTGTACAAATGGTTGCCGAGGCACAACGCAGTCGCGCGCCTATTCAAAAATTGGCAGATATGGTTGCAGGACTATTCGTCCCTGCCGTTGTTCTCATAGCCGTTGCGACATTTATTATTTGGGCGATCTGGGGACCGCATCCCGCTCTTGCTTATGCCTTAGTCAATGCGGTTGCGGTCCTGATCATAGCCTGCCCGTGCGCGCTTGGTTTAGCGACCCCCATGTCGATCATGGTCGGTACCGGTAAGGGTGCACAAAACGGTATCTTGATCAAAAATGCCGAAGCACTCGAAACATTAGAAAAAATCGATACCATTGTTGTCGACAAAACCGGCACTTTGACAGAAGGCAAGCCAAAGCTGGTATCCGTTGAACCGGAAACAGGTATGGACGCGAATGAGATGCTCGCATTGGTCGCAGCCATTGAAATGGCAAGCGAGCATCCCTTAGCTGCTGCAATTGTCGCCGGCGCAAAAGATCGGAAGCTCTCCTTTGAAGCAGCTACCGACTTTGGGTCTGTCACTGGCGAAGGCGTAGAAGCGACTGCAGAGAACAGGCGTGTTGCCATCGGCAATGAAAAGATGATGGAAAGGCTTGGTGCAAGCAGCGCTGACCTGATTGTCAAAGCACAGAATGGGCGGTCACAGGGCCAAACCGTGATGTTTGTGGCTGTGGACGGCAAGCCTGCTGGCCTCATCGGTGTTGCCGATCCCATCAAACCAACCACCGTTGACGCGATAAAAGCACTACACAAGGCCAATATCCGCGTTGTGATGCTCACCGGCGATGCAGAAGTGACTGCTCAAGCCGTTGGACGGCTCATTGGCATTGATGAAATTCATGCCAATGTCTCACCCGAAGACAAGCACCGGGTCATCTCCGAGCTACAAGCGGCCGGCAAGAAGGTTGCGATGGCTGGTGATGGCATCAATGATGCGCCTGCTTTGGCCAAGGCGGATGTTGGAATCGCTATGGGCACGGGCACCGATGTGGCAATGGAAAGTGCCGGGATCACGCTGGTAAAAGGTGATTTGGGCGGTATCGCCAAAGCCCGTCACCTCAGCCAGCTCACCATGGGTAATATACGGCAGAACCTGTTCTTTGCGTTCATCTATAATGGCCTTGGCGTGCCGGTCGCAGCTGGTATCCTTTATCCTTGGTTCGGTATATTATTGAGCCCGATGATCGCGGCCGCCGCGATGAGTCTTTCCTCAGTATCGGTTATCGCAAATGCGCTGCGGTTGCGTCGTCGGACCTTGTAATAGCTAATGGCAACCGAAACCTACACTCCGCCATTAGGCTATAAAATCCTGACGCCGCTCTATGATCTCGCGATCAGATATTTGACACGGGAAAATGCGTGGCGTTCGGCGCTAGCTAAGCAGATCAATCCGGTTCCAGGCGACAGGATTTTGGATGTGGGATGTGGGACCGGAAGCCTGTTGGCTATTTTGGCGGAGCATTGTCCGGAAGCGGATTTCATGGGGCTTGATCCCGATATCGAGGCGCTCGAACGGGCATCCAAGAAAATAAACGGTCCCAATATTCGATTCATTCCGGGGTTCTTATCAAAAGAAGCTTTGCCGCAGGGTTGGCAGCCGACAAAAATAACATCCAGTTTGATGTTTCATCAGGTGCCTCTTTTGAAAAAGAGCGAGATAGTTGATATCATGCGCAGCTTGCTAATGCCCGGCGGTGAACTCCACATTGCAGATTATGCAATGCAGAAATCACCGCTGATGCGCTCTGCGTTTCGAATGACGGTGCAGCAGCTCGATGGTGTCGAAGACACGAAACATAATGCTGAAGGTATATTGGAACGAATATTGGTAGCGCCGGGATATCTGACAGAAAAAACACTAAGCTTCCCGACAGCAACGGGTTCCATTTCCCTATTCAAAGCCAAGTTTCTCGCGTCGTGAAATTCGACAAAGAGCCCGAGGTTCACATAGCCACGTTCGGGTTTTTCACAGCCTTCATATGGGAAATCCTGCAAATGCCATTTTTTGATGTCGGGTCGGCAACCTATTGGGAGAAAACTCTAGGTTGCACGCGGGCAACATTTGGCGACGTGGGGATATTGGTGCTCGCCTATACGGTTGTTTCTATTTTGAACCGGAACAGGCACTGGATGCATCGCCCAACCTACTGGATGATTGGCATCTATTTGCTGACTGGGCTCGGAATAACGGTAATTATCGAACGGTTAGCTAACAATATGCCGTATGAATCGGAATGGGGCTGGCAATATAGCGAGCTCATGCCTTTGGTGCCTGGCACCGATATCGGCTTTGTTCCCATCCTAATGTGGCTGGTCATTCCTTTGATCAGCCTGTGGTTTGCCAGACGGCAACCGCGGCCATAAACTCCGCATATCTCAAAGGCTAAAATAGATGCAAAAAAGTTCATATAGCAAAAATAGTTTAACACTGGCCGGATCGGTAGCCATGGGTACCGGCGTCATGATTGGTGCTGGTATATTCGCGCTAACGGGGCAGATTGCTGAACTATCCGGGCCGCTTTTCCCGCTTGCCTTTCTGATAGGTGCCGTGATCAGCGGGTTTAGCGCTTATACCTATATTAAAGTATCCAATAAATATCCGTCAGCTGGCGGTATCGCGATGATACTCAAGAAATCATATGGCCCATCGACCGTCACAGGTGCGGCTGCCTTAATGATGGCCTTTTCGATGATCATCAACGAAAGTCTTGTTGCTAGAACTTTCGGGACATATACGCTCCAACTGTTTGACATTGGGCGTGATTCCGTGCTGGTTCCGATACTGGCCATAGGCCTGATCGTCTTCGCGTTTATCGTCAACATCGCCGGCAACAAGATTATCGGCGCCGTATCTTCGATCACCGCGATATTAAAGATTGGCGGGATATTAATCTTCTCTCTCACTATTCTCTGGGCATCCGGGTTCACGTTCGAGTTTACGCAAGCTGCGCCAAGCGAAGCAACTTCCCCGACCGGCTTTATTGCCGGGATTGCACTGGCCATATTGGCATTCAAGGGATTTACCACCATCACGAATAGCGGCGGCGAGGTTGTGGATCCTGAGAAAAACGTCGGGCGCTCCATTATGATCTCTTTGGGAATTTGTTTGCTGGTCTACATGACAGTGGCGCTCGCTGTCGGGTCCACTTTGAGTATCAGTGAAAT
Source organism: Parasphingorhabdus sp. (assembly GCF_965233695.1). GTDB lineage: Bacteria > Pseudomonadota > Alphaproteobacteria > Sphingomonadales > Sphingomonadaceae > Parasphingorhabdus. The sequence goes on from NZ_OZ247497.1 coordinate 2,740,912, forward strand.
TGCTGCCGCTAAAGATTACGCGCTAGCAGAGGCCGCGCGCCCTGCCTTTGGCGACTATGGAGTATGGTTCACGGTTGCCGTTGCCATCATCGCAACAGCATCGGGTCTTCTCGCCAGTGTCTTTGCCGTATCGCGCATGCTTGCGATGCTCACAGACATGAACTTGATCCCCCATCGCCATTTTGGAATGCCTGGTGACGTGCAAAAACACACGCTTGTCTTCACTGTTATCGCCGCAGGTCTATTGGCTGCGTTTTTTGATCTGAGCCGAATAGCATCCTTGGGGGCTATATTTTATCTGGTCATGGACATAGTTATTCATTGGGGCGTGTATCGCCATCTCAAAGACGATGTCGAAGCAAAAGGTTGGGTTTTGCTTAGCGCGATCATCCTGGATTTGATTGTCCTTGGAGCGTTCCTGACCATGAAAGCAGCTAGTGATCCAATGATCATTGCTATTTCTTTCGCTGGCATTGCCGGGTTCTTCGCTTTCGAGAAATATTATTTGTCAAACCAGCGGAGTGACGACAAGGCGGAAACCGGCATGGAAGGGCATTCCCATTGATCTGGACAATCTTGCTGGGTCTATCGATGTTTGGCATAACTGGATTTATTCACTTTCAGGTTATCCACCGGACGCACCGATGGCTCAAATCAACAAACCTGGGCAAAACGCGTAAATTGATCATTGGGCTTTATGCAGCAGCCGTCGCCCATATCTTGGAGGCTGGCCTATATGCAATTGCGTTTATAGCAGGATCCAATGCTGGCCTTGGTGGCTTTAAGCCGAGAGATATATCATCGATGGAAATTTTCTATTTCTCCTTGGTGAATTATACGTCCCTTGGCCTTGGAGATATTTATCCGACCGGACATTTGCGGTTTTTGGCGGGCGTGGAATCATTGAACGGTTTCTTGCTGATAAGCTGTTCCGCCTCACTGATTTTTATATTGATGACGGAAACCGAGACTAGTCCGGCATAATGGTTTAGGCAGATCTCTGCCGGAAAGGATTTTAGGATGATTGAAAAAACCCCCAAACGTCAAGCAAGCGGGCAGCAAGCAGCGCTTTCTCGCTGGGAAAATGAAGGTGGACCGGATGCCCGGCAGAAAGACGAGCTTCAAGATATTCCCGAACTTACCAATACGGAACTAGTCCATCTTCGTGTGCGGGTGATTGCTTTGGAAAACATCATTATTTCCCTGCTTACGCAGGCGCCAGATGAGCAGCATGAACTGATTCGGGAAATGGCTGACTTTATATCCCCCAGAGCCGGATCGACGCAGCACCCACTTACTATAGATGCGGCTTCCCATATGCGGAAATTTGTTGATCGCGCTATCCAATTTCGCGAGTTACCCGATGCCCAATTCTAATAGGAATTGCTCATCTGGAAACTCAAGATCGTTTTCTTTTCATCGCAAAGGATATCGATATATTAAGTTTGAACCGAAGTTTTTAATCGAGAAGCGAACTTACTCTTGACGGTATTCAGCAAATTCTGGACAAGCAGGGCGTGCTAAAGCAAGCGTTCTATCTTTTTTTACTCGGCTTTGCCTTAATCGGCATGGCTAGCCAATCTGTGGCTACAGACACGAGCTGTTCGTCGCATACAGAAAATCATGACGGTAACTCAGAAATGCCTGATTGCAACGAGATGGAAATGGAACACGCCGCTGGCGATCTGGATGAATCCAACGATTCTGGAGATTGCTGCGGTTCCGATTGTGCCGCAACGCAGTCATGCTCGCCAGCTTCTGTCAGTTTTATGGGAAGCTGGTCGGCAATTTTCTCTGGGATTGTTACATCCAGCGCTCAGGTGCGGTTGCCGATCGGCAATCCAGTTGGTGTCCTGCGAACGCCAGAGATCAGACCTCCCATTAATATCTGACAATAGTCTGCAAAAGCATATGCTGACTTCAATTACAGCTATGCTGCATCATTCTTTTGACCAAAATTACTCTGCCGCCCGCTACTAAAACAGGGGCTGCCGCGTATATTTTTATCACAAATTGACAAATATTCCTGCGTCGCTCGAGAGAGTCGAGCGCTGGATTTAAATGAATTGGCGAGCAACAATATGGCGCACAAACCAAACCAGGGAGAGCCCCGCATCAAGGTGGTCAACATATCACTAGCTGCTCTTGCTTTAAGCTTGCCGGCTTTTTCGCTCCATGCGCAGCCAGTCAGTTTTGCCGAAGCTATCGACCTTGCAGTAGAAAAAGCGCCCGGCATTCAGGCAAGAGGATTGCAGATAGAAGCAGCGCAAAGCGAAGCTATTGCAGCTGATCAACTGCCGGACCCCAAACTAAGCGTCGATCTTCTCGACACACGGATAGCAGGACCGTTTGAATTTTCACCGCGTCCCGGTCGTAACGGGTTTCCGCGGCAAAGAATTGGTATCAGCCAGGATGTGCCGAGCATTGCAAAGCGCAGAGCCCGCGCACAGCAGGCCTCGGCTGATATTGTAGCGGCAGAAGCCGGGGAAAAGGATGAGATCCAAAATGTCCGTCTCTATTCTGCTCTTGCGTGGGTCGATCTCTATTATGCTCACCGGCGGCTCAACATTCTCAAAATTTTGCAGGATAGTCTTGATGATTTGACAAACACCGTCGCATCACGCCTTGAATCGGGATATTCGCGGCCTGCGCAGGCATTTGATCCGGAACGCCTCACGGCCGAACTTGCCGACCGGCGCGCCAGGCGTGAGGCTGATGTTGAAATCGCGAAAGCCTCGCTTTCTCGCTGGATCAGAATCGAAAGCCCCGAAATTGCGGGCAAGGCACCAGAATTTGAATTGGACCGTGAAGCGCTGCTTACAAGCTTGGAATTGCTGCCGCTGCTTCAAATTCGCGAAGCCAGGGTGAAGCGCGCCGAGGCCGATGTTGATCTTGCTCGAGCAGGTAAAAATATCGATTACAGCATTAACGCGTCTTACGCTCATCGGCGGCCAGAATATGGCGAGTACGTATCTGTAGGCGTCACCATAAATTTGCCAATATTTGCCAAGAAAAGGCAAAATCCGCGTATCGCAGCCAGTATGCTGAAATCCGAAGCTGAGCGGCTCAGGCTGGAAGATTTGCGGCGCCAACTGATTGCTGAACTCCAATCTGATTTGGCATCCAACCGTGCTTATAAAGAAAACTGGCTGCGCTCTCAAAATACACTTTTACCGCTCGCCAAGAAACAGGCTGAAATGGACCGGATCAGCTACGCGGCGGGTCGGATAGATCTTGGCACCGCACTCAATGCAGCTGTTGTCTTCGCAGAAGCTGAAATCGACTTACTGGACCGGGAGAGAACTTTTGTTCGCGATACGGTTCGCATTAAATTCACCTATGATCGGAATTTGCCATGACATTTACATCCGCACAGAAGACGCGTTGGGGCGCGGTTGTTCTTGTTGCTATAGTTCTCGCTGGTGGTGGCGGTTATTGGCTCGGCACCAGCGGCTCCAAGAGCGCTGGGCATGAACAGGTGGCCGAAGGTGAAGGGGATATTCTCTATTACTACGACCCCATGTTTCCCAATCAACAATTCGACAAACCGGGAAAGTCTCCGTTCATGGACATGCAGCTTGTGCCCAAATATGCGGGCGAAGAAGAGGGGGGCGGAGAGCCTGGCGTTTCCATTGATTCTGCAATTGCTCAAAATCTGGGTATTCGCAGCGCAGAAGCCAAAATGGGCAGGATTGAATCCAGTCTGAGCGTTACCGGGACCATTGAGTTTAACGAACGGGACATCGCGATTGTAGAGGCAAGGTCTGGCGGATTTGTCGAGAGAACCTATCGCCGTGCGCCAAGTGACGTGGTTCCGGCAGGCGCGCCGCTTGCAGATATTCTGGTGCCTGATTGGGGCGGTGCGCAGGCTGAATATATTGCTCTTGTTCGCAGCGGTAACACCGAATTTGCCAATGCTGCCAAGGCAAGAATGCGCCTCCTGGGCATGCCGGACAGTTTGATCCGCAAGGTAGCGCGCACGGGCAGGCCGCACAGTGTTTATACGGTTACAACGCCCGTAAGCGGCGTTGTCGAGCGTCTCGATGTCCGTCAGGGCATGACATTGGTTGAGGGACAGCCTTTGGCGCAGATTAATGGACTTGGAACCGTGTGGCTCGATGCCGCCATTCCGGAAGCCCGAGCGCCAGAGATCCGGGTTGGGCAAACGGCGATCGCCAAGTTGCAAAGTTTCCCGGGAGCGAATTTTGGAGGCAAGGTTATTGCGATATTGCCTACAACAGAAACCGGCAGCCGAACGCTGACTGCACGTATTGAGCTTGCGAACAAGGGCGGAAAGCTGAGGCCCGGTATGTTTGCGGCAGTTGATTTTGGAAGTATCGGCAGCCCAACCATTCTGGTCCCTAGCGAGGCTATCATAGACACCGGCACGCGAACGCTGGTCATGTTATCTAGCGATAACGGCAGATACCGTCCGGCTGAAGTCAGAATTGGCCGAGAAGGCGGCGGACAAACAGAAATACTCGCAGGCCTCTCACCGGGTGAAAAAGTGATCGTTTCGGGTCAGTTCCTTGTGGATTCCGAAGCCAACTTGTCGGGCATTGATGTCCGTCCAATCCAAGGCGAGGCAAAGCCTGCTCCGAAAGATGCGGGGGATCACAAAGCTTCGGGACGGATAGAAGCGATTAAAAAGGACGCCATTACCCTCACGCATGGTCCTATCACTTCGCTGAATATGCCCGGCATGACGATGGACTTCAAGCTCGCAAAACCGGGGATTGTTCGCGGGTTTAAGAAGGGCGATGAAGTAACGATCGATTTTCAAAAAAAGGGAATGGCTTTTACGGTTACCGGAATTAGCCGGACAAAGGTTGCCAAATGATCGAAACAGTCATCCGCGCGAGCGTCGGTGCTCGCATGCTTATATTGCTATTGGCAGGCGCGATTGTGGCAGCCGGCTTCTGGGCTGTGCGGACCACACCGGTAGATGCGCTGCCTGATCTTTCTGATGTCCAGGTCATTATCAGGACGGCTTATCCAGGCCAGGCACCGCAGATCGTTGAAAACCAGGTAACATATCCGTTGGCAACAACAATGCTTTCCGTCCCCGGATCAACGGCTGTGCGCGGTTATTCCTTCAACGGTGACAGCTATGTCTATGTTTTGTTTGATGATGACACAGATTTATATTGGGCGCGTTCCCGGGTGCTCGAATATCTGAGCCAGGTGCAGGGAGATTTGCCGGAAGGTGTCGTGCCCTCGCTTGGACCTGACGCAACCGGTGTGGGCTGGGTTTATGAATATGCGCTTGTCGACAGGACGGGCAGAAATGATCTGTCCCAGCTTCGTAGTCTTCAAGACTGGTTCTTGCGCTATGAGTTGCAGACAATCCCGGGAGTAGCGGAAGTTGCGTCCATTGGCGGCATGGTCAAACAATATCAGGTTGTGCTTGATCCCGATAAGATGGTGTCTCTCGGTATCGACCAGGATACCGCCATAAAGGCGATCAAAAACGCCAATATGGAAGTAGGCGGCTCGATAGTGGAACTCGCCGAGCGTGAATATATCGTCCGGGCCACTGGTTATTTGGAAAACCTCGAGGATTTTCGCTCCATTCCTCTGAGAACCGAAACCGGTGGTGTACCGATTACCTTGGGCGATATCGCGCGCGTACAAATAGGCCCGGAAATCAGGCGCGGCATTGCCGAACTAAATGGTGAAGGCGAAGTGGCAGGCGGCGTTATCATATTGCGCTCCGGAAAAAATGCTCGCGAAACGATCAATGCTGTCAAAGAAAGGCTTACAGCGCTGAAGGCGAGTTTGCCCGAGGGCGTGGAAATCGTGACCACCTATGATCGCTCTGAATTGATCAATGAAGCGGTCAATAATCTGTCGATTAAGCTTGGTGAAGAGTTTGTTGTTGTAGCGATCGTTTGCGCTCTATTCCTGTGGCACGCCCGATCGGCGCTGGTTGCGGTGCTGACCTTGCCCCTCGGTATTTTGATCGCCTTTATAATCATGCGCTTTCAGGGGATTAATGCGAACATCATGTCTTTGGGCGGCATAGCGATTGCTATTGGGGCCATGGTCGATGCCGCGATTGTTATGATTGAAAATGCGCATAAGCATCTCGAGAGATGGCGACGTGAAAATCCTGACCAGGAAATGCCGGTAACCGACCATTGGCAGCTCATTATCAAATCTTCGGTTGAAGTGGGTCCAGCTTTGTTTTTGAGCTTGCTCATCATCACCTTCTCCTTTCTGCCAGTATTTACGCTTGAAGGGCAAGAGGGGCGGTTATTCAAACCCCTCGCTTTCACCAAAACCTATGCCATGGCTGGGGCTGCGATACTTTCGATCACCTTGATCCCAGTTCTGATGGGTTATTTTATTCGCGGCAAAATCCCGTCAGAAAATAAGAACCCGATCAACCGCTTTTTGACCAGAGTTTATCAGCCCGCTTTGGACTGGTCGCTCAAGAGCCCTAAAAAGGTGCTGGTCATTGCGGTCCTGATCTTTGCCACCAGCGCTTGGCCGATCAGTCAACTTGGCGGTGAATTCATGCCGCAAATGGATGAAGGTGATCTGCTGTATATGCCCAATGCCTTGCCAGGATTATCGCCTTCCAAAGCAGGCGAACTGTTGCAACAGACGAACCGGATGATCAAGGCTGTGCCCGAAGTAGAGACGGCGTTCGGCAAAGCCGGTCGCGCGGACACGGCAACTGATCCTGCGCCCTTGACCATGTTTGAAACAACCATCCATTTCAAACCGGAATCTGAATGGCGACCTGGGATGACTTCTGAAAAGCTTGTCGAGGAACTCGACAAGGCGGTTCAGGTGCCAGGGCTAGCCAATTTTTGGATACCGCCCATTCGTAATCGTATCGAAATGCTTTCAACCGGGATCAAAAGCCCGATTGGTATCAAGGTATCAGGCGATGATCTTGATATGATTGACAAGGTTGCACGTGAGATCGAGGCCGAGGCCAAGAAGGTAGATGGTGTCAGTTCTGCTCTGGCGGAAAGACTGACCGGCGGTAGCTATATCGATGTTAAAATCGATCGAAAAACAGCGGCCAGATATGGTCTTAATATTTCTGACGTTCAGTCGATTGTCGCCAGCGCTATAGGCGGGCAGAATGTTGGGGAAACAGTGGAAGGGCTAGCGCGCTATCCGATCAATGTGCGTTATCCTCGCGGCATCCGAAACAGCTTGGAGGATCTCAGAAACCTGCCAGTTCTCACACCATCTATGGAACAAATCACATTGGGCACCGTGGCCGATGTTGAAACCAGCGCGGGGCCGCCGATGCTTCGCAGTGAAAATGGCCGCCCGTCTACCTGGGTCTATATCGATACTCGCGGACGTGATCTGGTGTCGGTTGTGGCGGATCTGCAGGAATCGATTGATAGTGTAATCGATCTGCCAGCAGGCGTCAGTGTGGCCTATACCGGGCAATTCGAATATCTGGAACGCGCGCAATCGCGGCTCATGGTCGTGATACCGGCGACCTTGGTTATAATATTCTTTCTGCTCTACCTTACATTCCGACGATTTGATGAGGCTCTGCTGATCATGGCAACTTTGCCCTTTGCTTTGACCGGCGGGCTCTGGTTACTCTATTTCATGGGACTTAATCAGTCGATTGCGACAGCCGTTGGCTTCATAGCTCTTGCAGGCGTCTCCGCTGAATTTGGTGTGGTCATGCTGATTTACCTCAAGCAGGCCCTCGCCGACGCCGGAGACAGGCCTAATGCTGAAGAAATTCTGAGGGCCGTGCGTGAGGGGGCTCTGCTCAGGGTTCGGCCAAAGGCGATGACAGTTGCAACAATATTGGCAGGTCTATTCCCGATCATAATAGGAACAGGGGCAGGTTCTGAAATCATGCGCCGCATTGCTGCTCCGATGGTGGGAGGCATGATCAGCGCGCCATTATTGTCGATGTTTGTTATTCCAGTAGCATATTTATTGCTTCGCAACCGGGAGGCGATGAAGAACAAATCCATGCGTGACAATGGGTAATGCCCTCAAGTTAATTCTGATTGGGCTGACTGCGTTGGCAGGCGGTCCGGAAATCGGGCGCCGGTTGACCCAGCTCTTCGAAACCGGAAATCAACTCATTGCGTTGGCGGCATTTTGCATATTGTTGGCCTTATGTCTTCTCAGCCTTGTTGGCGCAGGCTTAATCCGTAACGGAATTTTGCGTTGGTCTTTGGCCGTATTTCTTGCTGCCGGGTCGATGATGGTGGATAGCTATCAATGGGTCGTTGGTGATTTCATGGACTATGAAGCGTTCATCACTATGATCCAAAGTGCTGAAAATATCGGCGAGGCAGCAGGACAGCATGGCGAGGTGATAACCTTAGCCGTGGGTAAATCTATAATCCTGCTTGTTGGCATTGGCCTGAAACCTGCTGTTACGCAGGGTATATTTGCGATGCTTTTAAAACTCTTGTCAGTGCCTATTATTCTGGTGCTCGCTCTCATGCTATTTTTTCGAGGCGGGGAAGGGGCCAGTGGTCTACCATCCTCGCATAGCGGATTGAGCTATGGATTACTGTATGGCTACGAATATTTAACTCAGGATCATAGCTCCCGCGAAGCGGTAGCGATTAAACCTGCGCGCGCAAAACCGGCTGCAGATATCGTGCTCATTGTAGATGAAAGCATCGCCGGTGCGTATCTCGACATCAATAGTAAGACGGGTGTCTATTCCGGATTGGCGAATCCCAAGACCAAAGCGCCGGTCCACAATTTTGGTCTCGCCGCCGCCATCACCAATTGCAGCGCTGGAGCCAATGTCACCTTGCGATATGGCGGAACACGGGACAACTACCGCGAGACGATCAAATCCAAACCTTCCATCTGGGCCTATGCTAAAGCGGCGAATCTTGAAACAATCTATATCGATGCGCAGCGTACGGGTGGCACTTATCAAAACCTGATGGATGACGCCGAACGCGCGTTGATAGACAAATGGGACCAGTTTGACGATGTTTCCGTTCTGTATCGCGACCAGGCTGTGGCAGGCCGTTTGGCAGATTATTTGAACGACGAAAAACAGCAGTTCATTCTTGTCAATAAAGTTGGCGGACACTTTCCAGTAAGTGACAAGTTTCCGAATTCCCATGCCCGTTATGCGCCTATGCTCAAGCGCCAGTTTACCGATGTAAGCGAGGCACCTCCAGACAATCTGGATGGCCGGCAAGGTAACTGGGTGCTTTATCGTAACAGCTACCGGAATACTTTGCTTTGGAATGTCGGCGGCTTTTTTGACCGGCTTTTTACACAATCTGAAATTGGTGATGCCATGGTCATTTACACTTCCGATCATGGCCAGACATTCCATGAACGAGGTGAATATGGAGAAGCGACGCATTGCACATCCAATCCTGAGATTGAAGAGGGCGTGGTCCCACTGGTGGTAATCGGAGGGCCGCCTTCGCAGCAGGCGCGCTGGGCCAAGGCAGCGAAAGCAAATCATGATCAGCTAAGCAATTACAGGATTTTTCCGACATTGCTGGGTGCGATGGGGTATGCGAAGAGCGATATTGAAGAAGTCTATGGCTTCGACTTGTTTTCGGATGATCCCGATCCCTTCACATTTAACGTCAATTTCAATGCGCGTCTCGGTAGCGACCCGGCTTGGATATATATTCCTTTGGGGAAGGTTGCACGGCCACCGCTCTCTGATTATCCAAAGACAAGGAAACTGCGTGAGCAGTGAGATTACCGATTATTTTTTACTTTTATGAGTTGAAAAAACTTGGGAGTAGAGAGTTACATGTCTGTCCCAAGCGTTTCTTGCATTTCTATTTCCGCCGGATACCGCTTCATTATTGAAAATTTTAGAAAATTCGTATAACTGTCATTATATGACAGTATAGGGAATTTTATGAACAGGCTGATCCAAAGTGTAATTGATGCCAATTATGCAGACCAGATTCTAACCGAAAAGCAACTAGCGCGCATTTTGGGCGGCAGTGACAACAGCCGCTATGGTCTGGTAAAGCGGGCGATGCAAGCAGGCGACCTGGTAAAAATCAAACGCGGTCAATATGTTCTGGCGGATCAATACCGAAAGCATCCAATTCATCCATTCCGTCTAGCACAGGCATTAGTCGCAGGCAGTTACGTCTCAATGGAAAGTGCGCTCGCCTTTCACGGATGGATCCCCGAGGCCGTATTTGCGACGGTTAGTGTGACGCCGGGACGCAAATCTGCTGATGTCGACCACTCTGTTTTTGGGAAATTTGCTTTTCGCCCCCTCGCACTCAACAAGGTTGCATTTCTTGAAGGAGTTGAACGCCAGACCATCAGCAATCAAACCATGCTGGTAGCAAAGCCGCTGCGCGCTCTATTCGATCTGGTCGCTCTCAAAAAATACAAATGGCAAGGAATGGGATGGATTGTCAACGGAATGCGCGTTGATCCAGAGTATCTGCTGCAAACGCCTCGGAAGGAATTTCATGTCTTGAGGCGTGTTTACAAACATAAAGCCGTTCTGGAATTTCTAAACCAGCTTGACCAGCATGTGGCTGCCTTGAAAGCGCAGAAGAGAACCCAAAAGACGAAGGCTTGATGAAATGAATGATATAATTCGGGCTCGTTTGGCTAGCTACAAACCCACAAACGATATTGAGGAGGAAAATGCGACGAAGGAAATCATTCAGGAAATCGCACTTTATGGGCTTTGGCGCGCAAAGTTTTTTGATGCCGCCGTTTTCCAAGGGGGTACGAGTCTGCGAATCCTTCATAAGCTTCCGAGGTTTTCAGAAGATCTGGATTTTATGCTGCTCAAACCCGACGCAGATTTTGACTGGTCGCCCTATCTGAAAATCCTGACGGAAACGTTCGAAGAATATGGTCTCAAACCCGAGACTGTTTCAAAAGAGCAGATGGAAAATCGAATCCGCCGAGCTGTGATTAAGGATAATTCCATTGCAAATCAGCTGGATTTATCATTTCCCAATCGCAACCCGCGCCGCAAGCTGAAGATTAAGCTCGAGATCGATGTAGAACCTCCTGTAGGCTCTAATGATGAATATACTTTTTTGGACTTCCCGGTGGATTACGAAGTGCGGCACCAAGACATGGCATCTAATTTCGCATTGAAGATTCATACGCTGCTGTGCCGTGAATATCTAAAAGGACGCGATTGGTTCGATTTTTCCTGGTATGTTGCCAAAGGCGTTTTCCCGAACTTGCCGCACCTTGAAGCAGCTCTAGGTCAATTTGGTCCATGGGCTGAGGAGAGCGAACTTGCGGTCAACTCGAATTGGCTTGAAGCCGCCATGATGAATAAAATTCAATCGATTGACTGGAAAGAGGCCGCTGAGGATGTCCGGCGGTTTCTACGCCCGGTAGAAGAAGAATCCTTGAAGCTTTGGAGCGAGCGGTTTTTCAATTCCAAACTGAGCAAAATGATCAACAATGAAGAGTCTGCATAGTAGTTGATGGCTTTCATGAGAGCAAAGCCAATGAAAGCTGGTTGAACCGCCCCGGGATTGCCGGAGGCCATTTGGTTTAAGTTAAGCGGCCATGTTGGTTTCGTCCAGCATGGCGTAGTAGTTTTTCTCAGCTTCCACGGGCGGGATATTGCCGATGGGTTCCAGCAGCCTTTTATTGTTGAACCAGTCTACCCATTCCAGTGTGGCATATTCGACGGCCTCTAACGACCGCCATGGTCCGCGCCGGTGGATTACCTCTGCCTTGTAAAGGCCATTGATTGTTTCAGCCAAAGCGTTGTCATAGCTGTCGCCGACGCTGCCGACCGATGGTTCGATGCCTGCCTCGGCCAAGCGTTCAGTATATTTGATCGATACATATTGACTTCCGCGATCGCTGTGATGGATCAGACCGCCGCGATGCGTGGGCCTGCGATCATGTAAAGCCTGCTCCAAAGCATCGAGAACAAAGCTGGCATGGGCGGTTCGGCTCACCCGCCAGCCAACAATGTAGCGGGCGTAAACATCGATCACGAAGGCGACATAGACAAAGCCCGCCCAGGTTGCGACATAGGTAAAATCTGACACCCACAGCATATTGGGCGCTGGCGAGTGGAACTGCCGGTTCACATGGTCAAGCGGACAAGGCGCTGCTTTATCGCTGACCGTGGTGCGCACTGGCTTGCCTCGTATCACGCCTGCCAAGCCCATGTCGTGCATCAGCCGTTCGACCGTGCAGCGTGCAATATCATAGCCTTCACGCTTCATCTGCCGCCAGACCTTGCGCACGCCATATACCCCGAAGTTCTCGGCAAACACTCGGGCCACCTCCGGCTTCAGCAGTATATCGCGCTGCGCGCGGGCTGACATGCGTGATGGATCTTGCCGCTTGGCCACATGACTATAATAGGTTGACGGGGCGATCGGCAGCAACTTGCAGATCGGCTCGACCCCATAAGATCCACGGTTATCGTCGATAAACGTGATCATCGCTTGAACGGGCGGTCGAGCTCCGCCTGAGCAAAATAAGCCGATGCCTTACGTAAAATCTCGTTGGCCTGGCGCAGTTCGCGGTTCTCGCGTTCCAGTGCTTTTAGCTTGTCAGCAACATCGCTGGGAACCCCGGCGCGCGTGCCGCTATCCACTTCCGCTCGCTTCACCCATTCATGCAGTGTCGGCGGTGAGCAGCCGATCTTCTGAGAAATGGACACCACCGCTGCCCAGCGCGATGGATAATCCTGTCTGTGCTCCAGCACCATGCGGGTCGCCCGTTCGCGAACCTCCGGTGAAAACTTGTTTGTGGTCTTGCTCATAATAGCTCCTTCTACTCAAGAGTTGGAGCCTCCGGCAATCCCGGGGCGGTTCAGGTAGTAGAATCGATCCTATCTTTTGCTCCCCGAAATTAGTTTCCACTCACTTCAGCGATTGCTCATCAAACAGCGAATTGATCACAGGGCAATCAGGAACTTTGCCTCCCGCACATTGTGAAGACATGGCTGACAAGGTTCGTTCTAGTTTCCTCAGGTCTGATATTTTACTCTTGATGTCCGTAATATGCCGGGTAGTTACATCCAATACCTCACCGCAAGTATAGTTGTCAGAGTCCACAAGACCAAGCAGTCCGCGCAATTCCTCTATTGAAAACCCTAGTTCCCGGCTGCGCAAGATGAACTTCAACCTTCGCTGATCGTCCGCAGAATATATGCGGTGACCACTTGGGGTTCGGTCTGGTTCGTGCAGCAAACCGATCTTCTCGTAATAGCGTATCGTCTCCAGATTGCATCCGGTGGACCTAGCCAGTTTGCCGCGCTTCATGGGCTGCATGATAAATCTCTTGATCCTGTAGTTACTACAGGGCGTATAACAGTTTCATGAGCGAGATGACAGAGCAACAGATGCAACCGAGAGCGGGAGAGAAACTGGCCGCAGGCGGCGGGCTGGCTAGTGCAATTGCGGGCCTGATTGGTGCTTCCTGCTGTGTCTTGCCAATCATATTGTTCAAAATTGGTGTCGGTTCTGCTGTTATTGGCAATCTGATATTTTTTGCCGATAAAACGGAATATTTCCTGATCGGGGCGCTCCTTTTGATCACGCTGGGCGTTATTGCATCGTTTTGGGGCGGTAGAAGACCCGGAAAACGGGTAATCATAATGTTTGGTCTTTCCGCATTTATTGTCTTTTTGGCTTTTATTTTACCAAGTTTTGAGGGCGATATTTTGCGTCTGTTGGGATTTCGATGATGGAACTACATTCAATGATCACGTGCCCAAAATGTGGCCACGCCGAAACCGAAACCATGCCAACCGATGCTTGCCAGTTCTTTTACGACTGCAAGGGATGTGCTGTGGTTCTACGCCCGAATAAAGGCGATTGCTGTGTTTTCTGTTCGTTTGGAACCATTTCTTGTCCTCCCATTCAGGAAGCCCGAGCCAATGGCGGTTTGGCTTGCTGCTAGACGGATTGCACTTACAGCAGTGATATAAGAATCCAGCATTTTGAGAAATGGCGGAAAATTGCTCGGGACGAGGGAATTCAAACCTCCTACTCCAAACCCCCAGTTAGGCCTGCTCGAATTGATCCGATCATGTTTATCCAAGGTTTTTCCATCAGAGTACCTTCTTTGCTTTAGAAAACCACTACGCGAACCCATCCTTTTCTTCAGATTTCAAGTGGTCCTTTACTGAGGAATAATCCTCCTGTTCACATGCGGATTTGAATTGTGATACAATCCTTTAATGAGCGATCCAGATCCAACAACATTGAAAACTGTGGCGACACTAATTCGAAGCCGTATGAACCTTCTCTCCCGCAATAAACGTCTTGACGGGCTTGAGCGGCTGGGCGCTTATCGTGAGCTTAATCAACTTGCAAAAGACCTTGATGCAACTTTCGCTGAATTTTCTCGCGACGAGAAATCGTAATGGGATAGCATCTCCATCGATAGCATTTATTATTGATCGATATTTGAGCGAGAAGGTTCGTCAACGTCGGCCTGTACTATTTTGTCCTTCAAGCGTTAAAGAATCGCTCATCCACCAGCTAGGCAAAATTGAAGTTTTCCCATTTGCTACCCAAAATGCTACCCAAGTTGCAAATATTGCAACTTTGAATATCACTCTGTTAGAAAAACGTTTATTTACAACGTATTATGGTGAGCCCTGCTGGGTTCGAACCAGCGACCTACTGATTAAAAGTCAGTTGCTCTACCGACTGAGCTAAGGGCCCACAACTGCACACAGCCGTTGTGAAGCGCCTCCCTAGTGGTGCTTGGCCACGGGGTCAAGCGGCTTTGGGATGTTTTGGCAGGAAATTATCGCTGGCGCTTGCGGTAGGTTATATGGGCCATTGTCAAGCCTGTTACTGGATCGCGCCAATCCGGCGCAATTTCGGCGCTTGGTTGCAAAACAAAGGGGCGTTCGCGTAATAATGGATGAGGAATGGTTAGCGCTGGGACTGCGTTATAGTAGGAGCCTTCGCTCCACAATATGATGTCGAGATCGAGAACTCTGCGCGACCAGGCTTGGCCACGTCGAGCGCCAAATTGTGATTCGATGCCTTTCAGCAAGTGGAGTAGATCATCGGGTTCAAGTCCGGTTTCGATAATCGCCGCAGCATTGGCATAGGCGCGGTTCGATGGCCCAATTGGTCGTGTTACTATGATGGTAGAATGTTTGAGGACCGACAGGCCCTGTTGCGTGAGTCTTTCAATCGCGGCATTCAAAACGGCGTGCGGCGAACCATAGCGAACATGGCGCTGGTTAGATCCCAGGGCGATAAGGAAGCGGGTATTCGGCAACACTAACCTCGGAAAAATAGTTACAAACAGCTTGAAACTAACAGTTTCATGGGTGTGAAAGCGCTGCTAACATAGTTCCAGCAGAAGACAAACCGAGGAGCATATTATGGTTAGCCGACAAACCAATCGCGCTGGCAAAGCAACGATATTGGCGGGGTTGATCACATCTTTGGCTGCCTGCAGCGGCGGTGGTACCGGAACGGATCTTGATCCTGCCGAAAGCATTGCACGCGCCAGTCTGATGGGTGCTGACCAAAAACAATATGGCGAAGTAATTATCGGTGAAGGTGATGGCGGTTTGATCGTTCAAATTAAAGCCGAAGGTCTGTCACCGGGACCGCGCGGCGTCCATATTCACGAGACAGGAAAATGCGATGGGCCGGATTTCAAGTCGGCTGGTGGTCACTGGAATCCAACGGAAAAAGAGCATGGCTTTGACAATCCCAAAGGTGCGCATATGGGCGACTTTTTCAATCTGGAGATTGGTGAAGATGGCACGGGTTCTGTCGAAGCCAAGATTGATGGAGCCAATTTGAAAGAGGGCCCCAACGCTTTGATGGACGAAGACGGTGCGGCCTTTGTCGTGCACGCCGGGCCAGATGATTTGAAGACGGATCCGTCCGGCGAAAGCGGTGGCCGGATCGCATGCGGTATTTTTGAAATTCAGAGGTTTGAACCAGCACAATGAAGCGAAATGGGTGATCGCTGTCACAAGTAGAGGCTCGAATTAGGCCTAAAACATTAGCTATCGGGGGGTCGCATGGCTATTTCAGTACTTTTTGTTTGTATGGGGAATATTTGCCGTTCGCCATTGGCTGAAGCGGCTTTGCGTATGGAATGCGCGCGGGTGGGTAAGGCATTAATCGTTGATTCTGCCGGCACCCATGATTGGCATGCGGGGCAGCCACCGGATGAGCGCGCACAAGCGGTCGGTGAGAAAAACGGAGCGCCATTGGATCACTTGCGGGCGCGTGCGGTACGAACGTCAGATTTTCGCGATTTTGACCATATTATCGCTTTGGACAACGATAACATGGCCCATCTGCTTGCGAAACAGCCCGCCGATGGTTCCGCCCAACTGACCCTGCTGCTCGACCATGTTGAGGGCCGGGCAGGGGAAGATGTTGTCGATCCCTATTATGAAACGGATGCGGCTTTTGATCAGACCTGGGATGATGTCTCTGCGGCAGCAAAGACATTGGTTCACAAGCTCCGATAGGCAATAGCAGTCGTTTGCTCAAGAAGGTCGGCCTGCGCTTACTGATGTGAACTCCAGACCGACTTTCAACAGGGCCTCCGGCGCGGTCGGACCGAGACAAGGCATAATTATAAAAGTAATTTGCAGCATGCTTGAGCCACAGATCGCTCATTTGTCACAGCATTTCGTTTATCGATTGATATTATCTATGACTGTGCTTGTTGATTTTATCGATTGATCATCCGGTTTTTCTTGAAAAATTCATAATATCAACCGATATTGGAGAGGATAGTGCCGCTATCTATGTTTTGCGGCGCAATAAACCGAGGAGTTTGAATATAATGGCTTGGCCTGACCCACGTGCGACAATGTCGCGTACACCTGTTGGCACGACGCCACAATCCGATGTCGCTTATGACGCCGGACTGCGTTCTTACATGCTCAAAGTATACAATTACATGGCAAGCGGCGTGCTGCTTACCGGTATTGTTGCAATGCTTTTTGCCAATTCCGGCATGGCAGCAGAGATTATGTTTGGCGGCGGTCCGCTGAAATGGCTGATCATATTGTCTCCGCTGGCGATTGTTTTCGCGATGAGCTTTGGTCAGAATAAGTTTTCGACATTTACGCTGCAGGCTATGTTCTGGGGCTTTGCGACCTTAATGGGTCTGTCAATGTCGACGATTTTCCTCGTCTATACAGGCGCATCAATTGCCCAGACATTTTTTGCCACATCAGCTGCTTTTCTGGGTCTTAGTCTGTTTGGTTACACCACCAAGAAAGACCTGTCCGGTTGGGGCAGCTTCCTGATCATGGGCGTGATTGGTCTGCTGGTAGCGATGGTTATCAACATCTTCTTGCAGTCGACAATGATGCACTTTGTCATCAGCGCCATTGGTGTTCTGGTCTTCGCAGGTCTGACGGCCTACGATACACAGCGGATCAAGAGCATGTATTCCTATGTCGCTGGCACAGACATGGTCGGCAAGGTGATCATCATGAGCGCGCTCAACCTGTATCTGGACTTTATCAACATGTTCCAGTTCCTGCTCAGTTTCATGGGCAGCCAAGACTAAGCGTCTATTCATATAGTTTGGATTATGAGAAAGCCCGGCAGAAAACTGCTGGGCTTTTTCTTTTGGCAGTTGATCGTTTTTCCATCGCTATCGCTGGACAATCGGAAAGTCGGCGCATAGTGATTTGACCATTATAGGGGAGAGTATAGTGATCCAAGGTATTAAAAAATTACGTTTGTTTGTTGCTGCAGCGGCGGTGTCTGTTCTGGCTGCTTGTCAAACCGCGCCACCCCCGCCAGCGGCGCCTGTTGTCGTTCCTCAATATACGCCTCGTGCACCGACTACTCCATTTGGTGCCAGCGTCAATACCATCGTCCCCATGCTTCGTGCCGATGGACTGCGCCAGACAATCAATCGCGATCTTGGGCCACTGGAAACAATATGGCATGTGCGTGCAGCGCTAAACGTCGCTGCGCTTAGTTGTACGGGTTCGCAATATTCGCGTATTGTCAGTGATTACAATGCCTGGATTGGTAACAATAAGAGCTACCTGCGTAATGCCAATAATGCGATTATCAGCAAGTTTCGCCGCGAAGTCGGCAATGGGTACAAACAGGCCCATGATCGCCATCAGACCAGCCTGTATAACTATTGGTCCTTCTCTCCGCTACGTCGTCCTTTTTGCGACCAGGCGGTTCAGGTAAGCCAACGCGCCATCGTTACCAAGCCGGATGAGATGGAGATATTTGGGGCACAGGCGCTGATGGAGCTCGAAAAACCGTTTACCGACTTCTATCTGGCCTACGAAGAATATGAACGGGATCTGGATGCATGGCGGCGGCAATATGCGCCGGAACAGGCACGTGATGCTGCGGACGAAACGATCAATACAACCGGTTTGACCGAGGGCGGTTAAACCCTGCTCAACCTCTCTGAGGCTATGGAAAAAGAAGGCCAGATGGGATGAACCATCTGGCCTTTGTCTTTCAGCTCAAGAGGGAGGAGGAGAGAGTGCCGAAAGTAGGATGAATGCGTTGATCAGAAACCGAAGCGGACGCCTACGGAGCTTTTGTCGGAAGCGGCTGGCCCGGTATCAGACAGAAAGTCTGATCGAATGGAGCTGGAGAGAAAGCGGCCGGGATTGATCGCATCTACGCCGCTATCCTGGGCGGTGGAGCGATATGAAAATTCCTGAGGGATGAACAGACTGGTCAAGCCGGCGTTGGGTTCAGCAAGAATAGGCTCCGCGTTCACCGATACCCGATAGCCGGGCTCGAATGTCTCCATCATGGTAGCCATGAAACCGTCATTCTGACTCCCGGTTACGCCAGCGAGATCAAATCTGCTTACGGGAAGGTCGATCGCCTGAAACTGCTGAGGTGCAACGGTTTCGATCATGCTTTGGGTATCAATGGCAGAGTCAGCAAATGCTGGTGTCGCGGTGATGCTGATAAGGGCAGCGGCAGTAACGATAATGGCATTTTTCATGACTTCGACCTTCCTATGTTTTGCAGCATATGTTTGTTTGCTGCTCTCATGAAAGGTTTCGCGCCGACAACGAATATGGTTACAGGTGCTGCATTTTTTAATCGACTAATTTGATCAAATGCGCAGTATTGATAGAAAAAAGCTGGATTTGTGCACAGGCTTTTCTAGCTTTCGGGCATTAGTGCAGTGTCTACAGCCTTGGATTCTTTATATGCATCGCGCGCCCTCAATCGCTGGGCATAAGCGTTAAAACTATCCCGGGCGGGAAAAGTTTTTAACTGCAAACCCCAGTCGACTTGCGATCCGACATAAACATCCGCCATGGTGAAGCGATCGCCGCAGACATATGCCCGAGATTGCAGCATCTGATCCAGCACATCCATAGCGCGGTCGTAATTACCGTAACCCGCCATGCGTTCTTGTTCTGCTGTGGGAGAAAGTCCGAGATTACGATCCACCACAGCTTGCTCGATCGGTCCTGCGGTGAAGAAAAGCCAGCGATAAAAGTCGGCGCGTTCTTCCGGTGTTGGGGCCAGACCCGCGTCCGGAAAAGCATCGGCCAGATAAGCACAAATGGCGGCGCATTCCGTTACTGTTTTTCCATTATGTACGATTGCAGGAACCTTACCCATCGGATTGATCGCAAGATAATCCTCGGATTTCATTTCATCCCCATACTCAACAATCCGCTGATCATATTCTGCCCCCGCCTCATGCAGTGCCCAGCGCGCGATCTGACCACGAGACATGGGGTTGGTATAGAAGGTGAGGGTGGATGGCGAAGAGGACATGATCGACTCCAATGACGTTGGGGACCCGGAACTTAGCAAATTCGCCGCACTAACGCAGCAAGCGATTATCTATACTGACACTGTCCATTGGCTGCGACGAGATGAATGTCAGCAAAGGCCGCTGTGACCGTCTCCCCGCTATTATCGGTGTCGCTGGATATCGCGATGGAGGTCACCTTCGCTTTTCCTGTCTTGAATTGTTTCTGGATATCGGCGGCAAGATTGTGTCGTTCGTTAACCCAGCGGCCAGCCTGCGCCGAACCACTTTGCGCGACGATAATCTTTGCCTGTTTGGTATAGACATTATTGCGCGCGGTCCCGACTGGAAAGCGATTGTCCCAGACATAGTTGATTGCGCCATCCGGGATTTCATTCCCGCCCCTTGTTCGGGCCAGCGCCAGTTTGGCTCGTGTACTCAGCGGGATTTTACTATTCGGCAGATCCAACCCGATATAGACACGTGCGGCCTGATCATCGCCGGATTTCTTGGCAATATTGGCGGTGCGGACTACGTCATTCACACGCCAGCGCCAGCAGAGGATCGGTGTTTTGGTGAGATCGACCATAACGGGTCGCGTGAACAGGGCCATGCTCTTGCGGGCGTAGGCTTCAATTGCCGGAACGCCTTGGATACGTTTGGCAGTAAATCGTGTCGCTGGTACTTTCTGATCGATTTTCACGCTTCGCCATCCGGCCGTACCGCTGGCAAAATTACTGATCCGTTGCACCCCACCCGATTGGGCTGCTGCGATGTCCGGCAATGCCGCCATAAGCGCTGCGGTGCTGAAAAGGGCAGAGCAAAGAAGGGCGGTTGGTTGCATAGGTCAATCAGCTCCCGTTCAAGCGCCAATCATAGCTTAAAAAGCTCACCTTTGTCTTGCCGGAATGCAACGCGGCTTGCTGCCCCTTGGTAAGGCCCAAGGCGTTGGCATAGATGGCGAGAAACTGATTGAGATTTTTCGCGCCGCGCCAGCCTTTTTCAAAATCTCCGCGATACCATTTGAATATACTGGAAACCTCTAGCCGACCGCCTTGCAAGCGATTGCGACTGCGGTCCCGCAAAAAGTCCTTGGTCGCTTCATTTAGCTGTGCCGGCAGAGTGCTGCCGCGATAGGCATCTTTGCGCAGCGCAGGGCAGCCAATACTGGCGCAGTTAACCGCAAAATGGATACGCGGTTCATTATAACGTCCGCTACCACGGATAAGCGTATGCTCAATATGATCAAGTGATACGGTTTTGCCAAAAAGCGGAATGAACTTTTGTTTCCAGGGAGACCGGATGATTGAACCAAGATCCTTGATGGATTTCAGGTTGGGATATTCGGTCAGGATGAGTTCAACCGTCCATGCATTATAGGCATTGATCAGAAAGGCGAGTTGATCATTTTTTGACCATCTGTTGAAGGTCGCCTGGCTGACGGATGATGTGGAATCGAGATAGGATTTCAATTTCGCCCGATCCGCCTTGAACTGCGCGTAGTTGACTTTCGTCGAAGTCCCGCCGCCGGTGACGACGACATGACGCTTGAGCAGGGCATCCCAGCCAGAGTGATCATGCGCGGCCCACGCGGTGCTGGAGACGGATAAAGCGATGATGGATAGAAACAGCCGGAACAGCATATCGAAAGCCTCTTTTGCGCTAAGGACATTTGTTAGTTCGCAGCGGATGATGAAGAGGTTACACCTTGTCAGGTGAAACGCTTGAAATAGGATGAGGGCCCGCGCAATGATTAAGCAGTTTTTCCTTATTTCCAAAAAACCAGAGCTCTCGGCCGAAGAATTTCGTTACTATTATGAATCCAATCATGTGCCGTTGATCAAACGCTTGTTGCCCATGTTTGCTCGCTATCGTCGCCATTATCTGGATTATGGCAACTCCGTCATTGGGACAGATCAAGTGGCACCCGGCTTCGATGTCATCACCGAAATCTGGTTTGCCCATCAGGCAGATTATGACGCCTTTATCGAACACGTCTCCGATCCTGCAATAATCGCCGAAATACGAGCCGACGAGGCCAATTTCCTGATCAGTGATGCTACTCGGTCTTTGCGCGTGGAGACGGTGGAATAGCTCGTCAAATTTGTTTCCCGTATTTTCCTTCAATCTGCCGCAGTATTTCTGCCAGCGAGCGTTCCGGTGCTGGCGCGAAGGTTTGGCCCGTTTTGGTAAGTTTTTCCATGCGATCCAAACGGAACATGCGAAAGTCATCGCGCAATTCGCACCAGGCCACCAATGTCCATGTCTTGCCCCAGAACCAAAGGCCCAGTGGTTGGACATTGCGGCTTGTCGCCTTGCCTTCTTCGTCATGATAATCAAAGGATAGTATCTCGCGCACCTCAATAGCGGCCTCACAACGATCAATCACATTTCTGGTTTGCTCTCCAAGGCCCATTTCGGGAGCAAATATCTTGGTGCCGCCGACACGGTCGCGCTCCTTCTCCGGCAATACCGTCTCGATTTTCACCAGCGCTTCTTCCGCCGCTGTCCGCATCGCAGTGCCGCCCCAGGCGCGCACCATGCGGGCGCCAGTGACAAGAGCAACGATCTCCTCGCGTGTGAACATTAGCGGCGGCAAATCAAAGCCGCTGCGCATGATATAGCCGATACCGGCTTCGCCATCGATCGGGACGCCGGTAGACTGTAGGTCCGCAATATCACGATAGATGGTGCGTTCGGACACTTCCAAACGCTCGGCCAGCATGGCCGCAGTGACAAGCCGACCGCCACGCAGATATTGAACAATCTGAAAAAGGCGGTCGGCTCTGCGCATGGCCTAATATTTGAAGATTCCGAGAGAGTTACCGTCGGTATCTTTCGCATAGAAAAATGAGCCAGCAGGAATGGTAATCTCTTCAGACACGATTTCGCCGCCGCTTTTTGCTACTCTTGCCATGGCGTCATCCAGGCTACCATTTACCGCCAGATGTGCGGTTATGCCATCGCCCTGCGTGACGGGCTTGCCTTCATAGAGATGTCCGACGGCACCATCGCCCTGGAGATCGGGCAACATCAGCATCGGTTGTGGTCCGTTATCATCCTTGATCAGAGGTGCCTCCAGCAA
The DNA here is from genome assembly GCF_965233695.1 of Parasphingorhabdus sp. GTDB lineage: Bacteria > Pseudomonadota > Alphaproteobacteria > Sphingomonadales > Sphingomonadaceae > Parasphingorhabdus. The sequence goes on from NZ_OZ247497.1 coordinate 2,763,671, forward strand.
CGTCTCATAAAAAGCGCGCGCCTTTTCGAGGTTGGTAACGGGAATTTCGGTCCATACGAGACGGTGATGTTTAGCTTCGGTCATATGCTTGTTCCTTTCTGTGTTGGGGACAAGCAAGTAATGCCATAGGCCTACTGACAGCATATTGTCAGTAGTGTTTTACGATTGGCGTCCGTCAATCGCCCCGCACCGCAGCTTCAATTGTAGCGATATCAATTTTCTTCATCGGCATCGGTGTCCTACCATAAGCAAAGTGTGTTGCTGGTCATGATCTTGCTCCAACCAGGGCAAAGGGCGCGCCTTGCGGATCAATGGCGTTGATCTGATAATCCCCACCAGGAATCTCGTCCGGTTCCAATGTAACATTGCCGCCATTGTCGCGAATGGCCTTCACGGCTTTGTCGATATCCGCGACGCGAAAGTAAAAGCTCCACATGGACATCGGCACTTCATCCGGTTTTGGCATGATTGCGCCCAGCATGAAATCGTGGCGCAGCATCTCATATTTACCCATCGGACCCATATCCATCTCGCCGTCCTTCTGCCATCCGAACTGGCCTGTGTAGAATTGCATCGCTGCGCCCGGGTCTGTCGTCATCAACTCGTTCCAGGCGCAATGGCCGTCGCGTGGTTCGGTGGCAGCAAAGCTTTCGCTTTCGTTACCGGAGCTATCTTGCATGATATAGAAATATGCGCCTTGCGGATCCGTGACCATCGCGAAACGGCCGATCCCCGGAATGTCCGTGGGCGGAATGTGCACCGAGCCGCCAGCCGCTTTTATCTCCTCCGCGCTTTTGTCCACGTCATCGACGCCGATATAACCGAGCCAGCAAGGCTGCGCGCCGCTTGCTATCATCTCGTCGGTCAGCGCCACCATCCCAACTATTTGGGTGCCGTTCATGGAGCACAAATAATAGGGCATGCCCGGCTGGCCTTCGGATTTCTCCCATGTCCAACCCAGTACTTTGCGGTAAAAATCCATTGCCGGATCGACATCGGTAGTCGTCAATTCGTACCAAGTAAAATCGCCATGTTTATTGGGCATCTTTGCTCTCCAGCGTTACAACCGGCGAAAAACCACCGAAGATTAATCGCTTGCCGTCAAAAGGCATGGGGTTCTTCTCCGGGTCCATGCGGGGATCGGCTTTCTCCGGGTTTTCCATCATCTCGGTCAGCTTCGCCATAGCGGCATCGCGGGTGGCCTTATCGGGCCATTCAATCCAGGAAAAGATCACGCTTTCATCGTCTTCGGCCTTTACCGCTGTGCGGAAGTCGGTTGTCTTGCCGTCCTGAATATCATCGCCCCAGCATTCCAAAATGCGCGTGGCGCCCAGATCCATGAACACTTCATCCGCCTTTTTTGCATGGTCGACAAATGCCTGTTTGTTGTCAGTTGGGCAGGCGATAACGAAGCCATCAATATATGCCATTTTTTCTCTCCTTTTTCCGAATCGCTGTTTGACAATCATGCCCAAGTAGTTATGAAAAACAACTATGGAGTTATAAAAAATAACTAAGATGCTAAAAACAGAGAAAAAACGTTGGTATGATGATGCGTGCGGTACGGCTTTTGCGCTTGAACTGATCGGTGAACGCTGGGTTATTTTGATCATGCGGGAGCTGATGTTCGGTCCGCGCCGCTTTGGTGAATTGCGCCGCGACCTGCCGGGGGTCAGTGCCAATGTGCTAACCCAGCGGCTCGACCGGCTAGAACGGAACCGGATCGTGCGTAAGCGCGTGTTGCCGCCGCCAGCGTCGGTCCAGATTTATGAACTGACAGAATGGGGCTATGAGGCGGAGGACCTGATCCAGATGCTGGGCAAATGGGCTACGCGTCACCCGGGTCACGATCCAACCCTGCCGCTGAGTGCTGCGTCGCTGATGATGTCTTTTCGAACCATGCTGGATACCAATCGCGCTGGGGATTTGGATGTGCGGGTTGGTTTCCAATTGGGCGCTGACCAGTTTGTGGTGCACATTCATGATGGTGTGATCGATACATACCGTGAGGATGCTCAGACGGCTGAGCTATTATTCAAAGGCGCGCCGACCGCAATTGCCGCTGCAGTTTATGGCGGGGAGTCGCTCGCCACACTGGAAGACGCTGATATGCTCGCTATCACCGGCGATCGCGAACTGGCCGAGCGTTTTGTGACCCTATTCGTGCTTCCGGAAAAACTCCCTGCGTAGAAATCGAAGGGTCCAATAATAAAAACGGCGTGAGACCAGTCACGCCGTTTTGTATTTTGGGCGGCAGGCGGTGATCCTGCCATTCAAGGGAAGCTACTTGTTCTTGGTTGGCGTTTTTTTCTTGGTCGCCGGTTTTTTCTTTTTCTTTGCCGAGGGCGCAGATGGTGTAACTTCAAAGGTCAACTCATTGTCCTTTAGATGCACCTTCACCTCGCCGCCATTGACCAATTTGCCGAACAGCAGTTCTTCAGCCAGCGGTTGTTTGATCTTTTCTTGAATGAGGCGGCCCATTGGGCGCGCACCATACAGCTTGTCATAGCCGCGTTCGGTGAGCCACGCCTGCGCATCCTCATCCAGCGTAATGTGAACATTTTGATCTGCCAGCTGCAATTCCAGTTCAAGGATGAACTTTTCAACAACCCGCGCCACGACTTCTGGCGGCAGATAAGCAAAGGGTACAATCGCATCCAGGCGGTTACGGAATTCAGGGGTGAACATTTTTTTCACCGCTTCATCGCCCGCATCTTCCTTGGACACATTGCCAAAACCGATGCCTTCTTTTGCCATGTCGGACGCACCGGCGTTGGTGGTCATGATAAGGATGACATTGCGGAAATCGACAGTCTTGCCGTGATGGTCGGTCAACTTGCCATTGTCCATGACCTGCAACAGGATGTTGAAAAGGTCCGGATGGGCTTTTTCAATCTCGTCGAGCAGCAGCACACAATGCGGGTTCTGATCGACGGCATCGGTCAGCAATCCACCCTGATCATAACCGACATAGCCGGGAGGCGCGCCGATAAGGCGGGACACACTGTGACGCTCCATATATTCGGACATGTCAAAGCGCTTGAGCGGAATGCCCATGATCGATGACAATTGCCGGGCGACTTCGGTTTTACCGACGCCGGTAGGGCCGGAGAACAGATAGTTGCCAATTGGTTTGTTCGGTTCGCGTAGACCGGCGCGGGAAAGCTTGATTGCGCTTGAAAGCTTTTCAATCGCTGCATTCTGGCCGAAGACAACGCGCTTAAGATCCTTGTCGAGATTTTCGAGCGTCTTCTTGTCATCTTTCGACACGGATTTGGGCGGGATGCGCGCCATGGTCGCAATAACCGCTTCAATATCCTTGGTCGTAATCATTTTCTTGCGACGCGAAGGCGGTAACAGCATCTGCATCGCGCCAACTTCGTCGATCACATCAATCGCTTTGTCCGGTAACTTGCGATCATTGATATAACGGGTTGAGAGTTCCACAGCAGATTTCAGAGCATCCGGGGCATAGCGTACCTTGTGATGCTCTTCAAAAGCACCGCGGAGTCCGGCGAGGATCTTAATTGTATCTTCGACGCTCGGCTCGTTGACATCAATTTTCTGGAACCGGCGCAGCAGCGCGCGATCCTTTTCAAAATGATTGCGGAATTCTTTATAGGTGGTGGATCCAATGCAGCGGATAATACCGCCGGACAAAGCTGGTTTCAGCAAGTTGGATGCATCCATTGCGCCGCCGCTTGTTGCACCGGCACCAATTACGGTGTGAATTTCGTCGATGAAGAGGATTGCATCTGGCATTTTTTCCAGTTCGGAAACAACCTGTTTCAACCGCTCTTCAAAATCGCCGCGGTAGCGCGTGCCAGCTAGCAACGAGCCCATATCAAGCGAGTAGATGATCGCCGGTTTCAGAACATCAGGAACGGTTTCTTCCACGATCCGAAGAGCCAAACCTTCTGCGATGGCGGTTTTGCCAACGCCGGGCTCGCCAACATAAAGCGGATTGTTTTTGGAACGGCGGCAAAGAATTTGAACGGTACGATCAACCTCGGCCTGACGACCGATCAGCGGATCAATCCGGCCATCTTTGGCTTTCTGGTTTAGATTGACGGTGAATTGATCGAGCGCTGTTTCTTTTTTATTTTTCGCTTCGGCTTTTTCGTCACTATCTTCGTTGCCAGAAATTTCCGCCGGATCAACAGATTGTCCGCCTTTGCCAACACCGTGACTGATGAAACTGACCGCATCCAATCGGCTCATATCCTGTTGCTGAAGAAAATAGACGGCATAGCTTTCTCGCTCCGAGAACAGCGCAACCAGAACGTTGGCACCGGTAACCTCGTCTTTTCCGGAAGATTGCACATGCAAAATGGCGCGTTGGACGACCCGCTGGAAACCGGATGTCGGAGAGGGATCGATGGATTTTTCTACTTTCAGGGAGTCCAGTTCGCTGTCGAGATAGAGCACAACAGCATCTTCCAGCTCGCCCAGATCAACGCCGCATGCGTTCATGACCTGCGAGGCGTCTCCATCATCAATCAATGCCAACAGCAGATGTTCAAGAGTCGCATATTCATGAGACCGATCGGCAGCGTTTTTAAGCGCCTGATGAAGGGTCTTTTCCAGTGATTCTGCGAATGAAGGCATGTATTTACTCCTTGATGGGACAGAAGATTGTCCCGGTAGCTGAAAGCCTATGCGACCCGGCGTTGCTGCGGCCTTAACCTTTCGGCTCCTTTCTTAATCTATGCGTAACCCAAAAAACATCAAGGGCATATACCAAGAAGAGTAAGCATCTGGCCAAGGTCTAGCGTGTTTTCTGTTCTATTCTCCTAAACGGTCCAGGCTGGATCAAATTAAATTTGAGTATTAAGAGATAGGGTTAACAAATCCTTACCAAGACTTAGTATTTACGTCTTTTTAAATAGGCTATCAGCACTTGCGCGATGGGAAACGGCAAAGCTTTTCTTGGCTTCACAGCGGCTTATTTCATTTTTCAGGATTGATATCCGCTTTTCCAGTTCATCGACAGAAAAAGGATCCAAATCCTGTTTGATCAGCAAGCCAAGCGGATCATTGGCGCTGCGCGGCAGATCATCATCCTCGTTCATGTAAATCTTTCCCATCAGTTTCGGCCATTTGTGTCGGTAATGTTGACCGGTGCCGCTTTGCTGTCAATAAGGGTGATAGAGAAAAGCCCGCTACTTTCGTCGGTATTGCGGCTAATTGGGGAAATAGAGATGGCATCACAAGTTTTACAAGCTGAAATGACGGCAATCGCAATCAGCGAGCCCGGCGGGCCAGATGTCTTGAAGCCCCGGACTGTTGCGGTGCCCGAGCCCGCGGCAGGTGAAGTTTTGATCAAGGTCGCAGCTGCCGGGGTCAACCGACCTGATATCGTGCAGCGCATGGGGCTTTATCCCGCTCCTCCGGGTGCTTCGCCGCTTCCGGGACTGGAAGTCTCAGGTACAGTTGTTGCCCTGGGCGAAGGCTTGGGTCCAGAATGGATGGGGCGCAAAATCTGTGCGCTGACCAACGGCGGCGGATATGCTGAATATTGCGTGGCTCCCGCGGGCCAATGTCTGCCGGTCCCGAACGGCCTGACGATGGAGGAGGCCGCCGCCCTTCCAGAAACTCTATTTACTGTGTGGAGCAACCTTTTCAATCGCGCTTTTGCTCGGGAAGATGAGACCGTGCTGGTTCACGGCGGTACCAGCGGTATTGGCACAATGGCGATCATGCTTGGCAAGCTATTTGGCCTCAAGGTGATCGTGACCTGTGGTTCCGATCAAAAGTGTACTGCCGCCAAAACTATCGGTGCGGACCATGCCATCAACTATAAAGCACAGGATTTTGTTGAAGAGGTGCAGAAAATTACCGGGGGGCAGGGCGTTGAAGTGGTGCTCGACATGGTCGCAGGTGACTATGTACCGCGGAATCTCAATTGCCTTAAGGAAGATGGCCGCCATGTCACAATTGCCGTGCAGGGCGGAATGCAGGCGACGCTCAATATGGCGCAGATCATGATGAAACGGCTGACGCTGACCGGATCAACGCTGCGTCCGCAATCCGCTGATCGTAAAGCACTGCTCGCGGATGAGCTCCATCGCTATGTCTGGCCTGATATTGAAGCCGGCAAGCTAAAACCTGTGATGGATGAGAGCTTTCCATTGGCTGACGCAGCCAAGGCGCATGCGCATATGGAGGCAGGGGACCATATTGGAAAAATCGTTCTAACCGTGGAGTAATCTATGGAAGTCAATATCGACTTTCACGGTGCAAAAGCAGCGTTATTTGTCGATGATCAATTGCTCGTCTATCGCCGCGATAACAAAGCTGACATTCCGTTTCCCAATATGTGGGATCTGCCGGGCGGTGGCCGTGAGAACGGCGAAAGTGGTCCTGACTGCGTCGTGCGGGAAACCTATGAAGAATTTGGTATTAGAGTGGATGTCGCAAAGCTGGATTATGTTCAGCACTATGAGAATTGGCGTGGCGGGAACAGCCTGCGTGCATTGTTTTTCGTAGGATATCTGTCGCACGATCAAGTGGCCGCGATTGTCTTCGGAGATGAGGGTCAGCACTGGCAAATGATGGCGATTGTAGAGTTTCTAGAAAGCGATGAGGCGATACCGCATTTGCAAGAGCGTCTGCGCGATTATCTGACGCAATCCCGTTAAATTCTGCTCTCCTTTGTAAACAAAGGTTCACAAAACGGGAATCATCCTGTCACAATGACAGGTTACATGCTGCTTCCAGGATAGTTTCCTTGGGAGCGAAGTGATGGCCAAACAATTTCTACCAATTTCGGACTCTGATATCCCGCTGCTCGATGTGGACCGTTATGAAGCACGGTTGACCCGACAACCGCGCGTTAATCCGATGGACCGGACACGTTACCGCACGATTTGGATATCCGACATCCATCTCGGCACGCGTGGTTGCAATGCTGATATGCTGATCGATTTTCTAGATCATGTGGACAGCGATACGCTTTATCTGGTGGGTGATATTATCGACGGCTGGCGATTGAAAAAGAAGTTCTATTGGCCTGATGGGCATAATGATATCATCTGGCGGATACTGAAGCGCGCCAAACGGGATACCCGCATCGTCTATATTCCCGGTAATCATGATGAAATGTTCCGGCAATTTACTGGCCTAAATTTCGGTGGTGTTGAAATCCGTCGCTCCGCTATTCATGAGACAGCGGATGGTCGGCGGCTGCTGGTTTTGCATGGGGATGAATTTGATGCAGTTATGCTGGCCCATCGCTGGCTCGCTTTCATCGGAGATACGGCTTACACTTTGTTGATGCGGCTTAACTGGCTGGTAAACAAGGTCCGGGGCCGCATGGGATTGCCATATTGGTCTCTGTCCAAAGTGGCTAAACATAAAGTCAAAAATGCCGTTGAATTTATCGGTCGTTTCGAAGAACTGGTCGCCAAAGCTGCGGGCAATCGTGGTGTTGATGGCGTGGTTTGCGGCCATATCCACACTGCAGAAAAACGCGAGATTAAGGGTATTGAATATTATAACGACGGCGATTGGGTAGAGGGCTGTACGGCTCTCGTCGAATGTGACGACGGGACGATGGAAATATTGCACTGGGCCGATGAGATAGCCGCCCGAGAGGCGCGACGCGACCAACCGGTAAAGCTGGAGACAATAAAGGGCGACCTGGAGCAGGCGGCATGAGAATTGCGCTGGTAACGGATGCTTGGCACCCGCAGGTTAATGGTGTTGTGAGAACCTTGGAAACGGTAGCGGAGATATTGCGCGGCTGGGGGCATGAGCTATTGATTATTTCGCCTGACCAATATCGGTCCTTGGCGGCGCCGAGCTATCCGGAGATTCGCCTCGCACTGACTCGCGCCCGGAGCGTTGGTCAACGGATCGCTGACTTTGCGCCTGATGCCATTCATTTGGCTACGGAAGGTCCGCTATGTCTGTCTGCTCGGCGTTGGTGCCGTCGCAATAACCGTGCGTTCACAACTGCTTATCATACGCAATTCCCGGAATATCTTGCCAAGCGAACAGGCCTGTCGCCGCGTATTTTCTGGCGCTATATCCGCTGGTTTCATCAGGCTTCACAGGCGATCATGGTTTCCACCGACAGCGTCCGGCAGCAACTGATTGAGGAACGCCTGCCGCAAGTTCATCATTGGAGCCGCGGCGTGGATCTGGAAAATTTCTCACCCGATGCACCGGTGCCGGAACTATTTTCAGAGCTACCGCGGCCCATTCAGCTTTATGTCGGACGAGTGGCAGTCGAAAAGAATATCGAGGCTTTTTTGAGCACGGATCAATCCGGCAGCAAGGTTATCGTTGGTGACGGTCCGGCTCTTGATTCATTGCGTGAGCGCTATCCAGGGGCACATTTTCTGGGCCGCAAGACAGGACGAGCGCTTGCAGGTTATTATGCTGGGGCCGATGTCTTTGTGTTTCCCAGCAAGACTGACACTTTTGGGCTGGTGCTGATCGAAGCGCTGGCATGCGGTACACCGGTTGCGGCATTCCCGGTAACCGGACCGATTGATATATTGACGGAAAAAAGTGGCGCGATGGATGAAGATTTAAATCAGGCCATTGCCGCTGCACAGTTTTTGCGTTCGGACGATTGTTTGAAACGTGCCGCCCATTTCGCTTGGACGATGAGTGCTCGTCAATTTCTTGATGGTTTGGTGCCGGTTGAGCCACAGCTGAAGGCGCATTTTTCGCGCCGGTTCGTCGCGAAAATACTATTGGCGCGAACCTAGAAACGAAAAATGTCGTAAAAAACTATCATATGACCAAATATCTTGCCGACTCTTTCGATATAGCCTACATAGGCGTCAACAACAGGCCGCTCCCGCAAGGGGCGGCCCTTATTTTTTGAAAGAGGACGCCGCCGTGGCCCAAGAAAACCCAACTCCGCTCATGCCGCATGCAACCGCAAGCTGGCTGGTCGACAACACCGGATTAAGCTTTGAACAAATTGCTGAATTCTGTGGTATTCACATTCTCGAAGTCAATGCGATGGCCGATGATCTGGCCGGTTCCAAATATACCGGACGCGACCCCGTGCAAGCGCATGAATTGACCAACGAGGAAATCGCGAAAGCCGAAGCCGATCCCGAATATCGGATGAAGCTGCAAAAAGGCCCTGATCAGGTGCGCCGGACCAAAGGCCCACGTTATACGCCGGTTTCCAAGCGCCAGGACAAGCCCGATGGTATCGCCTGGCTGCTGCGCAATCATCCCGAAATATCTGATGCACAGGTCGGTAAGTTAATCGGTACAACGCGCACCACGATCAATGCGATCCGCGACCGGGAACATTGGAATATTGCCAATATCGTACCAAAAGATCCCGTCACGCTGGGCCTGTGTTCACAGCGGGAACTGGATGCGGTCGTAGCCAAGGCTGCGAAAAAAGCTGGTATTGAACCAGAAGTGCCGGAAGACAAGAAACTGGGCGGTGACAAGGAAGCGCTGATTGCCGAACTGCATGAAGAACGTGCGCAAGCTGAACGCGATGCAGAAGCTGCTCTGGCGGCTGAAGCGGGCGAAGGCGAAGTGGCCACCGAAGATTTGACCGCCGAGACTTTGTTTAAAGACAGCTAAATCCTAGAATATTCGGCGATTACTATTCTATATGTGCGGCGGAGAAAGATCGCACGGTCACGAATCTGACAAATACCTTAACTGCTCGATTAAATCGGGTTGCTTCCGCTTGCTCGCTGCGTCTAAGGGTAGCGGATGGATGCACCAACCACAGCCCCTGCCTATGATGCAACTCTTGCCGATCATGGCTTCGACCCGATTGAAGCGGAAGGCCTGACCTATCCGCTCGGGGAATATGAACCGAAATATGGAGAGTATTTTGAGCTGATGCCTGGCATTGGCTGGACCCGCACACCGGTTCCCGGACCATTGGGGCATATCAACAATTGGGTGCTGGACGATGTGCATAGCGAAGGCCCGAAAAAAGGGGAGCCAGGCTTTGCCATTGTCGATACCGGCTTGTTCATGCCCGAAGTCATTGAATCCTGGAAAAACCTTTTTGATACGGGTTTGAACGGAAAAACCGCAACCAAAGTGGTTGTAACGCATTTCCATCCTGATCATGTCGGCTGCGCGGGATGGCTCGCCAACCGTTTCAAGGCGCCGGTGCACATGAACCGCACAGAATGGTTGCTGGCGCGCATGCTGACAGCGGATGTCAGCGCGGATGTCCCGCAAGAAGCAGTAGACGAGTGGCGATTTGCCGGCTGGGATGAGGACCTCATTAAGGCGAAATGTGAAGGCGGATGGGGGCGTTTTGCTCGGGCTGTATCGCGATTGCCCACCGGTCATATCCGAATGGACGAGGGCGATAACCTGACGATCGGTGCCAATGACTGGCGGGTGATGATTGGACGCGGGCATACGCCGGAACATGCTTGCCTGATTGATGATAAAAACCAGGTGATGATTTCCGGCGATCAGATATTGCCGCGGATCACGTCAAACATATCAGTCATGCTTAGCGAACCCACCGCCGATCCGCTGGGCGAATGGTTGGCCAGTATCGACCGGTTTCGTGCCGAGATTGATCCGGACCTGCTGGTCCTGCCAGCGCATGGCCGCCCGTTTAAAGGTGCGCACCAGCGTCTCGACACATTGGCGTTGCGGCACAATGAAGCGTTGGATGACCTGGCTGATGCGCTGGCACAAGAACCGATGCGTGTAGTGGACAGTTTTCCGCTGCTTTTCTCTCGCCCCATCGGTCATGATGTCATCGGAATGGCGACAGGAGAGGCGATGGCCACACTGCGCCATCTGGAATATACCGGACGCGCTGTGCATGAAATGAAAGACGGGACCGCTTGGTATAGCGCGCATTGATCTAGCGCAAAGACGGGACATGATTTGCCCCATAAAAATCGGTTTATGTGGAAATATTATCCTGAACTGCTCGAACGTCCGGTCCCGCGTTATACCAGCTATCCGACAGCCGCTGATTTTACTGATGATGTGGGATCAAATGAGCTTGAGAAGGCACTGGCCAACGTGCGTTTGTGTGATGAGATATCACTTTACGTACACATACCTTATTGCGACCAGATATGCTGGTATTGCGGCTGCAACACAGGCAGGGCAAACCGGTCCCATCGGCTGACCACCTATATGCAGGCGTTATTTGACGAGATCGATCTCGTTTCGGCGGAGCTAGACCATCGTGGCCGGGTGAACCGAATTGCTTTTGGCGGCGGCAGCCCCAATGCGCTCGATCCTGTGATATTCAGGTCTTTGCTGACGCGCCTTCAGTCTGCATTCCATCTCGATAAGGCGATATATTCAATCGAACTCGACCCCAGAAGCCATAGCGCAGAATGGCAAGACCTTTTGAACGATGTAAAAATGCAAAATGTCAGCCTTGGCGTGCAGAGCTTTGATCCGAAGGTGCAAGCGGCGATTGGGCGTGTGCAACCGCTGCCAATGGTGACGGACATGGTGGCGCAGTTGCGGTGTTCTGGCGTTCAATCACTCAATTTCGACTTGATGTACGGACTTCCCGGCCAGACTATCGACACTTTAGGAGAAACACTTGAACAAGCTGTCGCGCTATCACCGGAACGCATCGCACTGTTTGGATATGCTCATATTCCGACATTGATTCCGCGCCAGCGCCAGATTGATGATAGCAACCTGCCAGACGCGAGGCAGCGTTTCGATATGGCTGCTTTCGGTTATGATTTTCTCACGCGCACAGGCTATCAGCCAATCGGCTTCGATCATTTTGCTCAACCGGATGATCCTTTGGGGCAGGCGGGGACAAATGGCACCGTGCGCCGAAATTTTCAGGGGTTTACCGACGATCAAAGCGACATACTGATTGGGTTGGGAGCTTCGGCCATCAGTGAATTTCCCAGCCTTATTGTCCAGAATGCGAAAAATACCGGTCGCTATCGCGCCGCTCTGGCAAATGGCGACCTACCAGCAGCACTGGGCATAAAGCGAAACGATAGCCATCAAGTCCATGGTGCGATTATCGGGCAGATTTTATCCAATGGCGAAGCCGATCTAGCCGCGCTTGGGGGTGCTGCGGCTTTTGTCGGTCCCTTGTCGCCATATATAAATCGCGGCATGGTCGAGATTGTTGGTGACCGCATGAAGTTGCGGTCATCGGCTAGGCCATATGCGCGAAGCATTGCTGCCATATTTGATCAATTTCGCGGACAAACAACAGGAACATTCAGTCAGGCGGTCTGACCAAGGGCATCTGCCTTTTGGATGAAGATAATTGGCCTCCAAAGCCGACGAAGCCATTGTCACCGGCGATGCAATGACTTACACTAATGTCAATGACTGACGCCCCCGATAATATTTCGCCTGCCGATTCTGCTCCCATCTGGAAATCGCGCTATAATCATCCAACCGACTGGGATCAGTTTTTCCCGCCATTGTCGATGCCCGGAATGTTTTTTCGTTCTGCAGGGCGCCGGGGTGATGCAAATCTGCTCGATTTCATGGGGCGGAAATATAGCTATGGCGAGGTCGCTGCTGGCGTCATCCGGGTAGCCAAGGGATTGCAGGATCTAGGGGTCAAAAAGGGCGACCGGATTGGCCTGTTCCTCCCCAATGTTCCACATTATGTTACCGCCTATTATGGCGCAATGGCCATTGGCGCGACGGTGGTGAATTTTTCACCGCTCTACACTGTCGAGGAACTAAACCATCAGGTTGAAGATAGCGGAACCAAAATCCTGTTCACGCTCTCGGCCAGTGCGGTTTTTCCCACAGCCTATGAAGTGTTGAAGCAATCGAGTTTGGAGCGGCTGATCGTCGGCAGTGTAGCGGGCGCATTGCCCGGGGCCAAGGCGTTGTTCTACCGATTGTTCCGGCGCAAGGAAAACATCCCGCAGCCCGATGATGACCGGATAACACCATTTGCGGATCTAACGGATAATGACGGTAAATTTATCGCGCCCAATATCCACCCCGAAAAGGATATTGCCTTGTTGCAATATACGGGCGGAACAACGGGGACGCCCAAGGGCGCGATGCTCAGCCATCAAAATCTGACCGCCAATGCGCGCCAGATTAACAGCATAGATCCATTTATCGATGATGACGACCGTCTGATGGGGGTGCTTCCTTTCTTCCATGTTTTTGCGAACAGCGCCGTACTCAATCGTACGGTGCAACGGGGCGGCGAGATCGTGATGCTGCCGCGCTTTGACGCCAAACAGACGTTGAAAGCGATTACTCGTAATCAGATTACGGCGATGCCCGGTGTACCGACCATGTATCAGGCGCTGCTCGATCACCCCGATATCGACAAGACCAATTTTTCTTCGCTGAAAGTATGCGTTTCCGGCGGTGCGCCGTTGCCGCAGGAACTAAAAAAGAAATTTGAGGCAAAAACCGGCGCGAAGCTCGTCGAAGGCTACGGTCTCACGGAAAGTTCAGGGGTGGTGAGCGCCAACCCTTATTCCGGCCTCAATAAAACGGGTACTATCGGCCAACCGGTTCCGGGCACGTTGGTGAAACTGGTCGACAAGGAAGATCCGACAAAAGAGGTTGCTGAAGGTGAACCGGGAGAATTGATCTTTTCTGGCCCGCAAGTGATGCAAGGTTATTGGAACCTGCCGGAAGCTGATGATGAAGTGTTTGTGGATGGCTTTCTGCGTACCGGCGATGTCGCTGTTATCGATGCGGATGGCTATATCAAGATAGTCGACCGGATAAAGGATATGATCGCTGTAGGCGGCTTCAAGGTATTTCCTAGTCAGGTCGAAGAAGTGCTTTACAAGCATGATGCGGTCAAGGAGGCGCTCGTCATCGGTGTCCCGGACGATTATCGCGGGGAGAGCCCCAAGGCTTTCGTCGCGCTGGAAGAAGGCGCGGATGTCGACGGAAAGGCGTTAGAGGATTGGCTCAATCCGCAACTCGGCAAGCATGAGCGGGTTAGTGATGTGGTGGTGCGGGACAGCCTGCCCAAAACAATGATCGGCAAACTCGACCGTAAAGCGCTTCGGGCTGAGGAATTAGGATAGGACGGGATAGATCAGGGCAGTCTGTGCTCGAACGACAGTCTGAAAGGCCATGCCTGATTATGCGCGGGCTCGCTTCAGCCAGAGCGGGAGGCCTGCAGTAACCAGAGCGACATCATCAGCGGCAGCAGCAATACGCTGATTCATCCATCCTGCTTCGTCACGAAACTGTCGCCCCAAAGGGCTTTCCGGGACAATACCGGAACCCACTTCGTTAGATACCAGGATCATAGAACCCGATGCACGGGAGAGCGCCTGGGCGAGGCCATCAACTGCAGTTGCAACATCCTGGCCTGCAAGCATGACATTGCTTAGCCAGATCGTAAGGCAATCGATCAGCAATGTAGTTTCTTGATTGCTATGCGCGGTGATAACCGCAGCGATATCGAGCGGTTCTTCAACCGTCGTCCATCTTGATCCGCGATCCTGCTTGTGGTGGGCAATCCTGTCGCTCATCTCGTCATCCAATGCTTCGGCGGTGGCAATATAGACAAGCCGATTGCCGCTCTCTTCTGCCATGTTTTGGGCAAAACTGCTTTTACCGGAACGAGTGCCACCCAAAACCAGTGCGATATGGCCGCTTCTGTCGGATTTGATAGGCATATTTGTCTTGCTCCGCAGAATTGGGATGAGTAGAGCAACCTCTGCTACAGGTTCCCGGAGACGGGATCAAAAGGGAATTCGGAAGGGAAATCATTTCCCCATCCGAAGCTGCCCCCGCAACTGTGATTGGTGAGCGGTTTCGTCAAATCCCACTGGACTTTATGTCTGGGAAGGGGACGAACCAAGCGATGACCCGAGAGCCAGGAGACCTGCCCGTAGCTGTCGTTCTATCATGCGGACGGGGTGTGCCATATGATCGAGGAATTCCTCGCGTAGCGACGATTACCATCGGGCTGCGCATGTGGGAATCCCATGGGCGTCAAATATGCGTGGCCTTTTTGAATGATTGTCAAAAAGGAATATTCATGCGTTTTTACAGTAGTATATTATCCACCACTGCGCTGGCCGTTGCCCAGCCTGTTTTGGCGGAAACTGCCTTGGTGACTGAGGATGGTGATGAGGTCATTGTGGTGACCGCGTCTCGGTCTGAGCAGCCTTTGTCACAAACCGGGCGTTCGATTACCGTTATTGACCAAGACCGGATTGAGCGGACCCAGAGCGTCGCTGTTGTCGATTTGCTGCGCAATGTTCCAGGCGTTACTTTTACGCGCAATGGCGGTATCGGGACAGCGACTTCGGTGTTTATTCGTGGCGCCGATTCCGACCAGACCGTCGCCCTTATCGACGGGGTCAAGCTCAACGATCCGTCCTCTCCTGGTGGAGGCTTCAACTTTGGCAATCTGCTTACCGGGAATATTTCGCGGATTGAAGTGTTGCGCGGATCGCAGTCGGTGATCTGGGGCAGTCAGGCCATTGGTGGTGTAATCAACACCATCACACGAGCACCAACGGATGACCTCAGCATCGACGCCCGCGCGGAATATGGCTATCGCGATACCGGGCAGGTGGTTGGAAATATATCCGGGCGGTTCGGCCCGGTCGCAGCCAGTGTCGGGGCAGGCTATTATCGCAGCGATGGCTTTTCAACTTTTAACGAAGAGCGTGGCGCGACGGAAAGCGACGGCTATCGTAATTTCGGCGCGAACGGCAAATTTGAGGTCACCTTGAACGAAGCAGTTTCCCTGGATTTGCGCGCCTATTATTCCGATGGCCGGACCGACATTGATGGTTTTATACCACCCGATTTCTTACTCGGAGACACAGCGGAAGAATCCAATGTCGAGGAGTTTGTGGGTTATTCTGGTCTGAACATCAACCTGATGGATGGACGATTTCGTAATCGGTTCGCCTTTGCCTACACCAGCATAAAGCGTGATAATTTCAATCTCGATGTGCAGACGTTCGATGCGCTTGGCCGCAACGAGCGGTTTGAATATCAGGGTATATTTAACATATCCGACATGTTTCAGGCGACCATTGGCGCGGAAACCGAAGCGTCGAAATACCGATCGGGTTCAGGTGACGCGGATCAGAGTTTTACCTCCGAAATTGACAGCGTCTATGGACAGTTAAGCGTGACACCTCTCGAAGGATTTACCGCTACGGCGGGCCTGCGTTATGATGATCACAGCACATTTGGCAGCGAAACGACTTTTGCCGGCGATTTGGTTTTCAGCCCTAATCTGGGCAATACGACCTTCCGCGCCAGCTATGGCGAGGGCTTCAATGTTCCATCGCTATTTCAGTTGTTTAGCAGTTTTGGTAATCCAAGCCTCGAAGCGGAAACATCGCGAAGCTATGATGCAGGGATTACTCAAAAGCTGATTGACGGGAAAGTTGAACTGAGTGCAACAATCTTCCGGCGCAACAGTCGTAATCTGATCAATTTTATTGGCGGAACTTATGAAAATGTCGGTCGTGCACGCGCGCAAGGCTTGGAATTCGGGTTACTGGTGCGCCCGGTGGAAACGCTGATCTGGTCGCTCAATTACGGTTTGGTCGATGCGGAAAACCGCGAAACCGGGTTGAAACTCAATCGGCGTCCCAAGCATAGCATCAATGCTTCGCTCGATTATGACTGGTCTTTTGGATTGAAGACCGGGGCGACAGTTACACATGTAGGCTCCAACTTTGATAACACGTCAAACACGCGGCAGGTAGAAGGCTATGTCGTTGTTGATCTGCGCGCCGCCATGCCAGTTACCGACAATGTCGAACTCTATGGCCGTATCGACAATCTGTTCGACGAGGAATATGAAACGATATTTCGCTACGGTACACCGGGTCGATCGGCCTTCGCCGGCATCCGGCTGCGTTACTAATATGAATATGAGTCCAGCAACCGATCCGTTCCGCTTCCATGGCGGACGATTGGCGGCTGCGGCTGCGCGTTTTGATCGTGCGCCCGAGCCTTGGATTGACCTGTCGACGGGAATCAGTCCTTGGGCTTATCCAGTTCCAGAATTGGGGCAGGCTGCATGGAGCCGTTTGCCGGAACCGGAAGAGCTTGAACGTCTGGAGGCAGCGGCGGCTCGGATATTTGGCGTAGATAATACTGCTGAGATCGTGGCCGTGCCCGGTAGCGATATGGCGATACGGCTGCTCGGCACTATTTTCGCGGAACAAAGCAGCGCGATGCTGACACCGATCTATTGGGGTCACAAAGCCGCTTGGCCAGAGGCTGCGGAAATTAGCTTGGAGGCGGCGGCAGAATATGACCTGATTGTCCTCGCCAATCCCAATAACCCTGATGGCCGGATTGTGCAGCCAGAACACTTGCGGGCGCTGCAGGGACAGGTGATTGTCGATGAAGCCTTTGCCGATGTGGCGCCCGTTGTAAGCCTGTTGCCAGAGCGGGTTAACGCGATTGTCCTGCGCTCCTTTGGCAAGTTTTATGGGCTTGCGGGCATAAGGTTGGGATTTGTGATTGCTGATATCGCGGTGGCGGAGCGGCTACGCGCGCTGCTCGGTGACTGGCCGGTTTCGGGCATCGCGGTGACGGTGGGATTGGCTGCTTATCAAGACCAGCGATGGCAAGATAATCAGCGCCACCGCCTGCAAAGGGCCGCTGACCGGCTCGATAAATTGCTGGAGAAATCCGGTCTTGATATCATCGGAGGAACGTCGCTGTTTCGCTTAGCTTCTCATGATAAGGCACGGGAATTATTTGAAATTCTGGGCCAGTCGGGCATATTGGTCCGGCCGTTTTCTGATACTGCCACGCAGCTGCGCTTTGGCTTGCCAGCTTGCGAGGGGGAATGGACGCGACTGGAAGATGCCTTGAGCCAATGGAGAGAAATGCAATGACCGAAGCGGACGACCAACATGCAAAGCATAACGCACGGATGAAACGCGTGCAGGCCGCGCGGGCAAAAATTCAAGCGCGCCGAACGATTGAGCGCGGGTTGCTGATTGTTCATACGGGCAATGGCAAAGGCAAATCCTCTTCCGCTTTCGGGATGGCCATTCGCTCGCTCGGTTGGGGGATGAAGGTCGCGATAGTCCAATATGTCAAAGGCAGTTGGGAAACCGGCGAGAAGAATTTTTTCGAAGCCAATCCCGATTTGTTGACGTGGGATGTCATGGGTGATGGCTTTACCTGGGACACACAAGATCGCGCACAAGATATTGCCGCAGCCAAGGCTGCCTGGGAGCGCTCCAAGGAATTGATCATGGATCCGGAATATGACTTTGTCATTCTGGACGAGCTGAACATTGTGCTGCGGGACGACACGCTGGATATTGGCGAAGTGACCGCGTTTCTGAAACAGCGTCCGATGGAAAAGCACATCTGCATTACAGGTCGGAACGCCAAGCCGGAATTGATGGATATGGCCGATCTTGTAACCGAATTTGAAGAAGTAAAGCATCCGTTTAAGGCCGGATTTAAAGCGCAAAAGGGCGTTGAATATTGAGCCGATTTGCTGTCTATTTGGCCGCAACGGCAATGCTGGTTTGGCCCACGACAGTGGTCGATGCAGAAGTCGTCACGCGCAGCGCGGCTGCAAAAATACCCGCTTATCCAAAGCGGATTGTATCGATTAACCCCTGCGCAGATGCTTTGCTGATGCAATTGGCGGATAAGGGGCAGATCGCTTCGATCAGTCATTATTCCCATGACAAGCGGGCAACCTCCATTCCGCTCGACTTGGCGCTGAAATTTCCTGTGACATCAGGAACAGCAGAAGAGATTTTGGCGATGCGCCCGGATTTGGTGGTGGCTGGCTCGATAGTGGCCCAGCCAACCACACAGGCTCTGAAACGATTGGGTATCCCGCTGGTCCAGCTGTCGATCCCGCAGAGTGTTGCCGAAAGCCAGCAGCAGATCAGCCAGCTGGCGGAAATTGTTGGTGCCAAGCAGCGCGGTATCAAGGTCAATCAACGTATTGTAAATGCTTTTGCCAAAGCCAAACCGGTTGATGACGAGAAGATTCCAGCGTTGATCTGGCGCAGCGGCGGACTCGTGCCCGGTGACGGAACTTTGCCCGATGAGTTACTAAGGCGCACCGGTTTTGAGAATGTAAGCAGTACTTATGGTTTGAGCCGATGGGATGTTCTGCCGCTCGAACATTTGGTGGCGCGACCGCCGCATTTGCTGTTTTCAAACGCCATGGAGGCAAAAGCCGGTAGACGGGACAGAATGTTGTCGCATCCGGTCATGAAGAAGTTATCGCACCGTATCATGATTGCGGACTATCCCGCACGGTTGCTGCATTGTGCCGGACCAACTCTGATTGACGCAGTAACGACCTTGTCGGCTGCGCGGCGCAAGTTGAAGGCAGGGCTATGAAAGCTGTTCGCTTAAACGGTCTGTTGGCCATCGGGCTGGTGGCTGCGATGCTGTTGTCGCTGGCGGCTGGCAAAGTCTGGGTTGCGCCATCCACTTGGTGGAATGATGATTTGAGCGGACTTATCATTATGGAGCTTCGCATTCCGCGTATGATCCTGGGTGCTGCCATTGGTGCCGGGCTGGGGATGGCGGGCGCAGCCATGCAAGGCTATCTCCGCAATCCGCTCGCCGATCCCGGTGTCTTCGGGGTCTCGAGCAGCGCCGCATTGGGGGCCGTCACATCCCTTTATTTTGGCTTTGCGATGACCGCATGGCTCTTGCCGGTCTTCGCGCTAATCGGTGCCGGTGTCGGCATGGGCATGCTCGCGCTGTTGGCTGGTCGCTCGGGCAGCCTTATCCTATTCACGCTGGCCGGAGTAATTATCGCCAGCCTTGCAGGGTCGTTGACCTCCTTGATGATCAGCTTGGCCCCGACCCCCTTTGCGACAACGGAAATTGTGACCTGGCTAATGGGTGCGCTGACCGATCGTAGTTGGGATGATGTCAAACTGGCCGTTCCGCTAATCGTGATCGGTATGGTATTTCTGATGGCCACCGGCCGTTCGCTGGATGCGCTGACTTTGGGAGAGGATGCGGCGCGGTCCATGGGGGTCAATGTGTTGCGGCTACAATGGCTTGCCGTGATTGGTGTAGGATTGACCGTTGGTGCATCCGTGGCCGCAGCCGGTATTATCGGCTTTGTAGGACTGATTGTGCCGCATCTGGTTCGCCCCTTTGCCGGCCATCGGCCATCGGCGGTCATGATGCCCTCGGCACTGGCCGGGGCCTTGCTAATTGTGGTGGCCGACAGCATGGTCCGGATATTGCCCAGTGTGAGCGAGCTTCGGTTAGGCATTGCCATGGCGCTTTTGGGCGCCCCATTTTTCATGGTGTTACTGTTCAAGATGCATCGGGAGCTGTCGTGATGTCATTCTCGTTCGAAGCCCTGTCCCTTACTCTGCGCGAGCGCAAGATATTGAACGACGTTAGCGGCAAGTTTCAGCCGGGCAGGGTGACCGTCATATTGGGCGCCAACGGTGCCGGTAAAAGCAGCTTGCTATCATGTCTGGTCGGTCTCCGCGAACCACAAAGCGGATCGGTATCAATAGAAGGCCGCCCGCTCTTGTCACTGGAAAGCAGGGAGCGTGGCCGGTTAATCGGTCTATTGCCGCAGCGTCCGGATATCCACTGGAACGTTGATGTGAAAACCATCGTCGGGCTGGGTCGACTGCCCCACACCGGTCGTTGGGGGATGAGCGCAACGGATCGTGAGGCAGTCGCCAAGGCTATGGCAGCAACCGATTGCACTGATCTTGCAGACCGTCAGGCCCTGCGCCTGTCCGGCGGCGAACAGGGCAGGGTGTTACTGGCGCGTGTGTTAGCTGGAGAGCCGCAATGGCTTTTGGCGGACGAACCACTGGCTAGCCTTGATCCTGCGCATCAGTTTGATGTTCTGGATCGTTTGAAAAATTATGCCAAATCGGGAAATGGCGTCATTGTCGTGCTCCACGATCTCACGCAGGCCGCGCGCATCGCCGATGACATTATGGTGCTAAAAGAGGGCGCTATTTTGGCTGCGGGCCCGCGCGAAAAAGTGATGACGGCAGAGGTTCTGGGACAGGCTTATGGCGTTGAGGTTCAGATCACCACGAGCAGCACCGGCGAACCTCTGGTCGTGCCGGTCCGACGTTTGTGATGGTGCTAGCGACTATCGGGGCGTTTTACGGGAGCAATGCCCTCTTGCTGCTCGCTGCTTTGGTGGTCGAAGCGCTTTTGGGATATCCTGACAGGCTGCATCGCCGGATTCCCCATCCTGTTGTTTGGGTTGGGCGTTTGATCGGCGGTTTGGACAAAGCTTGGAACAGGGGCAGTGCCCTCATGCAACGTTGGAGTGGAATAGCTACGATTTTGATCCTGATCGCATTGCCCGCTGCAGTTGGATTGGCGCTCGAATTTACCCTGACCGGTTGGCTGGGAATGGTGCTGTTGATCGTGATCGCCACGACGGGACTAGCCCAGCGCAGCCTGTATCTGCACGTCCGCGAGGTATTGTTACCGTTGAAGAACGGCGATGTAATTGAAGCGCGCAAAGCGCTGTCGATGATCGTCGGACGCGATTCCGATGATCTGGACGAACAAGCCATTGCCGCGGCTGCCACCGAAAGTCTTGCGGAGAGTTTTTGCGACGGGATTGTGGCGCCAGCCTTCTGGTTTTTAATCGCTGGCTTGCCCGGCCTGGTCGTCTTCAAGGCGATTAGCACGGCCGATAGTCAAATCGGGCATCTGGACGCGCGATATCGCCATTTTGGGTGGGCAGCGGCACGGGCCGATGATGTTATGAATTTTGTACCGGCGCGGATTGCCGGTTGCCTGATATGCGTCGCCGCGCCGGGCGGGTGGCGGATCATGTTGCGGGATGCTCGTAAACATCTTTCCCCGAATGCGGGATGGTCAGAGGCCGCCATGGCCGGTGCTCTGGCTGTGCAAATGGGCGGCGGTGCCTCTTATGAAGGGGAATGGATAGCGCGGCAGACATTGGGAGACGGACGGCGTCCGAAACCCGCAGACCTGGCGGCTGCACTTACGATCTATGTTCGTGCCTGTCTGTTGTTATGGGTCATCGTGGGGGCGCTGATATGGGCGCTGTAATGTTGCAGGGCACAGGCTCTGATGTCGGAAAGTCGGTGCTGGTTGCCGGTATATGCCGGCTGCTGACCAACCGGGGGATGACTGTTCGCCCATTCAAGCCGCAGAATATGTCGAATAATGCCGCTGTAACGCCTGAGGGCGGCGAAATTGGTCGGGCACAGGCCTTGCAGGCATTAGCGTGCCGAGTGGCACCGCATGTCGATATGAATCCGGTTCTGCTCAAACCGCAATCCGATAAAAGTGCGCAAGTGATCGTGCATGGCAAGGTTCATGATACAGGCGATGCGAGCTATTTCCGCGATCAGAAAAAGCCACTGCTGGACGCGGTGCTGGCATCTTATCATCGCCTGTCTGCGGAAGCGGATATCGTGGTTGTGGAAGGCGCGGGTAGTCCGGCCGAAATTAACCTGCGGGCTGGCGATATCGCCAATATGGGATTTGCAAGGGCAGCTAACATTCCGGTTGTGCTGATCGGCGATATTGATCGGGGCGGTGTAATAGCGTCCATTGTCGGGACCAAGGCGGTGATAGACAACGAAGACGCGGCGATGATCCGAGGCTTTCTGATCAACAAGTTTCGCGGCGATGTGAGTCTGTTCGATGACGGTTACACCGCGATTGAGCAACGCACGGGCTGGAAGGGATTGGGCGTCATTCCGTGGCTGCCGATGATTCATAAATTGCCAGCGGAGGATGCGGTCGTTTTACAACAGTCCGAGGAAGCAACTGATGCTACCATCGAAATTGCCGTGCCCATGCTTTCGCGCATCGCCAATTTTGATGATTTTGATCCGCTTCGCCTTGAGCCGCAAGTGCAGCTGCATATGGTGCCGCCGGGCGAGCCCATACCAGCCAGTGCGTCGCTCATCATAATTCCGGGTACAAAGGCGACCATCGCAGACCTGAAATTTCTGCGGGCGCAGGGATGGGATATTGATATTGTCGCCCATGTCCGGCGTGGCGGCCATGTTTTGGGTATTTGCGGCGGCTATCAAATGCTGGGCCAGACTATTGCCGATCCCGATGGTATTGAAGGTGCAGCCGAAACGGTTGATGGATTGGCTTTGCTGCCGGTTAACACGGTGCTGACCCCTTCCAAGACTTTGACCAACATTGCTGGCAAGAGCATCGCCGACGACCGGCAATTTAGCGGTTATGAAATACATGTCGGTGATACCCATGTTCAAACGGGGGATTCGGGAAGCACCGTGATGCTGCGATTGGATGATGGGCGTGAAGACGGCAGGGTTAGTAGCGATGGCCGCATATCGGGATGCTATATTCACGGTCTGTTTGACGCTGCAGAGCAAAGGCAGGCTTGGTTGGCGCGATTGGGTGTGTCATCCAATGGTGACGAACAGGGCGTGATTGTTGACAACGCACTGGACGAACTGGCCGCTGCATTGGAGAAAGTTGTAGATATGGACCGTCTGCTTGCGATTGCGGAAGAAGCCGGATGACTGAGAAATGCCCGCATCTTGGTGTCCCATTGTTCAATGATGATTTTCGCGAAGACCTGATCACATATGGCCGGCAAGACCGGATCGAGAAAAAACAGATGCGGTTTGTGCGATGAGTGTGACCCGTGAAATGGTAATCGAGCACCTTAATGCCTTGGCCAAACCGCAAGGCAGTATGGGGCGTTTGGAAGAGCTGGCGATCATGCTCGCTGTTGCGCAGCAAAAGCTGCACCCGCGCACCAGGCCGCGCCGGATTACATTGTTCGCTGGTGATCATGGCGTCGTCGAAAGCGGGGTGTCGGCATGGCCGTCGGCCGTTACGACAGTCATGATGGAAACGATCATCGCGCAAAGGGCGACCAGCACCGCTTTGGCTGCTGCACAATCCGCTGATCTGCAGCTGGTTGATGTCGGCAGTATCACGCCGCCAAAACTGGACCAGCCAAGAGGGAATTTCCGAAGCGCTCGGGTGGCAGCTGGAACAGCGGATCTTGCTTTGGGGCCTGCTATGACCGTGGAACAATTTCAGGACGCTTGGGCCGTGGGTGAGGCAGAGGCGGCGCGCGCGCATGAGGAAGGTTTTGTCCTGCTCTTGGCCGGGGAAATGGGTATTGGAAATACGACGTCCGCCGCGTGCCTCACGGTGCTGCTTGCTGGTGCAGATGCCGATATTGCCACGGGACGTGGGGCGGGGGCGGATGATGCGATATTGCATTGCAAGAGGGATATCGTAACGCAGGCTGCCCAGCGCGCAGACCTGTTGCGGGACAAAGATCCCATCGCAGCCATAGCAGCTGTTGCCGGTTTTGAAATCGCCGCAATAGCGGGATATTATGCGCAGGGCGCGAAGCAGGGTTCGACCTTGTTGCTGGACGGCTATGTCACCACGGCAGCGGCGTTAATTGCTGAACGTCTGGCACCCGGAACGACAAAACGCATGATAGCGGCGCATCTCTCAGCAGAACCGGGGCATCGGGTGGCGCTTGATCATCTCGCGCTCGAACCGCTGCTCGATTGGGGCATGCGGCTTGGCGAGGGCACCGGAGCGCTAACCGCTTTACCCATGCTGGATAGCGCAGCGGCGTTGCTCAATGATGTTGCCAAGCTTGCGGATATTCTACCATGACCGCTACCGGTGAGATAACCAAAAGTCTCAAGTGGTGGATGCCGCTACTTCTGGCCGTGCAGTTTCTGACCCGCATACCCGTGCCTGGCTTGAACGGATTGACCGCAGAGCAAGCAAGACATGGTCTGTCGCGTTCGGTCGTCTGGTTCCCGCTGGTCGGCGCATTGGTGGGCCTGATCACTGCTGCGGTTCTGGTTGCCGGCGCCCATATCTGGCCACGCGCCATTGCCGTTATTATCGCGCTGGCAATAGAAGCGCGTTTGACGGGCGCCTTCCATGAAGATGCTGTGGCCGATTTCTGTGATGCTTTTGGTGGCGGTCATGATCGTGAATCCACGCAGAGAATCATGAAAGACAGCCGGATTGGCAGCTATGGCGCATTGGGCCTGTTTCTGGCCGTCGGCCTGCGCGCTGCGCTGCTGATTGCTTTGCCGCAGGAAGTTATCATCATCGCCATAATCGCATCCGCCTGTTTCGGCCGGTTGCTGGCGGTTGCGGTTATGGCGCTTGTTGCTCCTGCTGTGACGCAGGAGGGCGGATTGGCAAAAGATGTTGGCAATCGAACCAATGTAAAGGATTTGATCCGGGCCAGCCTGATCGCTGGGCCTGTCATCGGCCTTTTCGCTTACTGGCATATAGTTCCGGCTTTGCTGGCATTGGCAGGAGCAGCTCTGTTTCTATTCTGGTTCCGCGCGCTTCTGTTGCGCCGGCTTGGCGGTAGTACTGGCGATTGCCTCGGTTTCGCTGCTTATGCGGGGCAACTCATTCTTCTGTTGGCGGTGCTTGCCATTGTCGGTACATGATCTGGCTGGTTCGGCATCCGCCAGTGGCGCTGCACTGGCAAAAGCGCTGCTACGGCGCGAGCGATATGGGATTGAGCCGCGAGGGCGCGCGCATGGCGGCGGAGTTGGTGGACGAGCTGGTCACGCTGTCCCCCGACCTGATCATCCACTCCGATCGCAAACGCACGCGGACCATCGCTCAGCGCGCGGCGGATCAGTTGTCGGCCGAGATACTACCCGACCATCGTTGGCGGGAAAGGGATTTCGGGAATTGGGAAGGGCGCAGCTGGAACAGTATTTATCGCGAAAACGGCAACGCCATGGACGGCATGCTTGATGATCCCGATTGTTTCAGGCCGGGCGGAGGCGAAACAACCCGCGAGTTGGTTGACCGTGCGCTCGATGGCTGGCGCGCGCTACCAAAGGGGAGGGAAATAGTCGTCATCGCTCATGGCGGACCAATCGCTGCCGTCCTGGCAGATCGTGCAAACGCCTCTATCCGGTCACTGCCCGACTATATCCCGCATACGGGTTCCATTACGGAAATGGGTTGAGGCGTTTGTTACGCTTTTCTCTCCGCTGGTAGAGAACCCAGCCCACCCACAGGATGGCATATAGCCCCAAAGCCGTGAAGATCGCCGGTTGTGGATCATCCCATGTGCTGACGGATCCTGCATAGGCCGCGATCCCGACATAGGGCACCGTACCAAGCGCAAAGAAAGTCAAATAGCGCAGCAGCGGCATACGGGTAACACCGGCCATGCAGGCGGTGACCTCAGGCACCATCGGTGCAGCACGGGCCAGCATGATCATGGCAGGGCCATTGCGGGCAAAGGCTTCGGCCATTTGGGTGCGCTCGGTTTCGTCTTTAATAAGAAAACCGATTGCCCGATGACCATATTGTCGGCTTAATCCATATCCGACGAGCATGGCCAGCGTCAGCCCCGTGAACGCTGCAGCCGCACCCAATGGAAAGCCGAGAAAATACCCGGCGAGCAAGGTTGTTGCCAATGTCGGAACGGACAGGATGATGTCGAGCAAGAGCAGGATAACAACCGCGCCGAAAATATAGGCTGGATCAATCTGCCGTGCGGTTTCCAAGAGGCTCTGGACCTTGTCTATCGTCAATATGCCGAATAACTGTCCGGCGAGAAATATCGACAGAAATACAAGCAACAGTGCGGCCATGATTTTCAGGAGCGGTCTCATGATGCGTTTTTGTCGGCTTACGGATAGCTATGCAAATATTATCGGATTGCTATTGCTGACTCCGCCCAGCCAATAGTTTCTTGTTTCGGGCTTCAACCGCCCGGAAGGCTTTAAATACGCTGAGGTTGGGATCGGTTTTTCCGCTTTTTCCGATGTTGAACAGCTGCTCGTAAAACCAATAGATCGTGGCGAAACCATCGACCGCTTTGACCATCTGAAAACGCTTCAGGAAACCCAGCCAATCGGGAATGAGTTGCAGCGTATTTTCAAAGCGCGGCAATTCATCACGGCCAGCGAGCAATTGTTTGGGCGCGTCGGTCATCACGCACATCGGACGACCGAGACCAATTAGGTCAGCCGCTCCGCCTTCCAACGCCTGTTCCATGGCAGCGCGCGTCCGGAAACCGCCTGTAACCATGAGCGGTACCTTGACCGAAGCCTGCATCGCTTTGGCAAAATCGACAAAATAGGCTTCGCGGGCCTGTGTTGAAGGCGCAACATTCTGTACCTCTTTTTCTTCCAGACCGTCTGCACCCATAAGCGCGGGCTGCTCGTACGTACCACCCGATATCTCGATTAGGTCCACACTGGCTGCTTCGAGCCATTGAACGACCTGCAAGCTATCCTCGAACGCAAAGCCGCCTTTTTGGAAATCGGCGCTGTTGAGTTTGACCGAGATCGGGAAATCGGGGCCAACAGCTGCACGTACTTTTGCGACAGCCGATAGAAGGAAACGCGCCCGATTTTCCAGACTACCGCCATAGTCATCCGTGCGCTGGTTGGCGCGGGGGCTGAGGAAACTACTCAGCAAATAGCCATGCGCGCTGTGGATTTGAACACCCGTAAAACCGGTATCCTGACAGGTCTTGGCCGCTAATGCGAAACGATCAACCAATTCTTCAATTTCTTGGATGGTTAGCGCAACCGGTTCTCCGAATTGACCGCCGGGCAGGCCGAGCTTGACTGCGGATGGCGCTTTCGGGTGTTTGTTGACGTTACTTTGTGTTTGGCGACCGGCATGGCTGATCTGTGCCCAGAAATGATTGCCATTCCGGGTTGCAACTGCCGCCCAACTTTTGAGTGCGGCCATCATCGCATCGTCGGCAGGCTTATCGATCACGACATTACCGGGGCGTTCCAGATGGTCGCGGTCAATCTGGATATTTCCGCTAAGCAACATGCCTGCGCCGCCATCGGACCAGATACCATAAAGCCTTTCCAGTTCGGGTGTTGGTACACCATCGGGCGTCGCCATTCCCTCTGTCATAGCGCCTTTGCCAATACGGTTTGGCAGGATCGCGCCACAAGGCAACGAGAGTGGATCAGCGAGAGAAATGGTCATGAATGTGCCCCAAAAATTGCATTGCGATTAGAAACTGATTCTGTCTGACAGCGCAATTTTTAGCAAGTCTTATGTCGCGTTAACGACATTTTAAGCCTGAAATGCGCCGATTTGGCTTTTGGAAAAAAGCGTATATAGTGTTGATAGCGCTAGCGGAGGGGTAAAAATCGGCGGCGCGGAGAGAGAGTGTGTTGAAGGGGAATGGAAATGGTTGCAGCGACATCTCACAAATCAGTCACAAAGCATCGCGATAGTCGTGAGCTGAAATCCTCATCGTACATACGATGGGACAAGAAAATGAGCAATAATTGCGCGACGGCTTTGCTTGTTTACACGATGATGCAGATATTCGTCGTACTCAGTTTTATCGAAACCAAAGGCATGTCGATTGCCCCCTATTTTGGCCTGGTCCTGTTGGTTGCGGTTATCATCCCATTTTGCCGCAAATATGAAAAGCGCTGGGAAAACTATGCCGACAGCGGTTTAAGCACGCAAAGCATCGCGGCCCGTTTTCGCCGGGACCAGATAACGCTATGGGTATTGACCTTTGGGCTGCCCTTCGTATTCATTGCCATTATCAAGGCTGTTGGCGCGATAGTTTAAAATCGCCGGTTCGATGACCAAAGGCTGATCGCGGCGTTGACCTCGCCGCCGCTGATACCTATGTCCTGCCCATGCTAGAACCACAAGAAGCGCAAGACCGCGCCGACGCCCTTATCTCCCAAGCCAAAAAAGCCGGTGCTGATGCCGCGGACGCGATTTACGTCTGTGATGCATCGACGCAGGTATCGATGCGGCTGGGAAATCTTGAAGATGTGGAACGGTCAGAAGGTGAAGAAATTGGCCTGCGGGTTTTCGCTGGCAAGCGATCAGCGACCGTATCGTCGTCTAACATGGATCCGGAAATTCTCTCGGCTCTGGTTGGCCGAGCGATGGACATGGCCCGCGAGGCACCGGAAGATCAATATGCAGGCTTGGCGCCCGAAGAATTGATCCTGAAATCCGACCCCTATCCCATCGATGGCGATGACGGTGCCGATCCTGATCCTGCCTTATTGAGGGAAATGGCGCTAAAGGCGGAAGATGCCGCGCGAGCGGTCCAGGGCGTGACCAATAGCGAGGGTGGCGGCGCAAGTGCTGGCAGGTCAATTGTCGCGCTGGCCACCAGCCATGGCTTTTCAGGTGCCTATTCCACAAGCGGATATAGTTGCCATGCCAGCGTGATTGCCGGCGAAGGTGACGGCATGGAGCGCGATTATGCCTATGACAGCACGCGCCATTTTGAAGATCTTGATACGCCGGAAACGATTGGCAAGGAAGCCGGTGAACGCGCGGTTTCGCGATTGAATCCAGTCGATTTCAAATCAGGCGCGATGCCTGTGGTGTTTGATCCACGGATCAGTAATTCGCTGCTCGGTCATTTTGTCGGCGCCATTGCTGGCAGTAGCATAGCCCGCAAAACCAGTTTTCTTCTGGAAGCGCTCGACACGCAGGTATTTGATAGTGCGATCAATATTATCGACTGCCCGCACCGCAAACGTGGCCTGCGGTCCAAGGCATTTGATGGCGAAGGTCTGCCCACCGCCAAAACAAAATTGATCGATAATGGGCGTCTGACGCAGTGGATCATGGAAAGCGCTTCGGCGCGGCAGTTGGGGATGCAGCCTACGGGCCATGCCTCTCGCGGGGTCGGCGGTGCGCCGGGCGTAAGTGTGACCAATCTTCACATGAATGCCGGATCGGTGACCAAAGCAGAGCTGATCAAAGACATCAAACATGGTGTGTATATCACTGAATTAATTGGCCAAGGCGTTAACCCGGTCACGGGCGACTATAGTCGCGGCGCAGGCGGTTTTCTGATTACAGATGGTGAAATCGGAGCACCGGTATCGGAAATCACCATTGCCGGTAATCTCAAAGATATGTTCGCAAGTCTGATTCCGGCAGATGATCTGGAATATCGCTATGCGGTTAATGCACCGACGTTGCGGACTGATAGCATGACAGTTGCCGGTGGCTGAGTTTTTCGGCCAGAGCTAAATCGTTAGTGGTGAACTTGTCGAACCACATCTATCAGACAAAAATCAACCCTATCCGATCTATATGGACGGGGTTAGGGCTAATGGAGTTGTTTTGGGTTGGTAGATTTTGATCAGATTGTTGCGATAACCAAAAACGCTGGTCATCTGGCCATGCAGCAATGGCAAGCGGGCAAAAGCGCTGAAAATACATGGGAAAAATCGCCCGGGCAGATTGTCAGCGAAGCTGATATAGCAGTGGACCACTTCCTTCGCGAACATTTGGAAGCGCTGCTGCCCGATGCCGGATGGCTTTCGGAAGAAACCGCAGAAGATAAGTCTTTGTCCGGCCGCGATATGGCGTGGGTGGTCGATCCGATTGACGGCACCAAGGATTTTGTGAAGGGCAAGCCCGGCTGGTGCGTATCAGTAGCATTGGTAAAAAATGGCGCGCCGATATTTGGTGTACTGAGCGCCCCGGCAATGGATGAGATTTGGACCGCAAAAGCCGGTAGCCATACCGAAGTGAACGGTAAATTGCTCAAAGCCAGCCAGTGCAGTAACTATAATGGTGCACGTTTGCCGGTCGAGGAGCTACCGGATCATATCGATCTGACACCTGTCTTCAAACCCAATAGCATTGCGCTGCGTCTCGCAATGGTGGCGGATGATCGCGCGGATTTGGTCGTATCAACGCGCTGGGGCAGCGAATGGGATATTGCTGCTGCCCATGTAATTGCGGAAGAGGCTGGGGCAATTGTCACCGATGCACATGGCAAAGAGCTCCGCTATAACGGCACGCATGGACAGGCTTTTGGCGTTCTTTGTACGTCGCAGGGCATACATGATGCGGCCGTTGCCCGCATCGCCAAATTTCTCTCGGAGAATGAAGGGCAGAGCTAAGCTAGTCTTCGCGGGCGCGTCCATAGCTGTTCGCGATCTGTCCATTTCGGTTTAAATAACGCCTGACCAAACGCCTTTACAACCCATGCGGTCTTTGCTGCCTTGCTGGTCACAATGCGCTGGTTAAGTGAGCCACCGTTGCTCTGTTTTACTGCGCGGGCAATATCACCATAGATTCCTGCGGCTGCTAAAACCGCCCAGCGAGACCGGAAGGGCAGGCGAGCCGCTCCGATCCGTGCGGATGCTTCATATCGTTCCGACAGATCGCATAACCGCACAATTAGCTCGATCAAAGCGCCCTGCCGTGTCGGATTCATCAAATCATCGGGATTGATCCGCATTTCCGTCAGCCAGTCTTTTGGTAGGTAGCATCGCCCCGCTGCTGCATCTTCCGCAGTATCCCGCGCGATGTTCGAAAGTTGAAAGGCTAATCCCAAATCGCAAGCCCGGTCGAGCGTTTCGTCGTCGCGCGGAGAAATGCCCATGACGATCGCCATCATACAGCCGACCGCGCCGGCAACATGATAGCAATATTGATAGAGATCATCCTCGCTTTGCGGACGCCATGATTTGGCATCCAGCGCAAAACCGTCAATAACGTCATTCGCCAGCGCGTTGGGCAGGCGACATTCCTGCGCGACCACGCCAACAGCATCAAAAGCGGGCTTGCCGGTTTGTTCGCCACCCATTGCCCGGCGGGTCAGCATGCGCATGACCGCAATGGTTTTTTCCGACGCCGGGGTTGCCGACATGCCATGACCATGATCCTGACCATCGGCCAGATCATCGCACTCACGGCACCAGGCGTAGAGCATCCAAACTCGCTCGCGCGTATGCTTGGCGAACAGCTTGGATGCGAGCGCGAAGGACTTGGATCCGCGATCAATACTGGCTTTGGCATGAAGGACGAGGTTGGCGCGGTTCATCAGGCGTCTTGCAGGATATCCTCAAGCATCAGCTCTGCCGTTGCTTTCGCACTGCCGACCACGCCTGGAATACCGGCGCCCGGATGGGTTCCCGCGCCAACAAAATAGAGATTGTTGATCACATCATCCCGGTTATGCACCCGAAACCAAGCGCTTTGCGTTAACAAGGGCTCAAGACTGAAAGCGCTGCCGAGGTGCGCGTTGAGATCGGTTCCGAAATCCTGCGGCGTGTAATGAAAGCTGGTGACGATCCGGTCGTGGATATCAGGGATCAGGCGGTGGCCAATCTCGTCAAGAATACGCTTCTCGTAAATCGGGCCCATCTCTTTCCAGTCGATCGGCAGCTTGCCCTGATGTGGCACCGGCGCCAGTACATAGAAGGTGCTGTGTCCTTCGGGTGCCATTTCCGGATCAGTGACCGTCGGATGATGGAGATAGAGCGAGAAATCACTTGGCAACACGCCATTATCGTAGATGTCTTCCAGCAGCCCTTTATAGCGCGGGCCAAACAGGATCATATGATGCGGAATGCCCGGCCATGTGCCTTTGAGGCCAAAATGAACGACAAAGAGCGAGGGCGAATATTTCTTTTTGTTAAGCGAAGCGGTGACGTTGTCGCTGCGGTGCTTGTGGCTCAGCAGGTCGCGATAGCTGTGCATGACATCGGCATTGGATGCGACGGCATCAAATGTCTCGCTCCAGCCCGACTTGCACGTTACGCCTGATGCCTTGTCACCCATGGTGTCAATGCTGGTAACCGGATCGGACAAACGAATTGTGCCGCCAATCCGCTCAAAATGCTTCACCATCGCTGCGATCAGCATATTTGTACCGCCCTTTGCAAACCAGACTCCGCCCAGCCGCTCCAGCTTATGGATCAGGCCATATATCGCGCTGGTTTTCATAGGATTACCGCCAACCAACAGTGATTGAAACGAAAGAAACTCACGCAGTTTTTCGTTTTTGACGAAGCCCGAAACCTTGGCATAAACTGACCGATAGGCTTCGAATTTCATCAGTGCCGGCGCCGCCTTGATCATCGATTTGAAGTCAAGAAATGCCTTGGTGCCGAGTTTGACATAGCCTTCTTCATAGAGTCCGCCGCTATATTCAAGGAAGCGTTTGTAGCCGTCGACATCGTCCGGTTCGATCGCAGCGATATTGGCGTGTAGTTCTTCAGGGTCATTGACATAGTCGAAATTGGTTCCGTCCGGCCAATTGAGCCGGTAAAAAGGTGATACCGGCATCAACTCGATATCCTTTGACATGTCGTGACCGGTCAATTCCCATAGCTGGCTCAGGCAATCGGGGTCGGTGATGACTGTTGGTCCGCCATCAAAGATAAAACCATCCTTGTCCCAATAATAGGCCCTTCCACCCGGCTTGTCGCGACTTTCAAATATGGTTGTCTGGATGCCAGCTGACTGTAAGCGAATGGCGAGTGCCAGGCCGCCAAAGCCGGAACCGATAACGGCGGCCTTCTTAAACAATTCGGACTGGTTTCTGGTTACGTCATTCATGGTTTTTGGCGCTCATCTATATTTCATCATGATGGGAAGGGCTTTGGTAATCGGCACCGGCGGACGACCGGAGAGCAATGCGGCCTGATCCAGTCTGGTGGTCGTTCCAGCATAGAAGCGCGCAATCAATTCCTCATTCTTGCAGTAAGTATGTTCCAGCGTCTTATAGCGTTGCTCGGGCTTTCCTGCCTCGAACATCATTGCACAGAGCATATGATAGAAATTACAATCCTGCCAGTGCTTTGCCGCATATTCGCGTAGCATTACGTTAAGGCTGTTCTGGTTCAAATCGGGCAAGTCGGCGATCATCATCGCGGTGCGAACGGCCATAGGCAGGGAGTAGCTCGTGACCGGATGAACCAGCGCTGCTCTGGCTCCGGCGCGCGCCTCGACACCTTCATGGGCGGTCCAGAATGCATTAAAATCGCCGCCATAGAGCACCGGCAAACAACCCGCTTCATTGCGGGTGATATCGGCAATCTTCCAGCCTTGCGTTTCGGCATAGTCGGCGATCCGTTGGCGGCTGGCTTCGACGTCAAGATCACCGCCATTGGAATAATAGGTATCTTCGACAAAAATCTCGGTTTCACCAAAGGGCAGGGAATAGACGAAGCGGTAGCCGTCAATCTGTTCGACTGTGGCGTCCTTGATAATTGGGCGTTCCAATCCGTGGGGTTTGGAAAGATGCAAAACCTGTCCGGCAAATTTCTGCCAGCCATATTGGAGCGCGGAAAAATCCCCGCCACCGCGGACGTCCAATATTGCATCCGCCGTAAGCCTATTGCCATTGATCATATTGATACTATTGTCACAAATATGATCTATTTTAGAGCTGGTTATAAGGCTTTTCTTAGGCAGCTTCTTGCGGATCACGCGGTCGAAATTCTCCGACAATATCGACCGATAGCCTGTATTCAATGTGCGATCATATTTCGGGAAGCGGACATCGTAGCTATCCCATTGATGGGATATCAGAGGCTCCACCAACCAGAGATGCTCGGGCGCTATGTCGCTTTCGAAAAACGACCAGACGTGGTTGCCGCCAAAATGGTCTTCCGCCTCAATCAGGGCGACCGACAGTTCCGGCCTTAACTTGTGCAGAGCCAGTGCGATCAGACCACCAGCCAGTCCGCCGCCCGCTATTGCCAGACCAAAATCTTTTTCTGCGTCCATGGGAGGGCCGTAGCCTATGGCGCGAGCGCAGGGAAGCCTGTCCCAAAGCATGTAAGAAAATAAACCGCTTTGCCCTTGCCGGAAGGGATTTTGCGGCATAGCCTCGGGAGATGAGTTTTCTGCCCGCGATTATCCTTTCCTCTCTAGCGATGACGCTGATTGTCGGTGTGCGTTATCTGATCACCAGCGGTTTTTTCGCTTGGCTGACGCAGCGCACGCGTCCTGGGCAATATGACCGGCTAAGGCCCCAGATAGGGCGCGAAATTCGCTGGTCGCTCTATTCGGCGGCGATATACGGAATCCCGGCCGGCATTGTCGCATGGGGCTGGCAAAATGCCGGCTGGACAAGAATTTACATGGATATCAGCCTGTATCCGATTTGGTATCTGCCTTTGTCGCTGCTGGCCTATCTGTTTCTGCATGACACCTGGTTTTACTGGACCCACAGGCTATTCCATCGGCGCGGCTGGTTCGAGCTTGCACATGCGGTTCATCATGAAAGTCGCCCGCCAACTGCCTGGGCTGCAATGAGTTTTCACCCGATTGAGGCGATCAGCGGAGCGGTGGTCGTTCCGCTGCTTGTATTTATCATACCCGTCCATGTCGCTATTCTGGGTCTTGTTCTGCTTATCATGACAATCATGGGAGTGACCAATCACATGGGGTGGGAGATGTTTCCGCGCTGGTTGGTTAACGGCCCGTTAGGAAAAGGCCTGATAACAGCCAGTCACCATGAAAAACATCACAGTGCGTATAGGGGCAATTATGGATTATATTTTCGGTTCTGGGACAAAATCTGCGGCACTGATCTCGGGCTTGGCGATTTTAGCAATACTGCCGTTCAGCAGCGCGGGCGCTAACCAGGCTGCCCTTGCTCCAGTAGTAACGGCCACACTGGATATCTCCATTTCAAACCTGCGCTCAAAAAAGGGTGATGTTTTGGTATGCCTCAGCAGCAATCCCAAATATTTTCCCGACTGCAGCAAAGACAAGGAAGCACGCAAGATCAAGGTCGCTGCGTCAGACGCAGATATTGTGCAGATTATGAATGTGAGACCCGGCACCTATGCAGTGGCTTTGGTTCATGACGAAAATTCCAATGGTAAGATGGACTTGCGCCTTTTTCTGCCGCGTGAGGGCTTTGGATTCACACGGAATCCCAAAATCGGCATGGGCCCACCCAAGTTTAAATCAGCGCAGTTTACAGTTGAGGGTAAGGATCTGAACTATGCTGTGAAAATGAAATATATTTTGTGACAATCGTCGAAATTCACTTGGAACTTTTCACCTATCATCGCATTATGTGCGTATGACATATTTCCCCCACGCAAAACCCGCCATAGCCACTCTTAGCATGGGCATGGCATTGTCCCTTTCGGTCGTCGCCCATGCGCAGGAAGGGCGCCCTCCTGCCGGAGAATCAGTTTTTGACGGCGATTATGTCACTGTTGGAGCGGGTGTCGCGGTCGGGCCCAGCTATGATGGCTCAGATAATTACGTTTTATCGCCTCTGCCAGTCGTTTTGGGCAGCGTTGCGGGCATTGATTTTGAACCACGTGGTCCGGGTGTGGCATTGGACCTTATTCCGGACCGGGATGGTGCGAAGGTCGACTTTATTCTTGGCCCCGTCGGACGGGCGCGATTTGATCGCAACAATTCCATCAGGGATGATGTTGTTCGTAGCCTTGGTGAACTTGATGTCGCGATTGAACTCGGTGCTGTGGGCGGTGTTCAGGTTAACCGGGTGCTCAATCCGTTCGACTCGCTGACCGCAGAAGTGGATTTGCGCTGGGATGTTGCTGGGGCACATAGCGGGAGGGTCATTTCACCAAGTCTCACCTATTTTACACCGATTAATCGTGGCACCGCAGTGAGTCTGTCGATCAGTGCGGATCGTGTCGATGATGACTATGCCGATTATTATTTCAGCATATCACCAGCGGGTACAGCAGCTAGCGGACTACCCGGTTTCAGCGCCACTGGCGGTTGGAAAAATGTCGGTGTTACCGCCTTCGGTGCAATCGATTTGGACGGAGATGCAACCAATGGCGGTTTTTCCGTGATATTGCTCGGCAGCTATTCGCGTTTGCTGGAGGATGCCAAGCGGTCTCCGATTACCTCGATCCGCGGTGACGCCGATCAATTTTTTGGTGTGGTCGGAATTGGCTATACTTTCTGAAGAATACGCTGTTTCGACCTATTCTGACACAGTTCGCAAACTATAAATCACAAAAAATACCAGAATTTTTGCAAGGCATTCCCTGATCGGAAAATTGCCTTCCGGATGGGCTGTATCCTTGTGTCTGAGAAGTCAAGCACGATGCCATTAGGCCGGTTTACGATCAATTGATCGCATTAAGCGCTGTTAACCACAAATATTTAATTTGGCTTAATATTCTCAGCGCATTTTCTTCGTGGGCATAGGAACAGGGCAACGCCGAAAGGCAGAATTGAGGTTCCATATGAAAGACGTTACATTACCAAAAGCAACAAGAGTGATTGGTCCGCTTGGGGAAGCATTGGCTGAACATGATTTGCCGCCGCCAGACACGACCCGCTGGGTTGTCCGGCGCAAGGCCGAAGTGGTTGCAGCCGTTAATGGCGGGCTGTTGACGACAGATGAAGCGTGTGAGCGTTACAATCTGTCGCTGGAAGAGTTGATCTCTTGGCAGCAGGCCATTCACCGCTCCGGCATGAACGGCCTGAGCATCACGCATTTGCAAGAATATCGTGATCAGAAGGTACATGCTTAATCGCAATTGGGCCCTTCACCTCAGGTGAACGCGCCTGATTATACTCACTACCTAAATCCAAATCCAACCTTTCGCCCGGCCCTGAGTCGGCTGCGAAACCCATCCATCGAGGTCTTGCCATGTCCACTGCCAAAGTCATAATTGTTGAAGAAGAAAACGCGCTCTCCAGATCCCTGCAGGACGATCTGGAGGCGCATGATATTTCGGTTGCCTGCGTGTTTTCAAAACTGGACGAGGAAGCCAGTCTGGTCTTCGGCCCGGATGCGCTGATTATCGATCCGAAAACCATGCGCGAAAATGGCCACGGGCTATTGGAACGCTTTGCCGGTTTACGACCTTCAATGCCGGTCATCCTGACGCCAAACCCAAAAGATAATGGCGATGATGCGCTGGCCTTCGATACGGCCAGTGTCGTGCAAAGACTTCAAAAACCTTATGCTGTGCCGACTCTATGTAATCTGATCGGGCGGATGGCGGACGTAAGCGGTCATGTTGTCAATGATCTTGATTATGTCTGCGCGCTGGTTGAAACCGACCGGCTGTTGCCAAATCTGTCGGTGGAGTTTCAATCGAAACAGTCTTTGGACAATGACAAGATAGTCGGTTACGAGGCGCTTACGCGTGTAAAAACCCGGCGCGCCCTAAACCCCGCGATTATCTTTTCTGATCTGGTCGATGTAGCGGTAGAAGTCGAAGCGACCTTGGTGGTGGTCGATGAATCGATCAAGCTTGCGACAGCTTTGGCCAAGCGCGGTAAGCCGGTGCCCGTCTCGTTCAACTGTAGCGCGATCATGATGACATATCGACGCTTTGTCGATGCATTGATCAGTCGGCTGAAACATGCAGACATTCAGCCCGGACAGCTGATGCTGGAGATCACAGAAGAATCCCGCGTGGTCGATGTCGACCGGCTGGCCGCTGTTTGTCACTCGCTACGCGGCCATGGGCTGGGCATTTCGATAGATGATTATGGCACCGGTCTCGCCAATCTGGAACGGATTGCGAAAATTCCGTTTGATGAACTGAAGATCGACAAGACGATTTTCAATGCCTGTTATGATGGCGATATTCCGATCTCGCTCCTGGCTTCGATGCTGGAATTTTGTCGCAGTCGCAAGGCGCGGTCGGTTATTGAAGGTATTGAAACCAAACATCATCTGGCACAGGCGCGCTTGCTGGGTGCGGATTTCGGGCAGGGTTTCTATTGGGGCTGTGCGGTCCCACCAAAATATTTCGTCCCCGGCTGGTAGAAAATTCGCGCTTCGTCACGCAGCTTCTATCGTTACCCTTACCAATCTTCGCTGGACCTTCGGGGATGACCGCACTACCTTGCGACTCATCCCCGGGGAGCCTGTGCGTGAACGCAGGTTGAGAGCGGAATAAGCCGCGACCCGTTGAACCTGATCCCGTTAACCCGGGCGGAGGGAGGGAGCGGTGTTAGACAAAAATCCCGCCTCTTCACTCCGCTAATGGAGTAAAGACTATGGCTGACATACCTGCAAAGACCGAAATTGGCGTAACCACTGGCCCGATAAGTGGCTCGAAAAAAGTGCATGTGGCGGCGCATAGCGGCTCTGGCATCCGCGTTGCAATGCGCGAAATCAGCCTTGAAGGCGGTGAAGCGCCGGTGCGGGTCTACGATACGTCCGGCCCTTATACCGATCCAAATGCGTTAATCGACATCAACGCGGGCCTGCCGCAGCTCCGCCGCGAATGGATTGAAGCGCGCGGCGATGTCGAAAGCTATGACGGCCGCGATATGCGTCCTGAAGATAATGGCCAGCTCGGCCCGGATCGCAGCGGCGGCGTTGATCCCTTTCCCCATGTCGTCAAGCGGCCCCTGCGCGCCAAGGCAGGCGCGAACGTCTCCCAGATGCATTATGCCCGCAAAGGCATTATTACCCCCGAAATGGAATATGTCGCCGAGCGCGAAAATCTCGGGCGCGAGCGGCTCAAAGAATATAAGCGCGATGGCGAGAGCTTTGGCGCATCAATCCCCGATTATGTCACGCCGGAATTTGTGCGGGACGAGATCGCAAGAGGACGCGCGATTATCCCGAACAATATCAATCACCCCGAGTCCGAACCGATGGCGATTGGCCGGAATTTCCTTGTAAAGATCAATGCCAATATCGGTAACAGCGCGGTCGCCTCCGATGTTGCCAATGAGGTCGACAAGATGGTCTGGTCTATCCGCTGGGGCGCCGACACGGTGATGGATCTCTCGACCGGCCGCAACATTCACGACACGCGCGAGTGGATCATCCGTAACTCCCCCGTGCCCATCGGGACCGTACCCATTTACCAGGCGCTGGAGAAAGTTGGCGGGGTCGCCGAAGACCTGACCTGGGATATTTTCCGCGACACGCTGATCGAACAGGCCGAGCAGGGCGTCGATTATTTCACCATCCATGCCGGCGTGCGGCTGCCTTATGTGCCGATGGCGGCCAAACGCGTCACCGGCATCGTTAGCCGCGGCGGGTCGATCATGGCGAAATGGTGTCTCGCCCATCACAAGGAAAGCTTCCTCTACGAGCATTTTGACGACATTACCGAGATCATGAAGGCCTATGACATTG
Source organism: Parasphingorhabdus sp. (assembly GCF_965233695.1). Lineage (GTDB taxonomy): Bacteria > Pseudomonadota > Alphaproteobacteria > Sphingomonadales > Sphingomonadaceae > Parasphingorhabdus. The sequence continues at coordinate 2,803,425 of NZ_OZ247497.1, forward strand.
CCTATAGCCTCGGCGATGGCCTGCGCCCCGGCTCGATCGCTGATGCTAATGACGAGGCGCAATTCTCTGAGCTTTATACGCTCGGCGAGCTCACCCACCGCGCGTGGAAATCCGACGTACAGGTGATGATCGAAGGCCCCGGTCATGTCCCGATGCACAAGATCAAGGAGAATATGGAAAAGCAGCTCGAAGTTTGCGGCGAGGCACCCTTCTACACATTGGGCCCGCTAACCACCGACATAGCGCCCGGCTATGACCATATCACCAGCGGCATCGGCGCGGCTCAGATCGGCTGGTACGGCACTGCGATGCTTTGCTATGTCACGCCCAAGGAGCATCTTGGCCTGCCCGATCGCGACGATGTGAAAGTCGGCGTGGTGACTTACAAGCTCGCCGCCCATGCCGCCGACCTTGCCAAAGGCCACCCGGCTGCACAGGTCCGCGATGACGCGCTGTCGAAAGCGCGCTTCGAGTTCCGCTGGCGCGACCAGTTTAACCTCAGCCTCGATCCCGACACGGCGATGCAATATCACGACCAGACGCTTCCTGCAGAAGGCGCCAAGACCGCGCATTTCTGCTCCATGTGCGGGCCGAAATTCTGCAGCATGAAAATCAGCCAGGAAGTGCGCGACTTTGCCAGCAAGCAAAACCAGAGCGCCGAAGGCTTTATCGCCTCGGAAAAACTGGGCGCCGACACAGCCGCGGCATCGAAAGCCGCAGCGGAAGAAGGCATGCGCGAAATGGCGAAGGTCTATAAGGACAAGGGGCAGGAGCTCTATCTGCCTGCGGATGAAGTGGATGAACCAGCGGAGTGATAATAATGCGTTTTTTGGTTTTGGTGACTCTGGCGTTGGCAATGCCTCTGCCAGCTGCATATGCGCAATCTGGAACGGAGAAGCAGATGACGCACGATTTTAGCGATGTAACTTCGATCGAGTCTGCACAAGCGCTCGCTAAGGAAGGAAAGCTTGTCAAAATCCTTCTCTTTCCGGCCGAGTTTGGCGGAGAGGAAATGCCAGGCAATGTTGTTTATGTTCCACCGGAAGCCTCGGAGGCCAAGGACTTGCTGACCGGAACCATGATTAGATATTATGAGGAAGGCTTGATCGATAAATTGGAAGTGAATGCCGAGTATAAGGGCGATAGCTTCATCCCCAGCCGCATACTGATGGAGGCATCGCACAGCAGTAAAGAGGGCAAGTTCAATCCTACCATTGATGTTTGGTGACGTCACAACGACGGAAGGGTAAATGGACGAAATGGCGAATGTTTATAAGGACAAGGGTAATCGACTCTATTGGCCCGAAGATGAGGTGGAAGAGCCAGCCGAATGATACGATGCTAAGGCGATTCATAGCGATATTCCTGTTGATTGCCGCAGCAGCGCCTGGCGTCCTCTTTTGGCAGCGTCAAAGCTTGCCCTATAACGAGGAAGGTCGCTATTTCGACCTTGCTCAGGGGGTGGTTTACGAGGCGCAAGCGGTCACGGCGTACGGAGTAACTACCGTCGTTTTGATCATATTGGGCCTGATCGTTCTGGCCATTGGTCGGCGGCCTGACGAATGAGGGAGCAAAAGTGAATGTCGAACCGTTGGAATCGAGGCTGCATTGCGGTGACGGTTTACTAAACCCCCAAATTTTGCTCCATTTCTTTCCATGAGCGTAATCACCGCCAATAACCCCATGACCATCACCCCGCAAAGCGCAGAGAAATGGCGACAGGATGGACAGCTTGTCGGCTGGAACGGCCACCAGATATTCGTCCGCACCGGCGGTGATCCATCCGCGCCGTCGCTGCTCTTGCTCCACGGCTTTCCGACCTCCAGCCTCGATTGGCTCCCGATGTGGGCGGATCTGACGGTGCGTTATCGGGTGGTGGCGTTTGATTTTCTTGGCTTTGGCTTTTCCGACAAGCCGAAGCGGCATCATTATGATCTGCAGGAACAAAGCGATCTCGCGGCCCATCTGGCCGAGACCTTATTGGGTCAGGATTTTCATCTCCTCGTCCATGATTATGGCGTCAGCCCGGGGCAGGAACTGCTCGCGCGGCAGGGCGAGGGCAAGCTGGCGCACAATTTGCTGAGCTGCGCCTTTCTCAACGGCGGCCTGCTCCCCGCGCAGCATCGCGCGCGGCCTATTCAAAAGCTGCTCACCGGACCTTTTGGCTGGCTGTTCGTGCGCCTGATGAACCGGGAGCGTTTCGGCAAAAGCTTTAGCGAGGTTTTCGGCAAGGATACGCAGCCCGGCGCAGCGGAACTCGACGCCTATTGGGCCGTCATCTGCAACCATGGCGGCCACCGGCTGCAACACAGGTTGCTCCACTATATTGCCGACCGCCGCACCCACGGCCCCCGCTGGGAGGCCCAGCTGACCCACCCGCCATGCCCGATCGCCCTGATCAACGGCACTCAGGACCCGGTCTCCGGCGGCCATCTGGTCGACGCGGTCGCGGCGCTGAACCCGGCGGTTCCGGCGTGGCGGCTGGACCATCTGGGCCATTATCCGCAGACCGAAGGGGCAGCGGATGTGATGGCGGCTTATGCGGAGTTTCGGACGGGGTTTGAGGGGGTAGGTTAGCTTTTGTGAGCAGATGAGGAAGAAAGGCAGGCCAATTGCGTTCAGTTTATTGAGTAAAAAGCTACAGCAATCCTAACCATCGTGCACGTAAACAAAGGAAAAAATTCGGTAAACTAATGGAAGATTGGCATTCGTTGGTCTTTGGTTTAAGGAAGCAAGATGGATGTGGGGACAATAATCTTTGGCGTAATCGGCATCTTTGCTGCTTTGTTAACGGTTATCTTATTTGTGGTGGATTTTAATAGGATCAAAAGTTTCATCGTCACTTTGTTCAACAAGCACAATGTATTTATTTACGGCCCTCGTGCTGCTGGAAAATCGACGTTAATCGGCTATTTAGACACAGGTCAAATTTCTAATGAGAGGAAACCCACTAAAGTTTTGTCCGCGACCAACGTTGCCACAGATTTATCTGGCTCCTCATATGAAAGGCTCATCTTTAGAAAAATTGTGGAGGTCGGGGTGAACCGCCCCGGGATTGCCGGAGGCCATTTGGTTTAAGTTAAGCGGCCATGTTGGTTTCGTCCAGCATGGCGTAGTAGTTTTTCTCAGCTTCCACGGGCGGGATATTGCCGATGGGTTCCAGCAGCCTTTTATTGTTGAACCAGTCTACCCATTCCAGTGTGGCATATTCGACGGCCTCTAACGACCGCCATGGTCCGCGCCGGTGGATTACCTCTGCCTTGTAAAGGCCATTGATTGTTTCAGCCAAAGCGTTGTCATAGCTGTCGCCGACGCTGCCGACCGATGGTTCGATGCCTGCCTCGGCCAAGCGTTCAGTATATTTGATCGATACATATTGACTTCCGCGATCGCTGTGATGGATCAGACCGCCGCGATGCGTGGGCCTGCGATCATGTAAAGCCTGCTCCAAAGCATCGAGAACAAAGCTGGCATGGGCGGTTCGGCTCACCCGCCAGCCAACAATGTAGCGGGCGTAAACATCGATCACGAAGGCGACATAGACAAAGCCCGCCCAGGTTGCGACATAGGTAAAATCTGACACCCACAGCATATTGGGCGCTGGCGAGTGGAACTGCCGGTTCACATGGTCAAGCGGACAAGGCGCTGCTTTATCGCTGACCGTGGTGCGCACTGGCTTGCCTCGTATCACGCCTGCCAAGCCCATGTCGTGCATCAGCCGTTCGACCGTGCAGCGTGCAATATCATAGCCTTCACGCTTCATCTGCCGCCAGACCTTGCGCACGCCATATACCCCGAAGTTCTCGGCAAACACTCGGGCCACCTCCGGCTTCAGCAGTATATCGCGCTGCGCGCGGGCTGACATGCGTGATGGATCTTGCCGCTTGGCCACATGACTATAATAGGTTGACGGGGCGATCGGCAGCAACTTGCAGATCGGCTCGACCCCATAAGATCCACGGTTATCGTCGATAAACGTGATCATCGCTTGAACGGGCGGTCGAGCTCCGCCTGAGCAAAATAAGCCGATGCCTTACGTAAAATCTCGTTGGCCTGGCGCAGTTCGCGGTTCTCGCGTTCCAGTGCTTTTAGCTTGTCAGCAACATCGCTGGGAACCCCGGCGCGCGTGCCGCTATCCACTTCCGCTCGCTTCACCCATTCATGCAGTGTCGGCGGTGAGCAGCCGATCTTCTGAGAAATGGACACCACCGCTGCCCAGCGCGATGGATAATCCTGTCTGTGCTCCAGCACCATGCGGGTCGCCCGTTCGCGAACCTCCGGTGAAAACTTGTTTGTGGTCTTGCTCATAATAGCTCCTTCTACTCAAGAGTTGGAGCCTCCGGCAATCCCGGGGCGGTTCAGGGGAGAATTTGTAGAGCAGTTGAAACCGGAATTTCAAAAACTCACACCTGAAGGTATAATTTTCCTCTATGATGCCAATGATATTGATGAAGCGGCGAAGAGGTTAGATATTTTTCTAGACGTAATAGAAGCATTGCTAGGAGAAAATCTGATTCAATCTAGACAAGTAACAGCGCTATTATTAATCGCCAACAAAGCCGATCAAATTCAAAATTTCGACTATGGTACGATGCTTACCTTGGTTGAATCTAAGCTGGGCAACCAAATATCTAAAATCAACAGGTTGTTTGTCAATGCTCAGGTTTTTCACGAAGTAGGGTCGTTGCGAAATAGCAACCTCAGATCAAACATCGATGAAGGAATCAGGCAACTTGCATTGAGGATGAGGGCAAAATGAGCAACAATCCTAACTATGAAGATGTTGAGCGAAATGCGAGGGAACGACAAAAAGAAAAACGTGATAAGGAACTCTATGAGCAGACTGCGCTTAACGGCTACATCAATGAGCTTTCGAAGCGAGAGGAACTGCTCAATCGAGATATAAAGTTTAACACTATTGTAAATTTTGCTCTTTTGTTTGCAGCTTCCTATTTGCTTTTGGAAAGTGCTGGATCGGTATTGGAAACGAATTTTGTTCTTGCGGGTCTCGTATCGTCGATGGGAGCTATATTCCTTCCAATGATGGCTATAGTCTGGAACTACTTTTGGTTGAGATCCTTTAGGTCAGCTAGCTATCAAGTTCAGGCTGTTCAAGATTCGATTCTTTCTATGGAAAAACGGTTGTTTGATGACTCTGTATTTTATGAGCGATGGGTTTCCATCAATCGAGCTACAGACCATGGTTTTAAAGTTTCTGGTATGTACAGATACCTGGTTTTGTTCTTTATCACCTGTTTTGCGACGATTGTGCTTTCAGCAATTTTTGCTGTTTCCATTTTTTCGACTTGAATTGGCGTTCAATGAATGGGTTAGCAGTTAAGTCCTTGCAGCAATCAAGTTGGTATTTGGCTAGTCTCGACCGCATAATTTAGACGCTAAGATTGTGAAATGAACTGGGTGAAAAGCAATAATCAGTTTGTGACAAGTATCAGCATAAGGCAACCCCATGAACCTGCTCGAAAACCCCGCCCTAAAATGGATCCACTTCACCGACGCGGACAAGCGCTTCGCCTATCCCATCGACTATCACGGCGCGGTGCTTTCCGTCCGGCCGGATGCGGATGGTGTGGGCGGGCATATTGATCTGCTCTACCGCTGGGAGCCGAACAGCTATTGCCATTTCCACCGCCATGTCTGCGCGACCACCTCGACGGTGCTGGCGGGGGAGCTGCATGTGGTGGATTATGACAATGGCGTGGCCGGGGAGAAGCGCATTCGCGCCGCTGGCGACTATGCCGCGAAGGATCCGGGCGATGTCCATATGGAACATGGCGGGCCGGATGGCGCGCTGGTGCTGTTCAACCTCGATGCGCCCGATGGCAGGCTGGCGGATTTTCTGGGGCCGGATGGCGAGACGCTGACTACCATCACGCTGGAGGACATGACCACCGGACGAATTGCTAGGCAGGCGGCTTGATACCTCGGGCGATACTGATCGGTTTAACGCTCAGTACCGCCCAGGGCTATTTTTTTTGACCAGCCTTAAATTCCGGGGACAGCTACACAGGAATAAGATATTCCGCGTAAGTATCCATCACTATCCCCGACATATACTGAACCAGTAACTCTCACAGCGTCATTTGTATAACTAAGTTTCCAAGGGCCGAATTTATAGTCAAGGTTGTTAGCAGTATGCCTGTTGAAAATTTCACCAAGGCTGAGAGAAACAACTGCGTGTTCAGGACTGAATGGGAACGGAATATCGAATGAGAAATTGTGCGATTGTGCGCCTTTAAAATTGAAGCGGGCAATTCCAGAACAGAAATTCTGTAACGGACCGGAAACGCTTTTGGCCATCTCATCGTACTTATCGGCATTATATAGCGATTGATTGATTACTTCGAGGGCTTGCTCGGCAGTACCTGTTATCAGTTGCATTGTTTAACTCCTAGTTTGGATTGTTGAGAGTTGAGGCAACTAAACGGCATGACTAGTGTTGTTGCGTGATCGCGGTCACGGAAAACGAGTTAAGTGAGAAATGTTGATGACCATTAAGCTTGGGGATTTGCCCACCACCCTCAACCCTGATCCGTCACCCTCACCAAATTCCAGTCATAACCAAGCTCTTTCACCCGCGCCTCAATCCGGGCGCGCACTTGGGGTTCGGGCTGCGCCTGACGCGTGAGCATCCACAGGTAGCGCCCGCTGGGTTCGCCGACAATCGCCCAGCTATAGTCTTCCGCCCGGTCCAGCACCCAGTAATCACCGTAAAAGGGGCCGAAGAAGGAGACTTTCAGCTTCGCATTCCGGCTGCCCTCGACGATTTTCGCCTTGCCATTGGCGGTGGTGGTCTTGCCCTCTTTGGTGCAGCTGTTGATGACCTTGATTTTCCCGTCATCGCGCAGGGAATAATCGGCGGTCACGCCGTCGCAGCCTTTTTGAAACGGCGCTTCATAGCGGGCCATTTCAAACCATTTGCCGAGATAGCGATCCAGTTCCACCGCCTTGGCCGGCTCTGGCACTGCGCTGTTGCCAACGGGGCCGGGCTTGCCACCGCAGGCGCTGATCAGGGCAAAGGGTAACAGGCTAAGCGCGAGCTTTTGTGTGGCCGACAGGTTCATTATGGTCTCCATAGCGATGCAACATAGCTAGGCGCGTGTGAGCCGATTATGAATATGGGTTTTGGTGCCTATAGGGATCGCGCCGATGCTCTGGCCGATGCTCAAGCAGCGCGGGCAGGTTTTATGACTTTGCCGTTCTGATCATCCGCGCACACAATCCGGTTCCGGCCTTGTTCCTTGGCGTCATACATCGCGCTGTCCGCGCTCTTGAACGTGGCGGAAAAGGCGCTGGCCGGTCCATATGCTACACCAAGCGAGCCAGTCACCCGCAGCCGTGCGGGCCAGTCCTGATGGGTCAGTTTTGCCACCGCGCTGCGCAGGCTTTCTGCGATTTCGGCGGCATCTGCCTGATGGTCGGGCACATTGCATTCGGGCAGGGCGATAATAAATTCCTCACCGCCCCAGCGCGCGGCCAAGGCGTCGGGCGCCGTTTTGTCCAGTGTTTCGGTGATACACGCGCTCACAGCGGCGATCACCTCGTCGCCCTGGCCGTGGCCATAGCTGTCGTTAATCTGCTTGAAATGGTCGATATCGAGCAGGATCAGGGGGGTCGGGATGTCCCCGAGTTCCGCAATGCGCTCCTGCAGGGCGGAGCGGTTCAACAGGCCGGTCATTCTGTCATGCTGTGACAGCCACGATGTCCGCCGCAGCTCTTCCGCCAGCCGCTGGCTCAGCCGTTCGACCTCGATCCCGTCATGGCAGCTTTTATGCGCCTGAAGATTGACCGCCTTGGCAAGGATGAACAGGGCGATACACATGAAGGCCAGTGCGAGTTCGGCAAAACTGCTGAAATCCTTGCCAAACAGCCATATCCCCGCGGCGACCGCCGCCGTAAATCCGCCAAGCAGCGGAAAAGCGATGCCGGCAATCGGCGCGGCGAGCAGGACGGATACGACCATGGTCACCAATATCGTGACCCAGGTGGTCAGCACCGCATCCGATCCGCCGATAAGCGTCCCGACGTCGAGCATCATCGCGGCCCATATGATGCCGCTGGATGCCTCTGCGACCATCCACAGGTTTTTGCGGATCGTGCTTTTCTGGCCCGCCTTGATAGCGCGAAGCAGCCACTGTGATGAGGCGGTGATGGCCAGTTGTGAAATGATCTGCAGGCCCAGGAAAATCCATAAAGCGCGGTTGTCGGTCAGGCTCGCTATCCATCCGATCACCCCGACCGGAATGAAGACGCTGAACTGCCCGGCAATCCGCCGCTCCAGCCCGTCAATCAGCAGCTTGCGTCCAACCTCTGCCTTATCGATAGCGGCAATGTCCGGGTCGCCGGAATAACTGTCCTGATACTCGGCGTTGGTCATTTGACTCCCCACGATTGAATCAGCAACCTGCATATGCAATTTTGGATAACAGATTGTTAATGAGCGAAAAAAATGCCTGTGCAGCGGCATGTATGAGCGGAACCAAGGTGCTTTCCCAATGCCGTTATTATTTGCTAGGGTTCTGGCATGACCCAGATATCTGACACCCCGCTCATCATCGAAGTTTCGCTCAACGGAACGGTGAAGCCGGAGCAAAATCCCAACGTGCCCTATGAGGATGACGATATTGTCGCGCAGGCGGTGGCCTGTATGGAGGCGGGGGCCGCGCTGGTGCACAACCACACGCGCGATCCGGTCTTTGGCGGCACTGGTGTGATGGACGCGGAGGCCTATGCGCGGCCGTGGCGCAAGCTGTTGAAGCTGCGCCCCGATGCCATCCTCACCCCGACCATGCCGGGCACGGAAGGCGTGCCGGTCGAAGAGCGCTTTGCCCATATCGAGGCAATGGCGCAGGAGGGCCTGATCGCGCAGGGCCTTTGTGATCCGGGCAGTTTTAGCGTGTCGATACCCGGCGAGGATGGCGCCTATCTGCCGACCCAGCTGGTCTATCGCAATGACGCGCATGACAGCCACTATTATGTCGAGGCGTGCCGGCGGCTCAAGCTGGGGATGAGCATCTCGATCTTTGAACCCGGCTTTGTGAAGTTCATCATGTCGCTGCATCGGGCCGGAAAGCTGCCGCCGGGAGGGATCATGAAATTCTATTTCGGGGCGGACAGCATGTCGTTCGGATTGCCGCCGACGGCCAAGGCGCTCGATGCCTATCTGGAGATGATCGAGGGCAGCGATCTGCCGTGGTCCGTGTCCGCTTTTGGCGATGATTGTGTCGGCTGTGGCCTCGCGGAAGAAGCGATTAAACGCGGTGGCCATGTGCAGGTCGGGATAGAACCCTATGGCGGCCCGCGCTCGCCGACCAATGTAGAACTGGTCGAGGAAGTTGTCGCGCTGGCCGGGCATCTGGGCCGCCCGATTGCGACGCCGGAGCAGGCGGCGGCGATGTTGAACCTGCCGACCTATCCGGTGCCCTTTGCTGCATAGGCCGCTTTGATCAAGCGATGCGGTTGACGAACCATTAGAGCGGTGGGACAACGGCGCTGATGAAAAGACGGATCATAATACCAACCTCTGGAGCCGCCCTGCTGGCCTTAAGCGCCTGTGCCTCCAGTGTATCGCCAGACAGTGAGCCAGCATGGAGCACCACGGCACCACCGGAGCAGCGTGAACATATTGTCATCACCGGCTTTGAATGTGGCGACAATTGCTATCTCAACTATCGACCACAAGACAGGCCGACAGGCGAGCGGCAAACGGCGCTGTGCAGCACCGGGATCTGTGCCGACTGGTTTACCGAACAGGAAATGCCCGCGGCCTATATCGGGCGTGGCGCCACGGTGACGCTTGGCATCGGGCAACAGGTTGATGGCGGCGGCAATGTGATGAGCGATGATTTTCCGGAAATTAAGGGGATTGTGCTGGACCCCGAAGCCCCATGAGCGACCCCCTCCATGTCGGTATACTTGCCCATAGTGCAGAGGGCGCAACGCTGTCTTACCGGACGGTCTGGCAAGAAGGCATTCGTAAAATGGGTGCGCATGAGCATCCGCGCATTACGATGAGCGGCGGGGCAATGGCACCAACGCTGGAGCTTTGGGAACGCGACGATCTGATGGCATTGCGGCAGATTTTCTGGGAGGATGCCGGGCGGCTGGCCGCGGCGGGTGCGGATTTCTTCATCCTGCCCGACAATACCGCGCATATTGCACTCGAGCAGCCGGGGCCTGATTTTCCCATTCCCGGCCTGCATATTGCCGAGGTCGTGGCCACCCAGGCCGAGGCGGACGGGCGGCGGCATATCGGTGTGCTTGGTACGAACTGGACCATGGACGGGCCGGTTTACAAAGACGCATTGACCCGTCGCGCGCTGGAACGTCTAATCCCCGCGCGGGCCGATCGGGAGTTTATCCATAAAAAAATATTCGACGAACTGTGCCTCGGTGAATTTAGGGAAGACACGCGCGCGGAATTTGTCCGCATCATACGCGATCTGCAAAGCAAAGGCTGCGACGCCGTTGCGCTGGTCTGCACAGAGATTCCCTTGCTGATTACGCAGGAGATGTCACCTTTGCCAATCCTCGACAGCACCCGCCTGCAAGCCAAAGCTGCCATAGCGGTGGCGCTGGGCGAGGTGGCGATGCCGGTATGGCGCGGTGGAGCGATTTGATGGATTAGGACGCGCTGTGGCTGTGATCCGTGTTGAAGCCAATGGCCGCTTTGGATGAAAAAACGGATGACGTGACAGGCTGCATCGGCTTGCTGACAGAATAGCAACCAACTTAAGGCATTATCAAAAATCCATGCCGACCCGAACGTTTACATGGGGCGTCTTATTGTCACTATCGTCGCGATCGCGATTGATTGGCAGCGCCCCTTCCAGTTCAAAGTCAAGCGGACCAACGCGTCCGCGAACGCCTGGCCCTGCGGAGATCAACGTGCCTTCGTTGCTGTTGCTGGCTATATCATTGACATAGCCCATGTCGGCAAATCCGTATATTTGCAGTCGTTTGAGCCACGACAATTGCGGTTTTACATCATATCGCAGCTCGGCAAGCCCATAAAAGCCGTCATCGCCCGATAATTCGCTAAAATCATAGCCGCGCACGCGATAGGCGCCGCCGATGCTCAGTTCCTGAGCGGCGAGCAGAGGACGACTGGCGATCTGGCCGCGGGCGGCAAGATAGATGCTAAGGTCTTTGGTTAACCCGGTTTGGAAATCCGCCCAATATTCGCCCTTGGTAAACACCCCGTCACCGTCCAGCCGCGACGCAAGTGAATTGCCGAACCGGGTTGCTCCGAAAATGTCTAATCCTTGGACAAGAGTGGCACCGGCACGGACTCTGCCGCCAGCAAATGGCAATTCACCGCGGACACCCAATGATACGGTGACCTGTGTATCTTCGCGGATCAGCATGTTCATTTCTTCAGTGTTGATCGACAAATAGGCGGCTTCGGTCTCGACCCACAGGCTACCGGAGGTTGCCCGGACAAGAGGATAGCTCGCAAATAACGCGAGATAGCGGCTTTCGCCCGAAATGTCAGAGCCAGCCGCGTTGCCGCCCGGCGCTGTGTCGCCTACCGATCCGGCAATGCCCGCTCTCATCCCGTCTTTACCGATTGCGGTCGCATAATAGCCGCTGACGGACAGTATTTCTTTCGGTTCAATCGGATTGGTTCTTATCGCCACGCCAAGCGCATCGGCATCATGAATTGCCCCGCGCAAATCACCGGAAAGCCTGGCTCTTACAGGCCCAAAGCTGTCGCTTCCGTAGTTATCCGCCTGAATTCGCACCCGGTCGCCGCGTTCGCGAACGGTGACCTGCAGGATATTCCGGCCATCTTCCTGCAGGAAGTTTGTCGATCTTACCCAGATGTCGGGAATATCACCGGCCAGTAGCAAGCTGCGTTCAATTTCCGGCCGACGGGCAACCTTGCCCTCCAGAGGGGATAAAATTGCTCGCAGATGCTGATTGTCGGAGCCGACAATCCGAACCGCATCAATCATGCCTTCGATCAGCTTGATTTGGAGCACGCCCATCTCGACCGACTGTTCCGGTATATAGGCGGAGGCAAAGATATAGCCTTTTTCACGCGCAATATCAGCTATCTGCTGAGTGAGGGAGGCGAGTTGCTCTTCGGTTGCTTCCTGACCGATAAAGGTTTCGACCACGGGCGAAAATAGCTCGATGTCGAGTGCATCCGCTCCGACAATGCCGATCGCGCCGATCCGGAAATTTTCCGGAACCTCGTTGATCAACTGTGCTTCATTGGATGTTTCGGGCGCTGGAACGGCGATATCGCTGGATTGTGAAGCTTGCCTGACGGGGCGGGATACGGACCGCTCCGAGATATCGGGTTCCGGGAATCCGGCCGTCCAGACGCCGGTATCTAACGCCACTAACTGTTTGTCCTGCGCCAATACAACCGGTTGCGCTGACGCCGGAAGCGACAATGCCAACAGGCAGGAAGTGGATAGAAAACGCAACACAGTGATATCGATACTCAAGAAGATTTGGTCCCGATATCGGTCTAAACAACAGGTATTAAATGTTGGTTATCAACAGCAAAAATTAAAGCGTTTTTAACTAGCTATGTTTTTCTTATCTTCAAACCCGGGCCCTAAACAGCCAAGTTCAATATTAGTGAAGAGTTGTTGTTATGAGCCATCCAATTACCAAATCAATCGTTATTGCGGCACTATTGTCGAGCACTGCGGCCTATGCGGGTACGCCGGGCTGGCAAGTCTCCGAGATTAGCGGAAATGTGACCGTTGCGCGCCAAGGGGTGGTCAAAATCGCGCAACGTAAAACCACATTGGTGCCGGGCGATGTTATCAAAACCGGTCCAAAGGGGCGCGCTGTGTTGGCGCGGGGCGGCGAATATCTTGTGGTATCGCCCGCAACCCATATCGAAATTGCGGAGCCAGCGAAAAACGGCAAAGTCACGCAGATTATTGAATATCTGGGTAATGTACTATTCCGTATCGATAAAAAGGCGACGCCGCATTTCGGAGTGAAAACACCTTATATGGCTGCTGTGGTCAAAGGCACGACATTCAGCGTGTCCGTAAGTGCCAAAGGCACGGCCGTACAGGTAACAGAGGGCGCTGTTGAAGTGTCGACATTGGATGATGGCGCTTCCGAACTGGTAACCCCTGGCGTGATCGGCATGATCAATGCTGAAGATCCGTTTAGCCTCGTGGTCATTGATCAGGAACGGCGCGTGATTGAATCGCCAAACAAGCCGGAGCCGGAGATCAAGGGCAATGTGACGACCACATTAAAGCAACCGATATTGTCACCAGCTGCTGCCGGAGAGGAATCCGCACCGTCCGACTTGTCGGGCGTGGTTGCTGCTCCGATTGGTGAAGCAGGTGTTGAACTGGCGGGACTTACCAACGGACTAATTCGCGGTGACGTGGGCTATAACAATTTTGCCTTGATTGAAAATACCGAGCAATCGGTCGGTGTCGGCGACAATGCATATGGCAATATCGGCGGCGAAGATAATACAATAAATAACGATAGCGGGAATAACGACAATCAGAGCGGAGAAGCTCAGGGCAGCGAAGACCAGGGCGGCAATAATCAGGGCAACGACAACCAGGGTGGAGAAGCCCGGGGTGGACAAGGTCAAGGCAACGACAATCAGAGCGGAGAAGCTCAGGGCAACGAAGACCAGGGCGGCAATAATCAGGGCAATGATAACCAGGGTGGAGAAGCCCGGGGTGGACAGGGTCAAGGCAACGACAATCAGAGCGGAGAAGCTCAGGGCAACGAAGACCAGGGCGGCAATAATCAGGGCAATGATAACCAGGGTGGAGAAGCCCGGGGTGGACAGGGTCAAGGCAACGATAACCAGAACGAAGCAGCCCAGGGCGGAGGCTTCCAAGGCGCCGATAAAGTGGTAGATATCAATCTAATCAATCAGCCGGGCGACAATGGCAACGGTAACGGCAACGGCAACGGAAACGGAAACGGTAACGGTAACGGCAATAGCGCAACTGATGCCGACATCGACATCGGAAACAATGGCAACGGCAACGGCAATGGTAACGGCAACGGCAACGGCAATGGCAATGGCAATAGCGCCACTGACGCTGACATCGGTATCGAAGTTGGCAACGGCAACGGTAACGGTAACGGTAACGGTAACGGTAACGGCAATAGCGGCTCTGATGCTAACATCGGTATCGAAGTTGGTAACGGCAACGGCAATGGCAACGGCAACGGCAATGGCAACGGCAACGGTAACGGCAATAGCGCCACTGACGCTGACATCGGTATCGAAGTTGGCAACGGCAATAGCGCAACTGATGCCGACATCGACATCGGAAACAATGGCAACGGCAACGGTAACGGTAACGGTAATGGCGCCAATAATATCGAGATTGACATCGGCATCGACAATGGCCTGGCTGGCAATGAGCTTGACAGCATTGAAGACATCGTTCCCGGACGCGGTAATGGCAATGGCAACGGCGCCAGCAAGGGGCAGGGTAACGCTGACCGATAGGATTACCGATCCGGCCAGTCGCTGAGAGAAAAAGCATCTGTGTTTAAACAGATGCGGCCGGATTTTTCCTCCTCATTGCAAGGTTAACGTAAAATAGACGCATATATTCTACAAACAGTTCAGATCTGTTTGTGGAGATATTTTGAAAGCCATTTTTACCTTTTTTGGCGCCCATCCTTCATGGCGCGTTTTTCTGGCCTGGGCGGTTGCGCTTTTGGCAGCGCTGGCTTTGCCGCTTGCCGGCGTTGGCGGCGAGGTTGATCGGCAATTACAGAATATGCGAGCCAACCTGCTGGAAAAACCGGCATCCGGCGAAATTGCCATTGTCGAAATTGATGCAAAGTCCATTCAGGCGCTGGAGAGCTGGCCATGGCCCCGTACATATTATGCGACACTGGTTGATAAATTGTCGGCAGCCGGTGTCGCGCAGATTGCGTTTGATGTCGATTTCTCGTCACATTCGACGCCCGATCAGGATGGCAGATTTGCAACGGCGCTGGAAAACGCGAATACAGCGATTATTTTGCCAACCTTCAAACAGAAAGAAAGCACGACAGAAGCCGGATATGTTGAAAGCTTGCCGATAGAATTGCTGCGTGAACATAGCATTCTCGCGTCGGTAAATGTCCATCCCGACAAAAACGGGCAGTTGAACGATTACAGCTATGGTACGATAACGGACAATATGGTGCGCCCTTCACTGGCCAGTATGGTCGCTGAAGCCTCCGGCCATATCAACAAGACATTTGCAATCGACCAGTCGATCGATCCGGCGACCATCCCGCGCTATAGCTTTGTCGATATCCTGCAGTCGGAGCAGCCGGATCCTTCCCTGAAAGGCAAAAAAATAATGATTGGGGCCACGGCAATCGAGCTGGGCGACCGCTATCCGATCAGCCGCTATGGAGTGGTGCCGGGCGTTGTGATTCAAGCAATGGCTGCCGAAACACTTGTGCAAGGGACCAACATGGCAGACATCGGATTTCTGCCTCCGCTGCTGTTGGTCGCTGCTGCGTTGCTGGTCTGGTTAGGGAAACATTTTGACCATAACAAAAGCATGGTGCCTGTTATTGCGCTCCTTGGCGTCTGTTTGTTCGCCGCGATTTTAGTCGCTGAATATCTGGGCTTGCTTACTTTTTCCAATTTTCCGGCAATGTTTTTTCTGGGTATTTTTCTGCTAGTCGAGAAATTCCTGAGAACCAGCTTTGCTCTAACCCGCAGCCAGTTTTCCAATGCAGATAGCGATTTGCCCAACGAGGCGGCGTTGTCGCAATTTCTTGCTGGTCAGGGGAGCCGCAACATCGCGGTCGCATATCTGTCCGATTTTCGTGAACTACTGGTCGTGACTAACAACGACATGCGCTTCAATCTTTTTAAAAATCTTGCCGACCGTCTCAAATTCCTGGCTGAAGACGAGCGGATTTTCCATCTGGAAACTGATATGATCGGCTGGGTGATAAAAGAGGATTATAAAGATGATATCGCGGGTCATTTTGACACCGCTGTTGCGCTGTTCCAATCGCCCGTCATGGCAGGAGAAACGAAGATAACGTTGCGCGCCCATTTTGGCGTTAGCGGGGATTCAATTGACAAGGCAAAAATAGCCGCCGAGCAGGCAATCATCAAAGGCTTGCGCTGGGCATTGCATGATGAAGAGGCTGACCGCGCAATTGGTCAGAAACAGAATCTGCTTGTTGAATTGGAACAGGCTGTCGAGAGTGGTGATATCCATTTGGTCTACCAGCCAAAATGGAATCTCCAGAAAAACAAGCTGGACGGCGCCGAGGCGCTGGTTCGCTGGCAGCATCCGGTAAGAGGGATGATAAGCCCTGAAATATTCATACCGATATTGGAAGGTGCTGGCAGGATTGATAAACTTACTCTCCATGTTCTGCAAACTGCGCTGGATGATCTGTCAATATGGAGCGCGCAGCAGCCGGGCCTAAGCTGCTCTGTCAATATTTCTGCGCAGCTGCTGAGTGACGACAGCTTTATTGACCAAGCGATCGCAATGGTCGGCGCGGCAAATATACAAGGCGGACATGTCATATTTGAAGTGACCGAGACCGCTGCCTTGGCTGATCTGCAAATGTCTATTCTGGCGCTTGAGCGTATCCGCGAGGCCGGTATCAGCGTGTCGATTGACGACTATGGCACGGGCCAATCGACGATGAGCTATCTGCAACGGCTGCCCATTGATGAAATCAAGATTGATCAAAGCTTTGTCAAAACCATGATGAGCCATGATTCCAACCGTCTGATGGTAAAATCAACCATCGAGCTGGCCAAGGCGTTGAAACTGAATGTTGTCGCCGAAGGCATTGAAGATCAAACTTGCATGGATATGCTCAGCAGTCTCCACTGTGATGTCGGGCAAGGCTGGCATATCTCTAAACCTGTCTCATCTGACGAATTTCTGGGCACATGGTTGGGAGATAGCATGATGGAAAAATCCGCACGCGGCTGAGCAATTGGATTGCCAGATTGCCAGATTGCCAGATCGCCAGATCGCCAGATTTGAAGATGAAATGTTGGTGTCCCCAGGCTTTCCCTCGCGTTGTATCTTGAATAGCGTTCCGGCCGAACGAAGGGTCGGGAATTAGAAACGCTGATTTCGCCAGCGATATCGCCACGTCACGCCGCCCATTTGCTTTCCACCACCATCAGGCCTAGCCTTTCTCCAGGGTCGCCTTGAGGGAGGCGTATATGATCGGACGTTATAGCTATTTACAGGTCGCTTTGGTGCTATTTGGGGCAATTTTCTGCCTGATCTATCCGCTCGCGCTGGTTTGGCCATCGGGATGGATGTGGCATGAAGGCGCGCCGCAGGCTTCGCATTATTACATGATGATTGTCGGGGTTTACGCAACGTTGGGGATATTCCTGATCCGTGCGGCTGCCAATCCGCTGGCGCATCGCTCGCTCATCTGGTTCACCGTATGGTCGAGCGTGGTCCATGCCGGGATCATGGCGGTGCAATCGCTGCAAAATCCAGAACATATGGGGCATATGCTGGGCGATGTTCCGGCGCTGTTGCTGGTCGCGCTCGTGCTTGGACTATTGTTGCGCGGAGCCAAAGAAGACAGGGTCTAGCAGTCAGAGACTATCACAAACTCGCATTCCCCTTTGCCGCCCGCAGTGTAACTTTGGCGGTCAAAGGAGGATGCGCTGATGCAAACTGACACAAACACCGTCCAGACCGAAAAATATAGCGTGCCCTTTGTCGAGCGGACCGGCATGCGGCCGCTTGAGAAACGGGCTGGTTTTGTGAATATGCTGATGCCGCTTGCCGGGAATGAAAATCATGTCGGGGTCATGTATATGGGCGCCTTCACCGTGCTGGCCGAGGCAGCGGCCGCGACGCCGGCGATTGATTTTCTCGACAAGAAACGCTTTTTCCCGATCATCAAGGACTTGTTCGTCGATTTTCGCAAACCGGCGAACAGCGATGTCACGGCGGAATATAGTTTGAGTGATGCGGAAATTGCCGATCTGCAAGCCGATCTGGAGCGCAAGGGCTCGGCTGGCTATCTCGCTGAGATACCGATCAAGGATGCCGATGGCGTGACAGTCGCGGAGGCCAAGGTGACAGTGAAATTGCTGAGCCACGGGTTTAAGAAATAAGGGCGTGTTTCCCGGGGGTTGGTGCAGGCCAGCGCAGAGACGATGAACATATCCCGATATTGCAATATCTTACAATAGTGCGCAGTAACCCAGCATGCAAAATGCGAATCTGCTATTCACGCTCGCCAGCTGCGTCTTTTTCATGGGACTGGTGGCCTTTATTTCTTGGCGCAAGACGCGCGGCGGGGTGGATAGTCGTGATGGCTATTTTCTGGCCGGGCGCGGTCTGGGCAGCGTGTTTATCGCCGGATCGCTGCTGCTGACCAACCTTTCTGCGGAACAGCTCATAGGATTAAACGGGTCAGCCTATGGCTTCAATCTCAGCAGCATGGCGTGGGAGGTAACGGCGGCGGTTGCGACGATCGCGATGGCGCTGATATTCCTGCCCCGCTATCTCGCGGGAGCTTTCACCACGCTGCCCGAATTTCTTGCCGATCGTTTCGATGCCGATGTCCGCCGGATGTCGGTGGTCTTGTTCATGCTCGGCTATGGTTTGATCACCATCCCCTCGGTGCTCTATTCCGGCTCGATCGCGGTCATACAGCTATTTGATGTCCCCGGCCTGCTCGGCATATCCTATTTCGAGGCGCTGGTGGTAACGGTGCTGACGATTGGTGGTATCGGTTCCATCTATGCCATTTTCGGAGGCCTCAAGGCCGTGGCGGTGTCTGATACGATTAACGGCATCGGGCTGTTGATTATCGGTATACTGGTTCCGGTGCTGGGACTGATCGCATTGGGGGAAGGCGATTTCGGGCTGGGCCTGGACAAGCTGGTCAATGATCATCCGGAGAAGCTCGATGCGATTGGCGGCGCGGATGACCCCACGCCATTCGGTACCCTTTTCACCGGGATGCTTTTCGCCAATCTGTTCTACTGGTGCACCAACCAATATGTGATCCAGCGGACCTTGGGCGCATCCTCTCTCGCAGAGGGGCAGAAGGGCGTGCTGTTCTCCGGGTTTTTCAAGGTGCTGGTGCCGTTCATGATGATGATACCGGGCGTTATCGCCTTTCATCTTTACGGCCCCGGCCTCGGTTCGATTGATCAGGCCTATCCGCGGCTGATCAAAGACGTCATGCCGGTCTATCTGGCTGGCTTCTTTCTCGCGGTTCTTTTGGGGGCAGTGTTCAGTTCGTTCAATTCCCTGCTCAACAGCGCCGCTACCTTAT
The DNA here is from genome assembly GCF_965233695.1 of Parasphingorhabdus sp. Taxonomy (GTDB): domain Bacteria; phylum Pseudomonadota; class Alphaproteobacteria; order Sphingomonadales; family Sphingomonadaceae; genus Parasphingorhabdus. The sequence goes on from NZ_OZ247497.1 coordinate 2,822,706, forward strand.
TCTGTCTGGATGTCTACGGCCCATGGCGAAAAAATACGGCGAGCGATGCAGACCTAGTGCGGGTGGCCAAAATTGCCAGTATTGTCATTGCGCTATTCTCTTTCGTTGTCGCGCCACTGCTCTATTTCGCCGAACAAGGGCTATGGCAGATCATCCGCATTTTTACCGGCTTTTATAACATCCCGACCGTGGTGATTGTCATCATGGGCCTGTTTACCCGGCATGTGCCGGCAATTGGTGCGAAGATCGTGATCGTGTTTCATGTCACGGCCTATGCGCTGCTGCGCTTCGTATTTGATGAAGCAATCACGCTGCATTTCCTCCACCAATATGCCATCCTGTTTGTGATCGAGGTGATCATCATGCTGGTCGCCGGATATCTCCGCCCTCGCGAAACGCCGTGGAATTTCACCGTCAATGCGCAGGTCGACCTGAAACCGTGGCGCTTTGCGAAACCGCTGGCAGCGACGCTCTTTTCCTGCGTAGTGGCGCTCTATCTGCTGTTCTCGGAGATCGGTCTTGCCTCAGGCGGCGGTCTTGGCACGCTGTTCTATTCGCTGATGCTGACCATAGTGCTGGCCAATATCATCTATTGGAGCTGGGCGGCCAGATCGACAAGGGCGGCTGCTCCGGAACATGCTATTTGATAAGCGATGCCAACACCTTGCGCGTGCCGTTAAAAGGCCGTCTGCCATGCATGACCAGGAAATTGTCAACCAACGCCACATCGCCATCCTGCCATTGCAGGTCGTAGCTTAGCGCATCGGCGAGCTGGATTGCGCTCGCCATATTCTCGGCTTCAATCGGTGACCCATCGCCAAAACAGATAGATTTCGAGGGATCATTGCGCTTGTCCGCCCAGCCGCGATAAGCAGCAATCAGCTGGTTGAAGAACACCTTGCGCCCGTCTGGCAGCGTGCGCACTGCGTCCAGCCTCGGCGATGTGACGCGGAGCGTTCCGTCATGCTGCCATTCCCAATCATAGCCGAGCGCGCCTAGCCGTTTCTCCGCCGCAGCCTTGTCTTTGGCGTTCAGCGTGCTTTGCCAGCTGCGCCCCTGGCCGGAACCGGGATCATCCGCCGGCGGCATGACATTGGTGTAACGAACGCCCTTGTCTGCAAATGCCTCGACCAGTTGCGGTTCTGCCTCTTCCAGCTTGCTCAATAATATATCGGACCGGCACAGCGGCGTTGCACCGCCTTGGTCCGCGGCGATATTGCAATAGAAAAACAGTTTGGACGGATAGATTGGGGTTTGCGCCATTTCATGGTGGAGGAAAATGCTTGTTTCCGGAGGCGCCTCATTGGCCGTAAAGACACGGGGCGTGAGATTGATCCGTACCGCATTGGATAGAGACTCCTCATAAGGGAAATTCTCGGCTCCATAAGATTCAACCGCCGCATCGAAATCGTCCACCGCAGGGACAACAAAGCCGCGAAACAATATGGCTCCACTCTGCGCAAGTTGCGCGTCTACGTCATCCCGCTGGCTGGCAAGATAGTTGGCCAGACTCGCGTGACTGTCGGATGTGATGATTGCGGGGAACGCACTGTCGTTCCAGTTTTGCTGCTTCATTGCTTATCCTTTGCTGGCAAGGTCGGAGCTTAATTGTACCGGCAAACCCGTTTCGATGGATTCATGCGCTGCGGCACCGATCTCGACCGAGCGCAATCCGTCATGGGTTGATATTTCCGGCGCTGCACCGCTGGATAGAGCTTTGTGAAACTTGAGCAATTGGAAATAGGTTGCACCATGATGATCGCCCGCTTCCAAGGCTTGTTTTGGTGTTGCAACCGCTTCAATTACCGGCGCAGACCCATGGCGCGGTGACCAGGTCACATTGGCCGAAGGGATCCCGACCTCCAGCTTGCCCTTGTCACCGAGTGCATAAATCTGTTCCTGTTCCTCCGAGCCCTCGGCGAACATGCACAGGTCCAATACCGCACGGGTTCCCCTGGAAAACTCCAGTATCACATAGGCATTATCGAGAATATCCGGCGTTCTGCCGTCATAGCTTTCATCGAGATGATTCACATCCTGCCCGCCGGATGCAAATATTCGGACAGGTTCGTCCTGCAATATATGCCGCATCAGATCGAAAAAATGGCAGCATTTCTCGACCAATGTGCCTCCGGTATTTTCGCTGAACCGATTCCAGTCACCAACCTTGTGCAGGAAGGGAAAGCGGTGCTCGCGGATGGACAGCATTTTGACCGGACCGGTCATCCCGCTGTGCACTTGCTCGATAAACCGGGTGACCGGCGGCATATAGCGATACTCAAGACCGACCCACAACAGGTGCGGATGGTCCTGCGCGGCATGGTGTAATGCACGGGCATCATCGACCGTTGTGCACATGGGCTTTTCAAGCAGGATCGCGACGGGGTGCTTCATCACCTCCTGCATGATTTGAAAATGCCTGTGATTGGGCGCAGCAATGATGACGGCATCGATAGCTTCATGGGCCAGCATCTCTTGTGCATTGGCATAACAGACCGGATCGGCGCCGCATTTTTGCGCATGTTCGCGGGAATCTCTCAATGATCCGCTATCCGGGTCAGACAGCGCAACCAGAACTGCATCATCCAACAGAGCAATATTGCTAATATGCTCGCGACCCATCATCCCGGCACCGATAATCGCGTATCTTGTCTTCACCCGATATTGTTCTTTCAAAATATGTCCAAAGCTGACCCATCCAATGCCTTAATGCCTTCCAAAGGCAAGACATAAAGGTAACTTCCAATACGGATATTTCGATGATGAAGAAACGCATAAGATAACTATCGAACAAGCTGCCGGTGCTGAGTAGCCCTGACCGAGTTGTCACGCCAACGACGAAAGCGGAGATGACTCAATCCGCTTTCCTACAGCTATGCCCGTCTGTTATATTCTCGCCATGATCATCTCGATTCATCAATTTCGTCCTTGGCTTTGGCGGAACGGTTTGTCGCTCTCAACGCTCCATTCAACCGAATTTGACCACCATTTTACGTCTAATTTGTAGAATTTCTCGTGGCGAAAACATGGTCTGTTTGGTGAATAGGTTTTGACAATGCTAGGGATCGAAAAAGGGAGAGAGAATATGCGGGCTTTGGGATTGATTTTAGCGGCAGCTGCAACGCTGGCGGGACCGGCACTGGCACAAGAGGCCGAAAAAACCTGGTATCCGAGCAAATATGGCGCGGACGATACGAAGGGCGCGATGAACAACCTGTCGGAAGAGGGCACGGTCAATGCGGCGAAGCTGGTCAAGACCGGCAAAACCTATGCGCTGGGCGTGGTGACTGGTCCCACGACTCCAGCCTATCCGCCGCGATCTTATAGCGTAACGGTGCTGCAGAGCAATGACGGGCAGGGCGGATCAATGGGTGCGAACAAGGTCACTGCGCATGATGATATTATTCACAGCTGGGTCGGAATCGGGACACAGATTGACGGCTTTGCGCATATCGGAATCGACCATAAATATTATAACGGCGTGAAGGGCAGCGAGCTATATCAGCCTGCCGGCGTAACGAATTATGGCACGGAGACGATCCTGCCAACCGCCACGAGAGGCGTGTTGCTCGACATGACGAAATATTATGGCAAGGCGATGCTCGATCCCGGCACGGCGTTTAACCGAGCGGAGATCGATGCGGCAGCCAAGGCGGCTGGCGTAACGATAGGCAAGGGCGATGTCGTGCTGTTCCACACCGGCTGGATGACGAAAAGCGAGAGCGATCCGCAGGGCTTTATTGCGCAGCAGCCAGGGCTGGGCGTCGAGGGTGCGGAATATCTCGCGTCACTGGATGTCGTGATGGTTGGTGCGGATACCGCGGCGCTGGAAGCGATCCCGTTCGAGGATCCGACCAAGCCGTTTATTGTCCATCAGACCCTGCTGACCAAACATGGCGTACATATTTTGGAAAGCATCAACACGGCGGAACTGGCCAAGGACGGCGCGACCGAATTCATGTTTGTGCTGGGTCAGCCGCGGTTCAAGGGCGCGGTGCAGATGGTGATCAATCCGGTGGCGATCCGCTAGCGCGTTGAACGACTATTCCGGTTGCGGCGCGTATAGGGCTTCGACCTCTGCGCCGGTCAGATTGTTGGTCTGCTCGGCCAGGCTGTAATAGTCGGGCTTGTCATCTATATAGACCTGTGTGGTAAATTTCAGGCCCTCTTCATTGTCGAATATCGCGCTGGCGATCAGATATTGGCCGGGCTCTTTCAACCGGTAGAACAGATTGGTGCCGCAGGTCTTGCAGAAGCCGCGCTCGGCCCATTCGGAGGAGTTGTAGATGGCGATATGATCCTCGCCGGTCATGGTGACATTGGTGCCGCAATCCAGCTCAAAAGCCGGACCACCGCCCCAGCGCCGGCACATGCCGCAATGGCAGGCGCCAACCTCTGTGCTGGCCTGATGCGCGGTGATCTGGACCGCGCCGCACAGACAATGGCCGTGCCGCTTGGTGGTTTCCGGTGGCTCGGGGGCATCGGTCATCGTCGCTCTCCTGTTGATCCGTCTCGCGATTATATGCCGGAACGAGAGAGGATCAATTGACTTGGGTCAACACGCACGCAAGCGCTCCCAAAGCGATTATGACAGGGCCGGTATGATCCAGACAAAGGACATCGCGATCAGTGCGGCAAGCAGCGAAACCGCCAATACCCATCGCACCCCTTGCGGCCGGGTCTTGTTGCTGGCTTCCTTCTCTGTGACTAGTATTTCATCTCCATCGCGTTCCATTGGGCCTTCCTTCCAAAATTGCCCTCCGCGTTGAAGTATAGCACGATTCAGGCCGCGCTGCAGAGATTTGTTCGGGTACGCCAGCGCTTGTAAATAGGTCCAACCTGTTTAGGGTCTGCCATCAGAGCGCAACCAATAATGCGCCGTCAAGCTGAGGGGGGATTATGAACGCATCAGCGGTTGCCATGGATAGGAAGCCATCGATTGGGACGAAACTGGCTTATGGTTTTGGGTCTGTCGCCTACGGTATCAAAGACGGCGGGTTTCAGTATCTCCTCCTGCTATTTTACGCCCAGGTCATTGGCCTGAATGCCCAGCTGGTCGGGCTGGCGATCATGATAGCATTGATTGCAGACGCGCTCAGCGATCCGATTGTCGGCTATTGGTCGGACAATTTCCGGTCCAGATGGGGACGTCGTCATCCTTTCATGTATGCCGCGGCTGTACCCGTGGCGATCAGCTATTACTTCCTGTGGAATCCCCCCGAAAGCTGGAGCAATACGCAGCTCTTCTGGTACGTCTTGTTGCTTTCCATCCTCATCCGGACCTTCATCACCATTTATGAAACGCCCAGCACGGCGCTAGCACCAGAGATGACGCAGGATTATGATGAGCGCAGTTCGGTGATCAGTTTCCGCTGGTTCTTCGGTTGGCTTGGCGGCAATACCATGGCGATTGCGATGTTCATCCTGATCTTTCCCGCCTTCGTGACGGCGGCGATCAGCAATGGCCAATTCAACCGGGACGCTTATGCCCTCTATGGGTTCATCGCTTCGCTGGTGATGTTTTCGGCGATAATGATCTCGGCGATGGGAACCCATCATCTCATTCCCAAATTGCGGGCACCACCGGCCAAACGCAAGATCACACCGGGCCTGATGTTTCGGGAGATTTTTGAGACACTATCAAGCCGGTCCTTTGCGGCCCTGTTCTTTGCAAGTCTTTTGGGGTTCATCGCCTCCGGTGTTGCGGGCGGATTGAATTTCTATTTTGCCACCTATTTCTGGGGTTTTGCTCCAGAGCAGATCGGGCTCATTTCCATCAGCGTCACATTCTCCACCTTTATCGGACTGTTTCTGGCGCCCTATGTGACCCGCACAATCGGCAAGAAACGGGGTGCGATTATTGTCGGACTGATCGCCTTCATCGGCTCGCCTACCCCGATCATGCTGCGGGTTTTCGACATATTGCCGGGCAATGAATCGCCCTTTGTCTTCTGGTTTGTTCTGGTCGCTACAACAATCGATGTCGGCCTGATCATCTGTTACCAGATACTGGCCTCATCAATGATCGCTGATCTGGTTGAGCAGGCAGAACTGAAAACCGGGCGCCGTTCGGAAGGGATATTCTTTGCCGCGACAACCTTCATCCGCAAATGCGGTGTCGGCGTCGGGATCGTCCTGGCAAGTACCGTGCTGGGAATTGTGGGTTTGCAATCCGGTGCGGGGCAGGGAGATGTGTCTGTAGAGACGCTCTGGCGCCTCGGCGCAGTTTATGTTCCCCTGATCCTCGCACTGTGGATGACTATGATCGCGGTGATCAGCATGTACAAGCTAGACCGTGCGGGCCATGAAGAAAATCTGCGCCAGTTGAGAGAACGGGCGTCTGCCGATTAAACGCTTCTCGCCTTAAAGGGCCAGTTGATGACATTGCCGGCGATCAGTGCCCACCAGATAAAGACAGGTTGAAATAGCAATCGCGGGCCGTGATAGGCCCAGCTCGCAGCCTCTCCTCCAATAGCGATGTTGTTGACCGCATGGTTGACGTTCGCCGGATAGACGCACAGCGCATAGAGTGCCAGCCCAATACCCGCAGCATAGCGGATATGCGGGATCAGTTTGGGCGGTATGAGTAGGCCGATCGCGCCGGCTATTTCTGCCACGCCCGTCAGGAAAACAACCTGTTCCGGAAATGGGACCCAATCAGGCGTAATCGCCAAAAAGCCGCCGGGGCTTCTGATATGGGCGATGCCCGCGAGGAGATAGAAAACAGCCAGCAATATCCGAAAGCCTTTTCGCCAGAGAGTTTTTGAAATCTGGCTGCTCATCGGCTTCTCCCCATTCGCGCAACGACGGTAACAAAGAAGGCTGTGGACCAGCCCAGCAATATGATGCCGTTGACGCCTTCAATCGCGGCGACCATCCGCCAGGCTTCGGCAATCCCTTCATCATCATAGCCGGTAGTCGCGTAGGTAATGGTCGAAAAATAGACCGCGTCAGATAGTGTCGGCAAGGCATCGAGTAAGAGAAAGACAAAGGCATAGAGCCAAATCTCTAGACCGTGCAGAGCGAACAGTCCTAGCACCAGCAACAATGTCACGGATATCCCGCGTAGCGACATAGGGTGGATATGCTCTTCGGCTTCTTCGCGAGCCTCGACTCTCAAAAAGCGGGCAAGGGCGAATATGCCTGCGCCGTGAATGGTAACGGTCAATAGAACCATGATGGTGCTGACGAGGAGAGCGGGCAACATGGAGAGACTGTGCGCAACTATGGATGGCCGCGTCAAGCCATCTTTGTGTTCAATCGCCCCATGGCGGTGGTGGTGTCTCGACAGATTTGGCAAGGTCGAACTCGACCCGGAAGAAGCGGCCACCGGCCGTCTCGGGGCGGCGCAGTTCATAAGCAAAGCGTGCGTCCCGTTGGCCGGGCGGGCTGACTTCTACCGCCCAGGTGTTGGTCACGGATTGATCGAGACCCTCTGCCTTGAATAATGTGATGGACTCGTCATCGACGGGAAATTCCTGACGTTCTGCGGTTCCCTCTGAACTGGTATCGCCTCCATAATTGCTTACGGCATCAAGCGAGCCATCCTCGTGACGATGACGGTGTTTCAGGCGCAGACCATTCTCGGTTCGGGTGATAATCCATGTGCGTGACCGGTTCCAGCTTCCGTCGGCATTGCCAATATGAAAGGGAATCTGGATCTGTTTCTGATCGCAGGTCGCGACATGCATGATCATCGGTTGTCCCATCATCTCGGCGTCCGCTTCCTGATCAGACACAAGCTGCCCAGGATAAGCCTTGCCGCACAATATCGATAGGCGTTCAAAATAGACATCCTGCGCAGACGGCTCAGGGGCGCTGGGTGGATCGCCCGGCTCACAGGCGGATAGAGTCAGGGTGAATATGGCGGCGGATAGCAGGACGGTCGTTTTAAGTGTCTGTTTCATAGCATAAAGCGCTACACTTTATTGGTAGGAAGGGAAAGAGCCGGAACGGTGGCATTGCCAAACATATTCGGCTAATTGCGGCATATGTTGACTGATATCCCGAAAGCTCCGCGCCTGCTTGGTCTTGCCGGCCTTTTGCCACCACTCTTTTTGGCGCTCGCTACATTATGGGGGCCGCCGGAATGGCAATGGAGTGCTTTGGCAATCGCTTATGCCTATGCGGCGTTGATTTTCAGTTTTCTTGGCGGAATCTGGTGGGGACTAGCCGCGGCCCATAAAGACGCGCCCGGATGGATTTATATCGCGGCCGTTTTGCCGAGCCTGATAGCGCTGATAACATATGTGCCATGGATATTGGGCCTGTCATGGCCGGGTCCGTCAATGCTGCTACTGGGTTTGTGCATCATAGGATCGCCGCTGATTGACCAACGGCTGGTTATGGCAGGAGCAGAATCCGCATGGATGCTAAAGCTGCGTTGGATATTGTCGCTGGGATTGGGCTTTTTAACTTTGACAATGGCGGCCATTGTACTGGTTTCGACGCCTTAAAGGCTCGGATTGGCGTATCACGACAGTCACACGGTTTGCTAAGTTGTAAATAGGCTGCTATGGGCCGCAACAGCTAATAATCGCGTACGACGAAATTCTGGTTTCGCGCCCTCTTGGGTCGCATACTCTTTTTTCCTTTTTCTCGACGTTGGCCAACCCGTTTGACTCAGGCAAATCCGCTTGGGCCAAGCATAATTAAGTTATGAATAGGAATAAGAATATGCCTACAGGCACAGTAAAATTTTTCAACGCCGACAAAGGCTATGGCTTTATCGCTCCTGAAGATGGCGGCGATGACAGCTTCGTGCACATCACAGCCGTTCAGGCTGCTGGTATGCAGACGCTCGAAAAAGAGCAGCGTTTGTCATATGACGTTGAAACCGGCAACAATGGCAAAAAAGCCGCTGTAAATCTTCAGCAGGCTTAAGCCGACCGGCTAAAATTTTGAAAGGGCGGGATTGCAATGGCATTTCCCGCCCTTTTTTTGTCTGTCCTACAGGCGTGTTGATATGTATCATCCTCTTCTGAACATCGCTGGGGCACCATCATGAAAACCGGTTTTCGCATATTATTGGCCTTGATCGTCATTCTGGTCGCTGCGTTTTTCATATTTCGTACGCCCGATACTGATCGGACCGAGATGATCGCCAAATATAGCAATGAGGCGTCGCAATTTCTCGATGATGGTCTAGGCGGCAAAATCCATTATCGCGATGAAGGCAACAAAAATGGACCTGCGATTCTGCTAATCCATGGCTCAAACAGTTTGCTGCAGACCTGGGAACCTGTTGTGGACCGGCTGGGTGACAAATATCGATTGATCTCGCTTGACCTGTATGGCCATGGCTTGACAGGTCCACATCCGAACGATGATTACAGTGCTGATGCGTATATTGCCGCCGCGGTCAAAGTACTCGATACGGTTGATGTGGAGCGAGCCTATTGGGTTGGTAACAGCATGGGCGGTTGGCTGTCATGGCGTGCGGGTCTGGCGGTACCAGACCGGGTGTCAGGGCTTGTTCTGATCGACGCCTCTGGCGCGCAAACAGACGAGAAAATCAAACCCTATCTAGGCGCACGACTGGCGCGCTCGTCCATTGGGCAATTGCTATTGCCGGAAATTACGCCGAAATTTTTGGTGCGATCCTCACTGGAAGAAAATTTTGCCCAACCCGAAAGACTGACCGATGAATTGGTCACACGCTATTGGGAATTGCTGCGCTTTCCCGGCAATCGGCAGGGGTCGGTTACACGTGGAAAGACCGCGCGCGAACCGGAAAAATGGGCCGAGATTGGTGGTCTGAATATGCCTGTTCTGCTGCTTTGGGGTGAACAGGATAAAGTTATCCCTGTGTCCCATGCCAAGGCCTTTGAAGAGGCAATCCCGGGGTCAAAGCTAATCATCTATAGAGATGCCGGACATCTGCCGATGGAAGAAACGCCCGATCAGGTGGCACGGGATATCGGCACCTGGATAGAGGGAACCGAAGCCATGAGCGAACAAGAGGCAAGCAGGCAGGAAGCACAATTGGAAGAGGTGGGTTAGGCGTCCTCAACGCCAGCCTTTTTCAGCTCCGGCTTTAACCCTCCCGTGAGCCAAAGCCCCCACATTTTGAAATCGGCGATCAGCGACCAGAGCGGATAGGTGAACGTCGCCGGGCGGTTTTTCTCAACTCGCCAATGCGCAATCCACGCGAAAAAATAACCCGCCAGCGGCATCGCGAGCAAAAGCAGCCAGTTGGTAGTAAGCACTGAATAAAGTGCGATCAGAACGACCAGACTGGTGCCGATATAGTGCAAATTGCGGGTCGCCGGCTTGGCATGTTCCTGCAAGTAGAAAGGCCAGAATGTATCAAAACTCTGATGCTCTTTTTGTCTGTTCGCCGTCATTGGCCTTGTCCTTCTTGTGCCTGTTCAGCGATCATATGCTAAGCTGGCGGCAAAGACCAGTCGATCGGCGCCAAACCATTTTGTTCCAGAAAGGCATTGGTTTTGCTGAAATGCCGGCATCCGAAAAAGCCGTTATGAGCCGACAGCGGCGACGGATGCGGTGCCTTTAAAACCAGATGCTTGCCGCCTTGCTCCACGCTTTGCACAAATCCCGCTTTCTTCTGTGCATAGCTACCCCAAAGCAGAAAGACGACGGGCTCTTTCTTTGCTGCGACAAGGCGGACGATGGCATCGGAAAATTGTTCCCATCCCTTGCCCCGATGAGATGCCGCTTCTGCGCGCTGGACTGTCAGAACGCTGTTCAGCAACAAGACCCCTTGCTTGGCCCAGGATTCCAGAAAACCATGTTGGGGGCGCGGCATACCGATATCGCTCTCCAGTTCCTTGTAGATGTTGATCAGCGAGGGCGGCGGCCGAACACCTGGCTGAACGCTAAAGCACAGCCCGTGCGCTTGTCCCGGGCCATGATAGGGGTCTTGCCCAAGGATAACGACACGCACTTTGTCCAGCGGCGTCAGATCGAGAGCCCGGAAATACTCGCTGCCTTTGGGGAATATGTCCTTGCCAGCCTGTTTCTGCTGAATCAGAAACGTCCGCAAGTTGGTCATATAATCGCTGGAAAACTCAGGTGCGAGTGGCGTTTTCCAGCTCTGGTGTAATTTGATGCGATCAGCGTCGGTCATGTCTGACAAATAGCAACAAACCCGCAATAGGCAATCAGCGACCAACAGCGCTTGCTAGTTGTCCATCGGGACTTTACGATATTGGTTAATCTAACAATCTATCTGCCCTTTAAGTTTAAGAGAATATCACCCTATGTCTAACGCTAACATTCCCGTAATTTCTGCCACCGGCTTGTTTACCCCAACGGATAGCATCAGCAACGAAGAGCTGGTCTCTAGCTTCAACACCTATGTAGATTTGCACAATAGCGAAAATGCAGATGCCATTGCTGCCGGCGAGGTCGCTGAACTGCAGCATAGCTCGGTTGAGTTTATTGAAAAAGCGTCAGGGATAAAATCGCGCTTTGTGCTTTCAAAAGATCCGATCCTTGACCCCGAAACCATGTGCCCGCAAATGCCGGAAAGGCCCAATGAAGAGATATCGATTCTAGCCGAAATCGGCGTGAAAGCGGCCGAGCAAGCATTGGAACGGGCAGGGCGCAAAGCGGAAGATGTCGATGCGGTGCTTTGCGCCTGCTCCAATCTTCAGCGCGCCTATCCCGCGATTGCTGTAGAGATTCAGGATGCGCTGGGCATTGGCGATGGCTTTGGTTTTGATATGAACGTGGCTTGCTCATCCGCGACATTTGGAATCCAGACGGCCGCGGATTATATCCGCTCGGGCAGTGCCAAATCGGTTTTAGTGATTAACCCGGAAATTTGTTCAGGCCATTTGAACTGGCGGGACCGTGATAGCCATTTCATTTTCGGTGATGTGGCGACCGCCATATTGGTGGAAGCGAAAGACATCGCACCGGCAGAGCATTGGGAAATTATAGGGACCAAATTAAAGACACAATTTTCCAACAATATCCGTAACAATTTCGGGTTCCTCAATCGGACCAGCCCGGAGACACGGGATGATGCGGACAAACTGTTTGTTCAGGAAGGGCGCAAAGTATTCAAGGAGGTGGTTCCGATGGTCGCGCAAATGATTATGGATCAGGCCGAGAAACTGGGCATCGAAGGTTCTGACCTGCGACGCATGTGGTTGCATCAGGCCAATGCCGGGATGAATCGGCTTATCGCGCAGCGCGTGCTTGGCCACGAAGCCAATGATGATGAAAGTCCAACAGTACTGGACACCTATGCCAATACGTCATCGGCGGGATCAATTATCGCCTTTCATAAACATAGCGAAGACCTGTCCAATGGCGATATTGGACTTATTTGCTCTTTTGGCGCAGGATATTCAGCAGGAACGGTTTTCGTACGAAAAGCCGCATAAAGGGGAGATTAAAATGACGATGACAGGAAAATGTCTTTGCGGGGCGGTCAGCTATAGCGTCAGTGGAGAGCTGCAAATGACAGGTGTCTGTCATTGCAAAAACTGCCAGCGCCAGTCGGGTAGCGCTTACTCGGTTTTATTCGGTGTGGCTAATGATCAACTAAGCATTCAGGGCGACCTGACAACCTACGAAGATACCAGCGAAACGGGAAACATCGTTGAACGCCATTTCTGCGGGAAATGTGGCTCGCCATTGTTTTCCACGCTACCAACACAACCCGGCATGACTTTTGTAAAAGCAGGAACTCTGGATGATACCGGCGATCTCAACCCGCAAGTGCATTTCTGGACCAAAAGTTCGCAAAACTGGGTCACGATCGACCCCAATGTCCCTCAAATGGAAGGCAATCCGGGTTAGAGCCGCGCCATGACGAGCATAAGAGCGCGGCTGCTTGCCAAGGTCCTTCCGCTGACCGGTTTAAAGGCGGTGTTTTCCGATGAGGCGAAGCTACGGGCTAGCACTGCGAAAGCACGCACGAAGAAGGTCGCTGTACCGGGTAAGGCTTTGCGCCGCAAATTCGATGTCATTGAAACCGTCAAAGACCGGCACCCCATCTTCACATTGTCTCCAAAATCCGGAAGCCATCGCCGTATTCTTTATATTCACGGCGGCGCCTATGTTCTGGACATGCAGCCGGGATATTGGACATTGTTGGGGGAGATGGTCCATCGCACGGACGCGGCGGTTGTTGCACCTTGCTATCCACTAACGCCGGAGCATGATTGGCAACAAAGCTATGATTGGATGATGCAAGTTTATGGCGAGCTGGTTGAAGAGGTCGGCGCGGATAATATCATCATCATGGGCGACAGTGCTGGTGCCGGTTTTGCGCTTGGCTTGACACAAATGCTGCGGGATGAGGGCAAGGCGACGCCGCATAAAATGGTCCTGCTCTCGCCATGGCTTGACGTCACCATGACCGATCCGATGCAGCCGGCATTATCGAAGAAGGATCGCATATTGGGCATTGATGGCCTTCGTGCAGCAGGTGAATGGTGGGCAGGCAAAAGCGGTAACGTCGAATTACCTCCGGTTAGTCCGCTATTTGGAAAGCTTTCAGGTCTTCCACCGATTGCTGTGTTTACCGGGACATTTGATCTGCTCTGGCCCGATGCCAGAAAACTGAAGGAGAAAGCGGAAGCCGCCGACCTGTCATTGGACTATTTCGAGTATCCAGCGATGCAGCATGTCTGGATGCTATTCCCAATTCCGGAAGCTAAGAAAGCGCGCCAGCAGATTGCGGCTTTCATCAATGCTGATCTTGAGGCTGCTGCCGGGTGATCAGTAAACGCGCGCGATTGATCAATTTCATCTTACGCTTGCTGAAGGTTCAGGAGCGTTTGGCAGACTATGATACCGGCATGAAATTCCTGGCGCGGGACCGGAGACACGGTCCGGCTCGCCCGGGCAGGTGGATCAGGAAACACTGCCAAATAATTGAAAATCAGATCGATAATCATAAGGTTTATGAAATTGAACCGAAGGAAGGCGCTAGCAAACGCCATATTTTCTATCTGCATGGCGGCGGTTATGCGTTTCATATCGTGTTCGTCCATTGGATGATGATCAAAAGGCTGATCAAGGCCACTGGAGCGAGCGCTACAGTTCCTCTCTACCCGCTAGCGCCAGAACATGACTGGTCACAAAGCTACCCTGTGGTTATGCAGGCCTATGATCGGGCAGTCACTAAATATGGCGCAGAGAATATCGCGATTATGGGTGATAGCGCCGGTGGCGGATATAGTCTCGGACTGACCCAGATGCTGCGCGATCAGGGGAAGCCGATGCCGGGCAAGATCATCCTCCTCTCGCCTTGGCTGGATGCGACGGCCAGTGATCCATTGCAGCCAGAACTAGAGAAGCATGATGTCTTACTATCGGTACAAGGTGCGCGAACCGCTGGCCAGTTTTGGGCAGGTGAGGGCAAAGATCCAGCGACTTTTCCAGTGAGTCCGCTATTTGCAGCCATTGACATGTTACCGCCAATCGCCATTTTTGCAGGCAGCCATGACTTGCTTTATGCCGATGCGCTGCGCTTGAAGGCAAAGGCTGACAAGCAGGATATTCCCCTAACCCTTTACGTTGGAGACCAGATGCAGCATGTCTGGATGCTGTTACCGATCAGGGAAGCGAAACTGGCACGATCGCAGATCATATCCTTCATCATGCATGAAGCAATGGTCAGCTCTTCAGAGACCGACCGCGCTGGATGACAGCCAACCGCCGTTGCTCAACCGCTTCAGCACTGACATCGTCGTTATAGGCGTTGGTGACCTGTTTCTCTAAAGCCATGGCATCCTTGAAACTGCGGTCATAGCCATCCAGAATAAGCTTTTTGTAAGTCTTGAGAAATTCCGGATCAATCGTTGTCATATCGGCCGCTAAGGCCCGCGCCGCAGGTATCAATTCATCCGGTTCATAGACATGATTGACGAGGCCCCAATTACAGGCGGTATCGGCATCAACAAACTGGCCGGTAAAACTAAGCTCACAAGCGCGCGATAAACCAATATGGCGCGACAGCTTTTGTGACAGGCCCCAGCCGGGGATCACGCCCACACGTGTATGGGTATCAGCAAAGCGGGCATTGGTCGAAGCAATGCGAATATCGCAAGCCAGCGCCAGTTCGAAACCGCCCGTAATGGCGACGCCATTTATGGCGCCGATGACCGGGATCTCAAGCTGTTCCAGCGCCCTGCACGGATTACTGGACGGCATTTGATCTGTTGCAGCGCCGAGGCCAGATACCCCCAGTTCCTTCAAATCCAGACCCGCAGTAAAGGCACGATCGCCTTGGCCGGTCACGATTACAGCTTGGATATTTTTATCCGCCTTTACGCTTTCGCAGGCGTTGAAAAATTCTGTGCGCAAGGCATGGGATAACGCGTTCATAGCCTCGGGCCGGTTAAGCGTTATCGTCGCGATACCATCCGCTTTTTCGAGCAGAACCAAAGCCATTAGTCGTCGTCTCCGGCCTCATATTTCTCGGCAATTTGCGCGCCAAGACCAGCAGTCATCTCGAACAGTTTTTCCGGATCGCTATGTCGCAATTGGGCCAGCATCAGTTCCGGACCTTCGGCAATAATCAGCTCAGGTACCTTGTTTGCAACAGCTTCGAGTATTTGCCGCGCACATTCTGCCGGCTCCATGCCATTGTCGATCACGGCATCGGATTTGTCGCGCTTGGAGCCATCTTTTGTCAGGGCATTACGGGAGACGTCCGTGCGGATAGAGCCCGGCAATATGTTGGTGACATGGATATTGTGCCGCGTCTCCGTTTCCGCCCGCAAAGCGTCCATATATCCGATCAAGCCATGTTTGGCGGCACAATAGGCGGTGCGAAGCGGCACACCAATACGTCCAGCGACCGAACTGATCCCGACAATATGACCGCCGCCTGCGCTGATCATATGCGGTAGTAAAAGTTGGGTCAGCCAAATAGGGGCCAGCAGGTCAACATTGACAATCTGGTGGTGAACGTTGGGGTCGGTATCAAGCGCCAGGCTGCGTTGACTGATCCCTGCATTGTTGACGAGCACATCAACGCGGCCTTTCCACTTTTTCGCTTCGGCAACCTTGGCAGGCAGGGCGTCATAATCTGTCGTCTCAAACGGCAGCAACAGTGTATCAGTCGAAATGTCTGCTGCAACGGTTTCCAAGGCTTGAACCCTACGACCAGAGAGAATGATATGGGCACCTTGTTCGGCAAAAGCTTTAGCAAGCGCTTCTCCGATCCCTGACGATGCACCGGTGATCCAGACTGTCTTGTCGGTAAAGTCCATTGCTTAATTCCTTTGCTTGTCGGTCTGTTCGGCCGCCCTGAGTTTTCGCCATCCGGCATAGCAGAGCAGCAGCATGACGATATTACCTAAAGCGTCAATCAACCCCATGCTGGTGAACACGGGGTCATGAAAGGTGAAGTAATAATTGAACCCGAAAAAGGGCAGCAGAGCGATGCCGTAAACCAGAAATGTCGTTGCAGTGAAGCGGGCAAAAGCGGCAAAAAGCCCGGCCAGTAGAGCCTGCGCGCCAAAACAGGCCATCATAAATGGCAATATGCGCCCGCCGATACGATATTCAGGCAGAAATACCGTATCAATGACATGCTGCGGGAAGAGCATAGCCCATCCGCCGAGTATGAAGAATACCAGCGCGATAAGATATTGAATGCGCTGGGGTGTCATTGATCGCCTACCTGCGCCTACGCGCCCTTTTTGATCTTTGGTGCATCGTCGCCAAGGTCTTCAAACCAGGCTTCGACTTCGCCATTCAATTTGATCAGAAGCGGATTGCCTTTGCGATCCATGGTTTTGCCGGCCTGAACTTTGACCCAACCTTCTGACACGCAATATTCTTCGATATTGTGTTTGCGGGCTCCACGGAAATTAATGCCAATGCCTCGCTCGAGCAATTCGCCACCATAATATTTGCTGCGTGGATTGATCGCGAGATGGTCTGGGGGGGTGTCCGGGCCGGATTTGGTTTCATTTTCCGGTTGATCGGGCGTGTCGGTCATTATTCTATCTCTCCAAAAAAGGGTTGTGGCGCTTTGCCACAACCCCATCGAAATTCAAGTTATACTGAGCTTAATCTGGCAGAAGCCAATCAATATTTAGCTAAATACGTCACCGACATTGTCACTCATCTTCGGATCATCGCCAAAGCGATTTTTGCCCTTGGTTCCTTCCAGGCACATAAAGACGAGGACAATGATACCCCCAACATAGGGAATGAAGCCAAGCAGCACGAACCAACCAGATTTGTCCTGATCGTGAAAGCGGCGAACCTGGACGGCCAGCGAAGGAATGAAAATGGCGAGCGCGTAGAGGGCAAACAGACCCAGCACGAGTCCACCGCCCAATCCCATTTCGCCGGACGCGTCGGGAGTGAATGCCCCCAGGATGCCGCCGACTATCGCCAATCCGAATAAAACAATGACATTTAACAGAAAAAACATCCAATATTCTTTGCGCCGAGATCTACCGCTAAACTCCGCATAGCGTTTCAGCGGCATCAACATCCATTCCATCATTCTTCCCCTCCTTTTTATCGATTGCAAGCCTAGGCAGCCCAAGTCGAAAATCAAGCTTCTATTTTACCTCTCGCAGCCATACGACCGGCAGTACTGGCTTGTTTTGGACTGAGTAACTTTACAAGGCCATGCATCATTATACAGCTTCTACACAGAATCGATCAAAAATTTCTCTCATATCCATGGTTAAAAACTACGCCTACAACGTTCATATAAAACAATTTAAATTCCATAGTTCCTCATATGTAACTTCTGGCATGTAGGAAAGCCCAAATTCGAGCAAAGTTGAACCGCGTCATGGTCAGGATTCTAGATCCCATTTTTCGGTTAGAACGGGGCTCTGATTGCCTCATCGAATTTCCCGGTCATAGCGGATAGCAAGACAAATCATCTGCGAGTAAAACGGGCCCGCCATAATTATCCGCAATCGCTGCATTCACTTCGTTTTGGGCTGTTACGGCCCGCTGCATATGATGGGTCAATAACAAGGTCTGCGCATCAAGCGCTGCTGCGGTTTCTCCGATAGATTTCGGATCGCGGTGCAAACCGCGTGGTTGTCCATCCGCCATGGTAATGGCATTGTGCATCACCAGCAAATCTGGTTTGGCATCGGACAGCGCGGCAACAAAATCTTCACTGAGAAAGCTCTGGTCTCCCGCAAGCACTATCGTCTTGTCATTGGCACGAACAACATAGGCGACTGCAGGGACATCAAGATGATGAACCGCAATCGCATTCACCTGCAGACCGCCTTCGTTCCAAATGGTTTGAAGGCCGCTTTTGCCCGTATCAATGTCTCGGATCGTCAAACGGGGCAGGGCCTCATTTTTTTCGAGATAAGGATGCAAATAGCGCAAAGCGCCGACCTCTTTGCCAATCAGCGCATCGAGATATTCGCTGGTTGATGGGAATTGGCCATTTCCGGTTGGCCCTGCGATCGTAAGGCCAGCTGTCCGTTTCGAAAAAGCGCCGTTATTGAGCAAAGCAGGCAGACCGCTGGCATGATCACCGTGCAAGTGAGTGAGCAGGATGGCATCATGATCGTTGAAGTCGATCCCAGCTTCGCCATAGCGGACAAACGTACCGCTGCCTGCATCAATCAGCAGTCGGGCTTTGCCATCAACCCATATTATGTTGCTGGACCCGGCGCGGTGATCGTCCGCTATCGGGCCACCGGAGCCGAGAACTTGCAAGGCCAGCGGATGATCACGGCAGGCATCACTGCCATCTGCAGCGCTGGTATCGGCTGCCATATCGGCAGAACAGGCTGTGAGCGATATTGAGGCTGCCACCAGGCAGCTCAAACTTAGGAGCCGTTTTATTTTTGCTGTCATGCGCTGATGATGATCCATCTCAGCGCATGATGCAACAGTCTGCCGTCTTAGGCCGCTTCCGCTTTGCGCGCTGCTTTCTTGCGATCATTGGGATCGAGATAGCGTTTGCGCAGGCGGATATTCTTTGGTGTTACTTCGACCAGCTCGTCATTGTCGATATAGGCAATGGCCTGTTCCAGCGTCATGACCTTTGGTGTGGTCAGGCGAATGGCGTCTTCTTTTCCGGAAACCCGGAAGTTGGTGAGCGCCTTTGACTTCATTGGATTGACATCCAGATCGCCGGGCTTGGCATTTTCGCCAATGATCATGCCTTCATAGACCGGCGTTTGCGCGCCGATAAACAGGACGCCGCGCTCTTCGAGCATATTCAGCGCATAAGCCGCCGTATCGCCGGTGCCGTTCGATACCAGGACGCCAACCGGGCGCCCTTCGATCACGCCTTTATATTCGCCATATTTTTCGAAAAGACGGTTCATCAGGCCAGTGCCGCGTGTGTCGGACAGAAATTCGCCATGATAACCGATCAGACCGCGAGAAGGCGCGGAGAAGGTCAAACGGGTCTTGCCAGCGCCGGAGGGACGCTGTTCGGTCAATTCCGCTTTGCGACGCTGCATTTTGGAAACAACGGTGCTGCTATATTCATCATCCACGTCAATAACGACTGTTTCATAAGGCTCCTGGCGTTTGCCGTCTTCTTCGCGGTACAGCACGCGGGGACGGGAAATGCCCAGCTCAAAGCCTTCACGGCGCATCGTTTCAATGAGAACGCCCAGCTGCAATTCGCCGCGACCAGCGACTTCAAAGCTGTCGCGGTCCTCACTTTCGGTTACTTTAATGGCGACATTGGATTCTGCTTCACGAAGCAGTCGGTCGCGAATGATCCGGCTCGTAACCTTATCGCCTTCGCGGCCAGCCACAGGACTGTCATTGACAGCAAAGCGCATCGATAGAGTTGGGGGATCAATCGGTTGCGCCGCAATCGGTTCCGTCACAGAAGGATCGCAGATCGTGTTGGACACAGTTGCTTTGGTCAGGCCTGCCAGTGAAATAATGTCGCCCGCCTTGGCACTTTCTACGGGAACGCGCTCGAGACCGTTAAACGCCATGATCTTGGTGGCGCGGCCAGTTTCAACAACTTTACCATCCATATCAATGGCATGAATGGGAGCATTGAGGTCGATCTTGCCACTTTCGACCTTGCCGGTCAGGATGCGGCCAACAAAGTTGTCGCGATCCAGCAATGTGACAAGAAATTTGAAATCGGCGTCAGGATCGACGTCCGGTTCAGGCACATGCTCGACAATCTTGTCAAACAATGGTGACAAATCACCCTCGCGAACCTCGGGAGTATCGCCGGCATAGCCGTTACGGCCGCTGGCGAAGAGCGTCGGGAAATCCAGTTGCTCGTCATTGGCATCGAGATTGACGAACAGGTCGAACACTTCGTCGAGTACTTCTTCTGCTCGCCCATCGGGGCGGTCAATCTTGTTGACGACAACAATCGGTTTCAGACCAAGGGCCAGCGCCTTGCCGGTCACGAATTTGGTTTGCGGCATTGCGCCTTCGGCACTGTCGACCAGCAGGATAACGCCATCGACCATCGACAGGATCCGTTCCACTTCGCCGCCAAAGTCGGCATGGCCCGGTGTATCGACAATATTGATACGTGTGCCTTTCCAGTCAACACTAGTACATTTGGCGAGAATCGTGATGCCGCGCTCTTTTTCCAGGTCATTGCTGTCCATCGCGCGTTCCTCGACACGCTCGTTGTCGCGAAAGGTGCCGGACTGGCGGAAAAGCTGGTCCACAAGGGTGGTTTTGCCGTGATCAACGTGCGCGATGATTGCAATATTGCGAAGAGACATATCAAATTCTGCCGTAAGAAGAGGAAAGGGGGCGTTTGCGCCAACCTTATATTCGCTGCGCCCTTAACCTGTTTTGTGCTGCGCCGCAACATTAGAAACCGGCTTTGATAAAGTCTATCGTTCGAACTTGAAAAATGAAATTCTATCTTAGAATAGATGGGCTATCAACAATTCTTGGCTCGATAACTATAGCATAGCCGCAATATGAAAACACAGCCTGATTCATCATTTATTGCAGGTAATCCGACGGTTACTATCGTGATGCCAATCTATAACGGGTCGCGCTATCTCGATAGTGCGATTCGATCGGTGTTGCAGCAGGAATATTCGGATTGGGAGCTTATATGTGTTGATGATGCTTCTACTGATGAGTCTAGTACCATTATTGCCCGCCATGCAGCGGCTGATCCGCGTGTCAGACATTTGTCGAACGACAGGAATTTGGGATTGCCCGCCACATTGAACCGCGGCTTTGGAGAAGCGCGCGGGATGCTGCACAGCTGGACAAGCGACGATAACATATTGCGCCCCAATATGCTGACCGAACTGGTTCAAAAACTGGCTCGCAAACCTGATGTTGACCTTGTCTACGCGGGCTACAGCGTGATTGATGATGACGAGAAAATTCTGCGCTATGTGCCGCCGCGTCCGGTTGAAGAGCGTTGGTTCGGCAATGTTGTCGGCGCTGCTTTTCTCTATCGACGAGAGGTCACGGAGAAGCTTCGCGGATATGACGAACGGCTATTTGGCGCAGAAGACTATGATTACTGGATGCGCGCAGCGCATTATTTTCGGATGATCCCGGTTGAAGCCGACTTATACCTGTACCGCCGACATGCGCGAAGCCTTACCGATCAGCGCAGCCAGCAAATCCGCCAGTTGGTAACAAAAGTGCTGATGCGGGAACTGGAACAGGTTAATGACCGGGCACTGCGCGCCAAGGCAATGGTGCACAGGATCCTGTCCGACTGGTATTATTTTGATGTCAAATTACTCGGCAAGGCTCTTGCCAGTCATCCCTGGACCGTCTTGAAAGCATCCCCCAAGCTGGCGGTGGATCTGATACGCGCGATCTGGCATCGGATTCGAAGTTAACAGGCGATGTCTGCCAAGATGGACGGGATTTCGATCCCATTACCGGATTCGCAGGCAGAATGAAACGCGCATGTTCTTGCGATCATTCCTAAAATATCCGCTGGTTGGACTTGCGTCCTATAGCAGGCTGGAGCATTGGCAGGGGCGCAATGCAAACCATAAGACTGATACTGAACGACAAGTTTATCTGGCTGCTCAGCGGCTCTGTGCTTCTGGCGACATTGGTTCCAGTAACCGGATCGGCGAAACCCATTGCTTCCTTTGCAGTTTCGGCCGGTATTTTCTGGATATTTCTCCTCCACGGCATACGGCTGGATCGCCAGGAGGTTATAGCCGGTTTTCGCAATTGGCGTTTGCAGTCAGCCGTTTTCGGCTTTGTTTTCGGTGCCATGGTTTTGGCCGGGCTTGTCCTGTCGCAAATTTTGGAGGGCTATATTGCGTCAATGATCGCAGTGGGTTTTCTGTATCTTGGTTGCCTCCCGTCCACGATCCAGTCTGCAGCAAGCTATACTGCCATTGCCAAAGGCAATGTTGGTGCGTCCGTGGTCGCGGCTGCGACGGTCAATCTATCCTCTATTGTTATCACTCCGGTATTTTTTGCATTGCTGGCCAGTTCGGTCGGCATCGTGATTACGGGCGCCTCTTTTATTAAAATCATGACAATGCTGCTGCTACCGTTCGTGATAGGACAATTGATCCAGCAGTGGGCCCGCCCTTGGGTGGCACAATATTCCGGTCTGGTTGGATGGTCTGACAAGATTGCCATCAGCCTGGCGGTTTATGTTGCCTTTTCCGGTGCGGTGGCCGCGGGTATTTGGAACCAGGTGCCCGGTGATCAATTCCTGATCGTCGCCCTAGCAATTGCCGCGCTGTTGATCTTTGCCTTTGGTGGTGCTTGGCTCTTGGGAGGCGTTGCAGGATTTGTCATCAATGACCGCAAGGCCCTGCTATTCGGCGGTGCGCAGAAAAGCATTGCCGTGGGTGCACCGCTCGCTGCGATATTGTTTCCGGCAGAAGCTGCGGGCTTGCTGCTGATCCCGCTCTTATTCTATCATCTCACCAGCCTTATCCTCTCCGCTCCCTTGGCCGTGCGCCTTTCGAAGCTTTAAGGCGAAACAAGCTAGAGCTCGCGCAGAGCGCGTGCCGGTTTGGCCGATAGAACCGGTATCGATCCGAGCAATCCGATACCCAATGTCATGATCGCGCCGACCGCCAAGGTGACCATTACAACCATCCAATCCGGCTGCCAGGTAAATTCGAATATCTGCGTGATAACAAACCATCCGGCAAGCAGACCAAGCCCGAGCGCTACGGCTGATAACAGCAGCGCCAATACAGCATATTCAATTGCCTGTGCCGACAATATCTGTGATCGGGTCGCCCCGAGCAGTTTCAGGATTACGCTGTCATAAACCCTGGATTGACGGGAAGCCGCAATGGCACCGATCAGGACCGCGATGCCAGAGAATATCGCGATGGACGCGGCGGAAGCAATGGCGGTTGCCATCTGGTCTAATATCGTTCCGATCTGCGATGCGATTTCCTTTACCTTGACCATGGAGATGGAGGGGAATTCGCGCGGGAGTGATCCTAGCAAACCATCTTCTTTGCTCTCGTCCAACTGGATGGTGGCAGCGACATTATGCGGCGTGTTGGCCAAGACATTGGGTGGGAAAACCAACACATAGTTAAAACCGAAATTCTGCCAGTTAATCCTGCGCAAAGACGCAATCGTTGATTTGATCTCCACGCCGAGCAAACTGACGGTCAGGCTGTCACCCACCTTGAGCCCCAATGCGGTTGCCTGTTCCTCGTCAACGGATACCAGTGGCGGACCGTTATAATCGGCGGGCCACCATTTGCCGGAGGCAATTTCACTGCCTTCGGGAAGTTCGCCGCTATAGGTCAGGCCACGATCCCCGCGTAAAACCCATGCGCCTTCCGGCAATTCATCCAGTTCAGCAACCACTTGCCCGCCATATTCGGTAATAATACCGCGCAGTGTCGGGACGATGTTGATTTCAGCTTCAGGCGCGCTCGCCGTGACCAGATTCTTGAAGTCGTCAGCCCGTTCCACTGGAATATCGAGAACAAAGAAATTGGGTGCCTGTTGCGGGACACTAAACCGGATTTCATTGGTCAGGCTGGTCTGGATCGCAGCCAGTGTAGCAAAGAGCGTCAGGCCCAGTCCCAAGGCGACAACCAACTGCCCGGTCTGTGCTCCCGGCCGGTGAAGATTGGTCAATGCCAAGCGGAGCAGGGGCTGTTTTGGGCGCGGGGCTTTGCTGGCGAGCCAGCGGATCAAGATACCGAGCAGGCTGAGTAATAGCAATATTCCCAGCGCTGCACCGATAAACGCTAGCGAGAAAATCGGTTCGCGTCCGGTTCCGACGGCCAGCGCGACAATCGCAGCAACAGCCAGTGTAACGGCGACCCATGTCGGTTTGTCAATTTCTCGCCATGACCGGCTTTCGCCCCGAAACAGACCGGCGGCTGGAATCAATTTGGCTCGTGAAAGTGGCGGCAGCGCAAAGATGATAGCGATCAATATACCATAGGCAGCGCTGACAATCAGCGGTAGCGGGTAGAGCGCAAATTCCGGTCTGATCGGCAAAACGTCACCGGCGATCTGAATGATGGCAAGGGGGGCAATCGCTCCAACGAGCAAACCGGCGATTATCGCAACCAAGGCCACGGCCAATATTTGGAACATATAGATGCGGAAAACCATAGCGCTATCCGCGCCCAATATCTTGAGCGTTGCGATTGCGCCTTGTTTTCCGCGCAAATAGGACGCGACACCGTTGCCAACACCAATGCCAGCGATGACCAAGGATGCGAGACCGACGAGGGTTAGAAACTGCCCCATGCGTTCAATGAAGCGCCGTGTGCTGGGGGCGCCGTTGTCGCGGGTTTTGACTTCCCAGGCAGCGTTTTTATACTGCTTTTCCAGCTCTTCACCCAGTTCGGCGGGATCGACTTCTGCGGGTAGCTTCAATCGATATTTGCTTTGAAAAAGGCTACCAGGCTGAATCAGGTTGGTGGCGCGCAAGCCTTCCAGTGACGTAATGGCAACCGGCCCGAGAGAGAGGCCTTCACTCAGCCGATCGGGCTCGTCGCCGATCACACCGCTTACTGTGAATGTCGCTTCGCCAAAGGCTATGTCATCGCCAATAGCCAGCGATAGTCGCTGGATCAGGGCAGGGGTGACATATATCTCTCTGGGTCCCAGTGGCGGTGCATTTGTGCCATCTTCCAAAGTAAAATCGCCATAAAGCGGATAGGGGGCATCGACGCCTTTCAACTCGACCAATTGTGTGTCGCTGCCATCGGGCAATCGCGCCATGGCCTGCATGCGCAAGGTTTCGGACAGTTCGCCCGTCGCTTTCAGAGCTTCCAATTCTGCTGGCGTCGCTTCGCGCTGGGCGACCGAAATTTCCAAATCGCCACCCAAAATCGATTGGCCGCGATTGGCGAGTTCATCGGTAATCGCACTGGTAAGACTGCCAATCGCCGCCAGCGTTGCCACGCCGAGAAACAGGCAGACAATGAGCAGGCGCAAGCCAACAAAGCGTCCGCGCAAGTCACGCCGAGCAATGGTCCAGGCTTTCGAGAGATTAGCACTCATGATTTTGCAAGCTTTTGCGCGCTGTCTTTCTCAATCATACCGTCACGCAATTCGACAATACGGTCGCAGCGTTTGGCCAGTTCGGGATCGTGGGTAATGATAAGCAAAGTTGCCTGGCTGGCTTTCTGGCGTTCGAACAACAGTTCGATAATGATTTCCCCTGTTGCTCCGTCCAGATTGCCTGTGGGCTCGTCGGCAAAGATGATGGAAGGCCGCGACGCCATGGCCCGGGCTATGGCAACACGCTGTTGCTCGCCGCCTGACAATTGGGTGGGATAATGGCCGAGACGATCACCGAGACCAACGGCCTCCAGTTCTTTGGCTGCAATGGAAAAAGGGTCTGCCTGGCCATCTAACTCCAATGGGACTGCGACATTTTCTAGCGCACTCATCGTTGGCAGCAAGTGAAAAGCTTGCAAGACAATGCCAACCCGGCCTCGGCGTGCGATTGCGAGTTCATCCTCGTTCATTGCACCAAAATCGGCACCAGCGATGTTTACCGTCCCGCCGGTTGCACGTTCCAACCCGGATAAAATCGCCATCAGCGAGGATTTGCCGGAGCCCGATGGCCCCAGGAGGGCGACGGTGGTACCGGACTCAATCGCCAGATTGATACCGCCCAAAATATCCACGCGCGCATCGCCTTCTCCTAAAGAGAGGGTGACATTTTGCGCATCAATGGCAATATGAGGCTTGGTATTAGCGGCGTCGCTGGTTGCGGCGGTTTTTTGTAACATGGTGGGAAGGTGTATCCGAATGTTGAACAGGTTTATGACATATGGGTTTTGCTTTGCAATTCTTCAACTTTTGATTGCCTGTGGCCCGGTCTTGGATGAAAATTCCGTTGAAGTTGAAGAAAAACCAACAGCCAGTGAAAATTCTGATCAGCCGGTAGCAGAAGCAAAAACCTTGGTTCTGGCCTTCGGCGATAGCCTCTATGCTGGCTATGGATTAGCCCCTGACGAGGGCTTTGCACCAGAACTGCAAAAAGCACTCAATGCAGCCGGTCAGGATGTAAAGGTTCACAATGCCGGCGTGTCAGGTGACACAACTGCCGCTGGCTTGCGGCGCATGGATTTCGTACTTGATAGCCTGCCCAGAAAACCGGATTTGGTATTGCTGGGACTAGGGGGCAACGATTTGCTGCGCGGCCTGAAACCGTCGGAAACGCGGGCCAATATGGAGGCGATGGTGAAGAAACTGTCCGACCGTGACATTCCCGTGATGCTGACCGGTATGCTGGCCCCGCCCAATCTCGGGAAAGAATTTAGTGACCAGTTTAATGTCATTTATCCAGCGCTTGCGAAGAAATATGAGGCTAGCCTCTATCCTTTTTTCATGGATGGCGTCGTGGGACGTTCAGACCTGATCCTGCCTGACGGTATTCATCCCAATGCCGAGGGCATCGATATCATTGTCGAACGGATCGCGCCAGCTGTGGAAACGGCCCTGCAGGGATAATCGTTTGGGGCAAGCCAAATCGTTGAAAAGACAAGAAGGCTGTCGTGTAATCTTGCATTAACTGTACTATTTTAATAATACAGTTGGGAAACGCTTGAAAAGTGCTGCATTTGCATCCATTTATGATGGGAGCGCTGTGCTAGAGACAGCTATATGGAGATTGAGCCAATGGCCACCGAGACGATTACTGCGACCGAAGATTTGACCCTGACTCCGCCTGATCCGGTTGTTGCCGTTTCGCCAACAAAGGCGGCTGGGCTTGTTCCGGTCGGCGATGAAATCAAGTCCAAGCTGGAAGAGAAGGTCGATGGTTTTATCGACGATCTTGTCGCACAGGATGAAAATAGCCCGGAATTTGGTAAAAAAGTTGACCAGATCACAAATATGGGCCGCAAAGAAATTGCTGATGCCGCTGGGCAATCCAACCGTTTTCTGGACCGTCCCATTCGTACCATGGACGATGAATCCGGCATCGGTGCCGATCTGACCGAGCTTCGCCGGACGGTAGAAGACCTGGATCCAGGCAAGCGCGGCAATCTGCTCGCGCCACGCAAATTATTCGGCATCATTCCCTTTGGTTCTAAGCTGCGTAATTATTTTGACGGCTATAAGAGTGCGCAGGGGCATATTTCTTCGATATTGAACCGTCTGCAGGGCGGTAAAGACGAACTGCTGATGGATAACGCGGCCATTGATGTGGAGCGCAAAAATCTCTGGGCGGCGATGGGCCGGCTGGAACAAATGATCCACGTGTCCAAAGTGATGGACCAGCGTCTGGAAGACAAAGCCGCCGAGCTGGATGCAACCGACCCTGCAAAGGCCAAAGCGATCCGGGAAAGCGCACTTTTCTACGTACGTCAGCGGACACAGGATTTGCTGACGCAAATGGCAGTGACCGTGCAAGGCTATCTGGCGCTGGATCTTGTTAAGAAGAACAATGTTGAGCTGGTCAAGGGTGTGGACCGCGCCAGCACGACGACCGTAAGCGCGCTGCGCACCGGCGTTACCGTCGCGCAGGCTCTGACAAACCAGAAATTGGTGCTTGATCAAGTGACAGCGCTGAACACGACGACGGCTGGTATCATCGACAGCACGGGCGATATGTTGAAGAACCAGACGGCACAGATCCACGAGCAAGCGGCGTCGGCGACGATTCCGCTCGAAACGCTGCAACGCGCGTTCCAGAATGTTTACGACACAATGGACAATATCGACACGTTCAAGATCAAGGCGCTGGAAAATATGAAGACCACCGTGAATTCCTTGTCTAGCGAGATAGAGAAATCAAAAGGGTATATAGCGCGGGCCGAGGGGCAGGATAAGGCGGCTCTCGAAGCACCATCCGAAAACCCGTTAAGCGCTCTTGAGGAATAAGACGCATGAGCGAGAGTAATCAGCAGATTTATGACAATGCCGCGAACTATTATCGCAGTTATAAATTCGCAGAATCCATCGGCGAGCGGTCCAAGGGCTTGAAACGTGGCCATTTTCGCAAGAAATTGGCCCGTGCCGCGGTGGTCACTGTCGGGGTGTTGGTCGGAGCTGGCGTCGTTGGCGGAATATTGAACGGAATCGGTTTTTGGGGCGTCATGATTTCTGCGGGTCTAATCGCTGGTGGAATCTGGGCCGCTATGAAATTTCCCAAGATGAAGATTCCGACGCCCTCCACTTTGGTTCAATCGGACCTGAAAACCTTGGCAGGCAAAACTGAGATTTGGCTCGAATCCCAGCGTCCTGCGTTACCCAGGCCGGCGGTGAAGATCATTGACGATATTGGTACCCAGCTGGATATGCTGTCACCGCAGCTGCAAAAACTCGATGAAGGTGAACCTGCGGCTTATGAGGTGCGCAAGTTGATGGGCGAACATCTGCCAGAACTCATTTCCGGCTATCGCGCCATACCAGAACCAATGCGAAAAAAGAGCAACGACAGCGGCAACTCACCCGATGAACAGCTGATCAGTGGCTTGTCGTTGATTGCAAGGGAAATTTCCGGTGTGACGCAACAGATAGCCAAAGGCGATATCGACAATCTGTCGATCCGTGGCCGCTATCTTGAATTGAAATACGATAAAACCGGCGAACCGCAATAGGCTCGGCTGGTTGGATAATCCAACTTACTCAAAGGCCCTTAGTTTTGATACCAGATGTTCCAGCACTGCTGGATGCAACTGGTTGTTAAATGCACAACCATATTCCTGATAGTCGTTCCATCTGATCGTAGCACTGAGCGTCTGCATTCCAGGCAACCGGATGTAAACGGGTTTGTTCTGATCCAGGTCGGTATAGCTCGTCATCTTGAAGCCTGAAGTGGATATATCTGAAAGAGTAGCCCGGAAAAGCTGAGAATTTAGTTGCCGGACAAAGATTTCTGCTTCGATGATTTCTCGAGCGGCCCCCCTATATTCTTGGGGTGCGTTGTATCTGTCATCTGCGCTATTTAAGGAAATCATAATCTCATCCAAATTGTTGGTCCTGTTTTCTAGAACGGTAATCGGATTGATTTTTGAAGGGGTACGCAAAAATATGGTGTTTTTTCCATAAACCAATATCGGTTCGGATCTTACCAGTCCGGCTGCTCGATAGTAATAAAGTCGCGTATTTCAGTTGACTGGGGACCGAGTGTTATCGGGTTTTTGACCCCCGGCAGGATGCAAATATCGAATAGCTCGGTAATAGGGCCATCAAAGCGCAACCATTGGGCGACTTCGCCGGTTGATAGCGACAATATCTGAATGCCGCACCAGGCCGCCGTTTCATTTTCTTTGAGTTTCTGATCCAGCATCAAGCCCTCAAATCTGCCATGCCGTGGTTTGGAAAGCGTTACGAATGCGTGATCATTGTGAAAAGCCAGACCCCGCAAAAAACCGGGACAAAAGGCCACTGGTGTAAATGCATGATCAGTCGGATGCAGCCAGCCCAGCTCCCCGGTGCCTGAGTTCAAAAGCCATACCCGTTCGACATGAAAGCGGGGGCTATGGGGCATGGAAAGCCCATCAGCCAGTATTGCATTAGCATCTATGTCGATTATTACGCCGCCACTATGTCTATGCTCGCGCCAACCATCTTTGGTATTGGATTGGCTCACGGCGCTAACATATTTCGGCTGCCCTTCAACCATCGCTAGCCCGTTGAGATGACAGCAATCTCCCGTTGCCAATTCCGAAATGAAATCGGGCTTCCAGATTGGTTTGAAGCTATGGGTAATACTCGGAATACTAAGACAATTATGCAGCGTGTTGACGAACACAATCTGACCATCCTCACGGATGCCGAGTTCATGAACATCGACATTGCCGGTTGTCTGCATATTGCGGGGAACATAGACTTTATCATGTGTGTCATTGGCCAATTGGCCCGATCCCAGCACATTTTCCATCCGAACGATTTGCGTCAGCGTCCCCAGATAAATACGGTTTGCATTGGCCGTAATTCCCATGGCCTGCGGGTAGACGGCTTCATGTACCGCGAGTTTGCCATCAGCGCCGCGCCCGACAAGATATAATCGTCCGGTCTGGTAGGAAGTGAAACCAATGGAAATGTCATTTGCCGCGAGAAAATCACTAAGCCCCAGCGAGAAACTGATGGTCGTCTTGTCGGCTTCCACCGCTGCACCTTCATTTGGTGCGTTCTGATCATCTGGCGCGTGCCTGTGTGTCACGTTGCCAGCGCCCTGTCATTCTCGCTCAAAATGCTCCCCCGCATCTGGATCCCCCGTGAGGATTCGAACCTCAATTAACGGAGTCAGAGTCCAAACTTAATCGCGTAAAACTAACAATAAATCAACTCGTGTTGCATCCATGCAGCATGCGGGATGCGGATTAACAGTAACCAAACTTCGCTAACCAAATAAGCGCCCGTTGGCGAGACCTATTTTCAGAACCTGGTAGGTCGGTGTTCGATAGATAAGTCAGAGTCCAATCGTATCGGTAATGCATCAACATCAACTACCTAGCTCAGGTGGAGAAGCTTGTACGTTACGATGCTGTTACCAGTTGCAACCTTTCTCGTTTCGTTTTTTGAAATCTGTGCAGTATACTCTCTTCCCACGACGGTCGGCCCTTTTTGAAACTGATCGTCTAGTTTGCCACGATAATCATCTCCATCTTTTACAACGAAATGAAAACTAGAAGTCTCAAGATCAAGGCCCACTAGGATACCTTGAATCTCCAGTTGTTTCTGCTCTTCCTCTTTAGCACTCTGAAAAATATCATTGAGTTGATGAAAGTGATCAATGCCCACATGTTGACCGCGCACTATGCCATCTGATCTATTCCAGATATAGTCGACACTGTTACCCCACTGCGAGTTTACCTTGATCCATGAACAAAGCTGCGAGACGAGAGCTAAGCCCATATGACGAGAAGCATCCACAGCCATATTACTATTGGATATTTCAAGAAATTCTTCAAATACATCCACTGCCCGATCAAACTTTCCTTCGATCAAGTCGCGGTCATTAGACACCGATAATACAACACCGAGTGAACCTGGAAAAGTATAGGCAAATCCTAACTCAGTTAGGTTTTTTATCTCGTTAGAAAAATGAGCTTTATCTTTTGGCCCGTTCTCCAGAAAATCAACTACTCCCGTAAAGGAATTCTGAAAACCAGAGACACTCTCGGTAACGGACTTGACAGCATATGTATCGCTGCCGTTATCAATTTTGTAACGTATGAGATCAATCGAATTCGCGCTGACCAGGGTATTTAGGTTTTTTTCGCTTTCAGCTGCTCTCCGTTTGGCAGAACCTAACCCCATACGTAATTTGCGGTTCTCAGGATCGTTTTTAAGTGCGAATTCCATTTCTTCCACAATGGAATTGTGGCGCCTAACATTGTCCAGTGATGTAGCAAAATCGTTCATCTAACTTTCCAATTGCATAACGACAAAACCCTTCAACCAATAGTCGTTATGTTCCACCGACCATTGACGCGCCCATTCATCGGGATTGTCCACAATTCTTTGCTTATGGCCTTTCGGATATACTATACACACAAAAGCATCAATAAAACCTTCATATTTTTGATCTGCATCATCCAGTAAAAACAAAAACTTAAGCGCTGCTTCTGACAATTTATCATACTGTTTCTCGTCTATCATCAATGACAAATCAATATCGCTCGGTTCGGGTTTTTTCGTAATGAAACTTCCATCTATCCAGAGATCACAATCGATTTTCAGATCATTGAGTTTTGCATAGAACTTTTCAAATTCGCGCCAGATCTTTTTGCGGTTTTCTCCTCCAACGTTGTCTACTATTTGTTTCTTGAATTCCGACAAGTCGAGGTGATGCCTGCCTGGAGAGAATATCTGATCGTAGTCGTGCTTCACGCAAGCAACCCCCGCTCGATCGCATTAGCTGCGCCGTGGTCAGCGTCGACCTGATCAAACAGATGGCCGTAAATATCATAAGTCACATTGATGGAACTATGACCCATCCAGACCGATATGCGCTTCGGTTGAACCTGTTGTTCGATCCAGAGAGATGCAGTGGCGTGGCGAAAAGCATGGAGCCCATATGCCTTATTGGTCTTTGCTGTTTCTAAAACCGGACGAATGAGGTTCTTGAGCATGTAGTTATGGCTCATCACTTTGCCGTTCAGCGATGGAAATACCAAGCCGAGTTCAGATGGCGGGCAACGCAGCTTCCAACGCTTGAGCGTTTTGACTGTTTGCAAGGGCAGGGGAATGACCCGTTTGCCAGCTTTGGTCTTTGGAGGGCCGATATTGCCTCTAGCATCAGCACGGCGGGTTACAGAGAGTAGCTTCTTCTCCAGATCCACAGCTGACCAGAGCAAGCCTCTTAGCTCGCTTGCCCGGAGCCCGGTGAATATCATGGACATGACCAGCGGTTCGACCATTGGATTGTCAGATTCTGCGGCCGTGTTCACAACGGCGCTGAGTTCCGCTTTCGTCGGGATGATAAGCTCTTCTTTGCGAGTGACGGTTCTAATAGCTTCCACACCATCAAACACATTCTGACCGATATGCCCGCGGCGCATTGCGTTGGCGAATATCGATCGCAGTGACCGGAGTACCCGTTTCGCCATTGGCGCCGATAGCGTCTTGAGCAGAGCGCTTCGATAGTCTTCTGCCATCGGCCGGCTGATCTTGGTCAGCTTCATTCCACCACACAAAGGATTGATGTGCAGCCGGACATGCTGCTCATAAGCGGCGAGGGTGGTGTCCTCCAGATACTTGCCTTCAGCATTGGGTTCACGACATCGATCGAGCCACAACTGCGCGGCGCGCTCCACGGTGATCGACTGGCTATCGGCAGTATGCGTTCCCTGAGACACTTGGAAGCTCGCATTCACCTGCCAAGCATCAGCATCTTTCTTCCGAACGAATTGTTTACTCCGGCGCTTGCCGGCCGGATCTCGGTAGTCGACCAGCCAGGCTGTCTTCTCTTCGCCAGAGGGGGAGGTCCAGGTGCGCTTGCGGACGCTAGTCATTGCATTTTGTCCTCTCGGGCAGGTGTCCATCCTTCTGACTCGCCCCAGTCACTGAGCGCGTCGCCAAAAGTTTGGAAATCCGAAAGTTTGCTCTTCTCTAACCAAATAGCAGCTCTGAAAAGGAGATCAGTAGCGTTAATTTCAGCGTACCGTGGTCCGAAGGGATTGTTTGTAAGCGTCTCTTCATCGTCAAAATAACTGCGAATAAAAGGCCCCTTGTAGACGATGGTATTTTGAATTGCTTTAAAGGTTATGAGTTCAACATTGTCTGAGACTGACCTGGGCTCAGTCAATGCGGACAGTGCGTTAGGGTCGAACCGAACTTTCATTATCTGATCAGCAGGAGGATCGCTGTCGTCACGACCAAGCAAATGGCCGACATGTGAACTGATTCTAGCTAAATCGTCTGTGAACTTTTCGACATAGTGCTTAACTCGTTCAGGAGTCATGCCCAACTCAATCAGTTGAAATGCGTACAATAAGAAAACAATCTCTTTTGCACCGTACCTTGCATGCAATCCGGCGCCTGTGTTTACACTTACTGGAAATTTGAGTCGCTTGAAATGTTTCAAGCGGGACCTCAACGCTCCCATTTGAGCTGGCGCAATTTCATGCATTGCGGCGAGCAAGTTTTCCATTTGACCGTATTTCAAATCCAAAATGCAATTCCCAAATCGTGATTTGAATAAGGCTTAACGATGATACTTGTGGTTGACAAACGAAATTCGAAGCTCAATAGGGGTAAGGGCTAACCCTAGTCTAAAAGGAAATAAGATGTTTGACGACCTAACAGACCCAAAGACACTTGCCGAAGAATCGAATGGAATGCTCAGCAGACAATCAATCTATAGAATGATTGACAAAGGATATTTGCCAGCAATTAAGAAAGGCCGGAAAATCTTCATCCGACGGTCTGAGGTTGAGGCTGCATTCAAATCAGACTCAGAGCAAGCAGCCTGATGGAACAGACATTAATGAACTCTCCCGAACTGCGGGCTTCACTAGATACAGTGGTGTCGACGTTGTCGAAAGTTAATCCGGTATCATTGTTTCACTTCATTGAGGTATCATTTGCGAAGCTCGATCGCCCGGCGCGCGAGTTGTTGATTGAGAAAATGATCGACTCTTTAAACCGGGACGATGGTGATCCAGACATTGAAGATGATGATCCCGCCGGGGGCAACATTGAGGATCAAGGCGAACTCGAACATCCTGTTTGTCCGCATACCTATCACGCTGTTGATCAGCGAGAGATACGAGCCAAACGCGGTTCGTTCGATGTAGCAAAACATTACACTGATACAGATATCCGCGGGCTATAGGGTGTTATCGATCAATGTTTGTCGATGACACAAAGAGCGGTGATCGTGAAGTGCTTCGCAGAGGTCGTTCAGGCAAGCCCTACAGCCGTTCGCGCCTCGCTAAGATCAATCTGAAGCTTGGAACTGCCCGAACAGCGATCCATTCGTCGTCACCGGCGAGAGAAATCATCGTCCAGCCCGGTCGAGAAGCCGGATACGAAGTAAGCATAATGCCGCCAATCCAAGGTCGTGATCCAGACTCTTTCACTAAGGTTGAAACAGCAGTCCGACACGCTCTCGACCTGAAAGCAAAATATGGCTTTCCGATCAAATCAAGCGGAGAACTAGCATGACCAAGATCACAAAATTGATCACGATAAAGATGGATCCATTCGACCTAAGCGTTGAGGTCACCGTGAGCCCCGGCTTGATCGGTGAGACTATTGATCGACAGTTTGATTTCTATCCGCAGGCCAAGAGATATGCGGACCAACTAGCGACGAACGAGGATTGGCTTCTGATCGATCTCATGGGTGCGCAGAGGGATGCTCACATGATGGATTGCTGTTGAAATGACGGGCATTGTCATACCTTTTCGTACCAATCAGATCAGACGGTTCATTTCTGTATCTCGCGCGCCAGATAACTGGGCAGTGGATATCATCCCTCCGATTGATCACTCTTATACAGAGGAGCGCTTCGAACGGTCTGGAGAAGCAGTCCAGTGTGCCTTGAGCCTCGCGCTGAAATTTGGGTTTCCCATTCGATCCGAGGCCATTGAGGCCAGCGAGTGGGACAGGTTAGTCATCGAAGCCCGGAAGGCACGGTAGTGTCAAAGGCTAAGACCGTCGAAAGGCGACAGGCAGGCGCCAAACATGCTCGGATCTATCGTAGCGTCGCAAATACGGATGCTTGGCGGAATCTGTCTGGCAACGCAGTCAAAGTGCTGATCGCTTTAGTGATGCTCGACGACGGAGAGCGCAATGGAAAGATCTTTTTGTCAGCCCGTGATGCTGCGCTTGCTACAGGTTTGTCGAAAAATACAGCAAGTCGTTGTCTGACGGAGCTGGATGACCATGGTTTCATTAAAGCAGTAGCTCGGGGTCACTTCAAAGTTAAGGGCGGTCCAGCGACAGTTTGGCGATACACTTGGCAACCAGCTCCTGGATGCAAACCTGCAAATCCAACCCGAGATTTCGAAAAATGGGCACCGAATGGAAACAAAACGCGGTACCAAAACTTGACCTCTGCGGTACCAAATATTGCGCAAGGTGTGGAAACAGAT
The DNA here is from genome assembly GCF_965233695.1 of Parasphingorhabdus sp. GTDB lineage: Bacteria > Pseudomonadota > Alphaproteobacteria > Sphingomonadales > Sphingomonadaceae > Parasphingorhabdus. The sequence goes on from NZ_OZ247497.1 coordinate 2,858,582, forward strand.
CCCAATGCGGTACCAAACTTTGACACGGAAACATCTGGAAACCCGCATGTTTCCGTAAAAGATACTGTCCCAAAAACTGGTACACAATTAAATTACCATACTCAGGGGAAAGCTGGGACCGCCCGGCAAGAGGAAACGGAAACATCCCCGCTCAGAGAAATACTGATTGAACTTATCAAACAGTCACCGATCGGCACTCAGTCCAAGCTGGCTGAAGAAGCTGGAATCCCAAAAGGCACAATGTCCAAGTTTGTGAATGGCGCTGGACTGGCTTTGCATCATCAAACTGCACTGAAACTTGAACTGACCAAAATCGGCAAAATTTGCACAACCAACAAACTCGAAAGGAACTAGCATGAAAACTGAAACAACAGGCCCACGATTTGGCCGCCTCAATCGATTGTCCGAAGAGCGATCGAAGAAACCTAAATCACCACCACGCCAAAAGAGCACGTCACCCAAAACCCGCTCCCGTACAAAGCGTCCAACAACCCCTAGCCAGGTGCGGATTCAGGAACGTCAACGCATCAAGGATGTTTTCCTATCGCAAGAAGCGAGGGATCAACCATATACGGCAGCCTTCCTTCTGGTCACAACCAACTCAGATGCTGACAAACTTGTCGCTAGCATCCCTCTTTTCTCGTTGAGCCGAGAAGATGCGATTGCAGGAATGTCGGCGGCCAAAGTCGCCGTAAAGCCAAAACCATCTGCAGCTGCCCAGAAGGCTAGTACCGATCAACACGGCTGGGATGGTGTCCATCGGGAGCTTCAAGCAGAGAGGGCAGGCCAATGATAGAATATCAGATATTGGCTAAACAGCTTGCGACTATCGATGACAGCGCTGAACGGGCTGCAATTGCGGTTCTCGAGGCCGATCAGCGAAGGGATCTAGCAGCTATAGAGACGGCTGGGCAAATAATTGCTCAGGCCCAATCGGAAATCAGGGACCTTCGATCATCCGAAGCCGATGTCAGCGAACTGGTGGAAGGACTGCGCAGTGGTCAGGTTGATGATCGATCCAAAGAGTCCGAGGACGTGCTTCGCCAAAAGGTTCAGGTCCATCGCGAGAGTATCCATACAATGCAGAAAGCTATGGATGAACGGAAGCGGGAAATTTCCGCTATTCAAACCAAATTGCGAGTCAGGATCGCGGAGCATACGGCCGATGCGACAAGGGCGCTGCATCAAGGAGCGCTTGAAGCTATCGAGCGTCTGGCGAAGCTCTATGTCGATACCCAGGCAATTGCAGAAAGCCTTGCGACCAAAGAGGCTAGTGACCTGCGGCACAAGCTTACAAAATCGATACAAGGCATGTGGGCAGACTGGCCTGAATTGCGGAACCGGTCAGAAAATGTTTCGCCGGGTCTCGTGGATGCTCTCTCGCGATGTGATGGTTCAATCAATTTATCGGGCGGCCGGATCGTCTCTTCGTTTCGCCTTCCCAGCATTTAACAAGTTTCGCTGGTTGGCGATCATCCTCGCTTTTGGAGCCAGCGAGCGGGCGTGATTTCAGGTTATCACGCCCGCATTCATCTGCGCTAAGCCACAACGCGTAGACGGCCCCGGTGATTAGCTTCGCCGGGGCCACCTTTTTAACCTCAGAAGTTGTTAACGGCGAACCGGTCATTGAGCGTTGGACCAAAGAACCCCGAGCCAGCCTGGATGGCCTGCAAGATATCACTATTTCCGCGATTGATCGCTTCCAGATATCCGGACAGCGTGTCGGTTTGGCTATCAATCGCAAAGGTGATGCCCTGATTGTCATTCGCTGCTGCCGTAAGACGATCCTGCTCACTCTGCAGCGCCTGTTCCGTGAGGTTTGTGATTTCATCCAACCGTGAGAAATAGTTCCCTTGGCTACCAAAGACCTGGCGCTCCAGTTCAAGCACAGCTCGAGCCGCTTCCTCAAACTGACCAGCATCAACTTCTCCGCCGGCGCGAACATCAGCCGCAAGCGGGTTGAAGCGATCCAGTGCGGATCCCAGGCGGTCTCGCACAGATAGTCCATTATCGCCGATAGTCAGGTCGTCCAAAAAGCCTTTGAGCGTCTCGGTGAACTGCTCACTGGCCTGAGCGATGATGTCAGCGCGCTCCAGTCCATATAGCTCTTCGAGGCTCGCGAATTCTTCAGCACTGGCGCCGGCGCGCTTAAACAGATCGATGAGACCTTCAAATTCACGGTTCAGTGATTTGAGAGAGAAACCTAATGGATCCTTGCGCTGTTCCAGCTCATTGAACACATTCTCGAAGTCGAGGGCGTCTTGCAGTCCTTCTTGGATATCACCAGCCGCCTTCAACAAGCGCTCAGTACCAGCACGCAGTCCGATGATCGCACCATCCGATATTGCGTCGAATATGGCGAATGATACCGCTGCAGCCTCATCTTCACCGAAATCGCGGGCACCGTTCTTGATCTTGAGTGATGTACCGTTGGTGTTGACCCGGAAATCATCGCCACGGGTGCCAATAGTTGTATTGAATGACCCTATCCGTGCGTTGAGCGTGTCGGCTACATTCTCCAAACCGCTTATCACGGCACCGGCCAAGGTATTGGCTGCACCAAAATTGCTACTATCAGCACCCGCTACGGATATGGAATCTACACCTGTAATATTGGCGCGTGCGGTCTTTGCCCCTCCTTTGAACAGACCACCAACCAAACTGCCAAGAATAGAACCGACAATCTCACCTCCAGGTATAGGCACAGCAGAACCGATGGCGCCGCCAATGGCACCGCCGGTCGATGAAGTCTTGATACCTAGCCCTTGGAGAAGCTGAGCGGTCTGAGCGCCCGTCTGGGCCCCGCCAAGGGCCTTTCCCAATCCTTCGCTTATTTTGGCACCGAGAGCTTCGTTTATACCTCCTTTGCTGGTGAGATCGCCAACAACCTGCTGCAACCCTCCCAACGCGGCTCCAACAGGGCCAGCGGTCAGATAACCGGCCACAGCGCTCGACAGAACAGCGTTCATTTGGGAGAAGAAGCTCGTTCCAAACGTCTCATCAAATTTGTCCAGCAAAGGGAAGGTGACAGCTTCGGCTATCCCGCGGCTAAAGTCCCGCATCGATGCGATACCGATCTCTGCTTCAATTCTCTGACCGTTTACCGCTATGACATTGTCATTTGCTGCTACGCCGGTGCTGCCGGCAGGTTGATTGGCCTGTATCGCTTCATTCAGTCCCGGAATGACCTTTTCAGTGAGCAGGTTTGATACGGTTACAAAGTTGTTGCCGAGATCGATCGCAACATCGCCGGTTTTGGTCATAGCATCTTCAAGCGCAGTTTCAGCCCGGCCAAGCGGAGTATTGCGTCGCAGTGCTTTTTCCAGATCACGAAACGCTGACCCAAAGATCGCTTCCACATTGGTTTCAGCCTGAAGCTGTTTAAACGTGTTACCGATATTCTTAAGGAAATCTGTCCCGTCTCCGGAAAACAAGGCCTCCAGCTCGCCTCGCACGGAACCGATCGCAGTATCGTAGCGGCTGAGCTGTTCTTGCCTGATTTGCCCGAGCTCATTGATCCGTTCTTCTGCGATCACCTGGCTGCGCACAGCTTCATTTATATCTCGCTGGCTCTGCACATTCTTGTCGAGGCTGGCTGCAGTCTCGTCGATGATTTTGCGTGCTTCGTCATATTCTGCAGTACCGGCGGTCGATGTGTCGAGAATGTCCTGCTGAATGGAGAGGGTCTCTCGCTGCTGCTGAATTTTGGCCTGCAGCCCGAACTGATCTTCGAAGCTCGCAATGCGCCCTGCGATATCTGCTTCTTCAATTTTGCCTTGAACCAATAGGGTCTGGATCCGTAGACTTTCTTCGGACTGTTCGATTTGCCGATTAACCTGGTTCGATACGGCATTGTCAGCCAAGGCTCGAGCTTCATTTGCATCTTCGAGCAACTCAGCGAGACGGGGCGTCTGCCCATTTTTATCATTGTTCAGTTCTGAGATGATGGAATCGAGCTTGCGCACGGCCGCTGTGCTTCGGTCGACCAATTTGGGCTGATCATCGAACTGAGAGTTGATCCGTGCGATAGCTTCCGCGCTTTGTTCGCTGACCCGGGAAAGACGCTCAATCTCTCTCGCTGCTGCTTTGGCTTCTGCATTACCCGATTTGGCGGTTCGCGCCTTCTTCGGGAATCCGGTCCGTAAATCGTTGGCCAATGTTCCTGTTTCCAGTGAGCTGATCTCTTTCTGGATCTTGCGCAGTTCTTTTGCATCAGTGGCAATACCAGCGAGGCGATCACTCAGCTTTTCAGCGAGATTAGCGTTTACGCTATTGCTGCGAGCAACTTCGGCCAATGCTTTGGCGGGATTAGCAGTGCGAAGCGCATCTCGGATATCATTGGATTGAACGAAACCAGTTTTTGATCTGGAGTCTGCCCGGACCTGTGTTGAGGCCGCGGCGGTACCAATAAAATTCTTGGTTCGCTCTTTAAGCCGAGACTCAATCTCTTGTTCCAGATCCTGCCGCTTGAGAATAGCGTTTTGGATAAGCGACTGGTTTTGCTCATTGATGGCGCCAGTTGCGGTATCGAAGAAGTTTGCGATATCCAGCTGCGAGCGCGCCAGCTCTTCGCCGGCAGACTGCGCACGCTTTGAAGCTTCGGCATTATCATCCGTGGTAGATCTGAGCAGCGAGAAGGCGGTGACGGCGCCGAAAACCGCTGCGCCGAGGGGCCCGGCCAATATTCTGGCTACATTACCTAGCTTGCCGCCCAGTCCTGACATGGCAAACGCCAGCTGAGAGCCCTGCTGCACGAATATCGTCGACAGCCTCGTGTTAGTCTGCATCTGGATCGCAACATCCTGGAACTGTTGACCAATCTGAACCATTGCAAAGCGCTGAGCACCGGCTGATTTGGTTGCTGCGCGGGAGGAAGCAAGGTTGCTGTTTTGTGCGCTAATTTGCCGTTTTGTTGCCGCAGTGGTTTGATCGATCTCGCGCTGCAGTCGTTCATAGGTGGCTGCCTGAGCGGTCAATGATCGCGCAGACTCTTCTGCTTCTCTTGATGCAGCATTGGCAGCCTGTAGAAAGAGCCGGGTTTCTGCAGAGGTGTCACCGGTCTCTTTGGCTAACTTATTTGCAGCGCGCTCGACATCTTTCAGGCTAAGCGCATAAGCTTGTGCATCACGCGCCGCTTCAGCCAATTGTTCGGATCCGAGATTGAGTGAACCGGCGGCGTTGCGGGGAAGGGTGAGGGCGTTTTTAACGAGATTGCTGATCTCCTGGCCGCTGCGTTCGAACTCGTTCTTCGCGAAAGTTGTTACTTTTCCAACATCAGCTTGAAACCTCGTAAAGGCTTGTTGGCTGTCGCGATATTCGGCGCGGATATGGATCGGAAATACTTGTGACTGTTGCGGCATTACGGTGTCTCCGTTCTTGTCGCCACAACGAATGAATTGTAACTTAATTTAGGGAGAAAACCAACGTTTAACTTGAGAGATATAGCCTTTGTTCCGAAGCGAGAAAGGCCAAATCATAAAACTTTCAATGACCTTTCGAGATCTAGATCCACCATTTCTTCATGCTGCGCCTGTCGACCAATGCGGCGTCGCGCATCTCACTCCAAAGTTGACGCATGAACTTTGCGCGACCGATGCCATCAATAGTGGTCTCAATACCCTTCGCCTTCATCAGGATTTGACCGCTATTGCTGAGTATAAGCCAAAGATTTCGACGAAATTCAACGGATTCGATCTCAAAAGTCCAAATTGAGTACTCTTTTCGCATCAGATATCCATACCGAACATCGATTCTCTTTTGGTAGATTTTGTATTTTGTGGCGATCGACCTAAAAATTAGATCTATGAAAATGAGTGTCGGCACAAGATAAACTGGAATGACAGGCTCCAGGCTGAGACCTCGAATGCTTTGTAACGCGAACAGGAACCCTTCGACCAATCCCGGGCCATTCTCAACGATGAAAAGCAATTTGATCGCGGCAAGTACTATAATTAGAGCCGGAATATGAAGCATTGTCCAAGGTTTTCGATGCCCTGAATATATGAGATCGCCTGGATCAGTTGAGACCTGCTCGCCATTTTCTTGTGCTCTATTTGAGGCTTGTGATGCTTCTCGCTGTGGAGAGGTAGCTTCTTGTTGGATGACGTTTTGACCCAGTTTTTTTTGCGCCAGTTTGTGATCTGGTTTTAGCGCCAGTGTGAAACGATATTCCGTGCGCGCTGATTTTTCGTCTCCCAACCTTTCATGCGACAGCCCCAAGTAGTAGTGGGCATTTATATGACTATTGTTTGTCGCTAAGAGGCTGATAAACAAACCTCTTGCATCTTCAAATTTGCGTTGGCGGAATCTGCAAACTCCCAGTAAGTATATGATCTCTTCATTGGTAATGCCTTGTTCAACCATGGTTTCAAGTTGCGCTGAGGCTTTGGAAATATTTCCTTTCTCAAAGTCATTTTTTGCTCGGATGTATTCATTGTTCATTTTGACCACCTCCTATAATCAACCTGCGTCAACCGGTCCTGCATCGGCTCCGCCATTATCTCCCGATGGTTCCGAAGCTGAAGGCATTGCGTCGACAGTTGGGCCGTCAATATAGGGATTATCATCTCCATCGGCGTCTTCAGGTTCGTCGTTTGCAGGTTCGTTTTCCTCGTCAGCTGACAATGGACTTCCAGGCTCATCTTCTGATGCTTCACATGTTTCTTCTGACTCACCCAGTTCGGTCTCCATATCATCAGCGGTCTCACTGGTTTCATCTGTCGCTTCATCGGTGATTGAAGACGAATTTTCTGCATCCGATAAGTCCTGTGGTCCAGTGTCCAATTCAACGGCGCCTCCTGAACCATCGCTAAGCTCTTGGTCTTCATCAATTGAACCTTCTTCTGATGACATACCGCCACCCCGATTGCCGAAAGCCAAACCAGCAAACGGAATACTTGACGACAGTATTGATGCGACGGTTTTGCTCATAGAAGGGTTGATTGCTGAACTTCGTTTGTTTCCGGACTCATCAGCGGAGGGAATTCTCGGCTCATCGTCGGCAGCTATATAGTTGTTATCAGATTTAGATGTTCCTGAATCGAGCAACTTTCCATTCTCATCAATATCAGGTGGCAATGCTGGGCCTAGAATTGGGTCAATCGGTGGTGATCTTATCCATTCAGAAGCTTTTTTGATGCTTGATGTGTCAACTTCAGGTGGAAGGATTGAACGTTGTTCCAAATGCTCTTGTATCTGTCCTGGATCAGACTGATCAATTTCTTCCGGAATGATTGAAGCCTGTTCTTGAAATTCTGCGGCTTTATGCTCTGTTGATACGTCAACATCTTCGTCTAGCAAATTCGCCTCAGCTTCTTGCTCTCGAAAAACTTTATCAAGTTCAGTTGCTGGATCATGTCCTGCAATCGGTTGTGAAGATTGATTCTCTTCGTAATAAATTGCTATCTGCTCTCCGATAAATTCCGTCAATGGAGTGTCGGCTGGGCCGATGAAGGATATCTCTTCCAATTCGCCCGCCTGCAAAGACCATCCTACTCCAACGCCTGCGTTGATGGTCAGCTCAGAAATATCGATGCTATTGCCGCGCCACTTTTTTTCTGCCCAAGAATCAAACTCAAGATCGATCCTATCACTCTGAAAAGTAAGCACAGATGCAATGGACCAAGATCCAACATTGACGCTTGCGATTCGGACCATACATTCAAAATCTCTAAGGTCGACTGGTTTAGAAGTCCGAAAATGCTTCCATTGGTCTACTAGTCCGTTTTGCACTTGAGGAGTGCTGAGACCAATATCCACACCTCCCAGATCCAGTTTAGCTGAATGTCCTGAATCAATGTTATGAACCTCGATGACTGTCGTCGCATATCCAGCTCCGACTTTAGCGCCGGGGATTGATGCGCTCCAGCCGCTGAGTATTCTTAAACGAAAATTCCGACCCGGTACATTCTCAAATCTTTTTGGAGTGCTCATAAGTCGGTGTTCCAATCTTTGGTTTAAGAACCATCGAAGCAGCTCGAGACTGATCCGGATTATTGAAACTAATTAACTAAGCTGTTTGTTCTTTGTCCGGCAAATCGGATAGGCGCGTCAATCACTTTGTGCGGTGAGTAAGGGAGCTGTTTATTATTACGCTCCTCACCTTTGATAATACAAGCGTTGTTTCCAATCTATGAAAACACAGAGTGAACTTCTAACTATTCCGACCTCAAAAACCTGGCTTCGACGTTATTTTTGCGGTCCTCCAGCGCATACGGTTTCGCAGATCTCGTGGGTAGGACCCGTAAAATATCTCTCCGATAGGGCATCGTGCGAAAATAATAATTGTAAGTGCACTGTGTCGATCAAACTGATTTAATGAATTATCTGAACAACGTTTTCGCACTAAATTCGCCGTCTTAAGACTGTAAAAACAACGCTATTGTGCGAGCGACAGACAGGTCACTGTGAAAGTGAGAGTGATTTAATTAGTCTCCAATTCAACTTGTGATTTATCTAATTGACCAAGGCTTCGATGACAAAGCCATATCATACACTTGAAACAAAACCTTCAGTTCAGCGGTTATCCCGCTTGATTTGTGTCTAGTTGTCGGCCGTTGGAACGAGAGCTGATTGGCAGCACTAGTTGCCGCCAGATACACCAGCAACATTGACTACTTCCCCTGAGCGACGAAAGACATTACAACCTGGCCCTTGGAGGCTGAGAGTGCCACCTTTTTTTCGCAAGACCGTTAAGCTTTCCTTCCGCTTTAAACAAATTTCAGTTCCGGTCGGAATGGTCGCCTTGCGATTATAACGCCTCAACGCTGTCGCGCTGCCTCGTATTACCTTCACTTCACCCAAGTCTACTTGTGATGGTGAGGTACTACCGGCCCAGCCTCGAGCAGCTCCGGTTCGAGCACGTGACTTTCCTTTATTGTTGATAAAACTCTCTAACCTAGCTGGGCCCAATGATCCCGCTTCATTTTTGCCAGTCGCTACGGAGAGACAGCCAGGTCCACTTAAAACCTTCGTCCCAGTCTTCCCCAACACCGTGACTTTTTCTTGGTCATATAGGCAGATCAATGAATTACTGCTAATTTTCATCCCCGGTGTGCAACGGGCTTCAACTCCTCCCGATCCTTGTATAATCATAACCGTAGTCTTGGCTGCCTTTTTGTCATCAATCTGACATTGCCCGGCATTTATCGTTTCTGATTGACTTGAAACAACAGGTTCCACATTCGATGTAGTTGTGGCGCAAGCTGAGAGAAACAGACACAAAGCTGACACACTAATCATAAGCTTAACTGGGACTGGTGTACGGGCCATTCTTCTATTTTCCTCCGAGTTCATAAGGTTTTTCCAAAGTAAGGTTATTGAACCTGTCAACCATTGACATCACTGCCTTATCTTCTGGGTGCTTTGCAGCCAGTTCTCGAAGTCGCTGTTCAGCACCACCCAACCGCCCTTCAATCCGAACAATTACATCGACTAGGTCAGCGGTATACGCGCTACGCTCATCATCGATGGGTTCATAAACCTTCATCGCCGTTCCAACGCCTGATAATAAGACAGCGCCCATAGGCCGGTAACAGAATTCCGGGGCGCGTTCTTTTACCGCGTCACTAACAAGAATATCGGTATTTAGATATTTATTGGCGCCTTCCAAGCGAGCTGCAATATTCATCGCATCACCCAAAGCCGTGTATTGTATTCTTCGTTCTCCGCCGAAATTGCCCACTGTAGCGTGCCCAAAGTTTAAACCAATACGCGTCCGGCCAAGCATATTCTCCCCTTTCGAGAGTTCTACCCGCAGTCGCTCTGATGTTTTGTGCAAGGCAATGGCACATGCGACGCTATTCCTAGCATCCTCCTCCTCGGCTATTGGAGCGCCCCAAAATGCGATTATCGCATCTCCCACAAATTTGTCGATCGTTCCTTCATGATCCAAGATGACCTGACTCATATCTTCAAGATAGCGATTAAGAACCGTCGCCGTTTCTTGAGGACGGCGGTTGTGACTAAAACGGGTAAAACCCTCAAGATCTGTGAATAGCATATAGATGGGGCGCTCATCTCCTTCCAGCTTCAGTTTTTCGGGTTTTTCTAGTATCTCGAGTGCTACGCTTTCGGGTAAGAACTTGCCTAGCGCGCTGCGGGCAAAAGCTCGCTCGGTTGATGTCCTTGTCCGCAGAGTATAACCCACGCTCAAAAAAACTAACAGCCAGCTCAGCGAAATGCCGAAAGCCGGAAAATTAAGAAAATCATACCCGTTGCGATGTAATATGATAGGCAAAAGTGCGAGTCCGACCGTTTGCAATGCAACAGCAAAAACCAGAGCTACCGGTCGTCGTTCTATAGTCGCAGTCGCTGCACCTGCGACGATGAATAAGACTACAAGTAACAAAAGGCCCCATTGCGGCAAGCGAACAGGAAAATTGCGATCGAGCGATTGACGCAGCATATGTGCATGAACGGTAACGCCGGCTACAGTACTCTGATTTGAAAAACGCGTTATTGGCGTCGATAATTGATCGGAATTGAACGTATCGGCACCGACTAGGACGATACGGTCGCTAATTAGGTGCTGGAAATAGCCCAACAGCTCAGAGTCGGTAACGGTATCAAGCGGAAGCGTCGGAAACATGTCGGTGGCAAACTGCAAACCGGCCTCTATCTCTTCGTCTGTTAAATGAGAGAAAGTGATCGCTCCTGTATAACCTTTGGCCAAATCTTCAGCTCCACCCAATGCTGCCGCCAGCTGTGGCCTCCCTGAGTTTCCAAGATGCGGCCAGTTCCTTGCTATGCCAGTTTTATCTACTCCAATTACAGGCGACACACGTTTGACTTTGGGGTTATCGATACGTGTCCAGAATTCATTTTGATAATTGGAAGCGTCATCTGCAATTGACATATCCCAGTAAGCGGCTTGGTCATTTTCGGGATCGGCAAAAGCAACATACACCGGTATCGTCATCTGACTTAGTGTATCAATCAATACATCTTCATCATCAGTGGGTTGAATGAAAATCATGTCAATCCCAACAGCGCGCGCTCCGGCCTTTTCGATCGCACGCAATGCGCTAGCTAGTAATGCTCGATCGACCGGTGTGGTTTTACCAGTTTCCCGAGCTACCGCGTCATCGTAAAGCAACACGGTAATATCTGAATCGTTTGCCGCTTTCGGCGCTAACGAAAATCGATAAAGGTCGTGAAGAGCTCTATCAAGTCCGCCCATGACAGGAAGACGTGGCGTCATAAAGGGCAAGCCAAGGCTCAATATGAGCAAGCTCGCCCAAAAGATAACTCTCCCGCTAATGCTGATCCCCTTAACTGCCCGGCCAACACTACCAAGATCAAATGGGTAATTCAATCTGTCGAAGCCTGTGACCACATCGGCTAATGGCAGTAGGCCAGGAACCGCTTCGTTTTCTCGTGCTGGTGTCTTCCTGAAGCCCTATGCTGGCGATATCAATGTCGTGGCTGTATCGAATGAAGTCGGCAACGCCAGTAACAACTATCCTGTGCTTCTTCGGCCGCTGGATGTGATTAGTTGATTGGCCACGATGACCATATTTTGAATGAAATATAAAAAAATACAGGAAAAACCTAAATGACGACGGGACTTTCATTTACCGACGAAGATCTACAGAGAATGTATTGTTCAATCGCAGCCGTAGGCGACCGTGGCGGAACGGGCATGCTGCTAAAAGCATCTGAATCATCAAACCGAGTGCTTCTATTCACAAACTTTCACGTTTTGAATGGGACAAATCGAGCCCGGATAATGAATGTTTCTCAAAATTTTATACTACCCGATGGTTATCTCTTCGAAGGTTCTGAGGTCCATGATATCTGCGTAATTGATGTTTCTCGGAACATAACTGACCCGGTCAAGATCAAGTTGACGATCAATGATATCGAATTTGCTTCTGAGGGGATAACAAAAGCCATCTGCGCTGGCTGGCCTATGGATGATTCTGAAATCAGAATTGGGAACCCTCTGACGTCAAACCCAAAGTTTTTACTTGGTACAATCGATCAACAACGGATGGAAATAAATAGTCCTCCACAGAAACGGTTTGGCATGCAAACACATATCGGCTTATCAAGAGGACATTCCGGATCACCAATTTGGATCAAAGGAAGCAACAACCAAGCCAAAATAGCGGGTATGTACGCATTTATGGCACATCGATTTAATGGCGGAATTGATCAACGGTTTAGTGTCCATGGCATCGATCTAGTAGATTTCGCAATCCGATTGCTCAAAAGCGAATCTCCATAATGGGTTGTGCGGAAGCTCCTTGTCACCGGTTGCTGGCAGTCTAGTTTTAGTAAAGAACGAAGTAAGTTATAGTTTGAGTTTGTAACGATTGGAAATTTAGTGTTCGAAATAACTGGGGAAGAAATTCAGCGGCTGGACGACGTGGAATTGCGCACATTGGTTGCCAGGCTCGCTTTAGCTGAATTACGAGCCAGAAACCTGCCTGTGGCTGGCGTAACGGCAGGCGGCGATCAAAATGCTCCCGATGGCGGCTTGGATGTTCGCATCGAAGTGTCGGGCAGCACATTCGCGGGTGATTTTATCCCCCGCACTCCGTTGGGTATTCAAGTCAAAAAGTCTGATATGGGATCAGCGGCAATTACCAAGGAAATGAAACCCAATGGCGTCCTGCGACCGGTGCTGGGTGATCTAGCCGACTCTGGCGGTGGCTACATAATCGTTAGTGCCAAAGGTTCTGTAGCAGATGAGCCACTTCGGAATCGACGCAAGGCGATAATGAAGGCCGTCGCGGGCCATCCATCCGCGAACAAATTGCTGACGGATTTCTATGACCGTGAGAGAATGGCAACCTGGGTCAACCAATATCCCGGTGTCGCTGCATGGGTACGAGCGCGAGTTGGACGTCCGCTTGCTGGATGGCAATCATTGGGAGATTGGTCAGGTGTCCGCGTCGGTGGCGATGGAAAATACATTTCAGACGATGCCGCTTGTTTAGTGGATACCCGATCCAAAGATCAAAACATTCTTCCTATTGTCGAGGGCATCAATTGTATACGTCGTGCATTGTCAAAACCAAGACAATGTGTCCGCTTGATTGGGATGTCAGGCCTCGGTAAAACGCGGCTAGTCCAAGCCTTATTTGAAAGTGATGTCGGAAGTGAGGCGCTCGATCCTTCGTTTGCAGTGTATGCGGATTATTCCGAGGCTCCCCAACCAACTGCACAGCAACTAGCGTTGCAACTGGTAGAAACTGGTCAGCGCGCAATTCTCATTGTCGACAACTGCAATCCGCAAACACATTCTTATTTGTCTAATATTTGCGGAAGCAGCAAAAGCAAAATCAGTCTTATCACGGTCGAATATGACGTTCGCGACGACGAACCTGAACGAACAGAGGTTTTCCGTTTGCAGGCCGCTTCTGAGAGCACAATAGGGCAATGGCTTAAGGTGAACTTTGGCTATGTATCTCAAGTGGACCGTGACCGCATAGTAGAGTTTAGCGGAGGCAATTTCCGTGTAGCTGGCGTGTTGGCCGATACCGTCAAAAGTGGTGGTACGCTAGGAAATCTAAAAGATCGCGAGCTTTTCGGGCGAATTTTTCAGCAACGCAATGACCACAGCGAGGATTTACTGAGCGCTGCTGAGGCACTAGCTCTCGTCTATTCATTTGACGGAACAGATACGTCTGAAACAAGCGAGCTTGCGCTACTGGCTCCGATTGCGGGTGTAGAAACTACAAAGCTCTATGCTTTTGTTGCCCAGCTCAAGAGGCGGTCTGTCGTTCAATCACGTGGTCGATGGAGAGCATTACTACCTCATGCAATTGCTAACCGATTGGCCGCCCAAGCGCTTGAGCGCATTCCAGCTGATCAACTCGACAGTTTCTGCGCAAGTATCCCGGTTCGAATGCAGAAGTCGGTATCACGGCGATTGGGCTATTTGCATCACAATGATGAGGCCAAGCAAGCGGTTGCGCGCTGGCTGCACCCTGACGGCCCTTTAGAGAATCTTCTATTGGGAGATAGTCACTCCCTACAACTCCTTCACAATATTGCTCCAGTTGCCCCGGAGGCTGTTCTGCGGCGCATTGAAGAGGAGGTGAATGGAGCAGAAGGGTACAATTTACTTAATCCAAAGTCCCCGTCCCGTTGGCAATTGACAATGATCCTTAAGTCATTGTGCTACGATGCGACGCTATTTGACCGGGCAGCAATCCTTTTGGGTAAATTCCTTTCTGCGGAGGTTCCAAACGAAAATCACAATTCAGCCCGTGGGTCGTTCGAAGAACTTTTTCACCTACATCTTTCTGGTACGCAGGCACTTCCTGATCAACGAAGAAAATTGATCCGTACCCTATACAGAAGCTCGAACGCTGGTACGATTCGCTGTGGACATTCAGCCTTACGCGCACTTTTGCGATCAGGGGGTTTTTCTTCTTCTTCTAACTTTGATTTTGGTGCGCATCCAAGAGATTTTGGCTGGCATCCGCCGAAACATAGCGATATTTGGAATTGGTATCGCGATGCAATTGATCTTGCTGTTGAGTTAAGTACGGATTTGGGAACACGGCCTGAGATCAGGCGCATTGTCGCAGATAGGCTGAGTGGCATCTTGGGCATCGAAGCCTGTCTGAACGCCATAGAGGCTGCTGCGACAGAATTTCTCAATGACGGAGAATGGATAGACGGCTGGCTAGCGGTCCGTGGTACCATTCAGTTTCATGAAAAGAACTGGAAACCTGAAGTTAAAGACCGAGTGCTTGCGTTAGAAGAATTATTGCGCCCCTCCGATCCACTCAATGTAGCGAGAGCATATATTCTGGAGTCACGAGGATCGGGTTTCGATGTTCTCGATGATAACAATAATAGCGATGGAAAAAAGGACTACACAGCCGCCCACGAGCGGTTAGCGCAAAAAGCTGAAGCGATAGGGAGAGAATTTGGTAGTAAGAAGGAATTGTTGGCCCAATTCCTAACCGAAGCGCTTTGTTCCGAATACGCGCCACGCGCATTTTCTTTCGGTGTGGGGTTAGCAAAATCTGGTGAACCTTTAGCAGAAACGTGGCAAACGCTCCGAACCTCGCTAACGAGCTTACCGGTCGAGCAAAGAAATTCTACTATACTCGGTGGGTTTCTGCACAAATTATACGAAACAGATGCACCTCTGGGATCGGATATCCTCGACAAAATGCTGGTTGATTCTGAAATGGCTCCGCATTTCGTTTACCTTCAAGCACAGGCTGGCTTATCCAGAGAATCGATTGCTCGGCTGAGAAAGGCGATTTCTTCTGGTCATGTTAAGGCTGACAACTTTTATTTTCTAGCCTCGGGCCTATTGAGCTGCGCTCCACAAGATGCGCTTGCTGAGTTGCTAGACGAGCTTGGGGATCTAGAACGTGGAACTGCAGCTGCGCTCGAAATCTTCCATATGGCAACTTACTGTCTTAAAAAAGACGGATTAGAAGTGGTGAGTTCTCTAATCGATGTAGGGCACCAACTGTTACTTCGTACGGATTATAAAAATAGTAGTGGTGTCGGCGAGTATCGGGTTCAGCAGGCCATGAAGGAATGTTATTCTGGACCGGCCGGCGAGCAAGGTGCACGCGAGCTATGTCAACATCTCAAGATGAAAATTGCTACTCATGAAGTCTACGCATTCGAGCTTGATCATGTCTTTGATGTCATTTTTGAGTTACAGCCTTTGGTCGCGCTAGACGAGTTTTTTCGCGAAGGAAGATTGGAAGACGACGATCCAATTTATGGCAGCAACGGTTTAGGTAGGCGATCTCCATTGGAAAAAGTAGAGTCCACTGTATTGTGGTCATGGGCCAATCAAAACCCCCAATTGCGATACCCGCTCCTAAGCCGCTCACTGAATATTTTTGTTGCGGACGACTTTGATGGAGACAATGGTCTGTCGCCGATGTTTTTGGAGGCACTGGAGAATGCACCGGACCGAGCCCACTTCTTAAATAGCAATGCAATTCGGATGCTTCCAGGCGGCTGGAGTGGGGATCTATCTTTAATCTTAGATCGACGGTCTGAATATCTAGGCGTTTTGTCTGATCATGTAGACCAAGACGTTAGGATGTGGGCATCAAAGCAGATTGCAAACCTCAAGCGATGGGCGGATCAAGAGCGGGAGAGAGAAATTGCACACGAAGAAAGCTTCGAATGAATCTAGTGAAAGATCACTTTCAGCGCGGAAGCTATGCTATCCGATAATCTGCAAACCTCGATTCTAAAAAACGCGTTTGACCGTGATGAAAACATAACCGCTGCGAATACAATTGACTAATCTATGCAGCATCCATGTTGCATGGACGTGCCGGTACTCATCGAAAATCGGCGGAAATCAGCGAAATGTGTTGTAAGTAAAATGCAACACGAGTTGGAAGTCAATAAACTACAAGTTTTCTGGTAATATATTGAATAATTTAAATTATTTCTGGATCCCCCGTGAGGATTCGAACCTCAATTAACGGAGTCAGAGTCCGTGGTATTACCATTATACGACAGGGGAGTGCCGGGGGGCGCCATAAGCTGCCGCTCTTTGCTGGTCAAGACTTTTCCAAAAGGCGGGCGCCGGACAAGCTATCGCTAAACTCTTGCACATCTGCTGAGTGGAGGTTATCTCTGCATGCAAGTACCGGCGGTATTATCCGATCCGGAGAAATATAAGAGTAACGGTTATGGCGGATGAAGCATCCCCATCGCCGCAAACAAATGAAGGCGGAAAATCCGCAAGGACAGACCGCCCGAACAATGCGGCGAATTATAAAAACGGGAGTCGAAGTGCGCCTCCCCATCATCATAATGGTACCCGCTGGCCCAAGCTACGGTCTTATGCGGCGATAGATTTGGGCACCAATAACTGCAGGCTTTTGGTTGCAAAACCGTCATCTGACGGTTTTATCGTCACCGATGCATTTTCGCGCGTCGTTAGGTTGGGCGAAGGACTTGTGGAAACCGGCCGGATAAGCAACCGAGCAATGGATCGGGCAGTGGCTGCTTTATCGATTTGTGCAGACAAACTGAAACGTCGCAATGTGACGCTGGCCCGATCGGTGGCAACCGAAGCCTGTCGACGCGCCAGCAATGGCGACAAATTTATCGACCGTGTGCGCCGGGAAACCGGCATAGCACTTGATATTATAACTGCTGAAGAAGAGGCACGGCTGGCTGTGCTTGGGTGCCAAATATTGCTTGAACCGGGCGATGGGCCAGCGCTTATTTTCGATATAGGCGGCGGGTCGACGGAACTGGTATTGGTCGATACATCTGGCGCAGCGCCAGAAATCATCGACTGGCTGAGTGCGCCATGGGGTGTGGTTTCGTTGACCGAAAGCGAGAAATATGACGGCGATAATCCCGCCGATCGCGAGCAGGCTTTCGTCAATATGCGCGCGCGTGTTGCGGAAAGCTTCGCGGAATTTGCTAGTCGTTTGCCGGTGTCAGAAAATAGTGATTTCCGTTTACTCGGAACGAGCGGAACAGTGACAACATTGGCGAGCCTGCATCTCAAACTGCCGCATTATGATCGCAAATTGATCGACGGTTTGATCGTGCCGACAGAGTCCATGCGCGATATCAGCGCCATGCTGGCATCCTGTTCGCCCAATGAGCGAGCCGAGATACCCTGTATTGGCAAGGAGCGCGCGGATCTGGTGGTCGGCGGATGTGCCATTCTCGATTGCATCCTCGATATCTGGCCCGCCAACCGGGTTGGTGTGGCGGATCGCGGGATCAGAGAGGGCATATTGCGTGCTCTCATGTCATCGAACGAACGGCGGCCACAATCATGAATAGGACGCTGGCATGAGCAGAGGCAGATCAGGACAACGGCAGCGGGTAAAAACCGCAAAAGGCCGGAAAATCGGCTCGACCCGCTGGCTCGAACGGCAGTTGAACGATCCCTATGTCAAACAGGCGAAAGCCGACGGTTATCGATCGCGCGCCGCTTACAAGATATTGGAACTGGACGAACGCTTCAAATTTGTTCGCAAGGCTAAGGCTGTTGTCGATCTGGGCATTGCGCCGGGCGGTTGGGCGCAGGTCATTCGCAAATTTGTTCCGCAAGCCAAGATTGTTGGCATCGATCTGTTGCCGGTCGATCCGATTGAAGGCGTCACCATTTTTGAAATGGATTTCATGGACGACAGCGCGCCTGACAAGTTGATGGATGCGCTGGGCTGCGCGCCCGATCTTGTCCTGTCCGATATGGCGGCCAATACGGTCGGGCATCAGCAAACGGATCATCTGCGCACCATGGGTCTCGTTGAAGCGGGCGCTTATTTTGCGGTCGAAAATTTGCAGGAAGGCGGCGCATTCGTGGCGAAAGTTCTCGCCGGCGGCACGGATAATGATTTGCTGACATTGCTGAAGAAGCATTTCAAGACCGTAAAACATGCCAAGCCACCAGCCAGCCGCAAAGGCTCGTCGGAATGGTATGTCGTTGCCCAAGGGTTCAAGGGACGTCCGGAAGACGGCTGAATACCAGCGAAGTTTACAAAGTGTACACTGTCCTTATGAACATTTTCGTGCCGTAGAAACTGCACGAAAGTTCACACAAGTCTCATAGCCTTTATCCCCGATAATTTCCGCTATGATCAATATTCAAAACTGAGAAAGAGCCAGGCAACTCTTATCATGACGCGTGGTTTGTAGGAAAGCGCTGGAACCGGTCAATAATAGCGGATGTGCCTATTTCGAACCGCGTGCCTTGGCGATCATTTCCTTCAATCCATCATAGCCAACCGCGCCGACCTCGGTCTGGTTGCCGACCACAAAGGCGGGCGTGCCGGTGAACTGAAGCTTGCGGGCGACTTCGATATTGCGCTGGACTTCCTGTTGCGCTTCGGGGGAGGCGATAAATTTGCGCGCTGCCGCCATGTCGAGGCCAACTTCCTTGGCTGCGCTCGCAATGGTTGATGGCGTAGGCCGCCCGGTTGCGAACATGGTTTTGTGAAAGGCATAATATTTGCCCTGCTTGGCGGCCGCCAGGGCCATCAAGGCCGCATCATTACTGGCTTCGCTCAGGATCGGTAGTTCGCGGAAAACCACTTTGATATTCTTGTCTTCCTTTAGAACCCGATCAATATCGGCGGTGGTCTGCTTGCAATAGGGGCAGGCAAAGTCGGAATATTCAACGACAATCACATCACCATTGGGGTTTCCGGCAAAGGCGGCGCCGGCAAAGGGGGCCTCGATATCAGTACGCACCTCGTCAATCGCAGCCGTCTTTTGGCGATTCTGCAATATCTCGACCGCTTCGGGAATGATTTCAGGATTCTTCAGAATGTAATCGCGGACGATGGCCTCAATAGCGGCCTGTTCCTTGCTATCTATGCCTGCCGCCAGCGCGGCCTTTGTGGCCTCTTCTCCGGCCGAAGCGCCACCGGGTTGCAAGAACCAGACGGCCGCCGCCGCTGCAATGGCCAAACTGCCACCTGCCATAATCATCCACTTTCTATTATTATTTTCCACGTTCTATCATTCCCTGAGGATCAAGCTTCCTTGTCGAAGCTTCGTCCACTTGTCCACAATTGTTACAGATGGGGTGAATTTTGACTAACGGTAGTGGTCTAGCGCCGACGTCTGTCTGACTGTTCAAACTCGTTTTTGGCGATTAACGAAATATCCTGGGCGCGGATCCACTCCGGCGTGTTTTCCTTTATTCCAGCCATCGCGATTTGAGAGCTGCGGATCGCGCTGCTGTAATTGCGTTGCAACAGGGCGCTCTCTGCGGTCGCCAGCTGCGCGCGGGCGGTATCCCCTTGCTGGGAATAGACCACGCCTAGCTGATACCAGGCAAAGGGGTTTCTGTTGTCTTTAACAACAGCCGCTTTCAAGACCCGCTGCGCCTCTTCAAAATGGGCCTCGTCTTCGGTCGCAATCAGCGCGTGGCCAAACAGGCTGGCGATCAGGGGCTGATTGTTGGTCAACTGCACAGCTTTGCGCAAAGAAGTAATGGCTTCTTCCGGTCTGCCCGATTCCAGCAAAATCTGCCCATGTAATTCAAGGAAATAGGGGTCGTTCGGATTATCTCTGAGGAGATTGTTGACCTCCATCAGCGCCCGATCTGGATAGGCGCTCTTGTGCCAGGCATAGGCTCGGGCATAGCGTGCCGGAATGCTTTGATCGCTCTCCGGAAATTTGCGCAAAGTTGTGTTTGGTTCGCTGGTAAAGCCGAGCAGCTTTGCCTTGACGCGCTGAAACCGCTCTTCAATTTCGGGATCGGGCGGATTGTCCCACGCCGGATCGGCCTGATAGACGTCACGGAGCAGGGTTACACGTTCACCTGATAAGGGGTGGGTGCGGCCATAGCTATCCTCTTGCGGGATACCGAGACGGAATTCATAATTTTGCAGCTTCTTGAAAAAGTCGATCGAACCGCGTCCTGTAATACCAGCAGCGGAAAGATAGCGCGCGCCAGCCGAGTCAGCGGCCCGTTCCTGCACGCGGCTAAAGGCCAAAAATTTGCCGGTGGCGGCCTGTTGGCCCGCGGCCAGTATTCCCGCGCCGGCGTCGCCAGCTCCGGCGGCTATCGCAGCTGCGCCAAGAATGAGGCTGAGAATAGTAATTCCTGTCGCGGTTTTGATGCCTTCGTCAAACCGGATAATATGACCGCCTGTAATATGCCCAAGCTCGTGCGCCATAATGCCTTGAATCTCGACGGCACTGTCTGCCGCTTCAATCGTACCGGAATAGAAAAACATGCGCTGTCCGCCAGCGACAAAGGCGTTAATCTGGCTGCTGTTGATTAAAATGACCTCGACATCCTTGGCATCCAGTTCGGATACCGCAACCAATGGCGCAACCATGTCGCTGAACAGGGCCTCTGTCTCCGCATCGCGAAGAATGGACTGGGCCGCAACCGGCTGTACGGTAATCGCGATCATTGCCAGCAGGGCGGTAATGAACTGGCCCGCACGGGACAGGGACAGGCGCGCAAAGGGCTGGCGGTTAATAGCGTTCGGCGATGACATGAAATTCCTCAGGATGAAGCTCCAGCAATTATGAAAGCCTTTTAGCATAACCAGACTGAACCTGCGATGAAATCTATCTATTCGCATAAAAGCTGGCATCTATCGGCCTTGCAGAGATGCCGCACTATAAACTTCGGGGCACTCCTGTTCCCACAGGAGCGCCCCGATCATTCTATCAACCAAAGGTGCGTTGCCACCAGCCGCCACGAGGCGCCTCGGTTTTTTCGGATTTGGCTTCCTGAGCTGCGTCATCATCAGCCTTTTTGGCAACCGGCTTTTTTGCCGCCGGCTTCTTGGCGGCGGATTTGGCTTTCGGTTTCTCGTTCACTTCCGCGCCATCAGCATCGGCTTTCTTTGCCCTTGTGCGCGGTGCTTTCTTTACAGCGGGCTTTTCAGCCTTTGGCTCCTCGGCCGTTTCTGAGACAGTTTCCACTTTTTCCGATGCCGTTTTCGTCTTGCGCGGTGCGCGGCGGCGTTTCGGTTTTTCTTCAGCGTCTTTCGCTACGATATCATCTGTTGCGGAAGACTTATTGGACTCATCATCCTGCGGGTCAGCCTTTTTGCGTGAACGGCTTGCCCGTTTTGGCTTTTCTGCGGGTTCGGATGCGACTTCTGCAACCACTCCTTCGGAGCTCTCGGCCTCTGCCGATGTTTCGTCGGCAGCTTTGCGCTGGCGACCGCCACGCGAGCGGCGCGATTTTGGTTTTTCGCCATCATCTCTATCCTGCACCGCTTCATCGGATTTGGCTTCTTCTGCGGGTTGGTCATCGTTTTTGCGATCACCGCTTTCAACGGCCTGGACCTCACCTTCCTTGTTCCGGTCCGCGCCGCGTCCGCGTCTTCCGCGCCGACGACGTCGCTTGCGTGGCCGCTCTTCGGCTTCATCATCCTGCGCAACCACTTCGGCTTCGACTTCATCATCCTCGTCTTCGTCGTCGATAATGGGTTCGAACTTGGGTGCGTTTTTGGGTGGTCCGCCGGAACCCTTGACTTCCATCCGTGCGCCTTCAACCTCACCATCAGGCGTGATTTGGACCGATACACCATAGCGTTTTTCGATTTCATCAATTTCGTGCCGCTTGCTGTTCAGGACATAAATTGTCGCTTCCTGGCTGGCGGTCAGGGTAATCTGGCTCGCTTTACCCTTGGCGGCCTCTTCCTCGATCAATCGGAGAGCCGAAAGTGCGGAAGAGGATGCGGTACGGACAAGGCCAGTACCCTCGCAATGCGGGCAAACCTTGGTTGATGCCTCGAGCACACCGGTGCGCAGACGCTGACGGCTCATTTCCAGCAATCCGAAGCTCGAAATTCTTCCAACCTGAATGCGGGCGCGGTCGTTTTTCAAGGCATCGCGCATCGCCCGTTCTACTTTGCGAATATTCCCATGGCGGTCCATGTCGATGAAATCGATAACCACCAGGCCAGCCATATCGCGCAACCGCAATTGGCGCGCAATTTCAGCCGCTGCTTCAAGGTTGGTTTTAACTGCTGTCGCCTCAATCCCATGCTCGCGGGTTGATCGGCCAGAGTTAATATCGATCGAGACCAGGGCCTCTGTCGGATTAATAACCAGATAGCCGCCGGATTTCAGCTGAACTTCGGGTTGATACATTGCCGATAGCTGGTCCTCGACCCCGTAACGTTGGAATAGCGAAACCGGGTCGGCATAGCTTTTGACCCGCCGACTATGACTCGGCATCAGCAATTTCATGAAATTCTTTGCCGCCGCATAACCATCGGCGCCTTCAACCAGGACTTCTTCGATCTCACGATTATAGATGTCACGGATGGCGCGTTTAACCAGATCACTGTCGCTGTGGATCAATTTGGGTGCCACTGCACCCAGGGTATTCTCACGAACTTCATCCCATAACCGTGCGAGATAGTCGAAATCGCGCTTAATCTCTGGTTTGGTGCGCGATAATCCTGCCGTGCGGACGATACAGCCCATTGTGTTGGGCAATTTCAGATCAGCGATAATCGACTTTAGCCGTTTACGGTCACCGGCATTGTTGATTTTCCGGCTAATGCCGCCACCATGGGATGTATTGGGCATCAATACGCAATAGCGGCCGGCCAGGCTCAGATAGGTGGTAAGGGCAGCGCCTTTATTGCCGCGCTCTTCTTTAACAACCTGTACCAAAACAACCTGACGGCGTTGGATAACGTCTTGTATCTTGTAACGTTTGCGCAGGGCCATACGTTTCTGGCGTGCCTGATCGCTGGCTTTGGCTACATTCTTGCCGCCACGACCGCCGCGCCCGCGATTGCGACCTTTGCCGCGTTTGTTGCTATCCTTATGTTCGGAATCGCTTTCGCCGTCAGCAGTTTCCTTGCCGTCATCACCGGCTTCGTCTTCTGTTTCGCCGTCTTCGTCGTCGTCACCTTCTTCGTCGGCATCGTTGGCATCGTCGCCATTATCTTCCGTTGGAACCTCGCCTTCGGTGACATCAATCGTGTCAACGCTTTCGTCTTTCTCAACCTCAACCAGCGCCGTGTCCAGCTCTTCGGTTGCTTCGCTGCGCACCATGTCGGCCGGAGTGTCGTCTTCCTCTTCCTCTTGAGCGCGCAGGGCCGCTTCTTCGGCCGCATGCTCTGCTTCTTCAGCAAGCAGGCGTTCGCGGTCTTCTTGCGGGATCTGATAATAGTCGGGGTGAATTTCGCTAAAGGCGAGAAATCCGTGACGGTTACCGCCATAATCTACGAAAGCCGCCTGAAGCGAGGGTTCTACTCGCGTCACTTTGGCTAGATAAATATTGCCTTTTAGCTGTTTATGTTCCGAAGATTCGAAATCGAATTCTTCAATTTTGTTCCCTTTTACGACCGCCACTCGGGTTTCTTCCTGGTGGCGCGCGTCGATTAACATGCGCGTTGTCATTAAATATACTCCTGGCATGGTGCGGCGGGTATGTTCCCGGCGGGACCATGCAATATAAAAGGGATGACGTCTTCTTGCGCGCTGCCAAAATTGGGGGAGCGGACGGCGTCATCCGGTTAAATTCAAATATCTCTGAAAAAAATGCGTCTGCGACAAATGCATGGCCCGGGCCGTTAGCCAGGGTCTTTCCGTCCATAGAAACGCTTCCCTGTGGAAGAGTTCCGGAGCCGGATATGTCATGCCTCATGTCGCTTCAACCTGTAATGGCTGGAAAAAATTCCAGCTTTTTGTGCCACTCCAAATTTTTTTGTCACGGCACTTTGGGGGTGCTAGCACCGCAATAACAAATCGGCAACACAAACTATCACCGCAATGGACCGCGATGGATTTTGTCTTGCCAAATCCCGCATCATCTATCTTTGAACGGGGTAAATTTCCTGTTAACCATCTCAATTTACGGCAGATTACGTTTATATCCTTAAGGGAGTTTTTACCGCGTTCTGCGGTGAAAAACCAAGGGTAACAGAGCCGGTATGAATTTTGACTGGACCAATATGGCAAGCGCAATGCATAAGGTCTTTATGCCGCTCGTTGCCATTTTAGCCTCCTCCCTATTGACGTTAAACTCTGCAAATGCCGGTTCGGTTAGTCGTATCGATACCAGCGATAGCCAGATTACAGTGTCTTTTGATGGACTCGTCGAGGGTGCTTCGGCTTTTTCCCTGGTCGGTCCGGACCGGATCGCGGTGGATATCAAGGGCGGCAAAGCCGGCGCGCGCGGCGGCCGTGCGACAGGCATCATTAAATCCGTGCGGCAGGGTCAGTATGATCCCGACACGGCGCGGATTGTTTTCGATCTCGATCGTCCTGCATTCGTTACAGCGGGGAAATTTTCCGCCGACGGCAAAAGCCTGAAATTGCAGCTGCAGTTGGTTGGTCGTTCGGAGATCAGGAACGGGCGCAAATCCTTCCTGCCACCGCTCAATTTTCGCGCTGAACCACCCACAAAAAGATATAGCGTGAAGGTGCCGCTCGGCAAGCCTCAGGATGAAGTGTCCTTGCCCAAAATCTATGGCCCTGATGATGACAGCCGGCCCCTGGTTGTCATTGACGCCGGTCATGGCGGACATGATCCCGGCGCCATATCGCCGCATGGAAGCCAACAGGAAAAGAACATCACGCTCGCGATTTCACGCGCGCTGCGTGACCAATTGGTGGCGAGCGGACGGGTGCGCGTTGCCATGACCCGGGAAACCGACAAATATCTGGTGCTGGAGGAGCGTTACGGCATCGCCCGGCGTCTCGATGCGGACCTGTTCATTTCCATTCACGCCGATTCAGCGGGAAATCAGGCCGCTGCCGGGGCCACCGTTTATACATTATCCGAAGTGGCATCTGACCGGGAAGCGGCGAAACTGGCAGCCCGGGAAAACCGGGCCAACATTATCAACGGCGTTAATCTGGGCGGCGCCAATCGCGATGTTTCGTCTATTCTCATCGATCTGACCCAACGCGAAACAATGAATGTGTCTGCTGATTTTGCCAAGCTACTGGTCCGCGAAGGGCAGCGGATGATCAAATTCCGGACCAACCCCCACCGTTTTGCATCATTGGTGGTGCTGAAAGCCCCGGATACGCCGTCAGTTCTGTTTGAGAGCGGATATCTGACCAATAAGGAAGATGTTGAGCTACTCAGCTCGCGCACGGGCCAATCCAAAGTGGCGATCGGCATCGCTAATGCTATCGAGGCACATTTCGCCCGGAAATTAGCTCAGCGCTAGCAGTGTAGCTTTGGGTATTACTGCTGTGCCATGTGTATCGCCGCCGGTGCTGTTAACTTTGGTTGAAGCGATAAAATTTTTCGTCGTTATTAGCTGGAAAATGGCTCTGATGGTGCTAGATAGCGCAGTATATGGTCGAAAACACACCTGATAATACCGGCAGCGAAGCCGCTGAAAGCCTCGCCTACAAGCTGGAGCGCAATACCGGGGGCTTTTTAAGCTGGATGGAAAAGCTTTGGCAAAAGCGGCTGTTTCGCCTGCTTTTGGCTTTCGTTGCCCTATGCTTGTTGGGCTGGTTGTTGATCTGGGTCATTTTTGCGCGCGACCTGCCCGATGCCAAGATGCTGCAGCAATATGAACCACCGCTGCCCACCATGGTGCGCGCCTATGATGGCGAACCCGTCCACAGCTATGCGCGCGAACGCCGCGTACAGCTGGAATATGCAGAATTTCCAGCATTGCTCGTGCGCGCCTATCTGGCCGCTGAAGACAGAACGTTTTTTGAACATGGCGGATTAGACTATCCCGGTATCGCGACTGCGATTGTAACCAATATCTCTAACAGTGGCCGCCCTGTGGGTGCTTCAACAATCACGCAGCAAGTTGCGAAAAACCTGCTGCTGACCAATGAAGTTTCCTACCGCCGGAAAGTCCGCGAAGCTTTACTGGCGTATCGCATCGAGGAGGTCCTGACCAAACAGGAAATTCTGGAACTCTATCTCAACCAGATATTCCTCGGCCGGAATGCTTATGGTGTGCAGGCTGCGGCGCAAGCCTATTTCGGCAAGGATGTCGATGAACTGGCACTCCATGAAATGGCCTATCTCGCGATCCTGCCAAAAGGGCCATCCAATTACCGTCCCGAGAATAATGAACAGCGGGCAATCAACCGTCGTGACTGGGCCTTGGGCCGGATGTTGGCCAATGACTGGATTACCCAGGCGCAACATGATCGCGCCGTTGCCCAGCCACTCGGCGCGATCCGCTCTCGCGGCGCGCGATTCGAGCGGGTTGGTGGCTATTTTATCGAAGAAGTGCGCCGCCAGCTGATTGAGCAATTTGGCGAAAATGAAGAATCAGGGCCTTACAGCGTATATTCCGGCGGTTTATGGGTGCGAACATCGCTCAATCCACAATTGCAGGAATATACCAAGGATGCTCTGCGGGCCGGTCTGCTGCGCTATAGCCGCGGCAAAGGCTGGAGCGGACCGATCAACAAGATCGAAATGGATGATAAATGGTCCCAGCGCCTTGCCTCGACATTCATTAATACCGACTATGCCGACTGGCGTATTGCCGTGGCCTTGAATCGACAGGGCAATGGCGCTGAAATCGGGTTTTCTGACGGTACAACCGGGCGCATAAGCAATGCGCCAGGCAAGCTCGCCGCTGGTGATATTATTGCAGTCAGTCCTGCGGGAGGCAGCAACTATATATTGCAAAACGTGCCCAAGGTTTCCGGTGGTATGGTTGTCCAAAACCCTCGCAATGGTCGTATCTGGGCAATGCAGGGCGGGTTTGATGATCGCATGAGTTCGTTCAACCGCGCCACCCAGGCTGAGCGACAACCGGGTTCGACGATCAAGCCGTTTGTTTATGCAACAGCGCTGGATCAAGGCATGACGCCGGCGACGATCATCGTCGACAGCCCGTTTTGTGTTTATCAATCCGCTGCGCTGGGGCGTAAGTGCTTCCGCAATTTTGGTGGCGCACGCAGTGCAGGGGCACAAACCCTGCGCTGGGGCGTTGAGCAATCACGGAACCTAATGACCGTCCGGGCGGCTAATGATGCCGGGATGGAAAATGTGGTCAAAACCATCAAAACAATGGGCATCGGCGACTATCAACCCTATCTGGCGTTCGCACTGGGTGCGGGGGATACCACGGTGGCAAAGCTGACCAACGCCTATTCCATGCTGGTCAATCATGGCCGCGAGCTGCAACCGACAGTGATTGACTTTGTTCAGGATCGCCAAGGCAAGGTGATTTTCCGCGCCGACAAACGGATTTGTGAAGACTGTAATTTGGATGACTGGGACGGAGAAGCGATGCCGCGCCCAAGACCGGCCGGTAAACAGTTGATGGACCCGATGACGGCCTATCAGATGGTGAATATCTTGGAAGGCGTCATTACCCGCGGCACTGCGCAAAATCTGAAAAGCCTCGATCGGCCCTTATTCGGCAAAACCGGAACGGCAAGCGGGCCAACCAATGTATGGTTTGTCGGTGGATCACCGGACATGGTGGCCGGAGTCTATATGGGCTTCGATCAGCCAGCCAATATGGGGGGCTATGCTCAGGGCGGCACACTTGCCGCACCGATATTCAAGCAATTTGCTGAAAAAGCGATGGCAGGTATGCCCAAGACGCCCTTTGTCGCGCCGCGGGGTATTCGTATGGTTCGTGTCGATCGCAAAAGCGGTAAGCGGGTTTTTGGCGGATGGCCGTCCGATGATCCAAGGTCAGCCGTGATTTGGGATGTTTTCAAGCCGGAAACAGAGCCGAGACGATCCATTCGCAAGGAAGAATTGCTGGCGCGTCTGGAAGCGAAAAAAGCCCAGATCAGGGCGGCAAAAATCGCCGCCCGTAACCGTGATGCCGATGGCAGAGGCAATAGGCCGGCACAGAATGACAATGATTTCCTTCAGGATGAAGGCGGCATTTACTAGGCTTTATTGCAAGGCGCGGGAACCGGTTGCAGGGCGACGAGGCGTTATTAATTCGCGGCCTTTTCAGGTTTTTACGTCGTTTGTTACAATTTTTCGCATTGAAAATTGCAAGCCTGTCACCACTTACACTGACGCGGGGCAGCACCGAACAGGGGTTTGGAGTTGACTATGCGTAGTTCATTAAGACTATTTGCAATCCTGACAGCGGGAACATCTTTAGCTTTTTCGGGTATTGCCCATGCCGGAGAGCCCTATGTGGGCGCTTCAGCAGGCCTGAATTTGCCGAGCGATTCAAAGAATCGTGGCGAGTTTGAGGGCGATGTGGCTGCCACAGCCGACTTTGATGCGATTGCATCGGGCACCGATCTCGATTGGACGACCGAGCTGAACAACGGTCTGGACCTCAACCTGTTCGCAGGATACCGCTTTGACAATGGTATTCGTTTGGAATTGCAGGGCTTTTACAATGAGGCCAGCGTCGATCTTCACCGTGATCTTGCCGTTGGCGGCACAGTCATTGACGGGGTTGATTCCGCCGTTCTGACGCGCGGCGCTGCTGATCCGGCCAATCCGACGGTTGGCGCGGTATTGAGCACAGATGATGGTCAGATCAAGAATTATGGCCTGTTTGCCAACGCGCTGTATGATTTCCAGATCAGTGAAACCTTTGTACCCTATGTCGGAGCAGGTGTCGGTTTCACGCGGCAAGACGTCGAATATCAGCCCTCTGGTGTGGATGTAGTGGACGATGCGAAAACGCGCTTTGCCTATCAGGCTATGGCGGGTGTAACGTATAAACTCAGTCCGTCCTTTGAGCTGTTTGGCCAATATACCTACCGCAACATGGATCGTGGCGATTATGATGTGAACCTGTTGCCGGCCACATTGGGCGTAAAAAGCGAACAGTCGTTGTTCAATGTCGGCTTTCGCATCCCCCTTGGCGGCGGTGGCTAGAATCCGGCTGCTTTGACCCCCATTATCCAAGAAAATGCGCGCTGCCTGGACAAGTAAGATCAGGTGGTGCGCATTTTACGCGTTTCCCTGCTGACAGGTGCTGAAACCCCTGCTATCGGCGCGCTATGACCGAACGTTCCCATATCCGTAATTTTTCCATTATCGCGCACATTGATCACGGCAAATCCACGCTGGCGGATCGGCTGATCCAGCATACCGGTGGTCTAACCGAGCGAGAGATGAGTGAGCAAGTGCTCGATAATATGGATATCGAGCGTGAACGCGGCATCACGATCAAGGCGCAGACTGTGCGTCTCAGCTATACAGCAAAAAATGGCGAAGCCTATGAATTGAACCTGATGGACACGCCGGGCCATGTCGATTTTGCCTATGAAGTATCCCGTAGCCTTGCCGCATGCGAAGGCGCATTGCTGGTCGTCGATGCGGCGCAAGGGGTCGAGGCGCAGACGCTCGCCAACGTCTATCAGTCGATTGAACATGATCATGAAATTATCCCGGTCCTGAACAAGGTCGATTTGCCCGCCGCCGAGCCTGAGCGCGTGCGCAACGAAATTGAGGAAATTATCGGTCTGGATGCATCGGAAGCGGTTCTTGCTTCAGCAAAATCCGGTATAGGGATCGAAGAAATTCTAGAGCAGATTGTCGAGAAGATACCGGCGCCCGGCGGTGACCGCAATGCGCCGCTCAAGGCCATGCTGGTGGACAGTTGGTATGACCCCTATCTTGGTGTTGTCATTCTCGTCCGTGTCATCGATGGCGTTTTGACCAAAGGGCTGCGAATCAAATTCATGGCCCAAGGAACCGAACATCTGGTTGATCGCGTAGGCTGTATGCGCCCGAAAATCGAGCAGCTGCCCGAGCTGGCCGCGGGCGAGATTGGGTTCATCACCGCGCAGATCAAGGAAGTGTCACAGACAGCGGTTGGTGATACCATTACAACCGTTAAAGGCGGCGCAGCAGAGGCGTTGCCAGGCTTCAAGGAAGTGCAGTCGGTTGTCTTTTGCGGTCTCTTCCCGGTTGATGCTGCGGATTTTGAAAAGCTGCGTGAAAGCATCAGCAAACTGCGGCTTAATGATGCCAGTTTTACCTTCGAGATGGAAACCAGCGCTGCGCTGGGACAAGGCTTCCGATGCGGTTTCCTTGGCCTGTTACACCTTGAGATTATTCAGGAACGACTGACCCGCGAATATGATCTCGACCTGATTACCACAGCGCCATCTGTGGTTTATCGCATGGTGATGAACGACGGATCGGAGCAATTTTTGCACAATCCCGCCGACATGCCTGATGTCGTCAAGATTGCCGATATCGAAGAGCCCTGGATTGAAGCGACGATCTATTGCCCCGATGAATATCTCGGCGGTATTCTAAAACTCTGCCAGGACCGGCGCGGAGTGCAGAAAAACCTGACCTATGTCGGTGATCGTGCGCAGGTCGTTTATGAGTTGCCGCTCAACGAGGTGGTCTTTGATTTCTATGACCGGTTGAAGAGTATCTCGCGCGGCTATGCGAGTTTCGACTATCATCAGGTCGGCCTGCGATCGGGTGATCTGGTGAAGATGAACATTCTCGTCAATGGTGATCCCGTTGATGCCTTGAGTATGATTGTCCACCGCGATGCTGCGGAATCGCGTGGCCGCCATATGTGCGAGCGTTTGAAAGATCTGATTCCGCGCCATCTTTTCAAAATTCCGGTGCAGGCAGCGATTGGCGGCAAGGTTATTGCGCGCGAGACGATTGCGGCGATGCGCAAGGATGTGACGGCAAAATGCTATGGCGGCGATATCAGCCGCAAGAAAAAGCTACTCGACAAACAGAAGAAGGGTAAGGCCAAGATGCGGGAATATGGCAATGTCAGTATTCCGCAGGAAGCCTTTATCGCAGCGCTCAAAATGGGTGATGAAAAATGAAACTGATTGTAAAAAGAGTCTTAATAGCTTTGCCCAAGCTTCTGATTTGACTTATTAAGTTGGACAAAGGGTCGCGCCTCCATTCTGGAGTATGGAATGTTGAAGCTGTTTGAGACGAGGGACCGGCAGTTAAAGGACGCGCTGGAACTGCGACGATTAGAGACGAAATATGGCGATGAACTGGTTGCGGTTTTGCGCGATCGGGCGGCTGATCGTTCGATGCGCATCAGGGATCGGCGCCACTGGCAGCGTATTTTGCGCAAGGCGCGAAACTTGGGGCCGCGATAGTCCTTTACGATCCTGATTGCGGGGATCTCGACTTATCTCAAAACTGTTCTCAAATAGCATGATATATTGTATCAAGAGTCAGCAGGGTTCTCGTCAACAGCCAGATTGTGGCCAGAGAACTATTCATGTGGACCTTATTTGAATCGCGCCATCAACGCGACAAAGATACAACCGAACTTCGCAGACTCTTTAGAAAATATGGTGACGAAACCGTCGATATCCTGAAGCGACGGGCCTATCAAAGTCGAGGCTCTGTGCGTGATCATCGCCATTGGCGCAGACTGTACCGAAAAGCCAGGCGCGGTGCTCGCCATTACGGCGTTGCTCCGGTTCAGCCGGCGGAATAGCGTCGATGGGGCCGCTTAGGTCTTGGCTACTCGATTAGCGCGCAAGGTTTGATCTTGCCGGGCAACAGCGCTTTGCCAACGGGACGAAAGCGGGCAAAATAGCCACCGAGTTCCGGGCGCTCCATATAGCCGATCAATTGATAGCCAACCGCCTCAAACTCGCAAAACAGCTGTTTGGGTGGAATGCCGTGTTGCACAAAGGGGCGGTCGACATCGACCACGATGACCTCGCCACCATCATAGGTGCCGCCATCCTCATCTTGCCGGATTGAGGGACGCAAGCGAGAGAGAAACGCATAAGGTTCCCGCACTTCATGGTACATGTGGACAAGAAAGATGCGATCGAAACTGTCTTCAGGCAGGCGTGGATCATCGGGCGCCCCCAACTTGATGGAAACGTTGTTCAACTCTTCACGGGCAACCCGGTCGGCAAGCCGCTTGATTACATCTTCGTCAATATCCTGCGCCAATACGCGACCCTCTGCACCAACCCTCTCGGCCAGCCGCACGGTATAATAGCCTTCACCCGCGCCAATATCTGCAACCGTCATGCCCGGCTTCAGCCCCGCCGCCTTCATGATCTCCTCCGCTTCCCCGCGCTTGTCACGTGCGGTTTCGGTCGACCACTGGTTACCGGCAAGATCGGACACCGGCCGTGAAGCGGGCGGATAGGCGAGCGCCGTCTCCGGCCGGTTGGCATCTTCATCAGGGATGCGCTTGCATCCTGCCAAAGGTGCCGTGACAACCATTGCGGCGAGTGCCATCAACGGAAAAACAATATGGTGCGGCTTCATGATAGTCATGAAGGGACAATTAGGCGTTGGCGGCGATCAGGGCAATGGCTTTCAGATCAATGCATTATTCTGATCTTGCGCGCACCACTATTGCTGATGCGCGCTGCGTATTATCCCTTGTAATTTTTCCCGATAAAGCGCGTTAGCGGCGTATCGCTTTTGATTGTCGGTCCGCGGGGGTTCATTGTGTCGTAGACGACGGCGTTTTCCAGCACGCGTTTGACATAGTTGCGGGTTTCGGAAATCGGAATATCTTCAATCCATTTCAGCCAGTCGATGCCGCCCTGACGCGGGTCGCCGTTGTTCCGTAGCCATTTGTTCACATTACCCGGGCCAGCATTATAGGCTGCCGCTGCCAATGGATAGCTACCACCATAATATCTCAGCATCCGTTCAAAATAGCTGCTGCCGAGGCGTATATTATATTGAGGATCGCCGGTCAGTCCGGAAAGATTATAGGACAGTCCGATTTTGCCGGATTGTTCCCGCGCCGTGCCGGGCATGAGCTGCATCAGGCCGCGTGCACCCGCATGACTGATCGCACCTTGGGCAAACTGGCTTTCCTGCCGGGTTACCGCGTGGATCATCGTCCAGTTGCCCTCATAGCCAGACGGAACCGGCATCGTCGGAAAAGAAGTTTCATCAATCGGACCAATACCGGCACCAAGCGCGCTGATTCCCTTGATTACGCCAAGATCGCGTGCACCAATGCGCTTCGACAGGTCGCTGAGCAACATATAGTCTTTCGGGCTTTGGGCATTATAGGCCAGCGCGCGATGGAAACGAATTTGTTCTTTCCACGGGCCTGTTCGTGTCGATGCCTTGACGGCAATCACCAGAGGATCCTGATCATAGCCGCGGCGTTCTTGGTCGGTGATTTCAATCGCCGGTTTCCGGTCAAACTTGGGTAGCGGGCGTCCCAGGCGTTCCAGCGCCAATTGGCCATAGAAATGATCCGGAAAGGCGGCTGCCTTTTCAAAATAAGCGTTTGCTTCTGTGGTTTGACGAGCCTCTGCAGCCGCCCGGCCAGCCCAATAATAGCCCTTTGAGCGGATATTGGGGCTGTTATAGGAGCGCGCATAACGATCAAACATGCCGACCGCTTTGGCCGGATTGCGTTGACCCCACAGGGCGGCATTGCCAGCCAGCCAGGTCAGATCGGAATATTTGTCGCGGATCCGGCTGCTCTGCGCAGCGATATCGGTCGGGGTCTCATAAGCGTCATCAACTTTGGACGCGATATCATAAGCGATCGTCCATTGTCGGTCATTGGCAGCAGCATTCGCGTTGATCAAATTGGCCTCATACCAAGTCGCGATCTGCGAATCGCTGGTCGGACGAATACGCAAGACAGGGCGGTTCGCCATCAGCTGGCGGGCATTGTAACTCTGCCCCTTGTTCCGCAGATAACGGGCGCGGTCAGCAATATAGCCAGCATCATATTGCGCCAGGCTATTAACCGCATCAGCCTTTGCATTGGCATCCGGTGCTTCGGTAAGCTGCGCCAGCCGCGCTTCAAAAACTGCGCGGCGCTTAGAGGATGCAAAGCCGAGCTGACGGGCCGCCGGTCGTGTTGCCCGCGCCCAGAGCAACGCATCCATTCGCGCATCATGATCGTCTACAGTCAGGGCAGAGCTAAACCGGCTAAGCAAGGCTGCCTCGATTTCGTCTGATAAAGTGCCGCCACGCCAGGCCTGTTTCGCCATTGCATCGGCTTTCAGGGTCTGGCCCCTTGATTGCAGGGCGACGGCATATTTGGCCGCGCCTGCATTGGTCAGTGGCGGGAGCTGGTCAAAAAAGGCGATAACCCGACCAGCGGAAAAATTGTTGATGTCAATCGCCTGTTCGGCATTGCGCCGCATGCGCGTGTCTTCGGGCCATCCGGGATAAGTAACCAGAAAACCAGCATAATCTTCGAACGAATAATTGTCCGACTGGGTCAAAACCCGCCAGCGTTGCAGGCCGAGTACGGCGTTTCCACGGGTCGGATCGGAGAGGGTTGCACTGCTGCTCTGTTCTGCCGCGATGCATGTTACCGGCGTTAAAAGCAGGCTTGCGAGAATAATTCTTGATACCATACTGGACATTTTGGGGGTAGGCTCCTTATCAGGCGCTGAACGAAGAACTATATCATTGTTAAGCTTGAGTAAGCCTTGGCAATTTCTTAGCCAAATTTAAAGGAGTATTTCCATGTTTTCCGGCTCAATTCCGGCCCTGGTGACTCCCTTTCGCGACGGATCGTTTGCGGAAGGGGAATTTCGGGCTTTGGTAGACTGGCAGATTGAACAGGGCAGCAGCGGTCTGGTGCCCTGCGGAACCACGGGAGAGTCGTCGACTCTATCCAATGCCGAACATCATCGCGTCATCGAAGTCTGCATCGAACAGGCCGCCGGACGCGTGCCTGTGATTGCCGGCTGCGGTTCCAATGATACTACGAACGCTTTGCTCCAT
This sequence comes from Parasphingorhabdus sp., assembly GCF_965233695.1. Classification (GTDB taxonomy): domain Bacteria; phylum Pseudomonadota; class Alphaproteobacteria; order Sphingomonadales; family Sphingomonadaceae; genus Parasphingorhabdus. The sequence goes on from NZ_OZ247497.1 coordinate 2,893,611, forward strand.
TTGAATTTTTCCAAAAAATGCGGTGCAGCGGCCGGATTGGTTGTCGCACCTTATTATAACCGGCCCAATCAGGAAGGCATTTATGCGCATTTTGAGACGCTGACGACGAAAAATGACTTGCCGCTCGTGCTATATAATGTGCCTGCGCGGACGGTGACCGATATATTGCCTGAGACGGTGGCTGCTCTGGCAAAATTGCCGAGAATCATCGCCATCAAGGATGCCAGCGGTGAAATTGACCGGGTTACCGATCACCGGCTTGCCTGCGATGATGATTTCTGCCTCTTGTCGGGTGTCGATGAACTGTCTCTCGCCTTTAACGCATCGGGTGGCGCCGGATGTATCTCGGTAACCGCCAATGTCGCGCCGAAGCTATGTGCCGAATTTCAGGCAGCGTGCGCAGCCGGCGACTATGAAAAGGCGCGCGAATTGAACGACAAGCTTTATCCGCTTCATAAGGCGATGTTCTCCGACGCGTCGCCGGGCCCGGTGAAATATGCTTTGTCGCGGGTCGTCGAAGGATTTCCAACCGATTTGCGTCTGCCGATGACACCGCCTTCGGATGCCGCTCGCAAAGCGGTGGATGCAGCGCTGGAGGGAGCAGGCTTGATCTGATGGCTAAACCCCGTCCCCTCGAATTCGACAAGCAAAAGGTCGTCGCCGAGAACCGGCGGGCGCGCTATGACTATCATCTTGATGAGAAGTTTGAAGCGGGCATCATGCTGACCGGGACCGAAGTTAAATCGCTGCGTTTCGGTTCGGGAACGATCGCTGAAAGCTATGCCGAGGTAAAGGATGACGAGGTCTGGCTGATCAACGCCAATATCCCCGAATGGAGCCACGGCAACCGTCATAATCACGAACCCAAACGCCCCCGCAAATTGCTGCTCAATCGCAGACAGATAAACAAATTCTATGGCGCTGTTATGCGCAAGGGCATGACCATAGTGCCACTGTCGATCTATTTTAACAGCAAGGGCAGGGCGAAGATTGAACTGGCTTTGGCCAAGGGTAAAAAGGCCCCGGACAAGCGCGCGACCGAAAAGGATCGTGACTGGAAGCGTCAGCAGGGACGATTGTTGCGCGAACATGGCTGATCCCAATACACCAAATAAGGACTGGGCAGCCCGGACGATCATGCGGTTTTATCGCTGGTTCGAAGAAAAAATGCCGACGCGCGCCGGGATGGCCAATAACCGCTATCTCAAACCGATTGCGCACCGTTTTCTGCGTTCGGATCTTTGGCGATTCACCCGGCGGTCGGTACCACGCGGTGTTGCGCTGGGCCTGATCACCGGCTTTATCGTCCCATTGGGTGGCCAGACATTTGTCGCGCTGTTCCTGGCTTTGCCGATCCGCGCGAACGTCCCGATCGCGGCCGTCACGACATTCATAACCAATCCGTTCACCTATCCGTTCTGGTTGGCGGTGGCGAACCAGCTGGGCCGATTTGTCTTGCGAATGGATGGCATTGCCAGCGGTGGTTCTGGTAATGGGCAGATAAATGGCCTGGGTGAATGGGTGGCATGGGCTGTTCGGGAAGTCGGAGTGACTTTTTTTGGCTTTGTGTTACTTGGATTGATATTCGGCGGGATCGGCTATGTTGTTAGTACTTTTGGCTGGCGCTGGTGGACTGCCCGAAAGTGGAAAAGACGGATTGAGAAACTCGGCCTAGACAGAAATATTGATGGCAAGTGAAGCGCGAGACAATATTGGTTTATTGAACCAGAGTACGCAACAGACGAACAATGATTTTCGCCTGCGTGCGATTATCCTGTTTGTCGCGGTAGCCGCGTCTTTGGGGCTGCTTTATTGGCAGGTGCAGAATGTCACGCTGATTGTCGCTTTTCTGGCGCTTGCTGCCACGACCGCCGCGATTGTCTATTTCCTGCGGCCGCAAAGCGGCGTTCTGGATGAAGAATCAGCGGCCATCGCGGATTGGGCGGTCACCCGGCTGGTAGCCGACCAATCGGAAATGGGGCTGGCTATTACTGACCGCGCAGGGCGTCTTGTCTGCACCAACGAATTATACACCAAATGGTTCAATGGTCCGGCGGTTCCGCCGCAATTGCCTTTGCAGGATGGCGGAAATGAATTGCTTTCAACCGCGGGGCGCAATGCCTGGCGCGATGGCCGCGGCTATGCCGAGGGTTTGAAGCGCGGTGTCGCTCTATATAATGCAAAGGTCATTCGGGCAGGGCAAGGCGATGAGTATCTGCTTTGGCAATTCAAACCAGAGCTGCGCAGCGATATATTGGAAGACACGATCCGTATGGTCGGGGGTGCCACCGGCCGCGCGCTCTCCGAAGCCGGAGTGCTGGCTGCGGTTATCGGCAGCGAGGGACGGATCAGGGGATCCAACCAGGGTTTTGCGTTGAGAGCGACTGGCCGCGAAGATGCCAACATATCTGGCCGTAATTTCATCAATTTCATGCGTTCTGACGATAAGGGTACGATCTTTTTCGAACGCGATGGGCGTCATGGAACGCCGGTACGGCTGTTTCATGTCCCGCTCGATCGTGATCAAACAAAAGGGCCGGCACTGATCCTGCTGATCGATGATGATGGCGGCATGGTGGAACGTGGCAAAGCCCTCGAGCAGGTGGAATCAATGCTTTCGTTGCTGCCGCTTGGCCTGGCGCTTACGGATCGTGACGGTCGTTTTCTTTTTTTCAACAATGCGTTTGGCAGGGTGGCTGGCGTACAAGAGGGCGAAATGCCGCTTTATCCCGGCGATCTGATGATCCGCGACGACAAATCTGCCGTTGCCGATGCCGTGCGTCGCTATGCCAGCGGCCCATCCATGTCCGGAGATATGGCCGTGCGCCTGCGTGCCGGAGGGGACGAACCTGTTGCGTTAGGTATTGCCGGGATTCGCGGGCTGGGCGATGCCGCGGTGCTATTGTCGATCAAGGACAATAGCGAGGAGACAAAGCTGAAAAGCCAGGTGGCGCAGGCAACCAAGATGCAGGCGGTGGGACAACTTGCCGGTGGTGTTGCGCATGATTTCAACAATATTCTGACCGCGATTATCGGCCATTGCGACCTGATGCTGCTGCGGCACGCCCCGGGTGATAGCGACTATGATGATATCCAGCAGGTCAAAAATAACAGCAACCGAGCTGCGGGGCTAACCCGGCAACTGCTCGCCTTCTCGCGCCAGCAGACGTTGCGGCCTCAGATTTTGCAGCTGCCCGATGTGGTTGCGGATGTGTCCAATTTGCTCAAGCGCTTGCTTGATGACAGTATCGAGCTGGAAGTGAAACATGGCCGCAATCTGGGGCTGGTCCGCGCCGATCCAGGGCAATTGGAGCAGGTGATCATCAATCTTGGCGTCAATGCGCGTGATGCGATTAAGTCCGGTGGCACCAGCGGCGGCAAGATTTCCATTACCACGAAAGCGGTCGCAGCTTCCGATGTGCGGGCTCTGAAGAGTGATATCCTGCCGGTTGGCGACTATACCGGATTGTTTGTCACCGACAGTGGCAAGGGCATCCCGCCTGAATTAATCGGCAAGATCTTCGAACCCTTCTTCACGACCAAGGAGGTGGGCAAGGGCACGGGCCTAGGCCTCTCCACGGTATATGGTATCGTCAAGCAATCCGGTGGCTATATCTTTGCCGATTCCAAGCCAGGAGAGGGTGCGACCTTCTCAATCTATTTTCCGGTTCATCAAATGTCGGATCAGGAGAGTGCGCAGGCATCCGAGCCGCTCAAGGCCATCGCCAAGAAAGAGCTTTGGGGCAGCGGCCATATCTTGCTGGTCGAAGATGAAGATATGGTCCGTGCCGTTGCCGAGCGGGCGCTGTCCCGGCAAGGCTATACGGTGGTTACAGCCAGCGATGGCGAAGAAGGGCTGCAGCATCTCGACGCACTGGCCGAAAGCGAGGAAATTTTCGACATGATCGTGTCGGATGTCGTTATGCCCAATATGGATGGCCCCGCCATGGCGAAGCAGGTGCGGGAGCAATATCCCGATATGCCGATCCTCTTCATGTCCGGCTATGCCGAGGAGCAATTGCGCAAATCCATCGATCTCGACAATGTGGCATTCCTGCCCAAGCCATTTTCCGTCGCGCAAATTGCCGAGGCGGTTGGAGAAATTTTGGCCGAACATGCTAAATAGCAAGTGATATCGCTCCTATGACATTGTAATATATACATTTTATGTAATCTGAAAAAAATTCTGTTCCACTCTTGTTCTAGTAGAACAAATGCGGTACATCATATCCATCATTGATTGATAGTGTACAAGCATTTAGCGAAGGGGACAGGCAAATGGCCGGCAATTTAAAAGTCGTAGAATCGGATAATCAATTGAACTCATCAGACAGACAAAAGGCGCTCGACGCCGCGTTGGCGCAAATTGATCGCGCCTTCGGTAAAGGCTCGGCCATGAAGCTGGGCTCGCGCAAGGCGATGGAAGTAGAATCGATCTCTACCGGTTCTTTGGGACTGGATATCGCACTTGGCATCGGGGGATTGCCAAAAGGTCGTGTCGTCGAAATTTATGGTCCGGAAAGCTCGGGTAAAACCACTTTGGCACTGCATGTCATCGCTGAGGCTCAAAAAGCCGGTGGTACGGCAGCATTTGTCGATGCCGAGCACGCGCTTGATCCGGTCTATGCCAATGCGTTGGGCGTAGATATTGACGAACTCATTATATCCCAGCCCGATACCGGCGAGCAAGCGCTCGAGATTACCGATACGTTGGTGCGCTCCAACGCCATTGATGTTCTGGTGGTTGATTCGGTTGCAGCTTTGGTTCCGCGCGCTGAAATTGAGGGCGAGATGGGCGATACCCATGTGGGACTTCAGGCCCGTTTGATGAGCCAGGCGCTCCGCAAGCTGACCGGCTCCATCAGTCGTTCCAAATGTATGGTGATCTTCATCAATCAGGTGCGGATGAAAATTGGCGTGATGTACGGCAATCCTGAAACCACATCAGGCGGCAATGCGCTGAAATTCTATGCATCGGTCCGTCTCGACATTCGTCGTACCGGTCAGATCAAGGAACGGGACGATATTGTCGGTAACTCGACTCGTGTGAAAGTGGTCAAAAACAAGGTCGCTCCGCCGTTCAAGCAGGTCGAATTTGACATCATGTACGGGCAGGGCATTTCCAAAGTCGGCGAGATTATCGATCTTGGCGTCAAGGCAGGCGTGGTCGAAAAATCCGGTGCTTGGTTCTCCTATGATTCTGTCCGCATTGGTCAGGGGCGCGAAAATTCAAAACGCTACTTGCTCGAAAATCCGGAAATGATGGCGAAGCTGGAAAAACAAATTCGTGGCAACGAAGAAGAAATTGCCGAGGAAATGATGACCGGCCCAGTGGGTACCAGCAGCGATACCGACGTCAGTGATGGAGAAGAGGCATAATTTTCAGGATGCGCTCGTCCTGAGCCTGTCGAAGGATGAGCGCGTCGGAAAGCCATTACAGTCTAGTTTCAACTTTGCCGGTCCGTTTCCCCCGAGGCGGATTTAGGCATCCGGGCCGTCCTTCTGTCCCCCGACATTGAGGACGGCCCTTTTATTTGCTATTCCGCGATTTCCTGTCAAAAGTTGATGCAACCAGTTGCGCCTATTTCTCCGATCTTGTGTGTGTGATTTGTGTGAACTTTGGACTTGTTTAAAAATCCGACCAACGAAATTCCGGACATATAATGAGGGGTATTATGACTATTATCGTCCATCATCTCGAAAATAGCCGATCACAGCGGATACTCTGGCTTCTCGAAGAACTGGCGCTGCCATATGAGATCAAGCGCTATGAACGGCATCCCAAAACCCAGCGGGCACCAGACAGTCTGAAAGCCGTTCATCCCCTCGGCAAGTCGCCGATGATCGAGGATGACGGGCAAGTGATAATCGAGACTGCAGCGATTGTGGAATATCTGGTTCGCAAGGCGGGTGGAACACTGGGCGCGCCAGAAGACAGGACCGGCGCGCAGCTCTATACGCAATATCTGCACTTTGCCGAAGGATCGATGATGCCGCCCTTGTTTGGCACATTGATCGTCAATCGCTTGGGAATATTGGGCTGGCCAGCCAAAAAGCCGGTTATGGGCATGGTTGAAGAATTGCTCGCCTGGCTGGAAACCGAACTCGCCTTTCGGCCCTATTTTGCTGGCAGCGAACTCACCGCAGCCGATGTGATGATGAGCTTTCCGCTCGAAGCCAGTCAGGCGCGGGCCGGTCTAGATGATCGGTTCCCCAATTTGCAGGCATGGCTGAAGCGTATTCATGACCGACCGCAATATCAAACTGCTCTCGAAAAGGGCGGTCCCTATGCCTATGCGTGACAATGCTCTGGAATCTGACCATCACGCGATTGACGGGATTGTAAACCGGCCAAGCCTCGCCTAAGTCGAATCCATGATTACGACCAATGACATAAGACGCTCTTTTCTTGAATATTTTGCGGGCCAGGGACATGAAATTGTCCCTTCATCACCGCTGATTCCGCACAATGATCCGACGTTGATGTTCATCAACGCGGGCATGGTTCCGTTCAAGAATATCTTCACGGGCGCCGAAAAGAGCAAATTTCCGACGGCGACATCCAGCCAGAAATGCGTTCGCGCCGGTGGAAAGCATAATGATTTGGACAATGTCGGCTATACGGCTCGGCACCATACGTTCTTCGAAATGCTTGGTAACTTTTCCTTTGGTGACTATTTCAAGGAACAGGCAATTCTTCATGCCTGGGAACTGATCACCAAAACTTGGGAAATATCCGCTGATCGCTTGACGGTGACCGTATATCATACGGATGACGAGGCGTTTGATCTCTGGCGGAAGATTTCCGGTCTGCCGGAAGAACGCATCATTCGCATCGCGACCAATGACAATTTCTGGTCAATGGGGGATACCGGCCCGTGCGGTCCTTGTAGCGAAATATTCTACGATCATGGCGATCATATCTTTGGCGGCCCTCCCGGCAGTCCGGATGAAGATGGCGATCGTTTCGTTGAAATCTGGAATCTTGTGTTCATGCAATATGAGCAGCATGCGGACGGCAACCGCATCGATCTGCCAAAGCCATCGATAGATACCGGCATGGGGCTGGAACGTATCGCTGCGGTGATGCAGGGCACGCATGACAATTATGAAATTGACCTGTTCAAGGCACTGATCGCGCAATCGGGTTCTTTGACCGGGACCGAAACAACCGGCGACAATCAGGCGAGCCATCGCGTTATCGCCGACCATCTGCGGGCATCCTCGTTCCTGGTCGCCGATGGCGTTTTGCCAGCCAATGAAGGTCGCGGCTACGTGCTTCGGCGGATCATGCGCCGCGCCATGCGTCATGCGCATCTCTTGGGGGCGCAAGATCCCCTGATGCACCGTATGGTTGGTGCATTGACTGGTGAGATGGGCAATGCGTTTCCCGAACTGATCCGCGCCAAGCCACTCATTGAAGAGACCTTGCTGCGAGAAGAAACCAACTTCCGGCGGACACTCGACAAGGGATTGAAGCTGCTTGACGCCGAGATTGCCGACATGAGTGACGGGGATGTTTTGCCCGGTGCTACGGCCTTCAAACTCTACGACACATTCGGATTCCCCTATGATCTGACCGAAGATGCGCTGCGGGCAAAATCGCTCGGCGTTGATCGCGAGGGTTTTGACGCTGCGATGGCCGAGCAAAAGGCGGCTGCACGCGCCGCGTGGAAAGGTTCTGGCGATCAGGCCTCCGAAGCCGTTTGGTTCGATATTGCCGAACGCGAAGGCGGCACAGAATTTACCGGCTATAGTGCGGAGGCGGGTGACGGTGTCGTGGTCGCACTGGTCAAGGATGGTGAAGAAATACAATCGGCCAAATCCGGTGATTCGATAATATTGCTGACCAATCAAACGCCATTTTACGGCGAGAGTGGTGGCCAAATGGGTGATAGCGGTTCGGTCACGGGGCAGGACGGCTTTGCTGCGTCCATTTCCGATACCAGCAAACCGTTGGGCCGGCTCCACGCGCATCATCTCACCATTGATAATGGCACTATATCGGTTGGCGATACGGTTCATCTTGTTGTTGATTCAACACGGCGGACGCAACTACGCTCCAATCACAGTGCAACCCATCTGCTGCATAAGGCGCTGCGCGATCATCTCGGGGATCATGTAACCCAGAAAGGTAGCCTGGTTGCGCCTGATCGTCTGCGGTTTGATTTCTCCCATCCCTCCGCATTAACAGATGCCGAGATCAAAGCGGTTGAAGCGGATGTCAATGCACAGGTTCGGGGTAACAGCGCGGTGGTGACACGCCTGATGAGCCCCGATGATGCGGTGGCCGCTGGCGCGCTGGCGCTGTTTGGTGAGAAATATGGCGACGAGGTGCGTGTTCTTTCCATGGGTATGGAGGATGACACCGATTATTCGGTCGAACTGTGCGGCGGTACGCATGTCAATGCGCTTGGCGATATTGGTTTGATGGTGATCATCTCTGAATCCGCTGTATCGAGCGGCGTGCGCCGTATTGAAGCTCTGACTGGTGAAGCCGCCAGACTCTGGCTAGGTGATCGCGATCGCAAATTGAAGTCCATTGCAGCTGCTCTTAAAGCCTCTCCTGAAGAGGCGGTCGATCGCGTGGCGGCCTTGGTTGAGGAACGCAAGAAGCTTGACCGCGAGCTAACCGATGCGAAAAAGGCATTGGCTCTGGCTGGCGATGGCAGCGGCGGCGGTGCCACCAATGATGTCGAAACTATTGGCAATATTTCCTTTAGCGGTCAGGTCATTAATGGCCTCAACCCCAAGGAACTACGCGGTTTGATCGACGAGGCGAAAAAGAAGATGGGTAGCGGAATCAGCGCTCTGATCGCCGTCAATGATGGCCGCGCCACGGTGGCGGTCGGTGTCACGGATGATCTGAGCGGTGCTCACAATGCTGTTGACCTTGTGCAAACGGCTGTTGCCGCGGTTGGCGGCAAGGGCGGTGGCGGACGTCCGGATATGGCGCAGGGCGGCGGGCCCGACGGGGCGAAAGCGGCAGAAGCGATAGACGCGATTAAGGCTATTCTTGCGGACTGAGTTTCGCATCCACTACGGCATCGGTTTCGAGAGCGGACGACTTTAGCTTGGGTTCAATGGCAAGATTTCCGTCTTTTTTGATCTGATGACGAATCTGGTCCCGCTTTTCGTGAATGGAGGCAATGACGGGCCCCATTGCGACTCCGTTTTCGACCAATATCGCTTCAGACAATTGTAACGATCCCTCCAGGGCCTCGGGCACGGCATTGGTTGCCCCAGCCTGATAAAGTTCGGCCGCGTGATCGGTATCGCGCGCGCGAACGATGATCGGCAAATTCGGAACCCAGGCACGTACCCGTTTTACGACCTGCACCGATAGCACCGGTTCATCCATCGTCAGTACCAAAGCCTTGGCATGGCCAAGTCGCAGGCGATCGAGCATTTCATTGCGTGCGACATTGCCAAACAGGATTGGATATCCCTCGCGCCGCGCACTGGCCACGACATCGATGTTCGATTCTATGGCAAGATAAGGCTGGTCATGTGCTTTCATCATGTCCGCAACCAATCGACCCACCCGGCCAAATCCGATGATAATGGTCTTTTCCGCATCGATGATTTGATCGTCCGTGGCTTCAATATTCTCGCCGCGCAGTTCGATACGCCGGGCCATATCATGCCCGAATCGCGCCAATAGCGGTGTGATGGTCAGTCCAATGGCTGTAACAATCTGCCAGAATGCCGCTGTTTGGGGCTGGATGAGCTGCGCTTGAGCGGCGGCGGCCAACACGATCAGGGTTGTTTCGGACGGGCTCGCCATCAGGACGCCTGCCTCTGTCGCAGTTCCTGGTCGCGCGCCGGCAAACCGCAGCAGACCACCCGTTACAACGGCTTTCACGAATACCACGCCGACAACTGCGGTGATCAGGCTCGCCCAATTGTCGAGGATGACCCGGATATCAATTTGCATACCCACGGTGATCAGAAATACGCCCAGCGCCAATCCTTTGAAGGGCGCCGTTATAACTTCGACTTCACCATGATATTCTGTCTCGGCGATGAGCAGTCCGGCCAGCAAAGCGCCGACAATGGGTGAAAGGCCGGTCGCAGCCGTGGCGAGGCTGGCGAGGATGATCACCAGCAAGCTGACGGACAGAAACAGTTCAGGACTTTTCGTACGGGCTGCCTGAGCGAATATGCGCGGCAGCAACAGGCGCCCGAGCACCAGCATACCGATGATCACAGCGCCGCCAATGACCAGTGTTTGAACGAGCTCTTCCCAGGAAGATCCGCTTGCATAAGTGGGGGCAAGGGCACCGAGCAGGAAGATAATCGGCACGATGGCCACATCCTCAAACAGCAGCATGGCAAGCGCAGCGCGTCCGACCGGGCTTTTCGTCCCAGACATCGGCAGTACGAGTGCGGTGGACGATAATGCGAGCGCCAGGCCCAACCCGAGCGCACCTGCTGGATTTTGCCCGATAAGAAACAGAACAAAGCCAATGATCAAACCGGAAATGGTAAGCTCGGCAGCACCGACACCGAAAACCAGGCGACGCATCGACCAGAGGCGTTTGAAGGACAGCTCAAGTCCAATGGAAAAGAGCAGCAAAATAATGCCGAACTCGGCAAACGGTTCTATCGCCTCTCGATCGTTGATCGTGACGAACCTGAGCCAGTCATATTGTCCGGACAATGAGCCCAGACCTGATGGTCCGAGCAATACCCCGACCAGAATGAAGCCGATAATCGGCGTGATCCGAAAGCGCGCAAAAGCGGGGATAACAATCCCGGCTGCGCCCAGTATGACGATAGCGTCGATAAAAGCCGGATTGTCGAGCGGTGTACTCATAAGGACACCTATACGCGAAACATTCCGTTTGTCAGCAATTCAAAACGGAAAGGAAGTTATTTCCAGTTTTCCATTTCCGTTTCGAGATTGGAGCGTACTGCTTCAAAAAACTGTTCGGTTGTCATCCAACTCTGTTCAGGACCGATAAGAATCGCAAGATCCTTCGTCATGTCACCATTTTCAACGGTCTGAATGCAGACTTTTTCAAGCGTTTCAGCAAAACGTGTTACATCCGGCGTATCGTCGAACTTGCCGCGATAAATCAGGCCGCGGGTCCAGGCGAAGATCGAAGCAATCGGGTTGGTCGAGGTTGCTTTGCCTTCCTGATGCTGGCGATAATGCCGGGTGACTGTGCCATGGGCTGCTTCGGCTTCGACCGTGTTGCCGGTTGGCGTCATTAGCACTGACGTCATGAGGCCAAGGGAACCAAAGCCCTGCGCAACGGTGTCGGACTGAACGTCGCCATCATAGTTTTTACAAGCCCAGACGAATTTGCCGCTCCATTTCATCGCGGATGCGACCATGTCATCGATCAAGCGGTGTTCGTAGAGGATGCCGGCTTTTTCAAACTGGTCCTTGAATTCGGTTTCAAATATTTCTTCGAACAGGTCTTTGAAACGCCCGTCATAGGCCTTCATGATCGTGTTCTTGGTAGAAAGATAAACCGGCCAGTTGCGATTGAGGCCATAGTTCATTGAGGCGCGCGCAAAGTCGCGGATGGAATCGTCGAGATTATACATCGCCATGGCAACGCCAGGGGAGGGGAATTGGAACACTTCTTCGTCAATATTCGTGCCATCATCGCCTTCAAAGATCAGCCGCAGTTTGCCGGGGCCGGGAACTTTGAAGTCGGTGGCGCGATATTGGTCACCAAAAGCGTGACGGCCAACCACAATAGGGTCAGTCCAGCCTGGAACCAGACGCGGTACATTGTCGATGACAATAGGTTCGCGGAACACAACACCGCCCAGAATGTTGCGGATCGTGCCGTTGGGCGACTTCCACATGCGCTTCAGGTCAAATTCTTCGACGCGCGCTTCATCGGGGGTAATGGTTGCACATTTTACGCCGACACCATGTTTGTTGATCGCGTTGGCCGCGTCCACAGTGATTTTATCATTGGTATCATCGCGCACCTGAATGGCGAGATCATAATAATGCAGGTCAATATCAAGATAGGGTTCTATCAGCTTTTCGCGAATCCATTGCCAGATGATCCGTGTCATCTCATCGCCATCAAGTTCGACGACCGGGTTTTTGACCTTAATTTTAGACATAGAAATAGTTCTTTCCTGCAAGCAATGTTGATCGTAGCACTCAGTGGGAGGAATCTAAGATGACGATCTCTTAGCAAAGATCGCAATATGTTCAACCATCTGTTCTAATCATGTTCAATCACCAGTGCAAAACTATGCCGATTGTTCCTGCAAAACTGCAGCAGGAGTATTGTCAGAGCAGGACACTCCTCCTAAGGAAAGTCTATGGCAATAGAAAAATATTCAAATAAAGGCCTTGGCGAAGCCAAATGGTCCTTTCCACCGGTCCACCCCGAAGGTCGCAAATTTGCGCTTATTTCGGCAGCGATCACCGCGGTCTTTGCATTTTTTGCTTGGGAGACACTGGCCTGGCCAATGGCAGGGGTCACTATCTGGGTGTTGGCCTTCTTCCGCGATCCCAAACGGGTAACGCCGCTGGATGACAAATATATTGTCGCGCCGGCCGATGGTCTGGTCAATTTGATCATGCCGGTGGTGCCGCCGGTGGAGCTGCAAGGAGAAGGCGGTCTTGGCGATGAAGAGCTTATTCGTGTTTCCATCTTCATGAGCGTTTTCGATGTGCATATCAATCGCACGCCGATCGAAGGCACGGTGAAACGGCAGGCCTATATATCCGGCAAATTCCTGAACGCTGATCTCGACAAGGCCAGTGATGAGAATGAACGTCAGCATTTCATGGTTGAACGCAATGATGGTTTGAAAGTCGGCTTCACCCAGATTGCAGGTCTCGTCGCACGGCGGATCATGTCTTTTGTAAAAGAGGGCGATTTCGTAGCTGTGGGACAGCGTATCGGTCTGATCCGTTTTGGCAGCAGGGTGGATGTCTATCTTCCCAAGGGCACGACGCCCAATGTTGTTCTGGGTCAGCGGACGATTGCCGGAGAAACCGTTATCGCTGAGATCGGTACGATGAAAGAAATTGAAGGTATTGGTCAATGATTTCGATATCTGCGATCCGGGATTTGTTTGTCAACTAATGCCAAACAAGAAGCTCACCCAAAGACCAGAGCGCGGTATCTCACTGCGGGCTTTCGCACCGAATGCGGTTACGGCACTGGCTTTATGCGTGGGGTTAAGTGGCGTCCGCTTTGCCTTTATGGAAAATTGGGTGTTAGCAGCAGGTGCCATTGTCCTGGCGGGTATTCTGGACGGGCTTGATGGCCGGATCGCGCGTTTGCTGAATGCGCAGAGTCGCTTTGGAGCGGAGCTTGACTCGCTCTCTGATGTTATTGCCTTCGGCGTGACGCCCGCTGTTGTGATGTTCTTCTGGTCCTTGCAGTATATGCCGCAATTTGGCTGGGTCATATCGCTGACCATGGCTGTAGGCTGCGCTCTGCGTCTTGCTCGTTTCAATGCTCAAATTGATGACGAGGAACAGCCACACAAGTCAGCTGGCTTCCTGACCGGCATTCCGGCACCGGTCGCGGCCGGTCTGGTCATGCTTCCGCTATATCTGTGGGTGATCACCGATCTCGAGTTGTTCCGGCATTATTTTGTGGTTGGCCCGTGGATCGTCCTGATTGCTTTCTTGATGATTTCGAATACCGCCACGTTTAGCTGGTCCTCGCTTCGCCTGCGGAAAAATATCCGTCTGGAGGCGCTTGCCGGATTTGCCTTGCTTGGTGTCGCGTTGATCAACAATCCCTGGATCACCCTGAGCGCGATCAGCATCGGTTATATTGTTCTTATCCCGTTCAGTATCCGCAGCTATGCCAAGGTCAAGCGGCAGCGCGCAAAGGAACGGGCCGAACAGCGCGGCGACGGGTAGCCGGATAAGGCTTGCTCACGCGCGTATGATATCGCGGCGAAGGCACAGGACCCTGCATGGAAGTCTCGCCCAATTCAGCAACTATCACGGCCTTTATTTTATCCCGATAGGCATGAAACATCATACCAATAGTCAAAAGTGCACCCATGAAGGTGAGAGCAAAAAAGGCGGCAATAGCGATCGTCAGCATGTCAAAATCCCGTATGTTCTTTCTATGAACCTTTAATGTTCTAATAATGTTCTCATGTCAAATATTATTTGAAGCATGTCCAAGATACGTCTCCGGCATTCAAAAAGTTACAGGCTATGGGTGGCCGCCAAGCATTCCAGCGATAACAATCGCCAAGACATCTTTCTCTTGATGCCGATTGCGGGCATAGGCCATTTAGTCGCCTGTCGCGGGCGACCGGTTTCCAGTATCTTCTCTTTGAATGGGGGCGACTTCAAATGAAAAAGCTGTTGGGCAGTTTTAACAATCTCTTCAAGTTCACGCGCAAGGAATATGAAGCATCGATCAATGCACTCAATATTTTCTTCGGCGCCGTAATCGGGATAAGTCTTGGCAGCATTGGCGATATTCCGACCAAGGATTATGTGCTGTTGCTTGTTTTGACAGTCACTGCTGTAACAGCCATTCTTTTCGTGACCTATTCTGAACGCCGGTATTGGAGCATATTTCTCGCGGGTCTGACTCTCTATGCAATGTGGTCCATGGATCAATCCAGCGACGGCATCATAGACCTCCCACCCAAATTATTGCCAACATTGGGAGTCTGGGGAGCCTTGGCCATTATCACCGAATTTTCCGATATAATCAAAGAGACACCGACAGAGGATGAGGCAGAGGATGACAAGTGAAGGGGTTTCGCTGTGTCGCGGCCATGGATATTGCCGGACATCAATCCGTAGCATGTCTTGCCGGTACGTCTTCAACATCATTCGTAACATTCTGATCAACCACTAATAATGGAGTTTCAATGACGGTCGACATAAACGGATATTGCGATCCCCGCTTTGCAGCGGTCAAAACCGCATTTGAAAATAACTTCAGCGAACATGGCGATGTTGGTGCATCGGTAGCGATCACGCTGGACGGTGCCTTTGTTGTTGATCTGTGGGGCGGTCATCTGGATGCGGAGCGATCTCAGCCCTGGCAGGAAGACACGCTCGTCAATGTCTGGTCGAGTACCAAGACCATGGCGGCGATGGCGCTGCTGCTGCTCGCAGACCGGGGGGAGGTTGATCTCCACGCACCGGCTGCCAAATATTGGCCGGAATTTGCACAAGGCGGCAAGGAAGCCGTCGAAGTCCGCTATTTTCTGAGCCATACCGCTGGCCTGTCCGGTATGAACGAGCCGGTCGAGGGCGAAGCGCTATATGACTGGGAGTGGATGACAGACGCGCTTGCCCGTCAGGAGCCTTGGTGGGAACCGGGCACGCGGTCCGGTTATCACGCGCTGACACAGGGGCATCTGATTGGCGAAATCGTCAGACGCGTGACCGGCCAGTCCATTGGCAACTTTTTTCGCCAGGAAATAGCAGAGCCGATGGATGCCGACTTTCACATTGGCGCCGGCGCAGAACTGGATGACCGTATTGGCAATCTCATTCCGCCAGGCGAGACCGTGTCGCCTGACCCGGAAACCATCGCCGGGCGGACATTCGCCAATCCCGCCGTCGATGCCACGGAACCCAGAAACAGAGCATGGCGCGCGGCAGAAATTCCTGCCGCCAATGGTCAGGGAAATGCGCGTAGCATCGTCCGGGCCCAAACCGCGATGGCCAATGGCGGCACCGCCTTTGGCAAAAGAATCATGTCGGAAGCCGGCACCAAACGCATATTTGAGAAGCAGTCAGAAGGACTGGATCTGGTCTTGGGTGTGCCGCTTGTCTTTGGCATGGGATATGGATTGAACAGCGCCATCCTGCCGATCAGCCCTAACCCGAATACCTGCTTCTGGGGCGGCTATGGTGGTTCCTCGGTAATAGTCGATCAGGATGCCCGGCTATGCTTTTCCTATGTGATGAACAAGATGGAGAGTGGTTTGCTCGGCGATCCGCGCGGTTTTGGTCTGGCGGCCGCCATGTACGCTTCGCTCCAGACATAGGCGCGGGCATGGGCTGAACAGCGGTTCCGGCCCGAACGCCGCGCTATTCCCGCTTGCCCGAAGCAAGCAAGACCGATCGACCAAGGCTGTCGGAATCTTCCGCCACAAAAGTAACATTCTCAAAGCCATATTGGGATAGCCGCTCTTTATATTCCTCCGGCGAAAGGCTCGCGTGATAAACCGTTTCACCGCCAACCGTCCCGGTCACTTCGCCTTCTCCCGTGCCAACAGTCAGCATCATCGCGCTCTGCGCTTTGACCAGTTTGGCGAGCTTGGGCAGCACGTCTCTCTGCTCCGCAATCGACAAATGGAAAAAGCCATCCCAGCTATATATGCCGTCAAATTGCCCCTCGAGCGAAAGCTGGGTTATGTCCTGGACAATCCAATCCGCATTCGGCCACTCGGCTT
Organism: Parasphingorhabdus sp.; assembly: GCF_965233695.1. Classification (GTDB taxonomy): domain Bacteria; phylum Pseudomonadota; class Alphaproteobacteria; order Sphingomonadales; family Sphingomonadaceae; genus Parasphingorhabdus. The sequence continues at coordinate 2,909,991 of NZ_OZ247497.1, forward strand.
CCGGATAGCGCTGACGGGCGAGTGCGATCATGGTGTCGGCATAGTCCACACCAACCAGATCATATCCCTTGCCCAGAAAATAACCGGCCACCGGTATTCCGGAACCACAGCCGAGATCGAGCAGTCTTCCCTTGGGCGGCAGAAACGACAAAAAGCGATCCAGCCAAGGCTTTTCATATAGAGAAGTCGACCGCCCTTCGTCCCAGACCCGCGCCTGACGCTCATAAATCGCTTTGGTCGACCGCTTGGCTGTCTCTAGCTGATTTCTCTGAACCATGGTTATATATTATCCAGGCGGTGCGATTGGCGATAGCGGTTTTTAAATCCATTCCTGATGGCGTTGTGACCGCTTTATCCCGAAAGCGGACATTAGCATTAGGAGTTGTTACGACAACAATTGGTGGTTTGGTGGTGCGCCGTCTGGTAACTCGATAACCATGAAGATCATGGGTTCTCTCTTATTAGCAAGCTTGATGACCGTCGCATGCACAACACTTCCGTCTGCAGATGATAGAACCTTGCGGTATGGGTGCGATGACATCGTTCTGATTGGGCGACTTGAAAATGAAGACTACGAAGCTGTCTACATTGAAGATGACCTTCTAGGCCATGGCTGGGCTACCGGCAGGATAAAGGTTAGAAAGGTCGTAGTGGGAACAGATATCCCATCACTTGTCCCAATACGATATTTCGCTCATACTTATATGCGCGAGGACCGTGAGTTCATGTTCGTGCTCAGCAAGTTTCGAAACAGCTTGTTTCGGATCGAGACCGCACAACTTCTATCGGCTCACCCTCGGTTGGCAGCCGGATGCGAGTAAATGTCCGCAATATCCCGGACGCGGATATCTCTAAACCATGGGATCCGGAGCATTGCTTCGCGTAAAAGTCCAAAAAGAAAGAGAGCCTGAATTTCTTCAGGCTCTCAAGATACCCCTCGTCCAAAAGCCGTCATAGGGGCGGGACCGGCTTTGTCTTGGGATGCCTATTATTGGGAAGCTCTCCACCGCCGATATAGGCTCCGCTTATGTGCTTGCACTTTTTGACGAACCCGTGCCGGATTGGCGCCATTTTCTACGGCATTTTTTGCCCGCTTGTTAATTTTGTGATTGATGCGCCGCCAATTGGGCTTTTGTGAACTGCCGTCCGGTCTGACCTTCTGCAGCGGTCGTGCGGCTGTGGTGTCGACTTGCGCGGTAGGTGGCGGTGACAGAAGGTTTTGCGCTTCATTCGCATTTGGAAGTTCCGGCGCAGTCGGCGTCTGTGCCGCCGCCATTGGGGCTGACCACAATATGGCGCCGCTGATAATGACAACTATCGATTTCATATCTTTGCTCCTCTATTGCGGAGAGAGAAGGAATGGCCGTCCGGGAGGGTATGAACGGCCATTCTCATCCCGTCGCAGATTAATTGCCTCGACGGTTTTTCAAGCGCCGTGCTGGCTTCGGATTTTTGACCCGAAGCGGCCGAATCTTCTTCTTGGGACGGAAGCTTGGATCGCGGGTCACTGCGCTGTTGCGGACAATCTGACCGGCATCATTGCGGGTGGCCGTATCAACGCGATCATAAACCACAGCGCCATTGCGCGTCACGTTGCGCCCGCGCTCACGGCTATTTTCGCCGCGCTGGCCATAAGCAGAATAGCCATATTCGTCGCCGCGACGATTATAGGCGGATCCCGTGGCTTCAAATCCATTTTCTGTGCGAGCCCGCTGATAATCAAAGCCCCGTGACCGTCCTTGGAAATCGGTCTGCTGGCCGCTGGCGGTCCAGCCATTTTCGGTGCGACTGCGGTCATATTTGTGGGTCGCGGTGGCGCCGTCCCGTTTGCGGGTCAATGCGCCGTCAACGACAACATTGCCTTGACCATCACGCACAATCGTTTTGCTGCCGCTTATCTTTTCATTGTCGATCGTTACCGTTTTGGAACGTTCTGCCGATGCAGGCGTTGCGATCAACATGGCTGTGATGGAAAGGGATATAAAATTTTTCATTCTAATTTCTCCGTTTTGATGGTCGCCGGAATTTTCCGGTTCTGACTATTCAACGGGGGAAGAAGAAAATCCCTTCGAAATTATTCTTACTTGAAAAAAATCTAGTTTTTTCTGCGCCTTAACATTGTCCGCCGCTCGCGCTGCTGCTTGCTTCTCAGTTTATTCCGGCGCTCCTGCATCCTTTCGCCCATGATTGCGCGTTGCTCGGGGGTTGCATCGCGATAGCGTTCTTTCAATTGATCGATACGCTGTTGGCGCACGGCACTGGTTACCGGCGGCAAGGCCGTTGCCTCTACACTGCTTTCGGCCTCGTCCACAGCGGGTGTGGCTTGTGCCATGGAATTCTCAGCAACCGCCTTTGGCTCCGCGCTGGCCTCGGCAGGCAAGTCCTCTAGCCCCAAGCGCTCTTTAATGACCGCATGCCGTTCTTCCGGCAAAGCTTCGAGACGTTCGGCTATCCTTGCTTTTTGCTCGGGCGTTGCATTGTCAATGCGCTGCTTCATTCTCGCTGCTCTGCCTAGATTCTGCGGCGTTACGGCTTGACCCGCCTCCTGTCTTTCTGTGCGGATATCCTGAAAGGCCGACCTGATATCGTCACGGCTCGACCTGCCCGACCCCACAAGCCTTCTCGATGCGCGTCGCAAAACAACCCGCTTCTGGCGCGGACTAAGCGTCTCGAACCGGGGATGTTCAATGATCGTGTTCAAGGTTCGCTTGGCTGGGCTATCGATTGCTCCCGATTCCGTTTCACCGACCGTGTCAGGAGCCATTTGGGTCGAGTCTTTGGTGTTGGACACGATTGCCCGCGCTATCGGAGCGCGCTCCTCCACAAGATTCCATTCGCGTGCGACATTGGAAATGAGCGGCACTTCCACCGGCTCACCAAAGGCACCCATGGCAGCGGCGGTTGCCGAGAGAAAACCGACCATGCCGATCGAAGCAATGGTCTGACCTATCCGCTTCCACGGGCTATTCGCTCGCCTGCGCGGAACCGCTTTGCGTTCCACAGCGGCCTCCGCCGTCGCGCGCGCCACCAAGCGATCGGCGAAGCCGTCCGACAAGTTGGGCACCTCAAAGCGATCCAACGCTGCCTGCATGGCGGGAGAGAAATCTGCACTCATGGGTGTATTCTCTCTACATCTGCCGAAATGACCCCTTTGCCTTCCACGCAGCCCTTCAAGGCGCCACGCGCCCGATAGAGCATCGATTCAAAGGCCTTGATGTTCATTTCCAATTGGTCCGCAGCATGGCTGTTCGACAAGCGCTCATAATAGGTCAGGATGACCGAAGCGCGCTGGCGATCGGGCAATGACTGGATACAATCGACGACGGCTTGCTTCACTTCATCGCTTTCTATTGCGGCATCGGCCAATGGGGCTTCATCGGCAGTTTCTGGAATATCTTCATCGCTAACGCGCCTTGTTTTACGTAACCGATCGAGACACAGATTCATCGCGACACGGCTTAGCCATGCTGCAATACCCGGACCGCCTTCTACCCAGCGGTCGGCATGTCGCCACAGTCTCAGCAAAGCCTCTTGCGCGATATCTTCCGCTTCGACCGGATCCGCGAGCATGCGGCAACCAATACGAAAAGGAATATCACCATAGAAATCGGCAATGGAGTGCAATGCGTCCGAATCCCGCACGGACACGCGACGCATTAATGCATCGTCATCCGGGCAATCATTAGACCTTGCCGTTTCCAAAATATCATTCTCCGTATCGAGCCAAATTATGCAGCCGACAAAGTTAATACGCAACAAAGTCTAAAATCCTTTGAAATTTTTTGAAGGATTTTCAACAATGCTGCGTTTCTATGATGCAAGTCACAGAAATATGGGGGATTTATGCAGAAAAAAATCACAATTCTATTGGCCATGAATATGCTCACGGCCCCGGCTTTGGCCTCTGAAAATGAATCCGAAAACCAATGGCGGGTCGGCATTTCCGGCGGAGCGACCTTGGTCGGCGATGTTGATGATCAAACCTATGCCAGCGCCTCTATCACCCGCAATATTGGTGATGGCTATGTCCAGCTATCTGGCACGCTGGTGGACGCGGGTGATGCGCAGGGGCTAATTTTTGCTGTACCCGCCAGCAGCCAACAAGTGCGGCTTTCTGGCGGGATTGGGCTCGATGAAGTCGGCTTGGACGCTTATATATCGATCGGTCGCCGGAAATTTGACGATGAACTTATTGGCAATGACGGCAATAGAGTCATCGTGAACAGCAATGGCAATATTTTCGGCATTGGCGGTTCTGTAACCTATGATCTGGCCGTTGGCGAAGACGGCTTTTTATCTCCGTCCATCGCTGTGGATTATAACAGCGTTGATATTGGTCGGGTGGTTGTCTTGCCCAGCGGCCGTCAGGCCACGGTTGAGGAGAAAGAAGAGGGAGTCAGCGGAACCCTTTCGCTGACCTACACGCATCTGTTTGGCAATGATGCAAACCATGGCGTCTCCCCCTATGTGGCATTGGTAGCCAGCTCCAACAGTACGGCATTTTCCCCGGGGAGCAACGCCGGCGGATCCCGCATGGCACAGCTTGTCGCCATCCGAAACCAACCGGGGCAAGGAGATGTCTGGGCGGAATTGGGCGCATCTGCGTCATTCGCTATAACGGATCAATTGAGGCTCAGTCTTTTCGCAACGCAAAGCATTGGCTTTGTCGGGCCTGAAGCAACGTCACTGGGCGCCGGTATAAGTCTAGGTTTTTAGGGTTGCTGCTACTCATGAAGTAACATTCGAATGTCCGCTTTTGCGCCCTCAGCGGACATTAGCTATTTCATAGTTGCCACTCAGCCAAAATATGTGCTCACCGATAAAATAACATCATCCTGATCGACCGTTACAAACATATTTAAGTCGTCGAAGTTCACATTATGCTGGATATCACCATTGTCATATTCAACGTCGGTATCTCGGTAAAATTCTGCTTTCTCGTTCCCGAAAATATCAACCAAGCCGTCGGTTAGGCTCGAAACCGTTGTTCCAATAACGTTGCCATTGAACAAAAATTCTCTGTAGCATGTGATAGACACGATTACCCCAGCTTCAACGGAGATGGAGTACGATTCTCCGGGAGTATCAAAGCAATGCGTAATCTGATCGCCAGTTTTCTCAGCGAATTGATTCTGCAGTATATGGTCTGTGAGGAAACCTTCAGTATCATGAATATTGCTGCCCAACACGTAGATGCCAACCTTTTTGCCGGGAATCCACCAATCTGAATTGTCGGTTATGATGCTCTGCACCTTTCTTTCTCGGATTTTCCTCATGCTCAATAACAGTTTTTTGGCTGTTTCCTAGTGTCCGCTATATCCCGGAAGCGGACATTAGATTGGTCGTTTTTATTCCGATTTACGATACATCTCGGTGATGCATTCGATCAATTTTGTGCGTAGATTGTTCGAGTAGTAGTGGTCGCGTATTAGTTCCGGGTGAAGTTCATGCTACGACATGATGCAACCAATCAGTCTTCTGCCTCATAAGCATTTGTTGAAAAGTTCCGGATCAACCGCGTACCAATTGGTGCGTCTACCATTTTCTCCCAGCTATTGTCTTTGTTAAGGACAGCACCAATTGCGACATACTGCACCGCCCGCGCTTCTGCTTCTTCATCCGTCATATTTCCCATTCGACCTCGGATGCGCCAACCACTGTCTGAATATTCGTCACCCTTTACATCCATGTTCGCTTCTTCGCGATAGATGAACTCAATAGGTTCGGTACCGTCCAGAACGCAATCGTCGACCAAACAACGATCCCAATACTCGCGGCGGGCGATTGGTTCAGGCGCTTGCTCAGGGTTATCCCATAGAATATCAATAACCTGATGGCGATCAAACACAATCGGATCACCTGCCAGGAGTGGCGAAGTTGGCTCGTCAGGATCATTGTCTAAAACCCCTTCAAGCTTCCCGTCCATTTTTTCTACGATCACCCACATGCGTTCAACATCCCATGTCTCGGTCTGATGCGAGTACTCAAACATAAGTTTGACAATGTCCCCCTTTTGGATTGCCGCAAGCTCAGCAGGCGATGGCAAAAAGAAAGTGTATGGGGCCTCTGAGGCAATTGGCCTGGGATCGACCACTTGGTATTTTTGGTTGTTACGAGAAATGTACTTTTGAAGAAGAAGCTTGACTAAAACTCCTATTGCCAACGCGAAAATTAGACAAATCAATAAAAGTAAACTTGGTTCCATATTAGTGCTTTAACGGCGGTGAAATAGTTTGGCAATTTGTCAACCAGGTTGCTTTTCCTAGTGTCCGCTTTTGCGCCCTAAGCAGACACTAGCGCTGTGGCTGCTAAATCCCGAAAGCGGACACTAGCAGTTGCTCATTGTTCTGAAGGGGTGCTCAACGTCCCCCAACCATCACATTTGGTTTCAAACTCCTTCAAAACTTCATTGAGCTGAATTTGAATGCCGATAATCTTGTCGTATTGTGGGACCATTTTTTTGGAGCCGTAGATGGAGTATCTTGTCGCAGTATCTTCGCTTTCTTTATCTTCAAAAATATCCGGTGAGAAACCTGCCTCTTCAAATTTGTCAGCGATTTCTTTCACATGATGCTCTTTGCAATAGCAATAGAACTCAATCAACCTAGGCTTCTGAAGGTCTACCCCGCTTTCAAAAAGGCCCTTCAATACCCTGCCGTCGTCGTCATCGGGGAATATCATCAGTTCGTAACTCCATTGTTCCGATTTGCGCCCTTAGCAGAAGTTGGCGGTATGTCTGCAATATCTCGAAAGCGGACGCTAGCGTGCATTAGTGAATCTTCGGTAGCTGCTGCTTAAAGAATAGTGGATGCACCAAGATCAATTCGTCGTCACCGCGCCCCATCGCGACACTCATCATTTCCGAATTGAGTTCTGGCAAAATCAAGTTTTTGACGGTGTTCAAATCAATTTCTGTGATTTGATATGTGGGATAGTCTATCATCCAATTTGCAATCGCATCTTTGGAACTCCACAAAGGAAGGAACTCTGCTCCTGACGGTGCCACGCCGTTAGCATATTGATCATGCTTTTCGGAATAGAGTGAGTACAACAGCCCCGTTCCGTTTACTTTTTCAATGAAACCTGACAATTGCTCGGTCATTGAAGTTGATGCCTTGGAATCAGCAAATAGCAGGACATGTTCCGTTTCAACGCGATGTACCCTAGCCACAAAGCCATCCAGCAAAGCTTGATCAACAAACTCATTGCTATCGCTCGGTTCTTTCGACCAATCTGTCAGTTCAGAAGCAATAACCCAACCTTCGCTCCTCAACTTGGAATTGATTTTATCTGTGTGTTCGGTCGGGGCAGCGCTATCTTCCACCCTGATCCAGACACTAATCGCAGCAGATGAAAAATAGTCTGCATGTTTTCCATCTAAATCTGGAAAACAGTCAAACGCTCGGTGCCAAACTGAGATGTTCGAGTTAATGCCCAAGCTCCGATCTAATAATCTTTGGTGCAAGACTTCCATATAAGATCAATGAACGGGCAGCAATCCTAGTGTCCGCTTTGCGCCCAAAGCGGACACTAACTCATAACAACGTCTAATCCCTCAACCGCAGCTCACACCACGGTTAGTCCCACATCGACATTGCCCCGCGTTGCGTTGGAATAGGGGCAGACTTCGTGGGCGGCGTGGACCAGCTTTTCGCCGTCGGCCTGATCGACGCCGGGCAGGCTGATTTCCAGGTCGGCGGTGATGCCATAGCCGCCGGCTTCGCGGGGGCCGAAGCCGATATGGGCCGTGACCGTGGCGTCGGCCGGGACGCTGACGCCCGCTTTGCCCGATACCGCTTTCATCGCGCCGAGGAAGCAGGCGGAATAGCCGCAGGCGAACAGCTTTTCGGGATTGGCGCCGTCGCCGCCCGGGCCGCCCATTTCCTTGGGCACGACCAGTTTGACGTCGACCGTGCCGTCATCCGATTTGGCTGATCCGTCGCGGCCTCCGGTGGCGGTGGCGCTGGTTTTGTAGATGACATTGATGGACATGGGGCTTCCTTTCTATTGGGGATATCAATGCGCATCCTAACCGTTCTGCGCCCGGCGTCCAGCCCTCGGTCACCAGCCTCTGCCAGTGCAATATTTTGCTGTCCTACAGCCGCCCTTTTGTGCAACCATGACTTATGTCCAGTACGCGCCTGATTGATTCCCCGCTTCCGTTCATCGACGTCTATGCTCGGTTGAACCGAATTTCACCGCCATTTTGCGTATTAATTGTATAATTTCTGCCGGGAGCTTTGCCGTAATGATTGACCTCTATTTTGCGCCCACCCCCAATGGCTGGAAGATCAGCGTGATGCTGGAGGAATGCGGGCTCGATTATCGGGTCAAATGGGTCAATATCGGCGCAGGGGAGCAGTTTGAGCCGGATTTTCTGGCGATCAGCCCGAATAATCGGATCCCCGCCATTGTCGATCATGACCCGATCGAAGGCGATGAGCCGATCAGCGTTTTCGAAACCGGCGCAATCCTGCTCTATCTGGCGAACAAGGCGGAGCAGTTCCTGCCGCATGATTTGCCCGGTCAGATCGCGGCGACGGAATGGCTGATGTGGCAAATGGGCGGGCTGGGGCCGATGATGGGGCAGCATGGCCATTTCAAACTCTACGCGCCGGAGCGGATTAGCTATGCCACCGAGCGCTATCGTGGCGAAGTGCTGCGGCTGTTCGGGGTGATGGATCGGCGGCTGGCGGAGCATGATTATCTGGCCGGCAAGGATTATAGCATTGCCGATATGGCCTGCTTTCCGTGGGTACAGACGTACAAGCGGCAGGAAATTGATCTGGCGGAATTTGCCAGCGTGAAGCGCTGGTATGAGGAGCTGAAGCAGCGCGAGGGATTACGGCGCGGCATGGCTTTGGGCCGCGACAAGATTAATCGCAACCCGCAGGATGATGCCGAAGTGCGCAAGACGCTATTCGGGATAAAGGAATGATGCTTGGATATGAAAAGCCACCGTGCCCCTGCGCAGGCAGGGGTCCAGCTCTCGCTTGTGCAGTTATTCGCGAACTGGAGATAGGCTCCTGCCTGCGCAGGAGCACGGCAGTATCGGAAAAAAGGGTGAATATATGACCGTAAGTGTAGATTTTTATTTCGACCTCTCGTCCCCGTGGACCTGTCTGGCCTTTCACAATATCCAGCCCATCATTGCGGACACCGGTGCCAAAATCGTCTGGAAACCGTTTCTGGTTGGCGGTGTCTTCAACGCGGTGAACCAGAGCGTCTATTCTGCACGCGAAAATCCCGACAATCCGAAATTTGTGCACAGCTTTCGGGTGATGAAGGATTGGGCCGCGCTGGCCGGGATACCGATGAATTTTCCGAGCGAGCATCATCCGGTCAAATCGGTCCACGCCATGCGCGCCTGTTGTGCCTTGGAGGAAGATCAGGCCGCATTGCACAAATTCGCGACGGCGGCTTTCAACGCTTATTATACGGATCAGCGCAATCTGGATGATCCGGCGGTATTGGCGGCCATTGCCAATGAGGTTGGTATGGATGGGGAGGCGCTTGTGGCGCGAACGCAGGAACAGGCCGTGAAAGACCGGCTGCGTGCCAATACAGAGGAAGCCATCGCTCGCGGTGCCTATGGGTCGCCTAGCATATTTGTGCCTTTCGGAGATGGCGAACGGATGTATTTTGGCAATGATCAGTTGCCGTTGGTTAATCGAGCGATTAAACTCGTGGGAAACTCGTAAACGAATCCAGCTGCTACGGAGCCTAACCATGTCAGAACGCGTCACAATTTCGGTTGAAAATCATATTGCCGACGTCCGGTTCAACCGGCCGGAAAAGATGAATGCGCTCGACCCGGAGCAGATTGACGCGATCATTGACGCAACGGACAAGCTTGCCGAAATGAAGGATGTGCGGGCGATCGTGTTGTCCGGCAATGGCAAAGGCTTTTGTGCGGGGCTGGATATGGCGAGCTTCACGCAGTCGAGCACAACCGGCAGTCTGACCGACCGCAGCTATGGCAATGCGAATAAATATCAGCATGTCGTGCTGCAGTGGCGGCGGTTGCCCGCGCCGGTCATCGTGGCCATCCATGGTGCCTGTGTTGGTGGCGGCCTGCAATTTGCTTCGGCGGCGGACGTGCGGATAGCGACGCCGGACTCCAAATTATCGATCATGGAAATGCGCTGGGGCCTGATCCCGGACATGGGCAGCTACACAACCTGGCGCAGCTTTGTGCGCGATGATATCTTGCGGGAGTTGACCTACACCAACCGGATATTCTCTGGCGAGGAAGGCAAGGAGCTGGGCTTTGTGTCACATCTCGCCGATGATCCGCATGCCAAGGCGATGGAACTGGCGGCGGAAATTGCAGGCAAGAATCCGGATGCAATCAAGGCCGCCAAGCGGTTGATGAACCAGCTGCCCGATATGAATGAAGACGAGATCCTGATGATGGAAAGCGCCGAGCAGGACAAGGTCGGCAAGGGCCCCAATCAGAAAGAGGCCGTGATGGCCTTCATGCAGAAACGCGCGGCCAATTTTAACGACTAGAAACTAGTCGCGCTTGACCATCTGCGCTTCAAGCACCGCCCGAAACTCCGCGTCAATCGCTTTGGCACCTTGCGGATTGGTCAGGACCAATGTCGTGGTGCAGGTCGCGACGCATAGGTCGTTCTGAAACGCGGCCGACAGGATGTCCCAGGATGAGTTGCCGATCCGGCCAATACCACTGCAAATCTCCGCATCATCGGGGAAGTGGGCCTCGCGCAGATAGTTGATCTGCACCGCAGCGATCAGCCAGCGGTCCCCCTCTGCGCGATTTTCCATACCCATGGACCGGTTGAAGCGGACCCGGCCATTTTCGAACAGATCGGCCATCGCGACATTATTGATATGACCAAGCAGGTCCATATCGCCAAAGCGCGTCTGGGTGACATTGGAAAAGGGATAGCTGGCCTTTGACAGCTGCCAGGGTTCAGGTTTGGACATCGGATACTCTTTGTAATGTAGGTTGGATGATCAGTTCATCTTGGCGACCAGGTCTTTCTGCAGGGTCTTGCAGGCGTAGACATACATCGCGCCGGCGACAAAGAAGATGCTGACAATATATATCATCGACCAGCGCAATCCTTCGGCACTTGCCGTCAGGCAGGCCTGTGCCTTGTCAGCGCCGAGAGCGGCGATCAGCTCTTCCGGTCTGCCTTTGCATATTTGCGGCGTCAGTTCGGCGGCAAATTGCGAAGCGGCGAGATCAGCGCTCATCAGAATGTCACTCAATATACCGATGGCCAGCGGGCCACAGCCATAGCCGATCAGGTTGACGACGAACAGGAACAGCGCAACCGCTGTTGCCCGGGAGCGCGGGCTGGCAACGCCCTGGCAGATGGTATATTGCGCGCCGAGATAACCATAGTGGAGAATGGCACCAACAATGAGAACACCCAATGCAAAGGGAACGCTCTCTGTTGTGAACCCAATCCAGTAGAGCGGTACACAGGCAATCAGCATGATACCCGGCAACCAGGCGACAGAATTGGGATAGCGGCCGCTGAGTTTCTCGGTCAGATACCCGGTTATAAACGCGCCAAAGGAGGCAGCAAGGCCAAGCGGTACGGCGATTTGCAGTGCCACTTCCGATATCGACATTTCATGAACGCGCTGGAAAAACGCGACTTGGAAATTGCTGACGCCATAGCCGACAAAGGCAACGAAAGAAGCGGCGAACATATTGATCCAGAAGGTTGGTTTGGCAGACAGTTCTTTGACAGTGTCGGCAATCCCCATTTTTTCAGGCTTGGTCGCGGTTGGTGGATCAGCATAGCCGCGCGGTGGTTCCTGCACCGTCCAAAGGAATATCAGGCCAAAGAGGATACCGGGGATACCGAGCGCCAGAAAAGCCTCGCGCCATGAGAACATCTCGGTAATTGGCCCGCCAAAAGCGTTTGCGAGCACTCCGCCCAAAGTGATGCCCATCGTATAGATGGCAATGGCCCGTGCCCGGCTGCGCGGCGGGAAATAGTCGGAAATGATGGAGTTGGCAGCAGGGGTCAGTCCCGCTTCGCCAATGCCGACACCGATCCGAAAAACCAATAGCGCTAAGAAGCTGCCGGCAATGCCGCACAAGGCTGTCATCAGCGACCATAGAACCACGCTGGCTGCGATAATCTTAACCCGGTTCCATTTCTCGGCCAGTCTTGCAATGGGAATACCCATCACGGTGTACATCAATGCAAATCCAAAACCAGAGAGCAGGCCAAATTGCCAGTCCTGCAGTTTGAATTCTTCGATAATTGGTTGCGCCACGACCCCGATCAGGATCCGGTCGATAAAATTCAATGTGTAGAGGAGCATCAAGGAGATGAGCACATAGTTGCGATAACCACTCGTACCAAATGCCTGTCCGGTGTTTGTTACGGGTGAGCCCTGGGCCTGAGTTGCACTCATATGATCTCCTGAGATTATTTTTGCATGTGATGGCCTGAACTGCGTCGCAAGTCCAGCGCCCATTGCAATGTTTTTATATAGATCGAATAAATCTATTTACATCAATTTACATCATGATATATCCCAAAGAGCACTCGCCAGAACAGGCGCCTGTTGAAGGCCATTTCGGGGGCTGGGGTAAAATTGGATTTGGTGCTTAATCTACTGGAGTGCGCCAGTATATGGGCGAGTATATCCTGCCGATTGTCGATCTGGTGCAAAAAGAATTGCTCCTGTTTGCCAGTATCTGCTTCATTCTGGGCGCTATTGATGATGTCATTTTCGATGGCTTCTGGATCGTGCATAGCCTCAAACGGAAGCTGTTGGCTTGCCATCATCATGATCGGGTGACGATAGACCAATTGCCGCCTTCCAAAGATCACAACCCTTTGGCGATATTTGGCCCGGCATGGCGGGAGGCTGAGGTTATTGGGGCAATGGTGCGGCGTTGCCTGGACCATTGGCCTCATCAGAATTATCGCCTTTATGTCGGTTGCTATCCCAATGATGGAGAAACGATTGCGGCTGTTGCTGCGGCCGCGTGCAGTATTGATCGCGTCCGTATCGTCATATGCGATCATGATGGCCCGACATCGAAAGCGGATTGTCTCAATCGCCTGTGGCATGCATTGTGTCAGGATGAGGTTCTGGAATCGATTTCCTATAAGGCCGTGATTTTGCAGGATGCCGAAGACCTCGTGCATCCTCAAGCTCTGGATCTATTCGATATTCTGATAGACCGTGCATCACTCGTCCAAATTCCGGTCATTCCACGCCGTGCTGCGCGATCGATCTGGGTTGCCGGCCATTATGGTGATGAATTTGCTGAAATGCATGGCAAGCAAATGGTGCTGCGCGAAGCATTGGGCGTATCCCTGCCTTCCGCAGGTGTAGGATGTGCCTTTAGGCGCGACGAGCTGCGCAAGCTGGCAGTATTGACGAACGGGAAGCCATTCGATGCAACCAGTCTGACCGAGGATTACGAGATCGGCTTGCAATTGACGCAAGGGAATGCGCGTGGGATCTTTGCTCGGCTAAAGGATCGGCACGGCCAATGGGTGGCAACGCAGGAATTTTTCCCGGACAAGTTTGAAGACGCTATCAGGCAAAAAAGCCGATGGGTGATAGGGATCGCCTTATCGGGATGGGATCGGCTGGGGTGGCAGGGTTGCTGGCGAGAAAACTGGATGCGATTCAGGGATCGAAAGGCCAGTTTTGCCGCCTTTGTTCTGGCTATTGCCTATCTTGCGATCATGCTGACCGGCTTTTTGTATCTGTTGCAATTAGCCGGTTTTTATCAGCCCGATCCGATATCCGATTTGCTTATCGCGATGCTGGGTATCAATGCCTTGTTCGTTCTCTGGCGCTTGGCGTTCAAGGGCTATTTTGTATTTCAGCTCTATGGATTGCGCGAGGCGTTATGGTCCGTACCGCGCACCCTTGTCGCTAATATGATCAATATTCTGGCAGCACGCAGAGCCCTGTTCCAATATTTGAGAAGCTTGGCGGGAGTTCAGCCGAAGTGGGAAAAAACCGAGCATTTTCATCCCGATTCAGCGGATGTGCGACAATTGAGACCGGCCCGGACAATCATTCGCGATGAATGATAGTGTGATTGTCGTTCGTCCCGGCCAGCCTTTTAAGGCCTTGCTGCTTGTGTTGACCATTTGGGTTATGGGACGCGCCATTGGCCAAGCCGCGGTTTCCACGCCATCAATGCCGATCGGTTCGATTGTCTATCAGCTCCCGATAGCTTGGTTTGATGCCCTAACTCGACAAGTTGCTGACGCGGAACATGGTAGCATTTATCGCGCGGGATCAACCGGATTACCAAATAGCAGTGCTTATGATCGGGTTGACGCCAATCTTCCGGAAAAGCCGGGCTTGAATAGCCCGATGATGCTGTCATATCAAACTTTGCCACAATCGCGGTTGGTACTTACCGGTCAGACGGCCAACAGCGGAAACGTGACATTGGGAAATTCACAATTGGTATTGGCAAGGTCAATATCTGAACCCAGCCTAGGGACGCCGGATTCCCGGAAATCTGATGCACTTTCAGGCTATTTCTGGCTTTATGTCAGGCAAGGCAGTGATCCGGAAAGTGCCGGGTCGGGAGTTCCGATATCCGAGTTTAATATTCCGCAATATGGGGCGAGCCAGGCCGGCGCAATTCTCACCCGCAGGATATCCGGAGATAGCGTAAGCAATGTCTCGGCCTTTGCGCGGGCGTCCACAGCGCTTGCATCGCCTGGAGAGGCGGAATTGGCACTCGGCATCAAGGCCAAACCTTTCGGGAGCCTTCCCGTTTCCTTGTTTGCGGAACAACGTTTCGGGCCTCGCGACAATGGCATACGCGGAACGGCCCTATATATTGCCGGAGGTACGGGTCCGGACAAGCTATTGCCACGAACCAGTTTGGAAACATACGGACAAATGGGTTTCGTGTTCGCGCGTGATGATAGTTACTTCTATGATGCTTCGGCTGCGTTACAGACGAGAATTCTGGACCATCAAGACAGCGAACTAACCGCCGGTGCGGCGATTTGGACCAGCGGGCAGGAAGGGGCATCGCGGATCGATGTTGGTCCGAGCGTGAAGTTTCATATCCCTGTGGGGCCCGTGAATATGCAGGTTTCGGTTGATTGGCGGGAACGCATCGGCGGTAATGCGCATCCCGGTTCCGGTGCCGCTGTCACTATATCGACCGGCTTTTGACGTTATTCGGTTGCTGTTCATGCTACGCCAAAGAAGAATTCTTATGTTGGATTGGATCAAGTCTCTTTATCCCGTAACGAAAAGGGATTAGTCGTTGGAAATATGGATATTTACCTCCCCATCGCCAATTTGTCCGTTGATGCATTTGTCATCGTACTTTTGGGTGGGCTGGTAGGCATATTGTCTGGAATGTTTGGCGTTGGCGGCGGGTTCCTGACGACACCGCTTTTGATCTTCTACGGCATTCCGCCCACGGTGGCCGCAGCATCGGCATCGACCCAGGTAACAGGCGCAAGTATTTCGGGCGTTGCTGCCCATATGCGGCGCAAGGGCGTTGATTTCCGGATGGGAGCCGTGCTGGTGGTTGGCGGTATTTTTGGTACGCTAATTGGCACGGGACTGTTTCAGATTTTACAGCGATGGGGTCAGATTGATACCGTAATATCAGTACTATATGTTTTGATGCTTGGCAGCATCGGCGGTATGATGGCCAGGGAAGCATGGGGAAGCGTCAAGGCGGTGCGTTCCGGCAAGCCGCTCCCCGCCCGCAAAAGACGCCATCATCCGTTGGTTGCAAATCTGCCAATGCGCTGGCGCTTTTATCGTTCAGGCCTGTATATCTCCCCCATCGCGCCTTTCATGTTGGGGCTGGCAACCGGCATTTTGACAATGCTGCTGGGCGTTGGAGGCGGTTTCATCATGGTGCCAGCGATGCTTTATCTGCTTGGCATGGGCGCGCAGGTTGTTGTGGGAACGTCGCTGTTTCAAATCCTTTTTGTAACGATCGCATCAACAATGATGCATAGTATGACCACCAGAGCGGTCGATATCGTCTTGGCCGGGCTCCTGCTGATCGGCAGTGTGACCGGGGCGCAGCTGGGCGCAAAATTTGCTCAGCGGATGCGGCCGGAATATCTGCGCCTGGCCCTTGCCATAATGGTCTTGCTGGTTGCTATCCGTATGGCGCTTGGGCTGGGCTTTCAACCTGACGAGATTTACACGGTGCAGCTGTTATGACCGGGTTGGGATCAAGATGGTGCAAGGCTCTTTGCGGTCTCTGCATGCTGTTCATTATGACCGGAAATACGCCGATATTGGTGCCGGATGTGTCGCAGGACAAGATCAGTATCAAAGGCGATTTTAACGGCGCCCAATTGCTGTTATTTGGTGCCATTACCTATCCTCCCGGTACGCGCAACCGCGAACAGGCGGATATTGTGGTTGTTCTAAAGGGACCAACAGAATCCATTGTGGTGCGCGAAAAGCAACAGGTGGCGGGAATCTGGATTAATGCTGCGAGCAGTGAATTCCGGTCTGCGCCAGGCTATTACGCGGTCGCATCGTCGCGTCCTGTGGAAGAAATCGTCGATGACAAAACGGCAGATATTTACGAGCTAGGCCTCAATCATTTACAGCTTTCACCCGCTGGCGCGATTGATAGTCAGGAACTGACCCGCTTTACCGATGGTCTTGTGGACTTGAACAGCCGTAGCAGGCTTTACAAAAACTTGCCCAACAGCGTGGAGATTACTGACTCGGTGCTTTATCAGGCGCGGATCAACCTGCCGGCAAGCGTCCCGGTGGGGGAATATTCCGCAGAGACATTTCTGATCATTGATGGCCGCGTGGAGGCGGCTGAGATCAAGGATATTACGATTGAGAAAATCGGAATGGGTCGTTTCATTACGAACCTGTCGCAGGAAAACGGATTTGTTTATGGATTGCTGGCCGTGTTGATATCGATCATCTTCGGTTGGGGAGCCGGATATCTCTTCCGCAAGATTTAGACCCAGATCGGGCCGCCATTTACCTTTTTTAAATGCCAGTAAATATTCCTTAACCATGTCGGTTTAATTCGAGGGACAGTTCAACAATACAGGATTGTGCCTTCATGTCGGATATGGGTTCTCATAATTTTCCTGCGGCTCGCCCGCTTCCACAGGCTGATGAGGAAGATGTGGCACCAGCGGTGGCGACGCATGCACCATCCCCGACCCCGAAGCGGTCCGAGGGACACAAGATTGGTGAGGTTATCGAGATTGCCGGATCAGGATCGCGCATCGTTATGGATGCTGCTGTTCTTACCAGCTTGGGCGATCATCCCGACAAGACAATAACAATGGCAGGTCAGGTCGGTAGCCAGGTAAAAATCCGTGTTGGCCAAACCTGGTTGCTCGCCAATATCCGCACGCAAAAGCTTTATGAAGGGCAAAGCGGACTTATCATCGCCGAAATCGACTTTCTCGGTGAGGGCGATGAAGAACGGCTGACCGGACATATCTATAACTTCCGTCGTGGTGTGACCCGTTATCCGGTTCCCGGATCTATTGTCTATGCGGTCACGACGGCGGACCTGAAGCAAGTCTACGCATCCGATGGTCGCGCCAATGTCGAAATTGGCACGGTCTATCCCACCGACGATATTCGCGGTGCGCTTTATGTGGATTCGATGCTCGGCAAGCACTTCGCGCTGCTCGGTTCAACCGGTACCGGTAAATCGACATCGGCTGCACTGATTCTGCACAAGATTTGTGATATCGCTCCGGAAGGTCACATCCTGATGATCGACCCCCACGGGGAATATTCCGCAGCGTTCAAAACCAACGGCCGGCTGTTTGATGTGAACAACCTCAACCTGCCATATTGGTTGATGAACTTTCGCGAACATTGTGAAGTATTCGTGCAATCGACCGGTGACGCCAAGCAAATGGATTGTGATATCCTGGCAAAATGTCTGCTGGCTGCCAAAGCCAAGAGTCAGGCAGCGCAGGGTGTTGCCAAACTGACCGTTGATAGCCCGGTTCCTTATCTGCTTTCTGATCTTACCAATATCATTCAGAATGAAATGGGTAAGCTGGACAAATCCACCAATACCGCGCCTTTCATGCGGCTGAAGACCAAGATTGACGAGATCAAGGCCGATCCCCGCTATAGCTTCATGTTCTCGGGCATGTTGGTTGGCGACACTATGGCCGATTTCCTGTCAAAGATTTTCCGTCTGCCTGCGGATGGCAAGCCGATTTCAATCATTGATGTATCGGCGGTACCATCAGAGATCACACCGACCGTGGTGGCCGTCTTGAGCCGGCTGGTTTTCGACTATTCGATCTGGGCCAAAAATGAGCCGCAGCGACCGATCCTTTTGGTTTGCGAAGAGGCTCACCGTTATATTCCCAATGACGATATTGCTGGTGAAAGCAGTGTCCGCGATATTCTCAGCCGGATCGCCAAGGAAGGCCGTAAATATGGCGTTTCGCTGGGCCTGATTACGCAGCGTCCATCGGATTTGGCCGAGGGCGTGCTGTCACAATGCGGTACCATTCTTTCCATGCGTCTGAACAACGATCGTGACCAAGCCTTTGTCAAAGCGGCCATGCCAGAGGGTGCGCGCGGTTTCCTCGATTCCATTCCCGCCCTCAGAAACCGTGAGATTATCTGTTGCGGCGAGGGTGTTGCCATTCCGATCCGCGTATCGCTCGATACACTCGCGGAAGAAAAACGTCCGGCGTCCGAAGATCCGCTCTTCTCCGAACTTTGGCGTGATCAGGGCGGTGAAGACGAAATTATCCAGCGGGTTATCAAGCGCTGGAGAAGCCAGGGTCGCTAAATCAAAATCTGACTTTTGTCTTTGTTCATAGGTTGTTGGTCGAACAGCAATAGCACAGCCATGCTGTTCGATTACATCTGTAGTCAATAGACTGGGCATGATGCCTGGTCCGATTGGATGGAGAACAGAGATGACCAATGGAAAATTTACGGGAGCAATTGCGGGACTGGCGGTCATAGCCATGGCATCGATAATCCCGCCCGCCGCCGGCAATGCGCATGATGGTGAGCATAAGTTCGACAAAAAATGGAGCAAAGACTTGGCCAAGAAGATTGAGGCCAGGGTCGCCAACGGCATGGCTAAAGGTGCAATAGGCATGGAAAAAGGCGCAGAAAAAATGCTGCGCGGTGCCGACAAGATGGAAGCCTATGCCGACCGACTGGAAAGTGACGCAGCCTTTCGTGAGGCGGAAGCTGCCAAACGGAACAAGTGGAACGAAGGGAATATGACGGCGGACGAGCTGTTGAAGCAAGCCCCTGAGTTTCGCCGCGGGGCTGCCGAAATGCGCGAGGGCGCAGCGGAAATGCGCAGAGCCGCAGAAAAAATGCGGCGCGGCGATACAAACTAGAAATTTCCTGCCAAAGCTCTTCCCTCCAGGGGAGAGAATGATTTCACCTTGGATTTTCTAGAACCGAGTTGTGGATTGATTTCACGCAAAGGGCGCTAGGATTTTGAAGAGGTTAGCGAAGGAGTTTGCAGTTGGTTATCAGGGATTAAGGTAAGCGGTCGTTTTTCGCTGCGCGATTGAAACTTTGTAGCGACATGACATCGTCCAAATCCAAACACACGGCGATAGCCGTATCAATCACACGCCTGGCTAACCCTTTCAAATCAAACACTTAGCTGCCCTCTTTAGAATCTTAGCGTTCTTCGCGTGAAACTACTGCTCCTACCTGCGAGAATGACTCTACGGATGGGTTTCACGCAAAGCGCGCTAAGATTTTGAAAAAGTTAGCGAAAGATCTTGAGATTGATGGTTAGCGGATCAGGGCAGGCGGTAGTTGTTCGCTACGCGTTTGAGTCCTTCTTTCAAGGTGATGCCGCCGAAATTGATAAGTAGACCCAATGGCAGCTTCATGAGTCGCAGATAGGTTAGAGTCTGGCGGGTGTGAATAGGAGAAAGCCGTTCCACGGCTTTAATTTCCAGCAGCAATCTGTCCTGCACAAATATGTCTGCACGAAATGCGTCGGGAAAATCCAAACCGTCAATCCGCGTACCAACCGGCATCTGCCGGTCAACCTTCAGGCCTTGCTTGCGCAATCGGTTAGCAAGAACCTGCTCATAAACCGATTCCAGCAAGCCCGGCCCCAAATCAATATGAACCCCCATAGCCACATCAATGACCCGGCTGGCGATATCCTCAAGATCGACTTCCAAACTGCCCTCTTAAAAATCTTGGCGCTCTTCGCGTGAAATCATCACCCCAAACGGGCAAGCGCGGCTTGCAAACGTTCGGCCTCCGCACTTTTGTCGGCCAGATCGGCGCGGGCTTTTTCGACCGCTTCCGGTTTCGCTTTCTCGACAAAATTGGCGTTGCCGAGACGGCCTTCAAGCGACTTGGCTTCCTTGGACACGGCTTCCAGCGCTTTGTTCAGTCGCGCTTTTTCCGCATCAATGTCTATCGCGCCAGCCAATGGCAGGACATAGGTTGCGCCATCGATAACGATTTGTGCGGTCGCGCCCTCAGGGGCTGGGTCGAAGGAGAAACTCTCCAAACGACCTACACGATCCAGAGCCGAAGACTGCCGCGCAATGCGTTTTTGCAAGGCTTCATCGCCATCGCGCACATGGGCGGTCATCTTGGTCCCCGGCGCGATGTTGAGTTCGACCTTAGCCGTACGGGTTGCCGAGATCAGGCGGATGAGCCAGTCGACTTCTGCCTTCGCGTCAGCATCAATTTCCGCTTTCGGCTCCGGCCATTTCGCGACGATCAGGTCATAGTTCCGACCACCGGTTTCGGAAGCCATGCTGTGCCACAATTCTTCGGTGATGAACGGCATGAACGGGTGCAGCATCACAATGATCTGGTCGAGCACCCAACCGGCAACGGCGCGGGTTTCGTCAACCTCCCTCTCCCCTTCAGGGGAGAGGGCCGGGGAGAGGGGGGTATCGGAAGCGTCGTGAGACTCCCCCTCTCCCAACCCTCTCCCCTGAAGGGAGAGGGCTTTTCAGCCTGACTTAGAATCGGCTTGATCAGCTCCAGATACCAGTCGCAGAACCGGTCCCAGGTGAAATGATAAATCGTGTTGGCCGCCGCATCAAAGCGCAGATCACCCAGCGCCTTGTCGAGTGCAGCGAGCGTTTCGGTCACCTCGGAAATGATCCAGCGGTTGACGGGCAGCTTGGCCTCTGGTGCGCGCAGAGTCTTGCTCGCGCCAATGCCGTTCACTTCACAGAAGCGCGAGGCGTTCCAGAGCTTGGTCGCAAAGTTGCGATAGCCTTCAACCCGCTTGTCATCCATCTTGATATCGCGGCCCTGGCTTTCCATTGCCGCCATGAAGAAACGCAGCGCATCCGCGCCATATTGATCAATCAGGCCGAGCGGATCCACCACATTGCCCTTGGACTTGGACATTTTCGAGCCGTCTTCGGCCCGCACCAGCCCGTGGAGATAGAGCCGCTTCCAAGGCACATCCTTCATAAACTGGATGCCCTGCAAGCCGGGACGAGGAACCATCCTCTCCCTCTCCCCTTCAGGGGAGAGGGCCGGGGAGAGGGGGGTATCGGAAGCATCGTGAGACTCCCCCTCTCCCAACCCTCTCCCCTGAAGGGGAGAGGGCTTTTCTGGCACCATATCTTCCGGCCAACCTAGGGTACCAAAGGGCCAAAGGGCAGAGGAGAACCATGTGTCGAGCACATCGGGATCGCGGGTAAGCGCGACACCTTCGCCGGCCTGTTTCTGCGCGGCGGCTTCATCTTCCGCGACATAGATTTTGCCAGCATCGTCAAACCAGGCCGGTATCCTGTGTCCCCACCAAAGCTGGCGCGACACGCACCAGGGCTGGATATTTTCCATCCAGTTGAACCAGGTCTTTTCCCAGGTCTTGGGAACAATCTCGATGCTGCCATCGCGCACGGCTTTAATCGCAGGCTGTGCCAGCGCCTCGGCATCGACATACCATTGATCGGTAAGCCACGGTTCAATAACTACGCCGCCGCGATCACCAAAAGGTGTCGCAATGGTACGCGGTTCGGCATCATGTTCTTGCGTCTCGCCGTCCTTGTTCTTGGTCACATGCGGGATCAGGCAACCGAGTTCCTTCATCCGCTGCACCACCAGTTCGCGCGCGCCGCTCATACCTTCTATCTTAAACCGGTGGAGGCCGATAAATTCTTCCGGAATCAGCCCGTCAGCGCTTTGGCAAACATTTGCTTCACCATCCAGCATATTGAGCATCTCGCTCGCCGCAAACCCGGCGCGTTTTCCGACCTCGAAATCGTTGAAGTCATGACCCGGCGTGATCTTCACCGCACCGCTGCCCAGTTCCGGATCGGCATGTTCGTCCGCTACAATCTTGAAACGGCGTCCGGTAATCGGTTGCTCAATCTCTTTGCCGATGACGCTTTGATAGCGCTCGTCACTCGGGTGAACGGCGACAGCCATATCGGCGAGCATCGTTTCGGGCCGGGTGGTGGCGACTTCGATGTAATCCTGACCGTTATCGAGCGTCACGCCATCAGCCAGCGGATATTTGAAATGCCAGAAGCTGCCTTTTGTATCGACAGTCTCAACTTCCAGATCGGAAATCGCGGTTTTCAAAGCCGGGTCCCAGTTCACCAATCGCTTGTCGCGATAGATCAGGCCGTCATTATAAAGATCGACAAACACCTTGAGCACGGCTGCGTTCATGCCATCGTCCATGGTGAAGCGCTCGTTGGACCAGTCCATTGAACAGCCGAGACGGCGCAGCTGTCCGGTGATCGCGCCGCCGGATTCCTCTTTCCATTCCCAGACTTTTTCGACAAATTCTTCGCGCGTATAGTTGGTGCGCTTGTCCTGCCGCTCCTCCATCTGCCGCTCGACAACCATCTGGGTCGCAATGCCCGCATGGTCCATGCCGACAACCCAAAGCGCATCCTTGCCCTTCAGCCGTTCGTGGCGGATGATGATATCCTGGAGTGTATTGTCGAGCGCGTGACCAATGTGCAAACTTCCGGTGACATTGGGCGGCGGATTGACGATCGTAAACGGCTCCGCATCGCCGCGTTCAGGGCGAAACTGTCCGGATTTTTCCCAATGTGCATACCAGCGTGCTTCAATGGCCGCCGGGTCGAAATTTTTATCTAATGTCATGCGCTGCCTTTGCCAGCGCTTGCGCCGTTATTCAACCGTGCAAAATTGCATCTATCTCCGCATTGGCTTTGGCGCGCAATTGGCGTTTGCAGGCGGCAAATCCGGGCTGTGCATTGAGTTCCTGCGCCTTTGCCACTGACTTTTCGATCAAATCGCCGGGCATCAGGGTCGCTTCGACCAATCCGGCGCCAATGGCTTCATTGGGTTTCAGCAACATGCTCGACAGCGCCAACCGCCGCCGCCACGATGGTTCCAGCCAATGGTCCAATATCGCTTGCGGGACGGGCGGGAAGGGCAAGCCAGCCTTGGCCTCGGGCAGGCCGATTTTGTAGTTGCCAGAGGCAGCGTAGATCCAGTCGGCGCACAGCATCATGATCCCGCCAGCACCAATCGCATTGCCATTGACCGCGCATACCAACGCGCAGGGCAGGCGGTGTAGCGATGCGGCATAGGCGTTAATGGCCGCAATCGCTTGCTCTTGGCCCGCTTCATCTAGGGCTGCCGCGATCTTGGTGTCCATGCCGCAGGTGAAATGTTCGCCCGCTCCCGTGAGCACAACGCCACCTTTGGGTTTGTCCTGCGTGAACTTCCGGAACACTTCCGTGCCCTCGTTGAGTAACTCGGTCGATAACGTATTGCGCGGCGCATTGGTGAGGGTGACGATGACGGTGTCGCCGTCCGTTTCAGTGGGAAAAAAGCTCATTCGCTTTCAGCCTCCTTTGTCCATCGGGCCATCCAGTCGAACACCGTATTGTGCCACTGGACGCTATTCTTACCCTTTAACACCCAGTGATTTTCATCAGGGAAAATCAATAGTTTGGAAGGGATGTTTCGTTCCTGTGCATAGGTGAAAGGCATCAGCGACTGGGTATAGGGAATGCGGAAATCCTTCTCACCGTGGATGAACAGGGTTGGTGTTTTCCATTTGTCGATATGCTGGATTGGGTTCCATTTCTCCGGATCGGGCCGCTCCCACCAGGGACCGCCATGATCCCATTGATCGAACCACAGCTCTTCAGTCGAGAATGCAAAGCTGCGGAGGTCAAATATGCCCGCATGGTTGATGATACAGTCAAACTGGTCCGGCCATTGGCCAGCTATCCAGTTCATCATATAGCCGCCATAGCTGGCGCCCAAGGCGCAGGAACGCTCCCCGTCAATCTGCTTGTCGATTTTCAGGGCGGCTTCATGGCCCAGTTTCAGGTCCTCGAGCGGTTTGCCGCCCCAGTCCTGATTGATGCTGTCCATAAATTCCTGCCCATATCCCGCCGAGCCATGGAAATCGATGGTCACCACAGCATAGCCTTGCGAGGCCATTACCTTGGGATTCCAACGGGTTGACCAGCTATCGCCAAAGCTGCCCTGCGGTCCGCCATGGACCAGAAACGCCATCGGCAGCTTGCCCTTCGCCCCTTCCGGCTTGATAATCTGCCCCCAAACCTTCGTGCCTTCCGCACCCTTGAAATTAAACCGTTCCACGGTAACTTCGTCAATCTCCGCCAATGCATTGCCATTGATATTGGTAAGCTGCGTCACCGTTCCATCAACAGCCCGGCGGTAGATATCATCAGGGGCTTGCAAGCTCTTCTTGGTGAAGATCATCGACCCGTCTTTCAGCGGTGTGATATTGCCGACACTGCCTTTTCCCGTCAAACGTTCGACCTTGCCATTGTCTATATCAACACGAAAGGCGGCATAGTCGAGGACTTCAGAAGCAGTGACGATCAGCGCTTTGCTGTCCGGTGTCCATGTGATGGAACTGACCGAGCGATCCCAGTCGCCAGTGAGCACACGCGGTTCCTTCTGGTCTTTGCTGAGCAATTTGACGACCATGCGATCGCTTTCATATCCAGGACGCTCCATCGCGGCCCAGGCCAGCCATTGGTCGTCTGGAGAGAAGGCGGGTAGGTTATCGGTCGCCCGACCGTTGCCCGGTATGGTTTTGGGTTCGGGGTCACTGAGACCCACGCCGTAAATGTTCAAATCTGTTGACTTGGGTTCGTTGCGGTCCGCTTTGCGAAGGGTGAAGGCCAATTCGCTTCCGCTTGGTGACCAGGAAATTTCTTCGCCACCGCCAAAAGGTTTAGTCGGGCTATCACCGACTAGGTCACCGTCGAGCGCGTTTCCTTGTCCGGCTAACTTCCCATCTTGTATATCGAAGGCAAATATCCGGCTATAGTTGCCTGGCGTTTCCCAACTTGACCAGTGTCTTACAAAAAGTTCATCATATTCGCGGCCTGTGCCGGGACCGGGCAACGCACGATTACCGTCTCCGCCATCGGCTTCATCACAGCCAAATGTCGGGCAATTTTTTGATATGTCTCCCCAGATTGCAACTTTGTCGCCTTTGGGAGATAACTTGAATCCCGCTATATCAGCTTTGAGGTTGCTGGCTTGAACCGATCCTCCGGTCGCGCCTTGTTCAGTAATGTCGATGAACCAGAGTTGCTCCGATTCACTGGCGTCAGACAAGAAATATAGCCGCTTTCCGTCAGCCGAGAAGGCAGGGCTATGTTCGCTGGCTCCAGCTTTGTCCGCGATGCGCACCGGTGCAATGCTGTTCTTTGTAAGATCGAGCATGTACAACGCTGTCGAACGCTCATAACTTTCGGGGTTGGTCTCGGTTACGGCAAAGGCCGTCCATTTTTCATTGGGGGAGACTGCGACGCTGCCAACACGTTTCAGCGTTGCCAGATCCTGAGCGTTCATCGGGCGAGCAGAAGCTATAGAGGTGAAAAGTAGCGGGGCTGTCATCAACAGGGCGATGCATGATGCTTTGGATATCTTTTTCATGACGTAAGCTTAGCATGCCTGACCGCCTTAGCAATTGGGATTAGCGCTTGTCAGATTACTTTTCGCTTAGCCGCTGAATCTCCCGTGCCACCATTTCTTCCACCAACTTTGGCAAGTTGGCATCCAGCCATTCTTTAAGCATCGGCCGCATTAGATCACGTGTCATATCTTCCAGCGAAGTGCCATTGGTTGGTTTCGACGGAGCTGGCGTGCCGGAACCCTCCATGGCAACAAGTGCGGACAGTGATTGTCGCATGGCATCAAGTTTTTGATCGTTGATGAGTCTCTCTTCCTTGCGCCGATCACCAAATACCCCGTGCGCGGATGAAGGGGCATTGTCTTTCACTTCGTTAGTGAGCTCCAGTACGCCATCATCATTGTCCTTTACAGCGACAGGTTTTTTCTTCGGAACTTCGCGCTTTGCGGTAATATTCTTGGGGAGTGGCGCAATTGGCGTGACATTGTCCGCAACCGTCTTCTTCTGCAAAGCTCTGTCTTCAGTAGCAGAAGCTTCGTCTTTTTTTGCTACTTGCCGATGAGGCTCAATGGCTTTGTCTTCCGCGATGATTCTTTTGATCGAGGACAGGATCTCTTCCATTGAGGATTCTTTATTTTGTTCCGCCATTTGCAAAGCCCCTAGCTTAAAGCACCTACGCCAAAATCAATCTTAGCCCATTAACCACATTGTCGGCAACCATTTGCCCGTAATTGGTTCTTATTTACGTTCATTTACCTCTGGAAGAGGTTCAATGTCTGCAGTTTGGGCGGGGACGTCGACAGTGCGGGTCGCCTTTGCTTCAGGATTTGGGTCGGACTGAAAGTCATAAAACTGATCTTTGACTCGCTCATAATTAACTTGAGGATCGTATAGCGGCCCTCCATCAAGTCCCAGATCACGCGCTTCTGCACGGCCCATTGCGGCCAAAAGCGTAAAGCCTGCAACGTAGCTGTTCCGCCTCGCCGTAACCAATTGGACCTGCGCATTGAGCAGTTCCTGCTCAGCATTCAATATGTCGAGGATGGTACGATTGCCGACACTGTTTTCAGCACGCACACCTTCAAGGGAAAGCGCGCTTGCAGCCACAGCTCGTTCGGATGATTCTATCACGCGCTCTGAAGCCCTCCAACTAGAGTAAGCAGCGCGTGTTTGCGATATAATCGCACGTTCGGTAGCAATAATCTGTTCGTAGGCCTGACCGGAGCGTGCCTGTGCTTGTCTTACTTGAGCCGCAGGGCGCCCGCCCTGATAAATTGGAACCGTCAATCGCACACCGGCTTCGGCATTTGATTGCCCCTGGTCCACATCCGCGCCAGGACTGGTTCTACCGAGAGTATTCAGGAAGTTAATATATGTGCCCTGTATGTAGGCTGAAACCGTTGGTTTAACTGCCCCACGTGCGGTTTTAATGTCGAGTTGTGATGCGACACTACGTTCTTTGGCCGCCAGCAAGTCAGGGTTAAACTGTAATGCAATATCGACTGCTTCATCAGGCGTTTTGGGCAGATTAGGCAGTGGCGGTGGTGGTTGCAGTTCACCTGGCGCCTGTCCGACAAGGGCAATGTAATTCTCTTTGCTGGCGATGAGATTGGCTCGCGCCGACTCCAGTTCGCCTTTCGCGATCTCCAGTCGTGATTCCGACTGAGCCACGTCTGTGCGGGTTAAATCTCCAATCTCAAAGCGATCACTGGTTGCTTCGAGATTGACTGCAAGAACACCCACGTTTGCGCGGTTAAGTTTCACGACCGCCTCATCGCGCATCACGTCCATATATGCGGCAACGACGTTACTAAATAGGCTCGCCTCGGTTCCGCGCAAATCATATTGGCCTGCAGCAACCCGGGTTTTGGCTGCCCGAACCGCATTTTTGACTCGGCCCCCCGAGTAAATCGGTACATTGACATCACCGGAAGCGGTAACCCGCCGTAGGGGCGCCGTAAAGCTGATTGCGTTGCGAAGAAAATCTTCTTGGAAGCCGAATTGCGACCCCGAACTAGGTCTGCCATCAGCTTTGGCAATGGCCACATTTTCGTCCTCGGCCCGCTGTCCGGCTTGTGCTCCGGATAATGTCGGGTTGGTTTTATAGGCTGCAACAAATGCATCACGTAGAGTGTCGGCATGCGCTGGCGAAGAGATGGTCGCAATGGCGACGGCGCTCAGCAACAGATTGCGCTTACTCATTGAAAAACTCTCCCAGGAAATTTGTGCAGGAACACCCGCATATTAGAAACTAAAATTCTTGGCTTGGTCAAAGCCGGGCAGGGTAGTGCCCCCACAATCTGCAAAATATTGATAACCGATCGTATCGCCCGCTTTGTAACCAATTGCCAATCGCGATACACCCTTGTCCATGATTGCGGCAACGAGGCGCCCCGCAGGCGCCAATTGCGCAACGAGTGTGGCAGGAACCGAATCCACTATTCCGTCAATGATAATTGCAGAATAGGGCGCGTTTTGGCCAAAACCTGCGGAATGCTCTGCTTTTTCAACCTGTACAGTCTCATATTGGCTAAGATTGGCCTTTGCCTTGGCGGCGAGTTTGGCAGACTGCTCCACGGCAGTAACCGAACCTACCAATTGTGCCAGCACGGCAGCGGTATAGCCAGTAGCTGCCCCGATTAGGAGCACATTGTCATCCTCGGTTAGCTCCGCAACATTCAACAAACGTCCGGTCGCAAGTGGGGCGTTTAGAGCGCGGCCTTCACCAACGGTTACGCCACGATCAGAATAAGCCACATTGCGTAAAGCAGCGGGGACAAAATCTTCCCTGGCAACATGGCTCATTGCGGCGATGACTTTGGGATCACTGACATCGGTAGTCCGCAGCTGACTAACCACCATTGCTTTACGCATTGCTTTGAAATTTTCGTGACCCACTATACCACCCTTGATATGTTTCAATATTGCCTATGCCATCTCTGTATTATGAAGGCAATACACTGTGATTGTTTTTCATGCGCTTCTAGCCGCACTTATCGACGCCGCCAAGACGGATTTCAGGGATTTTTCGATGATAGCGACTTTTCTGTGACATAATGTCGGGGTTACACTAATAAGTTTGGGTTGACATTAGCGTCAAAGAAAAGCAATTGCGCCCCTCTCCGGCCCGATGGCGGAGTGGTGACGCAGCGGATTGCAAATCCGTGTACGCCGGTTCGATTCCGGCTCGGGCCTCCAGCTATTTTTCAAGTGCTGGAATATTTGTTCGGAGAATTTCTTTGCCAGCAGTTTAACCGTGGGAAAATCCGAAGGGCGTATTGGCCTGACGGTAATCGTCCGATAAAATCTGACGACCAATGGGTGGAGCGGATCGCGCGCGACATTTTGTCCGGTGACACAGGCGACAAGTCACTCCGATCGGCGTTGCATTCTCCGGACTGACGTCGGGGCGATCGCGTGTATAAATCAAGCGATCAGCATGTTCCGCCGCGCAACCCAGCGCAATTGCACGTTCAACACGCTGTGCGCCAAATGCGCCGCCTCCGGCTGTCACCGTTCGGGCGATCGAAAAGAAGCGCTCCCCATCTGGCAATTCCAGCCACTGGGAAATCACTTGTCGCGGAGAACGAAAAGCATGATGCACTGACCACAAGGGACATGCGCCGCCATGACGCGCAAAAGGAAATCCTGCTCCGTCCAGGCGTTTGGAAACATTTCCAGCAGGATCCACGCGAATGAAGAAGAACGGTACGCGTTCCTGACCGGGCTTTTGTAAGGTCGTCAGGCGATGAGCCGTTTGCTCGAAGCTGGTACCGAACTGGCGAGCGAGCGCTTCGACATCATAGTGGCGTGTTTCGACCGCTTTGGCGAAGGCAGAATATGGCATTAATATCGCGGCAGCGGCATAGCTGGTTAGCGCCCGTTTGGTCAGACGTTCGCCGCTTTCGGTGGCAAAGCTGCCATCTTGGAGCACGGATTCAATTTCGGTGGTAAGTTCCAGATAGGACAGTTGCAGGGCTAGCTGAAACATCTGGCTGGCATTGTCGAGTTGGTCATCAATCAAGATCTGACGCCGGTGACGGTCAAGCCGCCGTGTTGCACCCATCATGACATCGGAAGGCAGTCTGCGGACCTGTAGTCCATGTTTTTCTTTGAGATGAGCAATCATGCTTCCCTGATCATTGACCGATTCTGCAAGGCGTTCGGCGGCATCATCAAGGTTTGAAAAGCTGTTGCGCCTCGCGGCAAGAAATCGGCGGGCCTGCGCAACGGGATCAGCGGCATCAGGATCGACGCTTCCGCCATCTGCTCTTGGACGTGTATCCTTGTCTGCCAAAGCCAATTGTTCTTCGCGATAGGCAGTGTAAAGTCGCAACATCGCCTCGGTGTAACCCGGATAGCTGGTAGCCACATCAGCGGTATCGAGTTGCGGAAAGTCTATATCCGCGAACATGGGGTCTTTCAGTACTGCCTCTAACCGCGCGGTATATTCCTCGCCGCCATCACCGGCCAGTTCGGCCATATCGATCTTGTAAGTTCGTGCGAGGCGCAGCAGCATATCGGCGGTAAAGGGGCGCTGATTGCGCTCCAGCAAGGCAACATAAGAGGCCGAGATTTCAAGGTCGGCAGCCATGTCGGCCTGTGTTAGGCCGAGATCGCGGCGGAGCCTTTTTAGGCGCGGACCCATATAGACGGGGCGTTCACTGGACATGATGGACTCTATGCATTCATTCGACTCGCGCTGCTTGTAAGGTTCTTACAACTATACAACAATATTTTGTAAAGCGTTACAGTTAAACTTCACAACGCTTCGAACCCAGCTCTGCGCAGCGTAAGAAGCGGCAAGGCTTTCGTAAAAGACGAGTCGCAAACTCAGCTTAAATTGCCGAACTTTTAAAGGAGCATGACAATGTCATATCAAGATCATATCAATCAGACGAACGCGCTGATCCAAAAACAAAACGGAACATGGGATGGTATTGATTCCGAAGCCGTGGCGCGGATGCGTTTGCAGAACCGGTTTCACACTGGCCTCGATATCGCCAAATATACCGCTGCTATCATGCGCGAAGATATGGCGGCCTATGATGCTGATCCTGCCAATTATACCCAATCATTAGGTTGCTGGCATGGTTTTATCGGACAGCAGAAGATGATTTCCATCAAGAAGCATTTCGGCAGCACAAAGCGTCGTTATCTCTACCTGTCCGGTTGGATGGTAGCTGCCCTAAGATCTGAATTTGGTCCGTTGCCCGATCAATCGATGCACGAGAAAACATCCGTGCCTGCGCTGATCGAAGAACTTTATACCTTCTTGCGTCAGGCTGATGCCCGCGAACTGGGCGGCATGTTCCGCGAGATTGATGCGGCCCGTGAAAGCGGTGACATGGTCACTGAAAAGCGCTTGTTGAATGAAGTAGAAAATCACCAGACCCATGTTGTGCCCATCATCGCGGACATCGACGCTGGTTTTGGTAATGCGGAAGCAACATATTTGCTTGCCAAGAAGATGATCGAAGCTGGTGCCTGCGCGCTGCAAATCGAAAATCAAGTGTCTGACGAAAAGCAATGTGGTCACCAGGACGGCAAGGTTACCGTGCCGCACGAAGACTTTCTCGCAAAGGTTCGGGCTTGTCGTTATGCGTTTCTCGAGCTTGGCGTGGACGACGGCATCATCGTTACTCGCACCGACTCTTTGGGTGCCGGCCTGACCAAGCAGATTGCGGTTAGCAATGAGCCTGGCGATCTTGGCGACCAATATAACAGCTTCCTTGATTGCGAAGAAATCGATCCGGCAACCGCCCAAAATGGCGATGTTATCCTGAACCGGGACGGCAAATTGATGCGTCCGAAGCGGCTGCCAAGCAATCTCTTCCAGTTCCGCGAAGGAACCGGCGAAGATCGCTGTGTGCTCGATTGCATTACCTCGCTGCAACATGGCGCTGATCTGCTCTGGATCGAAACCGAGAAACCGCATGTTGAACAGATTGCCGGCATGGTTGACCGGATCCGCGAAGTTATGCCCAACGCAAAGCTGGTTTATAACAACTCGCCATCGTTCAACTGGACGCTGAACTTCCGTCAACAGGTGTATGATGCGTGGGCAGCGGAGGGCAAGGATGTCACCGCTTATGATCGCGCGAACCTGATGAGCGTGGAATATGATGCGACCGAACTGGCTGTTGATGCCGATGAGCGTATCCGGACCTTCCAGGCCGATGGCGCGAAACGGGCGGGTATATTCCACCACCTCATCACATTGCCGACCTATCACACGGCAGCACTGTCGACCGATAACCTGGCCAAGGAATATTTCGGTGAGCAAGGGATGCTGGGCTACGTTCTCAACGTTCAGCGTCAGGAAATTCGCCAGGGCATTGCCTGTGTGAAGCACCAGAACATGGCCGGTTCCGACATTGGTGATGATCACAAGGAATATTTCGCTGGCGATGCGGCCCTGAAAGCAGGCGGTGCCGACAACACAATGAACCAGTTCGGATAATCTTCAGATTACAGATAGGACAAAACGGCCCGGGGATCGAATTTCCGGGCCGTTTTTCTTTGCAACATGATCGGCTAGCTTGGTGTTTGGTTAAGCGCTGCTTTCAGCACATCAGGGTTATACAGCGACAGATGTTGCCTGTCGCTGATCCGTTTTCGGGTCTTTCGGTAACTGTCTTTCCATCGAATCAAGGCCTGGGTGAAGTTAGCGTTGTCCTCGATTTTCTGCACTTTGCCCAATTGCTGACTGGCTGAAACAAGCGCATTGCGTTCTTTCGCAAGGGCTTTTCCCTCATAGCGTTCATGGATCAAGCCGAGCCGGTGGCGTGCGGAAGCAAGCAATAAGCGTGCAAGCTTCGAGTCGTCCTTTTGCCGTGCTTCTTTGGCAGCAAGTACAGCCTGATCCACCGCCACCAATTGGCTTTCAACAGTTAACGCAATGCGCGTATTGGCGGGGGCTGCTGTTAAAGATCGCACATAATAGGAGAGGGCGGCCAGAACAGATGGCGTTGGTTCCTGTCCGTTAAACTCCTCCACAATCAGGTCGCGGATAAACTTTTCAAGCTCCCGACTATCGGTAGCGCGAGAGACTTTTTCCGGCACTGTAAGATCAGGGATCTTCACCGGATCGAAAACCGCATTGCCGCGGTGGGAACTGAAGAAGCTGCTGGTGACATCCGCCGTGCCAGGTTTCCCCGACAGGTTGGGAAACTGGAAAGCGGGATTGTCGCGACCATTTTCATGACAACTGGCGCAGGACAAGCCTGCTTTGGCCGCCTGGCCGCCAAGCAGTGTCGGGGTATGAAACAAGGCTTCCCCAGTCAACATCTGCTGATCCTCGACCGCTGCAAGCCGCTGCGGTTGGGTGGTTAACGCAACAAGATGTTGATCAGGATCAAGCCATGCCATCGCGGCAATAAGCGGCCGATCAGCGGCATGTACTCCCGCTGCGCAGAATAAACCGAACGTCGCGCTATATGTTAGGAGGCGGATGCTTCGCCGATCCACCGGCGCAGTTCCTCTGCTTCATAGCATCCAAAACTGCACAGACGTTCCAGTCTCGCGAGTTTCTTTTTCGCTCCGACAAGATCGCCGCGTTCCACCATCAGCTCACCATAATATTCAGTGGCTCCGCGATGATCGGGCGCAACGGCCAATGCTGTCTGGTAATATTGCTCGGCTGTATCGAAATTTTTGAGCTTGCGATTGGCAAATCCCAGATAGGTCAAAATGTCGGGATGTGGACCAAAAGTCATTGATGCCAGTTTCAGCTCCGCAATTGCGGCCTCATATTTCTTTTCGTTGATCAGTGCGACTGCCCCCATATAGGCCAGATCACCATTTCCTTCACTGGCAAACCCCATCATGTCCTCAGGGTGATAGCTGGCAGAATCGCTGCCGTTCATAGCCGCTTTGACTTTGGTAATTGCTTTGGTCAGTTTGTCCTTGTCCGCACAGCCGTCGCCACAAGCGCTATCTTTGGCGGTCAATTTATTGAGTGAAGCGGTTGCTTTGTCGGTCATGTCTAGCTTGTGATAGGTGATCGCCAGATCGCGATGTGCTTCGATCAGATTGCCATCATATTTAACTGCCTTCTCCAATGGTTTGCGCGCCTTTTTGTAGTCGCCTTGTCCGATATAGCTGACACCTAGCAGATATTGTCCGCTGGCATTGCGCGGCGCCACGCTGAGCGAGCGTTTGAACGATCTGATTGCGTTTTTATGGTCTTTTGCCTTGAGGGCTGCGACTCCCTTTTGATATTCGACCGAAGCGTCATATTTCGGGGCGCTACTGCTGGGAGCTGAGCCGCTACCACCACCACCGGCGGCTATAGCCATTCCTGGATTGAGGGCGAGCGTGCTTGCTGCTCCCATGATCACTACTGATTTGAAAATATCCATCTGACTTCCTTTTGCTGCGATTACCCTAATAGCATAATCGTAGTGGAAACATGAAATTTGTCAGATTTTCGGTTGTTACGGCAATATCGATAAAGCGTTTTTAATTCAGGTCAGAAGGCAAGGACTCAATGATATAGTCGTGATTATGCGCAATCTGTCGAGGTCGTTGCGCTGGGCGGGCCATAGAGTGACTGGCATCCGGCAATATCATCCGGTGCCAGAAAACGCTGTGGACCTGAATAGCTTGGGAACATCAAGGCTCCCCGCTGGCGGCTGTGGGCTAGGCCAATGGCATGACCGAATTCATGGGCAGCAACCGTCAGAAAATCTATGCCCTGATTATTTCCGAGACTGGTTGTCCAGTTTTCATCATCATCGAAATGGGTGTCGCCGGCCAAGGGGCCTCCATTGGGCGGTGGGAAATAGGCATGGGCCAGAACGCCTGATGATCCATCAAATGGACTTTCATCACCATGCTCGCCGACTGCAAATTCGATATCCATATCGACTTCATC
Organism: Parasphingorhabdus sp.; assembly: GCF_965233695.1. GTDB lineage: Bacteria > Pseudomonadota > Alphaproteobacteria > Sphingomonadales > Sphingomonadaceae > Parasphingorhabdus. The sequence goes on from NZ_OZ247497.1 coordinate 2,944,703, forward strand.
GCTATCGGGTGCAAAAGCAAAGCGTAGATCGCACTGTTCGGCCCAAAGGGAGAAGGCGCTGGCTACATCTCTTGCCGTTTCGGCTTCGGTAAGCTTCGATGAAAAGCGATTGAATTTGTAGGTCAAATTCGATTTTTCCCAGCGGCTTACAGTAGAAAACGCGCTACCAGCAGGAAGAATGTCAACAAATCCACATCGCGGTTTTGCCATTTCGCAGAGGGTCGCTTCGTCGATAACGCCGGAAACCGGCAGGCCGAAGCAACATTGGTAGAGCCGGACAGCTTTCTCCGTGGCTTCATCAAATTCGCCATCATGAAGGGTTCCGAAGCGATCCTGCAAATACCCATAATGTCTTAAGTAAGATTGGATGTCATGAATTTGCTCCCCTGACATCCCGCCCGAGGTCAGCATATCATCGAGTGGTATTTGGGAGAAATTCGGGGGTGTCGTCACTGATCTTTCCTCTTCATTAAAGAGTGTTAATCCTGTTCGCCCACCCCCGAATTGCGCCCGGGCATCTGATGCGACCCAATGCCCGGACTAGTTTCAAATTCTATTCAGATGTCGTCGACTCGCTTTCGGTTGAAGCCGAATCTTCCATATTGTCTGTTGTTAGGTCGTCTTCGACAGCTGGTGGGATCGCTTCTTCGGCTTCTGGTAACATTTCATCCGCCGGAGCTGCACCACCTTCCAAGCCACCGTCCGCAGGAGGAGTTTGATCCAAGGGGTCTGTATCTACCGGTGCTTCCATTGGCGCGGTATCCATACCCGAACCATCTTCCATGCCATCAGCGGCTGGATCATCTGCCGGCGGGGCGTCGCAAGCAGCCAGCGCAAAAATCGCTGGTGTTAGAATCAAAGCCGGTTTCAATAGATTTTTCATGAGCTCTCTTCCTTTGTCAGAGATAGATGGCGGCCAACCAAACAGGGAGGGAGGATTGTTTGAATTGGCCGCACACGTTAGGCGTAGCTTAAGGCAGGTTGGGCCTTATATGCTTCGACTATTTAGGATCTGGTGCGCCGTCACCATCTTGGTCAAATGCATCAGGGGCACCATCGCCATCGGTATCCCAGCTGTCCGGTTTACCGTCGCCACGTTGGTCCCATGCATCCATCGTTCCGTCTCCATCTGTGTCGATGGTCGCAGGTGCCGCCTCAGGGGCCGGTGCCGCTTCCGCTGCACCTTCTTCTGGTGCTTCAGCACCGGCATCTTGTGCAAAACTAGGGGCGGCGATTAGTGTGGCAGCACCAAAGGCAGCTGCGATCATTGGTAGTTTTTTCATTTACTCAACTCCATTGTTATCCCCCTGCCTAATTGAAAAATGGTGGTTATCGGGAGACATTCCAGAAGTTAGCGGCAAGCGGAACAGCCTGCACGGTCAAGTGAAAAATGGCTGAAATTCGTCGGAAATGTGGTGCAATCTGACCCAGGTTGTTCAAAATGCAACTCTAGCGAATCAAGACTATATTGATTTTCGGAAAAGTTCAGCAGCTTCAGCATTACCCGGTTTTTTGACATTCTGGTAAGGGCGCGGTCCTAGAATGGATTGAGCGAGTAACCTTGTTGCTGCAATAAAGCGTGAGCGGTCATAGCCGAAAGATCCATTTTTACGCCGGGCAACAAATCCGATTTTGCAATTTTATGTGCGGCTGCGCTTTGGCCGCATAGACGAAACTCGACGCCGTGTTCTTGCAAGCTGGCGATGGCAATCGCACTGCCGTTGGTCGCTCCATCATTGCGGGCACTATATATAGCGTCTCGGGTAAGATCATGTGATGCGCCGCCATGGACAACAATCGCGAGCTTGATATTTTCCGCAGGCAATCCAGCGGCCACATGCATGTTGATAAAGCGTGCGGCACTCTCAATCGCGCGGTTCAGTTCGCCGGGTTCGGCCTTTTTTGCAACATCAAAGGCAATCTTGAACTGCGTGTCCTTAGCAAGCGTCACATCAGATTGAACCTCAGCGACAGGTCCATACTTTTCAAAAACGGGGCCGGTCTTGAATCCCTCCAATTGAGCCCATGCCGGATTTGCGATTGCTATGGCTGCAACAAATAGTGTCGACTTTAGGATGTTCATATCGGTACCCGGCTTTTTGCTAATGGTTGCATGACATGCAACTGTAACGTGCTAGTTATCAAGTGTTGCAGCATTGTGAAAGAGCGATGTGATCATTATTTAGCAGCCACACATTTGAATTTCGATCCACCCAAAAAGGGGACAATCGACGATGTTTGATCAGTTTGACGCTGTGTTGTTGGCCCGCATACAATTTGCATTCACGGTTAGCTTTCATTTCATATTTCCTGCCTTCTCAATAGGGTTGGCAAGTTATCTGGCTGTGCTGGAAGGTCTGTGGCTTAAAACGGGCAAACAAATCTACATGGATTTGTTCAGATACTGGATAAAGATTTTTGCTGTGACCTTTGCCATGGGCGTCGTCTCTGGCATTGTCATGTCCTACCAGTTTGGCACAAACTGGGCCGTTTTCTCTGATAAGGCTGGACCTGTAATTGGGCCGCTTATGGCATATGAGGTGCTGACAGCCTTTTTCCTCGAGGCCGGATTTTTAGGTGTCATGCTGTTTGGTATGAACAAGGTGGGCAAGAAGCTGCACTTCACTGCTACACTGATGGTTGCGATCGGCACGTTTATTTCTGCTTTCTGGATATTGAGCGTGAACAGCTGGATGCAGACGCCAACCGGTCATGAAATTGCAGCCAATGGCCAATTTGTTCCTGGCGATAGCTGGTGGGATATCGTCTTTAATCCTAGTTTCCCCTACCGGTTATTCCACACTTTGATGGCGACATATCTGACAACCGCTTTTGTTGTTGGCGGGGTTGGTGCTTGGCATTTGCTCAAGGACAAGGCCAACGCCCATGCGCGCAAGATGTTCTCGATGGCCATGTGGATGGCGGCATTGGTTGCACCGATTCAGATTTTTGCCGGTGACTTGCATGGGCTCAATACGTTGGAGCATCAGCCGGCCAAGGTAATGGCGATGGAAGGTCATTATGACAGCCATCCAGATGGCGCGCCGCTGATCCTGTTCGGGATCCCAAACAGCGACGAAAAGCGCGTAGATTATAAGATTGAGATACCCAAACTCTCATCACTGATCCTAAAACATGATTTAAATGCGCCTTTGGATGGACTGGATACCATTCCTGATGCCGACGAGCCGCCGGTGGGTATGGTATTCTGGTCGTTCCGGATCATGGTCGGAATTGGTTTTGCCATGCTCGGCATGGGTCTATGGAGCCTTTTCGCCCGATACCGCAAAAAGCTTTATGATTGGTCAGTGTTGCACAAGGCCGCACTCATCATGGCTCCGTCGGGATTTGTTGCCGTGATCGCCGGATGGATTACAACGGAGGTTGGGCGTCAACCTTACACAGTCTATGGATTATTGCGCACAGCCGACAGCGTGTCACCCCTGGCGGCGCCTGCGGTGGCAGCTTCACTGATCGCGTTCATCATCGTCTATTTCTTCGTCTTTGGCGTGGGCACCTGGTACATTATGCGCTTGATGAGCAAGACTCCGCAGGTTGGAGAGAAAGGCGTAAAATCAACCGAGACCGGCCCTGTACGAACTGCCGGAATAACGCCCGGCCCAGCGCAGCAAAATGTCCAGGCAATCGAAACGAAAACAGCGGAGTAGGGTTATGGATTTAACTGTCATCTGGGCCTTCATTATAGCTTTTGCCGTCTTTGCCTACGTCGTGATGGACGGATTTGATCTCGGCATCGGTATATTGTTTCCAGCATTTAAAGTGGGCGAAGCGCGCGATCAGGCGATGAATAGCATAGCGCCGGTTTGGGACGGTAACGAGACGTGGCTGGTATTGGGCGGCGGAGGTTTGCTGGCTGCGTTTCCACTAGCTTACGCCATTATCTTGCCTGCCACCTATCCTTTGATCATCGTCATGCTTCTGGGTTTGGTGTTTCGCGGGGTCGCATTCGAATTTCGTTGGCGCGACCCTGACCATCGCGCCTTTTGGGACTTTGCCTTTACCGGCGGCTCTTTTCTTGCGGCCTTTTCCCAAGGCATGATTTTGGGCGCGTTGTTGCAGGGAATTGAGGTGGCTGATCGAGCCTATGCAGGAAGCTGGTTCGACTGGTTCACACCTTACACTTTGCTGACGGGTGTCGGAACGGTGGCTGGCTATGCGCTCCTGGGTGCAACATGGCTCATTTGGAAAACGGAAAATGACGCACAGGATACGGCTTACCGTCTGGCAAAACCAGCCGCCTTTGCAACACTTGCTCTGATGGCTGCCGTCAGTCTGTATACGCCTTTTCTCGACGGACAATATTGGACGCGCTGGTTTGAAATGCCCAACATTCTGTTCGCCGCGCAAGTGCCATTGCTGGTCATGATCCTGACTTACTTTCTATTTAGAGGATTGTACAAAAAACAGGAAGCTGCGCCCTTTTTGATTTCATTGGGACTATTTTTTCTTGGCATGGCCGGCCTGGGTATTTCGATGTTCCCCTATATCGTTCCTGATCAGATAACGATCTGGGATGCAGCGGTGCCCGAGAGCAGCCAGATATTCATGCTGGTCGGGGTGGCGATCACTGTGCCACTAATCCTGGTTTACACTGGCTGGGCCTATTGGGTTTTCCGCGGCAAGGTGGGGAACGAGGGTTATCACTAGTGTCCCCCAGAGACAATGAGACAGCCGATGACGCGCCGCTATGGAAGCGATTGGCATGGATGGCCGCGATTTGGGCTATGAGTATATCGGTCTTGGGCGCGGTCGCCTATATCCTTCGTCTTTGGATAAGGTGATCGCTAATTTTGGAGTTGTTCGACTTTTTCTGCAAGCTCTAGCCACCGCATTTCGGCTTCTTCTTTTTCGTCGATCAGAGCCGTGTTTTCATTTGTCAGCTTTTCAAACTGGTCAATATTCTTGGTATATAAGTCGGGATCTGACAGCGAGACTGCGATTTCGGTCATGCGCGTATCAATCTCTTCAATGCGGGCCGGCAGCAAGTCGTAATCGCGCTGGTCTTTGTAGCTTAGCTTTTTAGACGGACTACTCGATTTTACTGCAGGTTTTGTTCCAATCGGCTTGTTGGTGCTTTTAACCCTGGTAGCCCCATCTTCCTTGCGTTTGGATTCCCATTCGGCATAACCCCCGGCAACAATATCAACCCTACCGCTGCCATCGAGACCCAAGGTGACTGTCACGGTACGGTCAAGAAAGTCGCGATCATGGCTGACCAACAGCACTGTACCGTCATAATCAGCGATGACTTCCTGCAGCAAATCCAGTGTTTCGAGGTCCAGGTCATTGGTCGGTTCGTCAAGCACCAGCAAATTTGACATGCGGGCAAATTCGCGAGCGAGCAGCAATCGCGACTGCTCGCCACCGGATAATGTTCCAACCTTGGCATCAATCAGGCTAGGTGCGAACAGAAATTCTTTCAGATACCCCTGGACATGTTTTTTCTCGCCGCGGACATCAACCCAATCGCTGCCATCGGCCAAAACGTCACGAACGGATTTATTGCCTTCCAGCAAACGCCGCTGTTGATCAATATAAACCCCGTTGAGCGTTTTGGCGAGCACGACCGAACCGCTGTCCGGTTCCAGTTCACCAGTCAGCATTTTCAGCAAAGTTGTCTTGCCCGCGCCGTTGGCGCCAACAATGCCGATACGATCTCCTCGCTGGATACGCAGAGAAAAGTCACGGATAATCGTGCGCTTTTCGTCCCCATTACCGAATGCCTTGGAAATATTTTCCGCCATGATCACTGATTTCGTGCGGACATCATCACTTTGCGCTTTAAGGTTGGCGGTGCCCGCTGGTCCAATCATGGCCGCACGCTGCGCCCGCATTTGATAGAGTTTTTCAAGCCGTCCTTGATTGCGTTTGCGCCTTGCGGTCACGCCGCGTTCCAACCAGCGTGCTTCCAATTTCAGTTTTGCATCGATCTTGTGCGCGGCCTGGGCTTCGTCAGCATGGATCTTTTCCATCCAGGCATCATAACCACCAAAGCCGATTTCCTGACGGCGGAGTGCACCACGGTCGAGCCAAATCGTTTGTTTGGTCAGACGGGTCAAAAACGTCCTGTCGTGCGATATAGTGATGAAGGCGCCATTATATCGGTTCAACCAATCTTCCAGCCAGTCAATAGCGCTCAGATCAAGATGGTTGGTTGGCTCGTCCAGCAACAGTAAGTCGGGCTCAAGAGCCAAAGCGCGACAAATAGCTGCCCGCCGCTTTTCTCCTCCGCTGGCTTTGTCCGCGCGAATGGAAAGGTCTGTTGATAATTGATCGGCGATGGATTTTACTTCATATTCTGCGGGTCCGGGGCTGCCGGATAGAGCGAAATCAAGCAGGGTTGTGAACGGTGTAAAATCCGGTTCCTGTTCCAGCATCACGATATGTGTTCCGGGCTGGATCATCCGCTTGCCCTTGTCCGCTTCAATTTGATCAGCGATTAATCGCAGCAGAGTTGTCTTTCCTGCTCCATTGCGGCCAATTAACGCGAGCCGATCACGCGGCCCGACATGCAGGTTCAGGTCTTTGAAGAGCCAACCTTCGCCCTGATGGAGGGAGAGTTGTTCATATGAAAAAATGGGCGGTTGTGACATTGCTCTTGCGCGTTAGGGCCAAGCGCTCATTTCCTCAAGCTACCTTTTCACAAAACCATGTGATACTTCACTGCTGATCACCTTCGGGGCACAAGATTCGAGACAAAGCAGGGTTCTTGACGTTGGAAATTATCGGAGGAATTATGATGAAACATGCTGGAATATCTGTCGCGACTGCAATGCTTATGGCGAGCAGCCATGTCGCGCACGCTGCCGACGTCCAGATCATGGCTCAAAACCCAGTTGTTGAAATCAGCATATCAGAACGGGTCGATAGCCGTCCCGACATGGCGACTTTTAGCACAGGAGTGGAAACCAAAGCGCCGACCGCAACACAGGCGCTGCGCGAAAACTCGAGTCAGGCCAAAAAGGTCATTGATAAATTGAGATCGCTGGGAATTGCCGAGAAAGACATTCAAACAACCGGAATCAACCTGAACGCTGATTATCGATATGACCGGGCAAATGAAACCAATCGTTTTGTGGGTTATCGCGTTTCCAATCAGGTTCAGGCAACAGTTCGCAATATCGACAGGCTTGGCACCATATTGGATGCATTGGTAAGCGCTGGCGGTGCTACAAACCTCAACGGGCCTTATTTCAGCATCCATGATGAAAGCAGCCTCAAGAAAATGGCACGCGAACGGGCGCTCGTAAATGGCAGGAAACAAGCAGAAAACTATGCCAAGGCATCTGGCTATAGCGGTGTCCGTGTGCTTTCCATTGCCGAAGGGATTAGCAGTGTTTCACCAGGTCCGATGCCAGCACCGCCACCTATGGCTATGCGGGACGAATCTGTGCCCATCGCGCCGGGGCAAGTGGGCACATCGGTTACGCTCAACATAAGCTATGAAATGACTCGTTAAGCTTTTAAGCTGGGAGCTGAACTGACCGTTCACCTGATGTTAAAAGCGCAATAGCTAAGAGTCTGACCATGTTAAAAAAATGCATCTTTTCCGGGCTTTTGGCTTTTGCGGCTTTTGCTGTCACTGCGGTGCCGGTTCAGGCTGTGCAGCGGGATAATGAACAAAAAGCCGCTCGCGCCCAGATGATGGCGGGCAAAGGGAAGTCTTTGCGCTCCATAGAGAACAAGGTTTTGCCCAGAATGGCGGGTAGCCAGTATCTTGGCCCCGAATATGATCCATCAGCACAGATTTATCGGCTGAAATTTATCGAGAATGGCCGCGTTGTGTTTGTAGACGTCGATGGCAGAACAGGTGCCATATTGCGTGAGCGCCGCTAAGCCGCTTTATTTTTCCTTTTGACGGTGCTGAGCCGTTTTGTCTTTATCATTGTGGGATTTAATGATGGTGATATAGCTACACCATCATGACAAACGGTTTTCTGGAGTAACTTTATGCGCGTGCTGATAGTCGAAGATGAACCCACATTGGGTCAGCAGCTAAAATCGACGCTGGAAAGCAATGGCTATGCGATTGACCTGTCCACCGACGGCGAAGATGGCCACTTCATGGGGTCAACGGAAGAATATGATGCGGTTATTCTCGATCTCGGCCTGCCCGAAATTGACGGTCTGACGGTTTTGGATCGCTGGCGTAAGGAAGATCGCAATTTCCCCGTCCTGGTCTTGACCGCGCGAGATAGCTGGTCAGACAAGGTTGCCGGATTGGACGCTGGGGCCGATGATTATTTGGCCAAACCATTTCAGACAGAAGAACTGATCGCGCGTTTGCGAGCGCTCATCAGGCGTGCATCAGGCAATGCATCTTCGGAGCTGACAGCGGGTGATGTCCGGCTGGACACGCGTTCCGGCAAGGTGACGCTTGACGGCAGCCCGGTTAAGTTGACGGCACAAGAATATAAACTGCTATCCTACCTTATGCATCATAAGGGAAAAGTTGTGTCTCGCACCGAGTTGATCGAACATATCTACGATCAGGATTTCGACCGCGATTCCAATACAATCGAAGTTTTTGTGACGCGCATCCGCAAGAAATTGGGTGCGGATGTCATTTCGACCATCAGGGGGCTGGGCTATAGTCTTGAGGATCCCGACAGCTGAATGAAACGAGTAAAATAGACCTTCCTATTGACGAAGCGGTTATCCAGCCAAAAAGCCCGTTAGGCACGCAAACTACCGGGTCATTGAGTCGCCGGATGATCGGCATTGCGGCCGCCTGGATCATCGTTCTGCTTTTTGGCGGTGGTGTTGCGCTTGACCGGGTTTTGGTGAATGCCGTCACCCGCAATTTCGACAATCAATTGGAATATGTGCTGACCGCGATGATCGCGTCGGCCGAAATCGGCCCTGATGGAGAGGTTTTTCTCAATCGACCTTTAGGGGATCAGCGGTTTCTTGAGCCTAATAGTGGCCTTTATTGGCAGATTAGCGGCCAGGGCCATGATGACTTTTATTCGCGCTCCTTGTGGGATCGTAGCTTGGAGGCGGAGCTGAGACATGACGATCCGGAAACTCATGTCTATGACAGCAATCAGTTTCCTGATGAGCCGCTACGGGTTCTGGAAAGAACAATTATACTGCCGGATTCTGAAGTAAAATGGGCGTTTCTGGTGGCGCAAAGCCGGGACGGTTTGGACGGGCAGATAAGCGAAATTCGCTCAATCCTCGTCAATAGTTTTCTGCTGCTGGCACTTGGGTTGATCGGCATGGCCGCTCTGCAAACACTCTATGGCCTTTGGCCGCTTCGAAAGATTCGCAAGGCAATTTCCGAGATGCGGAATGGTGAGCAAAAACGGGTTAGCGAACCGATGCCGGTTGAAGTAACGCCGATGGTTGATGAGCTCAATGAGCTGCTAGACCATAACGAAAAACAGGCTGAGGAAGCGCGGCGGCATGCCGGCAATCTCGCTCACGCGCTAAAAACCCCGCTCACAGTAATTATGAACAGCGCAACCGCCAAGGCCGACGATTTGGCAGATACAGTGATCAGAGAATCCGGCGTTATGCGACGTCAGGTAGATCATCATCTTGCGCGCGCACGCGCAGTTGGTCGTCGTGGGCATGCTCATAGCCGTTCTCGTGTATGGTCAAGTCTGCAGGCGGTGGAACGGGCTGTTGGACGCCTTTACAAGCATGTCCGCATTGACATTGACGGAGATCAGGATGCGGTGGTCTCTGTTGAACGACAGGACCTCGATGAAATGATCGGCAATCTGGTTGAAAATGCTGCCAAATATGGCGGAGGCAGTGTTTTCGTCACTGTCGAAACCAGTGATGAGTTTGTTGAATTGCTGATTGAGGATGATGGTCGCGGCATACCGGCTGAAGAACGCCAGCGCATATTTGATCGCGGAGCGCGGCTTGATACCGGCAAGCCCGGAACTGGCTTGGGGCTGGCCATCGTCCGCGATGTGGCCGAGATTTATCACGGCCGGGTGTCCTTGGAAGAAAGTGAAGATTTGGGCGGACTGTTGGTGCGGCTATGCCTACCCAAATCCCAGATACAACCGACTAGCTAGCCTCTTCGCGGATCTGTTCATGATGGCGAATAACTTCGTCGATGATGAAGCGCAGAAATTTTTCGGAAAATTCCGGATCAAGATTGGCATCGCTTGCGAGTTGGCGCAATCGGGCAATTTGTTCCTGTTCGCGGGAAGGATCAGCCGGCGGTAGGTTATTCTCCGCCTTATACTCACCAACAGCCTGCGTGACCTTGAAACGCTCTGCCAGCATGAACACCAGGGCGGCGTCGATATTGTTGATGCTTTCGCGATATTGCTTGAGCTTTTCGTCCATGGGTAGCTGCCTGATTTGGTTTACAGATTCATTGCTTGATAGACTTGCCCGCAAGTTTTGCAAACTTCACTTGCTGATGTTTTGATTTCACTTGCCTTATACCGGTTCCCTTGCCACATCGCTTGCAACATGTCTGCAACTGTCCATCAATTGGGGCGAGAAGCCACCCCGTCGCTAGAACCGCTCATGACGCTGGTCGCGAGCGATATGAATCAAGTCAACAGCGTCATTCTGGATCGGATGCAGTCAGAGATTCCCCTGATTCCAAAACTGGCAGGCCATCTGATTGCTGGCGGCGGCAAGAGAATGCGGCCAATGCTGACATTAGCGGCTGCTAAATTGATCGGTTATGAGGGGGATCGACATTTCAAACTGGCGGCAGCGGTGGAATTTATTCACACCGCAACATTATTGCATGATGATGTGGTTGATGGATCCGATCTCCGGCGCGGGAAAACAACTGCCAATTTGGTGTTTGGCAACCCGGCCACGGTATTGGTGGGCGATTTTCTGTTCAGCCGATCGTTTGAACTGATGGTGGAAGATGGTTCGCTGAAAGTTTTGAAAATCCTGTCCAGCGCATCGGCAATAATTGCCGAAGGGGAGGTCAATCAACTGACCGCTCAACGCAAGATTGACACCAGTGAAGATCGGTATCTTGATATTATCGGATCCAAGACCGCCGCACTTTTTGCAGCCGCAAGCCGTATCTCGGCCGTTGTTGCGGAACGGGATGAAGAATCCGAACTAGCGCTGGATTCCTATGGCCGAAATTTGGGCATAGCTTTCCAGCTTGTCGATGACGCGATTGATTATTCCTCCGACAGCGAAACCATGGGCAAGGATGCTGGCGATGATTTCCGTGAAGGAAAGGTCACTCTGCCCGTAATTCTTGCCTACGCGCGCGGAAACGATGCGGATCGCAAGTTTTGGAAAGATGCTATTATCGGCCACAAAACCTCGGATGATGACCTTGGTTTTGCCACAGACCTGCTCAAGAAAACCGGCGCGATAGACGATACAATTTCACGTGCACGTCACTATGGTCAGCGTGCGATTGATGCCCTTGGCGCCTTTCCATCGGGTAAAGCAAAAGCTGCGATGACTGAAGCAGTTGAATTTGCCATTTCACGCGCTTATTGAAGCGATCATCAACGAAGGAAATTATGGATGGCCGCGCGGATATACCAGAACCCGATGAATGCTATGCAATCGGGTAAAGCTCTGACCGACAAATGGGTGCTGGAATTTGAACCATCAGAAGCCCGCAAGCCTGATGCCCTGACCGGATGGGCAGGATCTGGCGATACGCAGCGGCAAGTGCGGATGACGTTTCCGAGTGTTGATGCAGCAACGGCCTATGCCGACAAATATGGGATTGCTTATTCGGTCGTGCCAACGCCAAACAAGACATTGAAAATTCAAGCCTATGCGGATAATTTTCGGTAGGATATCTGCCTATTTTGGTTGAAGAAACAGCAACATTTTAACATCGATAGCCGCGCCCTGGTTGCGCTTTTGGTCGATGAACTCGGCTAGACCATCCAATGCCACGCGGTGCACGATGATGTTTTCACCGTCGACACCACCGCCGTGTCCGGTTTTGGTCAAATTTTTCGCGTGGAACAGGGAAAAGCTCTCGGAAACCATACCTGGAGATGAATAAAACTCTCCACGGTCTTCCATGATTTCTGCACGATAGCCGGTTTCTTCCTCCAGCTCCCGGATGGCTGCTACGGAAGCATCTTCGTCACCATTGTCATCATGATCGCCCACCAAGCCCGCGGGTAACTCAATGCAATTTTTGCCAAGCGGAACGCGATATTGTTCAACCAACAAGACATGGCCATCATCCACGGCCAAAATGACAGCGGCGCGAATCCCCCGGCTGCGCGAGACATATTCCCAGCGGCCTTTCTTTTTGGCTGTGATGAAACGGCCTTCCCACATGGTTTCGATGGGGGATTCCGCGTCGTCGATACTCAAAGTTCGATCAATCGATCTGGCAGTTCATTAGGGTTGTGATCGGTTTTGGGGAAATGCTCTTTTAACACCACGCCAACATGCCGAACGGCCGCAGCCATGCCCTCACCGGGACGGCCGGCACGAATTTCATCAATCAACGCAACCATCGCTTCGCCCCAGACTTCAGGAGATACTTTCTCGGCAATGGCATCATCGGCAACAATTTCCGCGCGATGTTCTTTTAGGGAAACGTAAATCAATATCCCCGTCAATCCCATGGTGCGACGTTCTGCACCTACTTTGAAGAAATCAATTGCTCGTTTGCGTACGCGGCGCTGCTTGGTGCTTTTGGGCGTGACAGCAAGCCGGAGCGGCATCCATGCAAACAGATAGCGCATGATCAAGAACAGCGTGACGCTGGCGATGAAAAGAATCGCCATTTGTTCGCCTGCTGTAGTGAGGTCTTGCTCCCAACCGCCGAACAGCCCCGTTAATATCGATTGATAAAACGCCGGAAATACCGCCAATGTGGACAAGAAAAAGAACGTGATGCCCATTGCCCATTGTAAACCAGCGTCATGATATTTGTCCGACAGATCGGTGACGATGGTTACAATCTCTCCGTCTGTGGACTTTTCAGCCTCGCTAACAGCTGTTGTAACAAGTTTGTGGTCCGCTTCAGATAGCTGGTTCACTTTTTGCACTACCATCCTCCCGAAGCGCCGCCGCCACCAAAGCTGCCACCACCGCCGCTGAAACCACCGCCACCAAAACCTCCACTGCTGAATCCGCCGCTGGAACTACCCCAGCCACTGGAACTGCCACCGCCCCAGATAACCACGGGACCAGCACCGCCTCGATAACGCCGTCCACCGCGAGAGTTGGAGATGGACATCGCGATTATCACGATGCCAACAACGATCCAGAAAATAATCAGTCCGCCTTCGCCGTCACTCGACCGTTCGCGTTGCACGGCCGCCGCCTGTGACGCCACGGCGCGCGCCTGTTCCTCTGGCAGGGTCAACTGTGCAATGATCCGATCTACACCGGTCTCAATGCCAGCCGGCATGTTGCCGTCACGGAACTGTGGCAGGATATGATTTTGAATGATTGCGCTGGAAAGCGCATCGGTCATGATGCCTTCCAGTCCGTAGCCAACTTCTATCCGGACTTTCCGATCGTTCGGCGCAACAAGCAATATGATACCATTGTCTTTTTCCGCTTCGCCATCACCATCCTGTCCAATGCCCCAACTCCGCCCAAGCTGATAGCCATAGTCGGCAATATCATATCCTTCCAAACTGGACACCGTGGCGACCACCAACTGTCGGTTGGAATTTGCTTCCAGAGCCTCCAATTTGGCAGATATGCCTGACTCTTGCGCCGGATCGAGCAAGTCCGCCTGGTCCACGACGCGGCCGGTTAGTTCAGGAAAGCTCTGAGCTGCTGCAGGAGTCGAAAGGGCCGTGATCGACAAAATCGCGGCAGCCCAAATTGACACGACAATGTTGTGGGAGAAATATCGCATTATGGTTTAAAACGCCACCGTTGGAGCTTCATCGGCGCCTTCGGTAGTGGCGGTAAACGGTTCCATCGGTTCTGCGCCGTGAATGATCTTTGCACCGATAATATCGGGGAAGGTCCGGATGGTCGTATTATATTGCCGGACTGCTTCATTATAATCGCGGCGCGCCACGTTGATGCGGTTTTCCGTGCCCTCGAGCTGGCTTTGCAGGGCCAGAAAGTTCTGATTGGACTTGAGGTCAGGATAGGCCTCTACAGTCGCCAAAAGACGGCCAAGATTTTGTGACAAAGCACCCTGTGCTGCCGCAAACTCCTGAATTTTTGATGCATCGCCCAAATCATCGGCGCTGACCTGAATGGAAGTCGCTTTGGCACGCGCTTCAACCACGGCGGTTAGCGTGTCTTGTTCCTGCGCAGCAAAACCTTTGACGGTCTCAACCAGATTAGGGATCAGATCAGCGCGGCGTTGATAGGTGCTTTCGACGTCGGCCCATTTGGCTTTCGCCTGTTCCTCAGCTGTTGGCACGCTGTTAATGCCGCAAGCGCTGAGCGCTAATGCCAAAACCGGTACCATCAAAAATTTGGTTAACTTGCCACGCATGTTGATTTTCTCCCACGTTTCAATTGATCGCCTCATCAAATGTAAAAATAGGTACGAAAACAGGCGAATGCAATGACTTCCCTCGACAAATCAGAGCTTTTCGGGCATTTAACCACCATCTTACGGGGAAGAGGAGTAGTAATATGTTTTCAGAATTTAAAGACTTTGTCCTGAAAGGCAATGTTCTGGATTTGGCAGTTGCGGTCATCATCGGTGCTGCTTTTGCGACCATCACAACATCGCTGACAGAAGATGTGATCATGCCGGTGGTGAGCGCGATTTTTGGCGCTCCGGATTTTTCAACCATGTTCATTCTGCTTGGTACTCCGCCAGCTGAACTGGCCGGTTCCACCGACTATGCGGCATTGAAAGAAGCGGGTGTTCCGATGTTGGGTTGGGGTCAGTTCCTTACAGTTGTAATCAACTTCATCATTCTGGCGTTTATCATTTTCATAATCGTCCGTTATGCCAATAAAGCCATAGCGAAGAAGGAAGAGGAAGCAGCTTCCGGTCCAAGCGAAATTGATTTGCTGACCGAAATTCGGGATAGCCTGAAGAAATAAGCTCTAATTCAACAATTTAGAAGCAATACCTATAGGTGTGGATGGCAATATCCACGCCTATATTTTTGCGTCATTCTCTTTTCATTCAGAATTAAGCGCCTATATAGGGCCTGTCTGTTTCGGCGGACTATGGTGATAAATTGTGATGTGCAATAGGCACAACGGACCCGGGGGCAGTACCCGGCGGCTCCACCATTTGGGATGTTTTAGGGCATCTTGGTTGATGGGGCCGAACCAGGATCGACGTGTGTTGAAAAGCATTATTTTTACCCGGCCTGAGTATGCCGTGATTGCTCAAAAACTATAAGTGCAAACGATAACGAAGCACTCGCAGTAGCGGCTTAAGCCATCGACCTCACGGTTGTAACTTAAGAAGTTAAAGCGCGGTTGGACCCACCGGGCAACAGAAGGGATACCGGCGGTTTGGTGAGCACCGAGCAACAGAAGCTCACCACTTCAAGTTTCTTGGAGGGTGCCGTGCAACAGAAACCCTCTACTTTAACAAATAGCGAGAGACGAGCCACAAATGCTCATCCCCTTAACTTCTGGGGTAAACTCTATCCGTCAATAATCTTGACCATAGGTTCGGTGATAATCAATTGCTTCGATCATCTTGGCACCGGCCATGAAAACTGCTCCGGTGCATGCAAGGAATAAAAGCTTTCCGCCAAATCCTGGATATTGCACGAGATAATCCTGACCCCGCGCCACGGCACCGGTGGCGAGCGCATAAACAATCAGGAATGCCTCAAATTTGGTCTTTATGATGAACAGTCTTTTGAATTTTCTCCACATGCTTTGATATGCAGCAAGGGCTATGCCAATCCCAGAAAAGTGGGGCTTTTGCAAAGTCGAACATGGTTAACTGTAAGTTAATTCGACAGTTGTGGATCGATTTCTATGCATCGAGTTCGATCAACGCGCAGGCTTTGAGAAGTTCATTGCGCGCAATCTGGACTTTTTCGCGCAATGCATCGTCCGTCAGTTGATCAGGAGCAATGGTATCTGGCCAAAATTGCTCGACAACTTCAGCGATTACATCCAGTTTTTCAGATGTCGCCATAAAGCGCGGATCAACTGTGTCAGGATCGGCGACAACGCGAAGGCGCAGACATGCTGGGCCGCCACCATTGGCCATCGATTGGCGAACATCGACGGGGCACAACGTCCGGATCGCGCTGTTGCCCGCCACCAGGTCCTCAAGATAGGTCCAGACCGCTGGTGTTGCTTTCGCCTCGGTCGGGAGAATCAGTGCCATGCCACCATTGTCAGGAAGCGTGACCAGTTGGGCATTAAACAGATAGGATGTGATCGCGTCTGCCAAACTGACCTTGGCTGCCGGTACCGTAATGATTTCGACTTCCGGAAATTTGCGCTGCACTTCAGCATAAAGTTCTTCCCGATGTTCAAACGCCTCTTCATGCGCGAACAGCACATTTTCATTGGCAACGGCGACCACATCATTGTGAAAGGCGCCGGCGGCAATAGCTTTTTCCGACTGCTGGGCAAAAATCACGCGGCCGCTGTCCAGGCCATGCTTTCTCGCTACGGCTTTGCTGGCCTCGACATGCTGGCGAGCGGGAAAAGGACCACCGCTTTGCCCATAAACAAATATCTCGACCCCTGTTTCTCCATGAGAAACACATAAACGCATATGGTTGGCTGCGCCTTCGTCGCCAAAGGGGGAGGGGACCGGGCCGTGAACGGCGAAATATTCTAGATTGGCAAAAGCAAGTTGAAGCTGTGCAAGCGTCCCGGGCCATTCGTGGCTGCGATGCGGCATGGTTTGCAGGTTGGCAACCGTCAGATGGCACTTGCCATCAATCGCATCCGGTGCCGGAGAAATGGTGGCGGCATTGGCAGCCCACATGGACGAAGCGGAATAAGCCGCTGCCCTTATGTGCGGTTCTGCGCTGCTAATCTGCGTTCCAAGTGCATTCAGCCAACCGATATTGGGTCGATCCAGCGGCATGAAAAATCCCTGCGTCAAGCCGAGCTCGATATTGTGCCGCATCTTCGCTAGGCCTTGCAAGGCTGCCTCGCGAGGGTAAGATGCCTCTCCGGCATTGGTAGAGGATGCGATATTGCCGAGGCTCAGACCAGCATAGTTATGGCTCGGCCCGATAATTCCGTCGAAATTGATTTCCTGAACTTTTGCCATGTTGATTACCTTGGAATATGGGCGATCATATCGCCGACCGATAAGCCCAGGCTGGCTGCGGCATCTTCGTCAATAGTCACACCGCCTTCAGCTTCGCCAACAAAGGCGTAAGTAGCCTGAAAATCATGAAGCCTGCCGCAAGAGATAATCGACTTAAGGCCTGCTCCTGAAGCAGTAATGGCGACAATTTCGTCCGATTTGGCATTTTTCACGCTGGCCACATTGTCGGTCTTGGCGATCATTGTCGGACCACCGTCAAAAATATCGACATAGCCATCATAAGAGAAATTCTCATTTTCCAGCATCCGCATCGCTGCCCGACCATTGGGATGGGGGATGCCAATGGCTGCGCGCGCCGTTTCGCTAAGCATCGCGGTGTAAATTGGGTGTTTGGGCATCAGGTCGGCGATGAACTGGTTGCCGTGAATGGCATTGAAATAGTCCGCTTCCTGGAAACCCATGCCGAAAAAGCGCCCGGCAAGGCCATCCCAGAAAGGCGATCCACCCGCTTCATCAATTACGCCGCGCAATTCTGCAAACAGCCGATCGCCGAAACGCGAGCGGTGTTCCTTTATGAACAGATAGCGACTGCGTGCGAGCAACATACCCAGCCCGCCGGCGCGTTCACCGGGATGCAGAAACAGGCCGCCAACTTCACTGGCGCCTTCCAGATCGGTTACCAGTGTCAGCATCTCCGCACGGAATGTCCGGTCCAGTTCCTTGCTGGTCTGTGATAAAGTACTCAAGCGATAGGAATAAAAGGGCCAGCTTTGCCCGACCATTGTGAACAGCTGTGATGTCCCGCGTACCACACCGGTTTCGATATTTTCGAGAACCATCACGAACAGATCATCCCCATGTTCCTCGCTGGTCCTGTCAAACGCTTTGGCCGAACGGCCCAGCTTGATTGTAAGGCTGTCTTTGTCGGCAGGCAGGTTGGTAAAACCACCGCCAGTAAGCTTTGCCATTTCATACAAATGCTGCAGGTCATCGACCCGCGCCGCCCGAATTCTGAAACTCATAAGGCCCCCTTGGCTGCAATCCTCATAATTGCCAGCGCTGATAGTTGTGTGCGTTCGACCAGACTGTCAGCGATCAGAAATTCATCCGAACTGTGAATGGCGCCGCCACGGACCCCCATTGTGTCAACAACGGGCACACCGCAAGCGGCAATATTATTGCCGTCGCAAACCCCGCCTGTGCCACGCCAGTTTATTTCCAGCCCAAGCTCAGCACCGCAGCTTTTAATCAAATGGAAAAGCTTTTCGGATTGTGGATCGATCGGTTTTGGCGGACGACCAAAACCGCCATGGCAATGCACGTCAAGATCATGGCCGCGCGCGATAATATCAACCAGTTTATCAAGAGTGATTTGCGCCTCTTCCTGATCGGCAATTGACTTGGGGCGGAAGTTCACCCGCAAGATGGCGTGATCGGGGACTGCATTATTCGGTCCGCCACCTTCAATCTTGGCTGGATTGACGCTCAGTCCCTCACGGTGCAGGGCTTTCAATTGTATAGCCATATCAGCTGCGGCGACCAGCGCATTGCGACCTTCGTCCGGGTTACGGCCGGCATGGGCGCTTTTGCCGGTGAAGATGATCGAAAAATTGCCGCTGCCACCGCGTTCGCCAGCCAAGGTCCCATCGGGCAGGGCGGGTTCGTAGGTGAGCGCGGCGACCTTGCCCTTGGCGCATCGTTCGATCAGCGCGGCGGAGGAGGCGGAACCCACTTCTTCATCGCTGTTGATCATGATGTCATAACCGATATTTTTGGCGTACTCGCTTTGCTCCAACAATTGCAGCGCCCCTAACATCACGGAAAGTCCGCCCTTCATATCGGCAACACCAGGACCGTTTAAAACGCCTTCCTCAATCCATTTGAGGTGTTGGAATGGGTGATCCGCTGCAAAAACTGTGTCCATGTGACCAGTGAGCAATATCCTTACTGGTGCTTCGGCACGGATAGAACCATGGAGATGCTGGCCGCGCTGGACCTGATTAACGGAGCCGTCTGGCCGCACCGCTTCAACCGGATCGGGATCAATCAACTGGATGTCGCCTGGTAAAACAGAAAACGCGTCTGCCAGTTGTCCTGCAACGATTTTCAAACCTTCCAGATTGGTGGTTCCGCTATTGACTTTGGACCATGTTTCCGTGCGTTCGAGCAGCGACAAGTCTGCTGCTGATTCCAATATTGCGCTTTCTGGAAGAGGATTTGCTTTCATTTGAAACCGATAGCATTTGTAATTGATCGCTGTCACCTGTTTCTGACAACTCAAGATAGGTGGAACAGCTCAATATCGGGCGTCTGCAATCAAAGCATTGACGCCTAGATGTATCTCTTTCCAAAGAGTATGTTCGTCCTGCTGTGCATTGGGAATGGTTTTGGTAATAATATACACAGCAGCATCGACTAGCCCACGGAACCAATCGCTGGTTACCTTCAGGGTTTCTTCATGATGCGGAACGGTGCTGCCAAACATGATACGGATTTCTTGCGGCCGCTCAAGCCAGTTCATCAGGCAATAAACCACGCTTTCTACCATTTCTGCTTCCAGTTTTGCGGTGTTACCAAGCCCATGCTCGCGAAAGGAGGTGCGCGCATCGGGATGCAATTCATAATATCGTGCCATCACGGGACCGGTAATATCACCCATCTCGTTTGCCGCGCGTTCCAAGCTGGTTTCCAGCAACTTTGTTTTTTCATCCAAATTCATCACCGTTGATTTCTGAACCATAGGATCGCGATCGGCAAGGATTTGATATCCAGCATTTACAAAAACTGGCTCACCGGTCATAGATGCCGCCGATTCCTCCCCGGAACATTCAATATTGCGTTTAGACGGCGAGGTCGGAGCGTAATCTGTTTATTGTAAAAAGAGGAACTACGCATGTCCGAATATGTCAGTCAAAATGGCATCCAGATTGCCCGGCAATTGTTCGATTTCATAAACGATCGAGCGTTACCCGGAACCGGCGTTGACCAGCAACAATTCTGGTCGGGCTTTGCGGATCTGCTTGGGCAGTTTGCTCCTCGCAACAAAGAACTGCTCGCGAAACGCGAAAAACTGCAATCACAAATTGACGATTGGCACAGGACCAACAAAGGTCAGCTGATTGATCAAGCGGCTTATCAAGCGTTTTTGACAGACATCGGTTATCTGGTGGGCGAGCCAGCGCCTTTTGCCATCACGACGGAAAATGTCGATCCGGAAATCGCTACGATGGCTGGACCGCAACTGGTCGTACCTTCTTTGAACGACCGGTTTGTGCTCAATGCCGCGAACGCGCGTTGGGGCAGCCTTTATGATGCCTTTTATGGCACTGATGCACTGGATGCGGCACCGGCTCAGCCTGGTGGATATGATCCAGTGCGAGGCGCTGCGGTCATCAAAGCGGCAAAGGCGTTTCTGGATGAGACACTGCCGCTGGCCGAGGGTAGCTGGGCTAACCTGACCAACGTCAAAGAGAACGGCATTCCGCTCAAAGATCCTTCGCAATGTGTGGGGTGGAATGACAAGGGGTGCCTGTTCAAGCATAACGGACTGCATATTGATGTGATCTTTGATGCCGAGCATCCGATTGGCAAGGATGATCCGGCCAATATTGCGGATGTCTATCTGGAAGCTGCGCTGACGACGATCATTGATATGGAAGACTCGGTGGCGGCTGTCGATGCCGAGGACAAGGTGCTCGCCTACACGAACTGGCTGGGCCTGATGCGCGGTGACCTTGCAGCGAAGTTCTTGAAAGGCGGCAAAGAAGCAGAACGTCGCGCCAATCCGGATCGTGAATATACGGATCAGGACGGCAATGCATTCACGTTGCCTGGTCGCAGTCTCATGTTCGTTCGCAATGTCGGTCACTTGATGACCAATCCGGCTGTTTTGCTGGCGGATGGGTCAGAAGCACCGGAAGGCTTGCTCGATGGCGTGTTTACCAGCCTTATTTCCATGCATGATCTGAAAGAACTCGGTCATTATCGTAACAGTAAGACTGGCTCTATCTACATTGTGAAGCCAAAAATGCACGGACCTGAGGAATGTGCATTCACCAATGATTTGTTTGATGCAGTCGAAGATTTGCTGCACCTCAGCCGCAATACCATCAAAGTGGGCGTGATGGATGAAGAGCGGCGGACTTCTGCCAATCTCGCGGCCTGTATCCACGCGGTGAAAGACCGGATTGTCTTTATCAACACCGGGTTCCTCGATCGCACCGGTGACGAAATCCATACCAGCATGCAGGGCGGGGCAATGGTTGCCAAAGCCGATATGAAGTCCAGCGACTGGATCCAGTCTTATGAAGCGCGCAATGTCGCGATTGGCTTGGCCTGCGGCATGTCCGGGAAAGCACAGATCGGTAAGGGCATGTGGGCAGCCCCCGACATGATGGCAGACATGATGGAACAGAAAATCGGACATCCGATGACCGGCGCAAATACTGCCTGGGTGCCAAGCCCGACAGCAGCAACATTACACGCTATTCACTATCACCGGCTGGATGTATTTACCCGCCAGAAAGAGGTTGCTGGCGAGGGCATTCCATCGCTCGACAAACTTCTGACCATTCCTCTGGCAGACGGACATAATTGGTCCGGAGAAGAGATTGAGCGCGAGCTGGATAATAATGCCCAAGGTATATTGGGATATGTTGTGCGCTGGATTGATCAAGGTATTGGTTGTTCCAAGGTGCCAGACATCAATGATGTCGGATTAATGGAGGATCGCGCGACCTTGCGGATTTCATCTCAGCATATGGCTAACTGGATGCTCCACGGTGTTTGTTCGGCCGAGCAAGTTGATGCGGCCCTGCTGCGCATGGCGGCCAAGGTTGACGGACAAAATGCAGACGATCCTTTATACCGACCTATGGCCAATGATCCAGAAGGCAGCCTGGCGTTTCAGGCCGCGCGTGATTTGGTATTCAAGGGAGTCGAGCAGCCAAGTGGTTATACAGAACCTTTGCTGCACGCCTATCGCCGGAAATTGAAAGCGGTGAGTTAGGCAGACAAAAAACGCGCCATGGCTACAAATTCATTTACGCTTACCGTTTCCGGTCGTCGCGCACCGTCAATCTGTGCTGCGGCCAAAGCCGCTAGTCCGCCGGGGAGACTCTTCAGGCTTTGACGCAACATCTTACGACGTTGACTGAACGTCGTCTGTGTTAGTCTGGCGAGTATCTCTGGGTCCACACCCTCGGGTTGCGTTTTTGGAGTCAAATGGACAATCGCTGACATCACCTTGGGCGGCGGTGTAAAGGCGGAGCGGTGGACCGACATGGCGAGCTTGGCATCACAGCGCCACTGCGCCAATATTGACAGCCGCCCATAGGCGCCGGAACCCTCTTTGGCGACAATGCGATCGGCGACTTCGCGTTGAAACATAAGTGTAAGCGATTGCCAAGCAGGCGGCCAGGTCGGGCTGGACAACCATTTGACCAAAAGGGCTGAACCGACATTGTAGGGCAGATTAGATGCGATGTGGAATGGTCGGTCGAACAATTCCGATAAATCAATAGCCAGCGCATCCTCATTGATAACAGTAAGTTGGCCTGGAAAATGGTCAGATAAGTCTTGCAAGGCCGGCAGGCACCTCTCGTCCCTCTCTACCGCTGTTACCTTGGCACCCGCTTGCAGCAGTGCCTGTGTCAGTCCACCGGGACCGGGCCCGACTTCAAAGACCGATGCTCCGGACAAATCGCCAGGTACAGCGGCGATACGGGCCAGTAACTGGGTGTCGAACAAGAAATTCTGTCCGAGCGCTTTGTTGGCGGAAAGGCCGTGCTTTTTGATCACCTCCCGCAATGGAGGCAGAGAGGATGGATCGCTCAAAGGTCGTATATCTCGCGATTTGACACAGCGGTGGCAGCCATTTCAATGGCAGCAATCATTGAGCGAGGATCAGCGATATTCTGTCCAGCAATGTCAAAAGCAGTCCCGTGATCGGGTGAAGTCCGGACTATCGGGAGACCTAGAGTCATATTCACGCCATCAAAAAAGTGTAGTGTTTTTAGAGGGATGAGAGCTTGATCGTGATAAGGGCACAGCGCAATATCATATTTCGATCGGGCTTCTTCGTGGAACATCGTATCAGCAGGTAGCGGACCCGTTATGTCTAATCCCTGTTCGCGCAGCTGATCAATGGCGGGCTGCATTATAAGCTTTTCTTCTTCACCCAAATTACCATTCTCGCCCGCATGTGGGTTTATGCCAGCGATCGCGATACGGGGGTTTTCTATACCAAAATTGCGCGTCATCGCCTTGGCCGCTGATTTGGTGCGGGCCACGATCAAAGCTTGGGTCAATTGGCCTGAAACACTATCCAAGGGAATATGTGTGGTCATAGGGATAACACGCAAAGATGGTCCGGCAAGCATCATAACGGCATTTTCGCGCGCAATACCGCAACGTTCCGAGACAAATTCGGTTTGTCCCGGATAACGGAAACCAACTTTGTATAGCTGTGACTTGGACACAGGGGCGGTGACGACTGCTCCAGCATCGCCAGAACGAGCCAAGCCGCAGGCAATTTCGAGAGCATACAAGGCGCATTGCGCTCCATCTAGCGAAGGTTCACCCAATGTCGCGATCTCACCATCGTGGATATGCAAAACCGGCAGAGCTTTATCAAATGCCTCACGGGCTTCTGCCGGTTCGGAAATCTTTGTGACAGGTATATTATAGCGCCCGTCAAAGTCCGCGAAATTACCCACTACAAAGAAAGGGGGCGCTGCAAAGTTATTTCGTTCAAGCCAGGATTTGCAAATAATTTCGGGGCCTACGCCTGCAGGATCGCCGCATGAAATTGCGAAGGGTCTGTTCGCCCTCGACATGAATTAGTTATATTCAATTATGGCATCACGCCGAAGATCCCGCAGATAAATCCGAGCACGTTTATTGACGCGTTCGTTTTCCAATTGCGACATGATCTGGTCAAATGATGGCGCAGCAGCCGATTGCGGATCGTCCCTGCCACAGAGGATCAAGACACGGACGCCGTCGGCGACCGAACCAAATGGCTGGCTGGCCTGTCCAATAGGCAATTGGGCAATAGTATTTTGTAGCGGACCAGGCAGATCTCTTAACCGCACTTGGTCATTGTCGACAACCTGTGCGCCGATCGAAGCGGCCACTTCGTTTGCCGCGCCACATCCTTTGATATTCTGTGTTGCCGAGGCAAATTGGGCTGCTCGCGCGGTCGCCTGTTCTTCGGTAGTGTCTGCCGGGAAGCTGATAGCCAATTGCTTTAGGCTTAAGACTGCATTGCGCGGGTCAGCAGTAAGGATTTGTCGTTGATCAATTAGATACAAGATCGAAAAGCCGCCAGGAACCTCAATAGGTCCAACAACTTGGCCGATTTGCATTTGTGTCGCTGCTTCAGCAAGAGACTGTGGAAGTTGAGCCGGGCGCACCCAACCCAGATCACCGCCGGTTGCGGCCGTAGAAGCCTCCGAGAACTGGCGCGCATAGGCTACAAAAGACCCACCTTGACGAATCTGGTCTAATATTTTGCGCATGTTTACGGCAACTTGTTCCGCCGCATCTGGCGAAGCCGACATATAAATCTCGCCAATACGATATTCTGTCGTACCTTTGGAGGCGTTCAGCCTTTCGATGATCGAATTCACCTCGTCATCACCGACATTGATGAACGGCTGAATGTTCCGCCGAAGCAAACGACTCCATGCCAGTTCGCCTTTGATTTGACGTTTCAGAGTATCTGTCGAAGATCCACGCGTACGGAGATACCTATCAAATGCTTCTACATCCTGTTTGAAATTCTGTTGCGCAACCTGATTGAAAGTCTGCTCAATCTCTTCGTTGGAAATTACAATCTCGTTCGCTTCCGCTTCCTGTATCTGCAGCGTTTCGTCGATCAGATTACTTAGCACCTGCGCACGGAGTCTTACTCTCTCTTCGTCGGAAACATCGCCGCCATTGGCAGCGATTATCAGCGCGAGCCTATGTTCGACGTCCGTTCCAGTTATGATGTCGCCGTTGATCAGCGCAGTTGCCCGGCGGACATTGGGATCATTCTTCCCAAAAATAGTAAGTTCTTCCGGGATATTAAGCCCGGTTTGCGGGACACCATTGTCTGGAACAGTCTGACTTGATAATGGCGTCGTCGATAGCAATGCGGCTGATACCGCCAACACATATTTCGCATTTTTGTTGAAAAACTGGGTACGCATAAAATTCATTTTTTGTTTCTTTTCAAACTCTAAGAACATCTTTTGGTCAATGGCTATCATATTTCGGCTGAACCTAATATTAGCAATCGATTATCGTTAACAGACGCCTTACACACCCAAGTTGCGTAAAGCCAGCCGGAAGAGGAAGGTGCTGCCGCGCTGGTCATCGCCAGTGTCATCATAATCATAGCGCCAAGTTACACCAAGCGAAAGGCAGCCGTCATCATAGGCAACACCAACACGATGGCGAACCGGTTCAAACCCGTCTGCAGATGAGGTCGGGTCTTCTCTGGCATCGGTCAGATCAACAATTGCGGATCCAAAGACCGACCAATATCTATCGATCTGATAACGGCCGCCGATACGTACCTCTTCACGATCGCTGAGATCTTCTACTCCAGCCCCGATATTACGGTTCAGCCGCAAATAGCCGATTTGCATGTACGTATTTTTTGACCCAACAGTGGCATCAATCTCGTTGCGTCTGACGGCAGCGCTATCTTTATCAAGTCGATACCTATGGGTTAATTTCACAACATCCTTAAATCGAATTTCCGTGCGGCCGACAATGTCAGAAAACCGTTCAGATAATCCTGTTCCTTCGGGCACGATATTGCTGTTATTCGCTAACCGATAGCTTTGTCCAACAATGGCATTGATGGACAGATTGGGCCTGCTAAGATTCCATTCCACGCCGTAAGTGGCCCGGACATTGTCCTCATAGCGATCATAACCGGGGAAACGATTGAGAGCGAAGAGGTTGGTATCTTCCAAATCGACCGAACGGGAATCTTCATTCGGAAGATCGAGATTGGATATGGCAGGGGTTGCAACCACCTGAAAACGCGGTGTCACAGTTTGCGTGCCGCCAAAAGCCTCGCCGATAAATGGCCACTTTATGTCTAGCGCTGCAGTTACGATACCTCGGGTCTGCCAACCACTCTCACCACTATATATGCCGGCTTCGTTTAGGGCGTTGTCGTCGCTGTTATATACATCACCCCGGGCAAAACCTGTCAGCGTGATTTCTTGCCCCATACTGGTCAATCTTCGTAAATCCCAGCGGGCGGAGGCAAAGGCACGCTGCGTATCCTGTCCCTCGGCTCGTTCGATCGCCAGGCTATTCAACTGAATTTCCGTGTTGCCACCCCATATCGGTTCCACAAAGCGTTTGCGATAGTCGAGTACTGGCAATGCAACAGGAACCTGATTCTGCGGATCTCCGGCGCGCAACGTTTGAAAAGCCCAGCCGGCGAGAGAGAAATAGCTGCTGTCGTCTATTCGTTCTACGTTAATTGTTGAGCGCAGACTGTCATCATCGCTGATGTCATAACGGCGAAGAAAGGTTCGGTCTGACACCAAACGGGCAGATTGCGAAATGGTCCAGTTTTCATTCAAGATGAATCGACCACTCGTTGCAAAATAGCCTCTAAAATCTTTCTCCGCATCCGGTAAGGGGCCGGCCGCACCTGTGGGAATACGCGAACTATAGGTCGCGTATCCGGTCATCTGAAATGCACCCTTCTCGTCCAGATTGCGAAACGTGCCGCTAATCAAAGGAGCAACTTCGGTAAACACCTGAGTTGTAATGGTTGCATCCTGATTGGGTGCAAGGTTGAAGTAATAGGGCAGGGAAACCGCAACACCATTTGTTGAGTCGAATCTCAGGTTAGGAACCAAAATCCCGCTGCGGTTTTCATCGCTGATTGGATGAGAAAGGCCAGGCAGAGGAATAACGGGCAGACCAAAAATTTCTATCCGGGCTCCATCATAGCTCACCCGCTTTTTCACGGGGTCATAGCGAACTTTGACAGCCTTTATTTCCCAACTAGGGTTTTTCGGGCATCCATCATCTGTTGTAACCGCACAAGCAGTATAGGCGGCGTTGTCGAGGGATAACGAACCATCGGCAAACCGTTCCCCCTTTCGGGCGGCTAGGCGACTGCCATCCTCAAGAACCAACAAGAGGTTGTCAACGATGCCGTCCCGCAAACTGTCGGTGAGCACAATGCTGTCACCATAGGCGGTGTCACCATCGGGGCTGGTCGATCGGATATTTCCAGTTGCCTCAACCACACCTGTTTTGCGGTTCCATGTTACGGTGTCGGAACGCAGTTTATACCCATCGCGATTGAGTAATACGTCGCCTTTGGCAGTCACTATGTCATTTTCAAAATCATAGTCGATTGTATCGGCGCTGAATTCAATATCATCAGAAGGCACCGCTGCGGGCTCAGCAACTGAAGTTTTGGCATCCATATCGGATTGGGCCAAAGCGTTTGGGGAGTTTGCCAACGGAAGAGCTAATGCAATCAGTGCGATAGAGGATTTCATCGACGAGATTAACCTACCTTTGGCCTCATGGAAAATTGGCGATCTTCGTTTCGCTGCCAACCTGATCTCCGCCCTATTGCATCAGATTGCTTCCTCTGCAAATTTTCTATGTCACATTTTTCGCTATCCACTAAACGGGATGAAATGATGATTGCAATGACAGAGCCAATCTTTCATTGATCATCCCTGAACAGAAGATCAAATATCCGCCAAGACAGCGCGATTGATCGAATAACAAGGACGTTTGACCCATGAAATTCACATTTGCCGCTAGCCTTTCCTCAACACCTGATGCGATTGCTTTTGCGATCGGCAAAGATGGACTGGATAGCGCGGAGATTGAGGTCGAACAGGCGGAAATGGTGCGAGCTGCAGCGAAAGCAGGACGGTTCGAAGGAAAGACCGGTCAGACATTTCAGACATTCGTCACGCAAGGTGACGCAGTCATTCAAGTTTTTCTGACGGGAATCGGGAATGGGGAACGCAAGGACTGCGAGGCGGCAGGCGGTGCAATTATTGCCAAACTGATGACATCAGGTTTGAAGCACTTGGCCGTCAATGGCAAAGGCCTTGAACCAGATCAGTTGGCACGTCTGCTCTTCGGCGCGAAACTGCGTAGTTGGAGAATCGACAAATACCGCACGACTATGCCGGAAAATACAAAACCTACGCTGAAAGAGATCACTGTGCTCGATAGCGAACTGGAGTCGGCGCAAATCTGGCAGGATCTATCGGCTGTGGCCGATGGCGTATCCTTGACCCGCGAACTGGTTTCGGAACCTGCCAACGTTATTTATCCGGAGAGCTTTGTGGCGCGCTGCGAAGAGCTTCAAAGCATGGGTGTAGAATTTACCGTGCTCGGTCAAGAAGAGATGGAAAAGCTCGGCATGGGTGCGCTTCTGGGTGTGTCCCAGGGATCGGTTCGGCCGCCGCGCATGCTGGCGATGCGGTGGGATGGTACCAATGGCGCACAGAAAAAGCCGCTTGCTCTCGTCGGCAAAGGCGTGACTTTTGACACGGGCGGAATCTCTCTGAAACCTCCTGGCGGTATGGAAGATATGAAATGGGACATGGGTGGTGCGGGTGCGGTTGCCGGCACCATGAAGGCATTGGCTGGCCGGAAAGCCAAAGCCCATGTAGTCGGCATTTGTGGCCTGGTTGAAAATATGCCGGATGGAAATGCGCAGCGTCCGGGTGATGTGGTGACCAGTATGAGCGGTCAGACAATCGAAGTTATCAACACCGATGCCGAAGGGCGTTTGGTTTTGTGCGACGCTCTTCACTGGACACAGGAAACCTTTGCACCAGAGGTTGTCGTCAATCTCGCGACTCTTACAGGTGCGATCATTGTGTCTCTCGGCAATGAACATGCTGGCTGTTTCAGCAATGATGACGACTTGTCGGACAAGCTGCTCGCTGCCGGTCAAACCGCAGGCGATCCGTTATGGCGCTTTCCGCTGACCGCTGCTTATGACAAGCAAATCAACTCCCCCATTGCTGACATGAAAAATGTCGGTGGCAAGGGCGCAGGATCGATTACAGCGGCACAATTCCTGAAAAGATTCATCAAAGATGGCGTCAAATGGGCGCATCTTGATATTGCCGGAATGGTCTGGGCAGACAAACCTGGTGCAGTCTGGGACAAGGGAGCGACGGGCTTTGGTGTGCGTTTGCTGGATCAATATGTTGCCGATAATTTTGAGCAATAGCCTGACGGCCAGGATTATTTGACTGTGCAGGTCGACTTCTATCATCTGACCCGCGATCCTGCAGAAAAGCTGGTGCCGGTGCTGGCCCAGAAAACACTGGATGGCGGGCAGAGAATGTTGCTGGTGTCGAGCTTTGTCGGCCAACTGGAGAAACTCAGCAAGGCGCTGTGGCAGGCTGCTCCCGAGAGTTTTCTCGCGCACGGGCTGGCGGGCGGTGAGCAGGACGATGCGCAACCTATTCTCATCTCCGCTCAATGTGAGGCTACTAATGGCGCCCGGTTTGTGGCCCTTACCGACGGCGAATGGCGCGATGATGCCTTGGCTTTTGATCGCGCGTTCTATTTGTTCACAGCAGAGCAGATCGATAATGCAAGAACAGCCTGGCGTGCCTTGTCCGTAACGGACGATGTTACGCCACGCTATTGGAAGCAGGATGGCGGTCGCTGGGTCGAAGGGCCTTAGGCATCGTCTCAATACTTGCCATGTTGCAGTGCAGCGGCTAAGGGCGGCGCAACTTTAGATTCACCCTCTCTTCTTACTATTTTTACGGAGCAAAATCATGGCCGGTACACGGACATTCTCGATAATCAAACCCGACGCTACCAAGCGTAATCTGACCGGTGCGGTCACCAAAATGCTGGAAGAGGCTGGTCTGCGCGTTGTCGCTTCCAAGCGCATCCACATGACCCGCGAGCAGGCAGAAGGTTTCTACGCTGTTCATAAAGAACGTCCTTTCTTTGGCGAACTGGTAGACTTCATGATCAGCGGACCCGTTGTTGTTCAGGTTCTTGAAGGCGAAAACGCCATGCAGCGCAATCGCGACATCATGGGCGCGACTAACCCAGCGGACGCAGCACCCGGTACAATCCGCAAAGAATTGGCCGAGAGCATTGAAGCTAATACCGTTCATGGTTCTGATAGCGATGAGAATGCAGCGATCGAAATCGCCTATTTCTTCAACGAAGACGAAATCGTAGGATAAGAGTTTTTGCATAAGCCTCAGTTTTATAAGGCTTTTGCGGGATCCTAAGCATGGTCTGTCCGACCGCAATTTGATCGTCGGCGCTGGAGTGGGAAAACCAGCGCCAGACGGTTAAAATTGTGGGAAGGAGACCAGCGCAAATTTCATCAAGCATTTCAGGTTGCTAATGACCTGTGCCTTGACCGCTTTTGCTTTTGGCGGCGGCAGGGCGAATGCCGCGACATGTTCTCCGGCCGGCGCCCAAAGGGCGGCACCGACCGCTTGGCAAGCCTATTGCGGGCTGTCTTTCCTACAAAGGCGCTGGTGTGATAGTAACAACTGCGGCTCTTTTTCAACTTTGAATAAATCGTAACAGTCTAGAGGCGCCTATCTAGATGTAGCTTTTGTAACTTTTGAAATAGCTGGCGGGCGCTATGAGGCGCTGAAAATTCCCCAAAAGGACTTGGTAAACTTTGTAAACTTGAGAAAAATGCAACTGGTTCTCGCATGAGCCGGAATTGGCAGGATGGTTATGAATTGGGCCTGGGATTAGCCTCTTCGTAACGCTCCCAATCGTGGAACGCTTCGCGCCGGACGATAATCCATTTCCCGTCGCGCTTTTCAAACTTGTCGCAATATCGACCGGCCACAATCCAGTCGGTGGCTTTGCCGCCGGTTGGGACGGGTGTGAATTCAGGCGTGCCTTCCTGAATATAATGATAGGCTACGAAATTGGCTTCTGTTGAAGCGCTGTTACCATCGCTGCTGAAATCGATATGAACATTTGAAATGGAATGATGCGTGTCAGGCACTTTTTCCAATATCTGACTGGCAAACCCTATAAATTCGTCGGGCGGGCCTGTATATTCAGCATGCTTGTGAATATGGTCATCCGCGAAGCAAGAGCGCACCAGTTTCCAGTCGCGGCGATCAATGCCCTTGCAATAGCAGTGCAGGATGTCGCGAATTTCTTCCCGCGCTAATAGCTGTTCTACTTTATCCATCCCGCTCTCCCTCATATTGTTAGGGCCAGTGCGTAGCATGTGCTGCTAATCAAAGGATAGTTGGCAAAAAAGAGAGGATGGACGATGGGCAGACTTGAAGGCAAAATCGCGATCATTACTGGCGCAGCAAAGGGGCTTGGAGAGGCCGACGCCCGTATGTTCGCGCGAGAGGGCGCGAAGGTCATTCTGACAGATATGGATCAGGAAAATGGTCAAAGAGTCGCCTCAGAAATTGGGAGTGCTGCCGAATTTCACGTTCAGGACGTTCGCGACGAATCGGCTTGGGAAGATCTGATCGCTGATGTCGTATCGCGGCACGGTAAGCTCGATATACTTGTCAACAATGCCGGCGTCGTGGAGCCGGGAACCATCGAGACCCAGACCGCGGAAGAATGGCGGTTCGTGATGGCGGTCAGCGCTGACGGAACCTTTTTCGGATGCAAATATGCGGTGCCAGCGATGAAGGCATCCGGTGGCGGATCGATCATCAATATGGCTTCCATTGCCTCGATTCAGGGAGAGCCGGTTGTTGCGGCTTATGCTGCTGCCAAAGGCGCAGTTGAAAGCTTGACCCGCAGCATCGCCGTGCATTGCGCCAATAACGGTTATAATGTTCGCTGCAACAGTGTTCATCCCGCGGGAATCTTGACACCTATGGTTGAAGAAATCGGACCCAAGATGATGGGCAGAGACGATCTGCGGCCCGCCAGTGAAGGGCCAGCGGCCAGTGCTCTGGGAGAGCCAGACGACATTGCCAACACGGTATTGTTTCTAGCATCGGACGAATCCAAATTTATCAACGGCGCGGCCATCAGGGTCGATAATGCAAAATCGGTAGTAGAGGGCGTTGTTCCATAGTAACACGCTTGAAATGCCAGCAAAAAAACAAATCAAAAAAGCGAATCTACCAGAGAAAATCTGCGTGACCTGCGGTCGTCCGTTTACTTGGCGGAGGAAATGGAAAGATGTTTGGGATGATGTGAAATATTGCTCGAAGCGCTGCAAGGGCGGATCAAAATAGCTTTGAATATCGGGGCATTCTGCTTGCCATAGCGGGCTGAGATGGATTAAGTTTAATTTATGAACGCAGAGGATGGGAATAACAAAGTAGAGCGGCAATCAGTCCCGAAGGTTGATTTGCCCAAAACCACTGTAACAGCGTTGATCGATAACAGCCCGATTGCTTCGGTGATCAGCAATCCGCGCCTTCCCGACAACCCTATTGTGGCGTCTAATCAGGCCTTTTCTGATCTGACCGGATATACGCCCGATTTTATCATTGGACGGAACTGCCGCTTTCTTGCCGGACCGGCAACGGAGCCATGGCTGACGGAAGAAATCAGGCGCGGTGTGCGGGAACGCAAACCGGTGCTTGTCGAGATTCTTAACTACAAGAAGGACGGAACGGCTTTTCAAAATGCCGTTCTCGTTGCGCCTCTGTTTGATAAGGACGGCGAACTCGAATATTTTCTGGGATCTCAGGTAGAGATAGATGCGGATGGACCAAGTCTGGCCAAGGCAAGGCGGATGCGCGCGACGGAGATCGTCAAAGATCTCTCAAATAGGCAAAGGGAAGTCTTAAATTTCATTGCCAAGGGTTTGCTAAACAAGCAGATTGCGCATGAACTCAATTTAAGTGAGCGTACGATTAAGATGCATCGCGCTATCCTGATGAAGCGGCTGGATGTTCCCAGTGCAGCCGACATGGTTCGACTGGCAGTTGAAGCGGGAATGTGAGTAGAGCCACTACGGTCCTAATGCCGTATCGGTATTTATGGAGATGATCGCTAGATCAATACCAAGCATCGCGGATGAAATGTCATCCCAGAAAAGAACTTTTGGTGGCGAATCCTCCCTCCTCCTTGCCATCAAAGATTTATGTTTCATCCCGCGATGCGAATTCCCCTAAAATTCGTCCGCGATATCCAGCATCCTGGTCAGCCGCCTTGGTGCGACCATGCGCCAGCTTTTCTTCAAACAATCGGCAATATGCCCCCAATCGGTTCGGCCAGTGTCGAGACGGATAGCGATCCACCCCGATTTTCCGTAAAATTTGGGTGCAAAATAGAGGTCCGGATCGGCATCAAGCAAGGCGCTTTGTTCATCCAGGCCGCTGGTTTTGACGAACAGAGACGTGCCGGTCTCGCCAAAGTGCCGGTGAGAAAAATAAGCGAAATATTTTCCGGTTTTCTCGCTGCCAACGCGCCAGCCGGGCGCTCCGAAACTGCAGCGTTCATATGTTTCTTCCAACGCCAGGGCCCGCTTTCGCACTTCAGCCAATATCCAGTTGGGATCCATCTCGCGCGTGACATATTTTGCCAGTGTTGTGGAATAAAGCTGATGTTCGGCGATTAACACACGTTCGGCCAAAAGATCGGCAGTGTCATCGGACAATATCGCGACAGCGGTTTGTGCAAGCACCGGTCCATCATCAAGCTCTGGAGTTACCAGATGCACGCTGCATCCGGCATGGGTGTCGCCGCTATCCAAGGCGCGTTGATAAGTGTTCAGACCCTTATATTTCGGTAAAAGGCTGGGGTGGATGTTCAGCATGTGATCTCGCCATTTGCTGACGAATTCATCGCTCAATATCCGCATGTAGCCTGCCAACGCGATATATTCAGCACCCGTCTTGGTCACCGCCTCATGCATGATCTGGTCATGCTCTGCGCGGTTCAGTCCCTTATGAGGATGAGCGAACGTATCAATACCTTCTGCCTCCGCAAGCTGCAGGCCGGGCGCTGCCGGGTCATTGGAAGCAACGAGTATGATTTCATAAGGACAATCATCCGCCTTTGCGGCGTAAACCAATGCAGCCATGTTGGACCCACGACCCGAAATCAAGACGGCGACTTTGGCCCGCTCTTTCATCTGGCATCAGCCATCATGGGTTGCGGTCCAATCGCCTAAGGCCGACCATGTCCCTGCTGCGCCTGTCACTGTGCAGCCTTTGCTGCCAGATTTGATAACGCCGACCTGATGCACAGTCTCTCCAGCGGCTTGCAGATCAGTAACCACCGAAGCCAAATCATCGCCAGATACGGCCAATATCATACCGATCCCGCAATTGAAGGTCCGTGCCATTTCTTCCGGCTCGATATTGCCCTGCGCTTGCAGAAAAGCCATTAGGCGTGACTGATCCCAGCTGTCGGCATCGACATGGGCATGCATGTCATCCGGCAATACGCGCGGAATATTTTCCAGCAATCCGCCGCCGGTAATATGGGCCAGCGCCTTGATTCGGCCTGATTGCATGAGCGGTAGCAAGGATTTCACATAAATTCGGGTCGGCGCGATCAAAGCTTCAATCAACAGCACGTCGGGGTCGAACAGTGCCGGTCGATCCAATTTCCAGCCTTTGTCCTCCGCCAGCCGGCGCACTAAGGAATAGCCATTGGAATGTATGCCGGAGGAGGCAAGGCCCAGTAATAGATCGCCGTCGGCCAATTGCGCGCCTGTCAAAGCCTTCTCGCGTTCGACGGCACCGACACAAAAGCCTGCCAGGTCATAGTCACCTTCCGCATACATGCCCGGCATTTCCGCGGTCTCGCCACCAATCAAGGCACAGCCGGACATTTTGCAGCCTTCGGCAATGCCAGCGACAACCCGTTCGGCGACTCCGTTTTCCAGTTTCCCCGTCGCAAAATAATCCAGGAAAAATAGCGGTTCTGCGCCCTGTACGATCAGGTCATTAACGCACATGGCGACCAGATCAATACCGACCGTGTCATGACGGTCATGGTCAATTGCCAATTTCAGCTTGGTGCCCACACCGTCATTGGCGGCAACCAGCAACGGGTCATCATAACCCGCCGCCTTGAGGTCGAAAAATCCCCCAAAGCCGCCTAATTCGGCGTTGGCACCTGCACGTGCAGTTGCTTTGGCAAGCGGGGCGATAGCCTTGACTAGCGCGTTTCCTGCCTCAATCGATACACCGGCTTTCGCATAAGTGTAAGATTCCGGTTCATTTCGTTTGTCACTCATAAATTAGGCGATTAGACAAGTCGTGGGTGGATTTCCACGTCATAATCGTCAAAAGAGCGGAAATGAGATTTTTGAGCAGTTTTAAATACCGATTTGGTGTCCTGTTTGCCTTTATCGGTCTGGCTGCAGCCGGACTCGTCTATGCACAGCTTGAAGGCACTGATCGTGGTGTTGCGCCGCTTGCAAGTAGCGGCGATTTCGAGGTTTTTGGCGTTGAAGTTGATTCCCGTGGGAAAAATGCTTTCGAGGCCCGTCAGAAAGGCTGGGAAGAGGCGCAACGAAAAGCATGGAAAATGCTCTATGCACGCACACAGGGCGGAGAAACCGCCGGATTGTCTGATAGCGCACTGAACAATATCGTTTCTGCGATTGTAGTTGAAGAAGAGCAAATCGGCCCGACCCGCTATATTGCGAGATTGGGTGTAATGTTTGACCGCGCCCGCACTGGACAGATTCTTGGCGTCGGCGGTAGGCGATTGCGATCACCGCCTTTGTTGGTCCTACCCATTATGTGGAGTGGCGGGTCGCCTCAAGTATTTGAAAACAGGACTGAATGGCAAAAAGCTTGGGCCCGTTTCCGGGCTGGTGACAGTGCCATTGATTATGTGCGCGCCTATGGATCTGACAGCGAATCACTCGTGCTTACTGCCGGCCAGGCGGAGCGACGTAACCGACAGTGGTGGCGAACAATATTGGATCAATTTGGTGCGGCTGATGTCATCATTCCGATTGTTCGGATGGAATATGAGTATCCGGGTGGTCCAGTGACGGGGCGATTCAGTGCGCGTTATGGTCCTGACAACAAATATATCGATAGTTTCGCGTTGAAGACAAAGTCCAGCGAAGGTATTCCTGCGATGTTGGATCAGGCAATTGTGCGTTTGGACAAGATATATAGTAGCGCATTATCTCGTGGAGTTTTGCGGACGGATAAATCTTTGATAATCGAGGATGATGCCTTCGATCTTGAAGCGCTTGAAAGAGAGATCGAGGCGGAATTGGCTTCGGAATCCGGTGCCAATGCCGCGACGACTAGCGGTGATAATGGAGCCGGCGTGGAAAGCGCGGCGCCAGTTACTTCTGTCGGTCTGGCAACAACTGTAACTGTTCAATTCGACACACCTGATGTCGGTGCGGTCAGTCGCGGTGAATCGGCTGTTCGCTCAGTACCAGGCGTCTCTTCTGCATCGACGTCAAGCCTAGCGCTGGGCGGTGTATCAGTAATGAGTGTGTCATTTACTGGCAATCTGGCTGATTTGGCTTCGGCACTGCGCGCTAGAGGTTGGCAGGTTCAGCAGGGCGCCGGTGCGTTGAGGATCAGCAGACCGGGAGCAGCATCTTCGCAAGATACCGATTCCGGGAGTGATGAGCAGGACCAGTGAGTCAGATCGCACTTCCCCTGGACGCCGTATCGTCCGCCAAAGATAATAGTTATATTGTCACAGACGCGAACGCCGAAGCGCATTATTACTTGCAAAACTGGCAAAGCTGGCCAAACCTGACAGCGATATTGGTGGGCGATCCCTCTTCAGGAAAGTCCGCGATGGCGCGCAAGTTTGAGCACGATAGTGGTGGTTATATTGCCGACGATGCCGAACTGGTGGCTGATACCGACCTGTTCCACCTATGGAATCGCGCCAAAGAAGAGCGCAAGCCACTGCTGTTTGTCTCCGGCAAGCCTATTTCTGAATGGAACGTGGAGCTACCTGATTTAAAATCCCGCTTGGCGGCTTCTTTATTGATTGAAATCAATTCGCCTGACGAGGCGATGATCGAGGGTTTGCTGCAACAATATTTTTCGTTGCGCGGATTATCTGTATCGAAAGAAGCCATACTCTATCTCAACAAGAGGATGGAACGCAGTTATCGGAATATTCAGCTTTTGGCGCAAAAAATGGATAATCTTGCTATAGAGAGAAAGAAACCTATTAACCGTGGCATAGCCATGGAAGCCTTGTCGCAACATCAGATGATGGCAGAACAGCAGAACAGCGGGTCTGCTGCGCCACAGAATATTGAGGAAGGTTAAATGGATAGTCTTGTCCCCCAAGCGCCAGAATCGACTAATGAAGACCAAAGCTTGATCAAAATTGAGGATGGCGATTCAGATCGCTATTTCAACCGTGAAATCAGCTGGCTGGGTTTTAACGAGCGGGTGATTGAAGAAGCGCAAAATAGCTCGCACCCATTACTCGAACGGCTTCGTTTCCTGTCCATATCGGGGAATAATCTCGATGAGTTTTTTATGGTTCGCTTTGCCGGACTCGTGGGCCAGTTCCGTCAAAATATAGAAGAACGTTCAGCCGATGGATTAACGGCAAGCCAGCAGTTGCTTGCAATAGCAACCCAGAGCAATATCCTGACTGCCAATCAGCAAAAGGTATGGGAACAGCTCACGCACGCCCTTGCGGATCAGGATATACGTGTTTTGTCAGTCGATGCGCTTGATGCAACCAATGAGGCTTGGCTAAAGCAACATTTTCTAGACCAGATTTTTCCCGTTCTCACACCACAAGCATTGGATCCTGCACATCCCTTTCCATTCATTCCCAACAAGGGGCTAAGTCTGGTTTTTGATCTTGTTCGCCAATCTGATCGGCAGCGGATCCGGGAATTGGTAATGATACCCTCGGGACTGCCGCGTTTCATCCGGATTCCTGGTAGAGTAGCGAAATATGTGTCGGTGGAATCAGTTATCCAATCTTACTCGGCGCAGATTTTTCCGGGCTATGATGTGTCGAATAGCGGTATTTTTCGGATCATTCGCGATAGCGATATCGAAGTCGAAGAAGAAGCGGAGGATTTGGTCCGTTACTTTCGCAGTGCGATTAAACGCCGCCGCCGGGGAGACGTTATCCGATTGGAATTGAGTGCAGATTTGTCTGAACCTGTTGTTGGAATGCTGCGTGAAAATTTGTTGACCGAAGGTGCCACCGAGACCCGCATTGATGGCCTGGTTGGCATCGGGGACTTGGACCTGCTGGTAGATGAAGACCGCCCAGACCTTAAATTCACACCCTATAGTCCGCGTTTTCCGGAACGGATTCGCGATCATGGCGGGGATTGCTTCGCGGCGATTCGAGACAAGGATATATTGGTCCACCATCCTTATGAATCGTTCGAAGTGGTTATTGAATTTCTTCGACAAGCTGCCGCCGATCCAGATGTTGTTGCAATCAAGCAGACACTTTATCGCGCCGGCAAACAGTCGGCTGTCATCCGGGCACTCATTGATGCGGCGGAAGCCGGAAAATCGGTTACCGCTATTGTCGAGTTGAAGGCGCGTTTTGACGAAGAACAGAATTTGCTCTGGGCCAGCGCCTTGGAGCGGGCCGGTGTCCAGGTTGTTTATGGCTTTATCGAGTGGAAAACCCACGCGAAAATTTCGATGGTAATTCGTAAAGAGCAGGAAGGTTATCGGACCTATTGCCACTTTGGTACCGGCAATTATCATCCGATTACGGCAAAAATATATACAGACCTTAGTTTCTTTACCGCCGATCCCAAAGCTGCACGAGATGCCGCACAGCTATTCAACTATATTACTGGTTATGTAGAGCCAGAAAGGCTCGAAATAATATCCATGTCACCGCGCTATATGCGGCGCGATCTGATGGACTTGATTGACCGGGAAATTGCCAATGAACGCGCGGGCAAGCCCGGAATGATTTGGGCGAAGATGAATTCCCTGGTTGATCCAGCGCTGATCGAGAAGCTTTATGCTGCGAGCAATGCGGGTGTTGAGATCGATCTGGTTATTCGCGGTATCTGCTGCTTGCGTCCTGGCGTGCCTGGAATGTCTGACAATATTCGGGTTAAATCGGTCGTCGGCCGCTTCCTGGAGCATAGTCGGATTTGGGCTTTCGGTAACGGTGCGGATTTGCCCAACGATGAGGCTGCGGTCTACATTAGCTCAGCCGACTGGATGCCGCGAAACCTTGATCGTCGGGTGGAATATATGATCCCAATCACCAATGCGACAGTCCACGATCAGATATTGGACCAGGTTATGGTTGCTAACCTTATCGACGATGAACAAAGCTGGGAGTTAAATCCGAACGGCAGTTACACGCGGATCAAACCATCAAACAAACCGTTTAATCTCCACCGCTATTTTATGACCAATCCGTCGTTGTCCGGCCGTGGCAAGGCATTAGACAAAAATACGGCTGTGCCGCGGCTGTCTTTGCGCCGTCGTCAGAAAAAAATCTGATTGCGATTAGCAAATGCAGGTGGGGGGATTGCAAATAACAAGAAAACGAAAATCGCCGCGGATCAACCGCCGAACGGCGATTGTTGACATCGGATCAAATTCCATACGTTTGGTCGTATATCAAGGACCGGCGCGCGTTCCGGCGATATTGTTCAATGAGAAAGTAATGGCGGGTCTGGGCAAGGAACTTGCGACGAGCGGAGCCATTGCGGACGATTCCATGGCATTGGCCATACAGGCGCTAGAGCGCTTTTACCGGCTTTGTAAACAAATGGATGTCGATTCGATCAAGAGTTTCGCTACTGCTGCGGTACGTGATGCCAGTAATGGCAAAGACCTGTTGAAAGTTGCCGCGCAGATCGGATTTGATACTCAGGTCCTGAAAGGCGAGGAAGAGGCTGAAATGGCCGGATTAGGCGTTCTTTCCGCGATACCGGATGCTCACGGTATCGTCGGGGATCTTGGCGGGGGTAGCCTGGAACTTGCCATGATCGACAAGGGTAAGGTGCTTGAGCGGTACAGTTTTCCACTGGGTGTGTTGCGCGTCGCCGAGTTGCGAGCGAAGGGCAAAGACAAATTGAAACGTCAAGTGCGCAAGATGCTCAAGAAAACCGGTTGGGATCAAAATGGTCAGGATTTGCCGTTTTATCTGGTTGGCGGATCATGGCGGTCGCTCGCCCGGCTTGATATGTTTGATAGCGGCTATCCCTTGCCGGTAATCCACCATTATGAAATGCAGCCCCAACGGGCACGTCGTTTGGTCAGCCAATTGGCGCGTATGAACAAGGCAAAGTTGAAAGAAGTACCCGGCCTGTCAACATCCCGTATTCCGACACTGGACGATGCCGCGTGGTTATTATCCTTTGTCGTGCGCTATCTCGGCAGTAGCACCATGATTGTTTCGGCCTATGGTGTTCGAGAGGGGCTGCTATTCAAAAATGTCAGTAAGCCAGAGAGCAAGCGTGATCCGCTATTGCTGGCGACCGAAGAATCCGGAGCCGCGCAAGCACGTTTTCCAGCGAACAGCAAGTTACTCGGCAAATGGATCGCCCCTATTTTTGCCGACGATCCACCGGAATGGCAGCGGATCCGGCAAGCAGCCTGCAATCTTGGCGATGTTGCTTGGCGCGCAAACCCCAATTTCCGGGCTGAGCGGGGCTTGGTGATGGGGCTTCACGGAAACTGGGTTGGTATTACGGGAGTGGAACGGGAACAACTGGGCCAAACATTGTACACCAGTTTCGGCGGAGGAACGGATATTTTTCCAGGCGGTGGCAAGCTTGCAAGTGAAACAGCAACACAGCGTGCGATTTGCTGGGGCCTGGCGATGCGGTTAGGCCAACGATTAAGTGGCGGTACCCGCAATCCGCTTGAACAAACGCAATTGCGGAAAGTCGACGGCCGGCTGGAGATTGTCATGGCCACTGATTTGAAACCGCTTTACGGTGATGCCGTCGCAAAGCGACACTTACAACTTGCCAATTTGCTGAAACTGGAACCGGTACTGGTGACCGAATAAGCGCCGGTTAGCCGCAACTGATCCGGGTGATTGTCATGTTTTCATCAAACTCGATATTGAGCCGGTCCTGACGGAAGTCCATAGAAACAGCGCTGTTGGGCGGAATCCAGCGTAGGCTTTTTGCGCCAGACTGATTGAGTGCTTTTGCGCCGACATTACCATCTGCCGATTGTCCGACAAATTCGCCTAGATCGTCGCTATTACACACAAATCCCGGCGTTACGCCGCGTTCT
Source organism: Parasphingorhabdus sp. (assembly GCF_965233695.1). Lineage (GTDB taxonomy): Bacteria > Pseudomonadota > Alphaproteobacteria > Sphingomonadales > Sphingomonadaceae > Parasphingorhabdus. The sequence goes on from NZ_OZ247497.1 coordinate 2,986,001, forward strand.
GGAACATCGGGTTTTGTACCGGCTGTTGTACAGGCAAACAGGACAGCGGAGCCCAGCACAACGAAGGGCAGGTACAACCTCACTCCGCTGCCTCATCCTGTGTTTCCGGTTGATGCGTCATTTTCAGTTTTCCATCCTTGACGGTGAAGCTCATGCGGCCTTCGATCAAATCAATCGCATCGCGTCCAAATTCCTCGTAGCGCCAACCCTGCAGCAAGGCGACGCCATCGCGCTCGCCGCCAACAATCCTCTCCAGATCATCGGCGCGGGCGAGTAGTTTTGAAGCAACGTTCATTTCGGTAGATCGAATCTTCAACAATAATTTCAGAAGGTCGGCGACCAATGCGTTTTCCTTGCTGAATTTGGGGCGCCGTCCATTGCGATCTGGCAGTTCTTCCTTGGCGAGCGGCTCGGCATTCTCAAGGGCCTCCATCAGGCGTTCGCCGATATCGTTGTTTTTCCAGCCCGACGACAGACCGCGCACTTGCGATAATTTATGCTGGTCTTTGGGCGGATGGGCAGCAATATCTGCCAATGTTTCATCGCGCATAATCCGTCCGCGTGGCATGTCTTTCGACTGGGCCTCTTTTTCCCGCCAGGCAGCAAGGGCTTTAAGCCTGCCCAGTGCTTCCAGATTGCGACCCTGAAATTTGACACGACGCCAGGAGTTATCAGGATCGTTTACATAGTTTTCAGGGTCAGCAAGCTTTTCCATCTCCGCATTGATCCACATGCCGCGATCGGTTTCGATAAGCTTTTCCAGCATCATCGGAAATATCTTTGACAAATGGGTGACATCGCCAATGGCATATTCAATCTGCCGATCATTTAGCGGGCGCCGCGACCAGTCGGTAAAACGGGCGCCTTTATCAAGTGTAATGCCAAGCCAGCTGTCGACCAGATTGGCATAACCGATTTGTTCACTGGGCCCTAGAGCCATCGCTGCCACTTGCGTATCAAATATCGGATGTGGTGTCTTGCCCGTCATATTGTGGATAATCTCCACATCCTGCCCGCCCGCATGAAAGATTTTCAGGACATCTTCATTGTCGACCAGCAAGTCGAGTAATGGCGTCAAGTCAATGCCTTTGGCGAGTGGATCAATGGCAGCGGCTTCCTTGCCATCTGAGATCTGAATCAGGCAAAGGATCGGCCAGTACGTGTTTTCCCGCATAAATTCTGTATCGACAGCGACAAAGTCGGCGGTCGAAAAGCGTTCGCAAATATTGGCAATATCCTGATTGTCAGTCAGTAAAGGATGAATTTTCATGGAGAGTTCTATACAGCCTGAAACAAGGGCCGCAAACATTTCCGATAGAGATTGTCTATTATCAATAACTGCGGATCGACTTTTGCTACGGGCAAATTATGGCCTTCGAATATACCTTCGTCCTTGACAAAAGAGGCTTTGGCCTGTGTTACGCCCCATAAGTTTCCAACCGGGAAACAATTTAGTTATCAAAGGTTCATCATGCACGCATATCGCTCCCATAATTGTTCACAGCTTCGCGCCGCCAATGTCGGTGAAGAAGTCCGCCTGTCGGGCTGGGTTCACAACGTTCGCGATCATGGAAACTTGTTGTTTGTAGACCTGCGCGATCATTTTGGCCTGACCCAGATTGTTAGCGAAGAAGGCAGTGATGCGTTCAAGCTGCTGGACTCGGCGCGCAAAGAATCGGTTATTACCGTCACCGGCAAGGTTGCAGCTCGTTCGGCAGAAACGGTGAATCCAAATTTGCCCACGGGCGAAATCGAGCTGGTGGCCGAAGCGGTTGAAATGCAGGGACCTGCGGAAGAATTGCCCATGCCGGTCTTTGGCGAGCAGGAATATCCGGAAGATATCCGCTTGCGTTACCGTTTTCTCGACCTGCGGCGGGAGAAAGTCCACGCCAACATGATGCTGCGCTCCAAGGTGATTGCTTCGCTGCGCAACCGTATGGTTGAACAGGGCTTCACAGAGTTTCAGACCCCGATCCTGACAGCTTCATCTCCAGAAGGTGCGCGTGATTATCTGGTGCCAAGCCGTGTACATCCCGGAAAGTTCTATGCGCTGCCACAGGCGCCGCAGATGTTTAAACAGATGCTGATGGTCGCGGGCTTTGACCGCTATTTCCAGATCGCACCGTGCTTCCGCGATGAAGACGCCCGTGCAGATCGCTCTCCCGGTGAATTTTACCAGCTCGACCTCGAGATGAGCTTTGTCACACAGGAAGATGTGTTTCAGGCGCTGGAACCGGTGCTGGCTGGTGTGTTTGAAGAATTTGCCAATGGCAAGTTCGTAACGCCTGCCGGTGAGTTTCCGCGCATTCCTTACAAAGAGTCGATGCTGAAATATGGCTCGGACAAGCCTGATCTGCGCAATCCGATCATCATTCAGGATGTGTCGGATCATTTCAAAGGTTCCGGCTTTGGTCTGTTTGACAAGATCACCGCATCCGGCGGCACCGTACGTGCGTTCGTTGCGCCGGAAGCGGGCAAGAACAGCCGCAAATTTTTTGATGACATGAATAACTGGGCACGCGGCGAAGGTTTTGCGGGTCTGGGTTACATCAACATGAAAGAGGGAGCTGCTGGCGGACCGATTGCCAAAAACCATGGCGAAGAGGGTACGGCGAAATTGCTGGCTGATCTCGGCTGCGGACCTGATGACGGCGTATTCTTTGCCGCTGGTAAGGAAGCAGAAGCTGCCAAATTGGCTGGTGTTGCGCGAACGCGTGCAGCAGAGCAACTAGGCCTGATCAGCGACGATGAATTCAAATTCTGCTGGGTCGTTGATTATCCGATGTATGAATATGACGAAGAATTGAAAAAACTGGACTTCTCACATAACCCATTCTCCATGCCGCAGGGCGAGATGGAGGCACTGGAGAACAAAGACCCGCTCGATATTCTGGCTTGGCAATATGATATTGTTTGCAATGGTATCGAGCTGTCATCCGGCGCTATCCGGAACCATCGTCCCGACATCATGTATAAAGCTTTTGAAATTGCCGGTTATGACAAAACCGCTGTTGACAGCGAATTTTCTGGCATGATCAACGCGCTGAAATATGGCGCGCCGCCGCATGGAGGGTCAGCTCCGGGCGTGGACCGGATCGTCATGCTGCTGGCGGATGAACCTAATATCCGCGAAGTTGTGCTTTTCCCGATGAATCAGAAAGCGGAAGACTTGATGATGAGCGCGCCAAGCGGTGTCTCGCCCAAGCAACTGCGTGAATTGCATATCCGCGTGGTGGAGCCGCCAAAAGAAGGATGAGCGCAGCGGGGCAACCAACAGAAAAACGTTTTCAACATGGCAAAACGGATCTCTGCTATTTCGAGTGGGGTAATCCGGCCGATCCGACCATTTTGATGGTCCACGCCACCGGCTTTCATGCGCGCTGTTGGGACAAGACCATCGCTGCCTTGCCGCCCGATTATCACATTATCGCCGTGGACCAGCGCGGCCATGGCCGTAGTTATAAGCCCGATAGTTTGAGCGACTGGAGCTTGATGGGCAGGGATGTGGGCGCTTTGGTGACCGGGCTTGATCTTAGACATGTAATAGGTGTTGGCCACAGCATGGGCGCACATGCATTAGTACAGGCCGCCGCTATTATGCCCGAACGATTTGAACGTCTCCTATTGGTAGACCCGACTATTACCGATCCGGACGCTTACAAAAATCCGCCAGCATTGAGCGATATTGACCCGAACAATAATCCCGTATCAAGGCGGCGGAACAGCTGGTCATCGCCGGAAGAGATGTTTGCTGCCTTTAAGGATCGTCATCCCTTCAAGCTCTGGCGACAAGATGTTTTGATGGACTATTGCCAATATGGCCTGTTGCCCGATGACGAGGACGATAACCTGGTTTTGGCGTGTCCGCCTTATCTGGAGGCGTCGGTCTATGAAGGTTTTCGTTCGCTTGACCCTTATCCGATTGTGAAAAAAATTGAATTGCCGACCGTTATCTTGCGTGCGCAAATGGCTGGCCAGGATGTCGAATCCGTTCGGGATTTTGCCAACAGCCCCACTTGGCCCGGCCTGGCAGACATATTTCCAAATGCACAAGAGCTGCATATTCCGGAACTGTCGCACTTCATGCCGATGCAGGCACCGGAACGGATTGCAGGCTATGTTGCCAATGGTCTTGCTATGCCTGTTTGACCATCCCGGTCTATGAACGGGCCTGTAATTGCGCGTTCAGCCAAGCTACTATAAGTCATAAGGGTGAATGACTTAGAGGGGCAATATGATGCGAATTCTATCTACCGGGAAAGCGGCGTTTGCTGGATTGAGCGCGCTGTGTCTGGCAACGGCGGCGCAGGCAGAAACGTTGCGCATAGAGGGCCTCTATGCGGCACGGGCGGATGATATTGCGGAAATTCAGTCGATTGCGATTGATCGCTTTGGCGGCAGTGACGGCACCGCGCTGGCTTTTGCTATCGAGGACAAGCTGAACAATATAGAGATTGATGGCGCGTCCTATTTTAAGATCATGACGGGACGCTCAGCTATTGAGCCTGAGGGGACATTGTCGGGAACCGCGACCGCTGGTGTCGAAGAATATCCGACAACGGCCTATCGCGATCGCTGTGTGGAACGCAATGACAAGGGCAAGTGCGAGAAACGCAAAAGCATTGAAGTGTCCTGCCTCAAAAGGGTGATCGATTTTCAAGCGCAAATCAGAATGTCCCGGTTCAGCAATGGCCAGACGATTTATTCCGACCGCAAATCGAATAGCGATGAACAAACGGTATGCGGCCGAAAGGAAAGCTTTGCCAGCAGCGAAGAGGTCATCCGCAGAATGATCGATAGCGCCGCTTATGCCGTGCGCCGTGACCTTGCCCCGATCGAAAGGCTTCAGAATATTCGGGTGCTGGAAAGCCGCAAAGGTATGGACAAGGCAACTGCCAAATTTTTTAAAGCAGCGGTAAAGATGACCAAGACGGATGAGCAGGAAGCTTGCCGCATGTGGGATGAGGTCGCTGCCAATGGCAGTGCCCATGTCTCGATAGCGTTCAACCGCGGCCTTTGTGCAGAGAAAGCCGGTGCGCTCGATATGGCGTTGGCATTCTATGACGAGGCAGGCCAACTGACGGGCAACAAAAGCGAAATCGGTCAGGCAATCCGCCGCGTCGAAGATCGCCAACGCGCGAGGGATGACATGGACTTGCGCTATGCCCGGTCGGAGTCAGTAGAGGCCTTGGCCACGGCCGAATCCAATTAATCCAAACAGGGTTAATCGATTCGGTCTTTTCCATATCCTATAGTATGCCATCATGTCCGTAAGAGCGGGCTGAAGGACATTGCGGGACCAAGTATGAGCAAGACGATCAAATTATCCGACTATGAATCTGACAAGGATTTTGATGGCGATTATGACAAGAAACTGAAGCAGTTACAGGAACGGCTCGCGCAGATTCATTTCAAGCATATCATTCATGGCAGCCGGTCGATGATCGTGTTTGAAGGCTGGGACGCAGCAGGCAAGGGTGGATCCATCCGCCGCATGACCAGTGAATGGGACCCGCGCTATTTCGAAGTATGCCCAATCGGCGCTCCCACACAGGTTGAAAAAGACCATCATTTCCTCTGGCGTTTCTGGCTGAAACTACCAGCAAAGCGCAATATCACGATATTCGATCGCAGCTGGTATGGCCGCGTTCTGGTTGAGCGTGTCGAGCGCTTTTGCAGTGAAACCGAATGGAAACGCGCCTATGATGAAATCAACGAATTTGAAGCGCAGCGCATTGATAGCGGGATCAATCTGATCAAGATTTTCTTCCATGTGACACAGGATAAACAGGACAAGCGATTTGCCCGACGCTTAAGCATTCCGCACAAACGATGGAAAATTACGACGGAAGATTTTCGTAACCGTTCCAAACGAGCGGATTATGTTAATGCCATCGAGGACATGTTCAAACAAACGGACACGCGCTGGGCGCCGTGGAAGGTCATTGACGGAAACGACAAAAAGACCGCGCGGATTGCTGCCATGACCTATGTCGCGGAAACATTGGAAGCCGCGTTGCCGGATGAATTGCCCGAAGCAGATCCCGAACTGGTTAAGATGGCGGAAGAAGCATTTGGTTACAAAGCGGAGTGACCAAAGTTGACACTGCGTTGGCTGTAAAAGCAAACTAGAAAAATTCAATTCTCATTCGCTGCCTCACTTCTTCTGTTCTGCATACTTTGTCTGGTTCCGAACAGATGCAAGGCTGTAGCCCTATTCCACATCCTCGACATCAACTGTCTCACCCGTCACACGTTGCGACAAAGCGGCGGCAATAAATGGATCGAGCGCGCCGTCAAGCACGTCTGATGGCGCACTGCTCGTCACGCCTGTACGCAGGTCCTTGACCATCTGATAGGGTTGCAGGACGTAGGAGCGGATTTGGTGGCCCCAGCCGATATCCGTTTTCGCCTGATATTCGCCGCTGGCTTCGGCTTCGCGCCGTTGCAGCTCGGCCTCGAACAGGCGCGCTTTGAGCATGCCCATCGCGGTGGCGCGGTTCTTGTGCTGACTGCGGTCATTTTGCGAGGCGACGACAATGCCCGTGGGTTGGTGGGTAATGCGCACAGCGCTGTCGGTGGTATTGACGTGCTGGCCGCCGGAACCGGAGGCGCGATAGGTATCGATTTTCAGATCGCTTTCGTTAATCTCGACTTCGAAACTGTCGTCGATCACCGGATAGACCCAGACGCTGGAAAAGCTGGTGTGGCGTTTGGCTGCGCTGTCGAATGGAGAGATGCGGACGAGCCGGTGGACACCGCTTTCGGTCTTCGCAAAACCATAGGCATTCTCGCCCTTAATTTCGAGCGTGGCGGATTTTATGCCGGCCTGATCACCCGCCTGATAGTCGACCATGGAGACTTTATAACCGCGTGCTTCGGCCCAGCGCTGATACATGCGCAGCAGCATCTCGGCCCAGTCCGAACTCTCCGTTCCGCCGGCGCCAGCATGTATCTCGAGATAAGCATCAAGATTGTCGGCCTCGCCAGATAATAGTGCCTGGACCTTGTCACGGTCGGCGCGGTCGGCAAGCTTGCTCAATGTTTCGACGCCTTCGTCGGCCAGCCCCGCGTCGCCTTCTTCCTCGGCCATCTCGATAAATTCAAGCGCGTCGTCCATTTCCTGCTGAATTTCGCGCGCGGCGGTAATGGATTCGTCCAGTCGCCGCCGCTCGGTCATCACCGCTTGGGCGGCGCCTTGGTCATCCCACAATGTTGGATCTTCAACCCGCGCGTTCAACTCGTCCAGCCGCCGCAATGCAACGTCCCAATTCAGCGAAGTTTTCAGCAGGTCCAGCGCAGCGCTGATCCGATCCACATGCGCTTGAGCTTCCGCACGCATTACAAAGTCTCCAAATATCTCTTGGCGCTTCGATTAGACGATATAGCGGTGATGTAAAGTATCGATCCACGGAACCAGTGCAGCGCTCCCAAAACTTTCGCCTTTGATACTGACCTACAGCAGGAACAGGCAGAATCAATCATTGATGATATCTATCAAAAGTACCTAATATTTTTGATTTGCCCTTCGATGCCGTCGGGTCAATATCCGGGTCGCACCGAGTAGGCCTATTCGGTGTGACAATTGGAGTGTAACATGAAATCTCCCTGGCTAGTATAATTCAACAGGAGTTGGGGTTTGGTATTTTTTGCTAGATCAACATGTAGTTTTATGTATCCACACATGGTTGAGTTTGGCGCTAAATTGAACGAGGAAATTAATATGAAGAAAATTGCTATTCTGCTTGCAGCAGCCCCGTTGGCTCTCGTAGCTTGCACGTCTGAGACGACCTCAGCGGACGCTACGGCGGAAAGTTCAGAGGCAGCGGCACCAATAACCGCTGAAGAAGTAACTGCTGCGCAAACAGCATGGGGAGAAGGCATTGTTGCTATTGGAAAAGCGTTCACTGAAGAAGGTGATTACCGGGCCGCTGCTGACGAGCATATCAAGAAATTCTATGCGTATGGCGACGGTGCGACTATTCTTTTCAAGCCAACTCTGGCAGCCGAAGATCAGTTCCGCGGCACCTTTGAAGAAGCAATGAGTTACTTTGTCGGCACGGAAGGTTCTGAAGACAAAGGCTTCGCGATCAAACCATGGACTGCTGTGCGTTGGGAAAACGAAGGCACCGTCGTTGATAGCGATAGCGCAATGGCCATGGGCAACTATTACTTCACCGATACCGACGGCAACGATACCAAAGTGGAATATAGCTTTGGATATGTGCGCGGTGCCGATGGTGAGCTGAAAATCAACCTACATCACAGTTCGGTTCCCTTTGGAGGCTAACCGATAGGGGCGAGGCGCCGACGAAAGTCGGCGTCTCGTTTCTCAATGGATAATTGTTGTCCATTGTTAGAGCTGTCCAACCAAATATATCATCCAAAACGCTTCTTTCCCGCCATTGCCCGGTGTGACATCGCCATTGTGGTCAGCTGTGCATTGACGCGGATGCAACTTGGCATCACGCTGGCATCGGTGACATAAACATTGGTCGTACCATGGACGCGCTGGTCGAGATCCACGACACCTTTGGCTGGATCGGCGTTGATCGCATTGCCGCCATGGGGATGGGAGCTGGACAGCACCACATCGTCAGGTTCGACAATGGCCTTTTCGTAAAACGCATCAATTTCGGCATCGGTCATGCCTTGACGGAGCGTTTGGCCTTTGAGCAGCGCGGGATAGACCTCGATCGCGCCATTCAGAAAATGCACCTTGGTCATTGTTGCGAGCGCCCGACGGAGCAGGGCCAGTTCTGGCTCTCCGATTTTCAGTTTCAGTTTGCCGCCGTCCATCTTGCCAAGCCGGTCTGCCGGAAACAGCACGCCCGCAGAGACCAACCGGTTATAGTTCAGCATGCGTCGAAAATGTTCGTCGAACCATCCCGGAACCAGCGTTGCCATGCTCATGGGTGGCTGAAAATGGCTTTCGATCAAATAGTCACCACGATCAACATAAGTGGCCATCTGGTCTTCGTTCCAGACATTCATATCCTGTCCCTCAGGCATGAGCGCGACGACCGGGCAGGCGATATTGAGTGATATTCCATCACCGGAATTCTCGATGCCGCTGTTAATCAGCAAATTGCTGGAAGCCAAGGCGCCTGCAGCAACAACAACGCCTTTGCGTGCGGCTATTTTGCGCTTGCGGCCATCGCGCAAAGTAACTTCAACGGCTTCGGCAATGCGAGTCCCGCTGTCATCAACTTTCCAGATGATTTCAGTGGCCTCTGCGCCGTCCAGGATGCGCGCTGGTTTGTCGCGATCGGTACTGGTGGCATGGGTCAGAAAGCTCTCCGGCATCGCTTTTTTTCGACCATAGGGGCAGCCGGTATTACAATAGCCGCAATAGACGCATTCGCTATCTGGCGTTTTCGGACCATAGTTTTTCTGGAACCAGGCGGTGATGGCCTGCTTGTCCATTGGATCGCTCGACTGCGCTGCATATTTGTTCCAGCCATTGATCAGATGCGGACCGTTATTGCGCCCTGATATGGCTGATATTTCGGAAACTTCCAGCGCTCCCTCGACAGCCTCATAGCTGGTTGTCAGCTCTGACTCGCTAATCGGCGCACCAAGACTAGCCCAAGTTTTATAGACATCTTCGGCTTGCGGATGGACCAAGCCAGCATGCTTCATTCTAAGGCAGATGCCATTGTTGATGACGGTTGATCCGCCCACAACGCGGCCCTGAAAGATGATCACGTCCCGGTCCTTGGTTGTCTGCAGCGCGCCGTCCTTAAACAAACGGGCCGTCATCCGCGCTTCTTCATGGGTAATACGGGACGAGGGATAGTTGTGGCCCGCTTCGAGGATCAAGACTTCGTGACCTTCATCAGCGACGGACGCAGCTGCCACCGCACCGCCAGCACCCGAACCGATGACGATCACATCAGCGGCTTCCGGTATCGCGTCATGGCCAACAAAGACTTCTGTTTTCAGATCGCGTTTGGCTTCGCGTTTTATCGGCAGTTCATCGGGTGCGGATCGGTCACGCTGTGCGGGCAACTGATATTTCAATCGCTGATAAATCGGATTGTCGAAATTGGCCTCTTCATCGCCATGTTCCCAGTGTCCATAATAACCGGCCAGGATCACCCCTTTCGTTCGAGCAATATCCTGAAAAAGATCAACCCGGCTGTTCTGCAAGCGTCGGCGGATCAATGTCTGCCGGAGCTTCGGAGGCGCGAGGAAGAAAAACGGCCCGCCCAGGATCAGGAATAACCCGTAAAGCGCTAGCCCGATTTCCTTAGGCTTATCGCCGTCGATATTTGAGAAATGCTCCTGAAGATTTTCGACCATTTGGGATGGGGAGATCGCCATTGGAGTTCCATGAAACATGGCTTCGGCCAGAGCTTTTAGCATGCGGGCCTGCAGGGGATTAAACGGTTTTTGCATTGCTATCTTCCTAAGTGCGACCCTAGAAAAATATTATCGTCAGTCTTTCAGAGCTTTGCTTTAGTGGTCGGTGGGCACCTCCCGGGTTCCGGCAATGCCCAGCCCGTCGCCATTGGTGCCGCCCGCCAGCCGGCCGATGAGCTTCCCGGAGACCATATCGATTTCGGCAATACGGTTCAGTCCGGTTTCGGCAGCATAGAGCCGTTTGCCATCAGGCGAGAAGAGTATCGTGACCTGGGCCGCATCCTGATTGCCACTTACCGTGATGCTACCCTTGGGTTGTCGTGTTTCGACGTCAAATAAACCGATTGAGCCATCAACAAGGTTGGAGGTGACAGCTGTTTTTCCATCGGGGCTAATAGCCACGCGGATCGGAAATTTTCCGGTTTTTAGCTGCGCCACTTCGGTCAGACTATTGACATCAATTATTCGCAGCATATCTCCCCGGCGATCGGCTACCCAGACCGATTTTCCGTCGGGCGTGATGGCGAGGCCTTCCGGCTCCGTACCGGCCGGAATATCTTTGATCTTGGTGCCTTTCGCGAGATCAATAACGCTGACGGTTCCCGATTGCATGTTGCTCACAAAGAGGCGGCTTTTATCTGGCGTTACTACCAGCATATGGCTGCCTTTCTGTCCGGTCGAGATTTGACTGACAAGGCGCGCCTGATTTTCGCCACTCGGTGGGGAGACGATGGCAATGCTATTGCTGCCTTCAGTCGAGGCAATTATCCGGCCATCGTCTAACCAAACAATACCGTGGGGGTTTTTGTTCGGAGTGAGGGCGATAGTTTCCACTTTTTCATGAGTGGAAATATCAAAAATATCAATATGCTCAGCGCCATAAGAAACAACCGCGGCCAAACGTTCATCCGGTGAAATAGCGACCTCGTGCGGGTTCTTCCCTGTATCGCGGCGGGCTATTTCGCGGCCGGTCTTAAGGTCGATAAAGCTTAAAGTGTCTTCGCCCTTGTTGCCCACCAGCAGAGTTTCTGAGGGATGCTGCTCATAGGGTTTTGCCTGCTCCGCAGAAGCGGTGCATGCCGCAAACAGACCTGCCGAAATAAAAGCGATTGCAAATCTATTCATAGCGCCAGTCTCCCGTAAAAATCCCCGACAAAGTGCGCGCCTTGCCGGGGATAAATCATCCTACACGGTGCAATGACCTCATTCCGCTTCGGGTGCAGCCGCACTTGGGTCTTCGGGAAGACCGCCAAGTTGCGTCACCATTTTTGTATAAGCGTCAAGATAAGCGAGGGCCATAACGCGGCCAATCTGCGTGTCGGTATAACCACCGCCAGCAGCACCCGCCAGTGCGCCGCCAAAGAAGCCGCCTCCACCGCCGCCAAATTTCAGATCAGATTTGCGTGAATAGCCTTCTGTAATGCGTTCCATCTCTGTGGTCCGTACGTTGACCAATGAAAGGGTAACGTTGGCCTCTTTTTTATTGACCTTAACACCGCCAAAAACACCGCCAAAAGCCCGGCGTCCCAAGCCGCCCAACAGGGCACCGCCGACACCGCCCCCGCCGGAATTGGCGTTGGCAGAAATGATATCAGGAACCATCACATAATCAGCGGCCTTTACTTGCCGTTTGCCAACATTGGAACCGCGCTGCAGCTCTCCGGAATCGGCCAAGGCCCGTTCAACAGCCCTACTGGCCAGACCGCGGCCACGGTCAACCAGACCAAAACAGCCGGACCGCGCAACAAATGTTTTAATCAATGCTTCAGGAGAACCTAGCTCGTAGCTAACCCACCAGCGTTGTTCCGGTTCGACAATGGCGATAGTGCCTAGCTTTTTATAGCAAACGGGGATTTCGGCTACGCCGCGTTCTTGCGCCTTTTGTCCTTTGGATTTTCCAGCGGCCATCGCAGCACCACTTGAAAGTGCGATGGATGAAACGGCTAAGGCAGTAATAATATTCTTCAACATGATATTCCCTCCAGTTTTAAAATACCCTGCCAGCACCGAAGAGCTGAACCGAACAGCTCCATGCCACGCGGCAGAGAAGTTTACGACCCCAAAATTTACGCGATGATACAAAGTCTAGCATGCTTTATGGGTTCTTTTCAGTGTTGTACCGGTGATACGCTCCTGTGGTTGTGATCTATAGCACGTTTTAGACATGCTGATTTTTGTCTGTCTGCCAATAGAAAAGATAGGAATGGGCCGTAACTCTTTCCTTTTATAATTATGCCGTTAGCATGCGTAAAAAGATAAATGACCTTGAGTCTGGGAGGAAAGTGCATGCGGCATATCGCGATCATCGGGTCGGGGCCAGCGGGCTATTATTCGGCTGAGGCGGCACAAAAAAAATATGGCGATGATGTGACTGTCGACATTATCGACCGGCTGCCTGTTCCTTTTGGCTTGATCCGCACTGGCGTTGCCCCCGACCATCAATCGATCAAAGCGGTGTCGCGGCGATACGAAAAAACGGCATTGGGCAACAATGTACATTTTGCCGGGAACGTGACTGTCGGAGAGGATGTCAGCATTGAGGAGCTACAGGGCTTTTACGATGCGGTGATACTGGCGACGGGCGCTCCAAATGACCGCGCTCTGGACATTGAGGGTAGTGATCTGCCCGGTGTGATCGGCAGCGCGGCCTTTGTCGGTTGGTATAATGGACATCCTGATTTCAGAGATTTGGATCCACCATTGGACGGCAAAAGCGTGGCGGTGATCGGCAATGGCAATGTCGCACTGGATGTGGCGCGCATTTTGGCGAAGACGGAAGCTGAGTTTGCCAGCAGCGATATTGTTGCGCATGCGCTTGACCAACTGAAGCAAAGTAATATCGAGAAGATCACACTGCTCGGGCGGCGCGGGCCGCATCAAATTGCTATGACACCCAAGGAATTGGGAGAGCTGGGTCATTTGGAGCGGGCTCGGCCGGTTATAGACACTCTGGATTTTCCAGATGAAGGCGCCGATGCGATGTTGGAGCCCGGCATGCGCAAATCCGTGACCCATTTGCGAAGCTTTTTTACGCGCGCAGGCGAATTGCGCGACAAACCGGTGAAGATTGATTTTGATTTTTTTGCCATGCCGGTCGCGATTGAAGGCGATGGAAAAGTTGAAAAGCTGATCATCGAAAAAACCGAACTGGATGCAGACCTGCGTTCCAAAGGAACTGGCGAACGCTATGAGCTCGATTGCTCCATGGTGATCAGCTGTATTGGTTATCGAACGCCGCCGATTGAAGGTGTGCCTTACGAGCATGGCCGCGGCCGCTTTGCCAATGTCGATGGCCGGATTTTGCCGGGGCTTTATTGCGTCGGTTGGGCAAGGCGTGGGCCGAGCGGAACCATTGGAACGAACAAGCCGGATGGCTTTGCGATCATCGAAGCGGTCGCAGAAGATATCGGGTCCGGGAACAACAAAGAGGGCCGCAAGGGGCTAGACCGTTTGTTTGAACGCCGGGGTGTTGAAGCGGTAACATTTCGGGACTGGAAAAAGATTGAGGAAGCCGAGGTTGCCAATGCTCGAGAAGGAGCACCGCGAGAGAAGTTTACCGATATTGCGGATATGATTGCGGCGCGGAAGTGACTCTATCAATGACTGGCATTGTTCAGCGGATAGTTTGTTGAACGAGTATCGATACAAAAAGTTGCCATCGCTGCTCGATTATCGATGGGCGTTGATTTCGGTTTCCATAGCCGGATTTCTCTCGGTTGCTGCGATTATCTCGTTTCTTGATCCCGAACAGAGATCAGAAAGTTTCATTGAGGCTTATGGAATGTATCTTGTTGCTATGGTTAGCTGGTGGCTACCTTACTTCTTTTTCAGCATAATTAGGAGCAAGTACCATGCTGCGAAGGAGGGTACTCCAGCCTTGCTGGTAAAAGCTGATGGGATAATCGTTCTGAGTTGGCATGGAAGCCCTGTGACGATGGGTTGGGAAGAGATCAAACGATTGAATCTAGATGAAAATCACAACCTTATGTTCGCGTCGACAAAGGGATTCTCAGGTAAAATTGACTTAAGTGAGTTAGACTCTGATCCGGAAACAATTTGGACTGAAATACAAACTCATCGAGGCAGATTTTTAGCCTAGCCACTTTCGCAAAATTGCATTGACCTTCTCTGGGGCTTCCTGTTGCACCCAATGGGAAACGCTTGGTAGGCGATGGAGCTCCAGATTGGGAACCCATTGCTCCGTGCCCTCGGTGCATTTGATATTCAGCGCGCTGTCTTCCTCGCCCCAGATCATCAGCGTCGGGATGTCGAGCACTTTATCCTCAACATCAACTATACCTCCATGCCGGAGCAAGGCGCGATAATAGTTGAGCATAGCAGTCAGCGATCCGGGGCGCATGGCGGCCTTTGCGTAAACCTCCAAAGCCTCGGCTGGAAAATTGCTTTGGTCGCATGCCATATTAGAGAAAGCCCCCTTAATAGCTTTGCCACCCCCGCGCGAAATCAGAAATTCCGGTAGCCAGGGAATTTGGAAAAAGAAGATATACCAGCTGCGCTTGAGCTGCCGCCAATGGCGTATCTCGCGCCGGCCAACCATCGGGTGGGGCACATTCATGATAACGAGCCGTTTCAACGGACGGATTTGCTGGATCGCAAAAGCCCAAGCGACAATCGCGCCCCAATCATGCGCGATTAGCGTGACTTCTTCCGCGCCGCTGGCGTCAATAAGAGCAGCCACATCTGCGCAGAGATGATCCAGCGCATAATCGCGCACGCTGGTTGGTTTGCTCGATCCGCCATAGCCGCGCATATTCGGAGCCCAGACGCGATAGCCTTGCTCGACCAGCAATGGAATTTGGAAGCGCCAAGAATAGTGCAGTTCCGGAAAGCCGTGGAGACAAAGCGCCAATTTCTTGCCCTCACCGGCCTGCGCCACTTCAAATGTCTGGCCGTTGGCTTCGACCCAATTGATTGCAATACCACTGGCCGGATCAGGGTTCCAAGATGCTGTTCTTACCATGATCAAACAGATAGCAGGAGACAGCTTTAATCATCCAGTTAAATCTGTTATTGCTCAGAAAAATAATCAGGAGAGACTCGATGCATGATCTGGTAATTCGCGGCGGAACGGTGGTTGATGGCACAGGCGGTGCGCCTTTCACGGCCGACGTTGCCATTGATGGTGACCGTGTTTCCTTGGTTGGTACAGTGACGACACAAGGCCGAGAAGAAATTGACGCTACCGGCAAGATTGTTTCCCCCGGCTTTGTGGATGTGCACACGCACTATGACGGACAAGCGACATGGGATGATGAAATGGCGCCATCCAGTTGGCATGGTGTCACGACCGTCGTCATGGGCAATTGCGGTGTCGGATTTGCGCCCGCCAAACCGGACAAGCATGAATGGCTGATCGGCTTGATGGAAGGCGTAGAGGATATTCCAGGCACGGCGCTGGCCGAGGGAATGAAATGGAACTGGGAAACGTTCCCCGAATATATGGATGCGCTGGAAGAGCTGCCGCGTACGATTGATGTGGCCACCCATGTGCCGCATGGCGCAATCCGTGCCTATGTATTGGGCGATCGGGAGAAGCCGGGCGCGGTTCCCACTGACGATGATATCGAGCAAATGTCGAAGATCGTTGAAGATGGCTTGAAAGCCGGTGCGTTGGGCTTTTCCACATCACGCACGGTGCTCCATCGGTCGGTCGACGGAGAATTGGTTCCGGGGACCACCGCCACCAAAGAAGAATTAATCGGCATCGGCCGCGCCATGGGCCGCGTGGGTTATGGCGTTTTCGAGATGGCGAGCGATCTCAACCGCGAGTGGGATGAATTTGGCTGGATGGGCGATCTGAGCCGGGAGACTGGTTTGCCGGTGACGTTCGCGGCACTGCAATCCATTGCCAAAGACCAGCCGCTCGAAGAGCAAATTGCCAATATGCGCGCAGAAAACGACAACGGCGCGAACATTGTCGCGCAGATCGCCTTGCGCGGCAACGGAATCATCATGGCGTGGCAGGGAACGGTCCATCCGTTTGTCCGTAAGCCAAGTTGGGAAACGATCGCCGACCTTCCGTGGGAAGAAAAATAT
Source organism: Parasphingorhabdus sp. (assembly GCF_965233695.1). Classification (GTDB taxonomy): domain Bacteria; phylum Pseudomonadota; class Alphaproteobacteria; order Sphingomonadales; family Sphingomonadaceae; genus Parasphingorhabdus. The sequence continues at coordinate 3,002,423 of NZ_OZ247497.1, forward strand.
GCCCGTCTCAGCAATCCTGAATTCAGGGCTAAGCTGATTGGTGAGGCCAGTCTACCGGCAGAAAATGTCGATATGGCACCGGTGCAGTTCATTGTCACGGATGGCTGGGCGATGCACTATCAAATGGATGATGGTTTCAATTATGAGCCGACCGTTGAGGAAAGCATCAATGCGCGCGCCAACGCTGCTGGCGTTACCCCGGCAGAATATGCCTATGATCTGTTGATGTCTGATGACGGCAAAGGCCTCATTTATCTGCCGATTCTCAACTATATTGACGGCAATCTCGACTTTCTCCATCCGTTGCAACATGCCGATGATACGGTGAACAGTCTCTCCGATGGCGGTGCCCATTGTGGCACGATCTGCGATGCCGCGAGCCCGACCTTCATGCTCGAACATTGGGTGAAGAACCGGCAACGCGGAACTATTACCATCGAGAATGCGATCAAGCGGCAATGTCTCGACACTGCGCGCCTCTATGGCCTGAACGACCGCGGGGTCCTGAAACCCGGCTATCTCGCTGACGTGAATGTGATCGATATGGACCGTATCAAGCTAGGCAAGCCTTGGCTGGCATTTGACTTGCCAGCTGGCGGCAAACGTTTGCTGCAAAAAGCGGATGGCTATGATTACACGATCAAGTCGGGCGAAATAACCTTCAAGGGCGGCGTCGTGACAGACAAACGTCCTGGTGGTTTGATCCGTGGTCCACAGATGGTTGAAATGATGGAGGCAGCGGAATAGTCTAAAGTTTGTGCTCCGCACTTGGTGCGGAGCACAATTGATTCATTTCCCGGTTGCGATAACTACAAACCCGTCCAACGTAATCGGATAAAGGCAGACCGTCCCGCACCGGGAATCCGGGCGCCTAACGGTACATCGGAACCACTCACACGATTATAGCCTGCGAGATGCTGGGAATAGTCATTATCCAGCAGATTTTCGATGCTGGTATCAAGCGACAGATTCGAAGTAATCGCAATATGGCCGAAAAGGCCAGCAAGCATATAGCCATTGGTGGTTTCTTCGCCGTTGGTGGCCGAAACCTTATTCTGGTCGGCAAAGGCATGCAGTTCGATCCCTGCGCGCCAAGTTTCTTCCTGCCAAGACAGAGCCATGCGCGCATTGGGTGGTGCGATGCGATACAGATTATCATCTATGTCACGGCGTTTGCCTCGAACATAGCTGGCGGTCCCGTCGAGATGGAGCGAGCCAGCAATATTCCAACCAAAGTCAATATCCAGACCGTAAAGTTCCGCATCGACATTGGCAAAGCGCAGCGGCGTTGCATCACCGTTCAAAGCTGCAATCATCTCGACAGGACTGTCCACAACCCCGGGTGTCGCGTCGAAAGGAACGCCTTGAATGAAATCATTGACGCGGCGATAGAAAAGCGTCGGTCTTGCGTAAAAATCGGCATTTTCATAATCGAATCCAATTTCTGCAATCCATGCTTTTTCATTGTCGAGATTGAGATCGCCCACATAAATATTGCCATCTGCCAGACCACCGCTTGCGCCCGTAGGTAGCCATGAAAAGCGTTCGATGGCGTTAGCAACGCGGGTTTTGCGCGCCAGTGTCAGGCGCGGGGTAAATGCGCCGAGCGGAGCCCATAGCCGGGCAACGGCGTCAAAGGTGCCGTCAGACCAGTCGCGATCTGCAGCGGTAAAGGCATTTGCAAGAATACGGGGGCCCATCGGCACCGCGCTTCCCAATTGCGGGCTGCCGGCATCCATCTGGTGATGGTCGAAACGAAGGCCAAACTCTGCTTCAACCGGTCCCAAGCGGGTGCGACCCTCGACAAAAGCACCTATCCTATAGCCTGAAATATTTGTCAGAGACGTCAGGAAAAAATCTGAGTTTGCCGGATTGGTGATACGCACATCCTTGTCGACCGTCTCGACATCTGCGCCGATACGGACATGGCGGTCCCTTTCGCCGATACGCAATCCCAGCGCGGCGGTGCTGCTGTCGGAATCTGCGAAAGTTGCACGTAACTGCATCGGGCTCGCAGGGGCGGGTCGCAGCGAAAAATTATCCATCAAATGGCGAACGGCAACATGACCAGCATCGACTTCCAGATATAATCCATCAGCCAATTGCCCTTGATATGCGATGCTCAGGAAATCAGTGTCAAAATACTGGATATCCATCGGGAAGGGGGGATTGCCAGTCGGGTTGGTTTCCTGTCTGCGATAGGAAAGGGTGATATTGCCATTGCCGACCTTCAGTCCTGCCATTGCGCCATAGGTCAACCGTTCAAAGCTGGTTGAAGCGATGGTGCCGCCGGGAAATTGCTGGTCATCACCTTCCTCAAAGGACGCGATAACGCCGAATTTCAGACGGTCATTGGAAAGCCCGGCGATGCCGCCAAGCAAATAACCGTTGTCGCCGCTGCGATAACCAGCGGTCAGGTCAATTGTCGGTTGCATGGCTCCGCTGTCGTTGAAGTGTGATTGCTTCAGCACCGCGTTGACACCGCCGCCCAAACCGGGCCCTTTACGGACCGGACTGATCCCGCGATCCAGTTCAATTCTGTCGACCAGTGGCAAGGGCGCATAGTGAAGCGGCGGGTCCATGAGATTGGGGCCGCCGGAAGAAAATCGCTGGCCATCAACGCGGACCAATATTCGATCACCAAACATCCCGCGATATTGGACCTGACCGGAAAGGCCGCCATTGTCGATCAAGGCGGCACCCGGTGCCCGGGCAACCAGGGATGCCGCATCGGGTGAGGAAATAATTTCCTTTTCACGGTCGATGGTATCGGTTGTCTCCATGTCCCGCTGGCCGGTGACTATGATATAGGTGAGGGGATCTTCTTCCGCCTGTGCAGAGGAAAAAAATGCAGGGGCAACAAGGGCGCACGCAGCGACCAATGTGCCTGCGAAAGCACGATATTTCATGATATTATCCTGTAATTGTCTGATTTTTGGCCTTTGGGGGTTCCCGGGAAGACCGATATAAGCAAAGTCAGACTGTAACAGGTGGACCAGTGGCTGGCGGAATATTGATCCGGTTGCGGATCGCGAAGCGCTTTGCGTTATCTGGAATGTGGATCGGAGGGGCAAGGATAGCCACCGTGATATCGCTAGCCGCCGAAGTCAGTCCGGTCGTCGACCCAGCGGCAAAATCGCACAACGGCGCTTCTGTTTGCGGTCCTGGTTCGCCGCCATCTTGGTTGCTGTCATAAACCAGCGACAGAAGCTCATAATCGGGATGATCCGGCGTAATGGCGAGGGTCGTATCTGCATGGCCCGAGCAGAGTTTAATCGAAAACCCATTGGCCATTTGAGTGGGCATAAAACCTTGCGGCGCCAGCGCACTGAGCAGCAGCGCCAATAAGGCCAGCAGATGCCCGGGAATACTGTCCTTAGTGGACCGAAAGAATGTTCGATGTCGGGTCATGATGAACGCCCGACGCGCTATAATCGGGTGAAGAAAACATGGCCAGCATTGATTTTTGCAAATGACTAAGCGTCACAAATACAGGCCAAAATCGTCATCTTGAGCTTAGCTTAGAGCGGCTAAGTCGAGGCGTTTGCAAACCTGACAAGACGGAATGCGGCGGTTGGGATTCGTGCCTGAACGCACTTACACTCGCATTGGCATCAGTACATAAAGCGCTGCGCTTTTGTCATTCTCACGGATAAGCGTTGGTGCACTGGCATCAGCGAGGTGCAGTTCTACATTATCGCCCTCAATCTCGCCCAATATGTCGAGCAGATAGCGTGAGTTAAAGCCGATTTCGAAGGCATCTTCCTTATAGGACCCGGGGACTTCTTCCGCTGCAGTCCCGTTTTCGGGTGAAGTGACGGAAAGCGTGATTTTATCATCACCCAGCGCCATCTTGACCGCGCGGGTTTTTTCCGTAGCGATGGTCGACACACGATCGACGCCTTGCGCAAAGCTCTTGGGATCGATTTTCAGGATTTTGTCGTTTCCGGTCGGGATCACCCGGGTATAATCCGGGAAGGTTCCGTCAATCAGCTTGCTGGTCAGGATCGCTGTGCCCAATGTGAAGCGGATCTTGCTGGCCGACAGGTCAATCTGGACGTTGCTTTCGCTATTCTCGTCGAGCAGCTTGCGCAGCTCATTGACACATTTGCGCGGTACAATCACATCCGGCATGCCTTCTGCTCCAGCAGGGCGGGGCAAGGTGACGCGGGCCAGGCGATGACCATCGGTCGCAGCGGCTTTCAGGACCGGTGTCTCTTCATCCTGTACGTGCAGGAAAATACCGTTCAGATAATAGCGGGTCTCTTCAGTCGAAATCGCGAATTTGGTTTTGTCGATAATCTGGACCAGCGATGCTGCGGGCAGTTCGAAACTGGTGGGCAGATCACCTTCGGCAATGATTGGAAAATCATCGCGAGGCAGGGTCTGAAGGTTGAACCGCGCCCGGCCCGCATTGACTTTCATCTTGCCTTCGGCGGCATCAAGCTGAACCTGAGAGCCGTCTGGCAATTTGCGAGCGATATCGAACAGCGTGTGGGCAGACACGGTAATGGAACCGGCTGTTTCCACCTGCGCTTCGACGGTTTCGACGACTTGTAGATCAAGATCGGTTGCCATCAATTTGATACCGCCGCCTTCGCTGGCTTCGATCAAAACATTGGACAGGATGGGAATGGTGTTGCGCCGCTCAACCACCGACTGGACATGGCCCAGACTTTTTAGCAGTGCTGCGCGTTCAATTGTCGCTTTCATAAACCGTCCTTCATTTCCTGTCCTGGAGAGATGTTTTCTACCCCAATGGCTGTGGATGGGGTGCAGCCGGAGACTCCACGCAATTCACAGATAGTCATCGCTTCATTAACAATATCAACCAATAGGGCAAGCCCGATCCAGAGTGGTGGAGGCTTATTCCGGTGAAAATCTGTGGAAAAAACCCGTAATGCCGTTAAACCCTCTAGAGATATCGACCAAAGGCGCCATTCAGGGATAAATTAGATCATAGAAATGAACAGTTTAAGCAGCGATTTGAGCACAAGAGGCAAACGCCTGTTCATTGCCCGCCATGGCGAGACAATTTTCAATCTTGCCGGTCGTATTCAAGGGAATGACGCCCATACCCCATTGACGCAGCGCGGCTTTGCGCAAGCCGACGAAATGGGTCGGGCGCTGGCGCGCTATCTGGATGGTTTTTCTGGACTTGACCTCGTAGCGTCCGACACCGGCCGGGCATTGCAAACCCTATCTGTTGTATGCGAGCATATAGAAATGGACTGGCATCAGGTCACACCTGATCCCCGCCTCAGAGAAATCGACATGGGTGAGTGGGAAGGCGTTTATTATAGTGACCTGAACGGCCAATTGCAGATCGATCATGATCAGGGCTTGTTCCTGACACAGGCGCCCGGCGGGGAAAACTATCGGGACATAGTAAGTCGTCTAACGACTTGGATTGCGGACCAGTCCTTCGAGCAGGATATGTTGCTTGTCAGTCATGGCATGACAAGCCGGGTCTTGCGCGGATTGTTGACCGGACAGCCGCCACTTGCGTTGATAAACGCGCCCATGGCGAACAGTTTGCCGCAAGGGTCGATGGTGCAAATTGTCGATGGCGTGGAAACAATCGTACATCTTGGTGCAGGAGAGGGCGAAAAGGCGTGAGGGCTTTGACGTTCCTCTTTGCACTGTGCATTGCCGCGTTTTCTACGCCCATTGCAGCAAGGGATTCCCTTGGAATTTTCAACAGCTGGGGCGCTTTTCGTGATCCCAACGTCCCGCGCTGCTATGCCATCGCGGAGTCAGAGGAAATTACCGGCAAGGCAGAACGCAAATCCTACGCTTCGGTCGGTTTCTGGCCAAAACGCAGCATTCGCGCCCAATTTCACGTGCGGCTGAGCCGCGATCGATCCAGCAATAGCCGAGTCATGGTCGGCATTGGTGGGCGCAGGTTTCAGCTTACCGCTAATCGATCGGACGGGTGGTCCCAGGACAGACGCATGGACGCGGCGATTATCGCGGCGCTGCGGTCTGCCAACAGCATGACGATCGAAAGCACTGGTCGCGATGGCAAGCCGATAGTCGACGCTTACCTGCTCCGTGGTGCCGCGACCGCAATTGATGCGGCGTCGCTCGGTTGTTCCCGGCTCCGATAGAACCGATTAAGGTTCTGACCGTGGAGGCAGAAGCTGGGTTGTTCCGTCATAGTCAAAAATTCCTTTGATCGCAGCATCATCGACTTTGGCGAGAGATTTCACACTGCATTTCATGGCCGAGAGTTTGTCTGCAATTATCGGATTTTTATGGAGAGGAGCGAGGACGTACGGAAAATATCGGTCGCTGTTGGGGCATAATGAGTAGCGATCAGCATTTTGTGCGTTGCGTTCGTTGATGAGGGCGACGACTTCCTCCACATCTCCGCGCCCAGCCAGAATATATAACTTAAGGTCAATATGGTCGGTGAGGCCGAATTGCATTCCTTTCTCCATATTCTCGGTCGCCGTCAGATAGCGGTTAACCGCCTCCAGAGCGAAGTCGTGATCGTCAGAGCGCAGCGCATCGATGATGATTGTTTCACTGTGGTTCGATATCGGCCAGCCGTTTTTATATCCAGAAGCAGTGAACAGTAACGGAAAGGCCGCCTCGAAATTTTGCCGGGCTTCGGTACGGCGGCCTAATTCCAAAAGATACTCGGACCGATTATGTTGGGCAAAAGCAAGATGAAACTCCATGTCATAAACCGGCATATCGATAAGCAGGGCAATTCGTTTGTCGACTGCTTCAAGCGCCATTTCAAACTCACCAAGGGCTTTGTGCAAATGGCCCTTGGTTTCATAGCTTTTCATCAGATAGTAATGTTCCAGCGGGAACTCTGGTTCTCCGATAAGGGTGACTAATTCTGTTGCAAGTTCGAGCGCCTTAGTTTTGTTTTCGGCTATATCTTTTCTGCTTCGTCGAAGGCTTTCTTTCGTTTCATAAGCCGCAAAATCGAGACGGGTAAATAGCTTGGCCGCCTGCAACAGAGGCCAGCATGTTTTGACGACATCATTCAACTGATAAGTAGCGTCAGCACGGCAGGTTGACAGATCAGCGCGGTTTGCAGCGGGAATGTCTAAATCGAGTATTTCAGGTCGCTGCTGTTCAATAAGGGGGGCGTCGGCATCGATTGGTTTCGGTTTCACAAATACCGGTGCTGAAGAAATATTGGGAGCAGGCGCAGTCTGCGCGGTGGCCGGTTGGACCAATGATATTGCCAAGTTCAGGACGATTAGGGCTGATAAAATATATCGCATAGATTTTTGTTATTCGCGATCCTCAACGCTGTCCATAGCGGTTTGTTTGCCTTCATTACCCTCATGCAGGGTGTTTTATCGCAGCTAGCTTTTCGTCTGATGTCTCCCTATATGCGCTCCCATGCAGATTCCCGGCCATATTGATCCTGTCCCGCTTCCCGCCAAAGTCACGCCTCGTGAAGACGGGCGCGTTGACCTGATTGGTCTGAGCGTCGCTGAAATCCGGGACGTGTTGATCGAAGCCGGTCTGGAGGAAAAGCAAGGCAAGCTGCGTTCCAAGCAATTATTCCACTGGATGTATCATCGCGGCATTGATGACTTTGCTGTAATGACCGACATGAGCAAGACTTTGCGCCCTTGGCTGGCAGAGCGGTTTGTTATTGGACGGCCGGAAATTGTCGAGGCCCATTTGTCGGAAGACGGAACGCGCAAATGGTTGCTGCGGTCCGCTGACAATCAAGATTACGAGATGGTCTTCATCCCCGACGAAGATCGCGGGACTTTATGTATTTCGTCGCAAGTCGGTTGCACGCTCAATTGCCGGTTCTGCCACACAGGCACGATGCGGCTGGTGCGGAACCTCAGCCCCGGCGAGATTGTCGGCCAAGTCATGCTGGCCCGCGATGCTTTGGGTGAGTGGCCCAAGGGCGTGATGGATTTTGCCGATGAAGAAGAGGCGGAGAATACCAAAGAATATAATCAGGCCTATAAGTCTGACGGACGCCTGCTGACGAATATTGTGCTTATGGGCATGGGTGAGCCGCTTTATAATTTCGAGAATGTACGGGATGCGATGAAGGTCGTAATGGACGGCTCCGGCCTGGCTCTTTCGCGTCGCCGGATTACCTTGTCGACCAGTGGCGTCGTGCCCATGATTGCGCGGGCTGGCGAAGAGATAAATGTCAATCTCGCGATTTCGCTCCATGCCGTGAACAAGGAAACACGCGATGAAATCGTGCCGCTCAACCGCAAATATTCGATTGAGGAACTGCTGCAAGCCTGTGCCGATTATCCTGGTTCCAGTAATTCCCGGCGGATAACGTTTGAATATGTCATGCTGAAAGACAAGAATGACAGCGACGAAGATGCGCGTGAGTTGGTCAACTTGTTGCGGCAATATGATCTGCCAGCCAAGGTCAACCTGATTCCGTTCAATCCTTGGCCCGGTTCCGATTACGAATGTTCGGCGCCAGAACGGATCAAGGCCTTTTCCAAGATCATCTTTGATGCCGGAATTAGCGCGCCCGTCCGCACGCCGCGCGGCCGCGACATCATGGCTGCTTGCGGTCAGCTCAAATCTGCCAGTGAAAAGAAAAGTCGCGCTGAACTGGACCGGTTGGCCGAAGAAAAGCAAGCCGCTTTGGGTTGAGCGATCCGCTCTAAGCGGTTGCTATTACGTCAATTTCAACCATCAATCCGGGTATCGCCAGGGCCTTGACTTCAACAATTGTGTCGGCGGGGTAGGGCGGCGAGAAATATTGTTTTCGCGCTTCCACAATTTTCGGGAAATTGGCCATGTCGGTCAAATAGATCGTGACTTTGACAATCCTGTCCCTGCTGCTGCCACCGGCGGCCAGTACGCGATCAATATTGGCAAAGACCTGGGCGACCTGTTGATCAAAATCATCAGCGCCGATGATGTTACCAGCTTCGTCGATGGCCGCTTGTCCAGACAGAAAAAGCAAATCACCAACCCGCCAGCCCGGCGCAATCGCGTAGGGAGCGAGTGGGTCGGGATTGATCTGAATGACCTTACTATTCTGAGTCATAAATTTCTCCAAAGGCGCGATATTGGCGATCGCCTATTATCTTTCTTATTGTGCAGTGTAACGACTAACTTTCTTTTGTCGAACAACTGTCTAGAATGACAATAGCAATGACAGAAATGCAAAACAGAAAGCCTTTGCGCCATCGGTTGACCACTCGCCTCTGGCATTGGATTAATGCATTGTGTTTGCTAGTTTTGATCATGAGTGGATTGACGATTTTCAACGCGCATCCCCGTCTATATTGGGGCGAATATGGGGCCAATGACGATTATGCCTGGGCAGCGGTCGGGTCTTCGCAGACAATAGGCTATGTGCGGGTCGGTGAGACGAAGATCGACACCACTGGGTTTATTGGCAATTGGCGGGACAGCGAAGGCAAGGTGCAAACTTGGGCGTTTCCGGGCTGGGCGACCATTCCGTCTTATTACAGCCTGGCTGAGGGTCGGCGCTGGCATTTCTTTTTTGCCTGGATTTTTAGTGTCGGACTGGCGTTTTTCATGATCCGGTCTTTGTTCAATCGGCATGTACAAAAAGATTTGCATATCACTCGCGCAGAATGGCGTCCGTCCCATATCTGGCGGGATGTGAAAAACCACATGCGGTTGCGGTTTCATACGCCCGGTGCCGTCAATATCTATAATAGCCTTCAGAAAATCAGCTATGTCGTGGTGATCTTTATCTTATTGCCATTGATGATTTTTACCGGACTGGCGATGTCACCGGCGATGGATGCGAATTGGCCTTTACTGACCGACATGTTCGGCGGGCGGCAATCGGCGCGGTCGCTCCATTTTATCGGTATGTTTCTTTTGCTGCTGTTTTTCATGGTTCATATGATGACCTTGCTGTTGGCCGGTCCATTCAAGCAAACCTGGGCTATGATCGCGGGCGGCAAAAGGAAAGGGGATGGTGATGCGTAAATTACTAACGCGGCGGTCTTTGATTACCAGCGCTGCTCTCGGTGCAGGCGGACTGCTGAGCGGTTGTGATGCGCTTAGTCGCAGTCCGGGCTTTCAGAATATTCTTGCCAGTGCTGAGGACGCCAATTTTTTGGTGCAACGTGCGCTGGGCGACCGGATGGAACTGGCCAGTGAATATACGGTTGCCGATCTTTCTCCCAAATTCCGGGCGAACGGAACCCGTGACCCGGGGACTTCAGATTATGCAGCCAGCGCAGCGCAGGGTTTTGCCGACTGGCAATTGCGGTTTACGGGTCTGTTCGCCAAGCCGCAGAGTTTCTCGCTATCGGCGCTACAGTCCATGCCGCAGCGTACCCAGATCACCCGGCATGATTGTGTTGAGGGTTGGAGCGCGATTGGTCAGTGGACTGGCGTGCCGCTTAAATTGCTGCTGGATCTGGCCCTATTGCAGGACAAGGCAAAGTTTCTGGTATTTCACTGCGCAGATCGGCTCGGCGGTCGACCTTATTACGAAAGTATCGATTTGCTCGACGCATTTCATCCGCAAACGATTATGGCTCATCGACTGAATGGTGAGGCTGTCCCAATCGAAAATGGGGCGCCCTTGCGGCTGCGCGTTGAGCGGCAATTGGGGTATAAGCATGCCAAATATGTCACCGGGATTGAAGCGGTCGCTTCTCTGGACAATATCGGTTTAGGCAAGGGCGGATATTGGGAAGATGTCGCCAATTACGAATGGTATGCAGGAATTTGATGGGGGATATTTTGTGCTAAAGGAAAAACATAAATGTCCATTCTGGGTCGCTTTTTAGGGAGCGTTGTTAAAAAAGGGTCGATTGTCATCAATCACCCCGACGGCTCAACTGAAAAATTTGGAGAGCCGGAAGCTGGCTTTCCCGATGTTGTCGTGCGTCTCGCCGACAAAGGCGTTATGCGTCAGATACTGCTTGATCCGCGTCTGGGGGCGGCGGAAACGTTCATGGACGGGCGTCTTATCGTAGAGCAGGGCGATATCATGGAATTGATTCAATTGCTCCGCGCCAACCGACGTTGGGAGCGTGGGGGCAGATTAAGTGATCCGAGTGCTTTCAAGAAAGCAAAAAACCTGATTGCAGGCCGTCTGGATCGGATCAATGGGCAAAGCCGGTCCAAAGCCAATGTCGCGCATCACTATGACCTCAGCCGGGATTTGTACGAACTGTTCCTCGATGCGGACATGCAATATAGCTGTGCCTATTGGACGGACCCGAACAATACACTGGAGCAGGCACAGCTGGACAAGAAAGCCCATATTGCCGCTAAGCTGGACTTGAAAGCGGGGCAGCGTGTGCTCGATATTGGCTGCGGTTGGGGCGGGATGGCGCTCTATCTGCACCAAAAATTTGGCGTTGAAGTGCTAGGCATCACCCTAAGCGAAGAACAGTTGAAAGTTGCGCAAGAACGCGCGGAAAAAGAAGGCGTAGCTGATAAAGTCAAATTTGAGCTGATCGACTATCGCGATCTTGCCGAACGCGAAGCGGGCCAGTTTGACCGGATTGTGTCTGTCGGCATGTTTGAACATGTTGGCACGCCGCATTTCAAAACCTTTTTCCGATGTGTCGCGAACCTGATGACGGATGAGGGGGTGATGCTACTTCATACGATTGGCAGGATGGGAAAGCCGGGAACAACCGATGCCTTCACTCGCAAATATATCTTCCCCGGTGGTTATATTCCCGCGCTTAGTGAGACGGTCGAGGCAAGTGAACATTTCCGCCTGATGGCCACAGATATTGAGACGCTCCGGCTGCACTATGCTTTGACTTTGCGGGAATGGTACAAGCGGACGGTCGCGAACCAAGACAAGATTATAGCACTATATGATGAACGGTTTTTCCGGCTGTGGACATTCTATCTGGCTGGAGCGACGGCTGCGTTTGAAAGCGGCAGCATGTGCAATTACCAGATTCAGTTTAGCCGAAACCGGCATACGCTGCCATTGACGCGGGACTATATCGGAGAAACGGAAAAGCAACTGCAAGGCTGATTACTCGGGGTATTTTTCTGTCATATATTCCAGGTCCTTAACGATTATTTCTTCAAGCACATCCAGATCAATATCGGACAAGCGTTTTACATATAAGCAGCTTTTGCCAAGACTGTGTTTGCCCAGTTTCGCCAGTAGTTTTTCCTTATCCTGAAAACCGCCGATGCAATAGAGCGTGAGAGCGGTCTTGCGGGCGCTAAATCCGGTGCGCATCATGTCCCCTTCGCGGCCGCTGTCATAGACATAATGATACTGGCCATAGCCAACCATGGTGGGTCCCCACATTTTCGGCTTATGACCCGAAAGCCTTTCCATCATTGCAGCGATGGTCTTGGCGTCTTCCTGCTTCCATTCGGGTGTCACAGCATCAAGATAAGTTTGTACATCTGCCTCTGTGGGGGCAGTTTTGTTTTTCACCTGTGTTTTTGCCACGTTTCTATCCTCCTATCAGCTGCATATCATATTGCGCGGGCTGTTTCAGCCTGTTAGGCGCGCCGCTATTCCTTTTTTGAAAGTATGAGAATGACCGATTCCGTAAAACGTGTGGTTCTGGCCTTTTCCGGCGGCCTTGATACCAGTGTTATCCTGAAATGGTTGCAGCAGGAATATAATTGTGAAGTGGTCACCTTCACTGCCGACCTGGGGCAGGGCGAAGAGCTTGGCCCAGCGCGCAAGACCGCAGAAATGTTAGGCGTGAAGCCAGAGCATATTTTCATCGATGACCTGCGCGAAGAATTCGTGAAAGATTATGTATTCCCGATGATGCGCGCCAACGCTCTTTATGAGGGCTTATATCTGCTCGGCACATCAATAGCGCGACCGCTGATTTCCAAGCGTCAAATCGAAATTGCGAAGCTAACAGGTGCAGATGCGGTCTCCCACGGCGCAACCGGCAAAGGCAACGATCAGATCCGCTTTGAGCTGGGCTATTATGGCCTGAATCCCGATGTTAAGGTGATCGCACCATGGCGCGAATGGGATTTGACTAGTCGTACAAGATTGATCGAATTTGCTGAAAAGCACCAGATTCCCGTCCCTAAAGATAAGCGCGGCGAAGCGCCCTTCTCGACTGATGCCAATATGCTGCATACATCCTCCGAAGGCAAAATATTGGAGGACCCTTGGGAAGAAGTGCCGGATTATGTCTATTCACGGACCAATAATCCAGAAGATGCGCCCGATAAGCCTGAATATATCACGATTGATTTCGAACATGGTGATGGTGTTGCGGTTAACGGGCAAGGCATGAGCCCGGCGACTTTACTGGAAAAACTCAACGAATACGGCCGGGAGCATGGCATCGGCCGGCTCGATCTGGTCGAGAACCGCTTTGTCGGTATGAAATCGCGCGGCATGTATGAAACGCCCGGTGGTACAATTTATCACGCGGCGCATCGTGGGATAGAGCAACTGACACTTGATAGCGGTGCGATGCACATGAAGGATGAGCTGGCCCCGCGCTATTCGGAACTGGTTTACAACGGCTTCTGGTACGCACCAGAGCGTGAGATGTTGCAGGCCGCGATTGACAAGAGCCAAGAGCGGGTCACCGGAACGGTGCGGTTGAAGCTCTACAAGGGTTCGGTGAATGTGGTTGGTCGCAGGGCCGATGTCGATTATAATCTTTATAGCGAAGATGTTGTGACCTTTGAAGATGATGCTGGCGCTTATGACCAGAAAGATGCGGAAGGCTTCATCAAACTTAACGCCCTGCGGCTGCGGCTGCTCGGCAAACGCAGAGGCTAGCTCTTGCTGATTTCCCTATTAACGTTGCTCGTCGGTTTCGTCGTCTTGATTGTCGGTGGCGAATTGTTAGTGCGCGGTGCCGTTCGGGTAGCCGAGCGGGCAGGCATGTCGGAATTGCTTATCGGTCTCACGATTGTCGGCTTTGGTACATCTGCACCTGAGCTGGTTGCCAGCGTGGAAGCAGCGCGTGCGGGATCGCCTGGTATCGCCTGGGGCAATGTCGTCGGGTCGAATCTGGCCAATAGTCTGCTGATCCTGGGCACAGCATCGTTGATCCTGCCGATGGTGGTTCCTCGCGGCCCTTTGTGGCGCGATGGCGGTCTAGCGCTTGTCGCGACGATCCTATTATGGCTTGTCGCAAGCACAACAGGGACCTCAATGATCTTTGGCTTAGCATTTCTGGGCCTTCTCGGCATCTATCTTGGCTATGCCTATTGGGCCGAACGGACCCAACCCGTCGGAGCAAGCGCGCTGCATGAAAAGGCAGAGTCGCTTGAGGTGACAGATACCCATCTGCATGATGAAGAGCCGCTCTGGCGCTCCATCCTCATCCTTGTCGGCGGTATCGTGCTGATCGTTGCTGGAGGCCGCTGGCTGGTTGAGGGCGCTGTTGATCTGGCACGTTTGATCGGCATGAGCGAGGCTGTCATTGGTCTGACGGTCATCGCTATCGGAACCTCCCTGCCGGAACTGGTGACCTCGGTCATCGCGGCTTACAAGGGCGCGAGTGCGGTTGCGCTTGGCAATGTGCTAGGTTCGAACATCTTCAACTTGCTGCTGATTGGCGGCGTTACCGCAGTGATTGCGCCGGGAACTATCCCCGGTGAGATTACCAACTATGGCCTGCCATTGTTGATCGCTACGTCTGTGTTGCTGATGATCTTTGCTGCTACCGGGCGGCGGATAACGCGGTGGGAGGGGGCGGTCCTCCTGATCATTTATATTGTACAGCTCGTTTACAATGTGGTGGCTGTTTAAGCCCTTTTCAGGCTGTTAAAGGTTACGAAAGGGCCGCGGAGATTGACTCGGCGTTTATATTTCGATATTACTGGAAATATGGAAACGATTCGAAGCCACACCGCCGTCAATGCCCTCTCTGCTCTGGCGCAGGAGCATCGCCTGGCGATATTCCGCTTGCTGGTGCAGGCGGGGCGTAGCGGATTGCCAGCGGGGCAAATCGCGAAAAAGCTCGATATGCCGGCCAGCTCGCTGTCCTTTCACCTGTCGCACCTCAAAAATGGCGGCGTGGTCAGTGACGAAAGAGACGGCCGTTCGATCATCTATCGCGCCGATTTTCAGGCGATGAACCGGCTGATGGCGTTTCTCTTGGAAAATTGCTGCGCGGGCGACGACTGCCTGCCCGCAGACGCGGCCGAAACATGTATGGAAGGACAAGGCGCATGAAAAGATTTCACCTCAACCTGAAAGTATCGGATCTCGAAAAATCCCGGGCCTATTACGCGAAGCTATTTGGCGAGAAGCCTGCCGTCGTGAAACCCGATTATATCAAATGGATGCTGGACGACCCGTATATCAATTTTTCGATTGAACCCGCCAGCGACCAAACAGGCATCGCCCATGTTGGCCTGCAGGCAGAAAATCTCGAAGAGCTGGAGACAGCCTATCAACGGGTGCAGGATGCCGCCGGTCCGCGGTTCGAAGAAGGCGCAACGACCTGTTGTTACGCGTCATCGGAGAAAAACTGGACCAGCGACCCTGACGGTCTGATCTGGGAAGTTTTCCACACGGACGGGCAGGTGACTCACTATGGGAAGCCGCCGAACCTGAAACAGAGTGAAGCCAGCGCAAGTTGCTGCTGAAGCCAGGGGACGGCAAAAATGGGGGGTTTTTCAAGGGCGCAAAAGCTCGGCGCCGAAGCACTGGGATCGTTTTTCCTGTTTGTCACCGTCGTCGGCTCCGGGATCATGGCCGAAAATCTGGCAGGCGGAAATGTCGCCATTGCACTGCTCGGCAATACGCTGGCAACCGGTGCGATATTATTCGTGCTGATCGCCATATTGGCGCCGATATCCGGAGCGCATTTCAATCCGGCAGTCACCTTCGTCATGATCTTGCGCAAAGAACTGACACTGAAAGTTGGCGTTTTGTTTGTGATTGCGCAACTGATCGGTGGTCTGATCGGGGTTTGGGCGGCGCATGTGATGTTTGAATTGCCGGTTTTCCAGCTGAGCGAGAAAACCCGAACCGGCGGCGGCCAATGGCTCGGAGAATTGATCGCCACTTTCGGGTTGCTGTTTACGATATTGGGTACAGTGCGCTTTCGCCCCGATTGGGTGGCCCCGGCGGTAGGGCTCTATATCTCGGCGGGATATTGGTTCACCAGCTCGACCAGCTTTGCCAATCCGGCCATCACCGTGGGCCGGGCCTTCTCTAACAGCTTTGCCGGAATCGCACCGCTGGATGTGGCCGGATTTGTCGCCGCCCAATTTGCCGGTGCGGCCTTGGCATGGATGGTTACACGCTGGCTGTTTGCGCCTTTGCTGGCGGTCCAGGATTAGGGACAAAATTAAGGCGTTGCAAATTTGGGAATCAGTCCCTAAATAGCAGTCATCCCAACATTGCGAGATTTTGAAGGGGCTGGCGCCAAACGGGGCCGGCACGAAAGAGTTTTGCATTTTGACTGGAGCAAGATTTGACGGATATGACTGCCATTATGAACCTGATCACACCGGAAGCGGAAGCTTTGGGTTTTGAGCTGGTGCGCGTGCAGTTTGTCTCCGGCGCGGATGAGCCCACGTTGCAGATCATGGCAGAGCGTCCGGAAACAGGGCAGCTTGGCATTGACGATTGTGCAACCTTGTCGCGCCGTATTTCGGCGAAATTTGACGAGCTGGAAGAAGCGGGCCGTGACCCGATCGAGGAAGCTTATCGGCTGGAAGTCAGCTCGCCCGGTATTGACCGCCCGCTAACCCGCGCAAAAGATTATGCGAATTGGGCCGGGCACGAGGCGCGGATCAATCTGATCGAGGCGGTTTCGGGCAAGAAACAGCTCCGAGGAATTTTGGGCGGCTTGCTTGAAGGCAAAGATGGTGAGATAATAGCGATTGACGATCGCAAGGCGGGGCGTCAAACGACCACCCTCGACAACGTGCATAGCGCGAAGCTGATTCTGACCGACGCCCTGATTGCTGCGACCATCCCGGTTACTGCCGATGGCGCGGATGAAATTGAAGAAGAACCTCTAAACGAAGAACAGGAAGACTAATCATGGCCAGTGCCATTTCTGCGAATAAGGCTGAATTGCTAGCAATTGCCAATGCGGTTGCATCGGAAAAGATGATCGACAAGGCCATTGTGGTCGAGGCGATGGAAGAGGCGATCCAGAAAGCTGCGCGGGCCCGTTACGGCGCCGAGAATGATATTCGCGCCAAGCTCGACCTGCAAACCGGCGACTTGCGCTTGTGGCGTGTGGTTGAGGTTGTCGAAGAAGTTGAGGATTATTTCAAGCAGGTTGACCTGAAGCAGGCTGAAAAGCTTGAAAAAGGTTCCAAGGTCGGTGACTTTATCGTTGATCCGCTGCCTGCTGTTGATCTCGGTCGGATTGATGCGCAGTCCGCGAAACAGGTTATCTTTCAGAAAGTCCGCGACGCTGAGCGTGAGCGGCAATATGAAGAATTCAAGGACCGTGCTGGCGAAATCATCACCGGCGTCGTGAAATCGGTGGAATTCGGCCATGTGGTTGTTGATCTGGGCCGCGCCGAAGGCGTTATCCGCCGTGACCAGCAAATTCCGCGCGAAGCCGCCCGTGTTGGCGACCGTGTCCGTTCGCTGATCATGAATGTCCGCCGCGAAAACCGCGGGCCGCAGATATTTCTGTCCCGCGCCCATCCTGATTTCATGAAGCTCCTGTTCGCACAGGAAGTTCCTGAAATTTATGACGGCATTATCGAAATCAAAGCCGCCGCCCGTGACCCCGGCAGCCGCGCCAAAATCGGTGTGATCAGCCAGGACAGCTCGATCGATCCGGTCGGTGCCTGTGTGGGTATGAAGGGTAGCCGTGTTCAGGCCGTCGTGCAGGAAATGCAGGGCGAGAAAATCGACATCATTCCATGGTCCGACGATATCGCGACCTTCGTGGTGAATGCGCTGCAGCCGGCAACGGTGAGCCGCGTGCTGATCGACGAGGAAGAAGGCCGCATCGAAGTGGTTGTTCCTGATGATCAACTGAGCCTGGCCATTGGTCGCCGCGGACAGAATGTCCGTCTCGCGTCCCAGTTGACCGGTTTGGCCATCGACATCATGACCGAAGCCGACAGCAGCGAGAAGCGTCAGGCCGAATTTGCCGTCCGCACCGCGATGTTCCAGGAAGATCTCGACGTGGATGAAACCTTGTCGCAGCTTCTGGTTGCCGAAGGCTTCAGCGAAATGGAAGAAGTCGCATATGTCGCTCCCGAAGAGCTTTCGAGTATTGAAGGCTTTGACGATGAACTGGCAGCCGAGCTGCAAAGCCGCGCGCTGGAAGCATTGGAGCGCCGCGAGGCAGCTGCCAAGGCAGAGCGTACCGAGCTGGGTGTCGAAGATGCCATTGCCGAACTGCCTTACATGACCGAAGCGATGCTGGTGACTCTGGGCAAGGCAGGTCTCAAGACGCTCGACGATGTTGCCGATCTGGCGACCGACGAGCTGGTCTTGAAGCGCAAGTCCGAACCGCGCCGTCGCAACGACAATCGCAAGCCGGAGCCCGATGGCGTGCTGGCGCAATATGGTCTGACCGAAGAGCAGGGCAATGAGATTATCATGGCCGCCCGCGCGCACTGGTTCGAAGACGAGGAAGAGGCGGCTCCGGATGCTGAAGCCGAAGCTGCACCAGCGGCGGAGTCAGAAACAGGGGAGGACGCTAATGCGGAAGCTCCCCAATGAGACGCCTTCTAAACCTTTAGATCGCGCACCACACCGTAAATGCATATTGACTGGGGAAAGTCTTCCTCAGGAAGCATTGGTGCGTCTGGCGCTCAGCCCCGATGACACAATTGCCCCCGATGTCCGCGCCAAAGCGCCCGGCCGGGGTGCTTGGATCAGTGTCAATCGCAGTGCATTGGAAGAAGCGCAGGCCAAGGGCGCATTGAAAGGCGCATTGGCCCGCGCCTTTAAAACCGGAAAACTCGCTATTCCCGATGATTTGCCCGAACAGGTTGAAAAAGCGCTGGAACGCGCCACATTAGACAGGTTAGGGCTGGAATCGCGCGGCGGGATGCTCCTAACCGGTTCCGAAAAGATCGAAACGGCAGCACGGCAGGGCGATTTGAACATGCTCTTGCATGCCGCTGATGCAGGCCGTGACGGGTCGGCGAAACTGGATCAGGCCTGGCGCGTCGGCAGCGACCGTGAAGGACAGGATGTCCGGGGTCAGATATTGCCGGTGGACCGACAGGGCCTTTCTGTGGCATTGGGCCGTCAAAATGTCGTGCATATCGGAATAACCGACAAGCGCGCAGCGGGGCGAATATCGCACATGCTGGATAGATGGTGTCGCTTTATCGGATGTGATAAAGTCGATGGCGGCAGCGAGGCGGAGAAGAAGGTTGCGTGAACTGATTGTAAGTTGATCAGTTAAGATATTGAAGTAATGAATTTTTTAAGGATTAAGTCTGTTCGATGAGTGATGATAACAAAGATACCGCAAAGCCTGCACGCAAGCCATTGGGACTAAAGCGTTCGGTAGAGCCTGGTGAAGTCAAACAGACGTTTAGCCATGGGCGGACCAACAAGGTCGTCGTCGAGGTCAAGCGCCGCAAACTGGTGGGTAAGCCTGGTGCTCAGGAAGCCGCCAAGGATATTGTGCCGGAAACTCCGGTGCCTGCGCCTGCTCCGGTAGTAGCCAAAAAACCGGCTCCGGCTCCCAAGCCGAAGCAGGAAGACGTGATGACGCGTCAGGAAAAACAGGCGCAATTGCTGCGTCAGGCCGAAGAAGAGCGCCTGAACGCCATGGAAGAAGCGCGCAAACGCGATACCAAGGCCAAGAAAGACCAGACCGCCGACGAGAAAAAGCGGGCGGAAGAGAAGCGCAAGGCGGAAGAAGAAGCCGCTAAAAAGGCTCAGGAAGAGATCAAGGCGGCGGAAGAAGCCGCTGCCGCTTCGGTTGCAGAAGCCGCAGAGACATCAGAAGCCGCAGAAGCCGGAGCAACCGCAGAAGAGAAACCAGCGGGAGCGACTGCAAAACATCCACCGGCCCGGAAATTTACGCCCGTGGAAACGCCAAAACGGCCTGAACCAAAAGCGAAACCAAAAACCGGGCGCAGCGATCGTAATGATCGCCGCCAGTCTGGCAAGTTGACCGTTAACCGGGCTCTGCGCGGTGAAGACGGCGCAGCGCGTGCACGCTCGCTTGCCGCGTTGAAACGCGCGCGTGAAAAAGAAAAACGGGCGCAAATGTCTGGTCAACCGCGCGAACCGCGTGAGAAGCAGATCCGCGATGTGGTCGTGCCGGAGGCGATTACCGTGCAGGAACTGTCCAAGCGTATGGGCGAAAAGGGCGCTGATCTCGTCAAATCCCTGTTCAACATGGGTTCGATGGTGACTGTTAACCAGACGATTGACCAGGATACAGCGGAGCTGTTGGTCGAGGAATTTGGCCACAATATCAAGCGTGTATCCGAAGCTGATGTCGAAATTGATACAGAATCGGATGTCGATCCGGAAGAAACGCTGAAGCCGCGTCCTCCTGTGGTGACAATCATGGGCCATGTTGATCATGGTAAGACATCATTGCTCGACGCACTGCGCGGAACCGATGTGGTTGCCGGTGAAGCTGGCGGGATTACGCAGCATATCGGCGCCTATCAGGTCAAAATGAAAAATGGTGACAAGATCACCTTCCTCGATACGCCGGGCCATGAAGCCTTTACCAGCATGCGGCTGCGCGGGGCCAATGCCACCGATATCGTGATCCTGGTGGTTGCGGCAGACGATGGCTTGATGCCGCAGACGATTGAGGCAATCAACCATACGAAAGCGGCCAATGTGCCGATGATCGTGGCGATCAACAAGATCGACAAGGAGGGCGCTGATCCGACCACGGTTCGTACCCGCTTGCTCGAACATGAAGTGATCGTGGAAGCCATGTCTGGTGATGTGCAGGATGTAGAGGTTTCTGCGCTCAAGAAAACCAATCTGGACGAGCTGATCGAGAAGATCCACTTGCAGGCAGAATTGCTTGAACTCAAAGCCCGTCCGGATCGTCCGGCTGAAGGCATTGTGATCGAAGCGAAGCTGGACAAGGGACGCGGGCCAGTGGCGACTGTTCTGGTTCAGCGCGGTACGCTGAAACGCGGCGATATCTTCGTCGTGGGCTCGCAAACCGGAAAAGTCCGGGCGATGATCGATGACAAGGGCGCGCAGCCCAAGGAAGCCGGGCCATCGGTTCCGGTGGAAGTGCTGGGTCTTTCGGGCGTCCCCTCTGCTGGCGACAAGCTGACCGTGGTCGAGAATGAATCGCGCGCCCGCGAAGTCGCGACCTACCGTGCCGAGCAAGAGAAATTGCAGCGCACGACGCAGGCGCCGACCAGCCTTGAGAATATGTTCTCTGCGGCTGCGGACAGTGCTGTTGAATTCCCGCTATTGGTCAAAGCCGACGTGCAGGGCAGTACCGAGGCAATTGTCCAGGCTCTGAACAAGATATCCAATGACGATATCAAGGTCCGCATCCTGCACAGTGGTGTCGGTGCGATTACCGAGTCCGATGTGACGCTGGCGAGCGCCAGTAAAGCCCCGATTATCGGCTTTAACGTACGGCCCAATGCCAAGGCCCGCGAAATCGCCAAGCGGGATGGCGTGCGGCTGAAATATTTCGACATCATCTATGACCTGACCGATGATATCCGCGCCGAAATGGCCGGTGAATTGGGTCCGGAGAAGATCGAGAATGTCATGGGCCGCGCCGAGGTCAAAGAGGTGTTCAAATCCGGCAAGAAAGACAAGGCTGCCGGCTTGCTCGTCACCGAAGGCGCGCTGCGCAAAGGCCTGTTCGCACGGCTTACCCGCGAGGATGTTATCGTCAGTGCAACGACCATCGCTTCGCTGCGGCGCTTCAAGGACGATGTCGAGGAAGTGCGCGCCGGTATGGAATGTGGTGCGGTGCTCGAAGACACCAACGACATCAAGCCGGGCGATATGCTGGAAGTCTTTGAGGTTGAAGAGAAAGAACGCATTCTTTGACGGCCGATCAGTCCTTTTGGGGAACGGAATTGGTTGAGGCGCTGAAGCAAGAGGACGTGTTGGGCTTTAAACGCCCACCCTGTTCCGAAGCGGTCAATGCCGTCATTCTGGAAGCGGACAAGGAAACCGGCGCTGTCCGGATGAAATTTGATGCGCCTCAGGCCTTTACAAGCCCCCGCGGGACAATCCAGGGCGGCTTTGTTGCCGCCATGGTCGATGAGGTAATTGGCATTCCGGTGCTGGTGAAGTCTGGCGGCGAAATCGCGCCGCTGACGCTGGATCTAAGCGTGACCTACATCAAGCCGGTTCTGCCGGGCCGGGTCTATGGGGAAGGGCAGATTGTCCGCATGGGGCGGTCGATCGCTTTTCTGGAAGCCCAGCTATATGATGAGGCAGGGGCGCTTTTGGTAAAGGCTACATCTACTGCTAAGGTTGGACCGACGGTTAAATAATGGCAAAATATAACGACACATCCCCAGAAGGCCGATCGGTACGCCTCTTGCGCGTGGGCGAGCAGGTGCGACACATTCTGTCCGAACTGCTGATGCGCGGCGAAGTGCATGATGATGTGCTCACTTCCCATTCGGTCAGTGTGACCGAGGTGCGCATGTCCCCGGATTTGCGCCATGCGACCGTATTTGTGAAACCCTTGCTGGGCGCGAATGAAGCTGATGTGCTGAAGGCGCTGAAAACCAATACGGCCTATTTTCAAAAGCAAGTCGCCAGCCGGGTGAAGATGAAATATGCCGCAAAACTCAAATTTCTCGCTGACGAGAGTTTTGATACAGCCGAGCATATCGAGAATTTGCTGAACAATCCAAAGGTTGCTCAGGATTTGGGTGAAGATCGCGGCGAGGAATAGGAATTACGCGTTTTCATCATCCTGAACTTGATTCAGGATCTATTTCAAGGTCATATGGTTAACGGAGATCCTGAAACCCGTTCAGGATGACGGGTTTAGAGACTATTTATGGCCAAACTCTATTTCTACTACAGCTCGATGAATGCGGGCAAATCAACGACATTGCTGCAGGCGGATTTCAATTATCGCGAACGCGGCATGCGCACGATGCTATGGACGGCGGCTCTGGATGATCGGGAAGAGGCGGGCTGGATCAACTCGCGTATCGGCCTGAAGAAGAAGGCGCATATCTTTGAAAAAGAAACAGATATGCTTGCCGAAATCAGTACAGAACATGATGACAATACGCTGGATTGCGTGCTGATTGACGAAGCGCAGTTTATGACCAAGGATCAGGTTTTCCAGGTTGCTTTGGTCGCCGATCAGCTACGGATTCCCGTACTCGCTTACGGCCTTCGCACCGATTTTCAGGCGTCCCTATTTCCCGGCAGTGCGCAATTGCTCGCTATTGCTGATGAACTGGTCGAGATCAAAGCGGTCTGTGAATGCGGCAGCAAGTCAACGATGAACATGCGTGTGGACGAGGACGGCAATCCGGTACTCGCGGGCCAGCAAACCGCCATTGGAGGCAATGAACTCTACGTTGCGCTGTGCCGCAAGCATTTCATGGAAAAACTTAATGGCTGAGTTATCGACTGTCCTGGAAGAAGGCCCGGTGCGTCTGGAACCTCTGGACGAACATCATATCGAACCCTTGCGCGCCACGTGCGCCGAGGATCGGGAAGTCTGGGATATCTATCCTGTATCGATGCTGGGCGAGCATTTTGACAAGGCGATGGAGATATTTCATCGCACCGATAATTGGGTGCGCTTCGCCGTCATAAATACCGAGAACGATATGCTGGTCGGAATGAGCAATTATATCAATCCCGATCTGACCACCAAAGTCGCCGAAATAGGCGGAACCTATATTGCCCCTTCCGTGCGCGGCAGCGGCTTTAACGATGTCATGAAAAAGCTCATGATCGATCATGCCTTTGCTTGCGGTTTCACCCGCATCGAATTCCGCGTGGATACGCGCAACAAACGCTCCATGGCGGCCGTGCTCAAATTGGGTGCCAAGCATGAAGGGACGTTACGCAAGAACCGGATTACCTGGACTGGCTTTATTCGTGACACGGCTGTATTTGGCTTGCTCCAGGAGGAGTGGGCGAACCGGTAATGACAGATGATGTGAATGGCTGGGTGCAGTCGGCCGAGGCGTGGATTGAATCCATCGGTGACCACGGCGACTGGACAAGGCGCACGTTTTTGGACGCTGTCATGCTTGATCGCGCAAGTGCGATTGGAGGGCGATTTCTTGACGTCGGTTGCGGGGAGGGGCGGTTTGTCCGCATGCTGCAGGCACGCGGCATGTCCGGATCGGGCATTGATCCTGTATCCAGTCTTATTGCAAAGGCGCAAGAGCGCGATCCACAGGGCGATTATGCCATTGGTTTTGGCGAAAAATTGGCCTTTGAAGATGCCAGTTACGACCTGACCATTGGCTATTTGTCACTCATCGATATCGAAGATTTTCGAACAGCCATCGCAGAAATGGCCCGCGTGACAAAACCGGGTGGTTGCCTGCTCATCGCCAATCTGACCAGCTTTTTCACCGCCGGCACCTGGAATCGCAGCCTCACCGGTGCCGCGAAAAGCTTTCAGATGGACAATTATTCCGAGGAGCGTGCGACACGCGAAAAATGGGCTGGCATCGATATCCTCAACTGGCATCGCCCGCTAAGCGCCTATTTTGAGGCTTTTCTGGGCAATGGATTGCAACTCACCTATTTTTCAGAACCAACGCCGCCCGACCAGAATGACCCGAAAAGTGACCGTTACACGCGAGTACCCGGTTTTCTGGTCATGGAGTGGAAGAAGCCGATTTAGTCGGCGCGAGTAAATATTTTACCCGGGTATATTGACTCGAATATTATCGGGGTATAAATGCACGTCCGAAAGGATTGGTCATGACCACTTACACAGCATTTTCAGAAGCAAATTGGTTGGCAACGGGGACTCGCTCAGAAATTATTGACACCTTGCGTGCTCTACCCGAGGTCAAACGCAGCTCGGACATATTGGTTTTCGATGACGAGACCGGGAATCAAATTGACTTTGATTTGCGAGCTACCAGTGAAACAGAAGCACCGGCAAAGCGGGGCCGTCCTAAGCTTGGCGTGGTTTCCAAAGAAGTCACCTTGCTTCCGCGGCATTGGGACTGGCTTGCTAAACAATCCGGCGGGGCATCGGCAACATTACGCCGACTGGTTGAACAGGCGCGGAAAACCGGTACAGACAAGCGAACCGGACAGGATGCAGCTTACCATTTTCTAACTGTTATTGCCGGGGACTGGCCACAATTTGAGGAAGCGATACGGGCTCTATATGCCGATGATAAGGAACGTTTTGAATTGCTTTCTGAGCAATGGTCGGCTTCTGTCCGCGATCACGCCATTGGTCTGGCATGGCCCAATTCGTGATATCGTTCTCTAGGAAAAATATTTGAAACCGCACGGCTGGATCATACTCGATAAACCGCTTGAATTGGGGTCGACACAGGCTGTCGGCGCAGTGAAACGCAACTTGCGCGAGGCGGGACTGCTCGGCAAAGGCAAGGACAAGACCAAGGTCGGCCATGGCGGGACGCTGGATCCGCTCGCTACCGGGGTTTTACCGATAGCGCTGGGTGAGGCGACAAAGCTGTGCGGGCGGATGCTGGATGCGTCGAAACTTTATGAATTCACGATTGCATTTGGCAGCGAGACCGAGACGCTGGACGCCGAGGGGGATGTGAGTGAGACGTCCGAGCATCTGCCGACATTAGCCGAGGTGGAGGCCATATTACCGCAATTCACCGGGCCGATTGAACAGATACCGCCAAAATATTCCGCGCTGAAAATTGATGGCAAGCGGGCCTATGATCTGGCGCGGGCTGGCGAGGCGGTTGAGATGAAGATGCGGACGGTGGAGATATATACTCTCTCCGTCTCCTCTCCAACTCGACTAAGGCAGCAAGCTGCCAAGTCTCCGTTTCCTCTCCCTCAAGGGGAGAGGATAGATTCTGTTACTATCATCGCCAATGTCTCCAAAGGCACTTATATCCGGTCTTTGGCGCGCGATATTGCGCGTGCGCTTGGCACCGTGGGTCATGTCACCATGCTGCGCCGCACCAAGGCAGGGCCGTTTACGCTGAAACGTGCGATTTCACTGGACAAACTCAATGAAATTGGTAAGGGCGCGGACATTAAAGATTATCTCTTGCCACTTGAGGCGGGGCTGGACGACATCCCGGCTTTTGACCTCACTCCTGATCAGGCGAGACTGCTTCGGCAAGGCCAAGTGCTGGACGAACGGGAAATGATTGGGAACCCCGCCATAAACGGGACTTTTCTAGCAACCGAAGATGGTTCTCCGGTTGCATTGGCAGAGTCTGTTGATGGGACCATCAAGGTCATTCGCGGGTTTAATATGTAAAGATGTTCGAAGGAAAAATTAGATTATGACGATTACCGCAGAAAAAAAGCAGGAACTGATTGAAAAATTCGGCCAGACAAAAGGCGATACCGGTTCCCCGGAAGTACAGGTTGCAGTCCTCACCGAGCGTATTGTGAACCTGACCGAGCATTTTAAAGGTCATCACAAAGATAACCATTCCCGTCGCGGACTGCTGATGATGGTCAACAAGCGTCGCAGCTTGCTGGACTATCTCCGCAAGAAAGATGCGGCTCGCTATTCCAAGTTGATTAAAGACCTTGGTCTCCGGAAATAAGAGTTTTGGAAGCGGCCTCCCGATGGAGGCCGTTTTCGCATTGTGCGCCTGCGCAGGCAGGTGCCCATCTCCCGCCATTTCAAATAGATGATGACATAGGAGATGGACCCCTGCCTCCGCAGGGGTACGGAAACACCGAATTTCGCAATAAGGTGAGTTTGGTGACAATTGGGGCACAAATGACCCCGAACCGCTGTTCAGCCGGATTGCTGGACAAAAAGAAAGCCCCCGCACTGCATAGGGCAGGCGGGACAAAGGAAAATACGAATGTTTGATGTAAAGAAAGTTGAAATGGAGTGGGGCGGACAAACCCTCACCCTCGAAACGGGCCGTATTGCCCGTCAGGCTGATGGCGCGGTACTCGCGACCCTCGGCGAAACGGTTGTACTGTGCGCAGTCACCGCCGCTAAATCGGTACGCGAAGGACAGGATTTCTTCCCGCTGACCGTACACTATCAGGAAAAATTCTCAGCCGCCGGACGTATTCCAGGCGGTTTCTTCAAGCGCGAAGGCCGTGCGACGGAAAAAGAAACGCTGACATCGCGTTTGATTGACCGTCCTTGCCGTCCGCTGTTCCCAGAAGGTTTCTACAACGAAATCAACGTGATCTGTCAGGTGATGAGCTATGACGGTCAGAACGAGCCTGATATTCTGGCGATGGTTGCGGCTTCTGCTGCGCTGACCATTTCCGGTGTTCCTTTCATGGGCCCCATTGGTGCGGCTCGTGTGGGTTATAAAGAAGGCGAATATCAGCTGAACCCATCAATGGAAGAAGTTGCCGAAGGCGAACTTGACCTGGTTGTAGCGGCCACACCTGGCGCTGTGATGATGGTGGAATCGGAAGCCAAAGAGCTTTCCGAAGACGTCATGCTTGGTGCCGTTCAATTCGCGCATGAAGCCTCCAAGGACGTTGCGAACCTGATCATCGATCTGGCTGAACAGGCTGCGAAAGAGCCTTGGGAACTGGCTTCTGCTGAAGATAATAGCGATATCAAAGAAGACCTGCGCAAGCTGGTTGGTGACGATATTGCTGCGGCTTACAAGAAAACCGACAAATCAGAGCGTTCCGACGCGCTGAATGCGGTTCGTGAAAAAGCCAAAGAGAAATATGCCGAAGAAGACGGCCAGACCCAGATGACTGCCGGTAAGATGGTCAAGAAACTGGAAGCGGAAATCGTTCGCGGCGCGATCATCAAAGATGGTACCCGTATCGATGGCCGTAAGCTTGATCAGGTTCGCCCGATCGAAGCCATGGTTGGCCTGTTGCCACGGACCCATGGTTCGTCGCTCTTCACCCGCGGTGAAACACAGGCGATTGTAACCACCACGCTTGGTACCAAAGATGCCGAGCAGATGATCGATGGTCTGGACGGATTGAGCTACACCAACTTCATGCTGCACTATAACTTCCCGCCTTATTCGGTTGGTGAAGTAGGCCGTTTTGGTTTTACCAGCCGCCGCGAAACCGGCCATGGTAAGCTCGCTTTCCGCGCGCTGCGTCCGGTATTGCCGACAGTGGATGAATTCCCTTATACGATCCGTGTGCTGTCTGACATCACCGAATCCAATGGTTCGTCCTCAATGGCGACCGTTTGTGGCGGTTCGCTCGCGATGATGGATGCCGGTGTGCCCCTGGCGCGTCCGGTTTCCGGTATTGCGATGGGTCTGATCCTCGAAGGCGAAGATTTTGCAGTTCTCTCCGACATTCTCGGCGACGAAGATCATCTCGGCGACATGGACTTCAAGGTTGCGGGTACCGAAAAAGGTATCACCTCCTTGCAGATGGACATCAAGGTAGCCGGCATTACGCAGGAAATCATGAAGTCTGCTCTGGAACAAGCTAGCGGTGGCCGCGCGCACATCCTTGGTGAAATGAGCAAGGCGCTTAGCTCTGTTCGTACCGAAATGTCCGAACATGCTCCGCGTATCGAAACGATGCAGATCAACAAAGAGAAGATCCGCGACGTTATTGGTACTGGCGGTAAAGTGATCCGCGAGATTGTTGCGGAAACCGGCGCGAAGGTCGATATTGACGATGAAGGCCTGATCAAGGTTTCTTCTTCCGACAAATCACAGATTGACGCGGCTCTGGCATGGATTGCCGGCATTGTGGAAGAAGCCGAAGTTGGCAAAATCTATGATGGTAAAGTCGTGAACCTCGTTGACTTTGGCGCATTCGTAAACTTCATGGGCGGCAAAGACGGTCTCGTCCACGTCTCTGAAATCAAGAATGAGCGTGTCGAGAAGGTTGCCGACGAACTGTCCGAAGGTCAGGAAGTCAAGGTCAAGGTTCTCGAAATCGACCAGCGCGGCAAGGTTCGCCTGTCGATGCGGGTTGTTGATCAGGAAACCGGTGAAGAGCTGGAAGACACACGTCCTCCACGCGAAAACAAGCCCCGTGGTCCGCGTCGTGATGGCGCCGGCGGCGGTGGTCGTGGTCGCGGTCGTGATGGCGGCGCCGGCGGCGGTGGCCGCGGTCGTGGTCGCAACAATGACGGTCCAAAGGATGAGGGCGGCGATATTCCATTGCCAAGCTCAATCACCGAAGACTAGATCGTTTCAAGGATTGAATGAAAAGGGCTCCGTGCAAGCGGGGCCCTTTTTTATGGTGCGGATTGTTGTTCCGGTTCTGCTTTCAGACAGATCGGAAACCAGGCCGCAAGGGCGGTTGTCACGCCATTTCAGTTTGGGCTTCGGCCTGTTCGGCTTCTTTCTGGGCAGCGAGATATTTATGGACGGCCTGAATCACCACAGAGCCTTCTCCAACACCGGATGCCACACGCTTGACTGACCCGGACCGCACATCACCCACTGCGACAATGCCGGGGCGGCTTGTCATGTAGGGACTGTCCGTTGGTTCACCCTGACAATCACTGCCGGTGCGGATGAAACCGCCATCATCCAGTTGCAGGCAATCGCCAATCCAACCGGTATTGGGAACCGCGCCGATCATGACAAAAACATTGCGGATATCTTTATCTTCAACGCCGTCAGGCCCTTTCCAGCGCAAGGATTCGAGATAATCCTCTCCGATCAGTTCTGTGATTGCCGTTCCGAATCTTATCGTTACCTTTGGAGAGGCTTCGAGGCGGTCTATCAAATAGCTCGACATGCTGGCGGCCAGGCTGTCGCTGCGGATCAGCAGATGGACGTGCTTTGCCGTTTGCGAAAGGAACATTGCCGCCTGTCCGGCGCTATTTCCGCCACCGATGACCGCCACTTCCTCATTTTGGCATAGCTTTGCTTCCATCGGTGTAGCCGCATAGTGAATGCCCTGACCTTCAAATTTTTCATCATTTTCCAGATCAAGTTTGCGGTAGCTGGCGCCGGTTGCGATAACCAAAGCTCTGGTGCAAATAGATTCATCACCTTCCAGAATTATTTTGTTATATTCGCCGTTGCAATCCAATCCTACCGCATTACGCGAAATCGCCAGTTTTGCGCCAAATTTCTGTGCCTGTATCTGGGCGCGTCCGGCCAGCGCCTGACCGGAAATTCCCGTTGGAAAGCCAAGATAGTTCTCGATTTTCGAGCTGGTCCCGGCCTGACCACCCGGCGCGAGTTTTTCGATGATGATGGTTTCAAGCCCTTCCGATGCGCCATAGACGGCTGCGGCAAGGCCGGAAGGACCTGCGCCGATCACTGCCAAGTCATAGAGATGGTCGGGATGCAGTTCCTCGGTCAAGCCCAGCGCATCGGCCAATTCTTTATCGGATGGCGCCTTTAGCAACCGTCCATCAGGCAGGATAACGACAGGCAAGTCGCTGCGTTCGATGCTGAAACCTTCCATCGCGTTCGCGCTGTCCTTATCCGCATCTATATCCAGCATCCGGTGGGGATAGCCGTTGCGGGTCAGAAAACGGTCAATTTGTAGGGTTATGCTGTCCTTGTTACGCCCGATCACGGTAACACCGCCCTGCATATGCTGGATCAAGCCCACCCGGCGCAGGATGAAGGCGCGCATGATGATCTCGCCAATATCGGGTTCGGACACGACCATACGGCGAAAGTCGGCGCGCTGGAAGCGCAGCACGTCGGTCACACCGGAAGCGCGCCCGCTGACCAGGATTTCTCGATCATTGAACAGATCCAGTTCGCCGGTAAACTGGTTTTTCCGGTGGACGGTAAAGACATTCGCGTTGCCATCGTCATCCGTGTCGAAAATCTCTACCGCACCGGATAGGATGATGAAGAAATCGACACTCCGCTGGCCACGTTCGAACAACAATTCACCATCCTTCAGCGTTTCCTTGTCACAAAAGGATTGAATGCGATTGAGATGACTTTCTTTCAGGGTTGGAAAGGTCTGCTCTTCCCGTTGATACGGATCCGCGCCATCAACGCGGGGAACGCCGCTGTTATTTTGTGCAGGAGGGGAAAGCGGGGTTTCTGGGGGATTAGTCATGGCTTCATTCTGACTGTTCATCGTGCAGATATCAAGAGGCGGTTATGGCGCTTGCGGATAGACTGCGCCGATAATTAGGCTATTGGCTGGCAGCGCATTAGTGGTTAAGGGAAGTGTTATGAAAAACATGATCATCAAAGCGGCTCTTTTGGGCCTGTCGGTTACCACTCTTTCGGGCTGTGCCTTGCTTGGCGGCGGCGGTGGTGGCGGAGGCGCAGATACCCGTTATGTCGCACGTGATGTGAACACGCTATACAATGCGGCAAAAGACCGTCTCGACCGCGGACAGTATAAGCTTGCAGCGGCCCTGTTTGACGAAGTTGAACGGCAGCATCCCTATTCACCATGGGCCCGCCGTGCGCAGCAGATGAGTGCCTTTAGCTACTATGTCGCCGGTGACTATAACAAGGCGATCGAGTCATCGAGACGTTTCTTGTCGATCCACCCGGGTAATAAGGATGCGCCTTATGCCTATTATCTAATCGCGCTGAGCTATTACGAGCAGATTAGCGATGTTACGCGGGATCAAAAGATTACCGAGCAAGCACTCGCAACCTTGGGCGAAGTGGCACGCCGCTATCCCAATAGCCGCTATGCCGCCGATGCCTTGTTGAAGATGGATCTGGTCAACGACCATCTCGCTGGCAAGGAAATGGAAATTGGCCGATTTTACCAGCGCCGTGGCAACTGGCTGGCGGCAACTATCCGTTTTCGGGTAGTGATCGAAAAATATGAAACCACGACTCACGCGGCCGAAGCCCTGATGCGGTTGACGGAATCCTATCTTGCTTTGGGCATTCCGGCGGAAGCTAAGAAAAGCGCAGCGGTTCTGGGCGCAAACTATCCCGGTTCGAAATGGTACGAGCGGGCTTATGATCTGGTACAAAAGCACGGCGCAACCTGATTCCGTGTAAATTGCTGCGATCCATGTCCATGGACGTTGCAGCTAAGATAAACGTGATTTAAGAGAAGGCTGTGCTGCAGTCTCTTTCCATTCGTGACATTGTTCTTATTGAGGCGCTGGACCTGGAATTCGGGTCTGGCCTTTCTGTGCTTACCGGCGAAACCGGAGCGGGCAAGTCGATCCTGCTGGATTCTCTGGGCCTTGCGCTGGGTAATCGCGCCGATAGCGGATTGGTGCGCCAGGGCACCGAAAAGGCGCAGGTAACCGCGAGTTTTGATGCACCAAAAGCGGGCAGCAAATTGGCTCTATATCTGCAGGATAATGATATTGATGTGGAGCCGGGTGAACCGCTCATCATCAAACGGTCGGTGAAAGCCGATGGCGGCAGCCGGGCGTTCGTCAATGATCAGCCCTGTTCTGCGACACTGCTCAGGGAATTGGGCAGCAGACTGATTGAAATCCACGGCCAACATGATGATCGCGGGCTGATCAACCCAAAGGGGCATCGGACTTTGCTCGATACCTATGCCGGTGCCGATGGCGCAAAAGTCAGACAGGCTTTTGAAGGCTGGCAGTCTGCGAAAGCGGCTTTGGAAAAAGCGCTTAACGATCAGGAAGCTGCGGAACAGGATCGCGAATATCTGGAGCATAGCGTAGCTGAACTTTCAAAATTCGCACCGCAGCCGGGCGAAGAGCAGGAACTGGCTCTCGAACGGGCAACGATGATGAAGGGTGAGAAACTAACCGGCGATCTTGAGGCGATCAGAGCGGCCTTTGATGGATCCAATGGTGGTCTGGCATCCCTGCGCGCGGCGGCGCGGCGGCTGGACCGGATTGCAGAAGACCATCCCTTGCTGACAGAGGCTTTGCAGGCACTTGATCGCGCCGTAATCGAAGCCAGCGAAGCGGAAGAAAAGCTCAATGATGCGGCCCATGCGCTGACCTTTGATCCGCAGCGGCTCGACGATATGGAAACGCGTCTCTTTGATTTGCGCGCTTTGGCCCGCAAGCACCGGGTTGAGGGCGATGCCTTGCCACAATTGCTGGCCGATCTGGAAACGCGCCTGTCGGCGATTAGCGATGGCGGCAAATCATTGGGGGCTCTGGAGGCAAATGTGAAAGCCGCTAAGCAAGCCTATGTCGATGCTGCGGAAGCGTTGCGGGTGAAACGGACCAAGGCAGCGAAGGCTTTGGACAAAGCGGTCGCCGGGGAACTGGTGCCACTGAAACTGGACGCGGCGCGGTTTGAAACTTTGCTGGAGCCTTTGGAGGAAGACCGCTGGGGTGCGAACGGCATGGACCGGATCGAATTCCTGATCTCGACCAATCCCGGTGCACCTCTGGCACCGCTTGGCAAGATTGCTTCCGGCGGTGAATTGTCGCGCTTCATATTGGCGTTGAAGGTTGCCTTGGCTGAAGAGGGCGGGGCCAAGACGATCATCTTCGACGAGGTTGATCGCGGTGTCGGTGGCGCCGTGGCATCAGCCATTGGCGACCGACTGGCGCGCCTGTCGAAGTCAGCGCAGTTGCTGGTCGTGACCCATAGCCCGCAAGTGGCGTCCAAGGGCAATGCCCATATGCTGATCAACAAAAGTTCCAACGGCACGGTGTCCCGCACGGATGTCAATGCGCTGGATGATGACGGGCGCAGGCAGGAAATTGCGCGGATGCTGTCCGGTGCCGACGTTACCGACGAGGCAAGGGCGCAGGCGGATCGTTTGCTGGAGGGGGTTTGAGTGGACCGGAGGCGTTTGATTCAGTTTTTTGGCGGTGGTCTAGTTGGCGCTGTTCTGCCAAATATTGCTTCAGTGGGAGTTGCTAGAATGGAAGGTAAAGAAATCGAAACTGCGTACGGGATCATCGGGCAGATGAAAATTGCCGAGGGGAAACGCGACGAACTTATCTCTATTTTAGCGGAGGGGACGCGCGATATGCCGGGCAACCTATCTTACGCAATTTCTAAAGATATCAGCGATGAAAACGCAATTTGGATCACCGAATATTGGCAGAATAAGGAAGCGCACGCTGCTTCACTACAACTGGAATCTGTGCAAGAAGCAATTGGCAAGGGGCGGCCGATGATCGAGGGATTTGGGCATCGGTTCGAGGTTGCTCCTGTCGTTGGAATTTGATCAACTTGTCAGAAAACATCAATCTCTCTGAAGCAGAAGCCGCGAATGAACTGATGCGTCTGGCGAAGGTGATCGCCAAGCATAACAAGCTTTATCACGCCGAAGACACGCCGGAAATTTCCGATGCGGATTACGACGCCCTGGTGCGGCGCAATAACGAGCTGGAAGAGGCTTTCCCGCATCTGGTGCGGGATGATAGCCCGAACAAGCTGGTCGGCGCGGCTGTTGCAGCGTCCCCGCTTTCGAAAGTCGCGCATGAGCAGCGGATGATGAGCCTCGACAATGGCTTTTCGGATGAGGATATCGCCGAATGGCTCGCGCGGGTGCGGCGGTTTTTGAACCTGCCAGAGGATGAACCGGTTGCGGTGACGGCGGAGGACAAGATTGATGGTCTGTCATGCTCGCTGCGCTATGAGAAAGGCGAACTGGTATTGGCCGCTACGCGGGGTGATGGCCAGATTGGCGAAGATGTTACCGCGAATGTGCGGATGATCGCCGATATTCCGCAGACACTTAAGCCCTCACCCCTTCAGGGGAGAGGGTCGGGGGAGAGGGAGGTTATCCCCGAAGTCTTCGAAATCCGCGGTGAGGTCTATATGGCCAAGAGCGATTTTGATGGCCTCAACTCGCGCCTAATGGACGAAGGCAAGGCCGATGCGGCGGCGAAGAAAGTCGCTTTCGACCCCGAGAAGATTCGACAATTTGCCAATCCGCGCAACGCGGCGGCGGGATCGCTACGACAGAAGGATGCGCAGATAACGGCCAAGAGGCCCCTCCGATTCTGGGCCCATGGCTGGGGCGTGGCGAGCGCGCTGCCCGGGGACACAGCTTTTGACGTCATGAAGGCAATCGCTTCCTGGGGCTTGCCGCTGTCGCCGCTTGTCAAACGGTTTGAAACTCTGGACGCGATGCTCGCCCACTACCGCCATATCGAGGCGGAACGGGCTGATCTGCCTTATGATATTGACGGAGTCGTGTATAAAGTAGACCGGCTCGATTGGCAGCAACGTCTTGGCTTTGTTGCAAAGGCACCGCGCTGGGCGCTGGCCCATAAATTCCCGGCGGAACAGGCGCAGACGACGCTGGAAAGCATCGATATTCAAGTGGGGCGCACCGGCAAATTGACCCCGGTGGGACGCCTCAAACCCGTGACGGTCGGTGGTGTTGTCGTATCCAATGTGACCCTCCATAATCGCGATGAAATAGAGCGGCTCGGCGTGCGTCCAGGCGACCGGGTGGTGGTTCAGCGCGCGGGTGACGTTATCCCGCAGGTGGTCGAAAATCTGACCCGCGATGAGAAGCGAGAACCCTATATTTTCCCCGATCATTGCCCGGAATGTAACAGTGAGGCCGTGGCCGAAGAGGGTGAGGTCGATGTCCGCTGTACGGGGGGTCTGATATGTCCAGCACAGCGGTTTCAGCGGCTGGTGCATTTCGTGTCGCGCGCCGCGCTCGATATTGACGGACTGGGCGAAAAAAGTATCGCCGAGTTTATCGACGCGGGCTTTCTCGAAAGCCCTGCAGACATATTCCGGCTGCATAAGTACCGCGATGACATATTGGCGCGGGATGGTTGGCAGGAAAAGTCTGTGGATAATCTGTTGGCGGCTGTGGAAAAGAAACGCTCTGCCGATGCAGCGCGCCTTCTATTTGGGCTTGGGATCCGCCACATTGGCGCAGTGACAGCGCGCGATTTGATGAAGAATTTCACAACTCTGCCAAAACTGGCCGAAATCGGAATGGCGGCGCGCGACGACGAGGCTGTCCGTGACGAGATCACCACCATTGACGGCGTTGGCCCGACGGTGGCGCAGGCACTGGCCGATTTCTTCCACGAACCGCATAATCGCGAAGTCTGGGACGACCTGCTCAGCGAAGTGACACCGCCCGATTATGTCGTGGAGACCCGGGACAGCGCCGTAGCTGGCAAAACGGTTGTATTTACCGGCAAGCTGGAAACCATGAGCCGCGATGAAGCCAAGGCGCAGGCTGAGGCTTTGGGTGCCAAGGCATCTGGTTCGGTGAGTGTAAAAACCGATCTTTTGGTGGCCGGTCCCGGTGCCGGATCAAAGATGAAGAAAGCTGAAGAGCTGGGCATAGAAGTGATCGACGAGGCAGCATGGGCGGATATTGTCAAAGCGGCTGGATAGGCTGAATTTTACGGGGACTATAAGTGGCCAAGAAACAGGGAATATTAAAGCAGCTTGCGAAAGATCTGGAGGCACCGCCAGAGGTGCGCCGTTTTGGCAGCGGCTGGCTGGCCGGCTTTTTTGCGGTCGTGATGGCCATTGCCGGGCTGGGCATGGTGATCGCGCTGCGCTTTCCCGAATGGTTTGCCACGCCTGAGCTGCAAGCGGTGAAGGAATGGACCGGATTTCGCGGGGCGGTCCATTTGTTGTTGCTGGGTTCCTATGCGCTTGCCTTGTTGAGCCTGCTCCTCGTCCACGCAAGGCCTTGGGCTTTTCGGCATTGGCTATCGGCATTACCGCTGCGTTTCTCGGCGGCGCCAATGTGCAGCCGGAGGATACCAACAGCTGGGGTATATTCTTTGGCCTCGATTTCTTCATCGTCAATATGGTGGTCACTGGACTGATGTTTGCGCCGCTGGAGCGGATATTGCCGCATAAACGATCACAGCGTCTGTTCCGGATCGAATGGCGGGAGGATCTTTTCTACTATCTGATCAGCTCGATGATGGTGCAGGCGTTGACGTTCCTGGCACTGGCGCCTTCCAATGTCGTGGTTGCCAATACCAATAGCTGGGATGCATTCCGGGCGATGGTCGCCTCCATCCCGTGGATTTTGCAATTTGTGATCGTGCTGGTGCTGACCGATCTGGTGCAATATTTCTTTCACCGGACATTTCATCGCTGGCCGTTTCTATGGGGCTTTCACGCGGTGCACCATTCCGCCAAGTCGATGGATTGGCTAGCGGGCGCGCGGATGCATTTTATCGAGATCATATTGCTGCGGGGGATAACCTCGTTGCCAATGATGACACTGGGTTTCAGTCCTTCAGTGCTTCAGGCTTATATTGCCTTCGTCTATATCTATTCGTCCCTTCTGCACGCGAATATCAAGGGTGATTTCAACTGGCTCGGCCACTGGATTGCGACGCCGCGTTTCCATCACTGGCATCACGGACTGGAGCGGGAAGCATTTGATGTTAATTTTGCGATTCATTTTCCATGGATCGACAAGCTGTTCGGAACATTTTATTTGCCACCGTCCAAATGGCCGGAAGGCTATGGGATACCGGAAGATGTGCCGAAGGGTTATCTGAAGCAGTTCGCCTATCCCTTGACCCGCAAGAAACCTGATTATCAGGACTAGTCGGGGCAAATGGGGGATCCGGAAAATATCGATATCGGGTGGCGCAGCGCACTCATGCTTGCGGCGGCCCTGCCGGTTTATGCAAGCATCATATTCCTGTTAATGCGCAATCTGGAGCGGCGGGCAAGCCTGTTTCTGGCAGCGACCCTGTTCGCCACTGCGTTCACACTAACGCCGCAGATTATTGGCTATGCAGGATTTTATGATGTCTGGCCTGGGCTGACCTTCTTTCCCTTCAATGCGAAACTCTGGATTGCGCCGCTATTCTATCTCCATGCCTATTGTCTCATGCATGGTGGACCGCTCGGCTGGCGCAAATATCTGATACTACCGGGACTGGTGCAGACGGTCTATTATATCTGGGCGTTTACCGCCTTGGGTGATTACAAGGCCAAATGGGCTTATAATGCGGCATTTCATGAACCCTATCTGGTCCGGTTCGAAACGCTGCTGGTGATAATGTTCGCGATTATCACAGCCATTGCTGTCTTCCGGTTGATGAAGCGCTATCGACTCTATCTGCAAACCACTCAGTCCGCCGCCTCCGATTTTGACCCGCGCTGGATTTCAAGACTGATCATTGTCGCGGCGATAGCCATCTTCTTGTGGCTGTTGATTGAGATTATCGACGTGGCCATCATTCCCATGAGCTATAATCAGGAATATCCCTTTCAGCTGGTGATCATGCTGATCGTAGCCGGGGCCGGACTGGATGCGCTTTCCTCTATCCGGGAACCTTATCCAAAGATAGGCAATGCGCACGGCGGGATTGCTGCAGAACCGGAGCAGCGTGACTGGTCAGCGGAAGGGCGCGTGCTGGAACAGAAGGTGCGGGAAGAACAATGGTATCTCGAACCGCGCCTGAATATTCGTGACGTTGCGTCGCGTCAGGCGAGTAATGAAAGTTACATTTCACGGGCCTTGAATCAGGGCCTTGGTTTGACCTTCAATGCATTTATCAACGGCTTGCGCGTCGAACATGCCAAGGGCTTGCTCGGTAAAACCGACGAGAATCTTATTCAGGTTGCCTTTGCCTCCGGTTTTAACAGCAAGGCCAGCTTTAACAGGGTTTTCAAGGAATTAGCAGGCATGACTCCGACAGATTATCGTCGGAACATGGTCCGTTGAAACGTCTCATAATCCGTATTTAGGGTCTCAATACAGCGATTGAGGCGCAAGCCGCACGATATTCGATCATCTGTTTTTCATGCCCCGGCCAATATCCGGCGCTCTGAATTTGATGACAGATGGAGACCTACAATGTTTAACAAGAAAATGATTACTACCAGCGTTTTCGTAACCGCCTTGGCCATGCCCAGTGTAGGCTGTGCCCAGAGCAAAAGCCAGGCACCCGATCCTGAATATGATGCAGCCACAATGCTTACACCAGCACAGGTTGCCAGCGATGTCGCGCTGGCTGAAGAAGCCTATGAACGCATCCATCCCGGCTATACCCGTTACACCGATGCCGAAACGTTGAAAGAGGCATGGGCGGCCATTGCAGCAAAAGCGGCCA
The DNA here is from genome assembly GCF_965233695.1 of Parasphingorhabdus sp. Taxonomy (GTDB): domain Bacteria; phylum Pseudomonadota; class Alphaproteobacteria; order Sphingomonadales; family Sphingomonadaceae; genus Parasphingorhabdus. Next base: position 3,041,272 of record NZ_OZ247497.1, read on the forward strand.
CCGAAAAGGGCATGACCATTGGCGATTTCTATCTGGAGATTCAAAATGTGCTGACCCTTATCCGCTGCGACCATACCAAGGCGGAGCTACCAAATCAGCTTGCAAAGGAACGCGACGTTAATCCTGTCTATCTGCCTCTGCGCTGGACGCTGATCGAGGACCGCGCGATTGTCACCATTCCAGCCGGAACCGGACTGAGCCGGGGCGACGAGATACTGGCCATCGATGGTCGGCCAATTGCAGAGATGATCGCAGAAGTGGCTCCCCTGATTCCGGTGGATGGGTATACGGAGTGGTCAAGACGTTCAGGTATCTCGGAATCTCTCGAATTTCGTGGCGGGGCAATTGATCATTTCGGCGCATTGCTTTGGGATATTAAACCGTCAGCTACCGTCACCGTAACGAATGCAGCGGGTACAAAACGAGATATTGTTGTTGAACGGATAATTCACAAGAAATGGAGAGCATTGAGCAAGCTGGCAGCAGATGCACCGGCGGCCAATTTCAAGGATGCAATAGGTTTTGAGCGCCTGGGAAGCCAAAGCGCCTATCTTAAAGTGGATACTTTCGTGAACTATCGTGATCCGGTGAAACCGAAAGAGCTGTTCGATCCAATTTTTGATACACTTAGGGACGAACGGCGTGAAAATCTGATACTCGATCTGCGACAAAATGGTGGCGGATCAAATGATGCACAACAGGCTTTGACATCCTATCTATTCGACAAACCAGTAAAACTGGCGACTGATGCAAGGGTAAAAACCCTGAATCATAAAGGCCTGGAAGACTATTTATGGACATGGGACAAGCGCGCGATAAATCCCAGCGCCTTGGGGTTCAGCAGAAATGATGATGGAAGCTACTCGCTACGGGCTTTCGTTGAGAATCTAATAAAGCCGGTAAAACCTGCGAAAAATGGATTTAGAGGCAAGCTTATCGTGCTGACCAGCGACAGCAACAGTTCTGCAAGTGCCACTTTAATCGCGTTGTTGAAAGGCAATGATCGGGCAGTGTTGGTCGGCGAAAAAACCGGAGGCAGCCCTGATGGCAATACGGGCGGGTTGCAGTTCACGCTGACCGTTCCAGAAAGCCAGATACGGATGCGGATTCCGATGATCCGATATTTTAATGATCTAAAAGGCTTTGAAACCGGGCAGGGTATCGCGCCTGACAAGGTGGTTCCGTTAACGGTAGATGCTTTTCGAGCCGGCTTTGATCCGGCATTGGAAGCTGCCAAAGCTTTGTTTGAATGATTTTGAATGATTAGGGCGACTGACGTTTCCCCCGATCCGTCAGTCGCCCCGGGGTCCCCACCCCAAACTGGTCAATGATTGCGTGGATCAGGAAATAAACAAAGCGGCTGACGGAGTTTCCCCCATCCGTCAGCCGCTCTGTTCCCCACCCCAACTCTAAATTACGTTCTCGCTTCGGCTTCTTTCGCCGCAAGCTCTTTTACACCATAACCGCCTTCCTTGTTCTCAGGGAAAAGCGGCCAAGCGAGTTGTTGTCCAACGGTTGCCGGTGCCAAATTTTCGACACCATAGCTATCCGGATAGCGGCGTGTAATCTTGGCCGTTCCGAAAAGTATATCCCAGAAAAACAGTAGGTTACCGTAGTTGCCCTTATAGTTTGTCGCGCCATCTTCCATATGGCGGCCGTGATGGGCATGGTGGGTCGCGGGTGTCGAGATTGTTCTCTCCACCAGCCACATCACAGGAGACAGCCATTTGATGTTGTAAAGCGGCTTGTCCCATGCAACGTCGCTATGTGCAGCAATAATGACGGTCATTTTGACGATGATAAAGCCAACATAGACCCAGCCTAGACCTAAGTAGATAAGAATGCCCGAGAACCAAATACTGGGCATAAGAAAATAATAGAAGATGTTGTTCCGATAGACCAAACGGATGCTCATATATTTCGCGTCGTGATGCGCCCGATGCAGATTGTACAGGAACGGGATGCGGTGAGAGAGCCGGTGCATCCAATATTGGGTCATGTCGTCGAAGATCAGAAACAGGGCGATTGCGGCAACGAGAGGAATGCCAGCAAGCGCGCCCGCCCATTGCGGAGCGGCCGCACCCATCAGAAACTGGGCAGTAACAATGATCGTGGGCTGCGTGAAAACCAGAAGAACAACGGAACCGATAATTTCCACTGCCGCATCCTTGAAAGTTTGCTCCGGTTTCGAAAACAGTCTGGTGCGGAAAAGTTCCAGAACGCCGAAAAGCGCAAAAACCCCAATGATCGCGTAGATTTCCGGCCGCATCGAGTATCCTTTGGTTGCAACGCCTCTTGCGTTCTTTCGCCACCTAACAGATAGCTGCTATGTGAAATGCTAAGAGGTTTGCAATTGGCGGAAACACAGCACATTTCAGGCTCGACTTTCTCGGCTACCGGATTTGTAACGGTATTGCCGGATGATGTTCGCTGCCGGTTGCTTGAACATGGCAGCCCTCGCTGTTTTGCTAAGGGTGAAATCATCCAGCAACGCGGCGACACCGGGCGAGAATTTTGGCATATTAAAAGCGGAACCGTCCAAATTGGTCGTTATTCGATGGAAGGTAAACTCACCCTGTATGCATTATTGGGGCCAGGGAAAGTTTTGGAGAACAGGCCTTTTTGGGAGAATTTCCCCGCTTGGTGGATGCGATTGCCGGCAGTGACGTAAAATTACTTCGTATCGGCGAGGCGGAATTCCAGGCAGCGATAGAATCCGATCCCAGAGTCCCGCGCATATTGTTGAAGGCCATGGCCAATTTGGTGCGGCAGGCATTCGACCAGATTGAGACAGATCGCCATATGTCCACAGTCGGACGGGCAGCGCAAGCGATTGCGCGGCAATGCGGTGAACATAAAGGAGAGGTGGCGATATGCGTCACGCAGCAGGAACTGGCTGATCTTGCTGGCCTGTCCCGGATCTCGTTAGGCAAGGCTCTCGCCAAGCTGGAGGCAGACGGCCTTATCTCAAAACGTTACGGAAAAATCACGGTCCATGATTCAAAGGCATTGAACGGATCATTTACCCGTTAGCCTTGGGGCTCTGGCTCCAAAAACCAGCGCATCACGCCGCCTTGAAAAGGAGTCCAGATGCCCATTCTAACTCCCGCCTGGCGCAGGACATCGCCGGTCCAGCTGTTGCAGGTATAGAAAGCATTATAGTGCCCACGTGATTCATAGAACAGGTCGTTTTTTCCATATCCCTTAGAAGGAATTGGTTGACCTGCTTCATTCAGTACAAATCGTCGCTCGATGGCTTCAACAATCAAACGATATTCCGCTTCGCTGACTTTAAAGCTGCGGCGATAGGGGGGATAAACTTGTGGATAGTTCAGGTGATAAACATGCAGCAAAACATTGCTGCTGCCGATAATTGCACTCGCGGCGTCCTTGAAACGCAGATCCTGCCACTGTTCAGCGTTGCGATAAACACCCTCATGGCCCCAGCCGACCAATATATGGGTGCCATATCTCGCCGGATCGTCAAGATGTTCGGGCCTGATCAACGTCCCCCAATCATGGGCGTCGCTGCGCATCGGCATGACGATGCCAGTGTGCAAACCATTGGTTTCTATGAATAATTCTATGCCCTCATCCGGACTTTCCCAAAACTGATTGGCGGGAAATATGCTACCGAACAGGGCGGCAATAAGGTACAGCATGATCAATACCAACAGGCTGGTAAATATGCGTTTGGGCCATTTCATCCGAGAAGTTGCCATTGAAACCTTTTTTGCTGTAGGATGCCTCTATGTTAACAACCCCCGACCCAGAAACGCATGTGTATGATAAGCCGCCTGCGCACGCAAATGCGGATTGGACTATAGACCAGAATTGGTCGGCTTATACTGCCGAAGAGCATGCCACTTGGGATACGCTCTATGCGCGTCAACGCGACATGTTGCCCGGTCGTGCGGCGCAGGCATTTCTTGACGGTATCGACATATTGCAGCTGTCAAAGCCCGGCATTCCCGATTTTGAAGAACTGAACCGGATATTGATGGACGCTACCGGCTGGAAAGTGGTGGCTGTGCCCGGGCTCGTGCCGGATGATGTGTTTTTCGATCATCTTGCCAATCGGCGTTTTGTTTCCGGTAATTTCATCCGGAGACCCGATCAACTGGACTATCTGCAGGAACCGGATATTTTTCATGATGTTTTTGGTCATGTTCCGATGCTCGCGGATCAGCGCTTTGCGGATTATATGGCAGCTTACGGGCGCGGTGGTCTTCGGGCGCTGGAGTTCGGAACGCTAAAGCAGCTGGCACGGCTTTACTGGTACACAGTTGAATTCGGATTGATTCAAGAGCCTGAAGGTCTGCGCATCTATGGTGCCGGTATCGTATCAAGTTTTGGCGAAAGCATTTTTGCGCTGGATAGCGACAGCCCCAATCGCATCCTTTTCGATCTCGAACGCGTACTGCGCACAGAATATCGCATTGACGATTTTCAACAGAATTATTTTGTCATTCCCAGTCTGGATGAACTGTTACGCGTAACTGTCGAAACCGATTTTAAGCCGGTTTATGAAAAAATTGCCGACATGCCAGACATAAAAATCGCAGAAATCGTTGAGAGTGATGTTGTATTGACCCACGGCACCCAGGATCATCCCAGCGCGCAATCGGATTCGGCTGTCGTGATCTGATAGGTTGCTCTTCGCTAACAGCTTAAACCACTAGCATTCACCAAAATAATCGGATGCCAAAGGCGACCGGAGGATCCTGTGTGTTTTCGCCGGGCCATATTCTCGAGCCTTGACCAGCGTCAGGCAAGGCCATTCGTTTTCGATCAGGCTATGCCGCAGGCGAAATCCGACCCTGATATAAGCATGCAGCACTTCTGCACGTTGCGCTTTCAGAAGGCCAGCAAGGATCAACGTTGTGTTAGAGGTTGCAGCAGCAGCAATCTGAGGCGCAAGAGCGACTAACGGACCGGCCAAAATATTGGCAATAATCAAATCATATGGCGCACGTTGGCGCAATGCGGGATGATCCAGGCCGTTGCTTATTTCCAGTCTGATCGCCCGGCGCTCATGCCCTATCATAATGTTGTTAACCGAAGCGTTTTGTGCGCTGACATCTATTGCCACCGGATCAATATCACTGGCAATGATCTGGGCCGTCGGCCAAAGATGGCGAGCAGCAAAAGCGAGCAGGCCCGTGCCCGTTCCAACATCAATGATATTGTCGTAAAACCGGCCCAGTTTTTTGAGCCGATCCAGACTTTCCAGACAGCCCTTGGTTGTTTCGTGATGACCGGTACCAAAGGCCTGACCGGCATCTATACAGATATTGGTGACCTTCCCATTGTCGAGCGGCAGGCTGTTTGATGTGTGCACATAAAATCGGCCTGCGCTAAGCGGTTCCAGCCCTTTCTGGCTAAGCGTGACCCAGTCCTCATCGGCCAGTTTTTCTACCGAGGCTTTGGTTCTGGATAGCGTCGCAGATGGCGAGAGGCTGGAAATTTTTGCCAGAAACGCGCCATCAGGCTTGGCATCACAATAGACCTCAATCACCCAATCATCGGGGGTTTCGGGGTCCGCTTCGCGTGTGACAATAGTCGGTATGCTGTCGGCTGAACTGACGAACAGATTGTCCGCTGCCAAAAGCTCTGCTTCTTCGCGCGTGCACGGCAGAGTGATCTTCCATGTATCGGTCAACCGATGATCACCGGGCTAAAAACGTGCTCAGGCATTGGCCATCTCTAGCGCTTCATTGGCTTCCAGCCAAGCTGCCTCGTTTTTCTCAAGCTCCTCCTGAATCGATGCCCGCAATTTCATCAGCTCGGTCATCGTTAAGTCGGCATAGTCTTTCTCAGCACTGGCCGGATCGAACATCGCGCGATCAATATCTGACAGTGCCTTGCCGAGAGATTCGATTTTCTTTTCAGCAGCGCTGGCGGCTTTTCGCAGATCCGATTGTTGCTTGCGGCGTTCGGCGGCCTGACGGCGTTCTTCCTTGCGATTGCCGCCGGTTCCGCCACCAGCGGTCGGCTTGGCTTCCTGGTTTTTACCCAGCACAAAGTCGGTATAGTCGTTAAGTGTTCCGGAAAATTCTTGCGCTTTGCCACTGTCGACCATGATCAGACGATCAGCGGTCAACTCCAGCATATGGCGATCATGGCTGACCAAAATCACCGCGCCGCTATATTCGTTGAGCGCGTGGACCAGAGCTTCGCGCGCATCGACGTCGAGATGGTTTGTCGGCTCATCGAGGATCAACAGATGCGGGGCATCACGGGTGATCAGGGCGAGGGCCAATCGTGCGCGTTCGCCTCCAGAAAGTTTGCCAACTTTCATGGTAGCTTTATCGCCGGAAAAACCGAATCGACCGAGTTGCGCGCGGACAGCTCCGGGTTTCGCGTCCTTCATCAGCCGCGTCATATGCTCGAGGGGAGTGTCGGTCGTATCCAGTTCTTCCACCTGATATTGCGTGAAATAGCCCACAGTCAGCTTTCCGGACTTGTTCATTGCACCGGTTTTGGGTGCCAACTGACTGGCGAGAAGGCGAGCGAGGGTTGTTTTGCCGTTACCGTTGCGTCCGAGCAAAGCCGTGCGATCATCGGGGTCAAGTCGAAGGTTAAGGCCTGACAATATGATATTGTCGCCATAGCCGACGGCGGCATTGTCCAGTGTGATCAGCGGGGGCTTGAGTTCCGCCGGACTTGGAAAATGAAAGCTGAGCGAAGGGTCTTCAATGGCAGCTGCAATGGGCTCCATGCGGGACAGGGCTTTGACACGGCTCTGCGCTTGTTTTGCGCTATGGGCCTTGGCACCCCATCGGTCGACAAACGCCTGCAGTTTTTCGCGTTGGGCCAGTTGCTTTTCCCGGGAGGCGGCCATTTGCGCCTGACGTTCGGCGCGCTGTTTCTCAAATGCGTCATAGCCGCCGGGATAGAGCGTAGTCTTTCCGCCCTGCAGATGCAGAATGTGATCGACTACATTATTCAGCAAATCCCGTTCATGACTAATCACCAATATAGTAGCCTGATAGCTGGTCAGGAAATTTTCCAGCCACAACGTCGCTTCCAGATCGAGGTGATTGGATGGTTCGTCGAGCAGCAGCAATTCGGGCTGCGAAAACAGTAAGGCCGCAAGTGCCACCCGCATGCGCCAGCCACCGGAAAAACTGTCCATTGGTTGTTGCTGTGCTTCTTCATCAAAGCCCAGACCGATTAATATTTTTGCGGCACGGGCAGGGGCGCTATGCGCTTCGATCATATTGAGGCGCTCGTGAATTTCGGCAATCCGGTGTGGATCGTCTGTGGCCTCCGATTCCAGCAGCAGTGCCGCTCGCTCGGTATCAGCGGCCAAAACAGTCTCCAGCGGGGTTTCCGCGCCAGCGGGTGCTTCCTGCGCAATATAGCCCATGCGAGCGCCCTTGGGCAAATCGACATTGCCGTCATCTGGCTCCAGCAATCCAGCGACCACTTTCATCAAAGTGGACTTGCCGGCACCATTGCGCCCAATCATCCCCACGCGCGCGCCAGGGGGCAGGGCGGCGGTGGCCCCGTCGAGAATAACTGTGCCGCCAAGGCGTACCGTGATGTTGCTAAAATTAAGCATGGGCGCTCGTTAGCGGAGCTTTGGGGATTCGGCTAGTGAGTGTAAAGTTGAAAGCTTTCGAGCTGTTCTTTGAGCTTTTCAGTATTTGAGAAGCTACGCCTTATGCAGAAGGCGGACACCAGGTTAGTTTATCGACAAAGTATCAGCGCCTTTTCTGGTTAGAACTGCCGCAGGTTGTGCCCTTATCGCAACCATCTTCAACCACATAGAATCTTGTATTGCTCCGCTGGATTGTTTTAACCTGTAAATCAGCTAGTCGAGATGCCGAGCTCTAACCGTAAGGTTCTTGCATTAAGGCTGGATCACCAACTTGGGACAATTCAATGGGAAGATATCTGGCACCGCTGTTCGGGCTTGCAGCCATATTACTTGTCAGCTGGTACGGCTATCGCGCCTTCGTTCAGGAAGATTTCCCGCTCCCGTTGTCGGCAACTGCCGAAGCTGCACCGCAGGATCGATTGCCAACGGAACCCGATGATTGGCAGGGCAAGATCGATTATCTCAGCCTTGATCGTCGCATCGCAGCGCTCGCTGCACGGCCTGAAATGGCAGGGCTCGCTGTCGCAATTGTCGAGGATGGTGAGCTTCGCTTTGTACAAACCTATGGCGTAACCGATAAACGCAGCGGCGAGCGGGTAACGCCGCATACGGTTTTCCGCTGGGCCTCGGTATCAAAAGGAGTGGCAGGGTTACTCGCGGCAAAGCTGTCCGAAGAAGGTGGACTTGATCTTGATGCTACACTGAACCGCTGGCAGACGTCGCTCATGCTTCCTGGAGAAGCTATGTCACGGGTCACGTTGGCACAGCTTATGTCGCACCAGACTGGACTCACCAAAAATGCATATGACCGTAAACTGGAGGACGGCGAGAGCCCGGGCCTGCTCCGTAAACGGCTGGGAACTGCGCCGCTACAGTGTATGCCTGGCACCTGCCATAGCTATCAGAATATTGCATTTGATACCGCCAGCGAGATTTTGGGACAGGCGACAGGTACTATCTATGACGACGCTGCGCAGATGCAATTGTTTGAACCGCTTGGTATGGAGAGCGCACAGTTCGGTATGATCGGTCTAACTGGTGCTGAAAGCTGGGCACGACCGCATCGCGGCGATGAAGTGCGGACCTTAGTGGAATCATATTGGCGTCTCCCCGCAGCGGCTGGTGTAAATAGCAATATAGTGGATATGGCGCGCTGGCTTCGTGCGCAGTTGGGCGCGAATAAGGACGTTCTGTCGAGCGAGGCTCTCGAACTGGCCCATAGTCCGCGCGTTGAAACGGGGCGGGTTTATGGCGGCGATCTGGCCCGTGCCCTGACTGAACCATCCTATGGACTGGGTTGGCGCAATTTTACCTATAACGGTCGGCGATTGATCGGACATAGTGGGGCGGTGGATGGATACCGTGCGACGATTATATTTGATCCCACGGCCCGCACCGGAGTGGTTGCGATGTGGAACAGTGGTTGGGGCAAACCCTTTGGGATACCCTTTGCCATACTTGATAGTTATTATGGTAAGCCCGCAAATGACCTATCTGCAAATGACTGGCTCGGACTGTCCAACTTGCCACTTCCCAAGCCTTTACAACCCTCGCTTTCCGGCAATCAGCCTAATCCCTAGCATCCGCTTTTGTGCCAAACGCGAACGCCCGAACAATGCTATTTTTGCGCCAACCAGATCATATGATGGGCCCCACGTTTGCCATGCGCACGCACCGGTGCTTCCTCTACTGAGAAGCCCACATCGGCTAATCTTCGTGTGAACTTTGGGTCTGAGGCAGAGGACCAGATTGCCAATATACCACCTGGGCGCAGAGCCTTTTGGGCAGCTTTTAATCCGGCGGGATTATATAATCGGTCGTTGGATGCGTGGGTGATCCCGTCCGGTCCGTTATCCACATCCAGCAGGATCGCATCATAGTGATTGTCTTTTTGAGAGATTAGATCAAATACATCTGCCGTTTCGATGGCAACGCGAGGGTCATCAAGACTACCATCAAATATTTCGGCCATCGGTCCTTGTGCCCATCGTACAACAGCGGGGATCAGTTCGGCTACGATGATCTCTGCTTTTGCATCCAGCAAAGGCAAAGCGGCTCTGAGGGTGAAGCCCATGCCCAATCCACCAATTAATATGCGTGCATTGGCTCGATCGGTCAAACGTTCAAAGGGCAGCGTGGCTAATGCTTCTTCCGAACCGCTGAGTCGGCTGTTCATCAGCTCGTTGCTCCCCAGCATGATCGAAAATTCCTGACCACGCTGGAAAAGCCGAAGCTCACCACCGCCATTAGGGATTTCCGCTGTATCTAGCAAAATTCGGGGTGTCACCGGACGAAGCTCGCGCCATTGGCGTCTAGCACCGCGCCGGTCATCGACGGCGGCGCGTCAAGCGCACAATATATGGCGATGGATGCAATTTCTTCGGGCTGTGCCACACGGCCGAGCGGAATGTCCTTGAGCAGCTTGTCACCTCCTCGGCTTTCCAGATAGTCATCGGCCATCCCCGTCATCGTAAAACCAGGGCAGATGGCAAAGGCCAATATCTCTTTGCTGGCATAAGCACGGGCAATGGTCTTGGTCATCGCCACCATTCCGCCTTTTGATGCTGCATAATGCCAATGATCGGGACTGTCTCCGCGGTAGGCAGCGCGGCTGGCGATATTGACAATCCGTCCCGCTACTTCCCGTTCTTGAAAATGTTGCACAGCCAACCGGCAAAGCTGCGCCGATGCCGTGAGGTTGATTTGCATTGTCCGGTTCCAGCTTTCCAGCCACTCAACATCGCTGCTGGCAATCGGGTTAGGATCAAAGATGCCGGCATTATTGATCAGGACATCAATTCGGCCATCCAGCCGGTCCAGGCTATCCTGCCACAGTCGAGAGACTTCATCGGCTTTTGAGAAATCGGCCTTCAGCAGCCCCGCATCACCAGAAGTGCTGTGCCCTGCAGCGACAACCCTGACGGGATCAAAACTATCCAGAATCGCTTTGCCAATACCGCGGCTTGCACCGGTCACCAAAATATGTGTTCTTGCATCTGTCATGTTGAGCATGAATAGGGCCAGCTGCGTCAAAGGTCCAACACGAGATGGCGAAAGCCTCACAAATTTGACAGCGCTTTCGGGATTTGCATGGGTCTGTCAGCTATTTGCACTCGAAAACTTGACCGCCAGCATATAAAAACCCTGCTATCCTGTTTGCATGCGGTCATGTTTTCGCTAAAGCACTGGTTCGTTTACAAAGACTCCAGCGAGATGCGGAGTCTCTGATCAGGGGACAAAAATTGGTTAAGCCAACGAACCGGCCATTATCGCCACATTTGGGAATTTATAAATGGGGGCCGCATATGCTGGTCTCTATTCTTCATCGGGCCACGGGCGATGCCCTTGCCTTGCTGGGCGCGCCGATATTGGTTTGGTGGCTCTACAGTATCTCGGCTGGACCTGAGGCTTATGAATTTTTCGTCGGTATTATGACAACTATTCCCGGTTTCATCGTGATGATTGGTATGACCTTCGCCCTGTTCGAACATACATATTCCGGCCTGCGCCATTTTGTGCTTGATGCCGGTGCAGGATATGAGCTCCAGACGAACAAATTATGGTCGGCGCTTGTACCCGTCTTGGCGCTGCTTTCTACAGCCGGGCTCTGGGCTTTCATCTCTTCAAAGCTGATTGGATAAGACGATGGGATCAGGAACAAATATTGGTAAGGTTCGCGGTCTTGGCTCTGCTCGGGAAGGCGCCCATCACTGGATTATTCAGCGGGTTACTGCGGTTGGAAATCTTGCGCTTATCGCCTGGCTGCTGATCTCGTTGCTGCGGTTGCCAAATTACGAACATGAACTGCTGATCGGCTGGTTGTCATCGCCGCTGGTTGCGGTTCCGATGATGTTGATGCTAGTCAGCATTTTCTGGCACTTGCGGCTTGGCTTGCAGGTTTTGATTGAGGACTATGTCCCTGATCATGGCCTGAAGTTCGGCCTCATCATCTTGCTTAACTTTTTCGCCATTGGCGGAGCAGCGCTTGGAATTTTCGCTGTCGCCAAGGTCGCCTTTACCGGAGTGGTCGCTTAATGACTGACACAGATTCAAAACCCGCCTACAAGATTATTGACCACACCTTCGACACCGTCGTCGTAGGGGCTGGCGGATCCGGTTTGCGCGCCACGATGGGGTCGGCGGAAGCTGGGCTGAAAACTGCTTGTATCACGAAAGTTTTTCCAACCCGTTCTCATACCGTTGCAGCACAGGGCGGTATTGCGGCTTCCCTGGGTAACAACACGCCGGATCACTGGGCGTGGCATATGTATGATACAGTGAAAGGCTCTGACTGGCTGGGTGATCAGGACGCGATTGAATATCTTGTTCGCGAAGCACCGCAGGCGGTTTATGAATTGGAACATGCCGGTGTGCCTTTTTCGCGTAATGAAGATGGTACCATCTACCAGCGGCCCTTTGGCGGCCACATGCAAAACATGGGTGAAGGACCTCCGGTGCAACGTACCTGTGCTGCCGCTGACCGCACCGGTCACGCGATGCTCCATGCGCTCTATCAACAGAGCCTGAAATATGACGCGGATTTCTTCATTGAATATTTTGCCATCGATTTGATCATGGAAGACGGCGAATGCCGCGGTGTGATCGCTATCTGTCTGGAAGACGGATCGATTCATCGGTTCCGTGCCCATGCCGTTGTACTGGCAACAGGCGGCTCTGGCCGCTGTTACTATAGCGCAACATCTGCCCATGCCTGTACCGGCGATGGTGGCGGCATGGCGCTACGTGCTGGTCTGCCTTTGCAGGATATGGAATTTGTTCAGTTTCACCCCACCGGCATTTACGGTGCAGGCGTCCTGATTACCGAAGGCGCGCGCGGGGAGGGCGGTTATCTTACCAACTCCGAAGGCGAGCGTTTCATGGAACGCTATGCGCCCAGCGCGAAAGATCTTGCGTCTCGCGATGTGGTGTCTCGCTGCATGGCAACCGAAATTCGCGAAGGCCGCGGTGTTGGACCAGAGAAAGATCATATCTATCTCCACCTAGACCACATTGCTCCGGACGTGCTGGCTGAACGCCTTCCAGGCATTACTGAAACCGGCAAGATTTTCGCGGGTGTTGACCTCACACGTCAGGCGCTGCCTGTGGTACCGACGGTGCACTATAACATGGGCGGCATACCCTGTAATTATCATGGCGAGGTGGTGAATCCGACGAAAGATGACCCGGATGCTGTGGTCCCAGGGCTTTATTCCGTGGGCGAAGCGGCCTGTGTATCCGTGCATGGAGCAAATCGTCTTGGTTCCAACTCGCTGATCGATCTGGTTGTCTTTGGCCGGGCAACTGGGCTACGTTTAAAAGAGAAGCTGAAACCTGGCACGTCGCATAAGCCATTGCCTAAAGATTCAGCCGATCTGTCGCTGTCTCGCTTGGACCATTTCCGTTACGCAAAAGGTGGTACAACAACCGCTGCTTTACGTTTGGAAATGCAAAAGACGATGCAGAAAAATTGTGCGGTTTTCCGCGACGACGAATTGCTGGCTCAGGGCGTCAAAGAGATGCGGGCGGTTAACAACAAAATGGGTGATGTAAGTGTTACCGACCGTTCATTAATCTGGAATACCGATCTCATCGAAACGTTGGAGCTTGACAACTTGATGGCACAGGCGGTTGTCACAATGGAAAGTGCCGCCAACCGCAAGGAAAGTCGCGGTGCCCACATGCATGAGGATTATGAAGACCGTAACGACAAGGAATGGATGAAGCACACGGTTGCGACATTTGACGGCTGGGGCGGGCCTAATAAGGCGCGCGGTACCGGCAAGGTCGACATCAGCTATCGCCCAGTCCATGACTATACCCTCACGGACGAAGCCGAATATGTGAAACCGAAGAAACGGGTTTATTGACGATTTTCAAGGGCTCGCGTTGATTATTGACCAATCCCGATCATCTAAACGGAGTCTGCACCCGTCATGTCCAATGAAGACCAGATTGAATATTGGAATGACAATGCCGGCGTAAAGTGGACCGAGCAGCAGGACGTCATGGACGCTTTGCTGGCGCCGGTAACATCGCTGTTGATGGACGCGGCCGCGATTGTGCCGGGTGAGCGTGTATTGGATATTGGTTGCGGCACAGGTGAAACCTCTTTGATCGCGATCGACGCGGGTGCCGATGTCACCGGTGTGGATGTGTCGGAACCCATGCTGGAGTTGGCCCGGTTACGGGCTAATGGTCGCGGGACGCTTTTACTCGCGGACGCCTCGGAGTATCAGGCGGAAGAGGGTTTTGATCTGATCATGTCGCGCTTCGGCGTAATGTTTTTCGAGGACCCTGTTTCGGCTTTTATCAATATCAAAGCCAATCTGAAACCCGGTGGCCGAATGGTCTTTGCCTGCTGGCAGAGCCCGAAAGTGAATCTGTGGGTGATGGTTCCCATGGCGGCGATTAAGCCACTATTGCCCGACGCACCTGAAACCGATCCCCATGCACCGGGCCCTTTTGCATTTGCGGATGCAGAACGGCTCAAAAGCATATTGACCGAGGCGGGTTTTGAAGATGTCTCGATGACATCACATAGCGTCGAAATCTGCCTTTCACAAACAGGTGGCGTCGACGACGCCGTCTATTTTTCATCCCAGATTGGTCCAGCTTCGCGGGCGTTGGGAGAGGTTGATGACAATTTGAAATCCCGGCTTCTGACCGCACTGAAAAAGGCCCTTGCCCCACATGATGAAGGTGGACGAGTGGCATTGCCGGGTGGTATTTGGATTGTACGGGCGCGCTAAGGTCTAGACGAACTCCCTAAAACCCCTGAAAATTGTAGGTCAATGCCAATGTGCGAGGTTGGGGTGGAGTGAGGCAGCCTTTCGTCACCGCAACACCTTTCAAAAAGCTTCGCCGTGCATTGCCCGCCGCAATCGCTTCCAGAAACCGGCGCTTTGAGGCATTGGCACCGCTTAACTCCCGGACCACCCCGCGAAACGGGATTAAACCACCGATCATTGCACCAGCCACTCGGCTCACACCGGCCTCACGTTTTTCGGTCAGGCTTTTCTCCTGTAACTGATTGATATCAGGTCCAAGAACGGCATCCAGCTGGACAATCTCTCTTTCCAGTGCAGGGCAACTGCGCATATTTTCAAGATCATAGGGATGTTTTTGAATTGCAATCAGCTTTTCAGGGATCGCGTCTTTCCGCAGGTTCACATCCTTTACCGGCTGCATAACGGCATTTTCGGCATGTCGTTCCATCGGAAGATCTTTGTGTGGCATCTCAGCCTGGGCATGAGTGGCAAAGCTTACAGATACTGCGGCCAACAGGTTGGCAATGACTTTGTTGATGGACATGATGTCCTTCCCCAATGCCCCCTTGTTTTGCCCCCAAATCGCATTTTACGGACGTGCAGGCGCTTTGCAACCCCGTTCCAGTCCAACACCTTTCAGGAAGCCGCGCCGGACTACTCCAGCATAGACTGCTGCATTATATTTCCGTTCGTCACCAGCAGCACCCGATATTTCACGAACGATACCGCGAAATGGAATTAGTCCGCCGATGAGTCCGCCAGCGACACGACCAGCTGTTTCTTCCCGCTTCTCAGCTTTCGATTTATCGACCTCTTCGTTCACATCGGCAGCCAAAACATCATTCAATTCTTTCACTTCCTTGATGATCGCGGCGCAGCGGCGCAGACCATCTAGCGAATAGGGATTGTCCTGTATTGCAATAAGCTTCGCCGGTATTTTGGTCTTTTTGAGTCCAACATCTTTGGCTGGCGTGGTTGCCGCATCCTCCGCATGTTCTTCCATTGACTGATCAGGATCAGCTTTTTGTGCCTGAACTGGTGCTGTCAGGAGTAGCGCAGCGACCGATGGCCCTATGGCCAGTTTAATGAAATTTTGCATCATCAATTTCCTGTTTCTCTTCAAGTCCGATACCGCAAGTTATCGCGGTTCAACTGGTCAACGGATGTCACGCCCATAAGTTTCATGTCCCGTTCAATTTCAGCTTGCAACAAGCTGAGACTGCGTTCAACCCCTGCCTGACCGGCGGCTGCCAGAGCATAGAGATACAGTCGGCCGCCAGAACAGGCTTTGGCACCGACGCTCAGCGCTTTCAGTACATGGCTCCCCCGGGTGATGCCGCCGTCACAAATAACATCAATTTTGTCACCGACAGCGTCGCAAATTTCGGCAAGCTGATCAAATGGTGCGCGTGAGCCATCCAGCTGCCGGCCGCCATGGTTGGAGACCATGATCGCTGTTGCACCTATATCAACGGCGCGTTTAGCATCTTCGACGGACATAATGCCTTTCAAACAGAATTCACCGCCCCAGTCTTTTCGAACCTCCTCCGCCATGCTCCAATTGAGCGATTGATCGAGCATGGTTGAAAAATATTCCGCTACCGATAAAGCAACATTGGTTCCCTCTGCGACATGATCTTTGAGATTGGAAAGTTCAAATTTTTCGCGGAACATATAGTTTAACGCCCAGGCCGGTTTGGTTGCGTAACTGAAGAAACTGGCAGGTGTAATTTTAGGCGGGCTGGTGAACCCTGAGCGCAGGCAACGTTCGCGATTGCCTCCTACGATCGTATCAACCGTCAGGGTAATCGCATCGAACTTTGCGGCCTTGCAGCGTTCAACCATGGATTTGTTAAGCCCCTTGTCCTTGTGTATGTAAAGCTGGAACATTTTTGGGGTACTGATGCTCTCACCAATTTCTTCGATACTGACAGTCGCCAGTGAAGATATACCGAAAAAGGTACCGAATTTTTCTGCAGCTCTGGCTACACCGCGTTCGCCTTGCCAGTGGAATAGCCGCTGTAGAGCAGTGGGGGACAGGAACAGGGGCATAGCCAATTTTTGGCCCATCACTGTTGTGCTCATGTCTATCGTCTCGACACCGGCGAGGACATTGGGCACAAGATCACAGGTTTCATAAGCTGCGGTATTGCGCCGTCGGGTAACTTCATCATCGGCAGCGCCGTCGATATAATCAAAGATCGGAAAGGGTAGCTGTTTTTTGGCCAAAGAACGAAAGTCGTTCACATTGTGGCAATCACGTAATGTGTTAATTCGTCGCACGTAAGCCTCGATTCGTCGCTCGGATATAAGAGCATGAGGCTTATGATTAGAGCAATGGCGGCGGCTTGCAAGAGCAGCAGCCAAACGACTACAGGAATTTAGAGGGAAAATTCACAATGACTGAAACCGCCGAAGAAATCCAGCAATCGGACCAGCCGTCAAGACCGGAACGATCGCCCGGTGCCAAATTCCTGTTGGTATTGCTGACGGGCTTTTTGCTCGCAATTCCCTTGTTTGCAAGCTGGCTGCTTATTTATGACCGTCAAAGCCAGAGTGACCAGGCCGAGCAATCCATTGTTACCGGGTGGGGTGGCCAGCAGGTTTTTGCGGGTCCAAAAATCATATTGCCTTACAAGGCTAAAGTTCAGGAATCGGTGGAACAGGATGGTAAAACCGTTACCCGGACCAACGTAGTGACGCGCGAATTGTACATCTCGCCGGAAGTCATGACCTTTGACAGTGATATCCAGACCGAGGTGAAAAGCCGCTCCATCTATGAGGTGGTGATTTATAATACCAATGTTACGGGATCCGCATCGTTCAAATTACCGGAAGATTTTGATCGATCCGGGATTGATCGGGCAGATATTGATTTTGCCCGCGCGGAAATACGCTTTGGCCTTTCCGACGCACGCGGTCTGGCTGCAGACAACAAGCTGACCGTTGATGATCAGTCGCTCGTCCTGCAACCGGGCAAGGGGCTTGGCGAGACAGGCAATACCGGTTTCTTTTCATGGCTGGATGCAACAGCGCTTGAAGATGGCGAAATGGCCGTCAAATTTGATGTGAAATTTCGCGGAACCGAAAGCCTGACAATGGTGCCCGATGCGGGACAGACTAACTGGTCCGTCACTTCAAAGTGGCCGCATCCCAGTTTTACGGGTGGTTTCCTCCCTGACAATGAAGTGACGGAAACCGGCTTTACTGCCAAATACGGCATTTCGAATCTGGCACTGGGAAGTTCACTGACCTCGACACAGCCGGGACAGCAAATTTATCCGCAAAGCGGTGGCCGGTCATACACTTCTTATGATGGGGGCGGTGTGGGCAATGGTTCCAGCGTGACTGTGAACCTGATCCAGCCGGTTGATCTTTACGATCAAGTAAGCCGGGCAACCAAATATGGCTTCTTGTTTATCGGATTTACCTTTGTTGCCTTCTTGTTATTCGATCTGATTGGCGGTGTGCGCATCTCATCTGTCCAATATATATTGGTCGGTGTCGCGCTTGTGTTATTCTTCATTCTGCTCCTGGCCTTTGCAGAGATTATCGGCTTTGCTCTGGCTTATGTAGTGGCATCAATCGCCACCATCGGATTGATTACGGCCTATGCCGCATCGGTCCTGTCGAGTTGGCGACGGGCATCGATAATTGGCGGATTGCTGGCTGCGCTTTACGGCGTGATCTATATCCTGCTGAGCCTTGAGGCTTACTCGCTGCTCATTGGATCATTGCTGATCTTTACTGCTCTGGCCGGGGTGATGTTCGTCACCAGGAGGCTCGACTGGTCGCGCAGTTTGCAGAAAACTTCAGCAAATTAAGCGATAGCTCTAGCGAACCGCGCCGCGTGCAAATGTATTGCATGCGGCCGGATCGCCGGTCTGCATTCCTTTTTTCAACCATTCTATCCTTTGCTCGGAAGTGCCATGCGTAAACATGCTCTCTACCGGACGCTGTCCGGCTCCGCGCATCAACGTATCATCGCCAATCGCATGAGCAGCGGTCAGACCTTCTTCGACATCACCCGGTTCCATGCGATTGGCATTTTGTGCGGCCCAGACACCGGCATAGCAATCCGCCTGTAGCTCCATCCGGACTTGCAGCGCATTGCCTTCTGCCTTGCTCGCGCGGCTCTGTGCTTGCCGCACCTGATTGGCCGTACCTTCGAGATTCTGTATATGATGCCCGACTTCATGGGCAATTACATAAGCTTTGGCAAAATCACCTCTGGCACCCATTTTTGTTTCCAGTTCGTTGAAAAACGATGTGTCGAGATAAATGCCCTGGTCGGCAGGACAATAGAAAGGTCCCGCTGCCGAGCTGGCCGAACCGCAGCCATTGGAACTGACACCACCTTGGTAAAAATTGATAACTGTCGGTTGATAGCGTGATCCATTTGCCTGAAATAATTTGGACCATGTTTGCTCGGTTGAGGCGAGAACCTGACCAGCAAATATTTCTTCTTGCGTATCATAGGCAACAGCATCACCAGAACCACCTGCTTGGGTACCGCCACCTGTCAACATACTCGCTCCACCGCCAAAATACATGAAGGCGAGTGCCGCACCACCGATAAGGAGGATCGTTCCGCAGCCCATTTTTCTGCCAAGTAGCATCGGAAGGAAGCTGAGTAACAAGCCAAGACCACCGCCACCACCGCCAAATTGCCGGCCGCCGCCGCCGCGACCATGGTCGCGGACATTTTTGCTGGGATCGAGATCGTCTAAACGCATGGCTTCTTCTCCTGTTGCATCCCAAATCGCTTGAATTCAACAAAAGCGCAAGCCTCTGGAAATTCTTTTACAAAAAGCCGTTGCAGTCACTCGCGACTGTTTTAAGGTCGTGCAAAGGAGAAAAAGCATGTTTTTGAAGGGTAAGACGGCGCTGATTACGGGTTCGACTTCGGGTATCGGCGGTGGATATGCGAAAGCGCTGGCGACCGAAGGCGCCGCCGTGATGATTAACGGTTTTGGTGACAAAAACGAAATCGAAACGCTGCGGCAGGAATTGGAAAGCTTGAGCGGAGCCAGGGCCGCCTATAGCAATGCCGATATGACCAAGCCGGAAGAAATCCGGCAAATGGCGACAGATTGCGCTGAACAATTGGGCGGAGTCGATATTCTCGTCAACAATGCAGGTATTCAGCATGTCGCCCCGGTCGATGAGTTTCCCGAGGACAAATGGGATGCGATTATGGACATTATTTGCAACAGTGCTTTTCACACAACCAAAGCGGTCTTGCCGGGGATGAAAGAACGGGGCTGGGGCCGGATCATCAATACAGGTTCCATGCATAGCAAGGTGGCTAGCCCTTATAAGTCGGCCTATAATGCCGCTAAACATGCAATTGCGGGTTTCAGCAAAACGGTGGCCCTCGAAGTTGCGCAGCAAGGTATAACGGTGAATACAATTTCGCCGGGCTATGCGTGGACCCCGCTGGTCGAAAACCAGATACCCGACACTATGAAAGCGCGGAACATGACGCGCGAACAAGTCATGAATGACGTGCTGCTTGCCGGACAACCGACCAAGAAATTTGTGCAGATCAACCAAATCGCAGCGCTCGCAGTATTTCTCTGCAAAGATGAAGCGAGCGCGATAACCGGCGCGAATATCTCCATCGACGGCGGCTGGACGGCGCAATGATCTTGGCGTCAGTCAAAGTCGGGATTTTCCTGACGATATCCGGACTGGCATCCATGGCGATGGCTACAGATGCATCGGATCCGGAATCGCAGTGGCGGGACCACGCCACGGCGGCAGACCAAAAGCGACTGGATGATTGGCAAAAAGCGTTGCAGGAAGGTCGTGCTGGCGCCCTTGAAGGGGGTGAGGGGGGCAAGCTGGCTGCAAGAAAACCGTTGTTCGAGGACGAAGCGGCGTTACCCAACAGCAAAATTCCGGCGGGTCTTTATGCCTGCTCGGTTACCAAACTAGACGGTGATGCCAGCGGCGGCTTGCCTTACATCGCCTATCCAGCTTTTCGGTGTCTTGTTACCGTCAATGGCGATAGACGGCATTTCACTAAACTAACGGGCTCTCAGCGCACGGCCGGATGGCTGTATGAGACGGGCACTCGCCATTCCGTCTATCTGGGCACGTCATTTTATGGTTATGAGGACAAAGCCATATCCTATGGAAAAACAAAGGAGCGAGACCAGGCGGCGGTTGTTGAGCGGATCGGGCCAACGCGCTGGCGGATGGTGTTTCCCTATCCCTATTACGAGTCTGTGGTGAACGTCATGGAGCTGACACCGATTGCGGAATAATTTTGAACCTGACATTTACCCTTTCTGCAGTTAGGTTCGCAATTATGTGAAATAGCTCGGGGATAGTGATGCGTTTGATTTCGAAAGCCGCCTTGGTTGCGGCCGGTTCATTTTTGTTTTGTACACCAGCGCAGGCTGATCCGTTAAATGATGCGATCAAGGCGGACTTGCCTTCCTTGATGGAAATTTACCGTGATTTGCATGCTAATCCCGAATTGAGCGGAGAAGAGGTACGAACGGCAGCAAAGCTGGCCATCGAAGCCAGGCGGCTCGGTTTTGACGTCACCGAAAAAGTCGGCGGCACTGGTGTTGTCGCAGTGATGAAAAATGGCGATGGCCCGACGGTGATGATCCGGGCAGACATGGATGGTTTGCCACTTGTTGAAAAAACCGGCTTGCCCTTTGCAGCAAAGGTGAGGGCGAAAACCCGCGAGGGGAATGATACCGGCGTGATGCATGCTTGTGGACATGATACCCATATGACCGGTTGGGTGGGAACTGCCCGCCAGCTGGTTGCTAACAAAGACCAATGGTCCGGCACCTTGGTGATGATTTTGCAGCCAGCAGAAGAAACAGGTGAAGGTGCCAAAGCGATGCTGGAAGACGGCCTGTATACGCGTTTTCCAAAGCCTGAATATGTGTTGGCATTTCATGATGCTGCGGGTGCGCCTGCTGGTTTCATCGGCTATTCGCCGGGCTATGCGCTTGCAAATGTCGATAGCGTAGACATCGAAGTAAAAGGAGTGGGTGGTCATGGTGCCTATCCACATACGACCAAGGATCCGATTGTGGTGGCATCACGCATCGTTGGAGCTTTGCAAACGCTTGTGAGCCGAGAGATTGACCCACAAGATCCCGCGGTCGTCACCGTTGGCAGTTTTCAGGCAGGCTTCAAGCATAATATAATTCCTGACAAAGCCAATCTATTGCTGACGGTTCGCAGCTATTCTGACGAGACACGGGCTAAACTGCTCGAGGGGATCAAGCGAATTGCCAAAGGCGAAGCGGTGACAGCTGGTCTTCCGGACGATAGGATGCCCATTGTGAGTATTCGCGATGATGAATTTACACCTTCCACATACAACAGCCCGGAATTCACTAAGGAGATGGCGTCTCTTTTCGAAGCTCGCTTTGGGAAAGAGCGTGTAGTTCAATCGAAACCCGTCATGGGCGGAGAAGATTTTAGCCGCTATCGCCGGGCGGATGAATCAATCAACAGTATGATTTTCTGGGTAGGTGGTGTTCCCATGGATGAATATCAAACGGCCAAGAAAGAGGGTAAGAAATTACCATCGTTACACAGTCCGCTTTGGGCGCCAGATGCTGAGAAAGTTATTGCAACTGGTGCTGAAGCGCTAACAGCGGCTGCATTGAATATTATGAGAACAGATAGGTGAAGGGATGATGCTGGTTACGGTTTTTGATGGACTGGTTTCCAGCATCGCCTTAACCGTTGGGACTCCGTCACCATTGGCGGAAGAATCCACGACCATTGAAGCGTCATATTTTGAGGGTCGTTGGGCGTTTGCAGAAGAAACGTGTGATCAATCTTCCAACTGGACATTGTTGGAAGGAGGAAATTTTGTCTCTGAAGATTTGACCGGCACTTGGCGTTGGAACGACGAAAGATTGATTCTGAACCTAATTGATTTTGCCATTGATGAGGAAACTGGCGAACAAGGCGGTCCATTTCAGATGGAGGGACCAGTTTCAATGGCGACTTCAAATCAGTTCACACTTGTGATTGAACCTGATCGCTATGTTATGAAGCGTTGCCGGTAGCCACAGCCAAATATCTTCTAGGCTTAAACGTCTAGCTCGTTCCCCGATCATGACATTATTTTTCGAGCGCGATGATTGCGATCGCTAGTTCTAAACTTAGGGCTGTCTTCTTACTCCAGGGGGGCTCAAGTCTCTTGGTTTACCGGTTCTGACAGACGGACGAGATTTAGGCGTCCCACCATTTCTAGGCGTGCGACCAAGTTTAGGCTTTGCTGCGCTTACAGATTGTTGATTGCTTGTTGAGGAAACAGAGTTTTGATCACCAACCGTGTTCTCTCCTGACAAATATTCATCATCAGAATAAGTGACAGGTTCGCCAAAAACAAAAGCTTCTTCACCTTCGCCGTCGCCGCTGCCCGCGTCCCATGAGTCAGTTGAATCTACTTTATTTGCGGCCTTCGGCTTAACTTCTTTTTCAACTACCGGTTGCTGGCTTTGTTTTTCATCATCAACCGGCATGATAAAATAGATTAGCAGGCCGGTCGAAGCGACAAATAGAACGGCTTGTTTAATCATTCGGATCACCCAACTTTGCGATAATGCGATCGTAGTTACTGCTTCTTGATTAAAAAATACTTACTTGAACTCAGTCTGCCATATAAAAATCCGCCGGAGCGGCAAGGCTCCGACGGATAGATTTTCCTCCCCAGGAAACTATTTGGTAAACTCATGCTAGAGTGTATTTCCAATCTTATACGCCAGCTAGGGACAGCGAGGCTAAGAAAATTTACAAAAAATATGTAAAAATCTAAGATAAGTTCAAATTTATGTTGTAAATAAGTAAATTAATTTACAAAACACTCTTCATGACCGATAGAAAAATATTCGCTGGCGCTTCCGTTAAACGGTTAAGACGTGGTGCGGGAATGACTCAGGTAGCACTGGCCGACGCGCTGGATATCTCCGCAAGCTATCTGAATCTTATTGAACGCAATCAGCGACCGATTAGCGCGCGTATGATGCTGTTACTGGCTGACCGGTTTGATTTTGACCCGCGCCAATTGGTTGCAGACGAACCCGGGGGTGGAATTGATGGTATAAGCAGGCGTCTTGCCGGCCCAATGTTTGATGATCTGTCGATCGACCGATCAGAATTGGAAGACTGGTTAGCGATGGCGCCGAACACGGCGGAAGCCTTCGTCCGGGTTTTTGACCATGGTTTAAGAGAATATGCTCCCAGTGCATCCAAAAATGCAGATTCTTTGCAGCTTGTGCAAAGGGAGATTGAGCGTTGGCGCAATCATTTCGCAGATCTTGATGCGATGGCAGAAACACTTGCGGATGAATTGCGGCTTGGCAGTGCAGATTTATATGGTGCAATTGCTGAAAGACTGAGAGCAAGGCATCAACTCGCCATCAGAATTCTGCCGGAAGCCGTGATGCCGGATTTGTTGAGACGCTTGGACCTGCATTCCCGGCAGTTGCAGCTTTCGGAAATGCTAGATACCGCATCGCGCACCTTCCAAGCAGCCATATTGCTTGGTGAGTTGGAGGCACAGTCTGAAATCAGGGCGCTGGTTACAGGCGCAGACCTGCAAGACAAGGCAGCCGAGCGTCATTTTCAAAGTCATTTGTCTAGCTATTTTGCAGCAGCTTTGATCATGCCCTACGCCCGGTTTTTAAAGGCATGTGAGCAAACGGGATATCAAATTTTGTTGTTGGAGCGGCGGTTTGGTGCCAGCTTTGAGCAGGTCGCCCATCGATTGACAACGCTACAGCGTGTAGGTGCACGGGGGCTACCGTTTTTCATGTTACGCATTGACCGGTCGGGCATGGCCTCAAAGCGATTTGTTGGCGCGAGTAACGCTTCATTGGCGGAAAGCCCTCGTCGCTGTCCGCTTTGGAATATCCATCGATCCTTTGACCGTCCTTGGGAAGTGCATACCCAATTGGTTCTACTGGAAGATGGGTCTTCCTGGTTCACATTGTCGCAAGCCGTGCAAGGTGTTGGCTCGGGGGCGGGCAGGAATCAATCAGAATTTGCAATCGGCTTAGGCGTGGCCGCCGATCTCGCAGCATCTCTATATGATGCTAGAGGATTAGATCTATCTTCAGAAAACGCTGATCTGATTGGCTTGGGCTGTCCGGCATGTACACGGCCGAACTGTTCACAAAGGTCAGCACCGCCAAAAAGCAGGATATTGCAATTTGACGAAAGAGAACTCGGGCTTACACCTTACAATTTCGTTGCCGATTAACGATACATCTGTCGGAAAAATGAACAAATTTTATGAAATTGCAGCGTTTTTTTGAAAATCATGTGTAAAATTAACCGACAGCTTACCAATTTTGGTTATCGCGAGCATGCAATATCGGAAGTTCGCATTCGCAATGATCAGATTGTTCAAACATTATATTCCCTACCCACTTATATTTTTGGGTTTGTTAGACTTGTTTCTGCTCGTCATCGCCGCAGAAATAAGCTGGGTTTTTCGTGCGAACCAGATCGGGATGTCTGCAGGTTCAATTTTTGATCGGCCCCTTCCAATCATCAGTTTTGCGCTGGCACTAGAAGTCGCGCTGGTTGCCGTCGGAGTTTATGGAACAGAGTCCCTCCAATCATTGAGATTTGCGGCAGCGCGAGTTCTAGTGGCCGTTTCTTTGGGTGTAATATTTCTTTCGATTATGGCTTTTGCTTTGCCCGGGACAACGCTGTGGCGATCAAATTCCTTGTATGCGATGATCCTTGCGATCCTGCTTTTAATGGCTGTTCGGGTGGTTTTGGGCAGCATATTGGATAGCGCTGTTTTTAAACGCCGTTTGCTTATTCTAGGCGCAGGGCCGCGAGCCAATCGCATTGCTGCACTCTCGAACAAGCCTGAAAGCGGTTTCATTGTCAGCGGCTTTGTAGACATGAATGAAGGCCCGGCGGTGGTAAGCTCGGCAGTCAAGCGACATGACATCTCAAATTTGCCTCAGCATGTGATTGATCTGGAAGTGAGCGAGGTTGTGCTAGCGCTGGAAGAGCGCCGCAATTCGTTGCCCGTTTCCGATTTGTTGACCATCAAAACCACTGGTGTCCATGTGAATGATATGTCCAGTTTCCTTGAGCGGGAAACTGGCCGTGTTGATCTAGACAGTGTTAACCCCAGCTGGTTCATTTTTTCGGATGGCTTTTCCTCGGGTCGGCGCATTTCGACTGTGTTCAAGCGGAGCTTTGACATATTCCTGAGTCTGCTTCTTTTGCTCGTAACAGGCCCGCTAATTGCAATTTTTGCCATATTGATAAAATTGGAAAGCGAGGGTGGCGCGTTTTTCAAGCAGGAACGTATCGGGCTTTATGGCCAACCTTTTAAGATTCTAAAACTCCGCTCCATGCGAATGGATGCGGAGGCTGCCGGGCAAGCGCTTTGGGCGAGTAAGAATGATCCGCGTATTACCAGAATCGGAAATTTTATTCGAAAAGTCCGTATTGATGAATTGCCGCAGGCATGGAGCGTATTGAAAGGCGAAATGAGTTTTGTGGGCCCACGTCCGGAGCGTCCCCAATTTGTCGATGATTTGCAAACCAAAATGCCATTCTATGCAGAACGCCACATGGTGAAGCCCGGAATTACCGGATGGGCGCAAATCAACTATCCTTATGGGGCGTCGATTGAAGATAGCCGACACAAGCTCGAATATGATCTCTATTATGCAAAAAACTATACGCCTTTTCTTGATATAGTCATCCTGTTGCAAACAATCCGGGTCGTTCTTTGGCCTGAGGGTGCCCGCTGATATGGCTGCGATGATGGTTCAGATCAGTATCTATGGACATGGTTTGGCGGCTACCTTGTTTGCTGCACTGACCATTTGGCAGTTCCAACGTAAAACGGACCATAGTCTTGCCCAGATATCGCTCGTCATAGCGTTGTCTTTGACAAGCTTTTGGGCTCTGTCAGTGTCAGTGGAAGGGGCATTCTCACCGATTTCCAACTTCAGCGAGTCACTCAGGAACATGGGGTGGCTGGTATTCATGTTTGTGCTGTTGAAGGGTGGCGAAGGACGGGACGAGCCGACTGCGGTTAAGGTAATTTACTTCGCTTTGGCATTCGTGTTGCTCAGCCAGATAATTGTCGACTCTCTAATTCCCGTTTTTGCCGGAAGTCCTCGGCTGGTGAGCATGGCAGCTTTTACAGCTTTGGTACTGCGGATGTTGTTCGCTGTCGGGGCGCTGGTATTGGTGCACAACCTTTATTCGATATCCGCACCAGAAACACGGTGGGGAATACGATTGCCCATGGCTGCTTTGGCGGCGATATGGACTTATGATCTAAACCTTTTCACGATTACCTATCTGACCCAACAATTCTCGGTCGAACTCATCGCCATGCGCGGACCAGCAATGGCCTGTGTCGCGCCGATCCTGGCACTGGCATCTATCCGCAATACGGAATGGACGATCAAACTATCGCGTAGCGTGGCGTTTCGCTCTTTATCGCTGGTAGCCATTGGTGGGTACCTCTTGATGATGGTCATCATCGCGACAGCGCTTCAGATAATCGGCGGGGATTATGCTCGATTGGCACAGATCAGCTTTCTGTTTGGAACGTCGGTTGCCGCATTGGTATTGTTACCGTCGGGAAAATTTCGCGCTTGGTTCAGAGTGAAACTGGCCAAAAACTTCTTCCAGCATCGTTATGATTATCGGGCAGAATGGATCAGATTTACCGATACAATCGGACGTCCGGGAATGGATAGTGCTCCGTTCCATGAGCGTGTCGTAAAAGCGATCGCAGACATAACAGATTCCCCAGCGGGCATATTGTTGATGCCAGACGATTCCGGCCGCTTGACTTTGCAATCACGTTGGAATTGGCAGTCTATCCAAGTCCCGGCGCGGGCCTGCACATCGAGAACGGTGCCATTCTTTGAAAATACAGGGCATATTATTGAGTTCGACGCACTGCGAGCGGAAACGGTAGAAGATATTGATCCGGGCGCGATACCCGAATGGATGACCAATGATCCAGAAACGTGGGCCGCCGTCCCGTTGGTTCATTTCGAGCGGTTAGCCGGTATTGTATTGTTGGCAAGACCGCGTGTGAACAGGACGTTGGATTGGGAAGATCTTGATATGTTGCGTGTGGTTGGCCGGCAGGTGGCTAGTTACCTGTCCGAAGCCCGCAGTCAGGAGTCTCTCTCGGAGGCGCAACGGTTTGATGAGTTTAATCGGCGAATGGCTTTTGTCATGCACGATATCAAGAATCTTGTCAGCCAGTTAAGCTTGCTAGCTCGCAATGCAAAAAAACACGCCGACAATCCCGATTTTCAGGCCGATATGATTTCCACACTCCAGGATTCGGCAGACAAAATGAATGGTTTGCTGGAGCGACTTTCGCAACACAATAAGGCGAAACCAGAAGAACCCAAGCCGGTCAAAGTGGCCGCTTTGCTACAGTCAATCATCGAGAAAAAAAGGTTGCTTCATGCCATTGAAAGTCAACAGATAGATGATCTGACCGCCATGGCAGACCCCGCACGGGTTGATCAGATACTGGGGCATCTTATCCAAAATGCGATTGATGCCAGCTCTGATGGACAACCCATAATATTAAACGCCCGCCGCCGCGATTTGAGCGTGGCAATTGAGGTGTTGGACCGTGGAACAGGGATGTCGAGTGAGTTTATTCGCAGTCAATTGTTCAAACCTTTCGCGTCGAGCAAGACAGGAGGGTTCGGGATCGGTGCATATGAAGCGCGGTCCTTGGCCATGGCAATGAACGGGCGTTTGGAAGTTGAAAGCAATGAGGGTGCAGGCAGCCGTTTTACGCTGATACTGCCGCTTGCCAGCACGATCACCGACGACAAGTTAGCAGATGAAAGGGCCGCTTAACATGCCTGATAAAGATAACAAACCATTGGAGAAACTTCTTATAGTTGAAGATGATCCAGGACTTCAGAGGCAGTTGAAGTGGGCTTATGAGGATTTTGAAGTCATCGTCGCCGGTGATCGCGAAACGGCTATCAATATGCTTCGCTCTGAAGAACCCGATGTTGTAACGCTGGATCTCGGATTACCGCCAGATCCCGATGGCACGACGGAGGGCTTTGCGACGATGGATGCCATATTAAGCCTGAAGCCGGACACGAAAATTATTGTCGCATCGGGTCATGGTGAAAAGGACAGCGCATTGCGTGCGATCGCCAGTGGGGCTTGGGATTTTTATCAGAAGCCGGTCGATATTGATGAACTGGGCCTGATCGTTCGCCGTGCCTTTCACGTTCGAAAGTTGGAGCTTGAGAACGCATCGCTATCTGCAAAGCATGACGGCAGCAATCAGGTGCTCGGGCAAATCATTACCGGCGCTCCTGAAATGCTGAAGGTCGCTCAAATGATTGAACGCGTTTCCAACACTAATGCCTCGGTGATGCTGTTGGGTGCCAGTGGCACTGGTAAAGAGTTGCTTGCACGAGGATTGCATGATGCCAGCGATCGACGAGATAAGTCCTTCGTCGCCATAAACTGTGCTGCGATTCCAGAAAACTTGCTCGAATCAGAGTTGTTTGGACATGAAAAAGGGGCTTTCACCGGTGCTGTTAAGACAACCGAAGGTAAGATTGAACAGGCCAGTGGAGGAACGCTTTTTCTGGATGAAGTGGGAGACATACCGCTACCGCTTCAAGTCAAATTGCTTCGTTTCATCCAAGAGCGAGTGATTGAACGCATTGGTGGCCGCAAAGCAATCGCGGTGGATACACGGATAGTCTGTGCGACACATCAAAATCTTGAGGAAATGATTGCCAATAATAGTTTTCGCGAAGACCTCTACTACCGGCTGGCTGAGATCGTCATAAAGATTCCGCCCCTGTCAGAGCGGTCCGGCGATGCCAGTTTGCTAGCCCGGCATTTCCAGAAGAAGTTTGCTGATGAGATAAATCCTGCGGTGAAGGGAATCGCACCTGATGCACTGGCAGCCCTGGAAGCCTGGAAATGGCCGGGAAATGTTAGGGAGCTTGAGAACCGTATAAAGCGAGCCGTCATCATGGCAGACGGCAAGCTGATTGCTGCAAAGGATCTTGATCTGGAAAGCAACGAAACTGACACGGTTGACTTGCTAAATCTGAAAGCGGCGCGGGAAGCGGCGGATCGCACAGCTATCATCCGTGCGATATCACAAACAAACGGTAATATCTCAAACGCCGCCAAGCTTTTAGGCATTAGTCGGCCGACGCTTTATGATCTTCTGAAACAGTATAATTTGCAGCAAGCAAGCTAGCAGCATGGGGTCGCGGTTTTGGAATGTGCCGGTGCACGGACTAAGGCTTCTGGTCGCGGGAACCCTTATCGCGATCTTAGTGGTTGGTTTTTCTTCGGTAATATCAGCATCTTCAACCGGAAGCGAGGATGCCCGAGACGCTTTTGCAAAGGCGCAGCAGCATCAATCAAAGGGTGATGTGAGGTCAGCGCGTATCGAATTGATGAATGCGATAAAAGCGGATCCACAATGGGCTAGCGCTCGGATATTCCAGGCTGAGATACTCTTGGGACTTTCCGACGGTATTGGCGCTCAGGCGGAGTTAGAGCGAGCTTTGGAGCTCGGAACCACACCGTCCGAAATCCGGCATCTATTTGGTCATGCGTTCCAACTGCAGGGAAAATGGAACAAAGCCAAAGAGCAGTTATTTGCGTCTGACATTCTTCCAAAAAATCAAGCATATGCCGCGCGCATAACGGGCCGTATGGCCTTGGAAACCGGAGACGATGACCTTGCCTCAGGAGCTTTTGACAGGGCTATCGCATTGGAACCTGGAAACTCGGATCTTTGGGTCGACATCGCGCGGTTCCGGGCCGGATCTGGTGATCAGGCCGGAGCTATTGAAGCCGTTGATGAAGCCTTCGCGCTGCAGCCAGAAAACGTTCGTGCTCTGCAATATAAGGGTGAACTTTTGCGATTCCAGTTTGGCCTTGGTGCAGCTCTGCCATGGTTTGAGCGTGGCTTGCAGATTGATCCCAATCATGTCCCACTGTTGATTGAATATGCTGCCACCTTGGGCGACATGGGCCGAATGAAAGATATGCTGATCGTTGCTCGAAAAGTTGTTTCGCTGGATGGTCAGAACGCTCGCGCCTTTTTTCTTCAGGCTGTTCTCGCTGCGCGAGCGGAGAAATATGATCTGGCGCGGGTGCTGATGCAGAAAACAGAAGGTCAACTCGACGATGTCCCGGCTGTCTTGCTGGTCCAGGGTGTGATTGAGCACGGCCAAGGTAATTATCATGCTGCAATCGACCGGTTCACTCGTTTGGTTTCCCTCCAACCTAATAACCACCAAGCCCAGAATATGCTGGCACGATCATTATATCTCGCGGGCAATGCGAACGAGGTCGTTAAAACCCTATGGTCGCAAGTCAATAACTCTGGAGCAGATTCTTATGCACTCTGGCAGGTTGCGCGCGCGCTTGAAGCATTAGACAAAAGGCAAGAAGCATCTGCTATCCTCAACCGGGCCGCTCATCACAATATCGGCTCCAAGAGAGCTTTCGCACCGGAGGTTCCAATCGATATCTTGCGCGCCGACGTTGGTCGAGAACCCGATAACGCCCGCGCGGTCATCCCGTATATTCGCGCTCTTTACGTCAATGGCAGTTTTGATGAAGCTTATGCGCAAGCCAAAAGGTTGCAAGCCAGCAATCCAGGGGCCAGCGATGCGCATATTCTAGTCGCGGACACTGCAATCGCCCGCGGTGATTATGAAGAGGCTTTATCAGCTTTGGAAAATGCCCGAAAAATTCGTTTTTCTGAACCAGTCATGCTTCGATTGATCGATGTACTTCGAGCAAAGGGAGCCATGCAGGAATCAGGTGAAGTCTTGGCGCAATATCTCGCATATAATCCAAACAATATCGCGGGCTTGCGGTGGATGGCCTATGCGCATCTTGAAACAGGAAATTGGACCGTAGCGTTAGGTATTTTGGAAAATCTGCGCAAACGGATCGGTTATAATGATGCTTTGATTATGGCCGGGCTAGCGCAAGCCTATACCGAGCTGGGGCGGGTACAAAAAGCCATAAGTGCGGGACGCATTGCATATGATGTTCAGCCATCCAGCCCAGTTGTTACACATTTATACGGACGGGCGCTTTTGGCGGATGAAACGCGAAACCAGGATGCGATCGACTTGCTCGAAAAGGCTGTCGCGATTGTTCCCGAAAATGCGAATTATCGACAGAGCCTTGCGAATGCCCGTTTAGTCGTCGCACGCAGAACTAATAAAACCGGTTCTTAAAGTCCGCTTAGGACTCGTTTTCAAGCAGCTCATCCAATTTGATGTTCAGTCGTTTCATTTGACGTTCGACAGGAGGCCAGACATTTTTGATGAAATCTGCACGCTGTGCATCACGTAATTTCGCCTTGGCGCCATTGGCGACAAACATGCCAACGCCGCGTTTGACCGTGACTAGGCCGTCTTCCTGAAACCCTTGATAGGCTTTCGCTACCGTCAGCGGGTTGGCGCCTTGCTCCACCGCAAAGGCACGGACGGAAGGCAACATATCGCCTTCACTATATTCGCCATCAAGGATTGATTCGGAGATAATATCCCGCAATTTCAAATAAACTGGTTTGCTTGCATTGTTCATACTGCATCACTGCCATAATACAGCGATGCAGGCAAGGGATAAGTCTGTTCTATCGGTTGTTTAGTATTGCCTGAAACCAGTTAGCTGTGCGGCTCACTTTTCCATTTCGAAAATACTCTGGCCAGTTCCGGGCGCGGACGTTCGGTCAGTTCACCGTCTGCCGTGCCTGCAAAAATGAATCCGGCAACGCGTTCCGGAGCTTGCCCAAACAGGTCGCGGACGTCGTCATTATAGGCAGGCCACCCGGTAATCCATCCACCGACAAAGTTTTTTGCGTGAATGGCATGGATAATGTTCATACAAAAGGCGCCGCAACTAAGTTCCTGTTCCCATACGGGTATCTTGGTGGAAGTGACGGGTGAGAAAAGGACCACGAGTAAAGTCGGGGCTTGGTGCGCCATGGTTTCCAAAGCTTCTAATTCCAAGCGCCCGGCATCCGGCTTTTCAGTTTGATAGGCTTTGGTCAGTTCGGTTGCTAACCACCCCCGCTGATCGTTATTTACCTGAATAACGCGCCAAGGCGCGAGCTTGCCATGGTCCGGTGTACGCAGCGCTGTTGCCACAATATCCTCAATCTGTTCGTCGCTGGGACCAGGCGCGATCATATTACGGGGACGTCCGGAGCGGCGAGAAGGCAAATAGCTGTTTAGGCTGGAAAGGTCATTGAACATATCTGTCATCTCGTAAAAGCGATGGATGATTGCAAGCTGCTTTTGGTCACAAACTGGTCACAAGCGCAACAATATGCTTCACACGCGACATTTTTTGATTAGGGTGCGGTGCAACTGAGCTGCGATAGACAGCTTGCAACACTACAAGGGAGGCCGATGTAATGGCTAGTGGGTATCAAGAATCCGGTGATGCGAAAGGAACATTCCTCGGCCATCCCAAAGGTCTGTTTGTTCTATTTTTTGCCGAGATGTGGGAGCGTTTTTCCTATTATGGCATGCGGGCTTTGCTCATTTTCTACCTCGTCCAGCACTGGATGTTTTCTGACAGTGAAGCATCGGTTATCTATGGCGCTTATACCGCCCTTGTTTACATCACTCCGGTTGTCGGTGGCTATCTCGCCGACCGATATCTGGGACAAAGAAAGGCGGTTGCCTTTGGTGCCTTGCTGCTAACCTTCGGCCATTTTCTGATGGCTTTCGAAGGGAGTGGTGGTCAAGATGATGCAGCGCTTAATATATTCTGGCTGGCCTTGGCATTTATCATTGTTGGCTCAGGCTTCCTGAAAGCAAATATTTCCGTGATCGTCGGCCAACTATACTCACGGACCGATATCCGGCGCGATCCTGCCTATACGATCTTCTATATGGGCATTAATCTCGGTGCTGCTCTGGGTGCGATTGTCGCTGGCTGGCTTGGTCAGACCTATGGATGGTCCTATGGTTTTGGTGCAGCCGGCATCGGTATGTTGCTCGGTCTGATCGTATTTGTCTGGGGTAAGCCGTTACTGGTTGGGCGCGGCGAAGCGTCCGATCCAGCGCGTCTGGAACGAAAAGTTGGCGGAATTAAGTTTGAGTGGGTGCTCTACATATTGAGCTTTGCGACTGTCGGTCTGGTTTGGTTTCTGATTCAGTATCAGGCTTTAGTAGGTTCTTTGCTAGGAATAGCAGGCGCGATATTGGTACTATATGTCCTCTATACGGCGGTTGCCAAGCTGGCACCGGAAGATCGTGATCGCATTTTCGCGGCGATGTTCCTTATCTTTGGTTCGATATTGTTCTGGGCCTTGTTCGAGCAGGCCGGGTCTTCACTGAACCTGTTTACCGATCGCAGTGTTGACCGAAATCTCTTCGGCATTGATGTTCCTGCATCTGTGTTTCAGTCAATCAACGCGATTTACATCGTGCTGCTTGCCCCGCTATTCGCCATTCTCTGGACGACCCTGGGACGGCGCGGTCTGGAGCCTTCGGCACCAGCCAAGTTTGGGTTGGGCCTGATCCAACTGGGTGCGGGTTTTCTCGTCCTTGTGGCAGGCGCATTGGCGGCGGGTTCCGGCAACCTTACTCCGGTGATTTTCATCTTCCTGATTTATCTGCTGCATACGACCGGTGAGCTTTGCTTGTCGCCAGTAGGTCTCAGTGCCATGAACCGCTTGGCACCATCACATATGGCGAGCCTGATCATGGGCACGTGGTTCTTTGCCTCGG
Source organism: Parasphingorhabdus sp. (assembly GCF_965233695.1). Classification (GTDB taxonomy): domain Bacteria; phylum Pseudomonadota; class Alphaproteobacteria; order Sphingomonadales; family Sphingomonadaceae; genus Parasphingorhabdus. Next base: position 3,075,417 of record NZ_OZ247497.1, read on the forward strand.
CGACCGGTAACTTTGCGGCAGGTCTGATTGCCTCTGCCGTTGGCGCTGAAGGCGCTGGACCTGACCGGGTCCTGGAAGTCTATTCTTCGGTGGGCTGGCTGGCTGTGGGCGTCGGTGTCGGGGTTATCGTGATCTCTCCGCTGATCAAGAAACTTATGCATCTGGATACTCTCGCTGACGACAATGTCGGCGATGATCTTGAAGGTCAGCGTGAAATTGGTGAGCCATCAGCTGCCGGTATTCATCCGACAACGAAATCTTGAATGGGTCAATTATAGCTTAGAGGTTGATTATGGAATTGAAGGATTTGCTGGCAGTCGTGGCTGTCGGAGCACTGGTTACGGGCTGTGCGGCTACCGCAGCTGAAACCGAAACGGCCAGTGCATCGGCGACCAGTTCAAGCAAAGGTTCGGCAAATCCTGCTTTTCCTTCGACCTATAAAGCTTATCCCTCCGATAATATCGTCATCACGGGCGCAACGATATTTGATGGGGAAGGGCAACGGATCGACGATGGCGTGATCTTCATGTCAGCGGGCAAAATCGTGTCGGTTGGCGGCCCTGAAACTATTATACCGACGGACAGCACCATCATTGACGGGACCGGTAAATATGTGACGCCGGGCATTATCGATGTGCACAGCCATTTGGGTGATTATCCGACGCCCAGCGTCGCTGCGCATAGCGATGGCAATGAGGCGACCTCTCCCGTTACACCGGAAGTATGGGCAGAGCATAGCGTGTGGCCGCAAGACCCCGGTTTCTCTCGCGCTTTGGCCAATGGCGGGATTACATCCCTGCAAATCCTGCCCGGTTCGGCGAACCTGTTTGGTGGCCGGGCGGTCACGCTGAAAAATGTGCCTGCGCGCACGGTGCAGGCGATGAAGTTCCCCGGTGCGCCTTATGGCATGAAAATGGCCTGTGGTGAGAACCCGAAGCGGGTTTATGGTAACCGCAACCGCAAGCCTGCGACCCGCATGGGCAGCCTTTCCCTGACGCGTCAGACCTGGATCAATGCGCAGGACTATCAGAAGAAGCAAAAAGGCGCGAAACCGCCGAAACGCGATCTGGCGATGGAAACATTGGTTGGCGTTCTGGAAGGCGATATTCTGGTCCACAACCATTGCTATCGCGCTGACGAGTTGAACCAGATTATCGATATGTCCAAGGAATTTGGCTATAAAGTAACCGCATTCCATCATGCTGTCGAAAGCTATAAAATTGCCGATATCCTTGCCAAGGAGGAAATCTGTTCGGCCATCTGGGCTGATTGGTGGGGCTTCAAGATGGAGGCCTATGATGCGATCCCGGAAAATGCCGCGCTGCTGCAACAGGCCGGGGCCTGCGTGATCATTCATTCCGACGATGAGAACCAAATCCAGCGGCTCAATCAGGAAGCGTCCAAGGCGTTGGCGGATGGCCGGGCCATGGGTATCGAGATTAGCGACGCGCAAGCGATCCAGTGGATTACCTATAATCCCGCCAAGGCTATGGGCATTGCCGATCAGACCGGAAGCCTGAAGCCCGGAAAGATGGCAGATGTTGTGCTGTGGAACGATAACCCGCTCAGCGTCTATTCCCGACCGGAGAAAGTCTGGATCGATGGTGCCATGCTCTATGACAGCAGCGACCCCAGTCGCCGACCCGTGAGTGATTTTGAACTCGGCCAGCCTGGTGAAGGAGACGTGAAATGAAGCGTTTTGTAGCACTTCTTGTTTCATCGTTCGCCCTCATGGCTGCGCCAGTGGTTGCAGAAACCGTTGCCATTACCGGCGGCAAGGTCGTCGTTGGTGACGGCAGTGCACCAATAGACGGCGCTACCGTTGTGATCCGCGATGGCCTCGTGGTGGCGGCAGGTACCGATGTCGCCATACCGGCCAATGCACGTCAGATTGATGCGTCGGGAAAATGGGTGACGCCAGGCATTTTTGCCGGTTTCAGCCGGATTGGGCTGATTGAAGTCAACGCCGTTACAGCCACCAATGACACCAATGCAGCAGACTCGGTTTTCTCAGCGGCGCTCGATGTCCAATATGCGGTCAATCCCTTCGCAGCGCCTGTCGCGGTAAACCGGGCAGCCGGTGTCACGCGTGCGGTCGTATCTCCAAGCACAGGCAAGTCTATTTTTGGCGGCTATGGCGCGATTGTCGATCTCGGTCAGGACAGTGACCCGATCACCAAGGCGCGGGCCTTCCAGTTTGTCGAACTGGGCGAAACCGGCCATCGGCGGGCAGGGGGTAGCCGTGCTGCCTCGCATATCCTGTTCCGGGCGATGCTGGAAGAAGCACGAACCTATTCGAGAAATCCTTCTCTGTTCGACAGCGACCTGATGAAGGCATCCGACGCCAAAGCCCTGTTGCCGGTGATCAATGGTTCCACCCGGCTGCTGGTGCATGTCGAGAGTGCCAATGACATTTTAAAGGTACTCGATCTGAGTAAGGATTTTCCATCATTGAAACTGGTGCTCGTTGGCGTCAACGAAGGCTGGCGGGTCGCAAATGCCATTGCCGCGGCGAAAGTCCCGGTACTGGCTTCGGCTTTGAGTGATTTGCCTTATAGTTTTGAAGATCTGGCTGCGACGCAATCCAATATCGGCCGGATGAAGCGGGCTGGGGTCGAGGTTGCCATTGGTATGATCAATGACCGTGATGCCCATCAATTGCGCTATTCGATGCAATATGCGGGCAATCTCGTTGCGCTGAACAAGGTTCCGCGGGCCACCGGTCTGAGCTGGGATGAGGCCTTTGCCGCAATCAGTTCCAAGCCGGCTGAAATTATGGGCATGGGCGCGCAGCTGGGATCGCTAAAAGCAGGTCGCAAAGGCGACGTAGTGATCTGGACCGGCGATCCGCTGGAGCTTTCCACGCAGGTTGAAAGTGTGTTTATCGATGGTGTCGAGCAGTCGCTGTCCAATCGTCAGGAACGGCTACGGGAACGCTATCGTAATCCGGCACCGGGGGCGCTGCCCAAGGCGTATGATCGCTAAGAGCGCCAGTTTCAAAGTTCACACAAATCACACTGGGGTTATCTAGGCTTCTCTGGCTCCGTGCTCCGCACTTAGCGTTGCTTGTATTTCTGTGCTGCGGTTTTCAAAGTTCACACAAGTCACAGGGTGTATTTCGCGCGAAGGCGCGACGCCGCGAAGAGTTCATATTGGCTAGAAAATTCCTAAATCATTGAATTATATGTATTTTATATGAATCTCAAATGCTGGCATTCCGCCCTGCATTGAGACACAGATGAACTGATCAAAGGTCGTCCCCCTTCGCGTCTTCGCGCGATAAAACTGCACCATCCAAATCATCTCGCAAATTCACAACGTATTCCAAAGTTCACACAAATCACATGCGCCATTTCTGTGCTGCGGTTTTCAAAGTTCACACGAAAATTGCTTTGGGGCAGGACGTATAAAACGCCCACCGTGGAACATCGTTATCCATATTCAAAATTGAGAAATAACCGGCTCAATCATACAATAGCGCTGGCGTTGTAGGAAAGCGTTATCAGTCTTGGTCGGCACCTTTGATCAAAGCCGAACCATCGCCATCATCGCCTCGCCATAGCGTGGGCCACTAGTGCCGCCGACGGGCGCTGCTTTTTCCAGCTCGTCAAGATCCGCATCGGTCAAGACCACGTCTACCGCTGCCATGCTGTCTTCCAGCGTCGCCCGGCGTTTGGAGCCGGGTATTGGAACGATAAAATCACCCTGTGCCAATAGCCACGCCAACGCGATTTGCGCAGGCGAAACGCCGTGGCGCTCCGCTACTTGTTTGACGACGTCGACCATTTTCAGATTCTGGTCGAAATTCTCTTCCGAATAGCGGGGATCGCGCAGGCGATAATCATCGGCATCAAGATCATCGCGGCTGGTAATCTGTCCGGTGAGAAAACCACGACCCAAGGGGCTATAGGGTACAAAGCCAATGTCCAGATCCTGGCAGAGCGGCAGGATTTCCTCTTCGATACTGCGTTCCCACAGCGAATATTCCGATTGCAATGCGGCGATCGGGTGAACCTTGTGCGCGCGTTTGATGGTGTCCGTACCGGCTTCTGACAAGCCGAGATAGCGGACTTTGCCAGCTTGCACGAGCTCTGCCATCGCGCCGACCGTATCCTCAATCGGCACATCGGGATCGACGCGGTGCTGGTAAAACAGATCGATCACATCAATGCCCAGACGCTGGAGAGAAGCATCACATGCGCGGTGGACATTGGCGGGCGAGGAGTCGGTCCCGATTTTTGCCGGGTTGGTCAGATCAAAGCCAAATTTTGTGGCGATGATCAGGCGGTCGCGTCGTCCCCGGATCGCCTGACCCAGTAGCTCTTCATTCTTGTAAGGGCCGTATACCTCGGCCGTGTCAAAAAAGGTCACACCCAATTCTATCGCGCGATCGAGCGTAGCCAGACTCTCGGTCATATTGGCCTGGCCATACATGCCGCTGCCAATGCCGAACATTGGCATACAGCCGAGGCCCAGGGCTGATACTTCGAGCTCTTTACCGAGTTTGCGATATTTCATCTTGCGTCTCCAACTCTTGCGTCTCTGACTGGCGCTGCAGATACCCGTATAGCTCTCGTTTGATCTCCGGCGCAAAGAGATAAAGGACGATGACATTGGGTATGGCGGCAAGGAAGAAGGCGCTATCGACCAGATCAATGACCGTTGCAATTTCGAGCAGCGCGCCGACCGGCAATATTCCGATATAGAGTATCTTGTAGATCATTGCTCGGATTTTGCCCTTGCCGACCAGAAATTCATAAGCCTGCAACCCGTAATATCCGACCGAGCATAATGTACTATGCGCAAACAGCAAGACGGCGATGGTCAGCAGCCACGGAAACCAGTCTGAAATCTGCGCAAAGGCAGTTGCGGTGATCCGGATATCCTGATCGGCGCCCTGCCATGTGCCGGCCAAGACAATGGCTATGGCACCGAGGGAACAGATGATCACGGTGTCCAGCATCGGTTCCATAAGGGCCACCACACCTTCCGAAGCAGGTTCTCGTGTCCGTGCCTGGGAATGGGCAATGGCCGCGGTCCCGACACCCGCTTCCGAAGAATAGACCGCGCGCTGCATCCCGACGATGAAAGCGCCAATCATGCCGCCGGCGGCGGCTTGCCCGGAAAAGGCATCGCTGACGATCAGGGCGATGGCGTCCGGGATTTGCGCAAAGTTGACAGCAATGATGGTCAACACGCCCGACAGGTAGACCAACGCCATTATAGGCACCATAATCGACGTTACCCGGCCCAACCATTTGACACCGCCAATAACCACCAGCCCGACAAAAAAGGCCATGATAACGCCGAATGTCAGGTTATTGTCGAAATTGGATCGCATGCCCGAAACTTCACTAACGGTCGCTAGGCTCTGATTGACCTGCACCATCGGTATGGCGATGAAGATGGTCATCACGGCATAGGCGCCGCCCAGCAGAAGGCCCAGCTTTGGCCAACCCTTTTGTTTAAACCCGTTTTTCAAACTGTACATCGGTCCGCCGCGCACTTCGCCCGAGGGATCCACTTCGCGGAACATCAGTGCCAAGGTCACTTCGACACATTTCAGCGTCATCGCAAAAAAGCCGATAATGAACATCCAGAAGGCTGCGCCCGGTCCGCCTGTAGCGATGGCAATGGCAACGCCGGCAATATTGCCCAACCCGACCGTGCCGGAAAGAGCCGTGGTAAGAGCGGAAAACTGGGATATCGTACCCGGCGCGCCGGGGTCATCATATTTGCCCCGGATAATCCGCACCGCCAGCGGCAGGGCGCGGATATTTATGAATCCCATCCACAGCGTAAAGAGCACCATGGGGATAGCGAGCCAGAGCACGATCCACGGGATTTCGGCACCGAAAAATGGTATTTTCGAAAAAACAAGCGCTGAGACGCTACCGATCAAATCGCTCAAAAAATCTATCATCTGTACGTAATCCCCCTTGGACTTCACAGTGCCTAGTGTAAGGTTCGATATGAGCCAAATTTTATTTCTATAGCGAGCTCATTGGATTTATTGATCGGTAGGATATGACGAAGAAATTTTTTGGGACGGACGGCATTCGGGGACTAACCAACCAGAGTCCAATGACAGCAGAAATCGCAATGAAAGTCGGGCAGGCGGCGGGTCGGCATTTCTTGCGCGGAGACCATCGTCACCGGGTCGTGATCGGCAAGGATACAAGGCTTTCCGGCTATATGATGGAAAATGCGCTGGTGGCTGGATTTACCAGTGTGGGTATGGACGTGGTGCAGGTTGGGCCAATGCCAACGCCAGCCGTAGCGCTGCTGACGCGGTCAATGCGGGCAGATCTTGGTGTGATGATCTCGGCCAGTCATAATCCTTACTATGACAATGGCATCAAATTATTCGGTCCCGATGGTTTCAAGCTGTCGGATGAAGACGAACTGAAAATCGAGGGTTTTCTTTCGGAAGATGCCAAGCTGGCACCAGCGGAAGATATTGGCCGGGCAAAGCGCTTTGAAGATGCGCGTGGCCGCTATATTCACGCGATCAAAATGTCGCTGCCGGATCATATTCGTCTCGACGGGCTGAAAATGGTCGTCGATTGTGCCAATGGAGCCGCCTATCAGGTCGCCCCGTCGGCTTTCTGGGAATTGGGCGCGGAAGTTGTCACCATCGGCGTCAATCCCGATGGCAAGAATATCAACCACAAATGCGGTTCGACGGATGTTGCGGCTTTGCAGGAAAGCGTGGTGGCCAGCGGTGCACATATCGGTATCGCGTTGGACGGCGACGCCGATCGGTTGATAGTGGTGGATGAGAAGGGCAAGATTGTTGATGGCGACCAACTCATGGCCCTGATCGGATCCAGCTGGAACCGCAATGGTTTGCTGCGCGGGAACGGTATTGTTGCGACGGTCATGTCCAATCTGGGGCTGGAGCGCTTTCTGACATCTCAAAAGCTTGATTTGGTCCGTTCCAAAGTGGGTGACCGCTATGTGCTCGAAGAGATGAAAAAGGGCGGATATAATGTGGGCGGCGAGCAATCGGGACATATGATCCTGCTCGACCATGGCACCACCGGTGACGGCACGATTGCGGCACTACAGGTTTTGCGGGAACTGGTGGAGAGCGGTAAGCCGGCCAGCGAATTGTTGCATTTGTTCGAGCCGGTTCCGCAATTGCTCAAAAATGTCCGCTATTCCAGCGGAGCGCCGCTGGATGATGATGGCGTCAAGGCGGTTATTGCCGAGGCAGAGAAAGAGCTGAACGGGACAGGGCGGCTCGTGATCCGTGCGTCCGGTACGGAGCCCCTGATCCGGGTGATGGCGGAGGGTGATAATAGCGATCAGGTCAACGCTGTGGTCGATCGCATCTGCAACGTGGTGCAGGAGGTCGCGGCCTGATGCTAGCCATGCGCCCTGATTGCGAAAGCTGTGGCAAGGATTTGCCTGCAGATGAAGGCGGCGCGCATATCTGTTCCTTTGAATGCACTTTTTGCGATGCCTGCAATGCCACGGCCCACAAGGGCACCTGTCCCAATTGTGGCGGCGCGTTGGTAGCACGGCCGACGCGATCGGCGGAACTGCTCAAGAAATTTCCGGCATCGACCGAACGCAAATATAACGGATAAAGGATGGTTAGCGTGATATTTCTTGCCATTATAATCATGGTCCTTTTCATCCCCATTGCGGTTGGATTGGCGCTGTTCATCATTGTCCCGGACTGGTTTCGGGCCAATCGCAACGCAGTGATTATCGGTATCGGGATTGCTGATTTTCTGATGTTTGCAGCAATTGTTGTGCTGTTCTTTGGCGTCGCTTAATGGCTAGATGCCCCCGCGTCCTTTCTATTGCGGGCTCCGACAGCGGTGGCGGGGCAGGGATACAGGCGGATATCCGCACCATCACCAATCTCGGCGGCCATGCGATGACTGCGATTACAGCGGTTACCGCACAAAATAGTGCCGGCGTGACGGCTGTCGAGTTGATGACGCCAGACATGGTGCTTGCGCAAATCTGGGCGGTGATGGACGATTTCGATGCAGATGCGATCAAGATCGGGATGCTGGGTTCGCCGGAAATTGCTCTCGCGGTTGCAGGCTTCCTCAAATCAGTGCGCAACAAGCCGGTTATCTTTGACCCGGTCATGGTGGCAACCAGCGGCGCGACATTGGCGGATGATAATACGATTGCGGCATTCCAGAAGATCATCCCGCTCAGCAGTCTGGTGACGCCCAATCTGGACGAAATGGAGCGCTTGGGCGGGGAGGAGATAATCGCTGACTTGCCGGTGCCGTTTCTAATCAAGGGCGGTCATGGCGAGGACGCGATGTTGGTGGACCGGCTTTTCGGCCCTGATGGCGAGCTGGAGCGCTGGGAGGGCAGTCGCATCGATACGCGGCATAGCCACGGAACAGGTTGCACCTTGTCAGCCGCGATCGCGACCTATCTGGCTGGCGGCGACAGCTTAAGCGACGCAATTGGCAAAGCGCGGGACTATGTCAGAGCAAGTCTCGAGGCGGCGCCCGGTTTTGGGGCTGGACATGGTCCGATGGGTGTGCCGAAGCTATGACCATCAAGATTATCGCTGGCATTGATGAAGCGGGCAGGGGGCCATTGGCAGGTCCGGTGGTCGCAGCGGCGGTGATATTGCCAGAAGGTCATGGCATCAAAGGGCTGGATGACAGCAAGAAACTGACTGCAAGAAAACGCGCTGCTCTGGAAATCGAAATTCTGGAAAAAACGATATATTATATTGCACTATGCGATGAATTAGAGATTGATTCTATCAATATATTGCAAGCCACCATGCTCGCGATGACGCGGGCCGCAGATGGGTTATCGCAAAGGCCGGAGCACATATTGGTCGACGGCAATCGGCTGCCGAAATGGGGCTATCAGGCTGAAGCAGTCATTGGTGGCGATGCCATCCACCCCTGTATTTCAGCTGCTTCCATCCTGGCCAAGGAGTATCGCGATCGCATGATGATTGCGGCGGCTGAAAAATATCCTGAATATGGCTGGGAGCGCAACAAGGGCTATGGCACGGCAGAGCATATGGCGGCGCTGAAAAAATACGGCCCTACGCCGCTGCACCGCAAAAGCTTTGCCCCGGTAGCCCAGCTGGAATTGCTGTAGGCCGTTTCAGATCAGGCGGTTTGTTTCACTGCGGCTTTGGCCTTTTCCTGCACCCATTCGCCATTTTCATCCTTAATATAGCGCGGAGCCCATTTGACGTTCCAGACGAGGCCCATTTTTTCCCACAGGCGGATGATATTGGCGCATAGGTCAAATTCCCACCAGACCACGCCGGATGTCGCCGAACGGGGATGCTGATGGTGGTTGTTATGCCAGCCGTCACCCATGGTCAGAATGTTGATCAACAGGTTATTCTTGGCCGTTCCATGACCATGAAAGCGTTGTGATCCAAATAGATGGCAGATGCTGTTGACGCTCTGCAATACCGTCAGCACCGCAAAAATCCGTAACAATCCCGCGATCAGGATCGTCCCGATAATCGCTTCCGGACCGGCAAAAGCCAAGGCCCAGAGGGTCGGGAAAACAATCGCGGAAACAAAATACCAGAACCAGCGGGTGCGATGGGCGAACATCACGATTTCGTCATCGACCAGACCCTTGCCATAGATACCGAGATCGGTGGTCGTCCGGTCGAACAGCCAGCCAACATGGCTGTGATGGAATTTCATAAAGCCTTTGAGCGGCTTGCCATAGCCGTCAAAATGCGGGCTGTGCGCATCGCCAACCTTGTCGGTCATCGCGTGATGGCGGCGGTGATTGGCCGCCCAGTGCAGGGCGGAGCCCTGTGCCGCCGATTGGGTCAATATCGCGATGAAGATACCCATCGGCTTGGATGTTTCAAACGCACGGTGGGAGAAATAGCGGTGATAACCGACGATACAGCCGACCATCGAGAGGAAATAGCCAACCAGAAAAGCCGACCATTCCACCCAGCCGGAGCCATAAGCGAACATCCAATAGATGGCGGCGATAGAACCGCCAATTTTCGTGGTCGAAAGGATCGCATGCTCACGCAGTTTTGCCCGCGCCGCCTTGCCGCCATATTTGGCGCCAAAAGGGACGGTTATCGCGTCTTTATCGGGCTGTAGAAGAGTCTTTTCCGTGTCGCTGGTTTTTGCTGTAAAAATATCATTTTCCGGCGTTGTCTTCACAGTATCGCCGGTGTTTTTTACATTGATATCCACTGTCATCAGGAGCCCCGTACAATCAAATGCCAGCATCAGCTGAAATATTTCGAAGATATAACCATATTCTGCGAAATCCGGCAAACAAGTTAACCAACGGGAAGCCATGTTTTGCGATTAGTCGTTGTGAAATACGACAATTTTTATTTTTTCCGATTTGTACACGCGAGCGAGTCCTTTGGGACACACCACTAGGGATTGAGTCCCTCGGTAGCGCAACGACTCCATATCTGGTGGGGGACTCGTTTCGTTCTCCTTTTGAATTTTCTGTTAACCATAAAGATACCGCTTTAACCTAGGTTAACGGCCTTGACCGTTGACCGCTGAGGACTCACCCTGAGCGCAACTTCAGTCAAAAAGGCGAAAAATCATGGGTATCATTGAGCGTATCGACACGCCCAAAACAAGAGCAAAGGTGAAAGCCAAGGGCGCGAAAAAGCCCGCGGTCGATCTGCCATTGAACCAGATATTAAAGATGGATTGTGTCGAGGCGATGAAATCCTTGCCCGATGAATCCGTTGATATGGTGTTCGCGGATCCTCCCTATAATCTTCAGCTTGGCGGCGATCTCTATCGGCCCGAAGGCGGGCAGGTCGACGCCGTGGACGATGCCTGGGACCAGTTTGACAGCTTTGCCGTTTATGATGCTTTTACAAAGGCGTGGTTGAAAGAAGCGCGGCGCATATTGAAGCCCAATGGCTCGCTATGGGTCATCGGCAGCTATCACAATATCTTCCGCGTCGGTGCTTCGCTTCAGGATCTCGGATACTGGATCCTCAATGATATTATCTGGCGCAAAGCTAACCCGATGCCGAACTTCAAGGGGACGCGCTTTACTAATGCCCACGAAACACTGATCTGGGCATCAAAAAGCGAGAAGGCGAAATATACGTTCAACTATCGCGCGATGAAAAACCTTAACGACGAGCTGCAAATGCGCAGCGACTGGGTCATGCCGATCTGCGGCGGGCAGGAACGGCTGAAACGCAACGGCGTCAAGGCGCATCCCACCCAAAAGCCGGAGGCTTTACTGTACCGCGTGATGCTGGCGACCACCAATAAGGGTGACGTTGTCCTTGATCCGTTCTTTGGGACGGGAACCACCGGCGCCGTGGCCAAACGCCTTGGCCGCAACTGGATCGGTTGCGAGAAAGAAGATAATTATTGCGAAGTGGCCGAAGATCGCATCGAGGCGGCGCTGCCGCTTGACGAGAGCGATCTGAAAACCATGCAGTCACCCAAGTCCAAGCCGCGTGTGGCTTTCGGGACCTTGGTCGAAACCGGCTATATCAAGCCGGGCACCGAACTATGCAGCAAGAACCGCAAGTTTCGCGCGAAAGTGCGGGCGGATGGCTCGCTGCTGTGGAACGGGCATGAGGGCTCCATCCATAAAATTGGCGCGACAGTGCAGGACGCTCCCAGCTGTAACGGCTGGACCTACTGGTATTATGATGACGGTAAAGAGCTGAAGCCGGTGGACGCTTTGCGGCAGACCTATTTGCTTGCGACAGAGCCCTAGGACGCATTTCATGGTGGATATTGGTTCCAATGCGAAAATCTACCTAAAGCCTGTCGGGTTTCTCGACAGTCCGCAATTTTTTGATGAACAAAACAAGCGATTAAACAATAGCTTGCTTTGGTTTTCTCAAATTGAATATTCGATATTTGAAGATGGTAAGCCGGCGATCAGAAGTCTGGTTCCGGTGGAATTGTGGGACAAGATTGCATCGCAATTGCCAGAACCCGTGCAAGGGCGCGCTGCCACCCTGTTTGCCAATTTGACCAAGTCTCACGCTCCGCTGCAATGCGGAGAGCGGGTTCTGCGTTTTGACCAGCCGCATGTCATGGGCATTCTCAATATGACGCCGGACAGTTTTTCCGATGGCGGCAAACATGATGGTGACCCGCAAATCGCGGCGGATGCCGGATTTGATATGGCAACTGCAGGGGCATCGATCCTCGACATAGGCGGAGAGTCTACCCGGCCCGGTGCGGACACCGTCTGGGAAGGCGACGAGATTAAACGCGTCGTACCGGTAATCGAAAAGCTCTCCCGATGCGGCGCTGCGCTGTCGATCGATACGCGCAAGGCGGCGGTAATGGAGGCTGCGATTGCGGCGGGTGCGCATATTATCAATGATGTGTCGGCTTTGCTGCATGACAAAAGGTCACTGGAAGTTGCCGGTGTGTCCGGCAGGCCGGTCGTTCTGATGCACGCGCCCTCCAGCGGTAAAGATCCCCATAAGGGCGATGGCTATGGCAATGTTGTCACTGACACGTTCAACTGGTTGGAACAGCGCATATCCGATGTTGTCGAAGCCGGTTTTGAACGTGAAAAAATCATTGTCGATCCTGGCCTTGGCTTTGGCAAGTCGCTGTCCGACAATCTGGCGCTAATGAACAATATCGCATTATTCCATGCGCTTGGCCAGCCGCTGCTGATCGGTGCCAGCCGTAAGCGTATGATAGGCGCGCTGTCGAAAGAAGCGCCGGTTGATCGGCGACTTGGCGGCTCGATTGCGTTTGCTCATCACGCCGTCCAGCAAGGGGCGCAGGTCGTGCGAGTACATGATGTGCCGGAAACGGTACAAGCCGTGCAGATTTGGCGCGGGATGCGCGATGCCGGGGTCACGGCGCGGGTTTAGGAATTTATAATCAAGGCTTTACGCTAACAGGATAATATGCAAGCTTCCTTGCAAATAAGGGAGTTAGCGATGCGAACCACATACGGAATTTTGGCAAGTCTCGGAATGACGGCCGGGATATTTGGGCTTCTGCCATCTTCTTCGAATGCAGCGCTTACTGCTCCTCGCGCAATAGATGCAGAAATTGTTGTTACAGGCAATAAAACAACCAAAGAAGAAATTGCGGAACTCATAAAGACGACCATAGCAACGCCCAAGGGCGGCAGACATGAAGGGCAATATGCCCGGTTTCCTGGAGCTGTCTGTCCCAAAGTAACCGGTTTGTCGGAGCAGAATAACCAGCAAGTGGAGCAACGGATGCGCGGCGTCGCCTTGGCAGCCGATATGAGCGTCGCAGGAGAGCAGTGTTCGCCCAATGTTTTTGTCATTGTTGTCGCGGACGGCAACGAAGCCATAGAAATGTTGCGTAAAAAAAGATCTCGGCTATTTGGCGGCATGTCGCATTACGAGCGATCCCGGATCGCCAAAAGCGGTGGTCCTGCCTATGCTTGGAAACGTATCCAGACGGGATCTGCCGAGACAGGTGCGCTGCAGAATTCCGACGAAACCGACATATTGCCAACAGATGAGATGGCAAAAACAGAAGTTGCGACGATGCACTCGAACGTCAAGTCGCGGATCAAAAGATCAGTAAAGCAATCGATGACACATGCTTTTCTATTGATTGAAAAAGATGCTTTGGTCGATCTGACAACAGTGCAAATCGCCGACTACGCAGCCATGAGATCCTATATGGATACGCGAGATGACAAGGCCACCAAGGCGCCAGCTTACTCGATTTTGTCGCTATTTGACGCAACAGATGATGAACGGCCAGCGCCGAAGTCCGTTAGCGAGCTGGATCTCGTGCTGCTAAGCGCGCTTTATCATTCGCCAGCCGATGTCTCGGCATCAATGCAAAGCTCCGCCATGATCAACCGGTTCGAAAAGGAATTGATCGCCAATCAGGAAGACTGACTGGCCTATTGACTGCAAGCGACGACTGGTCGTTTTTTTAATCCGCCAGTTCCACCTGCCGTACATCATAGCCTGCTTTGTTGAGATCAGAGATCAAGCCATCGAGCTGCGCCTTGTCCTTCGCCTCGCATTCAATGTCAGTGATCAGTCCCTTGGCGGGGAGGTTGGTGAAAACGCGCTGATGATAGACTTCGATGATATTGACTTCATGTTCGGCAAATTGCTTCACGACATTATATAACGCGCCGGGCTGGTCGCGCAGATGCAGGCGGAGGCGGGCAAGGCGACCCGAGCGGGCGAGATCGCGCAGCAACACGTTCGCCAATAGCCGCGTGTCGATATTGCCGCCGCAAAGCACCAATCCGACTTTTTCGCCAGCAAATTTTTCCTTGTTGCCGAGCAGCGCTGCCAAACCGGCCGCACCGGCACCTTCAACGACCGTTTTTTCTATCTGGAGCAACAGGCTGACCGCGCCTTCCAATTGTGCCTCGCCGACCAGCAGGATTTCATCGACATGTTTCTGGATAATCGCCGCGGTAAATTCCGAAGGGTTGCGCACGGCAATACCTTCGGCCAGCGTGTCGCCGCCAGGTGTTACTTCCTTGCCGTTAAGCTTGCCGTACATGCTCGGATAGAGGGCCGCCTGTACACCGGTCATCCTGATATCAGGTTTCATCGCATGCGCCGCCGTTGCCATGCCGGAGAATAATCCACCGCCGCCAATCGGGATGATCAGGCGATCAAGGTCGGGTACCGCCTCGAGCATTTCGATCGCGACTGTTCCTTGTCCAGCAGCGACATGCGGATCATCAAAGGCATGAATATAAGTGAGCCCGCGCTGCTCGGCGAGTTCAAGGGCATGAGAATAGGCCTCGTCATAATTGCCCCCGGCCATAACAATTTCCGCGCCATGTCCGCGTGTTTGCTCCACTTTCACCATCGGTGTTGTGGTTGGCATCACGATTGTTGCAGGGATGTTCAGATTTCTGGCGTTATAGGCCAAACCTTGCGCATGGTTGCCTGCGGAGGCGGCGATTACGCCGGCTGCTCTCTTGTCTTCATCCATCAAGAGCAGGGCGTTTAAAGCGCCGCGCTCTTTATAGGCTGCGGTAAACTGAAGGTTTTCGAATTTCAGATAGACTTCCGCGCCCGCCATTTCCGACAAGGTAATGCTTTTCAATGTGGGTGTTTGCACAATGCGGTCGCGAATGCGGGCGTGGGCCGCCTGGACATCTGCATAAGTGAAGGAGGCGAGCGAACTGGTGTCTTGATCTGTCATAGTGCCAGAGGCCCTAACCCATCTGGTCTTTCAGGGAAACAATGATTATGCGGGCCATAGGGATAATAAAATATGGCAAAAATCACATTTATCGGAATTGGCGTGATGGGCGGCCCAATGGCAGCCCATCTGGCCCGGGCAGGACATGAGCTGACGGTATATAATCGCACGCAATCAAAAGCGGAAAACTGGGTTGCGGAAAATGGCGGCGCATTTGCGAGCAGTCCCGCAGAAGCGGCTAAAGATGCGCAGATTGTAATCAGTTGTGTTGGCAATGACGACGACCTCAGTGCAGTGACCATGGGCCGCGATGGTGCCTTTGGAGCGATGCCAAGAGGGGGCCTCTTTATCGATCATACAACCGTGTCCGCCCAGATTGCCCGACAATTATCTGTTGAGGCACAAGGGCGCGGCATTCAGGTTGTCGATGCGCCGGTGTCAGGTGGGCAGGCAGGTGCTGAAAATGGAAAATTGTCGATCATGTGTGGTGGCAGCAAAGAAGCATTTGCTGCCGCAGAGATCATCATGGCGGTTTATGCCGCCCGGATCGTGCATGTTGGCGGGCCCGGCGCCGGGCAAACCACCAAGATGTGTAACCAGATAGCCATTGCAGGCGTATTGGAGGGTGTGTCCGAAGCCCTGCGTTTTGCCCAGGCAAGCAAACTTGATCGCGACAAGGTCTATGATGCGATATCGGGCGGCGCAGCTCAAAGCTGGCAGATGGACAATCGCTGGGCCACGATGGCGAAAGATGAATTTGACTTTGGATTTGCCGTGGATTGGATGCGCAAGGATCTCGGGCTAGCGCTCGACGAAGCAAGAACCAACGGAGCAACATTGCCCGTTGCCGCCCTGGTCGATCAATTTTATTCCGAAGTACAATTGGCCGGTGGCGGACGAAATGATACCAGTTCGCTGGTATCTCGATTGCCCAAGACCAGAGCATAATAACAACTGCGATTTGGGACCGGAAACTAGGGGATAGTGATGCGTATTTTATCAAAAGTGAAACTAGGGGCGGCATTTTGTGCCGGAATCCTTATTGCCGGAACATCGGCGCAAGCCGATAGCCTGATTGAAAATGTCAACGGCATGACTCTGGACGAAGATGGCAAGGTTATCCGCTTCGCAGCCATGGTCATCGATGATGATGGCCGGGTAAAGGAATTGCTGGACCGCAATGACAAAAGACCCAAAGACATTGATTTCCAATTTGATGGCAAGGGCAAGACTTTGATTCCCGGTTTTGTTGATGCGCACGGTCATGTAATGGGACTGGGTTTTGCAGCATTGACACTGGATCTTTCCGGCACCAAATCGCTTGCTGAAGCCCAGCAAGCGATTCAGGACTACGCTGCCAAATATCCCAGTCGCCCTTGGATCATTGGGGGCGGCTGGAATCAGGAAACCTGGGGGCTAGGGCGCTTTCCTACAGCTGCCGAACTGGATACTGCCGTTCCTGATCGTCCGGTCTATTTGGAACGCGTCGATGGTCATGCCGCCTGGGTAAATAGCGCTGGTATGAAAGCTGCTGGAATTACTGCAACTACCAAAGCACCATCAGGCGGTGCGATTGAACGGGCAGGCGGAAAACCGACGGGTATCTTCGTCGACAAAGCACAAAGTCTCTTTGGGAAAGCTATTCCCGCACCACGGCCGGTGGAAAATGATCTCGCACTGATGAAGGCGCAGGAAATATTATTGTCCCAAGGCGTGACGACCATCGCTGATATGGGAACGACGTTGCAGCATTGGCAGAGTTTTCGAAGAGCCGGTGACAAGGGTGAATTGGCGGTTCGGATCATCTCCTATGCAGCAGAAATCGATAATATGATTGCCATTGGCGGGCCGGGCCCGTCACCTTGGCTCTATGATGATCGTCTCAAGCTTGCCGGCGTAAAGCTCTACATTGATGGTGCACTGGGGTCACGCGGTGCGCTTTTGAAAGAGCCTTATGCTGACAAACCGGCCGAGAAGGGGTTGGCGCTGCTTTCTTCCGCACAACTCAAAAACAAGATGAGTCGCGCCGCGATGGATGGTTTTCAGACGGCGGTCCACGCAATTGGCGATCAGGCCAATGACGAGATTTTGTCTGCGATTGAAGAATTACAATATACATTCAAGGGGGATCGACGCTGGCGGATAGAGCATGCGCAGATTGTGGATCCCATTGATTTGCCGCGCATAGCCCAAACAGGGACGATCGCTTCGATGCAGCCTGTCCATCAAACATCTGATCGGTTGATGGCGGAATCCCGGCTCGGTGTTGATCGGCTGGATGGTGCATATGCATGGCGATCTATCCTCGAATCGGGGGCAAAATTGGCTTTCGGAACCGATGTTCCGGTTGAATCATCAAACCCTTTTCCCGGAATGGCTGTTGCAATTAGCCGGGAAGATTCCAGTGGACAGCCATTTGGCGGCTGGTTGCCAAAGGAGAAATTGACCCGGGAACAGGCTTGGCGCGCCTATACTGTCGATGCTGCTTACGCTTCTTTTGCAGAGGACAGGATCGGCAACCTTACCAAGGGGAAACGGGCGGATTTCCTGATCATCGATAAAGATATCATGCTTGCAGCACCGCAATCGATAAGGAATATTGTTGTGGAGCAGACGTGGATTGGCGGGCGGCCAGTTTACGTCAAGAAAAAGCAATAGACATCCAGTCGTCGCACTATTTATTTAGCTCAACTGTTTTTCCAGTTTAATACTTGCCATCATCGGTATCTGATCGTAGAAAGTAACTGATAGCGATTACGATGCTAAAGATTTTGTAACGGTATCATTCTATCAGGGGGATCAGAGCCGGCGTTCGGTTTTACCTTTTGATAAACCAAAATATTCTGATTGGAGTATATAATGAAGTTCAACAAATTGGCAGCTTCCGTAGCCGCCGTATCCCTCATGACCGCACCTGCGATGGCTCAGGCTGTTCAGAGTACAGCTCCAGTTGCAGAACGCATTGGCGCTACCGCTGATACCGAAGCGCAAAAGCTTGAAGGTAGCACCGGAATTATCATCGGTGTTTTGGCTGCTGCAGCAGTAATCGCCGGTATCATCATCATCGCTGATGACGATGATGAGCCAACAAGCCCTTGAGGCCTGAAACGATATTTTAAAGAACGGGGCGTTTTCGTCCCGTTTTTTTTGTCTGAAGGCCCAGCATTTTACTAGTCTTTAGCGGCATGCTTCACATCTTGGTAAATTGCCTTTTCATAAGCACCGCTACGAGGCATATTGGGTTTACTGATTCTTAATTTCGCAAAATGAGGCGCTCATCTGTGACTGCACCCGTCCGCTTTCCACGGTTTTTTGTTACAAACCCAAGCCCGTGCCCCTATTTGCCCGGCAAGAGCGAACGGAAAGTATTTACAGAGTTAAGTGGTCCTCACACAGACGAGCTAAACGATGCGTTGGGCCGTATCGGGTTTAGGCGCAGTCAGAATGTTGCCTATCGGCCGAGTTGTCTGGATTGCAAAGCCTGTGTTTCCGTGCGGGTCATGGTCGACGAATTCCAACCGAATAGCACGCAGCGCAAACTGCTTCGTCGCAATCAGGATCTGGTGGTGGAGGCCTGCGAACCCTGGGCAACAGAAGAGCAGTTTTCTTTGCTCCAGAAATATCTTTCCAAACGACATCCGGGCGGCGGCATGACCGAGATGGACGAAATGGATTATTCTGACATGATTGAGCAGTCGCCGGTCAAAAGTTATGTCATCGAATATCGCGAACCGACGGTCGATGGCGTTAAGGGCCGATTGGTTGGTGCTTGTTTGACCGATCAACAGGGCGATGGCCTGTCGATGATTTACAGTTTTTTCGATGCCGAGCATCCTGATCGGGCTGGCCTTGGCAACTTCATTATCATGGATCACATATTGCGTTCCCGCAAAGCGGGCTTGCCCTATGTTTATTTGGGTTACTGGGTAAATGGTTCGCGGCGGATGGAATATAAAATCCGTTTTCAGCCACTTGAGCAACTCGGGCCAGAAGGATGGCGGCGATTTGATCCTAAATCTGTTCTAAAAAGCTAGGACGATTTCTTCTTGTTGGCTCTCGCCTGACAGAAATCCGAAACATTCAAAACAAGAAAGTCCGCCAATCATCTCTGATCAGCGGACTTTCTTGTTTTTCGCTATCACTCAATCGCAGTAGAGGCAGCATTCCTGTTGGCACCCTTTTACCGGCGCCGGCGCATGACTTTTTGGCTTTGGCTTCCAGACTTTCTTCGGAGCGGCCTTCCAACGCTTTTTCGCTGGTTTTGCCTTGGTATAGATGACCTCTTCGTCAATGTAAGTTGTCGTGGTGGTCGTCGTTACCGGAGCCGACTGGATCACAATTGTGGTGACCGTTGGCTGGACATGCTGGTAGTAATATGCCGGATAATAATATCCGCCCTGCCAGCCGCTTGGATAAACTTGCCGCGTACGATATTCCGGTTGTCGATCAGGACCGTGATATCGTGGTGTGTGATTGTCAGGTGCTCGGTAATCGACGCCCGGTGCCCGAGTATATTTGTCGTGCGCCTCATAATCGCGACCATATTTCTTAAGGAGCTTGCGACAACGATCGGTGCCCTGGTCAATCGCTGCTCCGGCCAAGGCGCCAACCCCGCCGCCGATCAGTGAGCCACCCAGGCGATTGCCACGTCCGGCAATCCGGTTGCCAGCGAGAGCGCCAATTGCACCGCCAACCGCGGCGCCACCGATTCCGCTGCTCTTCTTGCAGCGTTCCAGATAAGCAAGCTCTTCGTCACCCTCATCATAGCGTGGTGCTTCTGTAACAGGGCCTTCACTACTCCAATGCGGGCCACCATCTGCATGGTTTGCCGCGGCCGGAGACGCATCGCCGTCACCAATGAATGTGCCGGAATACTGGCCTTCATAAACTCTGCCCTCGGCATCGCGATAGGTGCCCTGCCAGTCGCCCTGATAGCTTCCATCTTCCTGGTAAGCCCCGTTCCAGTCGCCTTGATAGGTTGATGAACCGCCATGCGCGCCGGAGGGGGTTGCAATTACCCGGTCATCACTCATCAATATGCTGTTGTCATAGGTGGCCTGGCCGGCCTGATAGCCATCATTATAACCCTGGTTGTAGCGATCCCAATCGAGATTATTGACGCTGTCATATACTATGCCGCGCCGATCGGTGAGGACGGCATCATTGTAATAGCGTGACCAGCCATAGCCTGCAGCGGGACGATTCAGGCCATAATAGCCGTAATTGGCGATGAAGAAACTGGGTCGGATGAACGTGTGCGGCAGTCGAAATCCACGATACGGACGTTGATATCCGCGCCGATCACCAATGCGTCCCATCCGGACTTTTGTACCGTCACGAAAATGGCGTCCACCACGAAAAGCATGGCGCATATGCCCGCCGCCCCTGTGATGCATTGTTTGACCGCCAGCTTGTTTCATCATCTTTTTCGTACCATGGGCGCTAGAGGCAAGCGCAGAAGCGGAGGCAAAAGACATGTCCGCCGGGATATTGGCTGCAATGCCGTCAGGCACTGAGTCGATGGCTGCAGACACTGCGGATGGCATCATTGCCATAGCGCCAGCCAAGCCAGCAAATAAAAGGGTCTTCATGGTAAACAACTCCCTGTTCTGACCCATGCAATAGGCACGGTTCGTCTTCCAATGGTTAACCGATAGTTACCATTTTCTGGCGCGATTGACCATTAGCAGCTTGTAAAATAGGGCAGTTTTCCAGGACTGTCTCGAAATGGGGCAATATGGTTATCAGCCTTTTAACCAAGGCTGTTAGCTATGGATCCGATCAATTCCGTGATGCCGGTTTCATCATCGTCCGAGAAGCGATCGGGCAGGGGGCTGTCGAGGTCGAGTACGGCTATGACTTGTCCGTCCTTGCATACCGGAACCACCAGTTCGCTGCGGCTATCGGCATCGCAGGTAATGTGGCCAGGAAAAGAATGGACATCAGCCACTCTTTGTACCTGGTTGGTCGATGCCGCGGTTCCGCAAACGCCTTTGCCCATCGCTATTCGGATGCAGGCTGTTTTCCCCTGAAACGGACCGAGCACAAGTTCATCATCGATCACCCGATAAAAGCCCGCCCAATTGAGATCAGGAATATATTGCCAGATAAGCGCCGAAATATTGGCCATATTGGCAATGGCATCCGGTTCGCCATCGGTTAGAGCAGCGGCAGCAGAGGTCAGGTCACCATATAGTTCGGCCGGTGTTTGATTCTGAGAGATGGAAAAATCATACATGGCTGCGGCGATCCGTTTGGGGATTGAGCATTTTTAATCTTATCTTTCTAACATATTGATATTATTATGTAGCAATCGAGAATGTTGTGTTTTTCATGCTATCGAGACTGCCGAGTTTATACAGAATATAAACAGAATCGCTTACAAAATTTTGCTATGATCCTTGCTCAAGAACAGACAAAGGAAATTTTCGTCCAGCGATAAAGCACAGACCGACATTTCTACCAGAATATACGAGCTGTAGGAAAGTCCCAATGGGTACGAATATACCGCTTTTGTATTAAAGGGGCTGCAACTTTTGGGGTAACGCCTGCTTATTGAACCAAGCCCTTGCGGTTTCGGCAAAAAGCACGGGATCTTCGCTGCTCCATCCGTGGCCCACGTCCCGAACTGTCATGGCACGGCATTGTTTCAACTTGTTTTGAAATAGCGACAGATCACCGCGTATGGCGTCATGTTCTTTCTCTCCTGCCAGGACCAAAGTGGGCGTAGCGATCAGTTCCATTTTTTCTCTCACATCAAATTCAATCGCCAGACGCCCGACTTTGCGCATCGTTTTCGGGCTGGCATTGGCACGGCTTTCTTCGTCTGATGCCAAGCTATAGTCATCCAGACCCATCATTTTGACCATTTGTTTTCTGAACCACCGAAATCGCATCAACGGTGACGAAAGCGTTGTGGCTAGAATCATGAGTTTGGGATGGGGCATGTTTCCGGCATGTACTCCGCTGATCATGGCCCGCTTGATCAACTGGGGATGCTGGAGGAGGAGGTGAAGACCGACATATCCCCCCAAGGACAAGCCAACCAAATTCACAGGTTGATCACCAAATAGCTCCTTTATCAGGTCAGCTACGTCATCTGCTGCCTGGCTTAGCGATATCAAAGGCTGTGCACGGTTGTTGCCATGGCCGGGAAGATCGGGAATGACGCTGTAAAAGTCCGGAAGTAGGTCTGCGATTTGCCACCACATTCTTCCGGTAAAGCTGCCGCCGTGGAGAAAAACCACTGGAGGGCCATCAGGGTTGCCGCGCAATACGGGTTGCAGCTTCAATCCTTGTCTCCCAAAAAGTCAAAAATGGCGGAGTAAAATTGATCGGCATTTTCGACATGGATCATATGCCCGCCGGGCAGCGCGATCAGCTGCGATCCGGCGATGCCGTGATGGAATATTTTCGCACCGGCATGGGTGGATTTATTGCGCTTACCGATGAGGATCAGCGTTGGCATGATCAGTTTGGACAAATGCGGTCGGCCATCATATCGAAGGGCGGCATCGAGACTTTCTTGTATGCCTTGCGATGTCATGGATCCGATTTGCTCGTAAAGATGCTGTTTTACAGGCTCCGGTTCTGACAGGCCAGACAACCATGCCAGGCGGCGGGGGCTTAGTCGTCCCATGATCGACTTGGCAATTCTGGCGATAAAATGCGTCGCGGGTGATTGCAGTACCGTCGGCACGGCTTCGGCGAGTACCAATGCTCTCACACGATGTGGGTGGCGGGCGGCCAGTTCCAGTGCAACCATGCCGCCAAGCGAATGACCAACCAGCGCGAAACGATCGGGTAACAGTGGTTCTATATAATCCGCAAAACCTTCTACCGTAGGATGAGAAATAGGAGCAGCGGCACCATGACCCGGAAGATCAGGTTTTATGCCGTCAATATCGGCGCGCCATGTTCTGCTGGATAAGCCGGCGCCATGTAGCCAGACAATATTATCTTTATTTGGACGGCTTACATTGCCTTCGCCCGGGTACACCATTGATGATCCGCTTTCGTCAATATGAACCCTGCTAGCTGTTCTTAAGACGTTAGCGATTGATATAGGCTTTACGAACCGTGACACCAAGCGCGGATTGTTCGGTCTGTCCCGTTTTCGTGACTAGGTCCGGATGGGCGGAGCGACCAAGCGAGGATCGGCAACGGTAGTATATCCGTCAAACAGCTTCAACTGTTCACCATTTCCGAGATCGCCGCCAGAACAGTTCAACAGCTTGTTAATGCAATTGGTCGTCCATTTTTCCATCACGCTGTCGTCCCACGCACCAAACCAGTCGGAATGGAAAGTCGAACCGGGCGTATGCGGCATCATGCCTTCCATACGATCGGACGAGAAGTGCCAGGTTTTCGTCATCGGGTCCAAATTTCCGGTGCGATCCAATGTGTCATCGGTCGTGTACCAAGCGCCAAGCGTAAAGGTTGGGATGACATAGGGATGCGTATCCGGGCATTTCAGATAGCCCCAGTCTCCATAGGACGCTTGCGCCATATGCGAGCGATGATCGGGACTATCCAAGTTAACTCCGTCCCAACATGGTGGCGCTGATATAATGGCGCCAAGCTCTGCACCTGATGGACAATTGGGCGCTACTTCCGGGATATTGGCATATTTGCCGGGCGTGCTGCCCTCACCTTGGCAATTGAGGTAAAAGGGCGATCCATTAGCCGGATCTTGCATATTATAGCCGAAAACATAGCGCAGGCCGCGGGGCAGGGCGACGCAGGCTTTGCCCATACGTTGACATTCCGGGTCAGTATCCGGACGACGCTTGTAATATATCGTGACACGGTTGGGCATTACGACCTGACCTTCGCCGTTCATCATGGATGGTATCCAATAAGCCGAGCGGTTCAATATATTGTTGCACGTGCTTTCGCCGGTGGTGCGCAGCGACTCGTATGTCGAATTCGCATCCGCCCCGGTATTGCCAAAGAACGTATGCAGATGTGATTTGCCAGGCTGTCCGGGATAGACGATCGGATCATCATAAGCATTGTGGCTTGGCGTACATTGGAAACGAAATGCACCTACCACGTCAGGAGCGGCACTGACAGGAATGTCACCATGACCCCAGGATGGAACAAGATAGTCGTCCACGTTGAAATTGCTAGGGATGGACGGCAGGCCTTCCAGTGATCCCGCGGGTACCGGCGCGGGAGTCGGGGTTGGCGATGGCGAAGGACTGGGCGCAGGTGTCGGTGTAGGCGTCGAAGGCGCCGCCGCAGGGGTTGCAGGCGAACCGGGCAAGGTTACATTGCTGTCACCGCCACCTGATTGTGATTTGCAACCGGAAACACTGGCGAGCGCAATTGCAAGTGCCAGAAACATCGGCTTTGAACGCCGCGCGGACGATGTATTTTTAAAATTTTTCATGAAGATGCGCATTAGGCACAATCATTTAATCAGCGCTGTTGCCCTATGGTTAACCAATATTAGGCATAAGGTGTAACGGCCTGTAATTAAGGTGACTTTGCGGGCTTTTGGATCGAACGGTTGTAACCTGCGTTGAACGGTGCAGCCGCAAACTAGTCTAAGGTAGGTTTGCTGCGCATTTTTTTTATGCCCGACTTTTTCTTCTTGGAATCAACGCGGCGGGCTTTGGCCGCGCGGCTCGGACGGGTCTTTATTCTGCGGGCATCCTGCTTGTGCGCTTCAACCAGCATATCCTCAATCCGCTTGCGAGCTTCGGCGCGATTGGCTTCGCGTGTCCGATGCTCACGGACCGTGATAATGAGTTCGCCGCTGCTGGTCATTTTGCGACCAGCCAGTATGCGGAGTTTTCGAAAGGCAAATGGCGGTAAGCGCAGTGCATAAACATTTAGGCGCATCTGAACGGTTGTCTCGACCTTGTTGACATTCTGTCCGCCCGGTCCAGACGCCGCCAGAAATGTTTCGCTTATCGCGCTCTCGGGAATTTCGAAGGCCATATCGTGTCTCTAATCGATAGCGATAAAACAGCATAGAGATAGTTGGCGATCTCATTTTGGGCTGAACGTTGAGGGGCGCCAGACAACAAATTTGCAGTGAAAAATAGTGCCAAAATTGATCAAAGCATGCTTTTCGGGGTGTTTCTCTAAAGAAATTTCAATTTTTTTTCGTCGAACGCGAGAGTCCTGAAACGACTCATTTCTGCGGGTTACAGAGTCAAACCACCCCTTGCGACTCGTGCTCAATCCTACATTAATCTAAAATTAACCTTTTACGTTCATCTGTCTTATGGTTAATAAATGATCCAGGGGCTTCGGGAGTGTACCTGTCGCCGGTGCGTAAATTAAGAAAAGGGGCTGCCCAATGCGTGTGCTGCTGATTGAAGATGAGCCAACGACCGCAAAAGCAATTGAGCTGATGCTGACGACCGAAGGCTTTAACGTATACACAACGGATTTGGGTGAAGAAGGCCTCGATCTGGGTATGAACCGCCCCGGGATTGCCGGAGGCCATTTGGTTTAAGTTAAGCGGCCATGTTGGTTTCGTCCAGCATGGCGTAGTAGTTTTTCTCAGCTTCCACGGGCGGGATATTGCCGATGGGTTCCAGCAGCCTTTTATTGTTGAACCAGTCTACCCATTCCAGTGTGGCATATTCGACGGCCTCTAACGACCGCCATGGTCCGCGCCGGTGGATTACCTCTGCCTTGTAAAGGCCATTGATTGTTTCAGCCAAAGCGTTGTCATAGCTGTCGCCGACGCTGCCGACCGATGGTTCGATGCCTGCCTCGGCCAAGCGTTCAGTATATTTGATCGATACATATTGACTTCCGCGATCGCTGTGATGGATCAGACCGCCGCGATGCGTGGGCCTGCGATCATGTAAAGCCTGCTCCAAAGCATCGAGAACAAAGCTGGCATGGGCGGTTCGGCTCACCCGCCAGCCAACAATGTAGCGGGCGTAAACATCGATCACGAAGGCGACATAGACAAAGCCCGCCCAGGTTGCGACATAGGTAAAATCTGACACCCACAGCATATTGGGCGCTGGCGAGTGGAACTGCCGGTTCACATGGTCAAGCGGACAAGGCGCTGCTTTATCGCTGACCGTGGTGCGCACTGGCTTGCCTCGTATCACGCCTGCCAAGCCCATGTCGTGCATCAGCCGTTCGACCGTGCAGCGTGCAATATCATAGCCTTCACGCTTCATCTGCCGCCAGACCTTGCGCACGCCATATACCCCGAAGTTCTCGGCAAACACTCGGGCCACCTCCGGCTTCAGCAGTATATCGCGCTGCGCGCGGGCTGACATGCGTGATGGATCTTGCCGCTTGGCCACATGACTATAATAGGTTGACGGGGCGATCGGCAGCAACTTGCAGATCGGCTCGACCCCATAAGATCCACGGTTATCGTCGATAAACGTGATCATCGCTTGAACGGGCGGTCGAGCTCCGCCTGAGCAAAATAAGCCGATGCCTTACGTAAAATCTCGTTGGCCTGGCGCAGTTCGCGGTTCTCGCGTTCCAGTGCTTTTAGCTTGTCAGCAACATCGCTGGGAACCCCGGCGCGCGTGCCGCTATCCACTTCCGCTCGCTTCACCCATTCATGCAGTGTCGGCGGTGAGCAGCCGATCTTCTGAGAAATGGACACCACCGCTGCCCAGCGCGATGGATAATCCTGTCTGTGCTCCAGCACCATGCGGGTCGCCCGTTCGCGAACCTCCGGTGAAAACTTGTTTGTGGTCTTGCTCATAATAGCTCCTTCTACTCAAGAGTTGGAGCCTCCGGCAATCCCGGGGCGGTTCAGTAAGCTTTATGACTATGATATTATATGTCTCGATCTGAACCTGCCTGACATGCATGGTTATGATGTGCTGAAAAAACTCCGCGTCGCCAAGGTGCAGACGCCCGTTCTCATTCTTTCCGGTATCAGCGAAATGGACAGCAAAGTGCGGTCCTTTGGTTTTGGTGCCGATGATTATGTGACCAAGCCTTTCCATCGCGAAGAGCTGGTTGCCCGTATTCACGCTGTTGTGCGCCGTTCCAAAGGCCACTCACAATCGGTTATCCGTACCGGCAAGCTTGCAGTGAATCTGGACGCCAAAACTGTTGAAGTTGATGGCAACCGTGTTCACCTGACCGGTAAAGAATATGCGATGCTTGAGCTGCTCTCCCTGCGTAAGGGCACGACGCTCACCAAAGAAATGTTCCTCAACCATCTTTATGGCGGCATGGACGAGCCGGAACTCAAAATTATCGACGTGTTTATTTGTAAGTTGCGTAAAAAGCTGGCTCTGGCTTGCGGCGGCGAAAATTACATCGAGACCGTTTGGGGCCGCGGCTATGTTCTTCGCGATATGGAAGAAGAAGTCGGACCCGAGGTTCAGGTCGCCTAAGACTTATCAGATCACTACCCAAATAATAATCGGCGGGATCCCATGGATCCCGCCTTTTTTTGTTTATTGCGGCAGCGCTGTGTCGAGATACCAGCGCTGGTCTCCCTCCAGAGCCAGGGCCGTAAGCTTTTCCGTATAATAAGCGCCGGTATCGATTCCGATCCGGTTTCCTTTTTCGACGACGTCATCGTTAATGGTGTGACCATATACGATCACTTTCTCATGGGGTTCGTCGATTGACAGAAATTCTTCTCGAATCCAGCGCAAATCTTTAGGCTTCTGTTCTTCGAGAGACACGCCGGGACGGATGCCAGCATGAACAAAAGCATAGTCGCCAACCACAATCTGGTTCTCAAAAGCTTTGACAAAATCGATATGCTCGGACGGGATTAGGTCCGGCAATCGCTCAGCCAGTCCCGTGTTGTCGAGATCCATATATTCCCGCATACTAATCTCATAACTCAGGATGGTTTCCTTGCCGCCGATGCGGTTGAAAAAACGGGTCGCTTTTTCATCGCCAGTGGCTGCTTTCAGATAAACTTCTTCATGATTGCCCATCAGAAACCGGACATCACCAAGTTCCTGTTTGAGCTGCATCGCAGTTTCTAGCACTCCGGCACTGTCCGGTCCCCGATCTACCAAGTCGCCGAGGAAGATAATTTCGCTGCTGATATCTCCGCGTTTGGCATCATCATCGATGATTTTCTCGATTAATTGCTGCAGCAGATCGTTGCGACCATGGATATCACCAATGGCATAGATGCGCCGACCTTCGGGCACAGCAGCACTGTCCAACGGGCGCGGTTGTGGTTTTTTATTGAACAGGCGCTTTAACATAGTGCCGCAAACTTCGTTTCATTTGCTAAAAATTCAAGAGGCGGACGTTATTTTTACGCCCGTCGCTTATGCTTTATAGTCATTATAGATGAATGGGTAATGTAGAAAACTAGCTTTCAACTGTGAAGCTTAGACCGGCATTTGCTTCGAGCCTTTTGGTTAGCTTCTTGCCCATCAAGGCGCCCGGCGTCCAAATGCCACCACCATGTTTGTTGCCATCCAGAGCTATGCATAACGCCGCTTCTGCAATCATCTTGGATGTTGAGCCATAGCCTGGATCCTTGTCGCCCTTCACGCATAGCGCAGCGGTTTCGCCATCAGTCGTTTCGCCGAGGAATAGAACATCGTAAAATCCGTTTTCGCGTTCTTCCTTGGTTGGGCCTTCACCCGGTTTCGGTGCGTCGTCGCCGCTTAGCGGGTTGGCTTTGGCTAGCATTTCTGCTGCCTGCTTGCCCATGTCTCCCGGGCTGGTGACGACCATTTCATCATATTTGAAATCCTCGCCATAGGGAAAATCGAGCAGGAAATTGGTGCGATGGACATTCTTGGTGTTGATCGGAGCCATGATGAATGGCGCAACCCAGCTATCCAGCGTCTTGTCCTTTTTAGGGATCATCATATTGGGTTGATCCGGCCCTTCAAATCCAGGGGTTAGACCGAAGCTGCTCGCTAGAATTTTGACGAGGCCAGGATTTTTGGCAATAGCCTTCATCGTTTCTTTCAGGCTTGCTGCGGTGCCACCAGAAAAAGTTCCCTCCATGGCGCGAACACGACCTTTCACACGTGTCGCTGGCTTGCCGAAGCGCTTTTTCATTTCTTTTTGCAGCATCAACACGCCAAGATCGAACGGGATGGAGTCGAAACCACAGGAAAAACAAATCTGCGCGCCGGATTTCTCGGCCGCTTCCTTATGTTCGTCAATTTTCTGGCGCATCCAGCCAGGTTCACCGCAAAGATCGACATAGTGGGTGCCATTCTTGACACAGGCGGAGACCAGTTCGTCGCCATAAAGCTGGTAAGGGCCAACGGTGGTCAGGATCACTCTGGCACGGCTAGCCATCATGTCGATAGAGGCGGCGTCATCGGAATCAGCCACAACCAAAGGTGTTTCCTTGGGTGCGCCGATCAAGTCACGGACCTCTTCCAGCTTTTCTAACGAACGGCCCGCCATAGCCCATTTCGGAGCGTCGCCGCCGATGCCATATTGCTGGGCCATATATTCGGCGACCAGACGGCCTGTATAGCCGGTTGAACCATAGATTATGACATCAAATTCGCGTGCATCGGACATAGAAAGCGTCCCTCCTGATTTTCAGTTTTGTTTCGAAACGATCTTATGACTTAGAGTTTTGGCAGAGTCACGCCTCTTTGCCCCATATATTTGCCCGAGCGCTCGGCATAGCTGGTCTCGCAAGGCTCATTGCCCTTTAGAAACAGAAACTGGCAGGCGCCTTCATTGGCATAGATTTTCGCGGGGAGGGGAGTGGTGTTGGAAAATTCCAGTGTCACATGGCCTTCCCAGCCCGGTTCCAGTGGCGTGACGTTCACGATAATCCCGCAGCGTGCATATGTGGATTTGCCGAGGCAGATGACCAGCACATCACGCGGAATGCGAAAATATTCGACCGTTCGGGCGAGCGCGAAGCTGTTGGGCGGGATGATACAACAGTCTGTCTTTCGATCTACAAGGCTGTCCGCATCAAAATTTTTCGGATCAACCACCGCACTGTTCACGTTGGTGAAAATCTTGAATTCATCGGCTACCCGGGCGTCATAACCATAAGAAGACAGACCATAGCTGATACATCCATCCCGTTTTTGTCCTTCAACGAAGGGTTCGATCATTCTGCTATGGTTGGCTTCCTGGCGGATCCATCTGTCGGAAAGTATACTCATGTCTCTCTTTCTTTTGGGTATCAGCTTGTCTGGGGATTCGGCTTGAGATTTTCACTTCATGCCAGCAAGCTCAGGGACGCACAACATTCCAGTTCACTGGCCCGTCAATCCCGCTCACGCGGCGCATGTCCGATGCTCTCCACATCACCCAAGGCTTGGTTGCATAATCGGGGGGAAAGAAATTACCTTCGAGCCAGAATGTACGGCTGATGCCGCTACTGATCCGGTATTCTTCTTCGAAATCTGGTGATACGATAATGATAGCTGGTTTGCCGCTGTGACCTTCAATCTGATTGAGAAATGTGTTGAGCTCGCTTAGCACCAGCGCGCGCCCCGGTCGGTCTTTACAATCATTTTCATAAGCCAACCTGACGGCAGGCGGCAGGATATTTTCTTCCCGGGGAACAGTCGTTACAAACATGGTCGCTTGATCAGTAGCCAGGCGGCACAGATCATATTCATGGACAGCACCATAGCGAATTCCGGAATCGCGGGCACCTTGCATATTGCCAGCAAAGCGAGTGTCGCGTTCTTCCGCGCCATTGGTTGCGCGGATATAGGCGAAATCCACACCAGTCGCGCCCGCTACATTCCAGGCAATATCGCCATGGCTGGCATCCACTGACACACCTTGCACCGGATATTGACTGCGCGGCGGCGCCCAGCCAACGGCAATATTGCGCAAAACGAACGCAATGACCAACACCGCAATGGTAATCAGGCCGACACGCAGCATGCGATTTTTTCTGTTCTGCTTGGACACCCTATTTCCCTGACGCGCTACTCAACTGCTCCATCGGCAGAGAATCAATCAATTCTTGATATGCAATACACAGATCAAAGTGAATAGGCGACGGGCGGTTTTAAAATCGACCTCGATTTTCCCATCCAGCCGCTCGGTAAGCAGTTCCGCGCCATGGTCATGGACGCCACGCCGGGCCATATCAATCGTCTCGATTTCTTGCGCGCTCGCTTTGCGAATAGCCTGGTAATAGCTATCGCAGATCGCGAAATAATCGCGGATCGGGCGACGGAAACGGCCCAGCGCAAGAATCAGGGTTTCTAGCGGCTCGCCATTTTCTCGCGCGATGGAGATAACGAGTCTGCCTTCCTGTACGCTTAGATGAAGCTTATAGGGGCCGGCATAGCCATCTTCGTGTTCGCGGAGCGGCTTAAAGTGGTTTTCTTCGATCAGATCAAAGATTGCAATGCGTCGCTCCTGCTCGATATCGGCATTGCGCCACAAGATGGTCGCCTCATCGAGTTCAACATTTATGATGCGCGGATCGGACATTCCGGCTCTGTTGCCGCAGCCTTGGGTTCAGGACAAGTTTTTTTGCAGTGCGGCACAAAACAAAAGCATTTATCCACAAGACTGTCCCCGCTTGATTTGAAAATTTACCCGAACGCTCTTGCCCTGAATCGCCAGAGCGTGAATGATAAGCCCATGGCCGAGTTAGTTCGTTTCGATGCAGTTGAAGAAGATTCCCAGCGCCTGCCACGCAATGTCGAGGCAGAAGCTACGTTTCTGGGCGCGTTGTTGATTGACAATCGCGTGGCCGAAGATGTGCAGATCAAGCTGCGCCCGGAACATTTCTACGAACCGCTCCACGGCCGGATCTACGAACAAGCTTTGAAACTGCTCGACCGGAATATGGTGGTCACGCCAGTAACGCTCAAACCCTATTTTGAAGCCGATGAAGCCATGAAGGTGCTCGGTGGCCCGTCCTATCTCGCCAAATTGACCGGCGATGGTGCTGGGCTGATTGGCGCGCGCGATTTTGCAGACCAGATATATGATCTCGCGCTATTGCGCGAATTGGTTACCGTTGGCCGGACTTTGGTCGATAGCGCGCTGGATACGAGCGAAACGGTTGATCCCAAAATTCAGATTGAAGAGGCTGAATCGGCCCTTTACCGGGTTTCGGAAGGCGAAGCGCAAGAAGGTGGCGTGAAGTCTTTCCTCGCGGCTTCTACCGAGGCGCTTAACAATGTTGAGCGGGCGTTTAATAGCGGTGGCAAGGTATCGGGCATCACCACTGGCTTGACCGATCTCAATGCAAAAATGGGTGGCCTGCACAATTCGGATTTGCTCATATTGGCTGGACGTCCCGGCATGGGTAAAACTTCGTTGGCGACGAATATTGCGTTCAACGCGGCCAATCGATTTCGGCGGGATATTGCTGACGGGATTGAACCGGAAGATTCACTGGGCGCCAAAACCGCGTTTTTCAGCCTCGAAATGTCCGCCGATCAGCTGGCCACCAGAATATTGTCGGAACAGGCTGAAATCAGCTCCGAAAAACTCCGCATGGGTGCAATCAGCCGGGATGAAATGCATCGGCTTGCTTTGGCGTCGCGCGAGTTGCAGGATTTGCCGCTATTCATCGATGACACGCCTGCGCTAACCATTGCGGCGCTGCGGACCCGTGCGCGGCGATTGCAACGGCGTAGCGGTATCAACCTGATAGTCGTCGATTATCTTCAGCTTTTGCAAGGGTCTGGTCGTGCAAACGATAACCGCGTCAACGAGATTTCGGAGATTAGCCGTGGGCTCAAAACTCTGGCGAAAGAGCTGAATTGTCCAGTGATCGCGCTATCCCAGCTCAGCCGTCAGGTGGAAAGCCGCGAAGACAAACGCCCACAGCTTTCAGATTTGCGTGAATCTGGCTCGATCGAGCAGGATGCCGATATCGTAATGTTCATCTATCGTGACGAATATTATCATCTCGCCGTGAAGCCCGATGATCCGGATGAAAATTCAACCGAGGAACAGAAAGCCAAATATCTCGCTTGGGAAACCGACCATCAAAGCAAGGTCGGCAAAGCGACGGTTATTGTGGCAAAAAACCGCCAGGGTTCGACCGGTAACATCCAGCTGAGCTTCCTGAGCGAGTTCACCAAATTTGGTGATCTGGCTTATGGCGATGCGCCGGATGATTATTGATCCGATAGCGGGCGTTGAATGTCGCGGGTTAGATCACGGTTCAGCGATTTTTCTTAAACAGCGACCAGAGGCTTTTTCGCTCTGAGGATTCTAATCTTTTGGTGGCTGTAAAAGCTGTTTCAACAACGCCTAAAACATGTGCTACGCGACCTGCGGCTTGCTGCCCTTCGTCTATCGCGCCTTCTATATAGCCGGGAAATTGCGCGGCAATTTCTGAGCACGCGAATGTCACGCGATCTTCTATCTTCCGCAGTACAGCATCCGGAGCAAGCATTTGACCGGCCGTCACATGAGCATTGTAGCCACCGCCCACCCATGGGTCATCTACCCATATGCGTTCGAATTGTGCGATCGGGTCCGCTGCGGGCGCACCGAATAAGCGGACCAGTGGTTGCTGGACTTGTTCCCATCGCTGCTCGGGTGAAAAACCAGCGAGATGCCTTGCATTTGGTCCGCCGATAAACACAGTCAAGCGAGGCTTGCCGTGCTCTTTCAAGCTTGTATCAGCGGTCGCTAAGCCGGAAAGGTTTATACTGCTGCTCATACCCGAATTGCCAGCATCGCGCCAAAACGGGCGGCCATAACATAGGGTCATTTTAATCATGTCGCCTGCTTGATAGGCCTGCAATGCCGGTTGTGACCAGTGAGTTGAGGGCATGAAATGTCTGGCAATTGTGGGGGGAACCGCGACGATAACAACCTCGGTTTCGATGGTTCCAAATTCGGTTTCGACTAAAACGCTATCGCTGCCGATATCGACAGATTCCACAGGTGTTTGCAACAGCAATCGATTACCCATTTGCTCCGCAAGGGAAGCCACCAACGCGCCAAGTCCCTCTTGGATATGAAACTCCCAATCCTCACGATGTGAGTCATATCGCTCAAAGACGTCAACGGCATGCGAAAACTGGAGCTGGTGCAATGGCATGCCGAACAGTTCCTCAACCTGGGATGCAATCAGGCTCTGGAATTCAGTAGCTATAGACAGTTGAGAAATCGCATCCGCAGCTGTTTTTTCGGGATTATTGTATAGCTCGACCAGTTTGGTTTGGCTGCGGGTTGGTTTTTCGAAAAGCGTTTCCATTTTACGAAAGGCCGCAATTGCAGTTTCGCCGTCCGCTCCATCGCATATATAGCGGCCAATATTTGGCAGGGGAACGGGATGGAGCCCAGACCGGGTTACTGCTGAAAACAGCTTTTGCATATCGGTGTTCAGCGCTTGTGCGCCATGTTCGATAATTTCACCATCGGCGGTATATTCGGTTTCGATACGACCTCCGACGCGGTTTTGTGCTTCGATCAGGCAAAAGTCGATGTTCGCTTGATCCAACTGAGCCGCGGCCGAAAGCCCCGACATGCCAGCTCCAATGATTACAACATCAACTTTGTCAGGAAGAGTTCGGTGCATTATTCTACCTATTTTGGACAGGGGGAGCTTCCAAAATAGGTATCTCGTCCATTCGCAACAATGGTCCACTGCGAGTTATTGTTACATTGCGTTACAATGTTCTTGGTAACGGATAATCCGATGGTAGATATGGTTAAAAAATCGGGTCGTTTGCACCATTTTCATCATCATCTGCAGTCGGCAACGGCGTGACGTCCTCATGGATACCGCATTCGGTCTTGTCCCATCCGCGCCAGCGACCAGCTCTTGGGTCTTCGCCTGGTTTGACTTTGGACGTGCAAGGCGCGCAGCCAACCGAGAGATAGCCTTGTGCTTCCAGCGGATGGCGGGGCAAGTCATGTTCTGCGAAATAGGCTTCTAGATCATCCTTGACCCAATCGCCGAGCGGATTGATTTTCAGGCGGCCGTCTTCAACCTCAAAGCGTGGCAGGTTCTGGCGGGTGACCGACTGAAAGGCCTTGCGACCGGAAATCCAGCTGTTGAGACCGGATTTGGCACGCGCCAAAGGTTCGACCTTGCGGATTTCACAGCAACCATCGGGATCAAAGGACCAGCGCAGCTCGTTCCCGTCCTTTGCGGCAAGGACGACCGGGTCAGGACGCACAATATTGGCATTTTGAATGCCCAGTGTTTCAATCAGCGTTTCGCGATATTCCAGCGTCTCGGGGAACATTTTCAGTGTGTCGACGAAGGTCACGGGAATCGAGGGATCAGCTTCAGCGACCAGATGTAGCAGCACTGCGCTTTCGGTTCCGAATGAGGAAACAACTGCCACCTCACCAAGATTGCCTTCCTCGAACAGGGCTTTAAGCATCGCTGACGCATGGACGCCTTCAAAACGCGCGTTCAGCGCGTCGGCATCCGCCTGCGTGAAGTTAGGGCGTGCATCGATTATATCGATTTTGCGAGCTGGCTCACCCATGACGTAATTTCCAAATGGGCGCGCGGTTATCTGTAGTTCCCTGATAAACAGCGTCATAAAGTTCCAGCGCTTTGTCCATGACTTTCGGATCAATGGGCGCATCAGGTGCGAAGGCATCGAAACCGCAGCGGCGCATATAGGCGATCTGATCGACTAGCACGTCACCGCTGGCACGCAATTCCCCCTTATAGCCGGCCTCGCGCAGGATTTGTGCAGCGGAATAGCCACGGCCATCGCCGAAGACAGGGAAATCAATCTCAATCAAGGCCAGGCGCTCCAGTAACGGAATTAGCAGCCGAGCATCTTCACCCGCCTCGATCCGCACGGCAGTGGCATTGGACTGATCCAGAAAGGCATCCAGCGACACGGCTGGCTCTTCATGGACGTCGTCATCGCGAAAACGGATTGCCTCAACCATAAATAGCCTCCTTGAACCGTTCCATGCCAACGCGGCGATAGGTGTCGATGAAACGCTCGTCCTCCTGCCGTTCTTCGAGATAGACATTGGTCACGGTTTCAATCGCATCGATCACCCCATCTTCGCTAAAGCCGGGGCCGGTGATTTTGGCGAGACTGGTGTCTTCGGCAGCAGAACCGCCAAGCAGCAACTGGTAATTTTCGGTGCCTTTCCGATCGACACCCAATATACCGATATGGCCGGCATGATGGTGCCCACAGGCATTGATGCAGCCGGAAATTTTCAGCTTTAACTCGCCCAATTCGCGCTGACGGCCGAGATCAGCGAAACGTTCGCTGATCTTCTGTGCCAGCGGAATAGAGCGTGCATTGGCGAGGCTGCAATAGTCCAGGCCAGGGCAGGCGATGCTGTCGGTGATCAGGTCAAGATTGGCCGGTGCGAGACCCGCTTCATCCAGTTTCTGCCAGAGCGCATAGAGATCGCTCTTTTTGACATGGGGTAGGACGATGTTCTGGCTGTGGGTCACGCGCAGTTCGTCAAAGCTATATTGCTCAGCGAGGTCGGCCATGAGATCAATCTGCGCTGATGAGGCATCACCGGGAATGCCGCCTTGCGGTTTCAGGCTGATGACTGCAATCGCATAGCCCGATTGCTTGTGCTCGACAGTATTCTGATCCACCCAAAGGTTGAAATCCGGATCTGACAGATCAAGGTCATCACGCGCATCGGGATCAAAAGGCGGATCGACAAAATATTCTGAAATGCGCGCTAGCTCTTCCACTGGAGGATTAAGGCCCAGCGTTCTCATATGGGCGAATTCTTCTTCGACCTGGCGGGTATATTCTTCCTTACCCAATTCATGGACGAGGATTTTGATCCGCGCTTTATATTTATTGTCGCGCCGCCCGTAGCGGTTGTAGACGCGCAGGCAGGCCTCGGCATAGCTGATCAGCTCGTCTGCAGGCACAAAATCCCGGATTTCGGGGCCGATCATCGGTGTCCGGCCCATGCCGCCGCCAACGAAGAATTTCGCGCCCAGTTCGCCGTCCTTGTGAACGAGCTGAATCCCAATGTCGTGAAGGCGCATTGCTGCACGATCTTCATCACTCGCAATCACGGCAATTTTGAACTTGCGTGGCAGATATGAGAATTCAGGGTGAAAGCTCGACCATTGGCGCAGGATTTCTGCCCAAGGCCGCGGATCAGCGATCTCGTCGGCTGCTGCCCCGGCATATTGGTCGGATGAGATATTGCGAATGCAGTTGCCGCTCGTCTGGATCGCGTGCATTTCGACTGATGCGAGATCGGCGAGGATATCTGGCGCATCTTCCAGCTTGATCCAGTTATACTGAATATTCTGACGCGTGGTAAAATGCCCGTAATCGCGGTCATATTTGCGCGCAATGTGACCGAGCATCCGCATCTGTTTGCTGTTAAGCGTGCCATAGGGGATGGCGACACGCAGCATATAGGCGTGCAGCTGCAAATAGAGTCCGTTCATTAAGCGCAGCGGTTTAAACTGGTCTTCTGTCAGCTCACCCGCAAGGCGGCGTTCGACCTGGTCACGAAATTCCGCAACCCGTGTGTCGACCATCTGCTGGTCATATTTGTCATATTGATACATGGCTAAATCACCCAGTTTCCAGCCTCAGGGTCGGCTGGCTTTAATGTTAAATCCGGTCTTACTGTTGGTCCCAGCGCCCGCACGCG
This sequence comes from Parasphingorhabdus sp., assembly GCF_965233695.1. Taxonomy (GTDB): domain Bacteria; phylum Pseudomonadota; class Alphaproteobacteria; order Sphingomonadales; family Sphingomonadaceae; genus Parasphingorhabdus. The sequence continues at coordinate 3,113,027 of NZ_OZ247497.1, forward strand.
GTCTTTGATATGCGCAGGGCGAGGGCCGTCGTCGGTCATCTCTGCTTCAATCGCGTAGGGAACATTGACCCGGCGCGCGGCTTCTTCTTCGCGCAAGATGGCTTCGAAATTCTCGCCGACATCTACAGCATCTTCGACATGGCGCGACCAGTCGCTTCCGGTCCACCAGGTCACATCGCCTGTTTTGAGATCATTTCCGGTTAGTATTTTCAAAATTCCACTCCCGCCATTTGGGCATATTCAAGAAATTTATCGGTTGCGTCACCATAGCGAGCGACTTCACCGACGACCAAAAGCGCCGGGCTTTTTACTTTTTCACGCCGCACAAGATCGCCGAGATCGGTCAGCAGTGTCTGGAGCGCCCGAAAATTATCCCGTGTTCCGTTTTCAAGCACCGCAACTGGCAAGTCGGGTGAGGCACCGTCAGCGATGAGTTTTTCAACAATCGCTTCGGCGTTTGCGACGCCCATATAGATGACCAGCGTACGACCTTTGCCCGCGAGTCCAGACCAATTCTGGTCAGAAAGCCCTTTGCATTGGCCCGCAACAAATGAGACGGCGCTCGATGCATCACGATGGGTCAGGGGCATTTTTGCCTGAGCGGCACAGCCGAGAGCAGCGCTGATGCCCGGTACCACTTCCACCTGCACGCCCGCTTTAATGCAGTCACTCGCCTCTTCGCCGCCGCGACCAAAAATAAAAGGGTCACCGCCTTTCAGGCGCACAACCTTATGACCTTTTTGGGCTTCAGCAATCAGCAAGGCGTTAATCGCGTCTTGCGGCATGCTATGGCGTGATCGTTGTTTGGCCACTGAAATTCGCGTCGTTGTATCAGGCGCCATAGCCAGGATATCTGCGCTTACCAGACCATCATGTACGATAATGTCAGCCTCTGAAAGCAAGCGAGCCGCGCGAAGTGTCAAAAGCTCCGGATCACCGGGGCCGGCACCGACCAGATAGACAATGCCGCTTTTTTGCAATTGACGAGCGGTGGAGAGATTAGCTTTTTCCATTGAGCCGATATGCGCCGTTAAGCCGCCGCGATCAAAGCAGAAGTTTTTTCAGCGACCTAAGATATACTATTCGCCGTTTTTGGACGTCAAAAACTGTCATTCGTCTTTAAGGCCGACACCTATTGATGCCCGGGTTTGCTCTGCTTCCATCGAAACAACCGGATAAGCGCAGTAGTCAGCGGCATAATAAGCGCTTGGGCGATGGTTTCCGGAGAGCCCTATTCCGCCAAAAGGTGCTTCAGAAGAAGCTCCGACTGTCATCTTGTTCCAGTTGACGATACCCGCCCGGCTGTGGGACCAAAACTGATCATATTGCTTGGCTGTGCCGCCGATCAAGGCTGCGGACAAGCCGTATCGGGTGTTATTGGCTTCTGCGATGGCGGTTTCAAAGTCAGCCACGCGAATGATCTGTAATATCGGGCCAAACAATTCAATATCGGGTCGCTCTTCCATGTCAGTGACATCAATAATGCCCGGCGTAAGAAAAGGGCGATCGTCAATTGGCCGCGCCATATGTTTGATCGGGCGACCACCGTGGCTCATCAGTGCCAGAAAACTCTCGGTCAGACCGTCTGCAACCTCATTGTCAATAACCGGGCCCATAAAGGGTGCAGGCTTACTGAAAGGTTCATCGATAATAAGGCGATCCGCGATCCGCTTTACTTCCTTTACGATGCGATCATAGAGCTCATCTTTCACGATCATCCGGCTTGCTGCAGAACAGCGTTGTCCAGCCGACAAAAATGCAGATTGGATGACCAGTACAGCGGCACTATAGATATCGTCAGTATCCCAGACGATTATCGGGTTATTGCCACCCATTTCCAAAGCCAGAATTTTATCAGGTCGCGTCGCAAATTGGCGATTAAGGGCAATCCCCGTTTGCGCCGACCCGGTAAACAGCACACCATCAATATCTTGATTTGCCGTTAGCTGCTTGCCCACGTCTGGACCGCCATGCAGAATGTTTACGACACCATCGGGCAAACCGGATTTGGTGAAGGCGTCAACCAGGAATTGGCCGACAGCCGGTGTTTTTTCAGATGGCTTGAAAACGACAGTATTGCCGGCAATCAGTGCTGGAACGATGTGCCCATTTGGCAGGTGGGCAGGGAAATTATATGGGCCTAAAACCGCGAGAACACCATGCGGCTTGTGCCTTAAAGCCGCGCGCATATTGGGCTGGCTTGGTAATTGTCGTTGCGGTGTACGGTCGGCATAGGCCTTCACGGAAATATCTATTTTTTTGACAACCGCTTCTGCTTCCGTCCGCGATTCCCAGATTGGTTTCCCGGTTTCACGAGCGATCAACTCGGCCAGTTCTTCCGACTGGTTTCTAATGCGATTGGCATAGCGGCGTACCGCTTCAATCCGCTTGGTTAGCGGAAGCGCGGCCCAAGCCGGCCAAGATTTCCGGGCCATCGCAACGGCGCTGTCGGCATCGCCTGCTTCGCCCTTCCATAGGATTGCGCCAGTAGCCGGTTCTGTTGAAATAAGTTGTGTCAAAATCAATCCGTTACAGTGATATTCAAATCAAACAATCATTACGTTTATGTCGAACTCTAACTAGCTGATACAGCATAAAAATCCAGCAACTAAAACGCTAATTTCTTTCGCATGCGTTCATACAAAGAGTTACTTTTCGTTACAAATCTCTAAGTGCCTGGCCCATGGTTCTAATTGCCTCAATTTTGCTGGTTAACGGTTGCCAGTTATCATCTTGCGCGATGGCATCCCAGATTGATTCAACCTCTTCGATATGCAGAGAGCAGGGAGTATCTGCTTGCCAATAGACGTGTTTTGATTTTCTTGCACGTTTTCGTTGACTCATTTCCATGGTGAAGGATTTGAATTCTTCGGTTTCGTAACCTTTTCGGTCGGCGATGGTGCCATGGCCCCAGTCAAAAAAGAACTGGTCAATCGTTACCGTTTTTTGACTCAACGCCTGTTCAGCCGCAACCACCAGCGGTTTGTCTTTATCGAAACCTTCGCTTTCCAGACCAAGCCGCCAGCAGAAATGCTCCGTAAACGCTTCGCCATAGGATCGCGGAAAGCCCTCTAACGTGGCAACCAAAGGATCACTGTCGCAAACCAGTCTCAGCGCGCTGGCCAATTGTGCGAGATTCCAATGCAAGGCTTCTGGTTGCCTCGCAAAACAATATAATCCCTCATGATCAAAATAGGCTGCGGTAAAACCGGGTTCCCAATAGGGTGTGAAGCGCCACGGGCCATAATCGAAACTTTCGCCAGTGATGTTGATGTTATCTGTGTTGAGCACGCCATGAACAAACCCGGCGGTCATATAGCTGGCGGCCAATTGCGCTGCTTTGTTGGCAACATGTTGGAACATTTCCGTGGCGGGATTATCGGTTTTCGCGCCACCAAAGAAATGGGTGAGACAATAATCGATCAGCGCGTGCATCAAATCTTCATTCTGTTCCGCGGCGATGCGTTGAAAAGTGCCAAAACGGATATGGCTGTGACTGAGCCGCGTCATGACAGCGGAACGGGTAGGCGAGGGCTCGTCATTTCGTTCCAGTGCCTCACCCGTTTCGACGAGTGCAAAGGTTTTTGATGTATCAACGCCAAGCGCTTCGAGCATTTCAGTGGCAAGGATTTCGCGCACACCGCCTTTCAGGGTCAAGCGTCCATCGCCCGATCGGCTCCACGGCGTAGTTCCGGACCCTTTGGTGGCCAAATCCATTAGCCGGTTTTCATGGTCACGCATCTGCGCAAACAGAAATCCGCGACCATCGCCTATCTCGGGATTATAGTTGCGAAATTGATGGCCGTGATAGCGCAACGCAAGCGGCGGATTCAAATTGCCGGGCAAGGGCGCAAATCCACCGAAATGATCGAGCCAGTCTTCTTCGCCAAGATCTGCCAGGCCGATTGTCTGACCCCATCGATCATTACGAAAGCGCAGAATGTGCTTGGGAAATTGCGCCGGTTTTACCGGGTCGCCGATTTTTTCACCCAGACCGGTAATCTTGACATCCGCGCGATAGGGTGAAGGGGAGGGTTCTGCTTGTGGTTTATATGGCATTTCCTGATAGTGGGGACTAATCGGGGTTGCGGCAAGTCAGAACCGGGGGGAACTACAAATATGACCAAAGAGAAATTCTATCAGGATCAATATTGGCAATCCGGAGACGGTTTGAAACTGCATTATCGTGACTATCCGTCGGATAGTAAGAAGATACCGATCATATGCATCCCCGGGTTGACGCGGAATGTTCGGGATTTCGAACATCTGGGAACGCATTTGATGGCCGAGCGCCGCGTTATCATGGTGAACCTGCGTGGTCGCGGTGCCAGTGAATATGCAAATGACAGTGGGACCTATAATCCGAAAACCTACGTGAACGATATAATCCGGCTGATGGACGAAATCCATGTACCCAAAGCGATATTCTTCGGAACATCACTTGGTGGTATTGTCACCATGGTCATGGCCTCTAAGCATCAGGGGCGTGTTGCAGGCACTTTGTTAAACGATATTGGCCCAGAGATAGATCAACGGGGATTGGATCGGATCGGGGAATATGTCGGGCAGGGGCGCAGTTTTGATACATGGGCTCATGCGGCCCGTGATTTGGCAGAATCCGGGGGTGATATATATCCAGATTACACCCTCAAAGAATGGATCGCGTTCGCCAAGAAGGTATATCGCATGAACAGTTCGGGTCGGATCAAGCTGGACTATGATATGAAAATATCGGAACCGTTTGAAAGCAAGGGCGGCGGCAGCGACGCCATGTGGCAAATGCTCGAAGCTCTCAAAGCAGTGCCAACGCTAATTTTGCGCGGCGAGCTATCAGATTTGTTCAGCGATGCAACAGCCCGAAAAATGCTGGGAATATTAGAGCAAGGCGAGCTGGTGACGATCCCGCGGGTCGGGCATGCGCCCAGCTTGGAGGAGCCAACATCGCTTGACGCGATTGCCGCATTGCTTCAACGCATCGAATAATTTTCCAACATTTGAAAAACCAGCACAGCCGATGAAGTCTTCCAAAATCTTGCATATGCACAGCACGTTCAATCTTGGCGGCAAGGAAGCGCGTGCGGTGCGACTGATGAACCATTTTGGCGGGCAGGCAGAGCATACGATATTGTCAGCAGAGCCTGACAGCCTTTCTGCCCGGGACGCGATTGACGCGAAGATAAAGGTAAATTTTCCGAAAGATGCGCCTTCACTGGCCGGGAAGCCGTCATTAAAGCGTTACCGCGAACTGGTCGCCTATTTTCTGAACTTTGATTTGATCCTGTCCTATAACTGGGGATCGATGGACGGGGTGATGGCAAGGACATTATTCTCGCGCGTCCAGGGCCTGCCGCCATTGATCCATCATGAAGACGGCTTCAACGAGGATGAGCGCAAGAAGCTCAATTGGAAACGCAACATGTTCCGGACGTTCGCCCTGGGCGGCAGTCAGGCACTGGTGGTGCCATCTGAACGGTTGCAAACCATCGCACAGTCGGTCTGGAAACAGCCCGAAGAAAAGGTTCACCGCATTCCGAACGGCATAGACGTGAAGCGTTTTGACAAAAAGCCGCAGCGCGGGGCGCTGCCGGGCTTTAAAAGAACGAAGCAAGAAGTGGTCGTCGGAACACTTGCGGGTCTCCGCGCGATCAAGAATTTGCCGCGGCTCGTCCGTGCTTGCGCGGCGGCAGGGGACAACGTCAAACTGGTCATCGTTGGTGAAGGCCCGGAAAAAGAAACGATATTGGCAGAAGCACAGCGGTGCGGGATGGAAGATCGCCTGCTCATGCCCGGCTTTTTGCCTGATCCTTCCCGATATGTTGGGCTTTTCGATATATTTGCCCTCTCATCTGACAGCGAGCAGTTTCCGATATCGTTGATCGAAGCGATGGCAGCCGGCCTTCCTGTGGCAGCAACCGATGTTGGTGACATCAAATCCATGGTATGTCAGGCCAATCAGGGATTCATAAAACCTGCTGATGATGAAGCCCAGTTTGTTGAAGCGCTCACAACACTCGTCCAGCATGAACAGTTGCGCGGCGATATTGGCGCGCAAAACCGGATGAAAGCGCAGGCAGAATATAATGAAAGCAAGATGTTGGCGCGCTATGCGTTATTATATGGGCACGCGCTGGGACGGCCAAAATTTGGTTCATAGTTAGAGATTACAATTAGTTTGGGCATTTGCAGATTTTTTCGCACAATTTTGCCATGCGCTGTCTATAAGGCAGTTATGGGGCATATGAGGAGAGTATAGTGTTTAAAGGGGTCAAGCCAATCCAGTATAACGGTCGAGAAGTCTGGCCGTTGATCGAGGGTGGCAAAGGTGTTGCTGCGACCAATCATGCCAGTTCCGGAGCATGGGCGGCGGCTGGCGGAATCGGAACTGTCTCGGCGGTTAATGCAGACAGCTATGATGCCGATGGCAATGTGATCCCGCAAATCTATCATGGCAAAACCCGTGGTGCCCGGCATGAAGAGCTTGTCAAATATGCGATAGATGGCGCCGTAGCGCAGGTCACCCGCGCGTTCGAAATGTCCAATGGCAAGGGCGCGATCAATATCAACGTCCTTTGGGAAATGGGCGGTGCCCAGCAGGTCCTGCACGGCGTGCTTGAACAGACCAAGGGTATGGTAGCGGGCGTCACATGCGGCGCCGGCATGCCTTACAAGCTCTCTGAAATAGCCCAACAATATGGCGTGAACTATCTGCCGATCATCAGCTCGGCCCGCGCCTTTCGCGCCTTGTGGAAGCGCGCCTATCACAAGGTTTCCGACCTTATGGCAGCGGTTGTTTATGAAGACCCCTGGCTGGCCGGCGGCCATAACGGTCTCAGTAACGCGGAAGATCCGCGCAAGCCGGAAGATCCCTATCCCCGCGTCAAAACCTTGCGGGAAACCATGCGCGGCGAAGGCATAGACGACAGCGTGCCAATCATCATGGCTGGCGGTGTCTGGGCCCTGAAGGACTGGGACAACTGGATCGACAATGACGAACTTGGCCAGATCGCCTTTCAGTTTGGTACGCGGCCGTTGCTGACGAAAGAAAGCCCGATCCCGGATAGCTGGAAAAATGAACTGACCAAGATCAAGGAAGGCGATGTGCTGCTACACAAATTCTCGCCGACCGGCTTCTATTCATCTGCCGTCCGCAACGCATTCCTGCGTAGCCTTGAAGCGCGTTCCGAACGTCAGATACCCTATTCGACCGAAAAGGCAGGTGAGCATACGCATCAACTGGATGTCGGCGTAAAGGGCAAGAATTTCTGGGTGACGCGGAACGATCTGTTGCGTGCGCGCGAATGGGACGGCCTCGGTTTTACCATGGCGCTCAAGACTCCAGACAACACGATTGTTTTCACCACACCGGACGAAGCCAAGATGATCCGCAAGGATCAGGCGGACTGCATGGGCTGTCTGTCACATTGCGGATTCTCTGCCTGGAAAGACCATGATAATTTCAGCACCGGGCGACTCGCGGACCCTCGCAGCTTTTGTATCCAAAAGTCATTGCAGGAAATTGTCCATGGTTCTCCGATCGAGGAACATTTAATGTTCGCCGGACACGGGGCCTATAATTTTGGCAAGGATCCTTTTTATTCCAACGGGTTCGTCCCAACGGTCAAACAATTGGTCGATCGCATCCTGACCGGCGAATAGACATGCTTTCGTGCCGTTAACCTTTTGATACCTTTTCCCATTTACCTGTCGTTACAGGTGGGTTGAGATTAGGCAGGAGGTAGACGTGGCGTTGAAGTCAACAAGATACCGTAAAGTGGAGCCAGCAGCATTGAATCGGCGGGCCGTTCCGCGTCATGAAGTCACCGTTTCCAGTGCATCGTTAAAACGCAAAGGCAGTAAATCCATTGTCGCGACATTGCTGGACATTTCGATCTACGGATGCCGGATTGAAGCAGACGCCGTCTTCCAAGAAGGCGAAAATGTAACCGTCACCGTAAACCAGCAGGCTCCAATGAAAGCCACATTGGTCTGGCAGAAAACAAAGCAAGCCGGATGCCGTTTTGCCGACGCACTTGATACCGAGATTTTACGGAATCTGACACTGGCTTCCTAAGATCGACGGGCATTGTCCGGCTTTCAAAGTTCACACGATTCACACATGGTCTCTGCTAGTCATGTGACCATGAAGACGATAGCGCTGCGCGCTCAAAGTTCACACAAATCACACCCGTCTTTTGTTGATCAAAAGAAGAGGCCTGCTCTCACCCCGGTTTTCAAAGTTCACACAATTCACACGTACTTTTCGTAACTTGTGACACAAAAGTTGTGAGCTTGGTGAGCCCGGCATAACAGCCAGAAAGAAAAGATTTAAATTGTCAAAAAGCCAAGGCTACATATAGCATTTCGAAAGGGTTGTAGGAAAGAGCAATGCCGATGGATATTCGATTGGATGACCTCACCGGAAAGCCGGTCCAGGCGCTATTGGCCGCGCATCTTTCTGGCATGCAGGAAAACTCCCCGCCGGGCAGCGTATACGCGCTGGATCTCACCGGGTTGAAAGCACCCGATGTCTCCGTCTGGACGGGCTGGGATGGCGAGCGTCTGATGGGTGTTGGCGCCCTGAAGGAACTGTCTGATACGGCGGGTGAGATCAAATCCATGCGCACTGACGCGGCCTATTTGCGCAAAGGTGTCGGGGCCCGGATTCTGGACCATATCATTTCCGTCGCGAAACTCCGCGGCTATAACCGGCTCAGTCTGGAGACCGGTTCCGGCGCCGAGTTTGATGCGGCCCTCAACCTCTACCGTAAATATGGCTTTGAGAACGGTGCGGCATTCGGTGGTTATGAAGCGAGCGACTTTAACCAGTTTCTGCATCTGGACCTGTAGAGCAAGATAAAGCCGTTTGGTTCGTGTCATATGTGCCTGACTACTAACGAAGATGGTTACGGGATTCCGGTTTGTTTGACAGCCGCTGCATTTCTCGCAATAGGCCGAATATGTCATCGCCATCACTATCCCAGCGCATAATCGGCCGTCTGTTTCGGACAGGAACGCCGTCCCTTCAAAGACATGTGGCCGATATGGTTGCGCGGTCCTCGGAAGAAATTGTCTATCACCGCCTGGTTGAAAATGGCTTCAAGCCCAAGGCCATTATCGATGTGGGCGCTTTCAAGGGCGACTGGACGCGGCTGGCAGGCAGGATTTTCGGCCCGATGCCGATGCTCATGGTGGAAGCGCAGCCATCGCTGCGCGCGGGCCTCGATGCGCTGACTCAAGAATTGCCGCATGTGAAATGTGAAACGGCGGTTCTCGGCGCAACAGCGGGGCAGGAGGTCACCTTCTACGAAATGGGAACCGGATCATCCTTCATGCCCGAGGCCAGCGATGCGCCGCGCAAGGAACTGAAACTGCAAACCCGGACGCTGGATGATGTGGTCGACGAGCATCTTGATCCCGTGGATGATATCTTCCTGAAAATAGACGTTCAGGGCGCCGAGCTTCAGGTGTTGCAGGGAGCCGATAAAACGCTCGAACGCGCTGGTCTGGTGCAGCTGGAAACCGCGATGCTGCAATATAATGAAGGCGCGCCGCTTCTGCCCGAGGTCGTATCGTTCATGGCCGAGCGCGGATTTTATCCGACGGAAGTGTCTGGATTCAGCCGCCCGCGCAATCATCTGGTGCAGATTGACCTGCTATTTGCCCGCGCCGGATCTGTGCTCCGGCCGGAATTCTTCAACTTTTAAACGTTCGATTCAGATCGCTTAGTCCAGATCCCACGCCCGCTCGCCATGGCTGGCAATGTCCAGCCCATCGCGTTCGTCGTCTTCATTGACCCGCATCGGCAGGATGAAGCTGATACCAAAGCCCAGAATCGCGGTCGCTACAGCGGACCAGATGGCTACCGCGCCGACACCGATTAGCTGTGCAACAAACTGGCTGCCAAAGGCCATGTCTTCGCCATAGCCTGTGCCGCCCAGACCTTCGCTGATGAACAGCGCGAGCAGAAGCGAACCGAGCATGCCGCCGACACCGTGAACTGCAAAAACATCGAGGCTATCGTCAATCTGGAAGCCATTCTTCACCAGCCCGACTGCGAAGAAGCAGACCAGACCGGCGGCCGCGCCGATGATGATGGCCGCACCCGGGCCGACAAAACCTGCCGCTGGTGTGATCGTTGCAAGACCGGCAATGGCGCCGGTTGCAACGCCGACCGCGGTCGATTTCCCGACCTTGATACGTTCAATCAAAATCCAGACCAATGCGGCCATAGAGGCGGCAACATGGGTGTTGATGATTGCAGAGGAGGCGTCATCGGTCGCCGTCAATGCTGAGCCGCCGTTAAAGCCGAACCAACCAACCCAAAGCAAGCCAGCACCGGCAACGGTCAGGGCAGGGCTATGAGGCAGCATAAGCGTTTTGGGCCAGCCAATGCGCTTGCCCATCATGATCGCGACGACCAGCGCAGAAACTCCCGCAGTGGTGTGAACAACAATGCCGCCAGCAAAATCGAGAACACCCAGGCCTGCGAGCCAGCCGCCGCCCCAGACCCAATGGGTTACAGGAGCATAAACAACGAGCAACCAGAGCGAACAAAAAGCCACGACCCAGCCGAAGCGGGCGCGATCGACCCAGGCGCCGACCATCAGGGCAGGGGTGATCACCGCAAAGGTCATCTGGAACATCGCAAATGCCGATTCCGGAATGGTAGTGCCTTCACGGACATTGCCAAGATTGCCAAACATCCAGTTGATACCATTGCCCAATATGCCGTTGGTTACGGTTCCGAAAGCGAGCGTATATCCCACGACAACCCACAAAACAGAGACGATGCCCGCAATGGCCATGCATTGCACCAATACCGAAAGGAAATTCTTGGAGCGGACAAGACCGCCATAGAATAGCGCCAGTCCTGGCAGGGTCATCAACAGCACCAAGGCGGTGGAAGTCAAGATCCAGGCGGTGTCACCGGTATTGGCAACATCGGTGTTGGGATCAATGACATCTTGCGCAAAAACGGGTGCCGACGCCAATATCGCAACGCTGATCGTGGCAAGAAACTTACTCAGATATTTCATTGGATCCCCCAAGGACATAATTTTATTACGCATGTTCGCTCTGGCGAATCATATTTTGGCGATTTACTAGTCGAGAGCCGCTTGCTGCACAACCGGCAACAAACTGCATTTGTCTCAAACCAGCTTCAGACCCAACCCTCCAGGACCTGATCCGGCGGACGATGACCGTCGGCCCAGACACGGATATTGGCGATAACGCGCTCACCGGAAGCCTCGCGTCCTTCAAAAGTAGCGCTGCCCATGTGAGGCAACAGTACGACGTTTTTCAATTTGAGCAGTCGCTCGTCGACGGCTGGTTCGCGGGTATAGACGTCGAGGCCGGCGCCGCTGATTTTTTCGTCCTGCAGGGCTTCGATCAGGGCGTTCTCGTCGATAAGATCGCCGCGCGCCGTGTTGATCAGATAGGTAGAGGGTTTCATTATCGCGATCCGGTTCGCATCGATCAGCTCGTGCGTTTCCGGAGTGTGGGGGCAGTGGATGGTGATAATGTCGCAGGTCCGAATGAGGTCGTCCAACTCTTCGACATAGCTGGCGTTTAGCGACTCTTCGACTGCTGGCGGCAACTGTCGGCGGTTGTGATAGACAATCGATAGTCCAAAGCCGGATGCACGGCGTGCGACCGCCTGACCAATGCGGCCCATGCCGATTATGCCCAGTTTCTTGCCGCCGATACAATGGCCGAGCATGCCAGAGGGTTTCCAGCCTTCCCATTGGCCGGACCGCATCAGTTTCTCACCCTCGGCCAAACGCCGCGGAACGGACAGGATCAGCGCCATCGTCATGTCGGCCGTGTCTTCGGTGAACACGCCGGGCGTGTTCGTAACCAATATTTTGCGCGCACGGGCGGCAGCAAGATCAATATGGTCAACACCGGCACCGAAGCTGGCAATGAGCTTAAGGCGTTCAGGCGCGGCTGCGATCATTTCGGCATCGATATGGTCTGTCACAGTGGGCACCAGAACATCGCAATCGGCCATCGCCGCGATCAGATCATCGCGGGTAAAGGCCCGATCAGTGAGATTGGGCACGACATCAAACAACTCCGCCATCCGGTCATGAATGCTGTCGGCCAGTTCGCGTGTAACGATGACGCGCGGTTTGGCCGGTCTGGATTTTTCGGGTTCCATATTATCTGATGATCTTGTTTCAGCCATAACGGCGTTGCTATGCCTGAATTTTACATCAGGTCAAGCAGGTGGCGCTTGTCGTGGCCTCGTCTTTCAGTTTATGGCTATGGGCATCCGGGGGCATGATTAGTATTTGGACGATGGGTAAATCTAATTCGAAACATCTTTTGTCATTGGGACTGCCCATATTGATGGCGGCTACGGCGACGCCTGCGATGGCGCAGCAAGAGCCGCCATATTGGGCGTCGATTGATGAACCCGAAGCACGAATGCGAACCGGACCCAGCACAGAATATCCGACGATGTGGATATATAAAAGGGAACGGTTGCCGGTAAAAATACTCGCGCGTTACAAAGCCTGGCGCAAAGTCGAGGATCCCGATGGCGCGCAAGGCTGGATGCATGCCCGCCTTTTGAGCGCAACCCAAACCGCTGTTGTAGTCGGAGACAAGGGGCAGGTGCAGGTATTGCGATCAAAGCCGGCAGCGGATGCGAAGGTTATCTGGCGCGCGCAACCAGGTGTTGTGGGCAAAATCACCCAATGTGAAAATGGCTGGTGCCTTCTCGATGTGACCGGTCGTCGTGGCTATATCGCGCAGGACGCGATCTGGGGAGATGAGCCGCTAAAATAGCGGTGCCCCGTCATAAGTGACCCAAAATGAAACAGAATGCCGGCGGTTTTGCAGCAGGATGGTTAACCGTCATTGTCACATATTGGGACATGGTATCGCGTTTCGCCGTCAGGCCAGCCATTATCACACTGAATTCGTGTCAATTCTGGTAAATAGTTCCTTAAAAAAAGGTAACGGATTTGCCCAACTGACTGAATTTATTCTAATCTATAGACGGAAAGCGAGATTCGGTTGGTGAAACAACAGAACGCAAGTCGGCCTTGGACCGGTCTGAACTTATCGCTTTTGAATGTTTAATGGCGAGATGCAGTGGGGGCTGTTTCGAGCTGTGTGATTTGGATGATTTGGGGCAGATAATATGATGAAGACAAAGAAGACTTTGGCGTTGGCCGCTACCGCTTTGGCAGCAACGACGCTTTCCGCGACCGCCGCTTCGGCAGAAGTGCTGATTTTTAACGCCAGCAACTATACAGCGGGCAGCAACAAGCACGGACTTTGGACAAATAACACCAATATTGGTTCAGACCGTTTCTATGCTTTTCAATCCGGAACGATTTTTACGGTCGATACTGTCGCCGGGACAGGCACGTTGACAGGGACAGCGATTAACGGTTCGAACAATGTCGCCGAGATCAATTTGAGTTTTGGTGGGTTCCTCGAAACCACCTTCGGTTCAGCCTTTACCTATAAACAGGAAGGCGGCCTTGCTTATGATCCGGTGACGGACACGCAGGACGTGGATTTCTTCACCACAGCAACCGGTTCGATCACGATTGACAGCTATGAATATATGCTGCGCGCCAATCCTTTCGCGGGTGGTCACGCTTTCCAATATGGTTTGGGTGCCAATGCGAAAAATGGCGCTTTCGGCGGGTCTTCATGGTTGCTGGTTGAAGGCGCGAACGGCGAGCGGCCAGCGCATTGGGATTTGAATTTCAATCTGACCGCCGTGCCAGAGCCTGCAACCTGGGCATTCATGATCTTTGGCTTTGGTGCTGTTGGCGGAGCATTGCGCCGCAAGAAAAGCCGTCAGACGGTCAGCTTCGCCTGATAACCTGATTGAATTAAAAAAGAGGCGGGGAGCATTGCTTTTCCGCCCCTTTTTAATTGGTCTTGAAAAATGTTAGTCGGCCAGCTCAATGGCCACCGCAGTCGCTTCGCCGCCGCCAATACATAATGCAGCTACGCCTTTTTTGAGGCCATGCTTTTTCAAAGCGGCGATCAGCGTCACCATTATACGGGCACCGCTGGCACCAATCGGGTGACCCAGGGCGGTTGCGCCGCCATTCACGTTCAGCTTTTCACGCGCGATCCCGATATCCTGCATCGCAAACATCGCGACGCAGGCAAAAGCCTCGTTCACTTCCCAGAGATCGACGTCAGCAACAGACCATCCCGCTTTGTCGAGAACCTTCTGGATCGCGGCTACCGGTGCTGTGGTGAATTTCGCCGGCGCGTGGGCATGGGCCGCATGTGCCACGACATGTGCAACTGGCTTCAATCCTTTTGCTTCGGCCACACTCGCGCGGGTTAGTACCATAGCCGCAGCACCGTCCGATATCGAAGAGGCGTTCGCTGCGGTAATCGTGCCGTCCTTTGCGAATGCCGGACGCAGTTGCGGAATTTTATCAGGATTACCCTTTAGCGGTTGTTCGTCCTTGTCGACGGTGACACTGCCTTTGCGTGTCTTGACTTCGACGGCCACAACTTCGTCATCAAAGGCATCACCTTCGACGGCGGCTTTTGCACGGGCCAGCGATTCTATGGCATATTCGTCCTGCGCTTCGCGGGTAAGCTGATATTCACCAGCGGTTTCTTCCGCAAAGCTGCCCATTGCGCGGCCTTTGTCATAGGCATCTTCCAGCCCGTCGAGGAACATGTGATCCATTGCCTGGGCATGTCCCAGGCGGGCGCCGCCACGCATTTTGGGTAGCAAATAGGGCGCGTTGGTCATGCTTTCCATACCGCCAGTGACAATCATGTCCACCGACCCGGCGGCCAGAGCTTCAGCGCCCATGATTGCGGTCTGCATGCCGGAGCCGCACATTTTGTTCACGGTGGTGGCTTCAACCGATTCCGGCAGGCCGCCCAATATCGCTGCCTGTCGGGCAGGGGCCTGGCCTTGACCAGCGGACAGGACGTTGCCCATATAAATACGCTCTACATCGGCGCCGTTAATGCCGGCCCTTTCAACTGCAGCGCGAACAGCGACCGCACCAAGATCGGGTGCACTGACATCTCCCAATGCGCCTTGCATGCCGCCCATGGGTGTGCGGGCATAAGAGAGAATGACGACAGGATCGGATTGAGACATAGAGAAAGCCTTTCGTAAGGATATGGACGACTGCAAAGCCGCGCGCACTGTTGCTGTTGCACATAAGCGTGGAAAACCGGTTTTTCAATCATCGCGTCGGGTTTATGTCAGCTAGTGATCGAACGCTTGAGTAGAAACTGAAATCCGTTCAGGGTGCGGCACGTGGACGCATATTATCCCATCGCCGGCGTCGTGCTTGGACTGATTATCGGCAGTTTTCTGGCGACCATTGTCGTCCGTTGGCCGGTTGGAGAATCGGTGCTGAAAGGCCGGTCACGATGCGATCATTGCAAACAGACCCTGGGCGCCCTGGATCTTGTTCCGGTGATCAGCTATTTTCTGCGCAGAGGCAAATGTGCTCATTGCGGCAAAGCGATTGATTCCGATCATCTGAAGATTGAATTATGTGCTGGCCTGATCGGCGGCGTGGCCTTGTTCGCTGAGCCTGGCGCAGGCGGTTTGCTCGGCGCCATATTCGGTTGGCTGCTTCTGACACTGGCGGCGCTTGATGCCCAGCATCACTGGTTGCCAGACCGTTTGACTTTTCTATTGGCAGCAACGGGGCTGGCTGCTTCCTATTTTGGTCTCGAACCCAATATTATGGATCGCTTGATCGGCGGCGGTGTCGGCTTCCTGTCCCTTTTTCTGGTCGGTTGGAGTTACCGGCGCCTGCGTGGACGTGAGGGGCTGGGCGGTGGTGATCCAAAGCTATTGGGCGCAATCGGTCTTTGGCTCGGATGGCCGGCAATTCCTCTGGTGATTTTGCTGGCCGCTCTCGTCGGCCTGACGTCCGCAGGGGTGACGCGGCTTCGGGGCGGCGCAATAGCATCAGACACCTCTTTGCCCTTGGGAAGCTTTATGGCGATCACTGCCTTTCCGCTGTGGATTATACAGACCATGACCGGCGGATATATTCTTTAGCTGGAAAGGCACACACAGAGGGTTGCCAGCACAAATCCACTCCGCTAACAGGGCGTCGATTTTGCAAATGCCAGTCTGCGGCAACGCATATCAGCCCCTGTGGTGGAATTGGTAGACGCGCTGCACTCAAAATTGCATTCTACCTTAAAAAATTAGCCAAAAACCCTTTAATACCAGCAACTTGAGCAAGGACGAGACTTCCAAAAAGACTTACACATGTCTTACACATTTTGGAGTTTCGTTATGACAGCTGAAAGCTACGCTCTGATGGATGGCGCGCTTCACGTTTATCGACGTGAGAATAGTCGCTTCTGGCAATGCTCAACCTATCTGGGCAGTCGCAATCACCGGCAGACAACTAAAGAGATGAGCCTCGCTGCGGCCAAGGATTTCGCGCGCGACTGGTATATGGAAAAATGCGTAGAGGATCGCCAGCGCAGACGCGGCGGGCTTACCTTGCTGGCCAATCCTGTCCAGCCACACATCGCCGAACCTATACCAGTGGCCGATGGTCGATTACGCCAAAAGTCAAAGGGTCCTACTTTCGAGGATGCCACCAAAGCTTTTCTCGATGAGTTCGAGGTAATTACCCAGGGCGAACGCAATGAGGGGTATGTAGAATCAAAGTCTATCCATGTTCGCGTTCACCTTTTGCCATTCTTTGGCGACACAGCGCTTGAAGACATTAACGCGGGCAAGGTGCAGGACTATCGCGTTCACCGCCAGACATCCCGCCTCGACGCTAAAACCGGCAAGCCGAAGAAACCGGCCCGCGCGACCTTGCACGGCGAGATAGTCACGCTCCGTCAGGTATTGAAAACCGCCAATCGTAAGGGCTGGATTTCCGCAATCCCCGATATGTCAGCGCCATATAAGACATCGGGCAAGTTGGAACATCGCGCTTGGTTTTCGCCCGAGGAATATAAATTGCTTTACGAAGCCACACGCGAGCGGGCCAAGAATCCTCCCAAGCCGCGCTGGCGTGAAGTTTGCGAGACTTTTCACGACTATGTTTTGTTCATGGGAAACACCGGGCTTCGTCCCGATGAGTCGGCGCGGATTCAGCTACGCGACGTCAAGATCGTCGATGATGAATCGACCGGCGAGCGCATATTGGAGATCGAGGTACGCGGTAAACGGGGTGTCGGTTTTTGCAAATCGATGCCCGGTGCAATTCTGCCCTTCGAACGCGTCCGTGATCGCAAGGAACTTAAACCCACCGACCCGATATTTGGGAAAACGCCGCGCGAAATGATGAATACGGTGCTTGACGAGCTCAATATGAAATTTGACCGTGATGGGCATGTCCGCACCTGTTACAGTTTGCGGCATACCTATATCTGCCTTCGATTGCTCGAAGGAGCAGATATTTATCAGGTCGCCAAAAACTGCCGCACCAGCGTCGAAATGATTGAGAAATATTATGGACGGCATTTGAAGAACAACATAGATGCTTCGGCAGTCAATGTTCGCAAAGCCCGGCCTAAGGCAGTTGCTGCCTCAAAGAAGTCTATGAAGCCAAAGGCATAATTTGCGTTCTTAATATTTTTCGTTGCGTCTCACGACGGCGGCGTTATATGCCTCTCACAACGCGGGCGTGGTGGAATTGGTAGACGCGCGGGATTCAAAATCCCGTTCCGCAAGGAGTGTGGGTTCGATTCCCACCGCCCGCACCATCTAAATTAGCAGGCTCCGATAAGCCCACCGGACGGTGGGTAGGAGCCTGCATTAGCGGATCGCTTGGGGACGCACGTCCCGCGCTCCGCTTTCGCGAAATGACAATCGAAGGGTATTGTCATGCTGGCCTCAGAAATCCCGGACGGGATTTAGCCATCGCTGCTATCTGCTAGACTCAATTTCGGCTATCAACGCCTGCGAATCTATTTCTGTAAAGCGCCCGAATTTCGGTCCTTTAAGGCCTGCCACCGATTGCCTGCAAGCGGACGTTGATTGAGCGTGCTATTTACCATTGATCAGCTAGTCTTCTATATCTGATGGAGGTTGATTACTTCTCACTAAGTTTGTTCAGATCATCTACGGCGGAGTTTTTTGACAACCAATCACACGACGAAACAAGCAACCATCTACCAATCACCTCTGCGCTTACCCGGACTTGCGTCCAGTCGTGAGCGAAATCAGCACTTGCCCCGTGAATAAGCTTGCTACGCCCATCGTTGTAAATTTGCGCAATCACCTTCTTGGTTTTGCGGCCGTCCTTCATCAGTGGGTCATCGGGCTTGGGGCCAAGACGCGCGCTGATAAGCGAAAGGATTCCGGGCACGCCCTTTCCGCCTGTCAACGCGTCCATGCTGGCAGCGAACTTCGTGGTAGCTATCTGATCCAGCGATTCACGACAGGCCTCGTGATACCAACACAGGCTTAGGAACAACGCGTTCAAAACCTTCGGGCGCTTCATGGACCGATTGGGCTGAATGTAGCCATAAATCGCTTCCCCGATCTGCTCGAACAGCCATCGATAAGAACGTAGGCTTTCGAGCAGCTCGGGTTCCGAATAGCGACCGAGAGGCAGTTCCGCGGATGCAGAGTTCGAGCCGACATTGGTGCCGCTGCCGAACAGCACGGTATGACGATGGCTACGCCGCCGGTCATAGAGCAGGTTCATCCACCGCAAGCCTTCCGAGGGTCGATACCAAGTGAGTGAAATGGCGGTCATGGCGAGACGTGCTGCCAGTAGGCCTTTCTCCTGGATGTATTTGCCGGAGAGCCCATCCGTCGCGACGCTGCACACCACTGGGCATTCACCGATCGCGTCAACAATGGATTCTTCTACAAAGGAATCGAACGAGCGCTTGCGCTTCCGTGGTGACGTGCCGCTCCAGCGCGCATAAAGGCGGCGTGCCGTCGTCGGCGATAACTTGCCTGCGGCGAGCATGCGTAGCCGCCATGCTTCGCGGGTCTCAAATACCACCGGTCCAACTTGGAGCGGATAAGGCTCATCGCCTTCGATAAGGTGGCATCCCAATGTCAGGTCTATAGGTCGGTTATGCCCGGCGATCTGTTTGTCGAGCAATTCTTCGACGTGTTCGCTGACGACGGGGTGCAACTGCGCATCGCTGTCATCAAGATCTATCTCGGCAAGCGCTAGGCCGAAGGACTGCGCCGTAAGCTTGTTCAATTCATCGATCTTGAATCGGGGCTTCAAGGCCGGGTCGTTATTCCAGCATATCCGTGTGTAGGCATAGACTGCGTCCAATAGTGCTTCGGTTACCCGAATGGAGCGACCATCGCCCAGCCACAATGCGGGCGGAAAGCTGATCTTCTTCACCGGAGCGGCTGGGGGCCGCTTCCATTTCTCGGTCTGCGCCTTCCGCAGCTCCGCCAAAATCTCGGAGATAAGTGAAGCCTTGTTAGTCATGTTCGAATGCGCTCCTCATCCAAGGAAGAACGTCAGCTATCCGATCCTTGAACGGATAGTCGCGTTGCTGGTCGCGGGTTGCAGCGTGAGCGACCGAAAGCATGAAGCCCTTCTTCTCGCCGGAGGAGACTTCACAGCAGGCATCGAGGAAGCTGTCTGCCGTACCATGCTGTAGGGCGTACTCGACGTCATTGATCGGGCAGAATGCGATCTCGCGGCGATCGCCTTCGTCGATGTCCCCCTCGGCGTCTGCCATCGCCATGGCGATGGCGATCACCTGTTCTGCCTGCCTGCTCGCCATGGTCAGCCAGCTGTCGGCCGTCACGATCACACCCCGGCAGGACGGAGCGACCGTGACGTCGCCCGTCAGGCCGCGCCGGGCATGCGAGAAGAAGCGCCAGATCTGGAACATGCCTTTGGCGAGTTCGTCGAAGCCGATAGATGCGGAGGCGATAGGATCGTCAGCGTATCTGGCGTCGAAGCTCATCCTCTTCGCCTTGCACTCGATCGCCGCGACGATGCCATCCGTTCCAGAGACGAGCACGTCGGGTGTGCGGTGCCGCGCTTTCTTCGGCCCGGAGACTTGCTCGCCGATGACCTCGTAGGGGGACATCATGGCTTGGAGATACTCCAGCACGTAGCCCTCGAACCGCGTGCCGATGCCGGTCCAGACAGCAGAGCCGCCCTGCACGACGTCGAGGTAGAGGCCCGATGTGTATCGATACATTATCAGTTCTGGGATCGGGGCGCGAAGGCGCTCGCCCCGCTCGCCGAACGCCATGATCGGGAAGTCGCGCAGAATGCTGGGACGATAGGCGGTGTGCCGATGGGCTTTCCGCATCCGCGCCGCAAGGTGTCGTGCCTCGGCATGGGGTATCGCGAGCTTGAGAAGAGTTGCCTCCCGGACCTCAGGCGATATGCCGATCTCGCTCAGATTCCGCTGGCGGTGGACCCAGTCGTTATTCTTCAGAGCACCCGACATGCATGCGCCGGTCTTCACGAAGTCGGAAAGGGAGATGCCGGCGCTCGCCTCGAAATACTCGCGCGCCGAACCGGTGCCATAGAGGAGCATGGAGCGGTAGAGGTGCGGCGCGTTCATGAAGCCGCGCTGCCATGGGAACTGGCGCTGAACGATCCGCGCCATTTCGTTGAAGACATCATGCTTTTCAAGGAAGATTCCGTCCTCGGCGTTCTCCAGCTTGATAAGGATGCCATGCAGGGCGCGCAGGGTTTGAAACATCTCGGCATTGAGGACGCGCGTGCGCCCGATTCCAAAGCGTTTGGCCTTCGGGGTGGCCAAAAGCTCATTTATCAGCGTTTCCAGCGACCACAGCGGAATGTGGTAGGGCGATCCTAGTTCCGCACCTACGGCCTCTGGCGGAAGATCCCGCATCACCGTCAAAGCCTTCTGGTTACCTGACTGGGCGGCAACGACGGCGGAGACCAGCGAAATGATCTGCTCGTCGTCGCTGTGCGAAAGGTATCGCTCAAGCTTCTTACGATAGATGTCTCGCCCGAGCCTTGCCATCGCTCAGGCTGAGGCGGCGCGGCGGTTGGAGAGATAGATCTCGATCATGCCCGGCCACTCCCTCGAGCTTGCGGCGAGATTCTTCAAGCGGCGGTCACGCCGAAAATAGCGTTCGACCCGCTGAAGAAGTCCGGTCAGTTTCATGAGACCATCTTATTTTTCTCGGCCGCACAAAACAAAACAGTCATATATTCTCTCAGCATTAGTGCGCTAGGTTGGTGCGCATACTTAGCAGACGGAAAGACAAACAGGTAGTACAGTCTGAGCACCGTGGTGGGGATGGCGAACACTGCTTTGTTCGACGGACTTTAAGAACCTGCTGGTCCCCTCAAAGCCAGTTTGCCGCCATGTACGTAGGGCAATTTTGACAGCCTTAGAATACATCGTGAATGACGGCGATGTCGGCGGAAGGGTATCTCGGCGCTGATGCCGCGAATGGCAGCTATTTGCAACTGCGAAGCTGAAAGCCGCCATTCGGCAATCGGCCCAATTGTAGCCGGTCCGGAATGCGCCCCAATCTCGGATATTTAGAGCATTAGCGGGGCCAACCAAAAGCGGTCATTCGCTTAACGCGAAACGTCGAGAACAATTACGTCAACGGCTCCGGCAAGCGAGTCTGGAAGGCGACGACTAATAGCGTCTTCGAGTTCCGAGGCGGTCTGGATGCCTGAGGTCGTTCTACCAGCCACATGAACTTCCGGACCAAACCAAAGGACCAGATAAATTCCTTGTTCAGCTGCATCTGGATGATGAGAATATCGCTTGTGCAGTTGAGTAGCGGCAGCCTCAAACAGTTCACGATGCCATTGGCCCTTAACTTCAACCACCAAGCAGGTCCGCCGCCCACCGATTGATGACACGGCAGTGAAATCACAGCGATTGCTGCGAGCCATCGCGCTCTCAATCGAGAGAACCACGTCTAGCGGTCGCAGTCGCAGGTCAAGGCGGTCAACAATCCGGTTCCGTGCTGTGTTCTCATCGACATGTTCACCGTCGACGTAAAATGCATCAATCGGGTCGGTCTCGCCGTCCCGAAACCATCTCTCTGCAGCCCGTAGCTCTTCAACGACCAATGCCCTTAAATCTTCGACCGTTGCCACTCGGTTCGAATCCAGGAGCTGGCAAACCACGTCCGAATTAGGTGCAGCAAATTGCCGCAGCAGGTTTTTCCGTCTGCCTTCTGCGATTAAATGACGGCATCCATCGTGCCATTTTTCGAAGCGGTCGTTAGAAAGCAATTTCTTTAGAACCTCGACTTGCATCGAAGGCTCATCGTCTGGAATTCTCCAAATGAGGCCGTTGAGGAAGCGATAAGCTGTCTCGCCTTTTGGAGAACCAGTTCCCCACGACGAGGGAAGAGGCACGACAGGCCATTTATCAACGAAGGCGTCCAAGATTAGATAAATTTGGCTGGCATTGAGTGTAGGCCATTCGCCGTCTCTGGACCCCCTCAAACTGTCATAGCGGTGGGACAAAGCGAAGATATTCTCAGGGAAGTGGCTTAGGACCTCCCACTCAAACTTAGCGCTTCCAAATGCAAATGACCTCAGGAACCAAAAGTCTTGAGCTTCCTTAAGCTTTTTCTCGGGCGGGCCATATGGCCAACTCTCACGAATCTCCTGACAGCGCTGTGAGAGAATCTCGCGGAGTTCGTCATATCGCTCGTATTTCGAGCCGATGTCAAAGAGCGTTTCAGCACTCGATAGCGGCATTTGTGGGAACTCACGAAGCCAACGCAATGCCGTTTCTTTGGCGACGTCAGCGAATGCCTTATCGTATGAGAGCAGTGACGCAGATGAGTGTATTATTGAGCTCGATGCGAGCTGAGGCTCCACATAGGCGCCTAGGAAGTCGAGCAGGTCATTCTCAGTAGTAAAAAGACACCGATCGATTTCCGCATGGAATGCTGCGCGCTCCTCGTCGCTCAGGCCCGAATGGTGAACGTTTATGTCGGTCTTTGCTGCTATGACAACGGATCGGTCAATGTCATCGAGCGAACCTTGGTCACGAAATACGGCAAGAACGGCCGCATAGGCCACTTCCGGAATGACATAGTATCTGCCTTCTGCTCTAGATTTCCCGATCTCCTCAAGCGTTGGTACATTTTTTGATAAAAATCCTACGCTTGATCGCAAGGCGTTCTCTATGAAATCAGGATCGCGGACGTACTTTAACACTCCATCCTCGTGGAAGTCTTCCTGGAGGTATTCCCGTGCGAAGTCTCTTAACCAACTCCAATGCTCACCTTTGGCGATCACACTTTGGTGCTGGGTGAAATTTTTTGCGTTGGATCGTTCGATCTGTTCCTGACGCTTGCGCCGCCTCGACTGGAACCTGAAGCGCCGCTGCCTTACATCGAGTTTTGCAGCCCGAGACGCGCGTTCCTTCGAAGCCGCGATCCGAAGAAAATCCGAGTCTGACTGGGCATATGTTCGTTGCAAAGCGCGATGCTCGCTAGGTCCTTTGGATTCCGAGTACCAGTTATGCGTGCGATAGAACGCCGAAAACATCCCGATCCGCTTGGTTTTCGCTGCGTGTTGCAGCATCCATGTGTCATCATCAGAGGTCAGAAAGAGGCTGGAATGCATCGCTCCGTGCCTAAATTTGATAAATGCATCCCAAATTTCCTGCTCGTCGCTCAGGCTCTCAAAAGCGAGTAGTTGTATCGCACGTCGTAATAGGTGATCGGCTTGCAGCGCTTTGACAGACAAACTGTCACGGGTTGATTTGTCGTTTCTGAAGTTCAGCGCCTTCATCCAGCTCCAAAGTTGCGCCGGACAATATGGACCGTGTGCAACTTCAAAATACCGATCGAGCAGCGTGCCGATGAGTTTGCTAATGCCGACCCTGCAATGGCATTCATAGCTGCGCTCTTTGCCACAGGTACATTTGAGCCCGCTACTCAGTTCGCTCAGAAGGTATGTGGCCTGCACTGCCGGCAAACCGGACACCAATAGTGAAATAAAGTAGGTCGACCCTGCGGGTTCCTCCAGCGCTAGGTCATCATCCTTGAACAGAGGGATGAAGGCTCTCATTAGTTGCAACAGGCGCTCATCTGGGAGGGAAACTGCCTCGTCCATCACGAGTTCTGCTGCCAAACGAAGCGCGTTATGAGAGCCTTCATCGATTAAAGCTGAAACGTCATCGGAGCGATTTCGCCCTTCGACCCCGGCCAATGCCTTCATCGCAAGCAAGCGCGTGTTGAAGTCTGCTTCGTTGGAAAATAGAATGTCACGTAGTTCAGCTTCGAGAGCGGGCTCCTCGCCAGAATGTGCGACAATTTCGAGCAGAAGATCGCGCAGGTCGGTCTTTCCGTCAGCGGTGCGAAGAAGCTGGCGCACAGCCTCAACAACTTCCGTCGTGAAAAAGCCTTTCGTGTTGAATTTGCGCCAGCGGTCTGCTCGCCGGAAGTAGGGATCGGATGCCGAAAGGTCAGCCAACTGGCCGATAAGGTGAATCTTGGATTCGCCAGCCAGCTGCGATGGATCGCCGTTGGATAGGACCGCATATGGGTTTATATCGATGCAAGCGCGTTGAGCATCTCGATCCAGCTCGGTCGTTAGCCAGGCAAGCAAACCCCGCAGATCATCTCTTAGTGCTCCGCTTGGCGCGATAATTGCCAAAATCCTCGATAGCGTGACCTGATCTGTTCGGTCGTTGATGCGCTCGGCGAGATGTTAGGCGGCGCCAAATTCGGCGATTATGCGGTGGACCGGCTCATGGGTTCCGGTCTCGTCGGATGGTTTGAATAGTTTTGTATCGACGACTTGGCGCAAAGTTGCAGAAGCATGGTCGGTCAAACCACCCTGAAATGGAAAATCACGATCGGCGGCATGCTCCGAAGCTGCAATGCCCGTCGCGCCAGACAAAAGAAGCTTAGCGAAAATCTCGCCGCCGATGGCGGCGATACGCTTGCTGCTTAGCCGTTCTTTGGCAGGAATGTCGAGATTGTGCTCACGGCACATTTGCTCGACTGCGTCGCTAAAAATCTGCGCCCTGCTTCGGAACACCCGATCATTGGCAATGTAGGCTAGTCCAACGATTTGGAGCATCTGCGGATTGCCAAACAACACATGGACACCGAATTCGGTCGCCGCACGCTTGAACGTTTCGAAGTCTTCGACGGGATAGAGGTTTTCAAAGAGTTGCTGCTGTTCGTCGTCCTCGAAAGCTCTTAGCCGCACAGTGATCGGTTCCGATCCCAACAGCTCGGCGAGCATCCGATCGTAGCGAGCGGAATCCCACTCACTTGATCGGCTGGCGATGATGACGCGTTTCGGTTTAGCGCTTGCAATTCTGCCAATCAGATCGTCGAAGGCAGATAAATCCAACTTCGCCACCTCATCGAAGCTGTCGACAATAAGAGTTGCGACATTCGTCGGAATGTCTCGTGATCGGAGAACGCTGGCCCGTTGGCGCTTAATTCCAAGATCGCGAGAAAAACTATCAAGCAGTTCCGTTTTCCCCGCACCCGGTTCTGCAAGGAGGATAATATGACGATCCGTGGCTAGAATCTCGGCTTCGGGAACGATCCGATCTTCGAGAACTAAATGGCGCCGTATGTAGTCAGATGATTGCACATGATCTTGTTAATCGTCTGGTGGTCGTTGTGCCAGCACAAGTCTCGAAATTTCAAATCAGTCTCATGAATTCATCTTCAATCTAGCTATTGCGGGATCGGGCATTAGCGGCGTTTGGTCCATTTTAATTTCGGAAGCTATTCGAGTAGAAATCGAAAACTGAATACAGCCTTGGAGCTTCAGCAAAAAATTGGAGGATTTCCTTTTCAGCCTTCGAGTTCGTCGAGTGGGTCAGCCAGGGCTCTGCGAGCCGCCTCGAAAGTGCTACGTTCTCTTTCAATGAATTGCTCTTCGTCGTCGATATCGTGAAAGTGGGCTCCAGTCCGACCGTCGCGGTGGGCCACCAGACGCACGTCAGCTATAAGGCGTTGACCCGCGCTGTAGGGGCCTGCTTCAACAGGTTCCGAGCTGGTGTAAAAATTCGGACCTCCAAATGTGCTGAACGTTGCTTCACCGCCCGATAGCAAACGAAGATATCCGCCAGCGCGGACGGTCAATGCATCACCAGCAGTGGTATCGTAGACCCACTGTTGTTCCCAGTCGTTGACCATCTTCGAGACAAGAAGGATTACGATTTGTCCCCTACCGTGCGTGTCGGAAAAAATTCGTTGAGCAATCAGACCGACTGAGGTTTGCATTGGGATCTCGCCGGAATTCATCTCTCCTTTGAAGCGGCAGACGTATTTGACCTTCTCCCCGACAACAAACTTAAGCCCGTCCTCAACATTTTCGAACCGGCCAAGCCAGCGCAGCGGCTCTTCAAAAATGGCATCTCTGATAGGATCTGTGTTATCGTCGTTTCCTTCGTCTAAAACTATTCCAGAATTTTTGTCGCGGCGGGCTAAGATAGCAATGTCGCTGCGCGGGATGGTTTTCGGTTCATCCTTGCCGGACTTGATCACAAAGGCAGCGATCCGCGCCATTTCGTCGGCTTGGGCAAGAGTCCGATTTAGCAAGGTTCCTTCGGTCAGCACAGAGGTCTCAACCGCCAACGCAACTCCCACGAGAGCTGCTAAATCAATGAACCTAAAACTGAACCACTTTGAACCCGTCCCTGCGCTTAGCAATTCGACTTTTGCTTGGAGTCCAACCTCAGCGCGGATGACTTCAAGAACGGCCGAGGCAAAGGCAAGGCTGGTTTCAGCATCAATCGACCAGTTGCTCTGAAAATCGAGAAGCACGATAAGTTCGTCAGCCGCGTTCTCGGGAATACTCTGCATCATTTGATCTAAGCCTATTTTCCTTCAATGCAATAGAGCGGATTATCCCTCTGTCTTAACTGATCGCTATTCTGAGAGGTTCAATGAAGATCAAAACGGAAACAGTGTTTTAAACGTTTCGCAGTCAGCAAGACATCATCTGGGTCATTAATCTAATGTTGCCTTCGAGTTTGCTTCGGGGTCGGAAGCAGAAAGTCCGCTTTTCGACATTTTGGTCCCACAACCAGACAGTCTGCAATCAGCCTTAAAAGCTGACTAACAATACTAGCTATTTTGCTTTTGAAATCCTCTTGCAGGCGCGCCCGACCATTGACCAAATGGTTTCGATCACTTCCTCAAGGCTGACGGTCTCCAAGTCGATTGACTCTGCATATGCCGCCCATTGGCCTTGCTTGGTACCGTCTTGAAACATTTGTTCCGACAACCCGGGCGGACGATCGATTGGAATCTCGGTCCCTCGGCGCTCGAACGTCGCGATTATGGCGGCGTCGAGCTCGTCGTTTGAGATGTCGAGGGCTCGCGGCATAGCCCAAAGGTCATAATAGTCCTTCATGCGACCGTTCGCGATGCCAAGCTGGACCATCGCCTGAAATTTTTCGGCTATCACTGTAGCGGGCGGATATGCGCGAATGTCGGGAGGCGGAAGATCGAGCAATGTAGGATAGGTCAGCTGTTGGGACGGGGCAGCAAGAGCGTCACCAAATCCGATGTCGATGGTCACCGGTATCTTGGTTCGCTCGAGATAAGCGAAAGTCTTGAGCCTGGTCCCGCCATATTCCATCTCTTCTCTGATCGGGTTTGCCGTAAGCGCATCGAGATCGAATTCGATGCCGTCTTTGGCCGCGATGCTCATGATTTCCCGAAAGTCCGCGACCAACTGCTCCGGGCTTGCATCTGCATAACCTAGGAAGTCAGCATCGCGCGTTTCACGACTTTCGCTTTCCAGCCAGACGGTTACGAGCATTCCGCCTTTGAGAACGAACCGCTCGCGATGTGCGGACTGTGATAGGCGATAAAGCAGGCGCTCAAGCGCGAAGCGAACGAGCACGATGTCGAACACCCGGTCCTCCGCGCGCGCGATGTTGAGCAGCCGGTCCTTGACTGATTTCGCGAGATTGGTGGGCCTTTTAGCCATTCGATGTCAGCGCCTCGAGATAAGGCCTCATCGTGCTCCAGGCTCCGCCGTCGATTGCAGCCTGGGAAATTTCACTTGGTGTCGCCTTGCGTTGTTCGAGCGCAGCTTTCAGTCCTTCAATGGCGACTGATCGATCTACGAGCTTTGGGTTTCGGAACATATCTGCAAGCGTTTTCGGCACAGAATATATTGGGACAGACACGCCTGAGACCTCGTGATGCTCGATACCCTGCTGGTGATAGGTATCGCTAAATTTTACAGTGCGGGTTGGGGGGTAGGAAGGCGCAGGAGACCAGTCGGTGCTGCCGATTGCGATCCACACTTTGCGCGGCATTTGATCCGTCAGTTCGTGGAAGGCGAGCGCTGAGACCATGGCGATCACGCCTTTCGGAATTCGTTTTGCAATTTCAGCGAGAGCTTGGTCGGCATCGATGTCGGCGTCAGAGGTCTGGTAGAGCCCGCGCGAGATGCGGTTGATCTCTCCATCCTCGACCGCCCGGGCTATGGTTTTCCCATCGACACCCGCTTTGCGCAGCTCTCGCGCGCGCAGGATCGGTTGGTGCGCGAATAGGTCGCGCATTATCTCGCGCTGGGTAGGGTGGGCGGTCGCTTTCATGTCACAAATCCTTACACTCGACAGGCTTCTATCAAAGGTTTTGTGACTAGTCACGCTGAAGGATTTAGAAAAAAGAGGTCGAAAAGATTTCGAGGACCTTGTTCGCGATCTATTGCAAGCGCATTGGGGGAAAACACCAGAGACCTTTGGCCCTGGCAGCGATTGTTAACTTGATAAGCGTTATTGCCGAGAGCAGTGCCACTCGCTCATTCTTCGCTCTTTTCTCGATTTTCATTGTTTCGCCATGCTTCACCGTATGGTGAACATAGCGAAAATGGTGAAAATGCAATTAAAGCTTAGACATGCCATTTGCCCAGGCATCTTCAATATGACCGCAGGTGGCCTTGGTGCGCCCATATGTTTGATTAACGATCAAAAATTCGGATAACGCGCTCACTAAACCGCGGAAATTCCGAAAAAGAGCAGCTTAAACCCCGAAAATTCGGATGCGCAGGTGATCATCAATGTGGTGGCTCGTGTTGTGCGATCCGGTTTTTGGATATGTCTGTCTTGATATAAAACCTCGCAGTTCAGGCTCTAAAATTGGAGGTTTTGTATCATGTTAATGCGCGTAGCCAGTGGTCGCACAGGGCAAGTTTGCCTGCTCGACAGATATATCGACAAGGCGACCTGAAAATAGAGGCACAGGTCATTTTATGTCCGAAATATGTAGCATGATTTCGGACAATCTGGCCTCAGTCAGCCATATCAGAACGAGCGGCCCATTGGGCGATCGGGATAGTGCGTTGGTGATCTGTCATGATCTGATCAATCGGGCAGTTCTGGTCTAGCGATCCATTCCAGTGATTCAATACCAGACGCAATTTCTCCGCCGAGTTGGCGGAGGTGGACAACGCAGAAATTGTCTATTTTCTCGGTTCGTACCAATTCTTCCTTTTCGAGACGATCAAGCAGATCATCCAGGCTGTGATGGGAGATTCCGAGGCCTATTTTGCCAAGCCAACTGCACAGAATCTGGCTATTTGTGGTTCTCTCCTGATCCAATATCTTCAGAATTTTGCGGGCTTGGTGCGAGATACGGATAGTTTCGAATTGATCGGGTTGGTTTGACAGATTGCTCATTAGAATATTGTAGCTTGTTAGCTGGCAGAGGTAAGACATTTCAAGAACATTAGTTGACGAATTACAGGCGGGGGAAGGCCTTCCCCTGACCTGGAGCCGCTGCGCTGTCTCCCGCTACCCCTTCTGCGGGGACACCCCGCAACGCCCCGGATAATGAGCGGGATTTTTTAAGGACACACTCTTTCCCGCTGCGCTCCTTTAGGGTGCGTTTTTATGTTCTGACCCGCTGGCACTCTTGCCTCTCTCCTTGCCCGCTGGCCGCTGGCGCACAGATGCGCGCGCACACCACCGGGCGGCGTCGCGCCGTGCAAGGGTGCCGCCTTTGTTGGGCCGCTGCGCGGCGGATTATCGCGATGATGAGCGATTTATACGGACGGCGCGGAAGCGCCGGCGTTGTTTTCCGGCTCCAGAGAGACGGTGTGGACGGCGCTCCCGGCTAGGCCCGCCGCGCTCAAGCGCAACCCGGCCTTTCAGGACCGGGTATTCCTCTTTGTTGCATCCCTTCGGGTGCGCCTGACCGCTTGATGCGGGCCTTTCTGGTCGCTCTTGCCGCCCACCCCGCCTCTCCGGGGCCGGGTGCGGCAGTTTTGGGGTGATGGAGGCGGTTATGTTGCATGAGAATTCTACAGTCAGTGATAGCGGCAAGGGCAGAACAGCGAAGGCAAAGCGCGCTTCGCGCACGGCGGGTAAGCCGCGCCGGAGCGGCAGGGCTGCGCCGAAAGTGTCGCTTTATGACGAGATAACGGCGAAGATTGTCGCGAAGCTTGAGGAAGGCGTGTTTCCTTGGGTTAAGCCTTGGGATGCTGGCAACGCCGTAACTGGCTTGCCGCGCAATGCGATTTCGGGGCGGCATTATTCGGGTATCAATATCCTCATTCTCTGGGGAGCCGTGATCGACGGCGGCTATCCCTCGCAGGATTGGCTGACATTCCGGCAAGCCTTGGCCGCTGGAGGATGCGTCCGCAAAGGCGAGAAGGGCCGGACGATTTTTTACGCCGACCGCTTTACGCCCGATGATGATGGGCAGGAGCAAGGCGGGGGCGATAAGCCCCGCTCCATTCCGTTCCTCAAACGCTTTACCGTGTTCAATGCCGCACAGTGCGATGGCTTGCCGGAGCGATTGACCGCCGAACCCGCGCCCTTGCCCGAGCGCGAATTGCACGATCAGGCCGAGGCTCTGATCGCTGCAACTAGAGCAGATTTTCGGACAGGCGGAACCAAGGCCTTTTATAATGTCGGCGCGGATTATGTGCAGGTTCCCCCGCAACCCGCTTTCACTCACCAGATTGATTATTACCGCACAGCCTTGCACGAACTGGGTCACTGGACGGGCCACAAGACCCGCCTAAGCCGCGACCAGTCGGGCAGTTTCGGGACCGCGCTTTATGCGCGGGAGGAACTGTGCGCCGAACTTTCATCGGCTTTTCTCTGCGCAGCGCTCGGTATCGCGCCCACCGTCCGCCATGCCGATTATCTTGGTTCTTGGCTTGCCGTCTTGCGGCAGGATAATCGCGCCATTTTCAAAGCGGCCAGTCAGGCCAGCAAGGCTGCGGATTATCTGTTGGCGTTTACCGATCAGGTGCCGCTGCGCTCGGAGGGCGTGGCATGAGCAGGGCAGCGCCAGATAATAGCATCCCGCCGCTTGACGCCGAGCAAACGCCGATTGGCGTCCAGACTTTAGTGTCGGGTGTTGTGCCCATCACGCCAGCGCAAAGGCTGGCGATACGCGCCAATGCGCCGATGGAACCCAAGAAGGCCCAGCGTCCCGCAGATCACGGCTTGTTCGACACCAATAGCCGCAACCAGATCGAAATGTTCTGAAATGGCTTTTTTGCGAACTTTGCCCCCCATTCCGACGTCTTGCCCACCCCTCCGGTCAAGGCGCGGCAGACCCTCGCGCAGCAATCCCGCTACGCGAGAACACCGGCCCTGCTTCCACCGCCACCCCCGTATGCAACGGGAGCAGGGCCAATCATCCACTCAAATGACTATTAAGGAGAAAGACAATGCAACTTGAAAATATAGACCTTACCAAGCTGTCGGTATCACCTGCCAATATGCGAAACGCCAAGAAGCCGCCCGACATAAGTGATATATTGCCCTCAGTGCGGGTGAGGGGTGTTCTTGTTCCCTTGCTGGTGCGCCCCAATGGCAGTGCCGATACGTTCGAGATTGTCGCGGGACGACGACGCTATCATGCGGCCACCACGGTTGCCGAAGAAGGCGGCAGCGATGGACCGCTCCCCTGCGCGATACTCGAAGAAGGCGATGATGCCGCTGCCTTGGAGGCTTCGCTTATCGAGAATCTTGTGCGTGAAAATCCCGATGAAGTGACGCAGTGGGAACAATTTACCCAGCTGGTCAAGAAGGGCCGCAAAGCGGCAGAGATTGCCGACACGTTCGGGATGGATGAAAAGACAGTGGGGCGCATTCTTGCGCTCGGTAATCTCTTGCCGCCGATCCGCAAAGCCTATGGCCGCGAAGAAATCGATGCCGCCACGGTGCGCCATCTGACCTTGGCCAGCAAGGCGCAGCAAAAAGCATGGCTGGCTCTGTTCAAGGATGAAGAAGCCTATGCGCCGCGTGGAGGTCAGCTTAAAGCATGGCTGTTTGGCGGCGCGTCTATTTCGGTGTCCGCCGCGATCTTCGATATGGCGGACTTCAAGGGCCAGACCATCAGCGACCTGTTTGCCGAGGATGGTTATTTTGCCGATGCGGACCAGTTCTGGGAAGCGCAAACCGCCGCGATTGAAGCCAAGAAGGCGGAATATCTGGAGAATGGCTGGAGCGATGTGCAGATCATTCCGCAAGACAGCTATTTCCAGACATGGGACCATGAAAAGACCACCAAACGCAAAGGTGGGCGTGTTTACATCGATGTGAGCGCCAAGGGCGAGGTGACGTTCCATGAAGGCTATCTGACCGCCAAGGAAGCACGGGCGCGGGAAACTGGACAAACAAGCGGCGCCACCGAAAAGCCCGTCCGTCCCGAAATCACGGGACCAATGACCGAATATATCAATCTCCACCGCCATGCTGCCGTCCGCTGCGAACTTGCGGCCAGTCCCTATGTTGCGCTGCGCGTTATGGTCGCTCACGCGATTTGCGGTTCACCTTTGTGGAATGTGAAGGTGCAGGAGCAGCGCAGCCGCAAGGAAGCGGTTACCGAGAGCATCGAAACCAGCGTGGCGGAGGCGCGTTTTGACGAGAGCCGCCGTGCGGTTCTGGCGGTGCTTGGCTTTGACGCTGACGAACCTACGGTTACGCTCGGCCATGAAACGCGAAACGGTATGAGCGGCTTGCTTCTCCGTTTGCTTGATGTGCCCGATAGCGTGGTCATGGAGATATTGGGCGTTGTCATGGCCGAGACGCTGGCCGCTGGCAGCGATCTTGTCGAAATCCTCGGTGTCCATCTTGATGTGGAGATGGCGGATTATTGGACGGCGGATGCAGCGTTCTTTGATCTAGTCCGCGACCGTGAAGTCCTGACCGCGCTTTTGACGGATGTTGGCGGAGCGAGCATTGCTGCTGCCAATGCCAGCGAAAAGACCAAGACGGTGAAGGGCATTATCAGTGACCACCTCACTGGCGAAAATGGCCGCGAGAAACAGGAAAACTGGCTTCCGCGCTGGATGGCGTTCCCGCCATCCGCCTATACCGAGCGCGGCGGTGTCGGCACGGTTTCCGCTGCCGAGCGCGCGAAATGGATGATGGAGGATGATGAATCGTCCGAGCCAGAGCCGTTGGATGCTGCCGAAACCGCGCCAGAAAAAGACGAGGAGGAGCGGATTGCGGCTTGAAGTGTAAGCGGGCGGCTTTGGTCGCCCGCTCCGAGATTACCGCAAAAGCCCCGTCCGGCAGAACCGGACGGGGCAGCGGCGTGAGTGCAGCCGCCATGCGGCTGAGCAGCGCAGTAATTTACTGTTGGGATAGCATTCGCCACCAACGAACCGGCTGGCAAAACCAGTGCGCTGCGAACCGCCGATTGCCCAAAACTCCTATGGCGGTCGTGGCGGTTTTTGACAGGTCGCCCGATTGGCTTTGTTCATCACCGAACTTGGGACAGCGTGCTTCCTGTAATCCTTAGCATCAGCATCGGAGATCATTCCGTTCAGCAAACAGACCCCGTCATATCGGCCGCAGTCTATGAGCCAGTCATTGAACGCGTCACTATATTCGCCAAATCTCATTGGCACTATTGGCGGGCTGCACTCATTCACGTCCTCTTAAATGGCTTTGATTGGCATGGGACGGCTGCGCCTCTTGCCCCAAGCTGCAACGGTGCAGCCCAAAGTTTCTTCCCCTGCGCTGACGCGCATTCCTCGCGAAACAAGAAACCCCGGTCTGCACTGTCCTCCACTTCGTTTCGGCCCTGCGGGTGCATCGGTTCAAGCCCCTGCCTGAAATCAGCCATCGAGGCCGCGAATGAGCGCGGGTTCGACCAAACCAAGGAGAAGTATCATGGCAAATATCGGAACATTCAAAAAGACAGGCAACGACTATCGCGGCGAAATCGTCACCGTGATGTTGCAGAAGAAAAACGTCACCATCGTCGCCGAAGAGCCAAGCGACAACGATAACGCACCGACACACCGGGTCTTCGTGGCAAAGGCAGAAATCGGGGCAGCTTGGGCAAAGACCAGCAAAGAAGATCGCGAGTATCTTTCGATCAAACTCGACGATCCCAGCTTCAACGCACCGATCTTCGCCAGCCTGTTCGCCGATGAAGATGGCAAAACCCACAACCTGATCTGGTCACGCGCCCGCAGCTCGAACGGCAACTGATCTGCAAACGCGCAAGCTCCGTCCGGTTCTGCTGGACGGAGCTTTTCCGTGTTTGCTGAAGCGCATTCTTTGCTCCGAACCAACCTATTCGATTGGCCTTTCAGAATCTTGGTGACAGTCAAGCCTAATGCCTGCACATGAGTTGGCAGTGAGCAGTTCATACCATATCTTCAGGCAGCCAATTCTATAGCCTCTGTCATACGTTGCACAGTTTGCTCAAACTTGACTGGATCTGACAAGGTCGACTTGAGGCTTTCCGCCCATTTAGGATTGTCATTTGTAAATTTGAACAATGGGGGCGAACCGGCAAAGCCGAGATAACCCGCAAAATATTGGTTCAGAATTTTGGCTGGAACTAGGTCGCGTAACCTGCGCGCATCATGTGACCAAATGGTAGCAGCGAACTCGTAGAAGCGCGCGAACGCGAGCACCTCACCGGCTCCGGCAATATCTGATAGAATATCTTGGATCGGGCCGGAGCGGTGGACATAGGAATCGCTACCATATTGGAGCAGCGTTTCCGAACGCCGAAGCGCGTCTTCAATCCCGATAACGGCGAGTGCGTTTCGGAGCGCGTCTGCTTTCTCTTTCATATTTCCCGGCTCACTCATCCAGTGTCTTGCCTTGTCAATTTGGCTGTCGAGTACGCGGCTGTGAATTTCATCGCGATCAGGTGAAAGTATAACAACCTGGTTGCGACGCAGCTCTATGACGCCGGCATCCTGAAGTGTCTGCAATTCTTGCGCAAAACGGGAATGCTGCGAATCGATGCCAAATATCATCTCTGGTGAGCCGTGAAAGATGAAGGCCAAGGTGTCGGGCTCAAGCCTTGGGTAAGGGTTGCGACCGCCATGAATATTAATGAGAACTCCTGAACCCATATTCTCGCGGAGGTTTTGACCCGGACCTGAGCCACGTTTTATTGCCGGGGAATGGCGATGCCGGACAGCCGTTGCGAACTGGTAGGGAAAAACATAACGATGCCAGCCGGGAGGGATATCTGGGTCCGAAGCCCTGTCTTCGGGTTCGCGATTGAGCCATGCAAGTGTAGGGGCATGGCAAGGCACTGGTAAAGCCTCAATCAACTTGCGACGAAAGTCAGTGGAATCGCAATCCCTTTCCTGCCTTTTCAAAGATCGCGTCAAGTCGTGCCAGTCCCGAAAGCCACCAGCGCGCGCAACGGCGTACTGTGATTTGTGTAACGGAAATTCAAAACCGCAACGTTGAAAAATTTTGTGGAGTTTGTTGGCGCGTTTCTTTGCGCCATCTATTGTTGAAAACATGCAATCAACCTCATCTTAGGCCAATTAGAGATGCGCTGCTCATCTCAAGCGGCCCGATAAGGAAGTGGTCGCAAGAGTATTCAAAATCGTTGGATCAGAAATCCTTCGCCAAGGCAGCGGCCGCGCCAACGTAGGTGACGACTACCTATATAGTAGTTAGCCTGTGACAGATTTTCAAGATGCGATCTAACCTGACGCGATATAGCCTTGATTTTCCGGAGTTAGTCAGATGTTACTTTGCGGCAAGAGTGAGGTTGATCATGTGGCGGTCAACTACCCATAGCTACCCATGTTCCTTTTCTTGAGACTTACACCGGCTGCTGTCGCTCGTTCGCCGAGATCGCCAAATCAAGAAGCGCGACCGCCAGACGCCAGCACGAAATCGTGCGGCGATCTTTGGTCTGCCTGAAAAGCCTCGCCTGCCAGGCGCACTTAATAATCTCACCCCCAAGCGCATCCAAAGCTGCCTTCATCTTCGATGAAGATTGCTGCTTTGGATGCGCTTTTCTTAGGGGGTTTTAGGGTATTTGTCTTAATTGCAGGATATGCCTAGCGGCGCGTGTTGTATTACAATGCCCGTGTTTCACGAGGCAATTTTAATGGCGACAAATACCCGTCCGGTCACAGCGATGCTCAGTATAAGGCTCGATACAGGCGCGCTCGCTGCTCTCGATAGTTTCGCGGTAGGGCGGGGCGGTCGAAGCGCAATCATGCGGCAGATGATCGAACAGATGCTGAAAGAGAATGTCGACCGCCCGCTGATCGAACCGTCCGAGTCCACATCATGCAATCGCGTCTCGTTGCGCTTTACGGATGCTGAAATTGCCGTGATCGAATACCGCGCGTCGCAGCGTTCAACAAATCGGTCTGGTTGGATCAAGGCGCTAGTGCGCCGTCACCTTGCTTTGAAATCTCGGGTCGATGATGGCCTGCTTAACGAGCTTGCTCCGATAAGGATGCAACTGCTCCGAATTGGCCGCAATCTCAATCAGGCGATGAAGGCTGCCAATCTGCGAATGATGGATGATGGCGACAAGAAAATCGAAAATGATCTGCGACGGATCGCTGATATGCGGATCGAAATTTCCGAACAGATAGCGGCCGTAGGTGATGCCATGCATGGCGATGTGGGCTACTGGAAGGTTGCTGACTAATGGGTCTGGAATCGGCCTTATGGGAAGCGACGAGGCCTGCATACCGGGTGCGCTATATCCATGACCCAAACGGGTCACTCCATATCCCGCTTTATGGAAGCTATGGAGCTGCCAATGGAAAAACGGCGCGGGCAAAGCTGTCGCGGATCGTGCGCGGCGCGCCGGAAGTATTGGTGAAGGTCACAGGCCGCCAGCGCGGCGGCGGCCATGTCAAAGCCCATCTTGATTACATCGGGCGCAAAGGGGGCGTGGACATAGAAAGTTGCGATGGAGAGATTCTTACCTCAAAAGAGGATATTGCCGAGCGCGCAGCAGAATGGAGCGACACGCTACAATGGCGGTCGCGGCCAACAGTGTCGTCCGTATCATTGGTGTTCTCGATGCCAGCAGGCACCGACCCGGACAAGGTGTTGGGAGCAGTTCGAGCGCTCGCCCACAGCGAACTCAGTGACAATCATGATTATGTTTTGGCACTTCATACCGATACGCCGCGTCCACATGTTCATCTGACGGTGCAGGCCGAGGGCCTTGATCGAACCCGCTTCAATCCCCGCCCGGTCCAACTTAATCGCTTGCGAGAGCAGTTTGCTCGAGAACTGCGCGCACGCGGTGTTGTTGCGGAAGCAACGCCAAGGCGCGCGCGCGGGCAGGGGATAGCAGGGTCAAGCATGGCGCTGGTCAAATTGCGGGCGCGGCTGCGGGATGGTTCAAGCGGTCAGATGACCGATGCAGACCGGCGCACCAATGAACAGGCTATTGCTGTCGCGCGAGGGCAGGCTGCGCTGCCAGCGTTTATCGCTCTTGGCACTGAACGGTGGGAGGAGATTCGTAAGGCCTACCGGCAAGCAGTCTCTGCGCTGGACGGGACGGGATCAACTGAAGATCGTGATCTTGCTAGCGATGCGCGCGGGTTCCTCAACAAGCACCAAGGGATGAATGCCACCCCGGAAGTATTTGCAGCGCATCATTCTGGATTATTGAACCGCACTTCTCCGGTTAGAGAAATTAACGCATCCCGTCATCTTCCACCAGACAAAGGAAAAAGTCGGTGAGCGTCGAATTGTCGCCGGGAAGGTTTCGTTCCTAAGTTGGTTTAATCAAGCTATATTGCTTAATAGGAGGAAAGTTACTCCGCGCGGCCTTCAATCACTCGAGGCCCAATTTCCGACATTCGTAGAGTTGAATTTATGTATTCTAAGCCGACATGGTGCACACCGTACGCAATTGCATTGCATGGAAGAAAGCAAGAAGTTGATTTAGTTGATAAAATACCGGAAGATGGCGAATGCGTTCGCCACCCCGAAAAAGACCATATGGTCGCCAAGATTGCGGCCAAACTACCTCCAGAAACAACACCTCGAATCATTAAAAGGCGCTCGCGTACCGAGCGAGCAAAACTAACCGGCCACACGGCGCGAAGGATGAGTGATGGCAGTGAGCGGGTTATCTGGGATACCGAATATCCCGGATTTGGTCTGCGCTTTCGCGCGAGTGGTCGAAAGACCTGGGTAGTCAGTTTCCGCCAGCGCAAGGTGAGGCGTACGGTTACCTTGGGTAGCGTTTCGAAAATGTCCGTCAGGCAAGCGAGGCGTGAGGCGCGGCGTATCTTGTCGGAAGCCCAGTTGGATGGGCTTCCGACAAAAGCAAAGACGCGTATGAAATCCGCGCCGCTGTTTTCTGACTATGCCGAAGAGTTCTGGGCGGATTATGCCCGGCACTGGAAGCCTACCACCGAGACTCGCAATCAAAGCGCGCTCAAACTCTATCTTCTCCCGTATTTTGGAGAGATGGCGGTTGATACAATCCAGAAAACCGACATTGCCCGTTTTCGCGATGGCTTGTCGGCTCGACCGCAAATCTTCAATCGCGCCATTCCCGTCCTATCGGTAATGATGAAATATGCCGAGCAATTGGGCTATCGCCGTATTGATTCCAATCCTTGCCGGGGAACGCCGCGTTACAAGACGCAACTGAAAGAACGGTATCTGACGCCGACTGAATATCGCCGCCTTGCAACCAGCCTGAACGCACTCAAAGATCGCTTTCCCGGATCAGTGACCATTATCTGGTTGCTGATATATACCGGTGCGCGCTTTGCAGAAATCCAGACGCTCCGATGGGAATATGTAAAACCGCCTAGATTGATGCTGCCCGATAGCAAGACCGGCCCAAAAACCATCTATCTCAATACACAGGCACGGGCGATGCTGGATGCAATACCGGGCAAGAAGCAATCCGGCCTGCTATTCCCAAGTCCCACTATCCCTGACAAACCGATATCCATCGTAAACTCGTGGCCGGTAATTCGGCATCATGCAGCTATCCCTGATGTCAGATTGCATGATCTGCGCCACAGCTTTGCTTCACTGGCGATCAGGGACGGCATCTCGCTACTAGTAATCGGCAAACTGCTTGGACACGCTTTGCCGGAAACGACTGCGCGATATGCGCATCTGGCGGATGAGACCATTCAGGATTCAGCTTCGCGGGTCTGTTTGTCAATTGCCTCTGCAATGGGAGGCAGCCGATGACCGCTCATAGTCTCACTCGTATTGTTTCTGAAGAACTTGCCGCTGTAGGTATAGTCAAATTCAGGGGCGACACCAAGCTAGGGCGACCGCGCCGCACCGTCTGGTCATTGACTTTGCCCGGATTTGGAATCCGGCATCATGGATCAGGTAAAAAGGTTTATGTCCTTCAAACGACAATGGCGGGAAAGCAGCGTCTGGTGACGCTGGGTAATGCCAGCGTGCTGACCAAGGCCGAAGCAATAGACGTTGCCAAGCGCATCTTGTTGCGCGCGCAGACCGGCGACAATCCAGCAGAAGAACGAGCGCGTATTCGTTCTGCACCGCGCTATGATATTTTCCTCGAAGAATATTGGCATAAAGCCAGTCCGGGCTGGAAGCCGCTCACGCTTAAAACCCATGACAGTTATCGCAAGAATTATCTGGGTTCTGCCTTCAAGAGAAAGTTCATCGACGAAATCGACAAGGCGGATGTGTTGAAATGGTTTACCTGGGTCAGTGATACCGGAGGTCCGGGTGCAGCAAATCGGGCGATGTCGATATTGAATGCGGCGTTCCATAAAGCCGAACAATGGGGATATATGAAAGAAGGTTCTAATCCCTGTCGCGGTATCAGGCCGAACAGACGCAAGAAACTCGAATGCTTTCTGTCCAATGACGAACTGGGGAGACTGGGCAGGGCGTTTAAAGAGCTGAAATCTGAATTCCCGGTTCAGGTGACCGCGTTGAAAGTATTAGCACTAACCGGATGCCGCAGAAGCGAAATTCTCAAACTCACTTGGGGCGAGGTGAGGGGTAATCGCTTGCAACTCACTGACAGCAAAACCGGGCCGCGCACGGTCTGGATCGGTGATGAGGTTCGTGAGTTGATCGCAAACCTTCCGAGA
This sequence comes from Parasphingorhabdus sp., assembly GCF_965233695.1. Classification (GTDB taxonomy): domain Bacteria; phylum Pseudomonadota; class Alphaproteobacteria; order Sphingomonadales; family Sphingomonadaceae; genus Parasphingorhabdus. Next base: position 3,153,232 of record NZ_OZ247497.1, read on the forward strand.
AAACCGGGTCAGAAACGGGTGTTTGCTTTTGAGGGCATGTCCGATTTGACCGCAAGTGTCTCCTATGTTTGGCGAAGGGTACGCGAGCATAGCAACCTCAATCATGTGCGCTTGCACGATCTGCGCCACAGTTTCGCCAGCCACGCGGCGGCTATGTCAGAGACATTGCCGATGATTAGCAAGCTGCTTGGTCATGCGAGTGTGCAATCGACGGCGAGATATGCACATCTGGATGATGGGAGCGTGCTGGAGGCGGCGGACCGGATTGGAGATTTGGTAGATAATGTGGTTTACAACGCCAGAAATTAGAGTTGCAGTTTTGGAGCGTTGCACATGAAAAAGCTGCCCTTCCGTTTCCGACTCAGAAGCGGTTGATTACAACAATCTGATCTTATGTCCGCTTCGCGCCCCAATTGTCGTCATTCCCAAGGCCGACGCTCGTTTCCGGAGCCTGTCATTGCCTGAACTCGATGCAGTCTCGCCATAATGACCACATCTGGGTGGCGAGTGGTCGTCATGATAAGCCGTTTGGAATGTCTGCTTTGTCCAAAAAGTGGGCCTCAGGCTGAGCCATCCTCATTGAAACATTGTGTCGACGATGGCGCAGTCCGGCACTTCTCCGCCATCACATTTCTGCGCCATGTCCGACAGTGTTTGCTCCAACCGTTTCAAGTCGGATATTTTTCGTTGAATGCTGGCAATATGATCGTTGGTTACGGCCAGCACTTCGCCGCACGTATATTCGTGGGAATCGACCAAACTGAGCAGCCCTCTCAGTTCAGCGATTGAGAAACCGAGTTCCCGCGCTCGCAAAATGAAGCGTAGCCTAGCCTGATCGTCGAGCGAATAGACTCTGTGACCACTGCTAGTGCGATCAACGGCGCGTAACAGCTCGATATTTTCGTAATATCGTATCGTTTCGATGTTGCAGCCGGCGATTTTGGCCAGTTTTCCGCGCTTGACAGATGGTTGCATAAAAAGTCCTTGTTCCTGTAGTTACTACAGAGAGTATAGTTGTTTCCATCGAAGATCAATTGCAATGAAAGATAACATTTTGCCAGAGACTGTTCAGATAGAAATGCCCGATCAACCGCCGGACAAACGTAGCTGGTGGGCTGTTGGCGGCATCGCCGGGGCCATATTGGCATCGTCCTGCTGTATTGCACCGCTCGTCCTTGTTACACTTGGCGTAAGCGGCGCATGGATTGGCAATCTTACCGCGCTCGAACCCTATAAGTGGTATTTTGTGGCCGTAACCCTCGGATTTTTGGCGGCCGGTTTCTGGCATGTATATTTCCGCGCAAAACCTGCCTGCAAAGACGGGTCCTATTGTGCCCGACCACAATCATCAATCATCACAAAAACCGCCCTTTGGGTGGGAACATTACTCATCGCTCTATCCATCACAATCGATTGGTGGGCACCATTTTTCTACTAGGAGATAATTTATGAAACGCGCTTATATTATATTTTCAGTCGTTGTAGCTCTTGGAGCAGGCGGACTAGGAGCAATGGCATTGTTTCCAACTTCTGGCACACAGGCCGTTGCAGAGGCGGCATCCCAGAGTGCACTGAAAACCGAAACATTCAATATAGAAAAGATGACCTGTGCGACCTGTCCGATCACGGTCAAGAAGGCCATGGGCAAGGTTAGCGGCGTGTCTTCTGTCGATGTTGATTTTCAATCAAAAACCGCAAAAGTGACGTTTGATCCAAAGCGCACCAATGAATCGGCCATTGCCTCTGCATCGACAAATGCGGGTTACCCAGCGAAAATCGCCGCCGCACAGTAAGATTGTTTAGATCCTAACCAAAGAAATGAATTAATATGAACGACTATTGCGCGTCAGATAATGGCGGACGCTACGACCTTGCTGTCGTGGGTGCCGGGTCAGCGGGCTTTTCGGCTGCGATTACAGCAGCGGGAAGCGGAGCAAAGGTTGCCTTAATAGGTCACGGCGCGATTGGCGGCACCTGCGTCAATGTCGGGTGCGTTCCATCCAAAGCGATGATACGCGCCGCAGAGGCTATTCATGGTGCCAAATCAGCAAGTCGCTTTCCCGGAATCGCGGGGGATGCCCGAGTAGAAAACTGGGCACAGCTCGTAACGTCGAAAGATGATCTCGTTGATGGATTGCGGCAAAAGAAATATGCCGATCTGTTACCCGAATATGAGAACATCGATTATTTCGATGAAGGGCCAGCTCGCATCGTCGAGGGCGGAGTTCGAATTGGCGAACGCTTGATACAGGCACCAAAGATCATTGTCGCGACGGGTGGTCGTCCTTCTCTCCCTCCCATCAAAGGGATTGACGAGGTTTCAACCCTCGACAGCACCGAATTACTCGATTTGCAAATATTGCCCAAGAGCCTGATTTTCATTGGCGGCGGCTATATCGGATCAGAACTGGCCTTGATGATGGCGAGGATGGGCGTCGATGTCACGATCATTTGCCGTTCACGTCTGTTGCCGGGTGCCGAGCCAGAAATCTCGGATGCACTGACTGAATCTTTCCGCGCCGAAGATATCACCATATATTGCGGAAGCACCTACGATGCTTGTCGGCAAGATGCGTCTGGCGTCACGATTTGTATCGAGCATGAAGGCGAACGGCGTGAACTCACCGCCGACGCTCTAGCTGTGATGACAGGCCGGACACCGAATACAGAAGGGTTGAGTCTCGAAGACGTCAGCGTTGCGCTTGATAAGCGCGGTGCGATTGTTGTTGGTGACAACATGCAAACGTCCAACCCAGATATATATGCGGCAGGTGATGTGACCAACCGCGATCAATTTGTTTATATGGCCGCTTATGGTGCCAAGCTTGCTGCCTTGAATGCGGTAGCTATGGGGTCGGAATCATATGATAATTCGGCCATGCCGTGGGTTGTCTTTACCGATCCACAGATTGCAGGGGTGGGTTTGAGTGAAGCCGAAGCACGGGAAGCGGGATTTGACGTTAAGACATCTGTAGTCCCGTTGGATCAGGTGCCGCGGGCATTGGCGGCTCGCGATACGAGAGGCCTAATTAAGCTAGTGGCCGACAGAAAAACCGACAAATTGCTGGGTGGTCAGATTATGGCTCCCGAGGGTTCGGACAGCATCCAGACGCTGGTAATGGCCCTGAAATTCGGGATGACGGCAAAAGCGCTTGGGGAAACAATATTCCCCTATCTTACCACCGTCGAAGGATTAAAGTTAGCTGCCCAGACATTCGACAAAGATATTACCAAGCTCTCCTGCTGCGCGGGATAGTTCTGGCAGGACGTGGATAAAGGACTAGCATATGAAAACTGATATTGAGACAGAAAGCGCGGCCAATGTTGCTTCTAATACCGGGAGTGGCGCGGGCGCAATCGGTGCCATTGTCGCAGCAATGGGTTGCGCAAACTGTTTTCCGGCCATTGCCGCCCTTGGGGCTTCGCTGGGCCTGGGATGGTTGGACCATTATGAAGGTCTAATTATCACCCGGCTATTGCCAATTTTTGTCGTCATTGCCCTGATTGCCAATCTTTATTTGTTCAATCGCCACCGCATCATTTGGCGCGGGATATTGAGCCTGATTGGGCCAGTTTTGGTATTGGCAAAATTCTACCTATTCTGGTCGGCAGGCTGGAGCAATGCCGTATTCTATGTTGGGTTGGCATTCATGATTGGGTCCTCAATTTTCGACATCGTATCACCTCCGTTAAGGCGATGCCCTGTTCCCAAGGCTACGGCATAAGAAATATGAAACGCGATAGGAAGCCAAGCGTAATGAACGTTAAAATTTGTCCCACCTGCGGCTGCTCTTTGGTGCGGCTTGGAATTACCGACGACCATGCGGCACAGGCCATCTATAATGAGATCGTGTATTTCTTCTGTTGCCAGGGTTGCGCCGATATTTTCCAGAAACATCCAAAGCGCTTTGTCGAAGAGGTTAGGGATATCCATGTCTGTCCTGCGTGTCTCGCTGAAAAGCCGACCGCTTACACGGTTCCTGTGCTCCACAACGGGCAGGAAATTCGTTTCTGTCGCTGCCCCCATTGCGCAGAGGTTTTTGCAAAAGATCCAGACTTCTATCTTGATCGCTTGAGCGGAAAAACCGATTTCAAGGGTCTGTTTGATAGGCCAGACGCGGCGTGCTGTTAGGGTCATGCCTTACAAAGGAGTGTGAGGCGATGAAACGAGCGCGATCTGTTTTCACGTCAAGCATATATCGCAGAAGTGCGATGGCGAATCGAAACAAAGTCCTCCGAGACTTAGATGCCAAATTTCAGCGTTTACCCTCTTGACCTCATCTTCCCTGAGGGCATCTCCATCAATCGTCGCGGAACCCGCAGCCGCTCCACCCGTTAGTCCTAATATCACTTATCAAGGAACCAATCATGACCCAGTCTTTCGATCTCATCGTCATCGGCGTCGGTATGGCGGCAGTCAACGCGGCCAACAAATGCGCCTCGTCGGGCTGGTCCGTCGCAGTTGTGGATGAACTCCCCTATGGCGGCACATGCGCGCTTAGGGGATGTGACCCCAAGAAGATGCTGAGGCGCGGCGCAGAAATAATCGACGCTGCGTCCTTGATGAACGGCAAGGGCATTGAACCCGGCAACTTGGCCATCAACTGGTCGGACCTGATGGCGTTCAAGCGGACATTCACTGATAAAATGCCACCGAAAATTGAATCCGGCCTTGATAAAAATGGTGTGACAACACTGCACGGCAGCGCAAAATTTATCGGTAAGAACATAATCGCGGTTGACGGTAAAACACGGCTGCAAGCGAAGAAGATACTGATTGCAACCGGTGCAAAGCCACGGAAAATTGACGTGCCCGGGGCGCAGTATCTCATCGATAGCACGGAATTTCTGGAATTAGAGAGCCTTCCGAAAAAAATCCTGTTTGTTGGTGGCGGCTTCATCTCTTTTGAGTTCGCTCATATCGCGGCGCGCGCGGGCAGCGACGTGCACATTATTGATCGTGGCGAGCGTCCGCTCAAGGGCTTTGATCCCGACCTTGTCGACAAATTGCTCGAGCGAAGCAAAGAGGTAGGAATTGAGGTCGTTCAGAAGACCAATCTCATCTCCATCGCCCAAGAAGATAGCGGCTATTCGGTGACTCTCGACGTCGACGGTAAAACCCAAAAATATTCAGCTGATTTGATCGTGCATGGCGCGGGGCGCGTTCCTGCGATCGATGGTCTTGATCTGGGCAAGGCAGGCGTCGAATCCAATGCCCACGGAGTCAAAGTGAACGAATTTCTGCAAAGTATCTCCAATCCGTCAATCTATGCAGCGGGGGATGCAGCGGACACCAAAGGTGCGCCGCTCACGCCGGTGGCCGTGTTTGAAGGCAAGGTGGCTGCGTCAAATATGCTGAAAGGCAATCATGCCAAACCAGACTATGAAGGCGTGCCAACGGTCGTGTTTACGATACCCGAATTGGCGCGGGTGGGAATGCTGGAAGAAGAAGCAAAAGCTGCGGGTTACAAGCTGCGTATTGCCACAAACGACACAAGCGGTTGGTATTCCAATCTTCGCGTAGGAGAGACTTGCGCCGCGACCAAGGTGATTATCGATGATGAAACCGATAAAATATTGGGCGCGCATTTACTGGGGCCGGAATATGCCGAAATCATCAATTTTTTTAGTCTTGCGATGCGCCTTGATTTGACCACGAGCGACCTGAAAAAAATGGTCAGCGCCTATCCGTCAGTTGGTTCTGATGTTGGCTCGATGTTGTGAGGTAAACTGCTATAACTTTGAAGATCGCAATTAGATCGTTGGAGGCCTTTAAAGCAAACAAACCGATGATGTCTGCTTTCGCAGAACCGAACATTGGAAGCCGCCAGTCCGCAATCGGCCCAAAAGCAGCCTTCGCAATCGGATCAATCGAATGGCAGCTTCCCACCCCATTGTCGGTCATTCAACGATGGCAGGAAGTGTCCGGTTTTGGCTAGAGTATCTATTGAAGCGGGCGTTTAGCTGGGCTCGCTTTCCAATACGCCCATTTTAAATACACATTAAGTCGAATACTCTACGCGACTAGTGTAAGAAGCTGACATCTTTTGGTGTTCTTCAAATTAAAGTAGGTGGATTGACATGGTTTTAGCTCAGTTTCCACTCACTACATCGTTATGTCCTATAGACGCCGACTGCACCGGAGAGAGGTGGGTAGCCAATGATGAAGTCGAACTGTCGCGCATAATTGCCATTATTGCGATGGGGCAGGCGGCACAAGCAGCGCACATCTTACAGGAATTGTCGGCGGCGGCTCCGGCGTTCACTACTCCGGAATTGGGAACTGAAGCCAAAATCCGCCTGACCGTTCAAGAGCAAAAACAGACTCCTCGGATCGGATATCCAAGAGTTCAAAGAGACGGCTTCATCTTCGAAGCAATTTCATGGATCGCTGCCCGACAAGTCTATGGGGCAGGATGCTTCATGAAAGACCCCCACATTAGCGCAACTTCCCAAGGGCTTGACGGCCTGATGCTCGAATTGTCCGCTGACAAATCAGACGTTCAGATGACCACGGTTTTTGAAGATAAATGCAGTGACGATCCGATAAGCACCTTTCAGTACAAGGTTATACCTGCGTTCCAGGATCGGCATGATAACAAGCGCAGTGCTGAAATCGTTTCAGCAGCGACAGTTCTGCTCCGTATGGCTGGTATCAGTGAGGGTAATTCAGCACAGCTTGCGGCGGCAGTGACGGATCGAGCGAGGCGTAGATACCGTGCTGCGATGGCAGTCACAGACGCATCCGATAGCCAAGATGCTCGAAAAGATATTTTCGCGAACTACGCGAAAATCAAGGACATCACTCAAGGTCAACGGCTTGGTGCATGTTTGGTCGTCCCACCAGAATTGCGAAACTGGTTCGAACGATTAGCGCAGGTGGCAGTCTCTTACATCGACAGCTTCGAAGGAGAAGTCGGCGATGTTTGATGCTGAAACAGCGAGAATTCTCAGATCTGCGCCGGCGATGCCTGGGCTCGATCCTGCTAACCTGCCGGCAATTTTGACACGTCACTACGCGGAGCTTGTATCCATTCGGTTAAGGGGTGTGACTGACGAGAGGTCAGTTGAGGACGATGCTTGGACTTTGGAGCGTATCGCTGACACCTATGAACTGGCTGTTTCGATCCAACCTAGCTCCGACGCCAAGGCAGCTGCGGCATTCGTAGCTGCTACTGCCCAGCAGATTATCGCGCGAAGGCTAGTTAATCTCGTGTCCGATGAGGCCAATTTTCCTGCCAATATCGACAGGGATCGCCTCGATCCCAGCCTCGCGGCAGTTGTGCTTTTCCTCACTGCGGAACAATATGCCGATGCTAATGAAGCGGCCACTTTCATACGTCGTGATCGCGAGCAGCAGACCTACGAGGCTACGATACTGTCCGAGCATCTCTTCGACCTCGCAACGGGAAAACTAAATTCAATTCTGGAGCGTGCACAGAGATGGCGGCGACCCTTGGCGCATAGCGACCTTGAAGAACGGGCGCTTGCCGCTCTTTTGGAAACGCTTTGCGCTGGGATCGAGATGCTAGCTGCGCAGATGTTGCGAGCCGAGACTCCCGTGCAGACAGGTGGTAGGTTTGAGGCAGCGCAACAAGCCTTTCAGAAAGTCTATGATCTTTCAGCGGCAACCCAAGCATTCGATGAATCAGTTGGTGCCTCCGATATGCTGGTTTCATTTCCTGGTCCGCATCACCTGGCCTCACTCTTGCTAGGAGCCAGCGACTCACTCTTGGTCGCTAGTCTTTTCAATACCCCGTCTCCGCAAGGCTCCGATCAGGCCACTTGGGTCAAGTGGCTTCGCTTCCGAGCCCAAAAATTCCCTTACGTTTGGCCAAACCATCGCAAGGCAATTACGCAGAAGTTTTACGAAACAGGGGTCTCTGCTGTCGTCGTTTTACCAACCGGAGCAGGAAAGACCACCGTTTCCGCTCTGAAGATTGCCGGAGCATTGGCTCGGGGGAAGAAAGTAGCCTTTCTTGCGCCAACGCATGCGCTGGTCGAGCAACTGACCGAAGACCTTCAGGAAATGTTCCCAGCAGATATCCTCGGCTCGACCGTGTCGAACGATTTCGATCTTTTGATGCAAGAGGATGCGACTTTTCAGGGTATCGAGGTCATGACACCCGAGCGATGTCTAGCTATGCTCTCGTTTGCGCCAGAAGCATTTCAAGATGTGGGGCTACTCGTTTTTGATGAATGTCACCTTCTGAGTCCGGAAAGCGGGAAAATACGTAGAGCCCTCGACGCTATGCTTTGCGTCCTTGGCTTCAATCATGTCGCACCCGAGGCAGACATTCTCTTCTTATCGGCTATGTTGAAGAACGGAGAGGAGCTTTCGCAATGGCTTGGCAGTCTTACTGGACGACCAAGTATCCCTGTCGATCTAGTTTGGAAGCCGAGTCGGCAAGCACCCGGCGTTGTTATGTACAATCAGGACGAGGTGAGAGAGTCCAGACTGAGAGCAAACGAAAAGCAACAATCAGAAAACAAACGACTAAATAAAGAAGCGGCTTCGCTTAGGAAACCTGCCGCTAGAGAACTTGTCGCAACACCATATGCCATCTGGGGCTTGCAGCATAACTGGCTCTCGCAGGATCGTTCACGGGCATGGATCATCACAACGCAGATTCTCGAAGACAAAGTTACGCTCGCCGGTAACATCAACTATGGCTCACTTCGGGTGACCCCTAACTCAAACCAAGTTGCGGTTGACCTTGCGGCAGCTGCCGCAGGCCGTGGGCTAAAGACCATAGTTTTCGTCAATACGAAGAACGATGCTGTTAAGGTCGCCAAAGATATTTCCGAACAGTTGGCAACGCAACTTGCACCAACCGACGCAGAGCAAGCCCGGTGGGATGCGCTGGCGGAAGAACTGGGTGATCTAGCTCATTCATTACTTTCCGGACCATCCGCTGCCGTTCCGCATAACTCTGCTATGCTGAGACTGGAACGCGACCTTGCCGAGAAGATGTTTAAGCGGCCAAACGGCGCGCAGGTAATCGTTGCCACTCCAACCTTGGCGCAGGGACTAAATTTGCCCGCCCAACTTGCGATCTTGGCTGGTGACAAGAGGGCGGGCGGTGAGGGGCGCGAAGCGTTGGAAGCTCATGAAATTTTGAACGCTGCCGCCAGAGCGGGGCGTGCAGGCCATCTAGCCAATGGACTAGTGTTGCTCATTCCCGAGCCGATTATTCAGTATAAGCCAGGGCAGCCATTTGACCACACCGTGGTCTCTAAACTGGAAACTCTCATTCCTGAAGATGATCACTGTGTGAGGGTCAATGACCCTCTCGAAGTTGTCCTTGACCGTCTCATGGCGGGGCAAGCAACTGATCCGGATGTCGCCTACACCGTGAACCGAATGGCTGCGCTGGAAAGTGTAGAGTCTTACACGAGCTCTCACATCTTCGATCTCGGCAGATCACTAGGCGCATTTGCTGCTCAACGACGCAAAGAGCTTGCGGAATTTGACGTAAAGGTCGCGCAATTGAGAGCTGCGATTGCGAGCCAGAAAGTCGATGGGCTTGACACGACTATAGCTGCATTAGCCACTCAGAGCGGATTGTCAGCGACTTTGCTTTTGGGTTTGAAGGCGCGCTTGCTGGCAGGTTTGAATTCGTTACCTGTCGATCTAGTCGGCTGGCTGGAGTGGTCATTGGACTGGTTCAAAGACGACGAAGTCGCGCGTGCGTCGCTCCTAATAGATATTAACGGCAACATTCTAGCCGCCTGCGGGAGGCCCAAGACTAGCAATGTTCGAAATGAAGACCTCGACAAGATTTGCGACGCCCTTGTCGCCTGGGTGACGGGAGAAACAGTTCAGTCGATCGAGCTGGTTTTGGGTGGAAAACCAATCGGTGGGAGCCCGACTGAAATTCGCTGCCCACGTGCGCGCGAACTCATTGGAAGTGTTATCCCAAGAGGCATGTCGTTCACACTCGGATTGGTGGCTCATGTGCTCAGTGAAATTGTACCGTTAGACGAGCGCGAAGACATTGATCGTCAGTTAATCGAGAGCATGGGAACTCTGCTGCGTAAAGGGTATCTTTCGCCAGAGATGATCTTCTTCGCTGCTGATCGCAAAGTCCTCTTGAGCCGCGTGCAGGTTCACAAAGCATGGGCCACCCGGTTCGATGATGTGTTCGAGTCATTTGACTAGATGGCCGGTTATGGGGCGTGCTGAGCTACATTAAATGTTTGAAACTGAGGCGCATACCTGCCTTTCCGAACAATCCTTTTGAATATCCGCGTCGTCCGCCGGCCATCCAAAAGCTGCCTGTCAACAAACCATCCAATAATTGCTGTTTGACTGGACAATTTCAAAATTCCGCTGAGACAATTCGATTGTACTCTCAGCATCGATTCCAGAATTCCGAATGACCATCCAAACAACCATAATTGCGATGTGCTTCAGGAAACCAATCGTTAGCTGACAACTGTCCAAGCCCACATCCCCTTCCATGACTAAAAAGCGCCCCTGTCCGGATGGTGCCTGGACGGCAACCCGCGCATCTTCAGGGCCGTGTTGCACCGCTTCGCGTTGCTGCCCGCACCACCCCTTCGAGCGGGGTTTCCTTCACTTCGTTCAGTGCAGTTCAGACCCCAGCCGGACCTTTCGGGGCTTAGTCAAAGGGATGGTCCCTTGGACAGAATAGATAGCTTCGAAAGGTATTATCAAATGAAAAACACAGTCACACTCGTAGGCTTCGTAGGAAACGATCCAGAGGTTCGCGAAACCAAATCAGACGCAACCATTACAAACATCTCTTTGGCAACAACGCGCAGCTTCAAAGACAGCGAAGGCGAACGTCAACAGGAAACTGAATGGCATCGCATTACCTGCTTCAACGGTATCGGAAAATGTGTTGCCGAGCACGTCACAAAAGGTGCCATGATAATGGTAACAGGACGTATCCATTATACCAAGTGGACGGACGATAAGAACGTTACCCGTTACGGCTGTGAAATCATTGCCGAACAGGTTGATTTTCTTTCCAAGGCGAAAGCCAAACCTGCCGACTAACAGACAGTATCATCATCACATTCCGAGGCTCGGTAGCATGCGCTACCGGGCCTCTTTTTTTCCTTTCTTGATGTGGTTTCAAAGGTCGTTTTTGGATCAGAAACGGTGCATTTTCGAATGTCAATCTGTCGATCAAAATAGATCGGCAAATGGGATTAGTATGATGGCTATTTGTTACCAGAAAGCAATTTTCAGCGTTCAAACGGACCACATCTTTGGCGAGTCACATCCGCGAAAAATTGAAGTTCCGATCCCTCAAAAAGATCATGCCAACGTCATTGGCAAGTTTGGGGTCGATGAAGGCTATTTGGTCACCAGAGAACAGAAAAGATTAGATTTTTTCAAAACGCATCCCTAGATTTCAGACGCCCGATAAGCTAAGAAACCATCTGCAAACACCTGCAAAACTGTGATAAAGGGATGAACAAAATGAATGGAAAAGGACTGCCGAGCTGCGGACAAAATCAGTGCACACCGTACGCAACTATAGTTGCAGTATGGAAAGAAAATGGCAGAAAACTCGCAAACATGATTCTTCAAATGACCAGCAGTTAGCTGGGTCAAAATTACAGAGGGTCGCCCGTCCCAAGAAGACAGTTCGCCTAAAGCTGGACGGAAATGTCGCCCGCCGCGCCTCACTCAAGGTTGGAGTGACTTGGGATATAGAACTTCCCGGATTTGGATTGCGGAAGCGCGCAAACGGCAAAGTCACTTGGGTCGTTAAATACCGGTATCGCGGTCAGCAGCGGATGAAGACGTTGGGCGAGGCAAGGGAGCTTACTGCCCATATCGCAAGAGCCGAAGCACGGAAATTGATTGCGGAGGCAGCGCTCGTTGGATTGCCGACAAAACCCAAGCAAAAATATATTCCTAGATTTGATGAATATGTTCACGAGTTTTGGCGCGACTATGCACAGCACTGGAAACCAACAACGCAAAAGGCCTGTCAGGGATATATTGCGCGGGAGCTAGTGCCGGTATTTGGAAAAATGCAGATCGACCAGATTGTGCGAACCGATATCAACAGGTGGCGCGATGCATTGTCCAAGCGCACCGGCGTATTCAACCGGATCATACCTCTCATGTCTGTGATGATGCGCTATGCCGAGCAATTGGGTTATAGGCGCAAGGCAACTAATCCGTGTCGCGGTATTTCCCGCTACAAGCGCGACCTTCCCGAACGTTATTTGTCACCCATTGAATATAAGCGATTGGGGAGAGTGCTAGCAGAATTTGATATTCCCAATCCCGATGTTGTTCCGGCAATCCTGATGCTTCTTTATACCGGGGCCAGAGCCTCTGAAATCGAAACCCTGCGCTGGCGCTATATCCAGATACCGCGCCTTGTATTGCCTGATAGCAAAACTGGCCCCAAGACCATCTACCTAAACAGCCAAGCCATTGATGTGCTTAGAGCGCTGGAACAGGGCAAGCCGGATGATTTTGTCTTTCAGGCGATCCGGTCGAACGGCCCGATCAAGCTAAGTCAGTATTGGTATAAAATCAGGAAACGAGCTGCGCTTCCAGACGTGAGGCTGCATGATCTACGCCATAGCTTTGCCTCGACTGCTATCGCAGACGGCGTCCCGCTTGCCATCATCGGCAAGCTACTAGGTCATGCCCTTCCAGAATCCACGGCCCGCTATGCGCATCTGGCAGATGATGTGATCTGTGAATCTGCCGAGCGGGTTTGTTCGGGCCTCGCGTCTCAAATGGGGTTGTCTCATGACCAGCTATGATCTGAGGCGCGTTATTGGCGAAGAGCTTGCCCGCGTTGAAAACCGATTTGACAAATTTGGCAAGCCGGAGCGCAACACAGTCTTTGACAAAGTCGTCCCTGGCTTTGGAGTGCGCAAACATGTTTCAGGCCGGAGGGTCTATATCCTGCAAATGCGTATTGGTGGACGCCAGCGTACAGTCACCATTGCCCATGCTGCGGTCATTAGCGAGGCGGTAGCAAAGGACGTTGCGCGGCGTTTAATCCTCCGCATTGAGCTTGGCATGAACCCGGCGGATGAGAAAAAGCGCTCGCGTAACATTCCAAGCTATGAGCAGTTTCTGGAATATTATTGGGAAACTTCATCGCCAAACTGGAAACCATCGACACGCAAAACGCAAAGCTTCTATCGTGGCAAGCATCTGAACAAGGCTTTTGAAGGTAAGTTCCTTGATGAGATTGAACCTGCCGATGCCATAAGATGGCATGCACAGCTTACCCGCGCAGCGGGACCGGGAGCGGCAAACCGCGCCAGTGAAATCCTGCGCGCCATGTTCAACAAGGCCGAGCAGTGGGGATATCTTCCTGAGAACAGCAATCCATTTAATGCAGTCAAACGTAATCGGGGACGCAAGATCGCGCGCTTTTTGACTCCAGAGGAAGCCGCGAGATTGGGGAAGGCGTTAATTGAGGTGAGCAAAGACGAGCCAATCATTGCGACGATCATTAAGCTACTTGCGCTGACAGGTTGCAGGCGAGGAGAGATCGTCAATCTCAAATGGTCCGAGGTTCATGGTCGCCGACTGAAATTAGAAGACAGCAAGACTGGACCGCGTATCGTTTGGCTTGGGAAAGATGCGCAGGCACTCATTGCGAGTATCCCGCGACAGAAGGGCAATGTGCGGGTATTTCCTATGGAACAGAAACGGCCCGGCAATACTGTTGGCTGTTTTTGGGCAAAATTGAGAGAGGAAATTGGTCTTAAGGATGCGCGACTTCATGATTTGCGGCATAATTATGCCAGCTATGCTGCGAGGGAATCAGAAACACTGCCGATGATTGGGAAGCTGCTGGGTCATTCAGCGATCAACTCCACGCAACGTTACGCACATCTTGATGATGTAACACTGCTTAGGTCGATTGAGAGGATTGGAAATGTGATCGCTTCCGTGAGCTAGATGTTGAAATTTGGAAAGTTTGATAGCGACTACTATTCTTATGCCTCAATGTTCAATCAGCTATAATTTTTCGCATTCAAAAACACTGTTCTAAATAGAGATTCTCGAGCACATCATATTCACTTGCTGACAGTGTTCCAGTATTCTTGATACTGTCTAGTTGCATAATAGCTTTAGTATAAGTCATCCAAGGAATGCTTGGATCCTCAGCAAATTTTCGACTTTCCAATTCGTCTATTTTTGTTTTTGCTGTTTGGTCCTGTCCTAAACCTTCTGGATAGAATTTTCCAATCAGCCTGCTGCCTAGCTGGATCAGCCGCTCGTCTTGAAATCTACTAGATAGAGTTGCCCGCTTTTCCCAATTGGATCGTTGAAACTCAAAAAGTAGTTCAATATCGTTCTGGTTATAAAAACCTTCATAAATTCGCGTCTCTACGTATTGAGAAGGCTCAGATTGATCATATCGACGCGACATCACTTGACCAATGCGCTTTGAGAATTGCCGGTTCTCTGTGACCAATTTTGCAGCATGATGTAGCGCTTGTGAACAGCTTGCTACGGGTAATATCGGTGGCGCTGAATTCACTGATAATATTCGAATTTTTCGCGGAGATTTGAAAATCGCTCCCTCAAGTTCGTCGTCAGAGTAGCTCAGAATCTCTTTTATATTTGGTGTCTCTAAATCGAGGAATGCGATCTGATTTGGGTTTGAAGCGTTACGTCCGCAAAGGGTACCAATTATAGCTTTCGGCGCAGTGGGGCCATCTCTGACAATTAGACGCAACGGCGCGCCATATTCGAGCTGTTTGTTGACGTAATTTTTGTTGCGGCATTTGGCGAGGTTAGCCCAGAGCTCTGATGCGTTTGTTGCCATTTTTTTGGCTATATGGATTGTGGCGTAGACATCTCCCAAGGCATCATGCGAGTTATGGCTATTAAGGCCATTTTTTGGGGCCAATTGATCAAGCCTAAAAGAAACTCTTCCTGATTTTGTCGTTGGCCAACTCATTGTATCTGGCGAAACAGAATGGGCAGCAAACACAGCTTTCATGACGTCTAGTCTGTCGTTACCATTGATTTGCGTAAGGTAATTATTTGGATGCAGGTTTTGATAAAACATCTGCCTGAGCATCTCTTCATCAAATGCAAGATTATTGTACCCGATCCAAGTCGATGGAGTCCACTTCTCGATAAGCCGTGCGATTATTTGTGAAAAATCGAACAATTCTGGCAATGTTTCATCGATGAGCGTTGGAAACTTAATTCCTGTAATTGCTAAAGCCCAAGGAGAAGGTAGGATGTGAGAAGCTAGACGACATCTAGCCTCAAATTTTTCTATGATTTGGAAATTATCATCTGTCCTAACAGCTGCAAATTGAAGTGGCTGATCATATGCAGCCGACGTGCCAGTAGTTTCAAGATCATAGAACGCATACATTATTGATGATCCCGGACCTTTCTAGGTTGTAATATTTCTGTTTAGCATAGCTATTGTCTATCGAAGTTCATATGATAGTTTGCAACAGTTGCATCGAGAGGTTTTGATTCTTACCACATGCTTGACCAAACCTTCTCTATGAAAAATATTCGGAGAATATACGACATAGAAGAGCGTAAGGGGAACAATCCAGCAGAGCGATTTTTTCCCAACGTATTTCAGAAGATGTCCGAAATTAGTGTTTGCATCAAAAAAATCAAATCTCTCCGGAAAAAGAAAAGTGGCTTAGCCAAAGACGCCTATCTCGCGGCGAAGAATGCCCTTCACGAAAAACAGAAGGAACTGAAAAAACAAAAAGAAGAGTTGTTAGAAACGAACCTCGAGGAGGTCCACGAAACGCTAGCGGCCGGTGCACACAAATTCTCGCTTAAGAAACTCACTATCGCGGGGAAGTCAGCTTTTTCCGTTGATGACTCTGCCGCAACTTTTTTTGCAGTCAAACAAGTTCAGAGAAATTTGAATAGATTGTATAAGGTCAAGCAGAGTGATCGGAATGAAATTATTTGTCAGCTAAGAGACGTGCTCAGTGATAGCATGCCAAAATCTCTGATAAAGACTGACTTCAAATCGTTCTACGAGAGCATTCCGACTTCAGATTTAATGAGGAAAATTGAAAAAGACCAGCTACTTTCAATGACCTCAAAAAAAGTCATCAAAAAAATTTTATATGAGTATGAAAAATTGACCGGTAGCAAATACGGCCTGCCGCGTGGCGTAGGCCTTAGTGCATATTTGTCTGAATTGTACGTTCGTGAATTTGACTCTTTTGTCAAA
Organism: Parasphingorhabdus sp.; assembly: GCF_965233695.1. Lineage (GTDB taxonomy): Bacteria > Pseudomonadota > Alphaproteobacteria > Sphingomonadales > Sphingomonadaceae > Parasphingorhabdus. Next base: position 3,169,425 of record NZ_OZ247497.1, read on the forward strand.
TCATCTCCCGACTTGATCTACTATTCTCGATATGTTGACGATATTATCGCCATATATGTCCCGCATCCCGACAAGCCTTCCGGGGAGAAATATTTATCTGCAATAGACAAAATGGCCAAAAACCTTGGATTGCAATTGCACCCGACTAAAACAAATGAAGTGAAATTTGAGAAGGGGAAACAGTTTGCTTTTGAGTATTTGGGTTACAAATTTGGAGTCCAAGACGGTCGCGTAACTCTCGATCTTAGTACCAATAAAATGGAGAAATCTAAGCAAAGACTCAAAATTGCATTTGATCTTTACGACAAGCATGCGAAAATTAATGAGAAAAAAGCCAGAGTTTTACTAGCAAAGCGCGTCCGTTTTCTGACTGGCAACGCACGCCTGCACAATGCGAAACGAAACGCCTATATCGGTATCTATTTCTCCAATAAATTTTTGAATTCGTCCGATGGATTGGATGCACTAGATAGTTATTTGGATACTAAAAAAGCGAACTATGTAGGCCAAGCTGTCGCAACGATGCTAGCAAAACACAGCTTCAAGAACGGTTTTGAGAAAGTAGTTTATCACCGTTTCACTGCTAGACAGTTATCCCAAATAGTCAGTGTGTGGCAGCATGCCGCGTAAAAAGCAGACCATAAGATATGATCGCAATCGTGCACTGCTTTCAGATGTACTACCTTTTGAGGTTCCGCTCACATTTTCAAATCGACATTTTCTCGATTTAGTTGAGAGCTACGATCTGAAACATAAAAATGGCAACATAAAATGGAATTCTCAATCGGATGCGGCAGATTGGGTAATTCGACGGATACTCGGCGTGAATAGCGCATGTACCGGGTTAAAAACTAACATTCAGAAAAACGGACGGAATCTCACTCAAATTGAGATCGAATTACAATCAGCAAAAAATAAGAATATGGCTCCCAAGGGAACTATCCCATACGAGTTCCGAATTTCACATAAGGTTGATGAAGCGAGAGTGTTGTCAGTACCGCACCCTGCGGCCCAACTTGGTTTAGTTAATTTCTACGCAGCCTATAAAGAATTGATTTGCTACTATTGCAATGTGAGCAACTTTTCTATTCGTCATCCGGTTACGCTAGCAAAGCATTTTTATCACAAAGATAGAACCCACTTTGAAAACCTTGCAACTGATCCAGGTGCTCTCGAAATAGTCGATAGGGAATACGAAAACTTAAGAACTGTTTTCCGGTACAAAGACTATAGCTTTATCCACAAATTCTACGAATCTTACCGATACCTACGCGCGGAAAAGAAGTATAATAAACTGCTAAAATTGGACATCTCCAAGTGTTTCGATAGTGTTTACACGCATTCGATCAATTGGGCAGTATTCGGAAAGGAGCAGGCGAAAGATTATCTGGATCAATCGCGGTCAACATTCGCAGGAAAGTTCGATCAATTGATGCAGTTTACCAATCATCGGGAGACCAATGGGATAATAATCGGGCCAGAATTTTCGAGAATCTTTGCTGAGATAATTTTGCAAAAAATCGATAGGATTGTGGAAGAGGAGTTGCTTGAAAAAGGATACGGCCTTCGGGTTGAATATGAAATCTTTCGATACGTCGATGACTACTTTATTTTTTTCAATGATGAGGAGGTTGCGCAAAAAATATCCGAAATATTGGTGGTAGAACTCAAAGGGTTCAAATTTACAACCAACGCCGAAAAAAGAAAGGAATATGACAAGCCGATAATAACTGAAATTTCGCGCGCTAAGCGCGTGATTTCTGAATTGCTGGAAAAATCACTCAGCTGTAGTTTGGGTAGCGATGATGACAATGAAGATGAGTTTATAGGACACATAAATACCAAGTCGATGATCACTGGCTTTAAAACTGCAATCGTTGAGGCTGATATAGGTTACAAGGATATTCTAAATTATAGTCTTGCGATCATCGAGCGAAAAACGAAACAGATAATCACTCGATTTGCACAATCGGATAGATCAGCAAAATCTCATCTCAGATTCAATGAGATGATTTTTGGAGTTTTGGAATTTTCTTTCTTCGTATACTCAGCGTCACCGAGAGTAAATTTTACAATAAAACTGTGCCTGATAGTGCAGATGATCGTTGAGTTTTACCGAGGCGCGAAGTTAACTGCTGACACAAAGCATCAGATTTATAAGTATATCTTTGATCAATCAGTGTTTGTCCTCCGCAAAAACAAGCTGCGGGATCATATTCAGATTGAGACCCTATATTTGTTAACAATCCTAGGGGAGCTAGGAAAAGAATATTGGATTGATGAAGCAACGCTGGCGAGCTACTTTGGTATCTTGAAAAAGGATGGAAAATTCTACGGCACGGTGAATCTCAATCATTTTGCGATCACGGTTTTACTCTTTTACATGAAAAATAAGGTCAGATACGCTGATCTTCGAGGTTACATTGAGGAGGAGGTTGCAGAGCGACTAAAAGCTAAATCGCACCGGGCGCTGGAGTGTGCTCAAACCACAATATTGCTAATGGATATTATTGCCTGTCCATATTTCGAACATGGGAAAAAGGAGTCCATTCTGATTGAACTCGGTGTTACTGATGCACCGTTGAGAAATGAGATTATTTCGCTTAAGAGGTTAAAGCATAAACATAAGCGTCAGCTGTATTTCACCAACTGGGATGATTTCAATTTCGGTCGTGAATTGCATTCTAAACGCGGACATGAGGTATACTAGGATCACGTTCCGTCCAACTTAATGGCTGTTTGCAGCTACACACACAAACGTGCTCTACCTTCTATTCAAAAGTGGAGGGTGGAATTTGGGTAGCAGGGACGGGCTACCCTACTCAAACTGATTTCGGGAACTTAACTAGAATGGCGCAAATTGATTGAAATTTTTAACCTGCACAGTCCAGATATTTATCCGCTCCACTGCTGTCCTACTCGAGTTTAGATGGCCCATTAACAAAATACATCTCGGCATTCTGACATTTCCGCTGCTATTTTCCATTTTGCCGAGGTAGTAACATAGTTAGCTCGACGCTTAATTCCAAAAGGAACCGCATGCCTACGATAGCTTCTTCTGTTGTCCCACCGCCAAAATCTTGGGACGAGTTTGAGGATATCATGCTTGCCGCCGCCAAGCTGCGTTGGAACAATACAGATTTTGAACGCCACGGGCGTAATGGTCAGAAGCAGGATGGCGTCGATGTTTTCGGGCACGATGATGACGAGTGTCACATAGGCGTGCAATGCAAAAACACTATTGGCGGCGTCACCATAAAAGTCGTTAAGGAGGAAATTGCAAACGCTGAAGCGTTCGAACCCGCCCTAGATAAGCTATACATCGCTACGACGGCGAAGCGTGACGCGCCTCTTCAAAAGGCTGTTCGTCTACTCTCGAAAGACCGCAGGGCAGTTGACAAATTTCGCATTAGCATCCTCTTTTGGGATGATGTCTGTCAGGACTTGGCAACGGATGATGACGTCTTCTACGCACATTATCCACAATTCCGCGGCAAGGTGGACGAGGCGCGAGTGCATGATCGTGCGCTTTATGATCAATTGACAACTTTGCTCAGCTCGAAGAATGTCATCGGGTTCCTAGACCAGAATAACATGGCGGGTTTTTCCTTCGTTCAGGCGAAGTTTGAACCGCTTTGGGAATTTCTGTACGAATGGAATGTGCCAGAACGTGAATTTCTTTCACCTGAGCTAGAAACCATCCGCAATGCGTTATGGAAAAAAATCGACGCCTACACTTCCCTACTATCTGCTGAGACGTTCGCAACACACAATCCGGACCGCCACACGGTACCGCCGGAATGGGAGTATGAGCAACCTGAACGATTTTGGCGCGTGGTCAAATCGTTCCATGAGCTCGCTGCCGAGATAGTCGCGCTCCATCGTGATTTGGTTCGAACGGGGAAGGCACAGCTGATCGCGGCAGGATGATAGTTCGGGCGTTCCTCGCTATGGATCGAAGAATCCCATAGAGGTCAGCTACTCATTTGGGGTATTAAAACCGAACGGGTTACAATCGCCTCATGGATGTTCTTGGGCTTCGAACGGCGGCATATATTGACAGATCTAATGGTTTTGTTTTTACCATCAATCAACCGTATCTAAAGTAGGTAATGTGCGGTATTCGAGTGCAAGTCCGACCATTGACGGTGAACTGAATATGCGTGTTAAGCTCCACTCAAACCCGACATATCAGCAACAATTTTTATGCGTAGAGGAGCGGTTCAATTTGCTCTTCGAAAACGCGTCGTTGTTTCGTGCAACTGTTGCAAGTGGGTTGAGCTTCATGAACTCGGCCAATGCAGATTCTAAACTCAACCTTATGGATAGAAATTTGTTCTCCGAGGAGTTGCTGCAGGCGATGATTTGCGGGGGTAAATCATACAAGTCGGGACCCGTAAATTACATTTGGAAGTGCCTTGTCGAACGTGAGTTAGTCATTCGCGCTACCGGATATATGCCCGGTGCGTTTGTCGATCATAATCTCGTTCTACCGCTTATCCTTGAACATCTTCGGTCAAAAACGCTGTCAAATATATTCGCTCCACCAGCTGCCCTGATTGAACGTTATAAAAATGCGGTTGTGGCGATAGATGTTCATAACTCTTCTGGTTCCCGGTCCCGAGGGACAGGCTTTTTTGCGGTTGAAGAAAACAGCAATTCGGGGTTGCTTTATACTTGTAAACACAATGTTGACCCAGACGCCGGTATCGAAATTCTAAACATAACGACCGCTGCGGGAGCAGTGGTTGAATTTGGCCCGCCACGTTGCCATCCGACAGAGGATTTGGCCGTCATTCCGGTAGGCCAATTTGGGGCATCCGAACCCGTCTTCCGGTTTCGCGAAGAGGTCGAAGTCTTTGACGAAGTTTATACGCTTGGTTATCCGAAAGTACCTTGCGCCGAGGCGGGAGTGATCGGTCATCGCGGAGAAATAAATGGCAAAGTGAAGCTGTTTGTCGGTGGAAGTGACGTGCTGCTAATCTCCAACCTTGTGTCGCCGGGAAACAGCGGAGGACCGGTGCTCGACCGCGATGGCTTTTGCGTCGGTATGTCTATTAAGTGGCTAGAGGGAGAGTGGGATGGGGAACGGGCTCGTTTTTCAGCTGCGCTGCCAGCCTCGCTCATCAAACAGTTCAAGAGCCAATAGACTATTGACGACCGACGATTACGGACGCCCGGATATGATCTTTAGTGGCAATTTTGTGCTCAATGTTTGTGTTTTAATTGGGTCACCTTGGATTTCTGCAGAGGTATTTTTTCGCTCCTCTACTGTAATTTGGAACTCGAAACGGAGGGCCGATAAATAAGTAAGTGCGAAATAGCTCTAAAGAGCAATCACTGGGCAACTCCATCCAAAAGCACATATTCTTTCATGATGTAAACCAGCGCCTATCCGAGTGTTGTCTAGACAACTAGCTGACGAATCCAGCATCGCAGTTTTCGACTTTTGCATGCTATTTGGTTGCCAAACGGCCTTTTTATACCTTTGCTCACTTGATCCCAGAAACACTCTTTTTGTACTTTTGAAGGAAAGTTATTTTAAATCAATTATTTAAGGGTCGAGGAAGGAGGCTGGATCAGGTTTACCGAGCTGGAAACTTGACTACACACCGTACGCAGTTGCCAGTGTCGTTCCCAAGGCAATAGGAGTTAGTGTACAACTATCGCTTTCTACCAAATTTTTGCCACTAGTCGTCCCGCGTTCGATTACGATTATTTCTATAAGTTGATCCATATCAAGTTGCAGTACTTGTGTAGAATTTCCTGTGTTAACGGGACCGTCCATCACGCTGCGTTGCTTGATCCTGTGTAATTTCACGGACGCGCTGGTCTTGCTGGTTGCGTACCTGAATGACGGCAATTTTGTCGCCGTTGGCGATACGGATCGCTACTTCCTGCCGCCTTGCTTCGACTTCTTTTGACGCTTTGACCGGATCACCGGGATATTTCGCACGTGCAATGGACATTGCTTGGGCGACCAGGCTTTGTGCGCGGCGGAGTTTGGGGTCGCGCGCATTCTCGGCGCTGGTCTGGCTCAAGAAGCGTTCGGACAGGGCTTTGAGTTTGCTGGGTTCATTGCCGGGCTGCACTTTCTCCGCACCAGATTTCTTCGCTTCTCGGCGCTGTTCCCGTTCAGCAATCCTCGCGCTGAGGCGATCAGCTTCTGCCCGAACGACCTTCGATGGCCGATAGTTATCGACCGCTAACCCCTGCGCGGTAGCAGCGAGAAATGCCGCCTTTTTGAACTTGTCACCGCCGTTGATCTTTACCGAAGTCCAACCATTAGCTTTTGCGATACGGATAATGTCGGGTAGGGCGTCGATATTACGGGTCTTGAGCCGGTCGGCTTCGAGACGGACAATCGGAGTCCGATCATCTGATGTCCGGTAGAGTTTATTCCCGACCCGCAGAAATTTACCGGTGAGATCGTCGGTGATAGTCGGCTTTTCAGTTTTGCGATTGGGCTTGGCCGGTGCGGACTTTGCCTTCTCGGGCTTTACTGTGCCATCAAGGCTCCGCGCACGTGGGGCGGCACCCTCTAATTCGTTAGCCATGTTCATCGCCTTCCTCTAAAGTACCTTGCACCTTGCCGTCGTGATCAATCGTCAGCAGATCGGCGAAATGACTTGGGCAATCTTCGGTCCGAATGTCGTTTGGGTTCAATGGATGGGCCGCATTACCTTCTGCCTCTTCGTTGGTCATTTCTCTGAAAGGTGCGTGGCTGGCAGCAATAGGTGCCCGTCTCTCGATGGGCGGCACGACAGGCGGGGGTATAGCCCGCTTCTTGAAGAAGCGGCTTTTGTAATACGCGATTTTCGCGCCAATGATTGGAGGTATTCCGCCGTGCAGCAAAATCAGTCTGTCCGCAGAAAATTGCATCAATTCTTGGGGCAACATCAACGCGCGGCGTTGCTCTGAAATGGATTTCGAGCGGTTAGCGAGTAAGCCGTTGATGGTGAGCGATTTGGTGACGCTATCCTGCCCGACATAGCCGATACGCTCGGACAGGTCGTTGGCGACGCGCAATTCTTTGGGAGTAAATGCCACTTCGACGCCGCAATTGGCGACGATTTCGTCGGCGACATGCTCACCGTAAACGCCGCGCAATTGCGAACGTGATTGGATGACAGGGAGGAGCCTGATCCCGTAACCTGCGACGTAGGAAAAGGCGCTGGCAATCACCGATGCGCGGCCAAGCCGGGCAAATTCATCTAGGATGACCAGCATTGGTATAGGTGTGGTGTCGTCAGGTAACTCGCGGACATTGAGGTCGATGAGCTGCTGGAACAGAAGATTGTAGAGCGGAGCAACCCGATCTAGTTCATCGGGCGATACGCCGAGATAGATTGAGATGGGGTGCTTCCGAATGTCTCTCAGATCAAAGTCACTTGCTGCCGTCGCAGCATCGACCAGGGGATTGAGCCACAAGCCAAGAACATTGGTGATCGTCTTTTTGACATCGGCAAAGCTGTTGTCGGAGCCACCGGCAAAATCAGCAAGGGCAGTCCGACAACCGACCGACAGCTTCAGACTCGGATTGGCCAGTTCTTTTTTGAAAAAGCTACGGGCATCGCCTTCGTTCAGGTGGCGATAGATTGCGCCCATTGTCAGTGGGTCATCGCTCGTTTCGGCGATCCAGGCCCCGACTCCAGCGAATCCAGTCCTTGCGCCGTTGGCCCAAAAGGCTTCGCCGTGATCCGGCGCAACAAACAGCATTGTTGCAATCTTTTGCAATTCGATGATCACATCATCTGGGTTATCACGGTCTATATAAGCCAGCGGATTGTAACGGGCAGTGCGGCCTTCGCGGTCGGTCGGATTGAATAGATGGACGGCCTGACCGTAACGCGCGCGAAACCCCGCGCTCGCATCGTAGTTTTCGCGTTTGACATCCAGCACGACAACCGAACCTTGCCATGTCAGCAAGTTTGGAATGACAATGCCTATGCCTTTACCAGAACGGGTAGGGGCTTCGACGATAACATGCTCGCTGCCACCAAAGGTCAGGAAGCGACCGCCCTTGCGGCCAAGAACAATCCCGCTGCTTGCGCGAAAGTCGTTGTGCTTGATCTCGCTCTCGCGGGCAAAACGCGCAGCTCCGTGCAGCGGCGCGCCGTGCGCCCAGAGCGCATAAATCAGACCAATCAGAAGTAGACCCCCGCCGATCAAACCGCCTGCCATCGCCCTGACAACTTGCGGATCACCGCGATAATACCAGACAAACTGGGGAATTTTGAGCGGATCATAGGCGGTGACAGGCAAGCCTAGAATAAGCCACCCAATCATACTGGCTATGGCGAGCGCAATGAGCAGCCCGAACGGGATTCCGATAAGTAATCTTAATGCACCGCCGTCAGGCGGCGTGCCTGCCTTCTGGGTCATAATAGATCTCCGTCACCCGAAATTTACCGTCAGTTTTTTTGATTTGCACGACGCAATCCACCAGCATCTTTAGCAACGCCCGAATATCATCGCGCGCAAGATCGGAGCCGCCTTCACTTTCCTTGACCAGCAAAGTTAGTTGTTCGAAGGCCAGTTCGGCGGAATCGGCATGAATGGTGGTGATCGATCCTGGATGACCTGAATTGACGTTGCGCAGGTAAAAGAAGGCTGTTCCATCCCGCAGCTCCTGAAGCAAAATGCGGTCAGGACGCATCCTGAGCGCGCTTTCCAGCAAATGCTTGGCGGTAACATTGGCGGTGCCTTGCCCGTCCTTCGCATAGAGCATGTGCACGACATTCTTCTGGGGAACGATCAATTCGCGCGTATCTTCAATGGTTAGGAGCCGTTCTTCAGAAGGGATCAGCTGGATCAATCCTTTGGAAAATGTGGTTTTGCCAGAGCCGGTTGCCCCCGAGATAAGAATATTCAGCTTTGCTTTGACCGCAGCATCGAAGAACTCGACATGATGACCTGCGCGGAGCAGTACGAGCAAGTCCAACTCATGCTGGCTGATCTTCTTTTCAGCAATTCGAGTGTTTTTGAACAAGCCCGCTGCCTCGAAATCATCCAGTGTCATGGACACGCTTGATGGTTTGCGAATGGTGATTGAGACCGTTTCATCAGGGACAACCGGCGGGACAATGATTTGCACCCGCTCACCGCTTGGAAAGATGGTTGAAACTATCGGATTTTCGCGAGTAATATCCTGCGCTGTATAGGCGGCTGCAGCAGTTGCCAGCGCCATAAGCGTCTTGAAATCGAGAGAAGGCTCGTTTTCCCATGTCCAGCGTCCGCCCCGCTCTATGCCGACCTCACCGGGAAGGTTGATGACCAGTTCGGTGACGCTCTCATCAATCAGATATTTAGCTAAAGGCTGGGTCACGCTGTCCAGAACAGCGGTGTTTTTACCCGGCGCGGACATTATTTAAGCGCAAGGCCGTAAACGGTCGAGAAATCGAAGTCCTGTGCGACGGTTATGCCAACGTCTTCACCCTGATTTTTGCGCAGGACCGGCTTGATATCGCCATTCTGCTGCAAGACGGTGGAGGCCGCATCAGATGGAACACGGGTTGTGTTCGAACCATTGTTGCCAACTGCTTCTGCTCCAACAGTCGCTGCATCCTCGACAAGACTGAAAAGCAAAGCGGTGCCAAATCGTTTCCAGAAAAAATTCTCGACTTTACCGTCTACGCCGCCGCGACCAAGTGCGTCGGTTGCCGGCGAGCCCACATCAATCGCGATGCCGCGCGGCGTAACAGCGCGTGTCCAGAGAACGAACAGTCGGTATTGGCCCCGATTGAGGCCGCCCTGATATTCGCCAAAGATTTTGGTGCCTTTTTCCAGAAGCACGACCCGGCCATTGTCGGAATAGACATTGCGCGGAACAATGCAGCTCACATAACCCGGCTGACTTGAATCCATCGCGGTTTGCAGAACGCACGGGATGAAACTTCCTGCTGTAATCAGGAAATTGCGATCTGGAAGCGGGCGTGCTTGTGCTTGTCCAATAACTGACGCGTGCCGGAGCGTATCAAGAGTGGTTGATTGCCGGGGCGAAGTTTCTCCGGTGCGTGCACTACTAATAGCCGCGTTATAGTTCGCTGCACTGGCTCCACCAGCACGTTCACCGCCATAGGCAATAAGTGTTGACCGGCGTGCAGCTTCGCGCAGCGCCTCAGCTGGCGATTGCTGCCGCTGTTGCGCAGTGGCTGGAGCTTGGCCTTGCTGGGGTAAGGGCTGCTCGCCAATAGCTGGAACAACCGGCTCTCCGAGTGGGATGGGCGCGTTGGGATCTGTTCCAGCTTCTGCAAGCGTCGGTGCAATGACCGTTGCCGGATCATAATCTGCCGCTTCGAGCGCCGGTTTGGGTTTTACGGGCGGCAATTCTGAATTTCCCGTCAGACCTGTTCCGAGTGCCAGAACAGTGAACATCAGGGCACCAGCAGCGGCGGCAAAGCCGATCATCTTTTTCGGGTCCATCGCCGTGCCGGGGATCGACGGCATTTTACTGCCACGTTCGCCCGCAGGGCTGCGGTCAATCTCGTCGGGACCAGGAGTCTGATCAATCGTGGGACGGTTTAAGGTCTGTTCTGGTTGGGTGATATCAGTCATCAATTTGACTCCCCATCATCTGTTCGATCGACAATGCTTGAGGCCGTGCCGGTCTTGGGATCGCGTCCATAAAAATCGGGTGCGTCATTAAAAATGCACAGCACCTTCTTGCCGCGCCTCAAACGAAGCTGCGCAAACACGCCGTGCACCACCACAAATTCATCGCGAACATCAAACGGAACGATGCTTTCGCTACCGTCGGGACTGATTGCGAATATAGCTGGAATTTCGCGTTGGTTTGGAAAACGCAGAGCGGTAAATTGCCCGTTGTCAGTAATTTCGGAAGGTTGGATTTCCGATGATCCCTGAACACTGTATTTTAGATTGCGACTGCCTTCGAGAACACCAAGATCAAGCGCTGAACGGATTGCGCCTGATTGGAGCGCTACTGCCTTAGTATATGCTGCCTGCGTTGCAGCAGCTTGCGCCGCTGCTGCCTCTTCGCGCGGATAGCGGAAGGCTACCTTGAAGAAGGTATCAGCGGTTCGTTCGCCAATCGCGCCGCGACGTGTGCTCAGCTCAAATGTATAGGTTCGGTTTCCGGTATTTGAACGCGTGATGACGATCAGATTGGTTGGGCCAGCACGTTCGCGCGGTTTGATGAACAGTGAATTTTCAGCCGGGGCAACTTCCCAGGATATCGTGTCGCCGAGCGCGACATGCTCGACCCGTTCGCCCGGAGAAAATACGATCTGAGTTGCCGACCGGAAAACGCCTACAATACGGAAAACCTGATTTTCGTCATAGACTACTTCGCGGATACGGTTGTCTTGCGCCGTTGGCTGCGGGGTTTCACCAGCCATTACTGGGGATCCGCTAATTAGCAGCGCCAATAGGGTGAAGTTTCTTAGATTTTTCATGGTGTGACCTCCAGATCAGCGCGGTAGGTTTGCACTTCCAGCCCCAACGGATTTTTGAACCGTTGCTGTTCGGTAGTTGGCGTGTCCGTGGTATCGTAAGTCACGGTTGCTATGGCCTGCGTGTCAGTGACGCGCGAACCTTGCTGGAGCGATTTGGTGAAGCGTATTTGCGCGACATTTTCGGAAACGAATGTGACCGATTTGACCGCGATGAATATTGTATCGAGATCGGTGAAGACGTTCTGCGGTGAGCTGGTATTGTCTTTGCTATAAAATGCCGTCCAGCGTGCCTGTTCCTCGCGTGAGGACATTGCCAAGACGCCCTCAAAGAACTCTTTGCGTGCTTGCGGTATCCAGCCCTCGCGGTTGCGGACATAATCGGCGAGAAAATACTTTGCGACAGCTTCATTATAGGTAATCTGGTTATCGCCCGTCATTTGCGAGGTAATCTCGCTCGCGCCGGTCGCCTTATCGACGGTGATGACATAGGGCGCGACGGTCTTAAGCGGCGTCAGCATTGCAACAGCGGCAACGCCGGTAATCGCAAGTCCGCTTGCTATTGCGGCTACGATCCAGGCGAACCGTTTTGAACGCCGCGCTGCAACAAAGCGGTCGCGGTCCCAGCTTGCGCTTTCAGCAAAATAGGCTTTGAGATCATCTCTATCGGTGACGCCGCCAGCCATCGCTCAGCAACTTTGATACACGCGCTTTGGCTGCGCGCTGCTGATAGGTGGGACTATGGGTTGGGTCTTGGCGCCGGGCCTTGTTGCGGGTTTTGGGAGCATGGATGATTTACTCGGGAATACTTCAACACCTTCACGTTTGGGCTCTTCGTCCGGTTCACTACCAGACGGCTGCCCTGCAGGCGTTGACGTGCCAGTCTCGGGATCGACGGTCGGCAATATCGAGCCGTATGGGTTGGCTGGCCTGCGCTTCTTACCGTCGCACTTTGAGAGCTTGGGCGACTTTGGCGCAGCTACAATAGGGCTGGCAGGTATCGAGATTGCCAAGGCGGCAATCAGAGCCATGATTTGTTTACGCATAATTTGCTCCTCAATTTGTTCCGCGACTGACCGAATCTGATGTACGCATTCTTGCGATGCCGCGTGCGAAACCACGTTCGATGGCGCGGCTTGTTGCTTGCGCTCCGGTAGCTCCGCGCCCGATGACGAACCCGCCAGCTGCTGCGATTGCCGATGCGAACTGATTGGCGAGGGCGGGACCGCCGCCGCCTAGGGATGCTGCGAGCATTGGAATTTGCAGGAAGAAGAAAAAGCCGAGTGCGTAGAAGGCCAGAGCTTTAATCGCGGCCATACCGATTTCGTCATTTTCCGAAATAGTGGCGATGATTGCTTCGCCGGTCTGGGTAAGAAACAGCGTTAGCACGAGCGCAAAGACGATCAGCATCAGATAGTTGATGCACGCGCCGAGCCATGCGAAGAAATAACCGCGTGTGGACTCGAACAGCAAAGCCGCGACGAAGAGCGGCCCGACCACCGACAGCAAGGCCAGGGCAAAAAGGCCGAAGGCGCTGATTACGAAACCGATGGCAGCGCACAGCAAGGTGGCGACGAGGACCATGACCACCAGAAATCCTGAAAACACAGCATATCCGATATCAGGGAGCGTGCCTTGGGTTTCCTGATAATTGGCCGCGATTTTGCGCATAGTGTTGGCGGTTTCAAAGCCGGTGCCTGCCAGCTTGTCATAGAAGCCGCCGAGACCGCCGACGTCCGCACCGCCCAATGCGGTGGCGAACTGGCTCGGTAAGCCGCCAAGAGCAAATATGCCGATCTGGGTTCCGTAAAGCGATGTGACCGCAAAATAGAGAAATGCGAGTTGGCAGCCGCGATAGACATACTCACGGAACGGATATTGCACAGCCCCGCGCATAATCGCGTAACCAAGCAGCGAAATATAGATCACAATACCGATGCGGAGAGCGGGCGACACGACGCCGATTATTGCGGCATATTTACCCACGATCGCGCCCAAAGCGCTATTTAGCGCTTCAAACATGGTGGTGAATACATGATCGCTGAAATCCATTTCGGCACTTGGTCCTTTTGGCTTGTTGTTATTCGGTCAGCTGTAGTTGGGATTTTGCAAATGCCGCTGCGCGGCAGTTAGTTGTGATCACAGCAGGCTGCGCGTCAGTAGGGGCATTTGAACCTGCCCATTGACGGCAAATTTTCTGCATTGGCTCAATTTCGGCGGGATGCGCGGCATAATATTTCCAACTTCTGGCTGGCATATTGCTGTCCGCCCCGTCCGAAGTCTCAGACGCGCCGCACCCCGCGAGCAACAACAGGATCGTCAGGGGTGCGGCCCGCATGGTCATTGCCCCCGGTAGTAGCGGCTTGCTTCATCAAGCTTTTGTGCCAAGGCAGCTTGGCCCTCGGCAGCGCGCGTGCGTTCCTGTGCTTTTTGCTGCAAAGCAATCGCTTGCAAACGAAGCTGGTCATTTTGCATTGCGGCAGATTCCAACTGCAATCTTGCGGTTAGATCGGCGACTTCCTTGGCCGTGGATGCGGTTGCCAAACGTGTGCGTAGTTGGTCGAGCCCTTCCGCCCGCGAAGTAACAGCGGAGCCGACATTTTCCGCCAAACCAGCATTGATACCGATATTACGGGCATTAAGATCAAAGGCAGCGCGCGACTGTTCCGAGCCTGCGAGGCCAAGCCGGTCAAGAAGTCCGCGATAGACTTCATCGGCCTTTGCGCGGCCCGCGCCAACAACATTGAGATCGCCATTTCCGAACCCTTCTAGGGAACCGTTTGATGTATCGAGTTCGCGTAGCGCATCGGTTTTCAGCTGCTGTGCCAATGCCGGAATATCGGTGAGCTTGTTCAAGTCCTGATAGAGCTTTTGCGCTTCGGCAATTTGCTCCTTGCCTTGCTCCACCATTTGCAAGGCTTGTCGAACGGTATTGATCTGCTGGATCAGGCTGGCGCTGTCATGGACGGGCATACCTTGGGCAAAGGCGGGCAAGGGGGCTGCGAAAAGCAGCGCTGCGCTTAGTAGCTGTGTCAATTTCTTCATCGTTTTACCTTTCTACTTGTTTCAGCGTCTTGATTGGGTTCAGCTGGGACGCCTTCGGCTATGGAACAGTGGTAGCCAGACGGCAGGATCGCTTCCTGCCTCGGCAATGATTTCATCGACTTGCGCCGTAGTTTCTGCGCGGCCAGACAGGACGGCCAGCGCATCATCAAGCCCGCTCAGGTCAAGTTCGACCACCACGCTGTCATGGCCCTGCTTGACCAAAAACTTGTGGCTTTCAGGCGAGAGATCTTCGCGCACGAGTTTGAATTCGGCTTCTGACAGTGCGAACCCGTCGACATAATCGCCACGCGCACCAAATGGATTTGGCAGCATGATCTTAGTGGCGACTTGTTCGAGGATAGAGTGGCTTATGTCGCTTTTGAGCGCGTCGGCTGGTGACTGTGTGGCGAAGATCAGCAAGGCATTGCGTTTGCGATAGGTTTTAAGCCCGTCCTGCGCGAAGCGCCGGAAAGCTTCATCGCCCAATGCCTTCCAGAATTCGTCGATGCAGATGATCATCCGCTCGCCAGTTAATAGCTGGTCGATCCGGTGAAAGAGATACAGCATGACGGGTGTGCGGATATCGGCATTGTCCAGGAAGTCGGTCATATCAAAACCGATAAACCGCGCATCAAGCGTCATGCTGTCATCGGGATTGTCGAACACCCAGCCTAGCGAGCCTTCCGACGTCCATTTTTCCAGTCTTGCGCCAACGCCGCTGGCATCTTTCATACCGAGCATCGAGCGTAACGCGCTTAGAGACCGCTCGCTGACAGGAAGCTTCATTACAGCATTTATGCCGTCCTCAATTCTTCGTTCTTCCTCGACCGAGATGGGCTTGCCATCTGCGCGGACCAATTGGCGGATGAATACCGACAAGAAACTCTTGTCTGGTGCGCAGTCAGTCAGCGCTTTGAGCGGAGAGAAGCCGGTGGCGATGCCATTATGCAATGCGAGATAAGTGCCGCCGCTTGCTTGCACGAAGATTTGCGCGCCGCGGTCCTTGTCGATGAATATCTGCCGTGCGCCGGTTTTTTCGGCCTGTGCCATAAGGAAGTTGAGCAATACGGTTTTACCGCCGCCAGAGGGACCAATGATTAACGTGTGGCCCAAATCACCTTTGTGAAAATTAAAGAAATAGGGGCTGCGCGCGCTGGTCTTGAGAAGCGCTATGGCTTCGTCCCAATGATTTCCGTTCGCTTGTCCAGCCGGGAAAGTATGAAACGGCGAGAAAGCTGCGAAATTGAGCGATGTGATAGGCGCAGGCCTGGCGCGCCATGCGAAATTGCCGACAAGCTGCGACCAATAGGCGGCTTCAAGCGCAGCGCCCTCGCGCGCCGCCACCATGCCGGTATCGGCTAGGGCTGCGCGGGCCACAGACATATGATCGCGCAGGGCGCGCATGCTTGTCCCGTATACGGCAAGCGTGAAATGGTGATCGCCGAGAACAAAGCGGTTTGACATGAGATCGTCGCTCGCATCAATCAGCGCATCGGCCTGGCTGACTGCGCGGTCGCCTGAATTTTCCATCTGCGTCATGCGCAGCCGAAATTTCTCTGTGGCCGCCGCTCGCCCAAGAAATGTGAACGATTGTGTTAGCACGAACCCGAAATCGACCGACAGCAAGGCCTCAAACTGGCGCGGGGTAGTTTGCGCGGGGTATTCGCGGATTCCGAAAATGCCGCCAAAGACCGATGTATCGGCACCGCGAACCTCGATAGTTTCCGCGCCGAAAATTGTGCGCGCGCGGTAAAGCGCGCCGCCCAGATGCCCGCGCACCACGGGAACACGGACATGACGTCCAGTCATTACCATGTCCGCGACTTCCATCGTTTCGGAAAACATCAATCCGCGATGTTCATATATCCCGCAACGGCGCGGCTGACAGCGCGCCATGAGCTTTTCGAAATCGCGCGCTTTATCATCGAGCAGTTCGACTAGTGCCTCGTCTATCAGCGGACCTTTGTCCGCCTGCTTGGAAACCTTCCGCTTGAAGAGCTGGATGATCTTGTCGCTTCCCGTTGCAGAAGGGCGAATGACAAGGCTGACAAAGAACCGGTTGATGAACATCCGCTCCTGGTTGATGCGGCCAAAATAGGCGCGGTCCAGATCGGCAGCGAAACCAGATTTGAATGCCCCACCGGGATATTGATCCACGCGCATCCTGATCAAATGCGTCCAGACTGACAGGCGTTCGTCATGCAGGTTACGCAGCAATCCGTTTAATTTAGTATGCCAGTCGTTGAGATCACGCACATCCGATGTCTCGAAGGCGCGGCCCGTGAGTTCGAAAGTCAGCACGATGTCGCCAGAATCAAGCGCCACCATTTGATCGTCTATATGGCGAGCATAGGGCAGAAACTTTTCAGGTGTTGCCTCGCGCTGCGCTATCTTTAGCGGCACAGCATTGTTGGAGGTGAGCGATCTACCCATGACGACCAAAGCCTTTCCGGCGCAGGCCCGTTAGAGGCAGTGGTGAGTAGCTGCTGCCGCCCCAGAAGCTGCGGTTTCGGTTGCCTGCTTTCGTCCGGCCCCAAAGGAACAGCAGGCGAAACGCATTGACATCGTGCCGCACGATCAGCCGTGAGATCGAATAGCCAAAAGCCGCGATCAATGCGGCATAGAGGGGGCTGTTGCTTTGTATCAGCACTGAGGCACTGGCGATAAGTAGCAATACTGCTGCCTCTATCGGGATTCCTGCCCAGAGGGCTGGGCGCGTTACTGCAAGGAACAGCGTGTTTTTTGTCAGAATTTCGGTTTCGCCGTTCATTACCATCAACCCGCAATGAGACCGACGATGGAATCCGCAGAGAAGACTATGGCGATGCCAATAATGACCGTTACCAGCACAGCGGTCGAGGCGCGGCCTGTAAACCACAGTAAGCCGGTTACAATTACGGCGATGACCGCCAGTGTACGAAGAAGCGTTGATGATAAAAGCCCGCGCACGTTGCTAGCAAATCTCTCTAGGTTTTGTGCGTAGGCTGGCTCGGGGAGCGCGAGCGAAATGAACAACGCAGACAAGAGGGCTATGCTCCAGAACACAACACCCTGGCTCTTGTTTTGAAGCTGGTTAGATTTTACCGCACGAGATGTGCGCCGCACGTTAGTGCTGCGTACTAAATTTAGGATGGTGCTCATATGCTGCCTCTTTCATTTTCTGCGAGAGCTTTGGTTTCACGTTCGTAAGCCGCCCGCTCAAAGAGATTCCAGCGCGGGGGCGGTGCAGGGCGAGATGGTGTCCGTTGCGCTGCATTTTCCGCGACAATTATTGTCCGCAGATCGCCGCTTGTTTCCGCGATTGGTTGCGATGCAGTGGAGGCGCGGGATACTTGCCTATCGGCTATGCCAGCATTGCCGATGACCTTAGCGACATAGCCATTGCGAAATCCGCGCGATTGGCTGCCTGTGTTATACATTGAGAGGGCAATACGAAGCGCGCTTTGCGGGTCACGCCCCACTTTCACTGAATTATAGTTCTGAGTAAGAACGTGGCCCAGCGCTGCAATGTTGGTGCAAGGGTCGAACACCGTTTCCCATGTGAGGCCAAGCCACCGCATGTTGCGGGAATTGATCTGGCCAAGGCCCAGATCGACTGAATAACCTGCTGCGACGTAGCGTTTGGCCGTAGCTGCTGCCGCTGCTGCACTCGACTGTCGGCGCGGTTGCCGTCCGCCGTTGACGTTGAGGGCGAAAACATGACCGCGGCTTTCGGTATGAACAATCGCGATAACCGTTTCCGGCGCTACCGACGGAGCACATTGAAGTGCCAATGAAACAATAGTTGCAGTAGAGTAGCCCATTACCCTGCTCGCTTCAGAATTCTATCTGTTGCTCCTAATCGCGGGGTGCATTTCATGGCGCTTCGCTCCTGTTTTACTTTTCTCCTTCGAATTATAGGTGGTCGTTTATTTGTTCAGCTATAGATTCAAGAAGGCGTTACAGCCGTTTCGACTTGCCAATCGAAACCCATAACGGGCTTTGACCTTTAATTTTGACCTTGCGGACTAGCTGCTTGTCGCTGGGTGTGTTCGCTGTAAGCCCGATTTCTAGCTCAAACTTAGGATAAATAAGGCAAAATCGAACATTTGCCTTCGTAATCTCAAGGCCTCGCCGGTGTCATCCAGCTAGAGGTGAAATATGAATCGAAGCCGCTATGTAACCCGGCCAATTGATGCAACTGATCGAGCTATAATTGCCGCATTGGTCGGCAATGGCCGAATGACAGTTCGGGAGCTCGCAGAGCAAATTGGAATGTCCAGTCCAAGTGTTACCGAGCGCATTCACAAGCTGGAAGATGCAGGCGCGATTAGCAGCTATACTATCAATGTAGATCCTAAGGTATTTGGACTGAGTGTCACTGCACATGTACGAGTGTGCGCTTTGCCGGGAGAGGCAAAGAGAGTGGCGCAGATGCTGATCGATACTCCTGAAATTGTTGAAGCGGATCATGTTACAGGTGAAGATTGCTTCGTAGCAAAAGCCGTCGTTCATGATGTACATGAATTGGAAACTGTTATGGACCGTTTCTTGCCATTTTCCTCGGTCGATACCGCAATCATTCAGTCATCGACAGTGACTAAGCGCCTTCCAAAATTATAAGTTATTTGTCTTCAGTGGCGTGAATGAACCCCACACTCAACTGCTCAGGACAATGGCCTTGGTGCCAATGTCTCAATTATCTTACAGTCTCCCACCTTGCCATGTTGGCAAGCGCTGATTACGCGGTCTAACTCTGAGCGAAGTGTGGTCAGGTCGTCGATTTTCTGGTCAATTTTAGCAAGATGCCGGCTCGCAATATCATCAACGGCTTCACAGGATTGCTCCCTATCGTCTGACAGGGTGAGCAATTCCGACAGAGCTTTTAATGTGAACCCGAGATCACGGGCACGGCGAATAAATGATAGTCTCGCCAGATGCTCGCTTCCATAGTCGCGATAGTTGGCAGTGGTCCTCGCCGCTAACGGCAAGAGGCCAATTTTTTCATAATAGCGGACGGTTTCCACCTTCGTTCCCGTTGCTTTTGCCAATGCTCCAATTTTCATCGCTTGACCCTATAGTTACTACAGGGTGCATAACTAGCTGCGAATCGAAATAAGTCTAGGAAAAACAATGTCTGACAATTGCTGTGCCGACGCCACCGGGACTGGAGGTGCGCTTAATGATAAGCGTTGGCGGCGTATCCTTTGGATTGCCCTTATCCTCAATACCGCGATGTTTTTCATCGAAATGGGTGCTGGCGTTCAAGCGGACTCGCGCGCGCTCCAAGCTGATGCGCTCGATTTTTTCGGTGACGCTGCCAACTATGCGATCAGCCTTGGCGTGGCCGGGATGGCGCTGGCTTGGCGATCGCGTGCGGCGATGTTCAAGGGAATAACAATATTGCTGTTTGGCTTATTCGTGTTGGGAGCGGCGTTGTCGGCTTTTTTTCACGGAACATCGCCGGTAGCCGAGACGATGGGCATTGTCGGAGCACTGGCGCTACTGGTCAATGTTGGCGTCGCGTTGATGCTCTATCGCTACCGGACAGGGGACGCGAATATGCGCTCTGTCTGGTTATGCTCGCGCAATGACGCCATCAGCAATGTCGCCGTTATCGCTGCCGCTTTGGGAGTGGCTGGTACAGGTAGTGCATGGCCTGACCTCGGTGTGGCTGCAATCATGGCAGGCTTGGCAATTACCAGCGGGATTCAGATAATTTGGCAAGCGCGCGATGAATTGAAATCATGCGCGGAACGAAGCGTTTCAGTGGGAGAAGCCTGATGGTTGACGCTATTCCGCTTATTGTATTGGTCGTGACCTTCATTTCATCCTTGTGGCGCGGTCGTTCTGTTTCGCGTTCGAGCGGAGACAATGCTTGGGCATTTGGATCAGCTAAGGGCAGGCAGAGATTGGCCGGCGCTGCCTTCGCAATCAGCATCGTCATCCTGGCCTTTGCCGCCGCCGAAGCAGCGCTAAGGTCAGAAAGTTCCTATGGGCTGATTGGCGCGCTAGTCTCCATGGCTGGCGGAGCTATCGTTATTTTTGCTCAAGTCCATATGGGCCGTGCATGGCGGGTAGGTGTCCGTGAAGGCGATGCGCCGCTTTTCATCCAGCATGGGCTTTTCCGCTTTAGCCGAAACCCTATATTTGTAGGAATGATGCTCGTTGGGCTTGGTATTGCCGTGGTGGCAAATAGCTGGTGGACCTGGGCTGCGCTACTTTCATTTGTTCTTGCTTGCCGTGAGCAAGTAAGGACTGAAGAAGCACATCTAAGCGATAATTTTGGAAGAGCATATATCATTTTCAAGAATGATGTTCCGCGCTGGATTGGAATTCACAAATGATGGTCGAATCTTGGTCAACACTCCTCTTTTCTGTGTCGCTCGTCTCGGTATGCGTCATCCTGATCTTGTCGCTTGTCGCGACCTTGCGAAGCAATTTTCAGTTCTGGCCGCCTCCGGAGCGGAAAAGCTGGCAGCATCGAAGTTTTCTAATTTTGTTTAGGTGCTTCCTTTATCCGCTTATTGTTCTGTCAGTGCTGGAATTTGAGTTAGCCGGTTCAGCGGCGCGCTTTTTTACCATCACAATCGGTGTCATTCTACTTTTCGCCGGTTTTGGTCTGGCGATTCGAATTACCCTACAAATGGGTTGGCGCAATGCGTTTGGCGAAAAGCGCGGGTTGGTAACAGACGGATATTTCTCCAAAAGCCGCAATCCGGTTTACGTTGCAACTTGGCTTGGACTGATCGGTTGGGCGGTGGTCGCCAATTCGGTTTGGGTTTCAATACTCCTTGGGTTTTGGGCTGCGCTATACCTGTTTGCGCCGCTTTTCGAGGAACCCTGGCTTGAACAAATGTATGGTGATGAATTCCGTGAATATAGACTTCGCGTGCGCCGGTTTCTATGAAAATGACATATTCGATCTGTCCGCGCTCGCTATCATCCAATGGCTTCAGCAAAGACAAAGACCATTTTATATTGCCGTTCCACAATTTGATAGCTATTTGCTTATATATGCTCGGCAGACTTTCATCTCTGATGGTTATTTTTGCGTTGTTTTTCGGAACCGTCATTCTGCCGTCTGTAGCCCACGCCGCTGCCCCGGAACATAGTGAGGGTACGCTTGAACAACATGGGCATGATGAAAGCTCCCATTCAGACCAGCATGAAGATGAAGGCGATCAGCCATGCCATGCGGTTATGCATCATCACCATAATTTTGCTCTTGGAAGCGATTTTGATACTTTAAGAACGCAATTGACCAATAAAGAAGGCAGGGCCCGCCCGAGTTCGTCCGTAGCCAAGCCCTCCTGGTCGCAGGCACCGCCAACTAAACCTCCATTTTCCTGAACCTTCGATTTTGCGGTGCGCAATAGCTGCGCCCAGCGGACTTGATTTTGGTTCAGGAGTTTTCTTATTATGTATATGTCCTTGCGCGCAGCCTTATTGGCGGGCGCATTTGCGGTCGCCGGAACGGCAGCCTTGGCCGAGCCTGTTTCTTTGGAGCAGGCGGTCGAGAAAGCAATAGAAGCCGCGCCGATCCTTAAAGCAAATGAAGCCGCCATTTCGGCTGCCGAGGCCGGTAAACGGCAGGCTGGCGCACGCCCAAATCCCGTCGTATCTGCCGAAGCCGAGAATTTTATCGGTACCGGACCGGTTGATATATTCCGGCAGGCTGAGGTGACGTTCACTTATAGTCAGCAGATCGAGCGCGGGGACAAGCGAACTGCACGGATTGGTCTGGGCGAGAGTGAAGTAGAACTCGCAAAAGCTCGGGCTCGTGCGGCACGGCTTGATATCGCGGCCAACGTGCAGCGTGCTTATATCGACGCACAGATCGCCGCAACGGTTGTTCGGATTGCATCGGAACGGCTAGGCATTGAGCGCGAACTTCGGCGGGAGGCGTTGCGCCGTGTTCGCGGTTATAAAGATCCGCTATTTGTTGAAACCCGTTCGGCTGCGCGTGTTGCCGAGGCTGAACTTGGTCTTCGCGAAGCGGAGTTCCGCCTGCGAAACGCACAAAATGCACTTGCAGCTTATTGGGGTGGGGAAGGGCAAGCAGTTGAAGTCGCGACAGAGTTAAATCAACAGGGTTTGGCTACGGCAGGTCTAGCGGATGCAGACACTGCTGTTGCCGAGGCCGCAATTGATCGCTCCCGATCTTTGGTAATAGTCGAGCAAACACGTGCGACGCAGGATTACACAATCAGCGGCGGCCTGCGATATTTGCGCGATACTGACGACGTAGCTGCGGTTGCAGGTATCTCAATTCCAATTGGCCGTTTTGACAAGAATCAAGGTAATATCGAACGCGCACAAGCCGAGCGGAGGCAGACGGAATTTTTAGCGGAGGCCGACCGTCTTGCAAGGCTACGACGTCTGGCTTCGCTGCGCGCTGATTCAGATGCAGCGCTCACGCGGGCGAACGGTATCATCACAGACGTTTATCCAAAGACCGTGAGGACGCTGGAGCAGGTGCGCGAGGGCTATAATCGGGGTGGTTTCCGGTTTTCAGATATCGAAGACGCCTCAAATGCCATTGTTGCCGCCCAAGAGAGCTGGCTCGACGCAATGAACCGCTACCGTGACCTTCAAACTGAAATTGACCGCCTGACCGGACGCTATGACGTTGCCGCTGCGGGGGAGTCTATACCATGAAGAAACTGATTATTACCGCCGCTATGGCGCTGGCACTACCATTAGGTCTTTCGGCTTGCGGCGCTTCTGACAGCGGCGAACACGCTGAAAAAGGAAATGGCGAAAACGAAGAAGCGGCCAAAGGCCCTAATGGCGGACGATTGCTGACAGACGGAGATTTTGCCGTCGAAGTGACTATATTCGAGGAAGGACAAGACCCGCAATTTCGTGTCTATGCTAGTCGCGATGGAGAGCCGGTTGATCCCAAATCGGTAAAACTTTCCATCACTTTGAAGCGCTTGGGCGGCGTGATCAATAAATTCTCCTTCACACCCGAAGGCAAGTATCTTTTAGGGCAAGGCGCAGTCGAAGAGCCGCACAGCTTCGATGTCGAAGTCGTCGCGGTCGTCGATGGCAAACGCAGTCGCTGGACTTACGAAAGCTACGAAGGACGCACGACGATCACTCCCGAAGCCGCCAAGCAGGGCGGAATCGAAATTGGCACGGCTGGGCCAGCTAAGATCGGCGATGCGCGCGAGCTTTACGGAACGGTCGAGCTCGATCCTTCAGCGATATCTGAAATCCGCGGCCAGTTTCCTGGCCGGGTGGTTTCGGTAACCAAACAAGTAGGCGATTACGTGCGCAAGGGTGATCTGCTGGCGCGAGTCGAATCTTCCGAGAGCTTGCAGATATATCCCGTTTACTCGACCGTAAGCGGAGTGGTCGCAGAACGCGGCGGCAATCCCGGCAATATGACCGGGGGCGAACCACTTTACGTCATCACCAATCCTGGCGCGACGACAGTGGTGTTCAACATCTTCCCGCGTGACCTGGGCATCGTCAGGCCTGGAATGCGTGTCGACGTGGAGGCACAGGACGGGCGGATCGTTGGCGCAGCGACGCTCGGGCGGTATCTGTCAGAGGGTAATGCAGAAGCGGGAACCGCTCTTATCCGGGCGTCCATTCCCAATCGTGGCGGATGGATAAGACCGGGCATGACGATGCGTGGACGGTTGAACGTAAATCAAGAGAGCGTTCCGCTGGCCGTTCGCACTGAAGCCATCCAGCCATTCCGGGATTTTCAGGTCGTTTACGCAAGGTACGGCGATAAATACGAAGTGCGGATGCTTGAACTGGGCCGGAAAGGTAAAGAATTTACCGAAGTGCTCTCGGGCATCGAGCCAGGCACGCCCTATGTTACCGAGGGGTCATTCCTTGTACGCGCGGACGTCGAAAAGTCCGGCGCCAGTCACGACCACTAAGGAAAGGAACCTGACATGCTTGAACGTATAATTGGACTTTCCATCCGCCAACGCTGGCTTGTACTTGCAATCGTAGGCATTCTTTGCGCGCTTGGCGCGTGGAGCGCGCTGCGTTTGCCCATTGATGCAGTGCCGGACATCACCAATGTCCAGGTCCAGATCAACACCGAGGCTGAAGGCTATTCACCGCTCGAATCCGAGCAGCGCATCACCTTCCCAATTGAAACCGCAATCGCGGGTATTCCCAACCTCGACTACACGCGCTCGATCTCGCGCTATGGTCTTAGCCAGGTGACTGTCGTATTCGAGGACGGAACCGACATTTACTTCGCCCGCCAGCTGATCAACGAGCGAATCCAGCAGGTGAAGTCGCAACTGCCCGGTGGCATAGAACCGCAGATGGGGCCGATCGCCACGGGCCTCGGCGAGATCTTCATGTTCGCGATTGAGCCCGAACCTGGCGCGCGAAAGCCCGACGGCAGCGAGTGGACGCCGACTGATCTGCGGACGCTGTCCGACTGGACCGTGCGCCCTCAGCTCCGCACCATTCCTGGTGTTGCGGAGGTCAACACGGTGGGCGGTTACGAACGGCAATATCACGTCACGCCTGACCCGATGCGGCTCGCTGCGATCAAATTATCGCTATCCGATGTCGTCACGGCCTTGGAAGACAACAACGCCAATCGCGGCGCAGGCTATGTCGAGCGCGGGGGCGAACAGATCCTGATCCGCGTGCCGGGTCAGGCTGCGGGCGAGGGCGATCTCGGTAATATTATCATAGCGACCCGCGGCGGCGTTCCCATCCGGGTGTCCGACGTCGCGGAAATCTCGATTGGCTCTGAATTGCGGTCAGGCGCGGCGACCGAAAACGGGCGAGAGATAGTGCTAGGCACGGTTCTGATGCTGACCGGTGAAAACCCGCGTGTAGTGGCTCAGGCCACCGCCGATAGGCTGGAACAGATTACCGCTACGCTGCCAGAAGGAATTGTTGCCCATCCGCTTTACGATCGCACTGAATTGGTCGAACGGACAATCGAGACCGTCCAGAAGAACCTCGCAGAGGGAGCACTGTTGGTAGTTGTGGTCCTATTCCTGCTATTAGGGAATTTCCGCGCGGCGCTCATTACTGCAGCCGTTATTCCGGTCGCCATGCTGATGACCCTTTCAGGGATGCTAGCCACACGGACCTCGGCCAATCTCATGAGTCTGGGCGCTCTCGATTTCGGCCTCATCGTCGATGGTGCGGTGATCATCGTCGAAAACTGTCTCAGGCGGCTCGGTGAACGACAGCAGCAACTCGGGCGGCTGCTCGACCGCGACGAACGCTTCGGCCTCGTCGCATCGGCCAGTGCCGAAGTGATCCGCCCGAGCATCTTCGGTATCATCATCATTACAGCGGTCTATCTGCCGATCTTTGCGCTCGAAGGCATCGAGGGCAAGACTTTTCACCCGATGGCGATCACCGTGGTGCTCGCCCTGACAGCCGCGATGATCCTTTCGCTGACACTGGTTCCGGCAGCTATCGCGTTGTTCGTAACGGGCAAGGTAGAGGAGAAAGAAAACCGCGTCATGCGCTGGATTTCAACCCGTTATGCGCCTGCGCTCGATAAAGTTTTGGCGAAGCCCAAGCCCTTCGTCGCAGCTGCAGTGATCCTGGTTGCTCTGGCAGGGCTTGGAGCGACGCGGCTGGGCTCTGAGTTCATTCCGCAACTTGATGAGGGCGATATCGCGATGCACGCGCTGCGCATACCTGGGACAAGCCTTTCACAATCGATTCAGATGCAGGAAGCGTTGGAGAAACGTATCAGACAGTTTCCTGAAGTCGAGCGGGTGTTCGCCAAGATCGGCACTCCTGATGTTGCAACCGATCCGATGCCGCCGTCCGTCGCCGACAATTTCATCATGCTGAAGTCGCGTGATGATTGGCCTGATCCGAGGAAGTCGCGCGAAGAATTGGTCGCGGAGCTCAATGCAGCGGTCGAACTGATCCCCGGCAACAATTACGAGTTCACCCAGCCAGTCCAGATGCGGATGAACGAGCTTATTGCCGGGGTTCGGGCCGATGTCGCGGTCAAGCTGTTCGGCGATGATCTCGATCAGTTGATCGCCAGCGGAGAGGAACTCGAAGAAATCGTTGGCAGCGTTCCGGGCGCGGCGGACGTGAAGCTTGAGCAGGTCACAGGTCTGCCCGTGCTTTCAATTGTTCCGGACCGCGGCATGTTGGCAAGCTACGGGGTAAGCATGGCGACGGTGCAGGACATCGTCGCCACCGCCACTGGCGGCCAGCAGGCGGGGCAGATATTCGACGGCGACCGGCGTTTCTCGGTCGTCGTCCGCCTGCCCGAGGATTTGCGAACCGATCTTGATGGGTTGGGCAATCTGCCGGTTCCGCTGGTGAATGGCGGCACGGTGCCGCTGGAGGAGCTGGCGGAGATCTCGCTCGCTGCCGGACCCAATCAGGTCAGCCGGGAGAATGGCAAGCGGCGCGCAGTGATCACCGCCAACGTTCGCGACCGCGATCTCGGTAGCTTTATCGACGACCTCCAAGCCAGGGTGGACAATCAGGTCGAGCTGCCCAGTGGCTATTATGTCGAATATGGCGGTACCTTCGAACAGCTGCAATCGGCGGCCACCCGGCTGTCGATTGTGGTGCCATTGGTGCTGCTGCTGATCTTCGGTCTGCTCTACACATTGTTCAAATCGTGGCGGGACGCAGGCATCGTGTTCACCGGCGTGCCGCTGGCCCTGACCGGCGGGGTTGCGGCGCTTATGCTACGGGACATTCCGTTCTCGATATCCGCGGGGGTGGGTTTCATCGCGCTGTCCGGCGTGGCGGTGCTCAACGGCGTGGTCATGCTGACTTTCATCAATGATCTGAGGCAACGGGGTGAGCACCTGCTCGAGGCCATTCGTCACGGCGCGCTGACTCGCCTGCGTCCGGTGCTGATGACCGCGCTGGTAGCATCGCTGGGCTTTGTGCCGATGGCGATCAATGTGGGTGCGGGTTCGGAAGTCCAGCGCCCGCTCGCAACCGTGGTGATCGGCGGGATCATTTCCTCGACCATCCTCACGCTGCTGCTGCTGCCGGCGCTTTATCTGCTGGTTCACCGCCGCAAAAAGCAGCCTGATGACGATCAAATAGAGACGGCCGAAGCCCGGGCGGGTCCCTACCGCCTGACGATCATTTAGACACTACGAAAGGAGTTCTTTCATGCCGCATTTGGCGATACTGAAACCGCCCGGCCTCTCCCGGCACTTTTTGGCTGCTCTGGCAATTACACTATTGCTGCTGTGCGCGGCGGGCGAGGCGTGGGCGCACAACGTCGCGGAAGGCGACAAGGGCTATATTCAGGAGAGCAGCGGGGTGCTTTTCTGGCCTTTCGTCTATCTCGGCGCCAAGCATATGGTTACCGGCTACGACCATCTCCTGTTTCTGTTCGGCGTCATCTTCTTCCTTTACCGGATGAAGGACATCGGCATCTATGTGACGCTATTCGCCATCGGCCATTCGACCACGCTGCTGTTCGGTGTTCTGACCGGGATCAGCGCCAACGCCTACATTATCGACGCGATCATCGGCCTTTCGGTCGTGTACAAGGCGCTCGACAACCTCGGCGCCTTCCAGCGATGGTTCGGCTTTCAGCCGAACACCAAGGCTGCGACACTCATCTTTGGTTTCTTTCACGGCTTCGGTTTAGCGACCAAAATTCTCGAGTTCGAGATCGCCGAGGACGGCCTGATTGTCAATCTCATCGCGTTCAATATCGGGGTGGAGCTGGGCCAGCTGCTGGCGCTCGCCGCAATTCTCATCCTGATGGGCTTCTGGCGCAAAACGGAAAGTTTCATGCGCCATGCTTTTGCCGCCAATACCGTTTTGATGGCCGCGGGCTTCATGCTCGTCGGCTTCCAGCTTGCCGGTTACGCGGCCAACTAGGACAAAGGAAAATCTGCCATGTTTAATTCACAGCACCCCGACCCCGCCGATCTCCCCACCACGGGGCAATTGCTGCGCGCAACCGCGATCGCGGCTGTCTCCGCCGGTGCCATTCTGGTTACGGTCATTTTGCCGAGCGAGTATGCGATTGACCCGACCGGTATCGGCCGCACCTTGGGATTGACCCAGATGGGTGAGATCAAGATGCAGCTCGCTGAAGAGGCCGCAGCCGACGCGGCGATGGATAGTTCTGCCAACCAAGAAGTAACCGCCGCGCCAGCGTCTGCGTCGACCGAGCAGCCCGCGCCAGCAACCGACGGCGATACGCGTAGCGACGTGACTACCATTACGCTTGCCCCGGGCGAAGGGGCAGAGATCAAGGTTACCATGGCCGATGGCGCTCGGACCGACTTCGATTGGTCAGTTGAGGGCGGACACGTCAATTATGACATTCATGCCGATGCCCCGGGCATATCCTATCACGGCTATGGCAAAGGCAGGGAATCCACCGGCGAGAACGGCACGCTCGTCGCCGCATTTGACGGCAATCATGGCTGGTTTTGGCGCAACCGCTCTGGCGGGACCGTCACCGTGACGCTGAGAACAGATGGCGCCTACACCGAGCTCAAGCGCGTGGTCTGACGTGTTCTCGATTCTATCCAATGTTGCTTACCGCCACTTGCTCGTGGGGCAGGCAATCGCGCTGATCGGCACAGGGCTTGCGACCGTCGTGGGGCCTAGCCGCCTTCGTTTTAGAGGTTATTAATAGGTCTGACGCAATCTCAACCCGAGCGTTGATGGTCACATCCAGTATTGGGCCGATTGAAAGTGGTTTGGGGGAGGGTTTTGCGGCTTTCACTTGTATGCTTCCATACAATCTGCTCTTTTAGCGATGGAGACATAGTGGGAGGATTTGGCGTTGATGGACGATCAGTCAGAGAAATCAGGCCGCGAGGTGGTGACTGCCGACCCTGCCGCATCAGTTCCGGTGGCAACCACATCCGGCCAGGCACCCAGCGACATTCCGCCGCTGGGTCTGGGAACCAAACTGGCCTACGGATTTGGCGCTGTCGCCAACGGCGTGAAAGACCAAGGCTACAACTATTTTTTGATGTTCTTCTACAGCGCGGTGATGGGACTGGATGCTGGCCTTGCCGGACTGGCTATTTTTCTAGCTCTAATCCTCGACGCTCTTAGCGATCCGCTGGTCGGATATTTTTCCGACAATTTCCGCTCCCGATGGGGCAGGCGGCATCCGTTTATGTATGCCTCGGTCATTCCGCTGGTCGTAGCATATTACTTCGTGTGGACTCCGCCGGAAGGGCTCAGTCAGGGGGGACTGTTTGCCTATCTCCTGATACTGGCCGTGCTGACGAGAACGTTCATTACCTTTTACCAGGTTCCTAGCACCGCGATGGTCCCGGAACTGTCCGACAATTACGACAAACGTACCGACATTATGGCCTATCGGTATTTCTTCGGATGGCTGGGCGGCGCTTCGATGTCCGTCATTGCGCTCGCGTTTTTTCTCGTCCCGACCGAAACGGTTAGCAACGGCTATTTCAATGTGGAAGGATACCGCACCTATGGCTTTGTCGCTTCATCGCTGATCCTTTTGGGCGTGTTGGTTTCCAGCATCGCGACACATCATAGAATTCCTTATATGAAATCGCCGCCACCGCCAGAGCACAGGACGGCGAGAAAAATCTTCGGCGAGATTTTCGAAACCCTTGCGAACCGCTCATTTCTGGTTCTGTTCGCCGCAGTCCTGTTCGGATCGGCAGCGACAGGCGTGTCGGCTGGGCTCAATCACTATTTGATGGGATTCTTCTGGGGCTTTTCGCCTGAGGAAGTGTCACGCATACAGTTGGCCCTGTTCGTGTCATGCGTTGCCGCGTTGATCCTGTCGCAAGTCATGTCGCGTATTATCGGGAAGAAAAGCGGTGCCTTGATCACTGGCGGCATCGCAATGATCATGACTCCCTTGCCCTATTTTCTGCGCTTCATGGATCTGCTCCCGCAAAACGGGGATGATGCTCTTTTCTATTTCATCCTCATTTTCCAGACAGTCGATATAGCCCTTATTATCGCTGCCCAGATTTTGATGTCGTCGATGATTGCCGACATCGTCGAACAAAGCGAATTGAAGACGGGCCGCCGGTCGGAAGGCGTCTTTTTTGCAGCGATCAGTTTTTCGCGCAAATGCACCTTGGGCTTAGGCGGGATGATGGTGGCGCTCATTCTCTCGCTCGCCGCATTTCCCGAAGGCGCACAGCCCGAAGATGTGTCACAGGCTGCTATCAATGGGATTGGCTGGTATTATATCCCGGTGATATTCGGGCTTTGGCTCGCCATGCTGGGATGCATATCGGCCTATTCGATCAGCCGCGATGACCATGAAGCCAATCTGGCAGAATTGCGCAGGCGAAACGGGTAAGGAATAAGCGGCCCTCAAAGATTGGCGACATTGCGACGGATAGACCCCAAGACCTGAGCCGCGACAGCCAGCTCATCCTCTGCGATGCCAGCAAAAGCCCGGCTAGCGACATCGCTCCCGATCTGCGTCATTTTTTCGGACGAAGCGATCGCACGCTTGCTGGCGATGACCCGTCTCACACGCTGGTCATCCTCGTCATCATATCGCTTGATATACCCTTTTTCTTCAAGCTGCCGGATCAAATTTCCAGCCGAAGCGCGGCCAATATCAAGGGAATCGGCCAGTTCTGTCTGGGTAGGCGAACCAATTATCAATACGCGGACAAGCACTTGCCACTGCGCCCTTGTTAGGCCCAGTTGTTGCATTTCCTTGTCATAGGCCCGTCGCAATTTACGGGTCACATCCCCCAACAGAAAGCTGAATTCGATCTGACCTGCCTGCTGAACCGCAGCGGCTCCCATATCTTCTTTACCTACCGCCGTCATCTTTCCTCCGGTCATGCAACAATGTCGTCGCCAAGGACCTTTATCATTTTTGCACAATTAACAACCCTATTGCATTTTGTATGCTTTCCTACAAAATGCCTCAAGCCGACAAAAACCCGGGTGAATATGAATTAGGAGAGAGCGTTTTGTCAGAACCCGCCAAAGGAAACATTATCGAACTGACCGCCTTCAATGACGAAGCGCGCGAGAATCCTCACCGCAAGTTGAAAAACCTGCGTGAGACTGCGCCTGCCATGCGTGATGATGCGACCAAAGTCTGGATGATTAGCCGGTATGACGACGTTCGCGGCCTCGTAAACGATACGACCATGCTCCGCAGTCCGCACGCTGCTGAAGAGGGTTCGATAAGTCGGCGTTTTGCGCAGTTGAATGATGGGGAAGGACCGCAGAGCATCCTATTCATGGACGATCCTGACCATTCGCGCGTTCGCAAGCCGCTTGCCAAGGCCCTGTATAAACGCATCCAGTCCATGAAAACCGAAATAGAGGAGTTGATCGACTCGGTCATCGACTCTTGCCCTGCCAACGGTACTTTTGACTTGATGAAAGACGTGGCGGTTCCCGTGCCGATATTGGTAATCGCGCATATATTGGGCGTCGATGAGAGTCGGCTTGGTGAATTCCGCAATTGGTCGGAGGCCGCTATCCTTTCGCTTAACCCTGTCCGCACGGCTGAACAAACCGCTCAAATGGAGGCCGGTAATGAGGCTCTACGGCATTATTTTGGGGAATTGCTTGAAAAGCGGCGCAGAGAGCCATGCGATGACCTGATATCTGACATGGCGGCGCACCAGAAAAACGGTGGTGAGATGAGCAATGCGGAATTGCTAACCAATCTTGCAGGTCTGCTAATCGGTGGCAATCTCACCACCACTGATCTGATCGGCAACGGCCTGTGGCTGTTGCTTACCCATCCTTTGCAGCTCCAGAAACTGCGCTCCGACCGCAGCCTGACCGGACCTGCCGTGGACGAGATATTGCGCTTTGAATCTCCGGTTGCATCGACCTCACGGACATTGCCGAACGATAGCGAAGTGGCAGGCTGCCCAATGAAAGGTACCCAGACCGTATTCTGCTCGCTGCACAGTGCCAACCGCGATCCGGATATATTCGAAGAGCCCGATCAGTTCGACATCACTAGACCGAAGAAAGCCCATGTGGCTTTCGGCGGCGGTCAACATTTATGTATTGGCGCACCGCTTGCGCGGATAGAAGCCCGAAGGGTCTTGGAAAGACTGCTCGATCGTTATGATACCATAGAACTGGCGCAAGACGAGATCATTTGGCGCCAACTTCCGTTTTTCAGGGGAATAGAAGAATTGCAGATTCGCGTTTCCTGACCTTGTACGGAAAGAAAAATGGATAACGGGAATCAGGCAGCGTCTTCTGAGCGCCGTTTTTCCGCCTGCTGCGACCACCAGCTTTGATCGTAGCCCCGATTGGTAAAACTGTCCGGCCGGGATTCATATTTGTCCGTCGAGAGCCAAAGCCGTTTCAGGTGCCGTTTGCGATCCTCTTCTTCGTAATCCTCATAAGCAGTGCGCGAATGAAAGATCACGTAGTTGTTGACGAATTGCACATCGCCGGGTTGCAGTTCCATATCTAGCCGGAAATCAGGATCGACGGTCAAAGCATCAAGCGCATCAAGCGCTTTAATGTCGGTTGCCGAAAGGCGAGGTAACTCTTCGAACCGCTGTGCGCTATCGATGAAACCGCGGATATAGCGGTTGAACAGACGGCCGTCGTGCCGGGTGAACGTCGGCATTTCGTAATAGGGCGTCGACCCCGGCTTTTCTTCACCGCGCCAATCATAGGCGAAGGGGCTGTAATGTCTTTCACACAATTCCGGGCGCGAACGAGCCAATTCGTTATGGCAGGCAACCGAACTGACAATCGAACTCAGCCCCCCGGTTTTTGAAGTGCGCAAGCACATCAGGCCGACCAGGTCCGAACCGTCCGTATGGAATGGTAGACGTATATTCGTCTGATACCCGCGCACTGTCGGATCGAGAATGCTGCGACCAGTATCACGCACGTCGCCCAGCACATCTCCGCGTGCATTCTGCGGCCACGGGCTTCCAATATAGTTGCCCATGCCCCAAAAAACCGAACTGGCATCTTCCTTCGAATAGTCCAGTGCAGGAAAGCCGCGTATGAGAAAGAAACCGCGACCGTTCACGAGCTCTTCGGCCAATTCGTCTAGAACAGGCCCCAAGCTCGGCAGTGGAAAATCATCCCGCTTAATAGCAATGCCTGTCAGACCTTTGCCCTTGGCATGGGTCAGCGCGGCATCAAGCTCGGCTATCTGACTTTCTGACAGGTGGTAAATCCAGCTATCATCCTTGCGCCATTGAGATGCCCGCCAGTCAGCTTTGGATTTGATCGGGGTTGCTACGCTCATCACTTGTCCTCTCTTTGTATGCTTACATACAATATCAGAGATCAGTAAGCAATGGCTACTGTCTCAAGCCGGTTTTGCGAAAGTTAAATGCGAAACGATCGGTGCTGTGCACGGACGCTATCTTGGCTACGCGGGTTGGTTTACGTCATCCAAGGGGATGCGCTTTTGGACAGAAATCACGTCGAACGTGGTGCATCAACACCTGGTCATTTGCCAGCTATGGGCTGCATAAAATCAGTCCGGCAGCAACGGGGGTTGCGATTTACGATCGCTATGAAAATAGATAATCATTGCATATAATAACGATTGTTATTAGTTTGCCGTCATGAGCGACAATATTGGATTTGTTATTGGCGATATCTCTCGCCTGATCCGCCGCACATTTGATGAACGCGCCGAGGAAATTGGCGTGACCCGCCCGCAATGGCGAGTGTTGACCTGGCTCAAACGCAATGAGGGTATTAATCAGGGCGGGCTTGCGGAGTTACTAGAACTGGATGCGATGACCGTCTGCCGGATGGTTGACCGTTTGCAGGAAAGTGAGCTGATAGAGCGTCGCCCCGATCCAACCGATCGGCGGGCTTGGCAATTATTTCTGACACCAAAAGCGATTGCCATAACCAATAAATTGCGTCCGATAGGTGAAGAATTGTTGCAGGAAGCGATGGACGGCATTTCGGAAGCTGAGCAGGAACAATTGCATCATCTGCTTGATCAGGTTCGCAGCAGGTTCCAGCGCATTGACGAAGAAGCCACAGACCGGCGGCATATAGCCAATGGCTGATAATCCCAACCCCGATATAGATACGCTCGAAGACAAGCCGGTCCAGACAGAGGCCGTCAAAGTAAAACGCTCACTCTTTCGGCGTTCGCTGACCATGCTTATTATGCTCTCGGTTCCTCTCGGCCTCGCGGCATTCGGCGCATATTACTGGATAACCAGCGGCCGTTACGCTTCCACTGACAATGCCTATGTTCAGCAGAATATTGTTTCCATTTCGCCAGAAATTGGCGGCAAAATTATCGAGGTTGGTGTCCGCGAAAACAGTTTGGTGAAACAGGGTGATCTGCTCTTTGCCATTGACCCTGTTCCGTTTGAATTGGCGGTATCACAGGCCAATGCACAAATTGCGGCTGCACAGGTGCAAGTGCAAAATCTCCGGACAGATTATCAGGTTAGCGGCGTGGATATTGAAGTGGCCCGGAAAGACATTGATTTTGCAATGTCCAATTACAACCGTCAGGCTGCGTTGATGGAACGCGGTTTCAATACCCGTGCAAAAATGGAAGAAGCGCAAAATGCAGTGGACAGGGCCAGGGCCAAGCTGCGGTCCGCCGAGGCCAACGTAATCGCCAAAAAAGCCCGTCTTTCAAACGGGCCGGCGGCTCCCGGTGAGAACCCGGACGTCGCCAATGCCAAAGTCTCGAAAAAACAGGCACAGCTTAATCTCGACCGTACCCGTGTGGTTGCTCCGATATCGGGGCGCATCGCCCAATCGGACCGTTTGCAGATGGGCCAGATGATGGTTTCAGGCCTGCCCGCAGTCTCCATCGTCGATGATCAAAACAGCTGGGTCGAGGCGAACTTCAAGGAAACGGATCTAGCCAAAATGAAAGTCGGACAAGAGGCGGAGATAAGTTTCGACGCCTATCCGGAACTGACCTTGAAGGGCCGTGTGGAAAGTATCGGTGCGGGAACGGGTTCCGAATTTTCTGTTCTACCGGCGCAAAATGCCAATGGAAATTGGGTGAAAGTGACACAGCGCATTCCGGTTAGGATCGAAATTCTGGACAAGCCGTCCCGGCAATTAATCGCTGGCCTGTCGGTTGAAGTCACTGTCGATCTACAAAGTTCCGCCGAATAATTCGTGGCGATGGAAGCCGCAGTCGATCCTGACAAACCGGCACTAAAGGCCGATAACCGGCCGTTATTGATAATGGTCGTGATGCTGGCAAACATCATGCAGATACTGGATTCGACAATCGCCAACGTCGCCCTTCCGCATATGCAGGCGGGTCTCGGCGCTACTTTGGATACCGTTACCTGGACGCTAACCAGTTATATCCTTGCTGCCGCGATGGCCATCCCGTTAACAGGATGGCTTGCGGATCGTATTGGATCGCGGAACCTTTTTCTCATTTCAATAGTTGGATTTACACTGTCATCAGTGCTTTGCGCGACAGCAACCAACCTCGAACAAATGGTAATCTATCGCGTCATTCAGGGGATGTCTGGCGCCTTTATCATGCCACTCTCGCAAACCGTGATGCTCGATATCAATCCACCAAAGAAACACCCGCAGGCGATGGCAATCTGGGGCATGGGGGTGATGATCGCACCGATAATGGGACCGGTGATTGGCGGCTACATCACCGAAAATTTTAGCTGGGAGTGGATTTTCCTGATCAATCTTCCAATCGGTATCATTGTTGTAACCATGCTTTGGGTATTACTCCCGTCGCGACCGATTACGCGCCGCCGATTTGACCTGTTCGGCTTTTCCATGTTTGCACTATTTGTCGCGTCGTTGCAGTTGCTGCTTGATCGCGGGAACCATCAGGACTGGTTTGAAAGCTGGGAAATCATAATCGAGTGCGGTTTGGCCATAGCTGCGTTGTGGATTTATGTCGTTCATACTGCCACCGCCAAAAACCCGTTTCTCTCAAAACACCTGTACCTCAACAGGAATCTCGCCACTGCCATGTTTCTTGTTGTTATTACAGGCGTGGTGATGTTTGCAACGATGGCGCTGTTACCGCCCATGCTCCAGAATATTTACGGTTATCCACCGTTTGAAGCCGGGTTTCTGCTGGCACCGCGCGGTCTGGGATTCATGATTAGCATGGGATTGGCAGGCCGACTGTCGCGTAGCATTGATGCCCGGTTTGTCGTATCGTTGGGATTGCTAATTGGTGCTTGCTCTACCTGGATGATGACCGGATGGAGTCTCGAAATGGAGCGCTGGCCGATAATTATCAGCGGATTTCTGCAGGGAATTGGAATGGGCGCTGTATTTGTTTCGATGAATGTCCTTGCCTTTTCCACCATATCGATGAAAAATCGCACGGACGCGGCCAGCTTGATGAACCTTGCCCGAACAATCGGATCGTCAATCGGTATTGCCACATTCGTGGGTATATTAGGGCGCAACTGGCAGACAAGCCATGCTGATCTAGCCGGGCAAGTAACAGAAGCACAGCTCTCTCCAATCAGTCCAACCACGCTGGAGCGTTTTGGTGATTATGGCGGGCAGGCGATGATGATCATTGATGCCGAGGTAAACCGGCAGGCACTGATGATCGCCTATCTTGACGATTTCTGGCTGATGACGATCCTCACCGTTATTTGTGCTCCATTTGCGTTTCTGATGAAGCCGCCAGCAAGTTTGGAGCCGGATTCAGCGACAGCGGCGAGCACTGCACATTAGCTCTTCTGCAAATGCCCCCGGGCCGAAAAATTTGCATTCTGTAATGGCCGCTTTATCAATCTGAACTTCTAACTTTCGGCTATGCGTTCGTCGCCCACAGGGCAAGAATGCTTCGGAGTGCTGCAACAAACGCCAAGGGTTGATCGAGCATCAGATGGTGGCGGGCTTCCGGTACGGCTATTATCGGAATATTGTCTCCACCTAATTCGCGGATGTATTCTGCTGAATCATTGGAGAAGAGCAGGCTGTTGCCGCCGTGCACGATTGCTTTGCGGCCTGGCGCCTGTACCAGGCGTTTACCCATGTTCAGCCACTCATCGGGCTTGTTGCTCCTCCGGAAGACCTCGGGCGAGAATTTCCACGTCCAACTGTCTCCTTCGTTTTTCAGCGAATGATACGCAATATAGTCGAGAAGAAATGGCTCCTCGACCGGCTGAGGCGGCGACAGGATATATCTCTCGCGTGCTGCTGCATAGCTGGGATAGTGCTTGTTGGGCTTGTCCGGGTTCCCCGATCCCGGGCTGGCCCGATCCCTGCTCCAGTATTTTTCAAGCAATTCGGGACGCATGATCATAAGATCGCATACGACCAATCCCGCGAACACATCGGGCGACTGGGTCACGGCTGTCAACGCGGCACCCGAACCGAAACTGTGCGCGATAATTGTCGGCTTGTGCCCATCAGCGAACAAGTCCAGCGCCTCGGCAATCTCGGTGAATTCCCGCCCACGGGCAGCCGTATCGGCTGCTCCGCGCATTTCGCTGTCACCCATGCCCGCCAGATCAAAGGCTACGACGTCATAATCCTGCGCAAAGAAGGGGGCGATGAAGGCGAAGCACCGGGCGTGTGCAAGAAAGCCGTGTGTTATTAGCAATTTTGGCTTTTCGGGGCTGCCCCAGCGGAGATAGTGCACCTTGGCACCGGAAATCTCTACATAAGCTTCTTCGCGCGGCACTTTCAGTGCTGCTATGAACCATTCGGGCAGGTGCGAACCATCACCAGCCCATAAGGAATCGATATCAGCCGGAAGGTTGTCAACAGGGGTCATTTCATTCATTGCGCGAACGGTTCCTTGTTAGTGGATTTTACTGTGGCGAAGCCGCGATAGCCATTCTGCGCGACGTCGTCGCATACGACGGCATAGCCGGACACGCTTGGGAAATTGATAAGCTGACGTTTCTTGCCCGGGATGTTTGCACCCATGTACCAGGAGTCCGCTTCAGGAAAGAGTGTCATCGCACCAGCTTGGGCGACCATTTCGGTCCAGCCCTGTTCGGCCTGCGTTTCGGCATCGAAGAGCTTGATGTCGCTATCTCTCAGCCAAACCATGAAGTCGCAAATCCAGTCGCCTTGTATCTCAGCGCTCGTCGGGCCGTTCGCAAAACCTGATGGGCGTAGGGGACCGTACGAAAACAGCATGTTTGGGAAGCCCGCTACGGCCATACCCAGATAGGCGCGCAAGCCATCGTCCCAGGCCTGTGCCAAACCGAGCCCGCCGCGCCCGGTTATATTCATGTCAATCAGTCCGCCGCGTCCGGCATCGAAGCCGGTCGCAAAGACGATGAGATCGCATTCGATTTCACCGGTGGCGGTTTCGATTGCGTTCGTTTTGATCCGCGCAATCGGTGTTTCCTTCAGATCGACGAGCGCAACATTGTCCTGCCCGAAAATCTCGTAAAAGTCCTGCTCGAGTGACGGCCTCTTCGTCCCAAAAGGATGGGGCGGCTCTATTGGGGCAAGTTTTTCGGCGAGGGCAGGGTCGGCAATCCGTGCACGGACCTTGTCACGCCAGAAATCATAGGCGTGGCGATTTGCTTCGCGGTTTGTGAGCAAGTCTGCGAAATTGTGATACCAGAACCTTAGTCCGCCGCGTTGCCAGAGATACTCGAAATGTGCATCACGTTCGTCTTTGTCGACCTCCAGCGCCGAGACTTCGAGCGACTGGCAATCGAATCCGGCGCTCGTCTGCTTGCGCCGATTGAAAATGTCGGGGTAATCTTTCTGTTCACGCTTCTGCGCCAGATCTGTCAGCCTCTCCTGCTGCATGGGCAGCGCCAAGATCGGCGTTCTCTGCAACAGCGTAAGATTCTTTGCTGATTTCGCGGCCTCCTGTGCCACCTGCACGCCGCTGGCCCCGGTGCCGATCACGGCGATCTTGCGGCCTTCCAGATCGATTCCCTGTTGCGGCCAACGTGCCGTGTGGCACCATTCGCCCGCGTAGTTTTCAAGGCCGGAAATATCGGGGATATATGGCTTTGAAGCGAAGCCGAGAGCGGGCAGGAGAAACCGCGTCGACACGGTGTCGCCGCCGCCCAGTTGCAAGTGCCAGATCGAATTGTCTTCATCGAACCGCGCGCTATCGACATTCGTGCTCATACGCATCAGCGGCCAAAGATCGAGCGTGTCGCAGACATGGTTGAAATAGGCGCGCAGCTCCTCCCAGCCGGGAAAACGCTCGCTCCAGGACCATGTTTGCCACACTTCCGGAAGGGAGAATTCGTAAAGCGGGACCTGAGAATCCACACGCGCACCGGGATAGCGGTTCCAGTACCAGATACCGCCCGGCTGGGCTGCGGCATCGACCAGCAGGACATTGAACCCTGCTTCACGCAATTTGTGCAGCAGGTAGATACCGCTGAAACCGGCACCGACGATTATCGCGTCGTGGTCTGGAGTGGCCATGTCGGTCACGCTGCCGTCTGACCGCCTTCCGCAATCTTCTTTGCCGTCGCGTAATCCGCTTTGCCGTTCGAGGCTCGCAAAGGCGTGTCGGTGGGATAGATCGCCTTGGGCGTTTTATATCCCGCCAACTGCTGGCGGACGTGATCCTTTACAGCTTGCTCATCGAATTCACCCCGCTTGTCGAGATGGACAACAGCGGTTACCGCTTGACCCCATTTCTCGTCCGGCACGCCGACCACCAGCGCATCGGCGATGGCGGGGTGGGTTTTCAGCACTTCTTCGACTTCCTCGGGATAAACCTTTTCACCGGCGGTGTTGATGCACACGCTGCCCCTGCCGAGCAGGGTCAGGCTGCCATCGGATTCCACGCGGCACCAATCGCCGGGGATCGAGTAACGCACACCGTCGATTGTCTTGAAAGTCTGGGCGGATTTTTCAGGATCCTTGTAATAGCCAAGCGGGATCGCACCCTTGCGGGCGATAAAACCGGGTACGCCGCTGCCCGGTTCGACCTTCTGGTCGTTCTCGTCGAACACGTCGCAGAATTCGCCAATGCCGAATTTGGCGGTGTTGGTTCCGCCTTCCGCGGTGGTGACGGCGAGGCCATATCCAAGCCCTTCGGAGGCACCGAAACTGTCCATCAGAACAACTTGCGGAATGTGCTTACACAGGCCTTCCTTGACCTCTTTGCTCCACATCACGCCGGAAGAAACGATTGTCACAAGGCTGCTAGTATTCCAGCGACCGGGATGTTCGTCGAGGGCGCGAAGCATCGGCTTGGCAAATGCGTCGCCTACGATGGCGATGCTTTCGACCTTATGCTTCTCGACCGTGTCCCACAATTCCTCGGCATCGAATGACGGGTCGGCGAGCGTGACGATGGCACC
The DNA here is from genome assembly GCF_965233695.1 of Parasphingorhabdus sp. Lineage (GTDB taxonomy): Bacteria > Pseudomonadota > Alphaproteobacteria > Sphingomonadales > Sphingomonadaceae > Parasphingorhabdus. The sequence goes on from NZ_OZ247497.1 coordinate 3,210,040, forward strand.
GCCCGACATGAGCGTGCCTATGCCGGTGATAAGGCCCGTGCCGTGCATTAGCGGGCAGGAGGGGAGAGTTCGGCGGCCCGGCCCCTCGCTTTCGATCAGTGCGATACTTTCCTCGTGCGACTGCGGCACCGGACCAAGTATTTTTTGCGCATCGAGCTGTGCTTTGCGCATATCGTCGTGCTGCCACATCACGCCCTTGGGCATGCCGGTTGTGCCGCCGGTATAGATGAACAACAGATCACTCGGCGAACGCTCTATGTCCAATGGCGAGCCGTCCCCTTGCGTGGCGAGCTCTTCATAAGGAACGGCAAAAGAGGCAATTTCTGACGGATCGCCGATCTCGACAAAAGTGTGAACCTTCTCAAGCCGGTCCTTCAGTTCAAGGATGCAGTCGCGGAATTCAGAGCTGTAGACGATCACCTCGCTGTCGGAATCATCGAAAATGTAGAACACTTCTTCGGGCACGTAGCGATAATTGATGTTCACATGGGTGAGCCGCCCCTTGAAGCAGGCCGCCATCAGCTCGCCATATTCCGGGCGGTTGCGCATGTAGAACGCCACCTTCGTCCCGTCGCCGGCTCCGCGTTCGCGCAGATTGCGGGCGAGATTATTCGAGCGGGCCGACATTTCTGGCCATGTAATGATCCGGTCGCCATGGATCAGCGCCGGCGCATCCTTTGGCATGGCCGGTTCAATAGCATCAAGAATGTCACCAAGGTTCCAGTCGATCATGTTTCCATCTCCTCTCGTGTCGGGGCGTCGCTTGTCTCGCGCGCGTCCCCGCTGTTACCTAAATCATGCTGCTCGGGTCCACCCCTGAAGCGTTGCCGCTTCTGTTCTCACCGCTTCGGGCCCACCCAAAATCTGACGGTCAAAACCGATCCGCTTGAACCAGTAATGTAGCCCCAGCAGGTCGGTAAAGCCCATCCCGCCATGCACTTCGGTGGACGTGCGCGCGACAAAACGATGTACTTCGCCGGTGTGCGATTTTGCTTGGCACGCGGCGAGTGAGGCTTCGTCCGGCGCGGCATCGAACGTATGGGCCGCGTGCCACACCAGCGAACGGCAGGGTTCGTGCCGGGCGGCCATTTCCGCGCACATATGTTTGACCGCCTGAAAGCTGCCAATGATCCGCCCGAACTGTTCGCGCTGTCCCGCATAATCGACCGCTTTTTCGATCATGGCCTGACCTGCCCCTATGCTGTCGGCCGCCAGAATCACCCGCCCCGCATCGCGCAGCCGTGCAGCAGTTGCTCCGCCATCGTCGGCCAGCGGTTCTGCCGCAACTTGCCCAAAGCGCAATTCACCGACGCTGCGGGTTCGGTCGATTGTGGTCAACGGGACTTTCTTCAGCCCTTCGGCATCGGCGGGCACGAGGTGCAGCCGCCCGGTCGCATCAGCCACCAGAAACGCATCAGCGCCAGCAAAGTCGAGCGCAAATAACGCCGTCCCCTCGAGCTTTCCGCCGTTGCTGGTTACGCCCGCGCCGTCGCGTGCTTCGATTGTCTCGGCAATGGCGACGGCGATCCGTGCTTCGCCGCTGGCGATTATTGGCAGCCACTCAGCCTGCTGTTGATTGCTGCCCGCCTGCGCCAGCGCGATGGGTGCAAGCACATGGCTGGCGAGAAACGGTACCGGAGCGACCGCATAGGCAAGCTGTTCGGCCACCACGGCTGCGTCGAGCAAGGTCATACCGAGGCCGCCATGTTGTTCGGGCACCATCATTCCCGTGATACCCAGTTCGCTCAGTGCCGACTGCACCTTATCGCTGTAGGAAGCCTCGCCCTCGGCGCACTCACGCACATGATCGAGCGGGCAAGTGCCGGAAAGGCATCGCGCGACAGCATCGCGCAGCATTTTCTGGTCTTGCGAAAGTCCGAAATCCATCAGGCGGCTCCTTTTTTCTGGTCCGCCGATGCCGGCTTGGCCAGCTTGGGTTCGCGCGGCATGTCGAGCCCGCGTTCGGCGATGATGTTCTTCTGAATCTGCGCGGTACCGCCGCCGATGATAAGGCCCAGCTGGAACATATAATTCCATTGCCACGCGCCGCCTTCACGCTCGCGGGTGCTACCGTGATAAAGAATGCCGATTTCACCCATCGCATCAATCGCCAGAGCCGATATCTGATGCGCCAGCTCGCAACTTTGCAGCTTGACGATCAACTTGGCCATGCCGCCGGGATCGCCCTTCAAATTGTCCGAAAGGATACGCATTCCGTTATATTTCATCGCTGCAACTTCGGCTTGAAGTGCAGCCAGCCGGTCGCGCAGCACAGCATTGTCGATTGCCCGGCCTTGGCCGACACGCTCTTCCTGCATTAGCTTGACCAGTGCATGAAAGCGGTTTTCCAGCGCATCAGGATCGCCCAGCATTCCGCGTTCGTGACCCAGTGTCGCATTTGCAACGAACCAGCCCTGACCGCGCTGGCCGACGATCTGGTCCATCGGCACCCGCACGTCGGTGAAGAATGTCTCGTTAAATTCGGCGTGACCGGTCATGGTCTTGAGCGGACGTACCTCGATCCCTGGCGTATCCATCGAGAAGATAAGGTAGGAAATCCCGCCATGCTTGGGCGCGTCAGCTTCGGTCCTGACCAGGCAGAAAATCATGTCCGCCTCCTTGGCCGTGCTGGTCCAGATCTTCTGGCCGTTGATCACGAAGTCGCCTTTATCAACCCGCGCGCTGGTTTTCAGGCTGGCGAGATCCGAACCCGCGCCCGGTTCTGAATAGCCCTGACACCATACGACCTCGCCTTTTAGCGTTGGCTCAACCCATTGGCGTTTCTGTTCCTCGGTCCCCAGCTCCAGCAGGGTCGGGACCAGCATGGAGATGCCTTGGTTGGCGAGACCGCCGGGAATGCCCGCGCGCGAGAATTCCTCCGCGATGATCCGTGATTTTAGAATGTCGGGTTCGGCCCCGTAGCCGCCATATTCCCTGGGGATCGTGCGCGCGGTATAGCCATGCTCGATAAGCAGTTTCTGCCATTCGACCGCTTCGGTAGATGGGCGCGCGGCGCGGCCCTGTCCGGCTGGCGCACGATCACCGTGGCTGTTGAGAAATTGTCGCACTTCCTCTCGGAAAGCATCATATTCGGGTCCGTATTCAAGATCCATGTCCAGCCTATCCTTTGCGTTGTCGGAATACCGGCAAGCGGAAATCCGTGCTTATCGTTTCGAAATCGAGTTCTACCGGCAGGTCCAGTTCCAACTTGTCGTGGTCGCAATCGACCAGCCGTGTCGCCATACGAACGCCTTCATCCAGTTCGACAACAGCGGCGATGAACGGAATGTCTCCGGCAAAAGCCGGGTGGAGGGCCTGATGCGTGATTGTCCAGGAAAACAGCGTGCCCATGCCACTGCTTTGCTCCCACGAAAATTCGGGTGAGCCGCATTTCGCGCACATATAGCGGGGCAAGTGGCGGAAGGTGTCGCATTCGCTGCAGCGCTGGAAATACAGATTGCCATCCTGGCACCGGTCCCAGAATTCCTGTTCTACCGGATCCTGTGGGCGCGGTAGCGGCTTGGGCGGCACTTGCTGTGCCGAGGCACGCATTTTGGGTGGAATATCTTTCTCGTCGGTCATGCAAACCTCCTCAGGATCGCAATACTGCCATCGCCAAGATCGCCCCAGCCGGTGACCAGCCCAGTCTGTGCGCCTTCGACCTGCCGCTCGCCGCAATCGTGGCGCAACTGACGCACCGCCTCGATCACATGATTCAAACCCCAGACATGCGCCTCGCTCAGCAGCCCGCCATGGGTGTTGACCGGATAGCGCCCGCCCAGCTCGATCTGCCCGCCGGCAACAAATTCGCTCTGTCCGCCCGGCTCACAATAGCCCAGTGCCTCAAGCTGCAACAGCACGACATAGGTGAAGCAGTCATATATCTGCAGGAAGTCCATGTCCTCGCGTTTGACACCCGCCATGTCGAAGGCACGCGGGGCGGCATAGCTCAAGCCAATCTTGAACGGATCGGGCCGTGAGGGGATGTCGTCAGCAGGATAGGGGTGACCTTCGGCGGCACCAGCGATGCTAACCGGGACATGCGGCATGTCTTTCGCCCGGTCCATTCGCGAGATGACAACCGCGCAGGCGCCGTCGGTTTCCAGGCAGCAATCGTAAAGGCGGAAAGGTTCGGAAATCAACCGCGCCGAGTGATAGGTTTCCGCATCCAGCTCGCGGCCATAGGTAAAGGCCTGCGGGTTCATCTGCGCATGGCGGCGGCAGGCCAGCGCGACGGCCGCCATTGCGTCGGGCCCGACCCCGTAAAGCTTCGAATGACGGGTCGCGAGCCAAGCATACATTTGCACCGGCAAAAACACGCCATAAGGTATGTAATAGCCTTTGATGGTGTTGGTCAGCGTTGTCATGTTCATCGACCGCGTCGGCGGGGCACCGGGCTTCGGCCTGAGCGCCGAATATCCGTTCCAGCCCAGCGTCACGAGGACATGGTCACACAGGCCGCTTGCAACAGCCATGGCCGCATTCTGCAGTGCCGTGGTCGGGCTTGCTCCGCCCATATGCACTGTCGATGCATAACGCAGTACGTCGATACCCAGATTGGCAGCCATTTCCTCCGATGAAGTGTAGATTGGAGGCGGCACCATGCCATCAATGTCTGACGGCTTTAGTCCGGCATCGGCGATTGCTCGGCGCGATGCCTCCAGCATCATTCCCACTGCGGTACTTTCAGCCCCTTTGACGAAAGCGGTTTCGCCAACGCCGGTAATGGCGGATTTATCGCTGAAACTCATAGACGCAGCGCTGCTCATGCCAGCATCTCGTTTTGCCGGTGGGTCTGGAACCCGCGCTCCAGTTCCCGAAATGGATCATGCCCGCCCAGATATACTGAGGGTGGCTTGCCGTTGAGGTCGTGGTTCAGTCCGTCCTTTTGCGGCGATGGCGATTCTTCCTTCACAGCAATATCTCCGATCCGGTTCATGAATATGATGTTGCGGCTGAAAGCGCTTTCTCGGCTCCCGTGACAAGATCCTGCATGACCTCGGAGGCGGGACGGATCGCGTCGATTAGCCCGATTCCCTGGCCCGCGAAACCGGGAATGACGTCCTTGCGCTGTGCCTTGATGCCAGAAGCCATCACGGGGCCGGAAATCATCGACTGATAGGGCATGGGCAGTGGTTCCTTCCCTGCCTCAACCCAGGCATCGGCCCATCTGTTGCGAATCATGCGCGCAGGCTTACCGGTAAGAGAGCGGCTGACCACCGTGTCGGCATCGCCGCTTTCGGTAATCGCTTCTTTCTGGAAATGTTCGATGCCCGCTTCCTCGGTCGCGAGAAACGCCGTACCGATCCACGCGCCTTCCGCGCCCAGCATCATTGCAGCAGCAACGCCGCGGCCATCCGAAATACCACCGGCCCCGAGCACGGGAACACGATCACCCACCGCATCGACGACTTGCGGGATCAGTGAGATGGTGCCGATTGGCGAATTGTGACCACCACCATCGTGACCCTGCGCCACAATCATGTCGATGCCCGAATTGACCACCTGCTCAGCATGCTTGACCTTGCCGATCACGGCCATGACCTTGGTTCCATTGGCGTGCAGGCGGTCCATCCACGGCTCGGGATTGCCCAGGCCCGCAGCATAGACGGGCACCTTTTCTTCGATCACCACTTCCATCTGCGCCTCGAAAAATTCCTTCGAGAATAGCTGTGGTGCGCCTTTGCCCATTTCGGGTGCTCCCGCCGCACGCATGGCAGCTGCAGCGTCGACCTGGGGAAGCTCCTCGCGCTCCATAAAGTCTTGAGTGAATTGCTGGTATTCGCCCAGCAGGTCCATCGGGTTTTCGGGTGAACCACCGCTTTGCGGGGCTGAGCCGCGCCTGACCGACGCGGGCAGCAGCGTATCGACGCCGAAAGGCTTGTCGGTCAATTCGCGGGTCTGGCGAATCCAGTCACGTAGCTGCTCGGGTGAACACGCCGCCGCGCCCAGCACACCCAGTCCGCCAGCATTCGATACCGCTGCGGCGAGGGCCGGGACGCTTGCGCCGCCCATACCCGCCAGAAGGATGGGGTATTCGATCCCCAGCATTTCGCAAACTCGGCTGTTCAGTGCCATTTTTCTTTCGCTCCTTTTGGTGCCGTCTGGCACGGTTCAGTTTGTTGAAACTGCTAGATTGACCCCCATTTGACTCGTTGGGACACCAGTTCCGGGCTGCGTTCTGCAAGATAGGCTGCCGAGCCGGAGACGAGACGGCTCATTGCCTGCCGCGCAGCGCTCTCGTCGCCGGTACGCACCGATTCAAGAACCTTGCGCAGAAATCTTAGTTGAACTGCTCGTTCTTGCGCCGAATATCCCAGCGAATTCGAAAATTCGCGGGTCAGCAAATGCATCGCAGAGGTTAGCAAGCCGAAGAGCGGATTGCCGCTTGCCCAGCCAAGCAGGTCGTGAAAACGACGATTCAATTCCTCGAAATTATCGCTGGCTTCATTGCGCTCCAGTTCTTTGAAGCAATCGGCAAGGGCACTTAGATCGCCCGTTGTCGCGCGCAAAGCAGCATAGGCAGCGACATCGGGTGCAATCGCCTCGCGCAATTCCAGTAATCCGCGCAGATCCGCTTCCATGAAGTGCAGGATCAGCGACAGGCTGTTGGCGAAATCACCAGTCTGTGGGCGCGCCACTACTGGCCCGCCTCCGCGCCCAAGTTGCAGGTGGATCACGCCCTGGAGTTCCAGAAAGCGTAAGGCTTCGCGCAAGGTCGCGCGGGCAACCTCGTAGCGCGCCAGCATCTCGCCCTCCTTCGGCAGGCGGTCACCAGGAGAATGCGCCCCAGCCTCAATGTCGCGCACAATGTTCTGGGCGAGGGACAGCGCGCGCTTGGCTTTCTTCACTGTTTCCACTTGCGGTTGCATCGTTGCGTCTCGCCTCACATGTTTAAAGCCTTATAAGGTTTAAAGGCAGTTTATGCCCTACGTCAACGATTATTATCTACATGGAGGACCAAAAGTTGTAAAAGAGTATTAGCTTTCTTGACCAAGCCAACATGGACTCCTATGCCGTCGATCCAAGACAAGCCTGATCGCGGAACAGGAAAGGCAGGATATGAATACCCAAGTCATGGAAATGGATACTGCAGAAAAGATTGCCACAATTCCGATTGAAGAGATCGACGTTGCCCGGCCAAGCCTGTTCCAGAACGACACCATTGGATTGTTCTTTGACCGGCTCCGCAAGGAAGAGCCGGTACATTATTGTCGCGATAGCTTTGTTGGCCCGTACTGGTCGATTACCAAGTTCGATGACATTATGGCGGTCGATACCAATCACAAGGTGTTCTCTTCCGAGGCGAAGCTTGGCGGCATTGCCATTCAGGACATGCATTCGGTCGAAGGCGGGCTGGAACTAGAAATGTTCATTGCCATGGACCAGCCCAAACACGATCAGCAGCGCAAGGCCGTGACCCCTTCGGTCGCGCCGTCTAACCTGCAATTGCTGGAACCCGTCATTCGCGAGCGGGCAAGCGAAATACTCGACGAGCTGCCGGTTGGGGAAGAGATCGACTGGGTCGACAAGGTGTCGGTTGAATTGACCACTATGACGCTCGCGACACTATTCGATTTCCCGTGGGAGGAAAGGCGCAAGCTGACGCGCTGGTCGGATATTACGACGGCGGCGCCCGAAACTGGTATAGTTGAGTCCTATGAAGCACGGCGCGAGGAACTGATTGAGTGTGCAATGTATTTCAAAGGGCTTTGGGACCAGCGCATCAATGAGGAGCCGAAAAACGACCTGATCTCCATGATGGCGCATTCACCTGCGACACAGGACATGCCCTTCATGGAATTTTTGGGGAACTTGCTTCTGCTCATCGTGGGTGGCAACGATACCACGCGCAATTCGATCAGCGGCGGAGTACTGGCACTTAATCAGAACCCGGACGAATATCAAAAGTTGAACAATGATCCTTCGCTTATTGCCAGCATGGTGCCGGAAATTATCCGGTGGCAGACACCATTGACTCATATGCGCCGCACTGCGCGCCAGGATTGGGAGATCGGCGGCAAGCAGATCAAGGAGGGTGACAAGGTTGTGATGTGGTATTTGTCCGGCAACCGTGACGACAGTGTCATCGATCGGCCGGACGAGTTCATTATTGATCGCAAGAATCCACGCCATCACCTGTCTTTCGGCTATGGCATCCATCGCTGCATGGGCAACCGGCTCGCCGAACTGCAACTGCGCATCATCTGGGAAGAGATTCACAAGCGTTTCTCAAAGGTCGAAGTGACCGGCGAACCCGAGCGCCTGTTTTCAAATCTAGTGCGCGGAATCACCAAACTACCGGTGCGTTTGCACGCCCGTTGATTATACGAACCGAAAAATTGCGGAGATAAAAATGGTAAAGGTAACGTTCGTCGCTAGCGATGGTGAGCGCCGGGCAGTCGAGATCGACGAAGGCGAAACTGCGCGCGAAGCAGCATTGTTCAACGACGTGCCGGGTATCGACGGCGATTGCGGAGGGATGTGCGCCTGCGCAACCTGCCACGTCCATGTCGACCCCGAATGGATCGACAAGGTCGGCCGGCTTATGGAAGACGGGATGGAGGCTGACTTGCTACAGTTTGCTGAAGGCACCACCGAGTACAGCCGCCTTGCCTGCCAAATCCCGATGAAGCCGATGCTCGACGGGCTGGTGCTCCATGTGCCCGAACAACAGTACTGATATACTGCAACTGAATTTCGTAATATTTGTGTGATTGCTGGCCTTTCCCAGCGCGCGACAGAAATGCGCACTCTTATAAAATCCAACGTGCTTTTTGAACGCAATTGTTAGTGCTGTCATCCGAAATGGAGAACTTGCCGGTGGTGTCTAGGCGCGTCGCGGACGCCAGACTCTCGCGATAACTTCGTACGGACACGGGTTTTTACCGAGCATAGTCATCCGGTACAACCAATAGGGTCAAAGAGGTTGATGTCATTGAGCGCCAGTAATCCGGTTGCTGTGCTGACTTTCATTTGCATTCGTTACGACAAGCAGTTTGTGCAACGGGAAATCCTTGTATCTGTTTGCCGACCTCCTATCAAAAAGGGGTATGCAACACATGTTGCATATGCCAGCATCTCGCTATACTCTCCAACCGAATCATCTGTCGGGAGAACGTCGCCATGAGCAGTGTTCAGGAACAACAACAGGAGCAGAACGGTGCCCTTAATCGGACCTTGGCTCCGAGCGCTAGGACCGTGCTCGAACGGCACGCCACCGAATTGCTGCATCACACGGTCGAGGACACATTCCCGCTAGCGCCCGAGGTGATGACCGTTGGTTCCAGGCAATATACTTGCCCAGAACGTTTCGCGCAGGAAAAGCAGCAGATTTTCAGCCGTGTGCCGCTTGTGCTGGCAGCGTCGTGTGAATTGCCAAAGCCTGGTGATTTCAAGACGCTGGAGGTGGCGGGCATCCCCGTTCTTTTGGTGCGCAACCGTGATGGTGCGGTTCATGCCTTGCTTAACGCCTGCACCCACCGGGGTGCGGCGGTAGCATCCGGCTGCGGCTCGGCGGCGCGTTTTACGTGCCCGTATCACGGCTGGACGTTTGCGCAAGACGGCGGCCTGGTAGGTATTGCCAGTTCGGCTGATTTCGGCGCGGTGGACAAGGCGGCGCTGGCGATGAAGCGTTTTCCGGTGGCCGAACGTGCCGGGTTGATCTGGGTCATCCTTGATCCCGAAGGCCCGCACGATCCAGCTGATATGTTGGGAGGAATTGACGAACTAATTGCTGGCTTTGATCTTGCCGGATGGACCCGCATCGTTAGCCGCACGATGAACGGACCCAACTGGAAACTGGCGTTTGATGCGCATTTGGAATTTTATCATATCCCAGTGTTGCACCGCGACACATTCGGTCCAGAGCGAAGCAATCGCGCCTTCTATTTCAGTCACGGCCCGCACCAGCGGGTAATAGCCCCTTGCGGTCGTCCTGGCGACGCAGCCAGGGACGACCTCTATACGCTCGGGCGTCTGCCGACCGCCGACGAACCGCTTGATCCATTGCTGGTCGGCGAATGGATCCTGTTCCCTGGCGTTTCAATCAACACCTTTTACCTGAACGACCAGCGCGGCGTGCTGCTTTCGATCGTATTGCCAGGGCCTGATGTTGGTACTTCGACAACGACCCAGACCTTTCTTGCCGAAACGCCGCCTGATGAAGCGACCCGCGCAGCGATGGAGGAGCTGTGCGCTTTCCTTGCACATGTTGTGGGCGATGAAGATTTGCCGACATCGGCGCTGCAGCAAAAATCAATGGCAACCGGACTTCTCGGCGAAGTGCGGTTTGGCAGAAATGAAGGAGGCTTGCAGCATTTTCACAGGTGGCTTGATGATCTGCTGAAAGCCGACGACTCCGAAATTCCTGCACTGCTGGCTGAGCCTTGCCCGCAGCGATAGATCATCACGCGCGCAAGATTGCGCTGGCTGAGATTGCGGCCGATCTGGTGGCGGCGGGCGGTGCCGATGCTGCCACGATACGCGCTGTCGCTAAAGCGGCGGGTTTCAGTACTAAAGCGGTGACCCACTATTTTTCTGACAAGCGTGCACTTATGCTGCTGACCTATCGCCACGCGGCGTTTAGTTCAAAGGCGCGCAGCGATGCCTCGCAGCTGGAAAACGTTGCGGATCTTGCCGCACTTCTCCACCCGTTGCTGCCAATCGATCCCAAGGCTGAACGCAACTGGCGAGTGTGGTTTTCGTTCTGGGGCCTGGCAATTGCCGATCCTGAATTCGCCGCCGAACAGCGGCTGCGCGTACGCGAATTCATCGATCGAATTGCCGATTGCCTCGCTGCCGATCCGCGTTTTGCGCATCTTGACGAACAGCATCACCCGGCCATCGCCAGCGCCTTGCTGTCATCACTGATCGGGATTAGCACGCAGGCTATCTTTGACCCGGAGGCCTGGCCGCCCGAACGTCAGGTGCGGGCCATCAATGAGATGCTGACGCGAACCTCCAGCCGTGCCGTTTACGAGGGGGCGGAATGACATGAACCGGGAAGTAGTCATATTGGGGACAGGCGGATCGGGGTTAACCGCCGCGCTTGCCGCGCATGACAGCGGCGCCGAAGTAACGGTATATGAAAAGCACGACCAGGTCGGCGGCACAACCGCATGGTCGGGCGGTATGATTTGGGTGCCCAACAACCGCCATGAAGTGCAACTCGGGGTTGCGGACAGCCGGGAAAAGGCGCTGACTTACCTCATGTCGCTCTCGCACGGCCTGATTGACCAGGCGATGGCCGAGGCGTTCCTCGATGCCGGACCGGCGATGGTCGAATATCTTGAGGACGCCGATGGCCCGGTTATATTCCGGCCAATCCCGGAGTTTCCCGATTATCACGCCGAACATCCAGGCGGAATGCCGGGCGGCGGGCGTTCGCTTGATTGCCCGCTCTATTCTTTCGATGAACTCGGCGAATGGCGCGACCGGGTAACAAAATCTCCCTACTATCCCGACCCGCGTTATTCGATCTTTGATTCAACAATCGGGCAGGCTGTGCCAAAGCCGGTCTTGCCCGATGAGCTTGAACGACGCGGCCAGCGAGATGAGCGTGGTAGCGGACAGGCGCTGATCGGGCGGTTGCTCAAAGCCTGTCTTGAACGTGGGATCGAGCCGCAGACCGGTTGTCGTGCGATGCGGCTTATCCAGAAGGACGGCGCGGTGTGCGGGGTCGAGATCGTACGTGGTGAGGAGGTTTTCACGGTTAATGCCGACGCGGTAATTCTTGCCACCGGAGGGTTCGAATGGGACGAGGAGATGAAGCGCGCTTTTATCCGCGGTCCGCTTACCCATCCCGTCTCGATCCCGACCAATACCGGTGACGGCCTGAAAATGGCGATGCGGATTGGGGCCAAGCTTGGCAATATGCGTGAAGCCTGGTGGATGCCGGTGCACGAGGCCCCCCGCGAAGAGGTTTCAATCGGAGTGGTTTTATTGGGCGGCGCCCGCGCACTGCCTCGCTCGATCATGATCAATAAAAAGGGGCGGCGCTTTGTAAATGAAGCCGCCAATTACAATGCTTTCGGGGCGGCGTTTCACGAACAGGATGTTTCCGCCTTCGATTATGCCAATCTGCCATGCTGGCTGATATTTGACCAAGGTTATGTTGAGAAATATGGTTTTGGAATGATGGGCGGCAGGCCTGGGGATGACCCGCCGCAATGGGTAATGCGCGCCGACAGCCTGGCGGGCCTCGCGAACCGGCTAGAGTTGCCGGAAGGCGCACTGGAAGCCACTGTAAACCACTGGAACGCCATGGTTGCAGAAGGCAAAGACGCGGATTTCCGGCGCGGCGAGGCAGCGCATGATATCTGGTGGGGAGACCCCGAGCACCGTGAAAGCCCGGCAGCGACGCTTGGCCCTCTAACCGCCGGTCCGTTCTTCGCGGTTGAAGTCAAAAGTGGCGCGCTTGGCACCAAAGGCGGCCCGCAGACTGATCGCAATGCCCGCGTTCTCGACGTCGACGGCTTGGCCATCCCTGGTCTGTATGCTGCAGGTAACGTCATGGCTTCGGCTATGGGTATGACATATGGCGGGCCGGGCGGGACAATCGCGCCGGGCATGGTCTTCGGCTTCGTGGCGGGCCGTCATGCTGCCGGACAATCTTTTTTTGCAGAGGCAGAGGTTAGGGCGGTCCCTTAATGAAGTAACCTGCTGTCTTAGAAATAAATACCGAGAGTAGAGCGAACAATAGAATAGTGAAGGATAATTGAAAAAATGAAAGCGCTAGAGCCGATCTCGATAGCAAGCGTAGAAATACCCAACAGGGTAGTTCGTACCGCTCACGGAACCCACTTCGGCGACGGCGGGTTCTCGCCGACCCTGATAGATTACCATGTCGAGCGTGCCCGCGGCGGCGTAGGGCTCACGATTCTTGAAATCGCCGGCGTTCACCCGACCTGCCCGTCGTCGATCTGCAATTTCGACGATTCAATCATCGAAGGTTATGCGCGGCTGATGGAGGCTGTGCGTCCGCATGGCATGCGGGTGTTCCAGCAACTGTGGCATGCCGGGCACAATGGCCTCCCGCTGGACGGTGGGCCACCATGGTCCTCCTGTGATTTGCCGAGTCCGGTTCTCGGAATGGTGCCGATCGGCATGAACAAAGCTCAAATTGACGAGGTGGTCGCGGCCTTCGCTGCGGCGGCCGAGCGTTGCAAGAAGGGTGGTATTGACGGGGTCGAGCTGCATGCTTCGCACGGCTATCTGCCGCAACAGTTCATGTCCGCGATGCTAAACCACCGAGATGACGAATATGGTGGCAGCTTCGAGAACCGGATGCGTTTCACCGTTGAAGTGCTGTCTGCTATCCGCGAACGGGTCGGTGCTGATTATCCGGTTGGCGTCCGGCTCAGCCCGGAAATCGTCGATGGGGGAATGACACCCGAAGAAACCGCAAAGGCGGCGAGTTATCTCGAAGAGAAAGAGCTCATCGATTTTCTCGACGTGTCGATGGGGGGGTATTTCGCTTTTCCCAAGATGATCGGAGGGATGTTCGAGCCTGCGGGTTACGAATTGCCTACCAGCGCCCCGGTGACTTCGGCGGTCAAGGTTCCGCGCATCGTGACGGGCCGTTTTCGCACGCTGGAAGAAGTCAGTCAGGTCATTTCAGAGGGGACGGCCGATCTTGTCGGCATGACCCGCGCGCACATCGCCGATGCTGCGATCGTGCGCAAAACGCGCGAAGGCAGAGAGGCAGAAATCCGACCCTGCATCGCCTGCAATCAAGGTTGTGTGGGAATGCTTCTCGGGCCGGAGCGGCGAATGGGCTGCACGGTCAATCCCTATATCGGGCGCGAGGGCGAGGTTAATGACGAGAAGCTCCCGCAGCCGGATGAAAAACGTTCGGTTTTGGTGGTTGGCGGTGGCCCTGCGGGTATGGAGGCGGCAAGGGTCGCGGGGTTGCGTGGTCATAGCGTCATTCTTGCCGAAGCTGCGCCCGAACTGGGCGGGCAAATCCGGATCGCAGCGCTTGCACCGCGGCATCAGGCCATTGCGGATTACACGCTGTGGCAGGAATCGGAAATCTATCGCCTGGGCGTCGATGTGCGGCTCAGCACCTATGTTGACGCGGACGATATTGCCGGGTTCGATGCCGATCGCGTGATCATCGCCACCGGCTCCTATCCGCGAATGGACGGGATTCAGTTAGCCATTCCCGCCCGTCCCATGAAGGGGATCGACCACTCTGATGCAATGTCGTCGATCGATTTTTTCACCGGCCGCCGCAATACCAGCCCGGCGCATGCGATCGTGATAGACGATGTCGGGCATTATGAAGGGATCGCGGTAGCCGAGGCGTTGATCGAAAAAGGGGCGGCTGTGACTTTTGTGACGCGCCACAAGTCCTTTGCCCATCTGCTGGATTCTGCCCTTCAGCCCGAACCGGCGTTGCAACGCCTGAACCGCGGCAAGTTCCGGTTGCATCTGCGTTCACACGTCGATGCCTTCGATGGATCAGAAGCGGTGCTGCACGACCTGCACGGCGGCGGAGAATGTCGCGTGCCTGCGGAATGGGCCATAATGGTGAGCCATAACCGCGCAGCTGTTGAACCCTTCACGGACCTGCGGAAATCAGATTCCGACACATTAGTTGTCGGGGATGCGAACAGTCCGCGCTTTCTCTTGCGCGCCATCGCTGAAGGAAACGCGGCGGGATGCCAAGTGTGAGGCGATGCAAGGACTAGCGCCAAGAAAGATTGAAATTGAACAGATGGAAAGAGGATTGAAATGACTTCAGATACCCAAAGCGCGGATTCAGTCGAGTTGAACTTCGCAGACCCTAAGGTGATGGAATGCCCTTACCCTCTCTACGATACGTTACGAGAAAAGGCGCCAGCCTATTTTGTGGAGGCAGCCGGTTTCTGGATAATCAGTCGCTATGACGACTGTCTGGCAGCCATTAGAGACCCGACGGTTTTCTCTAGCAAGATGGGCTTCCGGCCTGGTGCCGTCCCAGGTGAAGTCATTCGGATTTATAATGAGGAAGGGTTCGGCGACCTGCCCGATACGCTGGTCAGCAATGATCCGCCTTCGCACACGCGTTATCGCAAGCTGGTTGACCGCACTTTTACCGCCGGTCGCGTTCGCCAGATGGAAGATTATATGGTTGAGGTCGTCAGCGAGTTGATTGACGGCTTTATCGCCGATGGGCGCCTTAAGGTAATGAACGACTTCGCCATTCCCGTCCCCATGTTTGTGATCGCTGACCAGCTCGGCGTGCCGCGCAGCGACCGCGACAAGTTTAAGGAATGGTCTGACGCTGCCGTCGCTCCGCTCGGTATGCTGATTTCCGATGAGCGCAAGATCGAATGCGCCAAGCTCGCGGTCGAGATGCAGCACTATTTCGTCAAGGTCTTTGACGATCACCGGGAAAACCCCCGTGACGATATCATTTCCGATCTGGTGACAAAGGAAGTGGACGGGACGCCACTGGATATACCCGAACTGCTGTCAGTCCTGAACCAGTTGCTCGTAGCCGGTAACGAGACCACCACGAGTGCGATCGGGGCTTCGGTCGTGCGGCTTGCACAAGATCCCGACCTGGCCGAGCGACTTGCTCGTGAACCAGAAAAATGTAAAAATTTTGCAGAAGAAATCCTGCGATACGAATCCCCGGTTCAAGGTCTGTTCCGGATGACGACAGAGGATGTTGAGGTCGGGGGAACCACCATTCCTAAAGGCAGTCTGGTCAATCTGCGTTACGGATCGGCCAACCGGGATGAAAGCAAATATGAATGCCCGGCAGATTTCAATGTCGACCGCAAAAATGCGTCTTCCCATCTCGCTTTCGGGGCGGGAATCCACCATTGCATCGGTGCGCAACTGGCTCGGCGGGAGATTGCGATTGCGGTTCGCGAAATGACAGCCCGGCTGAAGGACATCCGCCTGGTTGAACCGGAAAAGCTTTCACACACGCCGAGTGTGATCCTGAGGGGCCTGAATGAATTCGAGATCGAATTTTCGGAACGATGAGAGCGGAGATGAAAGACGGCATGACCTTTGATTATGATGTCATAGTGATCGGCGGAGGGGGCGCTGGAATGGCGGCTGCCATCACGGCGCATGATTCAGGCGCGCGCGTAGCGCTACTGGAAGCGGCGGAGCAGCTAGGCGGATCGACGGCACTTTCAGGTGGCGTTGTCTATGGAGCGCCGACCAGCGTTCAGCGCGCAGCCGGTATTGAAGACGATAGCGTCGATGCGATGTACGAATATTACATGACGCTTAACCAATATAAGGTAGAACCAGCGATCGTGCGGCGGCTATGCGAATTGTCAGGACCAGCGATCGAATGGCTGATCCGTCTGGGCGTGGAATTCGATCCGGCTGAACTCTACGCCTCAGGTGTCGAAAGCGTCGCGCGCGGCCACAAGGCGACGGGCAACGGCGCCGGTATCACAGAGGTTCTGGACCGCGAGGTCAGCTGCCGCGAAATCGACGTGTCGCGCGGCTGTCGTGTCACCGCGCTGCATACGGACGAAGACGGTGCCGTGAGAGGTGTGAAGCTGGATGGCGACACCGTGACCGCGCGTAACGTGATCATCGCTACGGGCGGTTTTGGCCACAATAAGTTGCTACTGAACCGTCACTATCCCGAAGCTGCCCAGCACGGAGACTGGACTTGGGCGATAACCGCAAAGACCTGCACCGGCGATGGCTTGCTGATGGGGCAGGAAGCCGGTGCCGATATCGCTGGCCATAATCGCGGTCTGCTGCTGACGACACCTGGCTTCTACCGCGATCTTGAAGTTTTCGTCCCCGGTTGGCTGGTTTACGTCAACCGGGAAGGCCGCCGGTTCATTGATGAAACCACCGAATATGCAGTTATGTCTGGCGTGGTGAAAGATCAGCTCGGCGGTTCTGTTTTTGCGGTATTTGATGAAACCGCGCGCGCCACTGCTGTGCCTGAACCTCGCTATGCAGATGCGCACAAGGCAGGCATTATCACGCTCAACTGGGTAACCGACAAGATCGATGAACAGATCGCGAAGGGTAAGGTTATGAAGGCCGATACGCTCGCTGAACTGGCTGACATGGCAGGCGTCGAACGCAATACGCTCGAGACCACGATCTCCCGCTATAATTCGGATTACGAGAAGGGAGAGGACAGCAAGTTCCGCAAAGATGCCAGCTTGATGAAGCCTGTCTTGCAACCGCCTTTCTATGCTGCGGAAATCCGTCCCGCCATTGTTTGTCTCACGTCCACTGGTCTGCGTGTGGATGAGGCCATGCATGTTCTCGACAGCGCCGACCAGCCGATCAGCGGCCTGTATTCCGCTGGCGAGGTATCGGGCGGCGTTCTGGGCGACCGGTACATCGGTGGTGGCAATTCCATCGCCAACGCGATCGTCTTCGGTCGCGTGGCGGGCGAGCAGGCGGCGCGCGAGGCAGGAGCAACAGCAAACAGGAAGCCAGCATGATGACAGACGGCCTATCGCTTGAAGGCAAAGTAGCGCTCGTAACCGGAGCGGCCCGGGGGATCGGGCGCGAAATCGCAAACCGGCTGGCGCAGCATGGTGCGCGCGTGGTCCTGACCGATGTCGAGCCCGAGCTTGGCAAGGAAGCCGCCGCCGCGATGGAAGGTGCCACCTATCGCGATCTCGACGTTACCAGTCAGGATCAGTGGGAAAAGGCGATCCAGGCGCTGCGCGACAAACATGGTCGCCTCGATGTTCTTGTCAATAACGCAGGCATCAGTCCGGCAGCGAATATCGAGCAGACTGATCTCGATCTGTGGCGACGCGTCCAGACGATCAATGTCGAGAGCGTCTTTCTCGGATGCCGGACCGCGCTGCCGCTGATGCGCCAATCGGGTGATGGTGGTTCGATTGTGAACCTCAGCTCTATCCAGGGCCTGCGCCCTGCGGCGCCGCTGGCTGCCTACTCGGCGTCCAAGGCGGCCGTGCGAGCTCTGACCAAATCAGTAGCGCTGCATGCCGCAGGCGATCAGATACGTTGCAATTCGGTCCACCCTGGCGGGGTTCAAACCCGGATGCTCAACGATTTCGCCGCACTGACTGGCGATGCCGATGCGGCCCTAGCCCAGATGAATGCGGCGAACCCGCTCGGTCGGGTGGGCCAGCCAATCGATATCGCGAATGGGGTTGTTTATCTCGCTTCCGATATGTCTATCTGGGTGACAGGCCTTGAACTCGTCATCGACGGGGGCTCGACCCTGTGATGCCCGACCCTTCCGGCTGGCGCGTGTGGTGAAGCCAGGACAAGATGGACGACCTCGTCGAATGCGGCGTGTGGGAGAGCTGCACGATCTGGTAGGATGCAACGGCGAAGGCGAAACCGCCGATCCACTGGCGGACCTTGCGGCAGTTTGCGCAGAGCCAAAGCTCGAGCATGCCTCTTCCCCATAGCGCGAAAATTTGACCCGCGGCCAACACATCCTCTCGACCTTAGGCGGCACGATGGAGGTCTGGATCAAGTTGTATTCTCAATAGTAGATATGCATGGAATTGATGGTCGAGATCACCGGGCTCGGCCGCCCCTGAGGTCGGCGCTTAGCCGCTCGAACGTCGGATATTGGGACGCAATGCAGCCATATAAAATCAGTTTTTTGCATACCAAGCGAAACACTGGATGAGGGCAGATTATGCAGTGTCGGCGATGCCAGAATCAACGATTTACTACCCAGCTGACGGCGCTACTTTTGGGCGAAATACTTATACAGAACCTTACACAAAATTGGCTTGGCTAGAAATTTACAACATATTATCATATGGTTATGGCTGGATTGTCCCACTTGAAAGGCTGAGTATTTAAGGAGAAACGGGACTAAAATATTTTCGGATTGCATTTAAAAACAATAACTTCATGAAATATGCAGGGCGATTTGACATATACGCGCCCAACAATGTGTAAATCGAAGTTGGGCGCAGCTAAGATGGTCACGTCATGCCGCGGCGCACCGCTCCAGTTACGGGATGGGATATGAACTCATCGAGCACCTTCGTCCAAGCTTAGCGGGTTTGCCCACCGCGATATGCGACCAACACTGAAAATCCGGTTTTTGGTCCAGTGTTGCTTGCTGTGATCGTCAAGCCGTTGTGACCGGTGATGATGTTTTTATCATAATTTATGCCGGCTTCATTAGCTGTAAAGCGATAGATAGTAAATATCTTTATGGTATGCATTTTTTATGGTATGGAAATCACCATGATGGATGAAGCAGCCACAATGAGTTCCAAATTGCGCGACGGATTTATCAATGAGACCGACGTGTCTCGCAGATACTTCTGCGTCCAAAAGCAATGGATATTATTCCGCAACTTCGGAGGGAAGCCCAAAGCCATTTATGAGATTATGTTTAACCGTATTTCCAATGCAAATTCAGCGCTCACAGACAGTGTGATGGAGAAAATGGCCAATAATCTGAAGAAATATGGCGCATGTGAATTCGCAGAGTTTAACTTATCAGGGGCCGGAACATGAACAGTCAGATGCCAGAAAATAGTAGATTAGAAGGAGCCTTAAGTCTCGACGAATTATTGGAACAAGTCACAATTAGTCGGGTTGAGGATATTCGTACTGCAGCAGAAAATTTAAATAGGATTGCTACTGTACGAGGTATGCGCGTTGCACTTCATGATGACATTGCCTCCCAAAAACCGATGACCGACGCCAACGGAAATTCTTTGAATGGCCAAGTTTTTAAATGGGCGACTTCTGGACAGTGGTGGGATCACCCGCGTTTTGGGTCATTCTCTCCAATTATGCGTGCATGCCTCTGCACCAACGAACCTTTCTGGTGCAATGCACAGGGAATTTATGGTTATCAGAAAAACAAGAATCTGGACCGCATAGATGCCACTGCTTGTTTTTCTGCTGAAGAATGCAATATGCGCACTTTGATCATAGTGCCAGTTCACTTGCCATTTGGCCAGGTTTCGGCAAATGTATTTCCCCTTGTCGATGCAACATTGGACAATCTAACCGAAAATTTTGAGCAATACGGTTTACTTTTGGGGACTCTAACGAGGCGCTTTATCTCTAACTATGTATCGGTCAAATCTAATTCAGATCGGATTTCACCTGAATGCACTCTTTCAAATCGCGAAGTAGAGTGTTTAATACTTGTAGCCGTGGGTAAAACAGATACCGAAATCGGGGCCACGCTTTTGCTTTGCCGCTCGACTATCCGATTTCACATTAGAAATGCGGCAGCAAAATTAGGAACCGGCAACCGCACCCAAACCGCCGTAATAGCAGCTCAACTGGGCTATCTCGGCGCGAACGGCGGATACACGATTAGTGATGGTTAAACTGTTGATACAACTATGCTCCACATTTCATTCTGCCATAACTAAGCGATGTTTGTGCCTTTGTGATCACAGGCCACCATTTTTTTCTATATTTCTGACCAATTGGTCAGTTGATTTGGATAGTTGAACACATTCCTATTGAACATAAAATTATGTCTTTCGGATAGCGAAAAATCGCAATCCAAAAAGAAAAAGTGCTCGGTGTATTTTTTGCCGGCATCATTGGGGAGAGAGATATGAACTACCATTCGCTACACAATCAAAGTGCCTTCGCGACAAAATCGATTAGGGGCCTGTTGTTGGGGACAACCGTCACGTTGACTTTGGGAGGCTTCTCCGCACCAGCATTCGCTCAGGACGAGGTGGAAGAAGGCGATGCCAACGTAATCATCGTAACGGCGCGTAAGCAAAATGAAACGCTTCAGGAAACGCCGGTTACGGTGACGTCTATTGGCGGGGCAACGCTTGATAAATTTCAGGTCAATGAAGTTGCGGATGTCGTAAGCCGCATTCCGGCCTTAAACGTCCAGGTTGGCGGTTCCGGCGCCGGTGGTCAGATCAGTTTGCGCGGCGTAGGTACAACTAATATTTCTGCGGCATTCGACTCTGCAGTTGCGTTTGATTTTGATGGTGTATCGATTAGCACGATGCGTCTGGTGCAGGCATCTTTTTTTGATGTTGAACAAATTGACGTCCTTAAAGGTCCGCAATCTTTATTCTTCGGTAAAAGCGCTTCGGCCGGCGTTTTCTCTGTGCGGTCTGCCAATCCGACGGCGGACTGGGAAGTTGGCGGTAAAGCGTCTTATGAGTTTGAAGAAGAAGGCTATACCGTAGGTGGCTATATTTCCGGCCCCGTCACCGACACCTTGGGCATCCGGGTTGCCGCACAATATCAAGATATCGATAAATATGTTGAGCTAGAGGCAGGGACGCCTTCTGTTTTTGCCGATTCAGGTAAAGGTCTGAAGAATTTTGTTGGCCGGGTTACTTTGCAATGGGATCCGACAGATAGATTTTCGGCAAACCTGAAGCTCAATTACAACCACAATGAAGGTGATAGCCTGCTAGGGCACTCCGACATTGATTGCGGCGCCAACGGTGTTGCAGATGATGTTTTCTTGGCTCTACCGGGTGTTTCAATTGCCTCAAATGCAACGTGCGACATCCAGGATGGGCTATATCCCCATCCAGATGGCCATCCGGATTTACAAGTCATTGCTCCGGGTACAACCGGTGCGGATCGCTACAGGGGGCAATCCTATAACGAAACAGATACGATCTTTGTTCGTCTGGCGATGGACCTTGAACTCAGTGACACCCTGACCTTGTCGTCCGTCAGCGGTTATCTCGACCTTGAAAATGAACATCTCGACCATTTTAATTATGTCGGCATTTTACCCAATGGTGACCCGGGCGGTTTGCCGGCGCCATTTTCTGACGCGCTGCAGCAATATACACAAGAAATTCGTCTAACCAGCGACTTTGATGGTATGTTCAATTTCATGATCGGCGGCTTTTGGGAAAGTAGAAACCAGCCTTTGCAGACATCCCAAAACGCATTTATTGGTTCTTTCATATTCCCGGATTCTCGCGGGATTACCTATGATTGGGTTGCAGATCGTTCGACAAAAAGTGAAGCTCTGTCATTTTTTGGGAGTGTGAGTTTAGATCTTACCGATCAGCTAGAGCTGTCAGGCGGCGTGCGCTGGACGGATGAACAAAAGACCCACAGAACATCATTCCCCGTTCTCCATAATGCCCTATCATTTCTAAATGGTGTTGTTGGCGGCATTGGATTTGTGGTCCCGGAAGGATTCCAAACCGGTCCGATCAAATTTTCTGACAGCAATATTTCGCCAGAGGTCACGTTAAAATATCAGGCGACTCCCGATCTTAATTTATATGCTTCTTACAAAACCGGTTTTAAATCCGGGGGCGTTGACAACAGCATTTTGCCAACGGCATCTTTGCAATTTGTTAGCCCTGGTTTTGGGACGGATGCGGAACGTCAGGCGGCTTTGGACTCGATAGTCTATAACTCGGAAACGGCCAAAGGTGGCGAAATCGGAGTGAAGGCGATATTTGCCAACGGCGCGTTCCGACTCAATACAGCCGCATTTTACTTTGTCTTTGATGATCTGCAGGTCCAAAATTTCGACGGCGCGGCCGTTCGCTTTCTGACCATCAATGCTGGCGAATTAACGACCCAAGGTTTTGATGTTGATTGGTCGTGGCGCACTCCCGTCGAAGGCCTGAATTTCTCAGGTGCATTGGGGTATACGGATGCCAAATTCACAGACACGTTCATATCTCAGGATCCCGATGGTATTCCCGGTAATGCTGATGATGTTGATCTGGATGGTCGCGCCGCGGCGCGCGCACCAAAATGGTCGGGTAACGTCGCATTTGATTGGACCGTCCCGGTGGGAGATTCCATCGAGTTTGGGCTGAACGGAAATGCTGCCTACAGCTCCTCCTATTTTGCTGGCAATAACAATTTCACCGATTTTGTTCAGGACAGCTATGTGACTTTTGATGCTGCTGTGTCGATCGGCGCTCCAGATGGAAAGTGGAAATTGTCGCTTATCGGTGTCAATCTAACCGATGAGATCTGGGCCAATACCGCCGGTGATCGGCCATTTCTGCCTGCCGGTGGTGATGACCGAAACATAACTCAAAATCGAGGTCGTCAAGTGTTTGTCGAAGCTGCGTTCAAGTTCTGATCAGCGCTCTCCCGTTGATCAATATGGACCGGGGCAACTGGGGAGTTGTTCCGGTCTTTTTTTTAAAGTAAAAATACTGCGTTTCGCAAATTATCCAATATCAAGGATTGGACGGATCAGCCGCGAAAATGGCAGGTTGTGATATTTGACAATCCTACAATCAAATCCACGACCAAGCGCAAGCCTTATATTGTGCCTACAAAGCCTGGTAATATTGTTTCAGCAATTCACACATCGCCAAAATAGTTGAGCATCAATCTGGGATGTAATTATACCCTATTCGGCGCGATCGAGCCTTGTGCAAAATATTTTGAGAAAACAGTCTAATGTTCGATAATGCTGTTACCCAGCGACACATCGCCGGTGCTGACTTCACGTGCGGCCTCTTC
This sequence comes from Parasphingorhabdus sp., assembly GCF_965233695.1. Classification (GTDB taxonomy): domain Bacteria; phylum Pseudomonadota; class Alphaproteobacteria; order Sphingomonadales; family Sphingomonadaceae; genus Parasphingorhabdus. The sequence goes on from NZ_OZ247497.1 coordinate 3,233,437, forward strand.
TGCGGCATTTTATGATGAATTGAGGTAAGAAGTGGCTTACCCGGAAATCGCAAGCGAGCCTCTTGCAGTACCGCTAGTAAGAAAGGAAATAGAGGCAACAAGATAACCGGCCACAACACCGATATCATTATTCACGTCAAGCATACCCAAGAAATTTGCCAGACTAAGGCCGGTCCCACCGGCTGTTCCGCCAACATCAGACGCTCCTTTTAACATCAAAATCATGTGCAATATAACAAACAATGGCCCCCATGCGGCGAGACAGAAGAAGCCTGTTATATAACCTCGCGGCGCCGTTAGTCCGGTTTTTGGCAATGAATTCCTTATATCAAAAATTAGTGGTGCTTTCATCACCGCACTCGCCTTTAGTCACAATCCAAGTATTTTAGTCTGTTCGAAAGTATCGCTGCATCTAGAGGCGAACGTTTTCTATTACCCGTTGGGCGCTTGACTTGGGGTTTGAACGTTTGTTTCACATCTTCGTTTTTTCTTCACTAGGACGTAAAACAAACACTCCTCAAATCTGAGCCCGAAATTTGTGCTTTAGGCGCTGATAAAGCAAAGGATACAAGATTTTGAACTTTTGCGAGACCGCACTTTACTTTGCAACAAAATAGCTAGAAGCTCGCGCCCACTGCAACCCCGTATCTACGTGGGTCAAGGGTGTAGATGTTGGTGAAATTGCCTGAGGATGCATCCGTTACATAAAGTCCGGTCACCGAATTGCTATCGAAGATATTTTGTACAAATCCCCTAACGAACCATCGCTCGTCCGAACTGTTGAGCTGCAAGACCGCATTGGCTTGAACAAATGGTTCTATTCGGTTGATCCGGCCGTTGAATATATTGCCATATTGCACCCCTGTTAAAGCAACATCGAGTCGTGGAACGAGTGTCATACCACTATCAAACTGAGCGGTATATTGAACGCCCACTGAGGCCTTTAGTTCAGGTGCCTGCGGAAGTTTATTGCCATTGATATTAATTTCTACACCGGGACTTAGGACCGTGATCCCGCTGTTTGCGGGAACGGCACCTGTGAGTACATCGCAAATGCTGAAAGCTCCACTCGACGGAATATTTCCATCTGCGGGAAATTCCTCGGGCGCCCGAAGACCAAGCCCTCCATTAACCACTGCGACAAACGCATCAGCGGCTCCGGGGACAGGCCCGGTAACTGCACAGTTCGAGCCATTGCTAATGTCTTTAATGATGACAGCATCAGGATCACCTCCGCCAGGGTCGCGTGGGTTGGAAAAAAACTGGTCGCCGGCAACTTCAGCGTTCAGATAACTAAACGTCAAGTTTATCAGCCAGTCCGGGTCCGGGCGAATGACGGATTCCAGTTCCACACCCCAGATATTGGCATCGACCGTATCGTTTACAGATGTCCGGGCGACGATCCGGCTGAGCTGCAACCCGCTGTATTTGTAATAAAATGCGGTAGCGTTCAGCTGCAGTTTACCATTCGCAAAGACGTTCTTCGATCCGATCTCGAAAGCATCGACCGTTTCCGAACCGAAGCTCTCAGCCACGTTGAAGATCGGGGTCAGAGGAGGGTTTATTCCCCCTGACTTGTACCCCCTCGAATACGATGCATAAACCGTATTGTCCGGAGTAATTGCAAAGTCCAAGACTGCGCGGCCGGTTATTTCATCAAAACCCACTCCCCGGAACTGAGTAAGCTGATTGCCATCCACTCCCGGATCGGCATCGTATGTCCCCACAAATGGTGAGTCGAATGGATCGCCATCGTTAGAATACGGGTTGAGGAAGCTGGCAAAAGTGGTCCGCGCTCTCACATCTTTCTTGTCATCATTGTAGCGTAATCCCCCTGTGAAAGTCAGCCGGTCGGAAATGTCGAAATAGACCTCACCGAAAATTCCGAAGCTTTCCAGGTTCGATTCGATGGAATTGTTCCGGTACATGGAAGTGGCCAGATAGGAAGGTGGCAAGCCACCCGATAACGACCCGAAGGAGCCCAGTATCGCGCTGGCGTAATCCAGCGCGAAGGAGTTCACATAATAGCTGTTATCTGTTGTCTTCGACTTCGCATAGATACCACCGAGCAGGAAGTTGAACGGTCCGTCGAAATCGCTTGCGAGGAGAAGCTCACCGCTCCAGGATTCGCGCGTCTCAGAGGATCTGTCGAATGACAGGGGTGTGTCGCCGCAAACCGAATTCCCCTCGAAAGCGCCCCTATTGCCCTCGTCATTATCAGAGGTGCACAGCACACCCTGTGGCCCATTGGGGATAAGAGCGTCGACGATTGGAGAAAAATAGGCAGACGAACCGGGGATGAACGCAGGCGCAGGCGGTGCCAGACCCGTAGGTAATCCGTTCGCACCGAAAAATGCAAGCGTATTGAGCGCCGTAGCAAAATCGGTTCGGTTCTGGATTCCAAGAAAGTAATCCTGCCGCGAATCCACTTCGGTATCCTGATACAGTCCAGTTGCCGTCAGCTTCATCGCACCGAAGCGCTGTTCGATACGCGCCTGAAGCTGTAGCTCATCAGCAAAATACAATGGTGTATAAGCCGTGTTTACCGTTCTGACATCGTCTGGTTTATCGAAACCGGAAAAGGCGTCCGGGCCATACAGGCTACCAAGACCAAGTTCAGCCGGAATACCTTGGATCGCGAGAAATTCTGATGACGCAAGTACACCGCCAAGGGTGGAATTGGCGTTGGTGATGTCGAAATCCCGCCGATTGTTCAGGCAGCCGAGGACGCCCAATGGATCGCGTTGGCAAGCCTGCTTCTGATTTCGCAGGCGGGTATCCTTTTCGTGGAAGTAATACCCCATGAGATCGATAGTCGTATCGGACCCTGGCTCGAAACGCAGCGAACCGCGCACCGCATAAAGATCGCGGTCATCAACGTCGGAATCATCGAAAAGGTTAGTCGTGTAGCCATCCCGTTTGATATAGATGCCCGACACTCTGGCACCGATCGTATCGCCAATCGGGACATTGATCATTCCCCTGGTCTCGATACTATTGAAATTTCCGTATTCAAATTCCGCAGATGCACCAAAATCGGAAAGGTCCGGTTTGGCGGTCACTATGTTTACAACGCCGGATGTTGCGTTTCTTCCGAATAGCGTACCTTGAGGACCACGCAGAACCTCGACCCGTTCCAGATCGAAAAATTCGGTTTCGAACAGCCTGGTTCCGAATAATGGCGATCCATTGACGTGGATGGCTGTCGCCGAATCACAGGTAACCCCCACGCAAAGGTCGCCGATACCGCGGATGGTAAACGTCGACGCGGTGAAGTTGCCTTTGGCGAAGGATACATTGGGCAAAGTCAGCTGCAGATCGGCTGCGTTTTCGATCTGCTGGCTTTCGAGCGCCTTGGCGTCGAAAGCGCTGACCGCGATTGGCACTTCCTGCAAGCTTTGCGCCTGACGCTGTGCTGTCACGATTATGACATTGCCACTGGCGCCTCGCTCTTCGGTTTCCGCTTTCTGAGCGTTCGAAACCTGCGGCGACACCATCAACGCTGCACCCGTCAGCCAATATGCTTTCTTTCGCACTCTCGCCTCTCCCTTAATTAATTTTTCTTGACAGAGTATCCTTTACGAACGTTCGTAGAGCCTTTTATGCTTTTGGTAAAGAACTTTATATTATATTAAATTTACGATATGGTTGCTATCATGCCACCCGGAACAGTTACAATGAGTGCCAACGCGCAAGACGGCTTCTTAAATGATACCGATGAATTTGGGTTTTTGCTGGAGGAAGTGCCGCGCGTTCTGCGTAGAACATTGGCATATTTGATCAAGACCGAGGGAATGGCCCAAACTGAGCTGGCAAATTGCCTTGAACAAGCACGCGCTACTATCGTATTGACGATTAATCATCTCGAAAAACTGGAAATTGTCGAACGTCGGTCAGCAGAAGGAGGCCAACGTGTCTGGCGGATATTTCTGCGTCCAAAGGCGATCGAGATTATCGCGGAACTTCGGAAAGAAGCCGAAGTCGTTTACCAGAAAATGTTACAAGGCATTTCCAAGGCAGATCTGGCTACCATACGAATCGCGCTGGAAAAAATGGTTGGGAATGCACGGGTATGTTGAACACATCACAATCCCAAATCTAACTGTTTCTGATCCTTTTCTCCCATAGGATCAGCTGGAGCGAGTGGCTTGGGCCACTCGCTTCCTTTTTTTGTATAAACCAGTTATTGACGTTGCTAGCGATCGACTCCTAAAACCATCCATCATCATTTTTTCAGGATGTGTATGAATGGGCCGGGCAATCTCGCAAGATAAGAACGGCTAAAGGCGGTAATTGGTGCTGGTACCCGGAATATATCGACAGCTAGATGGTAAAAATCTTGGCGGAGCTGGCCGCTGAAGAGCATCTATCGACAATTGCAGATATTTGAAGCCTTCGCTGACCGTGCGAGCTACCATATTGCGGAAATTAATGCTATCCATCCCTTCCGTGAAGGTAATGGCCGTTGCCAGCCCACGCTTTTAAATATTCTTATTGAAGTAAACGAATATGAGATGGATGAAAATATGCTGGGGCCGGAGCAATTTAATGATGCTATGATTGCCAGTTTCGACAAGCAAACTGATCAACTAACCAGCGCAATACTGATAATAATCAAAACCTAAATATGTGAATAATTTAATATAATCTTTGTTATCTACCTTTCTACCACGGCATAGAACTACGGCCCGTGCTCTTTTTCAATGAGCCCACACGTGCAATAAAAACACCTTATAGGTAAAGTGGCACCAACTCATAATCAATGTAGAAAGGCGCTGGTAGCAAGCTGTTCTGGATGCACCAATAAATAAAAAAGCGCGCGATCCATTTGATAGAACCGCGCGCTTTATTCGCATTATGATTGGTGACGTGCTTTAGAAGCGGCCGCGCAATGTGATGCCATAGGTCCTAGGCTCAGCAAGGAAGGCCGAGTAGGTCTGCTGCGATGCGACAAACGGCGTGTTGAACGCAACTTGCGTGTAATTAACGTCAAACAGGTTTTGTGCCCAGCCTTCGATGGCCCACATGTCGTCCGGACCACGGACACCAATACGGGCGTTCACCAGCGTGAACCCGTCCTGCTCTTTACCAAATAGCAGATCCGAACCGGTGTTATAATCACTGGTTGTACGTGCGTTCAGGTAAAACAAGCCGGTAAGTCCGCTGTTGCCAAGTTCTGGCGTATATGAAAGTGATGCCGTAGCGGTCAATTCAGGAGCGTTGGACAGATTGTCGCCAGGAAGCAGACGCAGCGCCGGATCGAGCGGAGCACCAGTATCACGGCCCACCAGATCATTTTCATAGCTGGTATCCGTATATGTCAGGCCCATTGTGATGTTAACATCACTGATAGGATTGAGCGACGCTTCCAGTTCGACACCCTGTGCCACAACGCCATATTTGACATTGTCGGGATTACAAGCACCCGTCGTGACATCAGCGTCAAGATCCGCACCGCCCAAGTCATCACTACAGGCGTTGATATTTTGGACCAGAAAAACCGATCCGTTGAATGTATTGAGCTGAAAACTGTCAAATTGCTGGCGGAAGGCGGATACGCTCAGCGAAAATTCCCGGGTCGAGTATTTTGCTCCGATTTCAAATGCGTCCACTGTTTCCTGATCAAATTGCAGGTTGGCGGTGTCGCCTACCGCTGCCGGGTTAACCAGTGTCGAACTGGTCAACGCAGACCGATCAAGGTTGAAGCCGCCGGCCTTGTAACCGCGCGAATAGCTAGCATAGAGAAGCAGGTCATCGATTGGTTTGTAAGACAGGATGGCCGTGCCAGTAAATTCATTCTCGCTTCGGCTATCAGTCAAGGTAACGCCATCCAGTTCCGAAGTGGAATTGCCCTGACAGGAAAGGCCGATCAGTCCGCCTGCCAATGGGGCAAGACCAGCATTTGCAAGCAACGGCGTAAGCAATGCGCGCTGGGTTGGACAAATCGTATTGTCATTAGTGAAAGCAGCTCTGAAATCCTTGGTTTCATTGGTGTAACGCAGACCCAAGGTAAGATCGAGCTTATCAGTGATATGGAAGATATTGTGGGTGAAAAAAGCGAAATTCTCACTTGTCTGATTATAAGTATCAACAATACTGCCCCGATCATTAATCTGTGCCAGATTATCCAGACCAGCAAAAATCAACGGTGTAGCGGCACCAAATGCACCTGCGCCGCCATTTGCTGCCTGCAATGCAGCCCTACCGCCAGCACTCAAGCAACCCGTGCTGCCTGGTGACGCAAGCGCAGGATTAACCGCATTGACGATACGGCATGGAGCGAAAGCTCCATATTGCGAACCAAAGCGCAGATTGTCACGTACCTCCAGCTTTTCGTTAGCGTAGAAGCCGCCAATCAGCCAGTCCAACTTGTCGTCGAAAGCAGAACCCTGTAGCCGTAATTCTTGTGTAAATGTTCTAAACTCCCGAGCGCCGGCATTTTCATTCGGTGCACGATAAAGAATGTCCACTTGGGTATAATCCGTATCAGAACCCTGAAAGTTTGAATATTCACGATATCCAGTAATGGAGGTCAGATTGACCGAACCGAGTTCCGCATTGACTTCGATCGAAGCGCCATAATCCTCTGTCTCTCCGGCATAGGAGCGACCCGGAGTAACATAGATATCCCTGTTAAACGTGCTCTGATTCAGTGCGTTGGGGTTTTGACCCAGACCCAAAAGTACAGGAATAATTGGGTTGGCCGGGTCAGTTAAAGCCGGTGCACCTGGTTGCGGACGGGAGAACGGGTCGAGCGCTGGGCCCACACGTGCGAGCTGTGCGAATTCAGGTTGCACAAAAGTGGCTGCGCAGCAGGACTCGTCCTTCTTCGAATAATCTCCGATCAGACGGACGTTAAGCGTATCGCTAGGTTCAAATAACAGCTGAGCGCGCACAAGATAGCGATCCTTATTATTGACGTCGGTATCGTTGACGACATCATTATAGAAACCATCGCGCTTCAAATAAACGCCATCGATACGCCCCGCAATATTATCAGTCAGCGGTGCGTTAATACCGCCTTCCAAACGAATTTGATCGTAATTACCATAAGTGGCCGCGCCATATCCCGAAAAAGTGAATTCCGGCGCCGCAGTGGAAATACTTATCAGGCCTGCAGAAGAGTTTCGACCACCAAGCGTACCCTGCGGACCACGTAAGACTTCAATTCGATCAATCGGGCCAAGCTCACTAAGCGCATTACCGCTACGAGAGCGATAAACTCCATCGATGAAAACCGCTACCGAGCTTTCTAACCCAGGATTGTCACCAACGGTACCAATACCGCGAATACGGGCGGAACCATTGGCTTCGGTGCCAGTGGAGGATACCAACAATGATGGCGCAAGCTGGGACAGTTCACGAATGTCGCTTGTCCCGCTCTGTTGCAATTGTTCTGCACCAATGGCTGAAACCGCAATAGGAACATCAGCCAAAGCCTGCGTCCGGCCCTGTGCCGTCACTACAATCACGTTATCGTCAAAGCCGCTCTCTTGCGTTTGCTCGTCTTCATTGGGTTGGGACTGTGCGTAGACGGGGGCAGTGGTAACTGCTGCAAGCGCGAAGCCGCAAGCAGACAGTTTTAAACCTAATTTCATAATATACTCTCCTGATAAAACATATTTTTTCTTGCCGTTATAGTAGCGTGAACCTTCGCATTTGAAAATTAAATCGCATGATATTGTGCGGGTTTTCTGCAAAGTGTGACTTTTTTGTTAGTTAATTTTCGCGTTTGGTAGGGTGTAAATGCAGGCGAGCAGTCCCCACCGCTCGCCTGCTCACTACAACTGATTCAACGAGAGAGAAAAATCAGAAGCAGTAAACTTCTAGGAAAAATAGTCAGCATTTTTTCAAATTATGGGTCATTTTCTCCATCGTAGATCGCATCGTTCCAATATCTGCATTGGAAACCCCCTTAAACATAATCTCATAAACGGCGTTTGCTTCTTTCCGAAGTTGCGGAATAATATCGATTGCTTTTGGAAGCAGGAATATCCGCCAGACACGTCGGTCGCCTGCAGCATGTCGGCGTTCGACGAATTCCAGTTTTTCGAGATGGTCAATCGTCAATCCGACCGTCGCTCGCTCCAATTCCAGGCAATTTGCTAACTCGGTTTGCGTCATCCCCTCAGCTTTGATCAGATAAGCCAGTGTTCGCCACTGCGTGCGAGATAGACCAAAACGGGCAATCGCCTCATCGAATACCTTGCGCAAAATTCGCGGCACTTCCTCCAGCAAAAAAGCAAATTCGTCGGTCTCATTGATAAATCCGTCGCGCAGTTTGGAATTTATTGTAGCTGTTTCATCCGTCATATTTATCCCCTTATCATAAAGAATATTTTTTATAAAGCTCTTTACTATCTGTTATATTGGAGCTTATGGGACCGAAATGAATCATGAAGAGGGCATCTTCACTGGCCATAACGGCTTGAAGATCACGGCAAGCACTATTGGACCAAAAACTGGATTTCCGGTGTTGCTCGCACATGGCGGCGGACAAACCCGTCATGCTTGGACGAAGGTGCTAGATGAACTGGGAAATGCGGGTTATCGTGCCACAGCCATCGATATGCGTGGCCATGGTGCCAGCGAATGGGCATCCGACGGCGCCTATGATATGCGCGATTTTGCTCGTGATCTAGTCGCCGTTTCTAAACAGCTTGATAGTCCTCCGGCATTAGTCGGAGCATCACTGGGTGGAATCGCAGGAATGATTGCTGCTGGGCTGTTGGCACCTTCCAGTATCTCGTCGCTAACGTTGGTTGACATCGCACCGAAGATGGAAGCCGCTGGAGTTTCAAGAGTTGTCGGGTTTATGCAAGCCCATATGAAAGATGGATTTTCATCCCCGGATGAAGCTGCCAGAATCATCGCTGAGTACATGCCGCAACGAGAGAAACGGCAAGGCACTGGTAAGCTTGATCGATATTTACGCAAGCGAGACGATGGCCGGTATTATTGGCATTGGGACCCCAACTTTATTCACCATGTGACGCGTACACGCGACAATGCCTCCGATGCACAGGACGATGGATTTTCTAGACTAAGTGAGGCAGCTGGGAAGTTAAAACAACCCGTTCATCTTATACGCGGAGGATCGAGCGACATGGTCTCCGAAGAGGCTGTAGCACATTTCCAAACTTTGGTTCCTCGGGCGGTCTTTACCGACATTGCAGATGCTGGCCATATGGTTGTCGGTGACCGCAATGATGCGTTTTGCTCGGCCATTATCTCTTTCTTGAATTCAACCCACAATCGCGGTGACGCAACATGAAACATGATCCGGAAAATCTTGCTGATTTATTGCAGATTGCGCCTTTTCATCGCTGGTTAGGTCTGAAAATTGTTCAACAAAGCAACGATCATTTGGAACTGGAAATGCCGTGGCGGGATGAGCTCGTTTCTAATCCCGTGATTGGAGCTGTGCACGGCGGCATATTGGCATCCTTAATTGATCTAACCGGGCTTTATACGATTATTGCTGCCGGTGGTGTGGCAAAGGCAACCGCCGATCTGAGGGTAGATTATCATCGCCCGGCTACCAAAGGCCCGCTTCGTGCAATTGGTCAAGTTATCAAGCTGGGCAAGACGATAAGTACCGCTGATACTCGCATTTTGGACGACGATGATCGTTTAGTAGCTAGCGGACGCGGGGCATATTTGAGCGCGTAAATGGCTATTAAAAATATCATATTGCTGTTTTCTATAGCCATATTCGCCTTTGTATCCGGCTGCTCGAATGACGATAGCGGCGATGTAAACAACGATGCCATCCAGCAAAATGCTATACTCCAAGTCGAAATTATAACAGCGGAAGCCGAACCTTTAACCGATCCTGTTGAGGTTTTTGGCACAATTGCGGCCAAGCAAAGCAGCGCAATTGGAGCTCTTGTCGAAGGACCGCTTGAGACCATGTTTGTGACGGTCGGTGACAGGGTGAAGAAGGGACAGGCACTTTTTCAAATCAGGCAAGCAGATTATAAAAGACGTGTTGCGGAAGCTTCGGCAGCGCTGCGCTTGACGGAAGCACAGGCTATACAGGCCGAGCGCCAATATGACCGCGTAATTGCGCTTGCCCCGAGGGGCTTCGTGTCGAAAGCGCAAGTCGAACAGGTCGAAACAGACTTGGCCGTCGCCAGAGCACAGGTATCTCAATCCCAATCCGTACTGGCCACCGCTAAACAAGCCCTTCGCGACACTATTGCACGCGCTCCATATAACGGCGTTGTGACTGCTAGAATGGTCGACGAGGGGTCCTATCTCAACAACCGTTTTTCAATGGGCGAACAATCCTCAGCATTGCAATTACAGGAGTTGGGAATAGTTGCGGCAATCGTCAGTGCTCCGCAGGCCCGCGTTGATGATCTTAAGCTCAATCAAAGTGCAAAGGTTTACATTGATGGCTTTGATGAGCCCTTCGAAAGCTATGTTTTCATCATAAATGATCGAGTTAATCCAGAATCCCGGACAGTCGAATTGCGGTTGCCAATAAGAAATCCTGACTATCGGATCAGCAGCGGACTTGGAGCGCGGGCACTAATCGAAACGCCTCCAGAAAACGCAATCATTCTGCCTAGATCAGCAGTGAAAGGCGACAGTGCTGCCGCATATATATTCCTGTCTGAGAAAGGCATTGCACGTCGACGGGATGTAAAGACTGAAAGCATAGATTTTGAACGGGTCAAGATAACCCAAGGTGTCAAGAGCGGTGAAAAAATTATCAAAAACCCACCATCGACTTTGCGGGACGGACAAAAAGTAGAACGCAAGCAACGAAAGCCTGCAAGCTAAGCCAATGTGGATTTCCGATGTCTCGATCCGGCGTCCAGTTTTCGCGACAATGGTAATTGCGTCGCTAGTCGTTCTGGGTCTTTTGAGTTTTGGCAGGCTTGGTGTTGATCTTTTTCCCAAAATTGAATTTCCATATGTGTCGGTGACCACGACTTTGCCCGGAGCTTCGCCAGATACGGTCGAAACTGAAATAACCGACATTATCGAGGAGGAGGTAAATAGCGTTTCTGGAATTCGGCAAATGCGTTCAGTCAGCGCGGAAGGCGTCAGTCAGGTCGTTCTGGAGTTTGAGCTATCGGAAGATGCCGACGTTAAGGCTCAGGATGTGCGGGATCGGGTGGCCAGCATATTGAGTAATCTGCCAGAAGATTCTGACGCTCCGGTTGTCGAAAAGCTTGATCCCGATGCGGCACCAATATTGTCGCTGCTGATAGCAGGAGATGCGCCCGTTCGAGAACTCACAGTCTTTGCCGATGAGGTAGTCAAAGAAAGGCTGCAACGCATTCGCGGTGTAGGCTCCATTTCAATTGTAGGTGGGCGCGAGAGAGAAATGCGGGTCTGGCTTGATCCCGCAAAGATGCGAGCAAGCAATGTCAGCACGGACAATGTTATCACCGCATTGAGAAGCGAAAATTCCGAATTGCCGGGCGGTCGTCTTGAGATTGACGGCCGCAGCAAACAATATGGAACCAGAACATTGGCGGAAGCCAATACAGCCTCGGAATTTGGCGATCTCGCGGTGGAATATAGACCCAACGGACAGGTCACCCGCATCCGCGATATTGGCCGCGTCGAAGATTCTGTAGAGGATGAAACCAGCTATGCTCAGTTAAATGGTCGCCCCGGAGTTGTGCTGGAGGTTCGCAAGCAATCTGGAAGCAATACCGTAGAAATGAGCAAGGCAATTAAGGCGGAAATCGAGCAGATCAAAGATCGATTGCCGAGCGGCGTTGAAATTGTTGTCACGAGAGAAACCGCAAGATTCATCGAATCTGCTATTGGTGATGTTCTCTTTGATTTGATGATCGCGGTAATATTGGTTGTTATTGTCACATTCTTTTTTCTGCTTAGCTGGCGGGCAACCTTTATCGTTATGCTAGCTATCCCAACATCGGTCATTGCTACGTTCGCTGCCTTTGCTGCCTTCGATTTTACACTGAATTTCATGACATTATTGGCGTTAACGGTTGCGATTGGATTGCTGGTTGATGATGCTATCGTGGTTGTTGAAGCTGTGCAAAGTGATGTCGATGAAGGCGCTGATCCAATGGAGGCAGCACCAAAAGCAACAAAGCGGGTCGCCTTGGCTGTGCTTGCCGGGACATTTGCCACATTGGCTGTTTTTGTGCCTATCGCCTTTATGGACGGATTAGTAGGACGCTTCTTTCTTCAATATGGTTTGGCGATTGTATTTTCGGTTAGCGTGTCATTACTGGTTGCGCTGACCTTGTCGCCGATGCTTGCCTCGCGCTTCCTCAAATCGGAAAAAGAAAAAACAGGCTGGTTAGGACAAATTGAAAGCTTCCACGAGAATATGCGGAAGCGTTATGAAAAGCTTGTAGGCTGGTCGATCAGAAGACGATATCTCGTTTTTCTAGGAGCGGCTATAAGCCTTTTTATAGGCGGTCTTTTTGCAGGGATGGTTCCTGCCACGTTCATGCCACTTACGGACAGGTCAGAGTTCCTCGCAAGTATTGAATTACCTTTGGGAACTGGCATTGAAACCGCTAAAGAGGCTTCGTTGCGCGCCGACCAGGCGTTGCGCAAAATTGAAGATGTAGAATATGTGTTTGTTACCGCTGGAGCAGGAACAAATCAGAAAACCAATCTGCTCGATTTTTATGTCGATCTCACCCCCAAACAAGGTCGATTTGTCAAGCAGGGCGCGATCATGGACCAAGCCCGCGAAGTCCTTGCAAAGACACTACCAGAAGCCAAGGATATATCCGCTGTAGAAGTCCCTTGGGTTTCCGGTGCCGGTGTGGGATCGGCTCAGATAGAGCTGATTATTTCAGGTTCTGATCTTACAACCATTAATGAATATGCGGACATCTTGGCGGGGAAAATGCGCGCTGTTCCAGAATTGGTGGATGTTGCCTCTACTTATGAAGGCGGCAGACCGGAATTGCAGATTAGGTTAGATCGAAATCGGGCAGCAGATTTAGGGGTAACGGCGCGGAACGTCGCTGCAGCATCGCAGACTTTAATCGGCGGGAGAGATGCGGGAACATTTGAAGCAGAAGGTAGGCGCTATGATGTAAGGGTTCGAGTCGATGAAGATAAACGGCAAACCTTGAATGACGTTGCCCGGCTCCCGGTTCGATCAGGGAGCGGGAGTTTAGTCGACTTGGCTGCAGTTGCAGATATTGAGGTTGCGGACAGTCCATCTCAGATTGATCGCGTGGACCGCGCCAGACAAATTACAATCATGGCAAACACACCGCCCGGAGTAGCATTAAGTGTCGCTGTTGCTCAGGTTGACAAAATCTTGGCTAATCATCCCCCACCTGAAGGAATGTCGACCAAAATGGAAGGTATGGCGCGGAGATTGGCAGACACAACTTCTGCTATATTGCTCGCATTCGCGCTTGCGTTTGTAGCGCTATACATTGTCCTTGCCAGCCAATTTGACAGCTTCGGTCAACCGGTCCTGATCATGCTTACCGCTCCTCTTTCCTTTTCCGGGGCGTTTATCGCGCTTTGGCTTTCCAATCAGGAATTGAGCATGTTTGCACAGATTGGCTTAATCGCTTTGATGGGCATTGTGATGAAAAACGGTATTCTTCTGGTGGACCTTGCAAATGATTATCGACGAAATGGAATGAACGCGGCAGATGCGATGCAAAAAGCCGCGCCAGAACGGCTCAGGCCGGTGCTAATGACGGCGTTGGCAGCAATTTTTGGCATGATGCCCGTTGCTTTTGCTCAATCCGATGGAGCTGAATGGCGCAATGCCATGGGCTTCATCATTATGGGCGGATTAGCGACATCTACCTTTTTGACATTGTTGGTCGTGCCTGCTGCTTATGCCTTGCCGGATGACTATGCTCGGTTAAAAACCCGCGTTCGCGCGAAGTTATCTGGCAGTTATTGGCATTAAACGGGACTAAATAGCACGCACTGCGCGTCCGCTTTCAAACGCAATTTTCGATGGTGGTAATGACGATAATTGTGCGCGAATCGGCCATCGGAAAGTAGCTTTCTGCATTCTAAGCGAAACAACAGAGGAGGGGCGGGGGGCAGTTCGTTGATTCCAGAATCCAGGGTTTTCTGGCTAGCCGGTGGCGCTATTTTGGGCGGTATACTTACACAAAACCTTACACATTTTTAGTTTGACGAGAAATTTATAATTTGTTATCAAATATTTACGGTTGTCTCGTCCCACTCAAAATGCAGTTCCGTAAGGAGTGCCCGTTCGAGTCGGGCCAGGGGCACCATTTTTAAGACATTGATATTTAAAATAAAATATTTTTTCCAGGCGAGTTGTTTTCAATCTAATTTAGACGCGCCCAACTATGTGTAAGTCAGATTTGAGAGTGCCTAGTGTGGTCGCTTTATGATTTGTAGACATAGAGATATTAGGAAACGTGCGAGTTTCAACATCCCGTTCCGCAAGAAATGTAAGTTCGATTTTCACCGCCTGTAATAATTAATTAGTAGGTTCTGATAAGGTAACCGCAGGGCAGGGGCTTGCATTAGCGGATTGCTGCGGGCAATTCGCAATCTACTTGCACCTGCGGCTCGACATGCCGAGACCATTCCAACTCTCTTCCTATTTGACATATGCTATCTCCTACAGATGCCAACACTCCCAGATATTCAAATCAAGACGTAGTGAATACCTATAGATATTGGATACAGGCAAAAAAACGAACATTTGCCTTCGCAATCTCATCGACCGACACGGCCATAATTTAATCTTCAGCAGTCATCCGACGACTGCCCGATTTGTAAATTGTTTGGAACTGATCCGCCCCCTGAATAGCCTTCAGTTAGGCAAGACGCATTGCCCCGCTTTTGCAGAGGTAAGCGGACCTTCATCTAACGCCCCAATATCGGTCGTTCGCTGTCACTTTACTAAATGGCTGCTTTGCGCGCAAAGGCGACGCTAAGATGAGATGTCAAAAGATTCAACATTTCGAGATATCCCCATAAAACTATGCCAACCGGAAGTATCTGAATGGAGTTCAACTAACTCGTCCCTACGAATCAAGGTCTCGAAATTTCAGTTCTACCAATAATATGAATAGGGTTCCTCTTGGTTCTTGTTAAAATCAAAAACATCTGCGGAACCAGGAAAAACGAAACAATAGTAGATAGCAATACACCGCCTGCGATGGCAGTGGCGAAGGGCGGCCAAAAGCCTCCCTCTGACAAGATTAGGGGCAAAAATCCTCCAAAAGTTGTGATGGTGGTCGACCAAATATGCCGCGATGTGGACATTACCTCCCTCGTAATTGCGTTATGGTCACCTCGCATTGCTAATGCGTTTGTTTTGAGGCCTGACAAAATTATGATCGCGGCATTTATTGCCACCCCGATCAATCCTATCAACGCTACTATCGGCTGAAAACCAAATGGAAACCTGAAGATGGTAAGCGAAAGCATGCCAAGTCCGATTGATAGGATAGCCACGATAAACACGATAGCTGCCAACCGAAATGAATTGAACGTGAGCACTACAGTTGCGAGCATTATGATCGAAATGATACCGAATATACTGATAAGAGCATTAAAATTATCCGATCTTGCTTCTTCGTCCCCGCCAAACTGAAAGCTATAACCTGGAGGCATTTCGTAGCCTGCCTTCTCCCAAGCTAGCTTAAATTTTTCTATCGCTGTCGAAGGGATTTCGCCAGCTGCTACATAGCCCGAAATAATATTGACACGTTTTCCTTGAAAACGCCGCAAGGTTGCTGGAGCAGGCAATAGCTCAATGTCGCCAAGCGCAAGTACAGGTACGGAACTTCCGGAGAAATCATCGGTCACAAACTCTAGTGACGCCAAATCATCCAACTGGTTGCGATCTTGCTGTGATGTCCAGATTCGAATATCTAGCTCTTCGGTCCCTTCAACGATCGAACCGCCAACAACACCGTCTAGTTCGGTCCTAATCTGATCTGTCGCTTGCCCGATACTAAGCCCAAACTGACCAGCACGGTCTGGGTCCACTGACAACCAAAGTTTGGGTTCACCCCCAGCGAATGACGGATTTGTAGCTGTCACCTCATCAATGCCTGCGAATATCAACCGTGATTTCTCCCCCAGATCTTGCAATGTTGTCATATCATTGCCGTAAATCCGAAGCTCAATTGGCGAGAATGTAGGTGGTCCTTGCAGAAGCTGGCGACTTATCACTTGAACATTGGGCAATTTTTTTGCCAATGCTTCACCCACTTCGTTTATCGTGGTTTTTACGCGGCCGACGGATTTGGTCGTAATCATTGCTTGCGCATAGTTTGCGTTGCCATCCTGATTATTGGCTAGATTATAATAGAAACTTGGAGCTGACCGTCCAACAAACCAAGACACCTGAACAACTTCCGTATTCTTCTCCAGATATTGCTGAGCATCTTTTACGGCCTGCGTCGTTAGGGCAATCGAACTTTGCGTTGGCAATCTTAGTTCCACGTAAAACTGATTGCGGTCCGCTTCAGGAAAGAAAGAAGTTGGCAAAGTGGTGACGCCAAAAAACCCTGCGAGCGGTAATATACTGGCCAGTGCAATTGATCTTTTCGGCATTGCCAAGCTTTTTAGGAATAGTGCTTCAAATTGCTGGCCAAGCCACGTCGCTTTAATACCTGACTGCAAAAACCCAAAACGGCTCTTTTCTATTTGGTCATTTGATAGCGGACGGATGAATATGCCCGCTAGAGCAGCAATAGCAGTCATGGAGAGCGCCAATGACGCGATCAAAGCTACAATTACACTGCTTCCGATCCCACCTACAAATTCACCAGCCCCACCAGGAAGGATTACCAAAGGCAGAAATGCCAACACAGTGGTCAGCGTTGAACTCAAGAGAGGAACCCACAAGCGCTTAACAGATAAACGCACCGACTCTCTTGGTGACGTACCATCCATTAATTGCCGCCGGACGGAATCGGTCATAACGATTGCAGCATCAACCAGCAGCCCCAGCGCCACTATTAAACCGGTAATGGAAATCTGATTAATGGGTTTCCCGAGTAGGTTGAGAATGATCAATGATGCTAGCCCAGTCAATGGGATAGCGGCTGAAACTATCAGCGCGGAGCGCCAGCCAAGAGTGACAAACAAAACGAGGACGACCAATGCTGCCCCGATTAGTAAGTTCCCCACGAGCGTCTGAAACCGTTCGCTGGCGTAGCTGCCCTGATCAAAAGCAATACTAACTTTAACACCGTCTGAAACAGCTAGATCAAATTCTTGTACTAGCTCCCCGACCTCCTTTGTCCAGTCGGCAACCCGCAAGTCCGCCTGCATTCGGGTTGCAATAACTATAGCCGGTTTGCCATTGTGAAACGCCAAATCGGTAGCGGGAGAAGCAATGCCGCGCGACAGAGTGGCGACATCGCCAAGGCGAATGGAAGATCCCTGCGGCGATTGCCCAATAATCGTCTCTCTCAACCGGCTAAGTCCGTCGATTTCGCCTCTTACTTCGAGATTATATTCACTTTGAACCCCCTTGAACTGGCCTGCCGAAACTTTTGCATCGGCTGTTTGTATCGCCGTAGCAATTTGTGTCTTAGAGAGCCCTAACGCTGCCGAAGCAGACCGATCGAGAGAAACGCTGATTTCTTCTTTCGACGCGCCATATAAACTGACCAGTTCGGTCCCCGGGAAAGCCCTCAATCGATCCTGTAACTCAAGAGCGGACCGCCTTAGCACGACTAGATTGAGGTCGCTTTCAGCTTCCCAGGTTAGTGCAACGAGCACAGTATAGGCACCGGAGCGCGTATCATCGAATATCGGAACGCTCGTTCCTTTTGGAAGTTCCGGCGTCACATCCGTTAGGGCGTCTCGAACAAGGCCAAACGGCGTATCTGGATCCGTTATGCTATCTTTTAGAATAACTGTTACGGAAGAAAGCCCGTTGGTTGAAACAGATCGTAGCTCATCAACTTCATCAAGTTGCTTTAACCGTGCTTCAATTTTCTCTGTTACCAGCTGTTCGACCCTAGCCGCGCTAGCACCTGGAAATGGCGTTAACACGGTAGCTACTCGATTCGTGATGCGAGGGTCTTCCTCATTCGGCATGGAACTGAGCGCCCCCATACCTCCGACCACGATAAGCAGAATAAGAAGCACCAACAACCGACGAACATCATAGAAAAGCGTCGTCATTGGATTTCAATTTCGTTGGTGACCAAAGCTCTCTCTGTTTGGCGCGCAAGCACAGTCGATTTTTCAACGGAAACGCGTTGCCCAGGAACAAAACGAAAGGGGCTGTTGTGGATAACCCAGCTACCGCTGGATAGAGTTCCGCGCACAAAACTGCGATCCGCTTCACTATGCAGAACTTCGACATCTTGGCGTTTGACGATGCCCGTCACATTTTTACCATCACTGCGACCAGCCGGTGATTCCGGCGTAACTACATAAACGGCCCAAAGGCCGCGCAGGCTCTCAACTAAAGCGGAGTTTCTGACCCACAGACCTTTGCCTTGAATGGTTTCTTTCAATGTAACTCGTACAGTTTCAGATGCTACGAAACCGGAACTATTGGCTACAATAAACCGGACCGTAACAGTGCTGGTGAGCGGGTTAATATCATCAATTATCCGGTTTGCGACTGCAATGCCTTCTTGCTGACCATTGGTGATGGTGTATTCCGAACCCACGATAATCTGGTCTCGAAAACTGGCCGGTATGCCAACTTCTGCTTCCATTGCTCCGCCGCCGTTCAGGCGGAAAACCGCTTGGCCTGCCCCGACAACGGCTCCCTTATCAGCGCTACGGCTCACAATTTCGCCAGAGAATGGAGCAACCAATAGTGAATTTCGTTGATTTGTTTGAAGTCTTTTCAGCGTTCCAGCTGCCTGATCGACCCGTGCTTTTGCAGAGTCCCGGGCAGCGCGCGCATCATCCAGTTGCTGAACAGAGGCAAAGTCGGGAGCAAGGCTCTCCAGTCGCTGATATCTTCCCGATGTTTGAATAAATTGTGCGTTAGCTTCGTTCAACACCGCCAAAAGTTCAGACTTTTGACTGTCGAGTTCGTCGGTATCAATCCGGGCGAGAGGCGCGCCGCGTCTAACCGCATCCCCAGCATCAACATAGACCCTGCTTATCCTGCCGGGAAGCTCAAACCCTAAATCTGCAACATTTGATGCACGAAGTCGCCCTGCAAATGTTCTGGTTACCAGATATTCTGGCATTTCCTCTACGACGTCAATCGCCACCGGCATTGCGGGCTTGAGACTCGTGGTGGTATTTCTATTAGCACCCAAAAAGTACCAAAGTGCACCAGCGAGAATTACCAAAAGAATGCCAGCAAATAGCCACTTCCTATTTATTGGAAGAGGCCTAGCGATCATCTGAGGTCTCGCTGTTATTCTTGAACGATATCCCGCGGGTAACTAGCTCCGCTCCCCTGGTTGCTACCGCACGCTGCTGTGCCCTGGTTTTGATATCCCGGGTTCGAGCATGGCCCTCTACAAAAAGTGATGTCATGCCATGTGCCATCGACCATACGGAAAAGGCATGTCCGTCAACTTTTTGTTCTTCAAAACCAAAAAATTTTGCGTTGTCCCTTAGACAATCGCGCAGGACATTATAGGCTTCGTCTGCAGCCGATTTGGTATCTGCGTAAGGAACCCCCAAGGTTAATTGACCAAACATAACGCGATACAATTTGGGATGACTGATGCCATGCATAATATAGGCCACGCCAATGGCTGTTAGCTGTTCATCGGGTGATAACTCGTCTTTCTTTCGAGCGGTCGAGGTTACCTGGGTCAGTCGATTAAAGCCTTCGACTGCTAATGCCTGCAAGATAGCGTCCTTGTTAGCAAAGTGCTTGTAAGCTGCCATAGCGGTTACGCCAATGCGCTCGGCAATCATGCGCATCGTCATGGCAGCCTCGCCCTGTGTCTCGAGAATATTGCGTGCTTCCGACAGTATCGTGCTTCTCAAGTCACCGTGATGATAAGATTTTCTAGCCAACCAAGAATCTCCGTGTATATACCGTAAACATTGTATACAACGTAAACATAAAATTTGCTAGCGGCAAAATTAGATGGAGAAGATTATGCTGGACCTTGGTTTTCAGAAAGTTGCTGATCGTCAATATTCTATAGCGACTGATCAATCATTCTGGAATTTCACCAGCGCATTTGGAGGCTGGGTTGCTGCTGTCGCGATTGCTGCCGTGAAGATAGATGGAGAGTTTCGCGGTGAAATAATCACTAAACAAATGCAGTTTATGGCCCCCGTGAAGGGAGAACAGATAAATGTCACTATCAGTTTGCAGGCGCGGCGAAGCAAAATCGACTTTTGGCGGGTGACGGTATCTGATACTGAAGAGAAGATGTTAGTGACGGCCGACATCGTTGCGGGCGAGAGAAGCGACACAGACCTATCTTATAATGCGGTAGCTCCTAAAACGGATGCTGCGGACAATTATACGCCTCTCGAGGCATCAATGATGACGCCGAGTTGGTTCAGCAGCTTTGAACAATATATGGTGAAAGGAAGCCCGGGCTCAATAAACAATCAACCTAAGTCCATAGTTTTGCTCCGCACCAAACAATGGAGCAATCTCGACTCATCGGTTCTTGCGATGATATGCGACACCCCGATGCCGCGAACCTTTTTTGCATCCGAGAAACTTAGGTTTGCTTCGACTATTTCGTTAGCGACCCACATTTACGGTTCCGATGTCCAAATATCTGACTCTGGCCAGGATTTCATGACCGTGGAGACTAACAGTGCTGCTATCCGAAATAACACCGCAAATCAGGAAGTCCGTATTTTTAGAAGCGATGGGCTGCTTCTGGCCACAAGTTATCAAACCAGTATCTTTCGCTAACTTTATCGCCAGACCTCATGACAACGGAGAAATATCCAATGCATGCTCAGCGATTTACACAGGCTAGAAACCGTGGTTGATCGCTTCCTGCCATCCTCATCGGCTGACACAACCATAATTCAATCTTCAACAATCGTCCGACGACTCCCCAAGTTGTAAATAGTTCGACCCCCGCCTCCGGCATGACCCGCAATTAGGCAAGATGCATTGACCCGCATTTGGCGAGGTAAGTAGGCATTCAAGAAGCGACCCAGTTACCGGTGCCGATTTGTTGTTAATGGCCGCAGCAAAGCAGTCATTGGCGATCGAGAAAATAGTCTAAACTCGGAACATTCTCGCTCGAAGGTCGGAATTAGCAGGACACTATTTCCTGTTTGCGGTCATATTCGATTGCCGCGATGGCAATCAAGCCGCCCGCGATTGCCACATTTTTAAAGAACAGGGAGAGTTCGAGTGCGGCAATGTTACCATCCAAAGCCCAAAAGCGGTGAAAATAGACGTTAGTCGCCAAAGTGAAAATCGAAAGAGCGACCGCTGCAATCCAGGCTTTGCGAATTCCGAACGCAACCATCAGACCGCCGACAGCTTCCAGCATAACTGTCACCGGGAGAAGTACAGCGGCGGGAACAAGTCCAACCTCTGCCATCTTCGCACCCGTCGCGTCGTAATTCGCCAACTTGTTCAGCGCGCCCAGAATGAATAGAGACGCCAGGCCGATCCGACCAGAAGCGTAGACGATCTCCGCCGCTTTCATCGAGCGGTAAGACCCTGACTTGCCAGTGTCGCCGTGTTCACCCATTCGCTAATGTTCGTAACTTTGCCATCTTCATCGATCGTGATCTTAAAGACATAGCGGTTGCGGTAAGGTTCACCGGTCGCAGCGACCAGCAAATTGCCGCTCGCTTCCATCCAGACCGTGCGACCATCGTCGGTGACGCTATATGTGCGATCACGGAATTCGATATTCTCGTAATTCTTTGTGACGATATCGAAGTAAGCCAGAGCCGGAAACTGGCGAATCGAGGCTTCGTCTGTTGTTCCATTAGGATTGAACATCGCAAAAAGGGTTGCCTCCGGTGCAAGTATCTCGCGAACTTTAGCGAGGTCTTCGGCCAGAACCGCATCAAAGAGCGGCTTGACAACAGTTTTGACTGGATCCCTGGAATCATGGGCCGCAACCGGGGCTGCGATTGCCAGAAATGTTGCGACGATTATAGGAATGGGGTTGCGCATGGGAAAGTCTCCTTAGTTTTTTGCAATAGCTACAATTTTCGAGCAGGTGCTCGCACCTAATTCGTCCAGAAATCTTTTGACGCTTCGCGCCGCTTGCGGATCGGGCTTTCCGGATCGTTTGCGGCATAGGATGCCCAGCCATGCGATCCGTCCGCCTCTGGCACTTGCCACGAGCCATTGATCGCCCCGGTCAGCGCCGCGCCCATCGCCTCAAACCCCTGTGCCGTGTAGAGATCAGCCTCAACGTTCTTGTTGATCATAAACTTGAGTTGCCGCAGTCCCTGCTGATTTTTCATGAGAAGCAGGTCGACAAGACCCTGCGTTTCGTTCTGCAAGGCATCATCTGCTACAGTGCGGTTGAACAGACCGAGCTCGACCCCGCGTTTCGCGGGATGAAGGGCGCCGAGAAGATTGATTTCTTTGGTCATCCTGCGCCCGATCAGCCGCGCCATCCTAGTCGTGCCGCCCCAACCCGGCGTAATGCCCCAGTCAACCTCGGGCATACCCCACTTAGAGCTCTCCGTGCAGATGACGAAATCGCAGGCCATGGTGATCTCTAGGCCGCCGCCGACGCAATAGCCATCAACTGAGCCTACGGTTATCTTGTCCAGCTCTTCCAGCGTGTTGGCCATGTGCTGATAGAAACGGACCCGGCGCATGATCTGGTTGGCATCGCCCCACGCACCAGAACCCATCTCGGTAAGGTCGTCGCCAGCGCAGAAATTACCTCCCGCTCCATCAATGACCACGATTTTCGCTTCCGAATCGTCGCGAAGATATTCCATAGCTCTTGTGAACTCAGCAGAAAGATTAATCGACAGCGCATTCGTAACCTTTGGCCGATTAAGAGTGATACGCACCACCGGGCCATCTTGTTGGAACAGTAGATCCTTAAAGTTCGGGAGGGTCTTGGCTTCATTCATGAGTAAAAATCTCCAGTTTGTGCTTGAAACTTGCAGGCTGCAAGGTCACTATGAGAATCGTAGTAACTTAGTGGATATTGTTTTGCAAGTGACTAAATTGACCGATGAGAAGATCCGGCCTGAGAGCGATTCTGTAGAGCGCGCAATTGCCGAGGTCGGAGACAGCTGGAGCTTTTTGATCCTGCGTGATACGTTTTTTGGCGTTCGGCGTTTCGACGCGCTGTTGAATAGCATCAAGGTTTCACCGAATATCCTAAGCGACCGATTGAAGAAATTAGTGCGATACGGGATTCTAAAGAAACAAGCCTATCAAGAGCGCCCGATGCGCTTTGAATATCGGCTGACCCAGAAGGGTCGCGACCTCTATCCCGCGATCGTGCTCCTGATGAAATGGGGTGATGCCTGGGCAGGGGTCACCGATGGAGACGGTGGCGCGTCCTCAGAGGAGGCGCCGCTTATCTTGATCCACACAGCCTGCGGTCAGCCCAGCAACCCAAAACTCATCTGCGATCAGTGCGACCAGCCAATTTTGGTGCGCGAGATGGACTGGAGCACAAAGGATTGATTCGAGCCATTGGGCCGTCAATCATTGCCACAAATCAGGAACAACAACTTGGCAGTCACTATTGCAGCGGATGACTGTCCACTTCCAAGGGCTCCAATTTGGATGCTACCAGTCCTCTTTCCACCCAGTTGCGGTCATTCGCAAACGGTTGATTGGTAGAGATCGTCTAAAAGCGGTCTGTCCGCTTTTGGCGCAACGATCAGCCAAATCCAAACGCAGTCATCGTGATACATCAATTTTCTATCCAATAGCGGAGCAGGGGACTGCAAGGGGCGTTCTGTCCATCTCAGGCACGTCCTCTTTTTGTGGGTTGCCCTTACACACTTACACAAAACCTTACACAAATTTGGCTTGACGAAAAAATTATAACTTGTTATCAGAATGTTACGGTTGTCTCGTCCCACTCAAAAGGTTGAGTATTTAGGGAGAAACGAGACGAAAGAATTTCCGGATTGCATTTAAAAACAACAACTTCATGAACCATGCTGGGCGATTTGAGATAGACGCGTCCAACAATGTGTAAATAGAAGTTAGGCGCGGCTAAGACGACCGCGTTATGGTGCGCGGGCGTGGTGGAATTGGTAGACGCGCGGGATTCAAAATCCCGTTCCGAGAGGAGTGCGGGTTCGATTCCCGCCGCCCGCACCATCAAACAGTAACAATTTCGACAGAGTTCAGTCAGTCTCTATTGGACGGGCCAGGGCCCACTGTGTCGGCATCCGGCCTAAATTGGCGCGTCGGCCTGTAGCTGCTGCGCCGTTGAGCGGAGAGGTATGGATATTTGTGGGTCGATTTACGGATATACTTGCATTTATGGGTATTTATGGGTAAGAATATGGATGTGCCTATCAATATAACCTCGCTCGCGATCACGCCGCAAATGCTTTCGCTGATTGCCGAGATCGATGAGTTCAAAGGCGCCTGGCGCGCCTTGGGGACGCTTGCGCCCGATCGCCTATTGGCGCTGCGGCGTGTGGCAACGATTGAAAGTATCGGCTCTTCAACACGGATTGAGGGAAGCAAACTGTCTGACAGCGATGTTGAGCGGCTTTTGTCCAACATTGAAGTCCAGCACTTTGCTACACGCGACGAGCAGGAGGTGGCGGGATATGCCGAAGTTATGGAGACCATCTTCTCATCGTTCGATAAGATTGCTCTGACCGAGAACCACATCAAGCAATTACACCGCGACTTGCTGGCTTACAGCAGCAAGGATACGCGGCATCGCGGCAGTTATAAAACCAACACCAATCATGTCAGCGCCTTCGACGGTGAGGGTAAAGAAATCGGCGTTGTGTTCGAGACGGCGACGCCGTTCGACACACCGCGATTGATGGTGGAGTTGATCGAATGGGTGAACGAAACGCTCAACCAGAAGCAGCTTCACCCCTTGCTTGTGACTGCGATCTTCATCGTCGTCTTTCTCGAAATCCATCCGTTTCAAGATGGCAATGGTCGTCTGTCGCGGGTGCTAACTACCTTGCTCTTGCTGCGCAGCGGCTATGCCTATGTGCCCTATTCCTCGCTCGAAAGTGTGATAGAAGCGAGCAAGGAAGGCTATTATCTGGGTCTTCGTCGGACGCAGGGGACAATCCGCAGCGACGCACCCGAATGGGGCCCGTGGATCATCTATTTCCTCCAGTCGCTCCAGCAGCAGAAATCGCGGCTTGAAACAAAGATCGCCCGCGAGCGATTGATGGTCGAGCGGCTGCCCGAGCTTTCGGTGCAGATCCTTGAACTTGCAAAAGCACATGGGCGGATCACCAACAGTCAGATTGTCGAGATAACCTGTGCAAACCGCAACACAGTCAAAAAGCACTTGCAGATGCTGGTATCGGCGAACCATCTTGCTCAGCACGGCAGCGGCAAAGCTACATATTATAGTCGCATCTGACTGGCATCTACGGCGCTGTCCGCGTTTGCGCGATGTTTTGGAATTCAGTTAGAATTTCGGGGAAAAACTTCGCCAAATGCCCAACCATTCGGGCATTTTCCAGCATACGGCACAAATATCCTGTAGCCAAAACTAAGTCCAAATGGTCCGTTCCATACTCATTCTCGATCAGTTTGAATTCACGTTCGAGATTGGCAGATTCCCGTTCCATTTTCTCCAATTGTTCCGGGCTTATTCCTTTCATGGATTTTCGCTCGTCCTTGACCAGCATGTGCTGCGGTGTCGATGCTACCAACGATTTGGCATAGGTCATTGAGAAGCGGTTCATGGCAATCATCATATCCGAGACCTCGATCTGACGCATCGGTTTCAAGCGCTTCAACTCGGTAAACGTATTGAGCGGCACATGTCTGTCCTGCAATAATTGCACGACCTCATCACAAATTCCGTCCAAGAGTCGCCGTTTGTTTCGGATGCTCGAAATGTTGACGTTGAGCGCTCGGGCGAGCCTTTCTTCAGGAACGCCCTTCTGAATCGCGGTCAGAATCATTTTGTGTTCCTGAACGGTCGCCATGCGGCTGATCCGCTTGTTATATGTAAAGGCCTCATCATCTTTGGCGATCAGGCAAACCACTTCGGTTTCACCGCGCTCTTTCAATATTTCGATACGGATATGCCCGTCCAATAATTGATATGGCTTACCTTCGCCTGACTTCCGAACGACAACAGGCGGCTCAATAATACCGACTTCGACAATCGAAGCGACAATCTGTCCATATTTTACCGACTTTTTGGTTAGCGGCGCTACCGTTCGCAGCGGTTCAATATCAGAAATAGAAATTTTGAGACTTACAGACTCGAAACCAAGCTGAACCAGCTTTTTTGATCGACGTTCGCGGGTCACTCTGAATTCGGTTTATCTGCAACGCGCTCGGCAATGCGGGCTGGCATGTCGGTCAATTCTTCATCCTCTGCCAAAGCCATGAATGTATCGTCGCTATTAAGCTGCCGCAGGGCTTCTGTGATAAAGAGGAGTTTGTTTCGTGTGGCCTGCGACCGTTTGATCATGAGCCGTTTGCGCGCGGTATCTTCCTCGAAAACTTTCACGATGCCATTTGACGAAAGGTCGGATCGTTTACGATCTGACGATGCAGAGCGGCCTTTTCCGGTGCGCTGGCGAAGTTCAACCAACTTCCGCGCAGCGAGTAGATTCTTGCCGCGCAAAAGCTTGTTCTCATAGGCTTCGTGCAGCGCAGCTTGCACACCGTGGTCATCAGCTTCACATATCTGCATGGCCACGCTGATCGGAAGATAACCGGCCTCGACCGCGCGCAGCAGGCGCTTTTCGCCGCGTTCCAACAATCGACCCACGGCGTGAACATAGTCATAGGATAGCCCGGTTTTCTGGGCGATTTCTGTATCGGAATAGCCGCGCTTTCTCATGCCGCCTATGTCTTGCAGCAGATCAATGGCCTGATGTTGCCGTCTTGCACAATTTTCCACAAGACTGGCGACGAGACAATCTTCCGGGTCGGCCTTAACGACAAGAGCCGGGACATCGTTTTGTCCCAGCTCGCGAAATGCTTCCAGACGCCCTTGCCCGCAAATCAGGTCATAGGCAGGCGGGTCATCATCCCGCCTCGTAACGGTAATGGGGCGCTTCAGACCTATTTGGGCTATATTCGCGACAATCTCTTTGAAAACCTTCCTGTTTCGAAGGCGCGGATTGACAACCGTAATGCTGTCTATGGGGATCATTTCGACTTTCTGGGCGGCAACCTCAGACACTATGCGGCCCGCATCAGACGCGCCCGCGCCGTTAAACTGTAGAACCGCTCAAGCGTTTCGCAGCGATATGCATCAAGCGAACGGCCATTATGTTCTGCCATCCGCAATATGGCTTCGCGCATATCGAGACGCGGAAGCAGATAATAATCATGTGGCTTGTGGTTTTCCTCATCCATCCGAACAGCAATGGTAATATCCGGCTTCAATGCTTCATCGAGGCGTATCTTCCAGCGCGCAGAACCTCCGATAGTCAACTTGCACCTTGAAATGACAACGGCGGCTGTGAATTCAGCATTGATGCGCAGTAAATCAGTTTCAGAATTCTGACTGACAGTTGCTCCGCTATCCGCAATTCCGGCAACAATATCTTGCAAAATAACCGGGTGAAGACGGCGCAGCGACCTGTTGATTTCGATATAGCGGTAGTCATGATCAGGCGCATATCCGACCAGTGTGTAGGCCCGGAGCAAGCTGCCAAAACGCGACTGAAATGCGCTGCTCGAAGGGCTGTCATTGGCTTCATCAATAATGAGGCCAGTCAATCGACCATTTTTCTCATAGATACTTCGTAGTAATTCCAACATCTCGTCGTCGGAAAGCCGCTGGGATCGCGATTGAATAATGACTTGTGCCTGATCAAAAATATGCTGATCGACAATCGGTTCAAAAACCTTGTCGGCTCTAACCCAGTCTTCTTGCGGAACATCTTCATGGTGCTGCTTGAGCTTGAAAGCTGTTCGACCCCAGACGTTATTGCCAATATATTTTTCATTAACGAGAATCTGGTGGATGGAACCGCGTGTCCACTTCCTGCCTAAGTCAGAGAGGATGCCTCGATTGTTGAGGAATTGGGCAATCTCAAGTTCGGTCGAACCATCACGGCAAAACCGGTCATATATTTCCCGGACGATTTCAATTTCCGCCTCGGGGCCGGGAACCAGAATAACTCGGTCGGTGGCAATGCTCTTGTGCTCGCCCTGTGCCAATTCAGTCTTGGACATTCCGGCCTGATCCACAAGCATACGCCGGAGACCGAAACCAGCGGCTCCACCTTGGCGGAAACCGAGGCTGATTAAATGGGATTGGCCAGCAAAGACTTTGACTGAGAGCTCGCGGCTATATTCACCGGCCATTGCGCGCTTCACAGTTTTTATGATCGACGAGCCTATCGTGCCATCATTTTCAAATTGCTCGGCGCAATAATGAACAGCAATGCCAGCCCGTTTGCATAGGAGTTCATAGGATGCGGCTTCGTCGGGGTCTTGGAACCGGCCAAAGCGGCTTACATCGTAAACCAGCAAAGCTGAAAAATCGGCACGGCCTTCCGAAATATCCGCAAGCAGTAATTTAAGAGCATCGCGTCCTGACAATTGCAGGCCGCTTTTGCCTTCATCGGCATAAGTTTTAACAATCTCGAACCCGCGCTGCGCTGCGTATAGCTCTATTGCAGCGGTTTGATTGTCCGTTGAATGCTCTTGATGCTCGGTGGACATGCGGACATATTTCGCGGCGCGGACAGGCTTTCCGTCCGCCTTCGTTCCTTCTCCAGGTTGCGTCCACTCAATAACCATGATGCCATGCAGTTCCTTCTAAGGAAAATAGTCAACGTAATTGCCCTGCCGCCTTACACTGAAAGGATCGGCAATATGTTTCCTAAAACGGGCAACAATTTTCCAAATATATCGAGCAATCCAAACAGCGCTGATTTTGCAGTCGCAATAGGCCAGGCACTGAAAGGTGAGCTGGGCACGTCTCGCCGAGCAGCCAAGACGATCATGAAATGGACTGGAGCTAGCGAACGAAGCGCAAAGAATTGGCTTGCAGGAACGCACAGCCCAAGTGGCTGGCATTTGATTATGCTTGGAAAACAATCAGACTCCGTGATGGCTGTCATGCTGATGACGGCGGGCAGAGAGCTAAATGTGTCCGCATTGTCGCTGAGTGCATTGCGGTCTGATCTTATCGGCGCAATTGAAGCAATTGATGAAGCAATCAAATCGTCTGACTAAGCTGGGAGGGGAGGGACACGATTTCTATCTGTGTGACCCATCGAGCAATTTGCGTGAAACTGAACTCGGCACAGCTCTGACGTGAGCACAGCATGGGGTGCCAATACATAGCCCCAGACAGGCCAATGCAGAACGGCTACGTAGAAGGCCTCAATCTCGCTCATACGCACAAAGCGTGTCAGCCCTAATTCCAGCTGGGGAAAGCTGGTAGTCACGCCACGCCCATTGCGGACTGTTCGCTAGCTCTTGATTGGCAGAGATCACCTCAAACCCGTCGTTCCGCTTTTGCTATAACGATCAGCCAATCCCAAATCCGGCCATCGTGATATATCAACCTTCAATCTAAGAGCCGAGCAGAGTGCTGTAAGGGAAGGACTGGCCATCATAGGCGCATCCCACTTTTTGCGAGATTCCCTTACACATGTCTTGAATACTTACACAAAACCTTACACAAAATTGGCTTGACCGAAAATTTGTAATTTGTTATCAAATGGTTACGGTTGTCTCGTCCCACTCAAAATGCAGTTCCGCAAGGAGTGCCCGTTCGAGTCGGGCCAGGGGCACCATTCCAAAGATATTCGACCCTTATGTTGCTTTGCTGCAACGCTTTAGGGGCTTTCCTCGCAATAATAATAGTTACGGTACTGTAAACTATGAGAAGCTGTGGACTATTATGACGGTTTCGATCAATGCGGGCGGCAGTTGGAGGGTCGTTCTAGTTCGCTAGATCTCCGCAAAAAAGTTTCAGGAGTAAATAATGAATATTACAAAGTTTTTGACCGCTACCGCTGTGGGTGGCTTGATTTCAGCTGTCCCGGCATATGCGCAGGACGTCCAGGACGAAGAAAGTATCGATGACAATGTGATCATCGTGACCGCCACCAAACGTGAGCAGACGCTGCAAGAGATTCCCGTAGCTGTGTCAGTGACCAGCGCGGAAGATATTGCCAAAGCACAGGTCCGCGATTTGAACGACCTTCAAACCATTGCTCCGACGCTTCGCGTTAATCAGCTGCAGAGCTCGGCCAACACGAACTTCATTATCCGTGGTTTTGGTAACGGCGCGAATAACGCTGGTATCGAGCCTTCAGTTGGTGTGTTTATTGACGGCGTATATCGTTCGCGGTCAGCAGCGGCCATTGGCGATCTTCCAAACTTGCAGCGCGTTGAAGTTCTGCGTGGACCACAATCGACACTATTTGGTAAAAACGCATCTGCTGGTGTGATCAGCATCGTGACGCAAAAACCGCAGTTTGATTTCGGCGGGTCTGCTGAACTGAGCTACGGCAACTTTAACGCCATTATCGCAAAGGCTGATATTACGGGCCCGATTAGCGACACGATCGCATTCAGCCTGGCCGGAAATTTGAACAAGCGTGATGGTTACGCGGATGACTTGAACCTCGGGACCGAAGTTAACGAGCGCAATCGTTATGGCTTCCGTGGTCAGTTGCTGGCTGAGCCCTCTGACGATCTGTCTGTTCGATTGATCGCCGACTATGACAAAATTGATGAAGATTGCTGTGTTGCAGCCAACCTTATCAACGGACCAACCGGAGCCATTGTTAATGCTCTGGCCGGCGGCGTCGGTTTTGATGCCGAAAACCCGTTTTCTTATGATGTTTACACCAACTTGCCATCTGAAAACGAGATTGAAAACTACGGCATTTCTGCACAGATCGACTATGATCTAGGTGCTTTTAGTTTGACGTCCATCACTGCCTATCGCGGTGTTGATAGTTTCAGTAATCAGGACTCCGACTTCACGTCAGCAGATCTGCTTGGCCAGAACATCAACGATACGGAAATTCGTACCTTTACCCAGGAACTGCGTATTGCGTCCGATTTCGATGGCCCGATCAACTTCCTGTTGGGTGGTTATTATTTCAACGAGAATATCGATATTGTAAATGATATCGAATATGGCGACGATTTCCGTGCCTATGGTAATGCCTTGCTTGGCGCTGCAACCGGTGGTGCTTTGAACTTTGCCACCTTGGAAGGCGCTTTTGGCGGCAGTGATTTTGCAGCCGGCCTGGCAGCATCGCCTGCTGTTTATGCAAATCAGTTTTTCGCTAGCGGCACGGGTTATGACGAAGTTTACACGTTCAAAAACGAAGCTTTTTCGATCTTTGGTACGGTTGACTTCGAAATCACAGACGGTTTGGTGCTGACCGGTGGTCTGAACTATACCAATGACCGCAAGAATTTCTCGAGCGACGTTCTCGCTTCAGACGCTTTTGCAGCCATTGATTTTGACGCGCCGCAATATACCGCCTTTCGCGAGCAACTATTGCTTGGCGCAGGTGTCGATGCCGGCACAGCTGCATTCCTGGCGGCTAACCCTACGGTAACATTGCCAGATGGTTCCAGCGCAAACCCGCTTGATGGGCTGCGTGCATTCCAATTCCAGCCGCCTTTGGTCAATCTGCCAAACTCGGTTGAAGATGGGCGCACAAAGGATGACAAACTAACATATACAGCACGGCTGGCCTATGAAGTTGCGCCAAGCCTGAACGTATATGTAAGCTATGCAACCGGCTTCAAAGCAAGCTCGATCAACCTGTCTCGTGACAGCCGTCCTTTTGCAACTGATGCTACCGCATTGGGTGCTGCCGGGTTGTTGCAACCAAACCAGACATTTGGTTCACGCTTTGCGGCTCCGGAAAATGCCACGGTCTATGAAATTGGTATCAAAGGCCAATGGGACGTTGCTGCTTTCAACCTGACATTCTTCGAACAATCTATCAAAGGCTTTCAATCGAATGTCTTTAATGGCACGGGCTTCGAATTGGCTAATGCCGGCGAGCAAAGCACCAAAGGTATTGAGTTTGACGGAAACGTGAAACCTATTGACGGACTGACGCTGAGTGTTGCGATGGTCTATCTTGATCCTGTTTATGACAGTTTCCCGAATAGCATCAATGGCGATATCTCGGGAACGACTCCGTCGACCATCCCGGCATTGTCTACCACTCTGGGTGTGGATTATGACATCTTTCTCAGCGACAGCCTTGGTCTGAACCTTCGGGCTGATTATCACTATGAATCAAAGGTCAATTTGTTCGATGATAACCCGAACGACCCGGCAGCTATCAACTTCACGCGTGAAGTAAACGCGCTGAACGCTTCGGCAACGTTGACCTATAACGAAGATCTCAAATTCACCATTTGGGGACGTAACCTAACGGGTGCGGAATATCTGACCACGGCGTTTCCTTCCGTTGGTCAGGCAGGAAGCTTTACCGGCTATCCCAACCAGCCACGGACCTATGGTGTGTCGGCGCGCTATAAATTCTAAAGCAAGCCAAGTTCCAATAACAATTGAGCCCCGCCGGGAAACTGGCGGGGCTTTTTTGTGTTATATTTGCCGCGATTCACGCAATAAAGGTGCAAAAATGTAACGCGCTGGTGCATTTTTATCATTTCATTCTGGACTTAATCGATTGATTAGTTGAAGATCAGAACATCTGGAGGGATGAGCAAAAGCTTCACTCTCCAGGATGATGGTTCGGGATTGGGAGAGAATGATGCGTAAATCGTTACTATTAGCCGCCACAGCTATATCCGCAGTGGCTACACCCGCATGGGCGCAAGCAGACAATGACCTCGATGACAATGTGATCATCGTGACCGCACAGCGCCAGGCACAGAGTCTTCAGGAAGTGCCGATTGCCGTTTCGGCCTTTGATTCAAAAGCGCTCGAAGCACAGCAGATCGAGAATGCTTCGGATCTGCAACTCACGTTGCCCAACGTATCTTTTACAAAAAGTAACTTTACCGCATCGAGTTTTACCATCCGCGGCATCGGCGATCTTTGCGTCGGCGTGACGTGCGATTCGGCGACTGCGATCCACTTGAACGATGCCCCGTTGTTCAACACACGTCTGTTTGAAACCGAATATTTTGATCTGGAACGAGTCGAGGTTCTGCGCGGTCCGCAGGGCACTCTGTTCGGTCGGAATGCAACGTCCGGTGTGGTAAACGTTGTGACAGCCAAGCCGGAACTAGGCGAATTCAAGGGATCAGTCGAAGGACAGGTTGGCAATTTCGAATCCTATCAGGTCAAAGCCATGATCAACGTGCCTGTTGGCGATACGTTGGCATTTCGTGCTGCGGGTTTTTACCAGAAGCGCGATGGTTATACCAAAAACCTGTTTGACGATTCCCGGATAGATGGTCGTGACATGTATGCTGTTCGTGGTTCCATCAAATGGGAGCCAACGCCAGACACCACGGTTAACCTGATGGCATATTATTTCCGCGAGGATGATGACCGTCTGCGTATTCAAAAACAGCTGTGTCAGCGTGATCCGACCGGTGTTTTGGGTTGTTTGAACAACCGCCTCGACTTCGACAAGAATAATACCAACGCAAACTTTACGGGTGTTCTTGGATCAAGCGAGTTTTTTGCCATCAACGGTTTGCCGGGAGCAATCGGCCTGAACAGCCTATACGGTCCAGATGGCCATGCCAATTTTGATGAACCTGATGATGTTCGAGTTGTTAACACGGATTTCACTCCTGAATATTTTACCGACGAACTCCAGCTTCAGGCCCATATTGAGCATGACTTTGGTCCAATTCAGGTTTCTTTGACTGGTCTTTATCAGGAAACTTCGGTTGATTCGCGGCAAGACTACAACCTGTCTGTTTTGGATAGAACCACCTTTGATGCCGGAATCGGCACCTTGGCTGCTCTCTCGGGCCCCGGCGGGCCTTTGGCTGCCTTTGCACCTGTACTCGACGCTGTGACATCTGGCACGCAACTATGTACATCAGATACCGACACAATCGGATTGGGTTCATACGGTGGAAACCGGATATGTGCGGATAGCCCGATTTCTCTGGATCGTTCCAATCAAGACAACACCAGCTGGTCGATTGAGGGTATCGTTTCGAGTGATTTTGACGGACCCTTCAACTTTTTGTTGGGCGGTATTTATGCCGAAAATAATCTTGGTCAGAATAGCTACTATGTGAACGCCTTTGCGATTGATTATATCGTTGGTATATTGGGAGCCTCAAATGGCGGTTTCTTAGGGACTCCGTATTTCCGCAACAATACAAGGGAATTCGAACTCGAATCCTACGGTATTTTCGGCGAAGTCTATTTTGACATCAGTGACAACCTGAAGTTCACAGGCGGTTTGCGCTACAATAACGACAAAAAGTTTGTTGAAGCGCGCTCCACTTTGGCGAGCTTCCTGGTGCCATTCGGACAAACCACGGATGCGTTTACCTCACCATTTGTTGGAGCATTCGACGCGGATCCCGGCACACCGGGCAATCAAATCGTTCAACAGCGCAATGTTGCCTTTGATGAAATCACCGGCCGTGCCGTGATTGATTGGCAGTTCACCGATGACAATTTGCTCTACGCGTCCTATTCGCGTGGATATAAGTCAGGCGGTATCAATCCGCCGCTGCAACCAATTTTCGCGGTTCCTGAATCCTTTGGTTCTGAACAGATTGATGCCTTTGAAATAGGTTCCAAAAACACCTTTGCCGGCGGTGCATTGCAACTGAATGCAACAGCATTTTTCTACAAGTACAAAGATCTTCAGCTCAGCCGTATTATCGCCAGAACTGCGGTTAACGATACCGTCGACGCAGAGATTTACGGCGCCGAAATCGAAGCGTTTATCCGCCCCGATCCGGATTGGATTATCAACCTCGGCTTCAGTTATCTGAAAACGAAAGTTACCGGCGATCAATTCTTCAGCAACCCGCGGGATCCAGGTGGCGGACGGGCCGATGCCGTGATCATCAAGGACATCACCAATGGTGCAAACTGTGCGGTTGTGCCGGGGACAGCTGGCAATGCAGCTGGCACCAACGCCTTCGTAAACGCTATTAACGGTGGGCTGGGGCTGCAAGGAACAACGGCATTTCCTGCCGATGGCAATATTGCCTCCACAGGTGCCTTCGGCATTTGCGGTGTTCTAGAAGCGCAGGCCGCTGCCATTGGTGCGGGCTTTGATGCAGCTGGTATTCAAGTGATTAGCCCAGGCGTACAAGTTAACTTGAAGGGCAACGACCTTCCGCAGGCACCGAATGTGAAAGTCTCTGCCGGTATCCAGTACACTCAGAACTTTGACAGCGGTTGGACCTTGGTACCTCGTGTTGATATCGCCTACACGGGAGATCAGACGGCCAGCATTTTTAATGGCAATGTCAACAAGATCCAGGGCTTTACGCAAGCAAATGCATCTTTGCAGCTCAACGGCACGGACGATAAATGGTTTGTGAAACTGTTTGTCCAGAACATCTTCGATAGCAACTCTATCACCGGTCAGTATCTGACAGATGCGTCTTCGGGTCTGTTCACGAATATCTTTACGCTGGATCCACGCCGTTACGGCATTGGGGCTGGCATCAAGTTCTAAAAGAGATCGTCACGTGGGAAAGGAGCCCTGCCAGGAGACTGGCGGGGCTTTTTTGTTGGGAGATATGGGGCAGATGGCAAAGGTGGGGAACGGCGGCTATCCTGAGTTTATCGAAGGATTTTGGGGATTTGGGCAGCGCGGCTCGGGGGATTGCTGGCGATCGTCGCTGTTATTTGCAGCCACCCTCCTTTTCAGTCGGGATTTTTGCAGGAAAACATCCCCAGGATGATTTCTGAATCTGCAAAAAATGGTGCCGAATATCCGACTCGAACGGATGACCTACCGCTTACAAGGCGGTTGCTCTACCAGCTGAGCTAATTCGGCGCTGGTTTTATGGCGTTAGCCAATAACGAGCGCTCTTTGCTTCAAAAAACACCAAAGGTCCAGCCCTCTTTTTGCGCTATTTCCTCTGTCAGCATGGGCGGGTGCCACAAGCGCTTGTCTGCGCTGGCATTCTTCATCCATGCGGCTGTGATCAGTGCATCTGTGCTGTGGTCATCATATTGCAGCAACTTGCCGGGTAGCGCCGTGTCGAGTGCTCGAAGGGCCGTTTCCAGTCCGTCACGGTCCCTGATCTTGCTTTTGCCCTTCGGTAATCCGGCGGCAAGGGCGGCGATAGTTGTATAGATTTCGACAATCATCGGCCCGCTGTCGGGAATCGGATCGAAAGGCCAAATCGGGATGGCGCCGTTTAGTTGATGCAGCATCCGCATGCCGGTCAGGCTTGATTTGCCGACTTGGGCGGCTCCCACCAGATTGAAACAGCTGGCGCTATTGGCCTGACCGGTTTCACGCTGATATTGCTCGACCACTCGCAAACGGCCTGTGCCGCCAGTGAACAGGTCTCCGACATGATCGCGGCTATGACGAAAATGGCGGCTTGCTTGTGGGTGATCAAGAAAGGAGAGAACGTTCAGATGCGGGTCGGCAGAGGATAAGCCTTCCACTAATTGCCACAGACTTGATGCATCTGAAGGGCTGTCATCCCATAGCGGGAAATAGCTTGCGGCATCATAAAAGGGCAGGGCCATGGACAGGTCAAAGCCGATCAGCATATTCTGCTTCGTCGCGGCAACCTGCAACAACCAGTCGCGCACATCTGCTCGGGACCATCTGGGGTCTGGGGAGATAAGGATTGGTGGTCCATCGGGACCAATCGTTGCCACCGCAATTCCATCGGGGCGCTCCGTCTTAGCTCCGGACCAGTCAACACAGGTAAATTGAGTGAAACGGCGCATCGGTGGTCTTTAGCCGATTATAAGGACAAAAGAAAAGGGCAGGCCCATCCGGACCTGCCCTTGTTCCTTATGATCTGTATCAGTTTATTTTTCGGCAGCTGGTTTGCGTGCTTCGGTTTTTCGTGTCGCTGTTGTTTTTGGTTTGCTGGATCGCAAATCTTCCAGTGTTTTGGCTGCTGCGTCGCGTCCGCCAAGTCCGAACGCCAGAGCCGCGGCAACGCCGCCACCAATGACTAGTGCCCCGAACGCCATGTTGATGATGCTATCGGCGAGACCCATATATTTGAGGCCCATGGCAACGAACAAAACGATCGTGGCATATTTGACAATCTGGCTGCCCATGCTGCCTTCGGATGCACCGCCGACGATTCTCGCCAAAATGTTGGCGATCATGAAGCCAAGACCGATAATGACGCCGCCAAATATGACTTTGCCGCCCAGTGCCAATACCTCATTCAAGATATTGGTCAGTTCTGGGAATTGCAGCATCCGTGTCGCCGCGATTGCTGCGAAAAGCATGATCGCAATGATCACAACTTTTGAGACGACAGATGAAACCGTAGTTTTTTCTGGCAATATTCCCAGTGCGTTAACCGACCGATCTACACCCAAGCCTGGCAGTACCTCTTCAATGAGGCCGCCGACCCAGCGTGCGATCAAATAGGCAATGCCAAGCAGAATGGCAGCGCCGATAACCAGAGGGATCGATGTGAAGATGGTGTCCAGCAAAGCAGTTGCTGGGCTGGTAATGGAAGACATATTCAGCGCATCCAAAGCCAATATGGCGATCGGAATGATGATCAGAACATAGACAATCGTGCCAATTGTCTTGCTGATTGTGCTGTTGCCGGTGACTTCTTCTGCGCCAGCTTTATTGGCCCATTTGTCAAGATTCACGGTCATCATGGCGGTTTCGACAATCTGCTTGACGATATTGGCAACAATTGACCCGACAAAGAAGATAATGCCTGCGCCGATGATGTTAGGGATGAAGCCCATCACGTCGTCCAGCAATGTCTGCAACGGTTCAATAACGCTGTTTAGGCCGAAGGTGGAAAGCACGGCAATCAGACCGAAGAGCCAAATGAGTAACGATACAATCTTACCGAGCGACATTCCGATGGAATCCCCGGAACCGGTGTCACGCTGCAGGAAGGTGATGTTATCGACCAGTTTTGCAAAAGCCCATTTTGCGCCTTTTGCAACAAACCAAGTCAACCCAAGGATGATTATCGCTATACCGAGTTTCTCACCCCACTCCATCATGAGCTCAGTATCGAGCGCATAATTGCCTATTCTCAATCCATCCATTTTTATTCCCCTATAGTGAATATTTAGCAGTCCACTGAAAGGTTAACACGTTCCCTAGATGAGATATAGTGGGGAGAAGTCCTTATTTGCGCTCAGGATGTAATCATCTGTAACGCCGCTGATCACAGGGTCATATCAATGACAACTCTGCCGATTACCTTCCTGTCTTCCAATATTCGAAGAGCGTCGGCTGCGTCTTCCAATGAGAATCTATGGGAGATATGCGGACGCATGACGCCTTGCTCTGCCAGTTTGCGGAGCGCTACTTCGCTGTTTCTCGCCAGCTCTGGATCGCGTCTGGCGCTCTCGCCTGCGCGAAGTCCAATGAGGCTATAGCCCTTGATCAAAGCGTGATTGGCGGGGAAGGACGGGATGTCGCCGCTTGCAAAACCGACTATGAGATAGCGTCCTCCCCAGCTGATCGAGCGGGTTGCTTTCATTGCAAGATCGCCACCGACTGGATCAAACACAACATCGACGCCATTGCCATCGGTCAGCACTTTTACCTTGGCAGCAAGCTCCGGATCTGCCGGATCCAAGCTGTGATCGGCACCTGCCTGTTTTATGGAGTTGCGCTTTTGGTCATTGGAGCCCGTGGCAATCACGGTTGCTCCTTTATGCTTGGCTAGCTTCACCGCTGCCATACCCACGCCGCCGCTGGCGCCGAGGATGAGAATGCTCTCACCCTGCTGCAACATAGCTTTGTCATTAAGCGCATGCCATGCTGTTATCGCAGCGCCATGCCAACATGCCCCTTCGGCAAAGGACAAGGCTGCGGGTAACGGTCTGATCGCTGTTTCGGGTAGGACAGCCTGTTCGGCAAAGCCGTTGCCCTTGCTCCCTCCCATCACGCGATCTCCGATGGAATAAGCTGTGACATCGGGTGATATTTCGCTGACGATGCCAGCAATTTCCAGTCCTGGAGTAAATGGGGGTTCAGGGCGAAACTGGTATTTGCCATAAGTCATCAGCAAGTCGGGGAAGTTGAGGCCCGCTGCTTTCACATCGATACGAACTTCTCCTGCCTGCAACGGTTTTGCCACCATCTCTTCCACGTGAAGGGAAGCCGGTCCGGTGAGCGCGGTGCATATGGCGGCGCGATAGGTGTCGCTCATGATGCTGTGGCCTCCATTACGTCCCGCGTGAAGGTTGCTATATCGAAACGATTGTCGCGCGTGTCATAGCCGCGCCTTACGATCACCATGTTACGGGAAGGGATGATAACGAGATATTGGCCGCGGTTGCCAAAGCCAGCGAATGTATCCTGCGGGACGCCATCGGTTTTGTTCATCAACCAGAATGTCGCACCATAACCAAATTCGCGGTCTGGTTGCGGGCCGGATGGCGTGCTGACATAGTTACGCCAGTTTTCCGGAAGTAGGCGCTCTGGTTCGCCCTCTCTGTAAGGCCAAAGGCCATTGTTTAGGTATAGCATTCCCATTCGCCCGAGATCGCGGGCGGTCGTCCATACCTGGCTGGACAGGATATAGTTTTCGTTCCAGTCGGTTTCGGCATAAGTGCGGCTCATGCCGATTTTCTGGAAAAATTCATAGGGATCAAAAGGACCTGAACCTGCGGCATAGACAGCGAGCAGTGTATCGTTGTTAGCATAGCGAAACCGACTGCCCGGCGGATAAAGCAAAGGCCAGTTTAATGCGCGCTCGGTGACTGTTGCACCGCCCATGTAGACAGGATCGGTTCGATTGCCGGCTGTATCACTCACCAGGCCGCTCGACATTCGCAACAGATTGTCGAGAGTAATGGTGCTGCGAGGATCAAAAGCGCTTTGCCATTCGATAATTTTTGCTGGTGCATTGACGTCGGAAAAACCCTGCTGAACGCTATGTCCAACCAGTGTCCCGGCAATCGACTTGGCAACCGACCATGTACGTTGCGCGGTATGAAGGTCATGACCCTTTTTATATTTTTCGCTGATAATCTTGCCATTTTTGATAATCACTACTGCGCTTGTTTTGCCGCCATATAGTTTATTTGCAGCAGCATTGGTTACGACTTGCTGCAGCTCTTCAAAGATTTCAGGGTTGGTCACCACGGCACCGCGATCGCCCATCGGCCATGGGAGATGATCACGAAAATTGCGCAGGACGGGTGTTCCGTCTCGCTTCATTCCCGCAAATCCAATAGCCATTCCTGTACAACCGGTCCGCGAATTCCAGATGGCAATCCGAGGGGGCATGAGTTCATTATAGGTAACTCGCACCTGACGTTGTTCTTGATCAACATCCGCTGTTAATGTCGGAACTATTGTGGCGATACGGTCGTAAATGCCCGACAATTCGTCCGCCTCGATATCGGAAAGCGACTTGCCTCCGTTCCACAGTCCGGAACAGATAAACTGCGCTTTGTAGCCAGCCGCCAAGGCGCGATCATATTCGGTCGACTCTTCGTTCGTTTGCGCAGAGACCGGCGCACTCACAAACAAGCCGAGCATCAAAAATTTAGCGAGCTTTTTCACGTCTCAAATTCTCCCAAAATTCCAGTCGTTCGCGGATCTTGTGCTCAAAGCCGCGATCGACTGGTTCGTAAAACTGCTCTGGCTTCATTTCTTCCGGCCAATAATTATCACCGGAAAAGCCCTGGTCGCTCTCGTGATCATAGGCATAGCCTTGGCCATAACCGATTTCCTTCATCAGCTTTGTGGGCGCGTTCAGGATATTTTGCGGCGGCATCAGCGAACCGGTTTGTTTCGCCGATTTCCAGGCTGATTTTTGGGCTTTATACGCCGCATTGGATTTGGGCGCGGTGGCACAATAGAGGCAGGCTTGCACAATAGCCAATTCGCCTTCCGGGCTACCCAGAAAGTCATAGGCATCTTTGGCGGCAAGGGCTTGTACCAATGCTTGCGGATCGGCCAGGCCTATATCTTCGCTCGCAAAACGGACAATGCGTCGCAGTACATAAAGCGGTTCTTCGCCGGCGACGAGCATGCGTGCGAGATAATAAAGTGCGGCCTGGGGATCTGAACCGCGCAATGCCTTATGCAGGGCTGATATCAGATTATAATGGCCCTCCCGGTCTTTATCATAAACGGCCATCCGCCGGTGGAGCAGCTTGGCCAATGCCTCTGGGGTCAGCGGTTCCTCAATATCGAGAGAAAACAGGGTCTCGGCCTGATTGAGAAGAAAACGTCCGTCTCCATCTGCGCTCGCCAATAAGGCCTGTCGCGCATTGTCGGTCAGGGGCAGGGCGCTGCCGGTCAGTGCTTCGGCCTTGGTCAGCAGTTCGCCAAGCGCGCCGCTATCCAGACGATTGAGTATCAGCACCTGCGCCCGGCTGAGCAGCGCCGCATTGAGTTCAAATGACGGGTTTTCGGTGGTGGCACCCACCAGGATTACCGTGCCTTTTTCGACATAAGGCAAAAAACTGTCCTGTTGGGAGCGATTAAAGCGATGGATTTCATCCACAAATAACAGTGTTTGTTGGCCAGTTTTCTGCCGTTGTTCGGCCTCGGCGAAGACTTTTTTCAGGTCTGCGACACCAGAGAAAACCGCCGATATTGCTCTAAAATGCAAATCCGTCTCATTGGCGAGCAATCGCGCCAGACTTGTCTTTCCGGTGCCCGGTGGCCCCCAGAATATGATGGAGGACAATTTGCCTGCCATGATCATCCGTTTAAGGGCGCCATCCTCTCCGACCAGATGATCCTGACCTACCACGTCTTCGAGATTTTTCGGTCTCAATTGTTCGGCAAGCGGCGCATTGGCAGGAGGCCCGCTCTGTCCTTGAATCCCGTCATCTGTGTTGAAGAAATCATCCATTGCCGATGTTTATGGCATTTTCTCAATCGAAAACCAGCGTGTTCGTTGGTTTGTGCCCAAATTTTGTACTGAGCGGCGTGTGTGATAGAGTGTCTTGGGAAAATAGGGAGGAAAATCATGTCTACATCAACGGATTCCGTAGCCGAAAGCGGAGGCAAGCCAGCCACACCATGGCATTTATGGGTGGTCGGGATCCTCGCGACAATCTGGAATTCCGGCGGTGCGGTGGATTATACAATGACCCAGACGCGCAACGAAGCCTACATGAGCGGTTTTACCCCGGAACATCTGGAATATTTCTATTCTTTTCCGGCTTGGGCCGATGCGGTCTGGGCAATGGGTGTATGGGGTGCGTTTATTGGCTCATTACTTCTGTTGCTGCGTAGCCGCTATGCAATCATCGCTTTTGGAATATCCTTGGTGGGGCTAATCGGTTCGACGATTCATCAAATGATCGCGGACATGCCGCCCAGTCTAAACACACCGGGCATTTGGCTTTTTACCGCAGCTATCTGGTTGTCGGTCATTTTGCTGATTTGGTACGCACGGAACATGATTGCAAAGCGTGTATTGCGATAAACGGAGCTAACGGATCGCCGACTGTTTAATTGGGCTTTGGCCGGATTGTCGTTGCCGGATAAGCCTTATGTAGGTTTCTGCCACAGTTTGATTAATCTGGTCCCAGCTAAACTCGTCGGCACGCTTTTCCCCGGCCGTTCCATGGGCGCTTCTCAGAGCCTCGTCCTGACAATAGAGTTCGAGAAAATCTGCAAAGTCACGAATGGCGCCGGGCGTTGCAAGCCGCCCAGATTGCTTGTCTTTGACAAGGCTCTCACTGCCGGTCGCCTTGGCGGCTACAACCGGCAGACCGCAGGCCATGGCCTCCAGCGTCACATTGCCAAACGTTTCCGTAACGGACGGATTGAAGAAAATGTCCATGCTTGCAACCGCGCGGCCAAGATCATGACCCTGTTGAAACCCTGCAAAAATAGCATCGTCAATCCGTTCTTGAAACCATTGCTGTGCAGGCCCTTCTCCGATTATCAAAACACGATGCTTGATCTGCCGCCGCTTTAATTCGTCAATCGTATCGGAAAAGACATCCAGGCCTTTTTCCATAACCAACCGCCCGAGAAAGCCAATAACTGGTTCATCATCAGCGATTCCGAAAGATTGGCGCCAAGCCAGATCACGTTTTGATGGGTTGAACACATGCTTATCAACGCCGCGCGACCAAATTCCAACATCGTAGTTCATTCGTTGTTGGCGAAGCACTTGAGCCATGGATTCAGACGGTGCGACCAGTGCATCGCAGCGCCGGTACAGACGGCGCAAAATTGCCTCGATAACCGGCTCCAGAAAGGCCAGATTATAGTAGCGTGGATAGGTTTCAAATCTTGTGTGCACAGATGCGAGCACAGGAATATCATTTCGCTGTGCCCAACTGACCATCCTGTGCCCAACTGGGTCAGGGCTGGAAATCTGCATGATATTGGGATTAAAAGCGGCAAGGTCCCTTTTGGCGCTCGCCGAAATATGGGTAGGAAAACGATATTCGCCGCGCCCTGGAAAAGCAAAAGACGGGACACTTATCAAATCGCCAGTTGGTTCGAACGCCGGGGTATCTGTGGTCGGTGAATAAACCCGAACTGCCGCGCCCTGACGCAGAAGATATTCTGCCAGCCGGTTCAAGGCTTGATTGGCGCCATCGCGCACAAAATTATAATTGCCGCTATACAGCGCAATGCGAAGGTCGCTAATTTCCATCTGCGCCTTCAAGCATATTAAGCCTGAAATTGCCAATATGAACTTGTCACGTTAGGCACGGTAAATGATTGAAACCACGCTTGATAAACTACTGATCGGCACGCCACAGCCATTTCGCGCGGATGGTGAGTTAAGTGCTATAGAAAAACGTAGCATTTCTGAACCCGCCCACCTCGGCTTTCTGGGGCTGGAGGGCAATCAGGTTGCTGATCCATTGCATCATGGTGGTCGAGACAAAGCATTGCATCTCTATCCCGTCGAGCATTATTCATTCTGGCGAGAAAAATATCCCGACGTGGACGTTTTGAGACGCTTTGGCGCTTTTGGTGAGAATCTAAGCTGTTCCGGATTGACGGAAGACAATCTGTGCCTGGGCGATGTTTTTCGGTTCGGAGAGGCATTGATAGAATGCAGTCACGCCCGCCAGCCGTGCTGGAAATTGAACCACTATTTCGGTAAGGCTGATGTTTTGACAACCGTGGTCAAGACGACGAAATCCGGAAGCTATTTCAGAGTGCTGGAGCCCGGAATGGTGCAGGCGGGGGACAAGATTATCCAGCAGGATCGAACCAATCCCGATTGGCCATTGGACCGGGTATTTGGGCTGATTATCGGCGGGCATTATAAGGGCCAGCAAGCCGCATTGTCAGCCTTGTCTGAGATGCCTGTTTTAGCTGAAACCTGGCGCAAACGCGCGGCGCAGCTTGCAGCAGGATAAGCTTTTAATGTGGCGCTGCAATCTTAGCGCTTGGCGGCAACAGCCTGAGTCTGGTGACGCGCCGGTCATCGGCCTCCAGTATTTCCAACTTCCATCCGCTGGGATGGTCAAGTACTTCACCGGTTTTCGGAATATGGCCCGCTAAAACGAATGACAGACCGCCAATAGTATCGACATCTTCATCTATTTCGGCGAGCACCGGGTCAATTTCTTCGCCAACATCGTCTAGTTCAGCGCGGGCATCTGCTTCCCAAATGCCGCCATCAAATCGCTTTAGCATGGGTACGGGCTCATCATCATGCTCGTCTTCAATATCGCCTACAATTTCCTCGACAATATCTTCAATCGTTACGAGCCCTTCTGTACCATTATATTCATCAAAGATGATCGCCAGATGGGTCCGGGTCGCCCGCATTTCTGCCAGCAAATCCAGAACTCCCATTGATTCCGGTACAAATCGGGGCTGGCGCAAATAGGGTGTAATATCTGTCGGTGGCGTACCGCCCTTCGCTACAAGTGCGAATATATCCTTAATGTGGATCATGCCGATGATTGTATCAAGATTG
Organism: Parasphingorhabdus sp.; assembly: GCF_965233695.1. GTDB lineage: Bacteria > Pseudomonadota > Alphaproteobacteria > Sphingomonadales > Sphingomonadaceae > Parasphingorhabdus. The sequence goes on from NZ_OZ247497.1 coordinate 3,278,417, forward strand.
TCCCGATAGACCGGAATACGGCTGTGGCCATGTTCGGAGAATATCTCGACATATTCGCTAAATGGCGCACTTTCTTCAATCGCAATGATATCAGCGCGGGGAACCGCAATATCATCGACTCGGTGATCACTAAATTGCAGCAGGTTGCGAAGCATTTCGAGCTCGACAGGAGATATATCGGGGTCACCATTCCTGTCGACTTCGCCGTCATTCTCATGCTCGTCTATGACTTCTTCAAGTTGGGCGCGTAGCGAGTTATCTTCCGCCTCCCCGAAAACCATGGCTTTCAGGCTGCGCCATAATCGCCCCGGTTCCTCGTCTTCATTGCGAGCAATCGAAGATCGTCCGCCGCTCCCGTTACTGCTGTTACTATCGTCTGACATTTTGGTATTTTTGGTCACTTTTTATATATGTTGATCGGTATAGGGATTGGCAATGCCTAAATTTTGCAACGCCTTGATTTCCAAAGCTTCCATTAAAAGAGCATCTGTTTCTGTTTCATGATCATAGCCTAATAAATGTAAAACGCCATGAACCAAAAGGTGGGATGCATGGTCTTCCATTGCAATGCATTTTTCTTCCGCTTCATGCGCGCAGATTTCATGCGCCATGATGATATCTCCAAGCAGCACCTCGCCGTCATCACTGTTGGACAAGGATGATAGCAAGTCGTGCGGCACCAGCGGAAAGGAGAGCACGTTGGTCGCCTTGTCTTTGCCGCGATAGGCTGCATTAAGCTGCCGTACTTCGGCATTGTTAGACAGTTTTATACTAATCTCCAGCGCGAAATTTTTTTGAGTTAACGGGCCAAAGGGCGAAACCGAGAACGCTGCATTGGCTGCGTTTTCACTTCTTTTCTGCCAATCGATGCCATCTTGCCATTCCGGGCCGGTGCTGAGTTCAATCTGCAGCATCTTTACCTTCATAGGCTTCGACGATTTTGCCAACCAGCGGATGACGAACCACGTCTGCAGCCCCGAATTGAACCATGCTCACACTATCAACATCTGCCAACTTCTGTACAGCATCTGCAAGGCCAGAGGTGGCTCCGCTGGGCAAATCGACCTGTTTTGGGTCGCCACAAATCACCATCCGGCTGTTCATCCCAAAGCGTGTGAGAAACATCTTCATTTGTGCGGTTGTGGTGTTTTGCGCTTCATCCAAGATCACAAATGCGTCCGCCAAAGTGCGGCCCCGCATAAATGCGATGGGGGCAATTTCAATCTCGCCGCTTTCGATCCGCCGCTCGACCTGTTCGGCGGGAAGCGTGTCATAAAGCGCATCGTAAAGCGGGCGCAGGAAAGGATCGACCTTCTCTTTCATATCACCGGGTAGAAAACCGATTTTCTCGCCTGCTTCGACAGCGGGACGGGACAAGATAAGACGATCGACAGAGCCGGTAATTAGCTGGGAAACCGCCTGTGCCACAGCGAGATATGTTTTACCGGTCCCGGCGGGGCCAAGAGCAAATATCATATCATCGCGTGCCAGTTTTTCCATATAGTCGGCCTGACGAACGGAGCGCGGGAAAATGGTTTTTTTCCGAGTCTTAATCATGACTTTTGGCGGCGCGGAAATATCTGTTTTAGTTGATTTTTTGGCACTATCTGGTTTTGCAGTTTTTGAAACGCGAGGGTCGGCAACCATGCCGATTATGGCTTCGACAGCCGCCGCATCGATTTCTTGGCCTTCTTCCAGGCGATTATATATACCGGTCAGGACATCTCGGGCTTGGTTTGCCGGTTCCTCTTCCCCTTCGATCTTCAGCTTGGTTCCTCTGGCAGCGATATACACGCCGAGACGATTTTCAATCGCAACGATATTGCGATCATATTCGCCAAACAGCTCGCCCAATATCTGAGGATCGTCAAACTCAACATCCAGCGTCACGAGTTTAATTCGATCTTCAGCGCTATTTTTTTTGGCCATTAAGCTGCTTCTCTCCGGTTTAATTTGCCTTGCAGACTGTTGGGACCGGCGCTTTCAATGATTACGTCAACCATGTCTCCGATCACCAATTCTGGTGCGATAATGTGGACAGACTGGAGCCACGGCGTTTTTCCAACAAGCTGCCCATCAAGTTTGCCATTGCGTTCCAACAAAATATCCGTTTGTCGACCAAGCGCCTGTCTATTAAATTCATGTTGTTGTTCGTTTAATAACGCCTGGAGCCGCTGTAGGCGTTCGTCCATGATTTCAGGCGCTATTTGATCGTCCATCACAGCCGCCGGGGTGCCTGGGCGCGGGGAATATTTGAAGGAATAGGCCTGCGCGTAGTTGGCTTCGCGCACAACAGCCAAGGTTTCTTCGAAATCAGCATCCGTCTCGCCCGGGAAACCAACGATAAAGTCACCGGATATGGCAATATCTGGTCTGGCTTTGCGCATCCGTGCGAGGATATCGAGATAACTGTCGGTAGTGTGTGAACGGTTCATCGCCTTGAGGATACGATTGCTGCCTGACTGAACGGGAAGGTGCAAATAGGGCATTAATGCAGGAATCTCGCCATGGGCCTCGATCAATGCGTCGGTCATGTCGTTCGGATGGCTGGTTGTGTATCTGATACGTTCCAAACCGTCGATTCTGTCAAGTGCACGGATTAAACCGTCGAGGCCTTGCCGCTTACCGTCCTCATCTTCACTGGTCCACGCGTTCACATTCTGGCCGAGAAGCGTTATTTCTTTAGCTCCGCCATCGACCAATGCCTTTGCTTCATTGATCAGATCCATCCAGGGACGCGAAATTTCAGCGCCGCGAGTATAGGGGACCACACAATAAGTGCAAAACTTGTCGCATCCCTCTTGCACCGTTAAAAAGGCGGTTGGCCGCGCTTGTTTTTTACGCGTTGGCAGAGCATCAAATTTCGAAGCTGCGGGCATATCGGTGTCCAGCGCTTTTTTGCCGGTTTTTGCGCGCTCGATCAATTCGGGCAACCGGTGATAAGCTTGAGGACCAACAACAATATCGACGCTCGGTGCACGCCTTGAAATCTCTTTGCCTTCTGCTTGAGCGACACAACCAGCGACCGCAATCATTGGACTTTTGCCGTCCTTCCCGCGCAGCCGACCAATGTCCGAATAGACTTTTTCAGCTGCTTTTTCACGGATATGACAGGTGTTGAGAACAACCAGATCTGCTTCTTCACCATCGGCAGCACTCGACATGCCCTGATCAGTGAGCATTTCGGACATGCGTTCACCGTCATAGACGTTCATTTGGCAACCAAAGGATTTAACGCGAAATTTCTTGGGATCAGTTCGATTCATAATCGCCGCCTATACAACCGGCTCTCCCGACAGGGAAGCGGAAAGCGCTTTGGCAATCCGTCGTTCTGCCTCAGCGCATATGGCCTTGCGATCGCCATAATCGGCAGGGTCAAAGGGCTCCAGAAAATGGAGGGTTGTGCGAATGATGCCGACACGCGCAAAAAGCCGCTTGGCATTGTCGGCAGCCGGTTCATCGCCAACCCATGCTATGTCTTTGCTGGCTTTTCCGAAATCCAGCAACATCGGTTGCACCATTGTCGGCTTTGGCGGCGGTGCCATGGCCTGAAAGAGCGAGGGTTTGAACGGGAGTAAGCTATGTCCGTCCGTTGTCGTTCCTTCGGGAAATACGGTTATCGGATATTTTTCCTCAATGGCTTCCCGGATTATACCAATTTGATCGCCAACCTGCATACGGTCAGTTCGTGATACGAAGATCGTCTTGTTGATTCGGCACAACCATCCGATGATGGGCCAACTTGCGATACCGTCTTGGGCTACAAAGGTGCAACCGGTCATGCCGGCGATGACGGGAATATCAAACCAACTAACGTGATTGGCGACATAGAAGACATCTTGCTTCAATCGCCGGCCGTTGGTCTTGATAACCGCGCCGCAATTGGCGGCAACAAGCCACAGGAAAAAACGTGGCCACGGCGAGGGGAGACGAAATAGCCTCCAGAGATAATGAAGGGGTAAGCAGATTGCCAAACTTAAAATAATAGCCAACAGGCGAAGGCCGATGAGCAGTGTCCCGACCAATGAAATCGACGGCTGACCGGCGTCAGCTCTTTCGGTCAGAGGATACGCCATAAAGTTCCATGCGATGATCAACCAGACGGTAACCAAGCTTTTCAGCGATTACTTTCTGCAAAGCTTCAAGTTCGGGGTCGACAAATTCGATAACCTTGCCAGTCTCAACATCTATGAGATGGTCATGATGCGCCTCCGGAACGGCTTCATAGCGTGCCCGTCCGTCGCCGAAGTCGTGGCGATCAAGAATACCTGCTTCTTCAAACAGTCGAACAGTCCGATAAACCGTGGCTATGGAAATCCGTGAATCAACCGCAGAGGCACGCTCATGCAATGTTTCCACATCAGGGTGATCGTCAGCATCAGAAATGACGCGAGCGATTACGCGGCGCTGATCGGTTATTCGCAAACCTTTTTCAGCACATAACTTCTCAAGATCAATTTTATCCGGCATTCGCTCCGTCCTCAGATAGTCTTTTATCCTATTCGCGGACGACTATAAAGCAAAGGGGAAAATTGTGAAACCGGTTAGCAGGTTTCAGACGATTTAAATGACGAAATAGTGCGGTTTTCTATTTGTTTCTTTTCTTGCCCAGTCCAATGGCCTTGGCCAGCTTGCGGCGCTGTTCCGCGTAATTGGGAGCAACCATAGGATAATTGCTCGGGAGCCCCCACTTCACACGATATTCGTCTGGTGTCATCCCATAATGGGTCATCAGATGTCGTTTCAGCATCTTCAGTTTTTTGCCATCTTCCAAACAGACAACATAATCCGGCTTGATCGAAGATTTAATGGGTACGGCTGGTTCCGGGCGGGCTTGTTCGGCTGCTTTTCCCGACAGACCGGATAATGCGCTATGCACGTTGTTGATAATAAGCGGCAAGTCAGAAACGGCGACGCTGTTATTACTCACATGCGCGGCAACTATATCCGAAGTGAGTGTAATTAACGTCTCATTTAGAGCAATGTCTTCCTCTGTCATATATACCTCTTTTTGCGACTATATTATTTTTGAGCAATTTTTTTGCTTGCTATCAACTCGCACGGGTACATTGGATGATCAATAAACAAACCATATAATGTGTTGAATTTGCGTTGCTTTAACGCTTACAAAGATTTCTTGTAGGTAATCGCATCGAACTTTTCATTATTATCGCCGGTATAATAATTCACGCGCTGCCCGATTTTCTGGAAACCGAGTTTTTGGTAAAGTCCTTGTGCGGGATTGTTGGACCGTACTTCCAAGAAGATGGCGCTGATATCATTTTCAACCGCGTCGTCAATTAGGCGCCTTAACATTACAGACCCGACACCTTTTTTTTGATATCGGGGGGAAACGGCTATCATTAGCAGTTCTTCCTCGTCCGATGCGTTCCTGGTAATTGCAAATCCGCAAGGTTGCTGTTCGCAATAAGCGATCATCAGACATGTACCTGGCAGAGACAGCATCGACCGGCACTGATGCTCGTTCCAAGATTCTCCGTAAAGACTTGAAAAAGCTTTGCCCATAATCCGCATTACCATGCGCAACTTGTCGACCCCGCCATGTTCCAATTGGATACTGAGCGAAGGGACTGTAGACGACGCATGATCATCAGTATGGAGATGGAATTGGGCCATTATCGCACCTGTTGAGCCGGTTGTGCATCTGGCTCTCGGCCGTAAACCGGCGACGCCTCCACATATCTATAGTCGTTCCGCAACAATGCGGATTTTTCCGCACTCGGCAAGAGGGTTTGAAAGCTGGTCGAGTCGCTGAGTTTTGCCAATATCTCGGCACCCGACCCCGCAAAATGATCTGCTTTTGCCCGCTGCAAGGCCTGTTCAGGAGGCAAAGACATTAAACCGTCGACAGAATGACCATCAGCCGCAAAATTCTGGACAAAATATTCACCATGCCCGCCAATCATAACGACATATACGGGGGCAGGGTGTTCCATTTCAGCTAGCGCCTGTGCTGCAACAAGATCCAAACATTGATAACCTGATATTTTAGCATGCCAAGCCATACCAAGTGCTTTTGCGGCAGACAGGCCGATGCGGACGCCAGTGAAACTTCCGGGGCCGCAGTTGACCTTGATTTGATCCGCACGACCCTTGTTTGGCAGTCGTGCGATCATTGGTATCAATTTTTCGGCATGACCGCGGCCGATTTCTTCATAGTAACTGGCGAAAACCGCGTGATCTTCGAATAGGGCGACCGAGCAGGCCGTTGTCGCTGTGTCAATCGAAAGAATACGGTGTGCCATGGGGCGCTGACCGGCCGTCAGATTATAACGTTAAATTTGTCGAAGGCAGGCCGGGGACTGCGATCAAAAATTGTCGAAGGATCGCCGTAACCGAGCGTGGAGATAAAGTTTGACTTTACACTGGGTTGATCACTGAAAAATGCTTTATCTACGGCGTCATTGTCGAATCCTGACATCGGTCCCGTGTCGAGACCCAATGCGCGTGCGGCCAGAATCAGATAAGCGCCTTGCAGCGAACTGTTACGCATGGCTCCCACAGCGCGGCCTTCAGGGTCACCGTCAAACCAGCTTTTAGCATCTGTATGAGGGAAAAGTTCTGGAAGATATTCGTGAAAATCCTGATCCATGCCGATGACGGCGGCGGCGGGTGCTTTGACAATTTTGTCTTTATTGCCTTCACCCGCACAGTCGGCAAGGCGCTGCTTTGCGTCTTGACTGTGGCACCAGACCATTCGCGCAGGAAGCATATTCGCGCTCGTTGGCCCCATTTTCATGAGATCCCAGATGGCGTGGAGTTGCTCTCTACTAACGGGTTTATCATGATAGCCGTTATAAGTTCGCGCCTCACGAAAAAGCTGATCTAGCGCAGCATCATTAAGCGGCTGATTCATATGTCCCCCTTATATTTGTTCTGGCTGTAGCGGGCTAAGCTGCTCTGACTTCGACCACTTCGGGTACGTAATGTTTGAGCAATGACTCAATTCCATGTTTCAAAGTAGCGGTAGACGAAGGGCAGCCGGCACAGGCGCCCTGCATTTTCAGGAACACTGTGCCCCGGTTAAAGCCGCGATAGATGATGTCACCACCATCATTGGCAACAGCAGGTCGAACACGGGTTTCGATGAGTTCTTTTATCTGGGCAACAATATCTGCGTCTTCTGGATCATCATGGACTTCCTCTTCGGGGGGGATGTGAATCTCACCAGCAGAGCCAGGTTTGAACAGCGGTAACCCGGCCGAAAAATGATCAAGCAATATGCTGAGTACCTGGGGCTTTACCTCAGACCATTCCGATCCCGGGCCAGCGGATACGGAGACGAAATCCGAACCGAAAAACACACCGGTTACATCGCCCAACGTAAACAACGCCTCGGCAAGTGGCGAGATTTCAGCATCTTCCGGGGATGCAAAATCTCTTGTGCCGTCCGTCATAACGGCTTGGCCCATCAGGAATTTGAGCGTGGATGGATTGGGTGTTTTTTCAGTTTCTATAAGCATAACCGTAATGTGGGACCATTTGGGCGGGCTATCAAGGCCAAATTGTTACCAGGCAGTCGAATTATTCAACTCAGGCAATCTAAATCTTGCATCAGCCTGAGCGGTTTTATTCACTGGCCAGTAAGATATGCCCTGCTTATAACCGGGACATGATCAAATATGCCCGCGCAGCTAGCCGCTTTTTAACAGCTTTCGCCATTACTACCAGCCTTGGATTGACATCGCTGGCCAGCAGCGCGCAGGCACAGGATAGCAGGATTGAAACTAACCAGGAGCAACCCTGGTTATATAAAGGTAGCGATGTTCCTGTCGATACGAGTTGGACGTTTGGCGTGCTCGACAATGGTCTGCGCTACGCGGTCAAAAAAAATGGCGTTCCGCCGGGGCAAGTATCTATCCGGGTGCGGATCGATGTCGGTTCGTTGATGGAAGAGGATCATGAACAGGGCTTTGCTCATTTTATGGAGCATCTCTCGTTCCGCGGTTCAGAATATGTACCCGATGGAGAAGCAAAACGGGTATGGCAACGCTTGGGTGCGACATTCGGCAGTGATAGTAATGCAGAAACCACGCCAACCCAAACCGTCTATAAGTTGGACCTGCCTAACGCAAATCCGACCAGTCTAGATGAGAGTATCAAGATAATCTCAGGCATGATTAGCGCACCTGGCCTGAATGCAACGGCGATCAATGCCGAGCGCCCTGTTGTCCTGGCTGAATTGCAAGAGCGGCAGGGGCCTTTGACCAAAGTACAGGATGCAACTCGCGAATTGTTTTTTGCGAACCAGCGTCTGGCAAGCCGGGCACCGATTGGCACGCCGGAAACCTTAAGCGGTGCTACACCGCAAATGATGCAACTTTTTCATCAACGCTGGTATCGCCCCGAAAATACCGTTGTTGTGATTGCGGGCGATGGCGATCCGGCAGAGTTTGAGGCGCTACTGAAAAAGCATTTTTCCGATTGGCAGGGCAAGGGGGAGCCCGGTATTGCTCCCGACTTTGGTGATCCCGATGCCAATACCGACAGCAGCCGTCTGGTCATTGAGCCGACTTTGCCTCGGTACATATCGCTGGTGACCGTGCGCCCCTGGCGGCAGGTGGACGATACGATTGTTTATAATCAACAGTTGCTGATCGACTTGTTGGCTTTGCAAATGATCAATCGTCGATTGGAATCGCGTGCAAGGGCAGGCGGTAGTTACCTGCAAGCCAATGTGAATCAGGAGGATGTCAGTCGTTCAGTTGATGGAACTTTTGTCAATATTGTACCCCTGACGGACGATTGGGCCGCTGCGTTAAAGGATGTGCGCGCGGTAATTGCAGATGCCACTACCAATGCGCCGTCGGAAGCAGACATCGCCCGGGAAATAGCTGAATTTGATGCCGCCTTGGCAATCGGTGCCGAAGGCTACGCAACGGAGGCGGCGCGCAAGCAGGCGGATGATATCGTCAATGCCGTGGATATTAGAGAAACCGTTGCTACACCGCAAACTGCGCTGGATGTATTTCGCGACATGCGCGATCTTTACACCCCGCAAAGGCTGTTGGAATCGACACAAAAGCTTTTCAGTGGTGTCGCGACCCGGGCTTTGCTGACTTCGCCAACAGTGGTGGACAATGGCAAGGAGAAATTAGCGACAGCTCTGAGCGAGGAAGTTAAAGCTGCGAGCGACGCACGAATCAGGCAAGCCAATTTAAGCTTTGATGCGCTGCCTAGCATCGGTCGCAAAGGTAAGATCAAGTCATCCGAGACAATCAAGCGGTTTGAAATGGAGAAATTGATCCTTTCCAACGGCGTTCGGGTTTTGCTGTTTCCCAACAAGGCAGAGCGCAACAAGATCATGGTGAACGCGCGGTTTGGAAGAGGTTATAGTGGCTTGAGTGCCGACGACGAAGGGTTGGCGTGGACCGGTGCAATGGCATTGATGGCCAGCGGTGTCGGCAAGCTAGGTCAGGAAGAGCTCGATAAAATCACCACTGGCCGCAGGATCGGGTTAAACTTTGAAATTGATGACGATGCCTATGAAATCAAAGCTGATACAAGGGCCGCCGATCTTGAGGATCAGCTTCACCTGATTGCCGCCAAATTGCACCGTCCTCGCTGGGACAAGGCGCCGGTATTGCGCGGTCGGGCGGCTTCCTTAATCGGCTATGACAGTTTTGCAGCTTCGCCGCAGGCTGTTTTGCAACGGGATCTGGAATGGCTTGTGAGAGGCAAGGATCCGCGTTGGAAAACGCCCGACAAAGATGATTTTAACTCGTTAACGCCCAAGGATTTCAAGAAATTCTGGAAACCCATTTTGGCGAGTGGTCCAATTGAGTTGATGTTATTTGGTGATTTTGAGCGCGATGAAGCGGTGGAAGCGGTTCTCAAAACCTTTGGCGCACTACGTAAACGCAAGCCGGACAATATGCCCGATGGCGGGAAGTCTCCGATGTTTCCAGAATCAACGCCGGGGCCTGAAATTCTGGTCCATAAAGGCGATGCGGAACGTGCGGCTGCGTTGATTGCTTGGCCGACGGGCGGGGGATTGGATAACATTCGCGAAAGCCGGAAATTAGAGGTTTTGGTGTCGATTTTCAATGATCGCATGTTCGAGATTTTGCGGTCCAAGGAAGGCGCGAGTTACAGCCCTCAGGTCGTTAACAGCTGGCCAGTTGCATTCCAAACCGGAGGTTATATTAGCGCGTCTAGCCAATTGACGCCCGCCAATGTTGACCGGTTCTACGGCGTTGCCGAACTCATCGCCAAAGATCTGCGCGAAAAGCCGGTGAGTCCAGATGAGTTGAAGCGAATTGTAGAACCGCTTCGTCAGCTGATATCACGTGCAAGCAGCGGCAACAGTTTCTGGATGAGCCAGCTTGAAGGCGCAAGTTTCAATCCCAAGAAGTTCACCGTTTTACGGACATTGCTAAGCGACTACACGGTGATAACACCCGAAGAAGTGCAGCAACTGGCACAGAAATATCTGAAAGATACGACCAAGTGGAAGCTGGTGGTGCTTCCGGAAGGGAACAAAAAAGCCGCAGTTGCGAACAATGCGGCTTCTTCTCCAATATCAAGATGAGCTTGATCTAACCCAGACCTATATGGCGTCGATAATCGCTAAAAGCTGATCGTTGGTAGGCCGCTTTTTATAGTCCCCGGATACGGATTTGGCAGTAATCTTCCCATCTTTGTCGATGACGACAACCGAGGCATATGGAACGCCGACCGCTTTCCCTTCCGTATATTGTGGATCGCGCAAACCAAAGGCATCAATCACCGTTGAGCTTTCGTCAGACAGCATTTGATATTCGAGCATCTGATTTTTCGAGAAGCGATCCTGACTTTCAATGCTGTCATAGCTGACGCCGTATAATTTAAAACCACGCGCGGCAAGATCGCCGACGACAGCATTAATGCCTTTCAGCTGTGTCTGGCAGAATGGACACCATTCAACCGAACGGGTAAAAACCAATACTGCCGGCCCCTTCTCCAGTATTCCGGCTAACGTAGTTTCGCCTTCGCCTGTATTGAATATTGCTTCCAGCGGTGCAATCTCTCCAACTGAAAGACCGGCATCAATAGTTTCCAACGCCTCGACACCATTGGCCATCACAGGTTCCGATGCTTCAGTTGTCTCAATGCCATTATCCTGCAGGCTGTCTGTTTCAGAACAGGCTGCAATGGCCAAGGCAGGGGCTATTGCAAATAGCGGGGCGATGCGTTTCAAAATCTTTACTCCTGATTGTTTGTCTGCGTTGTTCGTAAATCGACCGTCAAAGGTTACAGATAAATTCTATTCTTGCGGTGGAAAACGATCAAAGCCTGGCAGGTCATGGGCTGTGCTCTCCCAACCGATCTGATCCGCCAGCTGGATATTGATCTCAGGAATGTGGGCATCGGGTTCGTCCAGAGTGGCTGTCTGTACATCGAGCAGATCTGGTAAAATCTTCTGGTTCTTATAGGCTATGCCGGTCCCGCAAAGACCGCAAAACAGGCGTTCCGCTCCATTTTGCCCCTTAATTGTCTTTAACTCACCTTTGCTCACGACAAACTCGTCCTGGCTTAGCATTATCCATGCAACCGAAGCTGCACCGCTGCTTTTTTGGCAATCGCGACAATGACATATGGAATGGTTTATTGGTTCACCTGAAATTTCATAACGTACCGATCCGCAATAGCAGCCACCCTCAGCCATATGTCCCTCCTTCAACTGAAATTAAGCATTCTTATAACACATATTTGGACAAATCCGTGTCTTTAGCAACATCGGAGAGTTGACTGTCAACATAGGCGGCATCGACTTTGATAGTCTCGCCTTTGCGATCCTCTGCATCAAAGCTGATATCTTCCAACAGTTTTTCCATCACTGTCTGAAGCCGCCGCGCACCGATATTTTCGACTGTCTCGTTCACATTGGCCGCTATTTGGGCCAGTTTTTCAACCGCATCCTGTGTAATATCAATTGTGACATCTTCAGTCTGGAGCAGCGCCACATATTGCTTGGGAAGATTTGCCTTGGTTTCGGTTAATATCCGAACGAAATCTTCCTCGGTCAGTGCTCGCAACTCAACCCGGATGGGAAGGCGGCCTTGAAGCTCCGGAAGCATGTCGCTAGGCTTCGAGATCGAAAAAGCGCCGGATGCGATAAACAGGATGTGGTCAGTCTTCATCGGTCCGTATTTCGTTGCAACCGTGGTGCCCTCAATCAGGGGCAGCAGATCGCGTTGCACACCTTCGCGGCTTACCGAACCGCCGCGCACATCGCTGACCGCAATTTTGTCAATTTCATCCAGAAAGACTATGCCGTTGGACTCTGCATCGGTAATCGCGGCGCGAGCAATATCATCATCATCAAGCCGTTTGTCAGATTCTTCTTCAATCAGTTTGTCCCATGCATCTGCAACCCGCATCTTGCGGCGCTTCATGGGATTTTGACCAAAGGCTTTGCCCATCATATCGGACAAATTGATCATCCCTACCTGGCCAGACATGCCGGGAATATCCATTGGCGCACTGGGTGCGTCTTCAACCTCGATTTCAATCTCGGTGTCGTTCATATGATTATCGACGACCCGCTGACGGAAGCTTTCCCGCGTCGCTTCACTGGCATTCTCGCCGCATAACACGTCGAGCAAGCGTTTCATCGCAGCATCCGTAGCAGCATCACGCACAGCGGACCGGCGGCGTTCACGTTCCAGGCGCACGGCTTCCTCGGCAAGATCGCGGGCAATCTGTTCAACGTCGCGGCCGACATAGCCGACTTCTGTGAACTTGGTCGCTTCGATCTTGATGAACGGCGCATCGGCGAGCTTGGCAAGGCGACGCGATATCTCTGTCTTACCGCAGCCGGTGGGCCCGATCATCAGGATATTTTTGGGTGTCACCTCTTCACGCAATTCGGCAGGCAGTTTCTGCCGCCGCCAGCGATTGCGCAAAGCGACCGCCACCGCGCGTTTGGCATCTTTCTGCCCTACAATATGTTCATCAAGCGCCTTTACAATGGCCTTGGGAGTAAGATTATCTAGCATTTTTAACCTTTGATGGAGTCAAATTTTTCTGTTTAGACCAATGGTTCCAGTGACTATGTGCTGCTGTCCAGCACTTCCACAGTGACTTGATCATTTGTGTAGACACAGACGTCTGCCGCAATTGCCATCGCTTTTCGTGACAATGTCTCGGCATCTTTTTCATAATCGACTAACGCCCGGGCAGCGGCGAGCGCGAAGTTGCCACCCGATCCGATGGCCGCGATGCCTTGAGTTGGCTCCAGCACATCACCATTGCCGGTCAGGATAAGTGTTACTTCCTTGTCCGCGACGATCATCATGGCTTCGAGATTTCGGAGATATTTGTCGGTGCGCCAGTCCTTAGCCAGTTCCACGGCCGCGCGCATCAATTGCCCATTATGCCGCTCCAGTTTTGCTTCCAAACGCTCGAACAGGGTGAAGGCGTCGGCAGTGGCACCGGCAAAGCCTCCGATTACCGACCCGTCGTGAAGCTGCCGAACCTTGCGGGCATTGGGTTTCATTACCGTCTGCCCCATCGATACCTGGCCATCGCCAATCACGATAACCTTGCCATTTTTGCGGACGGATAGGATTGTGGTGCCATGCCATTGTTGCATGCCATGCTGCTGATTTTCTGTCATAAACCGGATATGGGAAATGTGGTGAACAAGTGCAACCGCTTGTGGTGCGTGACTGCCAATTAGTCTGTTCGTTTCCGTAGCAAAAAAAATGGCGACCAAAAGGCCGCCATTTCAAATTCAGTTAGCACCTAATAATCAGGGGCTTGTTGGATCGTCGTCGCTTCCGTCAGCAGCGATGATGATACCACCGATGACTGCAGCAGCAGCGAGAACAGCAATGATAATGCCTGATCCGCCTTCAAGTTTGCTTTCTTCGCCTGCAGATGCATCAGCACGAACAGGTTGAGAAACTTTAGCAACTGGCTGAGCAGCCTGTGCGAACACAGGTGTAGCAACCAGAGCCGAGGCTGCAACTGCAGCCATACCAATTTTACCGAAACGCATAATTTGCTCCTTCAGGGTTTCGCATCTCACTCAATACGAACCGCGCACTGCCATAACAATCGATTGAAATCAACCGCATTTATGCTCCTGGCATCGAATTTGAGCGGCTGTTGCAAAGATCACACAATATCATTTTCAGTCCATTTTGGATGATTCGCCAAGGCTCGTCTTTCGATAAAGAACTGTCCCATACTATGACAATCTGATTGAGCGATAAATTATCGATAGATTTGGACGGTAATAAATTGTTAACCAGTGAGTATGAAAAAAATGAGAACACGACCGCTGGTATTACGCAATGAGGGGGCTAAGCACCCTTTCCGTCTTAGTTTACCCTTGGAAGCGCTGGCCTTGGGCGAAGTGCAAGTCGCGCCAAAGCAGGCTGCAGCGTCGCCCAGAAAATGGCTGAATGAAGACACGAGTTTGTTCGTTCTAAGCTTTTCGGCATTTTTCACTGCCTTTTATCTATTCATATTTTAGTCTGGTGCAATCTGGTTGCTCAGTCGCATGCGAGGTGAAGTTGTTGCCCAAGCCAGGCGGCTACCAAACACATTGCCGCGACCAGTAAAAGCTGTTCAGTGGTCGAAACGCCTAACAGGCTTAGCCCCAATGCTGCCAACGCACCCAGCACCATACAGCCAGAATTGACTACATTATTGGCAGCGATCGTCCGCGCTGTTTCACTGATGTCAACGGTTGTCGTGAGGAACGCATAAAGCGGGACTACAAACATACCCCCAAATATTGCGACGCCAGCCAATGTTCCCAAAAGCGCCCAAGCCCCGTCATGCATCATGAAGGTGCTAAATGTATAAAGCTCCCCGTTGGGCAGGCCTTCCCATCCACGAGCGATAAAAAATAGAACCAAGACGAAAGCGCCCATGGCAAGAACGCTAAATGGTGCATAGCGGGCTGATACCTGGCTTTTCAACAAGCGGTTTATCAGGATAGAACCGACCGCGATGCCAATGGAAAACACTCCCAGAAAAAGGCTGGCGACAGCAGGTGTTGAAGTCAGGACATTTTCTACCAGGGGCGGAAACTGGATGATTAGCACCGACCCTATCGTCCAGAAAAAGCTTATTGCAACAATAGCAAGATAGAGTCGCCGGATATGTAAGGTTGCTGAAATAAGTTTGATTGAGGATCGAATGAAATTGAAATCGATCTTCTCCACTTCTTTTTGTGGTGGCGCGCTAGGGAGAAACTGTGCGCCAACCCGGCCAATGAGTGCCACGAAAAACACTGAAATAACGGCCAGTTCTACGCCATTCCCATTTCTATCGATGATGATGCCACCCAGGATGGTCCCCGCCAGAATGGCGATATATGTGCCAGCCTCAACCAGTCCGGTTCCTGCCAGTACTTCGTCTTTTTGCAAATGCTGTGGCAGAATTGCATATTTGATGGGGCCGAAGAATGTGGACTGGAGGCCAAGCAGAAACAGGGCTGTTAACATGATCGGCACGGATTGTATCCAAAGTCCAACGCCACCGATAATTGCAATGACAATCTCAAGTGTCTTGACCAACCGGGTTATTCGCGCCTTGTCATAATTGTCTGCCAATTGACCGGCGAGTGAAGAAAAAAGAAAAAAGGGTAGGATAAAAATCCCTGACGCCAGTGCATTGAACTGAAAATCCTGCGCCGGATCTTTGTAAATTCCGTAAGTCACCAAGATGACCATAGAAAATTTGAACAGATTATCGTTGAAAGCACCAAGCATCTGAGTGATAAAAATCGGCCAAAAACGGCGTTTAGCCAGAAGTCTAAGAGCTGATGTCATGCTGGAGATTTCCTGTTGTTGAATACTGACAGACAGGGGATAGGACGTGACGGCACAGTAGCGATGTTGTCGGGGAGCGCAAGGCGTTGAATTTCGAAAATAGGCTTGAGAGTGTCGGGATTACAAAGAGAGGATTTAACTTTGCTCCAAACCTCGTTATGGCTGCGCTCAATATGTTGAATCTTCCAAATATTTTGACGCTTTCACGAATTTTCACCGTGCCCTTTCTGGTGGCGCTCTTGTGGTGGCCCAGTTGGAAGCTGGGATATCTGCTTGCCACTGGCCTATATGCTCTGATGGCGATCACCGACTATTTTGACGGCTATCTGGCCCGGTCGCAGGGGACCGTTTCCAAGCTGGGTATTTTCCTGGACCCGATTGCTGACAAAATCATGGTGGCGTCAGTGATCCTGATCCTATGCGCGACCGGTGATATTGAAGGCTATAACGTGATCGCAGCGCTGATTATTTTGCTCCGGGAGATAGCTGTATCGGGCCTGCGGGAGTTTTTGGCGGGACTTCAGGTCAGTGTTCCTGTCTCGCAACTGGCCAAGTGGAAAACCACATTTCAACTTATTTCTCTTGGCGCGCTTATTCTGGCTGGTGGCTTGCCGCAGTTTCAATCTATTCAGATCGTCGGCATCTGGACACTATGGGCCGCTGCTATATTAACGCTGATTACGGGCTGGGACTATCTTCGCGTCGGCCTCAAGCACATGGATTAGGCAGCCACGATCATGCCGCATCAGATCAACATCGCTTATTTTGCCTGGGTCAAGGAGGGTTTGGGCCGTGATCAGGATATTATAAGCTATCCCGAAAATGTGGAAACGATCGGTCAGCTGATAGAATATTTGCAGAGCAAGGACGCGGTTTATGGGGATGTGTTTGCCAACTTGAAACGGCTGCGCTTTGCGCTGGATCAGGAATTCGCCGGATTGGATGCCAAGTTAAACAAAGCCAGTGAATTGGCGATTTTTCCTCCGGTGACTGGCGGATGATCAAAATAGAAATACTCGAAGATGATTTCGATGCTGGCGCTGAGATCAGGAAAGTTTCGGCACTCGGCGGCGGTGCAGTGGCCAGTTTTGTGGGACAGGTGCGCGGTGATGATAGGCTTTCTGCGCTGGAGCTTGAGCATTATCCGGCGATGACCAAGAAAGCTTTGCGCCAAATTGCCAATATAGCCGCTCAAAAATGGGACCTTCATGCTATTGTCATTGTGCACCGCGTCGGGCGACTTGCTGTCGGTGAACAGATTGTTTTAGCCTGTGCGAGTTCAGATCACAGACAAGCTGCGATCGAAGCGTGCTCGTATATAATGGACCAGTTGAAAACAGTGGCCCCATTTTGGAAAAAAGAGATAATGCAAGACGGCAGCGAAAGCTGGGTTGAAGAGCGCCAGTCCGATCTGGAAGCTGCGCAGAACTGGGAAGATTAAGCCGCTTTATCGCTAACCCAGCTTCGTCCCTGGCGCATAATCTCTGCCAACAGCTCAAACTCCTCTTTTCGCGGGCTGTTTTTACGCCAGACCAAGGCAATATCTCGATACGCGCGATCAGACTTTATTGGTCGTGCAATAATATCGGTGTGCATCAAAATACCGCTATCGATTGCCATTTTGGGTAGCAATGTGACGCCGAGCCCGTTGTCGACCATCTGTACCAGGGTATGGAGCGAAGTTCCCATCATGCGAGCAGAGGCACGAAGCTCAGGACGGTTACAGGCGGCTAGAGCATGGTCTTTCAAGCAGTGGCCGTCTTCTAACAACAGCAACTGGTTTTCGTCGATTAAGGCTGGATCCACCATCTTGGGCGGGTCTCGGGGATCGTCCTTCGGAAATGCGATAAATATTTCATCACTGAACAAAGTTTCTGACTCGACATCGCCACATGAAAAAGGTTGAGCTAACAGTACACAGTCTACTTGACCGTGGCTTAGCGAATCGCACGCAGCCTGGCTGGTTTCCTCCTTCAAATATAGCTTTAGCTCGGGCCGTTCTTTGCGCAGGCGAGGCAACAGTTTGGGTAGCAGAAAAGGCGCAATTGTTGGAATAACGCTCATCCTGATATCACCAACCAATGGCTGACCCGCGGATCGGGCCATATCGGAAAGTTCTTCGGCTTCGCGGAGGATTCGGTGCGCTTTCTCGACCATCTGTTTACCAAGTTCGGTAAAGCGCACAACACGGCGGGTGCGCTCGACCAGCATGACATCGAGCAGCGTTTCTAGCTCTTTAATGCCGGCGGAAAGCGTTGATTGAGTGACATAACACGCTTCTGCAGCCCTGCCGAAATGACCATGTTCTTCCAGTGCAACAAGATATTGCAACTGCTTGAGAGTAGGGAGGTAATTTGACACCATTTAATCCTTCGATGAATGACCGCGCAATAATTCAATATGGTAATAATTACGAATGCAAAATGGTCTGGTTTGAATGAGTTGCAAGAAAGGACTGGAATTATTGCTTCCCCAGTCTTAGTTTATCATTTGTAAAATCGCCGGAGAAGAATATGTTTCGGGAATTAGGTGAATATCTGGACTCAATAAAGGCGCGTGATCCCGCCCCCCGTTCTCGTTGGGAGGTGCTGCTTTACCCGGGAGTACTGGCGTTAGGATTGCACCGAGTGGCTCACTGGTTATATAAAGGTGAGCTCTATTTCTTTGCCCGTTTCGTGAATCATTTTTCCCGACTTTTCACAGCAATTGATATTCATCCGGGCGCCAAGATTGGCCGTCATTTATTTATTGATCACGGCTTTTCGGTTATAGGTGAAACGGCTCAAATTGGAGATAATGTAACTATCTATCAATGCGTAACACTCGGCGGAACTAATCCTACCAATGGTGTAGGCGGAAAAAGGCACCCCACAATTGAGGATGATGCGATTTTGGGATCTGGCGCTCAGATACTGGGTCCGATTACAGTTGGCAAACGATCGCGTATCGGTGCCAATGCGGTGGTGACACAGAATGTACCGGAAGGCGCAACCATGGTTGGCGTTCGCGCGCGTCCGACACTTGTTCAAGTGGAGCAGTATCAGGAAGAATTCACCCCTTATGGAACCCCATGTAGCGAAGTATTTGATCCCGCGACGCAAAAGCTCGAAATCTTGCAATGTGAAATGGAGCAACTGCAAAAGCGCATATCCGCCTATGCAGAGGGACGCGATAAGACAGATGATGACGATTCGGAAAGCAAACGAGATAGCGCCTGATGCGCTCTGAAAATTCCAACGTTTCATCTTTTCCCAATCGGAATGGATCTTCTGTTCAGGTAGGCTTTGAACGAAAAGAAATGGAACGTATTTTCAATCTTTACGGGCGTATGGTTGCAGCTGGCCATTGGCGTGATTATGCAATGGACATGGGTAAGGATGCGGCCATTTTTGCAGCTTTTCGCCGTACATCGGAAAGGCCTCAAATGCGGATCGAGAAGCGCCCGGCTGATCGCAACAAGCAAGGCATGTGGACGCTACATGGCGAGCACGGGCAAATATTGAAGCGGGGTCACGAGCTTGCCGGGGTGCTGGCGCCAATGGAGCGCCAGCTAATGAAACTGGTCTCAGAATGAAGCGCATTGACCCCATAATTTGAGCGAAAGTGCTTTCGTAAAAAAACTGCAATAAAACTGACGTTTTAACGAAACGAATCCATCATAGAGCCGTCACCAACAGATTTTCTATTGGTTAGGGGTCCTCGACACATGACATTCAAAAATATTCTCATCAGCGGTGCTGCTATGGCTGCGCTGGTTCCTGCTCAAGCATTTGCAGCTCCCATTTCTAACGAAGAAGCTGCAGCGCTTTTGGAGCGCCTCAATCAGCTCGAACAGGAAGTTGTAAACCTGCGCGCGCAGCTTGGTAATGTTGAAACCTTGCAACAACAGCAAAGCAAGCAGGTGGCTGAAGTCGAGAAAGTAGCGCAGGCTAAAGAAAAGACCAGCATCCAGTTCAAGGGTGCTCCAGAAATCAAAACCGACGATGGCTGGAGTTTCAAACCGCGTGGACGTATTCTCTACGATTTCAACAATCTTTCATCGGTACCATCGACTATCGCTATTCCTGGCGAAGGTTTCTCAAACGAAGCGCGCCGTGTTCGTTTGGGCGTGCAAGGCAAAATTCCAGGGGGGTTCGGGTATAAGCTTGAAGCCGATCTCTTGGACGGTGTTGAGTTAACAGACGCCTATCTGGATTATAAAACCGGTGGGTTAACGGTCACGGTCGGACAGCATAACAATTTTCAGTCACTGGAAGAAATATCCAGCAGCAACGACACCAGCTTCATCGAGCGATCGGCATTTACCGATGCCTTCGGTTTTGAGCGACAAGTCGGGATTTCGGCAGCGTATCAAACAGGCGATCTGCTACTCCAAGGCGGTGTGTTCACCGATAATATTGATGATTTGGGTGATGGTAACGACAGTATAGGGCTGGATGGCCGCTTTGTATTCGCGCCGAAACTTGGCGATGCACAGCTTCACCTTGGCGGTTCGATCCATTGGAAAGATCTGGGCGATGAAATAGATTCACTACGCTATCGCCAACGTCCGCTCATCCACAGCGTAGATACACGTTTCATCAACACGGGTAACATTGATGCTGAAGAACAGCTAACCTATGGTCTTGAAGCAGCGGTTATCTCTGGCCGTTTCCACGCCGCTGCCGAAACGCATTGGGCAAAGGTCAGTGGGCCAGGTTTAGCCAATCCCACCTTCTTTGGAGGTTCTATTGAAGCGGGCATGTTCCTGACCGATGACAGTCGCGAATATAAGGGCGGTGCATTCAAGGGCGTGAAAGTCAATAATCCAGTTGGTTCCGGCGGTTCGGGTGCTTGGCAGGTAAATGTGCGTTATGACCGGCTTGATCTAACGGATGCTGGGATTATCGGCGGCACGCAAGACGGTTACATGGCTTCCTTGATCTGGACGCCCGTCGATTATGTTCGTTTCCTCGTCAACTATGGCCACCTGTCTTATGGCAATGCTCTGGGTATCGTAACCGGAGCACCAGATGACTATTCTGTCGATGTTATCGGAGCGCGGGCTCAAATCGCTTTCTAGCAACCGCCAACAGAGAACATGGAAAAGGCCGGTTGTGACCGGCCTTTTTGTGTTATCGATAATGGGAAAAGCTACATTATGCGGCTTCGGTATCCAGAGCATATCCCGCAGAACGGACTGTCCGGATGATGTCCGGGCGCTGGTTCGCGTTTAAGGCTTTCCGTAGGCGCCGGATGTGAACATCGACGGTCCTCAGCTCGATGTCGCTATCCTGGCCCCAGACGCTATCCAGCAAACGCTCACGTGAGAATACCCAATTGGGGTGCTCCAGAAAATGGCGCAATAGTCGAAACTCTGTGGGACCCAAAGGTATGGTGTCACCATCGCGTTTCACTTTATGGCCGACAGTGTCCATTTCCAGATCACCAAAAGCCAGCTTCTCGCCAGCCAGAGCAGGGCGCACCCGCCTTAAGACTGCCTTTACTCGCGCGATTAGCTCGCGTGGGCTAAACGGTTTGGTGATATAATCATCCGCGCCGGTCTCCAGGCCGCGAATCTTGTCCTCTTCTTCACCGCGTGCAGTAAGCATTATGATGGGAATATTGGCGGTTTCAGGAGACCGGCGGAGGCGTCGGCACACTTCTATACCCGACAGGTTTTCAATCATCCAATCCAGAAGTATCACATCAGGCCGGTTCTCTTTGACCAACAAAAGCGCCTCTTCGCCATCAGCGGTATGAATGACGTCATATTCTTCTTTCTTGAAGTTCCATGACAAGAGTTCGGCTAGAGCTGCGTCATCTTCTACCAGTAACAGTTTTGCGTTGGACATATTTCTATCTCCTCTCGGTTCACTCTTCCATCAAATCGGTAGGGTTCTCACCGCGGTCACGTTCAGGCATGGGTTCACCTTTCGCGGCAAAATAAACCATTTCTGCAACATTGGTTGCGTGATCACCTATACGTTCGAGATTTTTGGCAATGAAAAGCAAATGAGCAGCTTCGCCAATATCTTTCGGGTTTTCGATCATGTAGGTTATGACAGAGCGAAAAATGCTGGTGTAGAAATCATCCACGATCTGGTCGCGCTCACTGACTTCCAGCGCAAGATCCGCATCGCGGCGAGCGAACGCCTCCAGCGAATCTCGTACGAGCTCAGAAGCTACATTTGACATGGATGGCAGCAATGATGCCGGCCCCAACTTATGCGTGCTGGCGATAACCGGCACACGCTTCGCAATATTTTTTGCATAATCGCCAATACGCTCGACGACGCCTGATATTTTGAACGTCGCGATTAGTTCGCGCAAATCGTCTGCCATCGGAGCTCGCAGTGCAATAGTCTGAAAGGTTAGTTCATCAATCCGTTTTTCGAGATCATCGATCAGCCTGTCGTCTTCCACCACTTCTGCAGCGAGTTTCAGATCATGTTTTTCCAGCGCGCGCATAGCTTTGGCGATCGCCTGTTCGCTGCGACCGCCGATTTCAGCAACCATGCCCCGTAGTTCGTTAATATCGGTATCAAAAGCTTTGACGGTATGTTCTGTGCCGCTATTTGGCATCTTTCGGGTTCCTTCCCCTTGTGATCAGCTTAGCCGTAACGTCCGGTAATATAATCCCGCGTTTTTTCCTCGGTTGGGTTGGTGAATATGTCCGACGTTACGCCATATTCCACCAGAGTCCCCAAATGGAAAAAGGCGGTACGTTGTGACACACGGGCCGCTTGCTGCATATTGTGTGTCACGATAACAATAGCATATTTTCCGCGCAACTCGTGGATCAGTTCTTCGATCTTTGCCGTTGCAATAGGGTCGAGCGCCGAACAGGGTTCATCCATCAGAATTACTTCTGGGTCGACGGCGATCGCGCGAGCGATGCAAAGCCTCTGTTGCTGACCGCCAGATAGAGCTGTCCCACTGTCCTGCAACCGATCAGCTACCTCGCCCCAAAGGCCTGCCCTTTGCAAGGAGGATTCAACGATATGATCTAGTTCGTCACTACTGCTGGCGAGTCCGTGAATGCGAGGTCCGTAGGCGATATTGTCGTAAATTGACTTGGGGAACGGATTTGGTTTTTGAAACACCATACCCACGCGTGCGCGCAACTGTACGACGTCCATGCTTGGAGCATAGATATCTTCGCCTTCAAGTGTGATATCACCGGTAACTTTCGCTATCGGAATTGTATCATTCATCCGGTTGAGGCAGCGCAAAAATGTGGACTTACCACAGCCAGAAGGACCAATAAATGCTGTTACATTGTCCATGGTAACGTCAATTGAGACGTCCTTTATGGCTTGTTTATCGCCGTAAAAGACATCGACATTACGAGTTGTCATTTTCAACGGACCTTCGCCGGCGGGGATGGCGGACACAGCAGATGCGGTCATAATCGGGCTTTCGCTTGAGCGGGTTTCATCAATTAGTTCAGTCATATCATCTTTTACCAGCGTGTTTCAAAACGATTGCGGAGATAAATTGCCAGAGCGTTCATAGTGAGCAGGAACACCAACAATACGATAATAGCCGCAGAAGTTTTCTCAACAAAGCCGCGATTGACTTCGTCTGACCAAAGGAAGATCTGCACCGGCAGAACCGTAGCTGGCTCGGTAATGCCGCCGGGCGGTGTCGCTATAAAAGCACGCATACCGATCATCAGTAATGGTGCCGTCTCGCCCAAAGCCCGTGCCATACCGATAATCGTACCTGTCAGGATGCCGGGTAATGCCAGAGGCAAAACATGATGGAACACGACTTGCATTTGGCTGGCCCCGATACCTAAAGCTGCCTCGCGAATGGATGGTGGCACGGCTTTCACGGCATTGCGACCTGAGATGACAATAACCGGCATCGTCATCAGGGCCAGAGTTAGACCCCCAACCAGAGCAGCGGATCGCGGCAATCCAAATAGATTAAGGAATACTGCAAGACCAAGCAGGCCAAAGATGATCGAAGGGACAGCGGCGAGATTGTTTATCGAAACTTCAATCAAGTCGGTAAACCGGTTTTTAGGTGCATATTCTTCCAAATACAGCGCCGATAAAACACCAATGGGAAAGGCGATTAACAATGTTATGAACATTGTGATCAATGATCCCTTTAACGCCCCCCAAATGCCCACTTGCATCGGATCTGTTGCATCGGAGTTGGTTAAGAAATTGGTGTTAAACCCGGTGGTTAACTGATCTTGTAACTTGGCTACCTTCTTCTCAGCGGTCGCGTTGCCGTCGCCTTTGTAAGCCACGTCAATTTCCGACTCAACGGGAAGATAAATTATGCTTTTTGACTCAATAATTTCTGGATTATCGAGGATTTTGGACTGAACGGCTTGCCAACCGCTATTTGAGAATAACTCCGTTCCTTGTTCGCCATACTGAATTTGAACACTCGCATCGACAATGTCTCGCAAGCCCAGCGTTTGCAGATTCGCGACGCCATTATTTCCTTCGAACTGACTGGCAGAAGCACCGCCAGTCATTGCCGGAAAGTCAATTTCAACTGGCAGTTCGGTCTGAGTAAAACCACGCAGTCCGTTGCCAACCATAACGATCAGCAAAAAGGCAAGAAAACCGGCCGACAAGACAATCGCGCCAAGGCCGAGTGCTTTGAACCGGCGCTCTGACGCATAACGCTTGCGAATGCGCTTTTGCATCGCATCGCCTTGCCAATCGGTCGGGTTGCGCTCTTCGACATATGCAACGGTGCTATTCATAAGCTTCCCGATATTTTTTGACGACCCGAAGTGCGATCAAGTTGAGGAGCAAAGTAACGATGAACAATACCAGACCCAATGCGAAAGCTGCCAGAGTTTTCGGGCTGTCAAATTCTTGATCGCCGGTCAGCAGCTGGACGATCTGGGTTGTTACTGTCGTTACACTGGAAAAGGGATTTGCTGTCATATTCGCTGCCAGACCTGCTGCCATAACGACGATCATCGTCTCGCCAATAGCCCGGCTGACAGCGAGTAAAACTCCGCCGACAACACCCGGCAGGGCTGCTGGAATGAGCACTTTTTTGATGGTTTCGCTTTTTGTTGCTCCCATTGCGAGGGAACCATCACGCATGGCGCTGGGTACTGCAGCAATACTGTCATCTGCCATAGACGAGACAAAGGGGATGATCATGATGCCCATGACGACCCCCGCCGCTAGCGCTGATTCCGAAGAGGCGCCGGAAATCCCAATCGAAACCGCAAAGTCACGTAAGGCAGGGGCCACGGTCAGTGCTGCGAAATAGCCATAAACAACAGTAGGAACACCCGCTAGCACTTCCAGTATCGGTTTCATCCAGGCACGGAAATTGGGCGGAGCATATTGGGTTAGGTAGATAGCGCTCATCAGCCCCAATGGAATCGCGACGATCATCGCAATGATTGCACCAATAAAAACGGTGCCCCAGAACAACGGGATTGCGCCGAAACCTGTTTCACCGCGAGGACCGGCAACTGCTTTCGGGTTCCATTCGGTTCCAAACAAGAAATCAATCGGCGATACCATTGAAAAGAATCGCGCTGACTCGAAAATAAGAGATGCAAATATACCGACCGTAGTTATCGTTGCGATAAGCGATGCGAGAAGCAGCGTCATCATTGTGACACGTTCGATTTTTGTACGTGCTCTCAGATCTGGCTTGATCCGCAGCCAAGCAAATGCACCGCATGCAAAGACCAACAGCAATGCTGCCACCATCCCGATCGTTTGATAATAGGAAATGGCTGTTTTGTAAGGGGCTACCATGCCTTGTGACAGGGGATTAAATGCTTGGGCTTGCTGTCCGGATGCTATGGATCTTGCTTCTGCCAGAATTGCGCCACGTGCGAATTGATCTTGTGGCAGTTGTTCTGCCGCCGGACTGGCAAGAGCGGCATCGGTAACAAGGGCAGGGCTTGCAATACTCCAGATGACAAGGAACAAAAGAGCCGGCCCGATTGCCCAAAGCGCAACATACCAGCCATGATAGGTGGGGAGCGAATGAATGGCTCCCCTCTTGGTAACGGTTGCGGAAAAGCGGTTTGCTTTTACACGCCCAAAAAACCAAGCAACACCGCCAAGAATAATGATCAGGAGAAAGAGAATAGAGCCTGTCACAGTAAATTACAGATCCTTGGTTCGGAGTTGAAAATAGTGGAACGCGAATCGCTTAAAGCAGCAACCCGCGTTCCGATAGATTTTATTTCAATTCAGTACCGGTCAAAGTGGGCATGTCTTTTGCTGCCGAAACCATCTGTGAACGTACATCATCTGGTGATGCAATCAGACCCGCCTTCACGAGATAACCGTCTTTTCCGCCGGCATTTACAAACTCGGTCACATATTCTTGGAGTCCAGGAATAACATTAATATGCTGTTTCTTGGCATAAATGTAGAGTGGGCGTGCGCCAGGATATTCTCCAGAAGCAATCGCGTCATAAACAGGCTCGACACCGGATACGGCAACACCGCGAACGGCATCTGTATTCTCTTCAAGAAAACTATAACCAAAAATGCCGAGGCTATTTGGATTGGCTTTAAGCTTTTGAACGATCAAATTGTCATTCTCACCAGCATCAATATAAGCACCGTCGGCACGCACATCGTGACAAATAGCGTCATATTCGTCTTCATTGGTGTCTTTCAGCGCCTTGGTCTCAGGATCTGTCTTGCAACCCACTTCCATGATCAGCTCGGTCAGCGCATCGCGTGTGCCTGATGTTGATGGAGGGCCATAAACGCTAATCGCAATATTTGGCAGGGAAGGATCAATATCAGACCAATTTTTGGTTTCATTCTTTTTACCAAATGGGCGCTCGGCAATTGCTTCATAAATCTGCGTCGGGGTCAGCTTGATGGCCGGACCTTCATTGGCTTGGGCGATTGCGATGCCATCAATGCCAATCTGTATTTCGACCACATCGGTGACACCATTTTCCTTGCACATTTCAAACTCGGTCGCCTTCATCCGCCGAGAAGCGTTGACGATGTCCGGTGTATTCGCACCAATTCCGGCGCAGAATAGCTTCATTCCGCCACCAGTTCCGGTTGATTCCAAAATTGGAGAGGTGTTGGCACCGCCTGCACTAAATTGCTCTGCGACTGCTTTGGCAAAAGGGAACACAGTTGAAGACCCGACGATTCTGATTTCACCTCGGTTTCCTCCTTGTCCGCCTGATGCTTGGTCCTGACAAGCAGCCAGCGCTAGTGTGGATACCGCCAAAAGAGCGATTTTCTTAAACATTTTTAATATCCCCGTTTTCTATGGAATGTTCAGGTATCAGCCAAGAATCGGTTTTGATCTCGGGCCGGCTGAGCACGGTTTAAAAGTGGCCAGTGTCCTAATAGTTACAATTTTGTTACATATATGTGACAAGCGCCCAATCAGGTGCTGTCAGTCATGATTTAATTGTTGGCAGTAAAACCGAGACGGTCGTGCCTACGCCCAACTCACTGTTTATTTCCAATCGTCCGCCATGCCGTTCCGATATATGTTTGACAATGGCAAGGCCAAGTCCGGTGCCGCCGATGGACTTGCTACGGCCTTTATCGACACGATAAAAACGTTCCGTTAGCCGCGGAATATGTTCGGGCGCTATTCCATCGCCTTGATCTGTGACAGATAACCGTAGCATCGAGCTGTTTCGATTGGGCTCTACACTTACGGAAACCGGCTTCCCGCGATGCCCATATTTATAGGCGTTGCTCACCAGATTATGGAGCAATTGTGAAAGCTGCGCATAGTCACCCTGAATCATCGGGATGTTATCTGGTAACAAAACCTGAAAATCATGATCCTTTTTTGATCGCCCGTTGAGAAAGACGTTTTTAACGTCCGAAACTAACTCGGCAAGATCAACGGGCTCTGAAGGCAGTTGATATTTTTCAGCCTCGATCCGAGACAACGACATGAGGTCTTCGACGAGCCGCTGCATGCGATCGGCTTCTTGATACATGATCTGCAAGAACCGGGTGCGGGTTTTTTCATCCGCACCGGCATCCGGATTTTCTAGTGTTTCGATGAAGCCTTTTATTGCTGCCAATGGTGTGCGCAATTCATGACTTGCGTTGGCAACAAAATCAGTACGCATCCGCTCTGCTGCATATCGACTGCTTTGATCGGAGAGCTGTACAAGCTTCAATCCGTCATTCAGTGCATGAATGCGCAGTTCCCAACGTTGATCTGCGCTACCTACTCCAACCAGCAAAATGGGCTCACCGGTATGTTC
Organism: Parasphingorhabdus sp.; assembly: GCF_965233695.1. Taxonomy (GTDB): domain Bacteria; phylum Pseudomonadota; class Alphaproteobacteria; order Sphingomonadales; family Sphingomonadaceae; genus Parasphingorhabdus. The sequence goes on from NZ_OZ247497.1 coordinate 3,306,407, forward strand.
TGCATTCGGATTAGCAAGGCGGTCTGCTGCGGCGGGATGACGAATGGCAACTCGCACATCTTCGTCGATTATATGATGGCCGAGAAAATTCTTGGCAGCAGGATTTGCCGCAGCGACTTTCGCGTTGCGGATCAATAATATTGGATCTGTTATAGGGTCGATAACATCTTGATAAGCTTCTGCACGTCCCTCGTACAACAGCCGCTTTTTCTGCCTTTCCAGCGCGTTGATATCCGGTTGCGGTGGTGTGCGGTTTTCCAGCGCCATGATGGCGAGAGCGGCAACCCCAAATGCCGACATAATGATAATTTTGGTCAAAGCTTCCGAAGCTTGTGCAGCAACAACAGCTCCGCCAATAATGAAGAGGATCGCGAAGATCAGTCGAAATGGCGAAATAGGGTTCATAATAGCGGTGGTATCGTTTTCCAGTCAGCGGTGTTTACGCCAGATTGCTGAAAAACAGCAATGATAATGGTGTGGAGCATATTTCAAACTGCATGTACATTGTCGATACGTGCGCACAACTCCTTAAACATTTTGTTTGTTTTGTCCCGATTATGGACGTCAAATTTATGTCCGGACTGTTTACTCGCATTTAATCGTTTTTCCCTCTAAGGGCGAGAAATAGAGGAAGAATTGTGCGATGACGGATAACCAGAAAGAGCAAGGTAACAGTTTGGGATCACAAGATGATTCTATAAATCCTGCAATTGTAACACGTCGCCGCGCATTGATGATGGGCGCTGTTACTGCCTCTGCTGTCGTAAGCATCAAGCCGGCATTGGCGCAAACGGCTGGATCAGTTCTGAATTGCGAAATTCCCGTGCCGGGAAATCATGCGGCGGGTGGTTATATTGGTTCTGACGGTAAAATTGTCTCCCCGGATACGCCGGGAGCATTTCCTCCGGCGGGCCGCAATTTTACCGGTGAAGAGGTGAAACGAGCAATGAATGGCCGCTCTCTGCCAGGAACCTCTTATGACCAGTCAAAGGCCTATGTAAATTACATTCGCCGACTGCAATCAGGACAAAGCGGCTTTACATGCTATGCCTCTTTGCAAATGCCGCGATAGCCAAAGGCAATTTTCTCGGCTGGAAGGCCAAGGCTTATTAAGAAATTCCTGCTATCGGCATGGCTTGTTTTGAATGACTTGTCGTGATCAGGAATAGTATCGCAACCATGAACCAGTCTTATCGTGCCATCGCCTCTCAGGACGTGATCCTGCATCCGCTCGACAGTATGACCCTGATTTTTCAGAAGTCATCGGGGATTACGCATATGGTTGCAGATCCTGTACCCGCCATTCTTGAAGTTATGGCGCAAGATGTTCTATCGGCCGACGCTATCGCTGTACGATTGGCCACTAATTACGATCTCGAAGATAGCGGGGATACGATAGATATCGTGCTTGCGCGTTTGATTGAGCTGCTCGCCCTTGGTTTGGTTGAGCAGGTTTAGCGTAAGTGAACAGACTCCATAAACTTTACCTGACTGTTGGTCCGGCTCGCTTCAGGCTAGTTTCGGCATGGTCGGAACCTTTAGACCAATTAGCGCAGCTTTATAGGGATTACCCGGCGTCACAAGACGGTTATGCGGATTTTACTGTTCGACTAGAGCCGGAAAAACCGTGGCGACGCTATATCCGTCCATCGGTGCATATCTCGGGTGACTATTGGCTGCCCGATGCAGCACCACTGCCGCTCAGCCAAAGTCTGTTAGCGGCTGAAATGGGTATGAATCTGCAAATGGCTCTGGGGTGGCGACGGCACTTGTTGTTACATGCCAGCAGTGTCGAAAAAGACGGTAAGGCTTTGCTAATGACCGGGTTGTCCGGTTCCGGAAAATCGACGCTTTCCGCCATGCTCGCCGAAAAAGGCTGGCGCTTCATGGGTGATGAGTTTGCTTTGCTCAATCCGGACACCGGCATGTTCCATAGCTTTCCGCGCCTGATCAGCCTTAAAAATGAGGCAATCGCGGCGATGCAAGCGATTCTGCCAATAAACCGTTTCGGTCCCATGATGAAGGGGACGCCTAAAGGCGATATTCGTCATATCATTCCGCCGTTGAACGCAGTGAACAGGATGAAGGAAACTGCCAAACCCGCCTTGTTGCTGTTTCCCCGCTTCGGTTATGACCCGGTTCTGCGCGATATGGGGAAGAGCGAGATTTTCGTCCGCTTGACGCAGGCTTCAACCAATTATGTCGCAATTGGCGAGACAGGCTTTCGGGCGCTGACAAGATTTGTCGATACGGTTCCAACCAAGGCCATGGACTATCAATCGGGTGAGCAGGCCGAAGAAATGATCGACAGTTTGTGGAGTAAGCTCCCATGATGCGAAATGCTCAGCCGTTGGTCGATGCGTTGCGCGAACCCGAAACTGTCTTCTCGCTTGACGGGGCAGGGTGGACTGACCTGATCAGCATTGCCCGGGCAGAGTCTCTCATCGGCAGTCTGGCCCACCGTTTGGCAAATGTTTCTGTGCCGAAAGAGGTTAAACCCGTTTTGGAGGATGCGATTCAAGCCACCGATCTTGCGCGGTTACAAGCGCTTTGGGAGGCAGATTGCGCGCGGCGAGCGCTTGCTCCGCTCAATTGCAAGACCATCTTGATGAAAGGCACAGCCTATGTTGCGGCCGATTGTGATGCCGGGATCGGACGGAGCATTGGTGATCTGGATATCATGGTTGATCGCGCGCAGTTACCCGCGGTTGAAGAGGCTTTGCTCGATGCCGGATGGGGATGGGTAAAGCCTGATCCTTATGATGATCAATATTATCGCGAGCATATGCACGAGTTGCCACCGCTAATTCACCGCGAACGCGACCGGATGATTGATGTGCATCATACGACCTTGCCGTTAACCGCCAAACCCACGCCAAATGCGCAAGCGATGCTTGATGCCGCAATAAAACTGGATTCGGGCCTCTATGTTATGGCTCCGGCCGATATGCTGCTTCATTCAATCGCGCATCTGTTTGCCGATGGTGACCTAGCCGGGGGGCTTCGGAACTTGTGGGATATTGACCGGCTGGTCCGACAATTTTCTCAGGCCGATGGCGAGTTCTGGATGGAATTGGGCAAGCGGGCCAAATTGCACGGGTTGGAACGGCACCTCGCACGGGCCATGCGACTGGCAGCGCAGCTTTATGATACACCCGTCGACAAAACACATGCTGGCCCTGCGATCTTTGCTGACAATATTTACATCCGCCGTCTGTTGGCGCGTGATGGCTGGGGGCGAGAAACCCGAAAGTTCACACGGCAAGCCTTCTATATTCGCTCTCATTGGCTCAGAATGCCGCCGCTCATGCTGGCGGGCCATTTATGGACAAAGTGGCGTAATACTTAGCCTAAGAGCCTAGCTTGACCAAGGTCGGTACAAGCTCGTCATAATGATCGATAATCGCATCGGCGCCGAGTTCTTCGACAGGCTGATGCAAAAAGCCGAAACTTACCGCAACGTTTGCAATACCGGCATTTTGTGCTGCTTTAATGTCAAATATACTGTCGCCAATAAAGGCCGCTGGCGTTTGGTCCACCTCTCCGCCGCAGCGCCGGATCATTTCGTCAATCGGATCGCGCTTGGGCTTGCTGCGTCCTTTGCCCATTGTATCACCGCCAATGACGGTGACGAACCGGTCGATCATACCGACGTTTGTGAGCAGCTTCACTGCGAGGTTTTCAAATTTATTGGTGACCACCGCCAGTTTGACGCCCTGATCTTGCAACGCATCCATGGCTTCGGCCAGTCCCGCAAAAGCCGGCGCATTATTGCCCAGATTGGCTTCATAATGATCGATCAGGACGGGCATCAGGCTTTTCACTTGCTCCTTGTCACTGCCGCCCGACTGTTCGAGCGCCATTTCCAGCATATGACGTGCGCCCATACCCACCAACGACCGGATGGATTGATCGTCCACTTGCGGACGGCCGGCACCGTCGAGCGCGTGATTGAGCGAGGCGGCCAGCTCCATGCTGGTGTCGAGCAGGGTGCCGTCCAGATCAAAGCCAATGATATCGAAAGAAATTTCTGTCATAGCCTCTGCATAGAACCGATCTTGCTGGCATAAGCAACCGCATCATGGCATGGGGCGCAAATTCAGCGTTTGGAACAGGATATTCGGAGTTTTTGGCATGAGTGACCGTCCTTTAGCAGCCATTATATTAGCCGCCGGTCAAGGCACGCGGATGAAATCGGAGACGCACAAGGTGCTGCACCCGATTGCCGGCAAGCCCATGCTTCATCATCTGCTCGATACGGTTGATTCAATCGGCGTCGAACGCACGGTTGTGGTCGTTGGTGCGCGGCGCGAGCAGATTGAGGCGAGCGTTGAAGGGCGCAATGTCGCCATTGCCGTGCAGGACGATCAATTGGGCACGGGCCATGCGGTCGCGCAGGCCCATGATGCGCTGAAAGGCTTCGCTGGTGATGTGCTCATCCTTTACGGTGATGTTCCGATGGTTAGCGCCGCGACGATGCAGGAGATGATTTTTCGCCTGAATAACGGGTCCGATCCGCGCGCGGTTGTGCTGGGTTTCCGCCCCGATGACGCCGGCGCCTATGGCCGGATCATCGCCGATGATCAGGGCGAAATCGAAAAAATGGTAGAGTTTAAAGATGCCAATGAGCAGGAACGAGCGGTCAATCTGTGCAATAGCGGCCTGATGGCGGCGCGCTCGACCGATTTGTTCATTTTGCTCGACCAGATCAGCAATGATAACGCGGCTGGCGAATATTATCTGCCGGACATTGTCATGTTGCCGGGTCAGCAAAGCGCTGTGATCGAAGTGGATGATCCAGCAGAGGTAGCCGGTGTAAACAGCCGGTCGGAACTGGCTGCGGTTGAAAGTGAATGGCAAGGGCGTCGCAGAGCAAAGGCAATGGCAGATGGCGTTAGCCTGATTGCACCAGAAACCGTTTGGTTTTCATATGATACAGAAATATCTTCAGATGTTGTCGTAGAACCCAATGTCATTTTTGGCCCTGGTGTTACGATCGCGAGTGGCGCAAAAATTTATGGCCATAGTCATATTGAAGGGGCAACAATAGGTCCCGATACCAATGTCGGCCCCTTCGCGCGTTTGCGCCCGGGTGCAGTACTGGAAGAAGGCTCCAAGGTCGGTAATTTTGTAGAAATGAAAAAGGCGGTGCTGGGCAAGGGCGCCAAGGCCAATCATCTAACCTATCTGGGCGATGCCGAAGTGGGCGAGGGCGCCAATATCGGCGCGGGCACAATCACCTGCAATTATGACGGCTATTTTAAATATAAGACGAAGATCGGCAAGGGCGCGTTTATTGGATCGAATAGCGCGTTGGTGGCACCGGTGACGATTGGTGACGGCGCGATAGTCGGCGCTGGCGCGGCGCTGACCAAGGATGTTGAGGCTGGCGATCTGGCGCTGGTGCGGGCGGAACAGACCGCGAAAAAGGGCTGGGCGGATCGGTTTAATGCGGTGAGTGCGAAGAAGAAGGCTGGGAAGTGACGGCTTGTGGAGAAGGCAATTGTCAAAAATACCGCTGAGACAGAAGCTAAAGGATTAGCGGGCCGGCACGGTCTAGTTTTTGGTTGGACTACCCCTTCTGTTACGCAGGTATCGGTGATTGGCGCGACCGATGATGATTTGGCCGTGAATGTGTTTTTTGAAGATTTGGATCGGGATTTTTGGTTTTGTGAAGCTGTTTTAGAGTTTTATGACGATGGAGTAGAGGCTGAATTCCAAGTAGATATTTAACCGGGCATTGACATGATATCATGATATGATATCACTATATCATGACTCGCATACTCGCCGATTTATCTGAAGAAGATGTCCTGTGGCTCGACGCTCAAGCGGCGGCGCAGGGGACGTCGCGGGCGCAATTGCTTCGTGACGCGGTAGCGGCGTTTCGGGCGGATGCCTCCAAACAGGGAATCGAGAAATATTTCGGTATCTGGCGCGACCGCCGCGATGTCGGCGATCCGGTTGCCTGGCAGCGGCGCGAGCGCGCTTCGTGGACGCGGCCCTGGGACCCTGATTACTGGGATGTGCGCAAGGAATTTCCCGACCTTTTCGACGCTAATGATGACCGCGAGGCCGAGCGCTATCGCAAGAAGGGCGCCTCGTGAACGAAGCGGTATTCGACAGCAACATCCTGTTTGACGCGCTTAATGATGTTGGCCGTGCCAATGTCGAGCTGCAGCGTTATGACCGCCGCTATGTCAGCCGTCTGACCTGGGTTGAAGTGCTGACCCGTGCATTGCCGGATGATGGCGACCGGGCGGAGGCGTTTCTCTCCTTTTTCAATGTCATTGAGGTCAATGAAGAAATCGGTCGGCGCGCTGCCTTGCTGCGCAGCGACCGGCGGCGGCTGAAAACCATGGACGCTGTCATTCTTGCCTCTGCCCAGCTTACCGGGCGCATCCTGATCACACGAAACACGCGCGATTTTCCGGCGGAAATGCCGGGCATACGCGTTCCCTATACTCTTTAAGAAGAAAGCTTCAGAACTATGTGCGGAATTATCGGAATTGTTGGCAAGGATGCGGTCTCGGATCGTCTCGTTGATGGCCTGAAGCGGATGGAATATCGCGGCTATGATAGCGCTGGCGTCTGTACGGTTCATGATGGCCAACTGATCCGCCGCCGCGCTGAGGGCAAGCTGATCAATCTGGTCGAGGTGCTGAAAAAAGACGATGCACCGGGCATGATTGGCATTGCCCATACCCGCTGGGCCACCCATGGCGCGCCGACAACAAACAACGCCCATCCGCATGCGACCAGCGAAGTTGCATTGGTCCACAACGGCATTATCGAGAATTTCAAGTCACTACGGGAAGAATTATCGGCGCGGGGTCGAAGCTTTGAGAGCGAGACCGATACCGAAGTGGTTGCCCATCTCGTCAGTGAACTAGTCGAAGCGGGCAGGTCTCCGCAGGAAGCGGTGCAGTCGGTTCTCCCGCAATTGCGCGGGGCTTTCGCGCTGGCCATTGCTTTCAAGTCCAATCCTGATCTTTTGATCGGCGCACGGCTCGGCTCGCCACTGGTTGTTGGCTATGGTGAGGGCGAAACCTATCTTGGCTCTGACGCGCTGGCTTTGGCACCATTGACCCAGAAAATCGCCTATCTCGAAGAAGGTGATTGGGTCGTTATCACCAGCGGTGGCGCGCAGATTTTTGACAACGCCAATCAGCCAGTCGACCGAGAGGTTACCACATCGGGCGTATCCGCTGCGACGATCGAGAAGGGGCAATATCGCCACTACATGCAGAAAGAGATTTTTGAACAACCCACAGTGGTTGCGCAAACCCTGCAAAGCTACATCCGGCCGCTCGAACAGCAAGTGGCTCTGCCGCAGATGGATTTTGATCTGAAGGATATTAAACGGATTACCATCGTCGCTTGCGGGACCAGCTATTATGCCGGGATGGTTGCCAAATATTGGTTCGAGACTTTTGCGCGCGTTCCGGTGGATTTGGATGTCGCATCAGAATTCCGCTACCGCGATCCGGTGTTGGAACCCGGCGGTTTGGCGCTTTTCATTTCCCAGTCGGGAGAGACGGCCGATACGCTCGCTGCGCTGCGCCATAGCAAGGAGCAAGGGCAGAAAATTGCGGTGGTGGTGAACGTCCCGACCAGTTCGATGGCACGAGAGGCTGACCTCTTGCTACCCACGCACGCTGGTCCGGAAATAGGTGTGGCTTCGACCAAGGCCTTTTCTTGTCAGCTCGCCGTACTGGCCGCGCTGGCCGCACATCTCGCCGTGGTCAAAGGCAAGATGACCCGTGATGAAGAGCATGAAGTTGTCGAGCATCTGACCGAAGCACCAGCTGCATTAAACGCAGCGCTCGCCCATGACGAGGACATAGCCGATATGGCGCATCTCATCGCGCCGGCACGGGACGTGCTCTATCTGGGCCGTGGTCCGGATTACCCGCTGGCACTGGAAGGAGCGCTGAAGCTAAAGGAAATAAGTTATATCCATGCCGAAGGCTACGCATCGGGCGAAATGAAGCATGGGCCTATTGCGCTGATTGATGAAGCGGTGCCAGTGATTGTGCTGGCGCCTTCAGGGCCGTTATTCGAAAAAACGGTTAGCAATATGCAGGAAGTGATGGCGCGGGGTGGCAAGGTCGTGCTGATATCCGATGCCGCCGGTTTGGCCGAAGCCGGTGAGGGATGTATGGCGACTATCGAGATGCCAAAGGTTCATCCACTTATCGCACCGCTCGTTTATGCCGTGCCCGTACAGTTGCTTGCCTATCATGTGGCGGTTGCAAAAGGTACGGATGTTGATCAGCCCCGCAATCTCGCGAAATCGGTAACTGTGGAGTAGAATATGGCCAATCCTTCTATCGTCTCTGTAGAGAGCGCCAGCGGCAAGTTTCAGCAGTCAGTTCGGGTAGGGAAACATGTCTTTCTTGCTGATGAACCTGAATCATTCGGCGGTGATGATACAGGTCCGTCACCTTATGATCTGTTGCTCGCGGCTTTGGGCACCTGCACCTCGATGACGATGAAAATGTATGCCGACCGCAAAGGTATTCCCTTGGAAGGCGTGCATATCGAGCTGGAGCATAGCCGCGATCATGTTGACGATTGCGCGACCTGCAACAATGATGACAATCGCATCGATGTGATTGATCGGTCCATAACATTGCACGGAGATCTGACCGATGAGCAACGGCAAAAGCTGATGGAAATTGCAGGAAAATGCCCCGTGCATCGAACGCTGGAAAACCGCATCGACATTCATGAGATACTGGTCGGGCCATGATTGACATTGCTGGTGGATGCCATTGCGGGGCCGTGCGGTTCGCTGCGCAAACCAAGGCACAGCCGGAGATGCTCGATTGCAATTGCTCGATTTGTGCACGCACGGGCTTTCTTCATTTGTTCATTCCGCATGATCAGTTTGATCTGCTGCAAGGCGAGGATGATCTGACCAGCTATAAATTTGGCAGCGGGCAAGCAGACCATCTGTTTTGCCGGCATTGCGGAATCAAAAGCTTTTATCAGCCGCGATCACACCCTGAATGCTGGAGCGTCAATTATAACTGTCTGGAGGCGGGACATGCTTTGCAGCCCAATATTAGAAAATTTGACGGACAGAATTGGGAAGCATCCAAAGCCAGTCTGTAAATGCAAAACGGCTCGCCAGTTTCCCGGCGAGCCGTCTTTAAGTCTGCAGTCCTAAGGCCTGTTTACGCGAGGTCGAAACGATCCGCGTTCATGACCTTGGTCCATGCTGCGATGAAGTCATTTACGAACTTCTCTTCATGGCCATTTTCCGCATAGACTTCGGCAACCGCACGCAGCTGCGAGTTGGAGCCGAAGATCAGATCCGCGCGGGTTCCGGTCCAGCGCTGCTCACCAGTGTTACGATCTTTGCCGGCAAATTCTTCTTCGTCACTGCCATCGACGGCTTCCCAGACGGTGTTCATGTCGAGCATATTCACAAAGAAATCGTTGGTCAGTTGGCCAGGTCGCTCCGTCAAGACACCGTGCGTGGTGTTACCGCTATTGGCACCCAGTGCCCGCAGACCGCCTACCAACACGGTCATTTCCGGTACGCTGAGGTTTAGCAGAGACGCGCGGTCCAGCATCAGTTCCTCTGTTGGTACGCTATGCTTGGCCGAGAGATAGTTACGGAATGCATCGGCTTTGGGCTCAAGCGGCTCAAAGCTCTCGGCATCGGTCATCTCGTCGGTCGCATCGCCGCGTCCACTGGTGAACGGCACATTGACGTTAAAGCCAGCATCCTTGGCCGCTTTTTCCACGGCAGCTGTTCCGCCAAGCACGATAAGGTCGGCGATACTGACATTGTGATCGCCTTTAATTTCCTCCAGCTTGGAAATAACCTTGCCGAGTTCAGCAGGGTCATTGGCCGCCCAGTCTTTTTGCGGAGCGAGACGAACACGTGCGCCGTTGGCACCGCCGCGATGGTCGGAACAGCGATAGGTGGAAGCCGAAGCCCACGCCGCTTTGACCAGCTCACTGACCGTAAGACCGCTGCCCAAAATCGCCGTTTTCAGGCTTGCAACATCACCGTCGCTGATCGTTTGGCCAGCCGGAACGGGATCCTGCCAGATTAAATCTTCTGCTGGCACTTCAGGGCCATGATAACGGGCTTTGGGTCCCATATCGCGGTGGCATAATTTAAACCAAGCGCGGGAAAATGCGTCTTCCAGCGCACCAAGATCATTGCGGAAACGCTCAGAAATCTTGCGATATTCCGGATCCACTTTCAGTGCCATGTCGGCCGTGGTCATCATGGTTGGAACCTTTTTGGAAGGATCAGCGGCATGCGGCGCCATGTCTTCTTCCTTCTGGTCAATCGGTTGCCATTGTTGTGCACCGGCGGGGCTCTTCACCAGCTCATACTCGTAGTCGAGGAGCAGCCGGAAGTAGTTTCCGTTCCACTCGGTCGGAGTGGAAGACCAGGAACCTTCAAGGCCGGAGGTGATCGCATCTCCGCCTACACCCGTTCCATGGCTGCTGAGCCAGCCAAAACCCTGAGCCGTGATATCACCGCCTTCTGGTTCCACACCGACGAGGTTTGCATCGCCTGCGCCGTGGGCTTTGCCGAAGGCATGGCCGCCGGCGGTGAGAGCGACGGTTTCTTCGTCATTCATCGCCATCCGGGCAAAGGTCTCGCGCATGTCGCGAGCGGAGAGCGCAGGATCAGGATTGCCGCCTGGGCCCTCTGGATTGACATAGATCAGTCCCATCTGAATTGCCGCAAGCGGGTTTTCCAGATCCAGGTCTTTATCGGGGTCAATGCGCGTCTGTACGCCTTCATTGACCATCTTGTCTTCATTGCCCCAATAAATATCACGTTGAGGCTCAAAGGTATCGGCACGACCGCCACCGAAACCGAAGACGGGTCCGCCCATCGATTCGATGGCAACATTGCCGGCCAGAATGAACAGATCTGCCCAACTGATTTTTTCGCCATATTTCTGTTTGATCGGCCAAAGCAGACGGCGGGCCTTGTCGAGATTACCATTGTCAGGCCATGAGTTGAGCGGAGCAAAACGCTGTTGTCCTTCGCCAGCACCACCGCGACCATCTGCCGTCCGGTATGTACCTGCGGCATGCCAGGCCATGCGAATAAAGAACGGACCATAATGCCCATAGTCAGCAGGCCACCAGGGCTGGCTGTCGGTCATCAAAGCGGTCAAATCATCCTTAAGACCCTGATAGTCGATAGACTTAAACGCTTCGACATAGTTGAAGTCTTTGCCCATCGGGTCCGGGGATGTACCGCCTTGGGTGAGAATATCTAGAGGTATCTGATTGGGCCACCAGTCTCGATTTTGCCGACCGAGTAACTCGCGAACGCCGCCGCCAAAGCCCATAGGGCAACCTTCGATTTTGGCTCCGGGTGTTTTCATATCCATTTGGGTCTCTCCTTTAAAAATGCAGGGGGCATTTCTTTGAACACTACGCTCTTATAATACAGATTGGCCGGTTTGCTAAATCAATTAAAACATTCTGTTTGATTGCTTCAGTCGATTAATGATGGCGCTTTTGTTGGAAGTGACAGGCCGTTCGCAATGATTGACCGGCATCCTGTTCACGCATATAAGATGACGCGTTAGACAGAGGCGGCCACTCGGGCCGCCTTTTCTGTTTGTCCATGAATAAAAACAAAGGAAATTATGATGACGATTACCCCGCTCATGCCAGTCTATCCTCGGTGTGGTTTTCGTCCTGTGCGAGGCGAGGGTGCCTGGCTGATTTCCGAAGATGGTAGCCGCGCACTGGACTTTGCTACTGGCATTGCCGTGAATCTTTTGGGGCATGGTCATCCGCATCTTACCAAAGCGATACAGGAGCAAGCGGCAACGCTGATGCATGTGTCCAATCTTTACGGCAGCCCTCAGGGTGAAAAGCTGGCGCAAAGAATAGTCGATACAACCTTTGCGGATACGGTTTTCTTCACAAATAGTGGGGCCGAAGCAGTTGAATGCGCGATCAAAACCACGCGTGTTTATCACCAGTCACAAGGTGATGATCGGTTTGAAATAATAACCTTCAAAAACGCTTTCCATGGCCGGACGATGGCCACGATTTCCGCTTCCAATCAAGAGAAGATGCACCACGGGTTCTCGCCGCTTCTCCATGGCTTTAAATATGTCGAGTTTGATGATCTGGAGGGAGCAGAGGCTGCGATAGGTCCCAAAACTGCCGGTTTCTTGGTGGAGCCGATTCAGGGTGAGGGCGGAATACGTCCGGCATCAGATGCATTTATGAAGGGACTGCGCGCTTTGGCCGACAAGCACGGCATATTGCTGATCCTCGACGAGGTGCAATGCGGCGTTGCGCGTACCGGGAAGCTTTACGCCCATGAGCTATACGATATAAAGCCTGACATCTTGGCAAGCGCAAAGGGTATAGGCGGCGGTTTTCCATTTGGTGCCTGTCTGGCAACCGAGGATGCAGCGCGCGGCATGGTGCCCGGTACCCATGGCTCCACCTATGGCGGCAACCCGCTCGCGATGGCTGCAGGCAATGCGGTTTGGGACGTGGTCGCGAATGATGAGTTCCTCGAACATGTCCGCAACATCGGCGCAAAGCTTCGTGCAGCGATTGAACAGTTTATCGGCAACTATCCGGCTCTGTTTACCGGTGTTCGGGGACATGGCTTGATGCTTGGTATCACGATGACGCAGGAGACGCGTTCATTTGTGGCCCATTTGCGTGATCATCATGGGCTGCTGACGGTTGCTGCGGGCGACAATACTTTACGGATATTGCCACCGCTGAACATTGACGAAAGCCATATTGCAACCTTCATCGAAAAGCTCTCAGCCGGTGCGGCTGACTATCAGGCACCGGAATCATGATCCGACATTTCTTGAACCTGTCCGATGCCGGTGGCGATGCCATCGCTGCGATGCTTAATGATGCGCTTGATCGGAAAGAGGCGCGCAAGACCTGGCCGAAAGGTATAGCGGACGGCGATGCGCCGCTTGCGGGCCATGTTCTTGCGATGATCTTTGAAAAGAGCAGCACAAGAACACGTGTGTCATTTGATATCGCGATCCGCCAATTGGGCGGTACGAGTATCGTTATGGATAGCGGTTCGATGCAGCTCGGCCGCGGTGAGACTGTAGCGGATACTGCCAAGGTTCTGTCGCGTATGTGTGATGCGATTATGATCAGAACCGACGATCATACCAAAATCGAGGAATTGGCAGCCAATGCCAGTGTCCCCGTAATAAACGGCTTAACCGACTTGTCGCACCCTTGCCAGATTGTGGCAGATCTTCTGACATTGATTGAACATGACAAGGCGCTGCCGGGGATGGAGATCGCTTGGCTCGGCGATACGAACAATGTTCTCAACAGCATTGTCGAGGCGGCGGGACTGATGAAGTTCAACGTTCGGATCGGTTGTCCCCATGGCTATGATCCTGATCAGAGCTTTGTGACAACAGCGCAGCAGGCAGGCGCAACGGTAACTGTATATCGCGATGCCTTGGAAGCAGTTGCCGGTGCTGATGTGGTGGTCGCCGATACCTGGGTATCTATGGGACAAGCGCATGCCGATGCCAAGATGGAGGCAATGATGCCATTCCAGGTCAATGACGTCATGATGGAGCAGGCAAAATCTGACGCTGTGTTCCTGCACTGTCTTCCGGCCCATCGCGGCGAAGAAGTTATGCCTTCGGTTATTGATGGTCCGCAGTCTCTGGTATGGGATGAAGCCGAAAACCGGATTCATGCGCAAAAATCGATTTTGCGCTGGGCCTTTGGTCAAATCTGATGGCGGCAATTCCGAAAACGCCGACATTGGTTGACAAGAACCTGTCTTTTTCGATCCCTGCCAAGCACTGTCGCGGGCGAGCGGTGCGTATTGGGCCTGTGCTGGATGATATATTGTCAGCGCACAATTATCCCATGCAGATCAAGTCTTTGTTGGCAGAAGCTGTTTGCTTAACCGCAATGCTGGGCGCTTTGTTGAAAGAGGAAGAGTCCCAGTTAACTCTGCAGGCACAAACAGAAAACGGTGTGATTAACTTGCTTGCCTGTGACTATCGAAATGGTGACGTACGCGGCTATGTTCAATTTGATGCTGAGCGGCTTGTTAGAGAGCCTTTGGCCCCAAGCTTGATGGCTCTTTTTGGAAAGGGGTATCTGGCAATCACCTTCGACCATCCTGAACCACGTGGACGGTCACAAGGCATCGTTCCGTTGGAAGGGGGGAGTCTTGCCGAGGCGGTGCAGAACTATTTCATGCAATCCGAGCAGATACCGACCGTAATCCGTGTTGCGCTGGACTTGGATGGTGAGCACGCAATGGTTGGAGGGTTGCTTGTTCAACATCTGCCTGATGGAGAGGAAGGCAAAGAGCGACTCCACGTCCGGATGAAACATCCAGAATGGGAGCATGTCGCAATCATGGGGGGCAGTGCTCAAGGCGAAGAGCTGGTTGACCCGGGCCTGCCGCTGGAAGATTTGCTTTGGCGGCTATTTAGCGAGAGCGACGAAGTGAGGGTTTTGAGCGGTAAACCGCTCATTAAGGGTTGCCGATGTAATGAAGAGCATATCCGGGACGTTATCGCGCGATTCCCGAAAGAAGATAAGGAGGATATGGTCAGCGAGGATGGAACGATCTCGATTGATTGTGCGTTCTGTAGCAAGAAGTTCATTATTTCAGGGGCGAGTTTAAATAACTGATTCATATAAAGAACATTTTGGTTTGCGGACTATTTGGCCAGAAACTTGAATGGATCGCCGCAATTGGGTGCAATAATGGCCACATTTCGAAACTATCTTAACGAAGATTAGCAGGGTTCGCCGTTTAATGATGAAAGACGAGGGACAGGGAATGAAAACGAGCATACTGTTAAAATCCATCAGCATTTCGGCTGTGACATTGCTGGCATTTTCGGTGTCTATTCCGGCTCAGGCTCCACAAATGGGATTGCTTGAAAGCCTGCAAAAAGGTGAATGGACCTTGAAACCGCGAGGTGCCGCAGATGGAAGCAAAAAAGTCTGCATAGGTGATCCGACGGTTTTGTTGCAGATTCAGCATAGTGGGTCTTCCTGCTCTCGTTATGTCATTCAAGATACGCCGAATAATCTCCGTGTCAGCTATAAATGCAGCAGTACCGATCATGGTGTAACCACGATAAAACGCGAGTCGAGCGGGCTGATCCAGGTTCAATCGCAAGGGATTGAAGCAAATGCGCCATTCTCCTTCACCATGGAGGGGCGCCGTACCGGCAGTTGCTAGGCGCGAAAAAAGAGATTCCGGTTAACAGAATATTTACCATCTTTGAGTAATCAGATAAAATCATGTTTTTACATGGTAACCTCCCTTTTGGTTATAAAAACCACACTGGGCCGTGTTCAAATCGAACTACGGCCCATTTTTTTGTCCAAATTTTGGGTTAGTGCCGTGCAAATGCTTGCTTGTCGCTGAGAAGGGTATTAGCGGGACGGACCATGTCTCAGACTGTTAAAAAGGCCATCGTCCTGCTGTCCGGAGGACTCGACTCCATGGTATCTGCCGCCATAGCGCGAGAGCAGGGCTATGATATTGTCGCATTGACGATTGATTACAATCAGCGTCACAAGATTGAATTGCAATCTGCGGTGCAAATCGCGACAAAACTGAATGTGCGCGAGCATATCGTTCTGCCGCTGGACTTGAGCCGCTTTGGTGGGTCGGCTTTGACCGATGATATTGATGTCCCCAAATCCGGTGTAACTAACGATATCCCCGTGACCTACGTTCCTGCGCGCAATTTGATTTTCCTCTCGCTTACTCTTGGATTGGCCGAGGCGCGTGATGCGCGTGATATTTTTATCGGTGTCAATGCGCTAGATTATTCTGGTTATCCGGATTGTCGTCCTGAATTTATCCAAGGTTTTGAGAAACTGGCGGATATTGCAACCAAGGCCGGTGATCAGGGCAACGGATTCACGATTCAGACACCGCTGCAATACATGACCAAAGCGGACATCGCAAAAGAAGCGAGCAGGCTGGAAATGGATCCAGCACTAAGCTGGTCTTGCTATGATCCTGCAGAAGGCAATCTGCATTGCGGCTATTGTGACAGTTGCCGGTTGCGTCAAAAGGGTTTTGAGGAAGCAGGGATCATCGATCCCACCCGCTATGCATTGACGTCATGAGCTATGCCGTCAAAGAAATGTTCCTCACTTTGCAAGGAGAGGGCGTACATGCAGGACGCCGCGCCGTTTTTGCGCGGTTTGCAGGATGTAATCTCTGGTCTGGTCTGGAAAAGGATCGCGCTAGCGCGGTCTGCCAATTTTGCGATACAGATTTTGTAGGAATGGATGGTGAGGGTGGCGGTCGGTTCAAGCACGCCCGAGCATTTGCCGATGCGGTTTCAAAACTATGGGGTGACGAGAGCCGTGCCCGCTTTGTTGTGCTGACCGGCGGTGAGCCAATGCTGCAGGTGGATGATGCGCTGATTGATGCTCTGCACGATGCCGGATTTGAGATCGCGATTGAATCCAATGGAACGCTGGCCGTGCCGCGATCCATTGACTGGATTTGCATTAGCCCGAAAGCAGGAAGTCAAATCGTGCAGCGATCTGGCGACGAACTTAAACTGGTCTGGCCGCAATCCGGAAGCGATTGGAAATCGATGCAAGACTGGCACTTCGCCAATTACTTGGTGCAACCTATGGATTCGCGTTTGGGTCAAGCGGCGGATGAAGAAAATTTGGCTGCGGCTATAGCATTCGTGCTGGCTCATCCCAAATGGCGTTTATCGTTGCAGACTCATAAGATACTGGGTTTGGCCTAGAATCATTCTTCTGCTTCAGAGTTTTCTTCGCCCTCGTTATCTGTCTCGTCATTTTCTGCATCAGCGGGTTGATCAGTTGTTGTCTGGGTATCGACATCGACCATGTCGTCGCTGATCGTACCATCAATCACATCGACTTCATCCATCCGGGTCTCTGTGACCGTGTCCGCCTCTGGAACTTCGGGATCACCTGAGCAAGCAGCGACAGAAAATGTGAGAAGTGATATCGCGGCAACCTTGCTTAACTGTGTCATATTTTTTTTAATCCTATCTCGGCTGCAAAATATCGGTTCGTGTTTATTTTTCAATTGCCCTTAGAAAATCGGGCGCAGTTTTTTTCAAGGCGACATCAAAATCATCCATTGTAGCCGCAACGCCAAGCTGGTTCAGGCTGGTTACAGGAAACTCGCTGATCCCGCAGGGTATGATACCGTTAAAATGGTTGAGGTCGGGATCAATGTTTACTGAAAAGCCATGCATGGTAACCCATTTGCGAATCCGGATTCCAATTGCTCCAATTTTCGCTTCCTCTCCGTTTGGAGTATCGCACCAGATGCCGACCCGGCCTTCGACGGCCCTGGCGTCAATCCCGAATTCAAGCAGGGCTCGGATTACCCAGTCTTCCAATGCATGAACGAAATTCCGGACATCGGCCTGGCGTTTCTTAAGGTTCAATAGCACATAGCCGACTCTCTGTCCGGGCCCATGATAAGTGTGACGACCACCACGACCAGTCTGGTAAACCGGAAATTCCTGGCTCAATAATTCAGCGGGATCTGCGCTTGTGCCCGCCGTATATAGCGGTGGGTGTTCCAGCAACCAGATGAGTTCAGGCTGTTCTCCAATGTAAATGGCAGCATTGCGCTGCTCCATCTCTGCCAACGCATCGGGATAGGCGATCTGCTTCTTGCTCTTTCGCCATTCAATGCTGGATAAGTCGGTCATAAAAATTCCGTGCACAATTGGCGCGCCGGTGGCAAGAGTGCGGTCACTAAAATTTAAACCTGAAGGTTAAGCAATGAAGCTCAATTATATGCAATGCTGGAATGGTGCGATGGCCATTTTACGCGATCACAAAGAAGCGATCATAGCGTTAGCTGGCGTATTTGTGTTCCTTCCAACACTTTTAATGGCCCAGTTTGTTGGGCAACCAGCTTTGGATGGTACGGAAGATTTCAACGGAATTACCGCAGCCTATTCTGCATTTTTTGGTGAAAATGCGGTCTCGATCATTTTGTCCAACCTGTTGATCAGTTTTGGCGGCTTTGTGATATTTTTTACTATTGCCCCTTCGCATAGCGGCACGGTGGCAGAAGATTTGGGTAAGGCATTGCGGCTATTTTTGATATTCCTTTTGGCCAATATCTTGACCGGACTAGCAACATTTGCTGGGTTTCTGCTGCTCGTAATTCCAGGTTTATACGTCGCCTGCCGTCTAATTCTGGTGCCAATGATCATTGCTGACCATGGTGAAAGAAACCCCCTCGAAGCGCTCAAGAAAAGTTGGGATCGTACCAAGGATAATGGCTTCTCTATTCTATTGCTGATCCTGATTATTGCTATCGTTGGAGCAATAACGGTCGGGGTCATTCAGATGATAATCGGCCTGATCACGGGTTTGGCTACAGGAGGTGCCGGCTGGCCTTTGATCGAGAATCTGGTGTCATCGCTTGGCGGCTCTGCACTGCAGGTGCTTTTCACTGTGGTTATCGGATCGATTTATTATCAATTGACTGGCCAGGAGTCGGATGTGGGTGAAATTTTTTGCTGACAGACTGAATGACCGGGACATGTGCCCCGGCATTTTTCGGGAGATGTCCGGTCAATCGTGGGTCTGGATGAATTTCAACTTCTCGCTTGTAAGCCTCAAAGCCGACGCGCTTGTAAAACCTCGGGGCATTTGGTGAATCGCTTGTACAAGTGTGAAGCCAAACTCTTTTTAGGCCAGGTTTCCAGGCATGTCTTAGTGTTTCCGCCATCATAGCTCGACCCAGTCTTTTGCCATTGGCTTCTGGCACCAATCCAAAATAGACAATTTCGCACTCATCTGCCTCACTGAAGTCAAGCTCCACCAAGCCAATTATGACATCGTCCATAATGACCCGAAAAATTTCCAGAGTGTCAGAATATAAATCCGCTTCTAGCTCCTCATCAGATTTCAATAGTTGCCCGAACCAAAGCCATTCATTGCCGATTTTCTGAAACAACTGTCGATATTCAGACAAATCCGGACGATCCCAAACGGCCAGGGCGAGGCTGGTTTGATGTTCCAAATCCGCCGGTTTTTCTGTCATTTCAAAATAGGTGACAACGGCCGCAAGATGATCGCGAGGAACTTCGATCGAATTCATCTTTGTATCAGCTCCATTTGGCTTCGGGTGGAAGGCTCATCAATATAGCATCAACATTTCCACCTGTTTTCAAGCCGAATGTCGTGCCGCGGTCATAAACCAGATTAAATTCTGCATAGCGGCCGCGCCAGATCAGTTGCTGCTCTTTTTCTTCCTCGGTCCAAGGCAAACCCATCCGACGACGCACCAGCTTCGGGAAGATATCCAGAAAGGCGAGACCAACGTCCTGCGTGAAGGCAAAATGCCGGTCAAATTCATCATCCGATTCGAGTTCCAAATGATCATAGAATATCCCGCCAACCCCGCGATGCACCTGCCGGTGTGGGATATAGAAATAGTCATCTGCCCATTTTTTATATTTCGCATGATAGTTCGGATCATGGGTATCACAGGCCTGTTTCAGCCGGGTGTGAAAGTCGGCAGTGTCCTCATCATAGGGAATGGGTGGATTAAGATCAGCGCCACCGCCGAACCAGCGCTTGGTCGTGCACAAGAAGCGCGTGTTCATATGCACAGCTGGAACATGCGGATTCGTCATGTGCGCTACAAGGCTGATACCGGTCGCAAAGAAATGCGGATTTTCAGCAGCTCCATGGATTGATTTCGCAAATTCGTCGCTGAAGGTGCCGTCAACGGTGGAGATGTTGACACCAGCTTTTTCAAAAACCTTTCCCTTGATGACACCACGGACACCACCGCCACCGGGGCTGCCGTCGGGGTTTTTGCGATCCCATGGCAGATATTCAAAATGACTATCTCTGCCCGCTTCGGATTCGATCGCTTCAAATTCGGCGCAAATACTATCGCGCAATTTTGCAAACCAAGTTTGCGCCTTTAGCTGTTGATCATCGAGCGATTTGTCGTTCTTAGGAATTGGAGGCCGTGCCGTCATTTGGAAAATTGTCCCGTCTGTTTGAGCGCTTCGCCAAGCGCCATGCCTGCAGAAACGGCAAGGTTCAATGATCGCATGCCATTTTTCATCTTTATGGTGATTCGTTCGTCCGCCCGATGATTTACGTCAATGGGTACACCTGAACTTTCTGACCCAAATAACAATATGTCGTCTGGTCGGAATGAGAATTCATGATAGGCGGCTTCGGCCTTGCTGGTCAGCAAAATGATTCTTGTTGATTGTGAATCGACAAATGCAAGAAACGCATCCCAATCCGTGTGGCGTGTAAAATCGACATGGTCAAAATAGTCCATTCCAGCCCGTTTCAGGCTGCGATCGCTGAACGGAAACCCACAAGGTTCAATGATATCAACGGGGACATCCAAACAAGCGCATGTCCTTAAAATCGTTCCTAAATTTCCCGCAATATCGGGCTGGTAAAGAGCTACTCTCATAAGCTACCCAGCATGGGGTTGTTCATTATGTTTGGTCAATCAAAAATTGACTGTTGGCAAACCATAGTCTTCGCGGCTATCAGGCGCGCCAATACCTGCCACATGAAACTTATTGAGGGTTCGGCCTCGATCTGGCAGACAGGGATTATAACAAACGTAAGGGCATGTTTGCATGGCTAGTGTTGATACCGCGGTTGAACCCAATGATTCGGCTGTTTCGGAACCTGAAATTGGCGGCGTTCGTCGTCGTGACTTCATCAATATTGCGGCGGTGAGTTTTGGTGGTGTCGGCGTTGTCGCAACCGTTTTTCCGCTGGTGAATCAGATGAATCCCAGCGCAGACGTTCTGGCACTATCATCGATCGAAGTGGATATCTCCGCGATTGAAGAGGGACAAGCGATCAAGACAAGCTGGCGCAAGCAGCCCATTTTTATTCGCAACCTAACCGCCGCAGAGATTGAAGCCGCAAATGATGTTGATCTGTCAGGCCTTCGCGATCCGGAATCGCTAGCCGACCGTACACAGCCAGGAAAAGAAAACTGGTTGATCACTCTCGGCGTTTGCACCCATTTGGGTTGTGTCCCGTTAGGAGCGGCACAAGGTGAAGTCAAAGGCGAGTATAACGGCTATTTCTGTCCGTGTCATGGCTCGCATTACGATACAGCTGGTCGGACCCGCAAAGGGCCCGCGCCAACCAATTTGGAAGTACCGGAATATAGTTTCCTATCAGATACCGTCGTGAAAATCGGCTAGGGGCAAGAAAAATGAGTTTTCCTTGGGCACAGCAATATAAACCAGCTACCGAATTTGGTCAGTGGATGGATGATAGACTGCCAATTGGCAGGTTGATCTACAACAGCCTCGGTGCAGGCTATCCGACGCCGCGCAACCTTAATTATATGTGGAATTTCGGATCGCTTGCCGGGTTATTCCTGGTCGTGCAGATTGTTACCGGAATTATTTTGGCGATGCACTATGCGGCTAATGCGAGCATTGCGTTTGACTCGGTCGAGCACATCATGCGCAACGTCAACAGTGGCTGGATGATCCGTTATGCTCATGCCAATGGCGCGAGCTTCTTCTTCATCGCAATCTATCTGCATATTGGCCGCGGCCTCTATTACGGATCCTACAAGGCTCCACGGGAGATGATTTGGCTGCTTGGTGTGGTTATTTATCTGCTCGCGATGGCGACAGCCTTCATGGGTTACGTTTTGCCATGGGGTCAGATGAGCTTCTGGGGAGCAAAAGTCATTACCGGACTGTTCGAGGCGATTCCGTTGGTAGGAAAACCAATCCAGGAATTGCTTTTGGGCGGTTTTGCCCCGGATAATGCGGCTTTAAACCGGTTTTTCTCACTCCATTATCTCCTGCCATTTGTGATTGCTGGTGTAATCATCATGCATATCTGGGCGCTTCATATTCCAGGTTCGAGCAATCCAACGGGAGTCAATGTCAAAGGGCCTCAGGACACGGTGCCTTTCCATCCCTTCTATACTGCGAAAGATGGTTGGTTCATTGGGCTCGCGCTGATTTTCTTCACATGGATGATGTTCTTCATGCCGAACGCGTTGGGTCATGCTGATAACTATATCCCGGCTAACCCGCTATCTACTCCGGCGCATATTGTTCCGGAATGGTATTTCTGGCCGTGGTACGCAATTTTGCGCGCCTTTACCTTCGACTTCCTGTTTGTTCCAGCGAAGCTGCTCGGCGTACTGGCGATGTTCTCTGCCATATTGGTTTGGTTCTTTCTGCCATGGCTGGACAAGTCGCCTGTAAGGTCTGGGGACTATCGTCCACGGTTCAAGAAGTTCTTCTGGTTCGGCCTTATCCCCTGCATTGTCGTACTCGGCATCTGCGGCGGTGCGCCAGCCGAAGAGCCTTATGTGATGCTGAGTCAGCTTGCGAGTGCCTACTATTTTGCGCACTTCCTGATAATATTGCCGCTGCTTTCTCGCATCGAGAAACCGGAACCGCTGCCCAATTCGATTACCGAGGCAGTGACCGGAAAGCCACTAGAACAAGCCAGCTAAGAAACAGGGATCTGAAGTAATGGTAAGATTTTTCGGGATATTGATCGGTTTGTTCTTTGCTGGAATGCTGATCTATTCGTTTGGGCGCGGAGCGGTGGAATACATCTCCAATCCGCCGGTTAAAGCCGTGGAATATCAGTTTCACGAAGATCCTAAAAAGATCTCCTTTGCAAGCGATGGCCCTTTTGGGAAATTCGACAAGCAGCAGCTGCAACGCGGTTTTCAAGTGTACAAGGAAGTCTGTGCAGCATGCCATGGCATTCGCTTGGTAGCCTTCCGTAATTTGGCTGAACTTGGTTATAATGAAGATGAAGTGAAAGCTATCGCGGCAAATTGGCCAATTGAAACGCCAGCTATTGATCCGGATACGGGTGAAGCTTCGTCACGTCCGTCCATTCCAGCGGACAATTTCCCCAAGCCATTCGCCAATGATGTCGCGGCTGCGGCGGCCAATAACAATGCTATTCCGCCAGATCTTTCGCTGATCACCAAAGCACGGAATGGCGGCGCCCCTTATATATACTCATTGCTTACGGGCTATTCTGATCCGCCAGCGGCGTTGCCGGAAGCTAATCGCCCTGGAGCAGGTCTCCATTATAATGCCTATTTCGCGAACCTGAACATCGCGATGGCACCGCCGATCACCGGAGATGATCAGGTGACCTACGCAGATGGGACCAGCGCGACTGTTTCGCAGATGGCAGAGGACGTATCCGCTTTCCTGATCTGGACGGCTGAGCCTTCGCTGATCAAGCAAAAGCAAACGGGTTGGGCCGTTATCGCATTTCTTTTGATCGCAACTATCCTGGCCTTCCTGTCATACAAGACAATCTGGGCGGATGTGAAAGCCGAGAAAAAGAAAAAGGACGCTTAACTGCTTTAAGCATCAGTCTTTGAAAACAAAAAGGGCTCACCAATCGGTGAGCCCTTTTTTGTGTTTTATTTCAAGGATCACTCTTTTGCAAAGCATGAATTGTCGCTGTGCAAACTCCGCCCGGGCATGATTGTTATGCTGTTTAATCTTCCGTTGGCTGCTCAACTGAATCAGCCGAACCCTCCATTCCAGCAGTGGGCACGACCAAAGGCTGCTGGTGCCCTGCGATCTGGTCGATCGCGGCAAACCATAAAAGCGTCCAAATAGCCGCTACACTGCCGACTATTAGAATTATTTGTCCAACTTGGCTAAAGCCACCCCTAATCATTTCGCCCACTTTAATTTACCCGAACGTGTGAACGCTACCCTGGATCTTTTTTACCCAAAATACTGATAGAGTCCATAAGGGTTAGCGAAAAAGAGGCGCAAAATAGCCTGATAGGCAAGATATCATGTACGATAATGTAAACCTCATATGGTTCGTTGTTGCCTTTATTTCTTTTGCAACCTGGTGGACGTGACCACAGTCTTAACCGGTTCGGGACACAATTTGATTTGGTCCGTCGGGCGAGCGAAACTTAAGGATCTGTGTACATTACCGTAAATATTGGCGAGCCTAGACTATCGGATCGTTAACATGGTTAAGAGATTGGGAAATAAAGAAACTACCCACAAGCAAGGGATCACTCGCGAACCGAGGGTCCGGAAGCTTGTCAAAATCGAATTATTTGCCGGAAATTCTGGGCCGTACAATTCCATCATCCGTAATCTTTCGGCCTTTGGCGTCCGGGCGACGTCACCCATTGATTTGCACCCCGGACAATTGGTAGAAATAAAAAAAACCGGTTTTGGCAAGGTATCCGGAACCGTACGTTGGGTCAGTGAAGGGGAGTTTGGCATGCAATTTGACCAATCAATTGATGTCGATCTGTTCAATTTCAGCTCGGACAATGATCAAGGGCATTTCGTGAAGAAAATCGATAATGGGCATGTTTGGCGCGGCTTTCATACCGCAACATCCAACAAAAGACCCGGGTTTAGTAAAAGCTGAGAGTGCTCTGTTCACATTTCGAGAACGCTTGCCATTGCTTTTTTCCAACCCAATAGCCGCGCGTTGCGTTCCGATGGCTGAATAGCTGATTGATACGTTTCCACACCCGATATCATTGCTGAAGCATCCTCCAGAGATTCATAAATCCCGCACCCAACGGCCGCAAGCATGGCGGCGCCCAATGCTGTGGTTTCAAAAAATTCCGGTCGCTCGACTGTGATCCCCAAAATATCGGCCAAGTCCTGAACCATCCAGTCATTGGCTACCATTCCGCCGTCAATACGCAATCTCTGCCAATCTGCGCCATCAGCCGAGTAAGCGGTTTTCAGATCGTGACACTGATAAGCCATTGCTTCGAGCGCAGCTCGGACAATATGGGCCTTGGTTGCCGAAAAGCTCAGGCCTGAAATTGTTGCTGTGGCACCGGCTTTCCAATGCGGTGCACCGAGACCGGAAAGCGCCGGTATCAGATAAACTCCTCCGTTATCCTGAACGGATCTCGCCAATTCTTCGCTTTCCCCTGCAAATTTCAGCAGGCCGATGTCATCGCGCAGCCACTGCATCAGGCTACCGGCAACAAATACAGACCCCTCGAGCGCATAGATGCGCTTGCCGTTCAACTGGTAAAGCACCGTCGACAACAGGCGGTTTTCGGATTTGGGCGCGCTTTCGCCGCTATTTGTTAGGATGAATGCGCCGGTGCCAAATGTAGCTTTGGTTTGGCCGACCTCCAGACAGGCCTGTCCGATCGTTGCCGCCTGTTGATCGCCGGCAGATCCGCATATCGCAATCGGGGCACCAAATAATTTGACCGATGTTCTTCCCAACTCACCAGCGCAATCCACTATGTCAGGTAATGTGTGACGGGGCACATCGAAAAGGCCCAGGAGTTCATCATCCCAATCGTCGTCATCCAGCGCCATAAGCATGGTTCGGCTGGCATTACTGGCATCGGTAATATGAAGCCCGTCAGTAAGTCGAAAAATGAGATAGGATTCGATCGTCCCAAATGCAAGATTGTCACCAGCTGCCGGAACATCTGGCCAGTTTTTTAACATCCAGCTCATTTTGCTGCCGGAAAAATAGGGATCGAGCAGCAATCCTGTTTTGGCCTGAATCATCGGTTCCAAACCTTGGGCTTTCATTTGATCACAAATACTTGCGGTTCGCCGATCTTGCCAGACAATCGCCTTGCTGAGGGGTTCTCCGGTACGCTTGTCCCAAGCTACAATTGTTTCTCTTTGGTTGGTAATACCAATGGCAGCAATTTTTTCGGCACCACCGGCTTGCTCAACCATTTTCTGGCAGCAACGTAGCGTCTTTTCCCAGATTTCTGCGGCATCATGTTCAACCAGTCCGGCGGCGGGATAATATTGCTGCAATTCCTCCTGTTGGGATCCATGAAGTTTTCCATCAGCACCGAAGAGCATGGCACGCGTGGATGTTGTACCTTCATCAATTACCAAAATCTGCTGTGCTGCCATCGAACCCCGCTCCTTTTATCTGGATGGCACGCTAATTTGTCGCCTTCAAAAGGCAAGCAAAAGCGCGATGGAGCAAGATATGGACGATTTATCAATGCTAGATCGGCTATTTGAGCGCAACTTCGGCCAGCGATAG
The DNA here is from genome assembly GCF_965233695.1 of Parasphingorhabdus sp. Classification (GTDB taxonomy): domain Bacteria; phylum Pseudomonadota; class Alphaproteobacteria; order Sphingomonadales; family Sphingomonadaceae; genus Parasphingorhabdus. Next base: position 3,332,456 of record NZ_OZ247497.1, read on the forward strand.
AGCCACCACCCGGCTTGTTTCAGAACGAAACGCATCGAAGTCATGGTTTTTACAAAAGATCCAAAACAAATATATTGCACTGCAACATTGATCATCTGGCCAGAAGCTTTATGAGGCGCTTTATGTATGATCTAGCAATTATTGGCGGCGGCATAAATGGTGTCGGCATTGCACGCGATGCAGTGGGCAGGGGGTTGAAAGTCCTATTGGTTGAACGGGATGATCTCGCCGCGCATACTTCCTCGGCGAGTACCAAGCTGGTCCACGGCGGATTGCGTTATCTGGAGCATTACGAATTTAGTTTGGTGCGTAAAGCTTTGCAGGAACGCGAAATATTGTTGCGCAATGCACCCCATATCATCTGGCCAATGCGGTTTGTTTTGCCAGTGGATGAAGGTATGCGCCCGGCATGGTTTCTGAGGCTGGGTTTGTTTTTGTACGATCATCTGGGAACACGGTCTTTGCTGCCGGGGACGAAAAGCCTGAACCTGCTGAAAGACCCGCGCGGGGAACCCCTCCACAAGCGATTGAAAAAGGGATTTGCCTATTCCGATTGCTGGGTTGAGGATGCTCGACTGGTATCGCTGACTGCCCGCGATGCAAAAGAACGAGGGGCGGATATTCGGGTGCAAACCGAATGTGTCGGGATTGAGCGCGGAGCGGATCACTGGACATTGCAGTTAAGCGGCCGAGATGGCGACGCGACAGAACGGGCCAAAGTTCTGATCAATGCTGCCGGCCCATGGGTTGATCCCGTTACAGCACTTTATGATCAAAGCAGTAATGCTGCAAAACTGCGGCTCGTCAAAGGCAGCCATATTGTCATTGCGCGCAAATTTGATGGCGAACATAGTTATATTTTCCAGAACAAGGATGGACGGATCATCTTCGCTATCCCTTATGAAGGCGAGCACACCCTGATAGGTACGACTGATCAACCATGGAGCTATGACGAAGGCCCAGCGAAGATCAGTGATAACGAAATCGACTATCTGTGCTCAGCGGCAAGCGAATATTTTGCGGATCCCGTTACCCGTGATGACGTTCAGTGGACCTATTCTGGTGTCCGGCCGCTTTTTGACGACCATAGTCAATCGGCATCGACCGTAACTCGCGATTATGTGTTTGATTATGATGAAGACGGTGGTGCGCCGGTATTGTCGGTCTTTGGCGGAAAAATAACCACCTACCGCGTGCTTGCGCGGCAAGCGATGAAAACCTTGAAAAGGGTTCTGGATGTCGAAACGGATGACTGGACCAGGGCTGCGGCTTTGCCCGGTGGTGATTTCCCGGCGGATGGTTTCGATGCTCTTGTAACGGAATACGCACAGCGATGGGCGTTTATCGACAAAGATGCAATGGTCCGGTTGGTCCGTGCTTATGGCACGGATGTGACAACCATGCTGGGCGATGCCGAAAACGTGGCCGCACTGGGACGCTATTTCGGCGCTGGCCTTTATGAGACTGAGCTGCATTGGTTGATCACGCACGAATTTGCGAGTACCGCCGAAGATGTCCTGTGGCGCCGGTCAAAGCTTGGGCTGCATATGTCAGAAGCCGAGAAAGCAGTGGTAGCCGAATGGTTTGCCGACCGTGCCGCAAAAACAAAGACAGCAACCACCGTTTCCTGATTGACGCGCCGCCATCACGATGGCAATAGGCCCGCTTGGAAACAGGCGGGTGTAGCTCAATGGTAGAGCAGAAGCCTTCCAAGCTTACGACGAGGGTTCGATTCCCTTCACCCGCTCCAATTTATTGAAAACAAACTATGTAGTTCAATTTGCGCCTGTTAAGGTTAGCGAGACGACAAAAGGGCGTTGCAATCTCCCGAAAAAGCCTCTTGAATCACTCAACCGCTACCCGCGTTAACCCGATAGCGGACATAAGAGGCTCATGAAAATCTAACGGCTGACCGAACTTGCCGATCACCAAACTAGTTGGTTTTGATGTAATACCCGCGACTTCCATCTACCGATTTGAGCCTATCGCCAGAAATGGCAAGTCTAAGCTCTTCAAAAGGCGGCTTTACGAAAACGCGATTGTCTAGTTTGACCTCGTACACGCGCGCCCTCCTATCGGTCGGGACATCGAACCTAGAAGAATATTCTTTCTCCTCATGACGCAATGTCAGCTTGATCGACTGCAACTGCCGGCCATTGCTTGCAGGAGCAAAGGCAAAGCCAAGTTCATAACTGTTCGCCGTTTCTACGCTGCCATCAGTGAAGGAGAATTCGGCATCGATATCCAAACGTGCATTGGGCCGGTCGCGCCGGTTTACCCATATTCCCACACCCCAGTTCCAGTTCACGTTTTCGCTGCTTTGATTCTCCGCGTAATCCGGCGTGTAATCTGACAGGAAGAGACACTCAGCGGGCAGGGGCGGAGGTTGATAATATCCGGTCTTGCCGACCGCACGTCCACTTTCGGCAAGAAATGCAACTGCATGTTCCCAATTCTGCCGCGCCGTCCGCGCAGCAAGTTCCGGGTTGTCGTCTGTACTGCTCATGTCACGATCAAAATAAGCTCCAATCGCCTTTTCATAAGCATCATACATTTCGCGCTCGATTTTTACAGCAGCCTGATGTTTTTCCAAAGGTGGCAGGTCTTTGGGAAAGATTGATTCACCAGACGACGAAAAGTAACCACCTGCCGCAAGAAAGGCACAATTCCACTTTGCACGATTTTTAAGCCGGATATGCTCCATTTCATAAGCAGCAGTAGATTCTTCTCGGCCCCAAACGTAGCTGCTACCTAAGGTAAACACCGCTGTATCACTGTCAAATTGATGTCGGCCCAGTATCACCTGTCCATTGGTTTGCGTCCATTTGCCTTCGCTATAGAGATCAAGACCACCAACCGCCATCATCCACTTATACGTACCGTCTGCCTCAAGCTGGAGCCGCGAAGCCGTTTCCATCACGCCGGTAAGACGATATGATCCTGTTACATTGCCAGCCTTTGCCTGGGCGTTGATATCAGCGGGTTGCTGAGCGAAACTGGTTGGGGCAATGGCAAGCATACAAACTGCGGCGACGAGACAATTTGATAGGTTTCGCAAAGTCAAACTCCCAGGATTTTATATCTTGCTGACAGATTTCGAACCGTAAAGATCAGCGCTACCCATATCATGTACGAGTTTTTTGCGCTGCGCCGCAAGGGTTCTCCAATATTTCCTTAGTGCTTAATTGGGGGTGCGGCGTGATGGTAGCTTTATTCCCAAAGCGAACGTTGGCTAACCTCAAAATTGAAAATACTATCAATACCAATTCAAAACTGCAGGGTCGCCACAAAGAGTCATCCTATTCTCCAAAGAGTGCTGGCTGGCCACCAAGCCCTGATCCAATTCGTGATACTTGATAAGACATTGCCCTCTTCGAGCTACTTGGATTCCGCCAGAGGCCGCTCATTCAGCCGACGGGGCAAATGACAATTCTAATCTTTCCACGGGCTGTGCTGGAATCATGTCATGCTCGCGGGTCGGCGCTTCGTATCGGCAATACTTGGTGGAACTTACCGCTCGCGGTAAATTTGGGTGGTGACTGGCTTTCTCGCACCGTCACGTCCTCCAGGCCGTTATCGCGAAACACGCGTTTCACCGACGGGATGACCTCTTGAAAGACAGTTGCTACCGCCGCCTCGTCGGTCGGTTCTATGCGCACCTCGAAATCTCTCTCGCTGTTCTGGACGAGCTGGATGCGCCGGGCGCGCTCGTGCTCCAGATCGAAAACGAGCGGCGACAGGCTAACCTCGCCCACACGAACGAGCGTCGCCTGACGTCCTTCCACCTGAAAACTGCGGAACGGAGATCCGCAAGAGCAGGAGTCCTCGTGGAATCGAACACAGTCACCGAGATCGTATCGGATGAAAGGCTGAACCTCGTTGGCCAGCACCGTCAGCAGTACTGTCGCCGACAACGTGCCATCGGGAACGGGCTGCATCGACTCGTCGACCGCTTCAAGGATGACCCAGTCTTCGTTCACATGTTTCCGCCCGCGGCTGCATTCGAACGAAAGCACAAGACACTCGGTGCACCCATAGGGGTCGGCAATATCGTATTTCAGCGAGGGGAAGGCCCGCGCAACCCGCGCTCTAAGATCCTCCGTAAGCGTTTCTCCCCCGGTGGTGAAGAGCGCAGGCGCGATCTGTAGCCGACCGGCCTCCTTTTCCTTTACGAGTATCGCCAGCATGCTTGGGTAGGTCACGATCCAGGAGACATTCGAGATCGCATTAAGTCTGTCAACGAGCTGATCAATTGGTTGCTCGGCCTCAATGAAGGTCAAACCAAAACCCCTCGCCAGTGCAGGATTCAGTCTTTGCACCAATTTGTTGAACCCATTTCCAGCGAAGTGACCATTCCCGCCGGTGATCGACACCCTCACACCGAGCTTGCGGACTTCCCGGATGAGCTTCCAATGGTATCGTTCGAAGCGCGCCATCATAATTCCATAGGCGTATTCCACGAAAGATGAGGACAAGACGATGACCGCAGGTTCGCCTGATGTACCCGACGTCTGGAAGACGGCGACACCGTTGATAGGCATACCAACCTTCCGGATATCGCGGAGATGTTCGCGGGCAGTTTCGAGGGGAAGAGAGCGAATTGTGAGCCAGTCGTCGAAGTCCCGCATGAGATCGGGTTTGCGGGTCACCGGCAAGTCGTGCAGTTCGATCTCGCTTGATGGTGGCAGATCCGCGTAGAGTTTGTAAAACATGGGGGAGTCGCGCCGCGCCTTTTCTACGAGACGCCGCAGATTGTGGAGCTGCTTTGCCTCGATACGCTTCCGTCCGCCCCAGCTTGTCCAGAGCCCACCGACTAAATAACCTAGCGCTCTAGGAAGGCTGAAACGCATAATTGTGTACGACTCCAAGGGGAAACTGTGTACCAGATTTGAGAGTTCAAGGCTAACAGAGTTGGCTATTCTGATCCGGTGCTGCAGAGCTCCAAAGTAACTTAACGCCGCCGGAACTCGTCTTAACGACGCGAAGCAGACCATGAAGCGGTTCACCAAAAGCCCGGTTGGGGCTCAATCCCAACGTCCGCTTTCGCGCCCAAAGCGGGCATAAAAAACATGTCAGATATCTCATTGAACGAATGTGTTCTGCAAAGGACAATAATAACCACTCTTTCCACCCGCTCCAGTCTTTGGAATCATTTTTCTGATTTCCGGTTTCGGGACGTAGCGGAGTCAGTGGACCGGCAATTTGCTGTCATTTCTCGTTGGTGTGAAGCGATTCAGATTCCTGTTCCTATTGGCAACAGAATCAAATTTTCGCTATCTTATTGATAAGCTTAAGATCCCACGGTGTATGTTCAGTTCAGGGGCGTCAAAGCTGAATGAGATTATACAGCTTCGACACAGAATCGACCTAAAAAAACTTGCGCAGCTTCGTGAAGAAGGGTGTCTGTTCCTATTCAAAGGTGAGAAACAGCGAGTTTAGGAATTATCACATATCTGGGGTTGTAGGAAAGCCGGAATAGTCTGAGCACAGGGTTACAAAGCTTCACCCGGAAACAGGTCAATCGGATCGCTCAGACAAACGCAGCCGCATGTTGCGGTACCTCGCGCCAATCTATTTTGTGACACAACACTGCCGCAAACTGTCCGCAAAATGAATGAGTTGCTGCAATTGATACAATTTGCGACAATTTTATCCTGTTCTGACAAACTTGCGGGACATATCACCCTTAGAAACATGTTCATGGCGGCCACCAAGGATCGCCTCCCTGAATGAGTAGATAAGGATGAACAATATGAAAAAGACAATTTTGGTTTCGAGTGCTGCGGCTCTTTTGATTGCAAGCGGTGTTGCCATCGCAGCCCCCGGTGGTGGTGGCGGAAAAGGCTGGATGCGGGCTGATGCCAATAATGACAATCAGATCACCCGCGCCGAAATGACCAATGCACTGGAAGAGCGCTGGGCGAAAATGGACGTCAATCAGGACGGTCAGATTTCGCAGGCTGACCGCGATGCGCGCAAGGCACAGCGTTTCGCGGAAATGGACACCAATGGTGACGGCGGTGTTTCACAAGAGGAAATGGAAGCCTATCGCGCAACCCGCAAAGCCGAACGCTTTGCCAAAGCTGATGCCGATGGCAACGGCACGCTAAGCCAGGAAGAAATGCAAAGCATGCGCGGCAAGCGTGGTGGCAAAGGCATGGGAATACGCGGCGGCAAAGGCAAGCGCGGCGGTATGATGAAAAGTGCCGATACCAATGGTGATCAGATGATCAGCAAAGCCGAATTTGAAGCAGCCGCGATGGCTCGCTTTGAAAAGGCGGATGCCAATGGTGATGGCATAGTGACCGCCGAAGAGCGGCAGGCAGCGCGCGAAACACGCCGCGGCGAACGGAATAAAAGAGGCGGTTAATCCCTGAACCACTCTTTTTGTGAACGGGTCACCGGCAATCTCCCTCCCGTAACAGCGCCGGTGATCCGTTCCTTTTTTCCATTCCTGTGTTAGGTGAAGCAGATGTCGGGACAAACGCACATATTATTGGTTGATGATGAAGCCTCGTTGCGCGAGCCCCTGGCCGAATATCTAACCAAGCAGGGCTTCCGCGTTCAACAGGCCAGCGACGCCAGCCAGGCGCGTTCGGTGATGAATGCGTTTAATTTCGACATCATATTGCTCGACATCATGATGCCTGGGGAAGACGGCCTCAGCTTTTGTCGTCATGTGCGCGAGAAAACCGAAACACCGGTGATCTTCATCAGTGCCAAAGGCGAGGAGCTGGAGCGGATTGTCGGTCTGGAACTGGGCGCCGATGATTATGTCACCAAACCGTTTAGCCCGCGGGAACTGGTTGCACGTATCAAGGTCGTGTTGCGGCGGACCAATAATGGCAATGGTATCAATCCGGGCAGCGGATCCATCTATCAGTTTTCCGGTTGGACACTGAAAACGGATCAGCGCAACCTGGTCGATGTGGAAGGCGTTCTCGTGCCCCTTTCCAGCGGAGAATATCAGATGCTGCTCGCATTGCTTTCGCGCGCAGGGCAAGTGTTGAATCGTGATCAGCTGCTCGACATCACCCAGGGGCGCGAAGCACATGCTTTTGATCGCGCAGTTGATAATCAGATCAGCCGTCTGCGCCGGAAAATAGAATCCGATCCCAAAAATCCGGAAATCATCAAGACCGTCTGGGGCGGCGGCTATGTGCTCGCCGGAGACGTCAAAACATTATGAGGCGATTGCTCCCGAAAAGTCTGATTGGGCAGCTTTTGGCATTGGTCGCGATTACCTTGTTGATAGCGCAGGCCATAAATAGTGTCCTGCTCTATCGCGGTGTGCAAAATCAGAAAATAGTGGAATCTTCGGCATCTGCTGTGGCCCGCATCGCCGGCGAGATTGAGCGTATCGACGAGCGTGGCTTTCGCCCACATCGCTATCGGTCCGATGGCAGCTTGCGCAATCGTAGAAACCGACCCAGCGTCACTGGCGAAAGTACTGTTACAGATGCGCAAAACCGGTTGCACGATGTCGAAGATCGCGCAATCCGCGCGTTCGACAATTTGGGCATAAACATATTGGCGATAAAAGTCGCGCGTGTGGATAGCCTTCCCGCAAACATGGCCAATAGCGTCATAGGCTTGCGCCGGGATCGTGAGAGGATGAGAGTTGCAGGCTCTCGCCGCATGGACCACCGGATCGAAGGCTTCATCCTGATGTCCGCAAAAATTGAGGAAGGGCGATGGTTGAATGTCGCTTCGGTCGTGCGGGATCGCAATCCCAGACTGATCCGCACGCTGCTGTTCCAAACAGCCGTCATCTACCTCATACTGCTGATCCCCTTGATCTGGTTGGGCCGATATATATCGCGTCCCTTGAAGGCGCTGACCAAGGGTGCGGAAAATTTCAAGCCCGGTGTAAGCGCTCCGATTGACGAGAGTGGGCCACCCGATACGAAACAGCTCATCGCAGCGTTCAACGATATGAACAAGCGTGTCGGTGCGATGCTGGATGAAAAGGATTTGATGCTGGGCGCCATCGGGCATGATTTGCGAACGCCATTGGCCGCGCTGCGCGTGCGGGTTGAGAGCGTGGATGACGATGATGAACGCGAGAGAATGATTGCCGGCATCGATGATATGGACCGGACGCTGGATGATATCCTGTCTCTGGCACGCCTGGGGCGGTCTAACGAAACTGCCGAACAGACCGATATCAGCGCCCTGATAGAAACCGTGGCTGACGAGTTTAGCGATATGGGCGCAGAGGTCTCGTTCACGCGCGGGGATCGTGCGATCGCCAATATTCAGGCGACGCTGATCCGAAGGGCATTGCGAAACCTGATCGGTAATGCGGTGAAATATGGCAATCGGGCGATGATCACTGTGGATAAAACCGATGACAAGTTGTTGATTCATGTTGATGATGAAGGCCCCGGCATTCCCGAAGATCAAATTGACGCGATGTTTGAACCGTTCGTCCGCAAAGAAATGTCACGCAACCGGGCAACCGGCGGATCTGGACTGGGCCTGACTTTAGCCCGAGCGATTGTCCGTGATCATGGCGGGGATGTCATATTGCAAAATCGCGAGCAGGGCGGCTTGCGCGCGTCTGTGATCCTCAATCTGAATTAGGCGGTGTTCGCCAGCCCAACGTGATCGAAATCCGGCGATTGCGGGGATCGTAAATATCATCCGGCGTATAGGGCTCGCGATCCGATACACCCTCTATTCGGAAAAAAGCATCGGGCGCTATCCCGTTTTTCTGAAGCTCTTTGCGGGTTGCCTCAGCCCGTGCTGTGGAGAGCATCCAGTTGTTCATAGTCTTGCCAGAGGAAAAGGGCAGGGCGTCAGTATGGCCTCTGATCATCAGAGGGTTTGGTGCCGGTTCGATTGCCCGCGCAACCTCGCGCAGCAACTCCCGCGCGCGCGGTAATAGGGTATCGGTGGCCAGCGCGAACATTGAAAAATCCGCTTCGTCAATCAGTTCTATGCGCAACCCTTCACGCGTCTCGGTAAAACGAATATTATGATATAATTCCTTGAGATTTTCGTCCCCTTTTAGACGCTCTTCAATGCGCTGTTTCACATTGTCAAACTGCTCGCGATCTTGCTGTTTTGGATCACCGCTGCGGGAATCATCCGCATTGATATTGTTCTGTGGCATATTAAGCGAACGCAGGCCGATTTGCCCTGCGAGATTGCGATAATCTTCATCGGACAGGATGGTATCGCCGCCAAAAATGCCCTCGGCACCGGCGCTATGATCACGCATCTGGATCAGTGTTGGGGTGAAATATTCGGCCAAGGCTTCGCGCTCGGTGTCTTCGGTTGCGCTAAGCAACCATAGAAGCAGAAAGAAAGCCATCATCGCGGTCACGAAATCGGCATAGGCGACTTTCCATGTGCCACCCGGACGAGAATTGCTCGCTTGTGCGAAGACCTTTTTGACAATTATCGGGCGCTGTTTCTCGATATTTCTGCCACGGGCCATGATCAATTTCCACGGATACCGTCAAACACATCGGTAAAGGCAGGCTGGTTCGTTCTTATCAGGCCCGATCGCGCAGCTTCGATCACCAGGGGTTGGGGGTGGCCATGCAGGGAAGCAACGATGATCTGCTTGACGATATGATATATGGCATTGTCACTTTCGATCACCTGTCTCGCCCGTCCAGCCATGGGGCCAACAAAACCGTAGGACAGCAATACACCCAAAAATGTTCCGACCAGCGCGGATCCGATCATCCCGCCTAGAATTTCTGGTGGTTGGTCGATCGCACCCATGGTTTTGACAACGCCCAGCACCGCTGCGACAATCCCCAGTGCAGGCAGTGCATCAGCAAGAGTCTGAAGTTTGTCGGCAGGCGCAATGGCTTCATCATGTGCAGTTTTGAGGCTGTTATCCATAACCTCCTCAACGGCATAAGGATCGATAATACCTGAAGAAACAACGACCAGACGCAGCGTATCACAGATCAGGGCAATCAGATTTTCGTCTTCGAGCAGCCGGGGATATTCGGCAAAAACAATCGAGTTTGCAGGGTCTTCGATATGCTTCTCCAGCACCAGCGGGCTATCGGATCGCATTATTTTCATCAGCTTTGAGACCAGAAAAATGCAATCGAGAAAGTCGCTCTTGCCATATTTGGGTCCCTTGAAGACGCGGGCGACACCGCCAGCCAATTGCTTCAAACCCGCCACATTATTGCCGAGCACCAGACCGCCGATAGCGGCGCCGCCAATAATGCCCATCTCGATAGGCAGGGCCTGTACAACGGCGCCGATATTCCCGCCGGAAAGCGTGAATATACCAAAGACCATGACCAATAATATGACGATACCAATCGCTGCGAACATAAACGTTTCCTGCCATCTAGAATGGGTGGAGATTTACGACATGCGGCCAGCCATCCCTGTCCGTAAAACGGATAAGCAGCAGCCGCTTTTAGCGGAGTTGATCAAACAGACTGGTTTGTTCAATCCGGGCATAGGCGGCCTGGGCGGCTTCCAGACTGATCAGCATTTTCTGGACTTCTGTTATTGCCACTGTGAGGTCGGTTTCCTCTAAAGTCTTGCGATACTCGCTGACATCTATCTGCCGGTCTTTCAGGCGGGCTGCCCCTTGTTCCAGCCTGTCGCTTTCAATGCCATGCTTGCCTTGAATATTCGCCGTAGTGGAAATTTGTGCATCAAGCGGTGCCAGCAATGCACTGCGCTGGCTGGCATTGCCCGTGCGGATGGTGGCGGCCATGGTGGTGATTAAGGGTGCGAGTGCATTGAAATCGGTGCGGGAAGGTGCAGCAATAACCACGGCGTTGTCGTCAATCGGAATCTCAAGTGGAGGGCCAATGCTGAACAATGGTTGGCCAAAGGCATTTTCCTGCGCCAACAAATCCGAGATCGTATCACCAATGCTTTCAATCTCCTGTGCAATGGTTACCAGATCTGCCTGCGAAATTGTTTGGCTGCTGGCCTGCACCAAAAGCTCTTTTGCACGGATCAGTTGGTCATTTATCCCGGTGATTGCACCATCGGCCTGCCCGGCAATGGAAACACCGCGATCGATATTTTTGAGCCACGCACCCATATTGGCCTGCACCTTGGCGATGTTGGAAATTTGTGACCATGCCGCCGGGTCTTCCGAAGCCCTATTTATCCGGCGACGGGTTGAAATTTGTTCCTGACGATCAGCGATTTTCTGGGCCAGATCATTTTGTAATATTACAGCGTTGGACGGACGATTGCGGTTGACGGATTGCATCGGAAACTCCTTTCGGATTTAGAATAAGGCAAGAATGCTCTGCATATTTTCTCGCGCGACCTGAATGACACGGGAAGACGCATTGTAAGCTTCCTGAAAGCGCAGCAGATCAGCCGCCTCGCGATCAAGATCGACAGAAGAAAGATTATCACGCGCTTCCCGCGCCGCTTCATATTGCGCCTTTGCTGCGGCATTTTCGCTTTGCGCAGCGGCGGTTACAATTGCTTGTGCGCCGACAATATTGGTCCAGACCTGTTCAACGCCATTTGGCCCACGCAACGCAGAAAAATTGACAATGTTGCCATTGGCTGCACCACCGGGCGTTGCCAATGCAAGGTCTGCCGGATCGCGCGTTACCATTGCTAGACTGGAAGCACCGCCAGTTGCATTGAGCAATGGCGTACCGGCGGTTCCGGCATTTGTTTCGCCTGCGGCTTGCCAGGCGTTGACGTCCGCTGCGAACTGACTGGCCAGACTGTCCAGTTCCGCTCGTCTCTGAACAGTCGTATTGGCGCTGGAGGCAAGGGCCGCCAGTGAACCGCGTGCAGGCGCCGACACGGCCGTGCCATTCACGCTAAAATCAAGGCTGCCATTTGCCTGGGTCGCGACCGACAGACTGTTTGTCTGACCAATATCGACTATTGATTGGCCATCATAGCTGATGTTGGCGACACCTTTGTCGGCAAAACTGATCGTCACATCCATGCGCTCGCTAAGCACGGCAAGCGCTGTATCGCGTTGATCCAGCAAGGCCGCCTGTTTTGCTGATCCATCTGTCGCTGTGCGTAGCGACAGATTTATTTTGGCGAGATTTTCGGCGGCCTGGTTAAAGGTGGTGACTTCCTTTTGTGCGGTGCCACTGATCTGGCCCGACAATGTCGCAAGATCATTGGCAGCGCGATTGATTGCCGAAACCGCCTCGTCAATATCACTGATGAATTGATTGCGTAGGACAGTGCTGAAAGGCGTGCTGGCAAGCTGTTCCGCAACCGCAAAGACTTGGGTCAGCTTTGTACCGACACCATGGTCGTTATCACCAAGCGCTGTTTCTGCATTGCCCATCCAGCGAGACCGGGTTTCTGCACCATAGAGCGCCGCGCCCGTCAAACGCACATTGGCTTCCAAAAAGGGGTCGGATGATCTGACTAAGCCATTGGTTTCAACGCCGCCAAGACCGAACTGATTGAGGTAATAAGGATTGAACCCGGCCGTAGCGGTCAATTCGCCAAGGCGCATATTTCGGCGCACATAGTTCGGGTTTTCCGCATTGCTGATATTGATTGAAATTGTCGAAAGGGCACGTTGATAGGCGCGGATGCCTGACGTACCGATGGAATACATATCCGTCATATCTTATCCTTCCATTGTGAAACCAGCATGTCCGCAATCCCCAGACCATTTTGCTGCACCATCTGATCAGCGATCCGGTCATCCATCAGGGTACGAAATTGGTCGCTGCCGTTATTCGCCAGCAGGTCTTCGCCCAGACTTGCTGCACGCATGGCACCGATCATGTTGCGCACAAAAATCGCTTCAAATCCTTGAGCGGCCTGTTGGAGTTTTTGCTGATCCGATTGCGTTTCGGAACGCACGGGGTTTTGATAGGGTGTTATTGTCGGGATCATTGGATCAAAAGCTCCGCCTTCATTGCGCCTGCCTGTTTCAGTGCTTCCAGAATGGCGACAAGATCCCCCGGTGTCGCGCCGATTGCATTTATCGTTTCGACGATTTCCGCGAGCGAGGCACCGCGATCAAAGGCAAACATCGGAACGTCTTCCTCTTCGATCTCAATCTCGCTATCCGGTTCGATGGCTGTCTGGCCGCGACTAAACGGGGCTGGTTGCACGACGAGCGGGCGCTCCTTAATTTTGACCGTCAACTTGCCATGACTGACAGCTGCGGGAGTGATGCGCACCATCTCGTTTATAACCACGGTTCCTGTCCGTGCATTCACAATCACGCGCGCGGCTGACTTTGCCGGATTGACTTCGATATTCTCGATCAAACCCATTTGCATGATGCGCTGGGTTGCGCCTGGCTCGGTTTGTATTTGGATTGATACGGCATCGATCGCCTTCGCCATCTGATTACCCGTTTTACGGTTGATGGCATCGGCAACGCGAAGCGCCGTGGTTAGATCAGGTTCGCCAAGATTGAATGTCAGATAGGGCGCGTCAGCGAAACCGGTCATAACGCTGCGCTCGACCGTGGCACCGCCGGGAATGCGTCCCGCGCTGGGTATATTCACCAAGGTTCGCGATCCATCATCGGCATCCACGCCTAGCCCGCCCACCGCCAGACTACCCTGTGCCATCGCATAGATTTGACCATCGGCACCAAGCAAAGGCATCATGATCAACGTCCCGCCACGCAGTGACTTGGCTCTGCCGATCGCCGATACGGTTACATCCAGTCGTTGCCCCGGCTTGGCGAACGGCGGCAGATCGGCGGTGACAATTACCGCTGCGGCATTTCTCAAGGACGGATTGACGTTCGGCGGCAAGTTGAGGCCAAAGCGCGAGACGGTACCCTTCATCCCTTGAGTAGCATATTCCAGATTGTCATCACCTGTGCCAGCCAATCCCACTACGATACCATATCCGGTCAGCTGGTTGGTTCGCAGGCCTTCAAAACTGCCAATATCCTTGATGCGGGTTGCGTGAACCGGCGCACACCAGAGCAGCGCAACACCAATCACAAGTCCAAAAACATGTTTGATATCGCATAATCGGAGAAGGGTTGCAGCGGGCATGGATGAACCTAAAAGGGCGAGATTGCGGAAAAGAATTTCTGCAACCATCCCTGTTTGCTTGCACGCGCGATTTCTCCCGAACCGGAATAAGCGATACGCGCATCGGCAACGCGCGACGATAAAATCCGGTTGTCAGTGCTGATATCCGCTGCGCGCACAATGCCCGTCATCTGGATATATTCTTCGCCGCGGTTGAGGTTTAACAACTTTTCGCCCTTCACTTTCATCGTGCCGTTGGGATAGATTTCCGCAATGGTGACACTGATTTCACCGATCAGGCTGTTCGCTTGCGCTGCCCGTCCTGAACCTGAAAACGACTGATCGCCACCAATGTTTACATCGCTCGGGTCGAACAAAGCCAATGGGCCAGTTGTTGGTGGCGTAAGCCCGAATTCACCGCTTCTGTTTGTGGCTGCGCTGTTGCTTTTGACCGCCGATGTGCGCTCGACCAGCTGGATAGTAAGGACATCGCCGATCCGGGACGCCCGTGCGCCGCTGGTTAAGGCTGCATAGCCATTTGCTGCCTGAAATATCGCGCCATTGCCTTGCGATAAGCTGGCGGCTGCCGGTGCGATTGTCGGCGCAAACCCGGGGCGGGGGCCATCGCTGGATCCAGCAAAGCAACCGGACAAAGCGATTACGCAGAGGGGAAGCAAAAGGCTCTTCATATCCGTTCCGGTCACAATTGCTGGTTCACAAATTGCAGCATTTCATCCGTGGCGGAGATCATTTTGCTGTTCACTTCATAAGCGCGCTGCGTCTCGATCATATCGACCAGCTCCTCGACAATATTGACGTTGGATTGCTCCAGAAAACCGGCCCGCAAACTACCGCGGCCATCTTCGCTGGCTGGACCTATCTGCGGTTCGCCGCTGGCTTCACTTTCGGTCAGCAAATTGTCGCCAACCGGCTTAAGGCCTGCAGGGTTTACGAAAGAGGCCGTTTCGATCTGACCCAGTTCTGTTATTTCCGTCTCGCCAGCCAAAGCGACAGAGACGATACCGTCTTTGCCGATGGTAATGCCCGTCGCTCCTTCCGGTATCTGGATTTCAGGGACAAGCGGAAGGCCGCTGGCGGTTACCACAATGCCCTCTGACGTTCGGCTGAAATTACCGGCTCTGGTATAGCCAATTTGTCCGTCTCGCATTTCCACCTGGAAATAGCCCGGCCCTTCAATGGCGATATCAAGAGCGTTGCCTGTTGTCTGCAGGGTGCCTTGTGTTTCTATCCGGGCGGTGCCTTGGACAGCAACGCCGGTGCCGAGAGACAGTCCAATAGCATATCGGTTCTGTTCGTCAGCTGGAGCACCTGGCGTTACATCATGCTGATAGACCAGCGTTTCAAAACTGGCGCGCTGCCGTTTGAAACCGTTGGTATTCACATTGGCCAGATTATTGGCAATGACCCGCATCTTTACATTCTGGGCATCCAGTCCGGTACGTGCGACTTGCAAGGCTCCGTTACTCATATTCGATTCCTTCCTAACCGTTGGGCAATTGCATCAGGCTCGCGCCGCTGCTGTCGATATCTTTCGCGGTGGAGAGAAACTTGACCTGGATTTCCCATGCGCGACTGGCTTCGATCATATCCACCAATGCGGTGGTCATGTTGACATTGGAACCTTCGAGAGATCCTTCGGTAATTCCGGCATCGGGATCATTCGGCAATATGCCGCCACCTCGAACCCGGAACAGGTTGTCATGTCCTTTGACAATGTCGCTACCGGTAAAGGAAACCAGAGCCAGCCGGTCGATCTGCTGCATCTCGCCATCGGGATCATTCTGTGGCAAAATCCAAACACCGCCGTCTTGTGCAATATTGATCCTGTCAGCAGGCGGAATGATAAGCGGACCGGCTTCACCCCAGACCGGATCGCCAGCACCGGTCGTCAACAAACCGGTTTCGCTAAGCTGCAGATCGCCACGCCTGGTATAGGCTGGTTCACCATCGCTGCCTTGAACCGTGAGCATCGCATCACCGTTAAGGGCGACATCAAGCGCGCGACCGGTTTTGGTCACCGATGCTGCGGTGAGATCAGCGGTGAGCACTCTTTCATAAGCAATCGCCCGGCTATCAAACGCAGCACTGCTGAGATGCCGTGCCTTGGCGTTGATCACCTCTGCCCGAAAACCGGTTGTTGACGCGTTGGCCATGTTGTTGGCGATAGCCGTTTGGCGTGCCATTATGCCTTGCATGGCGCTCAAGCTGCTGTGGATCATTTTGTCCATTGCTCATATACTCCGGACGTTATCAGACCTGAAGGTTGATGATGGTTTGAGTCAGTGTATTGGCTGTTTCAATGGCTTGTGCGTTGGCCTGAAAATTCCGCTGGGCACCGATCAGAGAGACAAGCTCTTCCGTGAGATCCACATTCGCGCGCTCCAGAAGGCCTGAACGCACTTCACCCATTGGCCCCTGGCCAGCACCATTAATTTGCGGGTTACCGCTATCGCCTGTGGCTTGCCAATGCGCGTCACCAATCGGCCGCAGTCCTTCGTTATTGGTGAAAGACGCCATCGCCATCGACCCGAGATTGAGCGTGTTGCCATTCGCAAAAGTTGCCGTCACCAGACCGCTATTGGCAATGGAGATATTGGCGAGAACAGCTGTCGGATTAGCTGGATCAAACGCGGGGACCTGAAAATCAAGCATGCTGCCGATGGCGGTGGAGGTGATATTGCCATTGGCATCAACGGGCAATAGCTGCACCTTGCTTCCCAAAGTATCGATGACTTCGCGGTTGGAATTTAGTCCGAAAACACCATTGCGAGTGAAGCTGACATCGGAGCGGGGCGGTTGACCGCGAACGACGAAAAATCCTTCACCCGCAATCGCAACATCCAATGTTTTTCCGGTTGATTCCAGTGTGCCTTGTGCAAATTGTTGGGTAATGCCGTTGAGCCTTACACCTTGGCCGGCAACAGTTTTTGTTGATTGCGTTGGCGAGGCTGCGAAGAGATCGCCAAATACTGCACGGCTGCGTTTGAAGCCAACCGAACCGGCGTTCGAGACATTGTTGGATATGGTCGACAGGTCGGTTTGTGATGCTTTGAGTCCGGATAGAGACGTGTAAAAAGACATAGGTTAATCTCCTTGATTTGACAGCGTTTGTTAACGGAGGCGGATTGCGTCTGAGAGCCAGAACTCTCCGCGCGAGGTGATCAGACGGGCATTTGCGCCATCTGTTGGCGACTGAACAGCATTCACTTTAGACCAGGACGAAAGTCCGGATATGACGCCGCCATTCACTCTGACTTTAAGCGCACCAAGGTCCAGTGGCTTGCCGTTTTCATCCAGAGCATCCCATTCGAATATAATGGGTCCGGCCTCTTGCTTGCCCAATTCTATGGACTGAACAATTTCGCCGCGATCATTCAGAAAATCGATGGAAAGGTCTTTTGCGGGTGCGGTGAGGGTGAACTCTCCGGCATATTGTCCGGCCTCGTTCGGAATCGCGACATTTCCAGGCAACAGAACATTTCTTCCCAGCCAGCTTGAGGCATCGCCGATGCGGTTATTTTCGTAAAGCTTCTTCAGTGAATCGTTCATTTCCTCGATACCGGCGACGGTCGAGAACTGTGCCATCTGCGCTACCATGCCGTTGCTATCCAGCGGCTTGAAAGGGTCCTGCATTTTCAACTGTGCAGTCATCAGGCGAAGAAAGGCGGCCTGATCGAGATTGCCACCGGACAGAGATCTGGTCCGGGAAGCGTCGGCGGTTGCGGATGCTATGTCAGTTATCGTGGTCATGAATTACCCATCCTTATGGTTTCCAAGATTAGTGATTTCGCGGTTTGCAACACCTGCACGTTATTCTGGTACTGGCGCGCGGTTTCGATCATCTCGATCATTTCGGTGGCTTCGTCGACGCCAGCTTCCCAAACATAACCTTCGGCATCTGCCTTGGGATTTGTCGGGTCATGGCGTTTCTTCGGTTGCGTATCTGATTGGACTATTCGCTCGACATCGACGGTCGCAAACTCCGGACTGTCAACATATGTGCGGAAAACTGGTTTCAGTGCGCGAAACGCTTCCGCTTCGCTGCTCGCCACCGAACGGGCATTGGCCATATTCGATGCAGTGGTATTCAGCCGGGTCAGCTGTGCCGCCATTGCCCGTCCGGAGATATCAAATATGTTGATGGGATTGGTCACCTATTCCCCCTTCATCGCGCGGCGCAATGTGCCGATGCGCCCGTCGAGAAACGATAATGTGGTGCGATACTGAACAGCGTTTTCGGCAAAGAGGGTTTGCTCTGTGGACAGTTCAACGGTGTTGCCATCCATGGCGGGTTGCAGAGGGACGCGGTAGCCGCTGTGGCTTGCCGCACTGTCACTAAGCGTTGTGCCGTCAGCAATGGAAGCGATGGCTTTTTCATAGTCCAGATCACGCGCCTTGAAATGCGGCGTCGCTGCGTTGGCAATATTGGATGCTAGCATATTGAGCCGCTGTGATCGCAGCGAAAGGGCATCTCCATAAATACCGAAAATTCTGTCCATAGCCGGAACCGATGCTCCCTTATCGAAGGTTAAACGCCGGTCTTTGCCATCCGTTTTGAAAGGCAGAGAACCAGTCTCCTTCCCTCAGCAAATGGTGTGCCAAAGTCCCAATGCCCTGCAATTCCGCTCTTTTCCCTCCTCGCTCGGTTCGAAGCGTCAAAATAACGCGCCAGATAATTGTCGGTTTGCGACATTTTTTTGTCACCTTGGCACTCGCAGCAGAACAAGGAGGTCGACATGCAATCGGTTCTTGATCTTTTTGATCCGTTGGCTTTTGCGTTGGTTTGGTTGGGGGCGATTGCCGTTGTAGGTGCACAGGAGGGGCGGCGCGGACTGGTAAGCAGTCTGGTGGCATGCAAAACTTTGTTGCTTGCAAATCCAGCTCGTGATGCTCAGGTGGCACAGAGGGCGGTGCGCCGGGTGGAGACCGTCATCGATTTGAAAGGTCTGCAATGCATCGACCGCATCAAAGCGCAAACCGGCTTTGTCGGACATGCGGTCGGTTATCTCGCAAATGATCCCGATGCCGAACGATTTTCCGCGTGGGCAAAGGCCAATCTAGAGGATCGCGAAATGCGTCACAACAGCGTTATTCGCTTCTGGATGACCATGGCGGACGTGGCACCCGCCATAGGTATGGTCGGCACGATCATTGGTCTTGTTCGCCTTTTCACAGACCTTGAAAGCTCGGACAATATGGGTTCGGCCATGGCTTTGGCATTGCTGACGACCTTATATGGATTGGTTCTCTCCAATGTCGTGGCGGCGCCGATATCACAACGTTTTCTGCGCCTTTCGGCCGAAGAGCTGAAGTGGCAAAGAGCGTTGACCGACAAGCTGGTTGCGGTGATATCCCGTTATGAAAAGTCACCATGACGGTAAAGAGGACCAATCGATGGTCGCTGGCATTTGCCGACCTTAGCCTGTTGATGATGGGCTTTGTGGTTTTGTCTTTTGTTCGTCCGGAAACATTTACGGACGCGGCCGAGGCGTCGATACCGTTGGAGATATTTGAATGGCCCACGGCATCGCTTTTTGAATCAAACGAGGCAATGCTTTCCGAGAGCGGAAGGCAAAGGGCGAGATCGGTGGCCCTCGTTATTCGCGAGCGATCTGCCCGGGTTGAATTGTCAATAAGTGGTCATGCACCAGCATCGGCAAGACTGGATCAATGGGAATTGTCCTCGGCACGAATGGCATCCTTCGCACGGGGTTTAAAAGTCGAGGGTGTTGCAGATACAGCAATTAGATTTGGGGGGCAGGACGCAGGCGGAAATGATGCTCCGCAACGACTGATCATCTCCATCTGGCCGTGGACGGACAATATAAAGACCGGTCATGGCACGGGCTTTGCTTCTCCATAGTTCCGCAAGATAGAGGAGCGATCATGGCGTTTTTGAAAACGGTAATTGGAGTGGGGAGTGCTTTGGCCATGCTGATCGGTACACCGGTTTATGGCAAGGCTTTGGAATCTGTTTCAACTCTGGAACAGCAGTTGGCTCAATTTTTAGGGAAAGAAAAAGGAAAAGTCGGAGGACCCCGTGGCGGTATCGATCCACGGCTGCGGTTGAAGAAATGCCAGGAACCAGTGGTTTTTGACAGGCGCGGCAAGGACCTAGTGATTATCCGCTGCATATCCCAGAACTGGCGCATTCCTGTTCCACTCATCCGGTCAGAAACGGATCGCCGAAATACATCTCGAAAGCCGTTGATCGTAAAGCGTGGAGAACCGGTGCTGCTGGTTATCGAGAAAAACGGGTTCTTGATATCGCGTCAGATGCAGGCTGATCGCAATGGCGGCGTCGGCGACATTATTCCGGTGCGTGCCGCACGAAGATCTTCACCCATATTGGCGGAAATAACCGGTGAAGGACGCGTGAGCCTCCCATCCCAAAGCAACCGCTAAAGCTGATCGCTGCGTGCCCGTATTAGTAGGCGAGCATCTAGACAGGAGAATATCATGATCGATAAAATAGGAGCGTTGCAGCCCTATGGGATAAATCCCGGACGCGCTGATCAGGTGGCTAATTCAGGGAGGTTGCAAACCAGCGGCAATGTTAGCACAAGCAATGCAGAAGGCTCTTTGGCCAGTGTTATAAAACCGATGATAGAACAAGGCATGCCAATCGATATGGCACGGGTTCAATATATTCAGTCCGCAATTGCCGAGGGGCAATATCCTGTTGATCCCTTGGCAATCGCGAGCAAGATGATAGCTTTTTATGATGCTGGCACTGATTTGTCATAGCAATGGAATTGCTTGATCACCTCGAAGCGGGTTTCAGGGAGTTGGTGAATGCTCTTGACGGTCAAGATCCCGAACGGATTATCATCGCTGCCGAAGCAATCCGGCCGCTGGTTTCCGAAATAGAAAAGACCGGTGTCTGGCACGATAATCATGCGCTGAAGGCGCAACTGATCGCACTGTCGAATCTTATTGATGCGGCGCGCTTCCGGGTCAACAAATTGACGAATTTGAACAAACAGCGCGCCAATAATTTGTCATACGCTTTGGGCATGGGTATTTCTCACATCTACAAAAAGCATCCATAACCATATGATTCAAAGCATTTAATATCAGAACTACCCTGTTTAATCGCTGATTGGCACAGGCCTTGCTGAACCCAGATTGTACAAAATTTGGGAAAATTCATGCAGTCCTTCCGATCCTTATTTCCCGCTGTTGAAACGATAGCATGCTAGCGTTTTTGTCATCCCGCCAGAAATGGGCAGGCGATATGGCGAAAGCGGGAATATTGCCTGTCGCAACGCTTTTGCTGGTAATTTTCATGGTTCTGCCGGTTCCGGTTACGGTTCTTGATATTGGCTTTATTGCGAATATCACTATTGCGCTTGCTGTTTTGATGGTTGCGCTAAATGTCGCCAAGCCACTCGATTTTTCCAGTTTTCCGACGGTGCTTTTGTTCGCGACATTGCTGCGTCTCGCTTTGAATGTTGCATCGACCCGCGTTGTGCTGGTCGAGGGGCATGCCGGGCCTCATGCCGCCGGCCAAGTGATAGAGGCGTTCGGAAACTTTTTGATCGGTGGCGATTACATTGTCGGTATTTTTGTTTTCACCATTCTCATGATCATCAATTTGGTGGTGATCACAAAAGGGGCAGGGCGCGTGTCGGAAGTGACCGCGCGCTTCACCTTAGACGCTTTGCCCGGCAAGCAAATGGCGATTGATGCGGATCTGAATGCTGGCCTGTTGTCTCCAGAGGAAGCCAAAGAGCGACGTCAGGAAGTAGCGACAGAATCCGACTTTTACGGATCTATGGATGGCGCATCAAAATTCGTAAAGGGCGATGCAGTTGCCGGCGTGTTGATCCTTATAATTAATATTATCGGCGGAATGATATTGGGCGTTTTCAGCCACGATATGGCTGTTGGTGATGCGGCGGAGACATTCGTGCTGCTGGCCGTCGGCGACGCGCTGGTGGCTCAGGTGCCGGCACTACTCTTGTCGATAGCCGCAGCTGCAATTGTCACCAGAGTAGCATCCCCGATGGATTTGCCGGGACAGATCGGCAGCCAGTTTGGTAATCCCAAAGCGTGGATACCGGTGACTGCAATCTTGTTGGTGATCGGTTTGTTGCCTGGCATGCCACATTACATCATTTTGCCCATCGCTGTGATCGCCGGATTTTGCGCCTTGCGGATGACAGTCAGGGCGAAAGCGACACAAGCGCCGCCGCCACAGCTCCAGTCGCCTGAACAGACCAACCATATCGCCTGGAGCGATGTCACAGATGGTGCGGTTTTGAGCATAGAGATTGGTTATGCGCTGGTCCCGCTGGTGGATGATCGCAAGGGTGCGCCTCTGATGCAGCGGCTGACGGGGATCAGGCGGCAATTATCCCGCGAGCTGGGTTTCGTGGTGCCGCTGGTCCGGGTGAAAGACAATATGGCGCTGTCGCCCAATGCCTACCGCATTCAGATCAGCGGTGTGACACTAGGTGAGGATCAGGCTTGGCCCGATGATCTGCTCGCACTCGATAGCGGAGATATTGAAGACAAGGTCGAAGGTATTGCTTGCACGGATCCAACCTTTGGTTTGGAATCCTTATGGATATCGCCAGACAAACGCAGTGAAGCAGTGGTATCGGGCTATACTGTTGTCGACGCATCGACGGTTATCGCTACCCATTTCAATCATCTGATCGGACTCCATGCGGCCGAACTATTCGGGATGGATGAAGCGCAGGGCTTGCTTGATAATCTAAAGGATACCAATCCGCAGTTGATCGAAGGATTGACGCCCAAACCGCTCAGTCTCTTTCAGATTGCCGCTATTTGTCGCGCCCTTCTGAGCGAGGGTGTTGCGATCAAAGATTTTCGGCGGATTAGCGAAGCCATGATTGCGGCCGCGGCTGATGATGCGGTCAGCGAGACGCCATCGCTTGATAACATCGTCGATGGTGTCCGCAAGCGTATCGGGCCGTTGATCATTCAATCGCTGGTACCGATCAACATGCCCTTGCCGGTCATAACCCTCGATGCCGAACTGGAGAGCCTTCTGGCGCAGGCGATAGAAACGCGGGGTATGGCATCGCATCCGATTGAACCGGGATTGGCGCGGAGAATAATTGCATCGGTTGAGAATGCGGCAAGCCCGATAATGGCAGAAGCAAAACGTTTTGCGATCGTAACATCGCCGATTGCACGCAGAACTCTGTTGCGATTGCTCAAGCCGAATTTTCCGACGACGCCGGTTTTGTCCTTCGACGAATTGCCTGACGACAAGGCTGTCGAAGTTGTCGCAGTCGTTGGCGGCCGCGCGGGCCCATTGCCGGTAGCAAATCAAACTGATGCGGAAAATAGCGATCATTGAGAGGATATAGCGTGACATATCAAGAATCCCAGATTGCCGATCTGACCTATGGATCAAGCCCTGCCATGCAAAGTCAGGAGCAGCTTATCAGCAGCCATTTGCCATTGGTGCGCAAACTTGCCTGGCACGTGCATTCCCATCTCTCCACCATCATCGATGTCGAGGATCTGTTGCAAATTGGATTGGTTGCTTTGGTGGAGGCTGCGCAAGGATATGAAGACCGGGGCCTGGGCTTCACCAACTATGCGAAGCTGCGTGTGCGCGGTGCGATGATTGATCAGCTGCGCAAGCAAAGCAATATGAGCAGATCGGCGATGCAGTTCCAAAAGCAGTTACGGATTGCAGAAGAACAGCTCGCGCAGCAATTGGGTCACGCGCCAAGTGAAGAGGCATTGGCTGATGCTATGGGTATGGATCAGGAAAGCTATCGCGTTGCGGTCGACAACGCCGAAGCTGTCGACCTGCAATCCATGGACGAGATTTATTCTGATCAGAATATATGGTTTTCCGATACATCAGAGCGTGCCGATGACAGAGTCGAGCGTCATCAGAAACAGCAATTAGTCGCAGATGCAATTGCGTCTCTGCCAGAACGGGATGGCTTGATCCTGCAGCTCTATTTTATCGAAGAAATGAATTTGGAAGAGATTGGGCGCACACTGGATATCGGCGCTTCCCGTGTTTGCCAGCTTAAGAAAGCAGCACTCGAAAAGCTGCACAAAATTCTTGGGAAAGTGAATGATTGAAAAAAAGTCCCCGACGCCAATAGTGGGGTTTAATCGACGCCGGGGACCGTAAGACCAGTTAAGCGGACCAGCGACTTAACGGATCAAACTCAGCACACCCTGTTGCGATTGATTGGCCTGGGCAAGCATGGCCGTGGAAGCCTGGCTCAAAATCTGGGCCTTAGCGAGAGCAGTGGTTTCACCGGAAAAGTCGACATCCTCGATCCGGGACCGGGACTCGGTCAAGTTGGCCAGTCGATCATTCAAGTTGGAAACGGTTGCCTGCAAACGGTTTTGCGAAGCACCCAGTGACGCCTGTGCAGTCGTCACCGTGTCCATGGCTGCGGTGATCGCGGTCAGTGCAGCATTCGCACCGGCTATGGTGCTAATATCAAGTGCGTCCACCGCCAGAGTCGTTGCGGTAACGTCAGCCAGGTTGACGGTAACTATCTCACCGGCATTGGATCCGGTTTGAATATCGATAGAGGCGTTGGTGCCGTCGAGAAGTTCGACATTGTTGAACGTCGTGCGCGAGGCCACATCATTAATTTGTGCAATCAGAGCTGCAACCTCAACCTGCAAATTGACCCGGTCGGTATTGGCCAAGGTACCGTTGGCAGACTGCACCGACAGTTCACGCATACGTTGCAGCATAGTGTTGATTTCGTTCATGCCACCCTCTGCGGTCTGGGTCAGCGAGATACCGTCATTGGCGTTGCGCACAGCCATGTTCAGACCACGGATTTCAGAAGTCATACGTGTCGCAACAGCTAGACCAGCGGCATCGTCGCTCGCGCTGTTAATGCGGCGACCGGTGGACAGGCGTTCGATGGATTTTGCTAGGCTCATTTCCGCATTGTTCGCGGCGTAGTTTGTGCGAAGAGCCGCAACATTGGTTCCAATAATCGTCATAATATTTTCCTTTCAGATGGGTGAGAGCCGCCAACGGTAAGGATGATTGGCGGCCTCATGCACAAAGAACGGATAGCGCCGGAATAGGTTTAATCGTCTGACAGGGCGTCACGAAAATGGCGGTTTGTCAGTAGTTTGACGATGTCGAGTCAGAAAATTGGCTGCGCCAGTTTCTACGCAGCAAAAGCATTTGAAAAGCCGAGGAAATTTGCCCTGCGATAAACTGGCATAGCGTTTGCGAAGTCCTCATCGATCGCATCTTTGGAATCCAAAGGCGGTTCCTCAGGACCAGATAATGGGAAAATCGATGATTGGGAAAAATGGAAATGAAGATGGTTTTGCAGACACTTTGCCGATCTCAAGCAAGTTCAGTGGTTTGCATTTAAACACTCGCAATGCCTGCTTCGCGTTACTTAACTGGTGTTCACCCGATCTGGTCCGGGTGAACTTTGGTCCACCGCTGCGTATCGATTGGCAACCGTTAAAATCTCTCCTGAAGCCCTCTCGTTACGCAGCGGTACGGGCGCAAGGTTTGAGATCATGAAGACAATTGACACCACTGCCATCATGGCTCTGCGCAGAGATATTCTGGCTGAAAATGATGCCTTAAAAAAAGCAGCCTCTGCAGCGGTTGCCCAGGGAAGTGGTCCGGCGCAACCCGCTTTTGGCGAAGCAATGACTGCAGCTTTTAATCAAATCAATGTTCTGCAACACACCGCTGGTGATCTGACCCAGGATTACACCATGGGCAAGACAACCGACATCGCGGGCGTGATGATGGCGCGACAAAAGTCGTCGCTGGGTTTCGAGCTTACCCTTCAGGTCCGCAACAAATTGATGAAAGCCTATCAAGACATCATGAGCATGCCGGTGTGATATGAACGAACTCAGTCTTACCAGCGACCAACAAGTCGAAAAACCGGCTCAGGATCTGGCACCTATATGGTCATCAAATGGCGCGGCAAATGATGTCAGCTGGCGGGATCGATTGGAGGCATTGATCAAACAGCCAGCCGTCGTGCGGGCATGGCCTTGGCTGGGATTGCTGGCGGTGGTTTTGATAGCGGTCACCTTATGGCTGGCGCTACGGGAGCCGCCGCAGCGGGACCTGTTTCGGGGTCTACCAGAATCCGACAAGGCTGCCGTCGTTGAAGCTCTAAAGCAATCCGACATCGGCTATAGTATTGATCAGTCGACCGGAACACTGACCGTGTCAGAGGTTGATTATCATCGTGCCAGGTTAGCGCTGGCTGCTCAAAACCTGCCTAAATCTGCTCCCGATGGAGACAGTCTGGTATCTTCCATGCCGATGGGTGCAAGCCGCGCTGTCGAGAATGACAAGCTGCGGGCTGCCCGAGAGCTTGATCTGGCGCGAACAATAGAGGCGATGGATAGCGTCGTCTCGGCGCGGGTGCTGCTCGCGATGGAAGCGCCAAGCATTTTTATCCGCGATCGCTCCGAACCATCTGCGTCCGTGATGCTGACCCTCGTTGGCGGCAACCGCTTGACCGAGGCACAAGTGCAGTCGATCATCCATCTTGTGGCAAGTTCTGTACCAGGACTGTCAGCAGATGCCGTGAGCGTGGTCGATCAAAATGGCCGCCTTGTGTCGGGCCATGGATCAAGCAGCGCATCGGACGAGGCCGAGCAGCATCTGATGGTGCAAGCGCAGGTTGAAGACCGATATCGTCGTACGATTACCTCGCTGCTTACGCCGATCATTGGTGCCGAAAACTTTACCGCTGAAGTGACGGCGGAAATGGATTTCTCCGAAAATCAGGCGACACGCGAGAGCTTTCCGGCAGAAGATGCCCGCGTTCGGACAGAGCAGGGGAGCTGGTCGAATGAACCGGGCGAACGCGCAAGCTATGGTATTCCCGGCGCCTTGGCCAATCGCCCGCCCGAGGAACCTGAGCTGACCGATGACTTTCAGGGCGATGAAGGCACTGCTGAGGAAGAAGAAACAAGCCGCACGTCCGAAAAATTTGCGCGCCAGTTTGAATTGGGCCGGGAGGTGTCTGTGACCAAACAGGCCGTCGGTTCGGTGAAGCGCTTGTCTGTCGCCGTTGCGCTGCGCTCGCCAACCGGCAGAAGCCAGCGTTCCGAGCAAGAACTGGCTGCTGTAGAGGCCTTGGTCAAAGGCGCTATCGGTTTCCAAGAAGAGCGCGGCGATGTGGTGGCGATTGAGGCGCGGGCCTTTCTGCCTGTGGAGAAAAATGTGGAAAACTGGTGGGAAGCCAGTTGGGTTTCTCTGCTTGCCCGCAATGTTTCCGCGCTGTTGGTGGCATTGGCTTTGATCTTCGGCATTGGTTGGCCCTTGATGAGGAAAATTCGCGCGAACCGTTCGGTCTTGTCGGGACCCCAGCGTTTGCAACTGGCAACCGATATTGACGAGGGTCTGGCGCAGGAGGCAAAGGCTGCGGAAGCAGTCGCTGATCCAGTGTCACTGGATATGATCAGCTCTGCTGATGGCTATGCGGCGCGAGCTGCATTGATCCAGAATTTTGTCCGGCAGAACCCCGATCATGCAGCGCTGACGGTTCGTGATCTGTTGGCTGAAACGGCAACGGACATGACGGCTCGTAAGGGGGCGGTCAATGGCTGAACTTGCAAAGGGCAATGCGATTGAATTGGCTAATTCGTCCGCAATCGATGAAGAGGCTGAACGGTCATGGTCGGGCAGCGAGATCGCCGCAATATTGCTGATGATCTTTGGCGAGGACGAGGCGGCTGATATATTGTCACGTCTGCGGCCCGGCGAGGTGCAATCGCTGGGCGCAGCAATGCTTGCGATCAGCAATGTCAGCGAAGAGGACGTAAATTTCGTTTTCGATCGCTTTGTCCAGCAAGCCCGCAGCCGGACGCCGATCGGCTATCGCGCCCATCATCAGATAACGGCTATTATGGACAAGGCATTGGGCCCAGGTCGCGCGGCCAATATGCTGACTCGCATCGCCCCACATCAATCCCGGTCGGATCTCAATCATCTGCACCGGCTGCTGGATTGGATGTCCGCCGATGAAATCGCGCGCATGATTGCCGATGAACACCCCCAGATGATGGCTGTCATTCTGTCCTTTCTGGAACCGGAAACGGCAGGTGATGTCCTCCAACAATTGCCCGAAGATTTGCAGGAGGATGTAATTTTTCGCATCGCGACTATGGGTGACATCGGAGCACAGGCCATTGCCGATATTGAAGCGCTGATTTCTCGACACACTCAAAAGCCGGCTGCAAGCATCGCCCAGAAAACTGGCGGCACCAATGAGGCCGCCGCGATTATGAACAATGTCGAGAAACCAGCAGAGCTAAGGATCATCAAGGCGTTACTCAAACGAGACAAAACGCTTGCCCGCAAAATTGAAGAGCAAATGTTTGTTTTCGCCGACTTGATCGAGCTTGATGACAAGGCATTGGGCACCGTGCTTCGATCGATCAACAATGCTGTCCTGGTCTTGGCAATCAAAGGGGCAGACGCGGCGCTGGCGGCACGAATGTTCGGCTGTATGTCAAAGCGTGCTGCCCAATCGATAGAAGATGACATCGCGGAAATGGGACCAGTTTCAAAGGATGAAGTTGCTGCCGCACAGAAGCAAGTCGTGGATCAGGCCCGCGCCTTGGCCGACGAGGGAGTGATTTTGTTGGGGGGGCAAAGCCGTGAATTTGTCTGATAACCAGTTTTCACCGGCATCGCGGGAGCAGGATTTTGTCGTTTCCACTTCTCTGCCAAATCAGGAAACCCACTTTCAGTCGACATATGACTGGACACTTTGTGCTGCAAAAGAAATTCCGGCAGATGATGAACCGGAAGAGCAGCCGGAACCGTCGCATGACCTATTGAATCAGGAGATCGAAGAGGCTTATCAGCAAGGATATCTTAATGGTCAGCAAGCCGCGTTGGTTGCTCAAGATCAGCTTGAGCAACAAAAAGACATTTTGGCGATGGCGCTTGATCGGCTGAAGGCCGGCGATGAAAAGGTGCTGGCAAAACAATTCTGGGAAGTCCTGTTATCGTTGTTTGAGCAAGCCGTGGGTCATGCAAAAACCGATCCGGCTTTGATGCAACGTCGTTGCGATGAGGCCATTGCGCTGATCAACGGCAGCGTGGGAGAACCAAGTCTCCACCTTGCGCCAAGTGACGCCCAGCTATTGCGGGAATATGATTGCCAAATTCCGATCACCGTGGACGCAGACCTGTTGCCGGGATCGGTGAGACTGGATCATGCCGCTGGACAGGTTTTTGCCGGCAGCATTGCGATCAAGCAGGAGATCGAAACGCGCATCAAAGCTGCGGACGGTGCTATATGTTAGATCTTGATTATGATCGTCTTTCCAGGATGCTTTTGGACGCGGGTGTTATCACACCTGCACCGGTAAAATGGGGTAAGGTAAAGGCCTGCTCCGGCGGCTTGGTACAAGCCAGTGGTTTTGATTATCCGATCGGATTTGGCGCCCGGATTGCCTCGGAAAATGGCCGGGAGATAGGTGCTGAAATAGTCGGCTTTGGCGGCGACACGACGACACTGGCACCCTTTGATCAGCATGTCGATATCCACGTTGATGCGCATGTGAGGCCGACGCCACAAGCCGCGCAAGTAGCGGTTGGCTCTGCGCTTTTGGGTCGTATCATCGATCCCCTGGGCCGCCCGCTCGACGGGATGGGACCGATCCCGATGGAGGCGCAATGGCCTTTGATGGGAAAGGCCTCCAACATATTGAGCCGGGGTAGTGTCATCCGTCCACTGGATGTCGGGGTGCAGGCAATCAATGCGCTTTTGCCTGTCGGGTGCGGGCAGCGACTGGCCCTCATTGCCGGTTCTGGCGTGGGAAAAACCATGCTGATGCGGCAGCTTACTTCCGGCACGCAAGCGAATGTAATTGTGGTTGGGCTTATTGGCGAGCGTGCCCGCGAGGTGAGTGATTTTGTTGCGGCGAGCAAGGATAGCGGGATCGCCGATAAAACAATCATGATTGCTGTGCCGGCGGATCATTCCCCGATCCTCCGGATCAAAGCTGCCCAGCGTGCAGCTGCTATTGCCGAATATTTTCGGGCAGAGGGCAAAAGTGTTTTACTGGTGATCGATAGCCTGACGCGGATTGCCCATGCCCAACGGGAAATCGGATTGGCAGCCGGCGAACCGCCAACCATGAAAGGCTATCCGCCGAGTGCCATCGCTCTCATCCCGCAACTCCTCGAAAGGGCGGGTTGTGACGCCAAAACCGGTGGATTTGTAACGGCCTTTTATACCGTTTTGGCGGATGGTGATGATCTCGACGATCCGATCGTCGATGCCGCACGGGCCATCGCTGACGGACATGTAATCCTGTCCCGTGAACTTGCCGAGCAGAATATATTTCCGGCCATTGATATCGGTAAATCAATTAGCAGAGTGGCGCAGGATATTATCGCTGACGATCATGCTGCGGCGCTTCACAAATTTCGGTCCTTGTGGAGTCGTTATACCGAAAATCGTGATCTGATTACGATGGGCGGATATCGTGCTGGAAGCGACAGTTTGCTCGATGAAGCCATTGCTCGGCGGTCTGATCAACTTGCATTTCTTCAACAGCCCCATGATGTGAACATTGATCTCACCCACGCGATCAGCCGATTGGTGGAGTGTTTCGGATGATGAAATGCGACTTGCATCTCAAGCGGCGTTTGCTTGGTATGTGCCGGCTGCAAGCCAGGTTGACCCAGCGCGATCTGGCGCAAGCGGAGCATCAGGCCCACCGTTTGGAAAAGTCGCGCGAACAGCTGATGGCGATCGCGGATGACATGTTGCGCGCGAGAGACGGCAACCATGCGGCACAGCTCGCAAACCGACTGGAATTCGGACATCGCTTGATAGCGCTCAGCCGGGCTCAGCAAGGCAAATTAGCCGAGGCAGAAACGATTGCGGCAGCGAAGCGGTCGGCCGCCCATGTTTCAATGCTCCGTGAAGAACGCGCCGACCTGAATTTTCGCCGTGCCAGAAAATCAATCGACCAGAGGTTGCAGGACGCGTTGCCGCATCCGATCAGAACTAATGGCATCACCTCGGCGGGGTGGAAGAAAGGCTTGTTCTCATGAATAGTGTATTTCGCCTGATAGCAAATTTCGATTTCAATTCAGCGCCAGCCCTCTTGCAGGAAACGAACGACCCAGGTGGCAGAGAAGAATTTGCCCTTCGGTTTGTTGATGCCTTCGCGGAAATAGACGGTGAAGGACAGGATGTTTCGCCGACGACAATGGCCGAAATCGAGCAAGATAGTCCCGGCGATGGGATGGAGAGCTGGCCGCCGTCATCGCCTGTTGTGCTTCCATATGAGTCGACAACAATGCCATTGATGCATGACAATGGTGATTCTGCTCCATCGTCAATTACGGGTGCGAACAGAATTGATGTAATCGCTCGTTCTGCAGAGCTTGAGCTGCAAGAAGCCGGTTATCCGACAAAAGAGATCAGGTCGCAATTCGCGCCTGATTCGATGCGTGCTGGGCTGGGTGCCGATATTCTGCTCTTGCAAAAGCTGCCTGATAGCGCGGTGAGATCGGACAACGTAAACTCACAATCAAATCTTCCGATTGAAGTGCTGGGCGTTCCAAAAGATCAGGCACTGTTGTTGGACAATCGTCTGGTAGCCTCGTCTGCCGAGAATTCGGAGCCGAAAATTGTCACGAATGACAGATCCGCTAAATTTTTGATTTCTACGCCGGTGCCAATAAACCAGACTGCGAGTGCCAGCGTATCTTTACCGGTGACCGATGTCGCTGCGAACGTACCGATGGCAACGGGCACTGCGGCGACTACACCATCGTCCTTACCTGTTTTTGATACCCTGATGGATGATCATTGGATTGGTCGATTGGGTCAGGAAATTGCGAAACTGACTGGTGATCGTAGCAAACTCAGCTTTCAATTGAAGCCGCAACATCTTGGTAGGTTGCATGTGGAAATCATGTCAGACGCTGCGGGAAATATTGTGCGCGTTGATACCGATAACGAAAGCGCAAAAATGTTGATCCTCGGCGCACAGGGGCGCTTGGAACAGGACATCCGATTGGCTGGTTCTAAACTGTTGCGCGTAGATGTGACCGAACATGAACATTCCGGATTGACATCGGGTGACCAAGATGCCCCCGCACGTGGCTATGAATCCGGCGCCAAGCATGGCGAATATCATTGGCTTGCTGAACCGCATGCTGAATCAGGAAGGAGCGCCAGTGGCGTCGGCGACGTGCCCGCTTCCCTTGATGGCGCCCGATACGCCTGAACCCTTCAACAGATTGTAGCGGAGAATAATAATGGCGGATGCAATGGAAATGGGGTTGGATGTTCGAAACAGGCGCGGGCGTTTCAAAAAGATGATGACAGGTCTGCTGCTGGTTCTGTTGCCTGGGAGTATCGCGATGACGGCTGGATATTATCTGGCCGGTGGTAAAGTCGGCAGGTCAGCAGGCACGGGTCAACCGGAATTGGTAGCCAAAGATGCGGGAGGCATGACCCTGGTAAAAGGGAACAAGCAACCACCCAAATTTGCGGAAAATGCGTTCAAGATAACCTACTATCCGATTGATGGGCCGTTCACTTCCAATCTCAAAAACAGCAATGATTTTGTGCAAGTGTCTATTTCGATCGCGACCTATTATGACGAACGGGTGCTGGAAAATATCAAGGCGCATGAAACACCTATCCGGTCAGCGATTTTGATGGCGCTTGCGGAACAGGATACTGAATCTCTCAATACCCAGAACGGCAAGAAACAGTTGCAAGGTATTTTGACGAAAGTCATCAACAAAGTGCTGAAAGAGAAGACTGGTTTCGGCGGTGTCAACAACATCTATTTTACCAGCTTTGTGGTGCAATAATGGCTGCGGTCGTCCGTCATAAATTTGCTGAAAAATCGCATCAGGTTTCTGCAGACACATCTTTGCTGCGACGGGTTTCTGACAAATATGCGGCCGGAATGGCAACGGCCATCGAACAGATTGCCGGGATCAAGACCGAAGTCACCGCACAAGATGGCCGTTTCCTTTCCTATGGCGAATGGTCCAGCGGGCTTGAAAACCTGTCGAGCCTTTCGGTGTTCCGGTTGCTGCCGCTGCGCGGGTCGCTGATCCTATTTTTTGAGGAAATGATGATCAACAATCTGGTCGAGCTCTATTTTGGAGGCACACTGGGGCCGGCCGTGGCGCGTCAAAAGGATTGTTTTCGGGATGCGGAAATGCAGTTGATCGCGCGGCTGCAAGAAGCGCTTATCCAACGGCTAGGCGATTGCTTTGCCGACCATGGGATTATCAAACCTGCGCTCATCAATCATGAAACGAACCCATTGCATGTCACCATCTGCAAGCCCGATGAACAGATACTCTGTCAGACATTTCAGGTTGCGATCGCGCAAGATGTCGTTTGGACGATTGCGATCGCCTATTCCGCAGAGGCGGCCGAAAGTGCAATCGAGCTGGTCCGGAACAGCCAGAACGATAGTTCGGAAGAGTCCGACCCTGACTGGCAACGGCAATGGTTGGATGGACTGAAAAATATCCGCCTGCCACTGCGCATGATTTTGGCGCAGCCGGAGCTGCGGCTGCCAGAGCTTTTCGAGATCAAGCCGGGCGATGTTATCCCGATAGCACCGCGTGTCAGGCCGCCACTATTTGTGGCCAATCATAAATTTGCAACCGGCACATTGGGCGAGAAAAACGGCTGTGCCGCCTTCAAGATCGAACGTCTGGAACAAGGAGACACATGATGAATGATCCCAAAGCTGCGTCCACTGCAAAAAAGCAAAAGGAGCCGGAGAAAACAGCTTGGGCCGAGAATGAGAATTTCCGGATACTGTCTGATATTCCAGTTCGGTTATCGGTCGAAGTCGGGTCCATATCGAAACGGCTCGCGGAGATTATCGCTTTTCGGGACGGCGAGGTTGTGGAACTGGATCGGCAATCGGATGACCTGCTCGACATCATGGTCAACGGGACTTTGGTGGCAAAAGGCGAAGTAGTGACGATTGACGGCCGCTTTGGCGTTCGAATTGCCGAACTGGCGAACGAAGGTCTGGGCTTTCCGGCGGTCGAGCGACGCAAATGATAACTGCCTATATCATCAAGTTGCTTGTCCTGTTGCCGGTCATGGGCGGGCTGATATTTGCGGCTCTATGGCTCTATCGCAGATATCAACCCGCCTTGATGCGGGCGCAGAAAGACCGCCAGATCAAGATTGTCGAGACGCTTCCGTTGGGCGGTTTTGCAAAACTGGCAGTGATTGAATTTAACGGACAGTCCCTTTTGATATCCGTTACGCGCAACCGGATTGATCGGCTTGCATGGGGTGCCGACGAGACATGAAAAGACCATGGTCCTTTGCGCTGTTCGTTGCGGCATCGCTAATCGCCTTTGCCGATCCTGCAATTGCGCAAGAGGATATCTCCGGTGGCCTGGGGCGGGCACTCGACGATATTTCTGGCGATGGGAGGCCATTGACACTGTCGCTGCAAATCTTGCTGCTGATGAGTTTGCTCACAGTATTGCCGTCGATTGTGTTGATGATGAGCAGTTTTACCCGGATCATCATTGTCCTGTCGATCCTGCGCCAGGCATTGGGATTGCAGCAAACGCCGCCCAATCAGGTCCTGGTTGGATTGGCGTTGTTCTTGTCCCTGTTTGTCATGCGCCCGGTCATCGATACGATTAACGTCGATGCCTATTCCCCTTATGGCGAGGGCGAAATCCCGATCGAAGAGGCGATAAGCCGATCGGGTGATGTGCTGCACGGTTTCATGATCAAACAGACGCGGCAGTCTGATTTGAAACTTTTTATGGAACTGGCCGACACACCGCCGGTCGCGGAGCCTGACGATATTCCGTTTTCGATATTGTTACCGGCCTTTGTCACCAGTGAGCTGAAGACCGCATTTCAAATTGGCTTTCTCATATTCTTGCCGTTTCTGATCATCGACCTGTTGGTCGCCTCCACTTTAATGGCGCTTGGCATGATGATGCTGTCACCAACAATTATCTCAATGCCATTCAAGCTCCTGTTGTTCGTTCTCGTCGATGGATGGGCACTCACCATGGGGACGCTCGCTGGTTCTTTTGCAGTTTAGGAAAGGAAGAACGGATGTCTGATAGCGGTGATTTTTTCATTGGTATGGCGCAGCAAACTTTGTGGATTACCGCGTTGGCGGCTGCCCCTATTTTGGTTCCTGCGTTGCTTGGTGGATTGTTGCTGGGCATGATACAGGCCGCTACTTCTATCAACGAAGCAACGCTTAGCTTTGTTCCCAAACTGTTGGTCGTTGCTATCATGTTGGGAGTTTTCGGCGGCTCAATCATGTATCTGATCGTCGATTTCACTCGGGATATTTATGATCGGATTCCAGCCTTGCTGGCTTGACCGATTAAGATGATTGCGCCCGGATTTGCAGGTTTGGAAGATCAGCTCTGGTTATGGCTTTTTGCCATGATCAGACCGGGTGCCGCTTTTTTTGCGGCCCCGGTAACTGGTGCACGTGTGGTGCCGATACAATTGCGGCTCGTCGTGTCTCTCGCGGTCGGGATAGCAGCGCTTGGTGGTTCCGGTCTTACCTTGCCCGAAGACGGATTGATCAGTATTTCCGGATTTGTCCTGATCGCGGGAGAGGTGATCATCGGACTTGCGATCGGTTTTGCCATACAGATCGGTTATGGTGCCGCCTTTGTCGCGGGGGAAACAATCAGCAACGCGATGGGGCTTGGTTTTGCATCGATGTCGGATCCGCAAACCGGACAGTCGACGCCGGTCATTGGGCAGTTTTTTTCGATCATGGCCACACTAATTTTTCTCGCCATGGATGGGCATTTGATCCTCGCCGCTACCATCGTGAGCAGCTATGAATATCTGCCGCCGGGCAGTGGTTTGTTGTCGGCCGATGCGACGCTGAAACTGGTTTATTTTGGTGGCACGCTTTTTGTGGCGGGACTGGCCATTGCTTTTCCGGTCGGATCGGCTTTGCTGTTGATGCAGATTATATTGGGGTTGCTTGCACGTTCTGCGCCTTCGATGAACCTGTTTGCTGTTGGCCTTCCAGCCACATTGACATTGGGTCTCGTCATGCTGGCAATGGCCGCGCCCTTGATGATTGATGGCATTGGCCAAGCCCTGACCCAGTCGCTTGAGCAAAGTGACCGTCTGGCGAGAGGCCAATAGTGGCAGAGGGACCATCAGGCGGCGGTGAAAAGACCGAAGCTCCCACAGCCAAACGACTGCAGGATAGCGCCAAGAAAGGCGACGTCTTGCAATCAAAAGAATTGGGCGGAGCAATGGTCGTCTTGGCTGCTGCCTTTGGCTTTGCTGCCTTGGGTAGCTTCCTTATGGACGGCATTGCCGAGATGCTGACCAGTGGTTTGACGATAGCCAGAGATGATATCGAGAATTTCAATCCGGGAACCCAAACCTATCGCCATCTCGCGAAAATCTTCCTCCCTTTTTTGGGCCTGTTTGGAATGACGATGGTTGCCGCTATCGCCACTCCAATTTTGCTCGGATCGCTGGGATTTCGCTGGTCAGTCATGAAGCCAAAGGGCGAGAAGATAAACCCGCTTAATGGATTGAAGCGGATGTTTGGGATACGCGGCCTGATTGAACTGGGTAAGTCCATGGCAAAAGTGCTGCTATTGGGATGTATCGGACTGTGGCTGGTCTATGCCAATCTTCCCTACATGTTCGCGCTTGGCCGACAAGATATGCAAACTGCAGTAACGCAATTTGGTGGTCTGTTTCTGTTCATTGCTATGGCCATGGCCGTCGGATTTTTCATCATCGCGGCGATTGATGTCCCTGCGCAGATGTTCCAGCGCAACAAACGGCTTCGCATGACCAAGCAGGAAGTCAAGGACGAGCACAAGGATCTTGAAGGGGCGCCGGAAGTGAAATGGGCGCAGCGGAAACGACAACAGGAAACGCTATCGCACTCGGCGCGCAAGGCGATCGCGGACGCGACTGTTGTGCTGAATAACCCGGTACATTTTTCGGTGGTTCTGCGATATCGCCCGGGCAAGGATGCGGTTCCCGTTGTACTGGCGCGGGGCAGGGGGGAGGTGGCAGACGCCATTCGCCAACTGGCCGAAGAGAAAAATGTGCCGATGCTGCAATTTCCAATGCTCACCCGCGCGATTTATTTCACAACACCCGTTGGCGGAGTGATTGACGAGCGTCTCTATGTGGCTGTTGCCACAGTGCTCGCTTTTCTGTTTCGCTTGGACGCGCAAATTGCCGACGAGCTGGATCGGCCGCATATAGACCTGCCGGACGAGCTGCGATTTGATAGCCAGGGCAATCGCGAAAATTGAACTAAAACTATCCCGGCACTTGTCGTTTTGATGATTATGTTTAGCTCTATATCCAATCTCGTCGGCGCTGGCACAGGCGTCAATAGTAGACAGCTGATCGAAGATTTGCTTGCTGCCTCCCGCGAACCCAAAGAAGCCATTTTGCGCAATCGCGAACAAACCAACAGTCTTAAGATATCAGCCTTGGCGTCGGCATCATCATCGCTTGATACCTTTGCGAAGGCACTAACCGATCTGCTGGATGGTCGTGCCTTTGCGGGCAATCTGGTATCGAGCGACCCGTCTTTGGCAACCGTTGGTTTCTTCAATGGCGCACGTCCACAGGGTCTGCCGGCAACACTGGAAATTACACAGTTGGCCGCAACCCGTCGGCTTGCCTCCGCTCCCGTCGCCAACAGCAATGTCGCGCTGGGTGCTGGTACGATGACCATTGGTACAGGCAGTGGCAATTTCACGGTAACGTTGGCGAACGGCGCTGACAGTCTGGACGATCTTGCCGACGCGATCAATCAGTCCGGTTCCGGCGTGTCTGCTTCAATTCTGACCGATGATACAGGCTCCCGCCTTGTTTTGGAGGGGCAAGAAGGGGCCGGCAATATGTTTACTATCAGTGGCGATTTTGCCAACTTTAATTATCCGCCGGGTGCTACCGGCATGACGCTGGTCAGCGAGGCTGCCGATGCTCTGGTCAAGATAGACGGAATTGATTTGCGCTTCAGTAGCAATGTGATCGAGAATGCGATTCAGGGCGTTTCAATCAATCTGAAAGCTGCTGCACCAGGATCACTCATAACTATTAGCGGTGATCAACCCACAACAACGATTTCCGCTTTGGTAGGCGAGTTTGTTGATGCCTATAACCAATTACGAGAAGCGCTCAATGCTGCAACCGCTTATGACGGAGCGAATGGGACTGCCGGCCCGCTTGCAGGGGATACGGGTGTCCGTGAAATGATGCGCGCCTTAAGTCAGATTGGGGCGACCGCATTGGTCGACAACGGCCCTTATCGCGCCCTTTCGGATATCGGTGTGAAAACAAATCGTGACGGCACCTTGTCTATCGACAAGGACCGGCTTGATGACGTGTTGGCTGCTGACCCTGATGCCGTTGCCAATATGCTTGATCCGTTAACTCCCGATGCCAATAATCCGGGCATTGCCGGTGTGCTGCAGTCAATAAGAGACCGGTTGCAAGGTGCTAACGGCCCGTTGGAAACATCTGAGAACCGGCTGGAGAAAATTAAGGCTGATCTGGTCAAGGCACGGGAAAGGCTGGATCAGGATAGTGCACAATATGAAACGCAGTTGCGCCGGACCTTTGCCAATATGGACCGTCAGCTTGCAGTTCTGCAGGCTACACAAAGCTATCTTACGCAGCAGATCGCCATCTGGAACGGCGACAATGATTGATCTTCCAATGTTGGGATACAGGCTATGAACAATATGAGCTTCATACAATCCGGATATGCCGCTGCCGCAAAAGATGCACGGGTGCTAAACGCCAATGCGCACGAGTTGATCACGATATTGTTCGAAGAGCTCCTTAATCTGCTCGATGAAATCCACGTCATTCAAACCCGTGATCCTACCCGCAAGATTGTTGACCAGCAGGCTATGGCTCTAAGCATTGTGGATTCACTGATCGTCAGTCTGGATATGGAAAGAGGTGGCGAACTGGCTCGCAACCTTCGTCGTAACTATAGTCAGGCCCGCGCGTTAATTGTAACTGATGATCCTGTAGGTCGACTGGAAAACAATCGCGCCGCGTACAGGATCATTTCTGAAATTTCGTCGGCCTGGTCGGAAATAGCCTAGCTGCTAGTTACCACTCGAAACAATCTGTCGCCAGAGCCGGTAACCCTTGTATACAAGAAAAGCACAGAAGATCATTAGCAGGGAAGCGATGACCAGTGCTGCTACCGGATTGGTCAAAGCCAAAATCAAAAGTCCGCCGGTTGCAATATCTTCGCCGGTCGACACTACGGCATTGCTGACCGGTTCGGGGCTGGTGTTGACGATCGCCCGGGCACCGGCTTTCGCGCCGTGGCTCATCAGCGCGGCACCGCCGCCAAGCAGGAATATGATCACTTGCCAGGCCGGGTCACCGGAATCGACAACGGCCAGTGCCAACAACGCGCCTCCAAGCGGTCGAATGACGGTGTGGATCGTATCCCAGATGCTATCGAGCCATAATATCTTGTCAGCAAAAAATTCCGCAAGAGCGCCCAGTGCGCTGATGCCAAGCACCCATGGGTTGGCGAGCGCATCTAGCATTTGCAGATTTTCAGGCAGGCTGATCCATTGCAGCCGCATGGCAAGGCCAGTGACAAACACGGTCAGGTACAAGCGCCAACCCGATAGAAGACTGACGCTGCCAGCCAATCCCAATATCTCTACAATCCCCATGGTGTATGATTGCCACGATCTGTCCGGCTTGGCAAATCGGCGCAGGATTTGTTTCCATGCGCTATCGCTTTACATTGCCGAGCCATGCTGGTCATATACGGGCCATGACAAAAGATAATAAGCCAAACAGCATTGATGCCCTGACCGGAAAACCGATGCCAAAACCCATTCCTGCTTCGACATTGGTGATTTTTCGCGATCAGCCTGGCAGGACAGCACCCGATCTGTTGATGGTGGAACGATCAGCCAAAATGGCTTTTGCTGCCGGAGCAGCTGTGTTCCCCGGTGGCCGGGTCGATGATGCGGATTATGATTTTGCCAGAACACTCGGTCATCAAGATGTCGAGGAATTTGGCGCGCGCATCGCAGCTATCCGGGAATCGATCGAGGAAACGGGCATCGCGGTGGCAGTCGAGGGCGACCTTGCCGCGCGCCGAATAGCCGAGGCACGCGACGCGCTGCACGACGGCACTATATTATCGGAAATTTGTGGCCAGTTTGACTGGGCGCTGCAGCTCGACAAGCTGGTCCCGTTCACACGCTGGTGTCCGCCATTCGCAGAGAAGCGGGTTTTTGATACTCGCTTCTACATGGTATCGCATGATGACCATGATGCAGAAGCCACCGTAGACGAAACCGAGAATTACAATCTGTTCTGGAGCAGCGCGCAGGGTGTGCTTGACAAGGCGGAAGCGGGTGATGTGAAAATCATCTTCCCGACCAAGCGTAATCTCGAGCGGCTCGCACAATTCGGTTCATACGCGGAAGCTGCAGAGCATAGCGGACTGCATCCGGTTACAATGGTATCGCCGACAATTGAAAAGCGCGATGACGGAGTGCACCTGTGCATCCCGGAAGGGATTGGCTATCCGATAACGTCCGAACCGATGGACGCCGTGCAGCGCGGGTTCAGCAAATAAGCGTCCCTTGTTGCATCAATCCTGAAAAACTTTTGAGTCCATAGGTGTCACCACGGCGTTGATCGGGATGATAACACCGTTGGCGGATTTGATATCATCGCCGACCACACTCGCATCGACCAATTGATCACCACGGGCTGAATGCATGGAAATCCATTTTCCCTGCACCGTAATCGCAATGGCCTCTTTGCCAATAGTGGTGGTGTTGACCGAGGTCGTCGCCAGGCTGGTCGAAGAAATGCGCGTGGTAACAATATGATAGGAAAGCAGCGAAACGAGGCAGTCGATATGCTGGCCCTGCAAAAGATAATCGATTTTGCCTTGGGGCAGTTTTCCAAATGCCTGATCGGTCGGTGCTAGCAACGTAAAGGTCGATTTGTCTCGTAATAGTTGATCGAGGCTACTGGCGAACAGGAGCGTGTTAAGGATATCAAAGGATATCTCTGGATTTCCCTCATTTGCTATATCAAAATAGTCCGGTTCCTGCGGGTCCTTGGAAATCGACCGGGTTAGCGAGGCTAACGATTTATTTTGCGATCGGGACTGGTTCATGATGGTCGATCAGGCTCCTAATTTCTCATATGATGATAAATACGAGCGAAACAGATTTTCGGATGCACCAGATTTGCAATATTTGAGATAGTTGATGACATTTTTGGTTCATCGCAACCACCGGCATTGCGACAAATTTACGGTTTTCAGACCCGCGTTGTTGGACAAATCCATCATCACTCTTGGCAACGCCGTTCACATTTAGCAGGCAGGTATATTCGTGGGCGATCACATAATTGTGCAGCGCGGCGTCAACGGTTCGCCGCATGATATGGTCGGATTGTCCGCACAACTGACAGTGTCACCGTTGATGTTCATGTACCAGAAAGGATGGTCTGAACACTAAGGGCACCATTCCGCACATCTTGTATGCCGAGATGAAGGGGTTCGGTCGGACGGGACGTCGCGAACCCGGAAAGACTGCGATTGTTATTTGAAGGAGAAGAGAAATGCGAAATATTTCCAAGAGTTCAAGAATTACATTGGTACTTGCGACGCTTGCCGTCGCTGCACCAGCTAGCGTATTTGCACAGCAACAGGATATGGATGAGGTCGACATTACCGTAACCGGCTTGCCGCCGGCTGACCTGTCCGGTCTGCCTGAAGGGCCGGATGTCGAAGGCTTTATTTCAGCGCGCAAAGCTGACCGGATGCAGGTTACGAGCGATGATGGTTCCAATACTCCAATCATTGTCGCGGAAGCGACCGAGATCAAAGCGAGCAAGGGTTTCCTGGGTCTCGGCCGCAGCAAACTTGATGCCGGCTCGCTGCTGAACGGTTTGCCCGTTACTGTGAAAACCGTCATGTGGGGCGAAGGTTTGGTAGCGAGCAGAATCAGTCTGCGTAACAACGACCTCAAGACCGCTAGCATGATTCGGAACGGTACTGCCCAGGGCTTTGCCGAACAGACGGCAGCGACCGAAGCGCTGCGCGGCCGCGTTGGCGATATCGATAAATATAATATTCGAGGTACGACAAACGTGTATTTCGACACCGGCAAATGGAGACTGTCTCCTCAGGCTGAGCAGGAGCTTTGCGAAACAGCGGCCCAGGCCGAGGCGATGGAAAATGCGCTCCTTCTGGTTGTCGGCTACACCGATTCGGTCGGAAGTCAGGAATATAACCAGGTCCTTAGCGAGAAGCGCGCCGGTCGGGTTGTGAACCATATCCAGCAGGCTTGCGGTTGGAAACCTTATCGCATGCTGACACCTACCGGGATGGCCGAGGCAGATCCGCTGGCGGATAACTCCACCCAAGAAGGCAAGGCACAAAACCGCCGTGTTGCCGTGAATATCATGGTCAGCAAAAGCGTCGAGGGCCTTTAAGTTATACGGGGTGGGCGTTGCTCACCCCGATTTCCATTAAATTTGTCCGAAATAGCAGCAAGGTTGGCGCGCCCGACAGGAGTCGAACCTGTGGCCTCAAGATTAGAAGTCTCGCGCTCTATCCAGCTGAGCTACGGGCGCGCGCCTGGAAAAACCTGCTCAATCGCAGTTTTCTGCGGCTTAGCGCGTAAAGAGGATCAGGCGGATTGTCAACCATCAGATCGTCACTTCCGATAATATCCCGGTGGCGAAATCAGGGGAAAAGGATTGATGGTTAACACTTAAAAAAATTCAGCGCTGCCGTACAAATATCATATGAATAATATGGACTTCAAAAAAGATGGGCTGCGCTTCAAAAGTCTCGCAGACATCTCTCCGGCTGGGATTTTCCTGACGGACTGCGCTGGCAACTGCACCTATGTAAACCCGTCCTGGATGGAGCTGACAGGGCTAAACGCCTTGGAGGCAAAAGACCAGGGTTGGACCAATGCGATTCACCCTGATGATCGGAACCTCGTTTGGGAAACCTGGAATGAGGCCGTAACCAAGCAAGCGGTCTTCAGTTTGGATTTCCGTTTTCAAAAGCCCAATGGTGATTGTGTTTGGACATCAGCACTCAGCAGCCTCTATCGAGATGAACTGGGCAATCCACAGGGATATATCGGCCTGAGTTTTGATATCAGCAAACAGAAATCGCTTCAGTTCGAAATTGACAACGCCAACCATCTGTTTCGTAAAGCCGAGCAGATTGCGAAAATTGGAACCTGGCGGGTGGACGCGCACTCCTTCATGCTCTCCTGGTCTGATCAAATCTTTGCCATTCATGACATTCCGGTTGGAAAAGCCCCGTCCTTTGACAAATTGATGGAATTCTATCCCGGTGAAGCCGGGGAGCGGCTTTACGAAACCATCAAACAGTCGATTGAACGACAGCAGCCCTTTGATTTGGAAACCGACTTTCGAACTGCAAATGGTGAGAATAAACGTGTTCGCAATATCGGGGAGCCGCAGTTTGAAGAGGGCAGGTTAACTTCGATTGTTGGCGTCTGTCAGGATGTTACCGACAGGTTTCGGCTCGAAGAGAAACTCCGGCTGGCCGCGCGTATTGACGCCTTGACTGGTATCGCAAATCGCAAAATGTTCGTTGAAAAAATCCATGAAATTACCAACCATAATGCCCTGGTTGTCGATAAAGAAAATGATATCGCTTTGATTCTTATCGACCTGGACGATTTTAAAAGGGTCAATGATGATCTC
The DNA here is from genome assembly GCF_965233695.1 of Parasphingorhabdus sp. Lineage (GTDB taxonomy): Bacteria > Pseudomonadota > Alphaproteobacteria > Sphingomonadales > Sphingomonadaceae > Parasphingorhabdus. The sequence goes on from NZ_OZ247497.1 coordinate 3,376,167, forward strand.
GGCCACCCGGCGGGTGACGAGCTTTTGATTCAGGTCTCTCGGCGCCTTTCAAACGTCGAGGGTGCCGAGAATATGGCAAGAATAGGCGGCGACGAATTCGCGATAATAAAGCGTATTGATGGTGACGGCCAGGCTTGCGAAAAAATGGTGGAGGAAATCAGAACCTGTTTTGCCAGACCGTTCAATGTAAATTCCCATCAGCTGAGCTGTTCGGCCAGTATCGGATGGACCGTTGGCCAGATAGGGAAAAAGTCACAAGAGCTGCTGGCCAAAGAAGCCGATATTGCGCTTTACTGTTCAAAAAAGACGATACCCAAGGTGCCGGTTATGTTCAGCCCTGATATCGGGCGCAAGCACGAGCGGTATACGCGTCTGGCACATGACTTGAAAACGGCATTGCTCGATGGTGAAATGTATCTTTTATTTCAACCGCAACTGGATATCGAAACTGATCAGATCAAATCATTTGAAGCCCTTTTGCGTTGGGACCACAAAGATTTCGGCACCGTTTCACCAACAGAATTCATTCCCATAGCTGAAGAAACCGGCACCATCGGTGCCCTTGGCGACTGGGTGCTGATCGAGGCTTGTCGGCAGGCAGCCGAATGGCCGGATGATGTCCATGTTTCCATCAATGTTTCGGCAACCCAATTGACCGAGCCTGATTTCATAACGAAAATACTGCGATCGTTGGCACAATATCAATTTGACCCGAGACGTTTGGAGCTGGAAATAACCGAATCCGTGTTCATTGAGAATATTGACGAGACAAAGAACGTTCTAACCAAATTGCGGGATATCGGCATCAAGATAGCACTGGACGATTTTGGCACAGGATTCTCGTCCTTGAGCTACCTGTGCGCAATTTCCTTCGACAAGGTGAAAATTGACCGTAGTTTCATTGCCCAGATCGATCAGTTCAAAGGGTCTGCCCCGATCATTAACGCAGTGACGGGCCTGGGTGCCGCGCTGAATTTCAAAACAGTCGCCGAAGGCGTGGATAGCGAAAAGCAACTGGCCTTTCTGAAAGAAAGAGGATGCCATCAGATACAGGGCTTTTTGATAAGTAAGCCGATATCCGGCACCGAGGTGTTACGGTTCTTCAACCAGGACGGCAGGAAATTGCAAACGGGATGAGTATGGGCTTGCCCGGCCTGCTATCAGTTAAATGATTGAAACTTGATCGCAATTGGCTAATCATCCGGCGATGAATAGCGATCCGATCAAACGCAGCACGGCTGCCAGCCAGGCTGGACACCAATTCCGATATTTTGATTTTGTGATGGCGGCTTTTGTGACCGTCCTCTTGCTATCCAACGTGATTGGCGCGGCCAAACCGACATTCGTCACAATCAGTGGCGAGCAATGGGTTTACGGCGCCGGAATTTTATTCTTTCCACTTGGTTATGTAATCGGCGACATATTGACCGAAGTATACGGCTATGCGCGCGCCCGCCGGGTTATCTGGGCGGGTTTTGCGGCGATGCTGTTCATGGCTTTTATGAGCTGGGTTGTTGTGTCCTTGCCGCCTGCAGAGGGCTGGGAAGGGCAGGCGGCCTATGAAAGCGTGTTTGGCCAGGTGCCGCGTATCGTTGCTGCCTCGATCATTGCATTCTGGGCCGGAGAATTTGTGAACAGCTATGTAATGGCGCGGATGAAAGTCTGGACCCAGGGCAAGATGCTGTGGTCGCGAACGATCGGATCCACGGTCGTAGGGCAGGGAGTCGACAGCCTTATCTTCTATCCCTTGGCATTTTGGGGCATATGGGAAACATCTGCCGTGCTGACGGTGATGGTCACTAACTGGTTGCTGAAAGTCCTGTGGGAGGCGGTTCTCACGCCGGTAACCTATGCCGTTGTCGGTTGGCTGAAACGGCGCGAAGGCGTTGACATTTACGACGAGACGACCGACTTTACGCCATTCAGTACCAAGACCTGATCAACACGGTTATCTGAGAAACCTGTTTTTCTCCGCCCATCTGGCGAATAACAGAAAAGCGATTGCAAAGACCGGAATCGAGGCTGGCATGATCCAGCCCGTTTCACTGATATAATCCAAATAGCCATCGAGAATGAAGAAGCTGCTAAACTGGATCAGAACCGCGATCAGAGACAACAGGAAAAGCCGGACGGCGATCGGCCTGCGCATCAAAAGCATGACTGAACCCATGAAACCGCCCAAAACAGCAACGGCAAAGGCGGCAGATACCCAGTAGGGACGGTTCGCATATAATCGCTGTTCCGTTTCACTCAGTGCGGCAAAATCTTCAGCACTCATGATTATTTCTGAGGCATAGGCTGCGACCCCCAGCCCATTCCACAACAAGGCAAAAGTGCCGACGATCCAGAACCAGACAGGTATTTTTCGATTGTCTTCCATAAGTGTCGCGCCTCCCACCGCACTTGTTAGTTTATAACAAGAGCCAGAAAAAAACATGTTCTTTTATCTGTCACTGCGAGCGGAGCGGGTGATTATTCGTTCGCGGTCTTTTCATTTTGACTATAGTCTGGCGATATGACAGTGCGCAGCAAGCCCATCATTATGACCGCCGTGATGGGGAAAGAGGATTTTGCCTGGGCCGATGCTCAACGCCGGCAATATTATCCGCCCGCCCGCAACGTCCTGCCAGCACATATCACATTATTTCATCACCTGCCGCCTCAGGCGCTGCATGAGATCAAGGAAGCTGTGAAAAACGTAACCCGATATAGCGCGCCGCCAGCGACGTCCCTGCAACGCCTGATCCATCTCGGGAGCGGGGTTGCCTACCAGCTTCATTCTCCCGAACTATTAAACATGCGCATGGAATTGGCTGACCGGTTCCACGGGCTTTTGGTGGCGCAGGATCAGCAGGTACCGCGGTTGCACATTACGGTGCAGAACAAGGTATCCGCGAAAGAGGCAAAAGAGCTGCAGACGACTCTGTCGCTGGATTTTGAGCCCCGGCCATTTCAGATAACGGGCCTGGCGTTGCATTATTATATGGATGGGCCGTGGCAGGATATCGGGTCGTGGCCGTTTCGCGGTTAAATCTGCTCGACTTCCTTGATCGGTATGTCGGTGTCAGCCAGTTGCACCGGGTCCAGGCTAAGATTGCTTTCAACGACCTTGCGGCCTTGCACATAGTCTTTGGTGGCGTTGACACAGTCGAGCGCGATGACCTTTCCGTCTTTCAGATAGATGACCGAGAATGACCGGTTGGCAGGATCTCCACGCACGATATATTCGTCATGACCGGTCGATAGTCCCACGGTTTGCAGTTTCAGATCATATTGATTGGACCAGAACCATGGCACCGAATCATATTCGCAATCCTCGCCGATAATGTCGAGAGCGGCCACTTTCGCCTGATCATTCGCATTCTGGACAGACTCAAGCCGGATATGCGCGCCAGCGGCAAAGCGGTTCGCATGGGCTGCACAGTCGCCAATGGCATAGACCCCGTTCAGGCTGGTCCGGCAATGCTGGTCGACATCGACGCCATTGCCTGCAGCGGCACCAGCAGCCACCAGCGGGCCGGTTTCGGGGATGATGCCGATACCAACGATGATCATATCGGCTGGGAACACTCGTCCATCCGAAAGTTTTACGCCGGTGGCCATGCCTTCGTCATTGGTCTCGAACGCCTCGACCATGGCGCCCAGTTCGATCGTGACACCATGCGCACGATGCTCTGCTTCGTAGAAACGCGATAACGTTTCTCCGGCGACCCGCGACAGGACCCGGTCAAGTGATTCCAGAACCGTCACTTTCTTGCCCAGCTTATTCAGAACCGCTGCGGCCTCCAACCCGATATAGCCGCCGCCGACGACGACGACAGTTTCGGTGGTGGGCAGGGCGGCCATGATTTTATCGACATCCGCGCGCGATCGCACGCCATGAATATTGCGTGCCTGACTTCCCGGGCAATCCAGCATCCGTGGTGAACCGCCGGTAGCCCAGATAAGCTTGCGATAGCCAACCTCGTCGTCGGTGCTCAGCGTGACGGTCTTGTTGACCGGATCAACTTTTGATACGCGGCACCCGGTCAGCAAATCGACATTGCGTTCCCCCCAAAAGCTTTCGGGGCGCAACATTATGCGCTCAAATGGCTTGTCCCCGGCAAGATATTCCTTCGACAGCGGCGGCCGCTCATAGGGTGGATATTTCTCATTACCCATCAGGCCAATCGTGCCTTCAAATTTCTGCTGTCGCAGCGCGATGGCGGCTTGCGCGCCTGCATGGCCCGCGCCAACGATGAGAATATCGTAGAAATTATTCATATTTGGCCCCATTGCGCCGAGATCGGCAAGGGCATGTCTGTTAGCGCGGATGGCGGGCACCATGCAAGCATTAGCAGAAAATGATAGGCAACTTGTTGACCGATAAGGATGCGGTGACTATAGCGCCGCGATCCAAGGTTTTTTGTCGCGATTCAGGTTGCAGGCAGAAACCTATGGCGGAGTAGCTCAGGTGGTTAGAGCAGTGGAATCATAATCCATGTGTCGGGGGTTCGAGTCCCTCCTCCGCTACCAGTTTTTCCGAATAGAAATCATCCGGCGGATGATTTCCGGAAAAACTCCCGACCGCAAGGGAGGGTGTATCGCGCAACCCATCCGGCGGATGATTTCCGGAAAAACTCCCGACCGCAAGGGAGGGTGTATCGCGCAACCCATCCGGCGGATGATTTCCGGAAAAACTCCCGACCGCAAGGGAGGGTGTATCGCGCACCACGCGCGTGATTTATAAGGCCGCTACGTCGCTCAGAGAGCGGCGACGGCATCCCGAATGGAATATTCGGGAAATAGGCGGCGCGAAAGATTGCCGCAACGCTTCTCGGTCGCGGCGATCAGATAGGCCGGATCCAGCTCACCAAGTACCCCGAACCGCTCCGGATTGACGAACGAGCGTGTTTTGTCCTGATTGACGCCATCTGCCGGGATGCCGCAAAACGCCGCAATCCGGCCCGCCTGCGCTGAAATGCTGTTGGTCCTGATAATCAAAAGGCGTTCCGGCGCGATCCGGCGGGTGACAGCCTCGATCGAGGCGCTCCAATATTTGAGATATCCGTCAAGAGAGTAGAGGCCGCGTGATTTTAGCGGCAATTCCTGTGGCAGCGACGCCTTGGGACCGAAGCGATAATCCCGAAAACGCAGCCAGGTCTCGCTCGTCTCACGTCTGAGGCTATCGTCGACCATTGACCGCAGCCAATCCAGCGGAGGCCTTATGGTCAAGATATACAAGCTTTCCGGAAACAGCTGCTCCAAATCGTCAATCAAGTAAATGTTGAGCTGGGAGCTATCGATTTTGAGATTTCGCAGGAGGTCGCGAACCCTCAAATAGCGTTTCAGTGACCGGTCATTGCCGGTGGCGTCGCGTTGCAAATGCATATTGATAAGCTTTTCGGCGTCTTGCTCATGCGCAGAGAAAACGGCGTCGGAGAACATTTCGCCTATGCTGTGCGTACCCGTTTTTGCGGCGCCGACCCCGAATATTCGCGGCCCGGATCGTGGTTTGATGGCGTGTGAAACCGACTTAAAGCTCAATAACCTCATCAATCCGGTCCTTATTTTCGGTAAATCGGGGAGTGTTTGAAACGGGTCTTTGTCCTTTACGTTGATGAGCAAGTTTATCGCTTTTCCATGATTTTCACCATGGAGATAGCTTTCAAACCATCCCTAGAAAATGCTCAAACCGGCGCATTAGCAGCGATAAAAGCGGGTCTAGGATGAATTAAAGACAAGCCGTTGCACCGGTTCTGGAACGCTATGGCAGCTTCCGCATGTTTATGGGGACAGGGGAAGGCGACGAGGCGGCACTCCGAGCGCTGCGTCAGTCAGAAACAACGGGATGGCCACTGGGCAATGATCGCTGGCTGAAGGAATTGGAAAAACAGACAGGCCGGACCCTGACGGCACAAAAGCGCGGCCCGAAAGCTTCTCAGAATAGCTAGAATTAAGTGTATTTAGTAAACTGTCACTGTAATTCCACTGTAATTCTAGCATGACCTTAATGAGAACGAGCTATTCAACGATAATATTTCCAGTGAAGAAATGAGTATCATCGCCGAACGAAACTTTTATTTCAAAAGGCAATGGATATTTGGTCTTTCGAGCTGTTTTTGGCATCTCAATTACTATTGTCCCGCCAAATGAGGTACCCGGATCAATCGTTGTGGTGCGCAAATACGATCTAAGTTGTTCGTCGCTAGCCGCGTTATTTCGTGCAAGCTGATCAAAGCGGCTTTGGTTTTCGAGGTTTGCTAAGGATTGAGCTGCATAGGCCGATCCAGCATTATAACCTGAAAAGGACGCGACCCGCCCGCCACTGTATACTGTGCCGTTGTAGTTGCCAGCGTTGCTAGCTGCAATCGAATTCGAAGCTGCTCCAAGGCCAGTAGCTATGGCAGCCCACTTTCGGCGGTTCTTCTCTTCTTTGGCCAATTTTTCATAACTGATAACCGCGATTTCTTCACCGTCGATAATCCTGGCAACGATATTCTCAGGACCAAAGTTGATGGGTGCATCAGATGCGTTTAATGCTGATATTTGGATGAACATACGCTTCCGGACTTTGTCCTCAGGCTCTACTATGCGAACCGATGTTCCAGCCTCATTGTTATCGATAGCCTCAACTCCAGAGGACATTCGGCTGTCTTGTGTTTCGGTAGCCTCCAGATCCAAAAAGCGCTTTGCTCCGAAAGCTGGGTTAGCTGACAATGCAATGCTCACCGAAAAAACGGAAGCGACATGTAAAAATTTCATCATTACCCCCTGGGTTCAGCCGATAAAGGCGCAACCCTTACCCTTATTGCATACTTTATCGCGAGCAATGCAGCTATCGCCACAAGCTTTGCCTTTGCTCCAGGTTTTGCAGCATACGGAAGATTGAGCGAATACAGCCCCGGATTCGCTTAGATTGACTTCTGTTGGTGCCAAAAATCCAACAAGAAGAGTTACGGCAAATGCCACAGATTTCATGATGTTACCCCCGAACCTACAAACCTGATCTCCCTAAAATCAGGTGCAGATATAAACTCCGCAAAAAAGAGCTTAGCCTAGGTTTCACTGGAGAGTCGATTGGCTAAAAGATCCAAAATGGTTCAATATTGCGCGCCACCTGAACTCTTCTCTAATCAGAATTAGAATTGCGGAATTACGAGGAATTACGGTGACAGTTTACTAAATAAACTTCATCCTAAAGCCCGCTCTCGGGATAAAGTCGCCCCTCCGGCATAACCGCGCTTTGGTGTCTCTTTGCCCTTTCCTACATCTAACCAGATAGGTTATCTCTGCTGTTCCCCCTGATGAAAGGAACACAAGTTATGACCGAACAATTCCCTCACGACAGTTTCACCGATATCCCCGCTGCCGATGATCTGGCGCAGCCCAGAGCGCGCCATGATGGCTGGTCGCCGGATCGGCAGGTGGTGTTCCTGGAAGCCTTGGCGCGGACCGGCAATGTGCGGGCAGCGGCGCGCTATGCGGGGCTCTCGCGGGAGAGTGCTTACAAGCTTCGTAGGCGGCCGGATGCACGGGCCTTTGCCCGGGCGTGGGATGCCGCGCTCATTCATGCGCGGGATATCTTTCAGGATGAGCTGATGGACAAGGGGCTGAATGGCTGGCGCGAGGCGGTGTGGCATCAGGGCGAAGAAGTGGGAACACGGGAACGCTGGAGCGCGCCTCTGTTTCTGGCCGCGCTTTCGCGGCTCGACAAGATGGCCGACGGTCTGGACATGAAAGGCCATCCTGCACGGGTCGCAGCAGAGCATTTTGATGATCTGCTGGAAGGCATCGGACAGGGCAGCGATTGTGCAGAGCTTGTCGAGGAGATTGATGCCTCTGGCCGGACGGTCGGTACAAAGCCGCAATCATCCTTGTCCAACAGCGATTTGCTGGCGACCATCGCGCTCCACAGCGAACGCGAGAAGATACAGGCGATGGCGCCGGAGGATATTGATGTCTCCGATCTTGATATTGCCGAGCGCGAAGAGTGGGATGATCTGCAATGGGAGCGCGCCGATCGCAGCGGCTTGCTGGAGCGCAGCGGGATATTTGATGATCTGGAAGAACCGGTGTGAATTGTGTGAACTTTGGGAAGGGATAGCGTGACAAAGCTGGTGGTTGGTGCTCCGCACTTGATGCGGAGCACGGGGGAGGGAGGTTTTCATTTTACCTCAGGCGACCCGCGCAAACGGTTGCGGCACTCTCGCCCCGTGCTTCGACAGGATCAGCACGAACGGAGTGAGCGCAGGGAGGTGTGAATGGTGTGAACTTTGAAGGAAGGCACACCAACATATCACCCGGAGTACAAAGCAGAACGCAAAAACAAAAAATACTGCCACCAACAGCGATTCTTCTCGTCTCTGCCCTTGCCGAGTCCTGCCTTGCATCCTTATGTGGGAGGAAACGAATCTAGGATGAAAATATGACCGAAACACATCGTACCAAAATGCTGATCCTCGGCTCCGGGCCTGCTGGCCTGAGCGCCGCCATTTATGGCGCACGCGCGGGGCTGGAACCGATTGTGGTGCAGGGATTGCAACCCGGTGGACAGCTGACCATCACCACTGATGTGGAAAATTATCCCGGGTTTCGCGACGTTGTGCAGGGGCCGTGGCTGATGGAAGAAATGCAGGCGCAGGCGGACAAGGTCGGCACGCGGACGATGTTCGATACGATTGTGGATGTTGATATCTCGCAGCGCCCGTTCCGGATGACCGGCGATGGCGGTACGGTTTATGAAGGCGATACATTGGTCATCGCAACCGGCGCGCAGGCCAAATGGCTGGGCGTTCCCGGCGAGGAAGAGCTTGGTGGCAAGGGCGTTTCTGCCTGTGCAACCTGCGATGGCTTTTTCTATCGCGGCAAGAAAGTGGTCGTGATCGGCGGCGGTAACACGGCGGTTGAAGAAGCGCTTTACATGACCAATCACAGCGATGACGTGACGCTGATTCATCGCCGTGACAGCCTGCGTTCGGAGAAAATCCTGCAGGACCGTTTGTTTGCGAACCCGAAAATTTCTGTGCTGTGGAACAAGACAGTCGAGAAATTTGTCGGAGGCGGTGATCCCGTGGGTCTGGTCGGCGTTGATCTGGTCGATACACAGACTGGTGAGAAGAGCCATCTCGAGACCGATGGGGCCTTTGTCGCCATTGGCCATGCGCCAGCGACGGAGATTTTCAAAGACCATCTCGATCTGATCGATGGCGGCTATATTGAAGTCGAGCCAGGCACCCCGAAAACCAAGATTCCGGGGCTATTTGCCTGCGGTGACGTGATGGACCATGTCTATCGGCAAGCTGTCACGGCAGCGGGAACGGGCTGTATGGCTGCTCTGGATGCGGAACGGTTTCTGGCCGAAGAAGAGTTTGAGTTGCTCGCCGCCGAATAATCAGGCGTTATCGAGTATTTCGAGTATCTGGTTTTCCAGCCAGAGCTTGGCAGGTTCATCGGCGAAACTGTGTGATGCGCTATCGAGCGATGCTGTCGTGATGTGGCGCATGGTTCTGGTGCTGGCAAAGGCCTTGCCGTTCCATGCTGCCAGAAATGCGCGCGCGGTGGTATCGCGGCTGGCGAGCAATATGTGGCAGGGTTTTTCCAATCGGGCCAGCCTGTGTCCGATCTGAACAGTCAGGTCATTATTTCCTTGCTTTTTAGAGGCTTGCTTCAGGCCTTTTGCAAGCTTTCCAAGGTCGATTTTGCCGGTCAACAGATCGATAATTGATCGCGGGTTTTTCAGACGCTCCCAATAGCGTGACCGGATCGCTGACGGTGGCGGGGCGCCGGGGAGCTGGCTTGTCGGCTCGGAACTTTCAATGACCCAGGGGTTGGCGAGGATGAACCCGTCAATGGAAAATGCAGAACCAAACAAGGCCAGCGCGGAGGCTGCATCGCAATTGCCAAAGGCGATCATTTTCTTGATATGAGGATTGGTGTCACCAAAATGTTCAACGGCCGATTGAATGTCATTTTGTGTTTCGCGAAAGCCCCGGTTAGCGCCGCTGCTATCACCGATACCCCGCCGATCATAGCGAAATACCGGATAGCCTTTCGCGGCGATGCGTTGGGCCAGTTTGGCCATTCCGGCATGGGCTCCCGACCGGATTTCATTGCCACCGCTGATGATCAGCAGGCCGGTCTTCAACTGGCCATGATCGAGCGTTCCCGCGAGCATTTGATCCTCGCAACCAAAATGATGAAAGGACCGTGTCATTGCAGAACCCATGAGGCGAGATTGTCAGCAATGGCACCAGACAGCAGCAGGTCTTCATCAGGCTCGGCTCTCAACCACAGTGCAGAGCCTGGCAGCTTTGCATCCGCCGCCCGTGTGCTGCTCTCCAACTGTACGGTCTCAACCTGTTCGGACGGGGTTGGGACGGCGTCTTCCAGCTCGGAAAACAAAACAGAGCTTATGCTGTTACCGGCAAGATTCACGCTTCCACTCCGCGCTTCGGCAGTAATCTGCGCCATATCGGTTGATCGCCCGGCCTCCTTGTCGGACGCAATCCGGGTACGCATCATGGTTCTAAGCACACTCTGGCCCTTTACCGGTGAAAAGCGCCATTTCGACGCACCATCGGTAAAGTCGTCAATCAGACATCCAGCGCGGAACGATGCGATCTTCAAAGGGGGCTTTCGGCCCGCGGACAGTGCAGCCAGGGCTTCGCGCCATATGACCAGATTGGCCAGTTCCTGCGGGAAAAGGCTTTCATTCGTGCCGGGCAGGTCAGGCAACATACTACCGATCTCACGCTCGGCCAAAAGGCGCATGACATCAATCAGCATCCGCCGCATGCGGTTCATTTCGTCAAATAATGGCGGAATAAGCAGGATGGTTTGACTATGCTGTGCACCAGTGATCAGACACAATTCGTCATGGCCGTCAAAATGGTAACTCGAAAATTCGAGCCTAGCCGTCACTCAGCGACTTTCATTTCGGCAAAGGCAACCAAATTACCGAATGTTTCAAACAGTTCGCCATCTACCTCGTCATCTTCGATCATGATGTCGAGACGGTCTTCAAGCTCGGTTAGCAAGCCGGCCACTGCCATGCTATCCAATTCCGGCAAAGCACCAAAAAGCTCGGTTTCTGCGGTAAAAGCGCTAACTTGTTCGGCATTCAGCCCTAATATGTCCTGCATCACAGCGCGCACGGCGGCTTCAGGTGTCAAATCTAGATTTTCCGACATCAATAAACCCCCGACTCCGGACAACGGCGCTTCCCTAAAGGGATCAAGGCTTTCCTACAAGAGCAGACATATGGTATCTGAGGATAGATAGCCAAGAAAGGGGGTTGTTGGGCCAAAACATCTCTAGACGATAGCGAGGACGAACATCTTCCATCCATTCGCGTTTGTACGAATCATTGCCAGTGCCGAAGTCGACTATTTTTACGCGATCCACGTCGATAACGCGTTGAAACATGGCAACGGACAACAAGGTGCCGGGCGATGATTTTGTTGCTTCCTCGACATGGGCGAGTTTGTGGATCAGCGCTTCGTCATTCTCGACTGTCCAGAATTGTGCCGCGACCGGCCTACCATCGATATAGGCAAGGCCAAGGCGCAAACATCCGGCTTCTGCCTCGCGTTTGGCTAGGTTTTTCAGGAAATCGGGATTGCCTTCCTCCGGTTTCCAGCTTTTTGCGTAGACATCGAGATAGTCATCCCAATGTTCTTCGGAAAATTCGGTTTCAATGCGAATGGACACGATGTTTTTTTTGGCCTTTCGCCGGACAGTATTGCGCAATCGGCCCGGGCGATCGGCCCAATATTGATCGAAAGTGCGGCCGTTGATGGACAGGATATGATTGTCATCGGCCTTGGATTTGAAAACCAGCCAGCCGGCCTGTTCAAAAGCGCGTTCGGTGAGGCTGGCGGTGAGATCTTCCTCGGGAACGGGAGCTATCTCAACGCGATGGGAATGAGAGGATAATGTTTTGGCAATAGTGGCAAGCAAGGCTAGTTTGGTGACCTCATCATAGTCACCGGCAAAAATCGGACGATAGGTAAAATTGTACCAGTTGGCGAGAGCGGTATAGCGGCCCAGACCCTTTTTCATCAGGAAAAGCCAGGCTTGCGCGTCGCCTTCTGCGCTTTGAACAATAAGAGGTTTATGGCCGGGTAGGCAGAGTTCATGCAGGTGACGCAACCATTCCAGCCGGTCAAAAAGCGATCGCTGATCCGCTCGACCAAGTTTTTCCCCAGCTACCGCTTGCACAGACTGGAAGTTATCGTGATATTCACTGTTCATAGCCAAGGTCATGTCTGTCACAATTTTGTTCTTTTTCCCATAGGTACAAGCATTTGAACAAGCCCATTACAAATTCTCCGTTCCCGCTGGACCGCCTTGCTATTGGCAAGGATCCAGAGGCGACGGCATTGATTACGCGCCAGGGCTCTCTTAGCTACAAGATGTTAAATCATCGTGTTGGTCTGCTGGCCCGCTGGCTTTTGCGGCAGGATTTTTATCCGGGCGACCGGGTTGCGACGTGGCTGCCTAAGACAGAACTGGCCTGTATCATGCCGCTGGCAGCGGTCAGGGCGGGTTTGGTGCATGTGCCGATCAATCCTGTTTTGAAGCCCGCACAAGTGCAGCATATTGTCGCTGACAGCGGTGCCAGGTTGCTTGTTACTAACAAGGGACGGCTGAAGTCTCTTGAAGACAAGCCTTTAGATCCAGATCGCAAAATCCGGGAAGATGAAGAGGTCGTGTCCGACATGGAAGCGATAACCGATCCATTGGAATCCGGTATGATTGATTCAGACAGTGAAACATTGGCTGCGATATTATATACCAGCGGATCGACGGGGCGGCCCAAAGGCGTCATGCTGACCAATGCCAATCTTAGCCTGGGTGCAATGAGCGTTGCGCATTATCTGAAGCTGAATCCTGATGATCGAACTTTATGCGTGCTGCCGCTAAGTTTCGACTATGGGCAGAATCAGCTATTATCCACCTGGTATGCTGGTGGCTGCTCCTATCCCCTTGATTATCTGATGCCGCGGGACGTTACCAAGGCTTGCGCGCGCAATAGCATCACAACTCTGGCCGCCGTTCCGCCGCTTTGGGTGCAACTTGTCGATCAGGATTGGTCAGGTGAAGCGGTGGATTCCATGCGGCGACTGACCAATAGTGGAGGGGCTTTGACACCGTCATTGGTCAGACGATTACGGGCGATATTTGGCGATCGGACGGATATATACGCGATGTATGGTCTGACCGAGGCATTTCGGTCAACCTATCTCGATCCGGCGCTAATCGATGATAATCCCACCAGCATGGGAACTGCCATTCCCTTCGCCGAAATCATGGTGGTTGACGCCAATGGTGCCATAGCCGCCCCTGGCGAGGAAGGGGAATTGGTACATGCCGGTCCACTGGTAGCCAAGGGATACTGGCGGGATTCGGAACGAACGGCTGATCGTTTCAAGCCTGCACCAGATGAATCCGAATATGGCGGGACGGCGGTCTGGTCCGGTGATACGGTTCGAAGAGATGCCGATGGACTGCTCTATTTTGTTGGGCGGACTGACAATATGATCAAGAGCTCCGGCAATCGGATCAGCCCAACTGAAATTGAAGAAGTTGCGGTGGAGTCCGGATTGGTCAGCGAAGCCGTTGCTATCGGGGTCGCTGACGAGCTTTTGGGTCATGCTATCTGTCTGTTTGTTCGCGCTACCGATCCATCGGAACACCATGACATAGAGCAAGAATTACGAAAATATCTGAAGCAGAATTTACCCAATTTTATGCACCCGCGCGATATACGAATATTGAATGAGTTTCCAAAAAATCCGAATGGCAAGATAGACCGCAACGCTTTGGCAGAGAATGAAAAATCATGAGTAAGGTCAAACCGACAGGTCCGATTCCCGCAGGCTATGAGAGTCTTGATGGTGAGCTTGCGATAAGCAGCGTGAAAACGAGCGCATTGGTCGCTGAGCACGGCTCACCTCTATTCGTTTATTCGAAAAGTCTCCTGGACTTGCGGATGAAGTCTTTGCGGAGTGCCATGCCAGCGTCCTTGCATATTCATTATGCGATGAAGGCCAATCCTTACGCACCTGTGCTTTCGCATATGATCGGGTTGGCAGATGGAATTGACATTGCCTCCGGCGGCGAGTTGGCCTTGGCCTTGAAAGCAGGCGCCAAAGCCGAGAAAATCAGCTTTGCCGGTCCTGGAAAACGCGACGATGAATTGCGAGCAGCCATTGAGGCAGGGGTGACGATTAATATTGAGTCGCCCAGCGAATGTGATCGCGCTTTGGCTATTGGGGCCGAGGCGGGATTGGAGCCGCGACTTGCCATCCGCGTTAATCCTGACTTTGACCTGAAAGGGTCTGGCATGAAAATGGGCGGCGGGGCAAAGCCATTTGGGATGGATGTCGAACTGGTGGCGCCTACCGTCCATGAGATTTTGAAAGCCGGCGCACATTGGCGCGGATTGCATATATTCGCCGGCTCACAGGCTTTAAAAGCGGAAGCGATAATCGAAACCCAGGCGCAGACCATATCATTGGCAGCGCGGCTGTCAGAAGAGATCGGCCATAGACCAGAACATGTCAATCTGGGTGGCGGCTTCGGAATTCCTTACTTTCCGGGCGACGAACCTGTTGATGTGGAGCACATTGGCGATGCTCTGAGAAAGCAATTGACCAATCTGCCCGACATTTTGACAAAAACGCAATTTGCACTGGAACTCGGGCGCTATCTTGTCGGAGAGGCGGGGTTCTACCTCACCCGAATCGTCGATCGCAAAGAGAGTCAGGGCGAGATATTTTTGGTGACCGACGGCGGATTGCATCATCAATTGGCTGCAAGCGGTAATTTCGGGACGGTTATCAGGCGGAATTATCCGGCTGCTATTGCGACCCGCTTTGACCAACCGTCCGACGAAGTGGTCTCAATTGTCGGTTGTCTCTGCACACCGCTCGATTTGCTTAGCGATCGGTCAGAGATGCCAATGGCACAGGTGGGCGATGTTGTGGTGATATTCTGCGCTGGCGCTTATGGGGCTACTGCGAGCCCTGCGAATTTTTTAGGGCAAGGACCGGCTAAGGAAATCCTGGTCAGTTGAGCTGCCGAGAATCCGCAATCCCATAAAAACAGCCAAATATTAACCCTTATTTCAATCAATCCTAACGCTATCTTCACTATTTTCGCCGATAGCATTCTCGTGACCATGCGTGATTGGCCGATTTCCCTGTGGAATCGGTTGTTCAGCGACGGCTGTTTGCGAGGAAAAGAAAATGACTGCTGCGTTCAAATTTAAAAAGCTACCGAAATATATGATCGGTGCTGGCTTAGCCTCTTTGGTGCTTGCTGGATGTTCGAGTGCCTCTTCAGGTCCCCAGCTGCCACCAGCGTCCTTTGTCTCGATGCAAGAAGGACCCGGTGAAGAATATGTTATCGGGCCGTTGGACGAGTTGACAATTTTTGTCTGGCGCAACCCAGAACTCGGCGCAAAGGTTCAGGTGCGCCCCGACGGACGGATTACGACGCCTTTGATTACCGATATGCCTGCCGTTGGCAAAACACCCGCCATGTTGGCCGAAGACCTGAAATTGCAATTGTCGGAATATATCAACGAGCCGCTCGTGTCGGTCATCGTCAACAATTTTTCGGGTACTTTTTCTCAGCAAATTCGCGTGGTCGGTGCAACCGAGAAACCAGCTTCGATTCCTTATCGTGCGAATATGACTCTGCTTGATGCGATGATTGCTGTGGGCGGCCTGTCTGAATTCGCATCCGGCAATAAGGCGCGACTGGTCCGCTATAATCGCGGGACTGGCAAGCAGCAGGAATATGCCCTGCGCATTGGTGACCTGCTCGACCGCGGGCAGACCAAGGCCAACGTCATGCTTCGTCCCGGCGATGTAATCATTATCCCAAAGAGCATGTTTTAATACGCCCGTGCCGCAAACCTACAGGGATCGAAAAGACTGATGAACGGCCTTTATGACGAATTTCGAATAGCATTGCACAGCGTCTGGAACAGGCGCTGGCTGGCATTGGCGGTCGCCTGGAGTATTTGCCTGTTCGGCTGGCTGGTCGTCGCGTTGATCCCGAATAGCTACCAATCCAAAGCTCGCGTGTTTGTCGAAATGCAGTCCATCCTCTCAGACAAGGTTGGCATCGAAACGCGCGACCGCAAAAGAAATATGGACCGGGTTCAGGAAACGCTGGCGTCGACCATCAATCTGGAAAAAGTAGTCCGCGGAACGGATTTGAACCTTTCCGTTGCCAGTGATCGCGAATTGGCCGGAAAGGTCGAGATGCTGCGCAAGAATATCGAGATTAAATCGGAAAAGGACAATCTTTTCGAAATTACCGCGAATGCATCGGTCGGCAATCTTTCGGATGCCGAAAACGCGGTTCTATCCCGTGAAATCGTGCAGAAGATGATTGATATTTTCGTGGAAGAAAATCTGTCCGGTGACCGGGATGAAACCAGTCAGACTTTGAAGTTTCTTGATGCGCAACTCGCGTCAAGGGAGAAGGACCTTCAGGAAGCCGAACAAAAACGGGTTCAATTCGAGACGGAAAATTTGGGGCTTCTGCCTGGCGTTGGGTCGATCAGTCAGCGGATCGAGGCGTCGCGCGCCGAACTCAGTCAGATTGAATCACAATTGGCTTCCGCTTCCAGTTCACTGGCGGCGTTGAATGGTCAGCTAGCTGGAACACCGCCCACTATCGCGACTCCCGGATTCGGCGGTGCCAGTTCCGGTGGTGGCGCGCGTGGCCAACTGGCGCAGGCACAAGGCCAACTGGCCTCTGCGCGAGCACGAGGATGGACCGATAGCCATCCAGATATCATTGCTATGAAGAGCCAGATCGCTGCACTCCGCGCCCAAGTAGCTGCGCAACCGAATGATTCGGGCAGTTCGTCCTACCGAACGCCAAATCCGGCCTACAGTTCATTGCAAAGCATGAGGGCGGAGCGGCAAGCATCAGTAGCCGCCCTGCAGGCACGCAAAAATGCCATCCAGGCAGACATGGCGCAGCTGTCATCGAAACAGTCTTTGGAACCCGGTGTCGCTGCAGAAATGGCACGGATTAATCGCGATTACGAGGTGTTGAAAAACCAGTATGACAAGATGCTGCAGGATCGCGAACAGATCAAATTGCGCGGACAGGTCGAATCGGAAACGGACTCGGTTAAGTTCAAGGTTATTGACCCACCTTCCAGCCCACGCTCGCCAGCGGCTCCTAACCGGCCTCTTTTGCTTGCGATGGTATTGTTCGTCGGCATTGGCGGCGGTGTCGGTGCGGCCTTCGCCATGGGACAATTGCAGACCAGCTATCCAACGTCAGCCAAGCTTGAAAAGGCGAGCGGACTGCCTGTCATTGGCTCAGTTTCACAGATTCTGACGAGCAGTCAGAGGGTTATCCGGCAGAAAAAAATGCGGCTCTTTTATAGCGCCGGCGGGGCTCTGTTCGGCGTTTTTGCGCTGTTGATGGTCGTGGAGTTTATCCAGCGCGGCATGGTTGCTTGAGGAGAGAACATGAACAAATATAATCCCCTCAATAAACCGAGTTCGCTGCTGGAGCGCGCGGCGCAAGTCTATGACTATGTCCCCTCTAAAACAGGCGGTCCTGAACAGAATTACGGTCCTGAAATATTGGTTCCGGAAGCGGCTAAACCACAGCAAGTCGTGCGGACACCGGCCCGAAATCAGCCGGCCTATGATGGCCCGCGGGTCATAGTTGATCGCGACAAACTTCGAGAAGCAGGCTTTGTTGTCCCTGATGGACCAGTCACCGGTATTTCCGAAGAATTCCGGATTATCAAACGCCAACTGCTGATGGCGGCCAAGGGCACCAACAAACAGGCGGCTTTGCCGCATGGCGAGCGCATTTTGATTTGCTCAGCCCATCCGAACGAAGGCAAGACCTTTTGCGCATTGAATCTGGCGCTTTCGATTGCCGCCGAGAAAGACAATGAAGTGCTCCTTGTCGACGCTGATTTTGCTAAGCCCAGTATTTTGTCCAGCCTTGGTCTGGAAGGCAGCAAGGGATTGATGGATGCATTGGCCGATCCGCAGTTGCCGGTCGAGCAGTGCATAATTCATACTGATATTGCCGGTCTCGCTATTCTACCAGCGGGTGAGCAAACTAATGCTGATACCGAATATCTGGCCTCTTCGCGTACGCAGGATGTGCTTAATCAGTTAACCCAGCATAACCCCAGCCGGATTGTTATTTTTGATTCACCACCGGCATTGTCAGCATCACCGGCTTCCGTGCTTGCGACCCATGTCGGGCAGGTGGTGATGATCGTAAAAGCAGATGAAACAACCGAAACAGCCCTGCGCGATGCGCTTAGCCTGATGGCTGGCTGTGACAATATCCAATTGCTCCTGAACGGCACGAAATTCTCGCCAACAGGGCGGAGCTTTGGATCCTATTATGGATATGGAGAGCAAAAGTGATCAGCCCTCAACCCAAACGTATTATGAAAATCGGAGCGATTGTTTCGCCGCTGATGATCATGGCGGTACAGCCGGTGCAAGCGCGGGATCGGAACGTCGAAGTTACGCCTTATCTTGAAGTGCAACAGGTCCTCGTTGCCGATCTCAAAAATGGTTCAGACGTGCTTACCTATACAGCAGTTGCAGCCGGAATTGAGACATCGATCCAGACTCGCCGAGCGGAAGCGCAAGTGAATCTGCGCTATGAGCGGCGCTTTTTCTATCAGGACAATATTGGTGATGATGACATTTTGAGCGGCTTGGCGCGTGGTAGTGTGCAAATCGTTCCAAACATATTAGCATTAGAAGCTGGCGGTATTGCGACACGTAGCCGCATCGATATTCGAGGTGCTGCGCCATCGAACACGGTCGGAAATATCGACAATGTGACGCAGGTCTATTCGGTTTATGCTGGACCGTCCTTGTCGACCAATATCGGTGCATTGGATGTGAATGCCAATTATCGTGTCGGCTATACCAAGGTTGAAAGCGAAGATACGGGCATATTACCGCCAGGTCAGCTGCCGATTGATATTTTCGACGACTCGGTAAGCCACTCAGCCAGCGCCAGTGTTGGAATGCGCCCGGGTGAACTGCCATTTGGTTGGTCCGTCGGGGCGGGCTATGAACGCGAAGATGCTGGCCAACTGGACCAGCGGTTCGAGGGTAAATATGTCCGCGCCGATGTCACGGTTCCCGTTACGCCGACTGTCGCTCTTGTTGGTGGTGTTGGCTATGAAGATATCGAGATTTCGGAACGTGATGCACTGCGCGATGTGAATGGCGACCCTGTGATCGATAATGACGGTCGTTTGGTCACCGATGAAGCATCACCGCGTCTTTTATCATATGATCAGGACGGTTTGATCTGGGATGCTGGAGTATTGTGGCGGCCTAGCAGACGGACATCTCTCGAAGCGCGTGTCGGGCGTCGCTATGGTAGCACGACCTATGCCGGTAGCCTTGGCTATCAACCGAACGAGAATACGTCACTGAATGTTTCAGTCTACGATACGGTGTCGGGTTTTGGCAACTTGCTGAACGATAATCTGGCGTCTCTTGGCACCAGTTTTTCCAGCAGTCGGAATCCATTGAGCGGCGAGTTAAACGGATGCGCCTTCGGGCAGTCGAGCAGCCTGTGTTTCAACGATGCGCTGCAATCGGCGGCATCTTCATCGTTCCGCGCGCGCGGTGTGAACGCGCAGCTGGCTTATAGCTATAATGGCTGGAATGCAGCCGTCGCAGCGGGCTATTCGCGCCGTCGGTTCTTTGCCGCACAATTGGGCGGATTATCGGCTGTCGATGGGCTTGTGGACGAGAATTACTACGCCAATCTGTCAATCGGTCGCCAGCTGGATGCGCGCTCCAGTTTTGACACCAATGTCTATGCCAATCTGCTCGACAGCGGTTTTGCGGGTGCACCCAACGTACTCGCTCTGGGAGCCAACGCCGCCTATTATCGTCAGATCATTCCGGGTTTGACCGGGACAGCAGCGGTTGGCCTGGACAGCTTTCAGCAGGATGGCTTTGACAGTGAACTCACGGCCTCTGCCTTGCTTGGGCTGCAATATGAATTTTAAACAGGTCACCGCAAAAGTGGGTGGGAGAAACCAGAATGTATGAAACTTTTTATGGACTGAAAAGTCGGCCTTTCCAGCTGACCCCTGATCCGCATTATTATTTTGAGAGCCTGACCCACCGGAAGGCTTTGTCCTATCTCGGTTACGGTCTGGCCCAAGGTGAAGGTTTCATTGTTATCACGGGTGATGTTGGTGCGGGCAAAACCACACTAGTAAGTCATTTGATGGCGACGATTGATACAGAGCGCCTCACGGCCGCCAATATCGTTACCACCAAGCTGGATAGCAAAGACATCGTTCGTGTGGTCGCGAATAACTTTGATATTGATACAGACGACATGGACAAGGCTCAGTTGCTGAGTGCTTTTGAAGAGTTTTTACATGCAGAAGCCAGGGCCGGCCGGCGTTGCCTGCTGATCGTCGATGAGTCGCAAAACCTGCCGACAGGTGCTCTGGAAGAGCTGCGCATGCTCTCGAATTTCCAATTGGGCGGGCAGGCTCTGCTTCAGATTTTTTTGCTCGGTCAGCCGGAGTTTCGTGATCTGCTGCAAGGGTCTGATCGATTGGAGCAACTACGCCAGCGCGTTATCGCGCATCATCATCTCGAACCCATGGAATCGCATGAGATTGAGCCATACATAACCCACCGGTTATCCAGAAGTGGTTGGTCTGGCCGTCCGAAAATCACATCCGACGTGTTTTCCCTGCTCTATAGCGAAACCGAAGGGGTTCCGCGCAAGATCAACACGTTGATGAGCAGAGTTATGTTGATGGGAGCAGTTGAACAGGCCGAACTGATTGACCAATCGCTCGTTGGACGTGTGCTTGCGGATTTGAACGGTGAACAAATTGATATAGCAGAACCCGAAATGGAAGCCGATCTTCCCGCAGCGAAGAGTCCCTTATGGGAAAAGCCGGCACGTTCCGGTCAGTCCCCAGCGGCACCTGAAACAGAGGTTGTATCGGAATCTGCCGCATCGGTTGTTGCTACCGTTGCGGAACCGTCAGTTCCGACCGAAGAAGAAGTGGCATCGTCCGAACATGACGTTTTGCCGTTTAAAAGCGCGGAACCCGTTGCCGAGACCGTATCCGCTCCGCCTGTTGCCATGGAGAAGCCCGAAAAGGCGTCAGCGCCCGTGGAAGAGAAAACCGACACAGCGGCAGTCGAAGCAATAGCTGAACGGCTAGCCGAGATGGAAGCTCGGATGGCTGGTCAGGAAGAACATCTGCACCACATCTTGACGATGCTGGTGGATTGGGTCGAAAGCGATATCCGAAGCAAGGAAAGCTATGTCAATGCAGGACGCGCGGCCTGAACCCATCAACAAGGCGAGAGAAGACAATGCTTTTTTCAACGCCATGTCAGTGGATATCGAAGACTGGTTTCAGGTTGGCGCCTTTGAAACCGTCATCGACCGTGCCGACTGGGACAGTTTAGAACATCGCGTTGAACGCAATAGCGATCAAGTTCTCGAGCTATTTGATGAAGTTGGCATCAAGGCAACCTTTTTTACGCTGGGCTGGGTAGCAGAACGCTATCCAAAGCTCATGCAGCGCATCATTGCTGCCGGGCATGAGGTGGCCAGCCATGGCTATGATCATGCGCGCGTTTTCACAATGTCCGCCGATCAGTTTCGGGATGATCTGGCGCATAGCCGTAAAATTCTGGAAGACAGTACCGGACAAGCAGTGACCGGCTATCGTGCGCCCAGCTTCTCTATCGATCAACGGACACCATGGGCGCATGAGATATTGGCTGAACAAGGTTATCGCTATTCATCCAGTGTCGCGCCGATCAAGCACGACCATTATGGTTGGGCCGGTTCACCGCGTTTCGCCTGGAAACCTGTTGTAGGTTCGAATCTAATCGAACTTCCGGTCACGACCGTTAAAGTTGCAAACCGTGTTCTAGCGTCAGGTGGAGGCGGTTTCTTTCGACTGCTCCCCTATGCTGTTTATGATCGCGCAATCCGCAAAATGCATAAAGATGACGGACGTGGAGCAATTTTCTATTTCCATCCCTGGGAAATCGATCCGAAACAACCACGGGTTGGCAATGCGCCGCTGAAATCAAAGCTTCGCCACTATACCAAGCTTGAAGCCATGCGAGCTAAACTGGTCCGTGTTGGCAAAGATTTTCGCTGGGGCAGGGTTGATGAGCTAGCCGCGTTAGAGGCGGAACTTGCGATATGAATATGCCATTCTCTCCTCGGGTTCTGAACGTTCGTGTTTTGGCACAGGATGATCCGAACGAAATAGCCCGCATCGACAAATTTGTCAGCGATCATGTCCAAGGCACGGCTTTTCATCGACCGGCCTGGCTTTTGGCCATTGCAAAGGCTAGCGGCCATGATTGGTGCTACTTGTTGGCAGAAAACGGTCACGGAGAGATAGAGGCGCTATTGCCGCTCCACCTGATCCATTCCGCGCTATTCGGTCGCGCATTGGTATCGTCCGGTTTCGCTGTCGGCGGGGGTATATTGGGACAAAGTGATCAGGCTACACAAACACTCGCACAAGCTGCATGGAACTTTGCCGAAAGGCACAGTTTCCCGTCCATTGAGCTGCGTGGCGGACCCAATCCCGGTGCCAATTGGCAAAATAAGGATGGTATCTATGCAAGCTTTGTTAGAGCACTTGCGGGTAATGATGAGGATCAATTGCTCGCTGTTCCACGCAAGCAACGCGCAGAGATTCGCAAGGGACTGAACAACGATCTTGTCATTCGTGTCGGGGTTGGTGAACAGGATCGAGCAGATCACTATGCCGTTTATGCAGAAAGTGTGCGGAATCTTGGTACGCCGGTGTTCCCAAAGTCATTGTTTGATGCGGTTCTGGAAGCCTTCGGGGAGGATGCGGATATTCTAACCATATTTGCGGATAACAGGCCCGTGGCGAGCGTTCTAAGCCTTTATCACAAGGGAAATGTAATGCCCTATTGGGGCGGCGGAACCTTCGATGCTCGCCGCCTGCGGGCCAATGATGTGATGTATTATGCATTGATGAACCATGCCCGCGAAAGAGGCTGTGAGCACTTTGATTTTGGTCGTTCCAAGGTGGGCACCGGGGCCTATTCCTTCAAGAAAAACTGGGGCTTTGAACCAGAGCCGCTATCCTATTTCATCCGGACGGCAGATGGCGAAGATGCGCGCGATGTTAATCCGATGAGCCCGAAATACCGGCTGCAAGTCGCTCTGTGGCAGAAATTGCCGCTTTCCATTGCAAATCGACTGGGACCGCTGATCGCCAAAGGCCTTGGCTGATGGGCGAGATCCTGTTTCTGACCCACCGTGTACCTTGGCCGCCCAATCGGGGTGACAAGATACGCGCGCACCATATTCTGCGAAAGCTGATTACATATCGGCCGGTGCATCTGGCTTGCTTTGCTGATGACGAGACTGAGGCAGCGGAATGGTGTGATGTTAAGGGATTACTCGCAACGGTGAGAATAGCCCGTCGAAGCAAACCCAATTGGTGGGCAGGCATCGAAGCCATTGCGTCGGGCAAGCCCGTTTCGCTGACCGCTTTTGAGAGCGCGGAAATCCAAAATTATGTCGACGACATTTTGAAGACACGTCCCATTGACTGCATTTTCGTATTCTCTGGTCAGATGGCACAATATATTCCAGCGGATTTTTCTGGCCGGGTGATCATGGACTTTGCCGATGTCGATAGCGCAAAATTTGAAAGCTATGCCGGTGAAGGGTCTGGTCTAATGACCAGGGTCAATCGTCGCGAAGGCAGGCTTTTAAGGGATTTTGAAAAGCAGATTGGTGAACGCGCTGACCATTCGCTCTTCGTCAGTGAAGCCGAAGCGCAGTTGTTCCGGCAACGCTCGGGTCTTGATCATCAAAAGGTGATAGCAGTCGGCAACGGAATTGATCTAGAATTCTATGATCAGGAAAAGGTGCTTGCAGCTGAACTCCCCAATGGCAGGCCGCTGATCATTTTTACAGGCCAGATGGATTATCGCCCGAATGTTGAAGCTGTTATCAGTTTTGCTAAAGAGGTTATGCCCAAAATTCTTGAGCAACACCCTGATACGCGGTTCGCTATTGTTGGACGTGCTCCCACGCCAGAAGTTTCGCGTCTCGATGGATTGAATGGCACGTTGGTGATCGGCAGCGTTGACGACATTCGCTGCTGGCTGAAGGCCGCCGATGTTGTGGTAGCGCCGCTTCGCATCGCACGTGGGATACAAAATAAGGTTCTTGAGGCCATGGCGATGGGCAAAGCTGTCGTGGCCTCCGCTCCGGCCGCACAGGGTATTGCTGCCATCGATGGTCAGCATTTTCACGTTGCTGACGATGCGCAGCATGAAGCAATGCTGGTTTGTGATCTATTGTCAGACCTTGGAAAGGCGAAAGCACTTGGCGAACGAGCGAGCGAACTGATCCGTTCGAACTATAGTTGGAACAAGCAGCTAGCCAATATCGCCAAGCTTTGCGGCATCGACGAGCGGGAACCTGTTGAGGCAGCCAGATGAGCAGTGCAGCCATTAATCACAAATTGGATGGGCGCTCAGTGGCATCAAAAACAGTCCTTTGGAGAAAGCATCTCCGTCTGTTGGGTTTTGCAGTTGCCGTAATATTGATCCTGTTCTGGCGGGACGGTCTGGCGATGCTGGACGCTTGGTGGAATGTTTCGACCTATAATCATTGTCTTTTAATAGGTCCGATCATTTTCTGGCTGGTCTACCAGCGACGCGAGGAACTGATAAAGATCACCCCTTCTATCTGGGCTCCCGGACTGTGGTGGACCGGTGCAGCGGCGATCGGCTGGTTTCTTGGTGAAGCGGCTGGAGTGTCTTTTGCCCGTCAACTGGGCCTGATCATGATGCTGCAGGGCGCAGTGATAACTTTGCTGGGTCGCAAGGTGATGCTGGGTTTGATTTTTCCCATATTTTACAGTTTTTTCCTTGTACCATTTGGTGAGGAATTTGTGCCGTTGTTGCAGACTATCACTGCGAAAATGTCGATGGTTTTCCTCGGTTGGGCAAATATTCCGGCTTTCATCGATGGCGTTTTTATTTCGACACCTACGGGGTATTTTGAAGTAGCAGAGGCATGTTCGGGGGTTAAGTTCCTGATTGCGATGGTCGCTTATGGAGCATTGGTCAGCAACATTTGCTTCCAAAGCTGGCGGCGGCGAACGGTTTTCATGATCGCCGCGCTCGCAGTGCCAATCATCGCCAATGGCATTCGCGCGTTTGGAACTATCTATATCGCGCATCACACAACCATCGATTTTGCCACTGGCTTTGACCATATTTTCTACGGCTGGTTCTTCTTTGCATTTGTCCTCGCTTTGGTGATGGCCGTTGGTTGGCCGTTTTTCGATCGCAAGATTGACGCATCGATAATTGATGGCGATGCAATCGCGCGAAACTCGACTGATCAGTCAAAGCTATCGCCGCGTAACGCGATGATTGTGATGGCACTGATGGGTGCTGCACCCGTGCTCTGGACATCAGCCCTGGCCGCACAAGGCTCTTCGGTGCCGGACAAGATTGCTTTACCAGCAGTTGCTGGTTGGGAGCGTATTGATTATCGTCCCCAATTCGACTGGCAACCGCGATTTGATGGCGCCAACCATCAATTGCTTGGTCGGTATCGCGAAGCGTCCAGTGGTG
Organism: Parasphingorhabdus sp.; assembly: GCF_965233695.1. Lineage (GTDB taxonomy): Bacteria > Pseudomonadota > Alphaproteobacteria > Sphingomonadales > Sphingomonadaceae > Parasphingorhabdus. Next base: position 3,401,834 of record NZ_OZ247497.1, read on the forward strand.
TCGAGGTTGATCTAGCGATTGCAGTCTATGATCGCCAGGAAGATGGCCGTGAGATTGTTGGTTATGGACAGGGCGCTTTCGATCCCGGTAGCGATTGGTCGTGGAGTCGCAACCTGACCGCTCCCGAATCAGGTCAGGGCATACAGATAACTGCTCCCGGTCCTGTGGTGCGGGATGTGCATTCTTTTTATCGGGTCGGGAACATATTGACCGGTAGCGGATCGGCCGTGAAGCTTGAAACGGTGAAGACCAAATTGCTTGGTGGCAACCAGCAAGCGGTCGCCGTCTTGATATCGGCAGAGAAAGTGGACGAGGCTGGTCCAGCGGCGGCCATGAATGATTTCCGCAAGGCACTTGGGCCAATCGATAAATTGGCTGACGAAATGGCAGGGCTGCGCTAGGGCGCACATCATGTGCGGCATTGCGGGAATATTTCATCTGGAGACGGCCAAGCCGGTTGATCCCGTGCGCCTTCGCAAGATGACCGACAGCCTGACCCACCGCGGGCCTGATGGTTCCGGGATCTGGACCGCGCCGGGCGTTGGTCTTGGACATCGCCGCCTTTCGATCATTGATCTGGAAGGCGGCGCGCAGCCAATGCTGACCGCTGATGAAGCGCAGGTGATCAGTTACAATGGCGAGATCTATAATTTTCAGGACGTCCGGGTGGAACTCGAATCGCTCGGCCATCGTTTCGCCACCAGCGGCGACACAGAGGTTATTCTCTATGCCTGGCGGCAATGGGGCGTTGATTGCCTGAAGCGGCTCAATGGCATGTTTGCCTTTGCAATCTTTGACCAGCGCACCAAACAGCTGTTTATGGCCCGGGATCGGTTGGGGGTGAAGCCGCTTTTCTATGCGCCGGTGTCGGATGGTAGCATAATCTTCGGTTCCGAGTTGAAGGCTTTGCTCGCAAACCCCCTGCTGCGACGAGAACCCGAAATCCGAGCGGTCGATGACTATCTCGCGTTCGGCTATGTGCCCGATCATCGGTCGCTGTTGAAGGGCGTTAAGAAGCTGCCGGCAGGTTACTATTTGTTGCTCGAACAAGGCAAGCCGGAGCCAGCGCCAATAGAATATTGGGATATGGATTTCAGCCAGCGCAGCAGGGCTTCGGCAGCGGCGCTGGAAGAAGAACTGGTCACACTGATGAAGGATGCTGTCGGCGCGCGGATGATCGCTGACGTTCCGCTCGGCGCGTTTCTGTCCGGCGGTGTAGACAGCAGTGCGGTCGTTGCATTGATGTCGGAGAAGAGTCGGCAACCTGTTAAAACCTGTTCCATCGGTTTTGACCAGGCGTCGCTTGACGAGACCGGCTATGCCGAGCGCGTGGCAGAGCGGTTCAAAACCGATCATCGTTCGCGCACCGTTGCTGCGGATGATTTCGGGTTGATCGATACGCTTGCCGATCATTTCGATGAACCTTTTGCGGATGGATCGGCTTTGCCGACCTATCGTGTGGCTGAACTCGCGAGGGAAAATGTAACGGTCGCGCTGTCCGGAGATGGCGCGGATGAAGCGATGGCGGGCTATCGCCGCCATGTGTTCCACCATGCCGAAGAACGGGTGAGGGGCTTGCTCCCGCAATCCTTTCGCGGTCCGGCTCTGGGCTGGCTTGGCAAGGTTTATCCCAAGGCGGATTGGGCACCGAGACCGCTCCGCGCCAAATCGACTTTGCTGTCGCTCGCGCGCTCCGGACCGGAAGGCTATGCTGAAGCGGTAGGGGTAACAACACCAGCAGGACGTCAGGCAATCTATTCCGATGCGATGGCGAAACAGTTGGGCGGCTATCAAGGCGAAACGCATATGATCGGGCTGATGGAAGGCGCTCCGGCGCGCAATGGTCTGGATCAGGCGCAATATGCCGACATGAAAATGTGGCTGCCCGGCGATATCCTGACCAAGGTTGACCGGACCAGCATGGCGGTGAGCCTTGAGGCGCGGGAACCGTTGCTCGATTACAAGCTGATGGAATTTGCTGCCAGGCTGCCGACCAACCTGCGGGTACGGCGCGGAACCGGAAAATATCTTATGAAAAAGTCGATGGAACGCTATTTGCCGCAAGATATCCTCTATCGCCCGAAAATGGGCTTTGTGACGCCGATATCCCAATGGTTTCGCGGGCCGCTGGCGGATGAAGCGCGGAATATCTCCGGCGCTGGCGCATTGGCGCGAATGGGCTGGTTTGACGATCAGGCGCTCCGCAAAGTGGCGGATGATCATATCGCCGGAAAGGCCGATAACAGCCGCTTGCTCTGGCAATTGCTGATGCTCGATAAATCACTGCAGCGCCTCTTTCAACTCTAGTCAAAACCGTTCGCACTGAGCTTGTCAAAGTGCGCTTTCAGGCGAGATATGTCCTTCGACAGGCTCAGGACGAACGGTTTCTGGAATACCGACCATGATGTACTAGGCCGGATAAATCGCATCGACAAAATAGAGCCCGTCCGGTGGCGCGTTAAAGCCCAGCGCATCGCGGTCTTTTGCCTTCAACGCTTTCAACAAGTCGTCGCGCGTCCATTTGCCATCGCCGACCAGTTTGAGGCAGCCGACCATCGAACGCACCTGATGATGCAGGAACGACCGCGCCGCCACCTCGACCTCAATCTCTTCGCCGTAGCGGGTGACCGAAATGCTGTCCAAGGTCTTCACCGGGCTTTGCGCCTGACAATGGGCGGATCGGAAAGTGGTGAAATCATGCTGTCCGACCAGCTCTTGGGCCGCCTCGTGCATGAGACTGGCGTCCAATGGTCTTGCGACCTGCCAGCTTTGCCCTCTGTCCAATGTCAAGGGCGCGCGCCGGTTGGTAATCTTGTAGACATAGCGTCGGCCGATACAGGCAAAGCGGGCGTGCCAGTCATCGGGGACAATGTCGCAGGCCAGGACCGCTACGGGATGAGGGCGCAGTCCGGCATTGAGACCCTCCATCAACCGGAAAGGCGTTAGCTTGGTCTCGAGATCAAAATGCGCTCGCATCCCGAGCGCATGAACACCTGCATCGGTCCGGCCAGCGGCAAAGACGCGAATATCCTGTTGGGTAATAGTTTTAATAGCATTTTCAACAGCTTGCTGGACGCTGGGGCCATGATCCTGATGCTGCCAGCCCATGAACGGGCGGCCATCATATTCCAAAGTGAGGGCGAAGCGGGTCATTGCAGCGATGTGCCTACGGGTATTTGCGTGCCGTTCAAAAACTCCGCAAGTGTCAGTTTTGGACGGCCTGCTTTTTGAATCAATGTGGGTTTGATCGCCCCGTCGCTGCAGGCGATTGTCATATCGTCATCCAGCACTATGCCCGCTGAACCCGACGCATCTATTAGCTCGGCAGCATGGATGCGATAACGGTCGCCACCAAATTCAAAAAACGCGCCCGGCACGGGATTAAACGCTCTGATCTGATGCAGCACCGCTGTGGCGGACTGTTCAAAGTTCACACGGGCTTCTTCCTTGGTAATCTTCTTCGCATAGGTGGCGAGTGCATCATCTTGGTTCTCTGGCGGATAATCTTCCGGAGAAGCGAGATATTGCACCATCAGGTCAGCACCGGTTCGCGCCAGCTCTTCGGTCAGCTCGCCTGCGGTTTTTTCCGCAATTGGCGTGCCGGATTTCAGCAGCATCGGGCCGGTATCAAGTCCCGCCTCCATCTGCATGATCGTAATGCCCGTTTCCTCATCGCCAGCCAAAATCGCGCGCTGCACGGGCGCCGCGCCGCGCCATCGGGGCAACAGTGAGCCGTGAATATTCAGGCACCCCATTTTGGGTGCGTCCAATATGGCTTGCGGCAGGATCAAGCCATAGGCGGCAACGACTGCTGCATCGAGATCAAGTTCGGCAAATTCGGTCTGCGCATCATCATTCTTCAAGGAAACCGGCACGCGCACTTCTAGGCCCAATTCCTCTGCGACCTGCTGGACAGGCGAGGGCGTAAGTTTCTTCCCGCGTCCGGCGCGGCGCGGCGGTTGTGAATAGACGGCAACGATATCATGTCCTGCCGCATGCAGAGCGCGCAGGGCGGGGACCGCAAATTCCGGTGTGCCCATGAAGGCCAGGCTCAGTTTTGTGGGCGCTGCGGCGGTCATGGCCGCGCCTGCCGCAGCATGGTCCCGGCTGCAAAGTTCACACAGATCACAGGGGTGTTTCTGTTACCGCTCCAGTCTGTCGCCGTGCCAAAGTTCACACAATTCTCACCCCTTGCATCCGGCTCGGGTGATAAAGCGGATTCTTTTCGTAACGCTTTGAATGTCGCGAATTTAACGGGTTTGTGAGTCATGCTGTCTCCCTAACCAAACTCGTGCGTGTAGGACAGCATGATTTTATATTGGCAGCGCGCACCTCATGGCCCTAAAGGTCAAATCATGGCATCGCAGGAAATCGAAAATCTGGTTCAGGCTCTGTCCAAACTGCCGGGCTTGGGGCCTCGGTCGGCGCGGCGGGCTGTGCTGTATCTGCTCAAGCGCCCCGAAACCACCATGAAGCCTATTTTGGCGGCAATGGAACGGGTGGAAGCCAATCTTGTTACCTGCGGAATTTGCGGGAATGTTGATACGCAGGACCCCTGCCAGATATGCAATGATCCGAAGCGGGACGCGAAATCGCTCTGTGTCGTGGAGGAAGTCTCGGACCTGTGGGCGCTCGACAAATCCCGCCTGTTTCCCGGCAAATTTCACGTGCTGGGTGGACGGCTCTCAGCGCTCGACGGTGTGCGGCCAGAAGATATTGCGATCGACAAGCTGATCAGGCGGGTGGAGCAGGGCGGTATTGATGAAGTCGTGCTGGCTATGAATGCGACCCTGGAAGGGCAAACAACCGCGCATTATATTGCCGAAAGGCTGGAAACCTATCCTCTGCGTCTCAGCCAGCTTTCCCACGGCATTCCCGTGGGGGGAGAGCTTGATTATCTTGATGAGGGTACATTGGCGCAGGCGTTGCGTTCGCGCCGGCCGATCAGCAACGATTGAATGTTGCGAAGCTGCTGCGAGCAGTCCTTGACGAATCCGGCTAGAATCCCTAAATTTCGGTTATGGCCATTTTACCTATTCTTGAAGTCCCTGACCCGCGTCTGAAAACTGTTTCAGAGCCGGTGACCGTGTTTGATGACGAGCTGAAAACCCTGATCGCGGACATGTTCGAAACCATGTATGACGCTCCGGGTATAGGACTCGCCGCTATTCAGGTTGGCGTGCCGAAACGTATTCTGGTCATTGATCTGCAAGAGCCTGTGGAACATGATCACGAACATGGTGAGCATTGCAATCACGACCATGAAGTCGTTCGCGATCCGCGTGTTTTTATCAATCCGGAAATTCTCGACCCGTCCGAAGATTTGAACGTTTACAGCGAAGGCTGTCTCTCGGTGCCAGAGCAATATGCCGATGTCGAACGCCCCGCTGCAATCACGGCACGCTGGCAGGACGAAACTGGCAAGCAGCATGAAGAACAGATGGACGGCCTTCTCGCAACCTGTTTGCAGCATGAGATGGATCATCTTGAAGGCATATTGTTCATTGACCATCTGTCCCGCTTGAAACGGCAGATGGTGCTCAAGAAGCTTGCCAAGCAGCGTAAAGAAGCGGCTTAGGCTCGCGCTTTGTGCTCCTGCGCAGGCAGGAGCCTATCTCCCACGTTTCTCGTCACGCCCTTACTCGAAAAGAGAAAGCGCTGATCTTCGGACGCTCTCACAACCTCACCCTAGCGACCAACTGCGATGATTGGAGATGGGCTCCTGCCTGCGCAGGAGCACCGGTCTGACTGATCGGAACATAAAGCGCTTGAGCTTTGCATCAAACCGACCTAAGTTCTTGTTTCGTTCCTACTGAAAGGGTCTGTTTTGGACGCTGTTTTCGCTCTTCTCATTGCTATTTTTACCCTGATCATGGGGCTTGGTGCCGGTTGGTATATGGGCGGACGCGCGGCCGCGGCAGCCAGCAAGGCCGCCGAAGAAACCGCCGCTTCGCTTCGGACCATGCTCGACGGCCTGCAAACAGAGCGTGATACCGCACGATCCGAACGCGATGCGATCCGCGAAGATCGCGATCAGGCACGGCAATCCCTTGCGTCTCTGGAAGCGGATGCCCGCAACCACGAAAAGCAACTGCAGCAACTGGTGGAAGCGAAGGAATCACTCTCTGCACAATTTTCGGAAGTCGGCGCGAAGATGCTCGAAACCGCCCAGCGTCAGTTTCTGGAGCGGGCCGATCAGCGCTTTGACCAGGCCAACGAGAAAGGCGGCGAGAAAATCGCCAAGCTGCTTCAACCGGTGCACCAGCGGCTCGCCACCTATGAAGAGTCGATCAAGAAGATCGAGAAAGAACGCACCGAATCCTATGCCGGAATTACCGCTACGATCGAACAGGTCCGCCAGGGACAGGACAGGGTGCAGCAAGAAGCGGCCCGTCTGGTAAACAGCTTGCGCAACGCCCCTAAGTCACGCGGGCGTTGGGGCGAGCAGCAGCTGAAAAATGTTCTCGAGACCTGCGGTCTGTCGGAACATACCGACTTTGTAACCGAGCAGAGCATTGATACCGATGAAGGACGTCTGCGTCCCGATGCGGTGATCAGCGTGCCAGGTGGTCGCAAATTGGTGATCGATGCCAAAGTCTCGCTTAACGATTATCAGGACGCTTTTGAAGCGGAGGAAGAAGATGCGCGCAGCTTTGCAATGGCGCGCCATTGTAATTCGATGAAAACGCATATCGATGGTTTGTCCAAGAAAGCCTATTGGGACCAGTTTGAAGACGCGCCTGATTATGTGATCATGTTTGTGCCGGGTGAGCATTTCCTCGCCGCCGCTTTGGAACATGAACCGACCTTGTGGGATCACGCTTTTGAGAAAAAGGTTCTACTCGCCACTCCGACCAATCTGGTGGCCATTGCGCGCACGGTCGCCGGTGTCTGGCGGCAAGAGAAAATGGCGGCCGAAGCAAAACAGATCGGGCAACTGGGCAAGGAAATGTATGACCGGCTAGCCGTGGCGGGCGAGCATCTGAAACGCATGGGTTCCGGCCTTGGCAGCGCCGTTGGTAATTATAACAAATTTGTCGGCAGCTTTGAACGCAATGTCATGGCAACGGGGCGCAAATTTGCCGAGCTTAACGTTGAAACCGGAAAAAAAGAACTGGATCCCGTTGCAGAGATAGAAGCCCTGCCGCGATATGCATCGGATGCCGAAGCGGCATTAATCGAGAATGATCACGACAAGAAAGACACTGCCGCGGATTAAAACTCTATTTAGGTAGCTTCCGACTCCGTGGTTTCCGGGTCTGACAATATCTCCCCGCCACAACCGTCGTGATGGCCACTACCGCTAACAGATATTTTTACCGTGTCGGCATATTCACGATCGCTCATGCCGTCATTGCAGGATTTATCTGATGTTATGGCAACGGTGATATTATGCTGATCGCTAAAGCCTTTGATTTCCCAACCGGCGGAAGTTTTCTTCATCCGTTGGACTGGAAGGCTGAAGTCATTGCCCGCTTCTTGCGACGTAAAGGTGATCTCATTATTCCTGATATCCACCGTCCAGCCCGGTTCGATACCAAGCGCCTGATATTCGGTCAGTTCCTCTTCCGCAGCAGGTTGTTCTTCCGCGGCTTCTCCACAGGCCACCAATAGCAGCGGCAGAATTGGCATGGCCAATAGCATTTTTCTCATGTTTCTCTCCCCCGGAAACAGAGTAGCATATTAATCAATCTTGCCAACTGGTGATTATTTGCGGCGTTGGTTGAGCACTTCATAGGCCATGACCGCGCTCGCAACGGCAGCATTCAGACTGTCTGCCTTGCCCATCATCGGCATTTTCACCAGCACATCACAGGCGGCTTCATATTCCTGCGGCAATCCTTGTGCTTCATTGCCAATCAGCAGAAATGTGGGCGCATCATATTGCACGGCTTGATAATCTTGATCGGTATTCAGGCTGGTACCGACTAGCTGCCCGGTGTCTGAGCGCAGCCATTCGGTAAATTCCGGCCACGATGCCTGCGCAATTTTCTGGGTAAATATCGCGCCCATGCTGGCACGTACTGCCTCGACTGAAAACGGGTCTACACAATCGTCGATCAGGATCAGTCCGCCCGCGCCAACCGCGTCGCCGGTGCGTAAAATAGTACCCAGATTACCCGGATCTCGAAGTGCCTGAGCGACCAGCCAGATTGGTGCCTCGCTCCGGTCGAGATCGGTGAGCCGTGTCGGATGATCCTCGTAAATACCGATAATTGATTGCGGATTGGATTTGCCAGACAGCTTGGCAATGATCGCCTCACTGGTTTCGATTACTTCACCGCCAGCATCAAAAGTGGCCTGTTCAATTTTCTGTGCCAGCGGATGCAGTTCGCTATCCTCAACAACGACCAGCAATTTCGGCGTTTTCCCGGCATCCAGCGCTTCGGTCAGGATGCGCAGCCCTTCGGCAAGGAAATGGCCTTCACGCTTGCGATGCTTTTTCTCGCGGAGGCTTTTCAGGCGTTTTATCGTGGGATTGGAAAAGCCGGTAATTTGGCGGCGTTCAAGGGAAGGCATGGATATCAATCCTCGCCAAAGCCGTCGACGACCAGTCCGGCGAGTTTTTCCAGCGCGCTTTCGGCCTGTTCTCCTTCAACGATAATTTCTACGCTATCGCCCTTGGCGGCACCCAGCATCATCAAACCCATGATTGATGTGCCGGTGACTTCGGTGCCGTCCTTGCCGACTTTGACGGACAGGCCGGCAGGCAATTTGCTGACATATGTGACAAATTTGGCGCTGGCTCTGGCATGGAGCCCGCGATTATTGGTGATGGCGACGGTGCGGCGATACTCGCTCACGCATCGCTTCCCAATATTTCAGAAGCGACGCTGATATATTTCTGTCCGGCCTCTTTTGCCGCTGCCACAGCATCGCTCACATCCATGCATTTGCGTGCACCATCAAGACGGATGAGCATCGGCAAGTTGACGCCCGCGATGACTTCGACCTTTCCCTTGTCCATGAGAGAAATCGCGAGATTGGAAGGCGTGCCGCCGAAAAGATCGGTTAACACGATTACACCTTTGCCGTTTTCAACTTTCTCAATGGAATCGGCAATTTCCTGGCGCCTTTGTTCCATGTCATCATGGGGACCTATGCAGACTGTCAGGATTGATCTCTGCGGACCGACCACATGTTCCATGGCGGTGACAAACTCGACAGCCAAGCGGCCATGGGTAACAAGAACCAAACCGATCATTGCGATTAAATACCCTTATTTCCGTTCAGGTCTTGCATGGTTTCCAGTGCATCCATTGGTCGTGATGCCAGATTGCGATGGAAGACAGTGGGCGAAAATCCAGCGGCATGCAAGTTTTTGCTCAGCACTTCTGCAACATGTACCGATCTGTGACGCCCGCCGGTGCAACCAATCCCGATATTGACGTAGGCTTTTCCTGCCTTGATATATTTCGGGAGCAAAAATTTCAGCATTTCTTCAAATTTTTCAATTGCTTCAGCATAGGCTGGATCTTTAGCTATATAGGCTCCCACCGGTTCGTCCAGGCCAGTCAGGGGTTTTAATTCTTCGTCCCAAAACGGATTTGATAGAAAACGCACATCGAAAAGCAGGTCAATATTATTGGGAAGTCCGCGCGAAAAACCAAAGCTGGTGATGGTCACGGTGGTGATATCGGTGTCTTGCAGGCTGAACTCTTCGCGAATCTGCCGCTGAAGATCGTTGGCCGACAGATCGCTGGTGTCGATGACATGATCTGCCCAGCGGCGAAGCGGTTCAAATTGGCTTCTTTCGAGGGCGATACCCTCTTTCGCCGGGCGATCCAGGGCCAAGGGATGGCGCCGCCGGGTTTCGCCATATCGCCGCTCCAATTCCCCGCCTGCACAATCGAGATAAAGCGTCGAGATAAGGAAGTTTTTGTTTTGTTGCAGCTTTTTGACCCGCTTGATCAGATTGTCTGGATCAAATCCGCGGGTTCTGCTGTCAAAGCCCAGTGCCAGCGGCGGGTCTGAGTCTCCGCGAGAGCTGGATGGCGGTGTATTCAGCAAGCCTTCAACCAGCCGGATGGGAAAATTATCGATCGTTTCCCAGCCGATATCTTCCAGCGTTTTAAGAGCGGTTGTTTTCCCTGCACCTGATAGCCCGGTAACCAGCAAAACATGTTTTCTGTTGTTTCCGGTCATGACTGTCCGGTCTGTTGCAAGACTTGCTTCAATGCCATTTCGACCTTGATCGGCGCGCTGGCTTCGAGAGCGTTTAGGGTGACGGTTGCTATGGTCATGGTCATTATTGTTTCTGTCTGACTATCCAATGGGAAACGTTCGGGATCTGGTTGCAGCTGCACATGCAACTTCAGCGGAATGTTCGAGACATGGTCGCAATGGAAAATACCCAGCGACCGGATTTCGATCTTTCCTGCGATATTGGCAGGTGTGTTCAATATAATCTGGGTGCCATCTTTGTGAAGGTCTACATAGTCATCGCTGATCAATAGCGCTCCGCGATCTATCAAGCGCAGCGCGAGGTCAGATTTTCCCGATCCCGATGGACCAGAGATCAGGATACCTGCGCCATCAATGGCAATGGAACTGGCGTGACGCGTTTCTTTTGTCATGTGGCTGCCTTGGGTAAACGGATTTCAAAACAGGCGCCGGTCTGGCCATCGGGCCGATCGATCACCTCAATGGTACCGTCATGACCTTCCACGATCGTCTTGGCGATGGCAAGGCCGAGGCCGCTATGCCTGCCAAAGGCTTCATTCGTCGGGCGATCGGAATGAAAGCGTTTGAAAATATTCTGACGCTGTTCCCGGGCAACCCCGGGGCCATGATCGGAGATTTGGATGATAACTTCGTTGGCGTCGGGCGTCGCGAGGATTTCGATCAAGCCATCCTTTGGAGAAAAGGATACGGCATTATCGAGTATATTGCTGAAAACCCGCTCCAGCCTGTCGTCGTCGCCCATCACCGTCGCAACACCACGGCCTGGTCGGGCAAAGGCTATTTTGACGCTTTCATTGGTGTCCCGTTGCTCGCGCGCGGCGAGGAGTTGATCCAGCATCTGGCCAACATCGACCGGTTCAAATTTTGTCCGTGCCAGCTCTGCATCGACGCGTGAGGCTTCGGAAATATCATTGATCAGCCGATCGATCCGCCGGACATCATCATTGGCCACATCCAATAATTGCTGGCGCAAATCAGGGTCGTCTACCCGATCCAGACCTTCCAATGCAGAGCGCAATGATGCGAGCGGGTTTTTGATTTCGTGGCTGACATCGGCGGCAAAGGCTTCGGTCGCATCAATACGATAGCGCAGCGCGCCGCTCATATCGGCAAGGGCCCGCGCAAGTTGACCGATTTCATCGCGTCGGTCCGGCATGCGCGGGACGGTGATTTCCGGTGCACGGCCTAAGCGAACCCGAATGGCGGCTCGGGCCAGTTTTCTAATCGGTCGGACAATAGTGCGCGCCAAAAATAGCGACAACAGGATCGATACGATTGCAGTCAGGAAAATGACCAGTATCACGTTGGATCGCTCTGCCCGGACGGTCCGGGTGATGTCCCGCGCATTTTTGGTAAGCAGCAGGACGTGGTCGCTGCTCGGCAGATGGGCTGCGGCAATAATCACGGGTGTGCGATCTGGTGCATAGCGAACCGCGCTGTTTGGCCGGGCATCTGTTGCGAGAAACTGTAGCTCCGGCCAGGCCGCAGCCACGTCGGTTTCGGGTTCCGCAAAGGCAAAGATAGGTTTGCTCAACACAATGAATTCAATCGCTTCATCAAGCGCGCGCGCCACGTCTTTTTGCCAGGGTTCGGCTTCGGGGTCTCTCAACCTGTATGTCGGTTCCGCCAGAGCAAAGCTGTCGACAATTTTGGTGCCGTTTTTGTCATATAGCCTGAGCCGGCTTTCCAGATGGGCAGAGAAATTGACGATCAGGCTTTTCCGGTTCTCCGGTGTCTGCAAATTAAGCGCGTCGCTTATTATCTGTGTCTGGAGCCGCGCCTGGCTGAGCCGCTCTGTGGTCAGGTCATCACGATAATTGTCGAGATAGAACAGGCTGCCCGCAAGCAAGGCTATGGCGAGAATATTAACCGCCAATATGCGCGTGGTGAGCGACAATCGCGCCGACCAGCGAAGCGAAAGTTCGGGATCGTCGACACCCGCTGCAAAATTATTCGTTGTAGCGATAACCGGCTCCATAGAGCGTATCAATGGCGTCAAATTCCGGGTCAACTTCACGGAATTTGCGGCGCAGACGTTTAATATGACTGTCGATGGTCCGGTCATCAACATAAACATCGTCCTGATAAGCCGCATCCATCAACTGGTTACGGCTTTTGACCACGCCAGGACGGTTGGCGAGGGTTTCCAATATCATGAATTCGGTGACGGTCAGAGTCACATTCTCGCCATTCCATTTGACGAGATGTCGAGCGGGGTCCATTTCAAGATTACCGCGCACCAATGGCTCCAGGCCTTCGATATCCGCCTCTTCATCGGATAATTTGACCAACTCGGCCCGTCGCAAAATTGATTTCACGCGGGCAATAAGAAGCCGCTGTGAAAATGGTTTTTTGATATAATCATCCGCACCCATGGCCAGACCCAGCGCTTCATCAAGCTCCTCATCCTTCGATGTCAGGAAAATAATCGGCAGATTGCTTTTCTCACGTACCCGGCGCAGCAACTCGAGGCCGTCCATTTTTGGCATTTTTATATCGAAAATACCAAGATCAGGCGGGTTATCGATTATTGCCTGCAGGGCGTCCTCGCTGTCGGAATAGACCCTTGTTACAAAGCCTTCCGCCTGCATGGCGATTGATACGGACGTCAATATGTTCCGATCATCATCAACAAGAGCAATATTTGCAGCCATTAAATGCGTTCATCCTGTCATCATTCTTAAAGATCAACTGCAGGTTGACCTAGTTGAAGCGCCACGCCTGCACAAGTATACATGTGGTGATGCGCGCCGGAGTTGCAATGGCTATCGTTGTCATTTATCTCATATCGAAACAGTTGGATTAACGGGCCAATCTGGGAATTTGACCGACTCGGTAGGGTACGATAAGCGCCTCTGCAAAGCTGCCGAATCCGGCAATCATCCATTCCTAATTCAAGCCTAGGGGAATAAACGTGACACAAGTGTCGTCTACCACTTTAAATGATCAAGGCTTTGCCACAGCGGCAGAGCAGCACTGGAATCTCGGCGCGCCGGCACTGGTTGAAGCGGCTGTCTCAAGGGGCGAAGGCCATTTGGCGAAAGACGGTCCTCTGGTTGTTGAAACAGGAAAGCATACCGGTCGTTCTGCAAACGATAAATTTATTGTTCGTGATGCCGAAACGGAAGACAGCGTCTGGTGGGGCAAAACCAACGTCAGCATGACACCTGAACATTTTGCCGCATTGAAAGAAGATTTTCTGAAAGCCGTCGCTGACAAGGAAACCTTGTTTGTACAGGATCTCTTCGGTGGTTCGCAGCCCGAGCATCGCGTCAATGTCCGCGTGATCAATGAACTGGCCTGGCACAATCTGTTCATCCGCACGATGCTCGTCCGGCCTACCGCCGACGAGCTTTCCGGATTTGATCCGGAATATACGATTATCGATTTGCCAAGCTTTAAGGCTGATCCGGAGCGTCACGGCACGCGCAGCGAAACAGTCATCGCCGTAAATCTGACCGAAAAGCTGATCCTGATTGGCGGCACCGCCTATGCGGGCGAGATGAAAAAGTCGGTCTTCGGATTGCTCAATTATCTGCTGCCGCTCGACTCGGTCATGCCGATGCACTGTTCGGCCAATATGGGACCGGAAGGTGATACGGCGATTTTCTTTGGTTTGTCCGGCACCGGTAAAACAACCCTGTCCGCTGATGCCAGCCGTGTCCTGATTGGCGATGATGAGCATGGTTGGTCGGATACTGCCGTGTTCAACTTTGAAGGTGGTTGTTACGCGAAAATGATCCGTCTGTCGGAGGAGGCTGAGCCAGAAATTTATGCGACGACGCGCCGTTTCGGTACAGTGTTGGAAAATGTCGTGATGGACCCGGTAACACGGGAACTGGATTTCGACGATAACAGCAAAGCGGAAAATACCCGCGGCGCCTATCCGATTGACTATATTCCCAACACTTCCGAGAAGAATATGGGGCCGGTTCCCAAAAACATCATCATGCTGACCGCTGATGCCTTCGGTGTGCTGCCTCCGATCTCGCGTCTGACGCCAGAGCAGGCCATGTATCACTTCCTGTCCGGCTACACAGCGAAAGTAGCCGGTACGGAAATTGGTGTGACGGAGCCAGAGGCGACGTTCTCAACCTGTTTTGGTGCACCGTTCATGCCGCGCCACCCTTCAGTCTATGGCAACTTGCTCAAAGAGCGTATCGCCAAAGGCGGCGTGCGCTGCTGGTTGGTGAACACGGGCTGGACTGGCGGAAAATATGGCGAGGGCAACCGGATGCCTATCAAGGCAACGCGTGCACTGCTCAACGCGGCGCTGGACGGCAGCCTGAATGAAGGTGAATTCCGGATTGATGACAATTTTGGTTTTGAAGTGCCGGTATCGGTTCCGGGCGTGGATAGCGCGATACTTGATCCGCGTTCGACCTGGTCAGACGGCGATGCCTATGATGCCACCGCACAGAAGCTGGTAAAACTGTTCATCGACAATTTTGCACAATTTGCTGAGCATGTAGATCAGAATGTCCGGGAAGCGGCGCCTACCGCCGCCTGAGCCGCTTTTTTTTAATGCAGTTGCCGTGGACTGGACGCGGCAATCGCTATGTCGACAAAAGCAAGGTCTGAGCTGGGGGTTAGCGAAAGCATTTCCCCCGGCACAAACCCTTCCGCCTCAATCGGCGTGTCTATTTTGCCGTTGCTCGCGATATCATGAGCGATCCGGACCAATCGTTTGATAACCTGATTGGGCGGGTAGTCTGACGGGGCGCTGAGCCGCATTTCCTGACCACTGAAATAGGACAGGCCGGATGTCTGGAATATTCCCTCGGCGCTTTCCGAAATGGCGATCTGGACCAGCACAGGGAACGGGCCTCCGTCGGAATATTGACTGGTCGCCTCGGTAAAATATTCGAATCCGATATGGAGCTTTGCTGGCTGCCAAACGACGCTCTTCGCCTCCAAAGCCTCGCCTATGATTCGAGCCAGTTGCAGCAAAGTCTTGTTGACGGTGGAATCATGCTTTGCGCTGATGATATGGTCGCTCAATGTTATGCCGATGGCAGGTAATGGCTGCTTGGGAGGACTATAAAAAATAGGATCCCATTTTCCTTCGGAGGAAAACTGTCTTGCTTCCTCCGCTCTATGGTAGGTTAGAGTGAAGCTCAAGCCCGCCAATACCGCTTCTATGGCCTCTATTCCGGGAAATTTGGCCCGATTGAATGCGACCGGGCCGGCACCATCTTGTGGCAATATCAGATCACCTAACCGGAACGAGTCTGGCATCGGCGCCATTATCAATAGGATCGGATTCTGTGGCACCATCGGTCTTTATCTTTTCAGCCTCGTAAAGTCACTATGTTCTTTTTATGTTCTTTATCACAGGGCGCTGGCTCGTCATAGGGGCAGGAGGCACAACTGATCCATAACGAACCAAAATGATCATGGCTTGATATCGATCCCATATCGCGGCATGCTTCTGGCGAAGGAGCTGGTCATTGGCCGATTGGATATTATCAGTTTTGATGTTGGCAGGCGCCGGATTATTGGCCGGTGGCGTCTATTTGATCCGAACCGGAAAGAATAAAAAGCAGGGCATATTGATGCTGATTGCCTCCGCTGTCATGTTTGCCAATGTCGGAATCTGGACAATTCCGACCGCCGACGGTTCTCAGAATTCGGGAACACTGATCCCCGACACACCAAATTAGGGCTATTTAATCGGCGAATCCGGCGCGAGGCGCATGTCGAGATAATTGTCGACCGAGCCCATAAGCAATTCCATTTCATTTTCGTAAAAATGATTGGCGCGCGGAATTTCGTCATGATGGACGGTGATATGTTTCTGTGTCCGCAGCTTGTCGACCAGTTTTTGCACCGCGCTTGGTGTCACCACTTCATCGTTCACGCCCTGTATGATGATCCCGGATGACGGGCAGGGGGCAAGAAAGTTGAAATCATACATGTTCGCTGGCGGAGACACGGAAATAAATCCACGTACTTCCGGACGGCGCATCAACAGTTGCATACCGATCCATGCGCCAAAGCTATATCCGGCAATCCAGGTAGTTTGCGCTTCGGGATGGATGCTTTGTACCCAGTCCAGCGCAGAAGCTGCATCGGAAAGCTCACCAATACCATTGTCAAACGTACCCTGTGACCGACCAACACCACGGAAATTGAAGCGCAAGGTCGCAAAGCCGCGACGGACAAATGTCTTGTACATCGCCTGCGTGATACGATCATTCATGGTGCCGCCTGCTTGCGGATGGGGGTGCAGGATCATCGCGACTGGTGCGCGGTCACGTGGTCCCGGGCTAAAACGGCCTTCAAGGCGTCCTTCGGGTCCGGTAAAAATTACGTCAGGCATGGCTTTTTCAATTCTATAATCAGGATTACGATTTCTATGGCGTCAAAAGGCAGATTAGCTTTTGCGCTAAATGAAGCGTCTATATAGAGAGAGTAAATCAAACCGCAACTCAATCCGGCAATATTCAAAGGGTTTTGCTAACTATAATGTCCGAACAGAAACGCACCTATCTGGACTATGCCGCAACCACGCCGATGCTCGACGTTGCGCGGCAGGCCTGTCTGGAGGGCTTTGCCCATTGGGCGAACCCGTCATCGCCTCATGCCGACGGACGTGCAGCCGGTTCCATGCTCGAAGATGCGCGCAAACGTCTGAAAGCAGCCCTGGACTGGGATGGCGAGGTTATCTTCACCAGCGGCGCGAGTGAAGCGATTGCCATGGCACTCAATCAAACAAAGCCCTCTCGGCAATTCGTGTCACCAGTCGAGCATGATGTGGTGCTGCGATTTGCTGATGGCGCCACGCCGATCCCGGTTGATCTCAATGGTCTGGTGGTTCCGATGCGGCTCGATGACATGCTGAAAGGCGAGAAAGAGCAAGCCCTGGTAGCGATCCAGTCGGTGAACAATGAAACCGGCGTGATTCAGGACATGGCGGCATTGCCGAAGGTCGTGCGTGATCGCGGTGCAATCCTGTTGGCAGATTGCTCGCAGTCCGCTGGAAAAATGCCGCTGCCAGATGCTGACATGATTATCATTGCCGGTCATAAGTTTGGCGGTCCTCCGGGCGTTGGGGCTCTGCTGATCAAGGATTTGCAATTGCTCAATGCCCATGGTGGGCAGGAGCAGGGCTATCGTTCCGGTACGCAGAACCTGCCCTATATCATGGCGATGGTTGCTGCATTAGAGGCGCCAGCCAATTGGGCAGGGCGAGCGACCGAATTGCGGGAGCATCTTGATAATGCAATCAAGACAGAAGGCGGCGGTGTAATCGCAGAAAACGCACCGCGTATTGCAACCATCGGCAGCTACCATATGCCGGGTGTGGCCGCGAATACGCAGCTGATCAAGTTTGATATGGCCGGGTTTTCGGTTTCCGCCGGCAGCGCCTGCTCTTCCGGCACCTTGAAGCCCAGTCATGTTCTGGAAGCCATGGGCATTGACGAGGCAACTGCGCGCGAGGTCATTCGCGTGAGTATCGGTCGCGACACGACACGCGCGCAAATTTACGATTTTATCGAGCAGTGGAAATCGATATTCAGCGCGGCGCGGCCTGCATAATCTCATGACAAACGACCCGATCTATCTCGACAATCAGGCAACGACGCCCCTCGCACCAGAGGTGTTTGACGTCATGGTTCCCTGGCTGCGCGATAATTTTGGCAATCCGCACAGCGCGCATTTGCCGGGCCGCAAGGCCGCCGCTGCTGTGGAAGTTGCGCGCGATCAGGTGGCTGGTCTGTTGCCGAAAGGTGGTGAGGTTTTATTTACGGGCAGTGCCACCGAAGCGATCAACCTGGGTTTTGGCGTTGTCCATGCCTTGAAAGCCGCTGGACGAGACAAAATCATTGTTCTCGACAGCGAACATGCTGCTGTTAGGGACACCGCCCTATCTTATGAAGCGTATGGCTTCATGGTCGAAAGGCATCCGATAGGTCCTGACGGCATTGTGTCATTGGAGCACCTGAGCGAGGCAATCGATGATCGGACCGCTCTTGTCGCAGCGATGTTGGTCAATAACGAAATTGGCGTCATTCAGCCGGTTGAAGCCATAGCAGAACTGGCCCATCAATATGATGCGCTAATGCTATGTGATGTCGTGCAAGGCTATGGCCGCGTCGCTATCCCAGACAATGTCGATATGGCCGCGATATCGGCGCATAAAATATATGGTCCGAAAGCGATTGGCGCTTTGTGGGTGCGCGAGGGGATTGGCTTGCCTCCGCTGATTCATGGCGGCGGTCAGGAACAAGGAATCCGGTCGGGAACGCTTTCTCCGGCTTTGTGCGCAGGATTTGGCAAGGCCGCTGCCTTATGCGCTGACCGCCATAATAGCGATGCAGCTCATATTCAGGCACTGGCCGATAAGGCGCGCTCTTGTTTTGCCGATTGGACGATCAATGGCTCTATGGACCATCGTTATCCGGGTAATCTCAACATCCGCCGGGACGGTGTTGATGTGGGGCGTCTGATGTCTGATGTGCGCGGGGTGGCTTTTTCGGCGGGTTCCGCCTGCGCGAGCGGTTCTGGCCGCCCGAGCCATGTGTTGGCTGCTCTGGGGTTGGAAACAGGACAAATCAAATCCTCCATCCGCTTGGGTTTCGGTCGTTATAACAGCTTGGAAGACGTGGAAATGGCATCGCAATATATCAACGAGGCAGCTGAGGCACAGGGTATATGAGTGACGTGACGGTAAATTTTGTCAGCGCCGATGGAGAGCAGACAGTCATCGCAAAAGCATCCGAAGGGGACGATTTGCTGACGGTTGCGCAAATCCATGATCAACCGCTCGAAGGCACCTGTGAAGGACAGATGGCCTGTTCGACTTGCCACGTGATTGTGGACGCAGATGATTTCGAGAAACTGCCCGAAGCCACAGAGATGGAAGAGGATATGTTGGACCTAGCAGCGGGGGCACGCCGGACAAGCCGTCTGGCTTGTCAGATCACGCTGACGTCAGAACTGGATGGCCTGACCGTCCATATCCCCTCGGAAAGTCGCAATATGCAGGGCGTTTAGAGATGATTGATCGTCGAACATTCATCCTGACGACCAGTTTTCTGTTGGTCAGCGGCTGCATGACGCAGCCAGCCGTGAGTGGTGAAAGCCCATCAAAACCAGCGATTTTAAGCGTACCTGAAATTGCGGCAATTGAGAAACGTATCGGTGGACGTCTAGGGGTGGCGCTGGTTGATGGTGACGGCGCTCTTGTCATGTCACACCGGGGTGGCGAACGTTTTGCAATGTGTTCAACCTTCAAAGCCGCATTGGCATCGGCGCTGTTCGCTGCCCATCAATCAGGCACGGTCGATATGTTTGCCAAATTTGATCTGAAAGCTTCCGACAGCGTCCCGTACATGCCGTATGTCGAGAAAAAGCTGACTGCCAGGGAACCGGTTTCGCTCCATGAGCTGGCCGGCGCGGCGGCCATGACCAGTGACAATGCGGCGGCAAATCTGGTTCTCAAGGCGATTGGTGGCCCGGCGGCTTTTACGGAATTCATGAGAGAAAATGGCGATGACATCACGCGACTGGATCGGATGGAGCCCGAACTGAACGAAAATGCCCCGGGCGATCCTCGTGATACAACCAGTCCCGAGGCCATGGCCAGGCTGATGCAAAAGCTTGCGATTGAAGACGCGTCGCTGGATATCGACAAGCTGACATTGCAAAAATGGATGAAGGGCAGCGAAACGGGAGCCTCCCGCATCAGGGCAGGTCTCCCGGAGGGATGGCCGGTGGGAAACAAAACCGGCACCGCTGCAGGCGGAATAGCGGTCAATGATATCGCGATTATCTGGCCTTCTACTGCAGAATATGCCGGAAAACCTTTGATTCTTGCGGTCTATGTCGATCGCCCAACGGCCCCTGTCAAAGCGGTTGAGGCGGCCATCGCTGATGTCGCAAGGATTGCAGTCCGGTTCGTAGCGCTTCCAGATTAGAGTCCGTCATAAAAGTACACTTGAATTATGGACGACTCCTCGCCATATGCGCAGCGGGAGTCGGGTGGACGTAGTGTTCGCCAACCCGGTCAGATCCGGAAGGAAGCAGCCGTAACGATTTTTCTGCGGGTCGCCCGGCTCCTACTCACAAAATTTACACAGGCTTTCATGCCTGATCGCTGTTTAGCCTTCGACAAGCTGGCGGGGAGCGCCTAAACTCGTCCCATGTCCGATTCACCCGATATTTTTGCCGCTGGCGGCGTCGAAGCACCCATTGATCCGGTGCCGGTTGCCGCGCAACCTTATCGCGTGCTGGCGCGTAAGTACCGGCCGTCCGGCTTCGCCGAGCTGATCGGGCAGGATGCCATGGTGCAAACGCTGGGCAATGCGATCAAACGCGATCGTCTGGCCCATGCTTTCCTGATGACCGGGGTGCGCGGAGTCGGCAAGACATCGACAGCCCGGTTGATTGCCAAAGCGCTGAATTGCATCGGTGAAGACGGTCAGGGCGGTCCAACCATCGACCCCTGTGGGAAATGCGAACCTTGTCGTTCGATTGCTGAGGGCAGCTTTATCGACGTCATCGAAATGGATGCTGCCAGTCATACTGGTGTGGATGATGTCCGTGAGATTATCGAAGCCGTGCGCTATTCCTCGGTTTCTGCGCGCTACAAGATCTATATTATCGACGAAGTCCACATGTTGTCGAAAAACGCTTTTAATGCGCTGTTGAAGACGCTGGAAGAACCGCCAGCCCATGTAAAATTCATTTTCGCTACCACGGAAGTGAATAAGGTGCCGATTACCGTGCTGTCCCGTTGTCAGCGTTTCGACCTGAAGCGGATCAAGGCTGAGCAATTGTCCGCCCATTTCGCGCATATTGCTGAAAAAGAGGGCGTGCAGGCGGAACAGGAAGCGCTCGACCTCATCGCTCAGGCCGCTGAAGGTTCGGTGCGGGACGGCCTGTCGATCCTCGATCAGGCGATTGCCCATGCTGATATGGAAGGTGGTGGTGAGGTCAAGGCGGGCCAAATCCGTGAAATGCTGGGATTGTCCGATCGCGGTGCGGTCCGTCGGTTGTTTGGATTATTGCTGGAGGCTGACAGCCAGGCGCTGCTTGATGCCATTGACGAGCAATATCGCGTAGGCGTCGAGCCCTTGTCATTGATGAATGGGCTCCTGTCTCTTTGCCACCAGGTTACTTTGTATAAAGTAGGCCGGGCAAACGACCCGACGCTTTCGGACGAGGCCAAAGCATTGCTGGATGGCTGGTCCAATCGACTTTCTTATCCCGTTCTCCATCGGTTATGGCAGTTACTTCTCAAAGGTTATGAAGAAGTGCAGCAGGCGCATATGCCGCGAGAAGCCTGCGATATGGCGCTGCTTAGGGTGCTTTGTGCTGCGGATATGCCCGACCCGGGCGAATTGGCCAAGATGTTGCAGAAAGGTTCAGCGTCCGCTGCTTCAACCGTTCCTCCTGCTATCGAGGCGGCGTCGGTACCTGCAGCCGCACCGGTCCATGAAGCACCGGCGGCACCGGATGTGTCAATTACAGATGAACCCGCACCAATGATCGAGCCAACGACCGTCGGGCAGCCGTCTGTTGAACCGCAAGCATCATCGCCGGTCCCGCCTGAAAATCCGCTGCCTCAGGATTTTGATGAAGTGATCAGGATCATCGGCGGCGTTTCGCCGGTATTGGAAAGCATATTGATAGCTGATATGCGTATTATCAGCTTTTCCGCGCCCGTCATTGAATACCAGCCCGCCCGCCCGATTGCTGAGTCGGACCTGAAAAAGATCACCGATGCCTTGAAAGACGCAACCGGTAAGATTTGGACATTGAAAGAAGGGCAGGGCGAGGCAAAACCGAGTATTTCCGAGCAGGCCGAGCTTGATCGGGATGCCGCGACGCAAGCAATATTGAACACACCGCTCGTCAAGGCCGCATTTGAGGCTTTTCCCGATGCGGAATTACTAGAAAATGATACGGATCGGGCGCAAGCTGAATCCAGGCCTGAATCAAGGAGCTCACAAGCATGAAATCTATGGAAGAAATGATCAAAGCGGCACAGGAGGCGGCTCAAACGGTGCAAACCCAAATGGAGGAAGCGCAGGCCAGGCTCGACAGCATTGAAGTAGAAGGCAAATCCGGTGGCGGATTGGTGTCGGTTAAAGCGACCGCCAAAGGCCGGATTTTAAGCGTCAGCATCGACGACAGCTTGATGAAAGCAGAAGAAAAAGGGATTTTGGAAGATCTTGTAGCGGCTGCTTTCAATGATGCGCGGGACAAAGCCGATGCGGTGAGCAATGAGGAAATGGGTAAAATGACCGGAGGCATGGGCTTGCCGGCAGGATTTAAACTACCCTTTTAGAGGTATTGCAGCTTTCCTTTCAGAATGGCTTTATGGTGGTTGAAGTCATCCTGGCGCGCCCCATATAAGCTAAAAGGCGCTCGTTTTGGCGCCATAGTTTGGAGTATCAATGTCCCAGTCCGAGTCCACACCCGCCGCTAATCCCGAAGCCAAGGCGCTGCCTTTATTGCCGTTGCGCGATATCGTAGTGTTTCCCAATATGATCGTGCCGCTTTTTGTCGGGCGCGACAAATCCGTTGTGGCATTGGAAAAAGCGATGGACGGCGACAAGGAAATTTTTCTGGTCGCACAGTTGGATCCCGCTGAAGATGATCCCGGCCGTGACCAGCTCTATGATCTCGGTGTTGTCGCAACGGTGTTGCAGCTTCTGAAACTACCCGATGGCACCGTACGCGTTCTCGTCGAAGGAAAGCAGCGGGCGAAGCATGTGTCGCTTGATGAACAAGATGAAGGTTTCGTTCTGGCTCATGTCGATTTGATCGAAGAGCAATCGGCAGAAGGTCCGGAGGCAACTGCGCTGATGCGTTCTGTCGTCGAGCAATTTGAAAATTATTCGAAATTAAACAAGAAAATGCCGGCAGAAACCGTGGTGCAGCTTGGCGAGATTGAAGAAGCATCCCGTCTTGCTGATGCGGTTGCCGCCAATATCAACGTTAAAGTCGCGGACAAGCAAAGTCTGTTGATCGAAAGCGATCCGGTCAAGCGCCTCGAAATGGCTTTTGCCTTCATGGAAGGCGAACTTGGCGTGTTGCAGGTTGAAAAGAAAATTCGTGGCCGTGTGAAACGCCAGATGGAGAAAACCCAGCGCGAATATTATCTCAACGAGCAGATGAAAGCGATTCAGCGCGAGCTGGGCGACGGCGAAGACGGCGAGGGCGACGAAATGTCAGCGCTGGGCAAGAAAATCGAAGAGATGAAACTCTCCAAGGAAGCCAAAGCCAAAGCAACTGCAGAGTATAAAAAGCTGAAAGGCATGCAGCCGATGTCAGCCGAGGCAACGGTTGTTCGCAATTATCTGGACGTGCTGCTGGGTCTGCCATGGGGCAAGAAATCCCGGCTAAAGAAAGACATCAAGCAAGCCGAGAAGGTTCTCGATGATGATCATTTCGCTCTGGAAAAAGTGAAAGAGCGGATTGTCGAGTATCTTGCGGTGCAAGCGCGGACGAACAAGCTCAAAGGGCCTATCCTATGTCTCGTTGGCCCTCCGGGTGTTGGTAAAACTTCTCTGGGCCGCTCTATCGCGCGGGCCACGGGACGTGAATTTGTTCGCCAGTCACTCGGCGGCGTGCGTGATGAAGCCGAAATTCGGGGACATCGCCGGACCTATATCGGTTCGCTACCCGGTAAAATTGTATCGAATTTGAAAAAAGCGGGTACTTCCAATCCGCTTTTCTTGCTCGATGAAATCGACAAATTGGGTCAGGATTTCCGCGGTGATCCGGCGTCAGCGCTGCTGGAAGTGCTGGATCCGGAACAGAATGACAAGTTTCAGGACCATTATCTGGAAATCGACATTGATCTGTCGGACGTCATGTTTGTTACAACGGCAAATTCGTTAAATTTGCCGCAACCCTTGCTTGACCGGATGGAGATCATCCGGCTCGAAGGTTATACCGAGGATGAAAAGGTTGAGATTGCAAAGCGTCATCTCATTGAGAAACAGATTGATGCCCATGGGCTGAAAAAGGGCGAGTTTGCTCTGCAAGACGACGCGTTGCGTGATTTGATCCGCTATTATACGCGCGAAGCCGGTGTCCGGACGCTAGAACGGGAAATTGCCAAATTGGCCCGTAAAGCGCTTCGCAGGATTTTGGAAGGCGAGTATAAAAGTATCGAAATTACTCCGGATAACCTGTCTGAATATGCCGGGGTTCGCAAATTCCGCCATGGTGTCGGCGAGGAAGAAAACCAGGTTGGTGCCGTAACCGGCCTTGCCTGGACGGAAGTGGGCGGTGAATTGCTAACGATTGAATCGGTAACCGTGTCGGGCAAAGGCCAGATCAAAACGACTGGTAAGCTTGGCGAAGTAATGACCGAATCCGTTCAGGCAGCCTTGTCGTTCGTCAAAGCGCGAGCACCGTCTTATGGTATCAAGCCGAGCGTATTCAGCAGGAAAGATATCCATATCCACTTGCCGGAAGGCGCGGTGCCCAAAGATGGCCCGTCCGCGGGTGTTGGTATTGTGACAGCAATTGTATCTACATTGACCGGTATCGCGGTGCGCCGCGATGTTGCGATGACGGGCGAAGTTACACTGCGCGGCCGTGTCTTGCCGATTGGCGGATTGAAGGAGAAGCTTCTCGCAGCTTTGCGAGGTGGTATCACAACCGTTTTGATTCCAGCCGAAAATGAGAAGGATCTTGTAGAGATTCCGGAGAATATCACGGCTTCGCTCAAGATTATTCCGGTGAAACATGCCGACGAAGTTCTCGCAGAAGCACTTGCAGAAAAAGTCGAACCGATCGAATGGAGTGATGCGGACGAACTGGCCAGCCATGCGACGGCTCCTGTCGCTGACGATACCGGGTCCTCGGCACGCCATTAGGCGCAGATTGGTGCGAGTCGCCACCGATGGAAGAGGCCACATTTGCGGGCGGTTTCGGTGCATTTTGAGCGGAAAACGCCCGAAACTGTACCAAATTTAACCATTTGACATAAATATTGCATCTTTGAGCCAGAAATTGGCGGTTTTCCTTTGACTCAAGGGGGGCACTTGTTGTTACTGGCTCCAGACAAAGTCGCGATTCAATCAAGAATTGCTTTTAGAGAAGGGGGGATTCCCATTATGAATAAACAGGATCTAATCAGTAGCGTTGCAGATCACAGTGGTCTCAGCAAAAGCGATGCCGGCAAAGCCGTGGACGCAGTTTTCGATTCCATCACAGGTTCGCTGAAGAGCGGAAATGAAGTCCGTCTCGTCGGTTTTGGAACATTTTCTACTTCAAAGCGTAAAGCTTCAACAGGCCGTAACCCACGCACGGGTGAGCCAATGCAGATTCCTGCATCTACACAAGCAAAATTCAAAGCTGGCAAGGGCTTGAAGGACGCCGTTAACAAATAAATAAATTGGGGGAGTGTTTAGGCGCTCCCCCTTTTTTTTCGCGCTTTGTTTGAAAAAATGCAGGCGGGTTCCTTTTTGGGCCCGCCTTTTTCATGGGTTCTGGATATTCAGGGAAATCGCTGTTGGGTGATAGCGCTCCGCTGTTTGCTTTCTGACTGTCTGAATGAGGATGGCGGGAGCTATTATGGTTTTTGAGGGCCGTTACCCTTGCGTCAGGTCACCCTTCGCTTGCGCTCGGGATTTTCGCGGAAAACAATCCGCCGGATTGTTTTTGAATCCGCGAAAATGGTAGACGCTACAGGGTTCGAACCTGTGACCCGCTGATTAAGAGTCAGCTGCTCTACCAACTGAGCTAAGCGTCCTTATTTGGTATCTTTGATATATAGGGCACGCGTCTGGAAGAACAACCGTCTGATGGGCTATCTTGACTTATCCAAATGTTCCGCCCCTGCGGCCTGGATGGCGGTCAATGGCCATCAATATCCCGATGCATATCATGATCGTCATCATGGATGAGCCGCCATGGCTCAGAAAGGGCAGCGGAATGCCGACTACGGGAGCCAGCCCCATTACCATCATCAAATTGATCGCGACGTAGAAAAATATCGTTGTCGAGAGACCGGCGGCCAACAGTTGGGAGAAGCGGGTTTTTGCTTTCATCGCAACGCCAAGGCCCCAGCGGAACAACAGGAAGAAACCAAACAAGACCGCAACTCCGCCCATCAACCCCCACTCTTCTGCCATGGTTGCAAATACGAAGTCAGTGTGGCCCTCGGGTAGGTAATCGAGATGGCTTTGCGTTCCATTCAGAAATCCTTTGCCAAAGATACCGCCTGATCCGATTGCAATTTTGGATTGGCTGATATGATAGCCGGCACCTAGCGGATCATTCTCAGGGTTGAGGAAGGTTGTGACGCGGCGCTGTTGATATTCTTCGAGTCCAAAGAAGAAGGCGAGGGGTGCAATCACTGCAACCGCCGCTGCACCGCCGACAAAAAGGCGCATCGGAAGGCCAGCCAGGAAGGCTACTGTCATCGCGCCAGCCAGAACAGTAATCGTGGTGCCAAGATCGGGCTGGAGCAGGATCAATGCACAAGGAAAGGCAATAAGGACCAGCAGCGGCCATACAGCGCCCCATGTCCGGATTTGTCCTGCTGGCAAAAGGTCATAAAAGCGCGCAACGGCCAGGATGATGGCAGGTTTCATGAGCTCAGATGGCTGAATGCGAATAAAACCGAGATTAAGCCATCGCTGGCTACCGCCGCCTACGGCACCGATCAGTTCTACGCCAAGCAGCATGATCACCACGACGATATAGACAGGGAAGGCAATGGTTTTCCAGAAATTCTCTTTCAGCCGCGAGAAAATAATGGCCATGCAGAGAAAGACGAGAAACCGAAGCATATGGAGGCCAGCCCATGGTGTCAGGCTACCACCAGCCGCTGAATAGAGTACGACGAAGCCAAAGCTCGCCATAACAAGCAGCAATAATATTGTTTTCCAAGGAAGTTGCGCAATCGGCGCAGGAATAAAATCGTTCAACGCCTATTGCCCCACTTCAGCACCAGAACCCTCGCCGGCTGCATCGTTCTGAGGTGGGGCAACGCGTCCTTCGGCTATAGCCTTTTCTAGCTCTATCCGCGCGCGATACGCGGCGAGCTGGCGATCCATGCGTTCGGAGATGGTGCCGCCCCAGCTTTCTTCCATGGCTAGCAGTTTCTCCATCGCCTGTTCGCGATCATAAAGAAACGTCATGACGTCACGCGCTACCGGATAAGCGGAGGACGAGCCGCCGCCATGCTGGATCACGACGGACGCGGCATAGCGCGGGTTTTCAACCGGTGCGAAGCAGACAAACAGACCATGATCTCGGAATTTCCAAGGCACGTCACGCCCGCCACGGCCAAATTTCAGGCTCACGACCTGAGCGGTACCGGTTTTTCCACCCAACTTGATATTCTCGAGCGGCAATTGCGCGCGCCGTGCCGTGCCGACGCCATTTACCACTTCACTCATGGCTTCGCGTACAAAGGACAGATGTTCCGGAGAGATATCCAGCGGCGGTGCTGCAGGCCGGTTCTGTTCGAACAGCAATTTGGGTTCCAGCTTCCTTCCCGAAGCCATGCGGGCGGCCATTACGCAAAGCTGCAAGGGGTTGGACAGGAAAAACCCCTGTCCAATGGCGCTATTCACTGTATCAAAATTGGCCCATTCACGGTCATGGCGTTTTTTGATCCATTGCGTGTCCGGCACTGTACCATAGCTCTGCGAGGCGACAGGCAGATCATATTTCGCGCCCAATCCGAGTTCACGCGCCATGAGGGCGATCGCGTCATAACCAATGCGCAACGCCATTTTGTAGAAATAGGTATCACAGCTTTGGGCGTTGGCCTTCTTCATGTTCACGCTGCCATGGGTGCTGTGGCAATTGAAGAAGCGATTGCCTACCCGCAATCCGCCGGGGCAACTGACGGATTCTTCCGGATCAATACCTCCGCGGAGCAGAGCAAGCGAGACCATCGGTTTGATTGTCGAGCCCGGCGGGAACAGGCCCTTTAGAGATTTGTCGCGCAGCGGCACGTGGTCATCATCACGCAACATGCCATATTCGGTTTGTCCAATCCCGTCGGAAAAGCTGTTGGGATCAAATGATGGCATGGACGTCATGGTCAGTATATCACCGCTCTCGCAATCCATAACGACAACAGCGCCTGATTCAGGACCTAACCGCCGTGCGGCATATTCCTGCAAATCAATGTCGAGCGTCATTTGCAGAGCCTTGCCAGGGGTATCGGGCCGACTCTCCAGCTCCCTGACAATCCTGCCTCGGGCGGTCACTTCCACCCGTTTTGCCCCGGGTTTACCCTGCAAATGATCTTCGAATGTTTTTTCGAGACCATCTTTGCCGATCTTATAACCCGGTGTGACGAGAATAGGATCGGGATTTTCCTTGAAATCTTCGGCAGAAGCAATGCCGACATAACCAACCAAATGGCCAATGGCCGCCCCCGTGGGATAGAAGCGAGAGAAGCCCTGTCGTGGCGAGACGCCAGGTAAATCGGGCAGGCGGACGCTCACGGCAGCAAAGCTTTCCCAATCCAATCCGGTGGCTACCTGAACCGGTTGGAAGCTGCTGGCCTGCTGCAATTCCTTGTTGATACGGTCAACTTCTTCCCGGTTGAGCGACAAGAGTTCAGCAAGTGATGCTACCGTTTTCTCTTTGTCGCGCATTCGATCGGGTATGAGATCGACGCGAAAGTCTGTCTTGTTATTGGCGATGGGCTTACCGTTGCGGTCAATCAGCCAGCCTCGCCTTGGCGGCACCAGCGTTAAGTTGACCCGGTTGCTTTCTGACAAAAGCTGGTATCGTTCGTTCTCGGCCACGGAAATATACGCCATTCGTCCGGCCAGCAGGATTCCAATGCTGGCCTGCAAGCCGCCGATGACGGTGGCCCGGCGGGAAAATGTGAGCGCCTGGACCGCGCCGCTGATCGTTTTGCTGCCCTTGATACTCATAATGCCACGCGCCAATTATCAATGGCGCCGATCAGGCGGGTGACGAAGGGATAAAGCAAGACAGAAAGCAATATTTGCGGCACCAATATTTCCAGCCGCAGTAAATTGCTTTGAAAGTCGATGATCAGCATGCCGCATATTAGCACAAAAATGATAGAAAGGGAGGCAATTAGCCAGTCTTGCCAATAGTCCCTGCCAACCCCTCTGCGGTCGAGCGTCTCCAGCGCAAGAAATACCACCGACCAGAGAAAAGCAGCACTGCCAAAAGGTTGCCCGCTAAACATGTCATCAACCATGCCCAACGGAAATCCTGCCCAAACTGGCCAATAGCCAGGGCGTATCAAACGCCACGAGAGCAGTATCAAGAGCCCCATGGGCGGCAGGATCGGATAATCGGTGATCAAGGGCAAGGCTGTGATCATTGATCCCAATATTACGGTGACAGATGGTATAAATTTGATCCGGAATTGGGAAGGCTGACGATTTATCCGGGAGCGATAGGGTTTCGCCACTATTCGCCGCCTTCTGAATCGGATTCTGCCTCGTCAATCCGCTCCTGCTTGATAGCGGCGACAGTTTCAGCCTGAAACATCGGTTGTACGATGACGTGACTGACTTTTGCAGAATTGGCTAAAATCCGGGCGATTGCGCCAGTATCGGTCTTGCGAATAACCACCGCGACAGGAATGCCGGGGGCATATAGGCCGCCGCTGCCCGATGTAATCAGCAAATCTCCGCCTTTAAACGGATTGGTCCCGAGATTGATTGGCCGGACATCTACCGTGCCATCGCCGCGTCCGGTTGCAAAGGCGGGCAACTCGTCGCTGGCTCTCTTGACGGGTGTTACATTTTGACCGTCGGATACCAGCAATATCCGGGCCGTTGTCGGGCCGGCTTCCAAAACCCGTCCCACAAGGCCTTCTGGAGCCCGGACCGGTTGTCCGATTAAAATGCCATCCGTAGTGCCCAGTCCCAGGGTTGCCATGCGGCGGGAGCTGGAAGATGTCGAACTGATCAGCCGCGCCATGCCGATCGCGTCTGGTACTTCCTTGTCGAGATCAAGCAACCTTTTCAGCCGTTCATTTTCCTGCTTCAGCGCGCGGGCTTCCAAAATCTCGATGCGGTTTTTTCTCAGCTCGCGATCCATTGCCGCATTCTTGGAGGCGGCGTTGAAATAGGCAGAGATATGATCGCCGGCGCTGCCGGTGGCGCCGCCAACTTCAGCAAGTGTTTTGCTAACCGGAGCAGTGGCTTCCGATCCAATGGTGCGAAGAACGGCAAAACCTTGGGGGTCAAGAATGGAGATAAGCAGCAGGAGGAGACCGACGACAGCTCCTAATATGCCCAGTAAATAGCTAGCGAATATACTATATTGCGCCCGCTTGGAAAATCCTGGGCGCCGGTTTGGTGGCGGCGCCATGCTTGCTTATCCTCCCGCTTTCGTCATTCTGGTCAAACCATCCATCAAGCCGTTGTGAGCACGCCTCGGAACATTTCGTCTTCCATGGCCCGGCCTGTCCCAATCGCAACGCAAGCGAGTGGATCTTCGGCAACAGTCACGGGCAATCCGGTTTCATCGCTAAGTGCCTCATCAAGGCCGGAAATCAAGGCGCCGCCGCCGGTCAGGACGATGCCCTGATCGACAATGTCAGCGGCCAGTTCTGGTGCTGTGTTCTCAAGGGCGATCCGCACGCCTTCGATAATCGTACCAATCGGCTCGCTCAATGCTTCGGCAATCTGGCCCTGATTGATTGAAATTTCCTTGGGAACACCGTTGACGAGGTCACGGCCCTTGATGTGGATCGTGTGGCCTACGCCATCCGCCGGGGCCTGGGCGACACCAAAATCTTTCTTGATACGTTCGGCCGTGGTTTCACCGATCAGCAAATTGTGGTGACGACGGACATAAGAGACAATTGCCTCATCCATCTTGTCGCCGCCAGTGCGTACAGATGTCGTATATGCCAGTCCGCGCAGGGACAGGACCGCGACTTCCGTCGTTCCGCCGCCCACATCCACAACCATCGAGCCGATAGGCTCCGTAACCGGCATATCGGCACCAATCGCCGCGGCCATGGGCTCTTCGATCAGGAATACCTGGCTGGCGCCGGCGTTGGAAGCGGCGTCGCGAATGGCGCGGCGCTCGACAGAGGTCGAACCGCTTGGCACACAGATCACGATTTCGGGATAGCTGAACAGCTTGCTCTTGCCGTTCACCTTTTGAATGAAATGTTTGATCATCTGCTCGGCCACATCAATATCGGCAATCACGCCATCGCGCAGGGGCCGAATCGCTTCGATGCTGTCGGGCGTTTTGCCCATCATCATCTTGGCATCGTTCCCGACCGCTTTCACTTTTTTGATGCCGTTGATCGTTTCGATCGCGACAACCGAAGGTTCATTGAGAACGATTCCCTGACCGCGCACATAGACAACCGTGTTGGCTGTTCCCAGATCGATTGCCATGTCCTGAGACCTGAACTTGAACAGATTTCCAAATACCATTTTTTTACCTGTGTTTTCTAATATTTACGGCGCGAGCCGATCCCTAAACCCAAAGCGAAATTTTGGCTGAACGGGGGATGAAGTTAACCATATGCGTCGTCCAGCAAAACACCCCGAAAAACTAAGTCACAATCAAGGGTCGCTTGGCATGATCGCTTGGGCTAGGAATGCTGATATGTCAATAAGAAGACTCCCAAATAGCCTGATCAACCGCATCGCTGCCGGTGAAGTGGTCGAGCGTCCGGCCAGCGCGCTGAAAGAGCTGGTTGAAAATGCGATTGATGCCGGAGCTAGCCAGATCAATATCCGCCTCGAACAGGGCGGTCTCGATCTGATCGAGGTCTCCGACAATGGTTGCGGCATGACCCGTGATGACATCGCCCTGGCGCTCGAACGTCACGCAACGTCCAAACTGCCTGATGAAGCGATTGAAATGGTCGCGACATTGGGCTTTCGTGGCGAAGCGCTCCCGTCAATCGCGAGCGTGGCGCGCTTGACGATAGAGAGTCGCGTAGCGGGTGAAGATGGCTGGACGCGGATCGTCAATCATGGCGAGGTCGAAAATGATGGACCAGCGGCCATTCCGCCCGGCACCAAAGTCCGGGTCGAGCAGCTGTTTGCCAAAGTCCCCGCCAGACGGAAATTTCTGCGTACGCCGCGGAGCGAATATGCCGCATGCGTTGATGTCGTGCGGCGGCTTGCGATGGCGCGGCCTGATATCGGGTTCACACTCACCCATGAAAATCGCAGGGCGATTGCGGTTCAGGGCGGGGAAAGTGGCCCCGACCGGGTTGCGGCCCTTACCAACAAGGAATTGCGGGCCAATAGCGTCGCTGTCGACCTTGTTCGCGAAGACGTCCGGCTGTCTGGCGTGGCAGGCCTGCCAACCTATAATCGCGGGGTTGCCGATCATCAGTTTCTTTTCGTCAATGGCAGGCCGGTTAAAGACCGGTTGTTGGTTGGAGCCGTGCGCGGGGCTTATGCGGAAATGCTGGCGCGGGATCGTCATCCAATTGTGGCCCTGTTTATTGACATGCCGCCGGAGTTTGTGGACGTGAACGTGCATCCGGCCAAAACCGAGGTTCGCTTCCGTGAGCCGGCGATGATCCGCGGCATGATTGTCAGCGGTTTGCGACGCGCCCTGGATGAAGGCGGCTTTCGTGCGGTCCAGCGTCCGGCCGAATCCGCGCTGGCGAATTGGCAGACGGAACCGCAAGCGCCCGATCCGCAGACAAATATTTTTACGGCGCAAGGAGCGTTTGGGGGCAGGGCGACGTTCCAATCCCAACCTTATCCATCCGCGGTGCAGGATAATGTCGGTGCCTTCCATGCGCTCAATCCCGATGAGCTGGCTCCCCTCATGGGTCGCGCCGAAGAGGCGGAGCAACCGGTTCCTGCCGCAGTTAGCCATCCACTCGGTATCGCTCGCGGACAAGTATCCAAAACCTATATCGTTGCCGAAGCGGAGGACGGATTGGTGATTGTCGACCAACATGCCGCTCATGAACGGTTGGTGCTAGAGCGGATGCGCAAGGCCGTGGAGGGCGGTACAGTCGCTTCTCAGGCCTTGCTCATGGCGGAAGTTGTCGAACTGGATGAAAATGCCTGTGACCGACTGGAAGCGCGCATAGCGGAACTGTCGGAATTCGGGTTGGAACTGGAGCGCTTCGGTCCTTCGGCCATGCTGGTGCGGGCCACGCCTGCGATGCTTGGCTCTGGCGATGTAAAAGGCCTCATCACGGATCTGGCGGACGAACTCGGTGCCTATGACGAGGCATTGTCGCTCAAAGAACGGATCGATCATGTCGCCTCGACCATGGCCTGTCATGGATCGGTGCGGGCAGGGCGGGTACTCAACGTTGCAGAAATGAACGCTTTGCTTCGTGAGATGGAGGTGACCCCGCATTCCGGGCAGTGCAATCACGGCCGTCCGACATGGGTGAAATTGGCGCATGGGGACATTGAAAAGCTCTTTGGGAGAAAGTGATGAAACTATTGGCTTTGGTTCTTGCAGCATCGATAGTCGCCGGTTGTTCTCCGGCTCAAAGTGATGAACCGGTTGGACCTCCGGCGGAAGAAGTCTTGCCCGTCGAACCGGACGGCAGCATCGGCGATGGCGTGAGCTGTCCTATGTTAATGCCCATGGTCTATGATGAATTTAGCCAAGCCATAGAAGCCGGTGCAGGCTGTGCCTTTGTTGCCCAAGGCAACACAGACCCCCTATTTGTCGCCACCGCGCCGGATAGCGATAAAATTGCCGGCAAAGGCGCGATCAAGATCAACGATACCATCGTTGTGCTGACCCATAATGGCGTCGGCCTCGCACAAGTAGAAGCCGGCGGCGTGTTCGCAAGCGAAGCGGTTGAAGTGACTATCGCGCATTCTGGAGGCGAACCGAGCAGCGAAAAGGAAGGCACATATTTCTGGCCAGCGACGCTTAAGATCAGTCAGGATGAAGTTGGCTCCAATATGTATGAAGGAACCTATGAGTGCGGTGCGTAGTGGCCTGACTAGTCCCCGCGCACTTGAATGAGTCCGGTGCTTTCCATCGTCATGACTTTCTCGTCATGCTGATTGAGTACGGTGATCTTACCCTTCATGATGCCCATTTCCGGACGACTTTCAGACCGCCGTTTTTCCAGCGTAACATGTTCGCAGCGCAACGTGTCGCCGGGATAGACGGGTTTTAACCAGCGCAGATTATCAACGCCCGGGGAGCCCAGTCCCGCTTGTTTATTGGCGTTCATCTGGTCAACCATCATCCTCATCATCATTGCCGCACTGTGCCAGCCACTGGCGGACAGGCGGCCAAAATGGGTCTTGGCGGCTGCCTCTTCGTCAAGGTGAAATGGTTGCGGATCATATTTGGAGGCGAATTCGATCACCTCGTCCTTGGTCACCTCGTATGACCCGTATTTCTGGACGATGTCGATTTGGATATCTTCGTAATAGAGCATCGATATTCTTTCTTATGAAACCATGTTTCTATGGCAAAGTTTCAGGGTCTTAGCGCCTGTTCAAATGATGAAAGATGGCCATCGCTCTGGTTCGGTTTGACGCCGGTCAAGTGCGCGAGCAGCGAATAGATATCGACATTATCGAAGGTCGCGATCTTTCCATTGCCAACTATATCGGGGCCGCTGGCGAGGAAAAACGCGATCATGTCCGGATGCAGATGATCATAGCCATGGCCACCGCCAATTCCGGTCATCCATTCAGGCTTGTCCTGATAAACAACCCAGCCAGTCGTGGGCAGGCAGATAATGGAAGGGACACGTGGGTTTTTGCCATATTGAAGCCGTGCCGGGATATCTTCTCTTTTCCAGCATTCCATATTGTCATGCGGTTTCAGGAAAGCGGCGTTGATGGCGGTCATATCATCAGCAAGAGGTTCGATTCCTGCATAATTACCATCCACAACCAGACGATATTGATCACGCGGCAGGATAGTGTCGAGATAAATGACCCGATCAGGATGGGTTTCCGCCATGCCGTGATCCGATGTGATGACAAAATTCACCGGTTGCTCCAGAGCAGTAAATTGCTCGACCAGATGTCCGATATTCTTGTCGATGGCGCTGATCGCGGCATGGAGTTTCTCGCCGGGCGCTGGGCCATAAAAATGACCCGCCGTATCCACGGTATCGAAATAGAGTGTGACCAGCTGCGGCCGCGTCGCAGCCGGTCGGCGCATCCAGTCAATCACGGCATTGACGCGGCGGTCGTCGGAAAGGGCCTGTGAAAAGGGCCACCAGTCGCTGGGACGTGTCCCATCGATCTCGACCTCTGATCCTGGCCAGAACATAGTGGCTGTTCTTACGCCTTGTTTCTCGGCGGTTATCCAGATCGGCTCTGCCTGATCCCACCAGAACGGGTCCTTGTTCGCCATCGTGAATTTCTCGCCGGGCCGGGCCACATCTTCCATGCTGTTGCCGACAATGCCGTGGTTATCCGGACGCTTGCCGGTGACCAATGTCCAGTGATTGGGAAAGGTCTTGGTGGGGAAGCTGGATCGCATGTCGGCAACGACACCCGATGTAGCCAGTGCGCTGAGATGAGGTGTTATCCCGCGATCCAGATAATCCGGGCGAAACCCATCGATCGATACCAATATAGTAACCGGCTCGCGAGCGTCCTGAGCGGGCAGGGCGCTATCGCTAGCAACCATGGCGGTCTGCGAAACCGCACATCCCGCCAACAAAGCACAAGCCGCAATAGCTTGTAATATCATACGAATCATCACTTTCCCCTTAGACTGAAGACAGTCTAACGGGCTTTTATGACAAGTCAGACATTGAATTTGAAATTCATGATATCGCCGTCTTGAGCGACATAGTCTTTGCCCTCTTGACGTAGTTTACCGGCATCGCGCGCCGCGCTCTCGCCACCCAGCGACACATAGTCATCAAAGGCAATGGTCTCCGCGCGAATAAACCCGCGTTCGAAATCGGTGTGGATTTCCCCCGCCGCCTGTGGTGCCTTGGCGCCTTTATGCACCGTCCAGGCGCGGGCTTCCTTGGGGCCTGCGGTGAAGAAGGTTTGCAGGTTGAGCAATTGATAGCCGGCGCGAATGACGCGCGCGAGGCCGGATTCTTCCAGACCCAGTTCGGCAAGATATTCGGTGCGCTCGTCTGCCTCCATGCCGACCAGCTCGGATTCGATGGCAGCAGAAACGATCACGGCTTCAGCACCTTCGGCTTTGGCTTTTTCAAAAACAGTGGCGCTCATCGCGTTGCCCGTGGCGGCATCACCTTCGTTGACGTTGCAGACATATAATACGGGTTTTGCGGTAATGAGCTGTGATTGATCGAAAATGCGCTGCTCTTCATCATCCTTGGGTTCGGTAAGGCGTGCTGGCTTGCCCTCGCGGAGCAATTCCAGGGTCTGTCCCAGCACGCTAGCGGCGATCTTCGCTTCCTTGTCGCCGCTGGTCGCCTTTTTCTCGAAAGCCGGAACGCGTTTTTCCAGGCTTTCCAGGTCGGAGAGCAACAATTCGGTTTCGACGACCTCTGCATCGGAAAGCGGATCGATTTTGTTGGATACATGCTGGATATCGTCATCTTCAAAACAGCGCAGAACATGCACAATCGCATCGACTTCACGGATATTGCCAAGGAACTGGTTGCCCAAGCCTTCACCCTTTGATGCGCCTTTTACAAGGCCGGCGATATCCACAAAGGCAAGCTGCGTTTCGATAATCTTCGCGCTACCGGCTATTTTTGCAATTTGCTGTAACCGTGGATCGGGGACGGCGACCTGACCGACATTGGGTTCGATCGTGCAAAACGGGTAATTGGCCGCCTGCGCCGCCTGCGTTTCGGTGAGCGCGTTGAACAACGTTGATTTTCCGACGTTGGGCAGGCCAACGATACCGCATTTGAAACCCATTTAAGTCACTCCGTGGAATTAAGCGTGCTCGATAGCGGGCCTCCTTTGCGATTACCAGTGGCAACGTGCAATCCGGATTGCTTTCATTCTCAAATCCGTGCAGGTTAATAAGAATTAACGATAATGTAACGGGGAGAATGAATATGAAAGCACGGCTTTTAGGGGCGCTTGCAGGCGGATTGATTCTGGCGACGGCGGTGCCAGCGCACGCGGAGCGAGATACCGCGCGATATACATCCCTGACGATCTTCGGTGATAGCCTGGTCGATGCGGGCAATATTTTTACAGCAACGGGAGGCGCTATTCCTGCTGCGGCAGATGGCTATTTCAACGGTCGGTTCACCAACGGGTATGATTATACCGATCTACTGAGCATTGAATTGTTCGGTGCGCCGACATTGGCATCGTTGCAGGGTGGAACCAATTTCGCCTTTGGCGGTGCCCGTGCTTCAAATACCAATCCAATCGTCCCCGATCTCGGTGAGCAACTCGGCCAATATGCCGGTTATCTGTCGGTACCAGGTAACGAGGTTGACCGGAACGGGCTCTACATTCTCAATTTTGGCGGCAATGATATTTTCAACGCGCCTGATGACCCGGGCGATGCCGACCTGTTTATTCGGCAGGCAGCTCAAGACTATGCGGCGGGTGTTCAAGCATTGAATGACATTGGCGTACGCAATTTTCTGCTAACCGGTTTTCCCATCGCCAGTCCTCTCGGTTTTGCAGGCGAAGCCTATCTGACGCAGGAATTGGGAGCGCTTAGTCTAGCCAGTGACGTATCTTTCTTCCGCTATGACTATCTCAATTTTTTCAATCGGCTAATCACCGACCCGGCCGCGCTTGGATTGCCAGAGCAAAGACTGGATATTACCTGCCAATTGGCCGGTCCTGATGCGATTGCCAATGGCTGTGAGGGTATATTCTCATTCGACGGTGTTCATTTTTCAGCGCCGATTCATGAAGCTCTGGCCCGCGATATGGACAGCCAGTTTAATCTGCTGGGTTCCGTGCCGGAGCCAACCACCTGGGCAATGATGATATTCGGATTCTTCATGACGGGTGCCGCGATCAGGCGGCGTCAACGGATCCGCGTCAGTTACAGCTAATCAGGGCAGATGCACCAGTATCAGTCGTCCTGCAGCCGCAGGGCGACGTCGCTGATAAACCGCGCATCATCACCTTTGGCGAGCCAGTCGGCTTCCGATGCTATCGCACCCAGCATTCCCGCCAGCGGTTCAATCTCCGCTTTGCTGTAATTGCCAAGAACATGGCCATGGACGCGCGATTTGTGACCGGGGTGGCCAATACCGATGCGCACGCGCCGGAAATCCGGGCCGATATGGGCAACCAGTGACTTGATGCCGTTATGGCCGGCGGTGCCGCCACCGCGCTTCACCTTGATCTTGAAGGGCTCAAGATCCAGCTCGTCGTAAAAGACGGTTACGTCCTCTGGCTCGAGCTTGTAGAAATCCATCGCTGCACGAACGCTGCGGCCACTTTCATTCATGAAGGTGGCGGGCTTGAGCAACAGCAGTTTTTCCGAGCCCAATCGCCCCTCTATGGCCCATCCCTGAAACCTCTGTTTGGGGGCAGGAAAACCATGCACTTCTTCCAATGCGTCGATCACCATGAAACCCACATTATGGCGGTGAAGCGCATATTGTGAGCCCGGATTACCAAGGCCGACCCATAGTTGCATGCGTGAATTCCCTTAAGCGCAGTTACAAAAAAACCGCTCATACGACGCCAGGCGCAGCATGAACGGTTTTTTGTTACAGTTATTTAGGTGTGAAGGTCTAGTCCTCGGAACCGCCTTCTTCTTCGCCTTCGCCCTCAGCTGCTTCGCCTTCAGCGCCTTCTTCACCCTCTTCGCCATCAGCATCTTCAGCTTCATCGTCAGAAGATTTGAGCGCGGATGGAGCGGTGACACCGGCAATGGTGAAGTCGCGATCTGTGATCGAGCTTTCGGAACCATCTGGCAAGGTCACGTCGGAAATGTGAACGGAATCGCCAATTTCCAGACCGGTCACATCGATTTCGATCTGATCAGGGATCTTGTCAGCATCACACATCAGGTCCAGTTCAAAGCGAACAACGTTCAACACGCCGCCACGTTTCAGACCAGGTGATTCTTCTTCGTTCACGAATACTACAGGAATATTGACCTGTACCTTCGCGCCTTTGGCGAGACGGAAAAAGTCAACATGCAGAGCGCGGTCAGTTACCGGATCAAAAGCAACATCTTTTGGCAGGGTACGGGTTGTTTCACCGTTCACGTCTACCATGACCAGAGAGTTCATGAAGTGGCCGGTGCCGAGCAGCTTGTTCAGCGCACGCTCTTCCACATGAATTGTTACAGGTTCTTTTTTATCGCCATAAATAACGGCGGGTATGCGGCCTTCGCGACGTAGTGCACGGGAGGCTCCCTTGCCAGCCCGTTCGCGAGGCTCGGCTGATAGTGTCAGCTGATCACTCATAATGTTGCTCCAAAAATATAGTTTTTACGATATTTCCGCCACGCCTCCAGGGTGCTCATGGTCGGAAAGAGGGCGCTATAAGCAGGCAAAGGCGGAAAAGCAAGGCAAATTGCAGCGGTTTGCCGCTATCGGAAAAAGCCGATTTGATTGCTGGTGGCGAGCAGGGTTCCATTGCCTGACCAAAGTTCCACACGGGAATCGCTCTTGCTGTTTCTGACGACAGCACCAGTAACACGCATGATCATATAATCGGATCCTGCAGCCGCAATATCCTCCGCGCTGGCATAGATATAGGTGGACATGGCTACGGTCGATCCCGGATGAAACTCGTCACTCAGAAAAAACGTCCGCGGCATGGGGACGTCGCAAATGGAAATAATGCTGATCCGGTCGATCGGCCTGCCATCTTCTTCCTTGATCCAGACGATCGTTTCGGGTGTGTCGTTAACCTGAAAAGGTACGCCTTTGGCGATATACTGGTCATAGGTTCTGATCCATTCCGGCGCCTGACCTGGAACTGGTTCGAGCCGGGGATAGTCTTCGGGCGGAGAGATTTCAGGCATTGCGATCTGATAGTTTAGATCGACCGGCCGCCTGTTGCTGGTGACAATATCGCCGACAATAGCGAGATTTTCTGCCTGGTAGAGTTCGACCCGCCAGAATTGTGTCGACGCACCTGATTTAAGCAGCTTTGATTCAACGCGCACCTCGCCCGGCCCGATACCTGCAATATAGGTGGCTTGCAGGGAAACAATGGGACTGGTGCGATCAGGGTGGTTCTCGACGGCTCTTGCCATGATTGCTGCTACCCAGCCACCAAATGCCGCACCGGTTGGATTGCGATAAACGTCACTGGCTTCGATAGTATATTGCCCGTTGCCGCACTGGATTAGCGCGGTTTCGCGATCAAACAGAAATGTCATGAAAGTGCCCCGAAATTTAGATTATTGAATTTTCTCGATCTTATATCCGCGCTTTTCGAGCATGGCTTGAACTGCATCTGGCCCAACCAGATGCGCAGCGCCCACTGCTACAAATGATATGCCAGGACTTTGCAGTTTTTTATCGAGTTGTTCGGTCCAGTCTTGATTGCGAGCAACGAGAAGCTTTTCACGGGTTTTGGGATCTTCCAGAATGCCGCCCTCGGAAAGGTCCACAATGGTTTCCGTATCGCCCGAAATCCAGGCATTGAAGAGTTTCTCAAAGGAACTTTTTGCGTCGGCCGCTTCTTCAACGACGCTGGCCAACATGTCCCGCTGCTGTGTTTCTGGCAGGGTATCGAAATAGCCCAATTGCTGTTCGATGGTTTCAAGGCCTTCTACTGGCTTTTTCAAACCTTCATATTGTGCGACCAGTTTTTTCTCGACGCCTTCACTGGAGTCCAGTCCCAAAGCATTTGTTTGTGCAGAAGCCAGGGACAAGGCAGCGGCCCAGCTTTCCATGCGATTGAGTGCAAATTCGGGTATGCTGCTTTTGTCAATAACGGCATCTAGATCATCGCGCAGCGATGGCTTTATCCGCATTTCGATCTCTGGCTGGTTGGGAGAGATCGCCAGTCTGGAAAATATCCTGGCCGCATTCTCGGTGTCTTCAAGCCCCAATACCTCGATCACCAATCGGTCGGAGCTCGCTATGGCTTCTTCCAGGGCAGGCGTTCGCCAATTGACGCCTTTGGGCAAGATGTGGATCGTGCCGAATAGAAAAGCAGACCCTTTTTGCTCCGGCTTGGAGCCGGTGACTTTCCAGAGTGCAGGTTTACCCTCAGCGATAGTGTCCAGTGGCGGCGGTTCTGGTGTGTTGGAACAAGCGACCAGAGAGACAGTTGCGATCAAGGCGCGCAGAGCTTTAATGAACTTCATAGGCGTTATCTGGTTATTGTGTCGGTTAAAAAGAAGCCCCCTTTGCGCAAAGGGATCTAATATTTTACGCGTTTGGTCTTGAGCCCGCGCTCTTTGAGCTTTTCTTGCAAGCTTGAATCACCGGCCAGATGGCCCGCACCAACAGCCATAAAGACCGTTCCCGGTTGATCCATTCGCTCGTCCACCCATTCTGCCCAAGCTGCATTGCGATTGGACAACAGCGTATCATATAGAACCTGCTCCTCCAGACCCGCGTTCATCAGTTCGGCCAGAGCGCTGATATTGGCATTGGCCCAATGCGCGACCATATTTTCCATACCATCGGCCATATCACCGATGGAATTGACATTGAAATTGAGAAAGCGGATCTGCACGTCTTCCGGAAGATTGTCGAAGAATCCCAGTTGCTGCTCTGCTGTTTCCAAGCCAATGATCTTCATGTTTTTGGCCTTGGCTGTTGCCGTCAGATCATCTTCGACGCCGCTATTGGTATCATATCCGTTTTGCATCAAGGGTACGAGCGACAAGCTGACGCTGGCAAACCAGGGATCAAGAGGATCGAATGCATTGACTGGCAAATTCAATGAGGTCAGCGCCGCTTCATAGGCAGCGCGATCTTCCGGGCTGAGCTTGTCGCGCAGCGGCACGCCGGTTTTGTCGATAGCCAGCTCGCTGACAATCTGCATCATGGTCGCCGGTTCCGGCTCAATCATCTCGATAACCAATTCCCCTGATTCATCAAACGCATCTTTGATCGCTTCATCAAACCATTGCATGCCGGGTTTCAGGATATGGACCGTGCCAAACAGATAGATGGTCGTGTCCTCGTCCTTTAAAACCCAGAGCGCCGGATCGGGATCGTCCGGTATCGTGGCAATTTCCATCTCCACAGGTGCCGTTGCACTGGCAGATTGTGCCGGGGTTGTCTGACAGGCGGCCAAGCCTATCACCAGAGGCAAGCAAATTAGCGGAGAAAACCAGCGACGCATCATGGGTATAAATTCCAATTTCTTTGAAAGAACGGGGGCTTGATAAGTTGCGAACGTTAATTGACTATTTATGCCGGAAATCCCAGCAATTTTTCAATATTGAAATAATTTTCCCTCCCGGCGGTAGTCACTGCTTTGTCACTCTGCTAATTGATCAGTTAAATTAGGAGAGACCCGATGAGCCAGATTCACGCCCGCACCTGCCATATCTGTGAAGCCAATTGCGGCGTTTTGGTTGAAGTCGAAGGGCGCGAGATACTCTCGATCAAGGGCAATCCCGACCACGTCCTGAGTCGCGGTCATATCTGCCCGAAGGCAACCGCCATTGCGGATTTGCAGGACGATCCGGATCGGCTCCATAAACCCGTCAAAAAAGTGAACGGCGAGTGGCGGGAAATTGGCTGGGAAACGGCCTTTCAGGAAATTGCCGCGAAGCTCAAGGACCTGAAAGAAGCAGGAGCCAAGCCCGCCATGTATATGGGCAATCCCAGCGCGCATGATTATGGTATCTCGACACAGATCAGCACGCTCCGCCGGGCAATGGGCCTGAAAAATATCTATTCAGCCTCGACACTGGACCAGATCCCGCATCACGTGGTGCAATATCATATGTATGGCCATGTTAGTCTGGCGGCCGTGCCGGATATTGATCGCTGTCAGTATCTGGTCATAGTCGGCGGCAATCCAGCGGCTTCCAACGGCAGTATCTGGACGGTGCCGGACTTCAAGAAGCGCGTGAAGGAAATGCAGGCGCGTGATGGCAAGATGGTCGTTATCGATCCGCGCCGGACCGAAACCGCGAAACTGGCCGATGCGCATCATTTCGTAAAGCCCGGAACCGATACGGCCTTGTTTATCGGCATTTTGAAAGTGGTCTTTGACGATGGTCATGCCGATATTTCTCGTCTGGACACCATTATGGACGATAGCTGGGGCGCGATTGAGCCAGCGATTGCCGGCTTTGACATGGCGCAGCTGTCCGACCATTGCGGGATAGCGGTTGACGATATGCGGGAAATCGCCGCGCAACTGGGGGCCGATCAACCGGCTGCGATATATGGCCGCATGGGTGTTTCTGTTTGTGAATATGGTACATTGAACCAATGGCTGATTCAGGTGATCAACATCGCAACGGGCAATCTCGACCGCGAAGGCGGTACGATGGTGCCGGAGCCGGCGCTCGATACGATAAATCTGGTGGGCAGGGGTTCTATTCGGAAAACCCAGACCGCACGCGGTGAAATGCCGGTCGTCATGGGCGAGTTGCCGACGATCACCTTTGCCGAGGAAATGCTGCGGGACGATGACGAGCGTATCCGCTCGTTATTCGTTGTTACCGGCAATCCTGTCCTGTCCGCCCCTGATGGTGCCAGACTGGACCGGGCGCTGGAAAAGCTCGACCTGATGGTGTCGTTCGACATGTATGTCACCGAAACGAGCCGCCACGCCGACTATATCCTTCCCCCTTGCGGCCCGCTGGAAAAGGATCATTATCCGTTCTTTTTCGGACCTCTGGCCGTGCGCAACTATGCCAGCTATTCGCCTGCGATCTTCGATATTCGTGATGGTGAAAAGGCCGACTGGGAAATTATTGCCGAATTGGCGCGCGAAATACTGGCGACGGACGGGCAGGATGTGCCCAATATCCGCGAGCCGCGCGATGTGCTCGACAATATGCTGCAAAGCTCGCCAGCTGGCCTGACTTTGGCAGACGTAGAGGCGGCGCCGAACGGGATTGATCTCGGGCCGTTGCGCCCCTGCATGGCGGACCGGCTGATGACGGAAGATAAGTTGATCCAGTGCGCGCATCCCGATTTTCTGGCCGAGTTAAAGCGATTTGCGCAGTCTCTGGCCGAAACACGTCCCGACGTGCTGCGGCTCATTGGTCGCCGTCATGTGCGGAGCAACAATAGCTGGCTGCACAACAGCAAGCGCCTGCTCAAGGGGCCTGAACGCTGCACATTGATGATCCATCCTGATGATGCCGCCGGGCGCGGATTGGCGGATGGCGACATGGCCACAGTTGAAAGCCGGGTGAACAGCGTTGAGATTGTCGTCGAGGTCACCCATGACGTCATGCCCGGTGTGGTGTCGATCCCCCATGGCTTCGGTCATGGCCGTAAAGGGGTGGGGCTGTCCGTCGCTGCCTCAAAACCGGGGGTCTCGATAAACGATTTGACCGATCCGACCAATTTTGACCCCCTGTCGGGCAATGCCGTGCTCAACGCTACGCCCGTAACGGTGGAGCGGGCGGCCGAAATGGTGGCCGCTGAGTGACTGGACCAAATTGCGGCATCGATTGATTAGGGCAAGGGCGCCGTTTGGCGCTCGCTATCGAGCCGTCTATGGCATGCGTTCGAGCTTATATCCCTTTTTCTCCAGCGCGGTTCGCAGATTGTTTTCGCCGTATAAATATTCCTGACTGACGATAATAAGACTGGTCCCTTCATCGTCCAGCATTGCGCCGATTTTGGCCGACCAGTTTTTCATTCGGTCTTGGCGAATATGCTCATAAAGATCGCGGAGGCCCTCTGTCTTGACTGGCGGAGCTTCTGGCGGCTCGCCTTTGGCCCAAGTAATTCCTTGGTGCTCTTGCGCAGTCAACGGCCCAACTCGGCCGTAAGGACCGCGTTTTCTGTTT
Source organism: Parasphingorhabdus sp. (assembly GCF_965233695.1). Classification (GTDB taxonomy): domain Bacteria; phylum Pseudomonadota; class Alphaproteobacteria; order Sphingomonadales; family Sphingomonadaceae; genus Parasphingorhabdus. The sequence continues at coordinate 3,446,756 of NZ_OZ247497.1, forward strand.
CTATATCGCTGAGATTTTTCCACCGTCAATTCCGCTCGGGTAAAAGCGTTGAGCCACTTTCGCTGCTTTTTCTCATCGATATCGTTTAGCAGGTCAATCAGGTGTGACGGTTCTTCCAGACCGTCGATCTTGAGGTCGCGATCTTTAACTGCATTGGTGATTTTGTAGTCGAGATACTGATTATTGCGCCCGGGCTGGAACATCCGGTCGGTGTCGGAAATGAGCGTTATGAGCAGCCAGGTCGGCATGAAGTCACCAATGACGAAAAAGTTGCTCTTCAAATCCCCTTTAATTCTTTCAAACAAGCCAGGGTCAAAGCGATCTTCCACCCGATCGCGGTCATGGCGGATGAGTTTGCGAAAGGCTTCGCGCTCATTTTGCCATCGCGTTTCCCGGTCTCTTTTATCGTAATAAACGGTTTCTAAATACACCTTGTCTGCGCTTTCCAGCGCAGTCGTAATGGCTTGGCTTTTCCATTTGATCGGATTTGAAAACCCTTCAATTCCGGCAAATATATAGATGGTAGAATCGGCGTCGGCCATTCTCCAAAGCGCAGGGCTGGGCGTAAAATCAAAGACAGCTTTATAAGCGGCTTCCCGCTCCTCGCGGGACATTTCAACTTGCTTGATCGCCCCGGAACTGCTGCGAGAGGGTGCGTCTCGGGCGCTTTCAACGACGGCTGATGTCGCGGTTGCTGCATCGGCCGCATCTGATACGGCCTCGACGGCTTCTTCCACCGCGGTTTTTTGTGCTGAAACCGGGCTGGCAAACGGAGTAACAGCACCCAGAGCCAACAAACTGATAAGTCGCGGCGATAAAAAAGTTGGTTTAATCATCTGGAATCGTTGAGATAAATCGACTGAATGCAGGATTAACGCGACAGATCCAACGGGTGGATATTATCCGCCCAGATAGATATGGGTTCTTGACCCGTGCAGCCCCATAAGCCAAAGCGTTGCCGAACTCCTTGCTCACCCAGTCTATCGGCGAAGAAAGCTATCACATTGACCGACCAGAAGCCGCCCGAAAAAGCGTTGAGCTTCCAGCAGATCATCCTGAAACTCCACGATTATTGGAGTGATCAGGGCTGTGCAATCCTGCAGCCCTATGACATGGAAATGGGCGCCGGTACGTTCCACACAGCGACCACCTTGCGCGCGCTGGGTCCCGATCCGTGGAATGCCGCTTTTGTGCAGCCTTGCCGCCGGCCCACCGATGGCCGCTATGGCGAAAATCCCAACCGGTTGCAGCATTATTACCAATATCAGGTGATCCTGAAACCGTCGCCGCCGGATATCCAGCAGCTATATCTCGACAGCCTGACCGCGATCGGCATTGATCCGATGCTCCACGACATTCGCTTTGTCGAGGATGACTGGGAAAGCCCGACACTGGGCGCCTGGGGTCTGGGCTGGGAAGTCTGGTGCGATGGCATGGAGGTGACGCAGTTCACTTATTTCCAGCAAATGGGCGGTTTTGACTGCAAGCCGGTGGCTGGCGAACTGACCTACGGGCTCGAACGGCTCGCCATGTATATTCAGGGCGTCGATAGCATCTACGATCTGGATTATAATGGGAATGGAGTCAGTTACGGCGATATCTTCCTGGATAATGAGAAGCAGATGTCGGAATGGAATTTCGAGGTCGCCAACACCGAAACACTGTTTGACCTGTTCAACAAGGCCGTTGGCGAGTGCGAAAACTGTCTTGAGGCGAAGCTACCCATTCCGGCCTATGAACAAGCGATCAAGGCGAGCCATGTGTTCAACCTTTTGCAGGCACGCGGTGTGATCTCTGTGCAGGAACGCGCCAGCTATATGGGCCGCGTCCGCGACCTCGCTAAAGGCAGCTGTGAAGCCTATATGGCGAAGAACGGGTGGGCGGCATAATGGCTGATTTCCTGCTCGAACTGCTCTCCGAAGAAATTCCCGCCCGTATGCAGGCCAAGGCGCGTGCGGACCTCGAACGCCTGTTTGTCGCGCAACTGAGTGATGCTGGCCTGAAAGCCGGGGATATTACCGTTTACTCGACGCCAAGGCGGCTTGCGCTGATAGCAAAGGATCTGCCCGACCAGACCGAAGCGGTGAGCGAAGAAGCCAAGGGGCCACCGGAAGGTGCGCCGGATCAGGCGGTTGATGGCTTCTGCCGCAAAAATGGCGTAACCCGCGATCAGCTCGAGGTTCGTGACGTCAAGGGGCGGGCCACCTATTTTGCGGTGATCAACAAGCCGGGCCGGGCGACCAGCGACGTATTGTCCGAAGCCATTCCGGCGATCATCAAGGCCTTCCCATGGCCCAAATCCATGCGTTGGGGCGATGCGAGCCTTTCGACCGAAAGCCTGCGCTGGGTGCGGCCTTTGTCTGGCATTGTTGCGATATTGGGCGATGATCTGGTGGAATGCGAAATTGACGGCGTGACGTCAGGTTATGAAACCGTCGGTCACCGCTTCCACCATGACGGAGTGGTAACGATCGGCAATGCCGGTGATTATGCCGAGAAACTGCGCGCTTGCCATGTTCTGGTCGATCAGGCTGAGCGTGAGGCAATTGTCCGCGATGGCGCGGCCAAGGCGGCATCCGATGGCGGGCTGGAACTGGTGGCGGACGAAGGTCTGGTGATCGAAAATGCCGGCCTGACCGAATGGCCTGTGCCTCTGCTGGGCAGCTTTGATCCGGCCTTTCTGGATGTACCGGAAGAGGTGATTCAGCTCACCGCCCGGGTGAACCAGAAATATTTCGTGTGCACTCAACCCTCTCCCCTTCAGGGGAGAGGAGGGAGCCGCGCAGCGGCGGAAGGAGAGGGGAATGCCGCTCAATCCGATAGGCCCCCCTCCCAAACCCTCCCCCCTAAAGGGGAGAGGGCTTTGGCCCCAAATTTCATCTGCACCGCCAATATTGACGCCACCGACGGCGGCAAGGCAATTGTTGCGGGCAATGAAAAAGTATTGGCGGCAAGGCTGTCCGACGCCAAATTCTTCTGGGAATTGGACCAGAAGACACCGTTGGAAGAGCATGCCAAGAAATTGAGCAACATTGTGTTCCATGAAAAACTGGGAACGGTTGCCGACAAGGTAGAGCGTGTGGCCAAGTTGGCCGAGTGGTTGGTTTCTTTAGAAGGGAATGGTTTTTACCAGTCCAGCCCCGGCGATACACTTCATGGTGAAGTGTCTGAGGCCGCACGTCTCTGCAAAGCCGATCTCGTCACCGAAATGGTCGGCGAGTTTCCCGACCTGCAAGGTCTGATGGGCGGCTATTATGCAGAGAAACAAGGCAAGTCCAAGGCGGTCGCAAACGCGATCCGTGACCATTACAAGCCGGTCGGGCAGGGCGATGAAGTGCCGACCGACCCGGTGACGGTGGCGGTGAGTTTGGCGGATAAGCTGGATACTTTGGTTGGGTTTTGGAGAATTGGAGAAACACCCACTGGGTCCAAAGATCCTTTTGCACTCAGACGTGCGATGTTGGCAGTCATCCGGCTTGTAAGCGAGAACAGTTTGCGCCTTGAGATGAGGCGAGTATTTGAAAAGCATGCTCTACAGATCGATAACCCGACCGTAGATCACGGACAATCAGTTCTGGGCTTGCTCGATTTCTTTGCCGACCGCCTCAAAGTCCAGCAACGCGAAGCGGGCGTCCGCCATGACCTCATCGACGCGGTCTTCGCTCTTGGCGGCGAGGATGATCTGGTCCGCTTGCTGGCTCAAGTTAAGGCATTGCAGGCATTCGTCGAAACGCCGGATGGTGAAAACCTGCTCGCCGGTTACAAGCGCGCTGCCAACATTTTGAAGAAAGAATTGGGAGAAATCAGTGCACCTGCGCAGGCAGGTGCCCATCTCCCGTCTGACACTTCAGACGCGCCCTCAGGAGATGGCCCCCTGCCTACGCAGGGGAACAAAACCCTTTCCTACACGCCGGAAAAAGCCGAAAAGGCGCTTATCGACGCGCTCGATGCAGCACAGCCGGATGTGACCGCAGCCATTGCAGCGGAGGAGTTTGAAAAAGCGATGACCGCACTATCCCATTTGCGCGCGCCGATTGACCAGTTTTTCGAGGATGTGACGGTGAATGACAGCGATGCGGATAAACGGGAAGCACGGCTTGCTCTGCTGGCCCGCTTTCGCGCGGCGGTGCATCAGGTCGCTGATTTTTCCAAGATTGAGGGATGATGTGATTGCCGCTCTACACCCTGTGAATTGTGTGAACTTTGGAAGAGGCAACGCGCATGTTTCAGAACATTTGTGCTCCGCACTTGATGCGGAGCCCAGGGTAAACGGGCGTGACAGCCATCCTAGGCTCTGCATCAAGTGCGGAGCACCGGTGCATAGAGATTTGAGCGAATTACACCCTGTGATGTGTGTGAACTTTGGGCCGATAAATTTCGGAGATAGAACATAATATGACTCAATATGTATATCGTTTCGGTGGTGGCATGGACGCCGATGGCGCGCCAACCGACAGCACCGAAGCCCGTAACCTGCTGGGCGGCAAAGGCGCCAATCTCGCGGAAATGGCCAATATTGGCCTGCCGGTTCCTCCCGGCTTCACCATTTCGACCGAGATGTGTACGCGCTTCATGAATGACGGCGGCGTCTATCCCGACAGTCTGACCGGCGAAGTGGTGCAGGGCGTCGCGCATATTGAAAAAGTTACCGGCAAGACATTTGGTGATGCCGCCGATCCGCTGCTGGTTTCTGTCCGCTCCGGCGCGCGCGCATCCATGCCCGGCATGATGGACACAGTTCTCAATCTCGGCCTGAACGATGAAACGGTGGAAGGGCTCGCCAAAACCTCTGGTGACGAGCGTTTTGCCTGGGACAGCTATCGCCGGTTCATCCAGATGTACTCCGATGTCGTGCTGCAACTGGATCATGATTCATTCGAGGAAGCGCTGGAAATAGCGAAAGAAGATAATGGCTTCTTCACGGATACTGAGATGGAGTCTCAGCATTGGAAGGCGCTGGTGGCTGAATATAAGGGCCTTGTCGAAGAGCAATGGGGCAAGCCTTTCCCGCAGGATGTGAATGACCAACTCTGGGGCGCGGTCAGCGCCGTTTTTGGCAGCTGGCAGGCAGAACGGGCCAAGGTCTATCGCCGGCTCAACGATATCCCCGCTGAATGGGGCACTGCCGTCAACGTACAGGCGATGGTGTTCGGCAATATGGGCGAGACATCGGCAACCGGTGTGGCCTTTACCCGCAATCCTTCCACCGGCGACAGCGCCTATTATGGCGAATGGCTGATCAACGCGCAGGGCGAGGACGTCGTCGCGGGCATCCGCACGCCGCAATATCTGTCCAAAGCCGCGCGCGAGGAGGCCAATGCGAAGCCGCTTTCCATGGAAGAGGCGATGCCGGAAACCTATGGTGAGCTGACCAACGTGTTCGATCTGCTGGAACGCCATTATCGCGATATGCAGGATATCGAATTTACCGTGGAACGCGGCAAATTGTGGATGCTGCAAACCCGCTCGGGCAAGCGGACCGCCAAGGCAGCGCTGAAAATCGCCGTTGATATGGCAAATGACGGCCTGATTACCGAGGAAGAAGCGGTTGCGCGGGTTGATCCGATGGCATTGGACCAATTGCTCCACCCGACGCTTGATCCAGATGCCAAGCGCGATGTGCTGACGACTGGATTGCCGGCCTCTCCGGGTGCTGCTTGCGGGATTATCGTATTCGATTCCGATACCGCGGAACGCCGCACGGAAATGGGCGATGACGTGATATTGGTGCGGGTCGAAACCTCACCGGAAGATATTCACGGCATGCACGCGGCAAAAGGCATTTTGACGGCGCGTGGCGGTATGACGTCACATGCCGCCGTGGTGGCGCGTGGCATGGGCCGTCCCTGTGTTTCCGGTGCCGGTAGCCTGAGCATCAACAACGAGACAAAACTGCTGAAAATCGGAGATCGCGAACTGAAAGAAGGCGATATCCTGACCATCGACGGCAGCAACGGACAGGTGATGGCGGGGCGCGTGAAAACCATCCAGCCGGAACTGGTCGGTGATTTTGGTGTCCTGATGGTATGGGCCGACAAAGTCCGCCGTCTCGGCGTGCGCACCAATGCGGAAACGCCGCAGGATTGCCGGGTTGCCCGCGATTTTGGCGCGGAAGGCATTGGCTTGTGCCGGACCGAGCATATGTTCTTTGAAACTTCGCGGATAACGGCCGTTCGCCAGATGATATTGGCCGCCAATGAAGCGGGCAGGCGGGAAGCGCTGGCCAAGTTGCTCCCCGAACAACGCGAGGATTTTCGCCAGATATTCGAAGTCATGGTTGGACTGCCGGTGACGATCCGCTTGCTCGATCCGCCATTGCACGAATTTTTGCCGCATCATCAGTCGGAATTTGAAGAAGTGGCAGCGGCGGCAGATGTTGGCGTCGAAACGTTGAAACAGCGCGCCAATGAGTTGCACGAGTTTAATCCGATGCTCGGCCATCGCGGTTGCCGGCTTGGTGTGACCTATCCGGAAATATACGAAATGCAGGCGCGCGCGATATTTGAAGCCGCCTGTGAAATCGCCGAAGCCAGCGGCGAAGCACCTATTCCAGAGGTGATGATACCATTGGTGGCCACCGCCCGCGAACTGGAGCTGATGAAAGATGCTGTCGACCGGATGGCGGAAGAAGTGTTTGCCGAGAAAGGTCGCCGCATCGAATATTTGGTCGGCACCATGATCGAGCTGCCGCGCGCTGCCTTGATGGCGGGGAAAATTGCCGAGCATGGAGAGTTTTTTAGCTTTGGTACCAATGACTTAACCCAGACTACGCTGGGTGTATCGCGTGACGATGCGGGGCGTTTCCTGACCCAATATGTCGACAAGGGCATTTTTCCGCGCGATCCGTTCGTCAGCCTGGACATTGAAGGCGTCGGGCAATTGATCGAACTGGCGGCAGAACGGGGCAGGGCAACACGTCCTGATATCAAACTCGGTATTTGCGGCGAGCATGGTGGTGATCCTGCCTCTATCGCTTTTTGTGAGAAAACCGGGCTGGATTATGTCAGCGCGTCTCCCTATCGCGTGCCGATAGCCCGACTGGCAGCCGCACAGGCGGCATTGGCGAAAAAGGGATAGAAAAACATATAAAATGGCTTGCCAGCGCGGACAACTATCCCTATCTGACTGCCTTCAATGCGCGCCCATAGCTCAGCTGGATAGAGTACTTGACTACGAATCAAGGGGTCGGGAGTTCGAATCTTCCTGGGCGCGCCACTTTCCCCACATTATTGATGATACGGCCTTAGGTGCACTTGCGCTGCTGTACGGGGAAGCGTAACTTATCGGCATTATGTATTTATTCCACGCGTAAAGGATTGCCTTTTGGCCGACTATTCTGACTCTTTTGAAGATGCTCTTGCTGCCCGCGAGGCGGCGAAACTTCCTGTGCCGGAGGACGTGCAAGAGGCGGTCAAGACTCTGTTGCGTTGGTCCGGCGAGGATCCGGAGCGAGAAGGTCTGCTTGATACTCCCAAGCGCGTAGCCCGGGCATGGAAGGAATATTGCGAGGGCTATCAGGAAAATCCTGCCATACATTTGGCGCGGACGTTCGAAGAAGTCGGCGGCTATGACGAACTGGTATTGCTCAAGGACATCCCATTTCACTCGCATTGCGAGCATCATATGGCGCCAATTATTGGCAAGGCGAGCATCGCCTATATGCCGACGGATCGGGTGGTCGGTATCTCCAAGCTTGCGCGCGTACTGCATGGCTTTGCACGGCGGCTGCAAGTGCAAGAGCGTCTCACAGCCGAAGTGGCAGAATGTATCTGGGACAACCTAAAGCCGCATGGCGTCGCTGTCGTCATCGAGGCCAGCCACAGCTGCATGACAGCTCGCGGTGTCCGGACACCGGGCGTAGGAATGACCACGAGCCGCCTGTTAGGCTGTTTCCTTGATGATGCGCGAAGCCGCAAGGAAGTAATGAGCTTGATGGGTTACTAGCTGGACTAGTCCATCCACATACGCATGAGATTATATTGCAACGCCTGCATACGGGTATAGTTTTCGTGCTTCATATTCAGTCCTTCGAGCGCGGCGACTTCGTTTAGCTCATAAAGCAGGTTGCGCTTCATCACGTCACGCACCTTGCTCTGGATGAAGGTGATCGCAACCATGCGCTCGCCTTCTGAAATCGCTTCAACTTCGTGGAGCGTGTGAGAAGGATATGTGATCGCGGTTCCTGGTAGGCCCTTAAATCGCATGCCCGCCTCGCCCTGCGTCACATGCAAGGCACCGCCCTTATAGTCTTCAGGGCCGTTCAAAAATATGGTGCAGCTGAGGTCTGACCTGATAGGGCCATCAGGGAGCGGAATGATCGCGCTGTCTGCATGAAGGCCATAATGCATGCCCGGCTGATACCGGGTGATAAGTGGCGGGGCCACCTTCTCCGGAAAGGCGAAGTCGGTGAACTCGGGATTGGACATCAGCGCATCGTGGAGGATTTTGGACGTCTTGTTATAGGCATCCAGATCATGCAGCTGCAGGTTGTTCTTTACTTTCGAATGCGGGTTGCTGATCTTGCCATCGACAAATTGACCGCTGCTCGCGATCTTTTTGATTTCGTTGACTTGGCTCTGATCCAGTATCTTCAGCTGTTTGAACATTATTTTCTCGTTTCAATCCATTGCATGGCGGCGGCCACCAGAGGAAATTCGGTAGCTATCTTCTCGACCCATAATATCGCCGCGCCAATATCGGTTGCGTATTGCTGGTTCGCTTCTTTGAGCAATTCATGCCGCAAATCGGAACTATAGTCATGTTCGGGTGCTTTGGAATAGGAAGACATGATTGGACCTGATACCAGATCGGCCGCTTTTTCTGATGACAGTTCATGATTGAAATGGGTTGCTGCACTTAACAACCGTTCCTCAGGATCATCAAGAAATGACTCAAAATCCATCCACAAAATACCGGTGGGATCGGTTGCTTTCTGTGCCACAAACAACGTCACCAGCTCGCACATCCAGCTCATTGCAACGCGCTGGACCAGAGTTAATTCCCACAGTCGGGCAGGGGCTTTGCCAAGGTGCCGGGTTAGTCGCTTCAATCGCGCACCAGCCATTATGTGGGTTTCCTGTACCGATGCTTCACCAGCCAATATGGTAGGGATATAGCGATCGAGCGGGGCGTATAGGAACAGTGCCTTAATATTATCAGCCAATAGAGCAGGAGCCAATTCACTCACGAAGCTGCTGGCCTTGATCATGACCCGTTGTCGAGGATGAAAAGGCCGCGACAACCAGCGGACCGCCTCCGAAAAGCGCTGCTCGCAGGATTCCGGCGACCAGGGGCTGTCCGGTTCATTCCGAATCTGTGAAATTTCGCACAAGGTCCGCAGAAGTTGCGGCTCCCGGAGCGCGAGAACTGTGTCGATTTCCCCCAATAGCCGCGAAAGCAATGTCGAGCCGACATGTCCGATGTGAAAAATATATTGCGGCTTGGGACTCTGGAGCAGTTCGACTTTCGACAGTTCTGTCCAAGGCACCAGCTGTCGCGGCAATTGCGGCGTTATGATGCGCTGATCCAGGAAACTGGCCTTGCGATAATCTTCTTCGGTCAAATGCGATAACAACACTTGATCGGTGGGCAGATCGACAAGATGCGGCAGAAGCCCCGCATCCTGAGTGAACCGATTTTGCCAGTTGCTGGTCAATGCGCCCTCATATCCAAGAAAAAGCCCGAAGGCGGATTGTTACCATGTAACGCACCAGCTCCGGGCTTTTCAATCACTTGCTGACAATTATTCTTTGTCTTCGGTGCTTTCTGCGGTTTCTTCAGCCGTTTCCTCGGAAGCTGCTTCTTCAGGGGCTTCTTCGGAATCGCCTGCTTCTGCTTCGCCGTCATCTTCGCTTTCAGGTGCCAAAGCCGCAGCAGCCAGTTCAGCCTGCTCTTCTTCAAACATCTGTGCGATCACGTCGACGCCGTCTTTCTGCAGCTCAGCTTCATCATCGGAACGCGCCACATTGACTTGCACGTTCACGGAAACTTCAGGGTGCAGACGGATACGAACATCGAAAACGCCAAGCGTCTTGATTGGCTTTTCGAGGATCACCATGCTTTTCTCAACCGTGGCGCCATCAGCGGCCAAGGCATCGACAATATCGCGAACCGAGACCGAACCATAAAGCTGGCCGCTGGCTGAAGAGGCGCGGATCAACACGATCTGCTTGCCATCAACACTGCCGGAAGCTTTTTCCGCATCCTTGCGTTTGGCTTCATTGTCCGCTTCGATCTGCTTGCGATTGGCTTCGAAGACCTTTTTATTGGCCTCGTTCGCACGCAACGCTTTGTTGTTCGGCAACAGGAAGTTACGGGCATAGCCGTTCTTCACGGTAACAACATCACCGATGCCGCCCAGTTTTTCGACTCGTTCGAGCAAAATAATATCCATGTCTCTTGCTCCTATTTCACGAGATAAGGCAGCAGGCCGAGATGGCGTGCGCGCTTAATGGCTTTGGACAATTCGCGCTGTTTCTTTGCGGAAACGGCGGTGATACGACTTGGTACGATCTTGCCACGCTCGGAAATATATCCCTGCAGCATTTTCACATCTTTGTAGTCGATCGGTTGTGCGTTCTTGCCGGAAAAGGGGCAGCTTTTGCGGCGACGGAAAAATGGACGTCCCATGATTATTACTCCTTTTCTAGCTTAACTATCGTCGTGATCACGGCGAGGGCGATCACCACCACCACGGCGGGTGTCACGATCAGGCTTGCGCATCATGACAGATGGGCCTTCTTCATGTTCGTCCACGCGGATGGTCAGAAAACGGATCACATCTTCGTTGATACGGGTTTGACGTTCCAACTCGGCAATCACGTTGGTCGGTGCGTCGAGACGCAGCATGACATAATGCGCTTTGCGGTTTTTCTGAACCTTGTATGCCAGCGTGCGCAGGCCCCAGGTTTCCGTCAAAACGACTTTGCCTTCATTGGCTTCAACAATTTTTGTAGCTTCCTGAGCGAGTGCATCGACCTGAGACTGGCTCAAATCCTGACGCGCGAGGAAGACATGCTCATAATGCGGCATGCTTCATTTCCTTCATGTTACCGATCGCTGACGCCGCACCATGCAGACACGCCCCTCCGGCTTTCTTTGGTTTTCCAAGTGATTCGAACAGTCGAATGACGCGGAAGCGGCGCTCATGGCGGATTTGCGAGAGGAATGCAAGTGTTGTGATGATGGTTTGCTGGTCCCCAACGCCCAGTAAACAATCGCCCCCAAAGTTCACACCATTCACACCTCCCTGCGCTCACCTCGTTCGTGCTGAGCCTGTCGAAGCACGGGCGCGAGAGTGCCGCAACCGCTTGTGCGGGTCGCGGGAGTTTTTTTCCTCAGGCGCCGGGCGCGGGCATCCGCCCGCTTGAGCTTAACTCAAAACTCCTCTCCCCTTGAGGGAGAGGACAGTGCAGCTTGCGGCCCTGGGCTTGTCCAGGGGCGCTAGCGAAACTTGGTGAGGGGTGGCGGCTATCGCTGATGCTGGCGATTGTCGCTGGCCTCTCTCTAAGACTTGCCCCCTCAATAAGACTTGGCTTCGCAGCCAGCTGCCAAGCCAAGTCTTTTCTCTCCCTCCGGGGGAGAGAATAAAGACCGGTGCCTCACTTGAGATGATCCGTCCCAGCGCAGCGAGGCAAGCGCGCCCGGCGCCTGAGGTTAAAAAAACTCCCTCCCCCGTGCTCCGCATCAAGTGCGGAGCACCAACCACCAGCTTTGCCTACCTATCTCTTCCCAAAGTTCACACAATTCACACACCCTCCTTTCTCCCTTTCACGCTCCAAAGTTCACACAATTCACACCGGTTCTTCCAGATCATCAAATATCCCGCTGCGCTCCAGCAAGCCGCTGCGATCGGCCCGCTCCCATTGCAGGTCATCCCATTCTTCCCGCTCGGCAATATCGAGATCGGAGACATCAATATCCTCCGGCGCCATCGCCTGTATCTTCTCGCGTTCGCTGTGGAGCGCGATGGTCGCCAGCAAATCGCTGTTGGACAAGGATGATTGCGGCTGTGCACCGACCGTCCGGCCAGAGGCCTCAATCTCCTCGACCAGTTCTGCACAATCGCTGCCCTGTCCGATGCCTTCCAGCAGATCATCAAAATGCTCTGCTGCCACCCGTGCCGGATTGCCTTTCACATCCAGCCCGTCGGCCATCTTGTCGAGCCGTGCCAATGCCGCCAGAAACAAGGGCGCGCTCCAGCGCTCTCTGGTGCCCACTTCCTCGCCCTGATGCCATACCGCCTCGCGCCAGCCATTGAGCCCCTTGTCCATCAGCTCATCCTGAAAGACATCGCGCGCATGAATGAGCGCCGCATCCCACGCCCGGGCAAAGGCCCGCGCATCCGGCCTGCGCCTGAGCTTATACGCGCTCTCCCGCGACAACCCGGCATAGCGCGCCGCTGCCCGCACATTGCCGGTTCGCGCCAGGGCTTCGAGAAACGCCACCTGCCTGTCCGGCGACCAGCCATCATGGCGCTCCCGGGGATGCGCCAGATCATCGGCAGCAGGGATGTCGGTAAATTGTTCATGTATCGGGTGTTCGGTCATAGCTCTGTTCCTTTCTGTTGGGGAACATGCAGATATAACCTATCTGGTTATTTGTAGGAAAGGGCAAAGAGACACGAAAGCGCTGTCATGCCGGAGGGGCGGCTTTATCCCGAAAGCGGACGTTAGATTTTTAACCCTCGCCGGTCGATCCAAACAAAGAAAGCCAATGGATCAAGTCAGCTCGATAATCCTCATCTTTCTCGTCGAGATAAGCAACGCCTTTTGCCATATCGAGGATCAGGAATACCTCGGCATAGCGTCCATTCTTATCGACATTTTCAAAGAACAGCTTCATTCGCACTGGTTTATCGGCAATTGCGGAAGGATCGGATGCTAAACAGACGGTCTGACATTCTATAGATTCCGCAAATGTCCACTTCGGTACTGAGGAGTCTTTGCTCCGGTTGAGTATCTTTCGGATAAAGCCGTGTTCTGTGGCAATCGGAGCAGAGATTTCAAAGTAGTCAGCCATTAGGGTCAGCAACTCATCGCTCTCTTCACCGCAGGATTGCAGAGTAATATTTCCCCAGTAAATCCTAAATTCTTCTTCACCCAAATCGTCAATCTGCTCGTTCCATCCCACTGTTGGAATCTTGGCATCAAAACCTACTTGTCCGTAGGGAGTTGCATCCGCCCTAAGATCAAGTTTCCAAGTTGAAGATTGTTCATCAAATTGACGTTCCACAATTTCGAAAGTCATGTCACACATTGGGTCACTGCCGTCACCCAGATCTTCCAGATTACAGAATACATGCAACATGCTTTTCTTTCGCTATTTTCCAAAAAGTGTTGAAAACACTTAGCATGAAATGCGGACTAAGCACGTCCGCTTTTGCGCCCAAAGCGGACATTAAAATATCGAAGAAATAGATAGCGCTAATAGTTAAACCGCGTCACCAGACTATCCCGTGCTTCCTGATATTCGCTGATCAACTTGTCGACCATATCCTGAACCGAGCGGACTTCATCAATCGCGCCGATGCCCTGGCCGCTGCCCCAGATGTCTTTCCAGGCCTTTTTCTCTGTATTGCCGCCAGAGCCGAAGTTCATGGTTTTATAGTCACCCTCTGGCAGATTATCCGGATCGAGGCCGGCATTTTCGATCGAACCGCGCAGATAATTGCCGCTGACACCGGTAAACAGGTCGGAATAGACAATATCCTTGGCACGACCTTCTACAATGCCGTCTTTATAACCTTGATCGGCATTGGCTTCCTTGGTCGCAATAAAGGCCGAACCCATATAGCCGAGGTCCGCGCCCATCGCCTGTGCGCCCAGGATCGATGCGCCGCAACCGATAGAACCGGACAAGGCGACAGGACCGTCAAACCACTGGCGAATTTCCTGCATCAGCGCAAAGGGAGAGATGACCCCTGCATGGCCGCCAGCACCTGCCGCCACCGGAATCAGGCCATCGGCGCCTTTTTCAATCGCTTTGTGGGCAAAGCGGTCGTTGATAATGTCATGCATCGTAATCCCGCCCCAGCTATGGACGGCGGTATTGAGATCTTCGATGGCACCAAGCGAGGTGATGATCAACGGCACCTTCCATTTTTCGCAAGTCGCCATGTCCTGATCGAGCCGGTCATTGGACTTGTGAACAATCTGGTTTACCGCAAAAGGCGCTGCAGGCTTGTCTGGATTGTCGCGGTTCCATGCGGCCAGCTCTTCGGTGATCTGGTGCATCCATTCGTCCAGAAGGCTTTGCGGCCGTGCGTTAAGGGCGGGGAAAGACCCGACAATTCCGGCTTTACACTGCGCAATGACCAGTTCGGGACCCGATACGATAAACAGAGGTGAACCGATAAGCGGAAGGCGAAGATTGTCGAAAATGGCAGGTAAAGTCATAAGGTCCCCAATAGAAAAGGCTAAACAGAAAAGCTTAGGATCCCGCCATACCGCAAGCGGCAGCGGATTCCACTGTTATTTTAACCGATTGCTTAATCCGGGTGCTAAATCCGGTTTACAGCGCTGAGCAGGGCTTCAACCGAGGCCCTTGCAACGTCGCTGTTTATCCCGACACCATAGAATTCGCGGCCATCGCCGGTCGTGCATTCGACATAGGCTGCTGCCTGGGCGTCCTTGCCTGATCCCAGCGCATGTTCCTGATAGTCCATGATTTCCAGCGTGATTCCCAGCGATGAGGCGAGGGCATCGACGACGCTTGAAATCAAGCCATTGCCGCGGCCACTGACGGACGTTTCGCCTTCAGGCCCCTTTACCTTTCCGACAAATATGCGTTCGCCGCCCGCCTGGCTCTCCTGATAGTCGATCAGGCTGTATTTGCCGCCGCCATCGAGATGGTAGCGTGTCTGGAAGGCGCCCCAGATATCCTTGGCGGACAGTTCCCGGCTTGTCTCGTCGGCGAGCTCTTGAACCGTGCGGCTGAAATTGGCCTGCAGGCGTTTGGGCAGTTTCAGCCCGTAATCCTGTTCCAGAATCCAGGCGATTCCACCCTTTCCGGACTGGCTGTTGACGCGGATGACAGCTTCATAATCGCGCCCAATGTCGCGCGGATCGATGGGCAGATAAGGCACATTCCACAACTCGTCGTTGCGCTGTTCCTGCGCCGCAAAGCCTTTTTTGATCGCGTCCTGGTGCGAACCGGAGAAGGCCGTGAAAACCAGCTCGCCAGCATAGGGGTGGCGTTCCGGAACCGGCAACTGGTTGCAATATTCGACAGTCTTGACGATTTCATCCATGTTGGAAAAATCCAGCTTTGGATCAACGCCCTGCGTGTACATGTTCAGGCCCAGCGTCACCAGATCGACATTGCCGGTGCGCTCGCCATTGCCGAAGAGGCAGCCTTCGACACGGTCCGCGCCAGCCATCAAACCAAGCTCTGATGCCGCAATCCCCGAACCGCGATCATTATGGGTATGCAGGCTGATCACGACATGGTCGCGCTTGCTGATATGTTTGCACATCCATTCCACCTGATCGGCATAGATATTGGGCGTTGAAGCTTCGACTGTTGCCGGCAGATTGATGATCAGGGGTTTCTCTGCCGTGGGCTCGATAATCTCCATGACCGCCTCACAGACTTCGAGGCTGAAATCGATTTCAGCCGTGGAAAATGTTTCCGGCGAATATTCGAAATGCCAGTCGGTATCAGGATATTTCTCCGCCTGTTCGCGCAGGATCGTTGCGCCTTCTTTCGCAATATCCTTCACGCCATCCTTGTCCAGCTTGAACACGACATCACGCCATGCTGGCGAAACCGCATTATAAAGATGGACGATAGCCTTTCTGGCGCCTTCCAGACTGGCGAAGCTCGTTTCAATCAGGTCACGACGGGACTGGGTCAATACCTGCACTGTGACATCGTCGGGTATGCTGCCCGATTTTACCAGACCCGAGATGAAATCAAAGTCTGTTGCACCGGCGGATGGAAAACCGACTTCAATCTCCTTGATCCCGATTTTGACGAGCAGATCAAAGAAACGCTGTTTTTTTTGGGCGTCCATCGGATCAATCAGTGCCTGATTACCGTCGCGCAGGTCGGTGGAGAGCCAGCGCGGGGCTTTCTCGATAGTACGGGAAGGCCATTGGCGGTCAGGCAAATCGATCTGGCCAAAGGGGCGATATTTTTGAGATGGTACAGGATGCATGGTCGATACTCTTATGCTGCAAGCGATTTCGCGCAAGGCGGAAATTGCTAGTTAATTTCAATTTTCTGGAAAAATAATCCCTTAGGCGGGGCCGCTGCATCGAGCAGCAGCACAGCTACGCCTAAGGGCGCATAAGTCGGTGTAGCTCTAGGTTTGAGGCACATCTCATGCCGATGTTCATATCTGTTGCGGTGCAAAAATCAACCATGCTGGTGAATTTATTTTGCACAGAGTGAAACCTTTTTGGTCGCCCCTACGAAACCTATCACGAGCATGACAGCTCAATGAGATTATTTTTACTATTAAACACAAGAACTTGAATCTTGCCAAGGACCGGAAAATGAAAAATTTAATTGTACCATTGGCGCGCATCGCGCCTTCTGCTGCTCAGGCGACTCAAACGGCTTGTGTCGCCGCCTGATCACCGCAATAATTGATAGTGGTTTGAGAGGGTTAGCACATGTTAAGACACGTCTCCCCCTGAAACGAAATTGCCTAAAGGATTTACCCATGAATAAAACATTTCTAGCTGCCATCATGATGGCAACATTACCGATCGCATGTTCTTCACCATCGTCTGATACGGCGGAGAATACCGAAACCACAGAAGCTGCAACTATTGTCGAAGTTTCCGATGACATGAAGCTCCCCGTGTTTACCGGGCCAGCGGGTTCGGAAAATGTCGCAGTCAGCGGCTATGACACCGTCAGCTATTTTGAAGGCGACGGTGTGCCCGTTGAAGGTAGTAAAGAGCATCGCGTCAAATATAATGGCGTCGAATATCACTTTGCTTCGGCCGAAAATGCAGCGAAATTTCAAGCTGAGCCAGCAAAATTTGCGCCTCAATATGGCGGGCATTGTGCATGGGCAGCTTCACGCGGCAAGCTCGCCTCAGGTGATCCGAAACTCTACGCGGTTGTCGACGGCAAGCTCTATCTGAACTTCAATGAAAAGGTTCAGGAAACATGGAACACGGATATTCCCGGCTTTATCGAAAAAGCGGACGAGGAATTTCCCAAAATTCCGGCAGATGCTCGCTACGACGACGCATAGGCGCTAACGCTCAAGACATAAAAGGCGGTGGAGCTCGGCTTCACTGCCTTTTTATATGGGAGTTTGTTCGCTCGTAAATAATTAACAAAAACGGCCTAGACTGTCGTTTCATTATCGTTTGAGGGCCGATACATGTTTCGACTGATTTATCTAAGTACGCCTAAACCCGAGGTGGGCAAGCCCGACATCGATCAAATATTGGCGTCCTCGCGCAAGAATAATCGCTTTAACAATATTACCGGCTTGCTGATCCAAGACAAGAAACGGTTCCTGCAATATCTGGAAGGCGATCAGAAAGCAGTTGAAGAGACGTTCAACCGCATCGCATCCGATCCACGGCATACGGCGGTTTTCATGGTAAAAAGCGGTTTTGTCGTGCGCCGACAATTTCCCAAATGGACCATGGCATCTAAAAATGCCGAACGCAGCAATAGCCTGGTTGCAGCCGTCAGCGAAATGACCAAAGCCTGCGACAAAGATGTAGCGGACGAATTGCTCAGTTTTGCTGCGGCAAGAGACCGCGCCGCCTAGCCGAAGAAATGGCCAGAGCGAACGCGATTACTCAAACATCTGCCAGATACTAGTTCTTTTCTTTGTCGACTAGCTGATTGGCACCAATCCACGGCATCATGGCGCGCAGCTCGGCGCCGGTTTTCTCGATCGGATGGGCCTCTGCCTGTTTCCGGGCAGCTTTCAATTCCGGCTGACCGGCGCGATTGTCGAGAACGAAGTCCTTGACGAAACGACCGGACTGAATATCGGCCAACACCCGTTTCATTTCCGCTTTCGTTTCATCGGTAATGATCCGTGGGCCGGTGGTGATATCACCATATTCCGCCGTGTTGGAGATGGAATAGCGCATATTGGCAATGCCGCCTTCATAGAGCAGGTCGACGATCAACTTGGTTTCGTGGAGGCATTCGAAATAGGCCATTTCGGGCGCGTAACCCGCTTCGGTCAGGGTTTCGAAACCGGCCTGGATCAAATGGGTGATCCCGCCACATAGAACCGCCTGCTCGCCAAAGAGATCGGTTTCGCATTCTTCGCGGAAATTGGTTTCGATAATACCGGAACGACCGCCGCCGACACCAGAGGCGTAGGCGAGAGCCACGTCATGAGCATTGCCGCTCTTGTCTGCGTGAATGGCAACAAGGCAGGGGACGCCACCGCCCCGCTGATATTCGCTGCGCACAGTGTGGCCGGGTCCTTTTGGTGCGATCATGATGACATCAAGATCTTCGCGTGGCTCAATCAGCCCGAAATGCACGTTAAGGCCATGGGCGAAGGCGAGGGCAGCGCCCGGTTTCATATTTTCATGATAGTCCGCGGCATAGATGGCGGCCTGATGCTCGTCCGGTGCCAAAATCATAACAATATCGGCCCAAGCGGCGGCATCTGCATTGCTCAGCACTTTAAAACCAGCGCTTTCCGCTTTTTTGGCGGTTGCAGACCCTTCACGCAGGGCAATGGCCACTTCCTTGACTCCACTGTCACGCAGGTTCTGGGCGTGGGCATGGCCCTGGCTGCCATAGCCGACAATCGCGATCTTCTTATCCTTGATGAGGCCGAGATCGGCATCTGCGTCATAATAGACTTTCATTTTTCTTCCTTATATTCAGATAATTAGAGCAGTTAGTATGATGAGTCCCACGCTGGATAAGATAATCCAACCGGGATGCTTGAACTTCGCCAGAATCGCATTCGCGATGCCCAAGCCGATAAATGTGACAGCTGTTGTTGCCAGTTGCAGGTCACTGCCCGTGGTGAGACCGCCTGCAACCAATGCCAAATAGAGTGCAATCAACAAAATCAGAGCGGTCGTCGAGTGCCAACCGAAAACTATGATTGCGCGCCATGTGGGATCGGACAAGATGTCGGTATCTTCCTGCAGCATTGGGCCAATCAGTTTTTTATGACCGGCGACCGAATGGAACACAGCAAGAAGGACAATCAAGCTTGCCGCAATAAAGAGCAGTATCGCACTCATGCTGCATCCGGGCCGCGGCCGATGGCAACTACTCCAGTGCGTCCGACTTCAACCAAACCGACTTCCCGCATCAGACCGACAAATGTTTGGATCTTGTCGGGCGCGCCGGTAATCTCGAACACGAAGCTTTCGGTTGTCGCATCGACAACTCGCGCGCGATAGACATCAGCCAGCCGCATGGCTTCGATCCGATTTTCACCTTTCCCGGAAACCTTTACCAGCGCCAGTTCGCGTTGCACATGCGGTCCCGCTTCGGTGAGGTCGCGCACGCTGTGAACTGGTACCAACCGGTCGAGTTGGGCAATAATTTGTTCAATCACATGCGGGGGACCATTTGTGGCAATGGTAATCCGGCTGATTGCGTGATCGGCACTGATATCAGCAACGGTCAGGCTTTCGATGTTATAGCCGCGCGCGGTGAACATACCGGCAATCCGGGCCAAAATACCAGCTTCATTGTCAACCAATACCGCCAGGACGTGGCGTTCGACTTGTTCTTCTTTGATATGCATTAAACAAGCGCCTTTGCGTTATCGTCCATTGTGCCTTTGACGTCTTCTGGAGTTAGCAGCATTTCCGTATGCGCTGCACCGGACGGTATCATCGGGAAACAATTGGCTAGTTTAGCCACGCGGCAATCGACCAGTACCGGGCCATCTGTTTCGATCATTTTGGCAATGCCAGCTTCCAGATCAGCCGGGTCTTCAATCAAAATCCCGGTCCAGCCATAGCTTTCAGCAAGCTTGATAAAGTCTGGAAGACTATCGCTGTAACTATTGGAATAACGGCTTTCATAGGTCAGTTCCTGCCATTGCCGAACCATGCCCATATATTCATTATTAACGATGAAAATCTTCACTGGCAGCCGATATTGGCTGGCCGTCGCCAATTCCTGAATATTCATCTGGATAGATGCTTCGCCAGCAATATCGATGACCAGTGCGTCGGGATCGCCCAGTTGCGCACCGATGGCTGCAGGCAAGCCATAGCCCATTGTACCGAGGCCACCACTGGTGAGCCATTTATTCGGTTTTTCAAAATCGAAATGCTGCGCCGCCCACATTTGGTGCTGGCCAACCTCGGTCGTTATGATCGGGTGGCGTTCATGGGTTGCTTCCCATAATTTGCGTATTGCCTGCTGCGGCATAATCTCGGTTTTGCTATCCGGAAAGGCGAGGCAATCCGTCGCGCGCCAGCCTTTGATGCGTGACCACCATTCTTCATAGTCAGGGGCCTTGAATTTGCGGCCTTTCAACACGGCGAGCAACTGTTCCATTACCCGGCCAACATCGCCAATTACCGGAAGATCGACGCGAATGGTCTTGTTGACCGAGGAGCGATCAATATCGACGTGGATTTTTTTGCTGTTGGGCGAGAAAGCGTCGATCCGGCCCGTAATGCGGTCATCAAACCGCGCACCAAGGCAGACAACCAGGTCGGCGCGATTCATAGCCATATTGGCTTCAAATGTCCCATGCATGCCGAGCATACCCAGCCATTGTTCCGACGAGGCCGGAAAAGCGCCAAGACCCATAAGGGTCGACGTGACCGGCGCGCCCAGCAATTCGGCCAGCTCGCGCAATGTTTCGCTGGCTTTGGGGCCGCTATTGATAATGCCCCCACCCGTATAAAGAACAGGTGCCTTTGCCCGCATGATCATCTCGGCGGCTTCGTTAATGGCTTTGAAATCACCATCAATTTGCGGTTGATACCGAGGGTTTATCTTTCCGTTATGGGCGCTGAATTCAGCCTCCGCGACCTGAACATTTTTTGGAATATCAACCACGACAGGTCCGGGGCGGCCTTGCGTGGCGATATGGAAGGCTTCGTTCAACACACCAGCCAATTCCGACGGTTTTTTCACCAGATAGTTATGCTTGGTGCAGTGACGCGTTATGCCAACCGTATCGGCTTCCTGAAAGGCGTCCGATCCGATCAGGTTGGTGGCAACCTGTCCGGTAATGACCACCATCGGGATGGAGTCCATGAGCGCATCGGTAATTCCGGTAACCGCATTGGTTGCGCCAGGACCGGACGTGACCAGAACAACGCCTGGCTTGCCGGTGGAGCGGGCGTAGCCTTCTGCGGCATGGGTGGCCGCTTGTTCATGACGTACCAAAATATGTTTGATCTTGGGATGGTCATAAAGTGCATCATAGATCGGCAGCACAGCGCCACCGGGATAGCCGAATACGGTATCGACACCCAGATCGAGCAGTGTTTGAACCAAGATTTCTGCACCGCTTTTTTCGGCCACTTTAAGCTCCATTACCATAGTTTAACCGCGAACGGCGGGGGTTTGATAGGCGATGCTGCACTGCAAGGCAATGCGTAAGACCGGCCTGATTTGGGCGGCGCTACATATTTTAATATATTGTGTCAAGGTCTATTATTGTAATAATCTAACAATATTATTAAGATTATCGTTATTTATGATCTGCTGAAAGCGAGTCCAATCAGCCGGGCACTGATTGCGGAACCAGGTATATTGGCGTTTGGCATATTGGCGAGTTGCCGCAGATGCTTGAGCTCTTGCTTCATCCAGCGAGCATTCTCCTCTTATCCAAGCGCTGATTTCGGGAACGCCTATGGCCCGCATGACCGGACAATCGCTCGCCAAATTCTTTTCCAGAAGGTCTGCGACTTCATCTTTTGCGCCATGATCCAACATCATCTGGAAACGGAGATCACAGCGGGCATAGAGCCAATCGCGTGGCGGCAGCAGGACGAGCGGGTGCAAAACGATATCGTTCTTTATCCCGCCAGCCTTATGGGCATGCCAATGATCCAATGGTTTGCCTGATGATCGCACAACTTCCAGAGCGCGCATTATGCGGCTCGAATCTCTTAAATTTAGCCGTTGGGCAGAAACGGGATCTTCGTCCAGCAAGGCTGTATAGGCATCTGCTACCTCCAAATCCCGAACCTGCTTGCGGATGTAAGGATCAATCTCTGGTATCGGCGCGATACCGTCGAGCAGGGTGCGAACATATAGTCCGGTCCCGCCGACAAGGATTGGCAGCGCATCACTTTCATGAGCAGCAGTTATTTCAATCTTTGCATCGGCGGCCCAACGGGCTGCCGAACAGGTTTCAGAGCCATCAATATAACCGTAGAGCCGGTGCAAAATTCCATCCATTTCCGCTTCGCTGGGCCGGGCGCTGAGGACCTGCAGGTGCTTATAGACCTGTGCGCTATCCGCATTGATGATCACGGAGGGTTGCTTTTTGGCCAACTCCAATGCCAAGGCGGATTTACCGCTGGCCGTCGGGCCGACGATCAATGCGACGTCTTTTTTATCTTTCGGAGAATATATGCTCATTGCCACGCTAATAGCAGCAGATCAGCTCGAAAAGGGAGAGCTAAGTTCAGCCGCCGATCGTCTGGCCGAAGCAGGCGCCCGGATTGAACGGATAGGCGAGATTATCGACGGCAAAGCGGGTGATATTTTTTGCCAGGGCGACATCAAGGCGCTGCGCAAGGCTTTGCCGATCGAAGAAACCGCGATTGATTTTGTGGTCCAGCCAGTCGAGAATCGCGAGAAAAAACTGCTGATATCGGACATGGACAGCACCATGATCACAGTCGAGTGTATCGATGAACTCGCTGGCTATGCCGGGATCAAGGATCAGATCGCGGAAATCACGGAACGCGCAATGCTGGGTGAACTGGATTTCGAAGAAGCATTGCGGGGCAGGGTGGCGCTGCTCGCCGGGTTGGAAATTTCGGCTATTGACCGGTGCCTTCAAGAAAAAGTCGAAATCATGCCGGGTGCGAAAATATTGGTTCGGACGATGGCGTCGCGTGGCGCAAAAACCATATTGGTTTCTGGAGGTTTTACCCGATTTGCCGATCCGGTGGCGCGGGACATCGGGTTCGACTGCGCCGAAGCAAATATATTGGCAGAAAACGATGCTCTTTTAACCGGGAAACTGGCAGGTTCTATCGTGGATGCGCAGCGCAAGGCTGAATTGCTCCGTCAAAGCGCCCAATCTGCGGGGCTATCGCTGGCGCAATGCATGGCCGTGGGCGATGGGGCCAATGATATTCCGATGATTGCATTGGCCGGCACGGGAGTAGCTTATCGCGCCAAGCCTAAAGCCGCTGCTGCCGCCGATGTCGCAATCAGGCATAATGATCTTAGCGCTCTGCTGTATATGCAGGGAATCGGATCCCGGGAGTGGACGATCGATTAGGCCGTTTCGGCAGAATCGTTATTGCGCCTTCACAATACAGTCATTGCCGGAGGCCTTGACGGTGTTGCACATCTGATTGGCCTGCGCCTTTGTCGCAAACGGTCCTGCTTGTAGACGGGTTATACTACCGGCCGCGACAAGATAGGGTTGCAGGTTATTCAGGCCCGATACCCGTTTTTCAAGCGTGTTCCACAATGCCTTGGCCTTGTTCTGATTGCCAAAAGCACCCAATTGCACGCGCCATTTCCCGCTAGCGGTGGCGCGAACCGGGGCCGGAGTAGGTTTGGACATAGGAGTTGCAACTGGTGCTGGTGCGGGTTTCGCCGCGGGTGCAGGAACGACTGGTTCTGGCGCTGGTTTTTGAACGGGAGCCGGCGTTACAGTTTGAGATGCCGGCAATTGCGCCGTTTGAATGGCACCGGTGGACTGCACGGGCCGCAAACCGCCCACCTGTGCGGTGCGAACACGTTTTTCATTTTCTTCCATCTGACCAGCGAGTTCAATTGCCTGGCGGCGTTGATCAAGCGGGATATATTTATCCATCTGCGCCATATTCGACGTTGCTTGCGGCAACCCGGCTGCAGATGCCCGGGTCATTAGCGCATAAGCTTTGATCCAGTCTTTTTCGACAAAGTCGCCGTTAAAATGTCCGGTGCCCAGCACATATTGAGCCCGCGGTTCACCGCGATTGGCGGAAGCTTGCAAATAGGGCAGGGCGTCCTTGCGGCGCTGATTCTGGAAGAGGATCAGGCCGTAATTGTCGCTGGCCTGCAAGTGCCCCTGATCAGCGGCCTTTTTATAGTATCGTTCCGCTTGCGCCAGATCCATTGGAACGCCGCGGCCTAGCTTGTAGGCTTGCGCCATATTAAACTGGGCGTCTGCATCGCCGGCAGCAGCCGGGCCGCGCCATTCGGCAACAGCGGTCTTATAGTCACCACGTCCCCAGGCATCCACGCCATCCTTCACGTTCGCGAGTGCAGGCATTGCTAATCCGAGCATGGCGGAAACCAATAGGAGATGGCGTGCTGATTTCGAATAACTCATATTATAGGCCCTTGGTCTGCAAACTTGTGGAGAACATCATATCCGTAATTTGTCCTTAACGCCAATTTGCAAATTTTTGGTAACCTTGACTGAAAATCAATGACATCCGTTTTCAAATCTAACGTGATGTAAAATATTTTTTGGCCCGGCAAAAAACATCATAGCTTCGTTAACCCTATTTTAGCCCTGTTATGTCAGAGAAGGCGATGAATGTAATTCAGACGTCCTGATCAACCCGCGATGAGACTAAGGGGAATAGAGTGCGAGTTCTAGCAATGGCATCCCAAAAAGGTGGCTCCGGCAAAACAACTTTGTCGGGTCATTTGGCCGTACAAGCGCAACTGGCCGGTGCCGGTCCAGTTGTCCTGATTGATATTGATCCCCAAGGCTCATTGGCAGACTGGTGGAACGAACGCGAAGCAGAATTGCCTGCCTTTGCACAGACCACAGTGTCACGCCTTGCCGCTGACCTGGCAATATTGCGGCAGCAGGGTTTTAAACTGGCTGTCATTGATACACCGCCCGCAATCACTATGGCCATCCAGTCGGTCATCTCGGTTGCAGAGCTTATCGTTATTCCAACCCGTCCCAGCCCGCATGATCTGCGCGCAGTGGGTGCCACTGTCGATCTTTGCGAGCGAGCTGGCAAGCCGCTCTTGTTCGTCGTGAATGGTGCGACCCCGAAAGCAAAAATTACATCGGAAGCCGCCGTGGCGCTATCACAACATGGCACGGTTGCTCCGATCACCGTCCACCACCGTACTGATTTTGCCGGTTCGATGATCGATGGTCGTACTGTTATGGAAGTTGATCCAGAGGGTCGTTCTTCCAACGAGATACAGCAGCTGTGGGGATATATTTCTGATCGACTAGAGAAAAATTTCCGCCGCACGGTATTCACATCACCTGCAATGACACCCAGTCCGAATGCTGGAGTGCAGCGACCTGGAGGCAATTTTGGCCGCCGGGTCATCGGGTCTTGATGAGAGGAGCAGAGATTATGAGCGAACCTAAGCCATTAGCATCACTGTCATCCTCTTTACTGGCTCGCAAAGGCGGCGCAAAGCCTGCCATGCGACGTCAGGGAATGGCATTTCCAAGTCAGCATGATCACGAAACAGAAGATCTGGGCTGGAACGACATGGGCTATGACGCCAATCCTGACCATGATGAGACCCACGCGGAGACGCAAAGCCCATCAGAATCGGATCAGTATCACTATAATCCGCTGGCTGGCGCTATCCCGGAACCGGTTCCTGCGGTCCGGAAACAGCAGGAAGAAATTGCTGCGAAATTGAGTCAACAATCTGCATTTGAAGAAGAAGTTGCTGCAGAGCCTCAGCCAGCGCCCGCACCAGTTGCAGCGGAACCGGCTATACCGGTTCCATTGTCCATTTCACGCGAAGTGGCACCTGTTGCTGAAAATTCCAGCATCGGTGCCGTACCGCCACGGCGCAAAAAAGCAGCAGCGACAGAGCAGCCAGCCAATTCGCGCCGTCCCGCAACCAAGTCGCGGACACGCAAAGCCAAGGCCGCGTTTACCTTACGTTTGGATGCTGACAGGCACCTAAAACTGCGGTTGGCGACGGCGGTGAAGAATGTTTCGGCACAGCAGTTGGTAACCAAGGCTGTGGATGAATATTTGAGGTCTATCCCCGAACTTGACGACTTGGCAGAGCGCATTCCGTCACGCGGCGCTGCTTAGAACGAAGATAAAGAATTTAATTGCGAGGGCATTGAAATGAAACGCGATACGATATTGAAACTGGCCGCTTCGACCATGGTTATTTCCGCAACCCTTACCGGCTGTGGTCCATTTGGAGGTGGCTCGGTGGCATCTTCATCGAGCAAACCTGCTACGGTTAAAGATGGCGCCAAATATGCCAAGAAAGCTGAAAAGGCACTTGCCAAAGGCCAGGTTGAAAAGGCTATCGTCTACGCTGAGCGCTCTGTTGCCGGTGTAGGCAGCGATCCGGAGACACGGGCTTTGTTGGGTCAGTCTTACATGGCTGCCGGTCGTTTTTACTCCGCTGAGCGCAGTTTCCTGGATGCCATGGAACTCGGGAAAAGAGATGCACGCACGATTTTGAGTCTGAGCCTGTCGCAACTGGCGCAGGGCAAAGCCAATAAAGCGAAGCAGCTCATCGAGAATAACCGCCAATTTATTCCAACCGCCGATTATGGTCTGGCTCTGGCTCTTGCCGGTGATACCAAAACTGCCATTGCTGCGTTGGAAGAAGCTATCCGCAGTTCCAATGTCACTGGCCGTACTCGCCAAAACCTGGGCCTTGCCTATGCTTTGGATGGTCGCTGGAGAGAAGCCAAACTGATGGCGATGCAAGACATGACGCCTGCAACCGTCGATAGCCGTATCATGCAATGGGCGCAGATGGCGCGTCCGGATGCATATGAAGTGCGTGTAGCTTCATTGCTAAACGTCCAGCCTGTAGCCAATGATCCCGGTCAACCTATTGGTTTGGCGTTGAACGCAGCTCCTGCAATGCCCGCCGTTGCCGCAACTACACCGGCAGAAGATTATAGTCGGGAAGTGGCTAGCTTCGATCGTGATGTAGCATTGCCCGCTGTAGGTCCTGCTCCAGCGACAGATTCCGATGTGGACTTTACCGCAACGGAAAACAATGTGACCGTGACCAAGGTCGCAATACCGGCAAGCAAGCCTGCTGAAAAAGCTTCCGATGTTAAACCTGCGCCTGAAACAGCAGAAAAGACTTTGGTTGTTGAAGCCGCAGATGCTCCGAAACCGGCACCAAAAGCTGCTCCTGTTAAAACCGCAGCGGCACAAGCAATCTCTGCTGTTAAACCTATCATGCAGAAAATCGCATTCACACCGCGTGCACGCTCCATTTCCAATGGCAAGCATCTGGTGCAGCTCGGCGTATTTTCGTCACCCGAAAATGTGAAACGTGCCTGGGGTATCCTTTCTACAAAGAACGAGGATCTGGCAGCATTTGAATATGCAAGCTCCCCGATCAGCCGGAATGGCAAAACATTATATCGTCTGGCGGCCATGGGCTTTGGCAACGAACAGTCCGCGAAAGACATGTGTACCGGTATCAAAGCCAAAGGCGGTGCTTGCATCGTCCGCCATGTGCAGAATGTTCGCCCGACCCAGATGGCTGAAAAAGCGCCACGGAAACTGGCGGCACGCTAAAAAACCCAAACAAACAATTTGAGGGCGGGAAAGCTAAAGTGCTTTTCCGCCCTTATATATTGCACGCACGCGCCCCTGAACGGGCAGCTTGTCAAACGGTGTATTACCGGCCGATGCTGCCATTTTGCGTGTGTCCACTTGCCATGGGGCGTCCAGATCAATCAATATCAGATCGGCTTCATAGCCCTCCGAAATTTGGCCTGCCTCCAAGCCCAATATTTTTGCCGGAGTCGCGGATAACAACTCAAATAGTCGGTTCAAATCGACAAGTCCGTCACGAACGAGATTGAGAGAGAGAGCCAGCAAGGTTTCTGCGCCAGCCATTCCCGAATCCGCCTCCGCAAACGGCAAGCGCTTGTCTTCCGGACCGCTTGGATCATGGCCGGATGCGATTACGTCGATCGTGCCGTCTGCAATGGCTTGCAGGCAAGCCAGACGGTCTTCTTCACTGCGCAGCGGTGGTGACAATTTGGCGAAGGTTCGAAAATCACTAATCGCTATGTCGGACAAAAACAGATGCGCTGGAGTTATGCCGCAGGTAACGGGCAATTCTTCTGCCTTTGCTTGACGGATCAAATCCAAGCCTTGCGCTGTTGTTACCTGCCGGAAATGGACATGGGCGCCACTTTCTCGAACCAGCGCAATGTCGCGCGCGATGGAAAGGGCTTCGGCGGAAGCAGGTGCACTGGACAGCCCCAAACGGGTCGCTGTTTCTCCTGCAGTAGCAACGGCATTTGCAGTCAGGCCGCTATCCTCGCTGTGAACGATGACGGGCATGTCCAGGGACCGGCAATAGTGAAGTAGTTTGAGCATGATCCCGCTATCGGCGATCCAGCTTCGGCCAGTCGCAACCGCCCGCGCACCGGCTTGCTTCATCAAACCGATTTCCGCCAGTTCGGTACCATTCAAGCCTTTTGTCGCAGCCGCCAGAGGATGCGACCAGAGATCGGGTTTTCCTTCCGAAGCATTATGTTTGATCATCGCCGGCAGGTCGAGCACTGGCGACTGATCGGGCATAAGAGCCGCGCGTGTAATGCCGCCATAGTGAAATGCCGGCTTGTCTATGGCGAACACGCCGAGATCGATAATCCCCGGAGTCAATATGGTTGCCTGACAATCTACAATATTGTGATCAGTTTGTTCGATTTCTGATCCGACTGCGGTGATGCGGTCACCGTCCGTTCCCACACTAACAGGCTGTGGTGCGGCGGAACCAGGAACAAGCACATGGGCGTTGGTAAACAGCTGTTTCATGTCCAGCCCTCCACACCGCGCGATCGGCGGGTCAACACATCAAGGCAGGCCATACGCACGGCGACTCCCATTTCCACTTGTTCGGTTATAGCGGAGCGATCAAGGTCATCGGCAACATCGCTGCTAATCTCTACACCTCGGTTCATCGGTCCTGGATGCATGACCAGTGCATCCGGCTTCGCCATTGCCAGACGTTGTCTGGTCAGGCCGTAAAGATGGTGGAACTCTCGCGGACTGGGGATGAAATCACCGCTCATGCGTTCGTTTTGCAGACGCAGCATCATCACGACGTCCGCACCGTCCAGCGCATCTTCGAAATTTGAAAAGGCTTCGACATTCATCCGATCCAACGCAGCCGGCAACAGTGCGGTTGGCGCGCAAACCCTCACTTTTGCGCCCAATGTTGTCAGGCAATAGATATTGGAGCGTGCAACCCGGCTGTGCATGACATCGCCGCAGATCGTAATAGTCAAACCACTGATATCGCCTTTGCGCCGCTGGATTGTCAGCGCGTCGAGCAAGGCTTGCGTCGGATGTTCATGACTGCCGTCACCCGCGTTGAGGACAGGGCAGTCTACCTTGTCGGCAATCAATTGCACGGCGCCGGAACTCGCGTGGCGAATAACAATTGCGTCGGCGCGCATGGCGTTCAATGTTACGGCTGTGTCGATCAGCGTTTCACCCTTTTTCACGCTGGATTGTGCGGCATGCATATTGACGACATCAGCGCCCATTCGCTTGCCCGCAATTTCAAACGACAGCAACGTGCGCGTACTATTCTCGAAAAAGGCGTTGATGACGGTCAGGCCATCCAGCCTATTCGAATGTTTGATCGATTTTCGATTGAGGTCGACCCATTGCTCGGCCTCTTTCAGAAGAAATAGTATCTCCCAGGGCTGCAAACCGGCAATACCCAATAAATGGCGATGTGGAAAAGCGTCCGATCCAGCGGGAAACTGATGTCCGGCGGTCGGCGGTGAACCTGTTTGATCAATTGTCATTAAAGCAAGCCCTATAGAGGCATCATTCTAAGGCGGCAAGCCCGTCAATTGCTCCCTGCAAAATATAGGCAGCGGCCATCTGGTCGACGACCTGGCTGCGCCGTTTGCGGCTGACATCTGCGGCGATCAGATCGCGGGTGACGGCCTGTGTGCTCCAGCGCTCGTCCCACAGCAATATCGGCAACCCAACGGGGCGCAGATTCTGGGCAAATGATTTTGCCGCCTGGGTCTGTTTGCTTTGGCTACCATCCAGATTGAGTGGGAGGCCAACCACAAAACCGACGACATATTGCAGTGCAACGACGGCCTTGATTCGTTCAAGATCCTTGGAGAATTTGCGCCGTTCTATTGTTTCAGCAGCGGTTGCAATCATCCACTGGGCATCGCACAGCGCCATGCCGACCGTCCTGGTGCCGACATCCAGCCCCAGCAAGCGCCCGCCGTCAGGCAGTGCGGCCCGAAAAGCGCTCCGGTCGTCTGTCATTAGCGCGAGAGAAATGCAGTCATCCTTTTCATCACATCTTCGCGAACGTTACGCCAGAACAGGCTGTAATCATAGACATGATAATTATTGCCGGGCAGGGTGTAAGGCCCCAGATCCGGCGGATCGCCGATAAGCAGGAACCCGCGTTCATCACAGCGCGCGGGCACCGCGCCCTCGACCAGCGTTGCATCGCTCAACTCGTCATTCGGAACCAGTGTGCCGAGATTCAGCGCTGCCGGTGATTCGGAATTGATATTACCACTGATCGGATTGCTGCACAGCAGATTGGTGCCCTTGCGCGGCTCGCCGGTAAACCCGATGGTTGTGTCATAAACCTCAATGATCCGGCCATAATCAGCAGGCTCGGCGAAGCTTTCCCAGCTTAGCAGGCAATTGGTTTGCTCGGCTGTTTCGCAGACTTTCAGGCCCATTGCCGGCACATCCGCTTCTATCGATACCGGCCAGCCAACAACATAGGCCGCGACAATCCGGTTAGCGAGCGGCGTACCCGCAACCCGGTCTTTCAGCAAATTGGTCAGATGCAGGCTGCCCTGACTATGCCCTGCCAATATGATCGGGCGATCATCGGGGACTTCTCGGATGAAATAGTCAAAGGCCATCAGGACATCCCGATAAGCGGCGTCGAGCGCCTGCTGCCCTTCTTTTTTCTCCGTTAGAAAAGCGCCGAGCGTTGCTTGACGATAACGTGGTGCCCAGACATCGCCAGCTTTGTTGAAGGCGCTCGCCTGTCCGCGCAGAAATATCTTCGTACGATCTTCCGTCTCTTTATGGCCAAGCGGCGCGTTCCATTTAGACTTATCGATAAATGATGTCGGATGGACAAAGAATATGGCCGCTCGCTGGTCTGCTTTGGGAGCTGAGCCAATTGCTTCATAACCTTGCGGCAACCAGAGGGCCGGGTTGCCTTTCTTGATTTCGGGCCGTGCGTACCACATGGAAACATCAGCATAAATGCTGTCTTCCAGCATTTCCTGGGCCTGAAACTCCGTTTCGGGAACAAACACGACTTCGGCCAGTTCTTCTCCATAGACACGCAGGACAAATGCCCCTGCGAGGATCAACACGACCATGGCTGCAACAAAATAAAGAAACTTACGCGCCAATTATTTTACTCCAATTTGGGCTATAGCCGCTCATTCAACTTGAAGCGGCCTCGCGCCAATGCTAGCGGCGCGAAGTACACAATATTCTGTGCTATTACCCGAAAAAAGATGAACCGATAAAGAATGAAATATGTCAGTCGATAAAGAAACCGTGAAAAAGATCGCAAGCCTGTCTCGGATTGCCGTAACGGAGGCAGAGGCCGACGCTTTGGTGCCGGAGCTCAACAACATCCTCGGATGGGTCGAGCAACTGGGCGAGGTGGATTGCTCCAAGGTCGAATCGATGACTGCAGTCATCCCCAACAAATTGCGCTTGCGCGATGACATCGTCAGTGACGGCAACGTCCGTGACAAGGTTCTCGCCAATGCGCCGGTGGCTGAACATGGCTTCTTTGCTGTACCAAAGGTGATCGAATAATGGCCGAGATTTTTGAACTGGGCATTTCGGATATCCGCAGCGGTGTCGCTTCGGGTGAATTTTCGGCAAAAGAGGTGGCTGAAACCTTCATCGCACGCGTGAGCGCCGCCAAAGCCCTTAACGCGGTACTCGTTGAAACCCCTGATCATGCGCTGGCAGCGGCAGCGGCAACCGACAAAGCAAAAGCAGCCGGCGAAACGCTCGGCAAGATGGCTGGAGTGCCAATCGGCATGAAAGATCTGTTCTGCACCGAGGGTGTCGCGACGACGGCGGGCAGCCTGATTTTGGACGGGTTTACGCCGCAATATGAATCCACCGTTTCGGCAAATCTGTTCAAGGCGGGCGCTGGCATGCTCGGCAAGCTGAATATGGACCAGTTTGCTATGGGATCGTCCAATGAAACCAGCGCATTCGGCAATGTCATATCGCCATGGCGTCGCAATGATGGCGGCAATACCGATCTGGCGCCCGGTGGTTCTTCCGGCGGCAGTGCTGCCGTTGTGTCTGGTCGTATCTGTCCGGCAGCAACCGGAACAGATACAGGCGGTTCGATCCGTCAGCCTGCTGCTTTTGTAGGCATTACCGGTTTCAAGCCGACTTATGGCCGCTGTTCGCGGTGGGGTACGATTGCTTTTGCCAGCTCGCTCGATCAGGCTGGCCCGATGGCGCATGATGTGCGTGATTGTGCGATCATGCTGGAAGCCATGGCAGGCTTTGATCCCAAGGATTCAACTTCGCTCGATCTGCCAGTTCCCGAATGGGAGGCAGGACTGAAAAGTGATCTCACGGGTAAACGCATCGGTATCCCGAAAGAATATCGGGTGGACAATATGCCGCCGGAAATTGATGCGCTGTGGCAGAAAGGCATAGAGTGGCTGAAAGATGCGGGTGCGAAGATCGTCGATGTGTCCTTGCCGCATACAAAATATGCGCTTCCTGCCTATTACATCATCGCGCCAGCAGAGGCATCCTCCAATCTCGCGCGTTATGATGGTGTGCGTTACGGAATGCGCGATCTGCCGGACGGGGCAGGGCTGCAGGACATGTATGCCGCCACCCGCGAATCCGGCTTTGGCCCCGAGGTGAAGCGCCGGATCATGATTGGCACCTATGTGCTGTCTGCCGGCTATTATGACGCCTATTACACACAGGCGCAGAAAGTGCGGACCCTGATCTCGCAGGATTTCGACAAGGCCTGGGAAAGCTGTGATCTTCTATTGGCGCCAACCGCGCCGAGTGCGGCCTTCGGATTGGGTGAGAAGACCGATCCGCTGGCCATGTATCTAAATGACGTGTTCACGGTGCCAAGTTCTCTGGCGGGATTGCCAGCCATGTCGGTGCCCGCTGGACTGGACGGGCAGGGGCTTCCCTTGGGATTGCAGATTATTGGCAAGGCGCTGGACGAACAGGGCGTGTTTAACGCCGGACTGGCATTGGAAGAGCGTGCCGGCTTTGTTGCGAAGCCGGAGCAGTGGTGGTGAATATGACAGAATCAACATATCGTATCCAGGGCGCAACCGGCGAATGGGAAGTTGTGATCGGCCTTGAAGTCCATGCGCAGATTACCTCCAACGCGAAGCTCTTCTCAGGCGCTTCCACCGAATTCGGCGCAGAACCCAATACGCAGGTCAGTCTGGTCGATGCGGCCATGCCGGGAATGCTGCCCGTGCTGAACAAGGAATGTGTCCGCCAAGCCGTGCGCACGGGTCTTGCTCTCAATGCACAGATCAACAAATATTCGCGTTTCGACCGGAAAAATTATTTCTACGCCGATTTGCCGCAGGGTTACCAGATTTCGCAGCTTTATCATCCGATTGTGGGTGAGGGGAAAGTCGAGATTTCTCTCGATGAAAAAGATCCGGACGCTCATGGCAAGACCGTAGGCGTGGAACGTATTCATATCGAACAGGATGCCGGTAAGCTGATGCATGACCAGCATC
Source organism: Parasphingorhabdus sp. (assembly GCF_965233695.1). Classification (GTDB taxonomy): domain Bacteria; phylum Pseudomonadota; class Alphaproteobacteria; order Sphingomonadales; family Sphingomonadaceae; genus Parasphingorhabdus. Next base: position 3,480,588 of record NZ_OZ247497.1, read on the forward strand.
CGACGATGAGCTATGTCGATCTCAACCGCTGCGGTGTGGCGTTGATGGAAATCGTATCAATGCCGGACATGACATCGCCCAAGGAAGCAGCAGCTTATGTTCGTAAGCTCAGATCAATTCTGCGCTATGTTGGCAGCTGTGATGGCAATATGGAGCAGGGCTCCATGCGCGCAGACGTCAATGTTTCCGTCCGCAAACCCGGCGACAAACTGGGCATCAGGACGGAGACCAAGAACGTCAATTCCCTGCGTTTCATTCAGCAGGTTATCGAATATGAAGCCCAGCGTCAGGTCGATGTGCTCGAAAGCGGCGGTGAAATCGTGCAGGAAACCCGGCTGTTTGATCCGGACCGGAATGAAACCCGGTCGATGCGCTCAAAGGAAGACGCGCATGACTATCGTTATTTCCCCGATCCGGACTTGCTGCCACTGGAGCTGGAAGATGACTTCATCTTTGATTGCAAGGCAAGCCTGCCCGAGCTTCCTGACGAAAAACGGGCACGGTACAAGAATGTTCTTGGTCTGAGTGCCTATAACGCCGCCGTTCTGACGGCCGAGCATGAAACCGCTATCTGGTTTGAAGAATTGCTGGAAACCACGGACGAGCCAGAGAAAATCGCAAGTTCAGCGGCTAACTGGCTGACTTCCGAGCTGTTTGGTGCCCTCAACAAAATGGGGCTGTCCATTGAGCAAAGCCCCGTATCTCCGCAGCAAGCGGCTGAATTGCTTGGCTTGATCGCAGACGGCACCATTTCCGGCAAAATCGCCAAGCAGGTGTTCGAGATCATGCTCGAAACCGGCGATGGTGCAGCCAAAATTGTCGAAGATAAGGGCCTGAAGCAGGAATCCGACACTGGAGCGATCGAGAAAGTCATCGCTGACGTCATGGCTGCAAATGAAGACAAGGTCGCAGAATATCGCGGCGGCAAGGACAAATTATTCGGTTTCTTCGTCGGTCAAACGATGAAGGCAATGCAGGGCAAAGCCAATCCGCAGGTTGTGAATGAGTTGCTGAAAAAGACGCTTGGTCCTGCGGGATAATCGGGCGGGGCAAAATAGGGGCGCGAACGCGCAAAGCGGGCTTGCCCTTTGGGCATCGATCCGCTAGGCGCACGCGTCAATCAAAATTCGATAGTGATTTGACGGTGTAACTCGTGCGGGCGTGGCGGAATTGGTAGACGCGCCAGATTTAGGTTCTGGTATCTTCGGGTGTGGGGGTTCGAGTCCCTTCGCCCGCACCACAACACCGAAAAATGGATCGAAATAGAAATAATGAAGGCATTAAAGGGTAATCATGCAGATTGTTGAAACGCTGAACGAAGGGCTCAAGCGAGCCTATGACATCAAAATCTCCGCGAAGGACATTGAAACGCGCGTCGAGAATGAGGTCAAGAAACTTGCCCCTCAGGTCAACATGCCCGGTTTCCGCAAAGGCAAAGTTCCTGCGAATCTTGTGCGCAAGATGCACAATGATGCCCTGATGCAGGATGCTCTGAGCAGCACTGTTCAGGAAAGCGTCGAAAAAACGATCGCCGACAACAAGCTGCGCCCCGCGATGCAGCCGAGCGTCACATTGGCAGATGGCTATGAAGCCGGAAAAGATGCTGAAGTGAAGGTCGAGCTGGAAATACTTCCCGACGTCCCCACGCCTTCGGTCGATGGTATTAAGCTTGAGCGCCTGCAGGTCGAAGCCGATGATAAAACAGTTCAGGAATCACTCGACAGATTTGCCGAGAGCCAGAAACAGTTTGAAACTGCACCCAAAAGCCACAAAGCAAAAATCGGTGATCAATGCCTGATTGATTTTGAAGGTAAAGTGGACGGCGTACCCTTTGACGGCGGCAAAGGCGAAGGCATGGCGATCGAGCTCGGCTCTGGCCGCTTGATACCCGGATTTGAAGACCAGCTGGTTGGCAAGAAGGCCAATGATGAAGTCCTGGTCAAGGTAACCTTCCCGGAAGATTATAATGTCGAAACCCTGAAGGGCAAAGACGCTACATTTGATGTAGTGATCGGCGAGGTCCAGACCGCCAAGGCTGCAAAAGCTGATGACGAAATGGCCAAATCCATGGGGCTCGAGGGCCTCGATCAGCTCCGTGAATTGCTAAAGGGGCAAATTGAGCAAGAACTTAACGGCCTGACGCGTACGCACATGAAGCGTAAATTGTTGGATCAATTGGCCGCATCGCATGATTTTGAAGTGCCGCCAACGATGGTTGAAGCTGAATTCAACCAAATCTGGCAGCAATTGGAGCAGGAAGCGGCGCAGGAAGAAGATCCTGAAGCTGCGAAGAAAGAAATGGAAGACGAGAAGGACGAGTATCGCGAGATCGCTGTCCGCCGCGTTCGCCTTGGTCTGTTGCTCTCTGAAATCGGTCAGGCCAATGGTGTGGAAGTCAGCCAGCAGGAAATGTCCATGCTGATCCAGCAGGCAGCCCAGCAATATCGTGAAGAAGATCGTCAGCGTTTTGTGGAATATATCCAGCAAGACCAGATGGCCGCAGCCCAGCTCCGCGCTCCTATGTATGAAGACAAGGTCGTAGACTTCCTGTTCGACAAAGCGGAAATTACCGACAAGACGGTAACCCGCGAAGAATTGGAAGCGGCGATCGAAGCGGAAGACGAAGCAGAAACCAAGCCTGCCAAGAAAAAGGCACCAGCGAAGAAGGCTGCTGCCAAAAAGCCGGCAGCGAAAAAGCCAGCTGCCAAGGCCGCTACAGCTGAAAAGGCTCCGGCAAAGAAACCTGCAGCCAAAAAACCAGCAACGAAAAAGCCAGCTGCAAAAGCACCGGCAAAAACCGCTGCTAAGAAACCTGCAGCCAAAAAGCCAGCAGCCAAGAAGCCTGCCGCTAAAAAATAGTCTTCAGGATTATACTAGCCGGACATGCCTGGCATGCTCCGGCTAGTCTATCTGCTTAAAAGCTAACTTCACTAGCCTTATTGATTACGGTGCCTAAAATACCGTATTCCTTGGCCTCATCCGTGGACATCCAGTAATCACGGTCGATATCCTTGCGCACACGGTCAATCGATTGGCCGGTCGCTTCGGCAATTTTTTGGGCAATGCGTTCGCGCATTTTGACAATCTCTTCAGCCTGAATGGCGATATCCGACGCTTTTCCGCCCGCTCCGCCAGAAGGCTGGTGGATAAGAAAACGGGTATTGGGCAGGCAAAATCGTTGTTTGTTTGGCACGCCGAGGAAAATATGCGTGGCAATGCTGGCAACCCAGCCCGTTCCGATCACGGCGACCGGCGCGCTGATATATTCAATCAGATCGTGAATCGTATCGCCCGACTCGACATGGCCGCCGGGCGAATTGATCAGCAGTCGGATGGGTTCTTCGCTGATATGGTCCAGGTACAGCATTTGCGCTGAGACGCGCTCTGCCAGTTTCTGATCGACACCACCGAAAATCATAACCGTCCGCGTTTCCAGCAACCGTTTCATCATGAAGGCCAAGGGATCTGACGCTCCATTTTCTTCATCGGCATGGAATTCTGGAATGGATGGCGAAAAGGTTGGCATAAATATCTCCTGCAAGAACGGGTTGTTTGGTCTTTTTTGGGAGCATAGACGGAGGATATTTGATGCGCAATGTCATCCAATCGCCATAATGATCTGGAAAAAATCCTTAACCGACTTGAACATTGCTTAAGATACACCGATGTAGGGCTCAACAGATGGGGACTCCGATTGACGGTGCTTCCATTTCCATATCGAGATTTTCACAGAAGGCACTATTTTACCATGCATGATCCGATCGTCGACGCTCTTGTTCCCGTCGTTATTGAGCAATCCAACCGCGGAGAGCGTAGCTTTGACATTTTTTCCAGGCTGCTCAGAGAGCGGATCGTTTTCGTAACCGGTCAGGTCGAAGATGGCATGGCCTCGATCATTACCGCACAGCTGTTGTTTCTGGAGTCGGAAAACCCAAAAAAAGACATCTATCTTTACATTAACTCACCTGGCGGCGTTGTAACCGCCGGCATGGCCATCCACGATACCATGCAATATATCCGCCCCCGCGTCGGCACTGTATGCGTGGGGCAGGCCGCTTCCATGGGCAGTTTTCTGTTGGCTTCGGGAGAACCAGGAATGCGTATGGCCACGACCAATGCCCGGATCATGGTGCATCAACCTTCTGGTGGCGCACAGGGTATGGCATCCGATATCGAAATTCAGGCCAAGGAAATCCTGCGTATTCGGAGCCGGATGAACGAGCTTTATGCAAAATATACCGGTAAACCGATCAAAGAGATCGAACAGGCGATGGACCGGGATACGTTCCTGGAAGCCGATGAAGCCAAAGCTTTTGGTATTGTCGATGAAGTTTATGACAAACGGCCAAAACCTGCCGATGAAGATGCTAAATAAGCTGTTATCACCGGCCTAAATGAAAATTAAGCTGCTTTTGATAGACTTAGGTGTCGTGACGGATGGTGCCGAAAAAAGCGGTAGCATTTTGTATTTTGAGGGTTAGATTGCAATTTCTAGCCTAGTTTTAAGGACTTTTTATGACGAAATTGACGGGATCTGATTCGAAGAGCACGCTATATTGCTCGTTCTGCGGAAAATCCCAGCATGAAGTCCGGAAGTTGATTGCCGGACCAACAGTATTCATCTGCGACGAATGTGTTGAGCTCTGCAACGACATTATCCGAGAAGAAACCAAAGGCGCTATTACCGGCAAAAAAGACGGTGAAGTACCAACGCCGCAGGAAATCTGTGATGTCCTTAACGATTATGTGATTGGCCAGGATCGTGCGAAGCGCGTTTTGTCAGTTGCTGTCCATAACCACTATAAGCGCCTCAACCACGCCGCAAAATCAGGTGACATTGAACTCGCTAAATCCAACATACTCCTCGTTGGACCTACAGGCTGCGGTAAAACGCTTCTGGCGCAAACACTCGCGAAAACTTTTGACGTGCCATTCACAATGGCTGATGCCACGACATTGACCGAGGCTGGCTATGTCGGCGAAGATGTCGAGAATATCATTCTGAAGCTGCTGCAATCGTCTGACTATAATGTCGAGAAGGCCCAGCGCGGCATCGTTTATATAGATGAAATCGACAAAATTAGCCGCAAGGCGGAAAACCCTTCCATTACCCGAGATGTATCGGGTGAGGGCGTTCAGCAGGCTCTGTTGAAGCTTATGGAAGGCACAACTGCCAGTGTACCGCCACAAGGCGGTCGCAAGCATCCGCAACAGGAATTTCTGCAGGTTGATACGACGAACATCTTGTTCATCTGTGGCGGGGCTTTTGCGGGTCTCGAAAAAATCATCGGTGACAGGCTCGAAGCCAAATCAATCGGTTTTGGCGCGCATGTCGCGGCACCGGAAGAGCGCAAGATCGGAAAGCTGCTGGCCGAAGGTGAGCCCGAGGATCTATTGAAATTCGGTCTTATTCCTGAATTTGTTGGCCGTTTACCGGTTATTGCGACGCTGGAAGATCTCGATATTGATGCGCTCGTGCAGATTTTGCAGGAGCCGAAGAACGCACTGGTCAAGCAATATGCGAAATTGTTTGAACTGGAAGACGTTGCACTTACCTTCACCGATGACGCTCTTGTCGCCATCGGTAAGAAGGCGATTGAGCGCAAAACCGGTGCGCGCGGATTGCGGTCTATTGTCGAAAACATACTGCTCGATACGATGTTCGATCTTCCTGATCTGGAAGGTGTAGACGAAATTGTCATCGACAAGGATGTGGTCGCCGGTACCAAAGAACCCGTTAAGGTGATTGCCAAGAGCAGCAAGGCTGAAAAAGAAGACGCGGCTTAATTACGCTGGTTGCCCAAGAACAAGAGGCTTTAAAGAAAGTTGCCGTTAGGCCTGTGCTGTTTATGCGATCGGCCATTTCCCGTATTTGCGCTTAACTTACAAACTGGGCAGGAATGTCTGGGTCGTTGGTATCCAATAGCGGAATTATGTTTTCCGGCAGATCCGCATATGCGGAGGTCCAGCGCGCTACCCAACTGGGGTCATCGACCTTGCTTGGATGATAGCCCGGAACCAATGACCGTAACATGGCCGGTGAAGCCTTGATCAGAAAACGCAATATCATGCGCCAGACCCGAAGGCGGCTGCCGAGCTTGTTCCAGCGACCATCCCGCTTCAGCATATGCCGATAGCCCTTACGGCTCGACCATGCGACATGAAAGCTGGCGTAGATCAAACCCCATGTACGCGGCCAATAACTGCCATAAAGATCCTGATAGAGGTCGTAGGCGACATTCTTGTGCTCGGTCTCCTCGACCATGTGCCAGAGGATCAAGGATGAAACCGACGGATCGGCATTTTTGAACAGCTGGCGGCGATCTTCGATCAGCCATTCGGTCATGCCCATAGTCATCGTTTCGAACCCTGCCGTGTAGGCCAGGCGCCAGCGCAGGCTTTTCTTCTGAAAAGTTTTATAATCAGCCGTCATCTCGTCCTCAACCTCGGCAAGATCGGGATAATGGCGTTTCAAAATCTCATTATAGCGGCGGTGGTTTTGAAAATGATTGCCTTCTTGCGCCATGAAACCGTGGACATCGTCTTTCAACTGCTTGTTGCTCGTGTTTTTTAACGCTTCGCGAACCGTCTTGATAAGGAAAGGTTCCAGATAAGGCATAGCCAACGAAGAGCCGTTGGCAATATGGCTCCATTCAGGGCGTCCCGGATGCCAGACGGGATCGATATGTTCGTCGAAGGAAAAGGGAATGGCGCGCACCACTATGCCGCCTGCTTGTGGATGCGGTATTTTTGCAGGTGCGTTCATGTTGCTGACTCCAGTGATTGATATTTCTTCCACGTACCCCAGGCAAAAAGACCGAAGCCGATATGCACGGCAATGATCGGCGGCCAGCCAAAGAGGTAGATAATATTGTTTATGGTAACATCGCCCGGGAATGGTCCGCCGCCAAATTCAAGGCCGCGGGTGCTGAATATGGCATTGGCGATAGCGGGCAGGGTAAACAACCATCCGTAAGTCAGTGATGACCAGAATAACCAGGTCTGCGCCCTGGGCCCCAACGTAACAAAAGGCGCTGCTGCTGCCAGGGCAATCAGAATCACCCCGTTGGTTATCCCTTCGAGATGCGCCATGTTCCACGCTCGCCGGTCTCCGCCGATTTCCAACGGTATATCGGTAAAAAGAGGCCAGAGGTCCAAGGCCCCCAGCAGAAAGAAGAAATAGAGCCATCCGCTCAATACTGCTGATATTAGCAAGCCGACCCCGTTCAGCACCAGCAGTGCTCGCCTCTTATCGCTCATCATTTGCCTTTTCCCCCTTTTCGAAAGGAACAACATTAGTCATGTCCGCCACCGCTTCCGGTGACAGCCGCGCGAGCGCTTTTGTGCACCAGTCGACCCATTCCCATTCCCATCGCATACCGACTTCCAGAGCCAGCTGCTTGCCGACATCAGCAAGCGATTTGCTATCTTCAAGCAACTTGTGCTTCAACTGATATTCAGAATGGCGATCCTGATGCCGCTCAATCCGCCGCAGTAGATTTTGTCGAACACTGTCCAGATCAACCGACTCAATTCCATAGAGTTGAACAAGGAAATGATCTTTCATTTCAGGTGGTTCTGACGGTTCCCGAGACCATTGCAACAATGCTTCTCGTCCGGCATCGGTGATGGTGAAGACTATGCGATTGGGTTTACCGGATTGGGGTACTTCCCTGGCACTGGCTAAACCGGTTTCCTTCAGCTTGCCCATTTCCCGGTAGATTTGCGAGTGACGGGCGCGCCAGAAAAACCCGATATCTTCATCAAACTGCTTGGCAACATCATAACCTGACTTTGCTCCTTCAGAGAGGGCAACTAAAATTGCATATCTTAGCACTTTACCCACTCCCATAATCCATTAGTGGAATATATATGACAAAAGTAGAATATGAGTCAAGGTCGCTACAGCAACGTTATTTTTACGCACCAAGTTAACACCGACATTTGCTGGGTTGGTTGCCAAAACAGGCGTTACTCAATTACGAGCCATTGGCTTTCGTCAGCACCTTTTACGACCAAATGCTATGTTGAAGGCAGCTTTTGTACCTGTTCTCATTCGCCGATGGACCGCAGAATGAGGTCGGATAGCGTGGCATCGCGTTGACTATCATCCATATTTCCAAAAGGCAGGGCCCGTCCCGTTCGCCCGGCAATCATCAGATCTGCCATGCCATGTACGATGGCCCAGGCCGCCATCACATCCTGCATCATGGCCGGATTCTCGTGCGGATTTGATTGATGGACATTCCCAACATCGTCGACAAGCTTTTCGAACGCAGCGTCAGCAACCGCCGCGAGGCTGCTATCTGACTTGTCTGGTTTTTGGGAAGAGAACATTAATTGGAAGAGCGCCGGATTTTCCAGCGCAAAATCAATATAACCAAGACCCGAGGCAGCTAATTGCGCGCGGGGGTCGGTATCGGCGTTGCGTTGACGCGCGTTCTGGGTTTCAATGAAGCGTTCATAGCCAATTGTGGCCAGGGCAGTCAGCAGCCCCTTCACATCGTTGAAGTGATGTGCCGGTGCCCCGTGACTCACACCCGCCCGCTTGGCTACCGCGCGCAAGGAAAATGCTTCGATGCCATTTTCCGAAAGCACCGTCTCGGCAGCGCGGAGCAGTTCTGCACGCAGATCGCCGTGATGATAGGCATTCTTGTCGATGGTTTGGTTTTTGGCCATAATTCTCAATAACTTTATGTCTTGACACTGTCTAGTTATAAGTTCAGCACTAATCCAGACAGTGACTAGATTAAGGCTATAGCATGGAAAATGCTCAAATATTTTCGTTCGCCAGCTCGACGGCGCTTGTAGGCTGGGTCATCCTCCTGCTTTCACCATTCTTTCCTAGAGTTACGGAATGGCTATCGGGCAGGATCATTCCGGTAGTTTTATCCGTGGGTTATACGGCACTTGTCATGGTTTTCTGGACCAGCGCCGACGGCGGTTTCGGGAGCTTGGACGACGTCATGACACTGTTCCAGCAACCCGAAATCGCATTGGCCGGATGGATTCACTACCTGGCCTTTGACCTGTTTATCGGCGCTTGGGAATGTCGGACGGCACGCGCAGAAAAAATACCTTTCTGGCTGGTTTTGCCCTGTCTGCCATTGACGTTCATGTTTGGTCCTGTTGGCTTGTTGCTGTTTGTAACGTTCCGGGCGATCAACCGCGTCAGGTTCAATCCAGACGAAGGAGCAACCGCAATATGACAGATCCAGCTATCCCCCAGGACAAGCGGTGGACAGGCTTTTCTCCTGCGCGGATTTACGCTCTGGAGCCGGTATTTTCCGCCATTGCTTTGTTCCTGGTTGCGCTGATGATCCAAACCCTTGCGGCAATGGCACTGGATGACCGGACCTTGCTCGCTGAGAATGTCTGGTCAAAACCGCTGAAATTTCAGTTCGCGCTGATCATATATCTGGCCACATTAGTTTGGTTTGCCACCTGGTTGCCCCCCGGAACCACCCGGAAACCGCTTTACCGGATATTCTCGCTCATCGTCGGTTTTTGCGTACTGGCTGAAATGCTCTGGATCAGTGGAGCTGCGATGTTTGGTATCCAGTCACATTTCAACTATTCCAATCCGTTCATGGCCACGATCTATCCGGTGATGGGGTTTTTTGCAGCAACACTTACCAGTGCCTCGCTGGTCTATGGCATTCTGATTGCGCGCAATCGTGACAGCGGTCTCAAACCAGCTGTGCAATTTGCCCTGGTCATAGGATTGGTGCTGACTTTCTTTCTAACCGCGTTTGTTGCCGGTTTCTTGTCCAGTCAGGGCACGCATCTGATCGGCGGAGCGTTGCCGGATGGAGAGGGCTTTCCTGTTATGGGTTGGTCAAGACAGCAGGGCGATTTGCGTGTTGCCCATTTTCTTTCGACCCATGCAATGCATGCCATTCCCCTATGTGGCCTCCTCGTTTCAGGTTTGAAAAAAAACCGTGATGCACTCTTAATGGTGGCCGGATTCTCGGTTGCATATCTGGTCTTGGTAGTATTTTCATTCGTTCAGGCACTGAACGGCCAACCGTTTATAGCCTTTGTGAAGGTGTGATATCTGTTTTTCGGTAATAAGGTGCATATGCGCAATCACCCCTGAATGCCGAAATTGACATTGGATTAGACTATGATGGGCTTTCCTTTTGCCTTTTGCATTTCACAAACTTGTCGGCGTTCGTCATCGTGCCCAAAGCGGACATCATGTCAAAGTAACGGCTACTTGTAGACGCAAGCATCCAGACCATCGCGCTTCACGACGTTGATTCTGGCCGCAATCGTATTACCATAGCGTCGTGTAAAGCCGCTGGCGCCGTTCACAGCCCGTTTTTTAGGTAGGGGCAGGGCTGCCGCTATGCGGGCAGCCTCCATCTTGGTCAGTTCTGAAGCGTCTTTCTTGAAATAGCGCTGCGCACCGGCCTGCGCTCCATAGGTGCCGATGCCGGTTTCGGCGACATTGAGATAGACTTCCATGATCCGTTTCTTGCCCCAGATTTTCTCGATCAGGAAAGTGAAATAGGCTTCCAACCCTTTACGAAAATAGCCTCCGCCTTGCCAAAGGAAGACATTTTTCGCAGTTTGCTGGGATATTGTAGATCCGCCGCGGATGCGCCCGCCTTGCGCATTGCGTTTGATAGCAGTGCGGATGGCCTCGCGATCAAAGCCGTCATGACTGCAAAATTTGCTGTCTTCAGCGGCGATAACAGCCCGCGTAAGATTAGGGGATATAGATTCAAGCGGTTCCCAGTCTTTGGTGATGCCGTTTGCGTCTATGATCATCGTAGCCGTGATTGGAGGCGGCACAAAGGCCAGTAATCCAACCCAAGCAATGGAGATCAATAAAAAATAGATGATCAGCTTGAAAAACAGCTTGATCAAGCGCGAGGGCAGGCCTTTTATTTTTCGGCGCGGTTTCGTTGCCATGGTCATCAGATAATGAAAAAACGCCCCGAAAACAAATATTGTTTCGAGGCGTTAAAATCTTCAGTTGGTTTGCGAAGTTGAATTATCAACTCGCTGTAAGAAGCTGTTTTTCTCCGGCAATGCGAAGCATCGCCTTTTGTAGCTTCTCAAATGCACGGACTTCGATTTGACGAATCCGCTCACGGCTGACTTCATAGACCTTGCTCAGGTCCTCAAGCGTTTTTGGATCTTCCGACAAGCGTCGTTCGGCAAGGATATGCTGTTCGCGCTCGTTGAGCGATTCCATTGCTTCGGTCAGCATCTCGTGGCGGAAATCGGCTTCCTGCGCATCGGCAATCTGCTGATCGTGCAGCGGGCCGTCATCTTCCAACGTGTCCTGCCACTGGCCGCCATCACCGTCTTCCGACAATGGGACGTTCAGCGATGCATCGCCGCCCATCGACATGCGGCGGTTCATATTGACCACTTCATGTTCAGCCACGCCGAGATCGGTTGAAATCTTGTTCACATCTTCAGGTGACAAATCACCGTCTTCAAATGCCTCAAGATTGTTTTTCATCCGGCGCAGGTTGAAGAAAAGCTTCTTCTGTGCGGCGGTTGTACCCATTTTTACAAGGCTCCAGCTACGCAATACATATTCCTGTATCGACGCGCGGATCCACCACATGGCATAGGTTGCCAGGCGAAAACCTCTATCGGGTTCAAATTTCTTCACGCCCTGCATCAGGCCAACATTGCCTTCGGAAATCAGGTCCGAGACAGGCAGGCCATAGCCACGAAAGCCCATGGCAATTTTTGCCACAAGTCGCAGGTGGGACGTTACTAGCTGTGCAGCTGCTTCCTGATCTTTATGTTCAGAATAGCGTTTAGCCAGCATATATTCTTGTTCAGGTGTCAATAACGGAAATTTACGCACTTCCGAAAGATAACGGTTCAGGCTCGCGTCCCCCCCTAAGGCAGGGATTTTTGCCGGAACATTGCTATTATCAGCCATTTTTGTTCCTTCTCTGGTTTGCCGCCGGGCCTCATCAAGCACCCATTGGTCTAATTCCATATAGTATCTAAATTCTATACACGCAACTTACTGAATAGTTCCTGCATATCGGGTGGAAAGTTACAGTTAAATAACAATTTTTCTCCCGTTATGGGGTGAACAAATCCAAGAATAGCAGCATGTAGCGCCTGACGGCAAAATCGAATATCTTTTCTGCCGGAAAGCAATGATTTTCGACGAGGACCATAAAGGGGATCGCCAATAAGACTATACCCTATATGGGACATATGGACCCGCACCTGATGGGTGCGCCCGGTTTCCAGCGTACATTCTACCAAAGTGGCGCCTTTTAGCGGTTCCTTGGTAGTATAATGGGTAATGGCGGGCTTGCCTTTATCATCACCGACTACCGCCATTTTCTTGCGATCAGTGTTGCTCCGCCCGATATTGCCTTCAATCGTTGCCGAGTGAGGATTGGGGCGGCCATTGCAAATCGCGAGATAGCGTCTCTCGATATCATGAGCGGCAAATAGCGCGCTTAACCCTTGATGGGCTTTGTCCGTTTTGGCCGCCACCATCAATCCGGAAGTATCCTTATCTATCCGGTGGACAATACCAGGCCGGGTTACGCCACCAATGCCCGAAAGCTGGCCTTTGCAATGATGCAGCAGAGCATTGACCAAGGTTCCATCGGCATGGCCGGCTGCGGGATGCACCACCAATCCTGCCGGTTTATTGACCACAATTAGGTGATCATCTTCAAATATGACGTCCAGCGGAATATCCTGAGGTTGAGCGGGGCCTTCAACAGGTGCTGGTACCGTCAGTGCAAATGTCTTGCCGGCGCATTTTTTGGATGCCGGATCAATGCATGTAACGCCTTCGATCAACAAATTACCGCCGGTAATCAGGTTTTTGATCCGCTCACGCGACAGATCATCAAGAAAACCGGCCAATGCCGCATCCAGTCTCTGTTTCTTCTCGGTTTCGGGTACGATACCGGATTTTATGGATTGCCCTGCAGTCATCGCCTAGATGTGGGCTATGGAACTGGTCTTATCAAGCGCGATATTGGAAGAATTGCAGGAACTTGCACGGCAAGCGGCGCCAGAGGAAGCCTGCGGATTGCTATTTGGTGATAATGGGACAGTTTCAAGTTTTAAGGCGACGGAAAATGTTGCGGAAAACCGGCTGCGCCATTTTGAAGTCGATCCCCGTGATCTAATTGCTGCCGAATGCGCAATGCGAGATAATGGGCCCGGCATAATCGGCTATTATCATTCTCACCCGTCCGGCACTGTTGAGCCATCAAAAACAGATGCCGCCATGGCAGCAGGGGATGAACGGATATGGCTGATTATCAATGGTCAGGATGCTGCGGCCTGGCAGGCTATGGAAAACGGCAAAATATATGGCCGCTTTGATCCAATCACCCTTGATTGCCAAAGCACAAAAGGCCAAACAGCGGACGATTGATCATTCACAAACTAAAGGTTCATTTTCATGTCTCAATCCGGTGTCGATCTTGCTGCCTTGCTGTGTTCCAAATTATGCCATGACTTGTTGAGCCCCGTGGGGGCGATCAACAACGGGCTGGAGCTACTGGAAGACGAAACCGATCCCGAGATGCGGGACCGCTGTCTCGATTTGCTGGCTGACAGTGCCCGGGCATCGGCGGACAAGTTGAAATATTTCCGTTTGGCCTTTGGGGCTGCGGGCGGCTTTGGTGATGAGGTTGACCCCGCTGAAGCAAAGCAACTGGTCGAAAGTCTGGTTGGCGATCAGGGTAAAATCACTTTGGGCTGGGCAGTTCAGAGCGGCGTCCTGCCGAAAAAGGCAATCAAGATTCTGTTGAATCTGGCTCTCATTGCGCGGGAAGCGCTGGTACGCGGCGGGCAATTGGATGTGGGCGCCGAGCAAGGTGATAATGGTATCGAAGTTGTCGTCCGCGCCGAAGGGCCAAAAATTGCTCTGGATGACGGTATTCGTGCTGCGCTGGAAGGCACGCTGCCGCAATCCGAATTGACTGCCCGCACAGCTGCTGCCTGGATGTCCCGTGAACTGTCATGCGAGAATGGCGGTGATCTGCGGGTATCGCCTGCTTCCGGTACAGAGCTATTGCTAGGCGCGATTGTCGTCTGATACCGGTATCCAAGGGAGGCAAAGACGATGGACATGATCTGGACGCCTTCTCCAAATTTTGACGAGCGTAAGCTGCCGATCAGCATATTGGTCATGCATTATACCGGCATGAAGGATGCAGCCTCGGCGATCAACTGGCTTGCCAATCCCGAAGCCAAGGTTTCCGCTCATTATGTTGTGACCGAGGATGGGCAGATCGTCAGCATGGTCAAGGAAGAGGATCGTGCCTGGCACGCGGGCCGGGGCTATTGGCGCGGCATTGAAGATGTGAACAGTGCCAGCATAGGTATTGAAATCGTCAATCCGGGCCATGAATGGGGCTATGTACCGTTTCCCGAAGAACAGATGGATGCGGTTACACGGCTCGCGCATGATATTGTCAAACGGCATGATATAGCGCCCTCTAACGTCATCGGGCATAGCGACTTGGCGCCGGCTCGAAAGCAGGACCCGGGCGAATTATTTGACTGGGACCGGCTTGCCAGACACGGTATTGCGCTTAAAAAGCCCTCTTTGAATCGCGGTGAACCGCCATGGACGGATGGCGGGTTCATGCTCGCCCTCGAACGCTTTGGTTATGATATTACGGCCGCCGAAGATGCGGTGCGCGCTTTTCAGCGGCGTTTTCGCCCCAAAAATATCGATGGCGTGATCGATGGCGAATGCCGCACGCTGTTATTGTCTTTAATGCTCGACAGAGAGCGCGGAATCACTAAATAGGGCGCACCAGAGGGTCGGCCAGTCGCGGGAATATGCAAGTATTCGCGAGGAAAGTCCGGGCTCCACGATTAAAAGGTGCCGGATAACGTCCGGCGGGCAGGGGAGTGATCGCCTGTTCAGGGAAAGTGCAACAGAAAGCAGGTCGCGTCGGCTTCGGCCTAATGCTTCGGCAGCGTGATAATGAAAGGGTGCGGTAAGAGCGCACCGCGGGTCTGGCAACAGCCCCGGCACGGTAAACCCCACCTGGAGCAAAACCAAATAGGGGCGGCATATGGCTTTTTCGGCCTGCAGCCCGGGTTGGTTGCTAGAGCGGCGCAGCAATGCATCGCCGAGATGAATGACTGGCTATTTCTCGAAAGAGAATGGACAGAACCCGGCTTACAGACCCTCTGGTATTTAAATATGGCTGGAACTGGCGCAGGGCCTTTGTTAGAGAGTGATATGCCAAAAGCAAAACGATCCGATAACTGGGGCTTTCCCCGCTGGGGCAGCTATGAAAGCTCGCGCGAAACCGAGCAGGTCAAGATATGCGATCGGCATGGCTGCAACGAGGCAGGCAATTGCCCGGCACCCAAATCACCCAACAGCCCCGATCGCTGGTATTTCTGCCAAACCCATGCGGCGGAATATAATCGCGGTTGGGACTATTTCGAAGGCCTGGACAAGGAAGAGCGAAAAAAACGCGAAGCCGATGAACAGCGCGATGCCAATGCCTATCAGGAAGCGAAACATTATAGCTGGATGGGTTCCGGCGATGGTAGCCGGTCACGGGATGAAATGACCGCGCTGGAGATTTTTGATCTTACGCCCGATGTCGATTTCGAAGCTGTCAAGAAAGCCTGGCGTGCAATGGCCAAGGAATATCATCCCGACGTCAATCCGGGTGACGAAGATGCGGCCAAAAAATTTCAGGCTGCTCAGGCGGCCTTTGATGTGCTGAAAGTCGCTGAAGAACGTCGAATCTGGAAACCAGTTTAGAACTTGCGGTTTCAAACCTGATGCATCTGCACATCATTGCAGCGCAGGCAGAAATCCATCTCCCTCGGCTTTGTCATATCTCGCGTTTGGGAGATATGTTCCTGCCTGCGCTGGATCACAGCTTTAGTTTTGATAGCGCTCCGCAGTTTCATTGATCAGCGCGATCATATTTGGAATGCCCTGTGTGCGATTGGAGCTGAGCTGGTTCTTCAGATCAAACGGTGCCAGCTTTTCCGCAATATCGGTTTTCAAAACAGCGTCGATCGGTTGATCCTGAACCGTCTCTAATACCAAAGCGATAATGCCCTTGGTAATGGCAGCGTTGCTGTCTGCCAGAAAATGTAGCCGCCCATCGTCCAGTTGTGTGGGATAAACCCAAACGGAGGCAGAGCAACCGCGAACCAAAGTCGCATCCGTTTTGAGGGCATCTGGCATCGGTTCGAGCTCTTTGCCAAGGTCTATAAGAAGCCGGTATCGGTCATCAGCTTCCAGGAATTCATATTCTTCTACAAGATCGTCAATTTTGCTCATCCCCGCCCGCTAGCAGGGCAGGGGATTCGCGTCATCCCTTTTTAGGGTCGGTTGTTAAAGCTCCACTCCGGCGGCAATCGCTTCCAGCTTGCGGATGCGTTCTTTCAGGTCCGCAACTTCAATCCGCGATGTTGCGCTGGGGGGATTTTCTTCGCGCTTTTGCTCCAGTTCCTTGGTCTTGAGAGCAATCCAATCGCGCCATCCGCGCAAGGCGATAAGGGAGACCGCCGTTAGGCCAATTAGAGTAAATGCAGCAGTCATCAGGTAAAAACTGGGTTCTGGCATGATGCTATCCTTCTTCTCTTCCTGCTTCTTATTCGGGAACTGGTTCAGTTATCCCGCAATTTCTCAATTTCATTTTCGAGATCGCGTGCGCCGCGATCATCAGTGGCGATTTTTTCCAGTACAGCGACGCGTTCCTTGAGATATTTCACTTCTTCGCGGAGCCGCCCGGCGTCGGGGTCAACCATAGCTACTGGATTGCCGTCTTCGTCGGCCGAAATACCATGTTTTGCTTGAATGCGCGTGCTGACCACTTTCCCGACAGTGATTACGATGATGATGGCGACAACCATTTCAAATGGGTTCATTTATTCACTTCCCTCCAACTACGTTTTGCTTAGCTGTCTCTCAGCTTTGCTATTTCGCTTTCCAATTCCCGCGTGCCGCGTTCATCGGTGACTATTTTCTCCAACGTCGCTACGCGCTCTTTGAGATATTTCATGTCTTCATTCATGCGCCGACCGTCGCCGCTTTCCGGAGCATTTTTGCCGAGCAACATAAGTTCTTTCTGCTTGTCCAGCATCTTGCTCTGATGACGGGTCCAGATCCACAGGCCACCAAGACCGAACGGGGCCAGGGGAATAAGCAACGCTAACCAATCCATCAGTTCAGTTCCTTCATTTCAGGTTGGTCACGAAGATCTTCAATCTGGCCAGCCAGATCAAAGCCCTTGTCTGTGATAATTCTTTCCAACACGCGGACGCGTTGTTCCAGTCTCTCGTTATTGGCAGCATATTGCGCCGCTTTTTCAGCCGAGATCGTGGACTGCATCTTCATCATCTTTTGCTGATGGCTGGTCCAGATGGCGAATACGCCTACGCCAATGCCGGCAAAGGGGATCATTAGGGCTAGATATTCTATCATATTGATCTCCTCAATTCTTCGGCGCGCGTAACGCTTCGATTTCGTTTGTCAGTCGGTGGCTGTCGTCGGTCACAATCCGCTCAACATTGGCAAGACGGTCTTTCATTGAACCAATCTCGGCGCGCAGTTCTGCGTTTTCCTGTGTCAGCAGTTTGACGCGTTCGACCGCTTCGTTATCGGTTTTCGGATAAACTGCCTTGCCCCACTGATTCTCGAGCGGATAGCCGTTTTTAATTCGCATCCAGGTTGTGGCTACCCATCCTAACGTGATGGCTGTACAGGCAAATCCGATGGGCCACAAAATTGATGGGTTAGCTAAAATGGCTTCCATTATCCCTTCTCCCTTAAAGCTTCTATTTCATCTGCTGTTCGTTTGGCAGGATCGGTGGCGATCCGTTCAAGTACAGCGAGGCGTTCTTGCAAGCGGTCGATTTTGCCGACCAGTTCTTCATTTTCATGAGAAAGCAGCTCGATTTTACGTTCGGCCTTTGGATCACCCTTGTCAGATGTTCCGCCCCATTCATCTTCGAGTGGGTAGCCATGTTTTGCTCTGATCCAGTTGTTGATAATCCAGCCAGCATAGCAAACTGCGATGATAGCGATTACAAATCCCGGTCCACCCCAATTCATAGATAATCTCCCTTAAATCTCTCGTTCGGTTTAGCGCAGCTGCTCGATCTCGTTGGAGAGCGCGCTGTTGTTACTGGTGTAATATAGCTCCATGTCGGCCAGACGGCGGTCAATCTCGCGGAACCGTGATTTCACATCACGTGCCGTGCGGCGAGGGGACTGGCGCACACCTTGCCAGAATTGCAATTCCTCTTCGGTACCGTAGAGTTCCAGTGGTTTGGCATCCGCCGATTTTGCTGCAACCCAATAGGCGATCAAGGTCCATGGAAAGGCAAAAGTTACCGTTGCGATGACAGCCGCGATCCGCACCCAGATAACATTTATCCCGGTATAGTCGGCAATTCCGGCGCATACTCCGCTCCATTTGGCGCGCTGCTTATCAAGATAAAATTTCGTTCTTGTAGAGGTCATGATCAGCGCCTTTCTTTGAGCATTTTGTCAAAATTTTCGAGGGTTGGTTTCGGGTCACTGGTCGCGTCGGTAAGAGCCGACTGACGCCAATTTGGATTATCGGCCGCCATGATCCGTTCGATCGTTTCCATTCGATCATCAAGACGGCGAGCCATGGTGTGCAACTCATCGAGCAGTTGCTCGTCTTCATTGGTGATGGTTGCGGCCGTTTTCCATTTTGTAACATAGTGAAAGATGATCCAGGGCAGGCCGATAAACAGCATGCCAACGACAAATATCGGTACGAGTATGTCTTCCATTATTTGTCACCTTTCTTCATGGCTGCCTTCATGGCTTCCAGTTCATCATCAACTCTGTCGCTGCTTTCGAGCGCGGCAATCTGGCTTTCCAACGTTTCCGGTTCACCACCCATCGTGAGTGCATCGGCACGTCCCTCGGCCTGGTCCACCTGACGCTCCAGATATTCAAATTTCGAAAATGCGTCATGAACTTTGTCGCCATTATACATTTCACGAATTTTATAGCGGTTCTCGGCGCTTTCGAGCCGGTTAACCAGGCTGCTCTGGCGAGAGCGTGCTTCCTGCAGTTTCTTTTGCAGCTTGGCGATATCGCCTTCTGACGCGCGCAGCGCATCGTCCAGTACCTGAATTTCAACCGTAAGCTGTTCCGCCATGTCAGCGGCTTTGCGCTTTTCGATCAACGCAGCCTTGGCGAGATCTTCGCGATCCTTGGACAGCGCCAGTTGCGCTTTCTCGTTCCAGTCTTCGGTAAGCTGGTTCAGCTTATCAATATGGCGGCGCATTTCCTTTTGATCGGCAATGGTGCGCGCAGCAGAGGCGCGAACTTCGACAAGGGTTTCTTCCATTTCCAGGATGATCATACGGATCAGCTTGGATGGATCCTCCGCCTTGTCGAGCATGTCCGTAACATTGGCGGCGATGATATCGCGTGTTCTTGAAAAAATACCCATAGTTAAACTCCGGTAGTTGCTAGCATTGTGCCTGGAATGGTTCGAACGTTCAGGCTGGTCTTCATAAAATTCGACGTCTTCAATCTGAAAAGGTGGCCGGGACCTTACTTCGGCAAGGGGGAATGAAGGGGTCCCGGCCATTTCGCCTGTCACGCTTTATAGCTGACAGTTGGGGAAATTGTACCATCTTCTGAGATGGTCGGACCTTGCGCTTCGGCAGGGCCAACGGCGCTGATCAAAATCGTCAGGCTGAAAAGCAAGACAGAAATGATCGCAGAAACGTCGGTTCTGCTCAAATTCATAGATTTGCTTGATTTCGTAGTTGCTGACATTTTGTCCTCCGTTTGGTCGATTTCGGTCCCTTTCGGGTTCGTAAACAACATTGCAGGAGCCGTGCCAGTTTTATAAGCTATTGATAAATAGAAATAATATAAGTTTCTATCAAAATGAACATGGTATTAATTGCTATTTAATAGGAATTTGCACTATATATTGGTCATGGAACGCGAAAATCAGTTTATCGGGGAATCCGGGGCTTTTCTTGATGCGGTGGAAAAAGCCAGTCGCGCGGCTGCTTTGGACCGCCCCGTCCTTGTTATCGGGGAGCGCGGCACAGGTAAAGAGTTGATCGCAGAACGGCTTCACCGCTTAAGTATGCGTTGGGATGGCCCGCTGGTTACGCTGAATTGCGCTGCGATGCCCGAAACGTTGATCGAGGCCGAGCTGTTTGGCCATGAAGCCGGTGCTTTTACAGGTGCGACCAAGAATAGGGTCGGGCGCTTTGAGGAAGCGGATGGTGGCACATTGTTTCTCGATGAACTGGGGACTTTGTCTTCCGCTGCCCAGGAACGATTGCTCCGTGCGGTGGAATATGGCGAGATCACGCGCATTGGGTCTTCACGGCCGCAGCGGGTCGACGTGCGTATTGTTGCGGCAACCAACGCAGACTTGCCAAAAATGGCCGATGAAGGGAAATTTCGCGCGGATTTGCTCGACCGGCTCTCTTTTGAAGTCGTGACCTTGCCGCCGCTGCGCTACCGCGAGGGCGATATACCGGTACTGGCGGACTATTTCGGACGGCGGATGGCGGCAGAGCTGGAGTGGGAACAATGGCCCGGTTTTGGTCAATTGGCCTCGGAAGCCCTGGGACGGCATCAATGGCCAGGTAACGTTCGCGAGCTTCGCAATGTCATCGAACGCGCGGTTTATCAATGGAGTGACTTTACCCGGCCCGTTGACCATATCGTTTTCGATCCCTTTGAATCGCCCTGGAAGCCGAGGGAAATGCCGTCTAGGCAATCACGGACTGCCGAATTGGAAAGCCCGCCGGAAAAGGCGGAATCTGCTCAGTCAGCGCCCAGTGCAGAACCGGAATATTCTGCGGTTGATGATATGAAAGAAGCAGTCGAAGCTTACGAAAAGCGTATTCTCGAAGCGGCCTTGGCCAAGTCCCGCTATAATCAGCGGCAGACCGCCAAAGCACTTAATCTTACCTATGATCAGCTTCGGCATTCGCTCAAGCGTCATGATTTATTGGGGTAGGTTCTTGTTCGCCCAACCGGCCCATAACCTCCCAAACGGCTCTGCTAGATCCGATCACGCATAAACAAACCAAAAAAAGAGGGCCGTAAAGCCCTCTTTCTCTGTCTGTTTCCAGTATGATTAGCCGCCGAGATTGGCGTTCACCATGCAGTAAAGCATTGGCAAGGACAGCAGCGTGTTGGTCCGTGACGCCATTAGAGCAACTTTGGCCGCAGACGCCTTTGCATCTGCATCCGCTTCCACCATGCCCAAAACTTTTTTCTGGTTTGGCCAGATCAGGAACCAGACGTTGAATGCCATAATGAGCGCCATCCACATGCCAACACCAATCAACAGATAGCCTTCCTGCAGAAGCAGAGCCTGCGTCAGATAGCCTGTCAGATGGGCGACGACCAACCCGGTGATCACCGTAAACAAGGCGGCCCAGCGAAAATAGAAAAGCGCGCTTGGTGCGATATGCTTGGACACTGCCGGCTTTGCTTCATCGGGAATATTCGGCATTTGCGGGACTTGGACGAAGTTGAAATAGTAAAGCAGGCCGATCCACAGTACGCCGAAAAATGTGTGCAGCCAGCGGAAAAGACCATTAACCTGGTCGCCCAGCGGGCCGATGCCGACAATGACCAATATGGCGAGCAACAAGCCCACCAGCATCACCAGATTCAGATTTCCAAAAAACTTAGCCATTATATTCTCCCCCAAGATTAGCCTGTAACAATGGCGCAATATTATGCCGCCAAGCCGTTTTTGTCACGGAAAAACGCTGTCACGTGCCCATATGCTCTAATGGACAGTTGCTGATGGAACCTTTTGCCACCATATGCGCTGTTTGAAAGTTATTTTAACCATGGAGAAAACCCTCAATGTCCTTTGAACTTCCCCCGCTACCCTACGCCAAAACCGCTTTCGGTGAACTAATCTCCGAAGCGACATTTAATTTTCACCACGGTAAACATCACAATGCCTATGTGACCAAAACCAATGATGCGATCGCCGGGACGGATCATGCCGATAAAAAATTGTCGGAGATTATCAAAGCTTCTGAAGGCGGACTGTTCAACAACGCCGCGCAGGTTTGGAACCACAGCTTCTACTGGTTGTGCCTGAGCCCGGAAAAGAAAGAAATGCCAGCGGAATTGAAAAGCCGTATTGAAGCGGACTTTGGGTCAGTTGAGGAGTTTAAGGAAAAATTCAAAGCCGAAGCGGTGGGCCATTTTGCTAGCGGTTGGGCGTGGTTGGTGCTGAACGGTGATAAACTTGAAATTACTTCACTGCATGATGCGGATAGCCCGGTTGCTCATGATATGAAGCCATTGCTGACCATCGATGTTTGGGAGCATGCATATTATTTGGACTATCAGAACGCTCGTCCTGACTATGTGTCGGCATTGCTCGATAATGCGATTGATTGGGACTTTGTTGCACAGAATTTGGATGGCGAGGGCGTCAGCCGCGCTGACCAAGGTTAAACAGTTTTACCTAGAAATTTCGGGACCGCGCTCCGTACCATCGGGGCGCGGTTTTTACTTGGGTGCTTATTTGGATTTGACCTCTTCCCTCTCTTCATCCTGACCGAGATCAAGCCCGTGACGCATGAGCATCGGGACATTGGCTAAAGCGAAAACGAAAGATAATATGGTGATGCCCCATACTTTCAGCGTCAGCCACAAGTCGAATGTGAGAAATAATCGCATGGCTTCGTTCAGGACTGCCATGGCAACAAAGAATATCGCCCAGTTACGCGAAAGCTTTAACCAACCTTCATCGGACAGGCCTTCATAAGCGGCCTGCAGTAGATATTTCAGCATGGCTTTGCCGCGCAATAAACCAACGCCCAAAATCAGGGCAAAGCCCAGATAGATGATGGTGGGCTTGATCTGAATGAACCGCGGATCGTTAAAATAGATGGTCAACGCGCCAAAGCCGATCACAAGAACCGCCGAAAGCCAAAGCATTGGCGATACTTTGCCCAGCTTCCATTTGGAGACAATCACGGCGACCGTTATTGCCGCCATGAAGGCACCCGTACCATAAATCGCGGACAAGATCGGATTGTCACCCGGAACCGCAAATTTGTAGACCAGAAAAAAGACAACCAACGGACCGAAATCAAGCGCAAAGCTCAGGCCTTTATGTTCCTGTTTCGGTTCTACATTGATGACATCATCGCTCATTCTTCAATTCCTGCTATGGCCGCCGCCAGATCGTTGGCATCAAACGGTCGTAAATCTTCCAGAGTCTCACCCACGCCAATGGCATGGATCGGCATTTCAAACTGTTTGGCAGCGGCCACAAGCACGCCGCCACGCGCGGTTCCATCAAGCTTGGTCATGATTAAACCGGTAACCTTTGCCACTTCCTTAAATACTTCAATCTGGGACAAGGCATTTTGTCCCGTTGTGGCATCCAGAACCAATACGACATTATGCGGTGCCTCTGGGTTAAGTCGTCCAAGAACCCGGCGGATCTTGTCGAGCTCATCCATCAATTCCGTGCGGTTTTGAAGGCGTCCGGCTGTATCGACAATTAACACGTCAATGCCTGTTGCTGTGGCCTGTTTAACACCTTCGTAGACGATACTGGCGCTGTCGCCGCCTTCCTTGCCACTGATAATCGGAACGCCAAGCCGTTCGGCCCAGACTTTCAGCTGTCCAATCGCAGCCGCGCGGAACGTGTCACCCGCCGCAAGCATCACCCCATAATCCTGTTCCAAGAACAAATGCGCCAGCTTGGCGATTGTTGTGGTTTTTCCCGATCCGTTGACGCCGATCACCAGGATGACCTGCGGTCGGGGGAAGGCGTCTATTTCAAGGGGAACAGCCACAGGAGCCAGAATCTCGGCGATTTCCGACTGGATAATTTCCCGAACCGCATGTTCGCTAAGGCCTTTCTCAAACCGTTCTTTGGACAGTTTTTCGCGAATGGACGCGGCGGTTGCGGGACCCAAATCGGAGATGATCAGGGCGTCTTCAATTTCATCAAGCGTTGCCTCATCCAGTTTCGCCTTGGTGACGAGCCCCGACAGGTTTTCAGTCAGGCGGCCTGATGTCTTGCTGAAACCGCCGAACAGACGATCTTTCCACCCCGGTTTTTCACTCATGTAATATGTCTTCCAATCAGGTTCCCGCCATCAAACGCAATGACTTCGACGGGGATGATTTGTCCTTCTGGCATGGTTTCTTCGAAACGAATATGCGCAAAATTCTCTGCATAACCGGCTTTGCCATTTAGCTCGCACAAAACATTCTGCCGTGTGCCGACAAGATTGTCGCGCCAGGCCTGTGCCTTGTTGGCGACTTTCTCCCGTAGTGCCTTCGCTCGCTGTTTGATGACGGTACCGTCCACTTGCGGCATCTTGGCAGCTGGCGTGCCCTTACGCGGTGAATAGGGGAAGATATGCCCATGGATGACATCGCATTGATCGATAATGTCCATGCTATTGGCAAACATCGCTTCGGTCTCTGTCGGAAATCCAGCGATAATGTCCGCACCAATCGCAATTTCGGGACGCTTTTCCTTCAACCGGGCAACCAGCTCTATCGCTTGTTCGCGGTCATGGCGGCGCTTCATTCGTTTAAGGATCATATTGTCACCGGATTGCAGCGATAGATGTACGTGCGGCATCATCCGCTGTTCACCGGTCAAAATGTCAAACAAACGATCGTCAATCTCGACACCATCGACGGACGAGAGCCGAAGCCGCTTTAGATCAGGTACATGCTTTAATAATCGCTCGACCAGTTGCCCCAGGCTTGGATAGCCCGGCAGATCGGGGCCATAGCTGGTCACGTCAACGCCCGTCAGTACGACCTCGTTAAAACCTTTGTCGACCAGTTCCTGAACCTGCTGCACGACTTGCCCCGCCGGAACTGACCGGCTGTTGCCGCGGCCATAGGGAATAATGCAAAAGGTGCAGCGATGGTCGCAGCCATTTTGCACCTCGACAAAGGCGCGGGACCGTTCGGCAAAGGCGCTGACCATATGTGGTGCAGTTTCACGGACCTGCATGATATCGGACACGCGTATATCCGGCTTGTTGGTATCCAGTCCGAATTTGAAATTGTCGGCATCATATTTGTCGAAATTGCCGACCACGCCGGATGTTTCAGGCATGGCGTCAAACATGGCCGGATCTATCTGGGCTGCACAGCCGGTCACGACGACATTTTTTTCGGGATTATCCCGCTTGGCGCGGCGAATGGCCTGACGGGTTTGCCGAACAGCTTCGTTCGTGACGGCGCAGCTATTGACGATGATCAACTGATCCGCGTCGACTTTAGATCTCGCCAGACTTTGCCGGATTGCTTCGCTTTCCGCGATATTGAGGCGGCAGCCCATGCCGATGATTTCAGGACCGCTCATCCGAATTCATCCCAATTGGTTTCGCCGGAAAAGACATAGGTTGTCGGACCCTGCATCTGGATAGAGCCGCCTTCTTCCCAAGAGAGGACAAGCGTTCCTCCGGGCAGATGCACGTTGACCGGGCTTTCTACCAATCCGCGCTTTAGAGCGGCGACCGCGGTGGCACAGGCCCCCGTTCCGCACGCCCGGGTTAGGCCGACACCGCGTTCCCAGACCCGCAAATGGATATCATTGTCATTGATATGGGCAATATTCACATTCACCCGCTCCGGAAACAGGGGATCCACCTCAATCATGGGCCCCAGGCGGTCAAGTTCGACAGCATCGCAATTCTCGACGAAAAAGACCACATGTGGATTGCCGACATTGACGGCTGCCGGATCTTGCAAATCTTCCCAGCCGACCGGCATATGCAATGTGTCCATAGCATAGGCGAGGGGGATGCGGTTCCAGTCAAAAACCGGTTCGCCCATGTCGACCAGGGCACCTTCATCGGTCGCATGGCCGGAAATCATTCCACCGGCCGTTTCTATAGTGGTTTCGGCGCCGAGCAATTTCACCACGCATCGCGTTGCATTGCCGCACGATTCAACTTCGCCGCCATCGGCGTTGTAAATTTGCATGCGAACGTCGGCTTTGTCCGACGATCTGAGAATGATGAGCTGGTCGCAGCCGATCCCGTTCTGGCGATGGGCAATGGCTGCGGCCTTCGCTGGTGGCATGGAGATATCTTCAGACATGTCTGGAGCGCGCGCGTCGATAATGACAAAGTCATTGCCCAACCCATGCATTTTATGAAATCGCCCGATAGTCATGAAGGGCGATTTAGGGACGACTGTCTGGCAAGTCCAGCAATAGAATAGGCCAGATCGCGGTATTCAGCAGAGATTAGCCCGCTTTAAGCTGCTGGTGCGCGTCAACTGCCTGCGCCTGATCTGGGTCCTTGGCTTTGTCAGTGACGGGCTGGGCCGGCAACAGATTGCGTTCTGCAAGTAATTTGCGTGTCTGTTGCATCGACAATGGCCGTCCATAGTGCCAGCCTTGTCCTTTGGAACAGCCAATGTCACGCAGCACATTTTCAATGGCTTTGTCCTCGATACCCTCTGCGGTAATTGGCATGCCGAGGCTTTCGCCAAGCCCCGTTATGGCTTTGACAATTGCCGCGCTTTCAGGGTTTTCCAGAATTGACACCACAAAACTGCGATCAATCTTGATTCTATCGAAGGGCAGGGCGCGCAAATGGGCGAGCGAACTATAGCCGGTACCAAAGTCATCCAGAGCAATGCGAATACCCTGGTTCTTCAAGCTGCCAACAATTGACTGGGCAAGACTGAGATTTTCAAAGAGGGAACTCTCGGTGATTTCAATTTCAAGCCGGTTTGCCGGAAACCCGGTTTCGACAAGTAGTTTGACTATTTTTTGGGCGAGCCAGGGATCCAGAAGCTGAACGGGCGATATGTTTACCGAAATGCTGAGACTGGGGTCCCAATTTTTCGCATCTTCAAATGCCTGGCGCATCACATCAAGCGACAAGTCTCCAATCATGCCGGTTTCTTCTGCAATCGGGATGAATACTTCCGGAGAGACCAAACCTTGGGTTGGAGATTCCCAGCGAGCAAGCATCTCGAAACCGGTCAGTTTGCCAGTCGCCAGATCAATTTGCTGTTCATAATAAGGCACGAATTCATGAGCCGGTATACCTTTGCGCATACCCGACTCAATTGTATTGCGGGTTTGCAGCTCCTGCTCCATCGAAACATCGAACCAGCAGAAACGGTTACGGCCCTGCTTTTTCGCGCTATACATCGCGATATCGGCCCGGCGCATCAGAACGTCGACCCCTTCCGATTCAAAGTCAAAACGCGACATGCCGATTGAAGTCGTAACGACGAGATGATTGCCATTTTCAACAATTGGCATCGAAATACTGTCAATCAGGTCATCGGCAATTCGGTCGACCATTTCCGGCTGATCCGCATCAAAGATAAATGCGCAGGCAAATTCATCACCACCAAGACGAGCCAGCAGGTTATTTGGCGGAATGACCTGCGCAATTCTCGCGGCAACCTCTTTCAGCACAACATCGCCGGCACTATGGCCGTGCACGTCATTGACGGTTTTGAAATTGTCGAGATCGAGCATCAGGAATGCGGTACTCTTGTTCTTGCGCTGTGCTGATGCGATCATTTCCGATGTTTTTTCGGTCAATGTCCGACGGTTGAGAAAACCGGTCAGCGGATCAGTAACCGCCAATGAATGGGCCAGTTCTTCTGCCGCAGCCCGTTCTGCGACTTCTGCCTCCAGATCGCGATAACGGCGCCATCCGAATAAAATCAGTGCGATGTTAAGGAGAAAGCCCGATACCAGCATTTTGTCAGTGCCACCGCCGTAGCCCGAAAGAGATGCGATCGCTTCGGTGATAACGGTGCCGCCAGTACCAACGAACATCAGGATCGCAAAGATCACAATCAGGCTAGTGACAACGTCACGTCGCGCAGAGATTGCATGCTTGTTATTGGACGTTACGCTTTTTTCGGCCGACATATTTTGCCCCATGACGGTTTTCCCACATTTTTTCAGTGTGCTTATTGGGATGATAATCCTCAATTTCTGGTTAAGATTGCTGAATTTAGGGGATTTAAAGGGTTGCGAGGCGATCCAAGATCGACTAATGGCACCTCAAATAGCGAGACTTGATGTTTCGTGATTTCAGTTTCGAGTTCAAAAACTCACACGTCGGTCAGCGAGGTTTCGCCCACCGGCGTTTTTTGCGTTGCCCGGTTTTAGGGTTGTTTTAGGCTGATTTCAGCCGGTTTGAGAGAAAGGAAGACGCCATGTTTGACAAGTTAAGCGACCGGCTCGGCGGCGTCTTTGACAAACTGCGTGGTCGCGGGGCGCTGAAAGAAGAAGATGTCCGCGCAGCAATGCGCGAAGTGCGGATTGCTTTGCTGGAAGCCGATGTTGCGCTTCCGGTTGTAAAGGATTTCGTTGAAAAAGTCACCGAACAGGCTGTCGGCCAGTCGGTACTCAAATCGATTACACCGGGCCAACAAGTCGTCAAGATCGTCAATGACGGTCTGACGGATATGCTGGGAGCCGAAGTCAGCGGTCTGAATTTGGCGGTAGCACCGCCGGCAATCATCATGATGGTCGGTCTGCAGGGCTCTGGTAAGACAACGACCACTGCCAAGATCGCCAAGCGGCTGAAAAACAAAGAGAATAAGAAGGTCATGATGGCCTCGCTCGACGTCAATCGCCCTGCGGCTCAGGAACAACTGGCAGTATTGGGCGAGCAGATTAATGCTGCCACGCTGCCAATTGTCGAAGGACAGCAACCGGTCGAGATAGCCAAACGCGCACTGCAGGCGGCAAAATTGCAGGGTTTCGATGTTCTGATGCTCGATACCGCAGGTCGCCTGCATGTCGATCAGCAACTGATGGACGAGATGAAGGCGGTCGCCGATGTCTCGAAACCACAAGAAACACTCTTGGTTGTCGATGCTCTGACCGGTCAGGATGCCGTTAATGTCGCGTCCAACTTTTCCGAGCAGGTCGATCTGAGCGGTGTGATCCTGACGCGGATGGACGGCGATGCCCGTGGTGGTGCGGCGCTTTCGATGCGGGCGGTTACCGGTAAGCCGATTAAATTTGTCGGCGTTGGCGAGAAAATCGATGCGCTGGAAGAATTTCATCCGGAACGTGTTGCCGGCCGCATTTTGGGCATGGGCGATGTTGTCAGCCTGGTGGAAAAAGCCGCTGCAACGGTCGACAAGGAAGAGTCCGAGGCGCTGGCCGAAAAAATGGCCAAGGGGCAGTTTGACCTCAATGATTTGCGCTCGCAGCTCCGCCAGATGACCAAAATGGGCGGCCTCGGGGCGCTGGCCTCGATGATGCCGGGCATGAAAAAGGCCAAGGCCGCCATGGCGGGTGGCGCGATGGACGACAAGGTTCTGGTGCGCATGGATGCTATTATCGGTTCGATGACCAAGGAAGAGCGCGTGCGCCCCGGCCTGCTCAATGCGAAGCGCAAGGTGCGTGTAGCAAAGGGCTCCGGTACGACAGTGCAGGACGTCAATAAGCTCCTGAAAATGCATCAGGAAATGTCCAAGGCGATGAAAAAGATCAAGAAAATGGGCGGCATGAAGGGCTTGATGTCGATGTTTGGCGGAGGCGGCGGTGCTGCTGGTGCAGGCATGGGCGGTCAAAATGGTGGAATGGGCGGTATGCCCGGACTGCCGGACATGTCTCCAGGCGGATTGCCACCTGATCTTGCAAATTTGTTGAATAAGAAGAAATAGTTTTAGAAATTACGTTTATTATATTGTTTTAGAAAGGTTTATTATGTCAGTAGCAATGAGAATGGCCCGTGGCGGCTCCAAGAAACGTCCTTATTACAAGATCGTGATCGCCGATGTACGTGCACCACGCGACGGTAAATTTATTGAGCGTATCGGCAGCTATAACCCGCTGCTCGCCAAAGATGACGAAAAGCGTGTAGTTCTGGACGTTGATCGCGCGAAGCATTGGTTGAGCGTTGGCGCCAAGCCGTCAGACCGTGTCGCCCGTTTCCTTGATGCCGCAGGCTTGATCAAGCGTGACGCACGCAACAACCCGAACAAGGGCAAGCCAGGCGAAAAAGCCACTGAGCGTCTCGAAGAAAAAGCCGAAAAAGCTGCTGCTGCTGAAGAAGCTGCCAAAGAAGCGGCTGCTGCTCCTGCTGAAGAAGCGCCAGCAGAGGAAGCGGCCGCAGAAACACCGGCAGAAGAAACACCAGCCGCTGAAGAAGCTGCTGCTGAAGCGCCTGCCGAGGAAGCCAAAGCCGAAGAAGCACCTGCTGAAGAGGCTCCCGCTGCAGAAGAAGCGACCGAAGAAAAGTCCGAGGGCTAATCCTTGGCTGAAGTTGATCCGGACACGTCTGTCCCCCTTGCCGTCATTATTGGCGCGCACGGGGTGACGGGCGAGGTCCGGCTCAAGCTGTTCTGCGAGACTTTGGACAGTCTCAAACAGCACAAGAGTTTCAACGGCGGAAAACTGACGCTGAAATCCGTGAAGCCCCATAAAATGGGCGCGATTGCACGGATTGCCGAAATTACCGACCGCAATGGCGCAGAAGCCGCCCGGGGGACAGAATTAACGGTCCCGCGTGCCGCCTTGCCGCCACTCGATGAAGACGAATTTTATCATATCGACGTTATCGGCCTGCGCTGTGTCTCGGACAATGGCGAAGAGCTGGGCAAAATATTCGCCATTTATGAATTTGGTGCTGGCGATGTCATCGAAATAGAGCGCGCGAGCGGCAAGAAATTCATGGTGCCCGTCGGTGCCATTGATATGCGCAATGATCCGGCCATTGTGCTGTCGGATTTTGTGGAGTGAATTCAAAAGCTAATAATTGGTGATGCAATGATCTTATTACTTATCGGAGGTTTGCTGGTAATCGGAACTTATATCATGGTATCGTCTTTTGGATTAGCGTGGATTATCTTCAAAATGACCAGACCGAATAGCGTTGTAAGAACCGCGTTTGTTGTTATCGTTTCAGCAGCACTATCTTCGGCTTCATTGTTGATGTTGATGAAATTGACCAGTCAATCACAAGAACAACTATATCTACCAATGATCGCAATTTTATTTGTGTTCTCAACGGTTTCAGCTGGGTTAGGAGTGTTTGTTGCAAAATCCTATGAGCGCTCGAAATGACGCATGCTGCTCAATTCCTTATGTCCCTGCCGAATCAAGGCGTTCAGACATCTAACAGCAATAAATTTGCTATTGTGCTTTCTGAATTTGTCGAACCATGAACGGCCCGATATTCTTTATCGCTATAATTGTTATTTTGGTTGCCTTTCCGGCTTTCGTTGGCTGGAAATTCAAGCAGAAATCGGATCAGTTTGTCCGTATGGCCAGCACGATAGTCGCAGGACAAGTCATCCTCACGCCTGGAATAATATGGCTCGCCTATTCTGAAGATCGCAATTTTGGTGATAATCCTCTGAAAGCTGTAATTATATATGCTGCAATGGGTTTGATGATTTCCATCATGACTTTTGTGATCATGGAGATCCGGAAAACGAGTCAGGACAAATGACCTTCACCGCCCAAATCCTGACGCTTTATCCGGAAATGTTCCCCGGACCCCTTGGCACATCGCTCGCGGGCAGGGCGCTGGAAGACGGGAAGTGGGTGTGCAAGCCCATTCAGATGCGCGATTTTGCCACCGACAAGCACAAATCAGTCGATGACACGCCAGCAGGTGGCGGTGCTGGCATGGTTTTGCGGGCTGACGTCATGGCGTCGGCGGTCGATCACGCGCTGGAACAGCAGCCGAATGCCCCCATCCTCGCGATGACACCGCGCGGAAAACCGCTGGCTCAAGCGCGTGTGCGGGACATTTCCGCTGGGCCAGGCGTCACCATCCTATGCGGTCGTTTCGAAGGTTTTGACGAGCGGATTTTCGATGCGCGGCCGATTGAACAGGTCTCGATCGGAGATTATATCCTCTCCGGCGGAGAAATGGGCGCTTTGGTGCTTTTAGACGCTTGCATTCGCCTGCTTCCCGGGGTAATGGGCGCGTCTTCTAGCGGAGATGACGAGAGTTTCGAAACCGGACTTTTGGAATATCCGCAATATACCCGGCCTCAGAAATGGGAAGGGCGTATTATCCCTGAAGTCTTGCGATCGGGGGATCATGCGAAAATAGCTGCTTGGCGGAAACAACGGGCAGAGGAAGATACACGGCTAAGGCGGCCCGATTTATGGGAGCATCACAGGGATGCTCCGGATCAGTCGCCCTCTGGTGCGCGAGGACAGAAAAAGGAAGATCGGTCATGAACCTGATCCAGACACTTGAGAAAGAAGCTGTAGAAGCATTTGCAGCCTCTAAAGAAATACCGGAATTTCGCGCTGGCGACACGCTGCGCATCGGTGTTCGCGTCGTTGAAGGCGAACGCGTTCGTACCCAGAATTTTGAAGGTGTGTGCATTGCACGGACCAATCGCGGCATGGGCTCCAACTTCACCGTTAGAAAGATTTCTTTCGGCGAAGGCGTTGAGCGTGTGTTCCCGCTTTACTCCCCTAACATCGAAAGCATTACCGTGGTTCGCCGTGGTGTCGTTCGTCGTGCGAAACTTTACTATCTGCGCGGCCGTACAGGTAAACGGGCTCGTATTGCGGAACGCCGCTTGAACCAGCCTAAAGATGCTGTAGCAACAACCAAACCGGCAGAAAAGCCAGCTGCAAAGGAAGCAGAAGCGAAATAAGACACGCTTCATAACCAATTCCAAACAGCCGGTTTTCCAAAGGGATAACCGGCTGTTTTCATATTCAGTACAGGAAAAGTTTCATGGGTTACAAAGTTGCAGTTGTGGGCGCGACCGGAAATGTCGGGCGCGAAATGCTGACCATCCTTGCCGAGCGCGAATTTCCAATTGACGAGATCGCCGCTGTAGCATCGTCGCGGTCTCACGGGACCGAAGTCGAGCTGGGTGATACGGGCAAGATGCTCAAAGTTCAGAATATCGAGCATTTCGACTTTGCTGGCTGGGACATGGCTCTATTTGCTGCCGGTTCTGGCCCGACCAAGGAATATGCACCCAAGGCGGCGGCTGCAGGCTGTGTTGTGATCGATAACAGCTCGCTCTATCGCATGGACCCTGACGTGCCGCTGATTGTGCCCGAAGTGAACCCCGAAGCCATTGCTGGCTATACGAAGCGCAATATTATCGCCAACCCCAATTGCTCGACGGCGCAGATGGTTGTGGCCCTCAAGCCGCTGCATGATGCCGCTACGATCAAGCGCGTGGTCGTATCGACCTATCAGTCTGTTTCCGGTGCTGGCAAAAGCGGCATGGATGAACTGTTCGAACAGTCCCGTGCGATTTTTGTTGGCGACCCCAAGGAAAACCACGTTTTTACCAAGCAGATTGCCTTCAACGTCATCCCGCATATCGACGTGTTCCTGGATGATGGCTCGACCAAGGAAGAGTGGAAAATGGTCGTCGAGACCAAGAAAATTCTCGACCCCAAGATCAAACTGACCGCGACCTGCGTCCGCGTGCCGGTTTTCGTAGGCCACAGTGAAGCGATCCATATCGAGTTCGAGAATGAAATCTCGGCCAAGAAAGCACAGGAAATCCTCCGCGAGGCACCGGGCATCATGCTGGTCGATAAGCGGGAGGATGGCGGCTATACCACCCCCGTTGAAAGCGCTGGCGACAGCGCCACCTATGTCAGCCGCGTGCGTGAAGATCCGACGGTGGAAAACGGCCTGATCATCTGGTGCGTGTCCGATAACCTGCGCAAAGGCGCGGCGCTCAACGCGGTGCAGATTGCGGAGCTTTTGGGGCGCAAGCATTTGCAAAAAGGGTAAATTTCCCGCAAGACATGCCGATGACATTAGAAGCAGACGTATATTGGTCGTTCCGATCGCCCTATAGCTATCTCGCAACACGGCGCTATGTCGCGCTGACGCGGGAATATGATCTCACCATCAACCAGCGTTTTGTGTATCCGCTTGCGATCCGCGATCCCGATTTCTTTGAGAAAAACCATCCCAATTGGCTGGCCTATACGTTTCGCGATATCTTCCGCGTGGCGCAGTTTATGGATATCCCGATGGCACCGCCCAATCCCGATCCGATTGTGCAGGATATTGCCACCCGCAAAATTGCCGAAGATCAGCCGCATATCTTTTTGCTCACACGCATGGGGCAGGCGGCGTCCCGGCGCGGCAAGGGGCTGGAATTTGCCGATGAAGTCTCGCGTCTTATCTGGGGCGGGACGCAGGGTTGGAATGAGGGCGATCATCTGGAGCAGGCTACCACGCGCGCAGGGCTTGATCTGGCCGAGCTGAAAGCCGAAGCCGAGGCGCGCCCAGAGGAGTTGGACAAGGAAATTGCGGGTAACCAGAACGCTCTGGAAGCAGCTGGCCACTGGGGCGTGCCAACATTGGTGTTCGAGGGTGAACCGTTTTTCGGACAGGACCGGGTCGAGCTGGCGGTCTGGCGAATGCAGCAAAAAGGCTTGGCCAAGCGCTGACATTTTGCGCTTTCCTACATTCCCGAAAACGCTTAGCTTGATCGGATGACACATTGGCTCTCCGCTCCCACTCGGTTCAACGGCCATGATACTCGGTTCGACCGAATTTCACCCCCATTTTGCGTATTTTTTGTAGAATTTCTCGAGACGTAGTTTGGCAAGCTCAGAAGGCACGAATCGAGACATGGAGGGCGTACTTGCCGGAGGCTGCCAATGCGGCGCTGTGCGTTACGCGTTCAACGGTCCCATCCCGCCTGCCTATGCCTGTCATTGCGGCGAGTGCAAGAAACAGAGTGCCAGCGCTTTTTCAATGTCCATTCCCTTGACCTATGATGCTTTGACGGTGACCGGCACGCCGAACGTTTTTGAAACCACCGCGTTTAGCGGAAACCGGAAATATAACTATTTCTGGGGGGATTGCGGCACACGGCTTTGGCACAGCCGAACCAATCCGCCGACGGCTATTACCCTAAAAGTCGGCACCTTGGATCACTCGGTAGACATCGCACCAGTCGGCCATTTATGGGTTTCCAAAAAGCAGGCTGGAATCATGCTCGATCCGGACACAGATCAGCATCAGACACAGCCGGACGATGTGCTCGTCTGGCGCAATAATTTGGGGCAATAATAGTGGAATTAAAGAGCTGGGACTTTTCCTCCTTTGACGGGGTGAAACTGAAAATACATGAAACAGGACAGGGAAAGCCCGTCATCCTGCTCCACGGTCTTTTCTCCAATGCGGAGACCAACTGGATCAAGTTCGGCCATGCCGGAAGTCTGGCCGAGGCGGGTTTCCGAGTGGTCATGCCGGACCTGCGCGCGCATGGCCAAAGCGAGGCACCGCACGATGCCAATGCTTATCCGGACGATGTGCTTATCAAGGATGCTCTGGCGCTCATCGATCATCTCGATATGGCGGAATATGATCTGGGCGGTTTCTCGCTGGGTGCCCGGACAACCGCGAAACTTCTCACCACCGACATTGCACCAGGAAAAGCCATTCTGGCGGGGATGGGGCTGGAAGGTCTCGCAGGCTGGGACCGGCGGCAGGGCTTTTTCCTGAAAGCTATAGAAATACGCGACACCGCCAAACGCGGCGATCCCCATTGGATGGCCATACAGTTCATGAAAAGCCAGAAGATTGACACAATCGCCGCTGCCCATTTGCTCAAGACATTTTCGGATATGCAGCCGGAAGCGATCGAGACAATTACTACGCCGACATTGGTCCTTTGCGGATCGGAAGATCGTGACAATGGCGATCCTGAGGCGCTGGCGAATTTGTTGCCGCATGGCCATCACATTGCGGTGCCCGGCACGCATATGAGCAGCGTTACAAAACCGGAAATGGCGCAAGAGATGCTGCGGTTTCTGAGCAGCGATATATAGGAGAGGATGGACGATGCCGAAATATCTGAACTGGCGTAATTTCTGGATTTTCTGGCTCGGCGGACTGGCGGTGTTTCTCTTCAACGTGCTGACCAGCGGTCCGCTGATGACCGATGTCGCGCCAACCGGGATTCTTGATCATCAAAGCGCGGCCACGGCCGAACGGGTTGACGCCATACAGCAAAGCTGGGCAGCGGCGGGACAGATGAACTATGCTAAATGGTCAATGATAACCGACCTTGTCTTTATCGGACTTTACACGATTGGTGGCATATTGGGCGGGCGGTTGATTTGGCAGGAGGCAGATTCTCCATCGCTCAAAAAGCTCGGCCTTTTCATGGTCCTTACTTATTTTCTGTTCGGCCTCTTTGACTATGTCGAGACGCTTAGCCAGATCACGCAAGTGCTGCAGGAAAAGGGCAGTGACACGCTGGCCAGCATCGCCGCCTTTGCGAGGCCACCGAAGATAGCAACATGGATTATCGGCACTATCGG
Source organism: Parasphingorhabdus sp. (assembly GCF_965233695.1). Lineage (GTDB taxonomy): Bacteria > Pseudomonadota > Alphaproteobacteria > Sphingomonadales > Sphingomonadaceae > Parasphingorhabdus. Next base: position 3,516,854 of record NZ_OZ247497.1, read on the forward strand.
CATGATCGCAGCGTTGATCTGGCGTAAACGGGAAAGACGTGCTTGACGGTCCCGTAATAAAGTTTCAATTCATACCAAAATTATAAGTCACAGAGGATAAATCATGAAAACTGCCGCTTCGATTATTGCCCTGGCCGCCATTGCCGTCAGCGCGCCAGTCCATGCCAAGGATGACGGGGCAAATCCAACCGCCGAAGATGCCAAGAAATTTGTCGATGAAACCGAAAAGGAGATGTTCGATTTCTCGCTTGATGCGGCGCGGACATATTGGATCAACTCCACTTATATAAACGATGATACCGACGCGCTGGCTGCAAAAGTGGGAGCCGAAGGGACCACCAAGTCCGTGCAAGCTGCAATTGATGCCGCCAAATATAAAGACGTTCAGGGTCTGGATGCCGTGACCACGCGCAAGCTTGATAAGCTGCGCGGTGGCATCGTGCTTCCCGCGCCTACAACCGAGGGTGCGGCAACAGAGCTTAACACCATCGCGACCAAGCTCAACTCTGCCTATGGCAAAGGCAAGGGCACGTTAAACGGTCAGGAAATCAACGGCTCCGATATCGAAGCGGCCATGGGCACCAACCGCAATCCGGACGAACTGTCCGAAATGTGGGAAAGCTGGCACAGCAATGTCGGTGCGCCGATGAAGGATGATTATGCCCGCATGGTCGAGATTGCCAATGAGGGCGCCAAGGAATTGGGCTTTGCCGATGTCGGTGCGATGTGGCGTTCCGGCTATGACATGCCGGCGGATGATTTTGCCAAGCTGACCGATAAGCTATGGTCGCAAGTCAAGCCGCTTTATGATGAACTGCATTGCTATACCCGGGACAAGCTCAACGAAAAATATGGCGATGACGTGCAACCCGAAACCGGCCCGATCCGTGCAGACCTGCTTGGCAATATGTGGGCGCAGGAATGGGGCAATATCTATGATATCGTCGCTCCGGAAGGTGCGGGTGACATCGGTTTTGATACGACCCAGCTACTGACCTCCAAGGGCTATGACGCGATGAAAATGGTCAAAGCGGGCGAGGGGTTCTTCTCGTCCCTGGGCTTTGAACCGCTGCCTGACACATTCTGGGACCGGTCGCAATTTACCAAGCCGGCGGACCGCGAAGTCGTGTGTCATGCCAGCGCCTGGAATATCGACAATATCGACGATATCCGTATCAAGATGTGCATCAAGGTGAATGGCGATGATTTTGTCACCATCCACCACGAGCTCGGTCATAACTATTATCAGCGCGCCTATAACAAGCAGAGCTATCTGCACCTCGACGGCGCCAATGACGGTTTCCACGAAGCCATTGGCGATATGATCGCCTTGTCGATCACACCGGAATATCTGGTGCAGGTCGGATTACTGGATGCCGATAAGGTGCCGAGCGAAGATAAGGATGTTGGCTTGTTGTTGCGTCAGGCGATGGACAAGGTGGCGTTCCTGCCCTTCGGTCTATTGGTCGATAAATGGCGTTGGCAGGTTTTCTCCGGCGATATTGCGCCAGAGCAATATACGCCCGCCTGGCATGATCTGAAATTGCAATATCAGGGTATTACTCCGCCAGTAGAGCGGCCCGATGACGCTTTTGATCCGGGCGCGAAATATCATATTCCCGGCAACACGCCTTATTCACGCTATTTCCTTGCGCGGATTTTGCAGTTCCAATTCTACAAAGCAGCTTGCGATGCTGCTGGTTGGAAAGGACCGCTTCACCGCTGCTCCTTCTACGGCAACGAAGAAGTCGGCGCGCGCTTGAACGCCATGCTGGAACTGGGCGCATCCAAGCCTTGGCCTGATGCTTTGGAAGCCTTTACCGGTACGCGTGAAATGGATGGGTCAGCAATGATCAGTTATTTTGAACCGCTGATGGATTGGCTGAAAGAGGAGAATAAGGGCAAATCATGCGGTTGGTAAGCGCAAAAAAACCGGCGGAAAAATGACACTTCCGCCGGTTTTTGAGATTTTGTAGCGGATTAAAGCTGATCAAGCATATAGTCGGCAGCGCTGACTTTGAAATCGCCGGGTGCTTCGACATTTAGTTCTTCAACAACACCGTCGTTGACGATCATGGAGAAACGCTGGCCACGGGTGCCCATGCCAAAGCCGGATCCATCCATTTCAAGGCCTATGGCTTTGGCAAAATCGCCATTGCCATCAGCCAGCATGGTTACGTCTTCTGAGCCCGCATCCTTGTTCCAGGCGTTGAGAACAAACGCATCATTTACGGCGGTGCAGGCAATTTCATCGACGCCTTTGGCTTTCAATTCGGCGGCTTTCTCAACATAGCCCGGCAAGTGCTTGGCTGAACAGGTCGGTGTATAGGCACCAGGAACGGAGAAGAGTGCGACTTTCTTGCCTGCAAAATAGTCTGAAGAGCTGACTTGCTCAGGTCCGTTTTCTGTTGCTTTTACGAGGTTCACCTCTGGAATCTTGTCGCCTTTGTTGATCATATTGTCGCTCCTTATGAAATTTTGGGATTGTCATTATCTGTTATCCTGTTGTGGTGACAGCATCATGAAATTGCAAGCAATGTAACGATAATGCTCCGTTTATCGAATTTACCATGGGCAGGGCGGGATAAGTGACTTATGTTAGGGACATGGATGATCCGCTCTATTTCTCTGGCCAGTTTCTGCTTGCGACACCCGGTATGGCTGATCCGCGGTTCGCGCGTTCGATCATCGCTATATGTTCGCACGATGAAAATGGTGCTTTGGGAATCAATATAGGCGAGACGTCAACAGACATCAGTTTTCATGGGATATTGGAGCAGTTTGATATTGATCCCGAAGCTTTGAAAGACCGCAATGTGTTTGTCGGCGGGCCGGTAGAAATGCATCGCGGTTTCATACTTCATAGTCTCGATTTCAATCTATCGGACACGCTGCAGGTCGGCGAGCGGTGGGGTTTGAGCAGTTCGCTTGATATATTGGGCGCTATCGCAAAAGACCGTGGGCCAGAGAAATGGATCGCCGCATTGGGATATTCCGGTTGGGGGGCTGGGCAGTTGGAGCATGAGCTGACCCAGAACGGATGGTCGGTTACGCCGGGTGAACCGGAATGGCTTTATGAAACAGAAGCCAAAGACAAATGGGAAATGGCCTGGAAAGCCCAGGGTATAGATCCCGGCATGTTGTCGGGTCAGTTCGGTAGCGCTTGAATCTATCGAGTTCCTAAAAAAGCCTATTGGTTCTCGCCATTTCCATACTGAATATCGCTTAACCAATCTCCTTAGAAAATCTCTAAGCCCGAAGGAACATTTTCCCAGTTCTCAATGGGAAGGGGATTTCGGGAAATGAAAAAAATAGGAAAATTCATATTGGCAAGTGCCATTGCCAGCATTGCTTTTTCGGCGTCTGCGCAAGCGGCATGTTGGACACCGTCAGCGGTAGAAGCCGCGCATGTACGAGACCTTCAGTCTCGGCTGATGGTGGCGGCGCTGCGTTGCGCAAAATCAAATCACGATGTTCTGCCGCATTACAATCGCTTTGTGAGTGGCAAGAAGCCGCTATTGATGCTGGGTAACGGAATTCTTCGGAGCCACTTTGCAAAAGGCAGAACGAAAAATCAGGCAGTAAAGCAATATGATCGTTACGCCGTATCGCTCGCCAACAAATATGGAGCGGGTTCAGGTGACCTCTCGGAATGCGAAACCATGAAGAATTTTGCCATGGCTGCAGCTGATAGCGAACACAATCTATCTTCATTGGTCAGAGTCGCGCAAATGCACGGTCTATCGCCGACACTGCCGGGCGGGCGCTGTGGTATAGTTATGGCATCCAGCGGAAAATGATAATTTTATTACAAATATAAAGACATCTTTATATTTGCTTCCAAAGCCGCATATCGCTAAGGAATGACGAAACTGCCGCACCGGTTCGATGGTGCGGCAATTCGTCTTTCAAGGAGAATGATTGTGGCTACCGCAGCGGATACAGCGAACCTGGACTATGTGATCAAGGATATTTCCCTTGCCGATTTCGGGCGCAAGGAAATTGAGATCGCAGAAACAGAAATGCCTGGCCTGATGGCTTTGCGTGAAGAATTTGGTGCCGAGCAACCTTTGAAAGGTGCGCGGATAACTGGTTCGCTGCATATGACCATTCAAACTGCAGTTTTGATTGAAACACTTCTAGCGCTTGGTGCAACCGTTCGTTGGGCATCTTGTAACATTTATTCCACGCAGGATCATGCGGCCGCTGCGATTGCTGCAGGCGGAACGCCGGTTTTTGCGATCAAAGGAGAGACGCTTGAAGAATATTGGTCTTATGTCGAGCGTATCTTTGACTGGGGTCCAGAAGAAACCTGCAATCTGATCCTGGATGATGGCGGCGACGCAACAATGTTCGCGCTTTGGGGCGCGCGGGTGGAAGCCGGTGAGGAACTGTTCAAGCCTGAAAATGAAGAAGAAGAAGTCTTCATTGCCACTCTGAAGCGTTTCCTGGCCGAACGCCCTGGATATCTGACCAAAACGGTTGCGACCATCAAGGGTGTTTCGGAAGAAACCACCACAGGTGTTCACCGTCTTTATGACCTGGCCAAGCAAGGTAAATTGCCTTTCCCGGCAATCAACGTGAATGACAGTGTAACCAAATCGAAATTCGATAACCTCTATGGTTGCAAAGAGTCGCTGGTGGACGCTGTGCGCCGCGCCACTGATGTGATGCTGGCTGGTAAAGTAGCCTGTGTGGCTGGCTTTGGCGATGTCGGCAAAGGTTCAGCTGACTCACTCCGTAATGGTGGTGCTCGCGTTATCGTTACCGAAGTCGATCCGATCTGTGCCTTGCAGGCTTCAATGGAAGGCTATGAAGTTGTCACCATGGAAGAAGCGGCCAAGCGCGCAGATATCTTCGTGACCGCTACAGGCAATAAAGACGTAATCACGGTTGATCACATGCGTGATATGAAAGATCGTGCGATCGTTTGCAACATTGGCCATTTCGACAGCGAGATCCAGATTGCCGGTCTGCAAAACATGAAATGGAACGAGATTAAACCGCAGGTTGACGAAGTTGAATTTCCCGATGGTAAGAAATTGATCATCCTTGCGCAGGGACGTCTGGTTAACCTCGGCTGCGCGACGGGTCACCCGAGTTTTGTGATGTCAGCTAGTTTCACCAACCAGGTAATGGCGCAGATCGAGCTATGGTTGCGGCCTGAGCAATATGAAAATGACGTTTACGTGCTGCCGAAGCATCTCGATGAGAAAGTTGCTGAGCTGCACCTCAATAAATTGGGTGTCAAGTTGACGAAATTGTCGAAGGAGCAAGCGGACTATATCGGCGTGACTCCAGAAGGCCCATTTAAGCCAGACCACTACCGTTATTAATTGAGAACCGGATGGGTCTTTGTTGGCTCATCCGGTTTCTTTAGAACTAGTTGGCGGTAAAGCGTGTTTTGCTTTTGCTAGGTTTCTTCGGAAAACTTGGCCACTTATTCTGCGATAGGCTGTTCAGGCTAGCGGATTTGATTCCGGCTTGTTTTTCATACATCCAGTAGTTCCGCATAATGATTGAAACATATCCACGTGTTTCAACATAAGGAATGCTCTCCATGTAAAGTAGCGGATCATCATTATCTCTAATCTCGCTGTTCCAGCGCTGCACTGATCCCGGGCCCGCATTATAGGCAGCTGCGACTTTGGGTAGCTTGCCGTCCGTAATAGATGAATTGCTCAAATATTCGAGATAGGATTGCCCATATTCCAAATTGGTCGATGGTTCGAACAAATCAGCCTTTTCAAATGACCGGCCATTGGCGCGAGCTATATCGCCAGCAGTTCCGGGCCGAACCTGCATGAGGCCAATGGCATTGGCCGGGCTGACAGCTTGGCTACGAAAGGCGGATTCTTGCAACGTATGGGCATAAACCAGAGCTGGATCGACGCGCCATCCGCCATCGGGCGTCCATTTGGGTGCAGGGAAACGGGCCTGCTCATCCGGCCTGAAGCCGCGAGGCGCATTATGCGCCAGCCACAATTGCGTGCGGGGGAGGTTCAGTTCCCGCGCCAGTTTCAACAAAGCTGCATGGTCATTGAAATCGCCGATCCGCGCCTGGTGCCTCAAAACCTCATCGGCTAAACTATCTTCGCCAATTTCGACTAGAGCGATAGCCGATTTGACGTTATCGTGTCGCTGCAGAGCTTTCCAATCACCTTTTGCAAATGCGCCACTTGATTTCGTACTGGCGATTTCCATGCCCAGAGTATGCGCCGAGAGCAGGCCATAAAAGCTGTCGCTGCGTTTGGCAGCCATCTGCAGTTTGCCTTGTGCTTTCTGGGGACGGCCGCAAACGACGTCAGAACGAGCACCCCAATAGAGACCTGCAGCTTGCAAGTCAGAGTCAGCTGCTCGGCGGCCTACATTGTCAAAGGCCAAACTGGCGTTTTGACAGTCTTTGAGACGCCAGGAAGCCAGGCCTGCCACCCAATCGGCATGCACGACCCAGGGTCCGCTGCCTTTTTGGGCTTTTTGCGCCATACGCTGAGCTGCACGGTCATCATTTTCGATATAATAGGACCATGCTACCCGCTGTTCCAGTTCCGTGCGGGCGTCCGAAGATAACACGTCATTGGTTTCAAAAAGCAGGGCTTCGGCGGATTGCGGACTGTCATTCTTGATGAATTCCATAATCCGGCCGCGAATGCTATTGGCTGCGTTGTCGGATTCAATCGCGTTCGGTTTCTTCCGGATCGGCAAGCCCGGTACGTAGGAGAGGTTGCGTCGTTGTGGCAGATTGGGAAGCAATTGCGCGCCCCGCTTTTTCGCCAGTCTCCCTAGTTGAGCGGCTTGTGGAATCTGTGGTGCTTCATTCACGAGGACCAGAAGCGGTCCTAATTCTGCGCGAGGGGAGTTGGCAGCCAAGAAATACTCTGCTTGAGCGATAGACTTCAACGGACCCTTTGGGGCTTCATCGAGCAGGTTTTTCGCAATATCCCATTGATTGCTGCCCATTGCCTTGAATATCGCACGATAATGCTCTGATTGCTTTCGTTCCAGCTGGGACGGTATGTCCTTGGCGACAGAGGAGATTTTGAAGAGCACCGCTCCGCTTTCTTCAGCCAATGCCGGCGTTATCGGTAACGCAAACAAGGCCACGGTGGCCGCCAATTTCAATTTTACGGAAAACTGATTAATCATGTACTCGGGTTCCTCGTCAGCAACTGCAAATCTTTCCATGCTTCCGTCTTAAATTCTGGTCTTTCGATCAAAATCCGCGGATGGAAAGTCGCGATTGCCTCCGTTTTGGATGAAATGTGGTTAACAAATTGTTTATTTTTGCGCGCAGTGAGCAGATTTTGGTCGAAAAACAACAGGGAAGGTGTTTCGCCAAAAACGATGATCTTTTTCGGGCGAACCAATCCAATATGGTGCAATATCCGCTTTTTAAGCGGTTCGTGATATCTAGGCTCGATACGGCCATCAAATGATCGCCCCAGAGATAAAGATGCAAAATAGGCTTTTTCCGAATCGCATCCGATTGCCTTCAGCATATTGGCCAGTAATGCGGTGCTTTTATCGGAAAAGAGGGAATTTTGAGCCAAACGATCCTGTTCAGGCATCGCTACAATGATCATGATTTCAGGCTCGACCATGCCCCAAGGAAGAACCTGATTTTGGGACCACGGGGCTTCAATCAGGTTTTCAGGCCTCGAAAGCCAGGAGATAAAATCTTCATATTGATTTGGGAAAGCCTCGTTTTGAGTTCTTGATTGAGGCTTTTCGTCTGTTGGCGGAGGCTTTATTTCCGTAGCGGCAATTGTTTCTGTTGGCGGCGTTTCCGGCACGCTGCCAGCAGAGATTTCCGCCTCTAAAAGGGACGAGGGGTCATGCTTGTAGTGCAAGTCGACACCCGATAGACTCCACCAGTCATGGAGGCTTTCTATCTGTTCAATAGCCGTGTTATCATTGAGTGTCGGTGCAGAAAAATTCATATATGCATAGAGTCATGAGTTGACGAGTTGGTCAATTGGCGGGCAAGCATGTTTCTGTCCAAAGGGTTGCCGTTTGCGGTAGGGCGATTGTAAGAAAATAACATGTGGTTGAATACAGGAAAAATACGATGAGTGAACGAGAATCTATGCCTTATGACGTGGTCATTGTTGGTGGGGGACCAGCAGGACTAAGCGCCGCCATCCGTTTCAAGCAACTGGCTGATGAAGCAGGCAAAGATCTTTCCGTTTGTATATTGGAAAAAGGGTCGGAAATTGGCGCTCACATCCTCTCTGGGGCGGTTATCGATCCGAAGGCCTTGGATGAGCTATTGCCCAATTGGCGAGACGAAGACTGTCCAATGGCTGCTGTTCCTGTAACTGATAACCAGCATTGGGTTCTGACCAAGAACAAGAAATTCTCAATCCCGCACATCATGACTCCACCATTCATGCACAATAAGGGAACTTATACCGGGTCCTTGGGCAATTTATGCCGCTGGTTGGGAGAACGTGCCGAGAATATGGGTGTTGAGATTTTCCCCGGATTCGCGGCAGCTGAGATTCTCTACAACGACGATGGATCGGTAAAAGGTGTTGCAACGGGTGACATGGGTGTCGCACGGGACGGCAGCCACAAGCCTGATTATCAGCCAGGATTGGAGCTCCATGCAAAATATACTTTCTTTGCAGAGGGTGTGCGTGGACATCTCACAAAGATTCTCAAAAACCAGTTTGCTTTGGATGCCGATAGTGAACCACAGATATACGGTCTTGGTATCAAGGAATTGTGGGATATCGATCCCGACAAACATGTTCCCGGACGTGTGATTCACAGTCAGGGATGGCCGCTGGGCGAAGGGGCTAACGGCGGTGGTTTTCTGTACCATCAAGCGGATAATCAGGTCGCCTTGGGCTTTGTCACATGGCTGAACTACGAAAATCCATATTTGTCACCATTTGAGGAAATGCAGCGGTGGAAGCAGCATCCCGAAATCCGTAAAATACTCGAAGGAGGTAAGCGTATCTCCTATGGTGCCCGTGCAATTAATGATGGCGGCTTCCAATCCGTACCTAAATTATTTTTCCCCGGCGGTGCGTTAATTGGCTGTTCTGCTGGATTCGTAAATGTACCGCGGATCAAGGGCACGCATACAGCCATGAAAACCGGTATGATGGCAGCTGAGGCAGCTTTTGAGGCGATCGTCGCCGATCGTCAATGTGACGAACTGGCTGCTTATGGTACCGCCTATGAAAATAGCTGGGTGCGTGAAGAACTGCGTGTTGTTCGCAATGTCCTGCCAGCAGCGGAAAAATATGGTGATCTTCTGGGGTCAATTATCGCAGGTATCAATATGTGGGCGGAGCATTTGAAAATCAAAATGCCGTTTACGATGAAACATCATGAAGATCATACTCGCCTCAAACGGGCCGAACATTGTACGCCGATCGATTATCCGAAACCCGACGGTGTTATCAGCTTTGACCGCCTGTCCTCGGTCTTCTTGTCCAATACCAATCACGAAGAAGATCAGCCGGTTCATTTGCAATTGAAAGACGAGACGATACCGGTAGATGTCAATCTGCCGATATTCGCGGGACCATCACAGCGCTATTGTCCGGCAGGTGTTTATGAATTTATCGAGGATGACGCTGGAAATCCAAAATTCCAGATCAATGCGCAGAATTGCGTTCATTGCAAAACCTGTGATATCAAAGATCCATCGCAAAACATCAACTGGGTTGTCCCAGAAGGTGGTGGAGGCCCCAATTACCCGAATATGTAAGATAATTGCCTTCGGTGTTGCTGCTTCAGCTTTGGCTGGAGGCAATGCATATGCCAAACGAACCGTTGGGGCCGAAGGGCTGAAACAATTTGTTGAAGCGCGATTGGCGGAGTCCGTTGATCGACCTGCTGTTGCCGCCGCGATCTATGCCGATTCCCTTAAGCAACAGCCCGATAACTTGCTTTTGGCGAGCAAGACTTACGTAAAAGCTGTCGAAGCAGGAGATTTCGATCTTGCGGTAAAAGCGATCCGTAGCCTCAGTTTGCGCGGCGAACTAGATGCTGAAATGCCGATCTTGCTTTTCGCTGACGCTTTTGCGCGTAATGATATGAAGGCTGCTGCAAACGCATCTGTGGAAATGGAAGCTCTCGGGAATTTTGCTTTTCTGGCACCTTTGGTTGATGCTTGGATTGCTGCCGATGGCGGAGGAAATCCTCTGGCTGATCTAGCGGTAGCCGAGAAGAACAAAACAGCGTCTTATTATCACCTGGAACAGTTTATTTTGCACGGGCTCGCGCGCGGAAGCGACGATGATGTGATGGCGTTACTCGAAAAAGTTGTGGAACAGAATGAAGCTCGCATGGCGCCGGTTCGTATAATCGCGGCGAAGCATTTTCTGGCCAAAAAGGATCGAGAGCGTGCGATCAAGTTATTGGAAAAGAAAAGGACCGGTCCTGAAGCCAGGCTGCTGAATAGCATAATGTCGGGTAATACAAAAAACCTTGCAAAAAAAGTCGATACGGATGTTGGTATGGGCTTTCTGTTCCAACGCCTTGCATCAGACCTCAGCACACAACGAGCCTTTTTCCTGTCCCTTGTCAGTGCCCACGCCGCAGCACGCATTAATCCTGATAGCGATTATGGACATCTGGTATTAGGCGGATCTTATGCAGACAACGAAAATGGTTTGTCCGCTCGGTCGGAATATAAAAAGATTGCCTTTGGCAGCGCCTATGCTTTGCAAGCTATAAGCATGGAAATTGCAAGCTATTCTAGAGATGAGGACTATCTTGGCGGGCAAGAGAGATTGAACGAATTGATCTCTCAGGATCCAACTACTCCGGAATTAAAATATTTGATGGGTCAATTGCTCCAGATAAGTGGCGATCATAAGGCTGCTGCGACTTTCTTTGAGCAAGCCATCGAATTGGCAGAAAAAATGGATTTTTCTGATGCGTTACTGGCAAGCTATTGGTTGTCGCTTGGAAGCGCCCAGGAGCAGGCAGGATTATGGCCTGCCGGATTGGAGGCGCTGAAAAAGGCCAATGCATTGCAACCCAATTCTGCCAGTATATTGAACTATTTGGGATATGCGCAATTGGAGCGCCGGGAAAACACAGCTTCAGCAATAGCGGCCATCAGAAAGGCGCACGAGATGCGTTCGACTTCACCGGCGATCACAGACTCGTTGGGATGGGCTTATTTTATCACCGGAGAGCATGAAAAGGCAGTCGGGTATCTTGAGCTTGCCCGCGCTGGCGAACCACAAGATCCAACGATTAACGAACATCTGGGTGATGCCTATTGGACGGTGGGGCGGAAATACGAGGCGCGATATGCCTGGAAATCAGCCAAGCTTTTTGCCGATGATGAAGATATGCCGCGGCTTGCTTCCAAAATAGACATGGGGCTTAAACCCGATCTCGTATCACCCTGATGGTCTCAGACGATATGACCACATTGGGCACGGAGGTCGCCTGCGCAAAGATAAACCTGGCGCTTCACGTTCGTCGTCGACTCGCCAATGGCTATCATGACCTTGAGACGGTTTTTGCGTTTCTGGATTGCGGCGACGTCATATCAGCCGGCACCGGAAGCGATATTCAGCTAGCCATTTCTGGACCATTTTCTGGTGGTCTGAGCAATAAGGATAATTTGGTTCTCGAAGCAGCTCACCTTTTAGCTTCTCACGCGAAAGTCGAAACTGGCGCGCATTTAACTCTGGACAAGCGGTTGCCGGTCGCATCGGGCATTGGCGGCGGTTCTGCTGATGCGGCAGCAACTCTGCGGTTATTGAACCGCTATTGGGGACTGCAGCTAAATTTGTCAGATTTGGCCAAACTATCCGAAACATTGGGCGCGGATGTTCCCGCCTGTGTGTTAAATGAAACTTCCTGTGGAAAGGGCATTGGTCAAAATCTGGTGCCGATCAAAAACGGGCCGTTGACCGGCTGCTTTGGGTTGCTTGTCAATCCGTTGGTTCCAATATCCACGGCGACTGTGTTTCAGCAATGGGACGGCATGGATCGAGGGGCGCTCAGTGGTACGGACCCCATTCTGGCGGCGATTGCTGGTCGGAACGATTTACAAAAACCCGCCGAAACTCTGGCCCCGGTCATCAAGACAATCTTATCAAAATTGCAACAGACTGATGCTGTAATGGCGAGAATGTCCGGGTCGGGTGCAACCTGTTTTGGTCTTTATAGAACTAAAAAACAAGTCAATGCAGCCGAGAAAATGATCACTGAAACGCTACCGGGCGCATGGACTATGGTGGGAGGATTGAAATGAATTTGCCCTATGAAATCTTTGGCCTGCCTCAGGAGCATGGCGTCCTGATCGTCGTGGATCATGCTTCCAATCATGTTCCGGCTGATATTGACCTTGGAATCGATGACGCAATACTAGAAGACCATATTGCCTATGATATTGGAGTTGCCAATGTCGCCCGCTACATGGCTGAAACACCGGGGTATTTGAGCATTTTGGGTACGGTTTCGCGGTTGGTGGTCGACCTGAATCGGTATCCCGATGAACAAGCCGTGATACCAATGCGCAGTGATGGTGTGGAGATTTCGGGCAATGCCATTGGCGAAGCCGAAAGAGCAGCGCGTCTCAACCGATATTTTCATCCCTATCATGATCGTGTTGCTGGCCTAATTCGCGATCTGAATCCGGCGCTCACGCTTTTTCTGCATAGTTTTACGCCCAGGTTGCAGACAGAAGAAGATGCTGCCGTCAGGCCATGGCAAGTTGGCGTACTATATAACCAGTACGAAGCAGCTTCACGACTCGCAATCCAGTTTCTCGAACAGGAAGAATTGGTCGTTGGTGATCAGCAACCATATTCCGGGAAAGATCTCCACGCGACCATGAAACGGCAGGCAGAAGATATCGGAAAAGCATACACAGAAATCGAGATTCGTCAGGATTTGGTTTCGGAAGAAACCGGTCAGCGCCGTTTTGCCGATATATTGTTACGAATTTGCGAGAAAATACGAACAGGGCTTGCGTGAAGGCTGCAGTTTTGGAAGGAGGATCGGCAACTTCAGCTCCCTCTTTTGCAGGACCAACAAATGACCCGGACGTTCGATAAATCCAAACTACCAAGCCGCCATGTCAGCGTCGGCCCGGAACGCGCACCGCAGCGCAGCTATTATTACGCCATGGGCATGACCGAAGAAGATATCGCAAAACCATTTGTTGGCATCGCCTCCGCCGGTAATGACAGCGCGCCGTGCAACACTCTGTTGGATGCACAGGCCGATATGGCACGTCAAGGTGTTATCGAAGCCGGTGGCACACCGCGCCGGTTTAACACCATAACCGTAACAGATGGCATTGCGATGGGGCATCAAGGAATGAAATCCTCGCTTGTGTCGCGTGAAGTCATTGCAGATTCCGTGGAAGTCAGTGTGCGTGGGCATTGCTATGACGCTGTCATCGGCTATGCGGGCTGCGACAAAAGCCTGCCCGGGATGATGATGGCCATGCTGCGGCTGAATGTGCCTTCCATATTCGTATATGGCGGCTCCATCCTGCCAGGACGGTTCCATGACGAAGATGTCACCGTGGTGGATGTTTTTGAAGCTGTTGGACAGCATAGCGCCGGAAACTGTCCGCTGCAGGAACTGATTGAACTCGAAAAAGTCGCCTGTCCCGGTCACGGCGCCTGTGGCGGTCAGTTCACCGCCAACACCATGGCCTGCGTTGCCGAGGCGATCGGATTGTCATTGCCCAACAGTAACATGGCGCCAGCACCTTATGAGAGCCGTGATGATATGGCGATAGCCGCAGGGCGTCAGGTGATGGATTTGATCGAACGCAATCTCCGTCCGCGTGATATCTGTACGCGCGAGGCTTTTGTTAACGCCGCCCGTATTGTCGCCGCCACCGGTGGATCAACCAATGCGGCTCTCCATCTGCCAGCCATGGCCAGTGAAGCCGGTATCGATTTTGATCTGTTTGATGTGGCAGAAGCCTTCAAATCAACGCCATATCTCGCTGACCTGAAACCGGGCGGAAAATATGTCGCCAGAGACATGCATGATGCCGGCGGCGTCTATATGCTGATGAAAACCATGATGGATAATGATCTACTCAATGGCGATTGCATGACCGTTACCGGCAAAACTCTGGGTGAAAATATCGACGAGATTACATGGAATAGTGATCAGAAGGTCATATATGACGTGAAGAACGCGATCACTGAAACCGGCGGTGTGGTCGGCCTGAAGGGTTCGCTTGCTCCGGAAGGGGCGATTGTGAAGGTTGCCGGCATGGCACGATTGCAATTTCGCGGCCCCGCACAAATATTCGAATGTGAAGAAGATGCTTATGCGGCCGTTGAAAACCGCAAGATTAAAGAAGGTTCGGTTATCATCATTCGCAACGAAGGCCCGAAAGGCGGTCCGGGCATGCGCGAAATGCTGGCCACCACCGCAGCGCTATATGGTCAGGGGATGGGTGAAAAGGTGGCGCTTATAACCGATGGCCGCTTCTCCGGCGCGACGCGCGGATTCTGCATAGGTCATGTCGGACCGGAAGCGGTAGATGGAGGTCCCATAGGCTTGGTGGAAGAGGGTGACATCATCAATATTGACGCAGTATCAGGCGTAATTGACCTTGAGGTTGATGCAGATATCCTGGAAGAACGCCGTTCACGCTTCACTCCCCATTTGAATGATTATGGGTCAGGGGCATTATGGCGCTATGCTCAGAATGTGGGTCCGGCCTATAAGGGGGCTGTTACCCATCCTGGAGCAAAAGCCGAAAAACATGTCTATGCGGATATATAGCACCCTTTCTGCCCTGTTGCTGATTACGGCATGCGGCATGCCGGATAACGAGTTCTTGGCCGAGGCCGAAGAAGATGCGGCAGAACAGGCTGCCGATGACGGCAGGATTGAATGCGCTATCAATGGAGACAGCGATTTTTCAAACGGTTGCCTGAGCGAACGTCTCGCCGGGGAAAATGGCGTCACCTTGATTGTGCGGCATCCCGATGGTGGTTTTCGCCGGTTCAATATTCTCACCGATGGCCGTGGCTTGGAGGCCGCTGACGGATCGGAAAAAGCCAAGATCGAAATTGTCGAAGAAAACAAGATTTTGGTGAGCGTTGGTTCGGACAAATATATCATGCCCGCTCGGAAGAAAACGTCCGCGACGGCTCACGCTGCTGGCCAAGTCGACGGACCAGCACCGCAAGCCGGAAATTAGCGGTCACGATGCTCAATAAAGGGCATATCCTGACTGCCGCGGCGATGCGGGCCGCGGAGCAACAGCTCATAGATAATGGAATATCGGTTACAGAGTTGATGCACCGGGCCGGGACTGGTGCTGCAGATGTTATCTGGCGGGCAGCGCCGGATTGCCCCACACTGGTACTTTGCGGCCCCGGCAATAATGGCGGCGATGGCTATGTCATCGCACAAGCTCTGCTGGAAAAGGGAGTGACCGTAAAAATTGCGGCAACAGCCGAACCGGAAACTGATGCTGCAAAAAATGCAAAATCCCTATGGCAGGGACAGATAATGGCATGGGACGATACCAAGCCAGAGATGCAGTTTGTGGATTGTCTGTTTGGAACGGGATTAACGAGGCCAGTCTCGGGCAGTTTGTTGGTCAACTATCAACGGCTGTTTGATGGAGCGGAGCGGCGGATAGCGGTAGATCTGCCTAGCGGAATTGAAACGGATACCGGGAATCTTCTAAACCCAGTCTCAAACTATGATCTGACCATTGCTCTTGGTGCGTATAAACCGGCGCATTACCTCGCACCGGCCTCCGCGCTTATGGGTGATTTGATCGGGGTCGACATCGGTGTCAGTGCCGCTTCACACATCCGGCTGCTCGATCGGCCTGCCATAAAGCCACCAGCGCAGCTCGACCACAAATATACAAGAGGACTGGTTGCGGTTGTTGCAGGAAACATGCCGGGAGCGGCAAAGCTCACGGCCTTGGCAGCACAGCGGTCAGCCGCTGGTTATGTGAAGATATTTGCTGAAAACGGGTTTTCGTCGCCCAATCACAGCATAGTCGTTCAATCATATCGGGATCTGGACGATCTCACCAAAAACTTGTCGGATGAACGGATTGGGATCATTGTCATTGGACCGGGATTAGGCCGCGATGACCATGCCAAGCGTCTTTTGGATTTGGCCCTGAATATCGAAAAGCCCGTTCTGCTGGATGCCGATGCATTGGTTCTTTTAGGCAGTACCGGTGCCGAGCGACTAAAAGGTCGATCTTCGCCAACAATCATGACCCCTCATGCTGGCGAGTTTGCGGCAATCTCTTCCGAACGCGGCGGATCAAAGATCGAGCTTACTGAAAAATTGGCAACCAAAAGCGGCTCGGTTGTTGTCCATAAAGGCAGCGACAGCGTTATCGTTGCTCCCGATGGCGATGTGGTCTTGGTTGCTCGAACCTCCAGCTGGCTATCCACCGCCGGTTCAGGAGATGTTCTGGCCGGCATGATCGCAGCCCGTTTCACGAATGAGAAAGATGCGTTTTTGGCTGCAAAACAGGGGCAATGGCTGCACGGCCGTGCAGCCATTTTGGCGGGGGCTGCTTTTTCACCCGAGATACTGATTGATCATATCCCGAAAGCATTACAAGAGTGCCTATGAGCACCGAAACCGATCCAAATGTCATTTTACGCATTGCAGCCAAGGGAGACGGCGTTACCGCCGACGGCCGTCATATCGCCTTTTCCGCGCCTCTCGACAGGCTAAATGATGACGGTGGCCTGATAAAGGGGCCGCATCATGTCGAGCCGCCCTGTCAGCATTTTAAAGCATGCGGAGGGTGCAGTCTTCAACAGCTTGATGCCGAGAGCTATGCGCAATTTGTAATCGATCGTGTTGCCTATGCCCTGGAAGGACAGGGGCTTACAGTCGGAACATTGCATCCACCGCAGGTTTCCAGTCGAAAAAGCCGTATCCGCGCAAGCCTGCGCGGTGCGATGATGGGTAAAGTCTTTAAGCTAGGATTTAGCGGCGCAGGCAGTCATCGGATCATTGATCTAAAACAGTGTGAAATCATGCGGCCTGAGCTATTTGCCGTTATCGCGCCGCTGCGCAATTTTCTGAAATCCGTGGCGCGGCGCAAGCATGACATGAATGTCGAGATGAGCCTGTCTGATCAGGGCGTTGATCTGTGTATCAAAAATTATGAGCCGGAAAACCTGGAACAGCGTGAAGCCTTGGCCGCCTTTGCCCAGTCTATCGGATTGGCCCGGCTGTCGGTCGACAATGGCTATGGACCGGAAACCCAGTGGGAGCCGGAGCCGGTGACTGTCACCTTCAACGGAATTGCCGTGGCCTTGCCGCACAACAGTTTTCTCCAGCCCACATCGGACGGCAAAGCGGCGCTGGTCGCCGCGATGCTGGAAACGGTGGGTGATACCAAATTGGTTGCCGATCTGTTTGCCGGCCTTGGCACTTTTACTTTTGCTCTAGGGGACGGCCATAAGGTCTATGCCGCGGAGGGATCGCGTGATGCAATTGGCGCATTGAAAATGGCGGCGAACCTTTCCGGTCGGCAAATATTTACGGAGCATCGCGATCTGTTTCGTCGCCCGCTCAGTCCGGAAGAATTGAATCGGTTTGGAGCCGTGATTCTGGATCCGCCGCGTGCCGGTGCACGGGATCAGGTTGCCCAGATCGCGCAATCCGAGGTGCCAAAGGTTTGTTACATAAGTTGCAATCCAGCGAGCTTTGCGCGTGATGCAAAGCAGCTTTGTGACGCAGGCTATAAGCTGGATACTCTGTGGCCGGTGGGTCAATTCCTGTGGTCGACCCATGTGGAGCTGGTTTCAAGCTTCACCAAGGCATAGCAGGGTTAGTCTAGTTTTCGGACCAGTTCACGCCTGCCTTTGATCGTGTATCCACCGTCAGGTCAAACACGTCTGCTCTGGAATAGTGACCGTCAACATCCAGTGCCGCCTTCGCCTCTTTACCGGCATCCAGATCGATATCGGCTGTCAGGATAATGTCTTCTTCGCCTGCCTCTGCCAATATGGTGGCATCGGGCGCGACAATGATGCTGTGGCCAAATTGCAATTGCGTGTCCGGAATTTCCTTGAATAGGGCCAGCGCGTCTTCATTGCCTCCGACCAGTTTCAGGCCTTCGATCAGATCATCGCGGTGCAATAATGTACCCGCCGCCAGCACATGACACCCACCTTCAAAGGCATAATGGCGCGAGGCTATTTGATAGGTTTCTCTAACCGTGGGCCAGGCTGCGACGTGGACGTCTTCCCGTAAATTATGCATCGCGGCGCGGGCGAGTGGCATCCAGTGTTCCCAGCAAATCAGATTGCCGACCCGACCCCACTCAGCCTGATGCACATTGATGGTGGAGCCGTCACCGCGATTCCAGATCAGCCGCTCGCCGTGGGTCGGGACCAGCTTGCGATGGTTCAGCACCGGCAATTCCGGTCGGAACATCATCTGGTTGTTGTAGAGACTGGAGCGCAGCCGCTCGTGCACGCCGATTGAAATACACAGTTTCCTCGCGTCTGCCAGTTCCTGCAGCGGCGCCAGTCTTGGATCGTTCTCGACTATCGCCTGGTCCATTAATATCCGGTGCAAGGCCTTGCTCCCCGGATGATCCCACAGCGCGGCCCCCGGTGCTTCGTCGAGCCAGATCGGGTAGCCGCCCAGAAATGTCTCGCCAAAGGCGAGCATCCGCGCGCCCTCGTCGCTGGCCTTGCGGGCCAGGTTAACGGCTTGTTCTATCCCCTTGTCGATGCATAGGGGAACCGGTGCCGCCTGGACTATTGCGACATTCAAAAACTGGGGCATGGCAAAGACCGTTTCTGGTTAGTGGAACACTGTAATTGCTGCATGGATAGCCAAGGCGATAATACACAGGCTGGACAAGGCGAACACCAAAAAGCGGTACATGATCTTGTTGATCGTCGCCTGGATCAGGCTGTGCAGCACGCGCAAGCCAACATAGGCCCATGCGATGACAAGATTCAGGCCGTCTCCCTGTCCGACCAACGCCAACACAATGCATACCGCATAAAATAGCGTCGGTTCGGTGAGCAGATGGTTATAGTTATGCGCTTTCCACTGTACCTCCGGCGGCAGCAGGGCATCGAGGCCGCCAGCGGTGGACTCCCGGCTGAGCTTGTCAGGATCAACCTTGGCCTTGCTCATCGCTGGAAGACGCGTCACATACATCCACAGCCACATGATCATGGTCCACAGGATAAGCGCCACAACAGGCTGTAAGATAGGACTATTTTCCATTTTTATTCCCCCCTAAAAATTCACACAAAAGTTGTAAAAAAAGCATTCATCGCCATGATCAGCAGGCATAATGTCGACGCCAGGAACAGCATGAAGCGCACATTCACCAGGTTGACGGTGGCCTGCCAGATGCTGTGAGCGATCCGCAGCAAGACATAGCCCCACGCCAGCCACAGATTGATCCCTGTCCCCGCCTCAGCGATCGCAAGGATAATGACAGTAGCGTAAAACAGCGTCGGCTGTTCCATCAGATGGGTATAGTTGTGAGACTTCCAAGCAACCTTGTCAGGCAGTTGCGGATCGACATCCGGACCCCGGCCACCGGGCTTGGCGGCGATGTCGATGCCCATTTTCTTGGCTGCCGGAAGCCGCGTCCCCGCCATCCAGAAAAGCATGACAAGAGACCAGATGACCAGCAGGGCTGCTGGCGCCAATATTGCAGTGCTCATGATAGTTTCCTCCCCAATTAGTCAATAATTGGGCGGAACCTGCGTCACATATTGTAAATTGTCAAATGCAACTTAATCGGAGCTTATGCGCCCGGAAAAGACACCACATTTTCACGATCTGTGCGGTCGAGATTTTCGCCGACATAGAGGCTTGCCATCGGTTCGTCCGCCACGTCATGGTCATCGATCGAACCATAGCCGTTAAACTTGGTGCGCATTGCCGATCCATAAGCGCCAAGCATGCCAATCTCGATATAGTCGCCGGCCTTCACATCTGCGGGCAGCATGAAGGGTCCAGCCATATGATCCATGTCATCGCAAGTGGGGCCGTAAAAGCTATATTCTGTTGTCGCTGCCGCATCGGATCCGTCACCGAGCAATTGCACCGGAAAGCGCCAGCCAATATGGGCTGCATCAAACAAGGTGCCATAAGCACCATCATTGATATAAAGTTCATTGCCGCGTCGCTGCTCTACCTTGACGATGAGCGAATTATATTCCGCGGACAAGGCACGACCCGGCTCGCACCAAAGCTCAGCCGAATAGCTGATCGGCAAATCTTCAAATGTCCGGTCAATCGCGTTGAAATAGTGGTTTAGCGATGGTGGCTCCATATCGGGATAGATAGACGGAAAGCCGCCGCCGACATTGACGATATCAACGGTGATAGATGCCTCGACAATCGCCGTACGCACGCGTTCCAATGCGTGAACATAGGCCAGCGGCGTCATCGCCTGACTGCCAACATGGAAACAGATTCCCAGTTCATCAGCAACCTGACGCGCGCGTTGCAGCAGCTCAACTGACTGGTCCACAGCTACACCGAATTTAGATGCCAGACTGATCTGCGCAAATTCCGAAGCAACCTTGATACGGACACAAAGCGTCAGATCTTCTGCGCCATTGGTGGCCCGTTCAATCTTTTCCAGCTCATCCATGCTGTCGAGCGAGAATACACGCACGCCATGGTCATGATAGGCTTCGCGGATTACCGCTTCCGATTTGATTGGGTGCATGAAGCACAGTACAGCCTCGGGAATAGTGCTGCGAACAAGACGCACTTCATCAATCGACGCCACGTCAAAATGGGTCACACCTTCACTAAACAACAAGTGCAACAGTGCAGGTGATGGATTCGCCTTCACTGCATAAAGCGACTTGCCGGGAAACTGCTCGACAAAATAGCGCGCAGCACGCCGGGCCGCATGCGGACGGTTCAGCAAAACTGGAATATCGGGGCTAAGAGCCTTCGTCAGCTCCTGCGCATCATGGAAATTGTGCAACTCAAGGGACCCCCTAGATTTAAGATCGATTGAGCTGCCTTGCGGATTCGCAAGCGGCCATGGGGCAGCGAGGGCGGCTATATTGCCGACTGGGCGATCTGTAAAGACCCAAAGCCTTATAAAAGCTGAACAGTATGAAAAATATTTTCACGGCCCGAAAACTGGCTAGCTCAAGCGATCGCGAAATTCCGTCCAGTCAAACTGCTTCACACAACGCAGATCATCGGTCTCGCTATTCCACAGCCAGATAGAGGGCAGGGGTACACCGTTAAATGTATTGGTTTTGACCATTGAATAATGGGCCTGATCGAGAAAGGCGATCCGCTGGCCGATATGCACCGGTTCCGGCAGCCGGTAGTCGCCGATAATATCACCCGCGAGACAGCTTGGTCCGCCCAGCCTGATCGCGTCCCCATCGCTGGCTTCGTTCAACATTGCGGGGCGATAAGGTGCTTCGATTACGTCGGGCATATGACAAGTGGCTGATATATCAGTAATACCAATGGGCATGTCGTTATCGAAAACGTCCAGTATCTCGCCGACCAATATCCCTGCATCGAGCGCCACGGCCTCGCCGGGTTCGAGATAAATCTCGCAACCGCACTTGGCCTTGAGCTCGGTTAGAAACTCAACCAGCGCCTCGCGGTCATAATCATCCCGGGTAATATGATGACCGCCGCCCAGGTTGATCCATTTGAGTTGATCGAAATAGGGAGCGATAAGCGGTTCTATCTTTGCCCAGGTCTGTTCCAGGGCATCGAAATTTTGCTCACACAAATTGTGAAAATGGATGCCGGAGATGTCGTTGAAATGACCGGCCTGCAGCTGTGACACTGGAAAGCCCAAACGGCTGTGTTTCTGGCTGGGGTCATATTTTGGTGTCTCACCCAGCGCAATTTCGGGGTTCAGGCGAAGACCAATATCGCAGTCATCCAGACCTTTAATGGAATGGCTTTTCCACTGAACAATCTGTGCTGGATTGTTGAAAGTGACATGATGGGAAAGAGCCGCAATCTCGACAAGATCGTCCGCTTTGTAAGCGGGGGAATAGGTGCTGATAGAGCCATTGAAATGCTCACTGGCGAGCTTCGCCTCCCAAAGCCCGGATGCACAAAAGCCGTCGAGATATTGATCGATAAGCGGCGCTAGGGACCACATCGAAAAAGCTTTCAGCGCCAGCAGTACTTTCGCGCCAGATCGCGCCTTTATATCAGCCAATATCTCAAGATTGCGGCGAACAGCCGCTTCATCCACCACAAAGGCAGGCGAGGGGACTCGCGACAGATCAAAATTCGCAAATGCGCCGGGATCGCCTGCTTTGGTTTCCATATAGCCTTCCTCTACCTCTTCAGGGGAAAGGGCCGGGGAGAGGGGGAATCCAATTTCCCCGGCCAGTAAGATAAATTTTGAGAGACTGCCCCTCTCCCTAACCCTATCCCCTCAAGGGGAGAGGGGACTAGAATTCCAACGGCCCATCAAGCTCTTCCAGCGTCCACGGCAAGCCGTATTCATTGAGCATATCCATAAACGGATCGGGATCAAATTCTTCCATATTGAAGACACCTTTGCCGACCCATTTGCCGGACAGCATCAAGGCTGATCCAATCATCGCCGGCACGCCGGTTGTGTAGCTCACACCCTGATTGCCAGTCTCCTTAAACGCCGCCTCGTGGCTGCAGATATTCTTGACGTACAGCGTCTTCTGGACCCCGCCTTTTTCACCGGTCGCAATCACCCCGATATTGGTGTTGCCCTTTGTCGTCTCGCCCAGGCTTGCAGGTTCGGGCAATACGGCTTTCAGAAACTGCAGCGGAATGATCTCGCGGCCCTCATACATAACCGGATCAATCCGGGTCATGCCTACATTTTGCAGCACTTCCAGATGGGTAAGATAGGCATCGCCAAAGGTCATCCAGAACCGGATGCGCTTGATTTCCGGAATATGGGTTTTGAGCGATTCAATTTCCTCATGATACATGAGATACATGTTCTTCGGACCCACGGCCTCGAAATCAAATTCCTGTTTGTGGGATAGGGCAGGTGTCTCGACCCATTCGCCATTTTCCCAATGGCGCGCAGGAGCGGTCACTTCGCGGATATTGATTTCCGGATTGAAATTGGTGGCGAAATGCTGGCCATGATCACCGCCATTGCAATCCAGAATGTCGACCGTGTCGATCCGGTCGAAATGATGTTTTTTAAGCCATGATGTGAAAATGGAAGTGACTCCGGGGTCAAAGCCCGACCCAAGCAGCGCCATGATACCGGCATCCTTGAAGCGATCATGATAATCCCATTGCCATTTATATTCGAACTTGGCTTCGTCGCGTGGTTCGTAATTGGCTGTGTCGAGATAATCAGTATTGGTAGCCAGACAGGCATCCATGATTGGCAAATCCTGATAGGGCAGGGCCAGATTGACGACGAGAGCGGGCTGCACTTTTTCGATCAGCGCAGTCATGGCGGGAACGTCATCTGCATCAATTTGGGCAGTTTCAATCACTACGCCGGTACGGGCCTTGACGGACTCGGCAATGGCTTCGCATTTGGAAACCGTGCGACTGGCCAGCATGATTTCTGAAAAGGGACCAGTTTCTTTGGCGATCAGCTGCGCCATCTTGTGCACTGCCACTGAACTGACACCACCTGCACCAATCACCAAAACTTTGCTCATATCGCACACTCATTTTGCTAGAGGAATCGAGTAACCGCATATAGAAGGACGCCATGACAGAGCAATTACTTTTGGACCCGAACCGAAAACCAAGTGCGGCGGGCGTCGAAAGGGCGGCTGCCAAGGTTGCGGATATTCTTCCAAAAACGCCATTGCTGCCATTGACCGTCGATGGAAAGACAATCTGGTGCAAAGCGGAATGCCTGCAGCCGATCGGAGCCTTCAAAATACGCGGCGGGTGGCATCGTCTTACCGATCTCGACGAAGAGCAACGCAAGAGCGGTGTGGTGGCCTTTTCCAGCGGCAATCACGCGCAGGGCGTAGCGTGGGCGGCGCGGCGCCTTGGCATCAAAGCTATCATTATCATGCCGGCGGATGCGCCACTTGCGAAACTGGAGAATACGAAGAAGCTGGGTGCCGAAGTCATTACCTATGATCGTCTGGCTGATTCCCGCGAAGAATTGGCGGCAGAGTTGGCAGGTAAAAACGGTGCGGTGGTTGTGCCCAGTTTTGACGATCCCTGGATTATCGAAGGGCAGGGCAGCACCGGCGCGGAGATTCGCGAACAGATGATGGAGCAAGCGGGCGGTGTGCCCGATCACCTCGTTGCCTGCTGCGGCGGCGGCGGATTGGCGACAGGCATGTCGCTGGTCAATCCCGAAGCGGGCATAACGGTTGTCGAACCGGAAGGCTGGGACGATATGAAACGGTCGCTGGAAGGTGGCAGCATCGTTCCGGTTCAGGACAATCCGCCTGAAACAGAATGTGATGCCTTGCAAACCTTGTTGGTTTCACCGCTGACTTTTGACGTATTGAAAACGCGTAAGGCGACGGGTCTCGCTGTCACCAAGGCGGAAGTGCATCATGCAATGCGGGTGGCGTTTGAAAAACTGCGTCTGGTTGTGGAGCCGGGCGGAGCCGTGGCCCTGGCCGCGATATTGTCCGGTAAAGCCGCTGTGACAGACAGAACCGTCATTACAATTTCCGGTGGCAACGTCGACCGTGATCGGTTCGCTGCGATAATAGGTGCTTGAAACTTTGGTGAATTATCATAGTCTCTGCGGCGGAGAATATGCCCCAATCCAGTGAAACAGATCGCGCCCGCGCGCAGCTCTCGGCCCTGATCGGGCAGGCCGCTGATGGTGACCGTCAGGCGTTTCAGGATATATATAATCTGACTTCGGCGAAACTTTTTGGCGTTTGCCTCCGTATCTTGAATGATCGCCAGGCATCGGAAGATGCGCTGCAGGATGCCTATGTCAAAGTCTGGCGCAGCGCAGGGCGGTTCGATGCAAAGCGTGCCAGTCCGATAACTTGGCTGGCCACCATAGCGCGCAACACCGCCATTGATCGGAAACGATCGGGCGGTAACCGGGTGATGGTTTCGGATGATGCCATAAAGGATATGGCAGCGGATGAACAAAGTGCATTGGAAAGATTAGAGACAAAGGAAGGTGCGGATATTTTGAACAAATGCCTTGATGGTCTGGAAGCCCGGCAGCGCAACGTAATCCGAACGGCTTTCTTTGAAGGGCATAGCTACAATGAATTGGCACAAAAGCTGGGCACGCCATTAGGGACGGTTAAAAGCTGGGTTCGCCGGGGATTGAAGCGTTTGAAGGATTGCATGGACGATGGTTGAAGAAACGGAACCGCTGAAAGATGACGAGGCACTGGCCGCCGAGCTGGTGCTTGGGCTGCTGGATGGTGACGAGAAAGCCAGGGCGCTGCGCATGCAACTTTCCGATCCAAAATTTGCGCAGACAGTTGATGAGTGGAATGCGCGCATCGATCCGCTTTTTCAGGAAATTAAAGAAGTCGAGCCAGTGGCTTCTGTCTGGGACGGGATTGAGAGCCGGCTTGACGGGGGATCATCTTCCTCCAGCGCGGTGGTGCAGTTGAAACGCTGGCGCATGGGGGCGATTGTGTCTGGCGCGCTGGCAGCCTGTCTGGCGCTGGCTTTGATTGTCGGTCCTGGTACCATAACGCCAACTTCCGAGCCCCGGTCTGTAGCGGTTGCGCAACTGACCGGCAATATTGAGGGGCTGGTTCTGGCGGTGTCCTACAATCCTGAAACTGCCGAAATGCGGGTTGATGTGGATGGTATGCCGGAAACCGACACGGCCCCGGAAATCTGGGTTGTCGATCAGGACGGCGTCTTCCGTTCCCTGGGCCAGATCGGGCGTGATGGCGTTAGCGAGATGACGGTCCCCAGCGACCACCGCGAATTCATCACTTCCGCGGCAACTTTGCAACTTACCATGGAACCCCCCTCCGAAACTCCCCACGCCAAACCCACCGGGGAACCAGTCGCAACGGGCAAAATAACAATTATTTGATCGATTTTGCATCCGTTGCAAAACTCTCCCCGTAACTCCTCGCATATCCAGCTTCGGATATAAATTTTTAGGAGTTACCCCCAATGAAGAATATTCGTTTTTCCAAAGTCGCAGTAGCATTAGTCGGTTCGCTTGCACTGGTCAGTGGTGGCAGTGCTTATGCCATGAAGCATCACGCGGAAATGTCCTCACAGAATATCGTAGAGAAAGCCGCCAGTACCGATGATTTCTCCACTCTGGTCGCCGCAGTCACCGCAGCTGATCTTGCTGGTACATTGTCCAGTGAAGGCCCTTTTACGGTATTTGCGCCTCTGAATTCCGCTTTTGCAAAACTCCCCGAAGGAACCGTCGAAACTTTGGTGAAGCCTGAGAATAAAGAGACCCTTACCTCAATCCTGACTTATCACGTGGTAGCCGGTCGCTTCAAAGCCAAAGATGTGATGGGTTTAATCAAGAAAGCGCCTGACGGTGTTGCTTCAATTCCAACCGTCCAAGGTGGTGTATTAAAGGCATCCATGGGACGCGACGGTTCATTGACGCTCACTGATGCGAAGGGCGGTATGTCAAAAGTCGTTATGGCCGACGTAAACCAGTCCAATGGCGTAATTCACGCCATCGATACGGTTGTAATGCCCTGACGATAAGCAGTTCTATTCGCTCTGGACCCACAGAAATTCGTTTCTGTGGGTCTTTTGTCAAGTCACCATGCGCTTTAGAGTGGCGACAAGGTCTGCCTCTGCGGCGGGTTTATCTGTTCGTATTCTTGATATCCGGGGAAAGCGCATAGCCAAACCAGATTTATGACGCTTGCTTCGATGGATGGAATCAAACGCGACTTCCAAAACCATTGTTTTCTCAACCTCGCGAACTGGTCCAAACCGGTTTATCGTATTCTGTCGGACAAAACGGTCGAGCATTTTCAGCTCTTCATTGGTAAATCCCGAATAAGCTTTACCGACGGGATAAAGCTCCCCCTCTTCCGTCCAGCATCCAAATGTATAATCAGAGTAGAAGGATGACCTTTTACCAGATCCGCGCTGAGCATACATCAATACACAATCAGCAACTAATGGGTCGCGCTTCCATTTGTACCAATAGCCTATCTTTCTGCCAGAGATATAGGGACTGTCTCGACGTTTGAGCATGACGCCTTCTATGGCAGAATCACGCGTCCCGTCTCGAATTTTGGTAAGATGCTCAAAGTCAGGCGCTTCCAATATCGCTGAAATATCAAATCGCTCTGAGTCCAATGTAGGAACGAATTTTTCCAGCTTCGCTCGCCGATATGCCCAGCTTCGATTTCGCAGATCTTCGTCTCCATCAAGCAAAATATCATATAGCCGGACAAATGCTGGATATTCCTTGAGCATTTTGGCCGATACTCTCTTGCGTCCCAGTCTTTGCTGCAATGCGTTAAAGCTTGCAGCTTCCCCACCCTGGAATTCACCACGAACCAGTAACTCGCCATCAACAACACCTGTTGATTGAAAAGCCGTCGCTACGTCAGGAAACGCTGCGGTAATATCATCTCCTCCACGACTAAAAAGCTTGGTTTCCTCTCCTGTTCCAGTAATTTGGATGCGAATTCCATCCCATTTCCACTCGGCGGCATAGTCCGTCATATCAAGAGCTTTATCTTCGAGAGGATGAGCTAACATGAATGGTCTGAAAAACGCCATGCCGTCCAAGTTCGGACGTTCAGCTTTTCCTTCACCCCAAGCAAACAGTTCTAAATAGGGTGGCGTCAGAGCATGCCAAACTTCTTCGATATCCTCGACCGTCAAATCAAAGGCTTGCGCTAAAGCGGTTTTAGCTAATCGTGCTGATACTCCCACACGCATTCCACCGGTGGCTAGTTTCAATAGTGCATAGCGCTCATTTGCATCCATCCGATCCATGAAATTTGTCAGTAATTTGGGTGCATCAGATCGGTTGACGGTGAGTAGTTCATCGACAATTTGTCCGACCGAAAGCACATCAATATTGTCCGCTCTCGGTTTGTCAGGCCAAATTAGTGCAACGGTTTCCGCAGTGTCACCTACAAAATCCCGACTTAACTTGAAAAGAGTCTCATCGACGCGTTCCATCGCCATGGTGCGAACCGCGGAGGCTTTGACATTGGGAAAATCAAGCTCTCCCGTCAAAGCAGCCAAAACCCATCCACGATCGGGATCAGATGCTGTTTTCAGATACTCACTAATCAAGCGCAACTTTCCGTTACGCGAACGGGTATAAATCAAACGATCCAAGAGATCGGAAAAGGCCTGCATTATTCAGTCATCTTCTTCTTCGCGACCGACCATTTCCAATGCTCTAGCCTTCATTTGATTTAGTGAACACCAATGCACAAGAGCATCTTCTCTGCCGTGCGTAATCCATGTTTCGGAGGGCGAGACTTCCTTTATAGTCTGTGTCAGTTCCTCCCAATCTGCATGGTCTGACATGATGAGAGGTAGCTCGACGTTACGCTGACGAGCACGTTGCCTCACACGCATCCATCCAGAAGCCATTGCCGTTATCGGATTTGGCAACCTCCGGCTCCAGCGGTCATTTAGAGCGGAGGGTGGTGCCAAAATTATTGCACCTCGCATAGCATCTTTCTCGGTATCCATCACAGGTCGGATATCCCCCAAGGCAATGCCGAGTGTTTGATAAAGATGGCACATTTTTTTCAGCGCACCGTGCAGGTAGATTGGATTGTTATAACCAGCGTTTCGCAATTCCCCAATCACCCGCTGCGCCTTACCCAATGCGTAAGCGCCCACCAAAATACAGCGGTCGGGATTGGCCGCTCTCGCAGAAAGCAGTTTTTGAATTTCAACTTCCGTTTCTGGATGCTTGAAAACCGGCAATCCAAAAGTAGCTTCCGTTATGAAAATATCGCAAGGCACCACGTCAAAAGGCTCACAAGTTGGGTCGGCTCGTCGTTTATAATCTCCGGTGGCAACGACGCGCTCTCCCTCGTATTCCATCAATATCTGGGCGGAACCCAGAACGTGGCCTGCAGAGTGATAGCTTATTTTTACGCCACCCAGATCAAAACCGTCTCCATATCTAATCGCTTGTCCTGAATGCGTGCCATAGCGCAAGCCCATTATGGCCAGCGTTTCGGGGGTTGCCCATACTTCTTCATGACCGCCTCTGGCGTGATCGGCATGACCATGGGTCACCAATGCGCGCGATACCGGTCGGGATGGATCAATCCAGGCATCTGCCGGTTTGATATAGATTCCATGCGGATGGGGTTCTATCCAATGGGCTGCTTCGGTCATCCCCATCTATAGTACTGAAATTGATAAAAGTTCCAGAGAAACTATATCAAGCCGCGAGTTGTAATTCCATTCGGCCCCAAATCTCAACCAAGGCCTTCGTAAGCTCAGCCATCATTTCCTCTGTATGGACCGGGCCTGGAGTAAAGCGTAGCCGCTCAAGACCACGAGGAACCGTGGGGTAGTTAATCGGTTGCACATAGACGCCGTACTCGGCCAAGAGGATGTCGCTTATCTTTTTGGCTTTGACGGGATCTCCGACAAGCAATGGAACGATATGGGTCGTCGAACCCATTACCGGGAGCCCGGCATTGGAAAGCATGTCTTTCAATGTTTGCGCCGCAGCTTGCTGACCTTCCCGCTCGCTATTTGATTGCTTGAGATGTCTCACGCTTGCAAGTGCGCCAGCAACTAGGACTGGAGACAGGCTAGTAGTAAAGATAAACCCGGGGGCATAGGATCGGATAACATCGATGATCTTCTGATCAGCCGTAATGTAGCCGCCCATAACACCAACGGCCTTTGCCAGAGTGCCTTCAATAATTGTGATGCGATCGGCTGCGCGGTCGCGCTCTGATATACCGCCACCATGTTCGCCGTACATGCCAACTGCATGAACTTCATCACAATAGGTAAGGGCGTTATATTTGTCGGCGAGATCACAAATATCGTGTAATGGTGCCACATCCCCATCCATCGAGTAGATACTTTCAAAAGCGATCAATTTGGGAGCGTCCGGCTCTTCGGCCGCAAGCAGTTCTTCAAGATGTTCAAGGTCATTATGCCGAAAAACGCGTTTTTCGCATCCGCTATTCTTGATACCGGCGATCATCGATGCATGGTTCAATTCGTCTGAAAAGATAATGCAACCGGGCAGTATCTTGGTCAGTGTTGAAAGTGTGGCTTCGTTGGAAACATAGCCGGAGGTAAAAAGCAAGGCACCGGATTTGCCATGCAGGTCTGCAAGTTCGTTTTCAAGCTCTACATGATAATGGGTATTGCCACCGATATTGCGGGTTCCTCCAGAGCCTGCGCCGACATCATGCAAGGCTTCTTCCATTGCTGCAATGACAGTAGGATGCTGGCCCATTGCGAGATAGTCATTAGAACACCAAACGGTAACAGGTTTTGGTCCATTATGATGCGCAAAACAGCGCGCATTGGGAAACGTTCCCTTGTTCCGTAAAATATCTATAAAAACTCGATAGCGGCCTTCGCTGTGAAGGCGGTCAATCGCTTGAGAAAAAACCTTGTCGTAGTCCACTTTACACTTTTCCCTGTGTCATTCTTTTGCCAAGCGATCCTTTATCGACGGCCATTAACGACCTTTTTGCTGAATTTCCAGCGCGAACCATTCGCAATAAGCCTTCCAATTACAATGTATCCAATTTGGTAATGCCGAACTTTTGAAACGTTGCTCTATAAGGTAGCAATTGATCAAGTGTGCCCGTTGTAACAAAAACGCCATTTTCTGACGGTTCTGGCCATATGACATCACTTGTCAGATAGGCTATCCGTCTTGCAATACCTCGAGAGCCATCGATAAATTGAATGTCTCTGACAAATGATTTCTGCAACTCTTCTTGCAGCAATGGAAAGTGAGTGCAGGCTAGTATGACTGTGTCTATTTCTTCACCGCGCTCTTGGTCCAACAGGCCCTGAACCGCTGCATCGATGATTGCAGAATCAGGTTCCTCACCACGCAATTTGGCTTCAGCAGCATGAACAAGATCAGGAGCGCCATAGCGTAGCAATAGCTTGTCTGCTGCAAATTCAGCAGCCAATCGATCGACATAGGGTTGCCGTATGGTGGCTCGGGTACCCAATAAACCGATGACACCGGTTTTCGTGATCTGGCTTGCTGGTTTAATCGCGGGGACGGTTCCAACGACGGGTGTATCCAAAACAGATCGAACGACGTCGAGTGCAATTGTAGATGCCGTATTGCAAGCAATTGTAACTAGTTTGGGTTTGTAGCGTTCAACCAAACGCCCGAGTAGTAAAGGAATTCTGGTGGAAAGCTCCTCTTCAGACTTCATGCCATAAGGCATCCCGGCATAATCAGCCGCGTAGATGATTGGCGCTCCAGGAAGTAATTTTTGTGCTTCACGCAGGATCGAGAATCCACCAATACCAGTGTCGAAAAACAAAAGTGGAGCAACTGTTTTTGTTTGATCGGCCTTCATCACTGCACCTTTAAACCCGAATAATTTGGAATCTCAATTGTTTCGGCTGACCCTACAACTGGTTGATCTTACCTGTTTTTACAACGTAAAAGCCTTGCTCAAAAGCTTTCTTGCAGATAGCTCCCAGAAATCAAAGGGGATTTGGTACGATGCAATCCATGTGGATTGAACCAATTTTGGCTGTGTTCTTTGGCTATATGCTGGGGTCGATCCCTTTTGGCCTGTTGCTGACGCGCTTGTCTGGCGGTGGCGATCTGCGCGATATTGGCTCTGGAAATATAGGCGCGACCAACGTTTTGAGAACCGGAAACAAAGCCATAGCAGCGCTGACCCTGCTACTCGATGTCGGCAAGGGTGCCGTGGCGGTGCTTATTGCGTCGAGCATTGAAGGCGGATTGGGCGTGTTGGCGGGGATGGGGGCTTTTCTGGGCCATCTTTATCCGGTTTGGCTGAAATTCAAGGGTGGTAAAGGGGTCGCGACCTTGCTCGGTATTGTTGCCGCTTTGGCCCCTATATTGGGCATAGTCTTTGCCATAACCTGGATCGCCTGTCTGGTAATATTACGATATTCATCGGTTAGTGGCATGCTCGCCTCTATTTCGATACCCATCACAGCTGTTATAGTTGGTCAATATTCATGGGTACCCATGTTTATAGGCTTTGCCCTGCTTGTAATCTGGAAGCACCGCGCTAATGTTGAGCGGCTGATGGCAGGCGAAGAGCCCAAAGTCGGCGCGTCCTAATTCCCCCAACCCGTTAAACGGTACGCAGCATGAACGAAGACTTTGATCGGCTGAGGCTGATTCGATCCGCCAATATTGGCCCGGTAAGCTATGTCCAACTCATCCGTCGTTATGGCACTGCCGCCAAAGCGCTTGAGATGCTGCCTGAATTGGCCGCAAGAGGCGGGGGCAGGGCACCACGCCTCTCTGATCGCTCCAGCATCGAACGGGAAATGGAAAGGACGCGCAAGCTGGGCGCGCAATATCTGTTTCTTGGCGACCCGGATTACCCCTATCTGCTGACAGAACTTGGCAACGCGCCGCCAGCCTTAATCTATCGCGGCAAACTGGCTTTGCTCAGCCATCCAACCGTTGCGATTGTCGGTGCGCGCAATGCCTCCGCCGCCGCTTGCCGGTTTGCCAGGGATCTCGCCAACAGCCTGATGACCGAGCATGTTACGGTTGTTTCCGGCCTGGCGAGAGGAATAGATACGGCCGCTCATCAGGGATCGGTCAACAAATCCGCCGTTGCGGTAATCGCCGGCGGCATCGACATCTGCTATCCACCGGAAAATGAAAAACTACAGAACCAGATAGCGCAAGATGGTCTGCTATTGGCCGAGCAACCACCCGGTACAGAACCCAAAGCCCGCCATTTTCCCTATCGGAACCGGATTATTGCCGGCCTGTCCCAAGGAACAATCATCGTTGAAGCCGCTCCCAGATCAGGCTCTCTGATCACCGCCAGACTGGCCGCAGAGGCCGGACGCCATGTCATGGCTGTACCCGGCTCTCCGCTCGATCCGCGGTCAAGGGGTTGCAACGGACTGATCCGCGAAGGCGCGACGCTGATCCAGTCCGCAGATGACGTTCTGGAACTCATCCGCCATTTTGATGAGCGCGCAGCAGGCGCCAATATACCGCTCGATCTGTTTGAAAACCAAGGTGGTCCCTCGAAATTGCGGGAAATGCCCAATGAAGAAATTGATGACACAGCCAGACAGTTGCTAACCCGGCTGCTCAGCATGACGCCGGTGTCAGTCGATGAGCTTGTCCGGCAATCCGGCTTGTCCGCTGCCTCGGTACAAATGATCCTGCTGGAACTGGAACTCGCCGGCCGATTGGTACGCCACTCGGGAGCCCGCGTAAGTTTGCCCAGTTGAAATCCTATAAAATTAAGCTAAACGGCAATCTCGTCCATCAAGTGCTTGACGAATGTCCAACCTGTGTTCCAGCCTCGCGCGTATACGTGAGACAAATGAAAATCGGAAATTATGCAATTAGTAATCGTTGAGTCACCCGCCAAAGCGAAAACAATCGAAAAATATCTGGGGTCGGATTTCAAGGTATTGGCTTCTTATGGCCATATCCGGGATCTGCCACCCAAAGATGGTTCGGTTGATCCTGATGACGGCTTTGCCATGCTGTGGCAGCCCTATGCGGACAAGACCAAGCAGCTCAAGGCGATTACCGACCTGTCCAAAAAGGCCACGCGCCTCATTCTCGCGACCGACCCTGACCGGGAAGGCGAAGCGATTAGCTGGCATGTGCAGGAAGTTTTGCGGAAAAAGAAAGCGCTCCCTGAAAAGGTCGACCGCGTAACCTTTAACGCGATCACGAAATCTGCGGTCACCGAAGCCATGGCCAATCCGCGGGCGCTGGATGACGATTTGATCGATGCCTATCGTGCGCGCCGCGCGCTGGATTATCTGGTGGGCTTCACATTGTCCCCTGTATTGTGGCGTAAACTGCCCGGTGCCAAATCCGCTGGCCGTGTCCAATCCGTCTCTTTGCGCCTGATCGTTGAGCGTGAGCGCGAAATTGAAGCGTTCAATCCGCAGGAATATTGGTCCGTCACATCACAGATGGAGCAGGGCGGTCAGGCTTTTGAAGCACGGCTCACTATTCATCAGGGCAAAAAGCTTGGCAAGATGGACCTGTCCAACGAAGCCGAGGCCACGGCCGCCAAAACAGCGGTTGAAAACGGCCTGTTCACGATTGAAACGGTCGAAACAAAGCCGCTTACCCGCAACCCGCCACCGCCATTTACGACCTCGACCCTGCAACAGGAAGCAGCCCGTAAACTCGGCTATTCGGCAAGCCACACGATGCGTATCGCGCAGCAGCTTTATGAAGATGGCGGTATTACTTACATGCGTACCGATGGCGTGCAGATGGACGGCAGCGCCATTTCCGCCGCGCGCAAGGCGATATCCGATCGCTATGACGCCAGCTATGTGCCCGACAGTCCCCGCATCTACAAATCCAAGGCCAAAAATGCGCAGGAGGCCCATGAGGCGATCCGGCCCACCAGCTTTACCCGCGACACGATGGGCAGCGGCGATCATGCCAAGCTTTACAGTCTGATCCTGAAACGCGCTATGGCCAGCCAGATGGCCGCCGCGCGACTGGAGCGCACGACCGTTGAAATGCTCGATGGCACGGGTCAAACCGGCCTGCGCGCCACCGGTCAGGTCGTCAAATTCCCGGGCTTTATGGCGCTATACGAAGAAGGCCGCGACGACAGCAAAGACGAAAATGGCGGCTTGCTCCCGGCTATGTCCAAAGGTGATAGTCCGGCCAAGAAGTCCGTCGA
Organism: Parasphingorhabdus sp.; assembly: GCF_965233695.1. Lineage (GTDB taxonomy): Bacteria > Pseudomonadota > Alphaproteobacteria > Sphingomonadales > Sphingomonadaceae > Parasphingorhabdus. The sequence goes on from NZ_OZ247497.1 coordinate 3,551,578, forward strand.
AGCCAATCAGCATTTCACGCAACCGCCACCGCGTTACAGCGAAGCGAGCCTGGTCAAGAAGATGGAAGAACTCGGCATTGGCCGTCCTTCCACCTATGCCTCGATCATCAAGACGCTGAAAGACCGTGCCTATGTCCGGACCGAGGGAAATCGTTTCTTTGCAGAGGAAAGCGGGCGGCTTTTAACAGGTTTTCTCGAAAGATTTTTCGAGCGCTATGTCGCTTATGAATATACCGCCGGCCTTGAGGACGAGCTGGATGATGTCAGTGGCGGTCGTGCCGAATGGCAGAAGATTCTCGAAGCCTTCTGGCATGACTTCAAACCAAAAACGGTCGAAGTCATGGAGAAATTGCCGTCAGAAGTAACGGCAGAACTGGACAAGTTTCTCGAACCTTATCTGTTCCCGGAAAAAGAAGACGGCACCGATCCGCGCCTCTGTCCGCGCTGTAACGAAGGCAAACTGGCCCTTCGTGGCGGCCGCTTTGGCGCCTTTGTCGCCTGTTCCAACTATCCTGAATGCAAGTTCACCCGGCGCTTTGCGCAAGGTGGCGGCGCCAATGCCGATGCGGATGAAGGTCCGGAAGATTTGGGTGTTGATCCGGATACAGATGAAAAAGTGACCAAGATGGTTGGCCGCTTTGGTCCCTATGTCCAGCGTGGCGAGGGCAAGGAAGCCAAGCGTTCCTCCATCCCGAAAGATGTGCCGGCAGAAGATTTTGGCCTCGAATGGGCATTGAAACTGCTTTCATTGCCACGCGAAGTTGGTGTGCATCCGGAAACGGGCAAGGAAGTTAACGCGCTGATTGGTCGCTATGGTCCCTATTTGAGTCATGACGGCAAATCGGCACGTCTGGAAAACACGGCGGAAGTCTTTGAAATCGGCATGAACGCCGCCGTTGCCAAGCTCGCCGATGCCGCGAAAAACGGTAAGGGTGGCCGCAGAGGCGCTGAGCCACTCAAGATCATGGGCAAACATCCGCGCACCGAAGAAGAAATCAAGCTGATGGATGGTCGCTATGGCCCCTATGTGACCGATGGTACGACCAATGCGTCACTACCCAAGACAGTGGATAAGGATCAGCTCACGCTCGAAGAAGCAGCACAGCTGATTGATGACCGCGCGGCAAAAGGCCCGGCAAAGAAGCGCAAGAAGAAAGCAGTGCCGAAGAAGAAGGCTGCGGCCAAGAAAAAGCCTGCGGCGAAAAAGAAACCGGCGGCGAAGAAAGCCCCTGCGAAGGCTAAGGCGGAGTAGGGAAGCTCCGGTTTGCTCGAGCTGGGGCTTGAGTCACCGGCAACGCCAGTGTCTGCTTTGGGCGCAAAAGCGGACATTAAACATGGAGCTCAATCTGTTCGGAGGATATCCGTTAGAACACGTATTTGTGTATCCAGAGCCAACGCATATTCCTGATCGGACCAATTTTCCGATAATTGACGGGAGAAAAGCGGATGCACAGGCGCACTCTTTTGATTGGCGGCGGGGCTGTGATTGTCGCAGGTGGCGCTGCAACCGCAATCGGACTTAAGCAAACGGGATCAATGGACGAATATAAGGAAGTTGCAAAACAATTGCGCTTGCCGCTTGCTGTGCAACCAAACGACCGCGAACTGATCCGTTACGCAACACTCGCAGCCAATGGGCACAATACCCAGCCTTGGAAGTTTCGAGTTCGAGGGGGCAGCTTTGAGATTCTGCCGGATTTCACGAGAAGAACGATCGTAGTTGATCCCGACGATCATCATCTCTTCGCCAGCCTTGGCTGTGCTGCCGAAAACCTGATGATTGCATGCACAGCCGCCAATCGCACGAGCGAGCTTCGCTTTGATCCGGCTGAAAACGGAAAAGTTGTGGTCGATACGGTGGCAGGCGGCGAAGAACGCTCACCCTTGTTAGGGGCTATTATCAAAAGGCAATCGACCAGAACAGACTATGATGGCAGATCTGTAAGCACCACCGATTTGGCTTTGCTATCCTCTGCATCGGAAATTCCTGGCGTCGCAACGATTCTGATAACCGACAGAATGCAAATGAACCGCATTCGGGATTTAGTGATCGCCGGGAATAGCTTGCAGATGGAGGACAAGGGATTTGTTGACGAACTGAAGCAGTGGATCCGCTTCAATCCCAATGATGCGATGGAAAAGCGCGATGGTCTGTTTGGGGCGAGCGGTGGAAATCCCGCTTTGCCAAGCTGGCTCGGGCGTGGGATGTTTGATCTGCTATTCCAGAAAAACACGGAGAACGACAAATATGCCCGCCAGATTAACGGTTCTGCTGGCATTGCGGTATTTGTTGGAGAGAAGGATGATCCGGAGCATTGGGTGCAAGCAGGCCGCGCCTGTCAAAGGTTTGCTTTGCAGGCGACCGCTCTGGGATTGAAGCAGGCGTATATAAATCAGCCCGTTGAAGTCTTAAAACTGCGTCCGGAGCTGGCGGCCTTGGTTGGAACGCCGAAGCGGCGCCCCAATATCATCATGCGCTTTGGCTATGGGCCAACAATGCCAATGTCGCTCCGTCGCCCGATTGACGCAGTGTTGGAGGTCTCACAATAAAGAGACAGGCCAATCTAAACTTAAATTTGGCGTCCGCTTCGGAGAGAAAGCCGATGTTCTTGAGCGGTAAGTAGTCGCTTAACCCAACTCAACCCTGCACCCTGATTCAGGCGTAATTTCCTTCGTATAAAAATTGGCTAGCCAATCGGTTATTTGCGGAACAGAAACCCTCTGATGAAATTTGATGCCAATCTCAGAGCCTTTTTGCCAGCGGACGGTGCCGGCAATATCGCCCAGATCTGGCACCACCAGTGTTAGCTGGTTGCCGACTTCACATATATAATCGGCATTGATCCGGATTCCGGCCGGTGAGATATCGCAGATTTCGGCTCTCACCAACGTGGAACCGATCCTGAAAACGATTGCTTGCCGCATATGTACACGCGGCAGCCGGGAGAGTTGATATTTGTTGTGGACCCGCAGGCTGGCGAGCAGCTCGTTGACGTTGATCTCGTTCTTGAATTGCATGCCAACCAGCGCATCCTTGCGCCAACGGATGGTTGCCGTGAGCGCGACATCATCGGTCAGAGCGACCGTTGCCGTTTCCTTCAATTCAAAACTGGGATGTATCTCAATCATGACCCCGCTGCCGGAGATGTTTTTTATGAAACCCCACCCTTCGGCTGTCCCAGACGTGATTTTTGCCAAGCGAAATACGGTCAGCTGACGTTCCTTTTTTCGCCGTTCCTGCGCGCTTTCAGAATTGTCATGATCCAGGGCTTCAACCTTAGCTGATTGAACATTTCCGACCATTTATTTCACCTTGTCCTGGAGAGGAAAAAAAGAGTGCTCAATTGTTGTGCGAGGGCTGTCTGCATCATTGCTATGATGGAGAGTCCGAAACACTCTGTTTATAACGGTTGGCGCTTCGATATCTTAAGGGATTTTCGCAAGTTAAGTCTGCGTTGGTCCGTCAACTCTATCTGGGAGTGACCAAACAAGATGGTGAGGGAACAGCCTGCCCCTGATTTTTAGATAGTATCTGAACCGTCCGGTTACTTGACCCAGTCGAGGCCCATATCCTGATAGAGGCTTTTGTCTTCATCCCAATTCGCACTTACTTTGACATGGAGATAAAGATGCACGGTTTTACCCAAAATTTCGGACAGCTCAGCGCGGGCTCTGGCACCGATTTCCTTGATCTGGTGCCCACCTTTGCCGAGGATGATCGCGCGCTGGGTCGGTTTCTCGACCAGAATTTGCTGGTGAATCTCCAGAGATCCATCTGGACGTTCCTTATATTGCTCCATCGCGATCGCGGTCGCATAAGGCAGCTCGGCATGGAGCTGACGGAAAACCTGTTCCCGCGTAATCTCGGCAGCCAAAAGCCGTTCGCTGGCGTCAGACACCTGGTCTTCCGGGAAGTGCCAAGGCCCTTCCGGCATTGCATCGACCAGATAAGATTTCAGTTCATCCAACCCGTCTCCAGTTTTCGCACTGACAAAAAATGTCTCGTCAAAACCGCACAGGTCATTGAGTTTAGTAACATGCGTCAGCAATTTGTCTTTTGCGGCAATGTCGACCTTGTTCATCACCAGAATGAGTTTTTCCGGGCGATGCTTGATCCGTTCCACAATCGAAGTGACCTTGGGGCCAAGGCCCGCACGCGAATCCACCAGCATGACGATAATATCAGCATCTTCCGCGCCCTCCCAAGCTGCCGAAACCATTGCGCGATCCAACCGGCGTCGCGGCTCGAAGATGCCCGGTGTATCGACAAGCAACAGTTGCGCTTCATTTTCAATCGCAATTCCCAACAATCGGGTCCGCGTCGTTTGTGGTTTGGAACTGGTAATCGCAACCTTCTGGCCTACAAGTGCATTGATCAGCGTAGATTTTCCCGCATTGGGTGCGCCGATCAGCGCCACTACACCACATTTCGGGGAGGTGGATATTTCGGTCATGTAAATTGTTCCAGAAAGAGTTTCGCAGCTTCCGTTTCTGCAGTCTGTTTGGAGGACGCAGAGGCTTCCACTGCTCCGACGTTGTTGATGCTGGCCCGAACTGTAAAACGCAAGTCATGATGAGGGCCCGATTTTTCGACGAGCTCGTAAACCGGCATTTTTCGGTTGTGCGCCGCTGCCCATTCCTGAAGCGCGGATTTGGGATGGCGGATATCCTTTGCCATGCCCGATATCCGGTCACCCCAATATTTGAGAATGAACTGTTTCGCCGCATCAGCACCCTGATCAAGATAAAGCGCTCCTATCAGGGATTCCATGACATCACCAAGCACTTTGCTGCTCTGGCGTGCTCCGTCATCGCGCGCCTGTTTACCGAGCAGCAAATGATGGGAAAAACCGATTTCCTTAGCAATCTCTCCACAGACTTTTCCCGAAACAAGACCATTTAAACGCTGTGATAACTTGCCTTCTGGCTCGTTTGGAAATTGCTCGTAAAGTTGCGTCGCAATGGTTACGCCCAGAACCCGGTCACCGAGAAATTCCAGGCGCTGATAATCTTCATCGCCGAAGCTGCCATGAGTAAAGGCGCGAATATAAAGTTTTTCATCCCGAGGGGCTTTTCCGATCAACCCAGTGATCCAATCCAGAAATGCCGACTTATTCAAAATCCTCTCCAATACGATCCCAACGCGCGGCGGTGAACCATGTCCATGGTTTGACCCACTCTGCCGATCCGTCGGTTGAGAATACCGATACCAACGCCCGACCGACAAGATTTTCCTGCGGCACCATCCCGATAGCCTGACCCTCAACAGCCGGGAAACGGCTATCAGCGCTACGGTCACGGTTGTCACCCATCAGGAACATATGACCATCCGGAACAACAAAGCTCTCAGTATTGTCGCCTACAGAATCTTGTTTGACGTCCAGCACCCGATAGGATCTGCCATTGGGGAGCGTCTCTTCATATTGCGGATAGCGGCAAATCCGCTCGCCGTCTGCATTGGTTGTTTCAAAGTAATTTTCATAGCAGGTGCTATTAGGCGAAACCAGATGCACATAGTCATCGATTTTCTTGCGGCCGACTTCGACGCCGTTGATTGACACAACGCCATCACTTACCCGGATAATATCGCCGGACAAACCGATAACCCGCTTGATATAATCGTCCGAGCCACTCGGCGGTGCCTTGAACACCACGACATCACCGGGTTCCGGCTTGTTCGCTAAAATACGTCCTGGGATGACCGGGACGCTAAACGGCATGCTGTATTTCGAATAGCCATAGGGCCATTTTGCGACCAGCAGATAGTCGCCAACCATCAGGCGCGGTTGCATGGATTCCGACGGGATATTGAATGGAGAGACGATAAAGCTGCGCAAAATAATGACGAAAATCGCCAATTTTACGAGGAATATCATGAAATCAGCGGTTTCTGATCGCTCAGCGGTTTTATCTTTCATCGCGCTCCTTTGCTTATATTGAAGCGCGCGGTCAAGAGACAGTGTTTAACGGCGATAGCTGGTGATTTGACCTTGTTCATCAAAGGGTCGCAGGATAGAGCTAGGATCGGAAACGCGGGGCGAACAGGTCATTGTAATTAACAAGAAAGAATTTGATTTGGATTATTGGAATTTGATTGAAACCCAACCTGTATCGACTCTCACTGCTCTGTTTGAAGCCGATCCCGAACGGGTGAAGAAACTCAGCTTTGAACAATCCGGCATCTATTTTGATTTCTCTAAGACACATATGGATGCAGCCTTGCTTGAAAATTTTCAAAAACTGGCTGAAGATGCAGGCTTATCCACTCAAGTTGACGCACTGATCAGCGGTATTGCCGTCAATATAAGTGAAGGCCGTGCTGCGGAACACACCGCTGAACGGGGGATCGGCGCGGAAACCAGTGTCGAAAATGCCCGCTTGCTGAAAAACCGGATGCAAGGCTTGATTGAAGCGATTGATGACGGGGCGCTCGGTGATATCGAATATATCATTCATCTCGGAATTGGCGGATCGGCATTAGGACCGGAATTGCTACTCGAAGCCCTGAAAATCGGCGACGAAAAATATGAGACGGCTGTCATCTCAAACATTGATGGCTGCGCGCTCGAACCGGTGCTCGAGCGTTTTGACGCGCATAAAACATTGCTGGTGATCGCTTCGAAAAGCTTCACGACCGCGGAAACCTTCCTCAATGCGCGGTCGGTGACAGACTGGATGACAGAGCAGGGCGTCACTGATCCTTTCGGAAAAATCGTCGCACTGACTGCCATGCCGGACAAGGCGGTTGAATGGGGCATCGACGAAAGCCGCGTTTTGCCCTTTTCCGAGACAGTTGGCGGGCGTTATTCGCTTTGGTCTTCCATCGGGTTTAGCGTCGCCTTGACGCTGGGCGTGGATGTTTTCGATGACCTGCTTGCTGGTGGCGCTGAAATGGATCAGCATTTCAAAGAGGCTTCCTTTGATCAGAATATACCGGTCATAGCTGCCTTTTGTGACCAATATTACAGCCAGATCCGCAATTGCGAGACCCGCGCGGTCTTCGCCTATGACGAACGGTTGGGCCTTTTGCCGGATTATCTGCAACAGCTTGAAATGGAAAGTAATGGAAAGTCGGTTTTGGCGGACGGTAAGCCGCTTGATCGCCACAGCAGCCCGATTGTCTGGGGCGGAGTTGGAACCGATGCGCAGCATGCCGTGTTCCAATTGCTCCATCAGGGCACCCATCTTGTACCGGTTGAATTTCTTGCTGTGATTGAACCGGGTCATTCCCTGGCAGCCGAACATCATCACGGCTTGTTGCTCAATTGTTTCGCGCAGGGCGCTGCCCTGATGGCAGGCAAGACATCCGATGACCCTAATCGAAATTATCCGGGCGACAGGCCATCGGTCACTCTATTACTGGACGATCTTGACGGCCGGACCTTGGGCGCGCTGATCGCTTTTTACGAGCATCGCACTTTTGCCAATGCTGTGCTGTTGGGCATTAATCCCTATGACCAGTTTGGTGTGGAGCTGGGCAAGGAAATGGCTAATACGCTTATGGCAGGGGATAGTAACCAAATGGACGCATCGACCGAAACACTAAAAAACCGGGCATTTCCTGCCTGAGTTATCAAGGAAATTAAATGTCGAAATATGATTATGACCTGTTCGTCATCGGTGCAGGATCGGGCGGAACAAGAGCGGCGCGCGTGTCCGCATCTTATGGTGCCAAAGTAGCCGTTGCGGAAGAATATCGCGTTGGTGGCACCTGTGTCATTCGTGGATGTGTCCCGAAAAAAATGCTGGTTTACGGCTCTCATTTTTCCGAAGATTTGGAAGATGGCAAGAATTTTGGCTGGACTTGGGAAAATGCGAAATTCGACTGGACCAAGTTGCGTGATCATATTCTTTCCGACGTCGACCGGCTTAACTCCGCTTACACCCAGACGCTGAACAACCATGATGTTGAAATCATCCTAGAGCGTGCTGAGATTGCTGGCCCGCATGAAGTGAAGCTGGCCAGCGGCAAGACTGTCACAGCCAAATATATACTGGTTGCTGTAGGTGCATGGCCTGATGTGGCAGAATTTCCAGGCAGCGAACATATGCTGACATCCAACGAAATGTTCCATTTGGATAAACTTCCCGAAACCGTGATCATCTCGGGCGGAGGCTATATCGCCAATGAATTTGCCGGTATTTTCAATGGTCTGGGCAGCGAAGTATTTGTGGTCAATCGGTCAGACGTGATCTTGCGCGGCTATGATGAAAGCTTGCGCGACCGGTTGCTGCAAATCGCCATGACCAAGGGCATTAATTACAAATTTAACTGCACCTTCGATAAGATTGAAAAACGCGAAGATGGGGCGCTGGATGTCTATATGGACGGCAAGCCGGCAATGCGGGCTGATGTTGTGCTTGCGGCGACAGGTCGGCGTCCCAAGATTGAAGGCCTTGGTCTTGAAAATGCAGGCATCGAAACGAACGACAAAGGTGCCATCAAAGTTGATGAATATAGCCGGACCAATGTCGATAGCATTTACGCCGTGGGTGATGTGACGGACCGCGTCCAACTGACCCCTGTGGCTATTCGTGAAGGGCAGGCTTTTGCCGAAACGGTGTTTAACGATACGCCCAAGACAGTCGATTATAGCTGCATTCCATCGGCGGTATTTTCTCAACCGCCTATTGCTTCTGTTGGCCTGACCGAGGGCGAGGCGCGGACGCAATATGGCAATATCAAAGTCTATTCGTCCGATTTCCGGGCGATGCGCAACGCCTTTGCTGACCGTCCAGAACGCAGTCTTTATAAAATGATTGTCGAGGCCACGAGCGAGAAGATTCTTGGCCTTCATATGATCGGTCCGGATGCGCCGGAGATTCTTCAAGCCGCGGCAGTTGCGGTCAAGGCGGGTTTGACCAAGCAGGCGTTTGATGACACCGTCGCGTTGCACCCTAGCATGTCCGAAGAATTGGTATTGATGAAATAGGGTGACGCTACGGCATGGGCCGTTTCAAAAGTAACTTAATCGATCGATTAATTTGATATTGACGATTGCCTAACCGGCTGTGCATTGACTAGGGCATATCACACCTAGTGATTCACAGTCGGGGGATGAATGTCAGACATTATCGCACAATTGGAAGCCAAGCGCGCAGAGGCGATGCTCGGCGGCGGACAAAAACGGATTGATAGCCAGCATGCCAAAGGCAAGCTGACCGCACGCGAACGGATTGAGATACTTCTTGACGAAGGGTCTTTTGAAGAAATCGACATGTATGTCGAACATAATTGTGTCGATTTCGGCATGGAGGAAACCAAAATTGCGGGCGACGGTGTTGTTACCGGCTCCGGTACGATTAATGGCCGTTTGATTTTTGTTTTCTCTCAGGATTTCACTGTCTTCGGCGGCTCGCTCAGCGAACGCCATGCAGAGAAAATCTGTAAGATACTGGAAAACGCCATGAAAGTCGGCGCCCCGGTCATTGGTATTAATGACAGCGGCGGAGCGCGTATCCAGGAAGGCGTCGCATCGCTTGGCGGATATGCCGATGTGTTTCAGCGAAATGTGCTGGCCAGCGGGGTTGTTCCGCAGCTCAGCCTGATCATGGGTCCTTGTGCCGGCGGAGCGGTCTACTCACCGGCGATGACAGACTTTATCTTCATGGTGAAGGATAGCAGTTACATGTTCGTGACTGGGCCGGATGTTGTGAAGACGGTCACCAACGAGATTGTAACCCAGGAAGAATTGGGCGGGGCCGTAACCCACACCACCAAGACCAGCGTCGCCGATGTTGCTTATGAAAATGACATCGAAGCCCTGCTTGCGGCACGTGATTTCATCGATTATATGCCGCTGAGCAATCGGGAAGAAGTGCCCGAGCGACCAACTGCCGATCCATGGGACCGATTGGAAGACAGTCTCGATACACTGGTTCCCGCTAACGCGAACCAGCCTTATGACATGCATGAGGTCATTCAAAAGATGTTGGATGAAGGCGAGTTTTTTGAAATTCAGCCAGCCCATGCCGGCAATATCATCTGCGGTTTTGGCCGGATGGAAGGCTCTACCGTTGGCGTGGTCGCCAATCAGCCGATGGTTCTCGCAGGCTGCCTTGACATTAATGCATCGAAGAAAGCGGCACGCTTTGTCCGCTATTGCGATGCGTTCTCTATTCCGATTGTGACTCTGGTCGATGTCCCCGGCTTTTTGCCCGGCACATCGCAAGAGCATAATGGCATTATCAAACATGGCGCAAAGCTGCTCTTCGCCTATGCCGAGGCAACGGTGCCGAAGATCACGATCATCACCCGCAAAGCCTATGGTGGTGCCTATGACGTCATGGCGTCAAAACATCTGCGTGGCGACTTGAACTATGCTTGGCCGACCGCTGAAATCGCGGTCATGGGCGCCAAGGGGGCAGTCGAGATCATCTTCCGCGGCAAGACTGAAGAGGAAATTGCCGAGAAAACCAAGGAATATGAAGACCGCTTCGCCAATCCGTTTATCGCGGCACAAAAGGGCTTTGTGGATGAGGTAATCATGCCGCATTCGACAAGGAGACGCGTGGCACTGGGATTGCGGAAGCTGCGCAACAAGCAGCTCGAAAATCCGTGGAAAAAGCATGACAATATTCCGTTGTAAAGGGTAGCTATGCCAACAGGATTAGTAGCCCTTCTCGATGATGTCGCAGCCATTGCAAAGGTCGCTGCCGCATCGATTGATGATATTAGTGTAGCCGCCGCTCGCGCTGGAACCAAATCTGCTGGTGTCGTTATCGATGATGCTGCTGTCACACCGCAATATGTGACCGGCTTTAGCCCGGCGCGTGAATTGCCGATGATCTGGAAGATCGCCAAGGGATCGATCAAGAACAAGCTTCTTTTCCTGCTGCCCGCAGCCGTTCTGCTGGGTCAGTTTGCACCGTTTCTGATCCCGATCATCTTGATCCTTGGCGGTCTGTTCCTATGCTATGAAGCGGCTGAAAAAGTGCTGGAATGGCTTCATGTCGATGAAACCACCAAGCACACAAAACCCGCCATTGTCGAAGGTCCTGGCCGCGAAGATGAAATGGTGTCGGGCGCAATCCGCACCGATTTCATTCTGTCTGCGGAGATAATGGCGATCGCTCTGTCCGAGGTTACTGATGAAGTTTGGTGGCAACAGGGCATCATTCTCGCGCTGATCGGCATCGTGATAACGGTGGGTGTCTACGGTGTCGTCGCTTTGATCGTGAAAATGGATGATGTCGGGCTGCATCTCGCGACCGAAAATGAAGGATTTGTCGCATCCTTTGGGCGCGGCTTGGTCGCGTTTATGCCCAAATTGCTGACTACCATTTCGATCATTGGCACACTGGCCATGGCATGGGTCGGCGGAGGCCTGCTGGTGCATAATATCGCGGCGGTTGGCTGGCATGGTCCGGAGCATCTTATTGAAGTCATTTCACATCCGCTCGTCGGCCTGTTTCCGGAAACGGCCCAGCTATTTGCCAGCGGGATCAGTTTTGCGATATTATCCGGCCTGCTCGGCGTAGCCGTGGGCGCGGTGATCGCGCCACTGGTTCATAAAATCATTCCGCACGGAGAAGCACATTGAAATTAGGCCGCCTCAATCACATCGGCGTAGTTACTCCCTCTATCCCTGACAGTATCGCCCATTGGCGCGATGTTATGGGAGCGACATCCATTTGCGAACCTTTCGATCTTCCCGCACAAGGTGTGAAGGTTTGTTTTGTTGATACCTCGGCAGATGGACCTACGAACGGCACACAGATCGAATTGATCGAACCGCTCGGAGAAGATAGTCCGATCCATGGGTTCCTTGCCAAAAACCCGCTTGGCGGACAGCATCATATTTGTTTTGAAGTGCCCGATATTCATGCCGCCAGGGCCGAATTCGAAGCCATGGGCAAGCGCGTCCTGGGCGAACCGCGCATTGGCGCGCACGGCACTCTTATCTTTTTTGTGCATCCCAAGGATATGGGCGGGATGCTAACCGAGATTATGGAAACACCAAAGGATCACTGATCCGCTCAGCCAAAAATAGAAAAGTCGATCCGGAACCAACCGGTTTGACGCCACTCAAAGGGACAACATATGGAATTCGAGAATATCAAACTGGCCATTGCCAATCAGGTGGCAACGATCACGCTGAACCAGCCTAGCCGCCTCAACGCTTGCTCCCTGGACATGGCGGACGACATCTATCTGGCGCTCGACAAGCTGGAAGATGCACGCGCGGTCATCATCACCGGTGAAGGCCGTGCCTTTTGTGCAGGTGCCGATCTTCAAGCCAAAGGCGGTGATAGCGCCTTGTCAGGTGGGCAGGGCTCATATGCGGCGCTGAACAAACATTATAACCCGTTGATGCTGAAACTCGCCAAGCTGAATATTCCGACGATTACCGCAGTCAACGGTCCAGCGGCAGGCGTGGGTTGTTCTATCGCGCTGGCAAGTGATTTTGCGATTGCCGGAAAGTCCGCCTATTTCTTGCAAGCCTTCGTCAATATTGGTCTGGTGCCCGATGGCGGGGCGAGCTGGATGCTCACCCGTTTGGTCGGCAAGGCGCGGGCCACCGAGATGATGATGCTTGGCGAAAAAATTCCCGGCGAAAAAGCCGCAGATTGGGGATTAATCTATAAATGCGTGGACGATGCCGCTTTGATGGATGAAGCCAACGCCTTGGCAAAGCGTCTGGCCAATGGACCAACAGTCGCCTTGGGCGTCATGCGTCAAAATCTGGCCGCGGCGCTCGAAAGCGACTATAGTTCGGCTCTGCTCAAGGAAGCCGAAGGCCAGCGACTGGCCGGTGACAGCAAAGATGCACGCGAGGGTGCGATATCCTTTCTGCAAAAACGGAAAGCCGAATTTAAGGGCGAATAATGACCGATAAACCGACGATAGAAGACTGGAAAGCGCTGGCTGACAAAGAAGTCAAAGGGCGTGATCTGACTTGGGAAACGCCGGAAGGCATTGCTGTCAAACCGCTTTATACAGCGGACGATGCGGGTGACCCGGGACTTCCCGGCTTTGGGCCGTTCACGCGTGGTGTGAAGGCCAGCATGTATGCGGGGCGTCCCTGGACAATCCGTCAATATGCAGGCTTCTCAACAGCCGAAGAATCCAACGCCTTCTATCGTCGCAATTTGGCGGCGGGGCAGAAAGGCCTGTCGGTTGCTTTCGATCTTGCGACCCATCGGGGTTATGACAGTGACCATCCCCGCGTAGTCGGCGATGTCGGCAAGGCTGGTGTGGCGATTGACAGCATCGAGGATATGAAAATCCTGTTCGATGGTATTCCGCTCGACACCATGTCGGTTTCGATGACGATGAATGGCGCGGTTATCCCGTGTCTGGCTTTCTACATTGTTGCAGCAGAAGAGCAGGGGGTCTCGCAAGATCAACTCGCCGGCACGATTCAGAATGATATCCTTAAAGAGTTTATGGTTCGCAACACCTATATCTATCCGCCTGCGCCTTCCATGCGGATCATCTCGGATATTATCGCCTATACGTCCGAGCATATGCCGAAATTCAACAGCATTTCGATCAGCGGCTATCATATGCATGAAGCGGGCGCGACAGCGGTGCAGGAACTGGCCTTCACCATTGCCGATGGCCGGGAATATGCCAAGCAAGCCATGGCGACGGGGCTCGACATTGACGCATTTGCAGGCCGCCTGAGTTTCTTCTTCGGCATCGGCATGAACTTTTTCATGGAAGTGGCCAAGTTGCGGGCAGCCAGGACCTTGTGGCACCGCGTCATGACCAATCTGGGCGCGCAATCGGAACGTTCCAAGATGCTGCGTACCCATTGCCAGACATCGGGCGTTTCGCTGACCGAGCAGGATCCTTACAACAACGTCATCCGGACAACCATAGAGGCCATGGCCGCAACATTGGGTGGTACGCAGTCACTCCACACCAACGCGCTGGATGAGGCGATTGCGCTACCGACTGACTTTTCCGCCCGCATTGCCCGCAATACACAGATTGTTTTGCAGGAAGAGGCCGGTATCACCAAGGTCGTCGATCCGCTGGGTGGCAGCTATTATGTCGAAGCGCTGACCGATGAACTGGTTGAAAAGGCGTGGGAGATTATTGAACGGGTCGACGCCGAAGGCGGCATGGCCAAAGCGGTTGCTGATGGTTGGCCCAAAGGCATGATTGAGGAAGCCGCTGCTGGTCGTCAGGCGCGGGTCGACAAGGGTGATGATGTCATTGTCGGCGTGAACAAATATGTTCTGGAAGACGAAGACCAGCTGGAAACGCTGGATATCGATAACGCTAAGGTACGGCAGGGGCAGATCGCGCGGCTCGACAAGATGCGCAAAGAACGGGACGAAGATGCCTGTCAGGCTGCGCTAAAAGCCATTACCGAAGGCGCCAAGGCCAATGGCAATATGCTGGCTCTTGCGGTTGATGCTGCGCGCAAACGCGCTTCTTTGGGCGAAATATCGGATGCGATGGAAGCGGCCTTTGGCCGGTACGCAACCAAACCGACACCGGTGAAAGGCATTTACGGGGCGGCCTATGAAGGCGATCCGCAATATGCACTGGTTGTCGACGGTGTGGATGCTGTTTCACAACGGCTCGGCCGCAAACCAAAAATCCTTGTCGCCAAAATGGGGCAGGATGGTCATGACCGTGGCGCCAATGTCGTTTCGAGTGCGTTTACAGATATGGGCTTTGATGTGATTTCCGGACCCTTGTTCCAGACACCGGGCGAGACCCGCGATCTGGCACTGTCAGAAAATGTGGATGCCGTAGGCGCGTCCAGTCTCGCCGCTGGTCACAAAACCCTCATCCCGGAGCTGATCCAAATGCTGCGGGATTCCGGGCGCAGCGATATCAAGGTTTTTGCAGGCGGTGTCATCCCGCCACAAGACTATGAATTCCTCCGTAAATCGGGTGTTGTCGGAATCTATGGACCGGGGAGCAATATTGTGGAATGTGCCGCGGATATATTGCGCCTGTTGGGCCATAATATGCCACCCGAGACCGAGGAAGCCGCTGAATGAATTTAGACGAAAACACCAGTGCACCTGCGCAGGCAGGTGCCCATCTCCCAACATCTTCACGTAATGCAACGGCAAGAGATGGATCCCTGCCTGCGCAGGGATACGAAGTCCGTCAAGACTGGTCGCGCGAGGAAATTGCCGACCTGTTCAACCTTCCCTTTGACGAACTGCTGTTCCAGGCCGCCACAGTCCACCGGCAGCATCACACCCCCGGCCAGGTTCAACTGTCCACATTGCTGTCGATCAAGACGGGCGGATGCCCGGAAGACTGCAGCTATTGTAATCAATCTGCCCATGCCGAAAGCGGTCTGAAAGCAGAAAAATTGGTCGATGTTCGTTCGGTGTTACAAACAGCAGCGCAGGCGAAAGATCGCGGTTCATCCCGTTTCTGCATGGGTGCCGCGTGGCGCAATCCCAAAGACCGCGACATGCCGGCGATTATCGAGATGGTAAAAGGTGTCCGGCAAATGGGTATGGAAACCTGCATGACGCTGGGCATGCTCACCAAGAAACAGTCGGATATGCTCGCCGAGGCGGGGCTGGATTATTATAATCACAATATCGACACATCGCCCGAGCATTATGAAAAGGTCATCACAACGCGGACTTTTGGCGATCGTCTCGAAACACTCGAAAATGTAAGGACCAGCGGGATCAATGTTTGCTCTGGCGGCATTGTCGGCATGGGCGAGACCCGCGAAGACCGGGTCGGTTTTGTCCATGCGCTCGCGACGCTTCCCAAGCATCCCGAGAGCGTTCCTGTGAATGCGCTGGTTCCTGTCAAAGGAACCGTGCTTGGCGATATGCTTGCCGACACGCCGCTGGCGAAGATCGATGATATCGAGTTTGTCCGGACGATTGCGGTGGCACGGATTACAATGCCTGCCTCGATGGTGCGCTTGTCCGCTGGCCGAGAATCCATGTCGGAGAGCACACAGGCGCTTTGTTTCATGGCAGGAGCGAACAGCATCTTTACCGGAGACAAATTGCTGACGACCGGCAATGCTGGTGATGATGCGGATGAGGCGATGTTTGAGAAATTGGGGTTGGTTCCGATGGAAGCGGAACCCAGAGACGTTCAGATGGAAGCCGCCGAATAGTTATGAATTTTAAATATCATCGTCATGCTGAACTTGTTTCCGCATCTATTTTTAAACATGCACCATTCTTGCAATTTGCACGATGGACCCTGAACCGAAGGTCACCGCAAGGTAAACAAGTTCAGGGTGTCGACCTGCTGGAGCCATAATGTTCAAAAAAATACTGATCGCAAACCGCGGTGAAATTGCTTGCCGGGTCATTCGCACCGCCCAGAAAATGGGTATCAAGACGGTGGCCGTCTATTCCGATGCCGATGCGCGCGCACCGCATGTGCGGATGGCGGACGAGGCGGTTCATATTGGGCCATCTCCTGCGGCGGAATCTTATCTGATCGCTGACAAAATTATCGCGGCCTGCAAGGAAACGGGCGCAGAAGCCGTGCATCCGGGCTACGGTTTTCTCTCCGAACGGACAAGCTTTCCCGAGCAATTGGCCGAAAATGACATCGCCTTTATCGGCCCGCCGCCCAATGCCATCGCGGCCATGGGGGACAAGATTGAGTCCAAAAAACTGGCCGAAAAGGCCGGAGTTAGCGTTGTTCCGGGGCATATCGGTGAAATTGCCGATACGGAACATGCGGTCGAGATTGCGGGAGGCATTGGCTATCCGGTGATGATGAAAGCCAGCGCCGGCGGCGGCGGCAAAGGCATGCGCCTCGCCTGGAACGAGAAAGACGTCCGCGAGGGCTTTGAAGCGACCAAGCGCGAAGGTCTTGCCAGCTTTGGTGACGACCGTGTGTTTATCGAGAAATTTATCGAGCAACCCCGCCATATCGAAATCCAGGTGCTTGGCGACAAACATGGTAATGTCATCTATCTCGGCGAACGCGAATGTTCGATCCAGCGGCGCCACCAGAAAGTCGTCGAAGAAGCGCCATCGCCCTTTGTCGATCCCGAGATGCGCAAGAAAATGGGTGAGCAGGCCGTCGCTCTGTCCAAGGCGGTAGATTATCACAGCGCCGGTACGGTCGAACTCATCGTCGGTGCGGACAAGAGTTTCTATTTTCTCGAAATGAACACCCGGCTTCAGGTCGAACATCCCGTGACCGAATATATTACCGGCCTTGATCTCGTCGAACAGATGATCCGCGTTGCTTATGGAGAGAAGCTGCCGCTGACGCAGGATGAGGTCACCCTGACAGGTTGGGCGGTTGAAAACCGCGTCTATGCAGAAGATCCTTATCGCAATTTCCTGCCATCCACGGGCCGTCTGGTGCGATATAATCCGCCAGAAGCCGAGGAAGGCATACGCGTGGACGATGGCGTTGCCGAGGGGGGAGAAGTGTCGATCTTCTATGACCCGATGATTGCGAAGCTCATCACCTATGGCGAAACCCGCATCGAGGCGATTGATCGCCAGATTGATGCGCTGAACCGGTTCGAGATTATTGGCCCGGGTCACAATATCGATTTTCTGTCGGCGCTAATGCAGCACGAACGGTTCCGCGAAGGCAATATCACCACCAATTTCATTGCCGAGGAATATCCCGACGGCTTTCAGGGCGCACCGGCGTCGGATGACCTGCTCCGCAATCTGGCTGCCATCGCTGCTTTTGCGGCGACAGCCCACGCCGATCGTGCGCGCCGGATTGACAATCAATTGGGACAGCGTTTGCAGCCACCATCGGAATGGGAAGTCAAAATTGGCGATAGCGTTCAAAAGGTGTCTGTCTCCGAAGACGGCATCTTGGTCGATGATCAGGACGTGGATCTGTCGGTTGCCTATACGCCAGGCGACAGCCTGATATTGGCGAGTATTGGCGAAGAGCCGCTATCCGTCAAAATATCCAAAACCGCTAATGGCTTTGCGCTGAATACGCATGGTGCGACGCATAAGGCCCGGGTCTTGCCGGCTCATATCGCCCAACATGCCGTGCATATGATCGAGAAAATACCGCCCGATCTATCCAAATATCTGCTTTGCCCAATGCCAGGACTATTGGTGGCGCTGCATGTGAAAGAAGGCGACAAGGTCGAGGAAGGCCAGCCTCTTGCGGTTGTCGAGGCGATGAAAATGGAAAATATTCTGCGTGCAGAAAAAAATGCAGTCGTGAAATCGATTGAGGCAGCACAAGGGGATAGCCTTGCGGTCGATGCAGTGATACTCGAACTGGAATAAGCAAAACGCCTTGGGGAGGGCAAATATGGCCAGTGAGGCAGGCGTTGCAATGCAGCGCGAACCAACCGACAAGGAAATCAGGCTCGTCATCGGCGCGTCATCCGCAGGGACGGTTTTCGAATGGTATGATTTCTTTATTTATGGAACGCTGTTCTACATCATTGGCCCGACCTTTTTCCCGAGCGGCAATGAAACGCTCGAAATCCTTTTGGTTTGGGCGACCTTTGCAATTGGTTTTGGTTTCCGTCCCGTAGGCGCTGTCTTGTTCGGCTTTCTGGGCGATCGACTAGGGCGCAAATATACGTTTCTGGTTACGGTTACCTTGATGGGCATAGCGACCGCTGGCGTCGGCTTGATCCCTAGCGCCGAAACCATCGGGCTGGCTGCCCCGGCTATCGTTATTTTCCTGCGTGTATTGCAAGGACTGGCGCTGGGCGGAGAATATGGCGGCGCGGCCATCTACGTGGCGGAACATGCTCCGACGGAGAAACGCGGCTATTATACCAGCTACATCCAGGCCAGCGTCGCTGGAGGCTTTGTGCTATCTATCGGCGTGGTGCTGGCTTGCCGTTTCCTGATTCCGACAGAAGAATTTAATGATTGGGGCTGGCGAATACCGTTCCTGCTCTCGATCATATTGCTCGGCATTTCGCTGTGGATGCGGCTGAAGCTCAACGAAAGCCCCGTGTTCCAGGCGATGAAAGCGGAAGGAAAAACCTCCAAAAACCCCTTTACCGAAAGCTTTTCCTATCCTGGCAACAAGAAGCGGATTTTCGTCGCGCTGTTCGGGATCACCGGCATATTGACCACGATCTGGTATACTGCTTTCTTCTCCGGCATGTCCTTTTTGCGCGGACCTATGAACGTTAACGACCTGACGGTGGACCTGATCCTGTTTTTTGCCGGTCTGATCTCCATGTCTTTCTATCTGATGGTTGGTAAATGGTCGGATAGGGTGGGGCGGAAAAAGCCGATAATTGTCGGTGCAATCCTGTCGCTGCTATTGCTTTTCCCTACTTTCTGGGGCTTGGGGCAACTCGCCAATCCCGGACTAACGGCGGCATCGGAGGCCAATCCGGTTCGTGTCGAAGGCACGGCTTGCAGTACGGATCCCTTTGCGGAATTGTTTAATCGCGAGCAAAGCGACTGTGGTAAGATCTTGGAGACCCTTACCGCCTCTGGCGTGGCCTATTCGTTGACCGATGGGCCTGAGTTAAAACTCTTCGCCGGCAGCGAGGAAATCGCAGTCGACGCCACCTGGTTCAGCGACGGCGCGGCGCGTAGGGATGGTATTCGCAGCGCACTGAGTGAATCTGGCTTTGATTTTGAGGAACAACAGCTTGGAGCCATGCGGATATTGGGCATTGTCGCCATATTGCTTGTTCTGGGCGCACTTAGCGCACTGACCTACGGATCGGTTGCGGCGCTGCTGGCGGAGATGTTCCCGCCAAAAATTCGCTACAGCTCCATGTCGATACCCTATCATATTGGCGCGGGATATCTTGGTGGCTTCCTGCCATTGATTGCAGGCTATATTGTAGCGCGTTCGGGTGATGTCTATTCGGGCCTCTGGTATACTTGGGTCGTGGTTGCCTTTGGGGTAATCGTGGCGTGGTGGGGTATTCCCAGAGATCCGGAAGCAGCACTCGACGAAGCGGATTAAACTGACTATCGCCGCATGATGAGCGATAAGACGATCGAAATTCCTGCAACGGCCAAGCTGCGTCTTGATGAAGATGCGCTCGTATCCAACTGGCAAACGTTGGATAGGATGAGCGGTTCGGCCAGTGCCGGTGCAGCCATCAAAGCCAATGCCTATGGCCTCGGATCAATCGAGGTGCTGCAGCGCTTGCAGGCAGCAGGCTGCCGCGATTTTTACGTCGCAAACTGGCAGGAGGCCAGAGAGCTAGAAGGTCATCTGGAAGGGGATAGCTGTATCTCCGTCCTTAACGGTGTCCGTGCCGAAGACATGCCCTTTGCCACCGTCTCAGCAGCCAAACCGGTGCTGAACAGCATCGAGCAGGTGCATCGCTGGCAGGAAACTGGTCGCCCATGTGATGTCATGATCAATAGCGGTATGAACCGGCTCGGGATCAATATAGTGGATATCGAGCAATATGACTGGAGCGGTCTGGATATCGACATCGTAATGAGTCACTTGGCATCAGCCGACGAAGACGGCCCGCAGAATGCCAGTCAATTGCAACAATTTATCGATGCGCTCGAATATATCCCCGGCCAGCGCCGGAGTCTCAGCAACAGCGCCGGCATAGCTCTGGGCAGCGCCTATCACTTCGACTGCACGCGGCCCGGCTTATCACTTTATGGTGGAAAACAGCGTCCCGAGCTTGAACAAACAATCCGGCAAGTTGCCTTTCCCGAAACGCAGATATTGCAGGTCCGGGATTTAAAAATTGGTGACAAGCTTGGGTATAACGCAAAATATACGGCTAAACGGGCGCATCCGATTGCGATCCTGGCAATGGGCTATGCGGACGGATATCTGCGCGGCTTCTCCAATGAAGGTGTGTTTTTAAGCGGTAACACCAAGCTCCCGGTTCTTGGTCGTGTGTCGATGGACTTGATCGCGATTGATATTTCTGACGCTTCCCATCTCAAGGAATCGGACTGGGTGACGGCGGAATATAATTTGCCGATTGCATCGCAGCAGTCCGGGCTTTCCCAATATGAGCTGATCACCGGACTTGGCCAGCGTTACGATCGGTATTGGGTCTAAACTGAGCAACTGCCATATCGCAGACGCACATGAATTAACCGGCGAAATTCCGCGCTAGTTGCATTATATTCATCTCCTGCAGCGGCTTTGGTTGCGGCGATGCACAATATTGTCTAATGCCATTGGGATCCCTCATTATTTTGAAGGCATGTCGACGTACAAAAACATAAAATACGCGATATGGTTCACAGGAGATAACATGGCGAAGACGAAAAAGGGCGATCCGGACGGCCCGATCACGATCAAGAAATACGCAAATCGGCGGCTCTACAATACGCAGACGTCCAATTATATCACACTGGATTTTCTCGCTGAGATGACGCGGAACGATATTGATTTTGTCGTGGTCGATGCGAAAACCGGCGATGATATTACGCATAATGTCCTCACCCAGATCATTGTTGACGAGGAAAGTAGCGGGCAAAATATGCTCCCCGTTAATTTTCTGCGCCAGCTTATCTCGATGTACGGCAACAGCATGCAATCCCTGATGCCCTCATATCTAGAAGCATCCATGGAAAATTTCCGCAAAAACCAGAAACAGTTTCAAGAAGCTGTCGAGGGTGCGTTGAACAAGAATCCATTGGGGCAGATGGCCGTCAAGAATCAGAAACAGTTTCAGGAAGCCATCGAAAATGCTTTGAAATCCAGTCCATTGGCGGGTGTCGTTGAAAAGGCGCTAAACCCACTAGGACTGGGTGATAAGACAGCCTCTAACGACGCAGAACCGGAGCCGGAAGAGGAAGAAATGTCTGCAAAAGATCTTGAGATCATGCAACTCAAACAGCAGCTTGCCGACATTCAATCGAAGATCGATAGTCTCGACGATTAAACTGCCTTTTGCCGCTCTGAATTTCTGGAAATTTCCCGACAGGAACCCAACTACGTGAAGAAAAATGCTTTATCCGTGACCAGAGAGGCTGACTTTTCAGCCTGGTACCAGCAACTTATATCCGAAGCAGACTTGGCCGAAGAATCCGGTGTTCGCGGCTGCATGGTCATGCGCCCTTGGGGCTATGGTATCTGGGAACGGGTACAATTTCTGATGGATCAGCGGATCAAGGCGGCCGGCCATGAAAATTGCTATTTTCCACTCTTCATTCCGCTCAGCTACTTCGCCAAGGAAGCCGAACATGTGGACGGTTTTGCCAAAGAAATGGCAGTCGTTACCCATCACCGATTGATGAAAGACGATAAGGACGGCCTTGTTGTCGATCCTGAAGCAAAACTCGAAGAACCGTTGGTCGTTCGGCCGACATCGGAAACCGTGATCGGCACATCATTTTCCAAATGGGTGCAAAGCTGGCGTGACCTTCCGGTTATGATCAACCAATGGGCCAATGTCGTGCGCTGGGAAATGCGCACACGGATGTTCCTGCGCACCAGCGAGTTTCTCTGGCAGGAAGGGCACACCGCCCATGCAACCCGCGACGAAGCTATGGAAGAAACGCTCGATATATTGGAAATGTACCGCAGCTTTTCGGAAGAAGTTCTGGCCATGCCGGTTGTTGCTGGTGAAAAACCGGAAAATGAACGGTTTCCCGGTGCTGATGCGACCTATTCCATTGAAGCCATGATGCAGGATGGCAAAGCATTGCAAGCCGGTACGTCCCATTTCTTGGGCCAAACATTCTCCAAGGCGCAGAACATCCGATATCAGGATAAAGAGGGGCAGTTTCAGTTCGCTTATACGACGAGTTGGGGCACATCCACGCGGCTGATCGGCGGCGTGATCATGACCCACGGCGACGATGACGGCCTGCGCGTACCGCCACTGATTGCGCCCTATCAGGTTGTGATCATACCCATGCTGCGCGACAAACCGGAAGATGAAGAGGTCTTGAACTTCTGCACCGCGCTAACGAAACAAATCGCCGGATTACGCGCCTTTGACGAGAACGTTCGGGTAAAACTGGACAAGAGCGGAGCCAAGGCATCCAATAAACGCTGGGCCTGGGTCAAAAAAGGTGCGCCGCTGATACTGGAAATCGGTCCGCGTGATGTCGCGGAAAGCAATGTTTCGGCACTTCGCCGAGATGCGCTTTACAAAGATAATGGCAAACTGGATTCCCAGATTCTTGCAAAAGATGCTTTTGCGGATCAGGTTCCTGCCTTGCTGGAAGAAATCCAGTCAAAATTGCATGGTGAAGCCAAGCAGAGACTGGACTCCAATATTACGCGCGGTTTGACCGATTTTGCTGAAGTTCAGAAATTTTACAAAGAGAATAAAAAATATCCCGGTTGGCTCGAAGTGCAGTGGTGTAGAGCCACGGGTGAAGAGTTGGACCAGATCGAGGAGCGATTGAAAAAGTTGAAGTTGACCTTCCGCAATGTTCCCCAGGAGGCGGCTGCCGTGGATGGCAATTGTATATTCACCGGAAAGCCAGCAGTTGAGCGGATTCTCATCGGCAAAGCCTATTAATGGCCAAACCGTCCAAATCTCATAAGCCAAGACAGGTTCCTTCGCGCAAACAGATATTGGAATTTATCGAAAACTCTGATCAGCCCGCTGGCAAACGGGAAATCGCCAAAGCCTTTCAATTGCGCGGATCCGATAAAATCACCCTCAAAGCCCTGTTGAAAGATATGGCCGATGAGGGGTTGATCGACAGCACACCGGGGCGGGCCTTTCACAAAATGGGCGGTATTCCGAAGGTTACCGTGCTCAAAATTGTTGAAATTGATGGTAATGAAGCCATCGGCATGCCGGAACGCTGGGAAGCCGAAGCCCCAGCGCCGCGTCTGCGGATCAAGGAAAGAGGCCGCCGCGCAGCACTGGCTGTCGGCGACCGCATATTGGCCCGGACCGAAGAGCGCGGCCAGGGGCATATCGCCTTCATGATGAAAAAAATCGCCCAAAGCAGTGATATGCTGTTGGGTGTAATCGAGAAAGACGAGCGCGACCGGTTCTGGTTGAAACCTGTCGATCGGAAAATCAGGCGCAGCACAGCCATTTCTGATCTGGGTGAAGCGGAAGTCGGAAATTTGGTTCTCGCAGAGCCAGTTGGTCGCGGAACGCAAATCAAAGCGCAGGTGAAAGAGGTGCTGGGCGATCCTTTTGCACCGAAATCTTTCAGTCTGATTGCGATCCACAAATATGAAATCCCACAAGTATTTCCCTCTGATGTTCTGGACGAAGCGGAACAAGCGACCCAATTGGAGCTCAGCAAGCAACATCGCGAAGATCTGACTGATCTACCTATCGTAGCAATCGACCCGGCTGATGCGCGGGATCATGATGATGCCATCTGGGCAGCGCCCGATGATGACGAGAATAACGCTGGCGGATTCAAAGCCATAGTCGCGATTGCCGACGTGTCCTTCTATGTCCGCAGCGGCAGCAAACTCGACCGCGAAGCCTATAAGCGCGGCAATAGCGTTTATTTTCCGGATCGCGTGGTTCCCATGCTTCCCGAAGCGCTGTCGACTGATGTTTGTTCGCTCAAACAGGATGTCGACCGGGCCGCATTGGCTTGTCATCTCAAGATAGACGCCAAGGGCAAGGTGGTCTCGTCCCGTTTCACGCGCGCAATCGTTCGTTTGACCGGCAACATCGCTTATGAAGATGCACAGGCTGCGATGGACGGAAAATTAGAGCATCCGATGAAAGCAGCAGCTCTTGAACCACTTTGGACCTGCTGGAAACTGCTCTCAAAGGCCCGCGATGGCCGTGAGCCGCTAAACCTCGATCTGCCGGAAAAGCGCGTTGTTCTGGATGATCAGGGGCGCATTGCTGAAATTGCCGTTCGTGAGCGTCTCGATGCGCATCGTCTGGTTGAGGATTACATGATCGCGGCCAATGTCGCTGCGGCGAAGATGCTTGAATCCAAGAAGTCGCCTTTGATTTACCGTGTCCATGAGACACCGTCACGCGAAAAACTGATCGCGCTCAAAGACTATCTGAAGAGCTTCGACGTTAGCTTTGCCATGGGCCAGGTGATCAAGCCCGCCGTGTTCAACCGTCTGATTTCACAAGTTGGCGAGGCGGAGATTTTGCCGCTGGTTATGGAACAGATATTACGCAGTCAGACACAGGCCTATTACGGTGCCACAAATATGGGCCATTTCGGCCTGTCTCTTGGCAGCTATGCGCATTTCACCAGCCCCATTCGCCGCTATGCAGACCTGATAGTCCATCGCGCTCTGGTCAGTGGCTGCAAATTGGAGCAACCTGAGCCCGAGAATGAGAATATTCCGGTGCAAAGCGGACTATCGAAAGATATGGCGGGCAAGCTCGATATGATTTCCGAGAAGATCAGCCAGCTCGAACGCCGCGCCATGAAGGCCGAGCGGGAAACCATAGATCGTTATATCTCGGCGCATTTGTCCGATCATGTCGGTCAAGTGCTCAAATGCCGGATTACCGGCGTCCAGAATTTCGGGTTTTTCGCAACGGTTGAAGAATTGGGCGGAGATGGGCTTGTTCCTGTCCGGACATTGGGTGTCGAACGGTTTGACTATGACGAACAAAAGCAACAACTGGAAGGCGTTGAGACCGGAGTTACTTACAATATCGGGCAAAAGCTCGATTTGCGTTTAGTCGAGGCCAACGCCGCTACGGGAAGCTTACTCTTTGAATTGGCAGAAGGGGCCAATCACATGTCAGGTCGCCATGAACCCCGACGCGGGCGCAGTCAGTCTAAGGTAAAGGCACATCGCAAGGGAAAACAAGGTCGTCCGGCAAATATTCGTCATCGCAGCCGATGATATTAGCGAATAGGGCTACGACGACCTATAAGCGGCGCAGATAGCTTAGCTCAATCGATCAATTTCTTCTTTGCTAAGTGATCCCGGTACAACCATCACCGGACAGGGAAGGGTGCCTGCCTCCGTTGCGGCAAAATGGGTTACCAACGGACCGGGTGAGCCATTGCTGGCAGCTCCGAGAACCAAAGCAGCGAGACCATCAATCTCGTCCATCAACCTTCGCACATCTTTTGGCCCTTTGCCTTCTCTGACGGTTATTGCAGGCCTGATACCAGTCTCCTCAAAGAGCGTACCGGCAGCGCTGGAAACAAGTGCTTCGGCTCGATTTTTTGCTTCTTCTTCCAGCGTCGCCTGAACGCCGCCCCAGGCAACAAATCCTTCGCTCTCCACCAAAGCCAGAATGTGCAAGGCGCCATTGGTTTTCATTGCGCGGCGTGAAGCGAAGCGAAGCGCGATGCTTGCCTCTTCGGTCTCATCGATAACCACCAGGTAAGTACGCATGAAAACTCCCCAACTGACTGCGCAAAATCACTATTAAAACCATGCTTGCGATAAAAGCCTGTGATATGCAAGATTTACACAGCTTGCGCTTTCCTGAGATTTGCGCATAAACGCCTGCAACGTTGCTATAGAATAAGGGTTTCCTCTCCATGCCGATCAACCTTCAAATGCCCGCTTTGTCACCGACAATGGAAGAAGGGACGTTGGCCAAATGGCTGGTCAAGGAAGGCGATGAGGTCGCTTCAGGTGATTTGCTGGCGGAGATAGAGACCGACAAGGCGACGATGGAGTTTGAAGCGGTTGATGAGGGCACGATTGCGAAGATCGTCGTTGCCGAGGGAACCGATAATGTCAAAGTTGGGGAAGTGATTGCGATTATCGCCGAAGAGGGGGAGGATGTTGGCGCCGCTTCAAAAGTGGACGAAAGTGCCGCGGAGAAGCCCAAACAGGCAGCGGAAGTTGCTGAAAAGCCTGCGGAACCGGTACAGGAGGTTGCTCCAAAGGTTACAGATGAGGCCCCTAAAGTTACCGCTTCCGCACCGGATGGCGACCGTATCAAGGCCAGCCCACTGGCCCGGCGTCTGGCCGAGCAAAAGGGCGTTGATCTCGCCGCGTTAACCGGTTCCGGCCCCGGCGGCCGGATCATCAAGGCGGATATTGATGCGGCCGAAGGCGGCACCGCGCCGGTTAAAAGCGAAACTGCGGCGCCCGCGCCAACCCCTGCCGCGACCCCGGCATCGGCACCGGCAGCCAATGATTTCGATATCCCGCACACGTCGGAAAAACTGTCGGGCATGCGCAAGACCATTGCCCGCCGGCTGACCGAAGCGAAACAGACCATACCGCATATCTATCTCACCGTGGATATCCAGCTCGACAAGCTGCTCAAGCTGCGCAGCGAGCTCAACACGACGCTGGAACCGCGCGGCGTCAAACTGTCGGTCAATGATCTGCTGATCAAGGCGCTGGCCGTCTCGCTAATGCAAGTGCCCAAATGCAATGTCTCGATTGACGGGGACCAGCTCAAGACCTTTGAACGCGCCGATATCTCGGTCGCGGTCAGCATTCCCGGCGGTCTGATCACACCGATTATCACTAGCGCCGACACCAAGTCGCTCAGCACCATCTCCACCGAGATGAAAGATTTGGCTGGCCGCGCCAAGGATGGCAAGCTCAAGATGCACGAATATCAGGGCGGCACTGCGAGTATTTCGAACATGGGCATGTTCGGCATCAAGAATTTCGATGCGGTGATCAACCCGCCCCAAGCGATGATCATGGCCATAGGGGCAGGGCAGAAGCGCCCCCATGTCATCGACGACAGCCTGCAAATCGCGACGATCATGAGTGCCACTGGCAGCTTTGATCACCGGGCCATTGACGGCGCAGATGGCGCACAGTTGATGCAGGTGTTTAAAGAGCTGGTGGAGAACCCGTTGGGGATGTTGGCTTGAGCTTTCAACACAGGACTACGCAAATGGAACGTAGCCTCTCTCCCCTCGCGGGAGAGAGGTTGGAGAGAGGGGTGGACGGCGTCTGCCGTCCCAAAGAAACGGAAGCCCCCGAAGCAATCATACGCCGCCGGGCTAAGTCTATGCGCTCCGAACCCACTGAAGCCGAAACCAAGCTATGGACCATCCTTCGTGCCAAACGCTTGGGTGGCTATAAGTTCCGACAGCAGGTTCCGATCGACCACTATATTGGAGATTTTGTTTGTTTTGCGCGAAAATTGATAGTGGAAGCAGATGGCTCTCAACATGCAGAGAATAGTTATGATGAGAAACGTGATAGCTATCTGAAGGCAGAAGGTTTTCAGATCCTGCGTTTCTGGAATAATGATATCCTGAACAATCCCGATGGGGTAGCGGAGGCGATTCTCGCGGCGCTGAAAACCCCCTCTCCAACGTCGCCTAAGCAACAAGTTGCCAAGGCTTTGGTTTCCTCTCCCGCAGGGGGAGAGGATGAAAAGGTGCAATATGACTAAATCTTACGACCTCATCATCCTCGGTTCTGGCCCCGGCGGCTATGTCGCGGCCATCCGCGCATCGCAACTCGGCCTGAAAACCGCCATTGTCGAGCGCGAAAATCTCGGCGGCATCTGCCTCAACTGGGGTTGCATACCGACCAAAGCGCTACTGCGTTCCGCCGAAATCTTTCACAATATGAAACATGCCGCGGATTATGGTCTGGCGGCGGAGAAGATCAGCGCGGATCTCGATGCGGTGGTCAAACGCTCCCGCGGGGTGGCGAGCCAGCTGAACAAAGGCGTCACCGGCCTGATGAAGAAGAACAAGATTGATGTCGTGATGGGCGATGGCAAGATTGTCGAGAAAGGCAAAGTCGCCGTCAAGACAGAGAAGGGCGACGAAGAACTAACCGCGCCGAATATCATCATCGCGACCGGTGCCCGCGCCCGCGATCTGCCTTTTGCCAAGGCCGATGGCAAGCGCATCTGGACCTATCGCCACGCCATGACGCCGCCGGAAATGCCCAAGAAACTGCTGGTTATCGGCTCCGGTGCGATCGGAATCGAATTTGCCAGCTTCTATAATGACATGGGCGCGGACGTGACCGTGGTGGAGATGATGGACCGCATTGTGCCGGTAGAAGACGAGGAAATCTCGAAATTCCTTGAAAAGTCGCTGAAGAAGCAGGGCATGACCATCATGACCGGCGCTGGCGTCAAGAGCATCGAGACGTCGGCCAAGGGCGTCAAGGCGGAGATTGAAGACAGCAAAGGCAAAAAGGCCAGCCATGACTTCAGCCACGTCATCGTCGCTGTGGGCATACAGCCCAATGTCGAAACGGTCGGTCTGGACGAGCTGGGCATCGAACCGGACGAGCGCTTCCATATCAAGACCGACTCCATGTGCCGGACCAATGTCGAGGGCATTTACGCCATTGGTGACGTCACCGGCGGACCATGGCTGGCGCACAAGGCCAGTCATGAAGGCGTTATAGCGGCAGAAGCCGTTGCTGGCGGCCATCCGCATGCGATGGATGTCAACAATATCCCGGGCTGCACCTATTGCCACCCCCAGATCGCGAGCGTCGGCCTGACCGAGGCGAAGGCCAAGGAAGCGGGCCATGACGTCAAAGTCGGAAATTTCCCGTTTATCGGGAACGGGAAGGCCATTGCGCTCGGAGAGACCGAAGGTTTCATCAAAACCGTGTTCGATGCGAAAACCGGCGAATTACTGGGTGCGCATATGATCGGCGCGGAAGTTACCGAGCTGATCCAGGGCTATACTGTTGGCAAGACGCTGGAGACGACCGAAGCGGAACTGATGAACACCGTCTTCCCGCATCCGACGCTCAGCGAAATGATGCACGAAAGCGTGCTCGACGCCTATGAGCGGGTTTTGCACATGTGATCAGGCGCGTTAACCCCTCACCAACGTCGCCTAACCGCCTACGGCGCTAAGGCTTTGGTATCCTCTCCCTCAAGGGGAGAGGAAAGTGGCCGAAACTGACAAGAACAACCTTCCTCTCCCCTTGAGGGAGAGGACAGATTTGCTTACGAACTTGTTCGTTAGAAAATCTTGGTGAGGGGTGATGGTCAAGCGCCGATGGCCGGATATAGTCCGCAAACTCTAAAACACGCCAAACAGCTACGGCGCGACATGACGCCGCAGGAACGCTTGCTTTGGAACCGGTTAAGAGATCGGCAATTAGGTGGGTATAAGTTTCGAAAACAACAGCCAATAGGTCCTTATATTGTTGATTTCATATGCCACGAAGAGAATCTGATTGTGGAAGCAGATGGATTGCAGCATTATGATAGCGGTCATGATCTGGCGCGCGATCAGTGGTTGAAAAAGCAAGGCTACTCTGTTCTTAGATATTGGAATAATGAGATAAACGAGAATCTGGAGGGCGTTTTGGAAGCTATTTTGGTTGCGCTTTCCCAACACCCCTCACCAACGTCGCCTAACCGCCTACGGCGCTAAGGCTTTGGTATCCTCTCCCTCAAGGGGAGAGGAAAAACGGGGTATCGTCGCGCCAATCATAGGAGCGCAAATTGGGAGTGGAAAACTACTTCTCTCCCCTTGAGGGAGAGAAAAGACTTGGCTTGGCAATTTATTGCCTTAGCAAGTCTTAGAGAGGGGCGGGCGGCAAACACTAGCTTTGCGTGTGGACGCTGCCCCCTCACCGACTGCGACTAAGCATCTGCGGTGCTAAGTCTTCGTTGTCCTCTCCCTCAAGGGGAGAGGATTCAAAGAGGGGAAAAATCGATGAATCCGATCAAAGGCTTACTGGCACTATCTCTTACCGTCTCTGCGACCGCTAATGCGGAAACTATTGTCTACACGGCCGACCGGATGCTGGATGTCGATAGTGGCCGGATGATCGAGAATCCCGCCATTATCGTCACCGATGGCAAAATCGCCCGGGTTACGAATCAGAACGACCCGGTCGAACCGGCAGACGCCAAAACAATTGCACTGGGAAATGTCACAATTCTCCCCGGTCTGATCGACATGCATGTCCATCTTGATGCCAATCCGCTTTATGGCGGCTATAGCGGCCTGCAATTCACGGATCAGTTCTTTACGGTGCAGGGTGTCGCCAATGCACGCGCTATGCTGGAGGCAGGGTTTACCAGCGTGCGGAATATCGGTTCCGACAATTACTCGGACATCGCATACAAGCAGGCGATTGATGAAGGATTGATCGCTGGACCGCGCATTACACCTGCGGGCTATTCGCTAGGCGCAACCGGAGGCCATTGCGACCAGACCTTCCTGCCACCGTCGTTCCAGGCCAAATCGCCTGCCGTCGGCGATGGCCCTGCGGAACTGCGCAAAAAGGTGCGTGAACAGCGCAAATATGGCGCCGAGGTCATCAAGGTATGTGCCACGGGCGGAGTGTTTTCCCGCAATACGGAGCCGGGACAGCAGCAATTGTCGCTGGAAGAGCTCAGCGCGATTGTCGATGAGGCGAAGCTGTGGGGTCTGAAAACAGCGGCCCATGCCCATGGCGCTGCCGGAATCAAGACAGCGATCCGTGCCGGTTTTACCACTATTGAGCATGCCAGCCTGGTCGACAAAGAGGGCATTGATCTAGCGCGCAAGAACGGCACTTATTTCGGAATGGATATTTTCAACACCGAATATACCCAGTCAGAAGGCAAGAAAAACGGGGTGTTGGAGGAAAATCTTCTCAAAGACCGGCAAATTGCCCAGCTGCAGCGCGACAATTTCCGCGCCGCGCATCAGGCGGGCGTGAAGATGGTGTTCAGTTCCGATGCCGGCGTCATGCCGCACGGTATTGCGGGCGGTCAGTTCAAGATCATGGTCGACTACGGCATGACGCCGCTGGAAGCCATAAGAGCCGCCACCATCAATGCCGCCGATGCGCTTGGCAAAGCCGATCAGGTTGGGCGGATAAAGGCCGGATATCATGCGGATTTTATCGCCGTTGACGGTGATCCGCTTGCCAATGTGCAAGAATTGGAAGATGTCGATGTCGTGGTGAAGGGCGGAGCGCTCGTAAAGGGACAATGAAATGGCAAAAGGTACCCATGATTATGTCGAGGACCCGCGCAACGAAACGATCCTGATCAACGTCAACGGCGTTATTACGCCGCGGGCCGAGGCCATGGTGTCGGTATTTGACAGCGGTTTCATGCTGGGCGACGGGGTCTGGGAAGGCTTGCGGGTTCATAAGGGCCGTATAGCCTTTCTGGACGCGCATATGGACCGCCTGTTCGAAGGGGCGAAAGCCATAGCGATGGATATCGGCATCAGCCGGGACGAACTGGTTGCGCGGCTTTATGAGACCGTAGAAGCCAATAGCATGACCGCCTGCCACATCCGCCTGATGGTGACGCGGGGTATCCGGTCCACGCCTTATCAAGACCCGCGTGTGATCATTTCACCCGCCACCATCGTCATCATCCCGGAATATAAGGAAGCGCTGCCGAGCACTGTCGAGAATGGCATCCGGCTGTTTACCGTCCATGTCCGGCGCGGTGATCCGGCGGTGCAGGATCCGAAGCTGAACTCGCACAGCAAGCTGAACTGCATCACCGCCTGTATTCAGGCGACACAGGCCGGGGCAGACGAGGCTCTGATGCTGGACCCGCAGGGTTTTGTTGCGACCTGTAACAGCACGCATTTCTTCATTGTCCGCAAAGGCGAGGTGTGGACGTCGAGTGGCGATTATTGCCTTGGCGGTATCACAAGGAGCAACGTGATCCAGCTGTGTCGGGAGAATGACATCCCGGTATTTGAGAAGAATTTCTCGCTGACCGATGTTTATGGCGCCGATGAAGCCTTTGTCACTGGAACCTTTGCCGGCGTTGTGCCCGCTACCGAGGTGGATGGCCGCATATTGAGCAAGGGCAGGGGGCCGATGGTCGAACGCCTGCAGGGGCTGTACAAAGACCTGATTGAACGCGACACGGTGTCATGACGTCACAGCCTGTTCGTATCGCCATGTGGTCGGGCCCGCGGAACATCTCTACCGCGATGATGCGCAGTTTTGGTAGCCGTAGCGACTGCGCGGTTACCGACGAGCCATTTTACGGTGCCTTCCTGAAAAAGACCGGATTTAAGCAGCCCATGGCTGATCAGATCATCGCTTCGATGGATTGCGATTGGACCTCGGTGAAGAACACCATGCTTGGCCCCGTGCCAGAGGGTAAGACGGTCTGGTATCAAAAGCATATGCCGCATCACATGGTTGACGATGTTTCGATTGCGGATTTTCCCAATCACCGGCACGCCTTCCTGATTCGTGACCCAGACCATGTTGTTGCGAGTTACGCCGCCAAGCGGGTGGAAGTGACGCCCGAAGATCTTGGTTACGAGCGGCAGGTGGAATATTGCGACCGCGCCGCGCAAATGACGGGAAGTGCGCCAATTGTGCTGGATAGCGCTGAAATCCTAAAGGCTCCTGAAAAGCATTTGCAGAGCCTGTGCGCGGCTTTGGATATCGGTTGGGACCCGGCAATGCTTGCGTGGAAGAGCGGGCCACGGGACACGGACGGGATATGGGCTTCCCACTGGTATAATCGCGTGCTCGATACCACCAGCTTTGCAGCGCCATCGGACCGGACTCCGATTCTGACGGCTAGCCAGCAGCAGATCGCCGATCAGTGTCGCAAATTTTACAATCAACTATTAGGTTTTCACCTCAAAATTCTCTGATAACAGCGAAATTCCGGGGTTTTTCAAGCGTTACCCGATATAGTCGGAGCATGCAGATTTCGTAGCGTAGAAATGGAAAATATGATATCTTGAGATATCGTTTTTGGGAGGTTCCTATGTTTACATTGTTCGCCGTTGCCCTCTTAAGTTCTGCCTCAACTGGCGCCGCCGATGCGGAAACCAGCAGAGTTAATTATTCCAATTGCTTGACCGATTTTTCAATCACTCATCTTGACCAGAAGACAGCACGTGGCCCGTTCAGGAAAGCTGCAGAAGAGGCTTGTATGGATGAGCGCAGCGCGATGATCGCGGCGATCAAAAAAGACGAAATCGAATTTGACAGCTCGGAAGAAGAAGCACTCGCATATGCGACCGAAGAGGCCGACAGCGTATTGTCATCCTTTACAGAGGCTTATGCAGGCTATCTGAGTTCGAACACAAGGCCGGTGAAAGAACAATAGGAAGCGCGGTTCTTGATAGATTCTAGCCAGATTCTGACACGTCCCGAATGATTTCATGATGATTTGGCAAGAGCGGGCGTGTCATTCGCCTCGCTCTTCTGACGTTCTTTGCGCCTGGCCACGAGAGTGGCGCGCTGTATCGCCTTGCGTTGCATTATAAGGCCAGCCAGCAGCCCGAGTGCTATGCCCAACATATATTGGATGATCCAGGTCAACATGATCCATTCGTAAAAGCTGTGCAGCGCGAATATGATCAGCGTAACGCCATAGCCCAGGGCTATATCCCCGCGCGGATCCCTGCGGTTTTGCCAGGCAAATCGAAGAGCCATGAAAATGGGCACAATCAGGACAAGTATGAAACAGAATAGTCCGACAAAGCCGGTTTCCGCGAGAACCAACAGATAGCTGTTATGCACCGGCGCTGTGCGACTGGACCTGTTCCAGATAACGCCGGCCTTTTCCGAATAGCCTTTGGTATTGGCAATAACGACATATTGATTTGCGCCAATGCCCATCGGATTATCCGCAAAGATCATTCTGGCGGCACGATTAAACGCCTGCCGCTCTTCATTGCTGCCTTCCGTCGACTGGATGGTAAATCGTTGCTGTAGCGAGGCGATGGCAACCGGGGTTGCTATTGCCAGAATGACCAGCCCGGCAATGGCAACCTTGGTTTTCCGGGCCGATGGCTTGCGCGCCATGGACAGCAAGATCAGTAACACAACGCCGATACCTGCAAGGCCGATTGTAGCTCGGGATGCGCCAAAGGAAACGGCAACCAGGCCAGCGATCACGCCTAATATAGGCAATTTTGCTTTTTTGGATGCCATTAACATAGCAAGGGCAGGGTAAAGCGCGAAATGGGTTGCAACACCCAACAGGTTTTGATGCCCCATCGTACCGCTAGCCTGAACGACACCGGACAATTTCTGGTTTATCGCAAAGCCTGCTTGCAACGCTACGCCACAAACCAGGCCACTGATGATCATTTTTGGGCCGTCATCAACCATGCATATATTTGCAACAGCCCAAAAGACGAGAAACATTCTGGACAATTGCCAAACATAGAAGAATGAAGCTTGAGGATTGTTGGAAAAAGCAATCGATAAGGCTGCAGCGCAAATATATGCGATCAATATGGCTGCGAAAGGAAAAAAGAGAGGCGATCGCCGACTTCTAATAACAATCGCCAAAGCCAGCGCGTCGAGCAGGGAAATAATCATTCCCTTGCTTTGACCCGGCCAACTGGCCCAGCTGATAATGGCAGCATCCAGATTCAGTGCCGACATTATGAACGGCAAAAGCCCAACCGCAAAATAAAGATAGCGCCGATATTGGGCGCTTTGCTGCAACAGAACCATAAACACCGGAACGGAGAAAATGATCGCTGCTAGCGCAATAAATCTCATTGTCTATTTTCCCCTACGGAAAGATGAGCGTTGGAGTCGCAACCCGAGTCCGCTTTCAAATACCGAATAACTATCAAAAAACCATCAAGCTTATTTTTTTGTGTCACACCATAAAATGGATAACAGCTTCATAACATGCTCCTCGTCCGTTAGATGAATTATGCGGAGCCAAGAAACTAAATTGGTATCCTTTGTAACAGCTTAGTGGAGATAGCCCATTCTTAACCTTACAGTATCGTAAAGTAAAATGACCTGTCCTATTTTGACACATGTTTGGATTAACCAAGCTGCTCCGATGACCGATCTATCTATTATTAAACGATTAATTCCCAATAAATCCTCTGGAAACATACTGGGTACAGCATAGTTGTAATAAATTCCGACAGTCACAAAGTAATTTAATCGGAAACCAAAAATCCCATTGACTCTACCCCATGGAATTGGAATTAACTTTTTATTAACGCCTATTCTGGCGGGACCAAAGGGGAAAAAATATGAATAAAGTCAAGTCACTGCTTGCAGGTGCTGCGCTCTTTGCAGTGCCGCTTTCAGCCACACCAGCCAATGCTCTAACGATTGTGCTGAATAATAATGGTGGCGCAGAAGTGGGTACAGACGCATTTCTTGGTTTTAAAGCGGCTGCACAGTTCTGGGAAAGTATTCTAACGAACGATGCAACCGTCCGCATTGATGTCGGTTTTCAGGCATTGCGCCCGGGTGTTCTGGCACAGGCAGGAAGCAATAGTTCTGGCGTATTGGTTGGAGATTTTCTGGATGCGCTTCGTGCAACCGGTACAACAAATTTGGATGCGCAGGCCGTATTCCCAAATCTGGTTGCCTCGCAATTTGAAAATGACGATGGCAGCAATATTCTTGGCGTTAACGCTCTGATTTCAGCTCCAAATGCAGGCGGTGGCGGCGTTGCTGTGCCTTTGAGCCGGACGCTTGATGCTGACGGCAGTGCAAATAACGTTGTGCTCGATGCGAACACCGCGAATTTGAAGGCTGTTGGATTGCTGGCAGATGACGGCTCTTCAGATGCAGCCATCACCTTCAGCAACGAGTTTGATTTTGACTTCAATTCCACTGACGGTATTTCCGATGGTGCTTTTGATTTTATCGGCATCGCCATCCATGAAATCGGTCACGCTCTTGGTTTTGTCTCTGGTGTTGATACCTATGACTTTGTTGGCGGAAACCCGGACATTCCTTTCGGCGACGGCACCTTTGCGGACCTGGATCTTAATCCATTCCGTATCGCCAGTCCATTTGATCTGTTCCGCTACAGCGAACTGAGTGATCAACTCGGCGTTCTAGATTGGGGCGTTGGTGGTGTAGATGGCGAAGCGCCATATTTCTCCATTGATGGCGGTGCAACAAACCTGTTTGGTGATGCATTTTTCTCAACCGGTGACTTCTTGGGTGACGGGCGTCAGGCTAGTCACTGGAGAGATGTTGCCCGTGACGAAGTCCAGCGCGGCATCATGGATCCAACATTGTCTCGCGGCACCAACAGCATTATTACAGCTCTTGACCTTGCTGCATTTGATGCAATGGGTTGGAACCTGAACTTTGATGTCTTGGCCAATCCAGATGCAGGCTTCAGCACTGTGAACATTGCAGCTGTTCCTGAGCCAGCAACCTGGGGCATGATGATCTTTGGTTTCGGTCTTGTTGGTGGAGCGCTGCGTCGCCGCCGCAAGTCAGTTGCTGAACTGCCTGCGCTCGCCTAATTCGAGATCAGCTTTAAGAAAGAACCCGCTGGCGAAAGCTGGCGGGTTTTTTGTTTGTAACGATATATTCGGAATTCCATGCCATTACAGTTTACAGTTAAGTGTCCCTTTTTGTGATGTATCCCATCACAACATGCGATAGGGCATTCAGCATGATGGGACAGACGAGAATAAAGGGATGACAATAATTTCTCGTCAAATGTTATCCCAGATCACTTGGGTTGCGGGATCCTATGGCGTTACACAGGGTCTCAGGCTTTTCACAAATGTCATTCTGGCACGTCTGTTGGCGCCCCAGCTCTTTGGCATTATGCTCATCGTCAACACGCTTCGTACCGGCATAGAATTGTTATCTGACGTCGGTATCGGCCAAAATATTGTTAGCAATCGCAAAGGTGATCAGCCCGATTTTTATAACACGGCATGGACGATCCAGATTATCCGCGGGATATTGCTTTTCGCAATTGCTTTGCTGCTCGCCCAGCCTTTGGCAGATTTTTATGAGAGCAAGCAACTTATTGAAATAATTCCAATTATTTCAGTGCTCTTTCTCCTTACCGGTTTCCAATCGCCGGCACGCTTCATACTTCAAAAGCAGCAAGCCGTTAGAAAAATCGCGCTATATGATATATCGATGGCTGTTGTTTCCGCCATCGTTCACATTGCCTTGGCACTCTATTCTCCGACAATCTGGGCCCTGGTGGCAGGTTTAATCGTTGCCACCTCGGTTTCGGCGACAACGAGCTTCTTCCTGATCGATTTCCGACTGCACAGGATAAAGATTTCGCGCGAACATGTGAAAGCGATCATCTCCTTCGGGAAGTGGGTTTTTGCATCTTCCGTTGTGTTTTTCCTGGCGATGAATTTTGACCGTCTCTATTTTGCCAAACAGATTCCCTTCGCGATTTTGGGCATCTACGGAATAGCACGCACCTTTTCCGACATGATCGGCATGCTGGTCCAGCGGGTTGGCAGCATGATGATCTTTCCAAAGGTTGCCGCTTTCGCCAAGGAACGCTCGGAGCTGCGGCCCGCGATTGCCGGATTGCGGCTGAAAGCCCTTTTCGCGACGGCTTGTGGTTTATCTATCCTGGTAGCGCTTTCCGACATCATAATCCTCATACTCTATGATGACCGTTACACGGCGGCTGCTTTCATGCTGCCAATATTGATGGCTGGCGCATGGTTTTCAATCCTTTCGACTATGGGTGAATCTTTCATGTTGGGAATTGGGAAATCGGTCCATAGCGCCCAGGCAAATTTTGCCAAACTGCTTTGGTTGGTCATTTCTGTGCCATTGGCATTGACCTATTCAGGATTTATCGCGGCACTTGGTGCTATCGCAATCGCTGACTTGTTTCGTTATATTTCCTTGTCCTACTCGCAGTGGCGCGAAGGTCTGTCATTCTTCAAGCAGGATATTCTATTGCTTGGTTTGTTTGCAATTCTTGTGGTGGCATGGCGCTACATATTCATGCAATTGGGTCTGGTTGCAGATTTCAATACATGGTTGGCCTATGGGAGCATCATGAATGGTGGATAGCGCGCGACAGGATGCAAGAATAGGGGTCGTTGCCATCGGGCGGAACGAAGGGGAGAGGTTGATCCAATGTCTCGATTCCCTGGCATCATCGGGATTGCCAATTGTTTATGTTGATTCCGCTTCCACCGATGACAGTGTCGCCGCGGCAAAAATGCGTGGTGCCGATGTCCTTGATCTTGATCTGGCGACACCCTTTACTGCGGCGCGCGCGCGCAATGAAGGTTTTGCGCGATTGATGGAGATCGCGCCCGATATCGACTATGTGCAATTTGTTGACGGTGATTGTGAGGTTGAACAGGGATGGATTGCGGCGGCCGCTGCTTTTCTTGACAATAAACCGGAAGCTGCAGTCGTTTGCGGACGTCGAAGAGAGCGATATCCCGATGCTTCATTCTTTAATATGCTGTGTGACCGAGAATGGAATACTGCCATTGGACAGGCTGAAGCCTGCGGTGGTGATGCGTTGATGCGGGTTAGTACTCTAACCATCGTCGGTGGCTATAATGGAAGCATGATAGCAGGAGAAGAGCCCGAACTATGCAGCCGTATACGGGCAAAAGGGTTGCAAATCTGGCGTATTGATCAACCGATGACAATCCACGATGCTGCAATGTATCATTTTCAGCAATGGTGGATGCGCGCGATACGCAGCGGTTTTGGCTATGCACAAGTGTGGTGGGCCACGCGCCGGAAAGGCCATGCGCTGTACGGACGTGAATTGGCGCGGGCCGTATTTTGGTCGGTTATCCTGCCCCTTGCGATCATTATCGGTGCTTTTGCCAGTCCACTTTTTCTGCTGGCCCTGCCGTTGATCTATAGCGTGCAACTAACGCGTATGGCAGCCAGGCTGGGGATCAAGAATAGCTTTTCCTGGAAATTTGCTGCATTGAATATGATAGCGAAATTTGCCGAGAGTCTAGGCGCATTCCGGTTCGTTGTGCGGATGCTGCAAGGGCGAAGCGGGGGAGCGATATTTTATAAATGACCCCAATCCCTGCATCAGATAAGGAAAAAAGACCAATAGCCGGCACGTCCGGTCCTATTGCCTATCTTACAAGTCAATATCCTGCGTCTTCCCACACCTTCATTCGACGGGAAATTGCTGAGTTGCGGGAAAAGGGTCTCGACATTTTGACCTATAGCATCAGGAAGCCCGTTTCCGGGCTCGATCATCCCATGGATATCGAAGCCAAGGATCAGACATTTTATGTCCTGGGGCAGGGGGCGACGAGGCATATCTCTGCTCATGGCGCAGCTCTTTTCAGGCACCCATCTCGTTATTTCAAAACTCTGAAACGTGCGATGCAGCATCGCGTGCCGGGCGGAAAAGCATTATTGTGGTCCCTGTTTCACTTCGTGGAAAGCATCACGCTGGCTGATCAATTGAGAGCGGATAATGTGTCACATCTGCACAATCACTTCGCCAATTCCGCCGCCAATGTGGGTATGCTTGCAGCGTATTTTGGGAAAATACCGTGGAGCATGACTTTGCACGGCATTTCCGAGACTGACTATCCGGCGGGCCTGTTGCTGGGGAAAAGGTGGCAGCGGCTGAATTTGTGGCGTGCGTGTCATGGTTCGGACGCGCACAGGCGATGCGGATTAGCAGTCCTAAGCATTGGAACAAATTTCATACGGTTAGATGCGGAATTGCGCTTGATAGAATGCCAAAGCGACAACCGGAGAGCTTGTCCGGATCGCCCAAACGAATTATTTGTGTCGCCAGACTTTCCAGTGAGAAAGGCATAATTGGCCTGCTGGAAGCCTTTGCAGGAGCCAGGAAAGACGGATTGGAGGCAGAACTGGCATTGTTGGGCGATGGCCCTGAAAAAGAAGCGATCGAAGAAAAATGCAAGAAGCTAGGCATTGAAGGCGATGTGAGTTTTCTCGGCCGGAGATCTGAGCCAGATACGCTATCGGCTATTGCCGAAGCCGATTTGTTGGTTCTTCCAAGCTTCATGGAAGGCCTGCCAGTAGTGCTCATGGAAGCGATGGCGCTGGGTGTGCCAGTAGTCGCTAGCCGTGTTGCAGGTGTGCCTGAGCTGATCGATGACGGTGAGAACGGTCGGCTGTTTCACCCGGCAGACTGGAAAGGCTTGCAAACAGCTATGCTCGAAAGCCTGACCAATCCCGAACAATCATTGATGATGGCTTCAAAAGCCGAACAGACAATTGCCCGGGAATTTGACATTAAAGTTGCGGTATCTCCGCTCCCAAAACTATTTGCGGACTCAATAGCTCAATCCGAATAATATTTGCTATATTCGGACCCGCCATATCCATAGCCATAGGGATCGATCAACCCGCCTACATATCTGTTAAGGACGGTCCCAAGACATTGCGTTGGTTTGAGCAAATCGACCGTGTTGTTCATCTGCTTCTTTGTCGTGATGCCTTGTTCAATGATGAGCATATAGGCATCCAGATATTCCGAAATCATTATCGTATCATCATTGGCAAAAGCTGGCGGAAGATCGCAGATCACGATCACATCATCAGGAAGGTTTTTCACGGCCTCCATCAAATTGGCAAATCTCTTGCCCGCAATCAGTTCTGCAGAGTTGGATTTGACACGATAACAAGGAAAAAGAACCAGATTGTTATCACCGATACGACGACCGACAGATCGCAAATCGTCGGTTTTGCCGGCCAGATATTCGCCAAGACCCACTTTTCCCTCAATCCCCAAGGCGTCTGCCAAAGATCCGCGTCTTAGATCCAAATCAAACAGATATATGGTTTTGTCGGAAAGTCGGGAAAGCGCTGCAGCTAGATTCATGGAAAGAAAGGATTTGCCAGCAGCGGGTGTTGCCGACGTTGTCCCGAACAGTTTCCAACCATTCGCATCGAGCGCTTTTATCACTTGGGACCGCAATAAGTTAAATGGTCGCGACCGGATATCATTGCCATCAAATCCCACGATATGATTGGCTTCCAATGTCGCCGCATCAGGGACAAGCGTCTCCAACTCTGCTGGCCCGGGAATCACAACAGGCCCTGGAATATCGGTTTTGTCATTAGTAGTGTTAAGCACAGAGCATTGTCCAAAATCTAAAAAGTTAGGATTAGTCGAAAATCATTTAAAAACTATTCGGCGTGGGCCTCACGACGGCGAAATGGCCAAAAACTGCGACGAGGCTCTTCATCACTGATCTCTTTAATCGTTGGAATAACGACCATCGGTGCATCACCCAAAGCGTTGGAAATCGTTTTGGGATCACGAATGGGCTGCAAAAACAACTCTGTACCGAATACCAGAATGAAACCTAAGGCCAATCCCGCACCCAAGCCACCCCCTGATAGGAGCATCCAATCGGGAGACGCTGGTTTATCGGGTATCACCGGCGGATCGATAACCGACAACCGCTCACCCATTTGCTCGTTTTCGGCTTTTACGCCAGCCTGCGCAGCCAGTAATCGGCTTGAGACCACTTGATATTGCTCGTTCAGGCCATTGAGCCGCTGTTGAAGCTGTTCAATCT
Source organism: Parasphingorhabdus sp. (assembly GCF_965233695.1). GTDB lineage: Bacteria > Pseudomonadota > Alphaproteobacteria > Sphingomonadales > Sphingomonadaceae > Parasphingorhabdus. The sequence continues at coordinate 3,593,491 of NZ_OZ247497.1, forward strand.
GTTGCAAGATAACCGGGGCACGTGCCTGTGCATTGAGAGATGCAGATACCTGAGCATTCTCCCTTGATTTTGCCGCGCGCAAACTGGCAATTTGCGTGTTGTTAAAAGCGATCTGCTGATTGATTGTGTCGACTGGCAATTTTGAAAGATTTTGGTTCGCCAGTGCCTTTGCCTCTGCCAATCTCTGCTCGGCAATAACAACATCCGGATGATTATCAGAATAAACCGCTTTCGCACCGGCTAGTTGTTGTTCAGCCGCTGACACAATGGGATCACGGTTGGATGATTTCAACGCGTCTTCCCGCTGTGACACCAATTGAGAATTTTCTCTTTGCAGCGCCGCAATTTGCACATCATAGCCGCCGCCACCGCCACCAAACATCATTCCGCTATTGCCTAGAACACTGCCATTTTCTGCCTTGATCATGGCGATTTGGCCTTCCAGCGTCTGAATCTGCGCTTCGAGCCCAGCAGCTTGATCAGTCAGAAATTCCTCTGTGCTACTGGCCTGCTCAGAATTTACGGTGGAATCGAGCTGCAAAATCTGCTCGGTCAGGTCTTGGGCAACGCTTTGCGCTCGGACCGGATCGGAATATTCAAAAGCCAGCGCAAATGCGATCGTTGCGCTCTGTCCGCTGCCGATACGCTGCACTTCTGCGGTCATCGGAACGATCTCGACGGAATCGCGCATATTCTCAACAATTTCGGAAAGCGGGTCGCTGCCGCGTTCGGAACTATAAAGCTGATATCTGTTGATCAGTTCGATTAGGCCAGGACGACTAGGATCAGGACTCATTAACTGAGCCAGAAGATGACGGTAGCTGCGATAGCGATTGCGGACAAGAATGTGTGAGCGCAGCGATCATAGCGGGTGTGGATGCGTCGCCAATCTTTGAGGCGCCCGAACATATTCTCGATTTTGTGACGCTGACGGTAGAGGTTTTTGTCGAAGTCAGCGGGTAATATCCGTCCTTTTCGCGGTGGGATGCATGGCGTGATGCCTTTGGCCTGCAGGGCAGCGCGATACTCGTCGCTGTCATAGCCTTTATCTCCGATCATGCACTTGGCATGGCGCGGAAGTACTGGATATGTGAGCTTTGCACCGATGTGATCGCTCATCTGCCCTTCACTTAAACACAGGATCAGCGGTCTTCCGGTCCCGTCGCACACGGCATGGAGTTTGGAGTTCAAGCCGCCTTTCGTTCTTCCGATACGTCTGGGAATAGTCCCTTTTTTAAAAGGCTGGCAGCAGTACGGTGCGCTTTGAGATGTGTGGCATCGATCATCAGCACATCGTCTGCGCTGCTATCGGCGGCAAGGCTCGCGAGTATCTTGTTGAACACGCCCAGACGGCTCCAGCGTATGAACCGGTTATAGATCGTCTTGTGCGGCCCGTAACCAGCAGGGGCATCACGCCAGCGCAAGCCATTGCGGATCACAAAGACAATCCCGCTTAGCACTCGCCGGTCATCAACCCTGGGGACCCCGTGCGATAATGGAAAATATGGCTCTATCCGGCGCATCTGCGCCTTGCTCAACATAAACAGTTCACTCATCAGCGGCATCTCCTTTGATGCCACCATTGAATCAACCTTCAACCAATCATGCAAGCAATTTAATAGGTCCTGACCCTAAGTACCTGCTGACGAATTCTGGCGATGCGGCGATCAATAATCTCGTTCGCGCCATCTCCAGCCACTTCATCGGGAAGTTGCGATGATTGCACCAGCAAGATCGCTTGTGACCTGTATACCGTAGGCAAAAGGAAATAGGCCGCGATACCAGCGGCTAAACAAAGCAAAAGCGGAATGATGAACAGCCACTTTCGTTGCCAGATAATTACCGGAATCTGAGAAATAAAATTCCCGCCTTCAGATTCCTGTTCGTCAAGCGTATCTATATTCATCGATTATTACCAAATGTTAGCCTTATTCCAACGCCTACCTGAAAGTTCGCTCTGCGGTTTATACCGTCCTGATAGGAGTCGGAATAGCCCGCTGAGACAAATCCGCTGAAACGTTGGTTGAAATCATGATTAAATGTCGCGGAGGTACGGAGATAATCGAAATCTTCGGATATCCCGAAAACGGCGTTGGATGACCTTGAATAGCTCGCACTGAGGTTAATTCTATCATCACGTGTGAGTTGTCGATTATAACCGATATTGAAGGATGTCTGGGATCGAACGCCATCGAAAGATGTTGGCAATGTTTGTCTGCTTGCCCCGATGCAAAGATCGGTTCTTTCAGTACTACGACACAGATCAAAAGATGCTGCCAGATCAGATGATTTGGTGCTTCCTATGACATTTTTTGATCGGGAGAAAGAAACGCCCGCAGATGCTGAAACATTGAATGCTTCAGAAATCTGATGAGAGACATTCAGGGATGGAGTAATTATCGTAGAATCTCCCGCCCTTTGCCCTAAATAGTTCACTTCGCTAAACCCGATGGACGCGCCTATCGATGTTCGGTCGGATAAAACTCTTGAGTAACCAAGGGTTTGATTGAACGAGTTAAACTCATCTTGAGCCGATGAATTCGAAAAACGAACTGCCGTTGCCCCTAAATCAACACTGACACTATCCAGCTCCGACAGGGTCTGTGTAAGCCCAATGCCCGTCTGAAAAGTGTGCCTTCTCTGGTTCAGTCCATTAAGCGCTATGTCGTCAGCCACTGGCGGAAGAAAATTATCATCAATGACGTCGGGAGGATTGAAAAAGGCGTCATTAACACCGACGATATTTCCTCGGTAACCTAAACGACCGCGCAATTGTGTGCGCTCAGAAAGCGCATGATTTACGCTGCCATCGAAGCCGTAGCTCGAGTTTGTGCGAAAATCTTCCTCATATTCCTCAATACGAGCAAAGCCACGCAAATTGAAAGTGGTGACATCATCCTTGATGGTCAGCCTTGGTGTAACACTAATAGAAGCGCTCGCGGTGGATTCCACCGGACCATTTTCCAGATATGGGTTGGTTGATGCACCCACGCCAACGGATAAATCTGTTACAAATTCGGTCTCGGCCATCGCCGGAGCAGCACATAACATGGTTCCAGCTACCAGGCTAAGCTGGCTGGTATAATATATCGATCTATTCAAGTTTTTAACTCCCCCGAGTGTTTCTTTTAAGGCACGATTACCGTGTCGCCGGACTGGATATTTGGAATAGCGCGTTTTGAAACAGCGTCAGCCGCTCCGGTGCGTTTGAACAAACCTCCCAAGTTTGCGCGGATTGTGGTCAATCCATTTGGCGTCTTCCGGACAATGGATATTCCGTCCAGGTCTGCAAATTGGCTGGGACCGCCAGCCAAGCTCAAGGCTTCTAACAGATTAACATAGCGCCCGGGTGTAAAGCTGCCTGGTGCGTTAACGCGTCCCATGACCGAAAATTGCAATCCGGACGGCGTCGTGACGGATACGGTTACCTGTGGCACCTGTCCGCGATACTGGTTTTCCAGCCCTTTGCTGACAACAGTTTCAATCTCATAGGGCAGCTTTCCTGCTGCTTCTATTCTACCCACCAAAGGAAAAGAGAATGTACCATCGGGCAGAACCCGGATTTGCCGCTGCAGGCGTTCTTCGCCCCAAACATAAACTTCAATGTCATCGCCGGCATTTATGCGATAGGCCGCTTGATTAGCGCTTGTTGAAGCCGCACTTTCAGCAACAGCTGTTGTGGTCTGCGCGCTGGCCGATACTGAAGCCAGCGCGAAAATCACGGCCAACAATAATTTCTTCATAGATTTTACTCATCCATCATTTCAACTTCACAAGTGCGTGCTATATAGCCTAACATCAGGCGTTGCCACTGCAAAACGCAGTGTTTCCTAGCAGAAACCCAGCGTTTACCATGTATTCTGTTGGATTATAGCGCCATTTTGCCTTTTGAACTGTGACATTTTGATACCATGATACGTAACAATTTATCGTTAATGCCACTGATTCGAAAGATTCAAACTCTGTTTTTGATCGGTTCTTTCACAGTATTGGCTATCGGATGCACCTCTTCCGCCGAAAAAGCGGCAGAGGCGGGAGCGGAAGCGCAGCGTCATTTTGACCAACAGAATTATTTTGAAGCCCGCAAGTCGATAACCAACGCATTGAACGAGCGCGATGATGATCCGCAGTTACATATTTTGAAAGGCCGTATCGAACTGGCATCCGGACGGCGGACAGATGCGTTTCTGGCCTATTCCGATGCCCTTTCATTGGAATCAACCAATCCTGAAGCACTGCAAGCAGTTTCACAGCTGGGTCTGCAAACAGGCTATTTGCGTGAAGCCGAGCGGGCCGCTGACACGATGTTGTCCTTTTCCCCAGAACTTCCTGAAGCTCTCTTAACCAAGGGTTTAATAGCATTGATTCGCAGAAAGTATAAAGATGCTTTGGAATTGTCAGAACGGATCTTGGCTGTCCGCCCGGGCGATGAGGCAGGGCTTATCTTGAAGGCGCGAATTTTAGGCGTAACCAACAAAACCTCGGAGGCGCTTGAAGTTTTGTTGAGCTCTTCCAACAACGAAAACTACACGGAAGGTGTCGATTTGACACTGATCGAGCTTTACCGAGAGACAAGTAATCTTGAACAGATGAAAGCGACTTTCAAAAGGCTGATGGCCCGCAGACCCGATGATGTTGCCTTGAGGCTGGATTATGCCAATACGCTGTATAAAACAGGTGAAGGTGCTGAAGCACGCGCGGTGATCGAAACTATGCTGCGGAACAACCTTACCCAACGCCAGGCCCTCACGACGATCACCGAGCTTTGGTTGGAATATGAAACTGCGCCGCTAAATGAAGGGCTTCTGGCTTTTCTGGAAAAAGAAGGTTCTCTTGAGTCCCGGATTGAGATTACCCGCTATCTGCTGGCAATCGGGAAGCCTGAAGAAGGGGAGCGGATTTTACGGTCGGTTTCTTCACGATTTTCTGTTGAAGCAACGGCGCTCCATGCGCGAACATTATTTGATGCAGGAGAAACCGAAAAGGCATTGCAAATAGCACTGGATATTCTCGAAGATGACGAGACAAATGCCGATGCGCTATTGATACGCGCCAAGCAGGCAATCTCTGAACGGGATTATGGACAGGCCAAAAATGACCTACAGATCGTCATCAGGGATAACCCCAAACTTCGTGCTGGGTATCTAAGTCTTGTCGATGTTTACAAAGCTCAAAATGATAATGGTGGTGTAAAAAGGGTTTTTACTGACGCCAGCAAGCAACTGCCGCAAGACCTTATACTTTTTCGGGCCTACGCCAATCATCTTATTGAAAATGACGATAGCATCCGTGCTGTCGCAATAACCCGCGGTTTTGCTCGTGATACGCCGGCCTCGATCAAGGCCTGGCAATTATATCAAGACGTTTGTGCCAGAGCGGCATTGGATCGATGCAAGCTGGAAGCATTGGCTGGCGAAAAAGTCGCCAAAATAATTTATGCCATCGATTTACCTCCCGGCGCACCTCCCACCCGCGGACTTTTCGGGCGTCTGCGATAATGCCTGGCCTTGCTAATCATCCGTCTGAAAAAACGACAACGCCATTGCCAGAAACCACCATAGATTTCCTTGGTGTTGCGATTGCTCCATTAAATCTTGAGCAAGCTTTGGACCGAGTGGACCAAATGGCGAGAAGTGACAGGTTCTCCTATGTTGTCACCCCCAATGTCGATCACTTTGTTAATCTGTATCCTGAAGTATACGACGTCCGTACAAAGGCTTTTCGTGACGCCTATGAAGCCGCGTCACTAACATTATGTGATAGCCGCATTGTCCGTGCATTGGCCCGATTCGCCGGCATCGAGCTGACCGTAGTACCCGGCAGTGACATGACAGCCGCGCTGTTCCAGAAAAGATTGGGGCAGGGCGATCAGGTCGCTATTATCGGCGGTGACAAAAGCTTGCTGAATGATCTGTCGCGACTTTTCCCGAAGCCCAGCTATGTCCAGCATATCCCGCCAATGGGCGTACTCAACAAACCGGAAGCCATTTCCGACATCGTGCAGTTCATAGAGGATACGAATGCTCACTATGTTCTGCTTGCAATCGGTTCACCACAAAGCGAGATTATAGCGCACAAATGCCAACAATCCGGCAAGTGTTCTGGTGTTGCTTTATGCATCGGTGCTTCTCTGGAATTCATTACTTCAGCGAAAAAACGCGCTCCGATATGGATGCAAAAAGCAGGTCTGGAATGGTCGTTCAGATTACTCTCCGAACCTTCTCGACTTTGGCGCCGCTACCTTGTTGAAGGTCCGCGAATTTTCAAAATTTTTCTGGCGCATAACAAGTCTGGAAAGCCTTAGGGAAAGAGCCCCTGTGCTCGGGCAAAGGGGCAATTTTACTGAGTAATTTCCATGCTATGCGCTTTTGTCATCGGGCCCTGGGTTCTCGCCAGTGCGTCGGGTTCTGATCCAGCGAGTTTCGCTGCCCCGCAGCAACTTGAGATAGACCGGAATTTTCCAAAGAACGTAAAGCGGAATTCGAGCCAGGGCGCTGGGCGATAAAATATGCCGCGCCTCCAACCACCAGGCCGCGAAAGTAAGCAGCACGGCAATCGTAACAATTGCCAGCAGTAGCGAAAAGGGGAGGGGGGATATCCCTAGGACAAACAAACTAGCCAACAGAGCCAACACACCAAAGCCAGTAGCCATCAGCAATGCCAATGGCGGCACCAAAAGATGCAATCCAAGAAAAAGCTGAGACCTTGATAAATGCCGCAAGCCTGACATGATCAATGGAAGAGCATGTCGCCGCGCAGTTGTTAGGAAGCCATGCTCCCACCTGGTGCGCTGGACGATCGTATCTTCCTCCGCAGCAGCTTCGCTCGACACGCCGGCAGATGCGAGGAAGTAGGGCGGATTGCCTTGTTTGGTAATGGTTATTCCTAGCGCCAAATCCTCCGCCAAGTCGCTATTGGCAAGTGGAGCTTTTGCGAATATCTGCCAAGGGAAAGCCATTCCCGTACCAGTCAAAAGAGCAGCGCCGCCGAGCCGGGTCATTCCCCGTTGTCGCACAAGGTTTTTCACCAGCATCGCAAAGTTGGATATTTGGACCACTGGCGGCGCCTCAGATGAGCTATGAATAAGGTTGGTTGCCTGCACGGGAACCGATTTGATCGCGACCGCGGCTGCCAATTTTTCAGCGCTTCCTGCCGCCAGTTTGCAATCGGCGTCCAAAATAATAACGCAATCCGGTGGGTCGGCAGCGAGAATGTCGCGGCCAAAAGCAAGCGCATATCCCTTGCCACGGAACTCCTGATCTTGACGCTCCGCCACATCTGCGCCTGCCTTCCGAGCTAATTCAGCTGTATCGTCACTGCAATTGTCTGCGACCACCAATGTCCGGGTTCCTTGCGGTACATTGTTGAGTAGCGCCGATAGGGTATCCACTATTTGACCGGCTTCGTTATGGGCCGGCACCAATATCGCCAATTTGGTTGCCACAGTTCTAGCACTATCAGCAAGGCTATCTTCCTGTTTCACGGGAGCGAGGCCAGTTAAAAGCTCCAGAGCATAAATTCCGAAAAGAAAAACGAGCGGCGCTGCTAACAACCAAGACAAGACTGAAAGCGTGCTTTCCAATATAGTCATGAACGCCCATCACTCTCCATGGTCATGTTTGCTTGGTTTTCGTGGCCGTGATGATGCAAGCCAGGGTCAGGGGGTGGATCGAATATTCTCTTCTTCCCATCGTTTTTATAACCCATGGTTGGTTTCAATCGTTTTCCATTACCCAATTCACCACCGGAGCAATTGAGCATCTTGTTGATGCAATGCTCTGTCCACAAAGCCAATGCTTCATCATCCCAGGCTCCGAACCAATCGGTATGAAAGGTTGAACCCGGCTTGGACGGCTTCATGCCTGGCATATAATCAGAAGAGAGATGCCAGCTTGGATTATCGGGATCCCAAGTGCCCGATCGATCCAATGTCTCATCGGTTTCGTACCAGGCCGACAAGGTGAACGCAGCTATGATATAAGGATGACTTTCGGGGCATCTCGCCTTGCCATCGTTTCCGTATTTTTTATACGCGACGTGAGAACGATGATCTGCGCTATCAAGATTGCGGCCATCCCAGCAATCGGGCGCTCTGATCAAGGCACCAAGCTGATTACCGGGAGGACAATTTTGTGCTGCCGTTACGATATCAGGAAATCTACCCGGTTTTGCTGTAGGGCCCTTGCATTTGAAATAGCCATTACCTGTCTTTTCACCTGATTTGTTCAGCATGTCATGACCAAAAATGAAACGCAGACCGCGGGGAATGGCAACGCATTTTTGTTCGGGTTCGCCGTCTCGTCCTGCACATTCGGGTGAGGAATCAGGAAGCCGCTTATAATAGACATTGAAATGATGAGGTTTCACCACTTTACCGCGCCCGTTCATCATCGCCGGCATCCAATAAGCAGAGCGATTCAGGCGATTATTGCACGTGCTATCGCCAGATTTGCGGAGACTTTCATAAGTTGAATGTGCGTCAGCCAGGGTATTGCCGAAAAACTGATGCAAATGCGATCTGCCGGGTTCACCCGGATAAACGATCGGATCGTCATAACTTAGATGTCCGGGACTACATAAGAAACGAAACGCACCAACAACATCGGGGGCTGCACTAGGTGGAATTTTGCCTTGTCCCCAACCGGCAACATATTCGGACTCTGTGTCAAAATTGCTCGCGATCGAAGGAAGTTCAACATCGGAAGATATGGCTGCCGACTGAGCGAGAACCAGCACCGCGCTGCAGCTCGCAACTAAACCAAGTGCCATACGCAAAACAGGAAGCATCTATTGTGGTCTTTCAACGGTTGGAATTCTCAATGCGCATGAGCGTAACAAAACACTGTTCTCGCGTCACGATGATTATCTTTTTCCAGCATCTCGATTTTCCCTGTATTTTTAAGGAACTGGTTTTAAACAAATTATCACTCTTGCTAGCTATAAGCCCCCTCTGTATCGAAAATCACAGTAAAATTACCGGAGAAATGGGCATGAGCCGCGATTACTTTTTACAAAAACGTGTACTAGTTACTGGCGGCTGTGGTTTTCTTGGCTCGCACCTCATCGACCGCCTTATTGAGGAGGGGCATGAAGTCCTTTGCGTCGACAATTTGTTCACCGGCTCAAAGAGCAATATCGCCCATTTGCTGCAGCACCCCCGCTTTGAATTCATGCGGCATGATATTTGTCTGCCGCTTTTTGTCGAAGTGGATGAAATATACAATCTTGCCTGCCCAGCTTCTCCAATCCACTATCAGCATGACCCGGTTCAAACCACGAAGGTCTCAGTACATGGCGCGATCAATATGCTGGGCCTTGCCAAGCGCCTAAAATGTCGCATTCTGCAAGCTTCCACGAGCGAAGTGTACGGCGATCCAGTTGTCCATCCCCAAACTGAAGATTACTGGGGCAATGTTAATCCGATTGGCATTCGTTCCTGCTATGATGAAGGTAAGCGTTGCGCAGAAACACTTTTCTTCGACTATAACCGGCAACATGGCATTGAGATTAAGGTCGCACGGATTTTCAACACCTACGGCCCGCGGATGCACCCCTCTGACGGTCGGGTTGTCTCCAATTTCATCATGCAGGCGATCAAAGGCGAAGATATTACAATTTTCGGGAACGGCAGCCAGACCCGGAGCTTCTGCTACGTCGACGATTTGGTCGAAGGCTTGATGAAACTGATGAACAGTCGTGAAGGTTTTACCGGACCGGTAAATATTGGCAATCCCAATGAGTTTTCTATTCGTGAACTGGCGGAGTTGGTCGTTGAAATGACCAATTCCGGTTCGAAGATCATCGATCTACCATTGCCGCAAGATGATCCGAAACAACGACAGCCCAATATCGGATTGGCTAAATCAGAATTGGGGTGGGGGCCTTCGATTGAACTTAGGCAAGGTCTCGAAAAAACAATCGCTTATTTTGAAAAACTAGACAAGATGCCGGCTCAGGCCTGATCGCGCATTAATCCAGTCAAATATTCCTGATACTGGCGTGCTATGTTGGTCCAGGCGAAACTAGCAGCGCGCTCTGAAACTTTCGCCGGCGCAGACTCCCTGGCTGCCAAAGCATGGGTGAGGGCTTCTGTTACAGCGGGAATGTTTTGCGTATCTACGAGAAACTCTTCGTCTCCCACAATCCAGCGCAGGCGAGGGGTATCATGCCCGACAATCGGTAAACCGCAGGCCATTGCTTCTGGAAACACATTTCCAAAGGATTCGAGCAGCGACATATGCAGGAACACATCCGCAGATTGATAGAGTGTTGGCATCTGGTCCGGCGTCACGGTCAGCTGAGTAAAGCGCTCCGGCAACAATTCGGCGGCCAAGGCCTTTACTTCTTCACGCATCGGACCATCGCCTGCAACCACCAGATGCGTATCGTTCATCGGCGCCACTGCTCTTATGCCGTCCATAACCCGCTTTGTCGGGATAAGCGCACTAACCATAAGAACCACTTTGCGATTACTGGGAAAACCCAGATTGGCGCGGTCACCAGCGCCAATTTTAAACCGATCGATTGAAATACCGTTCGGAATAAGCGCACAATTCCAGCGTTTCTTGTTGGTTTCGTAATAATCAGGATTGGTACAAACCAGACCATCGCAAGAGAAAAACCGGTATTCCGCGTCATTGGATGTTGCGGGCCATTCCCCATTTTGAGTCACAAATATGTTAAGTGGTTTGGTGCCATTCAAAACCGGACGGCGGAGAATCATATTTGTAAATGGGAACGAACAAGTCAGCACGGCATCGAAGTCGGTTGGCCGATATCGCCGCATAAGACCGGCTGCAAATGTGGCCTCCTCATAGACAGTCTCACTCCGGAAAACTGGCATAAACGGGAATTTTTCGAAATATTCCCGGTTGATCGAACCGGCATGGATGAATTTGTAAGGATCATCAGGACGGGCCCGTCCTGATCCAATAACAGTTACATCTTCGCCAATTTTTGCGAGTTCTGTCGCAACTGACAGCAGAGCGATTTCTGCGCCGCGCTCATATTTGTGAAATCCCGGTAACGCGAACAAAAGTCTCATGGTCAAAAATATCCCCGAAATGCTCTGTTCCGTTACCGCAATAGAGAACGAAATCAATCGCGTTAATAATGTTTATCTTTCCCGGCCATTTTCAGAAACGCCCTGAATTGAAAGACAAAAAGAAGGCAGCTGTCAATCTGGTGGCCTAGCTAACAAGTGGGAGATTATTGCCTTATCGAATATCTCAATTGCAGCGCTTTTCTTTTTCCGGCTCTCAGCAAACCGGACAGCTGCTTCATGATCGGAACGCGATCAAGCCATTGTGATATACCCAAGTCGGTGCGTGATGGTCTTTGATAACTCAACAAAGCAAAGATCGTTTCCAGTTCGGGATGGGCTCGACGAAACCATACCAATGAGCCGTCTATTGGTGGACGAATTGCAGGATTGAACCCTTCCGCGCTGGCGCCAATTGGGTCGGGCGGAAAAGCGGGATCAAGCAAGTCTTCCAGATATTTGCTCGCCTTTTTTGCGGCATCCACGCTGAATGCCATAAAATGCGCTCCGATAATGTTAGTATTTTGCAGATCATTGGGGTCATCAGCATAATAACCACCATAAAAAACATCCCACTTTTCAGGCAGCTTATAATCGAAAATCTTTGGCAAAAAATCGCAATCATCCTGAAGAATAAGGACTGTTTCATTCGCATCAGCCGCTTCTTTCAGAATTTGCAGATGGCTTTTGTAGCAGCCATGCGAGCCCTTGCTCCTGAAGCAACCTGCATCCGGCAGAACTAGCGCGTCAAAAAAGGATAAATCACGATGATCACCGGCTTTGATCCGCCTAATTTCGTCAGTCATCTGCTTCCGGCGATCTGCACGATCGGGAAGACTTACGATTCTGACTCTATCGAAACTGTCAAAAAATGTAGCCAATAGATCTGCCTTACACTGATCGGACTAAGGTCGAACCGCTATAGACCTGCGAAAGCCTCAAACGTTGACCAACAATCAATCCCGATGTTTACCCTGTAGGAGATTCGACCGCTTTTTTGATTACATCTGGCGTATCGCCCGCCTTATCCTTTTCGGCCGGAGGAGCGAAACCGGTTTGATAAGTGATTTCAGCTTTCGCTTTGGCTTCGGTCAATCGTTGCTTCATAATTTCCGCCATCTCTTCGTTGCGAATAGCTTTGACAGCAATAGGTCCCGCCTGTTCAGCGTTATAGGGCACTTTTTGCTGCGCCTTGATCACGTTGGCTGTAACGGTTGCTCCCGTTGGAATCACGAAAGGTTCGCCGGGGGCCAATGAGACAATCTGGGCCATCATTGCTGGCGGTACCTGAACCGAATCCATTTGCGCCGATTTGCTGGTATAATTAATGCCCATGCTGGTCAGTATTTCCGCGACATCGGCAAGAGTGTTGGCTGATTCCAGTTTCTTCAATTCACCAAGATTGGCCGGGGCAGGGAAAATGATCTGATCGACAGCATAGATGGTACGATTGGCAAAAGAGAATGGATGCGCTTCGGTATATTTGTCGATTGCCGCCTGATCTGGAACTTTGATCGTTGTGCCAGCCTTGTCGGCATACATGCGAACCAGCAAAGCCTCGGTAAGTTGGCGTTGCCGGATAAGATAGGTCGGGTCTTGATCAATGCCGCTCTCTTTCGCAGCCTGCGCTAACAGACGGCGATCAACAATCTGTTGCAATGCCCGTTGCTGTAGCAATTCCTTGTCGGCGCCTTCAGGGATATTGGCTTCGCTCAATGCTGCGTTGATTTCCTGAAGGGTGACTTCTTCACCATTCACTATCGCGGCCACCTGACCTTCGGCGGACTTTTCACAGCCCGTCAATATGATTGCGCCCACTGCCAGACCCATCACGGCGCGGTTTTTGACAGACATAATACTAAACATCGTTACTTCTCCTGGAGTTTTGTCCAGTAAAAAGACAAAACGAATCATTGGCTTGTTTGGCGACCCATAAAAATATACAGGGACGTACATAGCAACGGGAGGCTAGATTGGAAACCATTTACGATTGGCTAACGGTCGCAATTTTTGGCGGCTTGATAGTATTATTTCTGGACCGATCAGTCGAGGATGATCCGCCTGATCATTTATGGCAATATCTTGTTGCATCTGTCGGCTGTGCCGGTGCCAACTATCTTGGCAACGAGGGATATCAGTTCGCAGCGGTCGCGGTGATTGCAACCGTCATCACTTACATAATGATGGTTCTGAAACCGTTCGACAAGTTCAACAAACCCAAGGAATAAGTTCAGGCAATTCGACTATTTTAGCCGTTTATTCCGCTCAGTAGCGACCTGCCTCGTTCATTCATGCTACGATTTAACTGGGCCGCAAAATTGGTTAGATGCGGCATTGCCTCTTCGACGGTCGGCGCGATCAGGGAGGCGCGAACCAAAACGCCATCAGGAATAATGCCATTCAAATTGGCTCGAATTACTGCCAATCTTTGCTGGCTCCAAGTTAATGGAAATTCTTTGCCGATACGGGTCCAATAGAGCACATGCTCGGTTCTGTCCCGGCCAGTAGCGGTAAAGATATTGGCAGGTGTCTTGCCGCCAAGTCCATTTTCAATATCTATCGGACGGGTAGGCGTCAGATTGTAGCCGCCCGCAGGATAACATATTTCCGGACGATGAACCTGCAATACGCCATCCTGCGTATTGCTGTAGGCGGTCAGGAACATTACCGGAGGTTCTTCGGAACCAGAATAAACTCGCGTTACCAGATTGTCATACAAGCGATCAGAAAGGGCATCTGGCGGCGGCAATACGACACCACTGGACGATTCAAATTTCCAGGGACCAATTGTCTTGGGAACCAGGCCCTCAAAATCTTCCTTTTCGACCAGCGGGAACACCACTTGCGGTGTACGCGCATAGGCCAAACCGGCGGCAAGACAAAATGCGCCGCCCATAATCAAATGCCGACGATTAACTATCGAGCTTCTTGCAACAGTTTCATCATTCACAACGCCATCTTTCATTGCATCATCAGTCATGCTGCACTCTCCCGATTATTAAACCGCCGCCAAATCGGCTCCAGCACGCTGTCGATCGCAAAGATTGTCAAAACAGCAATCATAAACATCGTTATTCCGGCGAAATTGTGAAGGAAACCCTGTGCTGCAGACTCACCATAATGGTACGTCAGCAAGATCAGTATCAGCACCCGGATGAAGTTTGCAATTATGGCCACTGGAATGATCATAGAACTCAACAGCAGCGAATAGCGCCAGTTCGCCTGATGCCGAACGTAGATGTAGAATAGCGAAATTGCTGACAGCGACACCAGCGAGTTGAGTCCGGAACACGCCGCCGCAACCAGCAGTTGATACTGTCCGATTTGGATCATTACACCCGCCCCGCCAATGGGATATCCAAGCATGTGCAGAAAGCCGATAGCAGCCTGGGAAATAAGAATTTTCAAGGGTTGTGTAATCAGGGCTATTATCGTGTCAGGCGGGGGGAAAACGAACAGCAGATAGAATAGAGGAAACCACATTAGCTTCATCGCGGCACGACCAACGATGCTGTAAAGCGCAATTAGCACAAGACCATACATCAAATAGCCTTCAATTTCGACAATTTGGGTAATACGCGCGAATAAGAATAGCGGCAGACATATTGTCGCAAGCAGGATTATCGGCAATGTGGGGGCAGGGCGCATTACCGGCCTGGCCACGACCCAGCGTCTGCGTAGCAGCCAAAGCCCTGTAAATAGAACAATCGGTCCATGGGCTCCGGTTTCTTGCGACCAACTTTCCTGGGAAACAAACATCATCGTTGGAATGATGATTGCTGCCAGTCCCACGGCCAGCAAAATATTCGCTAAATTTAATGGAGGAATGGGGAACTTTGCAGTCGTGCTGGTCATGAAAGATTGATCCGAACATTTGAAGGTGTGGATGAAGTAGAACGCACCAGTCTGAAGGACTTACCGCCCCGCAGGCTCTCTATTTGGAACGTGTGATTGAACATCTGCATGATCACCCTTCTAACAAATCTAGTTTTGATTTATTTACTGCTTTGTAAAGTGCGCGCTATCACATCCAACACTCAGTTTCCAGAAATACAGACACCTGATCTCTCCTCATTCGGATATGTGCTAATTCGGTACAAAATGGGCCAAAATGCTTACCAGATTAGCAATACACATTTGAGAACCACATGTGGTAATGGCTGATGGAACGGGCCTGTTCAGTTTTGATCAGTGCAGATTTGTTATTGCAGATAAATGTGTGTAGGGCGCGTTGGCACATAGTTGGTAAGGGTCACATGCGGTCAAGATCGCAAAACGTTAAAGCAAATGAAAACATCAAACGTGGATCCAATATCTAAAGAAATCGCTCAGCCGAGCAAAAGCTCCAGAGCACGCCGACGGACTTTTATTTTGTTCGTTATACTCTTTTGTTTGATCCCGGCAGCAGGTCTCTTTTTTTCGGCTGATTCAATCTTCAAGCAGGGAAGTTCGTTGACTAAAGGCGGCTCTTCAATGCCGCTGACACCACCTTCCAAGGATTCGGTTTCATCTTTGCCAGGACTGCCTGGAGAAACTCCAGATGCCACAAACAGTTTGAATCTTAGTGCGGAAGAGGCAATGAAGTTGAATGAAGCCGTTCCCGATTCAACGGCAGAGCTGGTTCCGGCTAAGCCTTTCTTCATACCCGATACGGTTGCCTCAGCGCTGTCGCGCAGCACAGCCATCAATTGTCTTACATCGGCCATTTATTATGAAGCTGCAATCGAAGCAGAGCGTGGTCAGCGAGCTGTGGCACAAGTGGTCCTAAACCGTGTAAGACATCCTGCTTATCCGAACAATGTATGCGGCGTGGTTTTTCAAGGTTCTGAGCGTTCGACAGGTTGCCAGTTTTCTTTCACCTGTGACGGCTCTCTGGCCCGCAGACCAAATCCGGCTATCTGGCAGAGGGCGCAGCAAATCGCGGCACAAGCGTTAAACGGAACGGTTGAAAAAAGCGTCGGAACAGCGACCCATTATCATACCGTCTGGATTGTACCTTATTGGGCAAAAAGTTTAGACAAGGTGAAAACTGTCGGCTCTCACATCTTCTATAGATGGACTGGCTATTGGGGGATGCGGGGAGCCTTTACCCAGCGGTATACGGGAGAGGACCTCTCGGATCTGACCAGTGCAAATGAAGAGGACAATAGTATCTTGGAGTACGATCTGGATGAACAATTATCTGATGCACAAACAAGTTTCATTCCTAAAGTTGATCCGATCACGACACCAAAATTTGTGGCTCCATCTAATGATGGGATATTGCCAGGCGAGAGCGGCATCACAGCCGATGACACCAGAAGCCCGATTGCAGCCGATAGCAACACAGGTACTTTGATCCTGGATTAGCGCATCTCCATTCGGAGAATTTGTAAATTACCCTCTATCTTCGGCAATTTGGGTCCGGAGAAACCAGATGAAACGTTTCGAACTGTAAAAAGTTAGAGTTTTGCAAACATAACCCTTAATAACCTAGACTTACAGACGCATCACCGATAACTCCCGATTTACAAGGGTGATAACTATGTCTGAAAAAACACAATCCGGATTTCTTGCGTCCGTACGCGACAACTTAATTCCTGTCTCAATCGCCTTTGCGCTATTCATTTTTTTGTTTTTGCTCCCACAATCGATATTCTATCGAGGCCTGGTTTCGCGATTGGCGGAATGGCAGTTTACATGGTTTGGCAATTACTTTCCAATCCTCACCGTCATCCTTCCGGTCATTTTACTGACCATTATACTCCTGCTTATTTTCTGGCTGTTCTTCCGTTTCAGAAACAAAAATCAAGAAGAACCTGCAATGGTGCTGGAGCAGCAAATCAAGCAGGCGATCAACAAAACCAGGCTGACCATGATCAGTTTTTTAGTTCTTTCCGCTCTTTCGATTATTGCGGTGATTGTTACGCTGCTATTGATGCTGATGCTGCCCAATGAAAAGGGAGATATTCAGAACATCAATGTTGGTAGTGTCCCATTTACCGAACCAAAAGAAGGCGCAGCGGAGTTAAGTGGCACTCTCGACTGGCAAAAGCTGGCAACGATCAAACGTAATCTCGTCGTGGCCAGTCAACGGACCTATTTCATTCCGATCGTAAGCCAAATAGCTGACCGGAAATCTACTCGATATTTTGTCCAGGTTTTTCGGCCAGAATTTGTTCTACCAAGAAATGTAATGCCTGGTCGGATGCCGGAGCGCGAGCATCTGTTGGAGCAGGGCCTGATCACCCCCACTAGGGATGGCCCCAGCGGCTCGGTGACGGGTGTATTGCGCCAAGATGGGTTGCCGGACGAAATTGTACTTTTGTATGAAAAAGCAGGCGTTGAAGTGCATCCGGATCACTATGTGCTTTATCGCAACCCAGATGACCTTCGTTGGCCATATTGGGGAGCGGCATGGCAATTTTTGCTTTTCGGACTTGGCGCGCTGTTAATCGGGTTGTTTCAACGCCGTCAATATAGGCGGCTCAAGAACGGTATCGAGAAAGCCTGACAATTGTTAATGGGCCATTTACCCTTTTGTTGAAGGGTTCACAAACGGCGGCTGCGTTAATACCCGCAGATGTTCTTGCAACCCATCAGTTTGTTTCTCAGCCTAATGGCCTTGTCTGGATCCCTATTGGCTGCAGTACAGATTGCTATGTTCTCGACAACGCCGCCATCAGCTTTGACGGCATCCATCAAGCCGGCGGCTACGGAATTGACCTCGGAGCGAGCAAAAGGGCAGCTAATAGTAAACCGCTCGGCCGACGGATTGTTTTACATTGACGGCACTATCGACGGTATTTCGGTTAAGTTTGCGGTGGATACCGGGGCATCCGTGGTTGTTTTAAATGCCAGCGATGCAGAACGTGTTGGATTGGATCCTACACGATCAGCAAATCAGCGCATTCGAACAGCTTCAGGCTATGCCAGTATGATTTGGGCGCAAGCCGATGATTTCACCTTAGCTGGCAGGAACCTAGGTAATATGGAAGTTGCCATAATGCCTGACGGGCCAGCGATTTCGCTTCTGGGCCTCAATGCATTATCGAGGATGGAAACGATTACAATCAAGAAAAATCAATTGATAATCGAATAAAACGAACCACAAGATTTGGTTTTATGCGAGAAATGTTTTGCGACGACGACGCAACGCAGACCCCACCATTGCAAATCCAAATATAAACATTGCCCAGGTCAGTGGCTCTGGCACTGGCGCAAAAATCGGTGGGATTACAGGAGGCTCATCAACTGGTGGCTCATCGACAGGCGGGTCGGCCACAGGGTCTGGATTGACTGTTCCTGAGGTTGGCACCGGACCACCACCGGAGACGCCGGGATTTCGTCCAGAAGTTCCTGGCCCATTGCCTCCGCTACTCGATCCGGGATTCAAAATACCGCCTGGAGCTGTCGGTGCCTGCGCTAATTGCGTGGGCATGTCCTCAAATTGTGGCACAGCTGCGGTCGGACCATTGCCTCCACTGCTTTGTGGAGCAACATCACGCGGATCCGATGGTATAAATCGAGATCTCAGATTACGTTCCGGCGCCCCGCTGGTATCGCGCAATAGTCGATTAAGCAAAGTATCCGTACCGCCAATGGTCAGATAAGTTATCGGCAATTTTTCAGGAACCGCTGTAAAAACGAATGGTGCTTCTCTCTCGGGAACCCACATGGCCCGGTCGTTGTGGGGAAACAAAGCCGCTAGTCCTACAACAGACGCGAATATAAGCACTGCAGCACGACGACGTCGGTTTGCTGATGCAATCAATCCGGTTAGGTTATCTGACAAAGGGAACTTCCTTGAATTAAAAGACCAACTGGTTGTGATGACCTTGAAATGCGATTTATTAGCCATACTATCATTTTTTGCAACAGAGTTAACCAGTTTTGGCCAATCTAGATGTACAAATTTGTAAAATCAGATGTTTCCCACGAGTCCAGAGACGTGTCTGATGATTTTTTGCGTTGTTAACGATTGCGAAACCAATATCAGTGCAAATCCATCGTCGGAGATTTTATATGGCTGTGCCTAAAATTCGATTTGATGATCAGTTTGTTGAGGAAGAGAAGCAGAAAACCGCTGCGAATTCACCCATGATGACGGCAGCCGATTTTTCGGACTTGAGCGATAGTTCGTCGCCTGCCCGGGAATTACATCAACAACTTCATCAGCAGTTTATCGATGGTAGTGTCATTCAACCAGCTGAAAAATTTAGCGGAATCACCAGTATTTCAATTATTACTGGAAGCTCAATAATCCTATGGACGGGCCTGATTGCCCTGGCGTTGTCAGTTTACAAATAGGTAATTGTTCCGGTTTCGATCGTTGAAACGGTCAACTGCCCTGAAAAGTGAGTAGCAACCCATTTTCGGTCCTGGCCAGCGGCAACTAAACCGCAGACTGCCTATGCTCCCTAAGCAGATATAGATGATGTCAGCATAGATTTTCTGCCAAAAAAGACAAATCACAGGCAGTTTTTCTACATTTCCAATTTGGAACCTATTGGCCGTCCAATCAGGCAGCGAAAACCAAAATTCTAGAAAAGCCCAACTTCTCAACGCCTTGAGAAATATTGGTTAACAAATCATTAGTTTGTGGCCTTACGATTGATTTTGCTCTAACAAACTACCGGGTTGCACATTTATGTGAAGGCAAATGGTGCGTTAGTTGAACGAGAGTTACCCATTTTCAGGTCAGCAGTTAGATAGGGGGACAACGGAGCGTTGGCCGCTCAAATCTGTGCGGTTGAGTCTATATTTTCTCCTGCAATTTCTTGATGTTATTGCAATAGTCGCTGGCTTTCTGATGGCCAGCTTCCTGCGAGAGGATAAATGGCTGTCTCCGCAAGGCTATCATATTGTATTGTTGGTGGTGCCAATATTTCTGATGTTCGCATTTACGCGCGATTCTTATTCAATTGAGTCGTTGAAACGCCTGTCCGAAAGCGTTCGCCGGCCATTTTCAGCATTATTTGCGACGGCACTGGTCGTGATGATGTTCACCTTCTTCTCCCAGACTGGGACAGACATATCCCGACTTGCTTTCGCTTTTGCTTTCGCAGCCAGTGCGGCTTTGTTGGCTGTCGGCCGATTTGTCGTCAACCAAATCGTATGGTGGAAACTACGTGGCATCGTAACTGACCAACTGTTGATTTTGGATGGCGTACCACCTCTTGCCTTTGAAAAAGGCATGTATTGTGTCGATGCTCAGGCGGAAAAGCTTTATCCCGATCCGATGAACCCTCATATGCTGTCCAAATTGTCCCAGGTTGTTAAAGGTTATGATCGCATCGTCGTCGCCTGCACAAGAGAACGTAGATCTGATTGGGCATTGTTTCTTAAAGGGTCTGACGTCACCGGCGAGCTTTTGGTAAGTGGGGCGAATAACCTTGGTGCCATCGGTCTGGGTGATTTTGATGGAAACGATACATTAGTTGTTTCCAGAGGCACGCTGAGCCTTGTCAATCGATTGAAAAAACGCGCTTTCGACCTGGCAGTCACTATCCCGTTGCTCGTTTTTCTTGCACCCCTTTTAATTGTTGTGGCCATAGCAATAAAGCTCGATAGCCCCGGACCGATTTTATTCCGGCAGCCAAGAGTGGGACAAGGAAACCGGATATTCAGTATCTACAAGTTTCGTAGCATGCGTACAGAAAACGGCGATCAAAACGGCGATCAATCGACACAGGTTAATGACCATCGGATTACAAGAGTTGGTAATTTCATCAGAAAAACCAGTATTGACGAGCTGCCACAGCTAATAAATGTATTACGCAATGAAATGAGCGTTGTCGGGCCGCGTCCGCACGCTTTGGGATCATTGGCTGGGGACAAACTTTTTTGGGAGATCAATCAACGCTACTGGCTTCGTCATGCGCTAAAACCTGGGATCACCGGTTTGGCGCAAGTCAGAGGATACCGTGGAGCCACCGATCGTCAGGAAGATCTGGAGGCACGACTGCAATCTGATCTGGAATATCTGGAAGGTTGGCGAATGTGGCGTGACGTCACGATCTTGTTTCAGACAGTTAAGGTTCTCATACATCCAAATGCTTATTAATGTGCGATATTTGAGACGTTTTCACTAATTCTGGCGTCTATTTTGCAACCCATCCATAAATACGAAAATTAGGGAAATGGCTGGCGGACAGGGTGGGATTCGAACCCACGGAGAGCTTGCACCCTCGCCGGTTTTCAAGACCGGTGCATTCGACCACTCTGCCACCTGTCCGCTCTAGCCGACCGCCTCCTAGCGCCCTCCATTTGAAAGCGCAAAGAATTTTATCGTATTTACATGTTTGGATATAGGAAACTTCGATAAACGTGCTTATCCGGCAAGCTGTCGCTGTTCTGCAATATTAGGGATTCCCCTTAAAGCCACTTTGTGCGACAGCATATAGACGAAGGGAAGTTTTTCATGCGTTTCATTACCGCGATCGCTTGTAGCGCAATTGCTTTTTTCAGTTTGCCTTATACGCATAGCAACAATGTTGCTGTTGCACAGTCCACGAGCAGTTTTGACACTTATCTTCAAGAGGTCGGCCGCAAGGCTTTAGAACAGGGGGTTAGCCAGCGCACACTGGATAACGTATTGCCTAGCCTTACTTACAATCCGCGCGTTATACAGCTCGACCAGTCCCAACCAGGCGGCAGGCCGAATAGCGCTATCCCGCCCTTTGCCCCTTATAAGCGCCGGCATGTCGATGCTGCACGCATCAACGGCGGCAAAGCGAAATATCGGCAGCTCATTTCAAAACTTGCGGATGTCGAACGTGAATATGGTGTGCCAGGACCGATGATCATGGCGATTTACGGGCACGAAACCAACTACGGTCGGATCACCGGAAATTTCGATATTCCAAGAGCACTTGCAACCCTTGCTTATGAGGGCCGCAGGCGTGAGCTATTCGAAGCAGAATTTCTCGCGGTTCTGAAAATGATCGATAACGGTGTTCCGCAATCGGCCATGAAGGGCAGCTGGGCAGGAGCGATGGGTAAACCCCAGTTTCTGCCATCGGTCTATCTCCGGCTTGCGAAGGACGGCAGCGGGGACGGCTACGCTGATATTTGGAACAGCGAGGCTGATGCGGTGACCTCAATTGCGAATTATTTCGTAAATGCCGGTTGGCGGCGCGGCGAGCCTTGGGGCATTGCCGTTCGGGTGCCGGATTCACTCGACCGCGACGCGATAAAAAACAAAACCCAAGCCGTGCGTTGCCCGAGGGTGCACGAGCGCCACAGCCAATGGAAAAGCATGGCCGAATGGCAATCTCTTGGCGTCGCGCCGGTAACCGGACGGCGTTTGAGTAACGACACAATGGCAACCCTGCTGGAGCCTGACGGGCAAGGAAAAACAGCATATTTACTTACCGGCAACTACCGTGTGATATTGGATTATAACTGTTCAAATTTTTACGCGTTATCAGTGGGGCTATTGGCAGATGAAATTCGCAATTAGAATATTAAGTGCCAGCTCACTTGCCGCTTTGCTAGGGAGTTGCGGCACAATTGATGGTGTGAATGACAATGCCGATATCCGCGTTCCACCCCCAGCGACTAGTGCAGTATCCAGCGGGATATCCGATTTTCCAGTCAAGATTGGCGAGCCATATGAGGTGCACGGAAAGACTTACACACCCGAAGATGTCGCGAGTTATGACACGGTTGGCTATGCCAGCTGGTATGGCGATGAGCTAGCCGGCAATCTGACGGCCAACGGCGAACGGTTTAATGCGGACGGCATCAGCGCGGCTCACAGGACGCTGCCGCTACCGAGCTATGTGGAAGTAACAGCACTGGAGACAGGGCGTACGATATTGGTCAGGGTCAATGATCGTGGGCCGTTTGCGAATGATCGTCTGATTGACCTGTCCCATGGCGCTGCAAAGCAACTTGGTATCGATCAACAGGGCGTCGCCGGTGTACGGGTGCGTAAAGTGAATCCTAATGAGCAGGAACGCGCTGTCTTGCGCAATGGCGGGATTGCCACTGAACGGATAGCGACACCGGATTCCCTGCTATCCATTCTTCGCAAAAATCTCGCAAAATTACCAACGCCGGATACCAAGGTCCAGCACACCAGTGTCCCGGCACCCATCAGGCCAGTCAATAATAGCGGTATCGGTGCTTCTTATGTTCCGACAACTGGTCCTGCGCCAGTGCAGACCGGGTCAAGGGATGGGAAATTCATCATCGAAGGCACCGGACAGCAGGCGAAAGCATCTGCATCCGTACAGAAACGCGTTACAAAACCGGCAACAAAAAGCACATCCCAGATTGCAACTGGCGGTTATACGGTTCAGGTCGCAGCATTCGGCGACAAGAACCGCGCGGATGCTATGGCACGCAAAATTGATGCAAAGGTTGTGTCTGATGGCAGCGGGCGGATTTGGCGCGTGCGCTACGGCCCCTATGCCACCGAAAATGATGCCAAGGCTGGGCTGGCACAGGCGCGAAAGCGCGGCTATAGCGATGCAAGAATCCTGCATCCTGGGAAGTAGAAACTGGGGTACAGGTCTATAAGCTAACAACTGATCTGGAACCGGGAATTTAATGAACAGGATTTTTTGGGCATCACTGCCGCTACTCGCCACTTCCACTGCTGTCCTAGCGGCACCAGTCTATGAAACCGATGCGCCGATAGCCTATATGACGGATCTCTCATCCGGCGCGATCCTGTTTGAGAAAAACGCGGACAAGCAAATTCCACCAGCTTCAATGGCGAAGATGATGACCGTCTATGTTGCTTTTGACCAGATTAAAAAGGGCAAGCTGGCACTCGATCAGAAAGTCAAAATCCAGCGGGCAACCTGGCAAAAATGGACTGGGCAGGGCTCGACAATGTTTCTTGGTGTCAATGACGAGCCTACCGTCAAAGACTTGTTGCATGGCATTGTTACGCTGTCCGGTAATGATGCCAGCGTCGTTTTGGCCGAGGCCGTTGGTGGCACGGAAGCGAATTTCGCGGATCTAATGACCAAGACAGCCAAGCGCATCGGCATGAAAAACAGCCGCTTTGGTAATAGCACCGGATGGCCCGATGAAGGCAAAACGCTGGTAACCGCGCGCGATCTCGGGATTCTCGGCGCGCGGCTTTCCAACGACTTTCCAAAGCTTTACAAGGATTTTTTCGGGCTAACAGAATTTACCTGGGGCAAAACCAATAGCGGTGAACCGATTACACAACCCAATCGAAATCCTTTGCTTGGCAAAATCGACGGCGCTGACGGCTTAAAAACCGGCCATACGGAAGAAGCCGGTTATGGCTTCACTGGCTCTGCCGAACAAAAGGGTCGCCGCATTATCTCTGTGCTGGCTGGATTAGACAGCTATGGCGGCCGCAGCAGTGAATCGGTGAAATTCATGAACTGGGGCTTCAATGCCTGGGAAACCAAAAACCTGTTCAAAAAAGGTACAAAGGTTCAAACTGCGGAAGTGCAGTTGGGTAACAGCTCTTCCGTTGATCTGGTTGCACCCAAAGACCTCTTCGCTACACTGCCCAAAGGTTCTGATGGACGGCTTTCAATGAAAGTTCGTTACAACGGCCCCATCAAGGCGCCAATCGCGGCAGGCCAGCAAATCGCGACGCTGCTTGTGTCAACTGAGGATGCTGGTACGCAGTCCATGCCATTGGTGGCGGGTGATACTGTCGAAGAAGCCGGTTTCTTTGATCGGGTATGGGCAGGCCTGAAATCCCTGTTGGGTTTGTCATGACCGGACGCTTGATCAGTCTGGAGGGCGGCGAGGGGACTGGAAAGTCTACACAGGCCAAAGCACTAGCAGCAGCTCTCAGGGTTAAAGGTTTAACTGTGCATTTGACGCGCGAGCCCGGCGGAACTCCTGGTGCAGAGGTTATTCGCGAACTGCTTTTAAGCGGTCATGATGAAAAATGGAATATGCGAACCGAAGCGCTGCTATTTGCTGCGGCGCGGTCCGAACATTGTCAGTCTCTGATTAAGCCAGCACTGGAACGCGGCGAATGGGTCATCAGTGACCGGTTTATCGATAGCAGCCGCGCCTACCAGAGCGTGAGTGGATTGTTGAGCGATAAAGATATCATGACCCTGCATCATGTTGGCAGCGAGAGCCTGATGCCCGACCGCACTTTCATTCTCGATCTACCGGAAGAGGTCGCCACACGCCGTGCGAAAGCCCGGGACCGCGGCGACAGCGATCGCATAGGTAGCCGCGACAGCGACTACCACCACTCGGTTATGGCCAAATTCCGGCAATATGCTGATGAAGAACCTGATCGCGTCACTATGGTCGACGCATCACAATCACCTGAGGATGTTACAGCAAATTTGCTGCAAAATCTGGCCGATCTGATAAGCTGACGGCATGACGTCATTTATCGGCCATGACAAGGTGCAGCGCATTTTCCGGCAATCCTACGACAAGGGAACGCTGCATCACGCGTGGATATTAGCTGGACCTAAAGGCCTTGGCAAAGCAGGATTTGCCAAACAAGCAGCCCAGTTCTTACTGGATTCACACATTCGAGGCCCAGCAAATGAGACCGGCTTCAATCTGGATAATGAGAGCCAGGGCGCGAAGCTGCTCGCAGCCCGCAGCCATCCCGACTTCCGGCTTGTCCAGCGGGGTGGAAAAACTGAAAAGGAAGAGAAAAAAGCCCGGGAAGAGGGGGTGGATTCGCTGGAAGAACATGAGCTGAAACGCAATATCTCGATAGCGCAAATCCGCGACCTGCAATCACTTTTTGCTACGCAGCCTTCAATCTCCACCTATCGGATCGTTGTGATCGACGCGATTGATGATCTCGAACGCGGTGGCGCCAATGCGCTGCTCAAAAACCTTGAAGAACCGCCAAAAGATACGGTTTTCCTGCTGGTCAGCCATGCGCCGGAACGCTTGCTGCCGACGATCCGGTCGCGGTGTCAGATATTGCGCTTTGATCCACTAGACGACGGGCAGATGCGGCAAGTGCTGTCCGATGTGGCACCCAAGCTAAATGACGTGGAGCTGAATGCGCTGGTCGCGGCAGGGGAGGGTTCGCCTGGTCGATCTTTGCAATATGTAGATGCCGGGCTTGCAGAACTCGAGGGGCTCGCCCGTGAAATCATGCGCACAGGGGACAAGAGCAATCAGATCAAGAGCGACCTGGCGCGCAAATTGTCCCTCAAAGCCGCCACACCACGGTATCAGGCATTTCTGGCCCGGGCACCCAGTCTGATGGCACAGCATATCAAGTCGGCAGGTAAAATGCCCCATAACAATGCAATCGAACTATGGCGCGAAGCGAGCAACCTCGCCGCAATGGCTTCACCCAAAGCATTGGATAATCAGGCAGTTATATTTCGTCTCGGTAGTCTGATGGGATCGCTTGCCCAACACGATGAGCGCGCATAAAGAGAAGCAACAAGCGTCAGACCTTATCAAGATTCGAGTTGGGGTTGTGGCCGGGATTCAGGAAAGCCATTCATGTCCAAGCCTTTTTACATAACTACCGCGATCAGCTATCCCAATGGCCCGCCGCATATTGGACACGCCTATGAAGCCATCGCGACAGATGCAATTGCCCGTTTTCAACGCTTGTCCGGTCGTGACGTTCGCTTTCAGACCGGTACGGACGAACATGGCTTGAAAATGGCGCAAGCAGCCGCGGCTAAAAATATCGCTCCCCAAGATTTAGCTGATGAAATGGCGAATCAATTCATAGTGATGTGCGATAAACTTAACGTCTCTTATGATCGGTTCATTCGCACCACAGAAGCGGATCATCACAAAGCCAGTCAGGCAATTTGGCAGGCCATGGAAGCTAATGGCGATCTGTACCTCGATAAATATGAAGGCTGGTACTCGGTTCGTGATGAAGCCTATTATGATGACAGTGAACTGATCGAGGCCGAAGGTGAGAGCGGCGCGAAAGAAAAACTGTCTCCACAAGGCACGCCGGTAGAATGGACGGTTGAGGAAAGCTGGTTCTTCCGTCTGTCCAAATATCAAGAGCCTTTGCTCAAGCTTTTCAAAGAGAACCCCGAGTTTCTGAAACCCGACAGCCGCCGCAATGAAATGATCAAATTTGTCGAAGGCGGCCTGAATGATCTTTCGATTTCCCGCACCAGTTTTGATTGGGGGGTAAAAGTTCCGGGCAGCGACAATCACGTGATGTATGTTTGGGTCGACGCATTAACCAACTACTTGACCGGTTTAGGATATCCTGAAGAAACAGACCTTTATCCAAAATACTGGACCGAAGGTGGCGACATTACGCATATTATTGGCAAAGATATTGTGCGCTTTCATACCATATACTGGCCAGCCTTTTTGATGAGTGCAAATTTGCCGCTTCCCAAGCAGGTTTTCGGTCATGGCTTCCTGCTGAACCGTGGACAAAAAATGTCAAAGTCGGTTGGCAACGTGGTCGATCCAATTGCTTTGGCCGATGCTTTTGGCGTCGATCAACTGCGTTATTTTCTGCTGTCCGAAGTGATATTCGGCAAAGATGGTAGCTATTCGGCGGAAATGATCGTGACCAAGACTAATGCCGATCTCGCTAATAATTTCGGCAATCTCGCCCAGCGCAGCCTGTCGATGATTGCAAAAAATTGCGATGGTAAAGTACCCGAAGCGGGGATTAAAACCGAAGCAGAAGAGCAACTTATCAGCCAGTTAGAGACCTGTTTCACCAATTTGAACACTCTAATGGAAAATGGCGAATTTCCTATCCATGCCGCCATAGATCTGCTGCGGGAGCGGCTTAGCGCGACCAATCAGTATTTTGCAGATCAAGCGCCTTGGGCCTTGCGCAAAACTGATCCGGCAAGAGCTGATACGGTGCTCCATTATACCGCAGAGTCCATTCGCCAGCTGGCAATCATGCTGCGTTGGGTCATTCCCGAAAGCTGTGACAAGATGCTTGACCTGCTGGCTCAAAGTCCGGACGAGCGGGAGTTTAAACATATGGCAAACGCAATCGAGCCTGGCCTGACGCTGCCACCGCCGAGCGGCATATTCCCGCGACTGGAAATGCCAGCAGCCGACGGGGAAGGGTGAGCATGCTTGTCGATAGTCACTGTCACCTCAACTATCAGGGCCTGATCGAAGAGCAGGGTGCTGTGCTTGATCGCGCGCGGGAAAGCGGTGTCACCGCCATGCTCAACATTTCAACCCGCGAAAGCGAGTGGCGCGATATTGTGGCCACCGCAGAGCGAGAAAACGACGTCTGGTCCAGCATTGGCATTCATCCTCATGAAGCTGATGCGCATCCCGACATTGATCGTTCGAAGCTGATCAAGGAAGCAGAGCACGAACGCGTTGTCGCCATCGGCGAAACTGGCCTTGATTATTATTACGACCATAGCGACCGCGATCGCCAGCGGCAGAGTTTTCGTACCCACATTCATGCGGCCCGTGAAACGGGCTTGCCGATAATCGTGCATACCCGGGATGCTGAGGATGATACTGCGGCAATCATGGCGGAAGAGATGGAGCAGGGCGCTTATACCGGCGTAATCCATTGCTTCACAGCAAGCGAAGATTTTGCTCATAAAGCACTGGATTTAGGGCTTTATATTTCCATTTCAGGTATCGTGACGTTCAAAAACGCAAAGGATTTGCAGGCAATAGCAGCCAAATTGCCAATGGATCGATTGCTGGTGGAAACCGATGCTCCATTCCTTGCTCCCGTACCGCATCGCGGTAAAACCGGAGAGCCGGCTTTTGTCGCAGATACGGCCAGATTTCTTGCTGAGTTACGTGGAGAGAAATATTCTGAACTTTGCGAGACAACAGCCAAGAATTTCTACCGTCTATTCAGCAAAGCACGGCCCTGATCTTGACTATGAGGCTCACTATTCTTGGTTGCGGTACATCTTCGGGTGTTCCGAGAATCGGAAATGATTGGGGCGACTGCGATCCGAATGAACCCAAGAACCGGCGGAGCAGGGTGTCAATCGTTGTGGAAAGTCCAACCACCCGGATATTGGTTGATACATCGCCGGATCTCCGCACGCAATTTCTTGCCTGTAACATCGACACAATCGATAATGTCATTTGGACGCATGACCATGCCGATCACTGCCACGGAATTGATGATTTAAGGCAAGTTTATCAGAAGAGGCGTGAAGCAGTTCCGGCCTATGGGAGACCAGATACTATTGAAAGTCTGAAACAACGATTTGCCTATGCGTTTAGTGGCCATGAATATTATCCGTCAATTTGTGCAGATAAACTCTTGGAAACACGCACTGAAATTGGTGATATCACGGTTAAATCAGTTGATATGCCACACGGTGGAGTCACTTCGGCTGGATTGCGTTTCGAACATGAAGAAAAGACAATCTCCTATGCAACAGATTTCGGAGAAGTTACGGATCATATGATTAATATGTTCGAATCGAGCGACATATTTGTCGTAGATGCCCTTCGTGAACAGCCACACCCAACCCATGCCCACCTGAGTATGACATTAGACTTTATTAAGTCCGTAAAGCCTGGACTAAGCCTATTGACACATATGGATAAATCAATGGACTATCACCATCTCTGCTCTATCTTACCGGAAGATATTCGACCGGCTTATGATGGATTTGTGATAGAATTTTAGATGTGACTGAAGACCAAAATATCAATCTCGTTTTTGCTATCGGAGCACTAGTGCTGGTTGCCAGCGCTTTGTTTTCCAGACGTATGGGGTTGGGGGAAGTTATCCGGTCGGTGCTAGGTTGGATCGCGATATTTGCGATTTTCATAGTGGCATTCTCTTATAAATCCGAACTGACCGCCGTTTGGCACAAGGTTACCGGGGAGCTAACAGGAGCCAATGACCAAAAAGTGGTCGGCGGCACCTTGAAAATACGCCAATCGGCCGATGGCCACTATTGGGCAGATGCTGAAGTCAATGGCACGCCGGTTCGCTTTTTAATCGATAGTGGAGCTACAACGACAGCCATCAACCTAAATACTGCTCAAGCATCTAATGTCGAAATTCATGAAAGCAGTTTCCCTACATATCTGAATACAGCCAATGGCATGGTTGAAGCGCAGCGCGGAACAGTCGAAACTTTGCGGGTTGGTCCGATGATGGCATTAGATCTGCCAGTTGTTGTGGCAGATGCATTTGGCGATTCCAACGTGATAGGAATGAACTTTTTGTCGGAAATGAAGAGCTGGCGCGTAGAAAACGGTGAAATGATTCTAGAACCTCCCGAGAGAGCGGAGAAACAATAATTTAACATAATATATATTATCAACCTAATTACTATATTGGTTTGCTATGATATGTAATCCCCTCATTTTACCAAACCAATTATTGAGGAATTGAAAGCCAGTGATTACTCCCCTGCTCGAAATCATGCGCCGTTTGAGGGACCCTGAAACTGGTTGCGAATGGGATACTGTCCAAACTTTTGAAAGCATCGCACCCTACACAATCGAAGAAGCTTACGAAGTGGCGGATGCGATTGAACGTTCGGATATGGATGGGCTCAAGGACGAACTAGGTGATCTGCTTTTGCAAGTGGTGTTTCATAGCCAGATCGCAACAGACCAAGGTCACTTCTCATTTGTTGATGTTGTCGAAGCCATATGTGAAAAAATGATAAGACGGCACCCCCATATTTTCAGCGAGGCCGATAACACACCAGGTTGGGAACAAATTAAGGCCCAGGAACGGGCGCAAAATGGTAAAGCGAGCGCATTGGACGGCGTTGCTTTGGCACTTCCTGCCTTGCTGCGTGCACAAAAGATTCAAAAACGCGCCGCACGTGTCGGATTTGACTGGCCTGATAAAGCACCTGTGAAGGCAAAACTACTCGAAGAACTCGAAGAGGTTGAGCAAGCCAAAACACAAGAAGACATTCATGAAGAGATTGGCGACGTACTCTTCTCGGCCGTTAACCTCGCTCGTCATTACGGCGTCGATGCCGAACAGGCTCTTGCTGACGCAACCCGAAAGTTTTCGAAACGTTTCAATATTGTAGAATCTTCAGTGCGGCAGGATATGAATAATATGTCTATCGACGAGCTAGAAGAAGAATGGGAAAAAGCAAAATCCTCAGATTAAAGCGCTTGAAATCTGCCCCAATTGCGATTGGACATTTGCACAGCCAATACAAAATTCCCATTTTCCTGTTCTGATTCCAAAATGCGCCCATTTTCATGCAACCATGCCAACCGTTTGCCATCGGATACCGGCAATTTAACGGTTTCGATATTATGATTGCGCGAAAGATTTTCAGTGATCATTTCGATCAATGCATCAACTCCGTCACCCTTAGCTGCTGAAATCAAGCAGACGTTTCCCGGAATATATTGCGGTAGCTTAATCGTTTCAGGATCGTCGGGATCGATCAGATCAATTTTGTTCCAGGCTTCGATAATGGGGGCACCCTGCCCCTCCTCCAGATCGACTCCTAATTCCAGTAGAATTTGCTCAACATCACGCGCTTGCTCATCACTAGAAGCATGAGAAATGTCACGAACATGAATAATCACATCTGCCGCGGTAACCTCCTCAAGTGTTGCACGAAAGGCAGCGACAAGTTGTGTAGGAAGGTCCGAGACAAAACCCACAGTGTCTGAAATAATCGCCTTGTCATATCCAGGCAACGTGAATTGTCGCATTGTCGGGTCCAAGGTTGCGAACAGCAAATCTTCAGCAAAAACATCAGCACCCGTTAAGCGATTGAAAAGTGTTGATTTTCCAGCATTAGTATAGCCGACCAATGCAATTACCGGCCAAGGCGCCTTTTGTCTCCTCGATCGATGCAGGCCCCGTGTTTTGCGCAAATGAGACAGTTCTTTGCGCAGTTTTGCCATCCGATCACGGATCATCCGGCGATCAGATTCAATTTGCGTCTCGCCTGGTCCACCCAAGAACCCAAATCCGCCGCGCTGTCTTTCCAAGTGGGTCCAGCTTCGCACCAACCGACCGGCCTGATAATCCAGATGCGCTAATTCAACCTGCAGCCCTCCCTCCGCGGTCGCGGCTCTCGCTCCAAAAATCTCTAGAATCAAGCCAGTTCGATCAATTACCTTTACCTTAAGAGCTTCTTCGAGATTGCGCTGCTGGATAGCACTTAAAGTTCCGTCGACAATCAAGATGCCAGCGTCTTCCTGAACCAGAATTGTTTTTATCTGTTCTACCTGACCAGAACCAAATAACGTTCCTGGTTTGGGTGCCCGAACAGTGAAATATCGAGCGGAAGTTGATTTAAGCCCAATAGCGAGCGCCAAGCCAACAGCCTCTTCCAACCGGTTCTCGAGCGCATTTTGACTCAATGACCCTAGATCAGGATGAACAATTACAGCCTGATCTTTGGTTCCATCAACTTCGTTTTTTTCAAATGGGATCAATGGGCGCCTTCGTCGGTATTGTTGTAATCGGCCAGGTTAATGGCCCCGCTTGGCTGAATGGTCGAAATCGCATGCTTATATACCAGCTGCGCCAAGCCTTCTCTTTCCAGCAAGATACAAAACAGATCATAGGCCGCCACCTCGCCTTGAAGCATGACACCATTCACCAGGAACATTGTCACAGGATCATTGCTATCTCTAACGGCGGTCAGGAACACTTCCTGCAATACGCCGTTTTTTGTTTTTGCACGATCCATCAGATCCGTGAATGCCTGCATTTCCATGCTCTGGGATGGCATGATGGTTGAAATGGCATGTTTGTAAACGAGCTGGGACTGGCCATCGCGACGCAGCAACACTGAAAAATTATCAAACCAGGTCACAATGCCCTGTAACTTAACGCCCTTCACCAAGAACATCGTTACGGGCATCTTTGATTTACGGAGAGAGTTTAGGAAAAGATCCTGTAAATTATTTGATTTATCGGTCATTTTTGACTTCCGGTTTTTGGCGGCACAAAGACCGCAGACAGGTTTTTAGTGGCAGCCTTTTGTAATAGGGGGAGGCTACCTGTTGGATATATATGGATTTGCTTTGAAAGCTACAACCGCAATCGGACGAGCTGTTACTCGACGCTCTGTTTCTTCTTCGTCGCAAGTCCTAGAATTTTTAGCTTCCGGTGCAGTGCTGATCGCTCCATCCCGATAAAATTGGCCGTTTTTGATATATTGCCGGAGAAACGTCTAATCTGGACTTTCAAATACTCTCGCTCAAAACTCTCTCTGGCTTCGCGCAATGGTGATCCCATTAACGATGCAACGCCCTGATCAAGGTCATCTTCATTGCCCAATATTTCGGGCGGAAGCATTTCAATTTCGATTTTGGTAAAATTGTCTTTCGGAGCCAATATGATGGTACGCTCAATAACGTTGCGCAATTGGCGCACATTACCCGGCCAATCGCAAGCCTGCAAAGCGGCCATAGCTTCTGTTGAGATTTCAGGTGGATTCAGGCGCTGATCTGCAGCAAATCGTGCCGAATAATGTTCAACCAGCGTCGGAATGTCTTCTCGGCGCTGGTTCAGCGGCGGTAATTCAACCGGAACCACATTCAAACGATAAAACAGATCTTCCCTGAATCGCTTTTCCTGAATTTCCTCATCCAGATTGCGGGATGTTGCGGATACGACACGGACGTCAACTTTGACCCGTTGCATCCCGCCGAGACGGACAAAACTCTGCTCGGTCAATACACGCAAAATTTTCCCTTGCGTATCCAGCGGCATGTCAGCGACCTCATCGATGAACAAAGTTCCGCCATGCGCTTCCTCAAGCAATCCGATTTTTTCTACGACACCATTCTTCTCAGTCCCAAACAACTCTTCCTCGACACTTTCTGGCGAGAGGCGAGCGGCGCTAATGGTAACAAATGGTGCGTTGGCGCGTGTGCTCCAATTATGCATCAGGCGAGCAGCAACTTCTTTACCGACGCCTGCCGGGCCGGAAATTAACAATCGACTGCCTGTGCCCGCCACTCTTTTAAGCGTTGCGCGTACAGAATTCACGGCGGCACTATTTCCGGTGAGTTCGTCAGCGAACCCAACTCTCGCCTTCAATATCTCATTCTCTCGTCGCAAGCTCTCGGTTTCGGTAGCTCTTGCAACCAAATGCATCAGATGCTCGGCTTCGAACGGTTTTTCGATAAAATCGACAGCACCTTGGGAAATAGCTGCAACGGCTGTATCAATATTGCCATGTCCGGAAATAACAATGACAGGCAATTTTGGATCAATTTTCTTGATTTCAGTAAGCAGTTCGAGACCATCCAAGCGAGAACCTCTCAGCCAGACGTCTAACAAAACGAGCGAGGGCTTGCGCTCTTTGACAGCTGCAAGTGCGGAATCACTATCACCTGCAACTCTGGTTTCATATCCATCATCCTCGAGAACGCCAGAAATCAACTCACGGATATCCGGTTCATCATCAACAATAAGAATATCTAATGCCATATTTTCGACCTCTAAATTGGGGGTAGTTTATCTGCTTGAGGACGCTCGCTGCGGTCCGAAATAGTTTGTGCGCTGGCTTGCTTGGACTGACCGCCAACCGAGTTTCCTTCGGAAAGACTGCTTTCCAAGCGCTCCAACTTCTGTGGATTAAAGATAATAATGACCCGCGTTCCACCACCTTCTTCCGCCGAGCAGGAATCGGTGAAAGCGATCGTACCAAAATGCTCTTCAATAATTTTCTTTACAATGGCCAATCCCAATCCAGTGCCTTTGTCTCGGGTAGTCATGTAAGGCTCTACAATGCTCTCTCGCTCTGCAGGCAGACCGATACCATTATCGTCAAGCTGGATTTCAATATCGTCATCTCGTTGGACGACGGACATACAAATCGCACCCTCTTCAAGCGAGAACCCAGAATTTGTTTCCGCCTTTTGTTCAATAGCTTCGACAGCATTTTTTAAAATGTTAGTGAGGGCTTGCCCCAACTGCCTACGATCGCAAACCAACGGGATTTGCTGGACATCCGACACAAACCGGAAACGAATCTTGGGGTGAGCGACTTCCTGCAAGAAAAGGGCTTGCTTCACAATATCAATGAGATTTTCGTGCCGAAAAACCGGCTTCGGCATGCGTGCAAACGAAGAAAATTCGTCCACAATATTGCGCAAATCACCAACCTGACGAACGATCGTGCCAGTCAATTGTGAAAATATCGACGACCCTTCAATTATGTTCTTACCGAACCGTCTTTGCAATCGCTCAGCAGCAAGTTGAATAGGAGTTAAAGGGTTTTTGATTTCATGCGCAATTCGGCGTGCGACATCCGACCATGCCGCACGGCGCTGGTCCAAAAGCCTTTGGGTAATATCTTCAAAAGTTATCACATGACCAGATGTGCCACTGACAATCTTAACCTCCAGAGTTCGGACTTCATTACCAGTGGAAAACTGAATTATTGAATTTTCTACACCTTCCTGAATTAGTGCCGCAAATTCAGGTGCAACGTCTGATATTTTTGACTCGAGAAGATCTTCATTCTGTCTTGCAAGCAAAGCCTGTGCCCTAGAATTAAACAAACTGACACACCCAGCATTGTCCAAACTGATAATGCCTGCGGTTACTGATTCCAGAACGGTTTCGATAAATGCGCGGCGACTGCCCAGTTGTTCATTGGCCGTCAATAGGGCTGATGTTTGAGTCTCCAAGCGCTCGGTCATCCGATTAAACGCCCTGCCCAGCGTACCTATTTCATCCTTCTCGACCGGCGTGGGGACCCGGGTTGCCAAATCTCCTTGCGTAATCCGTTTGGCAGCGTGAACAAGATCGCCAACCGGCCTTACCATGCGATCGGCAACTGCCAGCGCTATCCAAAGTGCCAATCCTACGATGAAAAGCGAAACCACAAACAAAGCGACATTAAATTGAAGCTGGAGACTTCGAGAGCGTGTGAACAGGTTATCATAATCTGCGAGCACTGATTGCGCTCGCTGCCATTGACTAAGAGCTAACATGTCGGAATCACGACCTGCGTAAAGGAAAACCTGCGATTCCTGATCAAGTAAAGTTACCGCTTCAATTTTTCTTGCCTTGGCAGTCACGACATAACTCTCACCTGCCATCAGTTGGTCTATTACGTCTTGGGTGATTTTCGGATCTTCGGTGCTATTATCAGGATTCACTGCAGCAGCGGTTCGCGCCACACCGTCTTCGCCAAGCTGAATTATAGCCGATTCATTCAGTTTTCTCGTCAAAACCTGAAACGAATAATTTTCTGCAAATTCGGGGTGATCAAGCCCTTTCTCAGCCAGAAAACTTCGTAGATCACTAGCCATTGTTATCGTTTCTTGACCAACGTCCTGGCGGTTTTGTTCATAATAGCCTCGCGCAAGACTGTTGGCATTTTCGAGCATTCCGCGAGCCCGATCAGAAAACCAGAAATCAACGCCATATTGAAATAATAATGATGCGAAAATCACAACCAGTAGCATGGGAATGCTAGCCACGAGCGAAAACAAAGCGACAAGCCGAACATGCAATCGGCCACTGCTTCCAATGGCTGATTTTGCCGCCCTGCCCTTGGCCATGCGCCGACCAAGCAGAACCAATAATATGATCGCTGGTATGAGATTTGCGACCAAAAGTGCCGCTGTCAATGGAGGCGAAATGAAATCAGTCCGGCCCGGCTGTGAATTCAATAACAGGTAGCTACCTGCAGCCGTAGACAGTAACAGGACTATCATTCCCCATTCAACACGCTTCATGGCCTTGTCGTTCTCGACAATAAGCGACAATCGCCTCAGCCAAGCCGGGGAACGTTTTTCAAAAGGCGGCTGCGGCGCATTCATTGTGATATCAATACAACAGTTTCGTTGTAAAAACAGCACTAATGTCGCCGAAATGTCACGCCTTAGCGCATGTGAGAGTCAGCTTATCGCGATAACGCTGGATCAATGTCATATTCGGTCAGCTTTTTTCGCAACGTATTGCGGTTGATGCCAAGCATGGTTGCCGCCTTGATCTGATTTCCATTTGCTTTGCGCAGCACTTCTTCAAGCATCGGTTTTTCGAACTTTTCCAAAGCTCTCGTGTAAAGCGAACTGCTCTGCTCTTTGTCTAGCATCAAATCACCGACAATCGCTTTCACTCTGTCAGAAAAGCCAAATTCTGCGCTCTGGTCGTGATCTTCACCATGATCGGATTGCAATATTTGTCTAATTGCTGTTTCCGATAGTTCTTCCTCTCGGGCGGTTACCACAAGACGGTAAATCAGATTTTTCAATTCTCTCACGTTTCCTCGCCAGCCATGGCGGGAAAGCAACTCCATACCATCGGCCGAGAGCACCTTCTTGGGGAGTCCCTCCGAAGCAGCAAGATTAAGAAAATGGGTGGCCAATGCCGGCACATCACTTGCCCTGTCTCGCAGTGGCGGCAATTCTATCGGAACAACATTGATGCGGTAGTAAAGGTCTTCACGGAACTTGCCTTTTTCGATTAAATTCACGAAGTCCTGGTTAGTCGCTGCGATGATCCGTACATCCAGTTTGATCAGCCCTTTCCCACCAACGCGATTAATTTCACCTGATTGCAAGGCGCGCAACAATCGGGTTTGGGCATGCATCGGCATATCACCAATTTCATCGAGAAAAAGTGTCCCTCCCTGAGCTTGTTCAAATTTACCGGCTGCGCTGTTTACTGCTCCGGTAAAGGCGCCTTTTTCATGGCCGAACAGCTCTGCTTCTATCAAGTCTGTCGGAATCGCCGCCATATTAACCGCGATAAAGGGGCCAGCTTTGCGATGTCCCAGATTATGTATAGCTTCTGCGACCAATTCTTTGCCGGTACCAGATTCTCCAAGGATAAGAACAGAAAGATCATTGCGCAGAAGCCTAGCGATCATTCGATACACTTCTTGCATTGCCGGACTGCGCCCCACCAATGGAAGATTGTCTTCTTCTAGATTTTCGTTTGATAACTCCGTTTTCCGCGGCTTCATTGCTTGCTGAACGACCTCGACCAGCTCATCCAGATCAAAAGGTTTTGGGAAATATTCAAAGGCGCCAGTTTCTGACGCCCGCACTGCGGTATTCAATGTATTTTGTGCCGAAATAACAATGATCGGTATATCAGAATCGCGCTTTTTGACGGCATCTAAAGTCGCGATTCCATCTTCTTCGCCTAAACCCACATCAGTGATCAGCAGGTCATACTTACCGCTCGCCAGCAGAGCATCTCGATCTCCAACGGATTTGCAACTGTCGACCGCCATTCCTTCGGCTTTTAACGCGGTCGATATGATATGACTGACCGAAGGATCATCCTCTACCAACAAAACAGTCTGCTTAACCATCGGTCTATCCTTGCTCGGCTACTGGCAGAAACAAAATGAACTGAGTTTTTCGAGCACCGCGAGGACGTTCATATCGAACGCGTCCATTCATATCGCTCATTAATTTTCTGACCAGTGCGAGCCCAAGCCCCTGCCCATCCCTTTTCGTCGACACGAACGGCGAGAAGATATCCTGCTCGAGTTCTGATGGAACGCCAGGCCCATTGTCGGTGATAATAATTTCAACCGGCAATCGTACCATATGGTTCGAACCATGAACCGACAGTGATGCTCCGAAACTATATCGCGTAATTACCTTAATGTTCCGATTTTCAAGTCCCTTTGTCGCATCCACGGCATTCGATAGTAAATTGGTCAAAACCTGCATCATTGCATCAGGGTCAACCAGTACATTGGGTAAGGAAGGATCGAACCGATCTTTTATCTCAATATCTCCGTTATAGGCGGTTTCAATTGACTGCCTCGCCCGATCGATAAGAGAGTGGACATTAATCGGTTCAACTTTGGCGGGTTGTTTGGTTGAGAGACTTTGCATTCGATCAAGCAGTTTGGCAATTCGCTCTACTTCACCCTTTATTATATGTGTTAGCGACCTTTGATCCTCTGAAAGAGAACGATCGAGCAATTGCGCCGCGCCTTTAATGGCGGCAAGCGGATTTTTGATTTCATGCCCCAATATGTCAGGTGCACGTACGGAAAACTGGTCCTGCTTGCTGGATAGTTGTTCAACAACGGGGGCATCAGTTGGCAACGGCGCGATAGACAGGATGCGCCATCTTTGATCTGCCGGAAGCGTGTGAATGTCAAAATTGACAAATCCAGCATCGCGGGCTTTCAACATGACCGGAACGCGGCGGGCGGCAACATTAGCATCCTTGTCAACCAGTGCATTGACCAATCGTTTATCTTGAAACTTGATTTGATCTGCAACATGGGTTCCAATCAAGTGTCTGGAACTTTGACCGAGAAAACTTTCGGCGACTGGATTAACTTTCGCTATCTTGTGATGTTCGTCAATTATCAGAAGTGCGTCCGGCAAACCTGCAAAAATCTGTTCTGCCGACGGTAAATCGGTCATCAGGCCGCCGCTTTGTCAAGCCAGGGCGCGTAGAAGTCCCGCAACATCCCGAGTACTTTTGATGCGTCCATTTCTTTGTTGGCCAGGTTTCGAAACTCTGCCGATCCAGGAAGGCCTTTCGTGTACCAGCCAATATGTTTGCGAGCGACCTTAACGCCAATATCTTCGCCATAAAGATCAAGCATGGCGCGGTAATGTTCTTCCAACACGGCATATTGAGACTGCAGATCAGGATCAGGCAAAACAGTGCCATGTTCAAACCAATGCATTACCTGTCCAAGCAACCAGGGCTTGCCATAGGCACCTCGCCCGATCATCAAGCCGTCAGCACCACTTTCGGCAAGAGCCTGTTCACAGTCAGCTAACGTACAAATGTCTCCATTGACAATCACGGGAACAGACACCGCGTCTTTGACCTGTCTGACAAAGGTCCAATCCGCACTGCCTTTGTACATCTGACATCGTGTCCGGCCATGCACAGTGATCATCTTGGCACCAAGATCTTCTGCAATATGAGCCAATTCCGGCGCGTTCAGGCTGTTATGATCCCAACCCATTCGCATCTTTACCGTGACCGGAACGTTTACCGCCTTCACCGTTGCCTTTATCAGTGCAGCGGCGAGTGGTAAATCGCGCATCAATGCAGAGCCTGCGTCACCATTCACAACCTTTTTAACCGGGCATCCCATATTAATATCAATAATTTGAGCACCGCGATCTTCGTTGAGTTTAGCCGCTTCCGCCATAGCTTCAGGCGAACAGCCGGCGAGCTGCATCGATACTGGTTCCTCAGTGGGATCCCAGGCGCACTTTTGTAGTGATTGGCGCGTTTCACGGATCATCGCCTGACTGGCAATCATCTCTGTTACGTTCAGACCTGATCCGAAACGCCGCACCAACTTACGAAATGGAAGATCGGTCACGCCAGTCATCGGCGCCAGCAGCACCGGGCTCTTTATCGTAATCTTATCAATTGAAATCGGTTTTAGTGTCATGAAATCTGCCTAATATTTAAGCAGCCTTTATCGTCAAAGCTGCTAGCAGGCAAGCGGGGACTGAGCTAGATCATGCGCGATGACTGATTCTAATCCTCAAATTGTCAGAAACGATGTAATAATCGTCGCCGCTGGCCAGGGCGAGCGATCTGGCCTTAGGCTTCCCAAGCAATATGCTCTTTTGAAAGGGCGCCCTATGGTGCGTTATAGCGCCAAAACATTTCTCGAGCATCCGAAAATCTCAAAACTTTGGGTAGTGATCCAGCCAGGTCATGAACTTCTGCTAAAAAATGCGTTGGATGGATTGAAAGACTATGAAGTTGTTATGGGGGGTGCAACACGCCAAGAGAGTGTTAGAAAAGGTTTATCAGCTGTCGCGACATCAGGTGATGTAACAAATATTCTTATTCATGACGCGGCCAGACCCTTTTTGTCGTTCCAAATGATTGACAGGCTGCTTGCTTCGTTGACGCGCGTGGAAGGAGCAATTCCAGTGCTTCCTACAACAGATACAATGATATCTGTGACCGATGGTTATGCCGAACAGACGTTAGATCGTGATGCACTTTGGCGAGTGCAGACTCCGCAAGCGTTCAACTTCAAAAAACTGACTCAGGCTCACAAGCAATGGAATGCTGACAATCGAGCGACCGACGATGGGCAGATTTTTAAGGCAGCGGGTAACAGAATAGCGATCGTCGAAGGCGATGAAGCACTAAAAAAATATACGACAGCAAACGACTTTAAAGACACTTCAGAAAGATATGAGATGGTGACACGTAGCGGAATAGGGTTCGATGTTCATCAACTGGTTGCTGGTGAGGAGCTCTGGCTTGGCGGGCTGAGAATCGACCATGACAGAGGCCTTGCAGGGCATAGCGATGCAGATGTACTGTTGCATGCGCTGACTGACGCTTTGCTGGGCGCGGCTGGTGCAGGAGATATCGGCGATCATTTCCCTCCATCTGATCCGCAGTGGCGCAACGCCTCATCAGATAAATTTGTAAAATTTGCGGTATCAGTCATTAACGAGAAAGGTGGGCACATCAATAATGTTGATATGACGGTCATTTGCGAAGCGCCCAAAATCAAGCCCTATCGTGAGGCAATGCGGAAGAATATCGCCGAAATGCTTGACCTTTCGATTGATCGGGTAAGTGTGAAGGCAACGACAACCGAGAGACTAGGATTTACCGGCCGCGGAGAAGGCATTGCAGCGCAAGCCGTTGCCACAACAGTAATGGAGTAATTGTTATGTTTCGGAAACTTTCAGGCGCAGCAGCAATAATTGCGTTAATCAATTCTACATCAATCCAGGCCGCAGAAACCGGGCAGTGTATATCTGCCGAAGCGGCAGAATCTTTGATAACCTATGTCATTCCGGGCGCGCTCGGTGCGGTTAGGAGCAGCTGCGCTGACAGCCTGCCGGCAACAGCCGCTTTGTTACAGTCAAACTCTGATCAGATGCAAAGATATGAAGAAGCATCGCGCAATGCCTGGCCGCAAGCCAGCCTCGCAATGCGTTCAATGTTTGGCGAAGACTTGCCTGAAGACATTGGCATTGACGTAGTTAGACCATTTGTTGATGCGATGATCCCGGCACTGATAGCGCAAGAAGTCAAACCGGCCGATTGTCCTAATATCAACAAGGTTTATACACTGCTCGAACCCATGCCGACTGCCAACTTGGCCAGCCTGACCGTCATGCTGGCTCAACTCGGCAAGGATAGCGATGTAGAGGGTGAAAGTCGCAGAAAAGATCCTTTCAATATTTGCAAAGACGCAGCTGAATAGGCTAGCGGGACACCATGCAAAACTTATTGCCGCAAGAGCTCGTCACATTGGCGGAACAAGTTGTTATCGCCAACAGGCAAGCCAATCGCCGGATTGCCGTCGCTGAGAGCTGCACA
Organism: Parasphingorhabdus sp.; assembly: GCF_965233695.1. Taxonomy (GTDB): domain Bacteria; phylum Pseudomonadota; class Alphaproteobacteria; order Sphingomonadales; family Sphingomonadaceae; genus Parasphingorhabdus. Next base: position 3,635,673 of record NZ_OZ247497.1, read on the forward strand.
GGCGGACTTGTCGCCGCCGCATTGACCGAAATCGCCGGAAGCAGCGATGTCTTTGAATGCGGTTTCAATACTTATTCAAATGCCGCCAAGCAGAGCATGCTAGACGTTAGCGAAGACCTGTTGGAAACGTTTGGCGCTGTTTCGATTGCTGTTGCCTGGGGTATGGCCCAAGGTGCCTTGGAAAAATCGAACTGCGATGTTGCAGTTGCGATCACCGGGGTTGCTGGACCTGGCGGTGGAACGGAGAAAAAGCCGGTCGGAACCGTTGTTTTTGCTAAAGCTGAAAAAGGTAAAAGCATCGATGATGTTGTCGCTGATCGACATAATTTCGGGGCAGACAAAAGCCGGGCAGATATAAGGCTTCAAGCAGTGCTCGTGGCGCTCGAACTGCTATTGCCGGATACATCCGAATAATTGCTGCCATAAATATCTCTAGCGCGATCAACAAAAGCGCTGGTCATTTTGTGCAGGGCTTTAGCGAACATCTGTCCAGCTAGTTTTTCGAACATCCGATTTTTAAAAGTGAATTCTACGTAAAAATCGACGTAGCTCCCGCCTCCGGCACGTTCACGAAATACCCATTCATTGTGAAGCTGCTTTAGCGGTCCATCCAGATAATCAACCTGGATGGTCCGATTGACCGGATTTTTAACGACGCGCGACGCAAATTGTTCGCGCATGCCTTTGAAGCCGACAATCATGTCCGCAACCATTTCCGTTTCGCTATTTGATCTTATGCGGGTTCCGACAACCCACGGCAGGAATTCCTCATAGCGTCCTACATCAGCTACAAGTGCATACATTTGGGCGTCGCTGTGGGGAAGCTCTCGGGTCTCCCTATGCGCTGGCATTCTTGCCTTCTCGAGCCAGCTTTTCTTCGCGCGCTTGCCGCATTTTGGCAAAATCATCGCCTGCATGATAAGACGATCTCGTCAGGGGACTGGACGCAACCAACAAAAAGCCCTTGGCCCTGGCAATTGATGCGTAAGCATCAAAGGCTTGCGGTTTAATAAACTCATCCACTTTCACATGCTTGGGCGTGGGTTGCAGATATTGTCCCATCGTCAGGAAGTCGATATCCGCAGATCGCATGTCATCCATAACCTGATGCACCTCAAGCCGCTGCTCGCTCAATCCCAGCATGATCCCCGATTTGGTAAAAATCGATGGGTCGAGGCGCTTCACCTGCTCGAGAAGACGCAGTGACGCATAATAGCGCGCGCCCGGTCTGATATTTGGATAAAGCCGCGGCACCGTTTCCAGGTTATGGTTATAAACATCGGGACGTGCCTGCACGATCGCTTCGACCGCAGCGTCCGCTTTGTTACGGAAATCGGGAGTTAAAATCTCGATCGTCGTATTTGGCGTTGTCCGTCGCAGCGCCTCAATGACCTTCACGAACTGGCTTGCTCCACCATCGGGAAGATCATCACGATCCACGGATGTAATAACAATATGTTCCAAACCAAGCTTTGCAGCGGCATCTGCTGTATGCTGAGGCTCCAACGGATCGACCTTTAGCGGCATACCCGTTTTAACATTGCAAAACGCGCAGGCCCGCGTGCAGACGTCGCCAAGAATCATCACGGTTGCATGTTTCTTGGTCCAGCATTCACCGATATTCGGACAGGCAGCTTCTTCGCAAACCGTGTTAAGTTTGTGCTCACGCATCAACTTGCGTGTTTCTTCAAAGCCTTTGCCCATCGGCGCTTTTACGCGAATCCAATCGGGCTTGCGCTGGCGAACAGGTTTCCCAGCAGGTGTTGGTATTTTGGTAATTTCGTTCATGACTGACAGATAGCGATCACTAGCCCGCTTGCCAACCACGTTCAGGCTGCTAATCGGTTATCAATTGATTTTGATAGGGAGCCTCCATGATCATCGATACACTGACCTCCCCTGTCATTCTGTTCTTCATTCTTGGCTTCTTCGCCGCGTGCATCCGATCCGATCTGAACATCCCCGAAGCCTTCGCCAAAGCCATGTCCATATACTTGATGGCTGCCATTGGTTTAAAAGGCGGCGTGGAGGTAGCCGCAACCGGTTTTTCTTTGGATCTTGCAGCAGCCGCTGTTTCGGGAGTGCTCTTGGGCTTCACCCTGCCCGTTCTGGCTTTTGTTCTGCTTCGGTCTTTTGCAAAGCTCAGCGCCATCGATGCTGGCGCGGTTGCCGCACATTACGGTTCAGTGAGTGTTGTAACCTTTGTAACAGCCATCGAACTGCTCACCCTCCAGGGTATAAGGCCGGATGGGTTCATGGTTGGCGTTATGGCGTTGATGGAGATCCCGGCGATTATTACCGGATTACTTCTCGCGCGTGCCTATTCCAAAAGACTGAAAGAAACTGAAAGTGTACGCCATGAGGGCGAAAGCAGCCTGATGCACGAAGTGCTGACCAATGGGTCTGTGATACTGCTGCTGGGCGCTTTTGTTATAGGTTTCATTGCTGGAGCGGAAGGATTTGCTCCGATTAAACCACTCTTCGATGCAGGCTTTAAAGGTGTCCTGTGCTTATTCCTGTTAGATATGGGCCTGATCGCTGCTCGCCGATTGCTAGAAACACGAAAAATTACTGTTCCACTGGCTGCGTTGGGAATTATTTTACCGATCATCAACGGCACAATCGGTGTGATTGTCGGGACCTTGATTGGCCTTGATCCCGGGTCTGCAGCAATATTGGGCGTGCTGTGCGCCAGTGCTTCTTATATTGCGGTGCCTGCTGCGATGCGCCTTGCTTTGCCACAGGCTGATCCGGGAATATATCTGGCCATGTCGCTGGGTATCACCTTTCCATTCAACATCTTGTTCGGTATTTCTCTGTTTGCCGCATTTGCAAAATTTCTGGGGTAAAATATGGTCGACACTGTTCAACGCAAACGCATCGAAATATTGGTGGATACACCGCTGGTTCCCAAGATTATCGGCTTTGCCAAGCAGGTTGATATTTCGGGATGGAGTGTCATTAAAATCGCTTCTGGCGGTGGGCGCGATGGGCGCTGGCAGCATGATGAGATTACCGGCGCTGCTGCCAAATCGATAATCCTTATGATTGCCAATAAAGAGAAGGCACAGCAGTTGACTGATGCGCTGGCACCTTTACTGGACAGTCATAGTTTGTTGTTGACCATCGCTAATGTGGAGGTCGTTCGGGGGGATCGCTTTTAATGCCAGAATTTCACGCGTTACTAGAAGGATATAAACGTTTTCGGGAAGATTCTTATCCCAAACAACGGGCACGTTATGACGCGTTGGCAAAAGAAGGTCAGGCACCGCCGATCATGGTCATTTCCTGCTGTGACAGCCGGGTTGATCCTGCGACGATTTTTGACACCAGCCCGGGACAGATGTTTGCACTACGGAATGTTGCAAATCTCGTTCCCCCTTATGATGATAGCGGCGGACTGCATGGATCATCGGCAGCCATAGAATTCGGCGTGACCGGCTTGAATGTGAAACATATTGTCGTGCTCGGACATGGCCAGTGCGGTGGAATCAGTGCGGCCTTGAAAGGTGGCGAACTTGGCCTTCCCGGTTACACCTTCATCGACGAATGGATGTCGATTATCACAGAAGCCCGTGATCAAGTAATAACCGATGCGCCAACCGATCCGCAAAGAGCACTGGAACTGGAGGCAATCAAACTCAGTATCGAGAACTTGCGCAGTTTTCCCTTTATTGCAGAGCGCGAAAAACGGGGAGAGATAAAGCTTCACGGCGCCTGGTATGCCATTGGCGAAGCCACCTTATATACGCTTGATGAAGCCGATGGCAGATTTACTGTCGTCGAATGAACGAACAATCCGAACAATCTTTTCTAAACGACCTGAGGCTCTCTCTTGCCGAAGCATGGATGTTGCTTTGTCGCGGATCGAAGGACCGTAAATCACCACTGCACATGCCATGCATAGGCACAATTAGTCCAGCCGGCCTGCCCCGTCAGCGAATCATGATCTTGCGAGAAGTTTGCAAAGAGAATCGCTTCTTGCGATTTCACACGGACAACCGGACAGACAAGATCAGCGATATTGCCGATGGCGCACCGATTTCGGTCCTTGGCTATCATCCCGGTGCGAAAATACAGTTACGGCTGTCAGGAACGGCCCGCATAGAAACGGACAGTCCAGCGGCGGACAAAGCCTGGCAGGAGACATCGCTCTATGGCAAGCGATGCTACCTTGCCAATCCTGGCCCCGGAACGCCGTCACCCGGTCCGATATCCGGCCTTAGTGCCGATTTGGAAGGTCGCAAACCTGGTGCAGAGGAAGTTCTGCCAGGACGGTCAAATTTTGCGATATTGTTGGCAGAAATAGATAAGATCGAATGGCTGTACCTTGCCCATTCCGGTCACCGGCGTGCGCGCTTCTCCTGGGATGAAGAATCAGGTAATTGGAACGGAGAGTGGCTGGTCCCTTAGATGATAGCCAAGGATTGAAATCTGAGTGAATTTACATGGTTTCTAACCAGAATCGTCAACAAAATATGGATATAACAAGTATCTGAGAGCAAGTGATAGAATCCAAGCGATGTGGGCAAAGCCGATATTTCCGCTTGAACACTCCCTGCCCCAGGTACATCATCACGTGATGAGCAAATTACATAATGACAATATCGCCCTGCTGATCGATTCCGACAATGCCAGTCATGCCGGGATTGATCCCGTTTTGACAGCATTGGCTGAGCTCGGAACGGTGAATATCCGTCGCGCCTATGGCAACTGGCGCAAACAATCGCTCAAGGGCTGGGTCGATATCCTGCACAAATACGGCATCGACCCCCAACAGCAATTTGACATGACCAAGGGCAAAAATGCAACGGACATGAAAATGACGATCGATGCGATGGATCTTCTGTTCCGAGGCAAAATTGGCGGTTTTGGTATTATGAGCAGCGACAGCGACTTCATGCCGCTGGCCATGCGCATTCGTCAGGAAGGCATTCCCGTCTACGGCTTTGGCAGCGCCAAGACGCCGGAAGCCTTCAAACAGGCCTGCAGTCGTTTCATCGATGTCGATGCGCTGATCAAGGCCAATAAAAGAGAACGCGGCGGCGATAGTGACGCCAAGACGGCTGCGAAAGCCGATGATGGTGAGGAGGAGCCCAGTGCACGGGGCAAGGTCGATGACCAATTGCTCAAGCTGCTCATCGACGCTTACCAGGCGAGCAAGCGGGATGCCGAAGGCTATGCAAGCCTGTCGGAAGTCGGGAAGATTGCCGGCAACCGTTCCAGCTTCGATGTGCGCAATTACGGCTTTTCAAGGCTATCGGACATGTTCGAAGAAGTTCCGAACTTTCAGACAAAACGTGATGATAAGAGTCAGTTATTTGTGAAACGGTTGCGCTAGCGCCATGCAAACCGGAACATTGATATCGCTCGCCCTGTATTTTGCCGCCATGCTTGCCATCGGATTTTATGCGTGGCGCAAATCAACCGATAGCAGCGAAGGCTATCTGCTCGGCGGGCGCAAGCTCAGCCCTGCAGTGGCGGCCCTTTCCGCCGGGGCCTCCGACATGTCGGGCTGGCTGCTGCTCGGCCTGCCCGGCGCGCTTTATGCGGCGGGACTGGTTGAGGTCTGGATCGGAATTGGGCTGTTTGTCGGCGCGCTGATCAACTGGATCATTGTCGCGCCCCGCCTGCGCGAACAGACGGAACAACTCGGCAACGCCCTCACCATCCCCGAATTTCTCGCCAACCGCTTTCCTGACAAGGCACTGGCTTTGCGCGTCACGTCAGCCATCATCATCGTATTGTTTTTCGCGGTCTATACCGCCGCCGGGCTAGTCGGCGGAGGCAAACTGTTCGAGACCAGTTTCGCCGGGCTGTTCGGCCAAACGGCGATGAGCGACTATATGATTGGTATCTGGATTACCGCGGGTGTAGTGCTCGCCTATACTATGGTGGGCGGGTTTCTTGCGGTCAGCCTGACCGATTTTGTCCAGGGCTGCATCATGGTTGTCGCATTGGTGCTGATGCCACTAGTCGTTTTGAGTGGTGATGGCGGGGTCGGGGCTGTCACATCGCAACTCAATGCGATTGATCCAAGCTATTTAAGCCTGACCGCTGGATTGTCCTTTGTAGGCTTTCTTTCCGCAGTAACCTGGGGGTTAGGCTATTTCGGACAACCGCATATAATCGTGCGGTTCATGGCGATCCGTTCGGTCGCGGAAGTCCCCAAAGCGAGGAATATCGGTATGAGCTGGATGGGTGTGGCTTTGCTCGGAGCGATCGGTGTCGGAATCACAGGCCGCGCTCATGTCGAGATGAACGGATTGGTGCTGGAAGACCCCGAAACCATCTTCATCCTGCTGGCCAACACCCTGTTCCATCCGCTCATCACCGGCTTCCTCCTCGCCGCTCTGCTGGCCGCCATCATGAGCACGATCAGTTCACAGCTGCTGGTATCGTCCAGTTCGTTGACCGAGGATTTCTATCGGTTATTCCTGCGCAAACAAGCCAGCGAGCGGGAGACGGTTAATGTCGGGCGATTATTCGTCGCTTTGGTGGCTTTGCTGGCTATCTATATAGCGCGTGATCCAGATAGTCAGGTTCTGGGACTAGTGAGCAACGCTTGGGCCGGCTTTGGTGCTGCGTTTGGGCCGTTAATCTTGCTGTCGTTGACATGGAAGCAGATGACCGGAGCGGGCGCTGTTGCGGGATTAGTGACCGGTGCGGTCGTGGTGATTATTTGGATCGCGCTGGGCTGGAATACCGCATTTATGGGCGGGCCGGGCGTTTACGAGATTATCCCGGGATTTGCGATGGCCATGGCGGCTATTATTGCTGTTAGTAAGCTCTCAAATCGTCAGACAGTTAGCGCACAAGAAGCCTGAGCTTTCCTAGATAGCTATTTCCACTTAACCAGTTTTAGTCCGGTCAGCATTCCGTTGGCTTCTCTGGCGTCCCGAATTTCGGTAAAATCAGGTTTGCCTTGAAGGGCACCCATATTGATCTTCATATCCAGCAGAGCAATTTCCCCTTCTGCCAACGTCACTTCATGCGAAACGGCTGCCGATTTGCTGCCGCTCGACATTTGCGCAGTGACTTCATGGGTGCCGGGCTCAACTTCCGCCATCAGGAAATATTTGCTGCGGATCTGGCTGTCAAACTGATCGCCAATGGTGATGTTCATGCCCTGTTGGCCAGCCACAAACCCCTTGCGCATGATGTATATACGCGCCTTCCCGGTCGCCGGGACCATTTTCATGGCTTGATATCCCCGATGCCGATAATTTGATTAGGTGCTATAGCAAAACTACCGCGTCAATTTCTTGTATGCAACACGGGTCGGACGATCCGCTGCATCGCCCAGACGGCGGCGCTTGTCTTCCTCATAGCTTTCGAAATTGCCTTCAAACCACTCCACATGGCTGTCGCCTTCGAATGCCAAAATATGGGTGGCGAGCCGATCAAGGAAGAAACGGTCATGCGAAATTACCACGGCGCAGCCAGCGAAGCTTTCCAGCGCATCTTCCAATGCGCGCAATGTTTCGACATCAAGATCGTTGGTTGGCTCATCGAGTAGCAGCACGTTGCCGCCCTCTTTCAACATTTTGGCGAGATGCACGCGATTGCGTTCACCGCCTGATAGCTGGCCGACTTTCTTCTGCTGATCGGTGCCTTTGAAGTTGAACGCACCGACATAGGCGCGGGTCTGAACTTCATTTTTCCCGAAGGTGAAAAAGTCATGGCCACCAGAAATTTCTTCCCAGATATTTTTCGACGGGTCGAGCGTATCCCGGCTTTGATCGACATAGCCCAGTTTCACCGTGTCACCGAGTTCGAGTGACCCGCTATCGGGCGTTTCTTGCCCGGTAATGATCCGGAAAAGCGTTGTTTTACCGGCACCATTGGCCCCGATAATACCGACAATACCACCGGGCGGCAGCGAGAATTCGAGATTTTCGAACAATAGCTTGTCGCCATAGGCTTTGGTCAGACCCTTGGCCTCAATCACCTTGGAGCCGAGGCGTTCGGGTGTTTGGATCAATATCTGCGCCTTGCCAACCTGACGGTTTTCCTGTGCCGCGACCAGATCATCGAATGAGCGGATACGAGCTTTGGATTTGGTTTGCCGCGCTTTGGGAGACTGCCGCATCCATTGCAGCTCGCTCTCAATAGCTTTCTGCCGGCTCTTATCTTCCCGCTCTTCCTGCGCCATCCGCTTGGCCTTGGCATCGAGCCAGTTAGAATAATTGCCTTCAAACGGGATCCCGCGGCCGCGATCAATTTCCAGCACCCAATTCACCACATTGTCGAGGAAGTAGCGGTCATGGGTTACGAGAATGACATTGCCGGCATAATCGATCAGATGCTTCTCCAGCCAAGCGACGCTTTCCGCATCCAGGTGGTTGGTTGGCTCATCGAGCATGAGAATTTCAGGCTTGTCGAGCAACAGGCGGCACAGCGCCACACGGCGTTTCTCACCACCGGACAGATCGATCACCGGGCTGTCACCAGGCGGGCAGCGCAAGGCTTCCATCGCGATTTCCAACTGATTGTCCAATGTCCAGCCATCTACCGCATCAATTTTTTCCTGCAGCGTGCCCATTTCTTCCATCAGCGCGTCAAAATCAGCATCTTCCGGCGGATCGCCCATGATGTTAGAGATTTCGTTGAAACGCTCGACCAGATCCGCGACAGGACGGACGCCGTCCATGACATTTTCCTTGACCGTCTTGGTCTCGTCCAGATCGGGTTCCTGAGCGAGATAGCCCACGCGAATATTCTCGCCGGCCCAGGCTTCACCTTGAAATTCGTCATCCTGACCAGCCATGATTTTCATGAGCGTGGATTTACCCGCACCGTTTTTACCGATGATGGCAATTTTGGTGCCCGGCAGGAACTGCAGGTGAATATTATCGAGAACCGGTTTTGGCGCTCCGGGGAAGGTCTTGGTGAGACCTTTCATGACATAGCTATATTGGACGGCCATCTGGCGGTATCCTTTGACTTCAATGTGGTTAGATTTGCGCACCGCCTAGCGAAATGAACGCCAACTCGCAAGAGAGCATTGGCAAACAGCAAAAGGCAAGTTAGGCAGTTGTCCATGATAAAAAGCTCCACCCTGCTCGCAGGCGCGTCCGCGCTTCTTTTCTCCACAGCTGCTTTTGCGAATTCGCATGATCCTGCGGCTATTCAAACGAAAGCGCTGCAAGATAGCCTCGCCTACGAGATAACCGAAGGCTTGACCACGGAAGTCGGCCCGCGTCAGGCCGGAACCGAAGCGGAAGCCCGGGCCCGCGACTGGTCGGTAGCAAAGCTCAAGTCTTTGGGGTTTCAGAACGTCCGCAACGAACCTTTCATGATGCCCACATGGGTGCGTGGCGCGGAAACTGCAGAAGTAACAGGTCCCTACCCTCAAAAAATGCATGTGACGGCCCTGGGCAATAGCGCGAGCACCGGCGCAGCCGGAATTGAAGCCGAAGTCGCCTATTTCGACTCGCTCGCTGCCATGCAGGCAGTCCCCGACGGCAGTCTGGCTGGTAAAATCGCGTTCGTGACCCATGACATGCATCGCACGCAAGATGGCTCCAGCTATGGCGCTTATGGACCCGTGCGCTGGATCGGCCCCAGCGTCGCGTCCAAAAAGGGCGCGGTCGCCTATGTGATTAAATCCATTGGTACGGATCATCACCGCAACCCGCACACGGGCAATATGAACTTTGCTGAAGGCGTAAAGCCCATACCAGCAGGCGCGCTCTCGCTGCCGGATGCTGACAATCTGGAGCGGATGATCAAACTCGGCAAACCTGTCACGCTGAAGCTGGTGATGACGCCGCAGAATATCGGCCAGCAAGAATCCGGCAATGTCATCGCGGAAGTAACCGGGCGCGACCCGTCTAAAGGCATGATTCTGGTCGCCTGTCATCTGGACAGCTGGGATTTGGCAACCGGTGCGTTTGATGACGCAGCCGGTTGCGGCATTGTGACCGCTGCGGCCAAGCATATCATGGATCATGGCCAACCATTGCGGACGATCCGCATCCTGTGGGCCGGCGCAGAAGAAGTCGGCCTTTGGGGCGGAAAAGCCTATGCCAAGGCTCATACCGGCAGCAACCATGCCATTGCCATGGAATCGGATTTCGGTGCGGACAGTGTCTGGCGTGTCGAGTTTAATTTGCCGGATGGCGCCGAAAACATCGAGAAGCAGATTGCTCAAGCGCTTTTGCCATTGGGCGTGAGTGCGAGTGGACCGCCAGCCACTGGCGGCGCTGATGTACGGGATATCATTGCCAGCAATAATCTGGCGGTCATCGATCTTCAGCAGGATGGTACCCGCTATTTCGATCTCCATCACACACCCGATGACACACTCGACAAAATTGATCCGAAGCAGATGCGCCAGAATGTCGCGGCATGGAGCACCGTCTTGTCCATCATTGCCAACAGTGATGTCGATTTCACCATGCCGGCCAAAGAGTAATCGATGCGCGTCACAATCCTTCTGGTTCCTGCGCTAATTCTGCTGGGCGCATGCTCAGATAGTCCAACAGATGATCAAGGCGAGGACGAGAAAGCGGCTATCGAAAAACAAATCGAGGGTGATGCCAAATCGCTGGAAGCGGCAGCCGAGGAAGCCGTGCAAGAATTACAAACGGACATCGAGAGCGAATTGGAAGACGATGGAATTGTGACATCAAACCAAAACGAGTCTCAAGATGGGCAATAAACAAAGACTGCGGGCTTACTTGCCATTCCCAGTTGTTGGTTAATTTATCGAACGGTTGATTAACCATATTTCGCTATCTCAACTTAGCTCAGGTCGGATATCCAGATAGTATCGGCCAAATACCGGCGCCGGTTGCTGACATTCTGTAGCAACAAACGGGGAGCGAATTATGATCTACGGCGATTCCTTGCACATCGATGCACAGGTCAAGCAAAGCAATTCTGCCGCGATTCCATGCGTGGTAACGACCATTTCCGATACGATTATAAAAATCGAATGCGGAGCACAGCTTAATCCAGACATCGGGCTGACTCTCAAAATTCCAAGCATGAATATATTGACTGCCAACCTACTTTGGAAAAAAAATGACGAATATGGCTGTCAAATCGATTACACTTTCCACCCGGCGGTCATCAAAAGCATGATGGAGCGCCTTGATCGCAAGCGCTTGGTGGCACAGGCCTGCTAAAACACGGAATATTGCCTAACGATCTTTGCGTCGTCTTTCCTTCCGTTCTCTCCGGAAAATAAGAACGCCCAGAATACATATCACGACCATAATCGCTATCATCGAATAGCCAATTATGAGATTCGTCGACATATTAAGCCTCCACAACAGTCTCAGCATCAAACTCTAACAGTGCTGCTGCAACTATACATCCAAAATGAACTGATCTGGGAGTATTTTTTGTTTTGAGAGAGCGTTATCGCGCCAACAGCATCGCTATGCTTGCGCTGGGGTTTTCCGGTCGCCAATTTCCCGAATTGATCAAAATCCGGAAAATTGGTCGGGGAGACAGGATTCGAACCTGCGACCCCCTGGTCCCAAACCAGGTGCGCTACCAGCCTGCGCCACTCCCCGACGCGCGCCTCCCCTAAGCTGTGATTTAGGGAAAAGCAAAGAGTTTTTTATACAACCACCGCATTACGAAATACAAGGATAGCTTCCTTGTTCGCCAGCACGAAGGTTGGTGGGCCCGGAGGGACTCGAACCCCCGACCTAGCCGTTATGAGCGGCCAGCTCTAACCAACTGAGCTACAGGCCCCAGAACAACCGTATTTCATTAAAACACCGCTCTTCAAGGATCGCTGCGATAGCGGAACCACTGATGATTTGGCAAGCGGCTAAAACAAATAATTCATCTGGCATCACTCCATGAATGGGTCAGCGCTCGATTCGCCGCCTATTTGCGGTTCGCAACAAGTTCGCGAACCACCTCATCCAGAGCAATCGGGCTTACTCCTCGCTCCAGCAAATGTTCAATAATGGCGCGCCACCAATCATAGAAACGGTCCAAATCGGCGATTGTTTTTACATAAGGTGTATGACCGGGCGACAAGGACGGTGAATGGAATGAAAATACCAGCAATCTCAACTGATCGTCGAGTGCAATATCAATAGCTTCTTTGGCCTCTCGCGCCGATACTCCTTCTGGTGTTAGGGGAATGCGTTCCAGCATCTTGGATTTTGACAATAGTGCCTGAATCAGAGTTGATCGATTAAAATGGCGTGACAATTGATTTGCCTGCTTGCGCAATGGGCCAGAGAATACCGTTGTCAGCGGTAATTCCAAGAGACGGCGCTCATCATCGAGCCAGAATGGTTCAGCACCAATATTGGCGAAATCAGGTCCAGATTGGCCGCTATAGTCAAATCGAGAGCGCACGCTGCTATCAATCGCAAATCCATGCTTCAACAGTATCTCGATGCTGTTAGGTCCAACGCCGTAACGCCCGGCGCGATAAATAATCGGCCGCATTCCGACTTTGGATGTGATAGCTTCGCACAAGTTTATTATCTTTTTTTCTTCCAGTTCTTTTGGAAGATTCCCCGCAAAACTATTGTAATTATTTAACTCTTCGTCGAAGGGAGGGTTAATCCACGGATGCATATGAACACCGACGGCAGCGGTGTCTTTTTCGACCACCTCTTTTAGAAAGGTCGAAGCTTCCTGATCTTTGATAATGGAATAATCGGCAAAATAAATGGGCTTGACCCCATAATTCTCAACGAACATTTGAAAGCGCTTGAGTTTTCCAACCGAAACATTTGTATGGCCGCTGCGCTCGAAAGGCCCGTCCCAATCAAATTCTTCTTCGGTATCAACGGTAATCAGAAATCGGCTACCAAGCTTTTCCGGCCAAGGTGATTGGCGATTGGGATCAACGCTGTCATTGGCTAGTTTCACTTTAGAGAACACTGTAGCCCCGCCTTGTTAAACCAGGTCCCCTGCCTGCTATTCCAATTCCGTTTCACGCAATTCAATCTCGCTAGTCGCAGCGGCAGGCAGGGTCAAGCCTATCCTATCGTCGGAAAAGGTTAGAGCACCATTCGCCGTTTTGGCCAGATTGCGCACCAGACGAAGCGAAAAACCCAGCCCTAGAAGCGGTGCATCACTGCTATCTCCTTCAATCCCTTGGGATGGGTCTAACAATTGCTCTTCAGAAATGCCTCTAATTCTCATCGGTCGTGAGAGGCTGAAACAGTTGACCGGTTGTCCACCTATTTCCGTTCGCAGATCAGCTTCTAGTTCTTCGCCATTTTCGCATGCAATAATCGCTGCCGACAAAAGTCTGGCAAAGATACGCTCCACCGATTCACTATCTAAGGCGAAAGGTCTTACAGGCTCTGATTTGCTGATGTGCAGGTCGACAGATTTGCTGTCGGTCAAGCTGTGCAACCGCTGGGCAAGACGCTCCAACAACCAGTTCGGCTCCGTTAATCCCGACGCACTTTCCATTTGCCCGGCATCAATTTTCGCAGCGATATCAATATCTTCAAAGCCAGTTAGCAATCGCCTCGCCTCATCAGTGATGCTGCGTGATAAAGTCCGATACTCAAAAGATGCAGGCCCAAAAAGCTGCTGCTCTATTATTTCACTGAATCCGATAATGGCGTTAAGCGGTGTTCGCAATTCGTGAATAAGTTGTTGAAGCTGTTCACGGCGCTCCACATCCAAATCACTGTTGCCGACATCTTCTGCAGCATTGGGGCGTCTCATTACGCCGCGATACCCCTTAAAACGGCCGGTCTCTTCGCCAAAATACGGGATGGCTGAAATACGCCAGTCTCCGGCAACAACAGGTGCCCCGCACAGGCGCATTCTCGCGTTCTCCAACGGCATTCTCTGCCGGAAAGCAGCTGCTCCGTAGGCATCCGGGCCAGGTCCATCATCAAAAGTCGGTTCCGAAATTGTAACACCTACTATGGCGCCTTTCGGAGGACCTTCTGCCCAGACGATCGTACCGCTGTCATCGGTTTCAAAATTTATGGCATCAATGGCTTCTACAAAATAGCTCCGATGCTTCAACTCCTCATGCGGGAGTTCGCTGGCTTGTTTGCGCTGATAATCAGCAATTTTTGCTACAAGCGAACTGATCTGGGAAGATTCTTCCATTTCAGACACAGTTGCTTTTTCTGTTGGCTCAGCACTCTCTGATGCCGGCACTAAAACCAGATTATCGCTGCCCGCCATCGCCGTCTTCTTGTCTTTAACGAAGAATTTGCCGATCAGCGGATGAATATCTGTTCGTGTTTTCAGAATTTCCTGACCCCGCGCCGGTAGTTGCGGGATAACATCCGCCCACTCTTCTTGCGTCAAATCCGCCGCGAGAATGGCAGCATTGCAAACCGGATCCGTATCAGAACATAAATAGACCAACAACGGTGCGGATCGCAGTCGTCCATCAAGCGCGTTAACGGCGGAAACCCGGTCCGCTTCACTAACCCGTTCATGCAAATCGCGCAGCCTTGTAAGTCCGGCTTGAACATCATCATTCACCAACCGTCCCTGCTTCTGTGCCATTAAATCAGACACCTGTCGCCATTGCAGCGCTGCAGCCGTTCCTTCTGGAAAAGCACCCTTTAGAACGGTTTTAAGGCGATCATCATAACGCAAATTAGGGTTCCGGTTTGTTTGTTTTTGTTATTTCGTTAGCAAGTCGATAACGGCAATATTTCTAATCCGTAACCCCTGAAAATATCACGTCACAATGTGGGACAAGTGAGCAGCCATTGCGTGATGTGCTAATTATATTATATCAATGAAATGATTCGCGAACGGAAGTTGCAAAGCTATGGCTGATATAAATCTAGACGAAATTGATCTACAAATTCTGGAACGGCTTCAGAGCGAGGGGCGGATCACAAATGTCGAACTTGCGCAAAGCGTTGGATTAACCGCACCTCCCTGCTTGCGTCGTATGCGCGCGCTGGAAGATAGCGGGATTATTACAGCCTATCATGCAGCAATTGATCCGGCAAAAATGGGCTTCACAATTACAGTTTTTGCGATGGTCAGCCTGAAGAGTCAGGCCGAGTCAGACTTGCAGGCGTTTGAAGAGCATGTACAACAACTGCCTGAGGTTCGTGAATGCTATATGCTCAATGGTGAAATAGACTTCATGCTGAAGGTGGTTGCCAAGGATTTGCAGGAGTTTCAAAGCTTTCTTACCAGCAAGCTAACATCGGCCCCCAATGTTGCCAGCGTCAAAACCTCACTGACCATCCGGTCGGCAAAAAACCTGCCTGGCGTTCCCATCACAGAATGATTTCAAGGTACGTAAGACACAAAAAAGGGCGCCGAAAGCGCCCTTTTTCTATTATTTCATGAGATTGCTAGCTAGCAGCTGGCGCTGGTGCTGCGCTTCCGGCAGCCTGCTGATCAATCCACAATGACCAGAAGTCGGCAATGCTTTTGCGACCACCTGTCACGCTAGCAAAAGCCTGCTTCGCTGCAGTCCAATCGCTTTTTCCGACATTCGCAATACCAAGACCCATTTGTGCCCGCGCCGTATCCACGCCGCCTTTTGTAATAGCGGCCTGATATAGCGCTGCAGCTTTCTCATATTCCGCATATCCAAGCAGGGCATCTGCAGTTGCCAGAGCAATTTTGCCATTGGCTGAGCTCTTTGCGTCTCGCTCTGAAGCCGGCAGACTGGCTTTGTCAGCTGAGACGGATCCACGTGCTGCGGCCAGGGTTTCTTTCACATAAGCACTGGAGGACGGTACATCGCCCTTTGCTAGCCCCTCTTCCAGCAAAGACACAACTTCACCAGGCAATCTGCGCGGGTCGGCAGCATCAGCATATTCAAAATAATCCCGTTCGCTCTCCATAGCATCGGCTTTGCGCATCAGACGCATCAATTCCAAATTCTCTTGATTCGATAATTTGGGGTTGGCCGAATCCCGATATACCGACAAAGCGGCACGCCAGTTTTCGCCGGTGGGATAGGCTTCAACCAACTTGTATGTCCACTTTCCGGCTGCTCCGTTGACGTTATTTTTCATCGCCATGCCTGCACCGCGACGGTACCAGTCTTCTGGCGCTTTGTTACCTGCAGTTTTCTGCTCTTCCAACGCGCGATCAAGAGCGGCCAGGCCTTCCTGAATCTTGTTTTCCTTGAAATAGGCTTCGGCAATCAGTGCGCCGATATTGTTCTGGCGATAGCCGGCATCGTATGACTGCTGCAGCTTTTGCTGTGCTTCGGCAAAACGGCCGGCGGAATAGGCAAAATTTCCCGCAAAAAACAGAAAAGAAGGCTGTTGCTCTGCCGATGTCTTCCCGCTCTGTAATGAAGCATTAATGCCCTGCTCCTGAAGACCGGTATCTTTCAGACTGCTACCCAGTTGGATAGCCAATTGTCCGGCGATAAACAGGTCATCGCCAGCCAGTGGTTCGGCAAGCAAGGCTTCAACCAACGGCTTAGCAGTGGCCGGGGTTTCACTTGCCATAGCTTGCTGAATCGCTGCCACCTTGGGACGAATTTCTTTGCTAATTTCGAGCTTGGGAGCCTTGTCCTTTTTCTTTTTCTGAGCATGCGCTTCTTGCGGCACAGCTGATATGGCTAATGTTCCAGCAGCAGCCAGAGCGACGGCCATAGAAAAATGAGATAGAAAACGCATAAAATTCCTCCGAATAAAAACTTTGTGTTACCGAACCCGTATCGGATTTTCGATTATGGTTGCACCATAAACCGTCTTGGCATTATTACCATGTTTCACATGCTTTTATAGGGTGAATCCGCTGAATAGTTGTTGAACAGAGCCGCTCACATCCGCGCTCTTGCGTCGGCAAAATGTATAAGAGTGTAAATTCCCAAAAAAAGGTTAGTTAAACGTGATTGCAATTATCTCCCCTGCCAAATCGCTTGATTTTGACAGCGCCGTCCCTGCCCACCAATTGACTGAAGGGCGTTTTCCAGAAGAAACGGCGCGGTTGGCTGTTGCAATCTCCAACTTGTCGAAAAAGAAACTGAAGTCGATCATGCCTGTGTCCGACAATTTGATCGATCTCAATCATGGGCGCTACAGCCAGTTTTTTGATCAGCCTGAACGAGCCGCGATCTATGCATATAACGGCGACGTTTACACAGGTTTTGAAGCCCAAAGCTTGAACCAGGAAGGCCTGCGTTTCGCCCAGAGCCATCTTCGGATATTATCAGGCCTCTATGGTTTGCTGCGTCCTCTTGACCCGATCAGACCACATCGCCTGGAAATGGGAACGAAATGGGCACCGCGCTACAAGAAGTTGACAGATTTCTGGAAAGATAAAATTGCCAAGGAACTCGCCAAGGATCTGGAAAAAACAAAGGAAAAAATCATAGTTAATCTGGCGAGCAATGAATATTGGGCGGCAATCAAACCGCATACCAGCGAACTGAATGCACGGATCATAGAAGTTGATTTTCGCAAGGATGGACCAAATGGTCCCAAATTCATCAGCTTTGAAGCCAAACGGGCGCGGGGAATGATGGCACGCTATATTTGCGAGCACCACCTGCAAGATATCGAAGCACTCAAGGAATTCGATAGCGACGGGTATCGATTTGACCAGAAAAACAGCACCGAGGATAGCCTGCGCTTCGTGCGATCATGAGCGGCAAAACTGCTGTAATCGTTGGCGCTTCCGGCGGCATCGGGCGAGCAATGGCCGATGTGCTGGAACAGGAAGACGAATTCGCACAGGTTGTTCGGTTTTCACGCGAAGCGGATAGCCCGATCGCGGTTGATTTGACATCCGAGCCTTCAATCCAGTCGGCAGCACACTGGCTGAAAGACGCGAACATTAAGCCGCACATGATATTTGTGGCCACCGGCCTGCTCCACAACGAGCAGAATGGGCCTGAAAAAAGCATGCGGGAACTCAGTCCTCAGTGGATGCTCGAAAATTATCAGATCAATGCCGTTGGCCCCGCCCTGATTGCCAAGCATTTCCTGCCCCTCATGCCAAATGACCAAATTACCAAGTTTGCGGCCATATCGGCCCGTGTCGGGAGCATTTCGGACAACCGGCTAGGTGGCTGGTATGGCTATCGTGCGGCGAAAGCAGCGCTTAATATGATCATTCGCAACCTTTCGATAGAATGGGCGCGCAAGAATAACCGCAGCATCATTGTCGCCCTTCACCCTGGAACGGTCGATACCGGCCTGAGCAAACCGTTTCAGAGTAACGTTTTGCCCGGCAAACTGTTTGACCCTGAACGTGCAGCGTTACAGCTTTTGGATGTTTTGGATGGTTTAAAACCGGTCGATAGCGGTAAAATTTTTGCTTGGGATGGTGAAGAAATCAAACCTTGAAATCGGTTCGTGTTTTTTCAGGTAAATCCAGACCGAAAAGCTGGCTTTTAATAACCACTTCCCCTAGAAGAATCGTAATCAAAAAACCTATGAAAAAGGCCCGTTTGTGAACGAACAAACCTCAGTCCCGGAACCGTCTGATATTGAACCGATTGATATCGTCGATGAAATGAAATCGAGCTACATGGATTACGCCATGTCAGTTATCGTCAGCCGCGCTTTACCAGACGTTCGCGACGGCCTGAAGCCCGTTCACCGTCGAATTTTGTTCGCCTCTCAGGAAGGCGGCTTTGTCGCCGGACGCCCCTATCGCAAATGCGCCAAAATTGTCGGCGACGTAATGGGTAATTATCACCCCCACGGCGACAGCGCGATCTACATGGCGCTGGCGCGTATGACGCAGGACTGGTCGATGCGGGTGCCGCTGATCGATGGTCAGGGTAACTTCGGTTCTATGGACCCCGATATGCCGGCTTCCATGCGTTATACCGAAGCGCGGCTGAACAAGGTTGCCAATAGCCTGCTCAACGACCTCGACAAGGATACAGTCGATTTTATCGACAATTATGATGGCAGCCGCAAGGAACCTTCGGTTCTTCCGGCGCGTTTTCCTAATCTGTTGGTCAATGGTGCTGGCGGTATTGCTGTCGGCATGGCGACCAATATTCCTCCGCACAATCTTGGCGAAGTGATAAACGGCTGTCTCGCCTATATGGAAAACTCGGGGATTACCGTTGACGAGCTTATTGATATCATCCCGGGACCAGATTTCCCTACGGCTCCTCTGATTCTTGGCCAGTCCGGTGCAAAATCGGCCTATAGAGAGGGGCGCGGATCGATCATGATGCGGGCGCGTCACGAGATTGAAGAGGGGCGCGGTGACAAACGTTCAATAGTTCTAACCTCCATCCCTTTCCAGGTTGGCAAATCCGGCCTGGTCGAAAAAATTGCTGAAGCCGCGAAGGACAAACGTATTGAAGGCGTTTCCGACATACGCGATGAATCCAGTCGCGCCGGTGTCCGGGTCGTCATTGACTTGAAACGCGATGCGACCGCTGACGTCGTGCTTAATCAAATCTGGCGATTTACCCCTGCCCAATCCAGTTTCCCGGCCAATATGCTGGCCATTCGCGGTGGGCGTCCCGAAGTGCTTAATCTTCGCGACATTATCGAATCGTTTGTCAAATTCCGCGAAGAGGTCATTACCCGTCGGACCAAGTTTGAATTGAACAAAGCACGGGAACGCGCCCATGTCCTGCTCGGCCTGGTCGTCGCCGTTACCAATATGGACGAGGTGGTTCGGATTATTCGCGGATCATCAACGCCTGCAGAAGCCCGTGATTCCTTGCTGGCCCGTGAATGGCCAATTGCTGAAATCGCCGGTTATATCAAACTGGTCGAAGCGACGGAAACCGAAGTAGAAGGTGACATTTACAAGCTTTCCGCCATTCAGGTGAAAGCAATTTTGGATTTGCGTCTGCAAAAACTGACTGCACTTGGTCGGGAAGAAATTGGCGATGAGTTAAAAGAGCTTGCAGCTGCTATTGAAGAATATCTCTCAATCTTGGCGGATCGCGTCAAACTCTATGCGGTTATGCGCGAAGAGCTGGAAACGGTGCGGGATGAATTTGCGACCCCGCGTGTCAGTGAAATTACCGCTGCGTGGGATGGTCTCGAAGATGAAGACTTGATGGAACGCGCGGAAATGGTCGTCACTGTAACGCACAGCGGTTACATCAAGCGGACACCGCTCGATACGTTCCGTGCGCAGCGTCGTGGCGGCAAAGGCCGCGCCGGCATGGCCACCAAGGAAGAAGACGCGATTACGGAATTGTTTGTCACATCAACCCATACGCCGGTGTTGTTCTTCTCAACCCATGGCAAGGTTTATCGCTTGAAAGTCTGGAAACTGCCGGAAGGCGGACCTCAAACCAAAGGGCGTCCGATGGTGAACCTGCTGCCTCTGGCAGAAGGAGAAACAATATCTACGGTTCTTCCATTGCCGGAAGACGAAACCGAATGGGGCGCGTTGCATGTGATGTTTGCGACCGCCAAAGGTGGCGTGCGCCGTAACAGCATGGATAGCTTCACCAATGTGCCGTCAAACGGCAAGTTCGCAATGAAATTTGATGAGGATAGTGACGATCGGCTAATCGGTGTCGAATTGCTGACGGACGATGATGACGTCCTGCTGGCAACCAAAAACGGCAAGGCGATTCGCTTTGCAGGTGACGCTGTGCGTTCATTCCAAAGCCGCACATCGACAGGCGTTCGTGGCATTGCGCTGAAGGATGATGACGAAGTAATCTCGATTTCAGTTTTACGCGGTTTTGAGGTCACGACAGAGGAACGCGATGCCTATCTCAAGGCCGCACCCTGGAAAGAAAACGAGAATATGTCGGAGCTTTCCCCTGAACGTCTCGCAGAATTTTCCGAATCCGAGGATTTCATCCTGACCGTTTGCGCCAATGGCTATGGCAAGCGCTCAAGCGCCTTTGAATATCGCCAATCCGGTCGCGGCGGCCAGGGCATCCTCAACATCGACAATATCAAACGCAACGGCACGGTTGTTGCGAGCTTTGAAGCCAAGAATGAAGAGCAAATCATGCTGGTGACCGATCAGGCCAAGCTTATCCGCATGAAAGTTGCCGATATGCGGGTCATTGGGCGCAATAGCTCTGGCGTAAAGCTATTCGATGTTGCTCCCGGTGAAACTGTTGTCGGAGCGGCAAAAATTGACGAGGAAGACGAACCGGAAAACGAGGCCGAGGAGCTGGTCGCGAACGAGTTGAATACCTCAGACCCATCCGAAGAAGCACCTGCCGAACCGGGAGCCGAGGATAGCTCCGAGGCATGACATCCAGCGCGCCGCTCTTTTTAGTTAAAGATGGCGCGCTGAGTTGGCCTGAAATATCGGATATGCGGGAAAGAATATACCCGCCTGAAAAACTCATAAATACACCCATGCACGGAATCGAGTGGGCGCATGCACAAAGGCGCGTGCTCCTTTATGTTGATACCGAAGTTCGCGCAGTGGCCGGCATCCACGAGCGGGAAATATTGTGTGATGGCAAGAGACTTCGTGTTGCAGGGATAGGCGGCGTGATGACCGAACCCAAATATCAAGGTCTCGGCTATGGCAGACAAGTCATGCTCCACTTGATGGATCTGCTGCGAACAGAAGCCCAATGTGCCTTCAGCCTGCTATTTTGTGAGGATCATAATGTCGCGTTCTACGGTAAATTGGGCTGGATAATTTTTGAAGGTGACATGGTCGTTGAACAGAAGGGCCAGACCGGCCCATTTTCTTTTCGCAACGTGATGGTGTTACCATTGAAGGAATCCGCAAACGTATGCGGCAATATCGATTTATGCGGTCTGCCTTGGTGAAGCGCCACTGCCGACAAAGGATAGAGGGAGACAATCTTATGCCACTTACTGTTACGCCATCGGGTCAAGCTTGTGGAGCAAAAGTCACCGGCGTCGATTTGTCGCAGCCGCTAGATGATCAGCAAATAGGCGAGATCCGAGCAGCCTGGCTGCAACATCATGTATTGTCCTTCCCCGATCAGGATATTTCCGATGATGATCTGGAGCGTTTCACACTATATTTTGGCGGTTTCGGTCATGACCCGTTTTTTGATCCCATAGAAGGCCGGGAACATATTGCCGCAATTCAGCGTAATGCCGATGAAACCTCTCCACTTTTTGCCGAAAACTGGCACAGCGATTGGAGCTTTCAGGAACATCCTCCCGCTGGCACCTGCCTTCGCAGTATCACCATACCACCTGTGGGAGGTGATACGTTATTCGCCAATCAACATGCCGCACTGGACCTCATGCCTTCAGAAATGCGCGCCGAACTGGAAGGCAAGGGCGCTATTCACAGCGCGCAGCTCGCTTATGCACCCGATGGTGCTTATGGAGAAAAGGATGAAGGTCGCAGCATGGCCATTCGTCCCGATGAGTCTGCCCGGAAAACGCAGGTTCACCCGCTAATCCGTGAACATCCCGAAACTGGTCGGCGCGGCCTGTTCAGTTGCATGGGCTATATCATCGGCTTTGAGGGAATGACGCAACAAGAAGCCTTGCCCTTGCTTACCGAATTATATGCCTGGCAAAGCCGCGATGAATTTGTCTATCGCCATAAATGGGAACCCAACATGCTGGTGATGTGGGACAATCGTTCCGTTCTCCATTGCGCTACAGGTGGCTATGAAGGGCATGACCGGCTGCTCCACCGGACGACAATTGGGGCTTACATGTCTTAGGGATTGGGTATCGCCAGTTCCTTGCGCAAAGTCCGAACAATGCCTGTCACAATCAGAAATTGGCCGACATAATAGAGCGGCCAAATGGCCAGGGATGGAATAGGGGTTTCTTGCAAGAATCCCATTTCAGCGAAGATAAAAAGATCGGACATAACGAATAGTAACGCACCAATACCAACCCGATATCTAGGAAAACTGCTGGTCCACGCCATTGCCGCCATGACCGCTAGAAACAGGCTATAGACCGCTAAACCAAGTGCTTCTGTGCGATCAAAGGGCAGTGACCAAGCGATAAACATCGTTACCGGGACGAGCAATATCGCGAACATCTTCTGACTAAATGCAGTCTTTTCCCGGCGATGCCTCGCGTAAAGCCAGATCGCGATACAATGACCGACGATGAATGACCCTGCCCCCGCCATGAGATCAATTTCGATCAGCATGTCTCCGAACGCACCGAAAGCCATCACGGCAGCAATTAATTTTCCTTCAAAATTATGAGACCGGCGAAGCGCGTAGACAGCGAGAAAACCAACCGCTGCCCCCTTCCAGAACATCAGATACATGCCCGGAAAATCGCTGTCCTTTATGAAAAAATAGCTGATCCCGAAGAGCAGGCTGAGCAGCAGATAAGGCCGGGACTCGATGATTGCACGTTTCATACTTCCTCGCCTATCATGCTCTCCTCCTCTCTGCCAGATTGACTTTTACAACTTCCGGCAACACTAAGACGCGATGACACAGATACATATTATCGGCGGCGGACTCGCTGGATCAGAAGCGGCTTGGCAATTGGCGGAAGCGGGCATTACCGTGCGCTTGTCTGAAATGCGGGGAAGTGGCGACATGACGCCGGCGCATCAGACTGAGGGGCTGGCCGAACTCGTCTGTTCCAACAGTTTCCGATCTGATGATGCCGAGAAAAATGCTGTCGGTTTGCTCCACGCCGAGATGCGGGATCTTGGCTCGATAATTATCGGAGAAGGCGACAAGCACCGGCTGCCTGCTGGCTCCGCGCTGGCAGTGGACCGCGATCATTTTTCCAACGGCGTTACCAAGGCGCTAAGCGAGCATCCCAATATTGAAATTGTCCGTGAGCGGATCGATAAGTTGCCAGAGAGCGGGCTTACGATTGTCGCTACCGGACCGCTAACCGCCATGACACTGGCGGAAAGCATTGGCGCGGCAACAGGTGAAGACGCCCTCGCCTTTTTCGATGCGATCGCGCCGATTGTTTATAAAGACAGCATCAACATGGATATCGCCTGGATGCAATCGCGCTGGGACAAAATCGGTCCGGAAGGCGATGGCAAAGACTATATCAATTGTCCGATGGACCGCGACCAATATGAAGCGTTCATCCAAGGCCTGCTCGATGGTGAAAAAACGGATTTCAAGGAATGGGAAAAAGATACACCCTATTTCGAAGGCTGCATGCCGATTGAAGTTATGGCGTCACGTGGCCCTGAAACCCTGCGCTTCGGCCCGATGAAACCGGTCGGCCTGACCAATGCGCATACCGGTGAGAACGCCTATGCTGTGGTGCAATTGCGGCAGGATAATGCGCTCGGCACCCTTTGGAACATGGTCGGTTTTCAGACCAAGTTGAAATATGGTGCGCAAGCCGAACTGCTGCGATCTATCCCCGGTCTGGAGAATGCTGAGTTTGCCCGTATGGGAGGTTTGCACCGGAACACGTTCATCAACGCGCCGAAATTGCTCGACCAGGAAATGCGTCTGAAAAAGGCACCGCATATCCGTTTTGCTGGCCAGATTACCGGCTGTGAAGGCTATGTAGAAAGTGCGGCTGTTGGCTTGATGGTTGGACGCATGGCGGCGGCGGAGATTAAGGGAGAAGCATTTGCTTATCCGCCGCTGACGACAGCTTTCGGTGCTCTATTATCGCACATTACCGGCGGTGCAGATGCGCGGGATTATCAGCCGATGAATGTCAATTTCGGTCTGTTTCCGCCGTTTGAGCAGCGCATCAAAAAGAAAGAGCGAAAGGAAGCCTATACCGCCCGGGCACGAAAAGATTTTGCCGATTGGCAACGGACATCCGTGGGCGCGTCACAAGCTGCCTAACATCTGCAGCGTTCAGGAGCCGTACGTTTCGGCCGGGTAGTACGGAATTCAGATCGGGTCAAATGCCCGTCACCATCCGTGTCTGCACCGGCGAAGCGGTTGCTTGTAGCCACGGCCCATTCTTCAAATGTGAGCAGATTGTTGCCATCTGTATCCAACGCCTTGAATGCCTTCGTACGGCTGCTCATCAGTTCGAGCCTCGTTATCTTCTCATCCCGATTGCGGTCGTAGCGATTGAAGCGCCGCTCTTCTCGAGAGGCTGTATAGGCTTTCGGAGGGGTTGGTGGCGGTGTACCGATTGCCGGAGCATTTGCTGCGGACTCCGGTAGCCCCTCTGGTTCGATCGACTCTGGAGGCGGCGGCGTGTCAGGAATTATCGGCTCTTGTCCGCTGGCGCCAATCCACAAGAACAGCCCGGCAGTCATCAGCAGCATCATGCTTCCAGCACCAGCAATGTACCGTTTCATGCGCCACTTGCTCCTTCCTGCTGTTCTCCTGGTGTTAACAGCCGGTAACGCCGTGCCAGATAATCTTACTTGCGACCCCTGGACGATAAAGATCGGCCGTTAACGCCCCATTTGTGACATCGCTCTTGACCAATTTACAGAAAATAGAGAGCGGTCGTCCGCTTCTGTCAAAACGGACAGATCCCGCCTCGCGATACATGGCGCTACATTTTTCAAATGCCCGCTCGCGCATATTTGCGTCAGAGCAATGGCGCGCAAAATCCCATAGGGCCCAGGCCCGCGCTGCCTGTCGCTGATCCGTTGTCAATTCGCGATCTCCGCCGCGAACAAAGCCAAATATTCCTTCGCCCCGTTTGGCTGCATATTTGTCAAATTGGCGATCGTCCCATGGAAAATCGTCCAGTAACAACCCCCAACCATCCAGAATATTCAGCAAGGGACCAAGATCAACGCCCTGTTGCTCTGCGTCATTGATAAGCGCCACTAATGGTTCTCCGACAGGTCGCTGCTCGATCGGCTTGGTTAAAATATCGCGCCACCAGGTTAACCGCATTTGTCCAATCAATGTTTCAGAGGTCGATCGGATAACCTCCGCAAATCTCAAATCCAATGCAAAGACAAGAGCATATCGTGCGCGATCTGAGCGCTTTGCATAGGCAAAAACCAACCGATGAAATGGGTCAAGCTGTAAAAGCGCATCTTGCATGAACAGGCCGATGCCAGTTTTCCGCCGGAAATCAAGGTAAACATTGCTTTAACCAAAGGCATTGGGCAGCCGCTAACCCTTTTTTCTCTATCAGACACGCTGAACTGAAATCCACCGGCGTGAATTGTTGCGCCACGAATAAAGGCCAGGGGCATATGGTTGACAAGAACGAGATAAAATCGCCGACACCATTTTTACAAAGGCTTCGCAAGGATAGCGCCGGTAATACATTGGCGATGGCCGCTGCTGCGCTCTTCCCAATCATGGGCCTCGTTGGCGGCGGTGTGGATATGGGACGCGCCTATATGGCCAAAGCACGTTTGCAACAAGCATGCGATGCGGCCGTTCTCGCCGGACGACGCAACATGACTCAGGACACCCTGACCGCTGCAGACAAAGCTGAAGCCCAAAAGTTTTTTGACTTCAACTTTCCTGAAGAATCTTTTGGTTCAACCAAGTTTGATGCAACCGTAACCGATAAAGACGGTACACTGGTATCCCAAAATAAGTTGGTATTCAAAGATGGCAGCGATGTGCGCGTCGTCGAAGGCGAAGCGCAAACCACCATCCGGACAACTTTGATGCGTGTTTTCGGCTATGAGAACATGGTCATCAAAACGGATTGCAGCAGCCGGCTTGATGTCGGCAATGTCGATGTCATGATGGTACTTGACGTCACCGGCTCGATGCTGCGAAGCGCAGACGCCAGCAATAATTCCTCGGCAACTGCTCCGGTAGCAGACCAGAGACTCACAGCGCTGCAGCTCGCCGTGCAGGATTTCTATGGCATTCTAGGTGGCGGTGGTGGTTCCAGCGGCGAACAAATCCGTTACGGCTTTGTTCCCTATACCAGCACCGTTAACGTCGGGAAAATTCTCTATGATGCGAACCCTTCCTGGTTGGTTGGCGGCACAGCAAATGATGCTGACAACCGTTGGTCTTATCAAACGCAACAAGGCCAGTGGGAAGTCATTGGTGATACACCGATAAGTTCAACCACGGTAAATCCGGATGATGAGCTTTTGACATTCGTCGATGGACCAGAATGTACGAATCAGTTTAGCCAAAACCAAAGCGTCCCGGGCTGGTGGAATGCAAATCCATCCGGCAATCCCGTTGTTTCGACCAGCAGAGCAGGTAACATCTTTACGCGGGTTACCACCACCTACAGCTATCTAAGCTGGGATGGTAGCAACGCTCCACCGCCAGCCAATGCAGTCGGCAATGCATTCTGGAGAAACTGTGAACGTTCCGTCGAAATCGTAACGGAAGAGTTTCCTGTTGAGATCGTAGATGTTTGGCAACCAGGCGCCACTTTCCTTGGTTGGACACGCGGAAAATTTTCTCATGACGTTTCTGCATATGTCCAATCGATCGACCCCAGCAATCCGCCTGCGCAGCGCCCAACAGTAAACGGATTGCAGCTCGATCGCTGGAGAGG
Source organism: Parasphingorhabdus sp. (assembly GCF_965233695.1). Classification (GTDB taxonomy): domain Bacteria; phylum Pseudomonadota; class Alphaproteobacteria; order Sphingomonadales; family Sphingomonadaceae; genus Parasphingorhabdus. The sequence goes on from NZ_OZ247497.1 coordinate 3,662,888, forward strand.
CTGTATTGAGGAGCGCGACTCTAAGCAACTTTCGGGAACGGCAAACAGCATTCCGGCTGGGTCATTGGATATGGATATCAATCTTTTGCCAACGGACTCCGCATCGCGCTGGCGTCCGCATTGGCCGGAAGTTGTGATTGATCCCACAAGCGGCAACATTACTAATATGAGCAATGGTTTCGCGCCGTGTCCAACCGAAGCCCGTAAACTGGCATCCTATGCTTCGTTTGATGCTATAGGGACACAAGCGGACGGTAACCCAACCACGAGCAGCATGGCGGATTATATCGCTAGCCTGCAGGCAAATGGTGGTACCAATCATGCGATTGGTATGATTTGGGGCGCACGGTTATTGTCAGAAAATGGCTTATTTGCAGCGGAAAATTCCACGACTCCCAATGGGTTCAATATTGGCCGGCATCTGATCTTCATGACCGATGGTGAGATTGATATCCGGGGTAACAACTATGGGTCGTTCAACCGAAACGATTATTGGGGCAAAATTGCTCCCACTTCAGCAGGCGAGCTGGATTTGGAAGCACGCCAGACCAACCGTTTCAAGCTCATGTGCCAAGAAGCCAAGAAGGAAGGCTGGACAATTTGGGTTGTGCAATTTGGTGTGACTACGGTCAGTGCTGACATGCTGGCCTGTGCGTCGGGTCCTGAGAATGCAGCTCCTGCAACGAGCAGAGATACGTTGCGCGCGGCATTTAGTAACATTGCCCAAAAAATCGGTGGATTGAGGTTGTCAAACTAATGAAAATACAATCAAAATTATCTCGCCTGCGTCGCGACGATGAAGGCGCCACACTGATGGAATTCGGTTTGATAGCTGGTCCGCTTATCGCGCTGCTATTTGGAATCATGGAGATTGGCTATCAAGGCTATGTCGACACGATGTCCAAATCCATCATGCATCAAGTTGCACGCCAGGCATCTGTCGGAGGCAAGTCAGTTGCGCAGATAGAGACCGAAATCAAAGACGGCCTAGACCCGCTGTTACTCAGCAATGCGACCGTCGATGTGAAAGTGCGCAGCTATTTTGAATTCACCAATATCGGGAAGCCAGAAAAACTGACGAAGGACATCAATAACGATGGCAATCTCGATAGCGGAGACTGTTATCTTGATGGCAACGATAATGGTGTATTTGATATCAATACCGGCAGAAGTGGAACTGGCGGACCCGATGATATTGTGAACTATGAAATCACGATTGTTTCACCGAGAGTATTTCCTCTCACCACACTATTTGGCGGTAGCAAGGAAATGACCAGCTACAATGCCACAGCCGTTAGAAACCAGCCTTACGGATCTCAGGTTCCTGACCCCGAATTATGTGAGCCATAAAATGAGCGATATTTTGAAAAATAATTCAATCAAGGCATCTGTGTCAAACAGCCGGATAGCTCGTGTTTTGGCCAATTTGCGTCATGACACCAGCGGTTTGGCGTTAATCGAATTTGCTTTTGTTGCGCCTTTCATGCTGACCGTTGGACTGACCGGAATGGAAACAGCCAATCTGGCCGTCGGGCATCTGCAAGTTAGTCAGGTTGCGATGCTGGTTGCGGATAACGCTTCGCGTGTCCGTGAATCAATCGATGAAGCAGATATCCGGGAAATTTTCACTGGCGCACATTTGACTGGCAGCAGCATCGACTTTTCCCCGAACGCTAGAATTATTCTTTCAAATCTTGAACATAACGGTCTGGCAGGGTCCGACGAAGGACAGTGGATACGTTGGCAGCGCTGTTATGGTGGAAATACAAAATATTCCTCGACCTATGGTGCGGAAGATGATGGCAGAACAGATTCATCTCTTGCCAACGGCATTGGTCCGACTGGTAAAAAGATCGCAGCTACTCCTGCAACAGCAGTCAATTTCGTTGAAGTGGTGTATGATTATAAACCACTGATATCAGATCGATTTTTTGGTGAAATTGTTATTCGTTACGAAAGCGCATTCGTCGCACGCGAGCGGAATGATCACGCAATGAAGAATGCCAGTAACATTGGCAGTTCTGACCTTTGGACATGCAACCGTTATGCGACTATCTCTTAGCGATAACAGACCCTTTTCACGGCGGCGATGATGCGATCGCTGTCGATCAACGCCGCTTTTTCCAAGTTCGCAGCATAGGGTAGCGGGACATCTTCATTCGTTACCCGAACAACCGGCGCATCGAGGTCATCAAATCCCTCGTCCATACATATTGCTACAATTTCGCTGGCTATGGAACAGGTTGGCCAACCTTCTTCAGCGACGACAAGACGGTTGGTTTTCTTGAGGCTGTTAAGAACCGTTTCACTATCAAGCGGGCGTAATGTCCTGAGGTCGATGACTTCCGCATCGATACCTTGCTCTGCCAATGAATCGGCTGCTTCGAGTGCCAACCCGACGCCGATAGAGTAGCTGACAATTGTAACGTCGTTGCCTTCACGCATAATCCGCGCCTTCCCTATCGGCAGCGTATAGTCATCAATATCCGGAATTTCGAACGACCGGCCATAAATTAACTCATTTTCCAAAAAGACCACTGGATCGGGACATTGGATAGCGGCTTTCAACAAGCCCTTGGCATCCGCCGCATCATAGGGTGCGATGACGATAAGACCGGGAACGCTGGCATACCACGGGCCATAGTTCTGACTGTGCTGCGCGCCGACCCGCGAGGCCGCCCCGTTGGGGCCACGAAACACAATTGGGCAACGCATTTGCCCGCCCGACATGTAATTGGTTTTCGCTGCCGAGTTGATAATATGGTCAATCGCCTGCATCGCAAAGTTGAAGGTCATGAATTCGACCACCGGTTTCAGCCCGCCCATTGCCGCGCCGGCACCGATGCCAGCGAAACCATGTTCGGTGATCGGCGTATCGATAACCCTTTTTCCGCCAAATTCATCAAGCAACCCTTGCGTGACTTTATAAGCCCCCTGATATTCGGCGACTTCTTCCCCCATTACAAAGACGCGATCATCTTTCCGCATTTCTTCCGCCATCGCATCACGAAGCGCTTCGCGAACAGTTATGGTGGTCATGCTGGTGCCTTCCGGAACCACTGGATCTTCCGCCCGAGAAACCGGGGCCGCTGAAGAAACCGGAGCCGCTTCAGCGACTTCAGGAGATGCCGGAGGCGTCGATTCTTTTTCTACGGCAGTTGCCGGTTCTGACTCGGGGGCCATCTCTTCGTCTTCGCCGGTCATTTCAGCTATTACAGTACCGACGGCGACATTATCAGTGCCTTCCGCAACAAGAATTTTTGAAATGACGCCTTCGTCAACGGCCTCGAACTCCATAGTTGCTTTGTCGGTTTCGATTTCCGCCAATATATCGCCGGAGCTGACTTCGTCGCCCTCCTTGACGAGCCACTTGGCAAGCGTACCTTCTTCCATCGTGGGCGATAGCGCCGGCATTTTCAGTTCGATCGCCATCAATATTGCCCCACCAAAACGTCGGTATATAGTTCTGCAGCCTCTGGCTCGGGCGATTCTTCAGCAAAATCAGCCGCCTCCATGACCGTTTTACGAACCTTTTTATCCAGCGCCTTCAAGTCCTCTTCTTTCACACCCTGCTTGATCAACATGGCCTTTAACCGTTCGATCGGGTCTGATTTTTCCCGCACGTCCTGCACTTCATCACGGCTGCGATATTTCGCTGGATCGGACATCGAGTGTCCGCGATAGCGATAGGTTTTCAGTTCCATCAAAATTGGCCCCTTGCCGCCGCGCACATATTTCAATGCTTCTTCAACCGCGCCACGAACGGCAAGAACGTCCATGCCATCCACTTGCATCCCGGGTATTCGAAAACTTTCTCCGCGACGGTATAGCTGGTCTTCTGACGACGACCGATTGACGCTCGTGCCCATCGCATATTGGTTATTTTCAATCACAAAGATAACCGGCAGTTTCCAAAGCTCTGCCATGTTGAAACTTTCGTAAACCTGTCCCTGGTTCGATGCGCCATCGCCAAAATAAGCCAAGCAGACGCCGCCATCATCCTTATATTTGTGACCGAATGCCAGGCCGGTACCCAGCGAAACTTGCGCACCAACAATACCATGCCCGCCATAGAAACCATGCTCAACGGAGAACATATGCATCGAACCGCCCTTGCCTTTCGAGATGCCGGATGCTCGACCAGTCAGCTCGGCCATCACGACATTTGGGTCAATTCCGCAAGCCAGCATGTGGCCATGATCGCGGTAGCCGGTAATCACGCTGTCTTTGCCTGGCTCAATAGCTGATTGCAGCCCGGTGACGACAGCTTCCTGACCGATATAGAGATGACAGAAACCACCGATCAGCCCAAGGCCGTATAGCTGCCCTGCTTTTTCCTCAAAACGCCGAATGAGCAGCATTTGCTCATAGAACTCCATAAGCTCCGCCTTGCTGGCTTTATATATCGGTGTCTTCAGAACCGGCAGTCGACTAGCTGCCTTTGCCGGCGTTTTTTTCGGAGCTCGTTTGACGGGCGCCTTGGACTTTGATGGAGCTTTCTGGGGAGCTTTTGCCACGCTTGCAGTTTCCTGTCTTTTTAGTTTCACAACACCATAAACAGATAGCATCAAATTCCCAAGCGTTATGCGCTGGAAAAGACACAAAATCCTAGATCAAAAACGGAGTGCTATTTCAGCGGAACGATAATCTCATCGGGATGGACAAAATTACCGTCTTTTCTGAGCAGTTCGCCGACAAGATCGGGATCTGCACCATTGGGATCAAGCAGATTGACGCGGTTCCGAAGAGCATCACGCTCCACTTCCAGTGCCGCCAATTCTGTCTGCCGTTCTTGCAGTGAGCTGTTATATTCTCCCCATGCAAGAATCCCGGTAGGACCAAGAACCGCATAGCCCGCAATTGCAAGGAGAGTCATCAGTGCAAAGCCGGGGCCCAGCGCCGCCTTTATCAAACTGCCAATTTTCTCTTTTTGGGCCATATCTCTCTTGAATCAGAATATTGATTTGCTGGCAAGCGCGTTAACACTTTTATTTCTTTGTGGCTGTCGAAAGCCGGTGAAATGCCCGTAATGGCGGATCGTTTTCAATCTATTGCATTACGAGAAGATGGATCTCCCGGCATATTGGGCTACGCTGTCGAGTTCTTCCTCAATACGGATCAGCTGATTATATTTTGCCAACCGGTCTGACCGTGCAAGGCTGCCTGTTTTAATCTGACCACAGTTGGTCGCAACCGCCAGATCGGCAATGGTCGCATCTTCCGTTTCACCCGAACGGTGAGACATTACCGCCGTGTAGGATGCATTATGTGCCATCCGCACCGCTTCCAGCGTTTCAGACAATGTACCGATCTGATTGACCTTCACCAGCAGGCTGTTGGCAAGACCGTCTTTTATGCCTTGCGACAGGCGCACCGGATTGGTGACGAACAGATCATCACCGACCAATTGAACGCTATCGCCAATGGCATCGGTCAACAGCTTCCATCCTTCAAAATCATCCTCGGCCATACCATCTTCTACTGATTTGATGGGATAGTCCTTGCAAAGCTCTGCGAGATAATCAGACATTTCCGCTGGTGATAGCACCTTACCCTCGCCCGAAATATGATATTGGCCATCCTTGAAAAATTCAGTCGCGGCACAATCCAACGCCAGCACAACCTCGTCACCCGCTTTGAAACCCGCTTTCTCAATCGATGCCATCACAAAATCGAGTGCATCACGGGTAGAACCAAGATTGGGTGCAAATCCGCCTTCGTCGCCGACTGCCGTCGCCAAACCTTTTTCAGATAGACCGGCTTTCAGTGTATGGAAGATTTCCGACCCCCACCGTACCGCTTCAGATATGCTGTCGGCACCGACAGGCATCACCATGAACTCCTGAAAATCGATCGGATTGTCGGCATGCTCGCCGCCATTGATAATATTCATCATTGGTACAGGCAACACGCGAGCAGAAACACCACCGACATAACGATAAAGTGGCAATCCACGCGCATCCGCGGCGGCTTTTGCAGCGGCAAGGCTGACACCGAGCAAAGCATTGGCACCCAGACGCCCCTTATTGTCTGTGCCGTCCAGCGCAACCATCATCGCGTCAATTTCTTCCTGATCCTCCGCATCAATGCCTAGCAAGGCTTCGCTCAATTCGCCGTTCACCGCTTCGATGGCTTTCAAAACGCCTTTGCCAAGATATTTTTCCTTGTCGCCGTCGCGCAATTCGACAGCTTCGTAGGCCCCTGTCGATGCACCCGATGGCACGGCTGCACGTCCGAAGCTGCCATCTTCAAGAAGAACATCAACTTCCACGGTCGGATTGCCCCTACTGTCCAGAATCTGGCGAGCGTGGATATCTAATATGGCGGTCATTTTCGGGAACACTCCTGCGGAAGTTTGCGTATCGCAATGCCCTTATCGATATGATAGGCTTGTGGCAATCATCTGCTGCAAGCAAGCAGCCGTGATCTTGTATTTTAGCCTTGTATCATAACGATTAGACACCATTTGATGCATAGGGAAAAATGAACCGGTCAAACAACTGGTTATATTTAACTGGCAAGGGTTTTGAGGAAGGAATTTTCAATATGGCTGTAGATCAGGACAAGAAACCAACAACATCTAAATCGTCCACGGCAAAAGCAACCGCCAAAAAGCCTGCTACGAAGAAGCCGGCAACCAAGCGAACTGCTGCCAAAAAATCCACCCCCGCCAAAGGCGTCAATGCCAAAAAAGCAACCTCAGCGAAGCCTTCTGCTCCGCTAAAAGCCGGCGCGACACGCGCAGCATCTGGAAAAACGGCGAATGCCACTGCTGATCTGAAAGAACGCGCGATCGACAAAGCCCGTTCAACTGCCAATGACGGCAAAGCAAAGGCAGGAGAAGCCATAAGCACATTAAGCGAAATGATTGAGAATAGCGCCAAGACCATCGACGAGAATGTGGGAGAGAAATATGGCAATTATGCCCGTTCCGCGGCTGACTCGATCTCTTCTTTTGCAGAAAAAATCAATACCAAGGATGTGGACGAAATGGTCGATGACGCGCGCGAGTTCGTTCGTAAAAAACCCGCCGTTGCGATTGGTGCAGCAGCAGTGGTTGGTTTGATTGTCGCCCGCCTGATCAAGTCAGGGATAGATGATCGCAGCTAAAGCGGTTATTGTCACAATCGGTTTGATCAAGACAGGTATTGGATATTGGACAATAAGACAGTGGCCATAAAAGATCCGCTGCCACCGCCTGATGAGGGTGCGGAGCCAATAGACGCGCCTGCAGAAGAAGACAGATCTATTACAGGACAGATTGACGGACTTGTCCAAGATGTCCGTAAATTGGCAGAGGCAGAGCTCGAATATTACCGGGTAAAATTATCCGTCAATATGCAGGCGACGAAGACCATTTTGATTCTGTTCAGTGTTGCCATCATAGTGGGGGTAACGGGTGCGGTTGCGCTGATATTGGGCATATTGTTGATATTGTCCCATTATTGGGGACCAGTCGCAGCCACAGGCCTATTGACCGGAAGCGCTTTGCTTGTGACAACGGTGCTGATGAACATGGCAATAAAACGGGCGCGCAAGTTACCCCTTGATGAAAATAGCGAATGAAAATGACCAATGACCCAGAAAAATGATGATATATTCAAGCTGCGCAATCTTGCGATAGAGAAAAAGGAAGCGCGAGAGATTCTTAACGAAGATGTTTCGAACACCAAAGAACGTCTGCGCCCTGCCAACCTGATTCAGGAAGCAAAAGACAAGGCCCTGGACCGGGTTCAAAAGACTGGTGAAAGTGCCCTGCAGGGTGTGAAAGACAATCCCGGAAAAATCGCGTCTGTGGCAGCTGCCGCCACGTTGCTGGCACTGCGCAAACCACTGACCAACTATTTTGCCAACCGCCGCGCCGACAATGACGGTAGCAAAAATAATGATCCTGAGGAATGAGCTATGAGTAAATTGACAGACAATATTGACAAAGCACGCGCTGCTTCCCGGGAACGGCTGGAGATGGCCAAGGAAAAAGCGGGTGAAGGTACGGGGCTGGCGATTGAAAAGATGTCCGAGAGCAAGCAACGGGCCGCCGCCTTGCTAAGCGACGGAAAAGCGAAAGCCGCTGAAGGCGTTGCCGCGACAAAGCAAATTGCCAAGACGGCTGCGCACAAATCTGAAGAAACTATCACTAAAAGCCCGCTGGCTGTGGTTGCAGGCGGGCTGGCGCTTGGCGCATTGGTCGGGGCTTTGCTTCCCAAGAGCAAGGCCGAAACCAAATATGTCGGCGGAGCAGGCAAGAAAATCAACGAAACCGCAAAAAAAGCTTACGGCGCGGCAAAGGATGCTGGCCGGGAGCAGATTGATAATCTTGGCCTCAGCAAAGACAGTGTTCAGGATCAGATAAAAGATCTGCTTGGCAAAGCCGCCGAAGCTGCTAAGAGCGCCGCCGAAGCCGCTACCGAAGCGGTAAAATCGGAAAAATCAGGCAAGTGACAGATTGGGGCACATATGAGTGAACGCAGCAAAATTCATCTGGTGATGGGCGGACGGGTCAAGGATCCGCGCGGACTGGATTATGAGAATCTCGATGAGGTCGATCTTGTAGGTGTTTATCCCAATTATGAAGAAGCAGAAGACGTCTGGCGCTCGAATGCGCAGCGTACGGTGGATGACGCCGAGATGAAGTATGTCATCGTGCACCTGCATAAATTGCTCGAGCCCGAACTGCCCGCCGAAGACTGATTTTAACGATCAGGCGTTTTTAAAGCGCCATTGCAGCAAGGGCCGGGTCAGCACCAGTCCGGCTACAAAACCGCCGATATGGGCAAAAATCGCGATGCCGTTGAGGCTGCCGCGTGCGGCAATACCGATCATGAGCTGGATACCGATCCAGGCGAGTGTGAGCCACGCGATCCGCACTATATGACCTGGAAAAGGTCCGACCGGTTTCACTTCATTGCGTGCGAACAACAACGCATAAGCGCCCAATATCGCTGATATTGCGCCACTGGCACCCACAACCGGGATTAGCGACTGGCCGTTGACCGCAAATTCCGCCAGCGATGCGGCATAGGCACCCGCAACGTAGAGAAAAGCCATTAATTGCGCCCCTAGTGCCTGCTCGACAAAGCGTCCGCAAAACAAAAGCATCAAACTATTGAAAGCAATATGCATTAGCCCACCATGCAGAAAAGCCGATGACATTGGCGTCAGCCATGCAGGCACCATCCCGCTGATACCTTCAAATTCGGGAAGCCCCTCACCCAGTCGTATCGGGAAAAAACCACCGCGAATAACTGCTTCATCCTGCCATCCGGAAATCCAAAGCAACAGGTAGATCACGACATTCGCAATGATAAGCCCGTTGGTAAGTTTTCCGTTTGGCAGGTTCATATGACCTCAGATAAACTCGATCTTCTCAAGCAGATAATATTTGTCGCCAGATGGCACTGTGACCTCAATTTCGTCGCCAATGCTGCGACCAATGAAAGCGCGACCGATCGGGCTGTTATAGCTGATCTTGCCCACTTTGGCATCGGCTTCTGCCTGACCGACCAGCTGATATTTCACCGGTTTATCGTCTTCATCAAGCAAGGTCAGCGTTGCACCGAATACGGCCTTGTCGCCCGACAGTGTCTTTGGATCAATAACCTGTGCGCGGCTCAACTTGTCTTCGATATCCGCGATAGTTGCTTCAACCTGACCCTGCCGTTCTTTTGCAGCGTGATATTCGGCATTTTCCGACAAATCACCATGGGCACGAGCTTCTTCAATCGCATCTACAATGCGGGGCCGCTCTTCTTTGAGCGCCTTTAGCTCAGCTTCCAGTTTGGCGTGACCCTCGGCCAGCATCGGTACTTTTTCTACAGCCATCTTTGGCCTTTCTTCCTTCTATTCGCCGCGGTTTTCTGGACCACTGCGTCAAAAATAGTTTCCCGGCGCCCCTCCCTGTGAAGGCTCGCCCGCAGTGTGACAGATTGTCGGGAATTAAGTCTGCGAAGTCTTATAATAAGACTGAAGCGCACGAACTTCAAGAGTCTCATCGCGCATGGCCGCAATTGCTTCCATCGCCGCTACACTTGCCGTCGCCGTGGTATAGTACGGAATCTTTCCGTTCAGCGCCCCCGCCCGGATTGATTTGGAGTCTTTGAGCGACTGCCAGCCTTCGGTCGTGTTGAAAATCAGATCAACATCGCCATCAATAATCCGGTCGACAATATGCGGCCGGCCTTCGGCAACCTTATTGACCTTCTCGACCTTTATCTCCTGGCTAGTGAGATAATCCGCCGTTCCGCTGGTCGCGATCAATTTGAAGCCCAGTTTTTCGGCCAATCGCGCCGCTGGTTCGATCACTTTTTTATCGGTTTCCTTGACCGAGACGAACAACGTTCCGCCATCCGGCAAGATGTTATTCGCCCCCAGTTGCGCCTTGCCGAAGGCAATAGGGAAGCTCTTGTCAATGCCCATAACTTCACCGGTAGACTTCATTTCCGGTGACAGAACGGGATCGATGCCAGGAAAACGATTAAACGGGAATACTGCCTCTTTCACAGCAATATAATCAATATGTCTATCAATCGCTGGCAAGTCTTTCAGCTTTTCACCAGCCATCACGCGAGAGGCGATCTTGGCAATCGGCACTCCGATAGCCTTGGCAACAAACGGAACCGTCCGGCTGGCTCGCGGATTGACCTCGATGAGATAGACTTCGCCATCTTTCACTGCGAACTGGATGTTCATCAGGCCGCGCACCTTCAGGCCAAAAGCCAGGGCTTCGGCCTGGCGTTCCATTTCGGCAATGATATCATCGCTGAGATTATAGGGCGGGATTGTACAGGCGCTGTCGCCGCTATGGACGCCAGCTTCTTCAATATGTTGAAGCACGCCGCAAACAATAACCTCGTCACCGTCGCAGATCGCGTCGACGTCAACTTCCACGGCATCGCGCAGATATTGGTCAACCAAAACAGGTTGATCGCCCGAAACCTGAACAGCCGTGTTGATATAATCCTCAAGCTGCGCCGGTCCATCGACAATTTCCATCGCACGACCACCCAGCACGAAGCTTGGCCGGATCAGCACCGGATAGCCTATGCGTTCTGCGATTTTCACCGCTTCCTCTTCGGTCCGCGCCATGCCATTTTCGGGTTGTTTCAGGCCCAGATTATTGACCAGCTTCGCAAAGCGTTCGCGGTCTTCGGCCAGATCAATGGCATCCGGCGTGGTGCCAAGGATCGGAATCCCAGCGTCTTCCAGCGCAGACGCGAGTTTCAGCGGTGTTTGCCCGCCAAATTGAACAATCACCCCGACCAGTTCGCCCTTGCTCTGCTCGACATGCAGGATTTCCAGCACATCCTCTGCCGTCAGCGGCTCAAAATAAAGCCGGTCCGACGTGTCATAATCGGTTGAAACCGTTTCCGGGTTGCAATTGACCATGATCGTTTCATAACCGGCATCGGCCAGCGCGAAACAGGCGTGACAGCAGCAATAATCAAACTCAATGCCCTGCCCGATCCGGTTCGGACCGCCGCCTAGAATGACGATTTTCCGGCGATCGGAAGGCATGGCCTCATTTTCCGGTTCGCCAAAAATCGGCGCTTCATAGGTGGAGTACATATAGGGTGTCTTGGCTTCAAACTCCGCCGCACAGGTATCGATCCGCTTGAAAACGGGTCGCACGCCCAGCTTGTGGCGCAGCTCGCGAACTTCTTTCTCGGTCGTCGCACCAGCCATGGCGGCAACGGCGTCATGAACCAGTCCGTGCCCGCCAGCAACCGCGCGCCCTGCCCCACCGGCCACATGCACGGCATCAACGGCCAGATTCGCAAGTCTCTGGTCGGAAAAGCCCATGGATTTCAGCTTGCGGAGCGCTTCCCGCCCATTGGGCAGGCCATTGTCCAGTATCTCTTGCTCGGCGTCGATAATTTCACGAATACGCGCCAGAAACCAGGGATCATAATGGGCAATGTCAAAAATTTCCGCATCACTAAAGCCCTCGCGCATGGCCTGCGCAGCCACCAACAAGCGATCCGGAGTAGCCCTCGCCAGTTCGGCGGCAATCTCGTCTCGCGACGCACCGATCAGCTCCTGCACCCGGTTAAATCCATCCAACCCGGTTTCGAGCCCGCGCAACGCCTTTTGCAGCGATTCATGAATATTGCGGCCTATCGCCATGACTTCACCGACAGATTTCATCGCGGTGGAGAGCAAAGGCTCGGCGCCCTTGAATTTTTCAAAGGCAAAGCGCGGAATTTTGGTGACGACATAATCAATCGTCGGTTCAAACGACGCCGGCGTCGCGCCGGTAATGTCGTTATCAATCTCGTCGAGCGTATAGCCAACAGCCAGCTTCGCCGCGACTTTCGCAATCGGGAAGCCGGTGGCCTTGGATGCGAGCGCAGAACTGCGAGATACGCGCGGGTTCATTTCGATCACAACAAGCCGTCCGTCCTTCGGATTAACTGCGAACTGCACGTTGGAACCGCCTGTTTCGACTCCTATTTCTCGCAAGACGGCCAAAGAGGCATTGCGCATGATCTGATATTCTTTGTCGGTCAGCGTCAGGGCTGGAGCGACCGTAATCGAGTCTCCCGTGTGCACGCCCATCGGATCGACATTTTCGATCGAACAGATGATGATGCAATTATCCGCTTTGTCGCGGACAACCTCCATCTCATATTCTTTCCAGCCAATGAGCGATTCGTCGATCAGCACTTCATTGGTCGGCGAGGCTTCCAGCGATGTGCGGATGAAATGAATAAACTCTTCGCGGTTATACGCGACACCGCCGCCGGTGCCGCCCATGGTAAAGCTGGGCCGCATGATCGCGGGCAGCCCGATATCTTCCAAAATCTCCAGCGCCTGCTCTTCGCTATGCGCGACCGCAGAACGCGGACTTTCCAGACCGATCTTGTCCATTGCAGCCTTGAATTTCTCGCGATCTTCCGCCTTGTCGATGGCTTCGGCATCCGCGCCAATCATCTGGACATTATATTTTTCCAGCACGCCCCTTTTGTTGAGCGTCAGCGCCGTGTTCAGTGCCGTCTGCCCGCCCATGGTCGGCAACACCGCATCCGGGCGCTCTTTGGCAATGATCTTCTCGACAATTTCCGGCGTAATCGGCTCAACATAGGTCGCGTCCGCCATTTCCGGATCGGTCATGATCGTCGCCGGATTGGAGTTGACCAGGATGATCCGGTACCCCTCTTCTTTCAGCGCCTTACAGGCCTGTGTCCCCGAATAATCAAATTCGCACGCCTGTCCGATAACAATCGGGCCAGCGCCGATGATCAGGATGGATTTTATGTCAGTTCTTTTTGGCATTAGCGTTCCCGATCTTCTCCTCTACGGGGGAAGAATGTAAAGTCCTGGCAGCCAGTTTGCCGAGACGAAGTTGAATGAGGGTTTTCGGCAGCCCAGACCGCCATTGACCAAATATATCTCTTACATTAGCGCATCTGCCAGCAGAAAACAGAGATATATGGCGAAAAAGCGATTGACCAGCACCGCTCGCAAGCTGCGGCGCGATATGACCGAAACGAAAACACGACTCTGGACGCGCCTCCGTCGATCTCAACTGGAAAACCACAAGTTCGTCAGGCAATTTCCCATCGGCACCGCGATCACGGATTTCGCCTGTCGTAGCGCGAAACTGGTGGTGGAGCTGGATGGTGGCCAACATAGCGAAAGCCTTTCCGATGAGGCCCGAACAAAAATGATTGCGGCACATGGCTATACCGTGATTCGCTTCTGGAATAATGATATCTCGGAAAATATCGATGGCGTGCTGGAAGAAATTCGCCATGCGTTGCGCAATGCCAAAAATGGCTAAACCTTCTCCCTTGAGGGAGAAGGATACGCAATCTTGCCAGCTCTGCTGGCTAGATGCAGTTGGATGAGGGTGTTCCAACCCGATATTATAGTCGCGACCCTCGGCAGCCTCGCTTAAGCGATAGGGCTGGATAAGCGTGCGCGTAACTGGAAAATTTACGAACTCCATTACCGTCGAGCCCCCTCACCCCAGCCCTCTCCCCACAGGGGAGAGGGAGCAAGGATGGTACCGACCATGTGTGTGGTATTTATGTGAGTGCTTTCACCCATCACGCCGGATTCTCATCAGAAATCGGTCCATTTTCATTGCAGGCAAAACACCCCCAACCATCGTGGTCAATGTCATAATCCTGCTCAATCTCAAGGCATTTGCGCGTCAGCTCTCTTATGGTTTCCTGACGCGTATCGGCGTCAATTTGCAGCTCAATCTGCCACTCACCTTCATATTTTTCGACTAAAGCTGACCGAAAACCGAGTTTCTTCGCGTCATTTTTCAACTTGTTCAAGTTGGCAACCGCCCCGACAAATTGCACGTTAATCTCTCTGACCACACGCGCCAGATCGCCGCCCGCTGCCATGCTCTCCAATATCTCGTCATCGGTCGCCCATTCCTGTGCCAGATAGTCGGGATCAACGTTGCTCATGTGACCTGTTCCTTGCTTGTTGGCGCATAGGCATAGAAAAGGCCCTCCCCGCCGGCTGGGCGGAGAGAGCCTATGTTTGACGAATAATTGCGGCCTATTCGGCTGCGGCAGATTTTTCCGCTGTCGGCAGGTCGCTCTTGATCATATCCTGGACCATTTCGCTGGCACAGGCTTGCATATTGCCCATCATGGCTTTTTCCGCATCCGCTACATTGGCGTCCTCGGGAATGTCCTTGGTCATGCAGGTACAAATTTTTTCCGGGTCTACCGAGCTTGGAAAGCTTGCTGACTGCTTCATGCATTCGGTCATCGCCTGTTCTTTGACAGGGGTGCAGGCCGCGAACAGAATCGTGGCCGAAATTACGAGAAATTTCCGCATTATTGTTTTCCTTAAAATTTGCGTAGGTCTCATCACATAGAAAATGTGAAGTGAACGGCACGAACCCTGCCCGGTTCTCTTCGCAAGTTTTAAGGTGGTTTGTCACTATTAGGATTTTACTCTTCCGGCCAATTTTTCATTATTTGCATGATTTATGTTTGCTTTTTACATTCCTGATCACTGCAGCATGACGACAAATTTCTGAAACAAATAAAAGCTGTCCTGCGGTCCAGGGCTGGCCTCGGGATGATATTGAACGCCAAAGGCACGCTTATCCTTGAAAGAAATGCCGCAATTGCTGCCGTCAAACAGGCTGGTATGGGTTTCCTCTACGGTGTCGGGAAGCGTTGCGCTGTCAACCGCGAAGCCATGGTTCATGCTGGTAATTTCAACCGTGCCATCCTCGTGCCGCTGCACCGGATGGTTGGCACCGCGATGCCCCTGAAACATTTTTACGGTCGAAGCACCTGCGGCCAGGGCCAGCATCTGATGGCCAAGACAGATACCAAATATCGGCACATCCTTGTCGAGCAGTTCCCTGATCACCGGAACGGCATATTCTCCCGTCGCTGCCGGATCGCCCGGACCATTGGATAGAAACACCCCTGCCGGGTTCAGTGCCATGATGTCATCAAATGCAGTTTGCGCAGGAACAACAGTGACTTTTGCGCCTGCCTTCACAAGATTTCTGAAGATATTCCGCTTTGCGCCAAAGTCCAAAGCGACAACATGCGGACGTGACTCCATTTCATCCAATGGCGCATATCCATGACCAAGACGCCAGACACCGCTGTCCCAGATCTTGGTCTGATGGCCGGTAACCTCGACCGCCAGATCCATGCCCTCTAGTCCAGACCAATCCCGCGCTTTTGCGAGCAGATCGTCAATATCGAACTGGCCATCGGGATCATGCGCAATAACCGCATTGGGCGCACCGGCTTCCCTGATCCGGCGCGTCAAGGCCCGCGTGTCAACACCGGCCAATCCAATGCGGCCATTGTCGGCCATCCATTGATCAAAGGGCTTGTTGTTCCGGAAGCTGCTCGGCTCCGTAACGTCTTCGCGCACGATACAGCCCAGCGCGTGTGCCTTATCGGCTTCGACATCCTCGTCATTGGTTCCGACATTACCGATATGGGGGAAAGTAAAGGTGATGATCTGTCCCGCATAACTAGGGTCAGTCATGACTTCCTGATAGCCGGTCATCGCCGTATTGAAGCAAACTTCCCCGACTGCTGCGCCGGTTGCGCCAAAACCCCTGCCCCATACTATCGTACCATCGGCCAATACCAATATCCCAGTGGCGCCCTTGGGAGCGGCGGGGATGCTGGTGTCGGTCATGGGCATTGTCCTTTAATGTGGCGGGAGCCCCATGCTCCTGCGCTTCAAGCAAATTTCGCCGTGACTAGGGGACGAAAAAACACGCTGCAATCTATGAAAAAAAATAAGTTGCGGCTATGTTGGTAGCTTATTCCAAAATTACGGGGAACGCTATGATTCGCGATGACGTGAAAGCGGCACAAATTGCGGCCATGAAGGCTGGGGACAAGGATCGCACTGCGGCCACCCGCTCGATATTGGCGAAGATCAAGGACAAGGATATCGAGTTGCGCACCAAAGATAGCACGCTTGATGACGATGTCATGGTGACCGACGTACTCCAGAAAATGGCGAAGCAACGGCGCGAATCGATCGAGATGTTCGAATCAGGAGGTCGTGATGAGCTCGCAAAGGGCGAAAAGATGGAACTCTCTGTGATTGAGGAATTCCTGCCCGCCCAACTGAGCGAAGCCGATACGGCGGCTTTGATTGACGGCATCAAATCGGAACTTGGCGCGGAATCGATGAAAGATATGGGCCGCGTGATGGCGGAACTCAAATCTCGCCACGGCACCGAAATCGACATGAGCAAGGCCAGCGGTCTGGTGAAGGCAGCGCTCAGCTGATCAAAGACTTATGACTCTTTCTCCGCAATGGCTTGATGAACTGCGTAGCCGGACCACTTTGTCCACGCTGATCGGCCGGACGGTGAAGGTGCAAAAGGCAGGACGCGAGTTTAAGGCCTGTTGTCCGTTTCATAATGAAAAGACGCCCAGCTTCACGATTAATGACGAGAAGGGCTTCTACCATTGCTTTGGTTGCGGGGCCCATGGCGATGCTATCAGCTGGATGACCGATCAGCGCGGCCTCGGCTTTATGGATGCCGTAAAAGACCTGGCGGCCGAGGCGCAGATGGAGGTCCCTGCCCCCGATCCACGGGCAGCGCAGCGGCAGGAAGCCCGTGCCACACTACATGACGTCATGGCGGCAGCACAGGATTGGTTTGTCACGCAATTTAACGGAATCGAGGGAGCGGCGGCTCGCGAATACCTGAAAAATCGTGGTATCTCCGAGAAAACCATCCGCGATTTTGGTTTTGGCTTTGCCCCGGATTCGCGTGGACGGCTCAAGGAAGCGCTGTCTGTTCACGGCGTTGATCAGCTGGTTGAAGCGGGACTACTCATCAAGGTTGACGATCGCGATCCTTATGATCGTTTCCGCGGACGATTGATGATCCCGATCCGCGATCCGCGGAGCCGAGTCATTGCCTTTGGTGGACGAATATTGGGCGATGGCGAACCCAAATATCTCAATTCTCCCGATACCCCTTTATTCGACAAAGGGCGCACGCTTTATAATCTCGACAAAGCCTCCCCTGCTTCACGCCAGACCGGACGAATTTTGGTCGTCGAAGGTTATATGGATGCCATTGCGCTGGCACAGGCGGGGTTTGAAGATGTTGTAGCGCCACTCGGAACTGCACTTACCGAACATCAAATCGAACGCATCTGGAAAATGGTGGAAGCGCCCATCCTGTGCTTTGATGGTGATAATGCCGGACAAAAGGCAGCGATGCGCGCTGCCTTGCGGGCACTGCCGATCCTGCGCCCGTCCCACAGTCTCAATTTTATCTCCTTGCCAGCGGGACAAGACCCGGATGACATGATTCGTTCCGACGGCCCGCAAGCATTTGCGGCTTTGATTGACCGACCTCAAATGCTGGGCGATAAAATCTGGCAGGTAGAATATGATGCGGAACCACTGAATACTCCCGAAACCAAAGCGGGCCTTAAAAAACGCCTGTCCGATCATGTACGCGACATTGCCGATCACGACATTGCACAGCATTATCGGCAAGATTTTCAGGAACGATATGAAAATGCCTTTTTTTCCAAGCGCAACAGCCAGGCACCCGGCAGGCAGTTCAGCCGTTCAAAAACTGGTTACAAATCCCAATATGTGTCCCTCAAGCCGATGGACGACACAAAGTCGGTTCTGATCGATGGACATGATTTGCGGATCGCAAAGGCTATTTTGGGAGGCCTAATTCGCCACCCTTCGCAGATTTCCAAGCATTTTGAAGAGTTAACCGCGATCAGACTTGCTGATTCGCAAATGCAATCGTTGTTGTCTGAACTGATTGGCATCGCAATGCGTAAAGAAATGCTTGATATGCAGGCCCTTCTTACCATATTGGAACAGACAGATTGTTATAATGTCGCAAAAGGGCTGTTACGGGCCGATGCGCTGAATTTCACTTTCAACCGCAAAATGCCAAATCCTGCCCCGTCAGATTATATCGAACGGGCGCAAAATGATTTGGCAGAAGCGATAAAAGTGATCACGGCGCGTCCCGGACTCGAGGCGGCTCTCGCGGAAGCAACACGGCGGGTGCAGGATAATCTTGATGAAGACAGCTATGCAGAGCAACAACGGTTGCGACAGGCAAAGCAAGAATTTCATGAACGGTTGGTTGAGTTGACCCAGGTTGATGACATCGTGTGAATTGTGTGAACTTTGAAGATTAGTTTTTAATTTTAGGGGCCTTAGGCATTGGCAAGTAAAGCAAAAAAAGCAGCGGCGACCGAAGATGCACCGCTTATTGAAATGAATGATTCAGCCGTTAAAAAGCTTCTCGCGAAAGCCAAGAAGCGCGGTTACCTTACCTATGACGAATTAAACGAAGCCCTGCCCCAGGACCAGATGTCCAGCGAGCAAATCGAAGATGTGATGTCATCGATTTCCGACATGGGGGTCAAGATTGTTGAAAATGACGACGAAGCCGCTGAAGAAATGGGCGGCGATGAAGTCGAGTCTATCGACGGAAAAGACAAAGATAAGAAAGCTTCAACTGCCGCTGCGCCCAAAAAGGCAGCGGGTGACCGCACCGATGATCCGGTGCGCATGTATTTGCGGGAAATGGGCGCGGTTGAATTGCTTAGCCGGGAAGGCGAAATCGCCATTGCCAAACGCATTGAGGCTGGCCGCGATACTATGATCTGGGGCCTGTGTGAAAGCCCGACGACCTTTAACGCTATTATCGAGTGGTCCACAGCTCTCAACGATGGCGAGATGCAGCTGCGCGAGATACTTGATCTCGACGCGATGCTTTCCAAAGATCCCGTTCCCGAAAATCTGGAAGACGAGGATGATGATGACGGCGAAATCAGTGAGAAAACCGCTGGACCTTCTTTCAAGGATGATGACGAGGTCGAAGATGAACCGGAAGTCTCCGAAGGCGAAGGTGATGACGAAGATGAACTGACCGAGCGCCGCACCAAGCGAGTTGTTGAAGAGGAAGAAGAAGATAACACCCTTTCTCTGGCACAGATGGAAGAAGCCCTGAAACCGGAGGCCTTGGAAAAATTCGCGACCATTACGTCCGTATTCAAGAAATTCTCCAAGTTACAGAATACCCGTATGGAAGCTTTTTCTGTTGGCGATGATTTCCCTGCAGCGTCAGAGAAAAAATACCATAACCTGCGCGAAGAACTCACTGCGCTAGTTGAGAGCGTGCAATTTCACGCCAACAAGATCGAATTTCTCGTGGACCAGCTTTATTCCTTCAATCGTCGGCTAACTGCCCTCGGCGGCCAAATGCTGCGCTTGGCAGAACGGCATAAAGTGCCGCGTCGCGCATTTCTGGAAGGCTATGTCGGGCATGAATTGGACGATGGCTGGCTTGCGAGCATGGCCAAGACGGACAAAAAATGGGCAGCTTTTGCAGAAAAAGAAGCCGTTTCGGTAGAACGGATTCGTGCGGAAATTTCGGACATTTCGGCTGCAACCGGAACATCGCTGGATGAATTCCGCCGCATCGTCAATATGGTCCAAAAGGGCGAACGCGAAGCACGGATTGCCAAGAAGGAAATGGTTGAGGCCAATTTGCGGCTCGTTATTTCCATAGCCAAAAAATATACCAATCGCGGCCTGCAATTTCTTGATCTGATCCAGGAAGGCAATATTGGTCTGATGAAAGCGGTCGACAAATTTGAATATCGCCGCGGATATAAGTTCTCAACCTATGCGACCTGGTGGATTCGTCAGGCGATCACGCGGTCAATTGCTGATCAGGCACGTACAATTCGTATCCCGGTTCATATGATCGAGACGATCAACAAACTCGTCCGCACTTCACGGCAGTTCCTGCATGAACAAGGCCGCGAGCCGACACCGGAAGAAATGGCCGAGCGCCTTTCTATGCCGCTTGAAAAAGTGCGCAAGGTGATGAAAATTGCCAAGGAGCCAATCAGCCTCGAGACACCTATTGGCGATGAAGAAGATTCGCATCTCGGCGATTTCATCGAAGACAAAAACGCCATCATTCCGGTGGATGCGGCTATTCAGGCGAACCTGAAAGAGACCGTAACGCGCGTATTGGCTAGCCTTACCCCGCGTGAAGAGCGGGTTCTGCGGATGCGTTTTGGAATCGGGATGAATACCGATCACACGCTGGAAGAGGTTGGTCAGCAATTCAGTGTTACACGCGAACGTATCAGGCAAATTGAAGCAAAAGCGTTGCGGAAGTTGAAACACCCGAGCCGCAGCAGAAAAATGCGCAGTTTTCTTGACCAATAAGGTCAGTTTTATAGCTACCGTCCGATACTATGGTTTGCACTTAGCTAACGCGGCGTAAACCGGGTCTTTAGGTTTATGCTCTATTCACAAGGTTCAACAGGGTTTACCCGGCTGTAAAATGCCATGTAGATCGCCAGAAACTCTAATGTGATGTGAGCGCAATGCTAGAAACAAGTCTGAAAATTTCCGCGCGGCCATCCTTGAAGGACCACGTAGCAGAACATGGCACGCAGTCAGCTAGCTATGTAAAAAATATCTGCGACGACTTTGCCATTTTAAACGGCAGCGATATTGCAGATATTGCACATTTTCTTTGTGTATTGCACGGCCGTCACCCCGGAGTTGTCGACCATGCCGCAACAAAAACCGCTGATGTGATTGCTCGTGAATGGCTGGTCGAAGCCATGGACGGCTTCACGGCCGAAAGAGCCTTTCTGACCAGACTGACTGTCGCTGCAGGGCCGATTTCGGGTGTTCGCGCGGAAGACCAGAGCAATGCCACGGTATTGGCTCAGCGCAAGGCGCTGGAAATGCTATCCCAGTCTGATCGCAATGGCTGTGCTCTCGGCGCTTCTTTTGCACTCGTTCTGGACTGGCAAGCAATTCGGCCGCTGCTCGAAAAAATTGCCATTAAGCTGGGCGTGGAGCCTCGTGCAGCCGTCCTGCCAGCATCCGAAGCGACAATGGCGCTCAATACCGAATTGTCGCAATCGAGCGCCGTTGAGCGTGCAATAAACTTTGGTGTCGATCAAATATTGACCCAGCATCGCGGCCTTTGGCAGCTGCTGGAAGCTCGCAGAAATGCGCGTAACGCGGATTGAACACAGATATCACGCACTTGTTTGATTAACTAAATGATTAACTTGCCTCAAAACGGCCTTTTCCCTATCGCTAATCCATTGACGTTTACGGCAAGGGAATATGGAATATGCGTTTTGACGGTACCAAAGATTATGTTGCAACCGATGATTTGAAGGTTGCGGTCAACGCTGCCGTTACGCTTCGCCGGCCTCTCCTCGTAAAGGGTGAGCCCGGTACTGGCAAAACCGTCCTGGCCCATGAAATCGCCAAGGCTACCGGAGCGCCATTGATTGAGTGGAATGTCAAATCGACAACCAAAGCGCATCAGGGCCTCTATGAATATGACGCTGTTGCGCGGCTTCGCGACGGACAGCTTGGCGATGAGCGGGTTCATGATATTTCCAACTACATCCGGAAAGGCAAATTGTGGGAAGCCTTTACCAGCAAAGAGTTACCAGTCCTTCTGATCGATGAGATCGACAAAGCGGATATCGAGTTTCCCAATGATCTTCTGCAAGAACTCGATCGGATGGAATTCCATGTATATGAAACCAAAGAGACCATCAAAGCGGCAGAACGGCCCATTGTTGTGATTACCTCCAACAATGAAAAAGAATTGCCTGATGCTTTCCTGCGCCGCTGCTTCTTCCATTATATCAAGTTTCCTGATCGTGAGACGATGCAGGAAATCATCAACGTTCACTTCCCTGATATTCAGGGAATTTTGGTCAAAAAGGCGATGGATATATTTTATGATGTCCGCGAAGTTCCTGGCCTCAAAAAGAAACCCAGCACGTCGGAATTGCTAGACTGGCTGAAGCTGTTGCTGGCTGAAGACATGCCGCTTGAAGTGTTGCAGTCTCAGGACCCCAGCAAGGCAATTCCGCCATTACATGGCGCGTTGCTCAAGAACGAGCAGGACGTCATGCTATTTGAACGCCTGGCATTCATGGCGAAACGCGAAGCGCGCTAGACGGAGCGACAGCCAATGTTCTTCAACTTCATGGACGAACTCAGAGCAGCTGGAATAACGGCATCGCTCAAGGAACATCTCGTGCTTCTGGAAGCATTGGACAAAGAGGTTATCCAGCGAAGTCCTGAAGAATTCTATTATCTGTCCCGTGCAACTTTTGTTAAAGATGAAGGGCTTCTGGATCGCTTTGATCAGGTATTCTCCAAAGTCTTCAAAGGTATCGAAACCAGCTATGGTATGCAGGAGGAGGAAATTCCTCTCGACTGGCTAAAGGCAGTCGCTGAAAAATATCTCACCGAAGAAGAGATGGCAGAAGTCAAAAAGCTTGGTAGCTGGGACGAGATCATGGAGACGTTGAAAGAGCGTCTCGCCGAACAGGAAAAACGCCATGAAGGCGGCAGCAAATGGATCGGCACCGGTGGCACCTCGCCATACGGGAACAGCGGTTACAACCCTGAAGGCGTCCGCATTGGCGGCGAAGGCGGTCAGAAAAAGGCAGTCAAAGTTTGGGACAAGCGCGAATTCCAGAATCTCGACCACACCAAACAGCTCGGTACGCGTAATATCAAGGTAGCACTGCGGCGATTACGCAGATTTGCCCGTGAAGGCTCTGCCGATGAGCTTGATATCGACAGCACGATCAATGGCACAGCTAAAAAGGGCTGGCTTGATATTCATATGCGCCCTGAACGGCATAATGCGGTGAAGTTACTGTTGTTTCTGGATGTTGGTGGATCAATGGATCCCTTCGTCAAGATATGCGAAGAGCTATTCAGTGCTGCGAATAGCGAGTTTAAAAATCTCGAATTTTTCTATTTCCATAACTGTGTTTACGAAGGTGTGTGGAAAGACAATCGGCGACGTTTTTCGGAGCGAACCAATACCTGGGATATTCTCCACAAATATGGTCATGACTATAAACTGATTTTTGTCGGTGACGCATCAATGAGTCCCTATGAGATCACGCATCCCGGCGGTTCTGTCGAACATTTTAACGAGGAAGCCGGAGTCACATGGCTCCATCGGATGACCAACACCTACCCCGCCACTGCTTGGCTGAATCCTGTCCCCGAAAAACAATGGGGCTATTCGCAGAGCGTAAAAATCGTCAAGGAATTGATGAATGACCGCATGTACCCGTTGACGCTGGAAGGGCTAAGCGATGCGATGAAGGAACTGACCCGGAAACACGGCTAGTTGTGTACTAAGGTTCGACCATCATTAGGGTCGTTCCCTGATATTTCTCAGCAGCAGCATCAAAAATATCATAGGGTTCGAATTGACGATCCTCGACAACAACATCTTTCAAGCCAGAGAGTTTGAATGTGCCTAATTTCAGCTCTCGTGGCGGCTGACCTTCCCGCTCAATAGTGACTGCATCAACATGCATTTCATCATGGCGCGTATAGAGAACATGCGGCGCCAGCATTACTTGCATATGGTTATAAGTCGCAGTGACGCATTTCTTTAGCGCAACGCCTTCGAAAAATTCTTTGCTGGGTAACATATCGTCAAAATATCAAGAAAGCAGAACGACGCAAGAGCTATGTTGCGCCGCAGCATTATTTATCTCCTTTGGCGGGTGAACCGCGGTGGCCAGCACCAACGGATACACCAGCGGCCTAAAAAACATCATATGTTTGATGATTGATAGTCAGTAGATTAGAAATTCCTGCAGCATCTGACCCCATCTCCGTTCGTCCGGAGCGGTGACCGCTTCCAGATCATTGGCAATAGTCGATGGGTTTTCAATCCATTCGCGCAGACCAGGCCCGCCATTAATCACATCAAAGGCGAGCTTGCCTTCTTCATACTCATACGGGAAATCACGCCAGAGTTCATAACCGAAGTAAAGCTTATTAATCGCTTTGAGCGCCAAGGCCTGAAGACGCCAGGGACGAAATGCCGATTGGTCATAAGTCGGGCCTTCCGCATGGATCTGAACCCCATTACAAAGCATGCCTACATGCTTGTGAAAAGTTGGTTCGAACCAGCATTCCCGCAAGATACAGCCCTTTAGCCATTGGGGAGCCTTGCGCTGCATTTCTTCGATTACCGCCTTGGCGTCAATGTCAGGTGCACCAAATAGTTCCAGAGGACGCGTAGTACCGCGCCCCTCCGACAGGGTTGTGCCTTCCAGCATCACCGTACCGGCATAGGCGCGCGCCATGGATAAATTCGGAGCGTTGGGGCTGGGGTTGATCCATATCCTATCTGTGGGCCATCCAAATCCGGGACCTTCCGGTTGCCATCCTTGCATTTCGACCACTTGATAGTCCACGTCGAGATTGAAATAGCTGACAAACCAGCGGCCCATTTCACCCATCGTCAAGCCATGGCGCATTGGCATCGGTGCGGCACCAACAAAGCTTTCCCAGCCCTCTTCCAGAATCATGCCTTCGATCGGTCGGCCCGCCGGATTGGGGCGATCTAGCACCCAAACCGCTTTTCCATGCTCGGCCGCGGCTTCCAATATGTAGCGCAATGTCGTGATGAAAGTATAGATTCGGCAGCCCAAGTCCTGCAAATCGATCAGGATAATATCGAAGCTGTCCATCATGTTTTTGGTTGGTCGGCGTACTTCGCCGTAAAGGCTGAAAACCGGGATACCGAGGACCGGATCGTCATAGTCCGGAGATTCGATCATATTGTCCTGTTTATCACCACGCAGACCATGCTGCGGTCCGAAGGCGGAGGTCAGCTCTATGCCATCGCATTGTGCCAAAGCATCCAACGAGTGAGTAAGGTTTTCCGTTACCGAGGCCGGATGTGCCAATAATGCAACCCGTTTTCCGGCAAGCGGTGCGCGCAATTCTGGCTCATCCAGAAGTCTATCAATTCCAAATTTCATAACGTACCTGCTGCCTTTAGTTGATGCGTAAAGCAATCTTTGTGATGAAAATCCGGCTTGCCCGGTGGATGTGTTAAAGCCCAATAGGACTTGGGACCACTATTTTCCTTGATCACAGCCGCAAAGGCGGCGTTCAGCGCAACGGCGCCCCATATATCAGGCAGACCAAGCGTCACTTCCATAGCTACATGCGAATCGCTCAGCTCCAAAAAAATATCTGGCGGCTTCGGTAGTTGAAGATTGCGCATATCATCACGATAATCGGAAAACTGATAAGCCGCCCAACAACTCGACGGAGAAAAGTTAAACTCACAATATCGATTTGCCCCCGATTCTTGCAGAAAAAGCTCAAAGCAGGTATTTTCCCATAATCCATCAACCCGTTTTGCTTCGACCAAGTCGGGTAAGTCCAGATCATGGAGCAAAACTTCGGCATGATAGCGCAGCCACAAGCTGCCATGCGCTTTCCATTCATAGGCGACAGCAATATCCTGAACGACCGATACGGGTGTGAGCGGATGGCATTGCAAGTTCAAACGCATATTGCGACTTTACTCTGCTGCATGTAACGCACCACTCCATGACCAACTATCAATCTGATCTCCTCCGCTTAATGAATGATCGCGGCTATATCCATCAATTAACCGACGCTAATGGATTGGACCAGCTGGCGTCAAAGACCATTATACCCGGTTATGTAGGTTTTGATGCCACGGCTAGTTCATTACATGTCGGTAA
Organism: Parasphingorhabdus sp.; assembly: GCF_965233695.1. Taxonomy (GTDB): domain Bacteria; phylum Pseudomonadota; class Alphaproteobacteria; order Sphingomonadales; family Sphingomonadaceae; genus Parasphingorhabdus. Next base: position 3,688,951 of record NZ_OZ247497.1, read on the forward strand.
CCTGGTTCAAATCATGCTGTTGCGCCGTTTGCAGCAAGCTGGGCACAAGCCAATCGTGGTTATGGGCGGCGGGACCACCAAGGTCGGTGATCCATCGGGCAAAGACGAAGTACGCAAGCTGCTCGATAATGATGGCATTAACGCCAATATCGCATCGATCAGAACGTCTTTTGAGCGCTTCTTGATCTTTGGCGATGGACCGACAGATGCGATTATGGTCAATAATGCGGACTGGCTGGATAGTTTGGAATATATCCCGTTTCTGCGAGAAGTAGGCCGCCATTTCACGATCAACCGGATGCTGACATTCGATTCGGTCAAGCTTCGCCTCGATCGCGAACAGCCCCTCACCTTCCTAGAATTTAATTACATGATCCTCCAAGCATATGATTTTCTGGAATTATCCCGTCAACATGATTGCCGTTTGCAGTTGGGTGGATCCGACCAATGGGGAAATATTGTCAACGGAATTGAGCTTGGCCGGCGCATTGATGGCGCAGAGCTATATGGCCTGACCACGCCGCTGATTACAAAGGCGGACGGTTCAAAAATGGGCAAGTCCGTCGATGGTGCGATCTGGTTAAACGAAGACCGTCTCAGCCCGTATGATTACTGGCAGTTTTGGCGCAATACCGATGATCGGGATGTCGGAAAATTCATGCGGCTATTCACTGATATTGATCTTTCGGAAATTGCTCGGCTGGAAGCGCTGGAAGGCGCTGAGATTAATGAAGCCAAGAAGATTCTGGCTGATGCGGCGACTGCGATGGCGCATGGTGCCGCTGCTGCGAAAGATGCTGCCGATACGGCTTTGCAGACTTTTGAACGCGGCCAGGCAGGTGGTGATCTGCCGGTATTCGAAGTTGCTCATGGAGAGATTTCCATCCTCAATGCGTTGGTAAGTATCGGATTTTGTGCGTCTAAAGGAGAGGCAAAGCGGATGATTGCCGGCGGTGGTGCCAGAATCGACGATGAACAGATCAAGGATGCTGGTGTCATGATTACAATTGCCGATGCCGATGTAAAAATCTCAGCAGGAAAGAAAAAACACGGGCTGTTGCGCCGAGCAGCATAATTCCGTCACATTTTTACGCTGGTTTACCATTTCTTCGGAAAACGCAGTTAATGAAGGGTTTCATCAAAGGACGGAGCCTTTTCAATGCCAAGCACATCGAAACCCAAAATGCCGGAGATGCGCCGCGCAACGCGCTTTCCTGTTGATTTTGAGACGATTTGTGAAACACGCAAGGATGGTGAATTTACCGTCAAGCTGAGCAACATCTCGGCACATGGTTGTCAATTTATCCACGAGGTTGAATTGAATAAAGGTGACAGAGTGGTCGTCCGCCTTCCCGTTGCTGGCCGGATCGAAGCATTTTTGGTCTGGTCCCATAGTGGCCGTTCTGGCTTTGAGTTTGAGCGAGTGATTCGCGAACCGGACTTTGTGGCTCTGCTTGATCAAATTGGTCATACCGAACCCTAAATAGTCTACCCGCTACGCAGCAGGCTAACACCCCAATCCCGTTCGAACAGATATAGTGCGATCCGGGCCGCCTGCCCGCGTGGGCTATCAAGCCCGCCATCGCGATCCAGTAGCAGCCGCGCATCATCTGTGGCCGGAGCTATGAGTTTTGATATCTGCTCCGGCGTTGCAATCCGAAAACCGGCGTCGCCAGATTGGCGCGTACCAAGCAACTCTCCAGCACCGCGAAGGCGCAAATCTTCTTCTGCAATTTTGAAACCATCATTGGTTTCTCGCAATAAAGAGAGGCGCGCACGCGCAGTTTCACTTAAAGTGTCCCCGCGCAGCAACAAGCAGTTCGACTTGACGTCCCCCCTGCCCACGCGCCCACGAAGCTGATGGAGTTGCGCCAATCCGAAACGGTCTGCCGCTTCAATAATCATCAGACTCGCATTGGGCACATCAACGCCCACCTCGATTACGGTTGTCGCAACCAGCAGCCGGATATCCCCGCTTTGAAATCGCTCCATAACAGCGTCTTTTTCAGGGCCTTTCATGCGCCCGTGAACCATACCAACATGATCACCGAACCGGGTTCGTAATTGTGCAGCCCGCTCTTCTGCCGCCGCGACGTCGGTTTTTTCGCTTCCTTCCACCAGCGGACACACCCAGTAGGCTTGGCCACCTGCTGCCATATGCCTGCCCAACCCATCGACAACCTCTGGCAGCCGCGCATCAGCGATCACGCGCGTCTCGATTGGCTGTCTCCCGGGTGGCAGCTCATCTATTCGTGATACATCCATCTCGCCATATTGGCTGAGCGTTAGTGTTCGCGGAATGGGGGTAGCTGTCATCGCAAGCAGATGCGGGGTGTTTTTTGCTTTCTCTGTCAGCATCAGACGCTGTGACACGCCGAACTTATGCTGCTCATCAATAACTGCCATCGCCAGTTTGCGATACTGCACTTTTTCCTGAAAAATCGCATGGGTGCCGACCAGAATATCAATCGAGCCATCGGCAAGGCCCATCAAAGTCGATTCCCGGATTTTGCCCTTGTCGCGCCCGGTGAGGATGGCAAGGTTTACAGGGAGACCGGTCAATAGTTTCTGCAGACCTTCAAAATGCTGCCGGGCCAATATCTCGGTAGGCGCAAGAAATGCGCCCTGATAACCCGCTTCCACGGCGCTGAGCAGCGCCATCAGGGCAACCAGTGTTTTTCCCGACCCCACGTCACCTTGCAACAATCGCAGCATTGGTGATGACTGTGCCAGATCGCCTTCGATTTCTGATATGCAGCGTTTTTGCGCGCCAGTTAGTTCAAAGGGAAGCTTGATCTTATCGCGCAGATGCCCGTCGCCTTGAATAGAGACACCGCGTTTCTGACGATTGTTGGCACGGACCAACATGAAGGCCAGTTGATTGGCAAAAATCTCGTCATAGGCGAGCCGATCATCATCCCCCGCATTCTCCTGGCTGTGCAAAGCAAAAATGCTTTCCCGCCAATTCTTCCAGTCTTTGGTTTCCAGCAGACTCGGTTCGATCCATTCCGGCAATTCAGGCGCCAGAGCCAGCGCCTGTTCCACCAACTGTCCCATGCGCTTGTTCCCCAATCCATCCGACAGCGGATAGATTGGCTCGATGAGAGCAATTTCTTTCTCCTCGCCGATTTCCAGAACATCGGGGTGCAGCATCTGCAGCTCGTCACCATAGCGCTCCAACTTTCCTGATATGATTCTGGTCTCGCCCAGAGGGAGCAATTTCTTGGGCCAGCCCGTATTTCTGCCAAAAAAGGTCAGACTGATATAATTGCCCTGCGCATCCGTCGCCTGCACGCGAAACGGGCTTCTTGGTCCACCGCTGCGATAATCCGCTGGCGTCACTTCAGCGATAATCGTTAAACCGACATCTGCCTCATCAAGCTCCTTCACACGCTTGCGATGCATCCAATAGCTGGGCTTTTGATAGAGCAAATCTTTCACACGCGTGAGGCGCAGTTTCTCCATCGGCTTGGCCAGCGCTTTGCCAACGCCTTTCAGGGACTGTGTTTCGCCAAATAATGGATTGAGTATCTCGGGCCGCATGTCTATCCGGCTTTATACGCAAGCGGACCGATATGCCAGAAAGAGTCCGCACGTAATTGCGTAATTGGAAATCGAGTATCAGGAGCAGACATGGAACGCGACGTCAGGCTGAAACGACTACATTTCCGCAGCTGGCATCGTGGAACCCGCGAAGCCGATAACATGATTGGCGGTTTTTTCGATAAATGGGGCGAAACGTGGTCCAAAGAACAGATCGACTGGTTTGAAAAACTGTTGGAAGAAGAAGACGTCGACATCATGGCGTGGGCAATCGGCAAACAACCTGTTCCTGATTTTTTTCAAACAGACCAAATGCTGGCGATGCAAAAGTTAGACTATTTCGACTTCACCAAGTGATATCCCGACAACCGAACTGAAACAGATAATTTACGTGTCATATCTCGACAAACTACTATCCGCTGACGGCGGGTTGACTCTGGCCGGTGTGACCTCGGGCTATCGCCCCTATTGCCTCGCAGATATGGCCGTTCAGTCGGGTCGGCGGACCGTGTTCATAGCTACTGATGACGCAGCAATGAGCGCCGTTGCGGAGGCCGCACGCTATTTTCAACCGCAATTGGAAATCATCGAATTTCCGGCGTGGGACTGCTTGCCATATGATCGCGCGTCACCAGCGCTACATACGACATCGGAACGGTTGGCAGCTTTGTCGCGTCTTGCCATGCCTCCATCTGGCGGACAGTTAGTGGTTACGACTTCTAATGCCGTGACCCAGCGCGTTCTTGAACCCTCCCGGGTTTCAGAACTGGTTACACGGCTTGCCCCGGGCACCATTGTCGAACAGGAAAAGTTGATATCCTTTCTGTATGCCAACGGCTTTGTTCGCGTTGATACAGTGGCGGACAGTGGTGAATTTGCAGCGCGTGGCGGCTTAATCGACCTCTTTCCGCCGGGCGCCAAAATGCCGCTTCGCATTGATCTTTTCGGCGATGAAATCGAAACCGTGCGCGAGTTTGATCCAGCGGACCAACGCACGATCGGCACCGTCGAAGGATTCGATCTGCTGCCGGTATCCGAGGTTTTGCTCGATGAAACCAGTATCACCCGCTTTCGCACGCGCTACCGCGAGCTATTTGGGGCGGTCGCAACAAGCGACCCGATATACCAATCCATTTCAGAGGGTCGCAGACTGTCCGGCATGGAACATTGGCTACCGCTCATAGAAGAGCGATTGGTCAGCTTCTTTGATTATCTTCAGGATGATGCACTTATATTCCGGGAGAAAGCCGTAACCGCTGCCGCAGAAGCGCAATTTTCTTCCATCGCAGACTATTACAAAAACCGGCAGGAGGCGGACAAAGCCAATTTATCGAGCTACCGACCACTCACACCGGACATGCTCTATTTGGAGCCGTCCGAATGGCGCAAACAGCAGTCGAATGCACCAATCCACATCATAAGTGAGTTTGACGAACCGGAATCATCTACGGTCGTCTCTTTGTCGGTATCTTCCCCTCGTGACTTCTCTCCCGAGCGCGCTCGCAACGAAAACATCTACAAAGCACTCGGCGCGCATCTCAATACGCTTACGAAAGCCGGCAGCACGGCTATTCTGGCCAGCTATAGCAATGGCTCGCGCGCGCGCTTGTTCGACTTGTTGCAAGACCATGGCGTTAGTAACGCGACCATTTGCGATGATTGGGACTCTTGCGTAGCGCTGGACGCCTCCGTTGCGCTTACCGTCCTTCCTTTGGCTTCCGGATTTCGAACCGATGACCTAGCGCTGCTCACCGAGCAGGATATTTTTGGCGACCGCTTGGTCCGCAAATCAAAGCGGCGCAAAAGTGGTGATGCGTTTATTGAAGAACTATCCGCGCTCAGTCAGGGCGATTTGGTTGTTCACCTGGAGCACGGCATAGGCCTCTATGAAGGCATTGTTTCGATTCCCGTTGGCGAAAGTCCGCATGACTGTGTTGCCCTGAAATATGCCGGTGGTGACAAGTTATTTGTACCAGTTGAGAATATTGACGTGCTTAGTCGTTACGGCGAAGGCGGAGAAACCGTTGTCCTCGATCGACTGGGCGGTGAAGGATGGCAGCGACGCAAATCTAAACTGAAAGAACGCATTCGGGCCATTGCTCATGAACTCTTGAAGACAGCGGCAGCAAGGGCCCTACAACCCGCGACACCAGCGCGGATCGAAACGGGTGAAATGGCAGGCTTCGTCGACCGGTTTCCCTATCAGGAAACAGACGACCAACAGCAAGCCATCGAAGAAGTTCTGGGCGACATGGCGTCAGGCAAAGCCATGGACCGGCTTGTCTGCGGTGACGTTGGTTTTGGCAAGACCGAGGTTGCCATGCGCGCTGCTTTTGCCGCTGCGATGGCCGGTATGCAGGTCGCCATAGTTGCACCGACCACTCTGCTCGCGCGTCAGCATTTCAGCAACTTCGAAGAACGTTTCCGACCGTTTCCGATCAACCTCGGCAGATTATCACGTCTGGTTCCCGCTGCCGAAGCCAAAAAAACCAAAGAGGGTCTAACCAATGGCAAAATAGACATCGTCATTGGCACCCACGCCTTGCTGGCAAAATCCATAGAGTTTCAAAGGCTTGGCCTGATAATAGTTGATGAAGAACAGAAATTCGGGGTGAGCCACAAAGAACGGTTGAAGGCGATGAAAGCGGATGTTCATGTGCTGACACTCACCGCAACGCCTATTCCGCGCACGCTGCAGATGGCGATGACGGGGTTGCGCGAGCTGTCCGTGATCCAGACACCACCTGTCGATCGTCTTGCTGTGCGCACCTATGTCATGCCGTGGGATCCGGTTCCGCTGCGCGAGGCATTGCTGCGCGAGCATTATCGCGGCGGGCAGAGCTTCATTGTCGTACCCCGCATCGCCGATCTGCCTGAGATACAGGAATTCTTGAAAGAATATGTTCCGGAGATCAGTTACGTGGTTGCCCACGGCCAAATGCCACCGGCACAGGTTGAAGAACGTATGTCTGCTTTCTACGACAAGAAATATGACGTGTTGCTCGCCACGACCATTGTCGAGAGTGGTCTTGATATACCTAGTGCCAATACGCTGGTTATCCATCGCGCTGACCGATTTGGACTGGCACAACTCTATCAACTCCGTGGCCGGGTCGGTCGGTCCAAAACCCGCGCCTATGCCTATCTGGTGACTCCGAAAGACAGGATAGTCACGGAAAAAGCTGAAAAGCGTCTGAAAATCCTGGGTGATCTCGACAGTCTCGGCGCTGGCTTCGAACTGGCCAGCCATGATCTCGACATTCGTGGTGCTGGCAATTTGCTTGGTGACGAACAATCAGGACATATTCGGGAAGTCGGCTTTGAACTTTACCAGTCAATGCTCGAAGACGCGATATTGGAAGCGAAAGCCAAGGGCGCAGGGCTGGATAGGGCAACGGAGAGCTTCTCACCGCAGATTACAGTCGATGCCCCCATTCTTATTCCGGAAAACTATGTTCCTGATCTGTCGTTGCGTATGGGCCTTTACCGCCGCATGAACGGTTTGCAAACACATCAGGAAATTCAGGCCTTTGCGGCAGAAATGATCGATAGATTCGGAGCATTGCCAGTCGAAACGGACAATCTGCTCAAGCTCATGGAAATCAAAATGAATTGCGTGAAAGCCAATATCGCCAAGATCGAAATGGGACCGCGCGGTGCATTAGTCAGTTTCCATCGCGACAAATTTCCAAATGTCCCTGGACTGCTGGCTTATGCCGAACGCCTGAAAGGGACAGCGCAAATCAGGCCTGACAATAAACTGTTCATCGAACGGCGTTGGCGCGACCCCAAGTCACGGCTACATGGTTTGACACAACTCACAAACGGATTGTCAAAATTGGCGGGACAGAAATCCGGGTAATCCGAATCTGATCAATTGCTGCGTAAGGCAAATATCTCGAATTCTCCCGGTGAGATCGGGCCAGATCGCAGAAACCCCTGAAAATACTCACAACCTTGCGCGCCCAGTGTCGCCAGTTGCGCTTCTGTTTCGACACCTTCGGCAATGACTGCAAGGCCCAGGCTGCGTCCCATATCGATAATCGATTTGACAACAACCTGATCCTTTTCAGAACCGCTGATATCAAGGGTCAGTCCGCTATCTATCTTGAGATAATCAAGTGGCAGATTTTTGAGGTAAGAGAGACTACTGTAACCGGTTCCAAAGTCATCGATTGCAATACGCAGTCCATTTTCTCTGAGCGTTGCAAGACGATGAGCGGCCGTACTGAGATTACCGATCAACTCGCTTTCCGTTATTTCCAGGGTCGTTCGCGAGGCTGCAAAGCCGGCATCTTCAATCGCATGCATCATGTCCCTGACAAATTCGGCATTGGCAAGGTCGCCAGCGGTTACATTGATGGACAAACGCAAGAACGAAAGACTCTCTGGCCAATGACCTGCTGTCTTAAAGGCGAGTTTGTGGATGTGTGAAGATAACAGAGTCAGTAATCCAGCCCGCTCTGCAACCGAGAACAGCGTTGCGGCACCCAAAAACCCCAATTGCGGGTGGTTCCAACGGGCTAAAGCCTCAGCGCCTACCAACTGCCCGGTAGCCACTTTTATCTGTGGTTGCAGCGCGATCGCTATCTCTCCATGCTGAAGAGCATGGACCAAATCTGCCTCTAATTGCTGTTCGAGTAAGATATTTTGCTCAGAAGAATCGCTGATTTTCAATGGCAGGGCGTCAGATGACATTGTCTCCGCCAAAGCCAGAGTCGCACGCCTGATCAATACCGTTTCATCGGCCGAATCGTTGGCAATCGCGATCCCTGCCCGAGCGACCAGTCCGATATCGCGCGCGTCGATGGAAATCGGCTTAAAGACACTTCTGAGCAGTTTCTCGGTACAAGCCGTAAATGCGTCTGTCACGATTGGCTTGTCGCTATTCAACGCCATCACCACGACAAAATTCTGCCCGTCCATTCTGGCGACGAGAATGTCATCAGCAGAGTGATCAACGGTTTCTGCTACTAGCCGTTGTCCGATGCGACGCATGATTTCATCTCCAACGACACGTCCATAGGCGGCATTGATGGTCCCGAAATTCTTCAGGCCGAACATGATCAAACAAAGGTTCTTGTTGTTTGCAAGGTGGTTACGCATCCATTTCCTGGCCACAGAACCATTGCGCAGGCCTGACAACAGATCACGGCCAGTCCACCCAAGGTCCGTCTCGCTTTCCGTCACACGCTCCAAGCGGCCGTTTATGCGATCTCCAGCATCGTGCAGGTGATGGATTATCTTTTCACCCTTTAACAAAAGCGGCACTGCTGCCTGGGCAGCGCCCGTGCGCAGGCGGCCCATCGCACCGCGCACTCGCGCGCGCTCCTGAGCTGACAATAATCGATATATTCCGGTGGCTGGGTAGCGCTCAAAATCGAGCTCCGGAAAATTGGATTTCAACTTGTCACTGACCCAATTTTGGCCAACAGCATCCTTTGAGAATGACCATTGCTCGCCAACTTGCGTCAGCAAGCTGTGAAAATCATCTGTGGCTTCCGTTCCACCGTGAATATTTTCAACATAGCGATAGGCAAATTTGATCGCCTGTTCGAGATTGGAATTGGGATTGGCAAAATCGAGAAAATGCGTCGCGCCGGCTTGATAAGCTTTCACTGCAATATCCTGCTGCGTGCTTTCGTTTCCCAAGGTAAGAATTGCAATTCCATGCTTTTCATCGAGCGCCGCTATATCGGAAATGGCCGCCAATCCTTCGGCAGCAGCATCCCGCAAATCAATAAGTGCGATTAAGGCATTGGAAGCCAAAAATCGACCGCGCAGACCATCTGCCCGTCGAGCAGAGCTAACCTGCCAACCATTGGCAGAAACCCGCGCAGCCAGGGGATCCCGTTCATGAAAGGACAATAAGAAAAGGCTTTTCAAGCCAATATGGTCCGATAGTGGATGCGACTCTTCGTTAATTACTAGTGCTCCCTTATTCCCCATGCTGCCGCGTTACACTCACGCGCAGACGTTCCTATCTTTTTCCATAGCGGCTAATCCTTTATAGGGCGTTGCTTGCATCTGAACAAAACGCTAGCATTTTGCATAGATAACGAATGGATACAGGCAATGTTTGACGGGTTTGGCCGAAAGATCGACTATCTACGTATATCGGTGACAGATCGATGTAATTTCCGCTGCCAATATTGCATGTCGGAAAACATGACGTTTATGCCAAAATCCGAGCTACTCACTCTGGAAGAAATCACCCTTATTGCAGAACGTTTCATTGGTCACGGGGTCAAGAAAATCCGGCTCACCGGGGGAGAACCTCTAGTCAGACGCGATATGAGCGATGTGATCCAGAGGCTTGGGCGGAAAGTAAAATCCGGCGAACTGGAAGAACTTACGCTGACCACGAACGGAACCGTATTAAGCGACTATGCCGATCATTTGGCAAAACATAATGTCCGGCGCATCAATGTCAGTATGGATACACTAAATCCGGCAGATTTTGCGGAAATAACCCGTGGCGGAAAGATCGAGCAAGTCTTGGCGGGGATCGAGGCCGCCAAACAGGCTGGAATTAGTGTAAAAATCAACATGGTTGCCCTCCGCAATTTTAATCAGAATGCGATGGTTCCGATGGCGGAATATTGCGCAAGAAACGGCCATGATCTGACGGTGATAGAAACCATGCCGCTCGGCGATGTCGGGGCCGATCGAAAGCTTGAACATATCCCCGCCGAGGAGTTTATTGCTCCGTTATTGGCCCTTTATACAGCAAAACCGATTGCCCACAAAAGTGCGGGACCAGCCCGTTATATGGCTATCGAGCCGCTCGGCATCCGATTGGGTCTTATCACGCCACTGAGCCAGAATTTCTGCGACAACTGCAATCGTCTGCGTCTGACCACTGATGGCAAGATATACATGTGCCTTGGCCATAACGCGCATGTTGATTTACGCGCCGCAGTGCGCAATGAAGGGATCGAGGCTGTTGACCGGTTGCTTCAAAAAGCTTTGAAGCTCAAACCGTTAAGACATGATTTTAATGCGCAATTAGACGGGTCCGCAGAGATATTGGAGCGTCACATGAACGTCACGGGCGGATGAGCGAAACGAAATGGGCACTCGTCGTGTCCCCTACCCCGCAAGCACAGGAAGCGGGAGAGAAACTCCAGTCTTTGATGGATTGGGTTCCGATTGAAGAAGCGGATCAAGCGGTTGTTCTCGGCGGTGATGGTTTTATGTTGCAAACATTGCACCAGATGCTCAATCGGCGGAAAATCATGCCGGTTTATGGGATGAATCTGGGCACGGTCGGCTTCCTGATGAACAACTGGCATGAAGACGATCTGGTTCGCCGGATGGAGGGCGCACGCCCCTTCAAAGTGCGGCCGCTTAAAATGGAGGTTGAAACAATCTCCGGTGCCAACTTTGTCCTGCCCGCGATCAACGAGGTCTCGCTGTTGAGAGAGACACGACAAACCGCAAAATTGGAAATTCAGGTCAACAATCGAATCATGCTCGAAGAATTGGTTTGCGATGGCGTGCTAATCGCCACGCCGGCTGGATCTACGGCCTATAATCTGTCCGCAAATGGTCCCATTTTACCATTGGGTTCGAATCTACTGGCCCTTACGCCCATTAGCCCGTTCCGTCCGCGCCGCTGGAAAGGGGCCATATTGCCAGACAAAATGCCTATCAGCATCAAGGTACTAAATGCCGAAAAACGGCCTGTTAGTGCGGTTGGTGACCAGCAAGAAGTCCGTGATGTAGCAAAGGTGACCATCTCAATCGATCGTAATCAGACGCTTACGATGTTGTTTGATCCCGAGCATGCATTGGATGATCGGATCGCTATGGAACAATTTGTTGTTTGATGGCTTGCCGGGTGCGAATGACGTTGCTATAGCCGCGCTCGTTGTGATGCAAATCGCTTCTATTCCCCGGTAGCTCAGTGGTAGAGCAATCGACTGTTAATCGATTGGCCGATGGTTCGAATCCGTCCCGGGGAGCCATTTTTCTTTGTCTTGTCGTATTTGGACGAAATCCAAACTAGCCAAGTCGCTGCGACAATATCCGAATTGCCACATAAAGAATGAGTAATGCGGTCAACCGTCTGATCCATAGTTCAGGCAATGCTTTGCTTGACAGGAAACTGCCAATCTGTCCTCCGGCCAGGACTGCGAGAAATAGCGGCCAATAGGGTAACAAAACAGCCATCCCTTGCTCTTCGTGCGACTTCATAAATTGACCAACAAGACCGCTCGCGGAATTCACCAGAATGAATACGCTGGCCGTTGCAGCGATCCTCCGGCTATCAGCCCAATTGGTAAGAAACAATAATGGCGCGAGAAATATCCCGCCGCCAATGCCGACCATTCCGGAGAGGAATCCGATGGCCCCGCCTATGACCGGCGCAAACCAAAATTGCTGCGGCCATATCAATTCTTGAGTGGACATACGGCTACGAAACCAGGGTTCAATCAGCAACAGAAAACCCGCCACTGCGAGTGAAAATCCAAGCAAAATGAGAAAGCTGTCGCGATCAATGGCGATGTTTCCACCGATCCAGGCCGCTGGCACCGATAATAGCAGGATAGGCCAGATTCTCTGCCACGCGATCAACTGCCGAGCCTGAAATCTTATGGTTCCGCCAATCACAACGATGATGTTACAGAGCAACGCAATGATTGGCAGCACCCGATAGTCAATATCGGAAAGGGCGAGTAACGCGATATAGGTCGAACCACCACCGAAACCGACAGAAGCATAAAGCCCGGCGGTCAGGAAAAATAATATTGCTAGCCCGGCGATACCAATAGCCATATCAGGTGTCGCCCGGCATAAGCTTCACAATATCAATATTTTCCGTGACAATGCTTGTATTTTCGACCCGAACCACACGGACAAGGCGCATTGCGGCTCACCCCCTCAAAGTTGACGTCGGCCGGAACCGCTCCAACCGATTGACGTGGTGGCAAGGTTGACGCGACGGTTCCCAACGTTCCGCCATCAATATCGTTACTGTCGTCTTCGCCGGTCAGCGGATCAATATGCGTAGTAAGGAAATCGGGTAACTCCGGCAATTCGGGAACTTCGATCTCTTCCTGACGATGGAACTGGCTAAGCGCGATCGTTTTTGTCACGCTTTCGCGAATGACTTCCAGCATCCGTTCGAACAGACCGAAGGCTTCTTTTTTATACTCATCAAGTGGCTTTTTCTGAGCATAGGCGCGCAGAAACACCACCTGCCGCAAGGCATCGAGCGTTGCCAAATGTTCTTTCCAGTTATGATCGAGTGATTCCAGCAGGATGGACTTTTCGATCTGTATCCAGATTTCGGGATCAATCTGTTCCACTTTTGCGTTGAAATCAGCATCGGCCAGTTCAACGATCCGTGATTCAATGATTTCCGGTTCAACCGCATCTTCCTGTAACCAGGCATCGATATCGGGCTTCAACCCGAATACTTCTTCGATCCGGGTTTTAAGCGTTTCTGTTTCCCATTGCTCCGGATAGCTTCCTGGTGGGCAGCAGTCGGCGACAATAGCATTGACCGTTTCAAGCCGCATATCTTCGACAACGTCGCCAACCGTTTCAGCATCCATGATTTCAGAGCGCTGCTCGTAAATCACCTTTCGCTGATCGTTCATCACGTCATCATATTCGACGACCTGTTTCCGCGCTTCATAATTGCGCGCTTCAACCTTTTTTTGAGCCGTTTCAATGGCTTTCGAGAGCCATTTGCCACCAATCGCCTCACCATCTTCAAGGTTCTTGTTCATCATCTTGGCGAACATCGTCTCGGTACCAAAAATCCGAAGCAAGTCGTCTTCCAGGCAAAGATAGAAGCGGCTGAGCCCGGGATCTCCCTGACGACCCGAGCGGCCACGCAACTGGTTATCGATACGGCGACTTTCATGCCGTTCCGTGCCCAACACGAACAAACCGCCCGCCGCGCGTACCTCTTCACGCAATGCGCGAACTTCTTCTTCGATTTTGGCAACGGCCTTATCGCGCTCTGGCCCATCTTCCATATCGGCGAGCTCCTGCTCGACGCGGAAATCAATATTGCCGCCCAATTGAATATCTGTGCCGCGGCCAGCCATATTGGTAGCGATGGTTACAGCACCCGGGCTACCCGCCTGCGCAACAATATGTGCTTCCTGTTCGTGGAACCGGGCATTCAGAACATTATGCGTCACGTCTTCTTTTTTAAGGAAATCCGACAAAAGCTCTGATTTCTCGATCGACACCGTGCCGACAAGAACGGGTTGGCCCTTGTCGCTATGTTCTTTGATTTTCTTTGCGATCGCGGCGAATTTATCGATGGTATTTTTGTAAAATTCGTCATTCTCATCAATACGCTGGATCGGTTTGTTCGTCGGAATCGTCACGACATTCATCTTGTAGATTTCAAAGAACTCCGCCGCTTCCGTCGCTGCCGTACCCGTCATGCCTGACAGCTTTGGATACATGCGGAAGTAGTTCTGGAAAGTGATCGACGCCATTGTCTGGTTCTCCGGCTCAATCTGAACGCCTTCCTTGGCTTCAACCGCCTGATGCAGGCCGTTGGACCAGCGGCGTCCGTCCATCATCCGGCCTGTAAATTCATCAATGATGACTACTTTGCCATCTTTGACAATGTAATCCGTGTCCCGCTTGCGCATGACATTGGCCATCAAAGCCTGATTGAGGTGATGAACAACCTGCGTGTTTTCAAAATCATAGAGATTGCTGCCTTCCAGCAACCCCGCGTCTTCCAACAGGCGTTCCGCCTTCTCGGTACCATCTTCGGTTAATGATATCTGGCGACTTTTTTCATCTTTTTCATAATCTTCTTCGGTGATTTTCTGAACAACCTCGTTCACCGAAATGTAGAGATCGGACTTGTCATCCGTCGGCCCAGAAATAATCAACGGGGTCCGCGCTTCATCGATCAGGATGGAGTCGACCTCGTCAACAATTGCGAAATTAAATGGTCGTTGAACCATCTGCGCACGATCATGTTTCATATTGTCTCGTAGATAGTCGAAACCAAACTCGTTGTTAGTACCATAGGTAATATCGGCTGCATAAGCTGCGCGACGCTGCTCTTCACCGATATTGGGAATGATCGTTCCGACGCTCATGCCCAAAAAATTATAAACTTGGCTCATCCACTCACCATCGCGGCGGGCAAGATAGTCATTCACGGTAACAACATGGACGCCTTTGCCTTCGATCGCGTTCAGGTAGCAAGCGAGGGTCGCGACGAGGGTTTTGCCTTCACCGGTGCGCATTTCGGAAATTTCGCCGCGATGCAAAACAATACCGCCAACCATTTGCACGTCGTAGTGGCGCTGACCCAGGGTCCGTTTCGCCGCTTCACGAACGACCGCAAATGCTTCTGGCAGAATATCGTCAAGCGTCTCGCCATTGGCCACACGTTCGCGGAAATAGGGCGTTTTCGCCGCCAGCTCTTCATCGCTAAGCGGTTCGATTTCTGGTTCGAAAGCGTTGATCTTCTCAACCACTTTCATGATGGATTTGACGTAACGGTCGTTAGAAGACCCGAAAAGGGATTTGGCAAAGCCGCCGATCATGATGATTTCCGATATTTCTTAAGGTACTGGGCATGAACCACACCCATTATTATCTGCATTTGGGGACGATTGGGGACAAATCAAAGCGCGTGATTGTCCAGCAAGCGGCTAAGGCGCGCCTTCGACATGCTCCAGCTTGTCACCGATGGTCGACAGGACGGGCAATACCGGCCAAACGGACGTAGTATAGCGTCCACCAGACACACGAACTGTAAACGGCATTTCGCTCTGAATGAAGGTCCGAGCCGCTTTATCCCAGTCGGATGGAGTCGCCAATTCGGACTCGGAAGCGACTTCATTGCCAGCGGTCTCTGTTGCCATAGCAGCAGCCGGCGGATTAACGCCCACCGCATTGAAAAGCAGCAACATAAAACTTGCAATATAGACGTTCATCAATAAGCCCTGTGTGAAGATATTCGCTTTAGCAAACCAATAGATAAAGGCAAGTTAAGTGTCAGAAACTATATCACCCCTTGCCCCTGCTCATATACCAGAGCTTCCGGAAATTTCAGGAGTCACCTGCCGCATCGCCCAGGCGCGGTACAAGGAGTGGGATCGCTGCGATCTTACCTATATCGAGCTCAGCGAAGGCACATCTGTCGCAGGCGTGCTCACCCAGAGCAAATGTCCGTCGACAGAGGTGGAATGGTGCCGCAAGGCCTTGCCCGGAGGCAAGGCAAGAGCATTGGTCGTCAATGCTGGCAACGCAAATGCCTTTACCGGCGCGCGTGGCATGGAGGCGGTGCAGCGGATATTATCCCTTTCGAGCAATCATTTGAATTGCGCAGAGGAAGAGATATTCGTTTCCTCTACCGGTGTTATTGGCGAACCTTTGCCCAAGGACCGGGCCGAGGCCGGTTTGAAAGCTGCTTTCACTGCGAAGCCATGTGGCTGGGGAGAGGCGGCTTCCACGATCATGACCACCGACACCTTTCCCAAAATGGCGACCACAAGCGTGATTATCGGCGGGAAAACGGTATATTTGAATGGTATCGTCAAAGGATCTGGCATGATTGCTCCGGATATGGCGACGATGCTGGGTTATATTTTCACCGATGCTACGGTGGAGCCTGGCTTGCTGCAGGATATGCTCAACGCAGCAACAGCCAAAAGCTTCAACTGCATCACCGTCGATAGTGATACATCAACCAGTGACACTGTCCTCGCCTTTGCCACGGGAGAGAATGACGCCCCTGCCCTGCAATCGTTTGACGATCCCGGCGCCGATGCGTTTCAGGCGGCCTTGAGTGATTTGTGCATGCAACTGGCGCATCTCGTCGTTCGTGACGGTGAAGGCGCCAGCAAATTCATCGAAATTGCCGTAACGGGGGCTCAAAATGACGAAAGCGCCAAGCGTATCGCGCTCTCGATCGCCAATTCCCCGCTCGTCAAAACCGCCATTGCCGGAGAAGACGCCAATTGGGGTCGTGTTGTCATGGCGGTCGGCAAGGCTGGCGAACCCGCAGACCGCGACAAGCTGTCCATCGGATTTGGCGGGATCACGGTTGCGCGGGATGGCCTGGTTGTGCCCGGCTATGATGAGGCACCTGTCGCCCAGCATCTGAAGGGCGACGTAATTGACATAAACGTTGATATCGGAATTGGTAATGGCAAGGCCACTGTCTGGACCTGTGACCTGACCCACGGATATATCTCGATAAACGCCGACTACAGGAGCTAGAATGACCGAAATCATATTGCATCACTACGAAAACTCCCCGTTTGGACAAGCGATGCGGCTGGCGCTGGGATTGAAGAGCATAGACTGGAAGTCTGTCGAGCAACCTGACATTTGCCCGAAGCCTGATCTCAACGCTCTGACGGGCGGTTATGAGCGCATTCCTGTGCTGCAAATCGGATCGGAAATCTATTGCGACACGGCTGTCATTGTCGATGCACTTGAGGCGCTGAAGCCTGAGCCAAGCCTTTATCCGGAGCCACTGGGCTTTGCCGGTCGGATGATCGCCTTATGGTCGGGCGGCCTGTGGTTCATGCCAGCGGTAGCCGTCGCTTTGGGCACCAATCCTGAGATTGTCAGTAATGAATTCTGGGAAGATCGCGCCAAACGGTTCGGCATGGATCGCCGGAAATTCCTGCCGATGGTTCCGCATCTAACGGCACAATTTGAGGCCGGAGCAGCCTTGGTCGCCGAAAGCCTGGCAGATGGGCGGCACTTTATCAGCGGTGACACAGCCGGCCACGCCGACTTGATGCTCTATATGAACATTCGTTTCGCCAGTTTTGCTGGCAAGAAACCATCGGACTTCGGTTCCGATGTCGCAGCCTGGTATGACCGTATTGATGGCATTGGCTATGGTAATTTCGAGAAATGGACGGGGCAGCAGGCAATCGATTATGCCGAGGCATCGCAGCCTGTCAGCGAAAGTTCGGTGGATCTGGCATCCGGTTTTTCAGCTGGTGACAAGGTTTCCGTGCGAACAGAAACTCCAGATCCGGCAGCGGTCAGCGGCACATTGGTTGGCCTGACTGATCGCGAGATCATTATCAAACGCGAGGACGAGCAGGCCGGCGCGTTGCATGTGCATTTTCCGCGCCTCGGCCAGATATTGTCCCCCGCATGAACCATTCCGACCTCAATCTTGCGGTGCGGAATATCCTGAAGGACGTGGCGAAAGAGGTGGTGCTACCGCATTATCAGAACCTCAAAACCGCAGATATTGAGGAAAAGTCGCCCGGCGATCTGGTGACCGTGGCTGACCGGCTGAGCGAAGCGATGCTCGGCGAAAAATTGACCGCTCTGCTCCCCGACGCCGCGATTGTGGGTGAAGAAGCCAGCGCGGCCGATCCGTCGGTTATGGAGCATCTGGGCGACGAACAGTCATGGATTATTGATCCCATTGACGGGACCGGCAATTTTGCGGCAGGCAGGCCGCCTTTTGGTATGATTGTCGCGCTGTCACAGGATAACGAAACGGTCGCCGGCTGGCTCTATGACCCCTTACAGGACCGTCTATGCTACGCCGCGAAAGGGCAAGGGGCCTTTATCAATGGTGAAAAACGCAGCAAATCAGCCGATCCCGATGAAAAACCCATAGCCGCACTGGCCACTGGCTTCATGACGTCAGAGCAACGCGACAAGCTTCTTGCCGCGGCTGACGGGCATTATGAGATTGTCGATATTCCGCGCTGTGCGGCGGAGCAATATCCGCGATTGGCGCTAGGCACCAACCATATTTCCACTTTTGAACGCAGCCTGCCCTGGGATCATGCGGCGGGCATATTGTTTCTGAACGAAGCGGGCGGGAAAGCGGCGCGCTGGAATGGTGACGCCTATAGGCCAGCAGACCGCAAAACCGGGTTGCTCGGGGCCTCATCACCAAAATTATGGGACGAGGCCGCCGAGCTTCTGGGGGACGTTTTCAGCGATTAAGCCGGTAAATCGTTAAGCGGGCAGGCTTTCTTCCAGCCATGATTTGAGCTGGCTCTTCGGCGCTGCGCCGACTTTGGTTTCAACCGGCTCACCCTTGTTGAACAGAATCATCGTCGGAATACCGCGTACGCCATATTTTCCGGGCGCATCCGGGCTGTCATCAATGTTAAGCTTGGCGATGGTTACCTGCTCGCCCAACTCGTCGCTGATTTCTTCCAGCGCGGGGCCAATCATCTTACAGGGGCCACACCATTCCGCCCAGAAATCGACAAGCACAGGGCCGTCGGCTTTCAGGACATCTTGTTCAAAACTTTCGTCAGTAATTGCTTTGGTAGGCACAGGGAATCTCCTTTGCTTGTTTAAATATAATCTAGGCCCGCATGGCCCAATGCTCAAGTGTCTGCCTGAAAAGGATTTTCATGGGCGCTCCAAGCTGGGCTTGTTGCTCGGTTTATGCTGTTCGATCAGCGTATCGGAAAGCTCCAATAATGTCGGTCCATGGGTGTAGAGCAGCGCAGCCTTCACAGGCCGGTCGGGCAATATCTTCTCCAAAGCGGAAACATAGGCGGCCATCTGACGCAAATAGGCCCTCGGCGCTTGCTCTGCCTCTTTCGGCACGACACGACCGGTCTTAAAATCCACCACCTTTACCAGATCGTCGGTGATCAATAATCGATCCACCGTCCCCGAAACGACATGCTGGTCAACCACCGCTGCAATGGGCGCTTCGGCAAAGCTGTCCGGAGAAAAAAGTGCCGACCACTGAGGATTATCGAGCACGGCCAAAACCGTATCAATTAGCGAACGACGCTGTGCGGCATCCGAAATTTGCTTCTGCTTTGCCAACCAACGATCCGCGACATCCGCGCGCTTTTCCGGAGCAATATCCGGTAGCCGCTCAAACAGACTGTGAAGCAGTTTCCCACGTTCAGCTGCTTCGCGCATGACCTGTCCCGGAGGTGGATTGGCGGCATCATCGGGGCCAATATCCGATGGCGTCAACGGCCTTGGTGGCCGCGCCTCTTTGGGCGCTGGTGCAAACAACCATTCCGGCAGAGGCGGCGACCCCTCACCCCCAAATGCCTCAGCCTCTTTCGCCGGAATGGCTGGTTTTCCGGATGGTACAGCACCCTCATATCCCCGCTCGGCAAGCCAACGGACATTATCGCTCCATTCAGTACCAAGCGCAGCCAATCCCTCTTCTACTTTGGCATACCAGCTATTTCGCGGCACTTCACCGCGCGCCTGTGGTCCCAATGTGCCGGTGACGACAAGATGCTCCTCGGCCCGAGTCATTGCGACGTAAAGCAGCCGCCAATGCTCTTCCATTTCGCGTGCATCAGCGACGGTGGCATAAGCGTCCAGCAATCCCACCCGCTCTGCCTTGCGGATGGACAGCACCGGATATTCGGGCCCGCCCTCCGGCACGGTGGGATCAGGAATATCAAAACCACCGCTTTTCTTGTTATCGGGATTGAACGTAGCGTTGGCGAGAATGACCAGCGGTGCCTGCAAACCCTTGGCACCATGAACGGTCATCAAGCGCACTTCATTGCCGCCCTCCATCTGATCACGCTTGATCTCGACATCACCGCGATCAAACCAGTCGAGAAAGCCCTGCAAAGTCGGAATGTGATCCTGCTCAAAAGCCAAGGCGGTGTTCAGCAGTTCTTCCAGCGGATCCAGCGCTGCGTGGCTCAGCCGCGCCGTCAGTTTCCTGCGCCCTTGCATGGGACCTGAAACAATCATTTCCATGAATTGATAAGGCGTGGTGAAGTCGGCCATAGTGAGCAGCGTGCGCAATGGCGCGATCTCATCGACCAGCCCGTCTTGCACTCGCAAATATTCCCAAAGGCTCTTGTCTTTATCATCCTCGCCGCGATAGCCGCGAGCGAGCAGATCATCCTGCGACCAGCCCAGCAACGGAGATACCAAAAGCGAAGCGAGATTGAGATCATCATTCGGCTGCAAAACAAAGCGGATCGTGGCCAGCATATCCTGCACCACCAAAGGCTGGTTCAGTCGGATCCGGTCAATACCCGCGACAGGCACATTTTCGGCGAACAGTCGCGCAACGATCAAGGCGCTCAATTCGTCGCGCTTACTGACAAGGATCATGATATCCCGCGGTTCCAGCGGGCGGTTTTGCTGGCTCAGCCAAAGCGGTGTTTCAGGTGAGATCCATTCTTTAATCTGAAGCGCAAGTCGCTGGGCAAACACACGTTTTTCATCGCTAAGCCAGTTTTCCTGATCATCAGCATTGCCAACGGCGCCATGGGCAACCGGCCTCCATAACCGGACGCTACCCGATTTGTCGGCATAGTTACTCTCGTGCGGCGGAATGGCCTTATCCAGCCCCAGTTCCTTTTCACCAATATGCGCGAGCACGTTGTCGACCACCTCCAACACAGGCGGCGTCGAGCGAAAGCTGCGATCAAGCGACAGGTCGCGAAACGCCCGCTCGGATGCTTCTGCCCGAGCAAAAAACTCGTTGCGCGCCTTCACATAATTATGGGGACTAGTGCCCTGAAAACCAAAAATCGCCTGCTTGAAATCGCCCACAGTGAACAGCGTGCGAACCTTGTCGGCACTGGCGCCCAATCCGGCAAAAAACTCATCGGCCAGCGCCCGGACAATATCCCACTGCGCGAGATTGGTATCCTGCGCTTCGTCTACCAATATGTGATCTGTGCGCTGGTCGAGCTTGTAGCGAATCCATTCCGCCATATCGCCCTGGGTCAATAGCTTGGCCGTCATGCGGATCATGTCGTCAAAATCAACAACGCCGTTGAGTTTTTTTGCTTCTTTGTAACGATGATAAAAAGCACGACCGGCATTCAAGGCACCGGCAAAAAGGTCGGCATAATCGAAAAGCGCTTTTGTCTCGATCAACTGGCGGCAATGATCGTAGATCGCCACGCTCAGCTCTTCATAATAGGGAGCAACCTTTTCCAGTCCTTTCGGAACAGAGCGCCATTCGCCGTCTGCTTTCGACCATATCTTGTGCAACTCCGGCAAAAGCACTGCTCGCCGGTCGCTTTCGGCTCCGATCCAGTCCTGTATCTGCGCGATATAACCCGTGGCTGTTTTGGTGCCCCATGCTGCGAGCGCTTCACCCATTTGTTGTAGCGATGCGATATCAAACGCATCATCGCTGCACTGTTGTTCCAGCCTGTCTTGCGCATCGCCATCTATGGGCAAGTTCAGCAGTCGCCGGACAAAAGGCAGCACTGCGCTGGGAAGGCTTTCCATGGCATCGGCTTTCGATGCGCAACGTAACAGATATTTCTCGGCGTCTTCCTCACCCATCCGCGTACTCAGCGCCTGAATGGCCGCGATGATTGCCGTGTTTCCTGCCGCTTCCTCATCCAGCAGCAAATCACCCAATGTCTGGCGCGCGAGTATCTTCTGATCCCGCTCCTCAATCGGTTTGAACAATGCCGGGATCGCCGCTTCTTCGGGAAAACTGGCCAAGAGCGTCTGGCAAAAACTGTGGATCGTCATGATTCTCAGACCGCCGCCACGCGCATCAAGCACTTCTGCAAAAAGCGTTCTGGCGCGTTCCTGCGTATCGGGATCATTCGGTGCACCAATCGCAAAGAGATCCTGACGCAGATCTTTTTGCGGCATCCGAACCCAGGCGGCAAGTTGCCGGTGAATACGGTCCGCCATTTCCGCCGCACCCGCCTTGGTGAAGGTAAGGCAAAGGATCGTCTCGGGACTAACACCGCTTAGCAACAGCCGGAAAACCCGTGCGGTCAGAACCTGAGTCTTGCCTGTGCCTGCCGACGCGCTCAGCCAGATATTGTCACCGGGCTGCACCGCGTCATTCTGCTTGTCAGCCAGCGCATAAAGGGTTGGCGTTTCACTCATGATCGCCCTCACCTTCCGGCATGTCAGCACGGCCATACCATTCTTCAAGCCGCATCAACTGATCATAATCGGCATAGGGCGCATATTCCGGGTGCAGCTTGGCCGTCATGGGTTCATCGCCCAAAATATAGCTGTTTACGGCCTTGGTGAACTCGGCCACCGCATGGGAAACCATCTGGTCGGTTTCGATCTTGTCACGACTGCGCGGGTTCGTCGGGGTTGCGATATAGCCAAAGCTGTCTTTGCCGCTCTGTTTTGCCAAAGACCAATATTCAAACCCGCTCGCTTTGCCGGAAAGGCCACCAAAATCGCCCCGCTCGGCAATCGCGCCGAGCAGGCCCAATTGCAACGCGAACCCTTCCTTCACCTGCCGGTTGGATGGCGGACCGCCGGTCTTATAGTCGACAATGCCAAGGCCGCCATCCGGCATGCGATCAATTCGGTCGGCAATACCAAACAGGTCAACACCAGCAATATGGGCCGAGCCCTTTTCCTCTGATTTGAGGGGTGTGCGCTGATCTGTCCGCTGCTGGGCAACGGTTTCCGCAACCCAAATCAAACCCTCTATCAGCCGCGGTGCCCAAAGCGTGCGCATCAGCGGATGCGAAGAACGCTCATTGAGGAAATCCAGCGCCCGCCGTTTCAGAGCATCCGGGTCATAGTCATCCTCTTTGGCCCAGCGCTCCAGAATGTCGTGAATGATCGAACCACGCCACGCCGGGCTCGGTTCGGCATCGATCATATCGAGCGAGCCCAATCGCATGATCTTTGACGCATAAAAGGCAAAGGGGTCCGCAATCAAACGATCCACATTGGTCACCGACAGGCTCACCAGCCGCTGTTCTGCGCTGGGTTCCGGAGCCGGTTGCTCGATACGGATCAAATCGTCCGGCTGATCAATCCGTCTTGCGAAGCCTTTCGCCACTGGATGCTCTTTCAGATTATCCCCGCACATGGCTTTGAGCCGAAGCAGAAAGCGAGAGGCGATAGCCGGGCCGGATCCGTCGCGTTCCGCTCTGGTAAGAACGACATTTTGCGCGCCCATGGCACCCACGAGATCGTGCGCGGAAAGGCCGATTTGCCGTTCCTGGGCAGGCAGTCCAAGAGATTTCCGCACCATCGGCGCGAGCCATGGATCCGGCGTGATGGCTTGCGGCCAGCTGCCCTCATTGAGGCCGCAGCAGATCACAAGTTCCGCCTGTTGCAGACGTGCTTCCAATAAGCCGTAGAGCGCGATGCGCGGGTGGCCGCCATAAGGCGGGCGCACTGGCAGGTCCGAGAGAAAGGTCTCAAAATAGCCGGCAATTTCTTGTGATTGAATTTTCATCGGTCCCAAAGTGGCGCGATCTTCCATATTGGATAGAAAGTCGGCCAGTTCACGCCCCGCTGGCCCCACCCACAGCTGCCCATTGGTCAGCCGATCGGCCAATTGCCGGAACTCGGCCAACAGGGCCGCCCAATCCATTGCGCCGCTCAGCGCCCGCTCGGCCGCTTCAAAAATAGTGCGCGTTTCTTGCCACCATGGGCGCAGTGAATCGCGCAGAGGCTTGGTTCTGCGGTTTTCGCTTTGGAAAAGGCTGTCGATACCGCGAAGTCCCGGCGCCGGGCGGGGACCGCGCATGAGCAGATCAAGCTTACGCACCTGCGCCAGCCATTCCAGCCGACCCTCACCTGCCTGAACCAGAGGATGTTTGAGCAGTGCCAAAAATTCGGCAGGCGGAAACCCGTCCGCTGTTGCCGATAGCAGTGCCAGGAAAAACACACCTTCCGGCTTTTTCGATAGCGGCTGACCCGCGGTATCATCCGCTTTGATCGACCAACGTTCCAGCAACGCTGATATCCGGCTGGCAAGTGCGCGATCGGGCGTGATAATCGCGACCCGGCGTTCCGGCGTTTCCAGTGCCTCACGTGCCAACAAGGCAACTGTTTGGGCCTCTTCGGCGCTGTTACGCGCTTCCACGGTTTGCACACCGGCCAGGCTGCGGTCATTCGTATCCAGCGACTGCCAGCGCGCGGTCAGTTTCGGGATGGCAAATGCGTTGCTGAGCGCTCTGCTCCGCTTGGCTGCGGCGCCGCTTGGGCCGGTTCGCCGCCAGCGCAAAATTTCTCCGCGCGCGATCGACATCCGTTCGAGCAATAGCTTCATATGATATTGCGGATGGGTCTCTTGCGCGCGTTGAATCTGTCCGCTCGCCTCATCCGGTTCAAACGGCCCGAGCATATCCCATTCATCATCCGCCATCACCATATCGAGATCAGGCAATACCACCATGCCCTTTGGCAGAAAGGCTATGGCGCGCAGGAAACGGGCGATAGCTGGCGCGGATGTGGTGATACCGGCGGCGACAACAAAATGACTGGGCGGATTGGCTTTCCAGGCCTTTACGCTTTGATCAAACAGCGCATTGCGGCGCGCCGCTTCATCGACCAGCCCCCTATCGGCCAGATTCTTCTGCCATTTCTCAGCGATGACCCGGAAAAACCCGAGAGACCGCTGCCAATGACCGGAAAGCTGGGGCTCCACATCAATGTCGAACAGTTCGCTCAGCCCAATTTCTTCTACGGTCAGCTGGTCCATGGTTCGCGCAAATTCACGGGCCAGCCGCAGGGCTTCTTTTGACAATATTGCATTGCCCATCGCCACGCTTTCGCGCTCGATCAACCGCGCAATCATCAAAATTCGATCAAGAGGATCAATCGCAGGGGCAACATCCAGCGCCAGCTCGCCGCTATCCAGCGCAACACCGATGGATTCGTCCAGCTCCAGATCGCCAATAACGGCCATACGCGGCAGAAGCAGGCCATCTTCGCTCAGTCGCACAAACGCATCATGAACCGCCCGCCGCGCGCGATTGTTCGGCAGAATTATGAGCCCACGAGCCAATTGCAGCGGATTTTTGGCAAACCGGTCAATCATTCCCTGCGCCAGCGCATCCGCAAAACCGCCATGCGCGGCAATGTTATAAATTTCGGGCGCCGACCGCCTGGTCATATCGCCCTAAACACGCGCCAGAGCCGCCTCGGTCGGTGCAATCGCTTCCGGAGAACCAACCTCAAACCAGGCCCCTTCATGGACCAACCCGTACAGCCGACCTTCTTCAATCGCCCGGCTCCACAAGATATTGGTCGAAAACGGCCCTTCCGGCGCGTCGCGCAACAGGCGTTTGGATATGAGCTGAATGCCGGTATAGATAAATGGTGCCTGACGATCAGGCAAACGGCGGGAAACCCGGCCATATTCATCCAACACGAAATCGCCCGCCCCTTTATAGTTGTGCGCTGATGTTTGAGGCACCAGCAGCAACAGCGCATCCATAGCATCGTCATCCCAACGGTCAGCGAGCCGCTGAAGACTGTTTACGGGCCCGTCTGTCCAGAGATTATCGCTATTGAGGCAGAAGAAGCGATCTTCGTCGATCAGCGGTTCCGCTTTTATCAATCCACCACCTGTTTCCATCAACTGTGCGCGCTCGTCCGATACACGGATGTCGAACGGATAATTGACTGATTTCAGATGTGCTTCGAGCGCATCAGGCAGATAGTGTGCATTGACCACCACCTTGGTTATGCCGGCTTCCCAAAGCTTGTCGAGACAATGATCGATCATCGGTTTGCCCGCCACTTTAACCAATGGTTTAGGGCGCGTTGCGGTCAACGGTCGCATGCGTTTTCCAAGACCCGCCGCCATGATCATTGCGGTTTCGACGTTACTCATGCCTGTGGCGCCACGATGGGTTTGCTGCGGATAGCGTCAGGGATATTGTGATCGAACCAATCTTTCAGCGGGGCCAGATCAGGATGAGCCAGGTCTTTTTCGAGCAATCTCCACATGCGCGGTAGAAAATCGAGGTAACGCGCTTTGCCATCGCGAACATGCAGCCGCGTAAAAATACCGATTATCTTGGTATTCCGCTGCGCGCCAAGAATAGCATAATGGCTGCGGAACTGGGCGGCTTGCTCGGATGAATGGCCCTCAAGGTAATATTGCAGCATTGCTTCTTCCAAATCATCCGAAACATCGCGGCGCGCGTCCTGCAACATCGATACAAGATCATAAGCAGCGTGCCCCGCAAGTGCATCCTGAAAGTCGAGCAATCCAAGACGATCATCATCAAGCAGCATGATATTTTCGGCATGATAATCTCGAAGGACCGTCACAGGCGATGTTTGCGACGCAAGGACCGGCGCCAAAACAGCTTGCCATCGATCAACAAAGCCATCCCGGTCAACGTGCAACGACTGTGCCGGGCAGTACCAATCGGGAAGCAGATTGACTTCCCTAAGATATTCGCTCCAATCATAAGGAGGTACGTCAGCTGCCGGCTTTTTATGCAGCGCCTTTATAACGTCAATTGTTCGGAGATATATGGCTTTTTCGTCTTCCGGATGGTGATCAAGATGTTCCCGCATCCGGTGATCGCCGAAATCTTCCAGCAACACTAAACCCTGATCAAGATCTTCACCCATGATCTCCGGCGCAGCAAAATTCTGTGCTTTCAGATGTCGCGCGATGGCGATAAATGGGCGCGGGTCTTCATGCGGTGGTGGTGCATCCATCAAGATTGCCTTGCGATCGCCAGCAATAACCCGGAAATAGCGACGAAACGAAGCGTCTCCGGCCACGGGTAAGATCTCTGCCCCGGCCCAGCCCTGTTCATTCAAAAAGGTTCGTGCCGCGGCGGGCGGTGTCATGTTATTGGCCATCTGTCTTTCCAAGCGGGCCCAGCCGTCCAAGTCAACCGCCGCTTATTTTCATTTACAATTTCCAAGGTGATTTGCAGAGCATCTGCCCAGAATTTCTCTGGTAAACGATCTGGCCATTCAGCGATGAGAGCCCCGTCGATCAACACGTCATAGAGACCCAGCTCCTGAATTTCATCAGCGTCTTCGATCCGATAGAAATCCACATGCGCAACCGGCATTCGGACTTCGGGTGGATCATATTGCTGGACGATCGCGAAGGTTGGACTGGGCACATCATCTTCGAAACCCAATCCCCGCAACACACCGCGAGCCAATGCTGTTTTCCCCGCTCCCAAAGTCCCAGTAAGGGAAACCTTGTCACCCGGCAGCAATAAATCAGCGAGCTGTTGGCCTAACTGCATTGTCGCTGCCTCATTTTCCAATATGATCGGCAATGTCATGTCGATCACTGCCTATTGCCGAGGAAGGTGGAGCGTGACAAGCGTACCCTGCCCTGGCTCCGAAGTTAAAGTAAGCTCACCGCCGTGAGCCAACAGCAATTGCCGGGCCAGCGGCAGACCGAGCCCGCCGGTATTTTCTCCAGTCTTGTTGCGGGAACGTGCAAAGCTGTCAAACGCCTTGGACTGCTGACCTGCACTCATTCCCGGGCCATTGTCGGAGATATGAATGACAGCCTGTTTCACATTACCACTGCCATTGATCAGGATGCGTCCGTTTTCTCCGGTATATCGGATACTATTGTCGATGATTTGCCCGATTGCTTGTGACAATCGTTTTTTGTCTACCAATGCCGATCCCAGTGTATCGTCAAGCTGCAGTTCCATTTCAATATTTTTGGCCTGTGCGTCATCAGCAAACTGGGCGGCCACGTCTTCGGTCAGCTTGTTGATATTTACCTTTTCCTTCGCAATCGGCAATGCCCCTGCCTCGCTCTGACTCAGATCAAGCACATTGTCGATCTGCATTCCCAACCGCTTCACAGACTGCAGAATCGCGCGCGCATATTCATGGCCCTGCTCGGTCAAAGGTCCAGCGACTTCATTGTCCAATAGTTCGGCAAATCCTCCTATGGACGTCAGCGGTGTACGGAATTCGTAGCTCATATTCGACAGGAAGGAAGCCTTGATCGAATCAGCTTCTACCAATGCTTCGTTGCGTTCGCGCAGCGCCAGCTCGATACGCCTGCTATCAGATATATCAAGCATGGTGAAAAGTGCATTGCCATCCGGAAGCGGGATGGCGGCAAATTCAAACCTGCGTCCATCAGCAAACGACATCTGGCCACTTTGCTGTTCCCGCTCAGACGTAGCTGCCCGAACCATTGCACGCACTTCTGAAATCCGCGCCGGTTGTTTCAACTGCACCGCCATTTTCTGCATCAGGCTGTCAACTCTTGGATGTTTGCCGAGCTCTTCTTCATCAAGGTTCCAGATGCTGGCAAACTGGTGGTTCCAGATGTTCAGTTTTCCATCCGCTGCGAATACTGCAACGGATTCGAAAAGATTATCAAACGTCGCCGTTCTCACACGCAATAGCGTATCGCGTGCACTCGCCAATTGGACCTGCTCTGTGCGATCCTCGATGATCATCAACAAACCGCCGTCCGGTGTCGGATTGGCGATAACCCGCAAATGGGTGCCATCGGCGAGCAACCAATTTTCCTCAATCGATCCGGTTGATTTGAACCATAAGCTGCGTTCTTCCCTCCACTCCGGAAAATCCCGCACTTCCGGGATTCGATTCATCTCGCGCATCCGATCAAGTACTCGCGGGAATTCAGGGCGCTCTGCTATCCATTGCTGGCGCATGGAGAATATTCGCTGGAACGGCAGATTACAAAATTGCAAAGATTTGTCCGCATCAAACTGCACCACCGCAGCAGATATCTTGTCCAGCATATCACGCTGCGATTCGTTGAATCGCCTTTGCTCTTTGCGTGAATCGATCAGTTCCTGAATATCTATAGCATAGCCAGCAATACCTGACTTACCGAGCGGCACATCTACCACCTGCGTGGTTCTGCGCTGACCACCGATCGTTGT
Source organism: Parasphingorhabdus sp. (assembly GCF_965233695.1). GTDB lineage: Bacteria > Pseudomonadota > Alphaproteobacteria > Sphingomonadales > Sphingomonadaceae > Parasphingorhabdus. The sequence goes on from NZ_OZ247497.1 coordinate 3,718,044, forward strand.
TGCGACCACTCGCTCAAAGGGTTCGCCCTTTTCTTTTGCCTGAGCTGCGGCATCTCTCGGGCTGACACCGTTTATCGTCTCAACCAGTTCGATACCCTCTTCGACAACTTGCGCACCGCTGTCCGCGTCCACGGCCTTGACATAAGCGCTGTTTACAAGTGTCAGCTGCAGATCACGCGAACGGTGCCACATCGGGACTGGCGCTGCTTCAATCAATGCCGAGAGGGCGTCAAAAGCGGCGCGTGCTTCTTCATTTTCGGCACGTAATTGCTCAATCTGCCCCTGACTTTCAGTTGCATCGAATATCCATAATAGAGCGCTACCATTTGGCGCAATTTTCTGATCGGCCAAACAGCCCTTTATCAACAGCGCTTTATCAGACCCTGCAACCTTGATCGCCCGCGTAAAGCTACTGCCTGATTTCTGTGCCAGATTGACGTCCTGGGTCAGCCCCTCAAGATCAGCACGGCTCATTCCAGCATCATGGCTGTGCAGTTCCGAGATATGAGCCGGCAGATAATCGAAGCCCAACCAATGCATCAAACGCTGTGACGCTTCTAATTTGCCGTCGGAACGAACCAGTAGCGGCAATGCCGGGGAAGTTTCCAGCAGGCGCCCCAATCGCCCGGACTGGCGCATTGTTGCTGCCGCCTTTTTCTTCATCGCCAGGCCGGTCCAGACGGCCCAAGCAGATGCAGCAAGCCAGGCGGCAAGAATCAGGCCCAATATGACAGCAGTTAAGTCTGGAACGTTTGACATTAATACAGGCGATTAGCCGGTTAGGGCACCGGCGAAAAGCCCCTAATCTTTATCGCTTAGAAAAGTCCTGTGATATGGTTTAGGATAGCGCTAAAATATGATCGGAGATTTCTATGCCCATCGATGAAAGCCGGACGTTCAAACCTATAAATATCGCCCTGCTGACTGTGTCTGACACCCGGTCACTCAAAGAAGATACATCTGGCGATATATTGGCGGAACGTGTTGCTGGTAAAGGCCACATACTTCTTTATCGTAACTTGATCCGTGACGAGAAATCAAAGATTATCGCGCAATTGCATCAGTGGATTGATGATGAATTGGTCGATGTCATAATCACCACAGGCGGCACTGGACTAACCGGCCGCGATATCACGCCAGAAGCGCTTGATGCCGTGAAGGACAAGGATATTCCCGGCTTCGGTGAATTGTTTCGCTGGTTGAGTTTTGACAAGATAGGCACTTCAACTGTTCAGTCCCGCGCCTGTGCCGTCGTATCGAGAGGCACTTACATATTTGCGCTACCGGGATCCAACGGCGCGGTTAAAGACGGCTGGGACGGTATATTGGATACACAGCTCGACAGCCGCCACCGTCCGTGTAATTTCGTTGAACTGATACCGCGACTAAGCGAAAAATAGGTATTTGTTCTATTTTTGTTCTCATGCTATGATTCGTCGATGGAACAAAATGACGCCCCCCATTTGCCCGCTCGAAAAGGCCGTGGAGCGGTCACCAATAGTGAAAGCAAGCGATTCAATTTGCCCGGCCGCGAAACCGATGGCGACTGGTTGGATGCTCGCCAGCTTCTGGATGATGCCCAGCCTGTCTTGCGTACCGAAGTCATCACAGAATTTCCGCGATCAATATTGAGCTTTAACAACTCGCCGGACATTCCGTTTGATCGTTCTATCAATGCTTACAGAGGTTGCGAACATGGCTGTGTCTATTGTTATGCGCGGCCAACGCACGCTTATCATGACCTGTCACCCGGCCTGGATTTTGAAACCAAGCTCTTTGCAAAACCCAATGCAGCGCAACTGCTACGGGAAACGCTGGCAAAACCGACCTACCGCCCGGCGGCCATCGCCATAGGAACGAATACCGATCCTTATCAGCCGATTGAAAAACGCTACAGGATTACCCGTGCGATCCTTGAGATAATGCTGGAAACCAGACATCCGGTCGGAATCACCACCAAATCGAACCGGGTGACAGAGGATAGCGAAACTCTGGCTGCATTGGCTGCGCTTGGTCTGACGGCAGTTGCTATTTCGGTTACCACGCTCGATCCTCATACAGCTCGTCTTCTCGAACCACGCGCTCCAGCACCGGTGAAGAGACTAGCCGCTATCCGCGACTTGCGTGCGCAAAACATCCCGGTTCATGTCAATATTGCTCCGATTATTCCCGCGATTACCGACCACGAGATCGAAGCAATTGTTGCCGAAGCCGCGGGCCACGGTGCTCAGAGTGTATCGATTATTCCCGTGCGTTTGCCCCATGAAGTCGCACCATTGTTTGAGCAATGGCTTGAAGCTCATTTCCCGGATCGCAAGCAAAAGGTCATGAGCATCATTGCCTCAATACGCGGCGGCAAGAAAAACGACGCCAATTTCCACAGCCGCATGAAAGGACAAGGCCCCTGGGCGGAGCTACTTCACCACCGTGTCGCTATTGCAGCCCGCAAAAACGGCCTTGGAAAAGCAAAATTTGCTCTTAGAACTGATTTGTTCCGGCGGCCGATAGTCAAAGGTAGTCAGATGGAATTATTCTGAACCGCTAATAGCTTCCCGGTTTCAAATGCAAAACATCTCGTTTCATCTAGCAATCTTCACGACACCTAAAATTGTTAAGGTCGAGAAAATTGGCTTTCGCTTGCTATCTATGAAATACGGCTCTTGCCAATCGAATAAGAGGCACAATGAAGAATATCCGTGTCCCATTGCAAAATGTTCAAAACTATTGATGAATAGCCAGTATGACTGAAAACCAAAACGTTACCTACGCTGGCTACCTTGCGCTCGACACCCTTTTGTCTGCGCAGCATCCAAAGTCCGATCTTGATGATGAGATGCTCTTCATCATTATCCATCAGACCAAGGAGTTATGGCTAAAACAGATAATTCGGGAGATGCATCTAGCAATCAAGCAAATTGCCGGTGACGCATTGGTGCCCGCCTATAAGGCTCTGGCACGAGTCAGCCGGATACAGGCAGTGATGACGCTGAGCTGGGATGTACTCTCTACAATGACACCGAGCGATTATAGTCGGTTCCGTCATGTACTCGGCGAAAGCTCGGGTTTTCAGTCCGATCAATTCCGAACCGTTGAATATCTGTTGGGGCTGAAAGACAAAGGCTTTCTGAAATATCAGGAGGACCGGCCAGACGCGCAAGCGGCGATGCAGCTAGCATTGGAAGCGCCCAGTCTGTGGGATCATGCCATTGCCGCTCTTGCGCGCGCTGGTTTTGACATTCCTTCAGCACTTCTCGACCGAGATTTCAGCGCATCCCACGTTCCATCACCTCACGTGGAAGCAGCCTTCCTTCACGTTTATCGCGATCCAGAGCGCTATTGGGAACTATATCAACTGGCCGAGAAACTGGTAGACCTCGACGATGCCATGGCAACCTGGCGGCACAAGCATGTTTTAACCGTCGAACGTATCATTGGCGGCAAAATGGGGACCGGCGGCACCGCCGGTGTATCCTATCTCCAATCCACTTTGCCCAAGCGCGCCTTTCCCGAACTATGGTCGCTACGCACTGCGTTATGAGTTGGAAGCCTCTCTTCTCCAAAGCACTCGCGGCCAATCCCGACCGCTTGCATTTTGCAGCGCACAGCCATCATCTTTGGCCTGATGCCGCCTGCGAAGGCCATATGGCAGCCTGTCATGATGCAATGGAATTGGCGGATCACAAATGGGGTAAAATCATGGGTCCGGTCTGGGCCAAGGCGCAAGGATATATAGCCGCTGAATTGAAGTTGCCCGATCCGCAGACAATCGCCTTTGCACCTAATACGCATGATTTTCTGTTGCGTATCGTCTCTGCAATCTGCGCGCGTCCATTGCGCGTGCTAACCACCGATGGCGAGTTTCACAGCTTTCGTAGGCAAATGGACCGCTGGGCCGAAGACAATGACGTTATTGTTGAAGCCGTTGCTGCTGATACACTCGTTGAAAAGGCACTGCTCGGCGGCCATCATCTGATTTTTGCCAGCCAGGTCCTGTTCAATTCCGGCAAGATATTGAATGGCATCGATCAATTGGCCTCGCTGGCCCGTCCCGACGGGCCATGGATTGTAATCGACGGTTATCACGGGTTCATGGCACTCGAAACTGACCTGTCCGCCATTGCCGACAAAGTCTTCTACCTGTCTGGCGGCTATAAATATGCAATGGCCGGGGAAGGCGTCTGTTTCCTGCATGCCCCGCCCCGATTTGCACCGAGGCCACCGATAACCGGCTGGTATGCAGCGTTCGATGACCTCGCCCTCCCTGCTGGAAATGTTGGTTATGCCCCGGATGGCCGAAGGTTTCTTGGCAGCACATTTGATCCGTCGGGTCTTTATCGTTTTAATGCCGTACAAGCCATGTTGCGCGATGCTGGACTCTCAACCACCAAAATCTCGGAACATGTAGCGGCAATGCAGCGCTATTTCATCGAGCATGATCCGCTGCCCGACATGGAATTGCTCAATCCAGTAGACGGCAAACCCCATGCTCGGTTCTTGGCCTTTAAGGGCAAGAATGCGCCAATGCTCCATAAAGCTCTGGAAGACCGCAACATCGTTACGGATGTCCGTGGTGATGTTCTGCGCATTGGTTTTGCGATCTATCATGACACTGTTGAGGTAGATCGCTTAAGTGGATTGATCCGCGAGATTCTGTAAGCTCCAACATCTGCAGACGCTTACGTTTCGTCCCAAATCGAGACAATTGTAACATCTGTGCACAAGCCATTTACTTTCCACAGAAATATAGTTTACAGGCTATTAAGGGTTGATCAACAGAAAGCGCAGTCTTGCGCCTTCAATCGAATAGCTGAGGTTTAATATTAAAATGAAAAAGTCATTAGTAGCGTTGGCCGCTGTGGGATTGAGTGTTGCGCCAGCAAATGCAGCCATAGTCATTAGCCAAGGGCCTCTTGGTGTTATAGATGCAGGTGATACAGTTATCTGTGATGGCGTAACAGATTGCGGCGGTGCTTTAACCGGAAACTACATCAATTTCTTCACCAGTGTAGCGGGTCAGGCCGCAGCTCTGCCTGGAAACAATACGTCACAGATCGCCGTAAGGGGCAGCGACGGCTCAGCAACTTTGGCGGTTAACAGCCTGGTATCAAGCTTTTCTTTCGATTGGGGAAGCGTTGACACCTATAATAGCATCAACATTTTCACCAGCAACGGAAACTACACTGTGAACGGCAGCGACTTGCCGCCTGCAAATGGTAACCAGAATGATTTCGGAACGAACTTCCGGTTTACGGCGCAGTTTGATGTAGCAACAGATCTGCAAGCGATCGAATTCGTAAGCACACGAAACTCGTTCGAATTTGACAATGTCTCGATTGCAGCGGTTCCTGAACCAGCAACCTGGGCATTCATGATCTTCGGCTTCGGCGCCATCGGTGGCGCAATGCGTCGTCAGAAGAAAGCAAACGTCAAACTTAGCTACGCTTAAGCGTAAATTTCGAATTCAAACAAAGCCCCGTCAGAGCAATCTGGCGGGGCTTTTTGTTTGAGTGTTAACTTCAAGCTTGGGGCGCATCTGCAGACGTCGTGAATTCAACAAGAGGTTTTTAGAAGTATAAGCTTGGCTGTTAGCGAACAGCTTTACGGCCTATTTAGGCGGCGTTCGGATGCCGCTGGACATCATGCGGTCGCTGGTAAGATCTCTAACAAAGCCGCCCACTCATCGGTGCTCCGTCCAACCGGGTTACTTTCATTCGCGTAGCTACAGCTTCTGAATGACCGGGGAAAGCGCTCCAGACGCTGACCATAATGATTAGAATTGTGCGCTCTGGATAACTCCGATTTTGGGAAAGTTGTTCGAGAGCAAGTCATAATCGAGCAAGAATGCTATACAGTTGAACACATGTCGAAGCTTACAACAACAATGAAAGACTTTGTCGCTGATCAACGCCTGGCATATCTGGCAACGGTGTGTCCAGATGGGTCACCAAATCTTTCACCCAAGGGGCTTACCTTTGTTTTAGATGATAGACGAATGGTTATCGGTGAAGTGAGATCACCGGCCTCGATATATAATCTCGGTTTTCAACCAATTGCCGAGCTGAACGTCGTCGATCGAAACTTGAGGAAGGGGTATCGCTTCAAGGGAGCTTGTATTGTTCACACAAGCGGTAAAGAATTTGATCTTCTCACGGAGTTTCTGCGCTCAAAAGGCTTTTCAGCTTATAGTCCTTATACTCATCGCGCAGCGCCCGTTTGAGGATCTTGCCGGTCGCGGTATGGGGTAACTCATCAATGAATTTAACCTCATCCGGCAACCACCATTTGGCAACCTTGTCGGTCAGATAAGCAATCACATCTTCCTGCGTTACCTGAGCATCTGGCTTCTTGACTACCAGCAGCAATGGACGTTCATCCCATTTCGGGTGATACACACCAACCGCTGCCGCCTCTGCAACGCCGGGACAGCCGACAGCGGCATTTTCCAGCTCAATCGAACTGATCCATTCCCCGCCCGACTTGATGACATCCTTTGCGCGATCGGTAATCTGCATTGTGCCATCGGGGTGGAGAACAGCCACATCGCCAGTATCAAACCACAGATCATCCTCTACGGCGTCTTCATCGGCGCGATAATAGCGTTGAATGATCCAAGGCCCCTTGATCTCAAGTGTTCCACTGGACTCGCCATCGCGCGGCAGGACATTACCCTCGTCATCCACGACTCTCAGCTCCACCCCAAAGGGCGGACGTCCCTGTTTGCATATCACGTCGACCTGCTCTTCAAAGCTCAGATCATCCCAATTAGCAGGCAGCGATCCGGCTGTCCCGATTGGTGATGTCTCGGTCATCCCCCAGGCATGGGCAACCCGCATACCGTTTTGCATCAATCGCTCGATCATGGAACGCGGACAGGCCGAACCGCCGATGGTGATGACTTGCAGCTTGCCGTAATCACCACCATTGGCGTCCATGTCTGCAAACATGGAAAGCCAGACAGTTGGCACACCGGCACTATGAGTAACCCCTTCCTCACGGATCAGCTTCCACAAAACGGGCGCCTCGTTACTAGCCGAGAAGACCATCTTCGCGCCCACGGCTGCACAAGCAAAGGGCAAACCCCATGCATTGGCATGAAACATCGGCACGATTGGCAACATGACCGAACGGGTGGCCAGATCCATGATATCCGGCTGCACTTCCGTCAGCGCATGCAACACATTGGAGCGATGTTCGTAGAGCACACCCTTGGGGTTGCCGGTGGTTCCACTGGTATAGCAAAGTCCACAAGGATCGTTCTCGTCGACCTCCACCCAGTCAAAATCACCATTCTCGGCGTCGACAAGCTCCCGGAATGTGGGATACTCGCCTTTCTCGCCGTCGAATTGAATATAATGTTCCACAGTCTTTAATTGCGGCTTCAGCATCTCAATGATCGGTGTGAACATCTTGTCGAACAGCAAAACCCGGTCTTCGGCATGATTGATAATGTAAACCAATTGCTCTTCAAAGAGTCTCGGATTGACCGTGTGCAATATACCACCAATGCCTGCCGAGCCGTACCAGCTGATCAAATGATGCGCATGGTTCATCGCGATTGTCGCGATCCGGTCGCCTTTTTCCATACCCAGACGCTGCAACGCCTGAGAAAACTTGCGTGCATCGGAGCCAATTTCTCCCCAGTTGCTGCGGGTTAACGAACCGTCTGCCCAATAGCTGACAATTTCACGCGTGCCATGTTCTCGCGCTGCATGGTCAATCAAATTGGTGATTTTGAGCGCACTGCCCTGCATAGCTCCAGCCATTGGTCTCTCCGTTAGTTATATAATTGTTTTTTGACGGAATTGGCTCAGCTTACAAGCCTTAAATTGGGTTTACGGTGCCGGACCGGGCGCGTGCCGGATGCCGGACCTAACCGGATATTTGCCAACCCAGCAACATGGCTGAGCGTTTCCGCAATTTGGGCATCAAGCTGAAAGGACCGGCCCAGACAAATATCTGCGCACTCGCCATCAAAGCTTGGTACACTGGCAATCAGTTCGCTTTTGCCGCCAGATAACGGCGCCACAAGATTCTTAAGCTCCTGAAGCCCGCCCAGATTGAGTATTTCAAGCTCCATCCGAGTCCGCGTGGTTTTTTCCAGACCATCCATCGCTTGTGCACGGCGAATGGCTACGCGGGGACTTTCATCATCCGAACGCTGGTCAAGTTCAACGTTAAGCAGAGCACAGCTGCCTTCCTTGGCCATGTCAGCGAGCAATTGACATTGGTCTTCCTCGAAGCAACTGCCGGAAAATTGACCGCTGCTGTCCGATAGATCAACAAGGACAAACCGCTTGCCCCGCTTGCTTTCTCGCCACCTTACCCCTTCAACCAACGCCGCCATTACGGCTGGTTTGCGTTGCCCCTCGGCAATCGGCCCCTCCTCGCAAAGGGCTGCATATGTCATGGCTCCATGAGAAGAAGTCACTGCCTGATACTGGGTCACCGGATGGGATGCGAAATAAAATCCGAACGCATCGCGCTCACGCACCATGATTTCGCTTAAATTCCAATCGCTATTGGCTGGCAGCCGGATGGCCTGCATGTCGCCAGCTCCACCTTCACCAAAAAGGCCGCCCTGCCCGCTGGTCCGGGCCTCTGCTGCGCTGTTGGCGACAGACAGCAACATATCTGCCCCTTCATAAACGGCCGCTCGATTGGGCTCCAGCTCATCAAACGCACCAGCGGCGGCCAGACTTTCAATCTGCCGCTTGTTCATGCCGCTCGGGTCAACGCGGTTGGCGAAGTCGTCCATTGACTGAAACAGGCCGTTCCCCGAACGCTCATCAACCAGCGCCTGCATCGCCTTTTCACCGACATTTTTGAGTCCTGCCAAAGCATAGCGCACCGCAAGCAGGGCTCCATCCTGCTCTTCAACCGCGAATGATGGTCGGCTTTTGTTGATCGAAGGCGGTAATATTTTAACACCAAGGCGTTTCATATCGTCCACAAAAATGCTGAGCTTGTCGCTCTGGTGCATGTCGAAACACATTGATGCAGCGTAAAACTCATGCGGATAGTGTGCCTTGAGCCAGGCCGTCTGATAAGCCAACAGAGCGTACGCTGCAGCATGGCTTTTGTTGAAACCATAGCCGGCAAATTTGTCGATCAGGTCAAAAAGTTCATTAGCTTGCCCACTTTCCAAGCCGTTTTTGGCAGCGCCGTCGACGAAGATGCTGCGCTGTGCGTCCATTTCTGACTGAATCTTCTTACCCATGGCACGCCGCAGCAAGTCGGCTTCACCAAGCGAATAGCCTCCAATAATCTGAGCGGCTTGCATCACCTGCTCCTGATAGACAAAAATACCGTAGGTCTCTTTCAATATGTCTTCGAGCAATAGATGCGGGTAAGCAAGTTCTGCCCGTCCATTTTTACGGTCGCCGAATAAAGGAATATTATCCATCGGACCTGGTCGATAAAGCGATACCAGTGCGATAATATCTCCAAAGTTGGTCGGTTTCACCGCCGCAAGTGTCCGGCGCATGCCTTCGGATTCCAACTGAAATACGCCAACCGTATCGCCGCGTTGCAGCAATTCGAAAACTTTCGGATCGTCCCAAGCAAGGGCGTCGAGATCCACCTCAACATTGCGTTCGGCCAGCAGCTCCACCGCCTTCTTCAAGACAGAAAGTGTCTTCAAACCCAAGAAATCAAACTTGACCAATCCGGCTTGTTCCACAAACTTCATGTCAAACTGTGTGACCGGCAAATCCGAGCGTGGATCGCGATACAGAGGTACCAACTGGTCCAGCGGTCTATCGCCGATAACGACGCCCGCAGCATGCGTTGAACTATGGCGCGGCAGACCTTCCAGTTTCATCGCAAGATCAAACAGACGCTTTACATCCGCTTGTTTATAGTCCTGTGCCAATTCAGAAACACCGTTTAGCGCCCGTTTCAAATCCCACGGATCCGTAGGGTGGTTGGGTACCAATTTGGTCAATCGATCCACTTGGCCGTAAGGCATTTGCAGAACCCGCCCGACGTCACGCAGGACGGCCCTCGCTTTCAGCTTACCAAATGTAATAATCTGAGCGACCTGCCCCGAGCCATATTTTTCCTGGACATAGCGGATGACTTCACCGCGACGGGTTTCGCAGAAATCGATATCAAAGTCAGGCATTGATACACGTTCTGGATTCAGGAAGCGCTCAAACAATAGCCCGAGCTTTATAGGGTCAAGGTCTGTGATGGTTAGAGCCCAGGCCACCACTGAACCAGCGCCCGAACCACGGCCGGGGCCTACAGGGATATCGTGATCTTTTGCCCATTTTATAAAGTCAGCAACGATCAGAAAATAGCCGGGAAATCCCATATTAACAATCACGTTGATCTCAAAATCAAGACGATCAAAATATTCCTGACGCGCCGAACCGTCGATTCCAATATGAGCGAGTCGTTTCTCCAGCCCAGCGGTCGCATCCCGGCGTAACTGTTCAGCTTCTCCTGCTAAATCTCCTGCGAGGCTGGGCAATATTGGATCGCGACGGGGCGGAGAGAAAGCACAGCGCTTTGCAATGACCAGAGTGTTTTCGAGTGCTTCGGGAAGATCGGAGAATAATTCCTCCATCACCAGAGCGCTTTTTATCCAGAGATGCGGTGATGGCTTTTCACGATCATCGTTTTCAACATAAGCCGAACCTGCGATACATTTCATCGCGTCATGGGCTTCATGAAAATCTGGTTCGGCAAAGCAGCTTGGGTTCGTCGCCACCAACGGGATATTCCGATCCATTGCCAAAGCAATTAGCCCGCTTTCGGCCGCCATTTCTATGGGATCATCGCGGCGAGAAAGTTCTATATAAAGACGGTCCGGGAAATATTGTTGCAACAGTGTAAGATAGGCTTCGGCCTCCGATTGTTGTTCTTCCGCAAGCAACCGGGCGACCGCGCCTTCACCACCTCCGGTTAGGGCCAGAAGACCATCATTATGCTGAGCGAGCATTTCGAGCGGGATATGCGCATCCTGCTCAGCCGGACGGTCCAAATGTGATGCTGACACCAATTTACACAGATTCTGGTATCCGGTCTCATCTTGAGCGTAGAGAGCAATCCAATCGAGAACAGGCTTGTCAGCAGACGAACTGCCGGGTCGCAAAACTCGTAAAAAACTGCCAGTAATCGGCTGCACACCGTTGGCGCGGCAACCGTCATCAAAAGCCATGGATGCGAACAAACCTATACGGTCAGTCAGGGCTATTGCTGGAAATCCCCGTTCCTTGGCCACTGCACCAATCGCTTTTGGCTCCATCGCGCCATCCAATATGGTGTAAGCAGAAAAGGAGCGCAAATGAACAAAAGGAATCCGTGACATCGCCTACCTCTAGCCCGGTCAAAAAGCTTTGACCATGTCCAGATCTATGGAATGCCATATATCGACCGGTTTTCCACAGTTTGTTTGTTTTCCGGCTAAAGCAGCGCTTCGATCTCGCTTTTGAGCTGCTCTGGTTTGACAGCGGGACCGTGTCGCGCAACCACGTTACCTTCACGATCAACGAGGAATTTTGTGAAATTCCACTTGATTCGGGAACCTAGCAGTCCCGATTTTTCAGATTTCAGATATTTCCAAAGAGGATCAGCATCTTTTCCATTCACATCAACTTTGCCCATCAAGGGAAAACTGACATCATAATTTAATGTACAGAAATTCTTGATTTCCTCTGCATCACCAGGCTCCTGATTACCAAATTGATTGCAGGGAAAAGCCAGTATCTCCAATCCCTTGTCCGCATATTCCTTATGAAGTTTCTCTAACCCTTCATATTGCGGCGTAAACCCGCATTTTGATGCTGTATTTACGATAAGCAGGACCTTGCCCTTATACTTCGACAGGTCCGACATCGAACCATCTGCCTGCTTGATTTCAAATTCTGTAATTTGCATAGATGCACCCCGTTCTTTGCAATTTTGTTCCCCGATACTAAGCGTCAGATTGGTAGTCGCGTGCTAAATGTCAAAGCCTATCTGGCTTCATTTTGAAAATATTAGCTTAAAATTCCATCATGCAGCCTGACAACACGATCCATCTTCGCTGCCAAACGTTCGTTATGTGTAGCGATCAATGCCGCACTTCCCTCTTCGCGGACAAGGCTCATTAGTTCCGCGAGTACAATATCTGCGGTTGACTCATCCAGATTTCCTGTAGGTTCGTCCGCGAGCACCAGTTTCGGCGCATTGGCCAGCGCTCTGGCAACCGCTACGCGCTGTTGCTCTCCGCCCGACAATTTGCTCGGTTTGTGATCCAGCCGCTCGCCAAGCCCTAGACTGCGCAGCAATGATTCTGCTCGCTCTTCTGCTTCTGCTTGCGATGTTCCGGCAATGAGTTGTGGCATCACCACATTTTCTTGAGCGGAAAAGTCAGGCAACAGATGATGAAACTGATAGACGAAGCCAAGCAGTTCACGACGGATTCGGGTGTGGCTGCTCGCCGACATTTGCGCCGTTTCTTCGCCATTGAGCTTGATGGAGCCTTCGAACCCGCCTTCAAGCAGGCCAACAGCCTGCAACAAGGTGGATTTGCCGGAACCGGAAGGCCCCAACAGCGCGACAATTTCATTGGATTTTATGTCCAGATCAATCCCTTTCAGAACATCAATCTGAACGTCCCCCTGTCTAAAACTCCGCTTTACATTACGCAGTTCAACAACCTTGTTCCCCGGTTCATTCATAACGCAGCACCTGTACTGGATCCGTGCTCGCTGCCTTGTAGGCGGGATAAAGGGTGGCCAGCAGGCTGAATAGCAGCGCTAGCAGCGCTATGCCGAAAACCTCCATGGGGTCTGTTCTCGCTGGCAACTCCGTCAAGAAACGTATCGAGGGATCCCATAGATTTTGGCCCGTGATCATCTGCACAAAATTGATCACATTCTGCCGGAAATAGATCGCAATCAGCCCCAAAATTATGCCTGCCGCTATGCCGAGCGCGCCAATTGATGTGCCTACTGTCACGAATATCCTCGTTAACGATGCGCGAGAAGCTCCCATAGTACGCAAAATCGCAATATCTCGTGTTTTTGCGCGAACCAGCATGATCAGTGATGAGAGAATATTGAACACTGCGACCAATATGATGATGGAGAGGATAACAAACATAACGACGCGTTCGACCTGCAAGGTCTCGAACAACGAAGCATTCATTGACTGCCAATCGGTAATCTGAGCACGGCCGTCGATTTTCGGATATAACGGCGCAACGATTTCTTGCACATTTTCAGCATCATTAGTTTGTATCTCAATCATGCCAATCTGATCGCCTAACAGCATCAGCGTTTGTGCATCTTCCATCGGCATGATCACAAAGGCTTTGTCATAGTCATAAACGCCCACTTCAAATATGGCGGCTATCTCATAGGATATTTCTCGCGGAACGGTACCGAAAGGCGTTGACCTACCTTGAGGGTTCATGAGCGTTATGCGCCCGCCCAATTGGGTTCCAAGAGTTTGCGCCAACCTGCTGCCGATAGCGACACGCCCGCTATCGGGGGCCAAACTGTTTAGATCACCCGCAATGGTCTTTCCATCGAGCGTATCGTTACTCAAAATATCATCAACCAGCATTCCTCGCACTAATACAGCCTCTACCCGGCCATTATGAATGCCTGCCAAAGGCATTTCTATCAGCGGCGATGCGGAGACGACTCCTTCGGTTTCGCGTACGTCTTCCAGCAAGTCGCGCCAATCCGGAAGCCGTCCGCCATAACCTTGAATCACGGCATGACCATTCAAACCAACGATCTTGTCAAATAACTCAGCCCGAAACCCGTTCATCACACTCATCACAACGATCAATGCGGCAACACCGAGCATAACCGCGACCAGGCTGATACTCGCAACGAGGAAAATAAAGCCTTCTCCCTTCCCGGGGAGAAGATAGCGCTTTGCGATGACCCATTCATAACGGGATAAGAACATAGGGGTTTGAACTTCCTGAAAAACTATTGTGGCTTTACGGTCGCAAAGCGGCGCAGGCAAGAGTGATGCTGGCTTAAATGCTGTTGCCATTATGACACAAGCCTGAACCAATATTGCACATTTGTGAAAAATTGCATGACAATAGCAGCCATCCCGATCAGAGATAGTTACAGAATCAATTACCGCAATAATGGTCATGGTTCAGGGATCCTATCTGGTTCCGCCGAATGTTGGGGGACAAACGGTGTTGAATAAGACAGGAAAACAGGGGGACGATATTATCGTCACCATTTTCGCCCGGAGTCAGAAATGGCTCCGGGCGTTTTTGTTTAATATTCGCGCGTCTCGCCCTCTTGAAATTTGAATACTGGATAATATGTTGGTCAAGCGAGATGCCTTGTGAGGGTTTCGCACAACAGAACCGGACGCCGCATATGCGGGTCCAGTATTTTAATTGCTCAACAAGAGGATGAAGATATGAACCGTTTTGATTTTACACCCTATCGTCGCTCAACCGTTGGTTTTGACCGGCTTTTTGATTTGCTCGAGAATAATGCGCGAGCACAACAATCCGAGAATTATCCACCGTTCAACATTGAACGCAGCGGAGATGATCACTATCGGATTACCCTTGCGGTTGCGGGTTTCAAAGACAATGAAATAGAAATAACCGCACAGCAGAATCTGTTGTTAGTCGCAGGAAATAAAGGCAGCGACGAAAATGAAGGAAAGCAGTTCCTGCACATGGGAATTGCGAACCGTAACTTCGAACGCCGTTTCGAACTTGCGGATTTCGTCCGCGTCGACAACGCAGCTCTTAGCGATGGCCTGCTTGTCATCGATCTGGTGCGCGAAATTCCTGACGCGATGAAACCGCAGAAAATTGCCATAAACGGCGACAACAATATCACCAAAATCGCCGATAAGCGTAAAAAGGCAGAAGATAAAGCGGCATAAGCCGACACCTCCATCTTTTGACCACAGTGAAGGCAGCCAATATGTTTTGGCTGCCTTTTTTATGCAGATAATCACAAAGTTTCGGCCCAAGCCATGCGCGCTTGTTGGCATTCTCGACAATATTTAAAACTGAGAAAGAGCGGCAAAAGCCTTATCACAGCGGCAGATCTGTAGGAAAGCCGATTATCTGCAATGGGCAAAAAATGGGGCAGCCAGATGAGGATCCGACTGCCCCTGACACCCGCGTGGTGTCACTCTTGATGAAATTAGCCCGGGTCGCAAATGGCCAACTTGAACCGCCCCGGGATTGCCGGAGGCCATTTGGTTTAAGTTAAGCGGCCATGTTGGTTTCGTCCAGCATGGCGTAGTAGTTTTTCTCAGCTTCCACGGGCGGGATATTGCCGATGGGTTCCAGCAGCCTTTTATTGTTGAACCAGTCTACCCATTCCAGTGTGGCATATTCGACGGCCTCTAACGACCGCCATGGTCCGCGCCGGTGGATTACCTCTGCCTTGTAAAGGCCATTGATTGTTTCAGCCAAAGCGTTGTCATAGCTGTCGCCGACGCTGCCGACCGATGGTTCGATGCCTGCCTCGGCCAAGCGTTCAGTATATTTGATCGATACATATTGACTTCCGCGATCGCTGTGATGGATCAGACCGCCGCGATGCGTGGGCCTGCGATCATGTAAAGCCTGCTCCAAAGCATCGAGAACAAAGCTGGCATGGGCGGTTCGGCTCACCCGCCAGCCAACAATGTAGCGGGCGTAAACATCGATCACGAAGGCGACATAGACAAAGCCCGCCCAGGTTGCGACATAGGTAAAATCTGACACCCACAGCATATTGGGCGCTGGCGAGTGGAACTGCCGGTTCACATGGTCAAGCGGACAAGGCGCTGCTTTATCGCTGACCGTGGTGCGCACTGGCTTGCCTCGTATCACGCCTGCCAAGCCCATGTCGTGCATCAGCCGTTCGACCGTGCAGCGTGCAATATCATAGCCTTCACGCTTCATCTGCCGCCAGACCTTGCGCACGCCATATACCCCGAAGTTCTCGGCAAACACTCGGGCCACCTCCGGCTTCAGCAGTATATCGCGCTGCGCGCGGGCTGACATGCGTGATGGATCTTGCCGCTTGGCCACATGACTATAATAGGTTGACGGGGCGATCGGCAGCAACTTGCAGATCGGCTCGACCCCATAAGATCCACGGTTATCGTCGATAAACGTGATCATCGCTTGAACGGGCGGTCGAGCTCCGCCTGAGCAAAATAAGCCGATGCCTTACGTAAAATCTCGTTGGCCTGGCGCAGTTCGCGGTTCTCGCGTTCCAGTGCTTTTAGCTTGTCAGCAACATCGCTGGGAACCCCGGCGCGCGTGCCGCTATCCACTTCCGCTCGCTTCACCCATTCATGCAGTGTCGGCGGTGAGCAGCCGATCTTCTGAGAAATGGACACCACCGCTGCCCAGCGCGATGGATAATCCTGTCTGTGCTCCAGCACCATGCGGGTCGCCCGTTCGCGAACCTCCGGTGAAAACTTGTTTGTGGTCTTGCTCATAATAGCTCCTTCTACTCAAGAGTTGGAGCCTCCGGCAATCCCGGGGCGGTTCAACTTCATTCAAGAATCCGCATTGGCAATATTAGAAAGAACGGCGTGATTTAATATCCGTACTTTCCCGCTTTCGACAGAAACAATGCCATCTTCTGACCATGTCGAAAGTTGCCGATTAATATGTTCACGCGACATCCCGGCAAAGTTGCCGAGCTCGCTTTGACTTAAATCCAGTTTTAATCGCCCCTCTTCTGCGCCGACAACGGATAATCTTAAAAGATAGCGCGCCAGCCGAGGCCCTGATGTGTAGGCCCTGTCTCCCTCTATCATGGTATTGGCCGTCCGAATGCGGCTAGCCATTACCTTAAGTAGCCGTAATGCCATATTTTTGTGCTTTTTCAAAATTTCTTCAAAAGCAGCGCGTGTAATGGTCAATGCTGTGGTTGGTTCGATCGCTGTCACACTGGCCGTCCTCTCACCACCGTCAAGCAACGCGATTTCACCCAAAACCTGGCCGGGCTCTGCGTAATCCAGAACAATTTCATGGCCATTGCTGGCAATCATGCTGGTCCGCGCATTGCCCGATAATAATATCAGTAATGAGTTTCCAGGATCGCCTTGCATGATCAATTCATCCCCTTTTTCATATTGCACGAAATGGCCGCGCAAGATCAGATCCGCCAGTTCTGACTCGTCGCAATCAGCAAACAGACTATGCTCTGCCAATATGCTCGCAAGTTCTTCCGCCTTCACGTCTCTTGCCCCATTCCAATTCGCCCGCACCTGTTAACCGGTTGATAACCAGTTCTCATTGCTAGAATGTGACAATAGTCACTTGGTGTAAAAAGGATTGGATAAATTAGACAAGTCGGCTTTGTTTTACCGCAGCTGCGATAAAAGAAGCGAAAAGTGGATGCGGGTCAAAGGGCTTACTCTTTAATTCCGGATGATATTGCACACCGACGAACCAGCTGTGGTCCGGCCGTTCGACAATCTCTGGCAACTCCCCATCCGGCGACATTCCAGAGAATATCAGACCGGTCTGTTCCAGCCGCTCCATATAGCCCTTGTTCACTTCATAGCGATGGCGATGACGCTCGCTAATCACGTCCGAGCCATAGATTTCGCTGACCTTTGAGCCTTGCTGCAAGCGCGCTTCATAAGCACCAAGCCGCATGGTTCCGCCTAAATCTCCACCCGACTCGCGTTTTTGCAGACCTTCTTCGGTCATCCACTCCGTAATCAGTCCGACAATGGGCTCGGCTGTTTCACCAAATTCCGTTGTCGAGGCTGCATCGATACCCGCCAGATTGCGAGCAGCTTCGACACAGGCCATTTGCATACCCAAACAAATGCCGAAGAACGGGACATTATGTTCGCGCGCGAATCGCACGGAGCCGATTTTCCCCTCGCTGCCCCGCTCACCGAAACCGCCGGGAACCAGAATCGCGTGCAGCGGTTCCAGATTGGCTGCCAGATCGCTCTCATTTTCAAACAGCTCTGCATCGAGCCAGCGCACCTGGACTTTAACCCGATTCGCCAGTCCGCCGTGAAATAGTGCTTCTTGCAACGACTTATATGCGTCCTGCAGGCCGACATATTTCCCGACGACACCCACAATCACTTCGCCTTCAGGGTTCTCGATCCGCTCCATCACGTCGTGCCAGCGGGTTAAATCCGGTTCCGGTGCATTGATGATCCCGAACGCGTTGAGAACCTCTCTATCAAGGCCTTCTTTATGATATTGCAGCGGTACATTATAAATACTGCTCGCATCCAGAGCCGGAATCACCGCTTCTTTGCGGACGTTACAGAATTGGGCTATTTTCGCGCGCTCGCCATCCGGCAAATCATGTTCGCAACGACAGAGCAATATATCCGGCTGAATACCAAGCGATGTCAGTTCTCGCACGCTGTGCTGAGTCGGTTTGGTCTTCAGTTCACCAGCAGCGGCAATATAGGGCACCAGCGTGACGTGAACCGAAATCGCATTGGCACGGCCGACTTTGTTACGCAGCTGCCGAATCGCTTCGATAAACGGCAGGCTTTCGATGTCACCAACGGTTCCGCCAATTTCGCAGAGCACGAAGTCGATCCCATCGAGCTTATCCTGGGCAAATTCCTGAATCGCATCGGTTACGTGCGGGATCACCTGAACCGTGGCACCGAGATAATCGCCGCGGCGTTCCTTGGTGATGATCGACTGGTAGATTCGCCCCGAAGTGACATTGTCGGACTGCAAAGACGGAACACCGGTAAAGCGCTCGTAATGTCCCAGGTCCAGATCGGTCTCTGCACCGTCATCGGTCACATAGACTTCACCGTGCTGGTAAGGCGACATCGTGCCCGGATCGACGTTCAGATAGGGGTCCAACTTACGGATTCGCACCGAATATCCACGTGCTTGAAGAAGCGCGCCGAGGCTCGCTGCCATGAGACCTTTGCCAAGTGAGGAGACCACACCGCCGGTTATAAAAATATATCGCGCCATGGGAGGAAAGGCTTAAGGCGTGTCGGGCCGAAATGGCAAGCGTGCGAATCCGAAAAAGCGAAATATATTTTCAAACGGTACTAAATTTTACGCGCCGACAAGCGCTCTGATCCAAAAAGACCGGTTATTGATCGAGAGGAACGGCCCCTTCGGCAGCAGCGGGTGCTTCGTCATTATTAGCCGCATCAGCCTGTGCCGCAGCAGCAGCCAGTGGATCATCACCAATTAAAGGCACCGCGTCAGCTGGCTCTGCCGGAGCGACAGGAATGCTGGTGTCGCGTTCCAGCGTCTGGTCAATGGTCGAGGGCTGCCCTTCGGAAGCCGCCAAAAAGGCCAGTGAAATGGAAAGAGCCACGAACAAAACCGCCAGGACAGTTGTCGTGCGGGTCAGCAAATCCGCTGCACCGCGCGCGGACATCATGCCCGATGGGCTGCCACCAACACCGAGACCGCCACCTTCCGACCGCTGCATCAATATGACGCCAACAAGGGCGGCTGCGACTATCGCCTGAACAACGGTGAGAAACAGAAACATAACTAGGTCCGAACGTAATGGATTAACGATGAGCAGCGCACATAGCGATTGGATGGTGCAAGTTCAAGCGATGAAACGCGAAACCATGCCGTATCAGCCAATTGCCAAGGGGTCCCAAAGGCACCCCGGTCAGGACGGCAGCCTATTTCAAAGTTCACACAAATCACAGGCCGTTCCTGCCACTCACTGCTGAAGCAAAGTTCACACAAATCACAGCCTCTTATGCCTTGGATAATAATGCCAATCCTGCTTCAAAGTTCACACAATTCACACCCACTGAATATAGACTTAACATATTGATTTATAATATTTATCAAAATTTTTTCATTTGTAATTTGGCGAAATCCAATTTTATCAGGAGCAGCCATTTTCCATACCCATCAGGCACCATGTAGGAAAGACTTCGCAGCTTCAAAAACCACATCCGGTTTTTGATATAACAGCAGGTGGGCCGTGTCGGCGACCACATCAACGCTGTAATTGTCTCGATCAGCCGCAAAGCTGTGCATAACGTCGGGCGTGTAGTGCAAGTTATGTTGCCCGACAAGATTGCGCACCGGACAAAGGCAATCATCAATCAGATATTGCCAATCGCTGCTCGCCAGCTTCAGTTCATTGGTGAAACTGTCATAGCCCTGCCTCGTGGTTTTCAGGAATGCTTGACGAAACTGCGTGCGAATATCTTCCCGTTTTATCGTGCTTTGGTCATGGTCATTGTCGCCCAAAAAAGCGTGGAGATATTCATGGTCATATCCCGAATCCACTTTGGCCAGCGCACCATGCACGACAAAGCGGCCAATTTTGGGGAAATGGCGCATCAGATAGAGCCGCAGCCGTTCGGCTCGATCGACTTTGGCAAGATGTGGTCCGGGCTGCATCGGCACAATGCCATTGATATTGACGATACCGGTAATCCGGCCCGGTAGATATTTGGCCACGCCATAAGCGAACATCGCGCCAGTAATATGGCCGATTACCGGGCAAGATTTTATGCCCAGTTCGTCCAACAATGCTTTTACGTCGTCCGCATAGCGGGCAAAGCTATCACTGCCGGTCGGGCCGTCCCATCCACTGTTGGCCAGACCGGGACGCCAAACCATGATCAGGCGCAATCCATGCCGGTTCAACGCGCGGCGCATCTCCTCGGTCACTGTCATGCCGCCCAACAAGGCTGGGAAAAACAATAGCGGCGTAGCGCTCGTTGCGCCAACCATTTCATAGTCCAGCACGCGGCCATCCTGTCGCAGCAGGATATGACCGCTTTCCCGTCCATCTGCAGTTGAAACACCGATTTTTTCGGTACCCTGCCCTTTCACATTAAATTTCGAAAAACCGGAATAGAGACAGGCCAGTTCCGTTTGCGAACGCAGATTGAGTTTCGCCAATAATGTCTTGGTTTGATGCCGCACGGTACCAACCGATCGGCCACGCTTGGCGGCCAGATCACTCAGTGACTGCCCGGTCACCACCGCCTTGGTGATTTCAAGTTCTACTGGCGTCAGGTTCAGCAGCTTCTGAAACTGTTTTCCGACATCAGGAAACCAGCTGATATTGATCGCAGAAATGTGACCGATCGCATGACCGTCGGAATCATGGACCTTGGTCACAGCAACCTTGATCATCTCGTCACCATCTGCACTTTCCATACCGAAAATGCTGATCATCTTGTTCAGCTCAAACTGATCGAGCGATTCAAGTTGAGACAAGAGCGTCTTGAAATGACCGCGTTCAAAAAGGCTTTCATCGGGGCGTTGATCCTTAGCGAGCCCGAACATCGCCTCGGCGGCACTATTGGTATAAACAATCCGGCCATCGGCACCGATCAATGCGGATGGATGATTGTCGGCATCGATCATTTTCATGGAATATTTGGCGCTGTCAGAAGGCCGCCCCTGCATGTCCATTAAAGACTGGGCATTTTCAAAATGGGGTTCCAGCGGCTCAAACGCCGATTTCAGGGCAGTTTCATCCAGAGAAGTTCCATCTTCGGCCTCTGATCCATTCTTTGCCCTGTCCAAAGCGGCATCGAGTCGCGTGCCGAGCAGGTCGAACATCTCCCGATAGCGATAAGGGCCAATGGCCATTGAATAAGCCAGCTTTACGATATCTTCGTCGCGCCCGACGATGTCATTATCCAATGAACCCGTGCTCCAAGCTTAAAAAAGCGTCCTCAACAATTGAGCATTTTCTGTTTCTGCTGATAACGTGTCTATTGATGCACACAATTGCAAAATTGTAAATAAAACAGCCAGTTTCCATCCTGTTGTGACATCAATCACAGGGCATGGCTGAAATCATCCGCGGGTTTATACCATATGGGATATTCTTTTGTGCCCGGCTTCCCGCCATTTGCTCTCCCCAGAAACAAGGGAGACTATTAATGACACTCAGAAATTCCATGTACCTTCTTGCCGGTATCGCCGTTCTATCGACCGGTCATATGGCCGAAGCGCGAGACCCCTTTGGCGGACTGAAAAGCGCCGTCAAAAAAGTGAAGAAGAAAAAGAAAAAGGTTGATGATGCAGTTGAGGTTATTGACCGCGCAGCAGGAACATCATCGGACGGATTTGCCAATCGCGGGAGCACCAGCAACAGCCCGCGTACTGCCAAACGGACCCCGACGAGAACCGACTATAAAATGGGCACGCCGGCAGCCAATTTGACATCCCAAACCAAGTGTACCGGGCTAGCATTGTCACAAGTCACTATCGGTAATCTTGGCGAATATACTTTTCAGCAGGGCTTCAGCAAAGAAGAGCGCACCGGCTTTATCAACCGCAAGCCCGGCAATGTCAGCAAGAGCTGTATCATTACGCCCGGCCTGCAATCCGGCGAGATACTCTATTTCGAGGTGGATCGCGCAAAATATAAGGCGCTCGATAAGGGCAATGATTTTGAATGGCAGTGTGTACGCTCTGACAATCCCGGTGCTGGCGTGACCGATTACTGGAACTGGAACAGCGATCAATATCTTAGCGATTCCCATATGAAGCTGCATTGCGGCAATGATCAGGGTATTTCTGATTGCGCGACCGGCAGCAATTCATCTCGCGCGTCGGCATATTCCAGCGCCATGAAAAAACGCGGCAAATACGGCATCAGCTTTCTCGCTCGCACCACCGGACAGTTCCGCGGCCCGACCGAGAAACTCTATTGCCAATATTATAACAAGCGCACTGGTCAAAGCCTTGTCGGGTTTGAATATATGAGCGCTTCCGGCCGTTAAACCACTGATCTAATTATTAATATAAGGATGTTCCTATGAAGACTCTTACCATCGTCACGGCAGCCGCACTGGCCACATCGGGGCTATATGTACCCGCGGCATTTGCCCAATCAAGCAGCTCCAGCGTCGCCAAGGACGGCAGTTGCCCCAGCGGTTTCAAAGCTTCCGGCAGCAGTTGCAAGTCCAGTTCCGGCAAAGTCGCGATTGCGAAAATTGGTTCTTGTCCAACTGGCTTCAAGGCTTCCAGCAACTATTGCGTCGGCGACAAAGGTGATTATGCCGAAGTCAAAAGCGGCAGTTGCCCCGGTGGGCTGAAAGCGTCCGGCAAATATTGCGTCAAATAACAAAACTCGGGCGATTCCGCGCCATCCATAGCACGGAGTCGCCTATTTATAGACAGCCCGCCTGTCTCCAAAATCGCGGACGCGTTTGCGCCAGGCACGATAGCTGCCGGTTTTCAAATTCGAACGCATAATTGCCTTAACCTGATCCGGGCTAATACCATGAAGCTTTCGGATTGTATCGAAAGCCACGTGATCGCTGAGAGCCATTTCGACAATTTCACTGACGATATCTTCGGCGAGATCAGGAGCTTTTGCCATCAGCTCGCAGCGGCGGCCTCAATGATCGGACCAAATTTTTCGGCCGTCAGACTCGCGCCGCCAACCAAGCCGCCATCGACATTGGGTACCGCGAGCAATTCCGCAGCATTACCCCCGTTCATCGATCCGCCATAAAGAATACGCACTGTATCGGCGCCCTCGTCCATTAATTTGCCCAACTTGTGTCTGATGGCGGCATGCATCTCCTCAACATCCGATGCTTCGGGCACACGCCCCGTGCCGATCGCCCAGACCGGTTCATAAGCAATCGTAAGCCAGTGCGGGTCCGCACCATCGGGGAACGAACCTTCCAGCTGACCGCAGACAACATCAACAGCCTTACCCGCGTCGCGTTCTTCTTCTGTCTCACCGACACAAATAATTGCGCCCAGGCCTGCAGCGTGGGCAGCCTCTGCTTTGGCTTTGACTTCGGCATCACTTTCATGTTGATCCGCCCGGCGTTCGCTATGTCCCAATATCGTCATGATGGCGCCGGCCTCGCGGATCATCGTGGCGGATAAGCAACCGGTATGCGCGCCGTTTTTTGCATAGTGACAGTCCTGGGCACCAATGGTGAACCCGGGAGAATTTGCTGCCGCTTGCGTGATCAAGGTCACCGGTGGACATATCGCAACATCAACTTGTTTGTTCTGACCGGCAATCGCGGCAATATCTGCGATATCGGTTAATTCTGTCCGCAGGCCGTTCATCTTCCAATTGCCCACAATATATTTGCGATTTGCCATATTCTCTCCACCCCTTTGTTGATGCCGCCTATGCGCTAACAAATTCCGCTCTCGCTGCCAAATTAGTTTCGATTAAAAGCGTTTTGACCAGTCCGGCGCCCTTTTGCTTGAACGAAAAACCCAAGCCGCCTAAAGCATCGGAAAACCATATGCCCTAACAGAATTGCAGTTTTTCTTATGATTACATTTTTCCGCAATATTTTCTCTTCCAAGATCGGCCTTTTCTTTACGATGTGCTTTGTCGCACTGATCGCGATTGCCTTTGCATCCGCCGATGTCACGGGAACGGGCGCATTTGGTGGGGTTACTGGATCAGGCACAGCGGCAAAGGTCGGTGAATCCACCTTGACCACCTCTGAGCTCAGCCAATCGGTGAACAATGCCTTTCGCGCTGAACAGCGTCAGAATACCAGCCTCGATCTGAAAACCTATATCGAAGGCGGTGGATTCGAAGGTATTTTGGATCGATTGATCAACAGCTTTGCAATTGCCGCCTTCGGCAACAAATATGGCATGACCGCTGGCAAGCGACTGGTCGACAGCGAGATTGCCAGCATCCCGTCTTTTCAGGGTGCGGATGGACAGTTTAGCGAAGAAAATTTTCGCCGTGCGCTGCAGCAGCAAGGGATCAAGGAACAGCAATTGCGCGATGATTTCACGCGCAATCTACTCGCGGATCAATTGCTTACCGTCGCAGGCTTTGGTACGTATGTGCCGCAAAAGCTGGTAACACCATATGCATCGCTGCTGCTGGAAGCCCGTCAGGGACAGGTCGCGATCGTGCCTTCCGCGGCATTTGTTACCAATACCAAGCCTGCCGATGCGGCGCTTGCGGCTTTCTACAGCAAGAACAGCTCTCGCTACACAATACCTGAACGGCGCTCGATCAGCTATGCCCTGTTCTCCAAAGACCGGTTTAACGAGACGATCAAACCCACCGAAAAGGAGATCGAAGGCAAGTATAATCTCGACAAGGCGAAATATGCGGCCAGCGAAAACCGTAATATCAATCAGGTTATCCTTCCAACACAAGCCGCAGCCAAAGCGCTTGCCGACAAGGTTAACGGCGGCATGACGATCGCAGCCGCAGCGGATTCGGTCGGGCTGTCCGTTGCAGAGCTTGGATCGGTAAGCAAAAGTGCGCTGGCCGGAACGGCGTCGCAGGCTGTTGCCGATGCTGTCTTTGCCGCTCCATCGGGCAGCGTTTCTGTGCCAGCACAAAGCAGCCTCGGTTGGCATATCGCCAAAATCAACGATGTTCAGAAGGTTCCGGCCCAGAGCCTGGAACAAGTCCGCGCGCAAATTGTAGCGGAGCTGAGCCTTAAAAAAATCGATCAGGCACTGGCTGAGCTGACCGTGACGATGGAAGACGAATTTGCGGCAGGGGCATCGCTTGTCGACATTGCCAATGCTGAGGCGCTGAAGATTGAATCGACGCCGATGCTGCTTGCCAATGGTCAAAATCCCGAGGACCCGAACTATCGCCCCATCCCGGAAATGCAACGCATCCTGCCGGTGGCCTTTTCGCTGGAAGAAGATTCCGATCCTCAGGTTGTCGAGATCATCCCGGGGCAGCAATATGCCATTGTGGATGTGGGTGAAATAACACCGGCAGCCCCGCCGCCGCTCAAGTCTATCGAGCAGATCGTGACGCGGGACTATATCCTCGAAGAAGGCTCCAAAAAGGCAAAGGTCATTGCTGACCAAATCGCCAAACAAATTGGTGGCGGCGCGACATTGTCAAAGGCAGTGGCTGACGCAAAGGTCAAACTGCCAGCGATAGAATCGGTAAGAAGCACCCGCGCGGATCTGGCGCGGCAAAGCCAACAGGGCCAGGTACCACCGCCGCTGACCTTGATGTTCAGCATGGCCGAAGGCACAGCAAAGACTTTGAAAGCGCCGCAGAACCAAGGTTGGTTCGTGGTTTATCTGGACAATATCGACAAGGGTGACGCATCCAGTCGCCAAGATCTTCTGTCAGCAACCAGAGGCCAGTTCAAACAGGTCTTTGGAAACGAATATACCGAACAATTCATCAACGCGATGAAAGCCGATGTCGGGGTCAAGAAAAACGACGACGCACTGACGGCACTGAAAAATCAGCTGGTCGGTCGTAACTAGATGCGGCAATTTCGGCCTGTTCCAGACTAATGGCGCGTAGTTTCGGCATCGAGGCCGCAGAACGCGCGTTGGATGAGGGGAAACCGGCGCTGATCTGGCGCAAGCAAGTCGCTGATACCGAAACGCCAGTATCGGCTGCGCTCAAGCTTATGGAGGCCGAGCGTGGCGATTTTTTGCTGGAATCTGTCGAGGGTGGTGAGACACGTGGGCGTCATAGCCTGATCGGCCTTTCGCCCGATCTCGTATTTCGCGCAGACGGTGACGAAGCAGCGATTAACGCGCATTGGTTGACGGACCGGGACGCCTTTACCGATGAACAAACCGATAGCCTTAATGCCTTAAGAAATTTGGTAAAAAGGTGTCAGATGGATGTGCCCGAGGGACTGCCCCGCGCGCTGGCCTGTCTGGTGGGGTATTTTGGGTATGAAACTATCGGCCTGGTTGAAAAATTACCGCGTGCGCCGCAGTCCGAACTCGCCCTTCCCGACATGCTGTTCGTCCGACCGACGGTGATCGTGATCTTTGACCGGTTGGCGGACGAAATGTTTCTCGTCGCACCGGTCTGGCCTGAAACAATGGGTGATGCAGACAGCAAACTGGCCAGCGCCGAAGAGCGACTGGATGAGGTTGAAAGGCAGATTGCCGCGTCGGTTCCGCTATTGGCAACCGAAAGAGCAAAACTCAATCCCGATGATCTTGCTTTCGAAGCCAAACTGGAACCCGGCCAATATGAAAATATGGTGCTGACCGCCAAGGATTATATCGAAGCGGGCGATATTTTTCAGGTGGTTCTTGCACAGCGATTCACCACGGCCTTTTCCTTGCCCCCGGTCGAGCTTTATCGGGCGCTGCGCCGGATAAATCCCTCCCCTTTTCTCTTCTTCCTGGATCTGCCGGGCTTTGCCCTGATCGGATCCAGCCCCGAAATATTGGTCCGCGCCCGCGACGGCGAGGTTACAATCCGCCCGATTGCTGGAACGCGCCCGCGCGGCGCCAATGCTGCCGAGGACAAAGCCAATCGCGATAGCCTGCTCGCCGACCCCAAAGAGCGCGCAGAACATTTGATGCTGCTTGATCTCGGCCGCAATGACGTAGGGAGGGTCAGCGCTGCCAACAGCGTGGAAGTGACAGACAGCTATACCGTCGAATTTTACAGCCACGTCATGCATATCGTCTCCAATGTCGTCGGCGAACTCGCCCCGGACAAGGACGCGCTCGATGCACTGTTCGCAGGCTTCCCTGCAGGCACAGTCAGCGGTGCGCCGAAAGTACGCGCTTGCGAGATTATTGCCGAACTGGAGCCAGAGACACGCGGCGCCTATGCCGGCGGTGTCGGCTATTTCTCGCCCGATGGCAGCATGGACAGTTGCATCGTGCTGCGCACCGGTATCGTCAAGGATGGCACGCTCCATGTGCAAGCCGGTGCTGGCATTGTGGCAGACAGCGACCCCGCTTACGAACAAAGGGAATGCGAAGCCAAATCCGGCGCCTTGCTGGCCGCTGCAAAGGAAGCCGTGCGGCGAGCACAGGATGTTGGTTTCGGGCAATAGCGCACCTTTAGTTGAATGCCAATTTCACCGGCAACTGATGTGCGTATCATCTGTAAAACGCCGGGTTTGAGATATGGAAAGATGAGGAACGGCCAATGAGGAAGATAATAATTGCAGCAATTGCATCGGGGGTCCTTCTGGTTGGCGCTGGAGCTGTTGCCTATGTGGCTTCCCCAACCATCCATGCCGGACAAGTTGGCGAAGCACCGGAACTCGGACGATTAGGCCAATATAGCATCGGGGTAACGGTCAGGAATTTCGCTCTCGAGGACCGAACCAGGATTACGGCATGGGGTGCGATTTCCGGAAACCTGACAGAAGCGAACCGAGAATTGTCGGTCCGATTCTGGTACCCCGCTGAAAAAGGGGATGGTGAGACCGCTCAATATACCCATATCATGCGTCCACCGGGCAAGGAGCCCGTCAGCATTGCCAGCCAGGGCGTGGCCGTCCCGAAGGCGAATGCCATTGTCGATCAGAAATATCCGCTGGTCCTGATGTCCCATGGCTTTGGCGGATGGGACACCCAATTTAGTAACTTGGCCGAACAGATTGCTTCACACGGCTATATTGTTGCATCGATTGATCATGCCGATATGCCCATTGACGGTGTCACGTCTTTCTTGTTGTCCTTTGGCAATGTTCTTGTCGACCGGACGTTGGACCAGCGCCATATTCTGGCGCAAATTCTGGAAGATGCGCAATCCGGCTCGCACGATTATGCCGCACAGATTGATACCGATAATGTCGGCCTGATTGGCTATTCCATGGGCGGATATGGGGCGATTGCTTCTGCCGGCGCGCCTTATGATTTTTCAAATGATCCAATGTCCAATATTCCGGATTCAGCCAGAATGACGCTGAACGAAGTCGCGCAAAAACCCCTGCCGATCAAATCCTTGGTAACCTTTGCCCCTTGGGGCGGTCAGCCCGACAGCCGAGCATGGACCGCCGAAAATATCGGGAAGATTGACAAACCGGTTCTGATCATTGCCGGAAATCAAGACGATATTGTGAACTATGAAGAGGGCGTGAAGTGGTTGTTCGAGAATATGACCGGATCCAATCGCTATATGTTGGTCTATCGTGAAGCGCGGCACAATATTGTCGGAAATGAATTTGATCTGGAGGCAGACGGCAATTTTACAACGGCAGAATTTCTTAAAGAGCCAGTATGGCGAAGCGATCGGCTAAACGCCATCAACCAGCATTTTGTGACGGCCTTTCTGGACATGACACTTAAAGGGGATACGTCCAAAGCCGATTATCTGAACGTCCCGACAAAGGATTCCAATGACAGCCAATGGCCCGTCCAGTTCGGCGAGCAGCTAAACGGAAAACTGGCTGGTTCCGATCAAAGCGATCACTGGAAAGGCTTTCAACGCCGGTGGGCTGTTGGTCTGGAAATGCATCGCATGGAGAAAAAGCAGTAAAGGCAATAACATCCAAGCGCCATCGTTTCCTGAATCCCTCAGAGACACAGCGATCTTGATCGGAAAAACAGAAGCCTATTCCAGCATCTTTGGCGCTTCTTTCTGAAGCTTTTCCTTTATCTTGTTGGCAAACATGGCCAGCAATGGTGGCAGGTCGAATATGGCATAAACCTCGTCTTCGCGAACTTGCATTTCGCCACCGATGCGCTGTCCCATCGCTTCGAGGGTACAATGCATCGTATCCCCTTCCCAATGATGATCGGTAACCGTTGCGCCCGGGACCGATTCACTTAGTGTATGCACACCGTTTCCGATGCGCTGACGTGCCTCTGCAAGTCCCAGTTTATGATCAATTGTAACGGTTACCGGTTGACCCATGGTGCAATTCTCCCCTGCCCCCTCAATATCATCCCGATTGAGGCCGTCAAATGATCTGCTTGATAAACGCCAGAAAAACTTGGCCTGCTGCACATTTGTCATTAGGCAGCATTTCATGATCTTGGTTATCGACAATTATGACAGCTTCACCTTCAATCTGGTTCACTATCTGATGGAACTGGGTGCAGATGTGCGGGTGGAGCGCAATGATGCGATGAGTGCCAGCGAAGCACTGGCAACTGGTGCAGACGCGTTTTTGATCTCACCGGGGCCCTGCACACCAAATGAGGCAGGCATATCCCTTGATCTGGTGGCGGCCTGTGCTGATGCGGAGAAACCTTTGCTGGGCGTTTGCCTTGGCCACCAATCCATTGGTCAGCATTTTGGCGGCAAAGTGGTTCGTGGCGGTCTGATGCATGGCAAGACATCTCCGGTTACCCATGACAATAGCGGCGTGTTTCTGGATATACCTTCGCCTTACACCGCGACGCGCTATCATTCCCTGATCGTTGAGAATATTCCCGAATGCCTGCCGGTCAACGCCACCGCGCAGGATGGTTCGGTCATGGGCTTCCGGCATGAAAGCCTGCCCATTCACGGTGTGCAATTTCACCCTGAAAGTATCGCCACCGAATATGGTCACGACCTGCTTGCCAATTTTATGCGTTTGGCGGGCATGACCCCAAATCAAATGGCATGACCCAGAAACTTGTCTTTACCCCCACTGAGGAAGACCTGCGCTTCGCTTATGCGCTCCATATGAAGCAGATGAGCTGGAAGCGGATCGGCTATTTTGTTTTGTTCGGATTGACGCTTGGCGTTGTCATGGCGGGTTTCAATGGCTTTGATGATGTACAGCAAGCAATCGGATTGATCATTGGCATGACCATTTGGGCCGGCGCCGTTGCCTTGATTATGACTCTGCTGCTACCGATTTGGTGGGTGCCGCGATACTCCAGGAAAATCTACAAGCAACAAAAAGACCTGCATTTGGAAACAACGACATGGTGGGATGATGAAAAACTCTATTCCGGCAATGCCCAAGGCCATGCCCATTTGACTTTTGCGGACATGGTGAAGTGGCGAGCAGACGATAATATCGTTTTGCTCTATCGCTCTGATCAGCTGTTTAACTTCCTGCCAGCGCGGATTTTCAGCGATGCAGCCCACAAAAATGGATTGATCCGGCGGCTAGAGGATGCCGGCGTACCAGGAGAGACAAAATCATGATGCCCCTGCCCAATCCCAATGGTCCGTTGTCGGAGAGTGATGCGCGCGAAGCTTTCTCGAAAATATTGGACGGAAATGCGGATGCCGAAGCCATTAGCGCCTTTCTGGTTGCACTTGCCGACCGCGGCGAAACCGCAACCGAAATTGCTGCGGCTGCGCAGGAAATGCGTGCGCGCATGATCACCGTTGATGCGCCGGCCGGCGCCATTGATGTCTGCGGTACCGGCGGAGATGGCAGCCACAGTTTGAATATCTCTACTGCCACAGCCTTGGTTGTTGCCGCTTGTGACATCCCGATGGCCAAACACGGCAATCGCGCCGCGTCGAGCAAATCAGGCGCAGCAGATACGCTGGAGGCATTGGGACTTGATCTGGCCAAAGCAGCAACCGGGGGCGAGCAGTCCCTCCGCGAAATCGGCATAGCTTTTTTCTTTGCGCCCAATCATCATCCGGCGCTGGGACCGCTGGCCCCAATTCGCAAGGCACTTGGTCGGCGGACGATCTTTAACTTGCTCGGACCTCTCTGTAATCCCGCCCGAGTAAGGCGGCAATTGATCGGCGTGGCCTCGCCCGATCTGGTGGATGTCTATGCCGAAGCGGCAGCCCGGTTAGACTATGAAAAAATCATGATTGTTTCAGGCGAAGAAGGCCTGGACGAACTGAGCATATCCGGCCCGTCCAGGCTGGCGATTGTCGAAGGACAGGCGATTACCCAAAGCCGGATCACACCTGAAGATATCGGTCTTCCGCGACATCAGGCGGAATCGATCAAAGGCGGCGATGCGGGCTATAACGCGGCTGCGCTGCGCGATTTGTTACAGGGAGAGGCGTCGGCTTATCGCGATGCTGTCGTGCTCAACAGTGCCGCGGCGCTGATGGTCGCCGGCGAAGTCGATAGCTGGGAAGCTGGGGCTGAAGAAGCTGCCGAGGCGCTCGACAAGGGATTGGCCAATGCTTTGCTCAATTGCTGGATCGCCAACCAATGAAGGGTGACCGATGAACAAGCTTACCGAAATATGCACGGCAAAGCGCGCCCATGTCCGCAAACGCAGGGTGAATATTTCCACGTCGGCCATGCATGATCAACTCCGCAGTCAGGCTGAACCCCGCGGCTTCATCAAAGCAATTGAGGAAAAGGCGAAGACCGGTTTTGCCTTGATTGCTGAGATTAAAAAAGCAAGCCCGTCCAAGGGGTTGATCCGGGAAGATTTTGATCCGCCTGCGCATGCCCGCGCTTATGAGGCGGGCGGCGCGGCCTGTCTTTCGATACTGACAGATATGCCCTATTTCCAGGGTGCTGATGAATATCTCGTGGCCGCCCAAACCGCCTGTACTCTGCCATGTTTGCGCAAGGATTTCATGATCGACCCCTGGCAGGTTGAAGAGTCCCGTGCGTTGGGTGCGGATGCGATTTTGATCATTATGGCGGCGCTGGATGATGGGCAGGCGCTTGAAATAGAAGCGGCATCAATAGCGATGGGGATGGATGCATTGATTGAAGTACATGACGAGGTTGAGCTTGAACGGGCCCTGCGACTAAAATCGCGGCTTCTGGGCATCAATAACCGCAATCTCAAAACCTTCGAAACCAGCCTTGAACAAACCGAGCGATTGTCAAAACTGGTCCCCGATGACCGGATCATGGTATCGGAAAGCGGTATTTTCACGCATGAAGACTGCCAGCGCCTGGCACAATCCGGCGCACGGGCTTTTCTGGTTGGAGAATCTTTGATGCGGCAGGATGATGTGGAGGCAGCCACTCGGCTGCTTTTAACCGGTAGCGAGGCTTAAATGAGCAAACTGACCCATATCGACGGCGATGGTGCAGCCCATATGGTTGACGTTTCAGGCAAAAATGATTCGGTGCGAGAGGCGCATGCGGATGGAATTATCCGTATGGACGCAGCAGTGCTTGAAGCCATCAAGACCAACATGATGAAAAAAGGTGACGTGCTGGCCACCGCCAGAATTGCCGGCATCATGGCCGCCAAGAAAACCAGTGAACTGATCCCGCTTTGTCATCCGCTGGCACTCAGCAAAGTCACGGTGGAGTTTGAATTTTTGGACGGTGGCATCCGCGCCAAGGCAATGGCCCGGCTCACCGGCAAGACCGGCGTGGAGATGGAAGCATTGACCGCGGTCTCTACAGCGCTTTTGACAGTTTATGATATGTCCAAGGCCATGCAGAAAGACATGGTGATCAGCGATATCCGCCTCTTGTCCAAATCCGGCGGAAAATCAGGAGACTGGGCCGCCGAATGAAGCCTTTGCTGCCACTGGAAGAAGCACAAGAGCGATTAATTGCGATGGCGACGCGATTGCCATCTGAATCTGTTCCAGTTGCGGAAGCTTTGGGCCGCTATCTCGCCAAAGATCTGGTCGCTAAGCGCAGCCAACCTGCGGCCGATATGTCAGCCATGGATGGCTATGCCATCGCCTTTGATGATCGCGCCGGGCCGTGGAAATTGGTTGGCGAATGCAAGGCCGGAAGTCCGCCAAGCACGCCAATAAAACCCGGACAAACAGCTCGTATTTTCACCGGCGCCTTGCTCCCGCAGGGTGCTGATACCGTGGTCATGCAGGAAAATGTGGAAGAGGATGGCGGGTTAATCCGCCTGATTGACGAGCCTTCACCCGTTAAAGGTCGCCATGTTCGTCACAAAGGCGGTGATTTCCAGGCCGGCGATGTCGCGCTTTCAGTCGGCACAACTCTGACCGCTGCTGCTTTGGGGCACGCAGTCATTGCCGGTGCCGACATGCTGTGCGTTGGTCACGCTCCAAGTATCGCGATTCTGTCGACCGGTGACGAATTGGTTGCCCCTGGCACAGATACGCAGCCTCATCAGATCCCCGCCAGTAATGACATTATGATAGCAGCAATGCTCGCGCAGCTACCGGTTCGCACACGGTCGATCAGCCGCATCAGGGACGACATGGATAGCTTATGCGCCGCGCTGGAAAGCGCAAAAGACTGCGATGTAATCGTGACCATCGGTGGTGCTTCTGTAGGAGACCATGATCTGGTTGCACCAGCTTTTGAAAAATTGGGCGGCGAAACGGATTTTTGGAAAATTGCCATGAAACCGGGCAAACCCTTAATGGCTGGCAAGCTTGGCAAAAGCTTGGTCTTGGCCTTGCCCGGCAACCCGGGATCTGCCTTTGTTACCGCAACATTGTTCCTGTTGCCGTTAATCCGTTATCTGGCGGGAGCGTCGACATATCTTCCACTGATGCAGAATGCGATAAGCAACGCGCCACTACCAGCGACCACGCAACGTGCTGAGTTTCTTCGCGCGAATGTAGATGGGTCAGGCATTACGCCTTATAACAGCCAGGACAGTGCCAAGCTTTCCATCCTAGCCGCTGCCAATGCCCTACTCTATCGGCCAGCCCGCAGCCCAGAACAGCAGCCAGGCGCGAAAGTTTCCTATATCGCTATCTAAAAAGCTTGACTTGGCACTGTTTGTTTCATAATTGTTCTTTATTCGTTCCCGATAAGGACATGAAATATGCTCACACCGAAACAACATGAATTGCTGTGCTTCATTCACAACAGTCTGGAAGAATCTGGCGTATCCCCCTCTTTCGAAGAGATGAAGGATGCGTTGGGTCTGAAATCCAAATCTGGTGTTCATCGGTTGATCAGCGCTTTGGAGGAACGCGGTTTTTTGAGGCGCCTTCCCAATCGGGCACGGGCTTTGGAAGTAACAAAATTGCCCGAAGGCGGTAATCTGAAACCGGCAAAATCAAATATAGTCAATATAGCACCCGATCCGGTTTCTTCCGCTCCTATGAAAGAAATTCCGGTTGCAGCCAATGATGTCATCGAAATTCCGCTCCACGGGAAAATTGCAGCAGGTGTTCCCATCGAAGCACTTGAAGGGCAATCCGCGCTTAGCGTTCCAGCAGCGTTGTTGGGATCAGGCGAGCATTACGCCTTGGAAGTGTCCGGCGATTCGATGATCGAGGCGGGTATCCTTGATGGAGACTATGCCCTCATCCAACGGACAGAAACGGCCCGCAACGGAGAAATTGTAGTGGCGCTGGTTCATGACGAAGAAGCCACGCTCAAATATCTGTTCAAAGATAATGGCCAGGTCCGCCTTGATCCGGCAAATCCGGCCTATGAGCCACAGATTTTCGGAGCAGGTGAAGTCCGGATTCAGGGCAAGATGGCTGGATTATTGCGGCGTTATAACTGACTCTGACGCTGATTTTGGCTGATCGCTGGATCATCCATCTTCTGGCGAATGATATCTCTCGATCTTGGTTTTTCGGGGCCTGAAAACCGCATCCATTGGTGATGGCCCGAGCGAACGACAACGGTTGTGATTTTCTGATTTTCCAGATCAATGGTCATGCCGCCAGTTTGACGCAACAAGGTTCGATCCACCTTTAACCAGCGCGGCTGGCAACTCGCCGGAAGGCGCCGTTCGCTGATGACAATATCGGCTCGCCGGCAGGCCGCCGATAACGCCAATGCCGGAATATGATATGAACTGCGGGTCGCGAGTATCACCCAATTTCTGTCAGCTTTCTCTATTGTGACGCTGCAACTATCGGCGTTACACAGGGCGTTGGGCCAGTCTTCCAGCGCTGCCGCTTCGCCATCTATACCGGCATTTTCCAACAGCATGTTGCGGGTGAAATCTCCACTAAGGGTGCGCAGCATGGCGAGCTCTCCGGCATCGTTGCGTATACCGACATGGCGGCCATCGCCGGTGATATAGAGATCGGGCGCACGGTTTGCGGCGACTATCAATATGGCCATGAAAATTGGCGCCAGCCCCCAGATACGCCAGCGCTGGCTCCATAGGGCCAACCAAAGGCCACCCGCAATGAATGAAGCAAATGCGATCAATGGCATGGTTGGCAGTATCGCAACCGACCCCGGACGGCTGGAAACATAATGTGCCAAGACCAAAAGACTGCTCAGCGCTTTTTCACATATCCACCAGACCGGTGCGCCAAGACCGAATGTGTCGAGCAGAAGTGCCAATGCTTCCAATGGCATGATGACAAATGTTGTCAGCGGAATGGCAATGATATTCGCCAAAGCGCCATAGAGACCTGCCTTGTGAAAGTGGAACAAGGCTATGGGCATGAGCGCCAGCTCAACCACCAGGCCGGTTAGGAACAATGCCAATATGACTCGACCAAATCGCTTCAAAACCGGTTCTTCTCGCCGCGCAAACAGGGCCTGGGTTTTGGGATGTTCATGCATCGCAATAATCGCTGTGACTGCTGCAAAACTGAGCTGAAAACTTGGCCCGAAGAGGGATTCCGGCCAGATGATAAGCACGAATAAAGCGCCCGCAGCAACCATCCGTAATGTAATGGCGTTGCGTCCCAAAATCAAAGCCAGCAAAACGAGCAAAGCGGCCACACAGGCTCGTATCGTAGGCACCTGCGCGCCCGTCATTAACGTGTAGGATATCGCCGCAACGGCAGCGCAGCCCGCAGCGACCAGAGGCAATCGAAACCTGAGCGCCAGCGGTGGAGATAGCGCCAGTACGCGCAAGACGAGCAGATAGACAGCGCCAACCACCGCCGTCACGTGCAGACCGCTGATCGAAAGGAGATGCGCCAATCCGCTGCGCCGCATTGCCTCGGCATCTTCTTCATTAATAGCGCCGCGATCACCGGTTGCTAAAGTCGCGCCGATCGCCCCTGCCCCACCCTCCATCCGTGACTGAACATGACTGGATAACGTCTGGCGATATTCCGACATCGCAGAAAGCGGGCCCCAAGCGGGCTGCGCGGCCTGAACCACTTGAATGTCGCCAAGCAATTGTCCGGTTGCCCCCAATCCCATAAACCAGGCGCGGCGGGAAAAGTCATAGGCGCCCGGCAGACTTGCCATGGCCGGGGGCATCAATCGGGCGCGCAGTTGAATGACGGTGCCAGCCTGCAAATCCATCGTAGCCTTTGCAATTGGCACATTGACGCGGACACGCGGCGGAAGACCCTGTTTCTCATGCGTGTTGAGCGTCAGACGGACGATGTCGCGCGAACTAACGGTCTCGACCTTTTCAATTTCGGCATAAAGAGACACGACCATCGGGCGTTCCAGTACCGGCGCCGCAACTGCCCAGGATCGGAACCACATGACTGCACATCCAACCGCTACCAGTGTCATGAACCAAAGGAAGGCACTGCCGACGCGTCCCCCTTTTCCCATGGCTTTGACAGTTAAGGCCAACCCGCTGCAAAGGGCCAGCAAGGCGATCCAGAAAGAGAAATCTGCCAGCAAAAACCAGGCCGTGATTCCCGCGCTAATGCCAACCGGCACCCATAAGGCGAGCCGGTCGCGCTCTTTTTCAAGCTGAATCTCCAGGCGAGTTAAAATTTGCCAATTTCTAATATATTCAGGCAATTGTCGTGCGCGAAACCACATGCTAAGGGCCTTGCCATTCGGGCCGGAAATGGTTGCTACACCGATTTGATCGGGGGCTACGCCAGGGCTGTTCGGATCAAAGCCACTCTGCATCACATTCGCCTAACATGGCGCTTAACATGGGGAAACATAAAGCGTGACTCTTAATGAAACCGATCCCGTAATCACGCGATTTGCCCCCTCGCCGACCGGCTTTTTGCATATTGGCGGCGCGCGTACGGCCATGTTCAACTGGCTGTTTGCCCGGCATCATGGCGGTAAAGCGCTGCTGCGCATTGAAGATACCGATCAGGCTCGGTCCACGCAGGAGGCGATTGATGCGATTTTGGAAGGGCTGGATTGGCTTGGTCTCGACTGGGACGATGAACCGGTATTCCAATCCCAACGTGCCGATCGCCATGCCGAGGTGGCCCATGAGCTGCTCGCCGCCGGCAATGCCTATAAATGTTTCGCAACGCCTGAAGAGTTGACCGCCATGCGCGAGCAGCAAAAGGCGGAGAAAAAGCCGATGCGCTATGACGGCCGCTGGCGGGATCGTGATCCTTCCGAAGCATCCGAAGGCGCGCCCTATGTGATCCGTCTGAAAACCGAAACCGCTGGAAAGATGACCGTTACCGATGCAGTTCAGGGTGAAGTGTCGGTTCAGAACAGTGAAATTGACGATTTCATTCTCCTCCGCTCCGATGGCACACCGACTTACATGTTGGCGGTCGTGGTGGACGATCATGACATGGGCGTGACCCATTTGATCCGCGGCGATGACCATCTCAACAACGCGTTCCGGCAGTTGGCCATGATCCGTGCAATGGGTTGGAAAGAGCCAACCTATGCGCATATCCCGCTGATCCACGGCAATGACGGCGCCAAGCTTTCCAAACGGCATGGTGCACTGGGTGTAGAGGCTTATCGCGATATGGGGATCATGTCCGACGCAATGTTCAACTATCTCCTCAGGCTTGGCTGGGGCCATGGCGATGACGAGATTATCTCGCGCGCGCAGGCCATTGAGTGGTTTGATTTGGCCGGTGTTGGCAAATCTCCCTCGCGTTTTGATGCCAAGAAGCTCCAGAATCTAAATGGCCAATATATAAGAGAGGCCGATGACAGCGTGCTGGTCACGTTGACCACACCGTGGATTGAGAAAGAATTGGGAACAAAATTATCAGCTGCCGATGGCGGTTTACTGGCGCAGGCCATGCCCGTTTTGAAAAGCCGAGCCAAAAACCTTATCGAATTGGCCAGTAATAGCCTTTTTCTCTATAAAAAACGACCACTTGACCTCGACGAGAAGGCACAATCTCTGCTAGACGCTGACGCACGGCAGCTGCTTGAATCGATTCACGCCACCTTGACCGGCCTTGACGAATGGACGCTTGAGGCAACCGAGGACAAAGTGAAGGCCATAGCGGAAGCCGCCGAATTGGGGTTAGGAAAGCTTGCACAACCCATGCGAGCCGCTCTAACGGGAAGCACCAGTTCACCCGGAATTTTTGACGTGCTGATACTCTTGGGCAAGGAAGAGTCTTTGGATCGTCTTGCAGATCAAATAAAATAACCTGATATTTTCAGGAGCAGAAAGGACAATATTGTGGGCAACAATAGCGCATCATTCGGCCTCGGGGGCGAAAATTACGAATTTCCCGTTATCCAGGGCACAGAGGGACCGGATGTCGTAGATATTCGGAAACTCTACGGACAAACTGGTGCCTTCACCTATGATCCTGGCTTTAAATCAACGGCCAGCTGCGAATCAGAATTGACCTTTATCGACGGCGGCGAGGGCATTTTGCTGCATCGGGGCTATCCGATTGGCCAATTGGCTGAAAAAAGCAGCTTTATGGAAGTCGCCCATTTGCTCTTGCGCGGCGAGCTTCCGACTGCCGACGAATATGCGGATTTTACCAACACGATCACACGCCACACCATGTTGCATGATCAATTTTCAACCTTTTACAACGGCTTCCGCCGCGATGCGCACCCGATGGCGATCATGTGCGGTGTTGTCGGAGCCCTTTCCGCTTTCTATCATGACAGCACGGATATCAGCGATCCCGAACAACGGATGATCGCGAGCCACCGACTGATCGCTAAAATGCCAACCATTGCAGCAATGGCGTATAAATATGCTGTCGGTCAGCCTTTCATGCACCCGGATAACAGCCTGTCTTATACCGGCAATTTCCTGCGTATGACCTTTGGCGTTCCCGCCGAACCTTATGAAGTTATCCCAGCTGTTGAAAAGGCAATGGACCGGATTTTCATCCTGCATGCTGATCATGAGCAAAATGCCTCGACGTCAACCGTGCGGCTTGCCGGATCTTCCGGCGCCAATCCGTTTGCCTGTATCGCTGCTGGCATTGCCTGCCTGTGGGGTCCTGCTCATGGCGGCGCCAATGAAGCCGCGCTCAACATGCTTCATGAAATCGGACATCCGGACCGGATTCCTGAATATATTGAACGCGCGAAAGACAAGAATGATCCATTCCGCCTGATGGGCTTTGGTCACCGTGTCTACAAAAACCACGATCCCCGTGCGACCGTCATGCAAAAAACTGTCCGCGAAGTGTTCGATGCCTTGAAGGTCACTGATCCCGTCTTTGAAGTTGCCCTGCAGCTCGAAGAAATGGCTCTGAACGATGACTATTTCAAAGAGAAGAAACTGTTCCCGAATGTGGATTTCTATTCCGGCATTATTTTGTCCGCTATTGGTTTCCCAACCTCGATGTTCACCGCACTCTTCGCGCTGGCTCGCACGGTTGGCTGGGTCGCACAGTGGAACGAGATGATTTCTGATCCCGGCCAGGTGATCGGACGTCCGCGCCAGCTCTACACGGGGCCAACACAGCGGGATTATGTCGATATCGACAAACGCTGAAACTGGATAATGTGATTTAGAAGAAGGGAGCCTGAGTGCTCCCTTTTTTGTTTCCTATTCCGTTCGCGTTGGCAGGCTGAGTTTGAATATGGCGCCTTTTCCGGGCGAGCTTTCAACGGTCAAACTGCCATCCATCGCTTCGGCCAAACGGCGAGAAATAAAGAGTCCCAAACCGCTGCCACCATCGCCAGACCGACCTAATCGTTCGAATTTCTCAAAAATCCGTTGATGGTCCTCTTCGGCGATGCCATCGCCCTGATCACGCACGGATACTGATGAGACATCATCTGCCTTGGCAACCTGCAGTTTGATAACCGATCCATCGGGGGAATAGCGGATCGCATTGCCGATAAGATTGACCAAAATCTGCAAAACCCGGCGAAATTCACCTTTCACCGGGATTTCTGCATCCTTTTCAGGAAGGTCGATGCGGATCTGATGATCAGCGGCCTTTACCGCCAGCAAGCCAGCGGCGCGATGAGCCAGATCGACTAGATCTATATCGTCAGCTGCTACCGAAAAACTTGTGCGCTGGATCGCTTCGAGGTCCGAAAGGTCATTGACCAGATCCATCAGATGACGACCTGCCGATGCGATGTCTTTTGCATAGTCGGAATAGTCTCCGCGCAGCGGTCCTTCCAAACGGCTTCCGATTGTTTCGGCATTCGCGATAATCTTGCCCAAAGGCTGACGCAAAGCCGGACCTAGCTGGGAACCGAACAGAGAGTCGCTGATTAAGTCGCTGCGACTTAAACTGATTGGAGCCTCTTTGCTTTGTTTCTCCACCTCCCTTTCCTGATCGATTTCAAGCGAGAAACGATAGCCGGAAAAAAGGCCTTCATTATCGATTAGTGGCTGGCCCGATAAAATGAAAAACGACTTGTTACCTTGCCGCTGGCGGACATGTTGGCCGCGCACGGGCTGGCGTTCAGAGATTGATTCTACCATCACGCTTTGTTTGGACGGCTCGACAAAGTCGATAACGTCCAAGAGCGAGTGGCCAATGTAATTTTCTATAGCATCGAGATCACCAGGAAAAGACAATGCCATGATCCGCAATGAGGCATCCGTGCGAATAGAACCGCGGCCGTTCAAAATATCAAAGTCACGGCGCCTTCCCGGTTCTTCTCGATTTGATTCTGGCGCAGGCGACTCTTTCCAATCGATTATGTTGATTGCAATAGTGGCGGGTGAATCCTCGCGCTGAATGCGGGTTTCGACCCACATATCTATCAGATTGTCTTCATCAGCGGCCTGAACGGCACGTGAGAGGTCCATGTCCAGTTGTTTACTCAACCGGCAAAGACTTAGCAGCTGTGGAACAGCAAGCGGCCCGCCTTCATAGCCGCCGCAATGCAAATGTAGGCGCAATAGCGGAGGATCGGCCGAGATCAAGCGACCCTCAGCATCCAGTTGCCCGCGAACAGGCTCGGCCAGATTGCCCGGCAACGACATTAATCACTTAAACCCGCAAGATGGGCATTGAGCTGGCGCTGTGCGTCCTGATAAAGTTTGTTGGCTGACCAGTCTGACACCAGTTCCTGCGATTTTGTATCATCGATTTCACGGAAAGATGCCGGCGTAAGCAGTTGTCCGCCGCCATCGAGAGCACTGAAAATTGACAGGGCTTGATCCACGGGCAGTCCGATCGCACGCATCGTCACCACGAGCCGCACCATATTAGGCTCGGCGGTAAATCTGATAAGCTGATCCACCGGCAGGCCCGAGCGCCGCGCCAAACGAGCGAGGAAAAGATCAAGCCCGTCATTTAAAGGGTGCGGATTTTGCTGATTAGCTGCGGTTTGATCGATCAACTGGGCAAGCCGCTGTGCCCGGCTTTGCGTTCCGGCCCCTTCGTCATGTTCAATCAGTCGCTTTTCGGTCGCCTGAATCAGCGCTGTGCCCGCATAGCCGGATAGCTTTTGCAGGGCCGCACTAATCGGCCAAGCAAGAGCGAGCAGTATCTCGGCTGGTAAATTGTCGATATGGGCTTTGACAATCCCGGGGCCCACATTGTCGCGACTTTGTGCCACCAATAATGCCATGGCAGCATCAGCCGTCGAGCTATCTTCATCGTCAAGATAGCGCGTCAGGACCGATTCTAGATCTGCCTGGGATATCTTGTTAAGCAGGCGCGCACTTAACTCAACGCGTTGCACATTGGTAAAAACATGGCCAAGAAGGGACTGGCTCTTTAGCAACCCTGCCTTCTGCAGCAATGCATAGCAATGCACGCGATCGCTATTGCCTATCTCCACTATGATATCATGGTTCAAGCCAAAATCTTTGACCGCAATCATGCAAATTTCTGTTTCGATTTCTTGCACTAAGGATCGCAGATATTGACGACCATTGGACAACATGCGGTCTGACAGAATAATATCCGATTTGGGAAACAAAGCCGCTGCAAGATCATCAGCTACATAGGCGCTCGAAACACTTATCGCAGCAGCCTGCTGCACAAGCCCAATAGCTGGATTTCGATCCATTAAAAATTCTCGCTTCGCCATAGAGTTAGCCTTAGGCTAATGTGGTTAATATCTGGCTAAGTGCAACATCAACTAGCTGGCAGAAACCAACCGCGATCTTCAGATGGAACGATCGCGCTGCATAATCAGAAGATAAGCGAGGCAATATAAAGCAGATAGGTAGAGACCGATTAAAAATGAGCCAAAAGTAGTCGCTATCAATAAAGTCAATAAAACCAATGGGATATCGGGCATCACAATGTCGAATTTCCGGTTTTCCGACTGCACGAATGCCAACCACAAAGTGCCCAATAGCATTAATAATATCGTGAGATTTCCCAACAACAGTCCGGCCTGAGATGCACGGACGACCGCAACTGTCAAAACGACCATCACAAGCGTACGAAACAACAGACCGATAAAAGCGGTTTTGCCTTCTTCTGATGAGAAAATCGAGATTCGATCATGAAGCGTCAGTGCAATTGACCCAATAAGCAATAATCCCAGTGCTGCGCCCAGCCAGTTCAGAAACAGCAGACCGAGTGCCACTATTGCCACCCCCAGACTGGCAAGACCAAAATAGCTTTTCGCATGTGGCATGTTCCAAAGCAGCGGAATCAGTTTGCGCATCAGCGGCCAGATCACAAAACGATCTAGAAAGTTCTGTTTTAAAATATTTTTTTTGCCAAGCTGTCGCTTTGCAAAGGTCTCGCTGTCCTGAATATTCAGCAATTGTGAGACCGCATCAGACTGCATTTTGGCATCGGACAAGAGTGCCCGCTCACATTCAGCCTGAACAGCCGTCCGCAGCAAGGCCGATCCGATATCCCAATCATCTGGAATATCGGAAATTTCCGCCAATCGTTCCGATTTCAGAAGCGCGACACCCAACCATCTGTGGGTTAGATCGATGCGCTCGAAATTTTCATAAGCATCCGCATTGGCAACCACATATATGCGTTCCGACTTGTGACTGGACAGCGCCTGTTCAATCGCGTCATCGGGAAAAATACCATCACCAAGAAAGATCAGATCGTCATCATTCGATGCATATTGCCCCAAATCCTCCGCCGTTCGGACGATATCAATATCGACATCCAGGTTTTTGAGATTATCGGTATATTGCAACAGGCCGCTGTGCATCGCAGGGCTCAGAAAGATGATTTTCTCAGCGCCCATCTTTTTCGCCGACCGCACTTGCTTGGCAAGGATATTGCTATCGAACAAGGGCAAGAATCCCACAGGTTCCGTTCCCGCAGAATTCTCGGCTGAAAGTGAAATTAGTGCCAGTCTCAAAAAATCATCCCATATAGCGCGCCGC
Source organism: Parasphingorhabdus sp. (assembly GCF_965233695.1). Lineage (GTDB taxonomy): Bacteria > Pseudomonadota > Alphaproteobacteria > Sphingomonadales > Sphingomonadaceae > Parasphingorhabdus. Next base: position 3,761,839 of record NZ_OZ247497.1, read on the forward strand.
GTTGCGCCGTCCGTCTATAGGATTTACCGGGTTGTCATCAAAGCGTTATTCGCAAATCAGTCGCGATGTTCCTCGATTGCTTCGATCGCACGCTCGAGTTTTCTGAGCACGGTGGGTTCACCTGGAGCAGCGGTGGCGGCTTCCTGTGCGAGATTGAGAACATGGGTTGCTCCGAAACTGGCAGCAAGGCCCTTCAGGCGCAATGCGGCATATTCCCAATTGGCGTCACAGCGCGCCCTGTGGAGCAAATCCACCTGGCGTTTCGCACTTTCCAAAAAGGCTCCACGTAACTCGGCAATAAGCGACTGATCGTCCCCAACTGCAGCGGCCAAGGCCGCGTCCAACGCTCCATAATCAAATGACATGAGCCTTTTCTAAGATGCTATGGTTAACTTATAGTTTCTCTGGACGATTTTTGTGGTAAATACGACTCATGACAGGTGGATCAAAAATTATCGGAATCAGGCGTGACCGGGGCACGGAGCCTCATATGGAGCATGTCGAAATTGATGAAACAGATGGCAACGAAGCCCTCGAGTTGAGCGATGACAATCGCGAACCCTCAGAGGAAATCGATGCGGATCAACAGGTTGATCATATCGACGAAGATGATGAGTGGAGTCACTATGCCGACGCGGAGGTCGTTTCGACATCCAAAGCTCAGCTTGTCGCTCCCATATTGTTGGGACTATCCATAGCGCTCTGGACAGGCTTTTTTGCATGGGCCAATCGCGACATTTTTACAACGATACCAACTATGAAAGGCGGGATTGACCTTCTTTCACAATATTGTTTGCCAATCGCCACCTTTGCGATTCTGTATCTGCTCTACATGCGGAACAGCACCCGCGAGGCGAAACGCTTCAACGATGTCGCTTCTTCGCTTCGTGCTGAATCGGAGCAACTCGAATATCGTTTAAAGACCGTAAATAACGAGCTCGCTATGGCGCGCGAATTTCTTGCTGGTGAAACAAGAGAGTTGGAAACACTGGGGTCTCAGTCCTCTGACAAGCTCAATCAAGCCGCGAGCAATATTAAAACAGCGCTGAGCGATGGCCTTTCCAAGATGAAGAAACTGGATGATGTTGGTGGAGCGGCCTTTAAAAACCTTGAACAATTGCGCGAACATTTACCCGTGGTCATTAATACTGCCAAGGATGTAACCAACCAGATCGGGAACTCCGGACGCTCGGCACAAGCAGAAATTGCTGCAATGGTGACCACTCTAAAACGAGTCGGTGACGTCGGCACGGCAGCGAAGAAAAGCCTTGATGAGCTGACCCAACGATCGGAAGTATCCCTCGAAAACCTGGCCACAACTGCCAAAGACATCGAAACGAAATTCTCCGAGCAATTGGCCGAAGCGGAAACCGGTTCCAATAAAATCGCGAGTGTTCTGAAAAAGGCATCCGCAGAAGTGATCACCGCATTGCACGAGACTCGCGCAGAACTGGCAACTGAAACTTCTGAAAGCTCGCAAGCCATAAAGAGTGATCTCGCTGCATTGGAGGAAACGCTGTCAAACGTCGGCAAGGCAGCAGATGACGAGGAAGCGCGACTGAAAGCGCTGGTCGCAGAGCTTAACCAGAATATCGTCGACATATCTACACAGGTGGAAACACTGGATAATGAGAGTGGTGAGAAGACGGCTAAACTTGCATTTGCAATGACCGCTCTTGAACAGAACAGCGCGGCACTGAAGAAATCCATCGAAGAAGGCCATGGAACGGCCGATGGAATGATCGAGCGGATCGAACAGTTGCTGGTTGCACTTGATAGCAGCGCCAGAGAATTAGACGAAACGCTACCCGCCGCTTTTGATCGCATGAATGCAAAAACAGAAGACAGTCTTTCTACATTCCAGCGGATGTCCGAAGAAGCTGCAAAAGTCGGAACAGTGGCGGAAGAAGTTACGGCAAAAATTGAAAAATCGGATGAAGCTATTGAGGAACAGCGTGCCAAGCTCGCCAAGCTCAGTCAGGACGGCACGGTCGCGACGGATAATGTTTTCGGCAGAATTGAGAAACTGGCGGGAGAATTGCGAAACGTCCGCGAGCAAAATGAAGCCCTGGCCGAAAGCGCCGGTGAAAAGCTGATCAGCGCCCTGCTCCGGGTCAAAGAAACGGCCCGACAGGCATCGGAGCATTCACGGGAGGCTTTGGAAAACTCGATATCCGGTTCTGCTGAAGCCTTTGAAAAAGTAAGTGAGGAAGCGCTCAACAAAATTATCGACGAGAAAATCTCCTCCATCGCTCCTAAACTGGAAACCGCTGTATCCAAAGCTGTGGCTACGACCGAATCGACTGCGGGTCACTTGACCAGTCAGCTCAATGCTATTGAAGAAATGACGGTCAAGCTGGAGCAACGCATCCTGTTCGCAAAAGAAAAAGCGGAACAGAGCAGCGAAGAGAATTTCACGCGCCGGGTCGCGCTGCTTACGGAATCGCTCAACTCGACAGCGATCGATGTAAGCAAGCTATTCTCGAATGAAGTGACCGATACGGAATGGGCAGCCTATCTTAAAGGCGACCGCGGGATATTCACCCGCCGTGCAGTCCGTTTGCTGGACGCCAGCGAAGTTCGCGAGATATTGTCAGAATATGATAATAATTCGGAGTTCAGAGAGCATGTAAATCGCTATATCCATGACTTTGAAACCATGCTCCGCGGCGTTCTCGCAACACGCGATGGCAGTGCGGTGAGTGTTACTCTGCTGTCCTCCGATATCGGCAAACTATATGTCGCATTGGCGCAAGCAATAGAGCGGCTTCGCAACTAGGCTGCTATTGGCCCATCCGCTCTCGGCTACCAAAAAAGTCGATATCCTCGACGGTGATCCACTGATTGGTATAGTTGAAATAGAATAATATGAAGGCGAGCGTTGCCAATATAGTCGTATAAAGCAAAACCTTGCGCGGTTTGAAGTTAACCGGCGCGCCATCCGCTTGCCCTTTGATCATTTCCACGCCCGATTCCGTATGGCTACGGATACCGATGGGCAATATGATAAATGCCGAGATGACCCAGAACAAAACATAAATCGCGATAATGGACGTCCATTCCATTGCTCTTAGGCCTCCACCACCAGTACCGAAACAACAGGCTTTTTACCGGTCCACTCGGTAGCACTGCGCCTCACCATCAAGCGCAGTTCCTCAGAAAATTTGCTGATATCGCCCACCGGTTTTTTGAATTTCTTCGATATTGCTTCGCACATATCATCCAGAAATTCTTCCTCATCTTCTTCCATCGGCACACCTTGCAAACGCAGTACGGGCTGACCTGAAATCTTGCCGCGATCGTCAAGGCCAACCGCTACGGATATCATACCATTATAGGCGATTTTCCTACGCTCGTTAAGGGTCTTGCCATCGGCGGGGATAATGACATCACCGTCCAAGACAAGCCGCCCAGTGCGTTCTTGCCGCAAAATTTTTGGGCCGTCAGGTGCTAGGCGAACGACGTCGCCATTTTGCTGGAAAATATTCTTGGGAACCCCCTGTTCTGCGGCAAAACGCGCCTGCTCTTTCATATGACGAATTTCACCATGCACGGGCACCAAAATCTCTGGCCGTATCCACTTGTACATTTCCGCCAGCTCGGGGCGACCAGGATGACCGGACACATGAATATGCTCTTGTCGATCGGTGATCATCACCACACCCTTTGCCGCGAGCTGGTTTTGGATCCGGCCAATGGCAATTTCATTGCCCGGGATCTGTTTCGATGAGAAGAGAACATGATCGCCGTCTGTCAATTTGATCTTGTGGCTATCGCCAGCAATACGGCCCAGTGCGGCCCTCGCCTCACCTTGCCCACCCGTGGCAATAATCATGATTTCATCGCGAGGGATGTTCATAGCTTCATCAAAATCAACAGTCGGCGGAAAATCTTTCAGATATCCGTTTTCACGGGAATTCTCGATCATTCGGTCAAGCGATCGCCCGGCAACACAGAGCTGGCGTCCTGAATGTTTGGCCACTTCTCCCAATGTATGGAGTCTTGCTGCATTGGAAGCGAATGTTGTCACCAGCACCCGGTTGTCAAGATTTTCGACCACGCGCATCAAGTTGCGATAAACATCGCCTTCTGATCCGGAAGCAGAGTCATTGAAGACATTGGTGGAATCACACACCATCGCCAATATGCCTTCATCACCAACCGCTGTAAGTTGCTCCGGCGTTGACGGAATTCCCAACATCGGCTCGTCATCGAGCTTCCAGTCGCCGGTATGGAAAATCTTGCCATAAGGCGTGTCGATCAGAAGCGCATTGCCCTCCGCAATACTATGCGCAATCGGCAGATATCGGAAGCCGAAAGGTCCGAGTTCGAAGCTTCCCTCATTCGGGATGATGTTCAATTCAACGTCATTCTCGAGCCCAACTTCCTCAAGCTTGCGCCTGATCAATCCTGCGGTAAAGGGGGTTGCATAGAGAGGGACATCAAGTTCGCCCGCAAAATAGGGTATCGCGCCGATATGGTCTTCGTGACCGTGTGTCAGAACAATCCCAAGCAGATTTTTCGTCTGTTTCTCGATAAACTCCAGGTCCGGCAGAACAAGATCGATACCAGGATAAGCAGGATCGGCGAAGGTCATGCCAAGGTCTACCATCACCCATTTGCCATCGCAGCCATATAGGTTGACATTCATGCCTATCTCCGCCGAGCCGCCAAGGGCCAGGAAGAGAAGTTCGTTTTTTGGTTTTATCATTAGGAGTTAGTTGCTCTCTGGTAGAGGATTAGCAGTCCGCGCAAGGTAAGATCGGACTCAAGGTGATCAAATACGTCTGTATGTTCATTAAATAGCACGGAAAGACCGCCAGTAGCGATAACTTTGGTAGGACGGCCAATCTGTACTTTGGTGCGTTTAACCAACCCTTCGATCATCCCGACATAGCCCCAGAAAATCCCGATCAGCATCTGGCTCTCGGTCGTCCGTCCAATGACATTATCATCATCGGGTGCCTCTAGGGCGATACGCGGCAATTGTGCAGTCTTACCGACCAATGCATCCAGCGACAAATTTATTCCCGGTGCGATAACACCGCCTTTATAGGCGCCATCATAATCCGCGACGTCGAAAGTCGTAGCTGTGCCAAAATCGATAATCACGATATCTTGTTTGTAGCTTTCATGGGCTGCAATAATATTCAGCACGCGGTCGGCTCCCACTGTATCGGGTTGAGCGACATCCAGTGCAACGCCCCATTCGGCATCACCGCGGCCAGCAACCAATGGAGTTACACCGAAATATTTCTCCGACAATACCGTCAAGTTATGTAGCGCCCTTGGCACCACAGTACCGATTATCACCGCATCGACAGAATCCAGCTTCCAGTCATTCAATTCCAGCAATTGTCTCAGCCACACTACATATTCGTCGGCGGTGCGACGCGGATCTGTGGCAATCCGCCAGCGAGCCTTGATTTCTGAGCCATCAAATAGTGCGAATACAATGTTGGTATTGCCGGCATCTATAGCAAGCAGCATAATTGAACCTTTCTTCTATCCGACATCCACGTCACCGGCATGTATAGCGATAAGCGTTCCATCCCGCTTTCTCAAGCGAAGTGCACCATCGGCGGAAAGACCGGCATATTCGCCCTCCAGGGGCTGCCCATTTGCATCACTGGTCGACAATCTTGTTCCCAGCGGATGCGCGCGTTTCTGCCAAGCATCCAATATACTTGCCAAACCCGTTTGCCGCCATTCGGTTAAGGTATCGGCGAAGCATTCCGCAAGCGAATCCAGAACCGCTTCTGGCGACAATTCAGGGTCGCTTCCCTCCTTGTGAAGGCTGGTTACGGTACGGCCGTCCAATTGGGGAGCCACAGCGACATTCACCCCAATACCAACAACAACCGCATCGCCGGCGCGCTCCAGCAAGATACCGCAGATTTTCAAACCGGACACCAGAATGTCGTTCGGCCATTTCAACCAGATATCGTCGTGGGGGAGATGCGCGCTGATTGCTTTGTGTACAGCCAAAGCGGCGACAAATGACAAGCTCGATGGCGAAGGGTCGTCGCGACGGCAACGCACCAATGTGCTGCAATAAAGGTTTCCCTCCGGGCTTTCCCATTTACGGCCCAATCGCCCTACCCCGCCACTTTGCTTTACCGCGCGCAGCCAAAAGCCCTCTTCAGCTCCTTCCAGAGCACGCGCTTTCATATCCGCATTGGTTGATGCGGTTTCGGCGATCGTTTCTATATGGATAGTCAGAACAGAGCCTGAGCCGCCGTTGCTGTAACCGGTGCCAACAACGGAATAGCGAGATATCCCAACGGAGATACTGCGACAGCCAACAACGCAATCAGGCCATTTTCGGTCTTATGTCCAGTCTGGACAATCTGTCCTGCGGGATCATCGAAATAGATAATCTTGACGATCTTAATATAATAGAAGGCTCCGATAACCGATGCAGCTATGCCAATGACCGCCAAGGGCAACATGCCCGCGGCAACAGCGGCATCAAAGACCAGGAACTTGCCCCAGAACCCGAATAACGGCGGTATGCCGGCCAGCGAAAACATGAATATCGCAAATGCGGCAGCCAAGCCTGGTCGGGTTTGTGACAAACCGGCAAGGCTGGAAAGTGATTCCAATGGTTTGCCGTCCGTATCGCGCATTTCCATGACGCAGATAAAGCTGCCCAATGTCATGGCGACGTATATGATGAGATAGAAGAGCATGGCAGAAATGCCTTGTGCGGTTCCCGCGGCAAGACCGATTAGCAGGAACCCGACATTATTGATCGAACTATAAGCAAGAAGGCGTTTTATGTTTTGTTGCCCGATGGCCGCTACTGCGCCGAGTATGATCGAAGCCAAAGCCACGAACACGATGATCTGCTGCCATGTAGAAGTCTGGCCTCCAAATGCGTCGATAATGACACGAACGGTCAGCGCTATGGCAGCGACTTTGGGAGCGCTTGCGAAAAAGGCGGTTACCGGGGTCGGCGCGCCTTCATAGACATCGGGTGTCCACATGTGAAACGGCACCGCACTGATTTTGAATGCCAAGCCAGCGAGGACCAATACCACACCAATCAGTGGCCCGGTTGAAAGCTGCCCTGTCAGCGTGTCGCCTATGACAGAAAAGCTGGTGGACCCTGCAAATCCATATACCAAGGACATGCCAAAGAGCAGCATGCCGCTCGCCAAGGCGCCTAACACGAAATATTTCAGACCCGCTTCCGAAGAGCGAACGTCATTGCGAATAAAGCTGGCAAGTACATAGGCAGAGAGGCTGTTCAACTCGAGGCCGATATAAAGCGTCATCAGATCGACCGCCGACACCATCATACCCATGCCAACGGTCGCAAACAGAACCAGCACCGGATATTCAGGACGATAGGCAGCGCTATCCTTGAAGAAACGCGGTGCAACGATAAGCGATATAATTGCTGCGAAATAGATGAGCAGTTTCGCGAAGCTGCCAAAGCCATCCATACGGTAAAGCCCGTTGAAAGCATCGCCGCCGAATTCAAAAGATGAGTTGGTTAGAAATTCCAACGCATAAGCCGATGCACCGAAAAGAGCGGCTACGGCTAGAATAGTAACCAACCGTGCCGATTTAACGCCACCCCATGCTGCGATGAGCAGCAGGATCATGCCACTTACCGACAGGATAATCTCCGGCAGGGTGAAAATCAGTGAAAGTCTATAATCCATCAGTGCGACTCCCCATGACCGGCCTCAGCCTTTTGGCTCTTTGGCGCCGCTTGTGCTTGCCCCATTTTCAAATGTGCATCCCCCTCTGGCGCAGCGCGATCAATGCGGGCGACCAGTGTTCCCACGTCTCCGCGTATTGGTGCCATAAAACTTTCCGGATAGACACCCATCCACATGACAGCAGCAGCAATCGGCGCCAGCAATGCCATTTCGCGGGCGGATAAATCCGGCATCGCTTTAACGTCTTCATGGACAAGCTCGCCAAAAGCGACCCGACGATAGAGATAGAGCATGTAACCGGCACCCAAAATGATACCTGTCGTCGCCACCAATGTGACCCAGCTATTCACCTTATAGAGGCCCACAAGCGAGAGAAATTCGCCGACGAAGCCGCTTGTACCGGGAAGGCCGATAGATGCCATTGTGAACAGCATGAACAGGACGGCATATTTCGGCATGTTGATCGAAAGACCGCCATAACGGTCAATTTCTCTTGTATGTAGACGATCATATATCACGCCAACGCAGAGGAAGAGCGCGCCGGAAACCAAGCCATGGCTGAGCATAACAATGATCGCGCCCTCAATGCCTTGCCGGTTGAAAGCAAACAGACCCAGCGTCACAATTGCCATATGGGCGACAGACGAATAGGCGATCAGCTTCTTCATATCCTGCTGCACCAACGCAACCAGCGATGTGTAGATTACTGCGACCATCGACAGTCCAAAGATCAGCCAGATAAATTGCTCTGACGCTTCCGGGAACATCGGGATGGAGAAACGCAGGAACCCATAACCGCCCATTTTCAACAGCACACCAGCCAGGATCACGGACCCTGCCGTCGGTGCCTGAACGTGCGCATCGGGCAACCAAGTATGGACCGGCCACATCGGCATTTTAACCGCAAAGCTGGCGAAAAAGGCCAGCCAGAGCCAGGTCTGGGCCTCAGGCGCAAAATCATAGTTGAGCAGCGTCGGAATATCGCTCGTACCAGCATTCTGCACCATCCACAGCATCGCGATCAACATCACGACCGAGCCGAGCAAAGTGTAGAGGAAGAATTTGTAACTGGCGTAAATCCGGTTAGTGCCGCCCCAAATACCAATGATCAGATACATCGGGATCAGGCCGGCTTCGAAGAGTATGTAGAACAGGAAGATATCCTGCGCCGCAAACACGCCGATCATCAGCACTTCCATGAACAGGAACGCGGCCATATATTCGCCAACGCGGTCCTTGATCGACTCCCAGCTCGCACCGATACAAATCGGCATAAGGAACACGGTGAGCATGATCAACATCATCGAAATGCCGTCTATGCCCAAGGCCCAGGCGAAAGTGCCAAACAGCTCCAATCGCTCGACATATTGCCACTGCGGGCCGCCAATATCGTAATTGGCCCACAGCACAATGCCGAGAGCAAACAACACCAACGTCGTAATCAGGGCGAGCCAGCGTGCGGCTTTTGCGCCAACAAACAGGCAAATAATCGCGGCCAGCATTGGCAGGCCCATCATCAGCGACAGGATCGGGAAATCAAGCTGGTTCATCAGTTCGCTCCCCGCACGATAAGCCACGTCACCGCAGCAGCCAATCCGAGTAGCATGACCAGCGCATAGCTATAGAGATAGCCGGTCTGGAATTTCTTCGCGACACCTGCACCGCTAGCCACAACCGCCGCGACGCCATTGGGGCCGAAGCGATCAATTGTGCCTTCATCGCCGGTTTTCCAGAACAGCCGTCCAAACCAGAAGGCCGGACGTACAAAGATCAAGTCATAAAGCTCGTCAAAATACCATTTGTTGAAGAAGAAATTATAGATCGGCTGGAAGGTCGCGGCGAGACGCGCTGGACGATCTTTGCCGCGGAAGTACATCAGATATGCCGTGGTAAGACCTATGAGCATGGCCACAGTCGAGGCCAGTTTCACCCACAGCGGTACTTCGTGAATTTCATGCATTAAATGACGGTCAAACGCCAAACTGCCAGCCCAGAATCGGAAGCCCTCCGTAGCATCGATAAACTGGTTGTGGAACAGAAAGCCTGCCGCGATCGCGCCAAAACCAAGCACGCCCAGAGGGATCAGCATAGAGAATGGACTTTCATGAGGGTGATAACCGCCGGTTGAGTCTTCGGCCGTTTCCGGTGTTTTGTGAACGCTGTGCTGAATATGCTCGGATTGAATCCAGCGCGGTGTGCCCCAGAAAGTCAGGAACATCAGGCGCCAGCTATAGAAGCTGGTCAACAAAGCCGCCAGCACACCAATAGCAAAGGCGAATTGCCCTGTGCTGGTGCCACTCGCAAAGGCTGCCTCAATGATTGCATCCTTGGAATAGAAGCCGGCAAAACCGCCAAGGCCAACAATGCCAACACCAGTAATAGCCAGCGTCCCTGCCATCATTGCCCAGAAAGTCAGCGGAATTTCTTTTCGCAGCCCACCGTAATAACGCATGTCTTGCTCATGATGCATGGCATGAATTACTGAGCCCGCACCAAGGAACAAAAGGGCCTTGAAGAAAGCGTGGGTGAACAGATGGAACATCGCTGCGCTATAGGCACCAACACCTGCGGCGAAGAACATATAGCCCAGCTGTGAGCAGGTGGAATAAGCAATCACGCGCTTAATATCAGTCTGCACAAGGCCAACCGTCGCTGCAAAAATTGCGGTAGCGGCGCCAACGACGGTAACGACTGTCAAAGCCACATCACTGGTTTCGAACATCGGTGACAGACGGCAAACCATGAAGACACCTGCTGTAACCATTGTCGCTGCATGGATCAGTGCCGAAACAGGTGTCGGCCCTTCCATCGCGTCCGGTAGCCAGGTGTGCAGACCCAATTGCGCCGACTTGCCCATCGCTCCGATAAACAGCAGCAAACTGAGGATCGTCATCGTATCAAGCCGCATACCGGCAAACGTGATTGTCGAGCCTGCCATGGCTGGTGCCGCTTCCAGAATTTCAGGAATAGACACAGTGCCGAACACAAGAAAAGTTCCGAAGATACCAAGCATGAAGCCAAGATCGCCAACCCGGTTCACAACAAAGGCTTTGATTGCTGCCGCGCTAGCCGTCGGTTTCTTGAACCAGAAACCGATGAGCAGGTAGGACGCAAGGCCAACCCCTTCCCAACCGAAGAACATCTGGACCAGATTATCGGCTGTCACCAGCATCAACATGGCAAAGGTAAAAAGCGACAAATATGCAAAAAAGCGCGGTTGATCAGGATCTTCATCCATATAGCCCCAGCTATACAGGTGCACCAGAGCCGAAACCGTGGTCACGACGACCAGCATGACAGCAGTCAGTGCATCAACCCTCAGAGCCCATTCAAAGTTGAGATCGCCCGACTGCACCCATGTCAGCACCGGCACAACTTCTGCCGCTCGCGCCAGCATGATATAGTCGATGAATATCGGCCAGCTCAGCGCGCAGGATACGAACAAGGCGGCGGTCGTGATAAATTTCGCGGGAACATTGCCAATCATGCGATTGCCAAAGCCTGCGACTATTGCTGCCAGCAAGGGCAGGAAAACGATAAGCTGGATCGTCAAGTCCCTAACCCTTCATCCGGTTGACATCATCAACGGCGATCGTGCCGCGCTGACGGAAATAGATAACCAATATGGCAAGTCCAATGGCCGCTTCGCCTGCCGCGACCGTCAGCACGAACATCGCAAAAATTTGCCCGGTCATGTCGCCCAGAAAGGCACTGAACGCGACCAGGTTCAAATTGACCGAAAGCAGGATCAGCTCAATCGCCATCAGAATAATGATGATATTCTTGCGGTTTAGAAATATGCCCAGCATGCCCATCACAAACAGGATGGAGCTGACCACCAGATAATGCTCTATGCCGATCATAGTTCGACCCCCTTGCCGACTTCAGGCTGCTCGTTGCGTGTCGCGTCTTCTGGTCGCCGTGTGACCTGGTCTCGAATATTCTGGATCCGAACTCCGCCGCGTTTGCGGTTGGTCAGAACAATGGCACCGACCATGGCAACCAGCAGGATCAGGCCAGCGGCCTCAAACAGGAAGATATATTTGGTGTAGAGCAAAGTGCCCAAGGCTTCGATATTGGACGGCCCACCGGCTGGAGGTCCAACCACGGCGTTGGCTTCGCCCATCCCGCCAGCGGTCCACGCACCCACTCCGAAAATAATCTCGGCGAGCAAGACCAGAGCCAATAACAGCCCCAGAGGCAGGTTTTTCATGAAACCCGCGCGCAACTCTGCAAAGTCGATGTCGAGCATCATCACAACAAAAAGGAACAGGACCGCCACCGCGCCAACATAGACAATGACCAGCAAGGCAGCGATAAATTCTGCGCCAACCAGCAACATCAGGCCCGCCGCGTTAAAAAACGCCAGGATCAGCCATAAAACGCTGTGCACGGGATTACGCGCAAAGATGCAGAACGCACCGCTGGCGATGACAATGGATGCGAATAGATAGAAAGCAAATATTTGCATGTTTACGGTTTCCGTAACCCCCTTAGAATCCTGTCAGCGCCTTAACGATAGGGCGCGTCGGCGGCAAGGTTGGATGCGATGGCTCGCTCCCATTTGTCACCATTTTCGAGCAGTTTTGCTTTGTCGTAGATTAATTCTTCGCGTGTCTCGGTCGAATATTCAAAATTCGGGCCCTCGACGACCGCATCCACCGGACAGGCTTCCTGACAGAAGCCGCAATAGATGCATTTGGTCATATCAATGTCGTAGCGCGTGGTCCGGCGGCTGCCATCTTCGCGTGGTTCGGCTTCAATCGTGATCGCTTGCGCCGGGCATACCGCTTCGCAAAGCTTACAGGCGATGCAGCGTTCTTCCCCATTGGGATAGCGGCGCAGCACATGCTCCCCACGAAACCGCGGCGAAATCGGGTTCTTCTCATAGGGATAATTGATGGTCTTCTTCCGCTTGAAGAAATATTTCAGCGTCAGTGCGTGCGCCAGGACGATTTCGTAAAGCGTAAAGGCTTTTATGACTTCTGTTATTCTCATAGCGGCCACCCAAATTTATCGATCATGACATATCCGCTGACCAGAAATACCCAGAATATGCTAATGGGCAGAAACACTTTCCAACCCAGACGCATGAGCTGATCATAGCGATAACGTGGCACCGTGGCCCACGCCCAACTGAAGATGAAAAAGATCATGAACATCTTCAGGAACAACCAGATAATCCCGGGTACAGCATAAAGCGGTTCCCAATCCACCGGCGGCAACCATCCGCCCCAGAACAGGATCACATTCAGCGCACACATCAGCAGAATATTGGCATATTCGCCCAGCCAGAACAGCGCAAAGGACATGGAGGAATATTCGGTCTGGTAACCCGCGACCAACTCACTCTCTGCTTCGGTGAGATCGAAAGGCGCGCGCGCCGTTTCCGCCATCGAGCTGATCAGGAACATCACCGCCATTGGAAAGAGCAGCGGATTGAGCCCGTAAGCGTTCACCAATCCGAAGATATGGCCTTCTTGCGCCTTGATAATTTCGTTGAGATTGAAAGTACCGGCAAACAAAACCACCGAAATCAGGATGAAGCCGATGGAAACCTCATAAGAGATCATCTGAGCCGCCGCGCGCATGGCCGAGAAAAACGGATATTTCGAGTTACTCGCCCAACCGGAAATCACCACGCCGTAAACGCCCAGAGAGCTTATCGCGAGAATGTACAGCACGCCAATATTGATGTTCGCGAGGACCATTTCCTCGCTAAACGGAATGACCGCCCAGGCCAGCAAAGCCACGGTAAAGGTTATGATCGGCGCCAGCAGGAACAGGCCTTTATTGGCTCCGGACGGGATGATCGTTTCCTGCAGGAACACTTTCAAGCCATCTGCGAAACTTTGCAGCAAGCCGAACGGGCCGACCACGTTGGGGCCGCGGCGCAGCGCCACGGCGGCAATAATCTTGCGATCCACATAAATGATCATCGCCACAGCCAACATCAGCGGAAGCGCGATCAGCAGGATCAGTGCCAGTGTCGCAACAAACCAACCAATATCAGGGCCCAGAAAAGTTGATTGGAGATATTCGGTCACTTGTTCTCTCCCAAATCACTCGACGGCGCATGCCGGTTCCAGAACCGGATGAGGAAATCGAACAAAATGCCATTTGCTGCAATCCATATTGAATCAAGACAGCCTTGCAAAATTGCCCTTAAAAGCGCCGCTCTCACAACTGGACTATCTTCTGGACCGAAGGGCATTTGAGCTGATTTAACTTCGTAATATGTCATCCAAAATGTTGCGAAGAACACAAGAACAGCGAGTATATAGAAAACCTTAGGCGCTCTTACGAGAAGATCCGGAAGCTGATTCATTCTGCCGCCTCCAGCATATCATCACCATGCAGCAATTCAGCCGAACAGCGTTGCATCGTCGCGCTGGCGCGGGCGATGCTGTTGGTAAGGTAGAAATCCTTGATCGGGTGGACGCCCTGCCCTGTTGGCTTGTCTGGCAACCCCGTTGGTGGTGCCCAATCCAATGACACCAGGCCTTCTGTGGCGAATTCCGGATGATCCTTGAACATCTTGCTGCGTAGCTCTTCAAAACTGTCAAATGGCAATGTCTTGCCCATCACATCGGACAGAGCCCGCAAGATGCTCCAGTCTTCGCGGGCATCGCCGGGAGCAAAAATCGCCTTGTTGGAGCGCTGCACACGTCCTTCGAGATTGACATAAGTACCGTTTTTCTCGGTATAGGCCGCCGCTGGCAAGATCACGTCCGCCGCATGCGCACCGGCATCGCCATGATGGCCGATATAGACTTTGAAGCTCTTATCAAACGGCGCATAATCCATTTCATCGGCACCGAGCGAAAAGAGCAGTTTCGGCTTTTTCGCGGCAATCGCCTTGATACCGCCATCATAAGCATAGCCGAGCATCAACCCGCCAGTGCGCGAAGCGCCGATATGCAGCACATTGAAGCCGTTCCAGTCATCACGAATCAGCTTATATTTTGTCGCCAGCTTCAAGGCTGCGCCATGCGCGCCGTCTATACTCAATGCGCCGCCGCCCAGGATAAGCGCCGGTTTTTCGGCATTTTTCAGTGCGTCTGCAGCGGCTTTGGGCAGCTTGGCCAGCAAGCTCATATCATCGCCGAGCCATTCAACCGGATAGGTCTGATCGGCCTCTGGTCCAATGCCAAAGACTTTCGCTCCGCCCTTGCGCACCGCCTTGCGGATGCGCGTATTAACGAGCGAGGCTTCCCAGCGCGGATTGGTCGAAACCAGAATGATCACGTCCGCCTCTTCAATGCCGGCAATGGTGGTGTTGAAATTCACCGCTGCCAGATTGGACACATCGTAAGACAGGCCCGTCTGGCGCCCTTCCAGCATGTCCGATTTCATCGATTTGAGCAGCTTCTTGGTCGCGTACATGGTTTCGCAATCAACCAGATCACCGGCGATGGCGGCTACCGAACTGCCTGCTTTGACCGCCGCAATGGCTTCAAATGCTTCGTTCCAGCTCGCGGGCATCAATGTGCCATTTTGCCGGATATAAGGCTTGTCGAGGCGGCGCTTCATCAGACCGTCAATTGCGTGACGCGTCTTGTCGGTCGCCCATTCCTCGTTCACGTCATCATTGACGCGCGGCAATGCGCGCAGCACTTCGCGGCCGCGGCTGTCGATGCGGATATTGGTGCCAACGCCGTCCATCACGTCAATGCCCAAGGTCTTGGTCAATTCCCAGGGCCGCGCTTCAAATGCATAAGGCTTGCTGGTCAGCGCGCCAACGGGGCAAAGATCAACAACATTGCCTGAAAGCTCGCTATGCACTGCGCCTTCGAGATAGGAGGTAATCTCCATTCCCTCACCGCGGCCAATAGCGCCAATTTCTTCCACGCCCGCCACTTCTTCAACAAAGCGAACGCAGCGGGTGCAATGGATACAGCGGGTCATGATCGTCTTGACCACAGGTCCCATATATTTTTCGGTTACCGCGCGTTTATTCTCTTCATAGCGCGATCCGCCCTTGCCATAGGCCATGGCCTGATCCTGCAAGTCACACTCGCCGCCCTGATCGCAAATCGGGCAATCGAGCGGATGGTTGATGAGCAGAAATTCCATCACCCCTTCGCGGGCCTTTTTGACCATTTCGCTGTCGGTACGAATTTCTTGCCCTTCAGCGGCGGGCAGCGCGCAGCTTGCCTGCGGCTTCGGCGGTCCGGGCTTCACCTCGACCAGACACATGCGGCAATTACCCGCAATGCTCAGGCGCTCATGGTAGCAGAAACGCGGAATTTCCTTACCTGCAAGCTCGGCAGCTTGCAGCACGGTGGCGCCCTGAGGAACTTCGAGTTCGATGCCATCTACGGTGACTTTAGGCATATGTTGCATCCAAATTAAGTTCGTCATGCTGAACTTGTTTCAGCATCCATTGCGCCTTCACAGAGATGGTCTCAAGACTAGAGATGGACCCTGAAACAAGTTCAGGGTGACGAAATGCAAGACTATAATTCACTCCGCCGCCTCCAAAACTTCTGCGCCTTTATTTTCACGAATACGCCGCTCCATCTCCGGACGGAAATGACGGATCAGGCCCTGTATCGGCCAAGCCGCCGCATCACCCAGCGCGCAGATCGTGTGGCCTTCAACCTGTTTGGTCACTTCATAAAGCGTATCGATATCGCCAATCTCGGCATCGCCATCACGCATTTTTTCCATCACGCGCCACATCCAGCCGGTGCCCTCACGGCATGGCGTGCATTGGCCACAGCTTTCATGTTTGTAGAAATAGCTAAGCCGTGAAATCGCGCGGACGATGTCGGTCGACTTGTCCATCACGATGACCGCTGCCGTACCAAGACCGGAGCCCAAATCCTTGAGCCCGTCAAAATCCATCGGCGCGTCCATGATTTGTTCGGCTGGTACCAAAGGCACCGAAGAGCCGCCCGGAATTACCGCGAGCAGATTGTCCCATCCGCCGGTAATCCCGCCACAATGCTTTTCAATCATATCCTTGAACGGGACAGACATGGCTTCTTCAAACACAGCCGGCTTGTCGACATGGCCGGAAACCTGAAATAATTTCGTGCCATGGTTATTCTCGCGGCCAAAGCCGGCAAACCAGCTGGCGCCACGGCGCAGGATCGTTGGCACCACCGCGATGGACTCAACATTGTTGACAGTCGTAGGGCAACCATAGAGCCCGGCACCGGCAGGAAATGGCGGTTTCAGGCGCGGCTGGCCCTTTTTGCCTTCCAGACTTTCGATCATCGCGGTTTCTTCACCGCAAATATAAGCGCCAGCACCGCGATGGACGAAGACGTCGAAATCATAGCCGGACTTGGCCGCATTTTTCCCGATCAGCCCGGCGTCATAGGCTTCCTTGACGGCTGCCTCCATGACCTTGGCTTCCATGATATATTCGCCGCGAATGTAGATATAGGCTGCGCGCGCGCGCATCGCGAAACCGGCAATCAATGCGCCTTCGATCAGCTTGTGCGGATCGTTGCGCAGGATTTCGCGGTCCTTGCAAGAACCGGGCTCGGATTCATCAGCGTTAATAACCAGAAAACTCGGCCGTCCATCTGGCGATTCCTTCGGCATGAAGGACCATTTCAGACCGGTCGGAAAACCCGCGCCGCCGCGACCGCGCAGGCCGCTTTCCTTCATCTCTTCGATAATCTTGTCATTGCCGCGCTTGATGATGTCGGCAGTATTGTCCCAGTCACCACGCTTTTGCGCAGCTTTCAGGTCCCATGACTGAAAGCCATAGACATTGGTAAAGATGCGATCTTTGTCCTGGAGAAAGTCAAAAGCCATTATTTCTTCCTCCTGCGACCCCAGAGGCCACCTGCAACCGCAATGGCAACCACCGCCAGCGCAACCCATCCTGCATATCCGTCGAGCAGCATCTTACCACTCCTTCCGATAGTCATGATTGGCCTTGACCATCTCTTTCAAGACAACCGGACCGCCTTCCGGCTCGCTGGTCTTGCGACCAATTTGCGAACCGACCGGAATTTCTTTGCCATCGGCGAGGTCTTCCAAAATACGTGTCATGATATCGTAATCGAGATCTTCGTAATTATCGTCGTTAATCTGAACCATCGGCGCATTGGAACAATTGCCCATGCACTCGACTTCGGTCAGCGTGAATAGGCCGTCTGGCGTCGTCTTTCCCTTGGCCATGCCCTTGTTCTTGCAGGCCGCCATCACATCGTCGCTGCCCCGCAACATGCAGGGCGTTGTGCCACAAACCTGCACATGGAAACGGCCAACCGGCGCCAGATTATACATGGTGTAGAAGGTCGCGACTTCATAGGCGCGCATATAGGGCATGTCCAAATAGGCCGCGACATATTCGATCACCGGAACCGGCAACCAGCCTTGCGTGTCCGTATCCGCACCAACCTGGCGCTGAGCCAGATCCAGCAAAGCCATAACCGCCGATTTCTGGCGACCTTCCGGATATTTCGCAATCTGCCATTTGGCGAGCTTCTCGTTCGCTGGCGTGAATTTGAAATCGCCCCATTTGGCGCGCACTTCAAGTTCATCAGGTATATTTGGAGCTTCAGCCATCTAAATCACTTTTGTTTCGCGTATCAAAACGCGCTTCCCCAATTTCGTCCCAATGCTTTGAAAAATATATGTTCAGCCAGAAACCGGCTACGATTATGCCGACTGTCATAGTCAACAAAATGATGTTCCAAAGCATGTTTGCGGGCTGCCACAATTCCCAGAGCAACATGATCGCCACAACCACAAACACGGTCGCGCCTGCGCCAAGCCGCCATCTTTTCGATGTGTCGGGAGCGTCAGTCATGGCTCAACCTCCGTTCGACAAAGCGACCAGCATAGAGCCCGACAACAGCTGCAAAAGCCGTCGACAGCACTTCCTTGAGACTGACCTCACCATGAAAGGCAGCCAGATATGCGGCCACGGCCGACGCAAACACGGCAATTGCCGCAATAAAGATGATGAGCTCGCGCCCGATCACCGGTCGCACTCCCCGAACACAATATCCATCGCGCCCAATATGGCGGTGGCATCAGCGAGCATGTGGCCTTTGGACATGAAGTCCATCGCCTGCAAATGTGAGAAAGCGGTGGGGCGGATCTTGCAGCGATAGGGCTTGTTGCTGCCATCGCTCACCAGATAGACGCCAAATTCGCCTTTCGGGCTCTCGGTCGCGACATAAACTTCGCCAGCGGGAACGTGAAAGCCTTCGGTATAAAGCTTGAAGTGATGGATCAAAGCTTCCATCGATTGCTTCATCTCGGCGCGCTTGGGTGGGACGACCTTACGGTCACTGCTCGCAACCGGACCATCCGGCATTTCATTGAGGCACTGGCGCATGATCCTTGCAGATTGACGCACTTCCTCAACCCGCACCATGAACCGGTCATAGCAATCGCCGCGCGTACCAACCGGCACGTCAAATTCCATCCGGTCATAGACGTCATAAGGCTGCGACTTACGCAAATCCCAGGCGATACCGCTGCCGCGGATCATCGGACCGGAAAAGCCCCAGCGCACGGCGTCTTCTTTCGAAACGGTTGCGATATCAACATTGCGCTGTTTGAAAATACGGTTGTCGATGACAAGGCTCATCGCATCTTCGAAAAAGGATGGAAACTCGTCCAGCCAATCGGCCATATCGGTAAGCAGTTTCAGCGGCACATCCTGATGCACCCCGCCGGGCCGGAACCATGCGCTGTGCATACGGGCACCGCTTGCGCGCTCGAAAAAGGCCAGACATTGTTCGCGAATTTCAAACACCCAGATATTGGGCGTCATCGCGCCGACATCCATAACATGCGCCCCGATGTTGAGCATGTGGTTGCAGATGCGGGTCAGTTCCGCGAACAGAACCCGCAAATATTGTCCGCGCAGAGGCACTTCGAGGTCGAGCAGTTTTTCAATCGCCAGAACATAGCTATGTTCCATCGCCAGCGGTGAGCAATAATCCAGCCGGTCAAAATAGGGCAAAGCCTGCAAATAAGTCTTATGCTCGATCAGTTTCTCGGTGCCACGGTGGAGCAAACCAACATGCGGATCAAGCCGCTCGACAATCTCCCCGTCCAATTCCATCACCAGTCGCAAAACGCCATGTGCAGCGGGATGCTGCGGACCAAAGTTGATTGTGTAATTCTGGATTTCCAGATCACCAACCGTGGGATCAGCCTCGTCAGCAATGCCATCCATTTCGTCGAGATAATCAGCCATTATGACTTGGCTCCCTTATCGTCAGCATCTTCCGATTTTTCATCGCCGGGCAGAATATAATCTGCACCCTCCCAGGGCGACATAAAGTCAAAGCTGCGAAAATCCTGCGCCAATTTGACGGGCTCATAAACCACCCGCTTGGCTTCCTCGGAATAGCGCATCTCGACATAGCCGGTCAGCGGGAAATCCTTGCGGAACGGGTGCCCCTGAAAACCATAATCGGTCAGGATGCGTCGCAGGTCCGTGTTCCCATCAAATAATACGCCATAAAGGTCGAACACTTCGCGCTCCAGCCAGCCAGCTACTTCCCAAATATGCGTAACCGTTGGCACCGGGGTGTCTTCGTCGGTTGTAACTTTTACGCGTATTCGGTGGTTTTTGGTCAGGCTGAGCAGATGATAGCAAATTTCGAACCGCTCGGGCCGCTCCGGGTAATCCACACCGGCAATCTCGACGAGCTGTTGATATTCATGACTTTTCCGTAACTTGTCCATCACCGCAGGCAGTTTTTTGCGATCGACGGTAAAGCTGATCTCACCATATGCCTCGACCGTATCAATCACGGCCGCGCCCAAGGATTTGGCGAGAGTGGCAGCAACACCTTCGTTGCTGGACATGGTTGGAGCCCCGTTTGCCATATTAACGCTCTAACGTCCCGATGCGGCGGATCTTGCGCTGCAACTGCATCACACCGTAAAGCAAAGCCTCGGCCGTTGGTGGACATCCGGGCACATAAATATCAACCGGAACGATCCGGTCACAGCCGCGCACTACCGAGTAACTATAGTGATAATAGCCGCCGCCATTGGCACAGCTGCCCATGGAAATCACATATTTCGGTTCAGACATCTGGTCATAAACCTTGCGCAGCGCCGGTGCCATTTTATTGCACAGCGTTCCCGCCACGATCATCACATCGGACTGACGCGGACTGGCCCGCGGCGCGGCACCAAATCGCTCCATATCGTAGCGTGGCATATTGACGTGGATCATTTCGACCGCACAGCAGGCCAGACCAAAGGTCATCCACCAGAGTGAGCCGGTACGCGCCCATTGGAACAGGTCTTCGGTGGACGTGACAAGAAACCCCTTGTCATTCACTTCCGAATTCAGGTCTTTGAAAAACGCTTCATCCGGCTGCGTATTGGGGGCCATTGGCGTACCATCCGCATTCAGGATAACGTTGCTGCCAGTTTCTACTCCCAATCGAGCGCTCCCATTTTCCATTCGTAAATAAAGCCGACCGTCAGGATGATCAGAAAGATCATCATGGACGACCATCCCACCCAGCCAATTTGGCCAAGGGATACCGCCCAAGGAAACAGAAATGCGGCCTCAAGATCAAAGATGATAAAAAGAATGGCCACCAGATAGAAACGAACATCAAACTGGCTGCGCGAATCTTCAAATGCGGGGAAACCACATTCATATTCCGAGAGTTTTTCCGGATCCGGCTGATGAGTCCCGGTCAGTCGCGACACACCCATGGGCAAAAAGACAAACAGGGCAGACAGGCTCAATGCCACTGCAAGAAAGAGCAGTATCGGCGCATATTCGGATAGATCGACCACAAAAGACTCGTTTCTCTAGAATTCAGCGCCGCTTTTAGGGATAGGCTCGCCATGCTGCAAGGGCCAAATGGCTCAAATTGGCCCTATCTATGGACACTTGCCAAGTTATAGCAGCGACTTGGCGAGAATTTTATGCAGCTTGCTGTGGAGCGCTTCATTTGATGCCAGTATTTCGCGTTGCCCGATGGGTTGATCGCCACCGGTATAATCGCTCACAAAACCACCCGCTTCGCGGACCATTAATATACCCGCAGCCACATCCCAGACCTGCAAATCCGATTCCCAGAACCCGTCATAGCGGCCCGCCGCAAGCCAGGCGAGGTCAAGCGATGCTGCGCCGTTGCGACGGATGCCCGCCACTTGTGGTGCAATCGAGCCAAAAATCCGGGCCCACTCACTCAAGTCGCCATGCCCCTTGAACGGAATGCCGGTTGCGATAACTGCTTCGGACAAGTCCCGCCGCGCGGATACGCGCAGACGCTTGTCTCCAAGATAGGCGCCCTTGTCCATTTCCGCCCACCAGGTTTGGTCAGACACCGGTTCGTAGATCAAACCGCTGGTGATCTTGCCCCAACTCTGCCCATCATAGGATCTTTCCTGCACAGCAATGGAAATTGCAAAATGCGGAATGCCGTGAAGAAAATTGGTGGTGCCGTCCAGCGGATCAACAATCCAGCGCGGCTTGCCTTCCTCACCCTCGATCATGCCACCCTCTTCCAGCACGAAACCCCAGCCGGGACGAACCTTCATCAGTTCATCATAAAGGATGCGTTCGGAACGCATATCCGCTTTGGAAACAAAATCGGCCGGGCCTTTTTTCGATACCTGAAGGTGCTCGACTTCACCAAAGTCGCGGCGGAGGCGTGATCCGGCCATGCGCGCGGCGCGTTCCATGACGGTGATAAGGGCGGAATGTGCTGGCATTATGATCTCCCTCTCCTCTTCAGGGGAGAGGGCCGGGGAGAGGGGGGAGTCCGACTCTCTGGCCTATTTCGAGTTAAATCTGTCGGAGAGACTGCCCCTCTCCCAACCCTCTCCCCTGAAGGAGAGAGGGCTATTACCATATCTAAGCGTTTACGACACTTTCCCGACATATTCACGGGCATAAACGTCGACGATGATCCGCGTACCGGCTGAAATAAAGGGCGGTACCATAACACGGACGCCGTTATCGAGAACCGCGGGCTTGTAGCTGGAAGAAGCAGTCTGGCCTTTGACCACCGCATCGGCCTCAACAATTTCGGCTTCAATCTGGTCCGGCAATTGTACGGAAATCGGCTTTTCTTCGTAAAGCTCAAGCTGGACATCCATGCCGTCCTGCAAAAACTCAACCGCATCACCGAGCAAATCGGCAGGCAATGTGATCTGCTCGTAATTTTCCTTGTCCATGAAAGTCAGCATATCACCATCGGCAAATAGATACTGAAATGTCTTGGTATCCAGACGGACCTTTTCCACCGTATCCGCGCTGCGAAAGCGGATATTGGTTTTCCGGCCATCTACCAGATTCTTCATCTCCACCTGCATATAAGCGCCGCCTTTGCCGGGCTGGGTGTGCTGGATCTTTGCGACCTTCCACAGGCCGTTTTCATAGTCCAATATGTTACCGGGACGGATATCTACGCCGCTGATTTTCATGATACGTCTCGCTTTCGGAAATCTTGTGTTGCGGCCCTCTATATCGGTGGACGCAGATAGGCAAGCATAGCGCAGACTGAAAATGGCGATTTCATACAATACATTTCGCTAAGCCCGATTTACGCGACAATTAATGGAAAACATCCCGGACCTTGTGTCGCCTGAAGAAACAACTGCCCCTGCTGCTGGCCTTTTCAGCGGGACAATAAGACGCGCCCCGATACCGTTAACGCCAAATCCCATCGGATTTCTGAGTGATATAGAAGCGATGCCTCATTTTTGTATACCGTCGGAACGAAGCTTCGTCAGAAACTTTCTTGAGGGACGCAAAGGGCTTTTCGTCGTCGATCCGTGAAGCTGCTCCTAAGCTTCCGGATACATGCGACAACTCGATAGGAAAAACTACAAATAACTGGTCTTTGTCTTTTTCGTACAATACGCCGCACTGACATCAATGTAATTAACGGTCATGAGCGAAACATTTCTTCTGGAACCCAATAAAAAACCGGATTTGCCGGAAAGTGATCCAAACAAAGTCACTGCGGCAGGCCTTTTCGGTTATTCTATCGGTGAAGGGAAAATCCGGTCTTTCATCCCACTGCCCGGCTATGTGAGAGATTTGGAACAATTGCCCAATTTCTCACCGCCGTCGATCGACCGGTTTATGGCGCAATATGTTCGCTCCACAATCGGGCTGACCAAGAGCTCGTCCTGAACGCCCTCAATCCGTTGATAGAATCTCGGTAAATCGTTTCACAGCATGTGCCGGTCCTTTCGGATCATTCCAGACCGATCCGCTTACCGCCAGAAAATCCGCCCCGGCCTCAACCAACGGCTGGCAATTATCCGGCGTAATGCCGCCGATGGCGACACAAGGGATCTCCATAATATTTGACCACCATTTTAGCACATCAACCTCAGGACGGTGATGGGTTTCCTTGGTCTGTGTCGGGAAAAAGGCTCCAAAGGCAACATAATTGGCGCCACCCTCGCCTGCTTCCATCGCCAGGTGCCTGCTGTCATGACAGGTGATGCCAATCTGGACCTGATCGCCCAATTCAGCCCGGGCGTCTTTCAGATTGTCATCGCCCTGCCCCAAATGCACACCATCAGCGCCGAGCCGTTTGGCTAGTGCGACATCATCATTCACCACAAACGCAACATCATGCGCATCACAAATCGCTTTGAGCGGTTCGGCCAAGCGCGCGGCTTCATCCTGTTCGACGTCTTTTACGCGAAACTGGAATGCGGCGACCGGCCCCGCTTCCAGCGCAGCTCGCAGTTGTCCGGGAAAATCTCCGCCCACATCTAAAGGAGAAATTAGGTAAAGCTGGCAAGATGGAATTGTCATATGCGCTGCCTCTTAAACGTCATGCCTGCACGACAGCAAGAAGGAACCCGTCCCATTTTTTGCTTCCCACCGTCTGAATGGCGGTAGCACTGACTTTTGGATGATTTTGCAAAGCCGAATATAGCGCTCGTGTACCCGGCACTTTGGGGTCATCACTATCCGGATTCACAACGCCGCCCTCTCTCACCACATTATCAAAAACCAGCATCGCTCCCGGTCGTGACAGCTGCACGGCGTAATCTAGATAGGTTGCATAGTTTTCCTTATCCGCATCGACGAAAATGAAGTCGAATGCAGACAATCCCTTCGCTTGCAGCGCAGCCAGAGAGCCTACGGCCTCGCCAATAATTATTTCAACCTTGTCCGCCAACCCCGCTCTTTCAATGTTGGAACGCGCAACGTCAGCATAAGCTGGTTCCAGTTCCAATGAGATGAGACGACCGTCATCAGGCAGCGCTCGGGCCAGCCAAATAGTCGAATATCCTCCTAATGTACCAATTTCCAGAATCTGTTGTGCCTGAACACCCCGAGCCAACAACTCGAGCATCCGTCCCTGCGCCGGAGAAACATCAATAGCAGGCAGGCCTGCCCGCGCATTGGCCGCCAAACAGGAATCCTGAACCGGATCGTCGCCAATCAGATGCTGGACGATATAATCATCCACCTCTGACCAACTGGGATCCGACTTTGCCAAACGCTTTGTTCCTTAGACCTTTACAGTCGAAGCCTTGTGGATCTGGTCAATCGCAGTGCCGAGCGACTGATCAAACTCTGCATCGGTCATCGAATGCCGCAAATCCTGTAACAGTGCCCGAGAGAAGCTGGCGATCATACCGCGGTTCTTGGCAAGCTCTGCGCAGGCCTCATCACGCGAGAAGCCACCGGAAAGCGCAACAACGCGAGCAACCCGCGGATGATCGACAAGCGGCGCATAGAGATTGGCTTCCGCGGGAATAGACAATTTCAGCATAACTTTGCGATCCGCTGGCAAAGCGTCGAGCTGTTTTGTGATCTCTTCCAGCAAGATCGCGTCACATTGCGCGCGCTCTGCGCTTTTGATGTTCACTTCCGGCTCGATCATCGGCATCAGGCCATGATCCAAAATCTGGCTGGCAACATCAAACTGCTGTTGGACGATGGCCGCGATACCGGTTGGCGACGCGAGATTGATTACCGAACGCATCTTGGTGCCAAAAACGCCTTTTGCCTTCGCCCGCTCCAGCAAGGCGCCGAGTTCTGGCATCGGCTTCATCATCTGCACGCCGTCAGCTTCGTCTTCCAGACCTTTGTCGACTTTCAGGAACGGAACCACGCCGCGTTCCCAAAGCAAAGTCGGCACCGGCTTTCCGTCCGCTTCGCCATCCATGGTTTTTTCAAACAGGATCGCGCCGATTACCTTGCCGCTGCCAAAACTCGGTGCGGTCACGATGCGACTGCGCATGCCGTGGATCAGAGCAAACATCTCGTCATCGTTTGAAAAAGCATCTGCTTCAACGCCATAGCCTTTTAACGCTTTTGGCGTCGAACCGCCACTTTGGTCCAAAGCTGCGATAAAGCCTTGACCATTTTCGATTTTGTCCATCATCTTTGGATCATGCATGAATTCTGTCCTCGATCTATTTCGATTAAATTTGATTATTTTCCAATGCTGCAACGCCAGGCAGTTCCTTGCCTTCCATCCATTCCAGAAAAGCACCGCCAGCGGTGGACACAAAGCTGAAATCATCGGCCACACCAGCGTGATTCAAGGCAGCAACCGTGTCGCCGCCGCCAGCTACAGACAGCAATGAGCCTTCTTTGGTCAGCGCAGCCGCTGTTTTTGCCAATGCGACTGTCGCCATATCGAAAGGCGGTGTCTCGAAAGCACCCATCGGACCGTTCCAGACCAGCGTTTTGCAGGTTTTCAGCACGTCGGACAGAGCTTCAACCGCCGCCGGTCCAACATCCAGGATCATTTCGTCCGCCGCGACCTCGTGCACATTGACCGTGCGGGTTGGCGGGTTGGGAGCGAATTCCTTCGATACAACAACATCATAAGGCAGATGAACCGTACAATCGGCCTTGTCCGCCGCTTCCAGAATTTCATTGGCCGTATCTGTCAGGTCGTGCTCACACAGCGATTTGCCAACATCGACGCCGCGCGCGGCCAAAAATGTGTTAGCCATGCCGCCGCCGATGATCAGATGGTCCACTTTCTCCACCATTTGCCGCAAAACATCGAGTTTGCTGGAAACTTTTGCACCGCCAACAACCGCAACAACCGGATGCTCGGGATCGCCAAGCGCCTTGTTAAGCGCACTTAGCTCGCGTTCCATCGAACGCCCGGCATAGGCTGGCAAATGTCCGGCCAAGCCAGCGGTCGTAACGTGCGCCCTATGGGCTGCGGAAAAGGCGTCATTGACGTAAAATTCGCCAAAAGAGGCAATGGCTTTCGCCATACCAGGATCGTTCTTCTCTTCACCTGGCGCAAAACGGCTGTTTTCGACCACAACAATGCTACCATTTGGCAAGACGTCAATCGTATCATGATCAGGCATTTGCATGAAACCGACATCACGGCCGAGAACTTTAGCCAAAGGCGCGACCACCGGTTCCAGCGAATATTGCATATCCGCTTTGCCCTTCGGCCGTCCAAAATGGGCGAGCAACAAGACTTTGGCCCCGCGATCCGCCAATTCGGTGACGGTTGGAATAACGGCTTTCAACCGCGTGTCATCAGTAACCTTGCCGTCCGCCATCGGCACGTTCAGGTCTACCCGGACCAAGCCGGGCTTTCCTGTTACGTCTCCGAGATCATCTAGTGTTTTGAAACTATTGCCGGCCATTTCTCAGAACCTTTCTGATTAGAGAAATTTCGCCATAACGCCTGCGGTGTCGATCATACGGTTCGAGAAACCCCATTCATTGTCATACCAGCTGACCACCCGGACCAGCTTGCCGTCCATAACGGTCGTTTCCAGACTGTCGACGGAGGAGCTAGCAGGCTGATGGTTGAAATCGCTCGATACCAGTGGCTTGTCTTCAAATACCAGCACGCCTTTCATAGGCCCTTCAGCCGCCGCCTTCAGCGCGCCGTTAATCTCTTCGACGCTGGTATCGCGATTTGGCGTGAAGACCAGATCAACCAGGCTGACATTCGGCGTTGGTACGCGAACCGATGATCCGTCGAGCTTGCCATTCAGTTCTGGCAGTACCAGACCAACCGCCCTGGCAGCGCCTGTGGTGGTCGGGATCATGTTGACCGCACCGGCACGGGCACGGCGCATGTCGCTGTGCATCTGGTCCAGCATGCGCTGGTCGTTGGTATAGCTGTGAATCGTGGTCATGAAGCCGCGCTCAATGCCAACCGCATCATTCAGCACCTTGGCAACCGGTGCGAGGCAGTTAGTGGTACAAGATGCATTGGAAACAATGACATCCGATGACGTCAATACGTCGTGGTTGACCCCGTAGACGACTGTTTTCAGGTCGCCTTTGGCCGGCGCAGAGATCAAAACGCGTTTCGCGCCCGCATCAATATGAGGCTGCGCCGCTTCGACCGATTGGAAAAAGCCAGTGCATTCCAGTACGATGTCGATACCCATCTTGCCATGTGGCAGATCGCCGGGGTTACGCTCTGATGTTACAGCGATTTTCTTGCCATTGACGGAGATGCTGTCGCCATCGGCGGTGACTTCGCCCGGGAAACGACCGTGAACGCTGTCATAACCGAACAAAAGCGCATTGGCGTCGGCATCGGCCAGATCATTAATCGCAACTAGCTCAAGGCCACAATCGGGGCGCTCCAGGATGGCGCGGGCGACAAGGCGACCGATGCGGCCAAATCCGTTAATTGCTACTTTTGTCATAAATGTTGCTCCTTTGAATTCAAGTTTCTAGCTGTTTTCAGCCCAGTTTTGTCAATATTTGCGGTGTAATTGCGTCTGCGGTGAGACCAAAATGTTCGAACAGATCGTTAATCGGTGCGGATGCGCCAAAGCTGTCTATGCCGAAGCGCAAACCGTCCAAGCCGGTATAGCGCTCCCAACCAAAGGTCGTTCCCGCTTCAATGGAAACCCGTAATATTCCGGAGTCGCCCAGCAGTTCCGACTTGTAGTCGTCCGGTTGTGCATCAAATAGCTCGGTGCATGGCATGGATACAACCTCCGCACCAACGCCGTTCGCCTCCAGCTGGGTTGCAACATCCATCGCCAGCGATACTTCAGAACCCGTGGCAACTAACACCACCCGTTTTTCATTCTCAGCCGACTTGATTGAATAAGCGCCTTTTTCACAAAGGTTTACACTGACGTCATGGCGTAACGGCGGCAGGCCCTGACGGGTTAAAGCCAAAGTCGAAGGCCCCTCAGACCGCTTTATGGCCAGCGCCCAGCATTCCGCTGTCTCAATTGCATCAGCAGGCCGGAACACATGCATGTTGGGCATGGCGCGAAGGCTTTGGACATGCTCTATGGGTTGGTGTGTCGGCCCATCTTCGCCCAAACCAATGCTGTCATGCGTCATGACATAGATAGCGCGAGTATTCTGGATCGCCGAAAGCCGCATCGCGCCGCGACAATAGTCAGTAAAGACCAGGAAGGTGCCGCCATAAGGAATGATACCGCCGTGCAGCGCCATACCATTCATCGCCGCCGCCATACCGAACTCGCGGATACCATAATAGATATAGCGCCCAGAATAATCTTCTTTTGTCAGAGGTTTAGTTGAAGGAGTTTTGGTATTGTTTGAACCTGTGAGATCAGCACTGCCGCCAACCATTTCCGGCAAGGCAGCAGTAATCGCTCCCAATGCCATTTCCGAAGCCTTGCGGGTCGCAACCTTTGGTGGATCTTGGGCCAGACCGTTGAGATAGTCCTGCATCGCGCTACCATCAGGCAACGCACCGGACATCCGACGTTCAAATTCCGCCTTTTCACCATGATCGGAAAGCCGTGCATTCCAGGCTTCACGCGCCACCGCACCCTTTTCACCCAGCGCCAACCATGCGGCCCGCACATCATCGGGAACCACAAAAGGTTCGTGATTCCAGCCTAGGGCGTCCCGGGTTCCGGCAATTTCTTCGTCGCCCAGCGGCGCGCCATGGGTGGCGGATGTGCCCTGTTTTGTCGGCGCTCCGTAGCCAATGACTGTCTTGCAAGCAATGAGCGAGGGCCGCGGATCGGCTTCAGCTTCTTTCAGCGCCCTGCGGATATCATCAAAATCATGCCCGTCACAGCTAACAACATGCCAGCCAGAAGCACGGTAACGCGCTGGAATATCCTCGCTGGTGGACAATTCCGTGCCGCCATCGATGGTTATACCATTATCGTCCCACAGCACATTCAGCCGGCCCAGGCCCAAATGCCCGCCCAAACCAACCGCTTCATGGTTGATGGCCTCCATAAGACAACCATCACCGGCAATAACCCAGGTTTTGTGATCGACCAGATCATCGCCGAAATGCGCGTTCAAATGCCGCTCGGCAATCGCCATGCCGACGGCCATGGCAAATCCCTGCCCCAATGGACCGGTCGTCGCCTCCACGCCTTCCAGCTTGAAATTCTCAGGATGTCCTGCACAAGGCGAGGATAATTGCCTGAAATCCTTGATATCCTGTAGTGTCGGACGCTCATATCCGGTCAGATGCAACAATGCATAGATAAGCATCGATCCGTGGCCGGCAGAAAGAACGAAGCGGTCGCGATCCGCCCATTTCGGCGCCTTTGGATCAAATTTCAGAAAATCGCTGAACAGCACGGTCGCCACATCCGCCATTCCCATGGGCATGCCTGGATGGCCGCTATTGGCCGCTTGAACCGCATCCATAGAAAGCGCTCGGATGGCGTTTGCCATGGTTTTTTCGGAAATTTTTTCGGAAACGGTCATAATATTTCAGGATCCCCCAGCAGTGATCAATTTATGACAACGGTGGACTTCGGAAATCTACCGATTCGCCAATTTGACACACCCTTTGCTGGCCTGCGCTCATATCGTCAAGGCTGCGCTTCACCGATCTGTTGTTTACGCAGCGGCCTTTGATTGTTACCAATGAAACACAATAACTTATATGTCGGAACCAAGTCATGGAAAACGAACGAGTGATCCTAGCAATCGGTCGCATTGAACGGGCGCTTAGCCGGATAGAAACGGCCAAAGAAGCTGTACCCGGTCATCAGGCTGACGCCGCGCTGGAAAAGCGCCATGCGGCCCTCAAAGAGGAAATGAAACAGGCTATCCATACTATTGACGGGCTGATTGCCCAACAGGAGCGCTGATATGGCACAAGTGAAGCTGGAAATCGGCGGCCGCTCATTCATGGTCACATGCCAGGATGGCGAAGAAGAACATCTTGGTAAATTGGGCGCGATGGTAGATGCAAAAGCCGGAGAAGCAGGCGATCCTGCCGGCCTCACAGAAAGCCGTATGCTACTGTTTACCTCGCTTTTACTGGCCGATGAGCTGCATGGCACCAAGTCTGCACAGAGCAATAGCCCGGCACCCCAGGCTGCTATTCCACCGGCCAGTAATGCGACAAAAACCAACGATGCCGAGGATGAGCGGATGTTGCTTGCTCTTGAAAAACTGGCCGATCGGGCAGAAGCCTTCGCAAACAGCCTTGAGCAGACCAGCAAAAATCCCTAGATAGCTTCTGACGGGTACTGCCGGATACGAGCTAGAAGCGAACATCCCTGAGGCGATATAACAACATAGGGAGCTGTCCCTGCCCGGATTGCGGATTTCTTCGGAAGTCGGGTCCGACGCATATGGCGCCCACCTGACGTAATAGGCGTCAGAGGATTTTCCAGCAAACGACCCTGGCGGTCCCGTCACCTTTCTCCAAGAAAGAGTATTTTTTGAATAACTTACCCGAAATTAAAAAGAAACTACGTGAAGAGTATCGACGAAGGCGCGATGCTTTTTACAACCAGTTGGATGCTGCGACAAAAGGCCTCGCCTTCCGCCGCCCACCTTCACCCTTGGCGAAACTGATCGAGCAGAGCGATGTCATAGCGCTTTACAGTTCGATGGGCTCCGAAGCACCGACGGCAAGACTGGCTGAATATTGCATCGAGATCGGTAAAACTATTGCTTTTCCAGCAGTCACAGGGGATTCTCCCCTGGAATTTCGTCAAGTCGACAATATCGAATTGTTGGAAACCGGATATCAGAATATCTCCGAACCAGGCGCTGATTGTCCGGTCGTCAGGCCCGATTTGATTGTCACGCCGATGGTTGCCTTTGATCGATCCATGGGTCGACTCGGACAAGGCAAAGGCCATTATGACAGAAGCTTTGAAAAATACCCCGAAGCGTCCCGCATTGGCCTTGCATGGTCCGTACAGGAAGCAGATAATATCCCGATGCAACCCCATGACGTCACATTGCAGATGATCGTCACAGAATCCGAAATAATTCAAAGCGTTAACATGACGTCATGACAACAGAACCAGACAAAAAAGCACCTCATAATCCACCGGCTTCGCCCAATTGGCGCGCACCGGTTGGGGTGATCATGATGCTGATTTTCATTCTTATCTGGAGCGGGATTGTTGTCAGCCTGATGGACTGGATCAGCGATCTGAATTTCTGGTTGCAACTGCCGATCTACATAATCGCGGGGATTGTCTGGATCTTTCCCATCAAACCGTTGCTGCTTTGGATAAATACCGGAAAATTCCGTTCCTGAACCGCCATTACCCTTTTTGAGGCAATGGCGCGAGTGACGAGACTTGAACTCGCGACCTCCGGCGTGACAGGCCGGCGCTCTAACCAACTGAGCTACACCCGCTTATGCACCGACATGTTTGCCGGGATATGCAGTGGAGAAGCGCAAGTATAAGAGCTCTGCCTGACTGTCAACAACACTCTTGCAAAGATTCAAAGAAAATTTGCTTCCTTGAGATTTACCGGTCGGAATCTAGCAACGAGAAGCCCGGCCCTGATGATGATTTGACATAACCGGTCACGTTTTTATCGGCCCATTCGAACGGCATCGTCATCAGTCAGCATTTTACAGATGTGCACGAATGTTACAAATGGTTACAGTTAACAGACCATTAAGCAAAACCCGAAAAATCTCATTTATGCGCAATTAAACTATTGTTTTATATAGTTTTTATTTTTGGTGACGTCACCAATTTCCTGACGTCATCTTTACGAAATATTTTCCTTTTTTGTGCATAGCAAATGCATGAAATATCAACCAAATCCCAATTTGACCGGTCCCAAACGGTCTTCCGGACTACTCGCAGCGCGTGCCGCCATGACGTTGGCCGCGACCTGTTACGCGGTGGCTTTCAGTGCATCGGTAGCGCATGCGGCCGGTACGATTGCCGGAACCGATATCCTCAATACCGCGCAGGCGACTTACGACGGGCCTGGCGGTCCGGTTGTTATTGATTCCAACACAGTCACCATAAAGGTCGATGAATTGCTCGATGTCACGGTAGCATCGGGCGATCCTGGCGATATAGCGGCCGATAGCGGAGCGACACAGCAGGTAACCACTTATCAGGTTACAAATACTGGCAATGGCAGCGAAGCCTTTGCGTTAACGGCTGATACAGCCAAGGGCGGTGACGATTTCGATACCAGTAATGCGGTAATCTATATCGACACCAATGATAACGGCGTTTTTGATGTCGGTGTTGATACTCTATACTCCCCTGGCTCCAATGACCCTGTCTTGGCACCGGATGCCAGCGTCACCATATTTATCCTCTCCGATATCCCCGTCGCAGCGACGGACGGACAGCGCGCCGAGGTTGAGCTTCTCGCCGCAGCGGTAACCGGCAACGGTACGCCAGGCACGAGCTTTGCCGGACAAGGCGATGGCGGTGGCGATGCCGTGGTCGGTTCCACCGGCGCAGATGGCGAAGCGAGCAGCTTCTTCTTGATCCAGGCTGCGCAGGTGGCCTTGGTAAAAAGCGCCACAATCCTTGATCAATTTGGTGGCAACCAGCCTGTCCCAGGCGCTACCATCACTTATCAATTGGTAGCGACAATAACCGGTTCAGGCAGCCTTACGAACCTGAATATCACCGATGATATCCCGGCTGACACCACTTACACGGCGGAAAGCATCACATTGGAGGGCGCAGGCCTGACCGATAGCGACGCTGACGCCGATGCCGGCTCCTTTGATGGCAGCGAAATTGCCGTTGCGCTGGGCACCGTTCCCGGCGGCCAGACCCGCACCATCACCTTTCAAGTAACGATAGATTGAGGAATAAATTGATGAAAATCAATCTTTTAAAGCGCTTGGCCATACTGGCCGCCCTGGCTTTCCCCGGCATTACGCCTGGTATGGCACTGGCCGCCAACAACGTAACGCTCTCAAGCGACGTTTTTGTCGAGCGCAAGGTCGAGAAGCCTGACGGACAGACTGCTGTGATGCTGGAAGAGCCAAAAACGGTCATTCCTGGCGATAATCTCGTCTTCGTCGTCAAATATAAGAACGTTGGCACCACGCCAGCAACCGATTTCTCTGTCACCAACCCGCTCCCCAAGGCGGTCGCGTTCAAGGGAACGTCTGATGGCACCGAAATTGTCTCCATTGATGGAGGCAAAAGCTGGGGGCCGCTCTCGGCTCTTACCTATACGCGTGAAAATGGGGAGGTTCGCCCTGCCCTGATGAGCGACGTAACGCATATCAAGTGGAAGTTTAATCGTTCCCTTTCAGTGGGTTCGGAAGGGAAACTTGTATTTCGCGGGACAGTAAAATGACCGCAAACCGTATCGGATCGCCGCGGAGATGAAGGCGATCCACAGTAGAGTGAAACAGGAGATCAGTAATGACCAGTAAGCTGAAACTTCTCGTTGCCACAAGCGCAGTTACTGCCGCAATGCTGGGTGCAAACCCGGCTTTTGCTGCAGGAACAACCGCCGGCGACGCGATTACGAATAATGTTACCGTAAACTATCAGGTTGGCGGCGTGGCGCAAACGGCTGAAACCGATTCAGACACGTTTACGGTTGACCGTAAGCTTGACCTGACCGTGTCGGAAGCCAATAGCGCTGCGCAGTCCGTAACACCGGGCCAGACCGCAGGAGCGCCCAATCCGGCCTTCCTGACCTATACGGTTACCAACGATTCAAATGATGTAGTGGACTTTGAACTGAGCGCTGCCCAGCAAACCACAGGTGCCGCAACACCGTTTAGCGGTACCGATGACTTTGATGTCACCGGTTTGCTGATTTTCGTCGAATCCGGCGCAACGCCCGGCTATCAGCCAGCGGAAGACACTGCGACGTTTATCGACGAGCTGGCAGAAGATACAAATGCCACGGTCTATGTTGTCGGTGACATCCCGCTCGGCCTCGCAACCGGCGATGCGGCGGGCATTACCCTTACCGCGACCATCAAGGAAGGTGCTACACCAAGCAGCCTTGGCGGTGACTACACAGTCAGCGCGACCAATACCGAAGATGGTACGGTCAACGCTGCGAATATCGACAATGTGTACGTCAATGCATCGGCGTCCGATACGGACAATTTCGTGATTTCCGCAGCCAATGTCAGTGTTGTGAAATCCAGCGCGGTATTGTGGGATCCGGTAAACGGCAGCACCAACCCGAAATCGATTCCGGGTGCGGTTATCGAATATTGTATCGCCGTGACCAACGCGACGGGCAGTGCGACCGCGACCAGCGTTAGCATTTCGGATGACATTTCCGCTCTGGATCTGTCCTTCTATGCAACCGCGCCAGTAACCGGACCAGCCACCATTCCAGTGGCGAACGGTGTCCGCTCGGCTCTGGCTTGTGACGGAACCGGCACCAATGCCGATGCCAGCGGCCTCGGCGAGGCAGGCGGCATCATCAGTGGCAACCTCGGCGATGTCGCTGCGGGCGTCACCGAAACCCTGCTCTTCCGGGCAACGGTTGACTAAAAATTGAGGAATGCGGCGGCTTTCCGGTCCAATCGGAAAGCCGCCGCCTCCCCTTTTTGGGCCCTTTTTTGGATGCGTTGGTTAACCAACCTTGTTAAGCCAGTCAGTCTGGCGCTTGCTGCAGGAGCGATGGTCGCGCCTGCCTCTATGATTCCTGCGCATGCCCAAAGCTTCCCTCTCATCACCAATGTCGCAGAGGCGGAATGGGATGTGGGCAACACACGCCTGCAAACCCCATCCAATCGCGTCGATATTCAGGTCGTAGCACCCCCAACAGTGCCGCCTGAGATCACGCTTTTCCATCTTGGTGATCCGCCCGGCGCGGAACAGCTTCCCCTTCCCGGCACGATCTGCAGAGGCTCCGGCGGCAATGTCCCTGTTGAGCTTCGCGGTGTGTTTGCCGGAACCAGTACCAGCCCCGCTTCCATCATGGAAACGGACAGAATCCGCGCTGGAGAGCCATTAATCGTCTCGGTTCTTGCCCCAAACAAGAATTTGAGTAGCGCCGCTATCGACAGTTTCGATATTGTCCTCACCACGCCTTCTGGCGACCGTGAGACGATCAATATCGTTGAAACTGACGTAAATAGCGGCCGTTTCGTTGGCATGATCAATACCGCAGCGATTCCGCCTGCGCCGGTTCAGGGCGATTGCGTCCTTTCCGTGCAGCCTGGCGATCAGCTCAATGTGGGTATTGATGAGGTCAGCGGTAGTGCCATTGGCACAGTCGCAATCGGGATCTTGATCGATCCCTTTGGTGAAACCTTTGACAGCGGCGACGGCGCCCCTGTCGATGGCACACGGGTAACGCTCATAGATGTTGCCACGGGCCTGCCAGCAGAAGTTTTCGGTGATGACGGCGTCTCTGTGTTCCCCAGCACAGTGATTTCCGGCGGATCCGTGACCGATAGCGGCGGCAATGTGTATGATTTCACCGAAGGCTTCTATCGCTTCCCCTTTGCCCGTCCCGGCCAGTACAGGCTGCTGATCGAGCCGCCTTCGCCCTATACGGCGCCATCGGCGGCCACACCGCAGGAACTGGAAGGCTTCCGGCGGACGGACGGCCTGCCCTTCACCATTGTGGATGGCTCCTATGGCGGGATCATCACGCTGGAGGATCCGGCACCGGTCCGCGTAGATGTTCCGCTGGACAGGCCCGGCGTGCCGATAACGATAACCAAGGAGGTATCCACAGCCGTTGCCGTCCCGGGTGATGCGATCCAGTACCGTGTGACCGTGCAAAACAGCGATCCGGTGCGCACAACCGGTGCGATTACGATTGAGGACCAGTTACCGAACGCGATGCGCCTGCGCATTGACACTGTTCGCTATAATGGCGCGCTCGTAACGCCCGTTGTGGAGCCCAATGGACAGAATTTCTCGGTCAACGTCCCTGCTTTGCCCCCAGCAGGCAGCGGATTACTGACCTATTTGGCAGAAGTCCGCCAGGACGCCCAGCCTGGCGATGCCATCAACACGGCTCAGGCCCGCGATAATCGTGGTGCCGAAAGTCTTGTTGCCAGCGTGCCCGTGCGTGTTGAACGCGATGGCATTTCCGAAAGATTCACGATTATCGGCCGAATTACCGACGGCGGATGCAGCGTTGATCCACGCGAAGCGGCAGGAATTGGCGGTATTCGCGTCATGTTGCAGGACGGAACCTACACCGTCACGGACGAAGAAGGTCGCTATCATTTTGAAGGCATCAGGCCCGGTTTGCACGTTGTGCAGGTCGATCCATCCACTTTTCCTGCCGATATGGCCCCGATTAACTGCGCGCAAAACACGCGCGCCGCGGGCAGTGACATTTCGCGCTTTGTCGAGGGTCGCGGTGGCGCGCTGAAACGCGCAGATTTCCGTGCTCACAAAGTGGCTCCACGGGAAGTTCAGGCAGTTCAAGCCTATCAAAAGCCCGAAATCCTCTCGGATCCAGAGGCCGCCGGCGCCGAGCGCAACTGGCTGGCCGGACAGGCTCCGGGCATCGCCTTCATTTTCCCTGAAACCGGCTATAACCCACGGGTTAAGTCGCTTCGGGCAGCGGTGAAGCATCGCGAGGGCCAAACTGTCGAACTTTCTCTGAACGGCGAAAAGGTCAATCCGCTGTCGTTTGAGGGCAAAGAGAAAAGCGCCAATGGTTCGGTACAGATCAGCATTTGGCGCGGCCTGGACATTAAAAACCGGAAAAACACACTTGTGGCACGCGTTTTGGACAAGAATGGCGCGCTGGTCGAGGAATTGACTCGCGAAGTGCATTATTCGGCCAGCCCGCTCAATGCAGAACTGCTCAAAGAGCGCTCTGTGCTGATTGCTGACGGCGTCACCCGGCCTGTTCTGGCCGTTCGCCTGACCGACCGTGACGGTCGCCCGGCGCATCACGGCGCAACGGGCGATTTCAGCGTTCCCGCCCCCTATGCCCCCACCATTGAGGTGGATGCACAGCAGGCGAACCAGCTTTCCGGCCTTGAACGCGGCGCCCCTGTGTGGCGCGTGGAAGGCGATGAGGGCATTGCCTATATCGAACTTGCGCCGACAACCGCTTCCGGCTCTGTCAGCATCACTTTCCCGTTCCAGGATGGCGAAGTATCGCGTCAACAGCGCATTGAAACCTGGCTTGATCCCGGCAATCGTCCGTGGACCGTGGTCGGTTTTGCCGCCGGAACGGTGGGCTTCAACACGCTCGACGAGCGTCTCGAAGATCTGACCGAGGATGATGATAATATCAATCTGGACGGCCGCGTCGCCTTGTATGCAAAAGGCCGCGTCACCGGCAAATGGCTGATGACCCTGGCTTATGACACCGACAAGGAAGAAGATGAAACCCGCTTTGCCGGTGTTATCGACCCACGCCGCTATTACACCGTTTACGCCGATCGCTCAGAGCAACGCTACGATGCCGCATCGGTGCGCCGCCTGTATCTCAAGCTCGAACGGCCGCAATTTTATGCGCTGTTCGGAGACTATGAGACCGGCATTAACGAGCCCGAGCTGGCCCGTTACCAGCGCGCATTCAACGGCGTAAAAGCCGAATATCGCAGCGATCAGGTCAGCGCGCTGGCCTTTGGTGCGGATGCTGCCAATCGTTTCCGCCGTGAGGAAATTCAGGGCAATGGCCTGTCCGGCCCCTATGCCCTCTCCACCCGTGATATCATCGCCAACAGCGAGCGTATCACGCTGGAAACCCGCGATCGCCTGCGCTCTGACCGTATCGTCGAGCGCAAAGAACTCACGCGTCACATCGATTATGATATCGACTATCTCGCTGGCACCTTGCGGTTCCGCGAGCCGATTTTGAGCCGCAGCAGCGGCCTCGATCCGCAATTCATCATCGCCGAATATGAAGTGTTGGGCGTGGGTGGCCGCGATCTAAACGCTGGCGGTCGTCTGACTTACGAGTCCAAGGACAAGAAGTTCAAAGTCGGTGCTACCGCGATCCATGACGAGAATGAAAGCGTCAAAAGCGATCTTGTAGGCGTGGATGTGCGCTATCGGCCCAGTCTGAAAACGGAATTTCGAGCAGAGGTGGCTTCCAGCGACAGCGAAGACAAAACCGCCGACGTGCTAAATGGCGAGCAACGCGGCGCAGATAGCGCTGTTGCCTGGCTGGTTGAGGCTGAGCATCATGGTTCCAATTTCGATGTCCTCGCCTATGTGCGCCAGCAATCCGCCGGTTTTGGTCTGGGTCAGCTTAACGCAGCGGAAAGCGGTACCCGCAAATTCGGTATCGACACACGTGTGCGTCTCAATGACAAGCTGTCGCTTTCAGCCAGCGGTTATCAGGAGAATTTCCTGACCAGCAATGCGCGTCGGCGCTCCGGCACGGCGGAAGTCGAGTATCGCAACGACAATACCGCCCTGCGTGCCGGTGTCGTCCATGCCGAGGACAGATTGTCTGACGGTAGCGTCAATCGCTCTACATTAGCGCGGCTTGGTGCGACGCAAAGACTGTTTGACGGCAAGCTGGAACTGGATGCCCAAACCGAATTCGCACTCGGCGGCCAGGATGAAAGCATCGACTTTCCGGCCCGTCACAGCGTGACCGCACGCTATGCGATCACCAACGATATCAAGCTGGTCGGTACATATGAGATCGCCGATGGCGAGAATATCGATGCGCGCACCGCTCGCATTGGTGTCGATGTCGCGCCATGGGATGGAGCGCGTGCCGTGGTCAGTGCCAATCAACAGGAAATTACCGAATTTGGCCCGCGCACCTTTGCCGCTTACGGCCTGACTCAGTCTATTCCGCTCGACGACAAGTGGACGATCGATTTCTCACTCGACGGCAACGAAACCTTGGGGGGTTTTGACCGCAGCGATGTGATTAACGACGAACAACCTGTCGCTTCCGGCGGTTTTCTGGGCAATGATGGCTCGTTGACGGAAGATTTCATCGCCGTCACCGCCGGTGCAACCTTCCGCAGCGACGACTGGAGCTGGGTCAGCCGCGCCGAATATCGCGATGGCGATATCTCGGAACGCTATGGATTCACCTCTGCCGTTTTGAAACAAATCGGTGAAGGCAGCGCTTTGGGGGCATTGGGCAGCATCTTCGTCGCCGAAGATGAAACCGGCACCAGCACAAGGGTAATCGAAGCGGAGGCCAGCTGGGCCCATCGCCCGGCGGACAGCCGCTGGTCATGGCTCGAAAAGCTCGAATTTCGCGAAGACCGCGTGCGCAATGCGACCGCGGGCACGTCCGGACCGATTGGCGGCGCGCCGCTACTGGTCAACGGGGACGTAACTTCTCGTAGAATTATCAATAGTTTAAGCGTCAATTACACGCCGATTGACGCGGATGATGGCATCTTTACCGAAGCCGGAGAATATAGTTTCTTTTGGGGAAGCCGCTATGTTTTCGATAAATTTGGTGAAGATGATGTCAAAGGCTGGAGCAATGTGGTCGGGGCGGACGTCAAGTTCGACCTTTCCGACACCATTGACATCGGCGGACAGGCGACTGCGCGTATAGGTACGGACTTTGATACGATTGCCTATAGCGGGGGACCGAGTATCGGGATCACGCCGTTTAAAAACGGCTATATCTCGCTCGGCTATAATGTGGTGGGTTTTGAAGACCGCGACTTTGAAGAAAGCCGCTACACTAGAGATGGGCCCTTCATCACCTTCCGCCTAAAATTTGACCAACAGACCCTGGGGAGTTTGGGGCTTTAACGGGGCCGTTGCGTCACACATCCGTCACCTTTCAGTTGATGGATGCAAAATAGCTTTGAAGATTTGTGCTCCGCACTTGATGCGGAGCCCAGGTTGGCAGGGCGCAACAGGTAACCCTAGGCTCCGCATCAAGTGCGGAGCACGTTGCTCTGTGTGTAAATTGCTGAGCGATTATCGCAAAACCAGCGCATTGGGGAGTGCCGGAAACCGCGACAATCAATCAGCGAACAACAATACAGGTGTTTCAAGCAAATGCTTGAGCGCTTGCACATAACTGGCGGCATCATAGCCGTCCACGACCCTGTGATCACACGAGATCGACAGATTCATCAGCTTGCGTGCCTGAATCTCGCCGTCAATGATCATGGGGCGCTCGACGATCTTGTTAGGACCGATAATCGCGACCTGCGGGCGTTGTATGACGGGTGTCGTCGCAATGCCGCCCAAGGGCCCCAGAGACGTCAATGTCAGCGTCGATCCCGACAATTCGTCTGCTTTTGCGCTGCCATTGCGCGCAGCAGCCGATAAACGGCCGATTTCTGAGGCCAATTGCCAGATATTCTTGTCCTGTGCGTCCCGTATAACCGGCACCATGAGGCCCTGTTCGGTCTGTGTGGCCATGCCCAGGTGGACGGCGCCATGACGCGTCACGAGCCCTGCTTCGTCGTCATAGGTGGCGTTGAGCATCGGAAATTGCGGCAGCGCTTTGCATATGGCAACGATCATCAAGGGCAACATGGTGATTTTTGGTCGGTCGCCGCGATTGGCATTCAAGTCCGCGCGCATATCTTCGACCGCGGTCATATCAATTTCATCGACATAGGAAAAATGCGGAATATGACGTTTCGATTCCGCCATATTCTGGGCGATCTTGCGGCGCATGCCGATGACTTTGATGGTTTCGTCGTCACGTTTGAGAGACGCGCCCGAGGGCCGATAACCCTGCCCGCTGCCATAGCTCAAATAGGCATCCAGATCGCTGTGCCGGATATGCTCGCCCTGGGCCTTCACGAGGCTCAGATCAACGCCCAGATCGGCCGCGCGTTTACGCACGGCGGGGGTGGCGAGAACCTTTGCCGATGGCGTGGATTCTGCTGCCATGACGTCACTTTTGGGTGGTTCCGGTGCGGTTGCGTCAACTTCCGGTTCCGGTGCAGGAACTTCGGCAGATCGCTCACTTTTTTCTTTATTATCAGTAGTTTGAACTGGCGTCGTGACGTCACTTTCGACCGCAGCGTTACTTTCCGACCGTCCCGCTTCCGCGGCACTTCCGTCACCTTCCGCCTCTATCTGAACCAGCATAGAACCGATGGCGATGATATCGCCTTCTTCGCCCGCAACAGCAACAATCGTTCCCGATACCGGCGCTTCCATTTCAACCGTCGCCTTGTCGGTCATCATGTCGGCAATCTGATCATCTTCCTCGACCCGATCACCGACCTTCACATGCCAAGCGACGATCTCCGCCTCGGCTATGCCTTCGCCGATATCAGGCAGGTTGAAAGTGTAAATGCTCATGCTGTCAGCTCCCCGACTATCTTATCCAAAGCTTTCCCGATCCGGACCGGTCCCGGGAAATAAGCCCATTCCAGTGAATGAGGGTAAGGCGTATCAAATCCGGTCACTCGCTCAATCGGT
Organism: Parasphingorhabdus sp.; assembly: GCF_965233695.1. Lineage (GTDB taxonomy): Bacteria > Pseudomonadota > Alphaproteobacteria > Sphingomonadales > Sphingomonadaceae > Parasphingorhabdus. The sequence continues at coordinate 3,803,934 of NZ_OZ247497.1, forward strand.
GCCTCAAGATGATAGAAGCACCGCTCCTGCACCAGCGCCGACAGTTCCGCCCCAAATCCACTCGTGCGGGTCGCCTCATGAATGATCAGGCAGCGCCCGGTCTTCTTCACCGACGCCTCAATCGTCTCGATATCCAGCGGAACGAGCGTTCGCAGGTCAATCACTTCCGCATCAACACCATGTTCTTCAACCACCGCCTTTGCGACATGAACCATTGTGCCATAGGCTAGGATAGTCACAGCTTCACCAGCGCGGACGATGTTCGCCTTGCCAAGCGGTATCTTGTAATAATCTTCAGGGACCTCTGATGCCTCAAACTTCGACCAGGGCTCTACCGGCTTGTCATAATAGCCTGTGAAAGGACCATTGTAGATCCGCTTGGGTTCAAAGAACATTACCGGGTCATTGTCTTCAATCGCCGAAATAAGTAGTCCCTTGGCATCATAAGGTGTTGATGGAATTACTGTCTTCAAGCCACAGACATGGGTAAACATGCTCTCCGGCGACTGGCTATGTGTTTGCCCGCCAAAGATACCGCCCCCAAAGGGCGAGCGCACCGTAATCGCACTGGTAAACTCGGCAGCAGACCGATAGCGCAGGCGCGCGGCCTCGGATACAAGCTGGTCAAGGCCGGGGTAGATATAATCGGCAAACTGAATTTCCGGCACCGGGCGCATCCCATAAGCCGCCATCCCGACAGCGACGCCGATAATCCCGCATTCGCTGATCGGTGTATCAAAACACCGCGTCTTGCCGTGCTTTTCCTGAAGTCCAGCGGTCGCCCGGAAAACGCCACCAAAATAGCCGACATCTTCGCCCATGATAACCACATCATCATCGCGCGTCATCATATTGTCCAAGCCGCTGTTAATGGCTTCTATCATGTTCATGGTTGCCATTATTGAGATGCCTCCGCATCAGGCCATTTGATTTCCCGTTCTCTGTTTGCCTGATCGCTCTGTTCTTTCAGATGCCAGGGCATTTCTTCAAAGACATCCTGGAACATCGTCTCAAAAGGCTGGTGTAGACCATGACCCAAAATACCGTTTTTCTCAGCTTCCTTGGTCGCGACTTTCACAGCGTCAATACATTCTTTGTCGAGTGCTTCATGCTGCTCTTTACTCCAAACACCGCGATGGATCAGGTGGCGTTTCAACCGGGTAATCGGGTCACCCAATGGCCATTCCTCGCGTTCTTGTGCGCTTCGATAGGCGCTGGGATCATCAGACGTGCTGTGCGCTTCTGCGCGATAGGTGAAATGCTCAATCAGCGTCGGACCATTGTTGGTTCGCGCCCGTTCCGCCGCCCATTGGGTTGCTGCATAAACGGCCAAGGGGTCATTGCCATCCACCCGCAGTCCGGCAATCCCGTAGCCTGCAGCCCGCGCAGCAAAAGTTGTCCGCTCAGCGCCTGCAAAACCCGAAAACGAAGAGATCGCCCATTGGTTATTGACAATATTCATGACAATCGGTGCGTTGTAGACGGTAGCAAAGGTCATCGCACTGTGGAAATCACCCTCAGCGGTAGAGCCCTCCCCACACCAAGTCGCTGCTATACGGGTATCGCCTTTGGCAGCGCTCGCCATCGCCCATCCAACAGCCTGCGGATATTGGGTCGCCAGATTGCCAGATATGGAGAAAAACCCAAGCTCCCGCGAACAATACATGATCGGTAGCTGACGACCTTTCAGTTTATCTGCCCGGTTGGAGAAAATCTGATTGATCATGTCCACCATCGGATAGCCACGAACAAAAAGTATCCCCTGCTGGCGATAGCTCGGGAAACACATATCATCGCTATGCAGTGCCATGGCTGCTGCAACTGATGTCGCCTCTTCGCCCGTGGATTTCATATAAAAGCTGGTTTTACCCTGCCGCTGCATTCGGTGCAGCCGGTCATCAAATGCCCTCACCTGCGCCATGGTCTTAAGCATTTGCAATAGCGTTTCGTCGGACAGCTTCGGATCCCACGGACCAACCGCCTTGTAGTCGTCATCCAGCACACGGACCATGTCATAGACCATTTCCCGCATTGTCGCGGGATCGCTGGCCACATCTGGTCGCGGCTGATCGCCAGCCTTGGGGATATCGACATCACTATAATCCACTGGATCACCCGGCCGATATTTCGGCTCGGGAACATGCAGGGATAATGGCGGCAAATTTGTTTTCGGCTTGACGTCAGCCACAAGGCTTCTCCTACAATCACGCACTTGCTGCGCTGCAATATAAATATATTATCTTGTTACATTATTACAAAATGATATTTAGGTCAATCTCCCTGCCCTAACTGTTGTCGCAAAAAAAGGGGCGCAAACATATTGCGCCCCTGCTTAGCATATATCGGAGACGGTTTTCAGAAACGAAGCGACATATTCATCACCGCCCGATCATCACGGTAGATTTTCTGACCGATACGCGACTCTAACGCGCCACCGATGGAAAGCGGTCCATTGGTAAACTGAAACCCGCCCTTCACTTCGCCGTAGGAGGAATCCTGCAGGCCGATAGGCAAAGCCAAAGCAACATTCTCGGCATCGAGGAAACGGACAAGGAAGTTGGTATCGTTACCAGACAGGCGATTGACATAATCGACCTTCATTTCCGGCTGGAAAGACCAACCAGAAGCAATGCCCAACTTGCTGCTGCCAGATAGTTTCAAACCTACCTTTGCATCAACGCCCGATCGACTGATATCATCTACGGCCAGCGCCAGGTCACCTGCGCCATCTCGGAATCCGCTTACGGCATAGGATGAATATCCGATGCTGGCGCGGGGTGTCAGGGTCAACCCATCCATGTCGATGTTGTAGCCAGCTTCGATCTCAGTGGCGAACGTCAGCGAATTGGTGTTCAGATTATTCTGTGACAAACCTGCAGACAAACGGCTCGTGCTGTCGATCCGAGAATAGCCAATAGATGCCTGGCCTCCGAGGTAGAAACTACGACCAAGATCATAACTGCCGTAAACTGACGCTTGATTGGTTTCGACATTTGCAAGACTTCCACCAACCTGCTGCGCACCGTCGGCATAGCCAAATGCTGTTCCGAAGTTGGTTCGGTCATTCAGGGCAAATTCCAAGCCCATGGCAATATGCCAGCTGCCTTGCTGATCCTCCGTTCCATCGCGAGAAAATGCCAATGCCGACTGGTTATAACCTGCCGAGATAAACCCACTCATATTTTCGGGAAGCGCAACCGCATTCCAATCCGATGACTGATAGTTACCGGCAAAGCTCATCTGGGATGCGGTGCTGTTGGTTAGCTGACGGTTGTTTAAAACCCCCGATGCACCAATGATCCTGATTTTGCCCTTCACTCCTTGCTTCGCACTAAGCAAAGACAAGCGATCGGAAACAAGGCTGCGCATTGCATAACCCTGCTGTTGATCAAGCGTCGTTGTGCGCCCGGCCTGCGTTGCCGAAAGGCTCTGGAATGTAGCGTTTAGCTGGCCGACTTCCATGACGTCGATGAGACCGTAAACGTCAGCGAGATCATTGTAGCTGTTCAGCCGGGCCCCATCCAAAGCATTACCAAAAGCAAGCGAAAACGGATTGGAGACACCATTGCTGCTGAAGAAATCGGAGAACCTGATTGCTCGCATGCGCGCCGTGACATTATCCGGACCATAGATAAGCTCCGGATAGAGAACGCCAATGCGACCCACTACGTCGTCAAAAGTATTCTCGACCCCCCCTTCGGCTGTGATAATCTCAAAGGTTTGCCCAAATCTGGCGCTGTTACGTCCAAAGGCATTGATCACAGCGGCAGTACCTCCCAGCGAAATGATACCAGGATTATCGTCATCGCCAAGCACCGCTAGCTTATCATTGCCCGTTCGACCGACATCAAAAATAGAGAGCGTGCCGGATGCAAGAATAACATCACCTGCGATTGTCAGCGTGCCGGTATCACCAAAATCAAGGCCCGGTGCTATGGAACCATTGACCGATGTCAGGAATGTGGGGTCGAAGAGGCCGGTGCCCGTCAACAGTCCTACACCGAGAAAAGCTTCACCCGTAGTCAGAGTGCCCCGAAGGTCAAGCCATCCGCCTGTCTGCGTGTAATCGCCCCAGACTTTAAGGTTACCTCGTCGGCGAATATCAAGCCGGGCTGCGCCTTCCAGATTGAGGCGATCAATAGTCACGTCGTCGCGCAGTCTTGTCGCTCCGGCCGCGGCCAGTGTCACTTCATAGTAGCGTGCCCGAACGCCAGCTGAAGGGTCAGCAACAACATTATTCGGGACAAAATTGCGGCTACCCGGACCCCCTTCAATGAACACGCTGTTTGGTGTTCCCTCGTCAAAATCAACGCTTAAGGTTGAAAGGTCAAGACAGTCATCGAGAAAACAGACATTTCCGAATTTGGGAGTGTCACCAGTCACCCCTTGGGCTTCAAAACCCGGGAGCGCATTGACGAGTTCCCCATCTACGCTAATGGCATAGCTCGGGTCCATATCCTGCACCCAATGACGTGGGTTCATCCAGTTGCGTGTTCCAGCGCGACTGGACGCATATACATAGCTGTTGTTGGCCACGATCTGATCCCAGAACAGATAGAGCGGCTGATAAAAGCTTTGTGTGCCGTAAGATGAGAACGGCTGAAATGTCAGTGGATCGCTGGGATCATTCCCAAAAAATCTCGAACCGCCCGATAATACTGACGTGATCACCGGTATATCAAACAGTTCATCTGCAACCAATGCACTTCCAGAGTCACCACCAGCTGTCGTCCCTTCGCGTGGCAATGCCGCCCCATCATAAAGGTCGAAGTCGAACCGGCCATTTTCTGGATCGAAAACGGCTTCTCCATCCGGGCTGTCAAAGTCGGTGTTATACAGAGTTTGGGGTAATGCTGGATCACCAGGGCCAAAGAGGAAGTTATTCCTGTCGTCCAGCGAACTGGCGGATGAGATCATATTTTCTGCAATACGGCGGCGAAAATCGATACCAAGATTGGATCCATCAGGCCCCAGTCCTCTTGCGCCATAACCATTTATAACGCCGTGAGTTTCTTCCCTTAACGGCGAAAAAAGAAGGGTCCAGGTTGGAACGCCGTCAGCATGTGTATCGAGGGTGGCCAGCGCAACATCCGCTTCAAGAAAGCCCAGCGGGACCGAACGTTCATCATACCAAACCTGTTCCACATTATAGATATTGAAATCGACGTCTGTCTGATTGGCTGCACCACCATCAAGGCCGACCCAGCGCCGCACGGCCGGAAGGTTGTCAGCGCTAAAGCCGAAAGCGATTGCCGTACCACCGGTTGCAAATCCATAGCTTTCTGCCGCCTGATCATTTACACAATGCGCAGCAAATATAACGGTTCGCGGATTGATTAACGTGCCTGTGCAAAGGCCCAACCCAAATGTATTCTGATCCGGCCTAGTAGTCATTTGGCCAACACCCGTGACGTCAACTATATTGTCAAAAACTCCAACCGGCGGCGGGTCGTCTAACGTCAGATCATCCCGTATGACGATGCTTGGAGCGTCCTCGACCATAACCGGTCGCGATTGCGCGCTTTGTTCGTAAAGCATCGGCGCAGAATTTTCAGCACCTGCTAATGCCGTCTGCGCTTGGGCCGGCGCTGCCAGCGCTGCGATACAAGCGATGGATGAAACGTTTATCAATAGTAGTCGGTTAATGTCGCGGATTTGCATTCGAACGCTCCTTAAGAGTTGGTTGAACTACGCATCACTACTGTTTTTAGGTGTGTTCACGACTCGGTGACAATCTCATAATAGCATGATTTATTGTAAATTTACATTCCTGTGATGGAACATTGTTACGCGCCCTTGTCATCCCGTAACCGGAAGGCGCAATTTTTCAGAGGTTGAAGGCTTGTTCTTTAAACAGCTACCGGCGCAGAAATATGCGGTTGTGGCGCGTAATCCAGAACTTCAAAATCAGTAATGCTATAGTCAAAAATCGATTTTGGCTTGTCCAATATTTTAAGTTTAGGCTCTCCTGCAGGCGTTCGCGAGAGTTGTTCTTCAACCAGTTCCGAGTGGTTCATATACAAATGGACATCGCCGCCATTCCAAACCAATTCTCCAGGCTCCAAATCACATTGCTGTGCAATCATTCGAATCAATAATGCTGCCGAATACACGTTGAAAGCGAAACCGAGACCAAGGTCACAACTGCGTTGGTATAATATGCCCGACAATTTTCCATTGGCGACATAAAACTGATAAGTTTTATGGCATGGCGGCAGCGCCATCTCGTCGAGTTCAGCCACATTCCAGCCAGTGAAAATATGCCTCCTGGAGCCAGGATTATTTTTGAGACCGTCAATCAGCAACTGTATCTGATTGATTCCTTTCTCTTCACGGCGATAGAGGCCCTCTCCTGCAGGCACATAACTCGGCCAATTCACCCACTGTTTCCCGTAAACAGGACCCAAGTCGCCCCATTGCTGCGCAAAGGCGTCGTCTTCTATGATCCGCTGTTCAAAAGCGTCCCTGCTTATCTCATCGCCTGTTTCTTTGCGGTATTTATCTAATGGCCAATCGGTCCAGATATGGACCTTTTGTTCTACCAACGATCGGATGTTAGTATCGCCGGTTAGAAACCAAAGCATTTCACGGGTTGCTGTTTTCCAGAAAACACGTTTTGTTGTGAGCAGCGGAATGGCCAGATCGGTGAGATCAAACCGCATTGTTGCGCCAAATATCGCTCTGGTGCCGACACCAGTACGATCAACCCGTTCATCGCCATTCATCCAAATATGACGCATTAAATCAAGATATTGGTGCTCATAATGCTGGTCAGGATTCAAAACTTATACTCCGAAATGATGATTGAGACGCTATACCGGTCCATGACTTTCTTCAACCGCGACATTATTGATTTGACGCACATCGGCACGACAATCCCGCGCACTCATTGTAAAGGTCTTTTGGACACAGGCCCCACTTGGTTCAAACAAGATGTAAACGAGGTTGCTAGATCAAGCTCTTCATCAATTCAGGTGGCCTGTCCAGAATGAAACTTCCGCACCGGTTGTGTCAAAACGCTTCGATGCTTAGGCTCTGTGGCGGGCTAGAGAATCCTTCCGCGCTCGGTCAGTTTATATCCGGCAAGTGAGCAGCCCAGTGCTTGAGTTTTCCAACAATGATCTCTTTTGGACTATCCAAAGTTTCAAAGGCTGCATCAAGCACCGCTGCCAGAAATTGCCGCAAATCAATCAGGGCGTACGGAGAGCGATGCGCATCCAGCCCCTCGCTTGACAATATCTGCATCAAATCGCGATGTGAGAGCAATTTTACGGTTTGGCTCCAATCACTCTCATCTTTCAGCGACATCAAAGTCGACAATTCTACTATAAGGAAACATTCAAATTCATTATCATCAATTGCCTGATCTCCACGCGCAACGCGGCCTATGGCTGATAGAAAAACATCCTCAAACTTAACGATTTCGTTGACACATCGATCAGGTGTTGAACCTATTTCCAAGCAGTCTAGCGCTAATCCGATCAGGAACAATTCTCGCCATGAATAGGCTACCATGTTTCCCTTTCCGGTATTTGCACCCGTGGGAAATCCAAGTCGTTGAAAATGCTGCAACCTTCCCCTGAAGGCTGTGGTCTTGTCTCGCTTAATCTTATGCTTGACCGCAAGCATGTCTAATATTTCAGAATATGTGAACTCCATTTCCTATCCCCGCTGAACCTTCCACATGAATTTGGCGACAAAGCAGTTTTTCGTGCCAGAACAATATTGTTATTGTTCTGGGTCTATTGCCTTTAATGATCTTGGCAAGCAAGAATATCATCAAAATGGTTAGATCTGATGCGGTTACGCTATTTTCGACATTCAAAATTGGATTTCGTCATACCCTAATCTCACGTTCCGATTGATGAACTTGCGTACCGACAGCAACGAAAGATGTTTCTCGGCAAGTTTTGGCCGATTTGCCAAAAAAAACAAAGGCCCATAGCCCCAATTGCATGTTAACCTTATTTTGATTATCGCTGCGTATTGCAAACTGATGACCATGCGCGTTCTCATTGTCGATGACCGGCCAACAAATCTTAGGATTTATGCTCAGTTCGTAACCATCATGGGGGAAAAATACTCCTCCGTGACATTTGCTGATCCTGTTGAAGCCTTAGCCTGGCTGCGCCAGAATAAGGCCGAATTGCTCGTCGTCGATTATCGGATGCCGCAAATGAACGGAGCGGAATTCATCAAAAAAGTCCGCGCAATGTCCAATTGCAGCGACGTTCCCGCTATTGTCATTACCGCCCATCAGGATCGTGAATGTCGATTAGCCGCATTGGATGCAGGCGCAACCGACTTCTTGCAAAGCCCCGTTTCTCATGTGGAATTTTGCAAACGCGCAATGTCGCTTTTGACGAAAAACGAAAAAAGCGTCAATTTAAGGAAGCGGGCGTCAGAAATCGAGCGGAAGCATGCAGCGCTCGCGGAAACAGTCGATCAGGATGTTCCGGCAAGCAAAAGTATGCTCGAGCAAATCATCGACACGATACCGATCATGATCAATGCTACCGATCGTGCTGGCCAATGTTTGTTCACCAACGCCTATCAATCGGCTCTTTTTGATAAAACACCTGATCAGATGGTCGGCGAAAATTTTAGTGAATTGCTGGGCCCTGAGCTTGCGGCAAATTCGGAACGCAGAAACAATATCGTACTCAAATCTGAACAACCTATCCCGCATTATGAAGAGAAATTCACAAGTGACGGTGTTGAACTCATTTTCCATTGCAACAAATCTCCGCTTCTCAACCATAAGGGTGAGACCATTGGAGTTTTGACGACCGCAGTGGACATCACCGCTCGCAAGTTTGCCGAAGAACATCGCACTCATCTGGCGCTGCACGATATGCTGACCGGTTTGCCCAACCGAGCATTGCTCGCGGAGAAAGTCCGCAAGGCAATCGATAACTGCAAGAAAACTGGCCAAGAGGCAGCGCTGCTCTTGCTTGATCTTGACCGTTTCAAAGTCATAAATGACACGCGTGGGCACCATAGCGGCGACACCCTGCTACGCGAAGTGGCTGATAGGCTGATTGAGATAATCGGCCCGGATGATTTTGCCGCGCGTATTGGTGGCGATGAATTTGCCATTATATTAGGCAAGGTTGACGGGGCAGATTCCATCAACTCGCGCTGCACCAAGATATTGAAAGCCATTAATCAACCCTATTCAATCAGCGGTGTAGAACAGGTAATCGGTGCAAGTATCGGCGTCAGTCTTATCCCGACTGATGGCAGTGAATATGAAGAGTTACTGCGCCTTGCGGATCTCGCCATGTATGATGCCAAGGCAAACGGACGCAATTGCCATCGTTTCTTCTCGGAAGGCATGAATCAGATTGCCCAAGCTGATGCTGCGCTGGAAATTGAGTTGCGGGATGCGATTAACCAGAACCAGTTTGTTCTGGAGTATCAGCCAATTGTTAATGCCAAAACACTGAATTATGTTGGTCTCGAGGCACTAATCCGTTGGGAGCATCCGACGCGTGGGCGTTTGTTGCCGATACAGTTTATAAGGGTTGCCGAAGATTCAGGCATTATGGACGGCTTAGGCAAATGGGTGATCGCAGAAGTTTGTCGCCAAATCAGACAATTTGCGGATGAAGGCGTGGACTTGCCGCGCGTGGCTATCAACGTATCACCGCGCCAGTTTCAGAACCAGAATGTGTGTGAAGAGATATTGAAAAATATCGATAAAAACAACATCGATCCTTCCAAAATTGTGGTTGAAATCACCGAAGAACTGCTGTTGGACAATAATGACCATGTTCGGCAAACTTTGAACCGGCTGCGCAAAACCGGCGTTGGCATTTCCATTGATGATTTTGGAACTGGCTATTCTTCTCTCCAATATCTTCGTGACCTGCCTGCCAACTGCCTGAAAATTGATCGTACCTTCATATCGCGGATTGAGCATTCTGCGGCCGATCGCGCCATCATCGGCACAATTTCTCACCTGGCTCACGCGCTTGACATGCGTGTAATTGCTGAGGGCGTGGAAAATGATGCCCAGCTTGAATTGCTACAAGTTTCAGGTGTCGATGAAATTCAAGGATTTAAAATTGCTCGGCCACAGCGGGTAGAGGATCTTCCCAAGCTGTTCCTCGCTCACAAGAGGCAATCCTCTTGCGCCGCGGAGGGTTAATATAAATGTTATCCTTTAGCCCGCCTAAGCTCAGCAAAAAGAGCCGTCACAACAAGGCCCATCACCATCACCATGGTCACCATCACCAGCGGACCAACGTAGCGACGCGTGGCCGCGACCGCGAAAGAGAAATGATCATAAACCGGCTTGTTTTGATCATCATTACACTGTCCATTTCGACCTACTTGGGCGCTGCGCAAGACATCATGCTTGGATTCAAGCTCCACCTGATAGCAAGCCTAGCAATCTATGTCGCATATCGGCTGAACCCTGGCCCCAGCAGCGCGCGGCGGATTGCCGGATTGGTTACGGATTTCGGGGTAGCAACTTATCTGTTTGAAATTGGCGGTAGCGCTGTAGCAGCACTCTACCCATTATATCTTTGGGTAATCCTCGGCTATGGATTTCGGTTTGGCATAAAATGGCTTGCTGTCTCTGCAGCCATGGGGACTCTCTCATTTGGCTGGACGTTGTATAGCGTTCCGTTCTGGCAGCAAAACCTCTCTCTATCCATCGGACTGCTGCTCGGCCTCATCATTATACCTGCTTATTGTTCGACACTGATCATCAAAATCTCCAAGGCTACGAAAGAAGCAGAAGAAGCAAACAAAGCCAAAAGCCTGTTTTTGGCCAGTATCAGTCACGAACTACGGACACCACTTAACGCCATCATCGGCTATGGAACCCACTTGCTGGATATGAAGCTACCGGAAGCACAACAGCAGATGGTTGCCACCAGTGTTTCTGCAGGCAAACATCTGCTGCATTTGATCAACCAATTGCTGAGCTTTGCGCGATCAGACACCCAAGACGAACTGCCCGAACCCAAAACATTTAGTGCTGTAGATATTCTCACGGAAGTTCGCGACATAATGCAACTGGCAGCAGATGAGAAAGATCTGACAATCCATCTCCAGGCGGAGGCAATGAGCAACAAGCTGGTTACCGGACAGCTCGACTATATTCGAAACATTCTGATCAACCTCACCAGCAATGCGGTTAAATTTACCGAAACAGGTTCTGTGACGCTGAAATGCGGTATCCATACAGACAGCAACGTGCCGATGTTATGGTTTTCGGTGACGGACACCGGACCTGGCATAGCAGCCGAGGCACATGACAAGATTTTCGGCGTTTTCCAACAGGCTGATGACAGCATCATCGATAATTTTGGTGGTACTGGGCTTGGCTTGGCAATCTGCAAGCAGCTAGCGATGCAGATGGAAGGCAATGTCAGTGTCGAAAGCACCCTGGGTGAAGGAAGCACATTTTTGCTATCCTGCCCAATCGCTATTGCCGAAGATAGGGAAAGTAAAAAAACCAACGGAAATCTCAAGATTTTATCGCTAGGATTTGGACCAAACGGCCCCCGGATAAGCGGACAAGAAACCGATGAGGTCGAAGTTGATCATATTCAATGTTCAGAGACCGATCGGTTGGAAAACATTCTGGTAAACCGTCCGCTCGCCTCATATGATATCGCTTTGCTAGACAGTATGATTGCAGAGCATCATAAAGATGATCCGATATTTTGGAATTTCTTCCAAGAAGCCAAACTTCCGCCAGTCCTGTTGTCCGAGGACAGCAACAAAAACCTCGATGAAATTCAATTGCGGGCAGCATTTGCTTCGGTTTTGCCAGCCTCCCCCGATTTTGACACTGTTCGCAGCGTTGTGCAGATCGGTTGCTCATTTAATCGAACAGACAGTAAGATTGATGAGGATGCCAGCAGGATCATTCGCACAGAAGCAGCCCTGAACATTCTGGTCGCCGATGACAACCGCACAAATCAAATGGTTTTACAAACGATATTGGTAAATGCAGGTCATGAGGTCGTCGTCGTTTCAGACGGGGAGCAGGCTTTGGATGAGCTTGAAAAATATACCTTTGATGTTGTTTTCCTCGACGTGAACATGCCAAATATCGGAGGCATAGAATGCTGCAAACTTTGGCGTCAGATCGAAGGCCCTCGCAATCATGTTCCGATTATCGGCCTGACAGCCGACTCCACTCCAGAAACCGAGCAAAAATGCCTCGATGCTGGGATGGACCTTCGCCTTACCAAGCCTATCGAGGCTGGCATCTTGCTGGATACGGTAGCGGAACAAACCGGTAATTATCGCGAGGATAATACATCAGAATTGATCGACAATGCCGTTGATCCATTCAACGTCGTTCGCAGTATCATGGGAAATGCAAGTGACGAAGCAGCGCCGCCGATTGATACAAGCCAAATGGACTATCTCAAGTCGATTGGGGACGAGGCATTCCTTAAGTCTATTATCAAGGCATATATAGACGATACCACGAGCATCATGGATGCATTTGTCCATTCAGTTGAAGACGCAGATGTTGAGAGCTTCCGCTTTCAGGCCCATGCATTTAAGAGCGGTGCCAATAATGTTGGTGCGAACAAGCTCTCTCAAATGTGCGGGCGGCTTGAGGTCATAACCGAGGCAGAATTCATTGATCAGCGTTATGAATATCTTGCAGGTATAAGGGCCGAAATTTCCAGAATCACCGACTTTTTCAACAATTCGTCGGCCATGCAATCAAATGATGCAGATGACGGCATTAAAATCACGGGTTAGATGGCCCTTAAAGAGCGCTCCATCCTGCGCTCTTGCGCATTCGCCAGCCTTTCCATCTTCCGCACATCTGCTTCTTCCAGATGAAGCGCCGTTTCGGCCCACATATCGGTAATTTCAAGCAATTCATCCAATGAAACCGGATTGGCCAAGCGCCGCGCCTTATATACCGCACGTTCAGCATGGAACCGCTTACGATTTTGCCGGGTATATTCGACTATTGCTTCTTCTCCTTTGCCATCTTCAGCAAGGATATCAACTACTCCCATGTCATAGAGTTCTGCGGCGGTGAATAGCTTACCTTCCAATATGAACCGTTCCGTCTCCTGACGGCTCAGCCGCTGCCGGAGATAACTATAAGCACCCATACCCGGGAATAGATTGAACAATATTTCCGGTAGTCCCAGCCTGGCGCTTTTTTCCGCTACCAAAAGGTCAAAAGCCAGAGCATGTTCAAACCCTCCGCCCAATGCATCGCCCTGAACCAACGCCATCGTAATGATTGGAGCCCCGAAACCAGTACTATTGGCGTGTTGCATATGGACACAGGTGCGCGCATATTTTTTCAACGCGCCAAGATCTTGATGCCTTATGCAGTGCGCAAAATGCTTCAGGTCGCCGCCGAGGTTGTAGATACCTGGAGTATGTGATCCACAAACGAAATAGCGCAATGGATCCTTGGCCCTAGCAGCACCTGCTCCATAGTTCGTTTCAACCCAATCTTGTACGACCTGAATTTCATCACCCAAGGAATATGTATAGCTGGGTCGCGATTTCTGGTTCATATAGCACCAGAATATCTCATCTGATTTATCAAACCTCAGATCTATCTCATTGAATTTCTGATTAAGAATATCCTGACTGATACCACGCTGTTGGATAACCAAAGATTCGGTGCCATCCAGGTCCAGATCGCCCTCAATATGTCTTACGGCTTGGCTTCTCAAATCCATAGATACTCTCCACAAAATCGGTGCTGCGTCTAAACTCTGACGTAACAATTTCCGAAATGCTTGTGGAACATTTTTATGGCACGCCCCAAAAAGAAGCAAACAAAAACCACATCGTGAAACAAGGTCCATAATGGACAAGATTAATAGGCAATGTTTGACGATACTTAATAAGAGATAAGCGGTTGTAAATTCTCGTAAAATGCATGATTGACAGGCACGATCAGTCGCAGAAAACTCAACTTTTCAACATTGCTCTAAATCAATTATTATTAGAAAAACATGGTAAAGACCATCCCTGACATCATGCAAAACCAGATGAAAAGTCAGAATTGGGCATGTTCTACAGACTCATCCGGCATCCGCCTCCGAGCCGGCCGAAGCGCTAATTAGACCGCGATAAGCACGTACAGCAGATCGGGTACCTTTAGTAACTTCAAATACATCTTCTGCTATGGGCATTGCTACATTATATTTCTTGGCAAGCGCCATTACCGTTGGCGCGCTTTTGACGCCTTCGGCTACCATGAGCATCTCTTCGATAATGTCGTCAATCTTTCTTCCCTTGCCGAGCTCTACTCCAACATGGCGATTACGGCTCAAGGGGCTAGTGCAAGTAGCAATCATGTCACCCATACCGGTCAACCCGGCAAAAGTCTCTGCACGCCCACCCATAGCAACGCCCAATCGCGTGATTTCTGCCAAACCACGGGTGATCAAAGCAGAACGCGTATTATCCCCTGCCCCCAGCCCATCACCCATTCCCACAGCAATCGCAATTATGTTCTTGAGCACACCACCCAATTCGCAGCCGAGCAGGTCGGTATTGGTATAGACGCGGAACATTCCGGAATGGAAAAGCTGTTGCAATTGTTTGACGATAATCTCGTCTTCCATGGAAATAACGCTCGCGGCCGCCTGCCCTGCCATTATTTCTCGCGCCAGATTGGGGCCGGTCAAAACACCGACGGGATGTCCTGGCAATACATCCTCGATCACTTCCGTCATCCGTTTTCCGGTTGATAGCTCAAGACCCTTGGTCAGACTGATAACTGGCACCCACGGGCGCAGATAGGATTTGGCTTCTTCGAGTACACTACGAAAATTGTCCGATGGAATAGCCATTACCAGCACATCCGCATCCTTAACGGCATCGCCTATGCCTCCGGTCGCTTTCAGCGCCTCGGGCAGTTCCGCATCAGGCAAATATTTGCTGTTTCTGTGATTATCATTGATGTCCCGGACGGTATCTTCGTCCCGGGCCCAGATTTTGATCGGTGCATTGCGCGAAACCAGAGAAGCTACCGTTGTTCCCCACGAACCACCACCCAATAATCCAACCCGCAATTTCATGCCATAATCCCCTATTGTTCCAGCGACTCCTCTTTACGAGAAGTTCTTTCAGGTCAAACTGGCTGGAAATTCAGTGTTTTGCAAGAAATGCGAGGTGGGCGGACGCGGTATCTTTGGGTTTTTCGATCATTGGAATATGACCTACGTCTTCTAAAATAACCGCTTCGCTTCGTTTGAGCCCGTTATCGAGCACATCAACACAGCTGACATCGATCAAGCGATCATGCCGTCCCCAAATGATCAAACTGGGTGCAGCGACTTCACCCAAACGGTCGTTCAGAGGGTCATTGATACCGGAACCAGCAATCTGCCAAAAAATCTTGTCCAAAAGCTCCCGATGCTCTGCAGCTTCAGCAAAAAACAGCTTTTTGAAATTTTTTGGCATGGATACCGGTTTGTGGGCGACAAAAGCCATCAATCGATCAACATCCTCTAGGTTTGCCAATGCCAGCGAGTTTTCTCCCTTTTCTGCGGCAACCTGCAATTCACTTTTGTTCTCTCCAACAACACCTGCATTGTTGAGTAACGTGAGCGACAGTATTTTTTGCGGGTAATCCATTGCAAATTGTAAAGCGATAAACCCGCCCATGCTGTTGCCACCGATATGGCATTGATTGATGCTCATGGCATCAAGGAACGCATTGAGCCGGTGCGTTTGCGTTTTTACATCATAGTCGCGATCCAAAGAACGGTCATTCTCCCCAAACCCAGGTAGATCGGGAGCAATTAGTCGGTGATGTTTGGTAATATGCGGTGCGTATATCGACCAGTTATCTTTGTCGCCACCGAAGCCATGCAATAGAATGACCGGAACACCGTCTCTGCGACCGCCTTCAAGATACGGCCAGATATTGTCCCCCACCTTGATTGATTTTTTCCGCATTCCGCCGCGCAAACGGATTAATCCGGTCATAAGGTCGTACAACGCTTTCGGAAAAACAAAATAGGCGATCAAAACCGCCAGAAGTACGGCACCCAGTAGATATAGAATGATCATCATCGCGAAGTCCCCTCATTCATATTCATGTTTACTTGGCAATGATATGATCGATCCAGTCTGTCATATCTTTCAACACCTCATCTTTTTCCGGTTCGTTGAATATCTCGTGGTAAAGCCCGGGATAGAGTTTCAACTTCTTTTCTGCCGAACCAATGTTTTCGTGAAGAAAAACAGATCCTGCCGGCGCAGTCAAACTGTCCTGATCGCCATGCAGTAACAGCATCGGCAGCGTTAGTCGGTTGGCCTGGCTCTGCACCAGTTCCATATTGCGCATCATCTCTGAAGCAAGCCTAGCGCTTATCTTACTGCCCGAAACCATCGGATCGGCAAGATAATCAGCAACGACTTGTTGATCGCGGCTGACGCCATTGGCATCCAAACCCAACACGCCCATTTTTGGTGCTGCCTTGGAAAGAATTTTGCTCAACCCCTTCATAAACGAAGAGGGTTCTTCTGTGGCCTTTATCGCAGGACCGGATAATATCGCGGCTTCGAAGCGGCTCTGTTTATCCAGCAGATAAGACGCTCCGATCAACCCGCCAAGGCTGTGTCCGACCAGAATCAGGGGCGAAGCAAGCTGGTCAGCAGGGATGCGGTCTATCAGTGCATCCAGACCATCATGATAGACCGAAAAATCCGGAACAAATCCATTTATCCCGGCCGATTTTCCATGTCCCCAATGGTCAAGTGTATGCACCGCGAAACCATGACGAATGCAATGCTCGGCAAAATACTGATATCTGCCGCTATGCTCGTCATAGCCGTGAACCAACAAGATGGTTGCTTTCGGGGATTGATCCGGCGACCAGCTTTGACAATAAAGCTTTGCACCCGCGGCAGCAGAGGTGGGCGGCAGAGCCAAGCTCCCTTCCTCATGCCTCAAGCGATCTTCCTTTTCATTGCGACCATGTGATCATGCGCCAGTTCGGATTCATATTCGAACAATATACGGTCCAGAGTCTGACTGATTTTCGTCTGAGTGCGGACCATTTCAATCTTCGGCCACGTCGTCCGTTCACCCAACTGAATAAGTTCGCTAATTTCCTCCAACGATAGATCGCTGAGTATTTTTGCCGGGCTCCAGAACATTGTCGGGCGGATGATGTTGATATCGCCAGTATAGTCCTGGTTGATCACCGAGAGCGTCATATTTGCTATGCTATTCAGTCGCGGGAAATAGGACAAAGGTTTTTGCATGATCTCGACATTAGCATTAAGCCAAGCTTTCATCGTGGAAGTTGTCGCGTTGCGGATTGCCGATATCGGTGTTCGCTGTTGCTTCACATCGGTTGCAAAAGGTGTGATTAGCGGATTAGCCTGACTGACAATATGATGATTGACTCCATAAAGCCGCCCGAGGCGCTTGGCCGGCAGGTCGTGGGTAACCGAACCATCGACCCATTTTCGATTAGGTAAATAAGGTTTACGCTCTCCGGTATGGTCCTTCGCTGCCAACGTCACCGGCGGATAGACGCCAGGGACGGCGCAAGAAGCCATAACCGCTTCACGGATGAAAACATTCGGCGATGCAATTGCATTTAGGAGGCGTGACGTTTGATGCTTTTCCGCCGGAGCGATCGACACATTCAAATGCCGTCCGGTCAATTCATAAGCCTCCTGAAACGTCAGATCGGGGATCATGTTGCTGATACGATCACGGATCTGGTCAATTTTCAGCCGCTTTGTGCCACCAAATATGCTCAATCCTGTTTGCGAGGCGATATCATCGCTGCCTTCAGTGATCAAATTCTCGGGCTCAAAAAATGGCGGAATTTCATCATCTACATGTGTGCTGACGAGCGCTCCAACGATAGATCCGCCGCTGGAACCGGACAAAATATGCGGCAACAAACCTTCTGACCATAACGCCTTCACGACACCCATATGGAAATAGAGAAAGGCGCCTGAGCCACTCATCAGGAATGCCGAGCGACCATAGCAATGTTGCGCCCGACGAAAGAAATCGAGCTTCTCTTCAAACGGAATATCATCGACTTTATCACTCGCCAGATATTCCAGTGAATTGACAATAGCGTCTACATAATCCTGAATTAGCTGTTTGGTTCCGAATTTCGCTTTTTGATGTAGGCGATCATTGCCCATACCATCCATATTGCCATGAATACCTTCATTCAAAGCATAGAGCAGACCCGCATTATCTTGTGCTTTCCAAAGCTTTGAGAGACGTTTGAGCCGTCGGCGGATGGAAACATTATCGAAATGTTTGCTTTCGTCCGAAGCCTTCCATTTATCGACTCCTGTAGAACGATCATGGGCAGCAGCGGCATCGGACCAGTCGGAATAGTTTTCCGCCTGGCTCATCGCCTTTTCCATCTTCAATGTCGTATTCAAAATCATAATTTACTCACTTACTATCCGTCCGAATACACGCATCGCTGCGGAAAGACACCTGTTAACGGAATAATTAGGTAGTTATCCACTACTTATTTCGCCTTATTCGGTTGCGCTCCTCTTGGTGTCTTGGATACGCGCCGGTACATGACCGAGGCATCTTTGACTGGTGTTGCCTTCTTGGCTGGTGAGGCTTGCGTCTTTGATTTGCGTTTGCCTGCCGTCGGCTTTGCCGACTTCAATTGAGCAAAAGCTGTTTCGATACACTCACGGAAAAACTCAATGTCTGGCATGATTTTTCTATCGGTCGTAATCGCAAAGGACATCGTCCCGTTATAGCTGGGCGTCGCAATGAACAGACCCATCCCGTTCCCCAGCGGCGCCATGCCATATTGATGAGTAAGTTTTGCGCCATTCATATACATAGGCATTTGCGGCCCCGGTACGTTGGAAATGAAAACATTACTCATTTTGGGAGCAAAACGCTCGCTGGTCAGGATTTTCGCCACCCCGGCCATCGTCGCACCCGGAATATGTTGAGTAAGGTCCGTCATAATCCGGGCACTTAAGCCTGATTTAGCCGCCTTTGTTTCCCGCGTAGTGTTGCGAATGGCCTCTAATCGCTCCAATGGATTGGCAATATTGGTCCACAGCTTGACTGTCATTGCGGTAATCTTGTTACCAGGTGTATTTTCCTGACCATCCCGTTTTCGGGCATTAACAGGAGCAACACCTACCAGTGTTTCTTTTGGCAATTCCTTGTGTTTCATCAAATATTTGCGCAGGGCGCCGCTACAGATGGCGAGAACAACATCGTTAATCGTCGCGCCTTCGACTTTGGTCCGCATGGCTTTGAGATCATCCAAATCGAAACTGACAGCATCGAACATCTTATGCGGGGAGACAGTTCCGTTGAACCTGGTCTCGGGAACAGTGAGGCCGCCACCCTCACCTGTACCAGACATATTTTTCTGCGCAGCGTCCCATAGGGTTGGGGTCAGCTTCAACACGGCATTGGCCAGCTTGACAGGTGAAGTCAGGTTGCTCGAAAGGGCGCGATTGGCAATTTCTGAGGAAGTGGGCATATCGCCATAATCCCAATCGGAATGCGGTACTTCTATCGCTGGGGTGCCCTTGGTATCTCGGTCGCTGAGTGCCGTGAAAAAATAGGCGGCTGATGCGCCATCGATCGCCGCATGATGCACCCGCGTTAGAATAGCATAGCTGCCCTTGCCATAACCTTTAACGCGGTCGAGCCCTTCCACAACATACATGTCCCACAATGGTCGATTCATATCCATGGGTTTGCTGAAATGGCGCGCCACATGGATGCAAAACTGACGCCAATCACCTGGTTCAGGTAATCTTCCGTGGGAGATATGGGCTTCTATATCGAAATGCACATCCTCGACCCAATATGGATGATCAATATCAAATGGCAGGCGATAGAGTTTACGCTTGAAAACTGGAGAAATGTGAAGCCTGCTGCGGACATGTTCGATGATATCCTTAAAGCGTACCGCCTTGGCCGGCGCCGTTGATGGGTCATAAACATAGACCGCCATGACATGCGTCAAGTTTTCCGGTGTCTGAATGTAAAGGAACTGGGCGTCTTGGGCACTAAGTTGATGCAACATATGCGGTTCCTTAATATCGATTGTTCTTACTCAAAAATCTTGTCGGCAAGGCTCAACACCTCAAGACGCGATTTCTCCATCCTCCGCGACAGCGCGCGGAATTTGCGCAATAAAGCCTTGCGTTTCGCGATGGTTTCTTCCGTTGTTTCGCCTGTGAGTCCCTGACTGGCAGCCATTTTAAAGCCATTCTCGAACAGAATCTTGCCTATCGAGGCCTCACTGGTAATTCGTCGCAGCAAGTAAGCCTGCCGTCCTTCCTTGAGGGCTGCTTCAACGCACTGGCTCTTGTCGATTGCCTGGCCCGGCTCTAACCGAGACAGAATGTCCAACACGACGGTGTAAGATTCCACAAATGGTAAAAAGACAGCATGACCGATCAGAGGCTGGAACCGGTTGGTAAGGCTTTTCAGCATTATGCCACCCTGATCCAGTTTCATTTTCCAGTCGGGACAAGCGCGTGTCAGCTCCGCTTCCAGATTTTGGCGATACTCCTCCTTGGGCGGATAGAAAAATTCGAATTTAAACAAGTCGCGCAATCGCTCGGTTTCAGCCCAAAACACGTCTTTCGCAATATTTTCCTTGTCTTCTCTTGCTTTTAGGAGCGATAATTCAATAATTGCTTTATCAAGAAAATGATGAATTATAGAGTTGCGATAATAGCTTGCCAGAGGGTGTTTCTCAGGCTGAATTGCATATACTGTGGTAGATCCCTGATCATAGCGCATGAAAAGACTGCTATTGACCAGCGTATCAACCACTTTCTGAATACCTTCAAGATTCTGTTCGATTAAATCGTCGCTGAACCGGATGTTACGTTCTTGCGCCCATTTGACGAAAAAATTGATCACTGCCCGCAGTTCATTCGCTGTCATAGCCCGCGGTGCTGTGCCAAGCAGACTGAGGCACATTAACGACGTCAACGTGAGTGGTGTGGCGCGATTGGCCTCTACCGCCACCTCAAAAGCAATTTTGGAAAGACCAATTCTGTCATCCGGATCCGGTGCTTTTTCAACAATCACCGGCTTGCCAAAATCAACATAAACTTTACCCATCGGCTCTCGCAAGCTGCGAAGATAACCGACAAACCAACTGAGCGATTCCGCTTTTTTGACGCGGCCGGTTTGTTCGCTGGCATATTCCTCGACATCACGGATCAGATCAAAGCTGGTTACGACTGGAATGATATGCACATTTTCAATGTCATTCACGTTGGCGCTGTCCATGACATATTTTAACAGACCGTAGCGCGGAGGCATCAGCTTTCCGAGCCGCGAGCGGGTGCCTTCAAAGGCCCAAGTCATCGGAAAGCGTTTTTCCAGCAAATAGCTGACATAATGGCGCAGCACCAACTTGTAGACGGGATTATTTTCAAAGCTGCGCCGAATGAAAATTGTCCCTGCCCTGCGCAGAACGAAACCCAGGCCAAAAAAATCTAGATTGATGCCGCCAAATACATGCACCATCGGCAAATCATTCTGATAGGCCAGATCGGTCGGTGTTACGCCATCAATATAGGTCTTGTGGGTAAACAGCAGCAATGTAGGATGATCGCGCATTGTTTTGCGTAATCTAGCCAGCTCGTTTTTGTTGAATACGACCTCATCTTCATAGCCTTGCGATAGCATGAAACGATCAAGCTTCGCTTTCATATCGATGAAGAAAGCGCTGGGCCGTGCAATCAGCTCTTTCATGTATTTACTGGCTTCTTCGTATAAAGCCGCTTCGGATTTATCGAGATCTGTTGCCAATTCAGTCATTGCTGCACGAAATTTGGGGCTTGTGCGCAAACCATCTGCAACAAATCGAGGGACTTTGTAGCGGCGGCCACGAAGTCCGCGTTCTTCAATATCCAAAACCAAGCCAGCTTGCCGAGCAACAAAACCGGCGAATTCATGAGCATCGTCATTTTGCACTTCGACGGCATTCTGCTGCTCGAAACGCTTCTTGAGATCCCCGATGGTCGCAGGCTGACCGGTCAAACAATGTGCCCGGCGTTTGTTACGGAGCAAGATGGTCCGCGCGCGAAAGCTGCCGGGTGTCCGCGGATCACCAAATAAAGCATGACGCTTCTTGAGCGCCCGGCTTTTTTCAAAATTGGGAATGCGCCAAGCAATACGCACCGGTATAACCATGGTATCAGGCTTTGTATCAAGTTTCCTGGTTAGCTCTTTCAAACGCAAACGGGCACGTTCATCAGAAATCGGAAGACTGACCCAGTTGATTTCACGGCCTGGGCCTCCTTCAGCGAGCGATGTGTGAAGCCAGTCCAGCAAATAGCGTCGCTCAACGCGGTTTCGCGCATCAATGACAAAAAGTTTTGGCCCCTGCGTCACCAGAGGTATGGCTTTCGCTATTGCCGTGGATTCATCCATTCTGCCTCACTATTGTTTCGACGCGGCCGGTTTTTTCACTGGTGCCTTTCGCGCTACAGTTGTGCTTGCTGTTGCCTTCTTTTTTGCTGCAGGTTTTTTGGCGGCTGTTTTTGTTGTCGCTGATGTACTTGATTTTTTGGCGGCTGACGGCCGACTTTTTGCATTGGTCATGCCGGCATTTTTTCTCGTGGCCGGTTTTTTCCGGGGCGCCCTTGTTTTGGTTTGTGATCCAGCCCTTTTTGGGACAACTTTCAAGGTTGTCTTCTCTCCTGCGGCTGCCGCTGGAGTTGTTTGCTTCACCCGTTTGGCGCGCGCGGGCGATTTTGTGGTTTTAGCCACCTCGGTAATTTCAATCTCTTCATCGGTCTGCCCTAAAGCATTCAGGAACATGCCCCGAACTTCTGCAACATGCGCATCCAGAGTTGTCTTTTTCCATTTACTGGTATCCACAGGCGGCAAGATTTCGACCTTCACTGTTGCCGGCCGCATCACAAATTCATTTTTGGGCGCTACATCGCCGGCATTATGGATAACAATCGGAACCATTGGCACTCCCGCTTGCATCGCGAGATGGAAAGCACCCTTTTTAAACGGGCCAATTTTGGGCGAAAGCGTACGTGTACCTTCGGGTGCAATACAAATTGATTTTCCGTCAACCTTGATCGCGTCTATTAGCGGTTCCATCGCCTTTATCGCATTCCGACCATCAGCTCGATCAACAAAGACTGTTCCTGCCATTTCCATGACTTTTCCGATTATTGGTGTATCTTTGACTTCTTTTTTTGCAATACCGCCCACATCTTTACGGACCAGTTTGGCCATGATCATCACATCGGCCTTACTCTGATGATTGAATACGAAAATGCAGGGCCGGTTTATCCAAAGATTTTCCTCGCCGGTGACGTCCAGCTCCACGCCGGTCAACGCCGTCGCAACATCGCCGAACAAACCTGTCGAGAAATTTGTCGCCTCGCGCTGTGAACCGGTCAGCGCCCAAATCGGCAATCCAGCAACAAACGATGTAACCAACGATCCCGTGGCGTAAACAGTTCTCAGATAATCTACCGGCCTGCCCTGGCCACGACTATCAAATTTTTGCAATGGCCAGCCTCGCTCCTTGGCGACTTCTCTAAGCTTGCTGTTAGGATTTAACGGGCGCGGCTTGCCAACCCGTTCCAGAAGCTCGATATCATCATAGCTGTCCGAATAGAAATAACTCTTTTTGAGATCCAGCTTATACTCTTCAGCCAGTTTCTCGGCCGCGATCACTTTTCCCTCGCCGAAACAAAGTGGACGGATGATATTCCCCGTAAACTCGCCATTCTCAACCTCATATTGAGAACAAAGCACATGTTCGATATTAAGATCTCGGGCCGTAGGTTCAATCTGATAGATGGTCGCGGAAGAAACAATCGCTACCGTATGCCCTTTGGCCATATGGGCTTCGATCAATTCCCGTGACTCTGGATAAACCTTACGCGCGATGTGCTTTTGATAGAGTTCTTCGCCAAATTCAAAGTAGCTGTCTTCGGTTACACCCTTCATGAATTTGGATGCCGCCATCATTAGTCCCGAGAAACCCATGCTGCCCATGCTATATTGCGCCATGACATTTGCGGTTTCTACCAGCTCTTCCGCTGTCATTTCACGGCGTTTGATTTTCTCCCACAGCATTGCGGTGGCCGAATATCCCGCGATGATTGTACCGTCAAAATCAAACAGGGCAGCAATGTGCGGTCCTTCAGGCGCTTTGAGCACCTCTTGTAGATGGGAATCCCGATCAGCCATTAATTGTCCCTCAAATCAAATTAGCAATTGCAGCATCAAGCTATCCTGCCAAAAAAAGACTGTGTTTCACAGTCTTTATTGGCCAGCAATGATTTTAGGGCCACTATTAATATTCCAGCGTCCAAATTTGAGCCATTGATCGCCTTTAACAAATTGGGGTGGAATCGCGATTTAAATTTACATTTCTGTGCAATTTTAACGGTTAGAACGCGAAAAATCGTCTTCTCGCGAAATAAAACAAACCGGAACTCTGCGCCAAGCTGTGGTTACAATGTTGTTAATCCATCTTTTTTCGCGCTGGTTAACAAACGACCCCTAATTCGTTCATTATAAGTTCGTGGGTGAACGGGGTAGAAATGAAACAACCATCTAATCTTCGCGTTAGCAAATTTGCTATTGCAACAATCATGTTCGGTGCCGCTATGCCGGCTTTTGCACAGGCCACTGAGTCTGTGCCGGAAAGCGCCGCAACCAACACGGTTGTCGGGCAAGAAGCCTTGCCGGCTGAAGAGTTCGCGCGTCCGATCGTTCCGATGGGCGGCAGCATTGACCCGTTCTCCGGTTCCATTGATCCATTTTCCGGTTCACTCGATCCGTTTAGCGGTTCGATCGATCCGTTTGCCGGCAACATTAATCCATTTGAAGGCAATATCGATCCTTTTGCCGGTAACCTGAATCCGTTTCATGGCGAAATTCGTGCGCTTTGGGGCGCAATTGATCCTTTCGGTGGTAATCTTGATCCATTCGCAGGCAATGTTGATCCGTTTGCCGGCAATGTTGATCCTTTCCGTGGCAACCTGGATCCTTTTTCTGGCGCAACCGATCCGGTTTCGGGTGCAACGTTGCCAAGCTACATTGAAATGAACGGCTTTTGGCATAGCTTCGGTGCCACCTGGAGAGAGGCCAATCTGCAGATCAACGATATTGCACAAAATGGGAACACCGGGGCCAAAAGAGACGTGCTGGATGCGCAGATTAATAGCCTTATCAGTCAATCTCAGAGCATCTGGGGCGGTGCGATCCAGGCCCGAACTGGAGAATCGTTTGAAACGAGTTTTCTCAATCCGCTGTTCGCAAAGTTCGGTATCGGTGACAATCGGGTCTGGGGCTTCCGTTCGCTCAGTCAGGCACAGCGTGCGCAACTGGTGACGGAATGGTTTGACGGATTGATGCAATATAGTGGCCATGATCGTGTGGATCACTGGATGAGAACCATTAATTGGACACCAGAGCTAACCAAAATTCAAGGCAGCGGCGCTGATAGTGTTATCGGCATACTGGATTCTTCCATCGTTAATGACGCCGATCTTGAGGGCAACGTTTTCCATTCCGGCGGCTATCAGGCCCATGTCGGTGGACATGGAACAGGTGTCGCCAGTTTGCTCATTGCCGATCATGATGGCTTCGGCGTAATGGGTATTGCGCCAAATGCTTCGGTAGCAACCTACAACCCGTTTGATCACACCGGCAGCGCATCTTGGGATGACATTGAGGCTGGAATTATTTCGCTGAAAGGTGGGAATGCCAGCGTCATCAACATGTCGCTGGGAGTCTCAGGCTGGACGCTACATCCCGAATGGAACAATGTGTTCAATGATAGTGACGTCAAGGATGTGGCAAAAGACACTGTGTTCGTGATCGCTGCTGGCAATGATGGCATGACGCAAACTCAAAATGTTGAATTTAAAAGGAATTCTGATTTTGGTTTGATTGTTGTCGGAGCTATCGATCCCTTGGGGAACATTTCCAGCATCTCCAACAAACCGGGCTCGGTTTGCCTCACAGATAATGGACAATGTACAGATGACTATCATCTCAGAGATATTTTTATCGTCGCACCAGGTGAGTTAATATTAATGTCTGACGGCAACGGCGGCGTCACCCGTCGGTCCGGCACGTCGTTTGCCGCTCCGCTTGTATCGGGTGCGATTACTTTGCTGCATGATAGGTGGCCATGGCTTGCCGAGCATCCAGAGGAAACTGTACGCATCATCCTGGATTCCGCTCAGGATTTGGGCGCGCCAGGGGTAGACGATGTTTATGGCGTTGGCTTGCTTGATGTTGAAGCATCACAATCACCGCTCGATTTCAATAATCTCGATTTTTATGAATATCGTGGCAACCAAAGGCTGAAACGTAACGCTGCTGATCTTCAAAAAACCGGTGTAGGCGCCACTTGGAATACCGATGGTGTATTTCTGACGATGTTCGAAAAAATAGGCGATACCCACCGAGATTTCGTAGTGCCGTTCTCTAACCAGCTTGTTGGACAGAAATCTAGCGTCACAGGCTCCAGTGAGTATTTCCAATCCTACATCAGCGAGCGTTTTGTCGATTGGTCGACCAATAACTTCACCGCAAGCAATATGGTTGGTGGATTTACTGATATCGCAAGCTATGCCAGCCCGAAACGCGAAGGTTGGAATTTTGCAGTCTCGGCGGCCAATCCGACAGCTTATCTGCGTAACGGTCGGCAGGGAGAAGTGCCGCATAGCGCCGTCCAGTTTGGTGATGCTGCTGGCAAGCTCTCCTTTCATGCGGGTTACGGCCAAGGCGCTATTGCGTTGCTCGGGCAGAGCTCATTCGGTTTGACCTCCGATTATGATACAAACACAGGCGGTTTGAACCCGGTCTTGGGTCTTGCCTCAGGTGGCGAATTTGTTGACGCCGAATTTGCAATTTCCAAAAATACTAAAATCGCTTTCGGTTTGACCAGTCGCCGACTTGACCATTCTGAGAATCTGGCACTGACCGAAGCGGAACGGGCCCAATTGCGTGGTGCGAAAGACTATCAAGCCAGCGCATTTAACTTGCGCATGACGCATAAGCCGCTGAAAGCCGCCACTCTCAGCGTCAGCTTTGCATCATTGGATGAAAAAGATGGCTTGCTGGGGGTACAATCGGCTCTGGACAATGATCTTCGCCACGGTTCGACGAGCCGGACCATGACAGTAGGTGCCAGTTTCGATTTGCCGCACGGTATCAATATTGCTGCGTCAGCAACAACAGCGCTGACTAAATCAAACGGTGGTATTGATCAAAATCTGCGGACGAACGGCAATGTAAGAAGCTCTGCTTATGCTTTCTCAATCGGCAAACAGGGCCTGATGCGCAAAGATGACCGCTTACGCGTATCTTTAACGCAGCCGCTGCATGTTGAAAAAGGCACACTGGAATATAATGCTGTGGAGGTCATTGACCGTTCAACAGGAGAAATCGGGAACGTAACGCGTGATTTCAGTATTGCGGATGAAAACCGCCGTTTCACCGGTGAATTTCTCTACGCCACACCAATGCGGGGAGGCGGGGAATTCTCTCTCTTCGGCCGTGCACAATATGACGCATCGGCGAGAGGTAATGTTAACGAAATAATAGCAGGTGGTATGCTAAGTATCCCATTCTAAAAGATTTATTATGGAGCATGTGGGAAATCCATATTTGTCCTTGATAGATTGATTTGCGAAAGCCGGGGGGCGTATGTCGGGACAAAAACTAGCTGCTGTTTTGTTAGTGGGTTGTGCGTGCAATATGCCGTCTGCCTATGCGCAAACAGAAGCGGTGCCATCGGCTTTCGAATCGCAAATCGCTGATACAAAATCTTCGATGATGTCGGACCCTGGCAATGCGCTAAAATTCGCTCGCAAAGCGGCAATTATTGCTAATGCAATGCCGAAAAAGGAAGCAGCCATTGCCATTGCTACAAGCCAATGGTTAGAGGGCGAGGCCCTCACTCGGTTGAACCGACCGATCGAAGCAGGCCCGGTTATCGACAGCGCGCTAAAGACGGTTAAGCGTGAAGCGCCAAATGCCAAGTTGCATGCCGATTTGTTGAAATCTTCTGCAGCAATTGCAATCCAGACCGGCCGCGTTGAGCAAGCCTTACCGATGCTTTACGACGCCTACCGAATTTATGGAAAATTGGATCAAAAGCGTAGTCAGGCCATTATCCTGCATAACATCGGATCGATCTACTATGAGGCGCGAGATTATCCTCGAGTGCTGGACTATTATGATCAAGCCAAATCGGTCTACGCTGATGATCCGGCTTTAAATCTGTCTTCGCACAATAATCGCGGGAACGCTCTTAGAGATATGGGCAAGTTCGGCGAGGCGGAAGCAGAATATGCCGAGGCGCTCAAAGTTGCCAGGGAAATGGATAGTCCGCTTCTTCAGACACGCATACTGACAAACCTGGCTTTTGCGCAATATTCCCAAGGTGATCTTGAAAAAGCCGAAAAAACAACGCGATCCGGCCTAGCTATTGCCCATGCGGGAGCAACCGACTGGGAGCCGTTTTTGTGGGGTACCCGCGCGCAGATCGCGCTGGCCGACAAACGATTGGCAGACGCAGAGCGCTATATTGGACTAGCCTTTGCCGGTGTAGACCTGAAAAGTTCGACAATGTCCTATCGGGACTATCATTCAACTGCTCATCAAGTTTTCAACGCACTAGGGCAGTATAAACAAGCCCTCGCTCATCTTGATGCCTTCAAGCGGCTTGATGATAATGGTCGTGACCTCGCAGCATCAACCAATTCAGCGTTGCTGGCCGCACAGTTTGACGATGCCAATCGCGAACTTGAGATCTCGAAACTGGAAGCGAAACAGGCGCAACGCGACCTCGCGCTCGCCAAGTCACGCACAATTCTGCGCTATACCAGCTTGTTGCTGGTTTTGGCCTTTGCCGTGATCGGTGCTCTATTTTTCGCGATCGTATCCGTCAGACGGAGGCGAAAAGCTGTTAGTGCTGCAAATGCGCAACTGTCGCATGCTGCACGTCATGACCTTTTGACTGGTCTTGCAAATCGACGCTATTTCAGGACTTTATTGTCCGATGCTCTCGTAAGCGCAAATAAGGAAGGTGGACGATGTGCAGTGATGCTGATTGACCTTGACCGCTTCAAGGCCGTGAACGACACCCTGGGTCACAATATCGGCGACGAGCTTCTTTGTCATGTAGCTGAGCATCTGAAGCAGGCCGCTGGCGATAAATATCATGCGGTACGCCTCGGCGGGGATGAATTTGCGCTCGTGATTCCGCACATCGAAAACGATGGCGATATCGAAATATTGGGTAAAAAAGTTATCGAAGACCTGTGCGGCACACATTCGATCAACGGAACTTCGGTCAATATTGGCGCGACAATTGGTGTGGCGGTCGGCCCGCAGGACAGCGACAATGTTCAAACGCTTACCCGCTGCGCCGATTTGGCCCTGTATCATGGCAAAGATTCCGGTCGGGGTCAGTGCGTTCGTTATCGGGAATTTATGCAAATCGAAGCTGACGAACGGCATATTTTGGAAAACGATCTACGCAACGCACTAGAAAATGGCGATTTATCAGTTGCCTACCAATCGATTGTCGACGCGCGCAGCGAGGAAATCATCGGTTATGAATCATTGCTTCGGTGGAATCATCCCACCCGTGGTGAGATTTCTCCCGCTGTTTTCATTCCGATTGCCGAAGAAGCACGGCTGATCGGTAATATTGGAAACTGGGTTTTGCGGACAGCGTGTGCGCAAGCGAAAACCTGGCCCGATCATGTCCGGCTTTCCGTCAACGTGTCAGCTCTGCAAGTTGAAGGTGGAGGCCTGGCCAACAGCATAATCAGTGCCCTGGCCGCAAGTGGGCTTGATCCGCAACGCCTCGAACTAGAGGTTACCGAAAGCGTATTCTTAGATAATCACGAAAAAACCGATGCAACGCTTGAAAACCTGCGTTCACTGGGCATCAATCTTGTCCTCGACGATTTTGGCACCGGCTATTCCTCATTGGGCTATCTCCGCCGGGCCAGCTTCTCAACAATCAAGATAGATCGTAGTTTTGTAAAATCAGCCACGCGCGGATCGACCGAGAGCCTCGCCATCATCCGGGCCATTGTATCAATGGCAGAAGAACTCGGCATGAAAACAACCGCGGAGGGTATCGAGAATATCAGAGAAATGGACGTCATGCGCGACCTTGGCTGCACACAATTGCAAGGTTACCTGTTCTCAAGGCCTAGCAAATCTGTCTCCTCCCAATCGAGCGGAACCGCCGTCGACACCAAGATCATTCCATTTTCCAGCTCGGATCTGAAACGCAAAGCCAGTTAAGCAACTAAGACGGACATCGCCTTAACTTCCCGACCGGATCAGATAATCGAAAGCCGACAACCCTGCCTTGGATCCCTCACCCATGGCGACAACAATCTGCTTATATGGCGCTATGGTTGCATCACCTGCAGCAAAAACACCGGGAAGATTGGTGGCGCCGTTTCCATCCACATCTATCTCACCATGCTGCGTCAGCGCTAGGGTATCGCCCAGCCATTCGCTATTGGGAACCAGACCGATTTGCACGAAGACCCCGTCAAGCTTGATATCGTGGCTCGCGCCACTTTCAAGGTCCCTATAGCGCAACCCTGTTACTTTGTTCCCGTCGCCCAAAACCTCAGTTGTCTGAGCCGATTTGAGAACTTCGACATTGGACAAGCTGTTCAATTTGGTTTGCAGAACCGCATCGGCGCGCAGATTGCTATCAAATTCCAAGAGTGTCACATGTTTGACGATCCCAGCCAAGTCAATTGCTGCCTCGACACCGCTATTACCACCGCCAATGACCGCCACGTCCTTGCCTTTATACAAGGGACCATCGCAATGCGGACAGTAAGCTACACCGCGATTGCGATATTCATCTTCGCCCGGAACCCCAATTTTACGCCAGCGCGCGCCAGTAGATAATATGATTGTCTTGGCCTTAAGCTCGGCTCCGCTTTCCAGATGCAAGCTGTGTAACCCGTCACCATTTGCTGCAGCTAGTCTGGTCGCTTTTTGGGCATCCATAATATCAACTTCATACTCCCGGACATGCTGCTCCAGTTCAGCTGCAAGTTTCGGGCCCTCAATATGCTGAACCGAGATGAAGTTTTCTATGCCAAGCGTATCAAGAAGCTGTCCACCGAATCGTTCGGAGACAATGCCGGTGCGAATACCCTTGCGCGCAGTGTAGATTGCGGCGGCAGCACCAGCGGGACCACCGCCAACCACGAGTACATCAAATGGGTCTTTGCCAGACAGCTTTTCTGCGGCCTTTGCCGAAGCTCCACTATCCAGTTTTGCGATAATCTGCGCCAGATCCATTCGCCCCGAGCCAAATGGTTCACCGTTTAACAATATTGTCGGAACCGCCATGATTTTGCGACTTTCGACTTCATCCTGAAAAAGAGCGCCGTCGATGGCTGTATGGCTGATGTTAGGATTGAGTGCCGCCATAATATTAAGGGCCTGCACGACATCCGGACAGTTCTGGCAGGATAGGGAGAAATAGGTTTCGAAATGGAAACGACCTTCCAGATTGCGTAGGCTATCCAACAAGTCGGCATCTTCTTTCGGAGGATGGCCGCCAACATGCAACAGCGCCAGAATCAGGGAAGAAAATTCGTGACCAACGGGTAACCCGGCAAATTCGACCTCCGATTGGCCATCTTCTGCCGTTATCAAAAATGAAGGTATTCGCTGGCTTTTACCGTCAAATTGGGCCTCGACCTTATCGGATAGAGGAGCAATGCTTTCGAGAAACGATCGCATTTCCCGAGACTTGTCGCCTTCGTTCAAACTGGCAACAAGGCGAATAGGACGGCGCAGGTTAGCCAAATAGGCTTTCAATTGTTCGATAGTCGACTGATCAAGGATGGCCATGGTTTGCTCTCAGCTATGGAATAGACTTATCGTTCTCTGGCGCGTTGAATAGGCGCCAGAGAACGGTGGCGACCAACTTTTCAGCCGGCCGCCACAAATGCTCAGATTTGTTGGTGCTTTTTAGATTTTGCCAACAAGCTCAATGGAAGGAGCGAGTGTGGTTTCGCCTTCTTCCCATTTGGCTGGACAAACTTCACCAGGATTGGCGCGTACATATTGCGCTGCTTTGATTTTACGCACTAATTCCGTCGCATTGCGACCGACGCCTTCACAGGTAATCTCCATGACTTGCACGACACCATCGGGATCAACGACAAAAGTTGCCCGGTCGGAAAGCCCTTGCCCTTCACGAAGAACACCGAAATTATTGCTGATCTGATGGTTTTGATCACCCAGCATGTAGAAATTTATTTTGCCAATCGCATCAGAACTACCATGCCAAGCTTTGTGACTGAAATGAGTGTCCGTTGAGACTGCATAAACTTCCACGCCCATCCGCTGAAGTTCATCATACTGATCCGCCAGATCTTCCAGTTCGGTTGGGCATACGAAAGTAAAGTCGGCTGGGTAAAAGAAAAATACTGCCCATTTTCCTTCCGCATGTTCTTGCGTTACGTTGACGAATTCACCGCGATAAAAGGCTTCAGTAGAAAAGGGGAGAATTTTACTATTGATCGTGGTCATTTATTTTCCTTTTGACAAATAACTAAGCGATGTATTGATTGTTCAGCTTGGATACGCAGCCGAATGATCATTGTCATCGCGGTGCAGATATGCTGCTGCGCTGGCTGTTTCAACAACCGATTTGGGTATTTTGGATGATTATGATGATCACCGTGATTGCCGCATTCGATCAGTGAATTTGTTGTTTCTTTAATGAGGTTTACGAATTTTCGAAATCAACAAATTCATTAAGGCAAGCCTTTAGACCAGCTGCAAACTATAATAAGGCCACCTTGCAGCCGCCGTTTAGTTTCGGGGCCTGAGATAAACTTGCTGAACACCAGCACACCGGATCGGATATACCGGCACAGCCACGCAAGGGTCATTCTGCAACCCTGGGAGCCTTTCTGCATCAGAATAGTG
Organism: Parasphingorhabdus sp.; assembly: GCF_965233695.1. Classification (GTDB taxonomy): domain Bacteria; phylum Pseudomonadota; class Alphaproteobacteria; order Sphingomonadales; family Sphingomonadaceae; genus Parasphingorhabdus. Next base: position 3,836,893 of record NZ_OZ247497.1, read on the forward strand.
GCGGAGAGACAGGGATTCGAACCCTGGGTACGATCGCTCGCACAACGGTTTTCGAGACCGCCCCATTCGACCACTCTGGCACCTCTCCGCAAGTCGGCAAATTGCCTTGGAAACCACGGCCCGGAAGGCCATGCGTGTCGAACGTGCGGCGCGCTTAACCTATGATCTGTCATTTGCCAAGCAGGAAACTTTAACCGCAGGCATTTAGCGTTCGCTTGCATCTTCCTGATAACTGACTAGATTATAGCTATGGTTCAAACCAAACATCTTGCATCAACAAATCCGCTTCCCAAAGGCACGCCTCCCGTGCTCAACGCCAATTTCACAATTGGTGATGTTGTGAGGCACAGACTGTTCGATTTTCGCGGCGTAATTTATGATATCGACCCGGTTTTTGCAAACAGCGACGAATGGTATGACGCGATCCCGAAAGATTTGCAGCCCGCAAAGGATCAACCCTTTTATCATCTTCTCGCCGAAAATGCAGACAGCAGCTATGTCGCTTATGTCAGTCAGCAAAACCTGCTGGAAGATGATAGCGGAGAACCGATTGCCCATCCCGATGTCGCGCAAATGTTCAAAACCGTAGACGGGGGAAAATACAAATTGCACAGGATTCACCGGCACTAGACCGACGGATCAGTCTATGATTTGATCTTCCATCCCTTTTTGAGCAGAGCGTAGCATATAGCGGTCAAGGCGATGTTTATGCACAATAGAACGATGGATCCCACCAGGACCGGCGAGTCCGCTTCCCCGAGAAATCCGTACCGAAAGCCGGAAATCGCATAGAAAAACGGGTTAAAATGGCTCACCGCCTGAAATGTCGGCGCCAGTCGGTCAATGGAGTAAAAAGTCCCTGATAACAATGCAGCAGGTGCGACAACAAAATTGGTCACCGCCGCGGCATGATCAAATTTCTCCGCCCAGATTGACGTCATGACACCCAAGAGCGCCAGCATTGCAGACCCCATAAAACCAAACCAAAGGACCGCCCACCAGTGCGCAACGCTAACGTTAACGCCGGGCCACAGAGCCATGGCCAGCCAAACGGCAAATCCAACCAGTGCTGCTCGGGTTATCGCTGCACCAACCAAACCGGCTAGCAATTCCCCAACCGACAAAGGCGGCATGAGATAGTCGACAATTGTTCCTTGGATCTTACCGACCAAGAGCGAGAAACTGCTATTTGCAAAAGCATTCTGGAGCATGCCCATACAAATCAGTCCCGGGGCTATAAAATCGGCAAATGGAACGCCCAGAACAGTGCGATCTCCTCTACCCAACGCGACGGTAAAGATAATCAGAAACAGCAAAGTCGTAATGGATGGGGCCCACACAGTTTGCAGTTGCACCTTGAAGAACCGACGCACCTCTTTCCAATACAACGCAAGAAACCCGCCCCAGTTCACTCCGCGAATAACAGCCACCCCGGGCTCCATATAGGTTTGGGCATTAAACTCAGGTTGATCAGATTCGTTATTTTTGGGCTGGTCTATCATATCGATTTCGCCTATCGGCTCCAGACAGCAATCACAACCCATATTATATCGGCCTTGGTTCCGTATGATTGATTATACGGGCACAAAGCCTATATTGGTGGTGAACCGACAATACACAGGATTTTGCATGGCTTGGACCGACGAACGTATCGATCATCTGAAACAGATGTGGGAAAAAGGCTTGACCGCGAGTCAGATTGCCGAAGAACTAGGCGGCGTCAGCCGTAATGCGGTCATCGGCAAGGCGCATCGCCTTGGCCTGAAGTCACGTCCGTCACCGGTAAAAGCCAAAGCAAAAACAGCAAAGACCGATAAACCGGTAGCAAAGCCGAAAAAGGCGGCGGTCAAAGCAACCAAGAAACCGAAACAAAAAGAAGAACATGTGGCTCGCCGCGCAATGCCACCGCCAACGCCAGCAGCGCGCACCCATGCGGCTCAGCAGTCAAAAATGCCGAAGCCTGATGGACCGAAAATCGTCTCGGTCGGACCCGGAGGTTTCTTGCGTCAAGGACCCGGCGATCAACAGGCTCCTATTCCACCGGCGCCGCCTCGGCGTCTGGTACCGGCCAAGCCCAGCGAAGAGATGGCTGACAAGACAAGCCTGCTCGATTTGAATGACAAGATTTGTCGCTGGCCGATGAATCACCCTGGCGAACCGGATTTCCACTTCTGTGGTGAAGAGGTCAACCCGGGTTTTCCATATTGCGTAGAGCATTGCGGCCGGGCGTTTCAGGCACAACTGCCTCGCGGTGCGCGTAGGGCGCCTCCGCCACTGCCCTTTGGCGGCCCAAGAGTCCGCTAAAACAGCCAACAAGGTTATATTTTACAGACCATTTGGCAAGAGGCCCAATAAGCCTCTTGCCAGTCTGACTCTGACGCTCTTATAGGGTCATTATGTCCGATGATCTTTTTGGCGCCGATCCGCCAACCACTTCGAAGTCCGGTGAATATGATGCCTCTGCGATTGAGGTATTGGAAGGTCTGGAACCTGTTCGCAAACGTCCCGGCATGTATATCGGCGGCGTTGATGAACGGGCGCTCCATCATTTGGCTGCCGAAGTCATTGACAACAGCATGGACGAGGCAGTCGCCGGCCATGCAAGCCGTATCGAAATCACCCTTGATAGCGAAAACCGTTTGACAGTTACTGACAATGGACGCGGGATTCCGGTGGATCCACACCCTAAATTTCCAGACAAATCTGCGCTGGAAGTCATCATGACGACGTTGCACTCCGGTGGTAAGTTTTCTGACAAAGCCTATGCCACATCAGGCGGCCTGCACGGCGTTGGCGTTTCGGTTGTCAATGCCTTGTCGTCTGACACCGTGGTGGAAGTGGCGCGCAACAAGACCATTTATCGTCAGTCCTTTTCGCAGGGCAATGCTGTATCGAAACTCGAAGAGGTCGGCAGCACCCCCAATCGACGCGGGACCAGTATCTCATTCATACCAGACACTGAAATTTTTGGTGAGGGCAACAAATTCAAACCGTCACGCTTGTTCAAGATGGCGCGCTCAAAAGCCTATCTCTATGCGGGCGTCGAAATCCGTTGGAAATGCGATCCGGAGCAAGCCAGTGATGATGTTCCTGCTGAAGCGGTGTTCCAGTTTCCGGGCGGGTTGTCCGATCATTTGCGTGAACAACTTAGTGGCCGCGAATGTGTAACAACCGACTTCTTTGCCGGCAGTCAGGACTTTCCCGACAGCGCGGGCCGCGTCGAATGGGCCATTACCTGGCCGATCTGGACGGATGGCAGTTATAGCTGGTATTGCAACACCATCCCGACGCCCAATGGCGGCACCCATGAAACGGGCCTGCGTAACGCCCTGGTCAAAGGCATGCGTGCCTTTGGTGAATTGGTGCAGCTCAAAAAGGCATCACAACTTACCGCCGATGATATAATCTCGGGCGGCGAAATGATGCTGTCGGTGTTCATCCGCGAACCTCAATTTCAGAGCCAGACCAAAGACCGGCTGACCTCGCCCGAAGCCGCGAAATATGTTGAAAATGCGGTGCGTGATCATTTCGACCATTTCCTGACCGACAATATGGATCGCGGCAAAGCGCTGCTCGGTTTCGTCATGGAGCGCATGGATGAGAGGCTGAAGCGCAAAGCCGAACGCGAAGTCAAACGCAAAACGGCCACCAGCGGGCGCAAGGTGCGCCTGCCGGGCAAGCTCACCGATTGTTCCGGCAATGATCCAGCTGGCACGGAAATGTTCATCGTCGAAGGCGACAGTGCTGGCGGCTCAGCCAAACAGGCGCGTAACCGCAAGACGCAGGCAATCTTGCCGATACGCGGCAAGATCCTCAATGTCGCATCGGCCAACAGCGCCAAGATTTTTGCAAATTCGGAAATTGCCGATCTGACGCTGGCGCTAGGCTGTGGTACCCGCAAGGATTGTGATCCCGATAATTTGCGCTATGAACGCGTGATAATCATGACCGATGCTGATGTTGATGGTGCACATATCGCGACGCTGCTGATGACCTATTTCTTTCAGGAGATGCCGGAGCTGGTTCGACAAGGCCATTTATTCCTTGCCCGCCCCCCACTTTATCGTCTGACGGCGGGCGGCAAGAGCCTATATGCGCAGGATGACGAAGCGCGTGCCGAAATCGAGAACGGGCCTTTTAAGGGCAAAAAGGTTGAGGTTAGCCGGTTTAAAGGCCTTGGCGAAATGAACCCATCGCAATTGAAAGAAACGACCATGGATCCGGAGACCCGGTCCTTGTTCCGCGTCACGTTACCGCAGGAATATGAAAACCGGGCGGTCGTGAAAGATCTTGTAGATCGGCTCATGGGCAAGAACCCTGAACATCGGTTCAATTTCATTCAGCAAAATGCCGCCAGTCTTGATGAAGAGGCGATTGATGCTTGATCGGTTAAGCCGGTTCTGGATTTTCCTAGTTTTTGCGATTATTTCCGTCTCAGGGGTTCCCTCTCCAGCAAGGGCGGAACAAATGACGACCGTTTCTTCAGAATATCAGGACCGCGCGTCCGAACTTCTCGACATTCTAAAAGGATCGCAAAAAGAGGAGCAGTTCTTCGCAAGCTCATTTCTTGATGCAATACCGGTGACCCAGTTGCGGGCGTTGGTAGCACAACTCCAAGCGCAATATGGCAAACCTCTGACAATCGCTCGCATCATCCCGGCGAGCAAACAGGATGGAACCGTCGAAATTGCTTATAGCAAAGCGACTTTGGCAATGCGCATGGTTCTCGATAGTGCGGCGCCTTATCCCGTGATCGGGCTGCAAGTCACCGGTGCCAATATGACCGACGACAACATCGACAAGATCAAGCGCGAGATGGAATCGCTACCTGGCGCTGCCGGGTTCGAGATCGCCGAAATTGGCCCAGATCAAGCAAGCATCATGGCATCTCTAAATGCGGATCGACAATTTGCCATCGGTTCCACATTCAAACTCTATGTCCTTGCTGCACTCTCGACCAGAATAGCCAATAGTGATCGGGATTGGAGCGACGTTGTTCCGCTTTATCGAAAGTCGCTGCCGTCCGGAATTTTGCAAGACTGGCCGGAAGGAACACCGATGACGCTGCAAGCCCTGGCGACACTGATGATTTCCGTGAGCGATAATACCGCAACGGACATATTGATGACCGAACTTGGCAGTAAGGCGATCGATGATATCGTGTATAAAAGCGGCCATAGCGCGCCTGACAAGACACTTCCGATGCTGAACACCGTCGAGTTTTTTGATCTGAAAATGCCAAATAATGCGGATGTTCGGGAGCTCTATGTCACTGCAAGCAACAATGAACAAAGGGATTTGCTCAGCAGATATAGCATCGGACTCTCTCCGGAATCGATCGAGATCAGCAATCTGGCAAACAAACCGCAACATATTGATACGATAGAATGGTTTGCCGCGCCTTCCGATATTACCGGGCTGTTAAAGATTATCGAGGAAATTGAGGATCCAGTGGTAAAGAATATCCTCAAGATCAACCCCTTAATCCCGCCAGGAGATGCTCTGCGCTGGAGCTATATTGGCGGCAAAGGCGGTTCGGAACCGGGCGTCATATCCTTCGCCTTTTTGACCAAGTCGAAATCAGGCAAGACCTACGCGTTTTCGGGAAGCTGGAACAACAGCGAAGCGCCGGTCGATAATGAGAGATTCACGCTGATGATGAACCGATTGTTGAATCTGGTCGCCGCTCGTTAGATCGTTGCCCGGCGTTCTGCCAATCATCATGCAGCAATCCAAAAATCAAACTGTCTCGGATTCCGATATGCGTTTCCGATTCCTGTCGCAAATGCGCTTCCTGTTGAAAGCCCAGAATTTTAAGCAGTTTGATTGAAGACACATTGTCAGGATCAACATCGGCGCAGATTCGTCGGAGACCTAGTTCTTCAAAGCCATATTGGATCACCCGGTCCACAGACTCTCGCGCCATTCCTGCTCCCCAAGCGGAACGGTTCAGAATATAACCAATTTCTCTGACATTCGGACGATCTTCGGACTTGATAAGGACAACCCAACCAAGCGCCGTATCGTCCTGGACTGTGGTGATTGCCCAGGTTTGCCAGCGCGTGCCTTCGCAATTTTGGGCCACATAGTCCCGCGTTTCCGTAACTGTTTTATGCGGTCCGCTAGACCACCAGCGCATTAAATCCTCATCTGCAAAAGCAGGATGAAGGGCCTCCGCATCATCGACATGCAATGGGCGCAAACGCAGCCGTTCCGTCGACAAAATGGGGAAGGTCATGCCGTTAGTGCGGCAACCAATGCCTTGACCTTTTTCTGCCGCCATTGCGGCAGCGGAGCAACCAGCCAGTACCCACGGGAGGATTTGCTGTCCTCACCGATAACTTGAACGCGGCCTGCCGCAATATCTTGTTGCACCAACATTTTCGGCACCCAGGCATGACCAAAGCCATTGGCAGCAGCCTCGATTGCCAGGCCGCCATCGGCAACCCGCATTAGAGTCTCTTCACCTTCCGAAATGGGGCACCCCGGCCAGTCAATTTTCTGGCCCGGCTTGCCGCCCGGCGCAGCCACTTTAACGAACATGGTGTCGCCGATAATCACGCCTTCATTCTCGCCGGGGCCATCTGTCAACCCGATCGCCAGGTCAAGATTCGCTTCGGTAAAGTCTGCACCGCCTTCAGAGGCAACAATCGCGAAGCTGACATCCCTGTTGTCTTGCGAATATTTTGCGAGCCGTTCATTCAGCCATTTAGCGGTCAAATCGCGCGGCGCGGCTATCGTCAGTTTATGCGATGATTGCCCTGCCTGCATCGCCCGTACCGCGTCTTCGAATTCCAGGAAACCGGATCGCAACGCGTCCAGACCAGCAGCAGCTTCATCTGTCAGCTCCAGACCCTTTGGTGTGCGTCTGAACATCACGACACCCAGCATATCCTCAAGCGCACGGATCTGCTGTCCAACAGCAGCTGGCGTTACAGCCAGTTCATCCGCAGCGCGCGTGAAGCTGAGATGCCGTGCTGCGGCATCGAGCACGCGAAGCCCGTTGAGCGGCAAATGGGTCCGCTTCATTGTTCTACGGTTGGCGCAGAAAGAGGAAAATGAGGAATGCGGACTTCAAAGGCGTCCGGCGCAGAACCCACAAACATGAAATGCCCGGCCATCGCTCCGCTCGGGGTATTGAGCGGACAACCTGAAACATAGTCATGAGATTTTCCGGGCTGGATAATCGGCTGTTCCCCAATCACACCGTCACCATCCACCCGGTGCAGGGCCCCACGGGCATCAGAAATGCGCCAATGCCGGGTTAGCAACTGGACCGCTGTATCGCGCTCATTTTCGATTCGGATGTGATAGGCCCAAAACCAACGCAGCCCGTCGATATCCGATTGCTCGGGCAGAAAGGTTACGGACACCCGTACGGTTACCCCGTCGGTGGTTTCTGAAAATGGAAAGAACGCCTGCATCATCAACTTATAATAGCGTCAAAGACCGACAGACGAAAGGGCTTGATCCAAATCTTCGATCAAGTCGATCGGGTCTTCGAGGCCGACATTGATCCTGAGCATATCTTCGGTAATCCCGATTTCCAATCGCGCTTCCTCACCCAACCCATGATGCGTGGTCGATGCCGGATGGCACATGAGTGAACGACTATCGCCAATATTGTTTGAAATATCTATAAGGTTCAATGCGTTAAGCAGTCCATGAGCCTGCTTGCGACCACCTCCAACATAGAGCGAAAAGATCGGCCCTGCCGCCTCCATCTGGCTCATCGCAAGATTATGTTGCGGGTGACTTGGCAGACCCGGGTACAATATTTTCTCTACCCGCTGCTCTAAAAACTTTCCGACCTCGATGGCATTATTACTCTGTTTGCGGATGCGCAGATCGAGCGTTTCGAGTCCCTTTAAAATCACCCATGCATTGAACGCGCTCAGAGTCGGCCCCGTGTTTCGCGTAAAGGCAAGCAAAGTTTCCTCGATAAACTCTTCCGTGCCACAAACAGCGCCGGCCAGTACACGGCCCTGCCCATCCATCATTTTGGTCGCGCTATAGGCGACAACGTCAGCGCCGAATTCCATCGGGCGTTGCAGGACATTCGTAGCAAAAGCATTATCAACGACACTGGTAATGCCTTTCGATCGCGCCAGATCGCAGACAGAGCGTAGATCGATTACGTCCATTGTTGGGTTGGCAGGCGTTTCAAAGAAAAACACCTTGGTTTTCGGCGTGATTGCCTGTTCCCAATTTTCGATCTCTCGGCCATCAATGACGGTCGTTTCGATTCCGAATTTCGGTAACAAGCTATCGGTCAGCCAGCGACAGGAACCAAATAGCGCACGGCTTGCAACCACATGATCGCCAGCTTCCAATTGGCACAATAACGCGGCGGTCATTGCGGCCATACCAGAAGCCGTCGCGCGACAGGCGTCGGCCCCTTCCATCACTGCAATTCGCTCTTCCAGCATCTGAACTGTCGGGTTTTGCAAGCGGCTGTAGGTCATACCGACTTGTTCGCCATTAAAGCGTGCAGCGGCATCTTCGGCACAGTCATACGTGTAGCCAGAAGTCAGGAACAAGGCTTCTGATGTTTCCCCAAATTCGCTGCGCATCGTTCCGCTGCGAATGGCCTTTGTCGCCGAACGCCAGTTTTTAGTTATCTCGCGATTTTGACCAGTATCTCTTTTCATATCTTTTCCTAAGCCGATCAGTGGCTAACTGGCAAGCCGCGCGACAACCGCGTCACCAATTTCTCGGGTCGACGCGCTGCCACCCAGATCATGGCCCAATATCCCTTGCTCAAGAACATCAGCGACAGCCCGTTCGATCCGCAAGGCTTGATCCTCCATTCCAAAACTGTGCCGCAACATCATTGCAGTGGACAATATCATGGCAGAAGGATTGGCGATCCCCTGCCCTGCGATATCCGGCGCGCTGCCGTGAATAGGCTCGTAAAGCCCGCGGGTTCCGGTACCCAGAGAGGCGGAAGCGAGCAGCCCAATCGATCCTACACACATGCTGGCCTGATCGGATAATATGTCGCCAAAAATGTTACCCGTCAGCATGACATCAAATTGCCCCGGATTACGCACCAACTGCATCGCGGCATTATCAACATACATGTGAGTCAGTTCGACATCCGGATAGTCCACAGCCACTTCATTTACGACGGCACGCCACAGGACCGATGTTTGCAGCACATTAGCCTTGTCTACCGAGCAAAGCTTTTTCCGGCGACCTTGTGCTGCCTTGAACGCGACATGCGCGATGCGGCTGATTTCCTGTTCATTATAGGCCATGATGTCATAGCCTTCACGCAAACCTGCATCAGTCGTCCGCTGACCTTTTTCACCGAAATAAATATCGCCAGTCAATTCGCGCAAAATAAGCAGATCAATGGCACCCGCCACATCGGGTTTCAGGGCCGAGAGGTTTTCCAACCCGGCAAAAGCTTTGGCAGGGCGCAAATTGGCAAAAGTCTGCATTTCCTTGCGCAACCCCAGCACGGCTTGTTCGGGACGCAAATGCCGTTCCAGGTCATCGCATTCTGGATCACCCACAGCGCCAAATAGCACCGCATCGGATGCCATGACCAGTTCCAGAGTCGCTGGCGGCAAAGGATGACCGTGGTTCTTATAGGCCACGCCACCAACATCCGCATGATTCAACCGCAAATCCGGGAGTCCCAAAGCGTCCAATACGCGCAGGGCTTCGACCATGATTTCCTGACCAATGCCGTCACCGGCGAGCACCGCAATATGCATTTCTTTTCCTTAGAAGTTTGCGCGCCGTCCTGCCGCGCAAACGGCGATTAGGCAACCACCCTTTTTAGACGATCCACCAATACCGAGCGTGCTGCCATGACGTCATTACGGCGATCCTGGAAGAAATGACGCTTCAGGAAAAATCCAGTGACTTTCAAACCATCGAAAATATCATCCCATTCGGGGCGGCCCGGGTCTTTCAGAGAGGTTGGCAATGGCAAGAGCTTGTCCTTGTATAATTGCCCTGCCCCTTTGCTCACTGCAGATGCGCTTTTGGGGCTGATGTAAACAAGATCTTCAGTACCGCCGGTCACAGCGCATTTATCAAGCGACAATCCAAAGCCCAGTTCCGACAAGAGAAGCAACTCATAGCGCACCAGTGCCACCGCCCAGCCCTTGGCCGAAGGCGCGCCGCATATCGCGTCCAGCAAAGCCGACAGCGCGCTATGGAGCTGTGGATAGCTATGCTCTTCCGGCAGAATTGCGGCTGTCAACGCCGTCACCCAATCCAGTGCAGAACTGGCCAGCGGTTCACCGAGATAAGGTCCCCGGCTCTTTTGTAACTCGGCAGTCATGGAAGCCAGCTGATCTTCTGTTCGCGCCCGATAATCGGCTTGCACGATATTGGACGGGATCAGAACAGGCCGCATCGTCCGTGATCGTGCTCCGCGCACATAGCCTGCCATCAATCCATTGTCGGGCGTTAGGGATCGCACAACCGCGCCATGCTCTCCGTGCTGACGGACAGAGCAGATGATGGCCGAGGTTCGCAGATTAGCCATGAAAATAGTCGTAAACTTTTTGCGCCACGGTTGCGGAAACTCCGGGAGCGCCCTGAAGGTCTTCCAGCGATGCGTTCTTGACAGCCCGCGCAGTCCCGAAATGCAGCAACATCGCCTTTTTACGAGCTGGGCCGATTCCCGGCACATCATCAAGCGAGCTATGCCCGACCGATTTGGCGCGTTTCTGACGATGCGCGCCAATGGCAAAGCGATGCGCTTCATCCCGCAACCGCTGAAGATAAAAGAGCACCGGACTGTTGACCGGCAGGTTCAGTTCTCGTCCATCCATGAAATGGAACGTCTCACGCCCGGCGTTGCGGTCGGGGCCCTTGGAAACGCCGATCATGTTGACGTCTTCTACGCCGATTTCGGCAAGCGCATCCTTGGCAGCGCTCATTTGTCCTTTGCCACCGTCAATCAGCACCAGGTCAGGCCACTCGCCCTTCTCCCGGTCAGGATCTTCTTTTTGTGCCCGTGCGAAACGGCGTTCCAGAACTTCGCGCATCATCGCGAAGTCGTCACCAGGATTGATATCCGGGTTTTTGATATTGAATTTTCGATAGGCGTTCTTGCGAAACCCTTCGGGCCCGGCGACCACCATCCCGCCGACCATATTTGTGCCCTGAATATGGCTGTTATCATATATTTCTATGCGATCCGGCACCGCATCCAGTTCCAGCAGGTCGACCATTTCCCGCATGATTTTCGCCTGAGTAGAGGATTCCGCCAAACGTCGATCCAAGGCTTCTTCTGCATTACGGCTCGCTTGTTTGAGTAATTTCAAACGATCGCCGCGCTGCGGCTTCGAGACACTGACTTTATAGTCAGCGCGCGTACCCAGTGCCTCGGCCAGCAATTCTCCGTCCGGCAGCTTCCTATCCAGAAGCACCAGTTTGGGTGGTGGCATCCGATCGTAAAATTGCATCAGGAAACTGGAAAGAACCTCTTCTATCTCGACATTACTCGTGTGGGCAGGAAAGAAACTGCGATGTCCCCAATTCTGGCCGCCGCGAATGAAAAAAGCTTGTATGCAAACAGTTGACCCCTTGGCTGCCAACGCGAATATATCGGCGTCAGGCAAACCGGCTGCATTCACCGCCTGATTGCCCTGGATGAATGTCAGAGCCTTTAATCGATCGCGATAAAGAGCCGCCATTTCGAAATCGAGTTCCTCGGACGCCTTTTCCATCTGTGCCCCGAGTTTCTGTTGCACCTCGGTGGATTTTCCTGAGAGGAAATTACGAGAGTCTTCAACCAACTCTGCATAGTCTTCCTTGCTGATCCGGTCGACGCAAGGCGCCGAACAGCGTTTGATTTGATAGAGTAAACAGGGCCGCGAGCGGTTGCTGAAAAAGCTGTCCGTGCAGGAACGCAAGAGGAAGAGTTTTTGCAAGGCGTTGAGCGTCTGGTTTACAGAACCGGCGCTGGCAAAGGGACCAAAATACTTGCCCTTTGCTTTCTGTGCCCCACGATGTTTCTGGATGCGCGGAAAGTCATGATCTTCACGCAGCAGGATGAACGGAAAGCTCTTATCGTCTCGCAGGAGAACGTTGTAAGCAGGACGAAATTTCTTGATCAGCTGCGCTTCAAGCAGCAGCGCTTCGGCCTCGCTACCCGTTGTTATAATCGTCATCGACCGGGTCTGGGCAACCATCCGCAATAACCGGTGCGGCAAGCGATTCATCTGGACGTAAGAACCAACCCGGTTTTTGAGAGATCGCGCCTTGCCAACGTAGAGCACTTCGCCGCGGCTATCCTGCATCCGGTAAACACCGGGCCGCGTTGGCAGCGTGTTCAAAGTTTCGCGAATCGCTGCCATGCCTGTTTCAAGGTCGGGCGTCTCATTGCCGCGGACGGCATAAGTCGCCTTATCCTCATTAAAACGGTCGGGAGATTGCGGGCCGGACATGCTATATATCTAAGCGCAGGCGCTGATGATTACCAGCGCCCAATAATAACCGAAATGCTTTGAATCAGTTAAGCTTAGTACCCAGATCGCTGATCGTTTTGTCGATCACTGACTTGTCCGCTGTCGCATCATGATTGGCAACGATAAGGTTCTGGGCAGCAATGGTTGCCGCTCCCGCAGCCTTGGCACGAACCTCTGCAATGGCAGAACGCTCTGCGGCGGCGATCTTATCTTCAGCCATCTTCTTGCGACGCGCAATCAGGTCGGTTGTGGCTTTCTTGGCATCAGCGACAACAAGCTCAGCCTCTTTTTCGGCCTGAGCCAATATTTCGGCCGCTTCATCATCTGCCGCCCGCAAACGGGATTCATATTTCGCACGAAGCTCTTCGGATTCTTCCCGCAGCTTCTTGGCTTCATCCAGTTGCTCGCGAATATCGGCAATTTTCTTGTCAAGCGACGCCCCGATAGCGGCGGGTACCTTTTTCCAAAGAACCAGACCGATAACGACCAGCATCGACAGCGAAACAAACACGGTCGCATTGAAGATGCCGAATACGGAAGGCGTAACATGCTCTTCACCAGCACCTGATGCAAGGATAGCAATGTCAGCCGCAGCTGCAGCGAGATAAATGAAATCAACCATGTTTCAAAGCTGCCTTTGTTTCTTTCAATGCCGCAGCTTTGGTTACTTTCGCACCAGAGATTTTGGCAACCATATCTTGTGCAACTTCCGCAGAAATGCCTTCAATTTCTTTCAGGGCTTCGTCAGAACGTGCCTTGATATCCGCTTCTGCCGCAGCCAGTTTAGCGGCTATATCGGCATTGGCTTTGCTTTTACGCTTCTCGGCCGCTGCATTGGCTTTCGCCTTGCTGGCTTCCACCACAGCTTGAGCCTCGCTACGGTCTTTTTCCATTTTGACGCGATAGTTTTCTTCCAGCTCGTCCGCCATGGAATTGGCAGCACGCGCCGCCTCCAGATCGTCTGCAATCCGTTTGTCCCGGGCATCAACAGTGCCCTGGATTTTCGGAAACATGCCTAAACCGATAACAAGAAATGTGAACCCGAAAGTCAGCAAAAGCCAGAAAATCTGGGATCCATAAGTTAAGGCAATTTGATCAATTTGTGGCATCGAACCAGAGGCTCCAATAGTTTGAAATAGCGGAGCGGCGTTTCTGCCACCCCGCCAGTTTCATATCATATATTAGGCAACGAAAATCAGGATCATTGCGACAACAAATGCCAGCAGACCCAAAAGTTCGGCAGCCGCAAAGCCAATGAACAAACGGCCCTGTTGACCGTCAGCAGCGGAAGGATTGCGCAGTGCGCTTTCCAGGAAGCTTCCGAATACGTTACCCACACCTACGGCGGCAACACCGGCACCAATTGCTGCCAGACCTGCGCCCAATAATTTTGCTGCTTCTGCGTCCATGTTAGTTACTCCTGTTCAAAAATATCGTTTGGAAATAAAGTCTTGTTTCAAATCAATGCAGATTTTCTGCATCATTTATGTAAAGTGATGTCAGCAATGCAAAGACATATGCCTGCACAACCGCCACCAGCAATTCGAGAGCACTGATACCAATCATCAGCGCAAAACTCGGGATACCAACCAGCACACCATAACCCGCACCGGCATTGGTGCTGTTGATCACGAAACCAGCCAGAACCTTCAATAAAATATGACCAGCGGTCATCGCGACAAAAAGACGCAGCGCGAGGCTGAAAGGACGAACCAGAAAAGACAGCAGCTCGACGATAAAGATAAAGGGTATCATCGGAAGCGGCGTCCCGTGCGGGACGAACAGAGAAAAGAAATGAAGCTTGTGCTTGGCAAAGCCCACAATCAGAACGATCGAGAAGCTCAGGATCGCCAGCACGCCGGTCACCGTCAAATGGCTTGTAACGGTAAAGGGATGCAATCCCAAGACGCCTACCGGCAGCAAGCCGAAAACGTTCGAAAACAGGATAAACATGAACAACGAAAATACATAGGGCGCATATTTGCGGCCGGCTGGGCCGATATTGGCCTCCATCATATTGTCGATAAAGCCGGTAAAGCCCTCGACCATCATTTGCCAGCGACCAGGAACGAGTTCCCGCTTCATACCGCCCAGCATGAATAGCCACAGACCTGCAACCGCAACCAACATCCAGACGGCGCTATTGGTAAACGCAATCTGCTGTCCGCCTAGTGAAAAGCCTTCCAAAATCGTCTGTACCTCAAACTGGTACATTGGATCGATTTTACCTTCTTCAGTCGCCACGCAAGGGACCCCTGTTTTCTAAACGGTGCGCAAAACTCATTTATGCTTCTTTGCGCTCTCGTTTGAGAGTTTAATAATGTTTCTGAACGCCACGATGATCCCCAGAAACAGGAAGATCAAAAGAAGCCAAGGCGAAGTACCGATGAAATGATCGAGCACCCAGCCGACCAATGCACCGCCACCAATGCCTGCAATCAAATCTGCCAAAACCCGATTTCCGAGCCGATAATTATCATCGACCCCTTTTTGGGTTTTGCCTGATCTGACCGCCTCTTCTGACGTTGCCTGATCGATCCGCTTTTTCAGCGCCTCTATCTTAGCATCATCGTCCATCAGATTTACCAGGTCCATTCTCTGCCGTGATTCTTTGCAAAACTATTGATAATCAGCGCAAAAGCCAATTAAACTGGTTCTACTCACGGCAGCGAGCAGCCCCGCTAACCGCGCCCGTTTAGAAAAGCGGATGCGCCAAGTCAACAGCGATGCTGCACTGCAGAAAATTCGATAATAAATCAACGATTTGAATCGAAAATGGGCGCGCTGATATTATCAACGCGCCCAATGTGCTAAAATTGGTCCATATTGGCGTCAGGGGCAACGTGCGTCCCGGATGGGTGCTGCCGATGTTCTGGTCTGCCAGCTGCCATCGGGCGCCTGGTATTTTTCACCCGCCACTGTGCGCATGATCAGATTGCATCCCGAGGTAAAGGCGAACTGCTCCACCGTCGAATTGGTTTCCTGCGCCTTGCGGGTATATGCGGCCTTGCGCTTAATATTCAAATCTTCAACCATGGCTTTTACCGATGCCGATGGGGAGCTCACATAACCGAGATAGCCGTCTGGCTTCTCACCAATCGCGCCAGAAGCACGCGCCGCTGCATAAGCTGGATCGCGCTGTGCCATGACCGGCGTTGCGACAATTGCGGTTAAAGCCAAGCCGCCAACAATGGCCGCCGCCTTATTTTTCCGTATAAACTCAAACATCAGAAAATCTCCGCTTCACTGTTAATCAAATCTTTCGCATCGCCATCAAGACGATACACGACCTCTTGTTTAATATTGATATTCAGGTTGATCACGATGGGTTTGTCGGGCGCAGAAACCTGCACACATCCTGCCAGAACGGCACTTAGCCCCAAGGCGACACCCGATATCAGGCCGGTTGTCTTCCTACTCTTCATAACTGATCGAATCGCATTTCCAGACCGATCCGTCAATTGGCATATCTTATGGCTCATTATCGCTTTCCCGTGGCTGAACAGTTGATTCAGAATTGCCTTTTAGTGCTTTTGCGGCCTCTGAAGCCCGCTCTTCCTGCGCCCTTAGCAACGCTGGCAAGTTTTGGCCGACCAGTATTTCTGGCTCATAAAAGGCTTTCGCACTGCTCATCAATTGCATGAATGGCGCTTGTATCCGGACATTAAATTCGAGCGGAACCCTGGCAATTTGCTTCGTAATGAAGTTTTTACTGGCAGAATCACCCTGTTGCAGCCCGGCAAATTTCACTTCGGTGATAATCTCACCGTCGATGGCGCCATCCATACCGATCGTAAGCTGCTCATATTTCAGTGATTTCAACGCATTAAAGGCAAAGTTTGCGAAAGTCCCCATATCTTCATAGGTCAACTCACCGACATAGGATAGCGAACCGCCACCTTTACGCGCTACCAGATATCCGCCGGCAATGCGCCCGCCATCCTGATCAAAAACCATCGGCAATTTGCCGTCAAAAACCCCGGTCGCCGTCATATTTTCAAAGTCAAATTGGGTCAGAAACTGGGCCGCATCGACGCCGACAACGGTGAATACCAGTTTTCTCTCGGCTTCCTCGCCAAGATCGAAGATAGTCGGCTCAAGATAAAGCATTCCGCCTGCAAAGGGCCATTGGCCGCCTTCCACCTGCATTTTATAGTCGGGCAGCAAGCGATAGAATAGCCGGCCGTTAAAGGCGGCTACGCCGGGATTAACCTCGGCCATTCGGATTAATTGCCCTGCCTCTGTTTCAAGTCCCAGCAAGTCCGAGAATTTAATTTCACCTGCCAGTCCGGTAACAGGACCAAATGCCGCCGCCAGATTGACGGATTCGGTACGAAAGGATCCTGTACTGCGGATACCATCACTTTGATCGTCCCAATTGATTTGACCTGAACCGTTGATCGTTCCGTTCACATTGGCAATAACCCCGAGCGTCAAAGGCGTTAGCAATTCCGGCTGTAGTCGCTCATCAAAGGTCAGATCGGAAACCTCAATCAAGGCTTCACCTGTGCTGTTCTCCAGAACATGGACCATGTTGACAGTTGCCACTGCACGCTCAGTCGTTGGCTCGAGCAGCAAGCCTTCAGCCGATATTTGACCGTCCGTGAATTTGATCTGGACATTCCTGCTGATCAGCGGCCGGAAACGCTCAACCTGCTTTTCATCCCTTACCCGCAGCTGTGCGTCAGCCAGAAACGCGCCATCGAGATAGCGCCAGTCACCTTCCACTTCATTCAATAGCAAAGGAACATTTGCGATCTGCCCCTCTGCGCCAGTCACTTTACCGGTAATCGTGCGACCGAAAGCAGCACTGACCCGCGCCATATCAAATTTGGTCATGCTGTCCGCTGCCCCCAAGCGCAGCGAAACATCTTGTGCCGTAACGCCATTGGCCATCGAAAAACCAAGTGCGCCACTGGAAAGCGAAAGCGGCGTCCCACCAACGGTTCCGGTCAAATTAAAAGAAGGGGCGCGAGCCGCGATATTGACACCTGCACCCTGGCTGGAAACGATTCCGCGTCGCCCCTCTGGGCATAGCCGTGTCCGCGTCGGCCCGGCGACAAATGATGCCGTGCGCAGGCTCGCAAATTGCAGATCAACACATTCGCGGAACAAAGAGAAGCTCCCTCGCTTACCAAAACTGCCGTTAATCGGCACTTGAAGCCCGGTGATCTGACCGTCTGGCAACGGCCCGGACAAGATCAGACGACCATCGAAATTCGTACCCCCGCCCGGCGCGGGCGCGAAACTCAGGCTTGGAATATTGAGATTTGCGGTTCCGGCCTGATAGGCAGCGATATTGACACTGCCAGCAAAGCCGCGCGCCAGACTGCCGTCGTTCAAATCTATCCTGGCATCGGGGAAGCCTCCGCCATTGAGCAGCAGATCGCCTTGCGCGAGCATCTTCACATCATCATTAACAAAGGTGAGCAAAATGGCGTCATCCAGCTCCATCTCTCCTCCCGAACGGGAAATTACATTCAACGCATTGATTGCCAGCTTGCTTCCCGCCGCTCCCCTATCAAATCGGATGTCACCCGTTAGATTCAGAGAATTGCCTGCATTACGGATAGCTGTGGCCAATTTGGAGGCGATAGGCCCAACCGGCGTACCATCGGCTGATTTTGCCAGTTCGGCAGTTTGCCTGAGCAGGTTGGCGGAAATTCTCGCCGAACGGATTTCTGGGGCGCCTTCAAACCGCGCTGTTATCGGATCATCACCATAGCCAAATTGAAAAGGTCCACTAACACGCGCGATATCGGCGCGGCCATAGGGTGATTGCACACCGTTGGTTGTGACATCGATATTGCCACTGGAGCGGTCCAGATTGCCGTTAAAACCGATTGTCGACTTGATTTCCTTGGCACTATAATCGGCATAGACCATAGGTCCGCCTGATATACCGGCATCCCCCGACCAGCTGGTAAAATCCTGCCCCAATTCCAATGCGAGCTGGATACCCACATCTTTGGCCGACATGTCTTGATCAGGACATTGCAGATCGGGAAACCGCAATGGACCATTCAAGCGCGGTTTGCGCCCGGCAATGGCAATCTCACCGAAATAGCTGGGCTCAGAAATAGAGCAGCCTGCGATATCCAAATTCTTGCTCACTGCCGCGAGTTCGCCTTGGAAGCCGTCATGCAGATTGCCAGACCCGTTTAGTGCCAATCCAACCGCGCCAAAGTCACTGTCGATTCGCAACTGCGCATTTTCGAGGGTCAGCGCAATATCGGGCAATGCCAGGGGGCTGGTATCTTCCGGATCAGAAAATTTGTCGAGGGCACCGAAGGAAAGCTTGCCGTCTTTCAAACGACCAAACGCCTTGACCCCCGTTGCCCTGACCCAGTTTATTCCGGCACCCTCTGTTCCAAGACTATTGCCAATTTCGACCAGATCGGCCGTCAAATCGGGCCGTTCGGGGTCACCGATCACCAAATTGCGGATAATCTGTTTTCGGAAACCGATATCCTCAATCTCATAGTTGGCCTCTATGCCCAGATCATCGAGTTGCGAGCGCACGAAATTATCGGCGATGGATATCCGGCTGAACCATAATATGAGAAAGCCGACCAGCAATAGAAATAGAATCACATAGACAAAAAGTCGTCGCCCTAATCGGCGCCCTATGGGGCCTTGGTCTAGTTCTTCCTCCATGGCGGTTGAAATGCAGAAGTCTAGCTTAAGTTGCAATGTACAAGTGCGAGGGTGAGCAGTTTTTCCGTCTTTTCCCTGGAATTGGACATATTCGGCCATTTCAGGAAGTTAGCGGGCTTTCTTGTCCCATTCCCGGGCAAACGGTCTATTATTCGGCCATGCCTGCTCTGGATAAAGCAAAAAAAAGCCCGAAAAACACGAAAGGCCATCACGGTGAAGGTCATCGCGCAAGGTTGCGCCAACGCTTGCTAAACGGAGGCAGCGAGGCACTTTTGGACCACGAGCTCGTGGAATATATACTTGCTTTGACGATAAGGCGGCAAGACACCAAACCTTTGGCAAAAAACCTTATCGATACATTTGGTAGTGTGGCTGCGCTTCTGACCGCTGATGGCGAATCCATCAAGAAGGTACCGGGAATGGGTGAAAACAGCACAGCCGCAATTAAAATCGTTCAGGCTGCCGCGCTCCGCATGATTTCTGAACCGGTCCGTGAACAACCAATTCTAACGAGTTGGCAGGCTTTGCTCGACTATCTGCGAGCGGATATGGCGCATCTTGTCCACGAACGGGTGCGGGTTCTGCACCTCAACAGCAAGAACCGTTTAATCCGTGACGAACTGGTCAGCGAAGGTTCAATCGACCAAGCAGCCATTTATACCCGCGAAGTTATCAAACGTGCACTGGAACTGGGATCCGCAGCGATTATTTTGGTCCACAACCACCCCAGCGGAGATAGCACGCCCAGCCGTCAGGATATCGCCATCACCAAAGATATATGCGCCGCCGGAAGAAAACTGGGCATCGCTGTTCATGACCATATCATTATCGGCAAAGATGGTCACATATCCTTCCGTTCAAAGGGCCTGATCTAAAAGCGCCCTAAGCACCGCTATCCTTGCCCGTGATCAGGCGGATACCGAGTTGCAAGGTGAAATAGGACCATATCCAGTTTACCAATACCGAAATCCGGTTCCGCATCCCGGAGAGGAAACCGACATGCACCGCACCCCATAACCACCAGGCCAGCGCACCGTGCAATTTCATAAAACCAAAATCCGCGACAGCGCTTTTGCGACCGATTGTCGCAAGGCTGCCCTGATGCTTATATCGGAAGGGCGCGATTTGTTTGTCATCCAAAAGCTGTTTTTGAATATAGTTTGCCACATAGACACCGGCTTGCTTGGCTGCAGGAGCCAGTCCGGGAACGGGATTGCCGTCCCATGCATTGCTGCCCGCCGTATCGCCAATAGCAAAGACATTGTCATGCCCTGCAACCCTCATATAGTCATCGACAGCAACACGGCCTGCGCGATCGGTGTCGGCTTCAAGCCATTGTCCTGCTGGAGAAGCGATAACACCTGCCGCCCAAAGCACGGTTTCGGTTGCAATTTCAATATCATCACCAATTTTCACACGATCGGCAGCAATATCAGTCACGCGCGATTTCAGCCGGATATCAACGCCCAAGTTGCTGAGTGAGGCTGCCGCGTGCGCAGAGAGATCTTCGGGAAAGGCTGGCAATATCCGATCACCCGATTGCACGAGAATAATTTGTGCTTCCGCGGGGTCAATACGACTGAATTCATCCTTGAGTCCGTGATGGGCCAATTCGGCAATCGCACCTGCTAATTCCACCCCGGTAGGCCCTGCCCCGACAACAACAAATGTCAGCAGGCGTTTCACGCGCTCTGGATCATTGGACGATTCAGCCCTTTCGAAGGCACGCAAAACATGCGCGCGGACCGACACACCGTCTTCGATGGTTTTCAGACCTGGGGCAAAAGGCGCCCATTCATCTTTGCCAAAATAGCTATGGGAAGCGCCGGTTGCGAGAACCAGATGATCATATTCCAGACTGTTTTGACCATAGGTCAGTGTCTTTGCTTTGCTGTCGACACTTCTAACCTCACCCAGCAGGACCCGGACATTGCCATCGTTGCGGAACAGCCCCCGGATCGGGGTAGCCACGTCGGCCGGCGACAGCGCGGCTGTCGCGATTTGATAGAGCAGCGGCTGGAACAAATGATAATTATGCCGGTCGATGAGAGTGATACGTACTGGCAGGTTCTTCAATTTGGCCACGCAAGCCAATCCGCCGAACCCGGCACCAACGACAACAATATGCGGCCAGTGCTCCGGAACATCCTCATATTTGCGATCAAACAGGATATTATGTTCCAGCCAGTTGGAAATCATCCGGTCGACAGATAAATAGCCAGCACCGAAAACGATCATCAATCCAAAAAGCAGCATCGGGTAAAGCGTCAAATCGGGATGCAGCCCCATCACCGCCAAAGTGCTGAGGGTGATTATCAGTGCCAGTCCCGTGATTGGAACAACCAATCCGATAACCAATGATAACGTCAGAATAATTGCCAATACCGGACTAATGCCGACTAAGCTCCTGACCGGTAAGAATATCTCTGAGCCCGCCATGTTGATCATACCGGCGGTCGCCAGAAGGGTCACTGCCAGCCATATCCGCAAAACACACAACCACATAGGTGCTCCGACGTCCGTCAAAAACTGGAACAACCTCATAACCGGCTGTGCGAATGGCAAGGCACTACCGCCCAATCCGCCAGCTACGGCGCGATCAAAAGAAAAACCGCCAGCACCTCGCAGGACATACCAACCCAAAATCGCGATCAGCCAGAGATTAAGATCCGTTGGAATATATTCGATCTGGCTTATTGCCAACAGGATAAGAATGGCCAAAGCGGCCCCGCGTGTGAAAAAGCCAAACAAAAGCAATATCGGTGCAACAATCTCTATCGTCACACCAATTACAGCCGCTGTCTCAGGTGCCATCCATGAAACGGGATATTCAAAACGCGCCAGGCTTAGTGCCGTGTCCCAGTCAGAGAGCTTCACCACGCCCGAGCGGAATATCGCCTGCGCGACGAATAACCGGACAAGCAGGTCAAAAACCGGACTGATTAGAGCGATGATGGATCGATATGTCTTCACCCATATACGAAGCGTAACGCGCAAAAAGGGTGACAGGCGTTCTTCTTGCAATACGGTTTGATCAATAGTCATTTCGTGATCCCCTCATCACCCTATTCGCCGAAACCGCTTTATAGTTACAGCTGCCGCAACATACTCAAAAATCAAATCAATATAGAAACATCGGCATGCCTTCAACTTGCACGAGATTAGCGCGATATTCGCGCGCGTCGTAAAGACCCGATACGTTAACGCCCTTCGTTCCGCCGAGCAGCGTACCAATGGGTACGACACCATAATTACCATCTTCCAGACAGACCATGTTGGACGTGCGGCCTTCCTCGATCAGTTGCACGGCCAGCGCACCAAAGGCAAAACCGACCATCCGGTCCATCGCGTCCGGTTCACCGGCGCGCATCAGATAGGCCAGCTCTTGCACGATTGTGCGTTCCGGCGACCGCGCCTCAATTTCTCTCGCCAATTGTGTACCGATATTGACGCCGACACGATTGGTATTGGATTTGCTGATCTCGCCATCATCTGTTTGGCTGCCAGCCAATTTGGCCCCTTCCGACACCAGACAGATGGCATAGCTTTCGGGATTGCTCGCTTTGTCCTTCAGCAGCAGCGGCAACAGCACGTCGATATCGGCGGGCACCTCGGCGATTACTGTACGGTCCGCTTGCGACAAAAAGCCGGATAATAAGGCTGTTTCACCAGACCGGCGGCCAAAAAGCTCGATAACCGCAATCCGTTCATGGCTCGCGACCGTTGTTCTGAGCGCATTTATCGCTGCAACAGATCGGGTGACAGCGGTTGAAAAGCCTATGCAATAATCCGTACCGAACACGTCATTATCCATGGTCTTCGGGATAGAAATGACGTTGCGCCCCAAGCTAGCGAGATGGGCTGAAAACCGCAATGTACCATCGCCGCCCATCGTAATCAGTGCATCGACCTTCAGTGCGTCGAGTATATCAAGAACCTTTTGCGTCTGGTCGCCTTCGCTGGTCGTCCGGGGATCGCAGCGTGAGCTGTGCAATATGGTTCCGCCCTGCCGGTCAATGCCGCGCACCGCATCCTTGTCGAGAACCATCGCCGAATTTTCCAGCGACCACGGATCGGTCGGGTCGGTTTCAAGAACCCCTTCCCAGCCGCGGCGCAAGCCAATCACATCCCAACCGCGCTGCCAGGCAGCCATGGCAATCGAACGGATACAAGGGTTAAGGCCAGGAACATCGCCGCCACCGGTTAATACTGCCAGACGCATAATTTTCTCCCCAATGATCCACGTTGCCGACTCATAATGTAGCTGCTAGCGGGTCGGCAAATCTCTGATCATGCTATGACCAGATTAAACCAGCTTTTTCAGTTTCAAGGAAAGAAAAAATGATCCCGCGCTATTCCCGCCCCGATATGGTTGCCATTTGGGAACCTGAATCCAAATTCCAGATCTGGTTCGAGATAGAGGCGCATGCGACCGATGCCCTCGCTGAACTGGGTGTCGTGCCAAAGGATGCAGCCAAAGCGATTTGGGCCAAAGGCAAATTTGATGTCGCGCGGATCGACGAGATTGAACGTGAAGTAAAACATGACGTCATCGCCTTCCTGACCAATGTTGCGGAAAATGTTGGCGAAGAAGCCCGCTTCATGCACCAGGGCATGACATCAAGCGATGTGCTCGACACCTGCGTGGCCGTCCAGCTGACCCGCGCCACGGATATATTGCTTGATGACATCGACAAGCTGCTCGCCGCCATCAAAACCCGCGCTTACGAGCATAAGCTGACCCCGACCATAGGCCGCAGCCACGGCATTCATGGCGAGCCGGTCACGTTCGGCATGAAACTGGCGCAGGCCTATGCCGAGTTTGAACGGAACCGGGAACGGCTGGTTCTGGCGCGCAAGGAAATCGCGACCTGTGCGATTTCCGGCGCGGTTGGCACATTCGCCAATATCGATCCCAAGGTCGAAGCGCATGTCGCTGAAAAGATGGGTCTGGAAATCGAGCCGGTCTCGACACAGGTCATTCCGCGGGATCGCCATGCGCAATATTTTGCGACATTGGCCGTCATTGCTTCATCAGTGGAACGACTGGCCGTTGAAATCCGCCATTTGCAGCGCACCGAAGTCCTGGAGGCCGAGGAATATTTCTCTCCCGGCCAAAAAGGCTCCAGCGCAATGCCGCACAAACGCAACCCGATCCTCACCGAAAATCTGACCGGACTTGCCCGGATGGTGCGCAGCTATGCCCTGCCGGCAATGGAAAATGTGGCTTTGTGGCATGAACGCGATATCTCTCACAGTTCAGTCGAACGGATGATTGGCCCTGACGCCACCATCACGCTGGACTTTGCACTAGCCCGGCTGACCGGTGTGGTGGAAAAGCTCCTCATTTACCCAGAACGCATGCAGAAAAATCTCGACCGGATGGGCGGCCTTGTGCATTCCCAGCGTGTGCTGCTGGCGCTCACACAAGCGGGTATCAGCCGCGAGGACAGTTATCGTATCGTGCAACGCAATGCGATGAAGGTCTGGGAATCCGATGGCGAAATTGCTTTGCTCGATCTTCTCAAGGCGGATAGCGACGTGACTGCCAAGCTTTCCCATGAAGAACTGGAAGAGAGCTTTAATCTGGACTATCACTTCAAGCATATCGACACGATTTTTGAACGCGTTTTCGGTGAATGACCGACTGGTTGAACCCAAAATGGTAACAGCTCTGGTCACTGGTCACATTTAAGCGTAATATGTAAAGAAAATCGCAAATAAGGGTCTTGCATGCAGTTTATAAAAACGCTTTTCTGGGTGATATTGGCGGTCATATTGGTTGTTTTTGCGGTCAATAACTGGTCACCAACATCCGTGCTGATCTGGGATAATACCCGCATCGATACCAAATTACCCGTTCTGGTAATTGGCGCATTCTTGCTCGGATTTGTGCCGATATGGCTGATCCATCGTGCATCCAAATGGCGACTCAACCGCCGGATCAAAACATTGGAGTCTGCGGCTCGCCCTGCTCAAGCGCCGACATCTGCAAGCAGTGCAGCTTCGACACGACCAACGCCAGCGCCAACACCGCAAGCAAAAGCTGAAGCACCGCTCGACTTGAACAAGAAACAGATTGCAGAGCCTGAACCCGCTATTTCGTCGCTCGCAAAAGATGACAAGGCTACAGGCGCATGAGTAATCCGATATTTGTTGCTCTTGATACCCCGATATTGGACAAAGCCGTTGCACTGTCCAAATCGATCAACGGCCATGTCGGCGGTTTGAAACTCGGTCTCGAATTTTTCTGTGCCAATGGCCATCACGGCGTGCATGAAATCCAGAAAATCGGCCTGCCTATTTTTCTCGATCTGAAACTCCACGACATTCCCAATACAGTCGCCAAAGCGATGCAGGCGATCAATGTCCTCGAACCCGCGATCGTCACCGTTCATGCGTCTGGCGGACGGGCTATGATGGAAGATGCCAAGGCCGCGGCTGGCAGCAACACCAAAGTCGTGGGCGTCACGTTGCTGACCTCTCTTGATCAAAATGACATGGGCAAGATCGGGTATAACGGCACTCCCCATGATCAGGTCGAGCGCCTTGCCAATCTCGCAGCCGAAGCCGGACTGGACGGCATTGTCTGTTCCGGCAATGAAGTCGGTGCGGCGCATAAAATATGGAAAGAGGGCTATTTTGTGGTGCCCGGCCTGCGCCCTGCCAATGGCAAAGCCGGAGATCAGAAACGCACGGTAACGCCGCGCGCTGCCCGCGATAATGGCGCCAGCGTTCTGGTCATTGGCCGCCCGATTACGGCGGCGGAAGACCCCAATGCCGCAGCGCGATCAATTGAAGCAACGCTCTAAGCCAGCCGATGAAAACCCGGATAAAAATATGCGGCCTGTCCGACATCGCGACAATCAACGCCGCTGCTGATGCCGGAGCCGATTATATCGGCCTCGTGCATTTCGAGAAAAGCCCGCGTCACGTGTCGCTGGAACGCGCAGCTGAACTGCGCGCAGCTGCCCCGGAATCATTGAAGACAGTCTTGTTGCTCGTCAACGCGGATCCGAAACTGACCGGCCACGCCATCAACTTTGTCCGCCCCGACGTGATCCAGTTTCATGGCAGTGAAACCCCCGAATGGATCAAACTGGTGCGCGATCAAAGCAATGTCGAGGTTTGGAAAGCACTGGGCTTGCGCGACAAAGAAACACTGGCAAAAAGTAGCCGGTTCGATGATGCCGCTGACCGGCTGTTGTTTGACGCCCCGGCAAAGGCCCTTCCCGGTGGCACAGGAACGCGCTTTGACTGGTCTGTTCTGAAGGGGCATGATCACAAACTTCCATGGGGTCTCGCTGGCGGTCTGGACAGCGATAACATCATAAGCGCGATGGAAGCCACAAGTCCGCCGCTTGTTGATGTCTCCTCGGGCGTGGAATCAGCACCGGGCGTCAAAGATGTGGACAGAATCGCTGCCTTTTGCCAAGCGGTTCGCACATATGACCAAACAAGATAAACTCTCGAACAGCTTCCGCAACCAACCAGACGAACGCGGCCATTTTGGCCAATTTGGCGGGCGCTATGTGGCCGAAACGCTGATGCCCTTGATCCTTGATCTGGAGAAGCATTATCGCGCGGCGCAAGCCGATCCGGCCTTTGCGGAAGAATTTGATGACCTGCTGGAACATTATGTCGGACGTCCCAGCCCGCTCTATTTTGCCGAACGCCTGACCGATCATGTCCGGAAAGACGCGCCAGAGGGCAAAGGCGCACAAATTTGGTTCAAGCGCGACGAGCTCAACCATACCGGCGCGCACAAGATCAACAATTGCATCGGCCAGATTTTGCTCGCCAAACGCATGGGCAAGACTCGGATCATCGCCGAAACTGGCGCGGGTCAGCATGGTGTGGCGACAGCGACTGTCTGCGCCCGCTTCGGCCTGCCCTGCGTGATCTATATGGGCGCGACCGATATTGAGCGGCAGAAACCGAATATTTTCCGGATGCGGTTGCTAGGCGCAGAGGTCGTGCCAGTGACCAGTGGCTCGGCGACGCTGAAGGACGCCATGAATGACGCGCTGCGCGACTGGGTCGCCAATGTGCACGACACGTTCTACATTATCGGCACTGCCGCTGGCCCCCATCCCTATCCCGAACTGGTCCGCGATTTTCAGAGCGTGATCGGCCGCGAAGCGCGCGAACAGATGCTGGCGCGTACAGGTCGCCTGCCCGATATGCTGGTCGCGGCCATTGGCGGCGGGTCTAATGCCATTGGCCTGTTCCATCCGTTTCTGGATGATCCCGATGTTGAAATGTTGGGCATTGAAGCGGCGGGCCATGGTCTGGAAAAAGAACATGCCGCATCGCTGGCCGGCGGCAAGCCTGGCATATTGCACGGTAACAAGACCTATCTGCTGCAGGACGAAGACGGCCAGATTGACGAAGCCCATTCGATCAGCGCTGGCCTCGACTATCCCGGCATTGGTCCGGAGCATAGCTGGCTGAAAGAATCAGGCCGTGTGCGCTATGACAGCGTGACCGATACGGAAGCGCTGGAAGGCTTTCAGCTCTTGTGCAGTACCGAAGGGATTATTCCGGCACTGGAACCTTCTCACGCTATCGCAGCGGTTACACGCGAAGCCGTGAAGATGGACCGAGATCAGATCATTCTCGCCAATCTCTGCGGTCGCGGGGACAAGGATATCTTCACGGTTGCCGAGGCTTTGGGGACAGAGATTTGAAACTCAATAGCCCTCTCCCCTTCAGGGGAGAGGGTTGGGAGAGGGGGAAGTCAAATGCGTGATCCCAGATTAGTCGAATATGCCAAGCAGATGCGCCGGGAAATGACGGAACCAGAGATGAAATTATGGTTTGAGTTACGTGCAAAGCGATTTCGCAATATTAAATTCAGAAAGCAAAAAGTGATCGGGTCATATATTGCCGACTTCGCCGCTCGTGAACCAAAGCTGGTAATTGAGTTAGATGGTGATACGCATTCCAAGCATGAAATATATGACGCAAAAAGAACAGCATATCTGCAAGGGCAAGGCTATCAAGTGATACGATTTTCAAACAGGGACGTGATGAAAAATTTGAGCGGTGTTTTGGAACGGCTAGATGCAGTGATTGATCAGATGACTGCCCCTCTCCCAACCCTCTCCCCTGAAGGGGAGAGGGCTATTCTATCTCCCGCCCCTTCAGGGGAGGGATTAAGGGAGGGGGAGTCTCTTAAATGACACGTCTCTCAAACGCCTTCCCAACGGATCGCGCAGCCCTTGTCGCCTTCGTCACCGGCGGTGACCCGACCGCCGCAGATACCGGCGCCATCCTTGACGCTCTCGTCGAAGGCGGAGCGGATATCATCGAACTCGGCATGCCCTTCACCGACCCGATGGCCGACGGCCCAGCCATTCAGGCTGCGAATATTCGCAGCCTAAGCGCTGGCACAAAAACCGCCGACATATTGAACATTGCGACTGCTTTCCGGGAACGCCATCCTAAGGTACCGCTCGTCCTGATGGGCTATGCCAATCCGATGACGATCCGCGGCGCCGACTGGTTTGCCGATGCTTGTGTTAACGCAGGCGTTGATGGGGTGATCTGTGTCGATATTCCGGTCGAGGAAGATGATAGCCTGGGCGATAGTTTGCGGGCCAAAGATGTCGCCGTGATCCGTCTCGCCACACCAACGACCGATGCCGAACGCTTGCCGGAAATCCTGAACAATGCCTCGGGCTTTCTCTATTATGTTTCTGTGGCGGGCATAACCGGACTGCAACAGGCGGCGCAGGCCAGCATCGAAGAGGCGGTCGCACGCCTCAAAGCCGGAACCGACCTTCCCGTCGCCGTGGGCTTCGGGGTTCGCACGCCCGAACAAGCCGCTGATATCGCGCGCGTTGCCGATGGCGTTGTCGTTGGCTCAGCGATTGTCGAGATCATCGCGGAACATGGCGCTGCTGCTGCGCCGCATGTCAAAGACTATGTAAAATCACTTTCTGATGCTATCAGAAGCGCACGATAAAAATCTGGGGAATTGACGCATGTCTTGGCTTAGCAATGTTCGTAACAAGATCGCTTCGATCACCAAAAAGGAAACGCCGGATAACCTCTGGCACAAATGCAAGAAATGCGAAGCAATGGTGTTCCTCAAGGAATTTGAGGACAATATGCATATCTGCCCGAAATGCGAGCATCATGGCCGCATTGGGCCGATGACCCGCTTCGCCCAGATCATGGACGAGAATAGCTGGAAGATCATTCCGTTTCGAGCGGTTCAGGAAGATCCGCTGAAGTTCAAAGATCAGAAAAAATATAGCGATCGGCTCAAAGAAGCGCGGGCCAAAACAGGCGAGCAAGATGCGTTTATAAATATTGTCGGTACTATCGAGGGCGAGAAATGCGTCGTTGGAGTTCAGGATTTCGCTTTCATGGGAGGCTCCATGGGCCTCGCGCTCGGCGAGGCATTCGTTGCCGGTGCTCAACGTGCCATAAACGATCAATGTCCTTATATTGTGTTTACGGCTTCGGGTGGAGCGCGAATGCAGGAAGGCACGTTGTCCTTGATGCAAATGCCGAAAACAACGGTTGCAATCTCAATGATGCGAGAAGCAGGCATACCCTATATTGTCGTCCTAACCGATCCGACATCGGGCGGCGTAATGGCTGCCTATGCTATGTTGGGCGATGTTCAATTGGCTGAGCCGGATGCAACATTGGCATTTACTGGCAGACGCGTGATTGAAAATACAATCCGTGAGAAACTGCCCGATGACTTCCAAACTTCCGAATATTATTTAGAACATGGCATGCTCGACATGATTGTGCACCGCAAGGAATTGCGCGCCAAATTGGCCCAGATCATGGGCTATCTCATGGCCTGGAAAACGGCTGCATGAGTCCCCCCTCCCCTTCAGGGGAGAGGGTTAGGGAGAGGGGGTTGTGCAGACCGTCTCCGATACCCCCCTCTCTGTGGCCCTGTCCCATGAAGGGCCGTGGGAGATAATGGCAGACGGTGCGCGCTCCGACCATCCGGCGGTTCAGAAACAACTCGATCGGCTCTCGCTATTGTCACCGGGACGCGACGTTCTGGGGCTGGAGCGGATCAGCGCTGTTATGGAGCGCGTCGGCAATCCGCATCTGAAGCTGCCGCCTGTTTTCCATGTTGCCGGGACCAATGGCAAAGGGTCCACCTGCGCCTTTTTACGCGCGGCAGTGGAAGCCGAAGGCCTGAAAGCACATGTCTATACCAGCCCGCATCTGGTTCGCTTCAATGAACGGATCAGGCTCGCGGGATCGCTTATCGAGGATGAATATCTGGCTGAGTTACTCGCTCGCGTGCTTGATGGCAGCGAAGATATAAACCCCAGTTTTTTTGAAGCGACAACTGCGGCGGCCTTGATCGCGTTTGCCGAAACACCCGCTGATGCATGCATTTTGGAAGTCGGTCTGGGCGGCAGACTAGACGCCACGAACATCGTACCCCGGCCAGCCGCCACGGGAATGGCGGCACTCGGCATTGATCACAAGGAATTTTTGCTGTCTCCGGAAGCGGGGACTCCGACCGACGCAATGGTACGTATAGCATGGGAGAAAGCCGGCATTGCAAAACCCGGCGTAGCCTTGCTCACCCAGAAGTACGGGGATGACATGGCGGAGGCCATTTCCGGCCATGCGGCAGCAGTCGGCGCGCAATATCTGCCGCGCGGTGGGCAATGGGATGCCGCTGTTTACGAAGACCAGCTCCATTATCGCGATGATCAGGGAAAATTGACGCTTCCCCTCCCCGCCTTGGCAGGCGCGCATCAGGCAGACAATGCCGCGCTCGCCATCGCGATGCTGCGTCATCAGGATAAGATCGAAATATCCGAAGCCGCGTTCCGCGCGGCCATGGGATGGGCAAAATGGCCAGCGCGCTTGCAGAGGCTGTCACCGGGCCCGCTGCGAGATATTCTTCCAGAGGACACCAAAACGTGGCTCGATGGTGGGCATAATCTTAACGCCGGCGAAGCCTTGGCGTCTCATTTCGACGGCCACCCCGACGGTTCCATCCATCTGGTCATCGGGATGCTCGCCAATAAAGACCCCACCGCGATCATCGCGCCGCTTAGGGCGAAAATTGCAAGCATTACAGTGGTTCCCATAGAGGGCCATGAGGCGCATGGAATGGCTGATTTCGTGGGCGTTGCAGCGCCTGTTTCAAAGTCACCAAATGCTGCGGAAGCATTAAACAGCATAGCCACGCAAAACCCCGAAACGGTACTGATTGCCGGGTCACTCTATCTGGCTGGCACTGTTTTGGCGGCTAATCGGCAACTACCGGATTAGGTTGCTTTTTCTGCCTCGTCGTCAACCGCATGTTCGGTACCCGCTGTACCCAAGGATCGGTCCACCAATCCAGACCGGATCATCAGCCAGAACATGATCACCCCGGGGAAAGCCGCCAGCGTCGTCAATAGGTAGAAATTGACATAACCCATCCACTCGATCAGCGATCCTGCGGTCGTCCCGGTCAGGAAACGTCCCAATATACTGGCCGCCGCTGACAGCAACGCAAACTGGGTCGCCGTGAAGCTCAAATTACAAAGTGCCGAGAGATATGCCACCACAGCCACACCACCGATACCACTGGCAAAATTTTCAAAGCCGATGGCGGCTGCCATAGCCCAGTTATTATGGCCGCTCGCCGCCAACCCTGCAAATGAGAGGTTGCTGACCGCCATCAAGACGAGGCTCAGCATAACCGCTTTTTTCATGCCCAAACGGGAATAGACAATGCCGCCTACAAATATGCCGACCAGAAAGGCAACGAAGCCAAGGCTGACATCGTAAAAAGCAATCTCGTCATTAGTAAATCCCAGATCTTCAAACAGCAGCCGGAACGTCAAATTGGCCAGCGTGTCGCCAATTTTATGCACCAGTACGAAAAGCAAAACCACAGGAGCACCAGAGCGTTTGAAAAACTCAACTAGTGGGCTGGCATAAGCAATGGCCGCCTGGATCGGACCTTTAAGTGGCTTGGGCTCTTGACGTCTGCTAGGTTCTCTCATGATCAGCCCTACAATCACGGCGAACAGCGCGAATAGTGAACAGACATAATAAGCGATCGACCAGTTGCTGCGGGCCGCTATGACCAGCGCCACTGCACCCGCCGAAGCAGCGCCGATGCGCCAGCCATATTGTGACATCCCGGACCCGACGCCCAATTGTTCCGGTTCCAGTAGTTCGATGCGATAGGCGTCAATAACAACGTCAAAAGTCGCCCCGGCTATACCCACCATGATGGCGGCCACGGCCACCGCAACAATATCTGCTCGGGGATCCAGTGTCCCCAGATAAATAATCGCTGCCATGGCTAATGCCGCGGTCAGGATCAGCCACGAAAGGCGCTGGCCCATCCGCCCGATGATCGGCAGTTTGACTACGTCAATAATCGGTGCCCACAGCCATTTGAAATTATAGGCAAGAAACGTCAGCGCAAAGGCCGTAACGGTGGATTTCTCGATCCCCGCCTGTGCCAGACGCGTTGTGAGGGTCGCCGCGATCATCGTTAGCGGCAGCGCCGACGAAATGCCCAGGAAAAAAGCCGCTAACGGCGCGGCTTCACTATAAGGCCTGACACCGGTGGGCAATATTTTCCGCCATCCGATGTCTGCTATTTGTCCACTCACGCCATACTCTCCCTCAAACTGAGGGAAACACTAGCGGCAAATGTTTCGAAAGCCAGTCAGATTTTTGCAGATAGCTTAAATATCGAGCAGCTTGGCGCCCACAATCGGACCTGAGCCCGGTCGCTGGACAATAATCGCATATTTATCGGCGCCGGAGACATTTAGATCCTTGTTTGAAAGCTTGAGCCGCATTGATGTGCCGTCCCAGCTGCCCAGATTACGCTCGCTCTTCACAACGTTGACATAGTGCAGTTTGCGCCCGCCATTTTCGCCGCGGCCAACTTGCACGGTTTCAGAGGAGCTCAGCGCAAGCAACGAAACGCCCGCCATATAGCGGGATTGGCCCCTGACGGTTACAGTAACATCGCCGTTGTCGTCGCGAATGGCCTCTATGACCGGACCAGCATCATTTCTCGCCAAACGGACCAGCGACCGGATATCACCTTCACGCGAACCCACTGCTCCGCCGCCGCCATTTATGATGACCTGCGGTGTATAGACGCCCGATCCGGCCTTGCCTTTGCTGGCATAGGCCCGCTGCAACCGGGTATTTTCTTCCCGCGCCAGCGTGTCTTTCCAGCCCAGCCGGTCCCAATAGGTAACAGGCCGCGAAATCACCAGCAGGGAGTCATCTTTTGCGAGCCGGGATGCCAGCATATCTGCAGGGGGACAGGATGAGCATCCCTGACTGGTGAACAGCTCAACGACGACCGGATTTCGGGAAACCGTTTCGTTGCCAGAGCTTTTCGCGGGTGTAGTTCCCTGTTCGGACGCTCCGCTCGATGACTGGGCAATCTGGGCACCCATAAAGCCTGCAAAAGCAGCGCCTGCTAGCATTGCTGGCAATATTATTCGACGCATCGAGAGGCCTTCCTTACAAGTAACTATCTTGTCATTCGCGGGCACCACCCCGCAGGTTACAGATTGCGACAAAGTTTTTTTTCCGCCATGCGCAAAATCATGACAGACAACGAATCAGGCAAAGAACCGGGCAAGATCTATAAAGCCAAGCCCACACGTGGCGCAAAGCAAGAACCTGCCAAAGCCAAGCCACCCGAAACGCAGGTGCGCGAAGGGCAGCGCATTGCCAAATTACTGGCCCGTGCCGGTGTCGCCTCACGCCGCGAAATTGAACGCATGATTGGCGAGGAACGGATTGCCCTCAACGGCGTAACCGTAGAGCATCCCTCATTGCTGCTCAAAAATCTCACAGGGATTACCGTCGACGGCAATACCGTCGCCGAACCCGCGCCCGCCAAACTGTTCCGTTTTCACAAACCCAATGGATATATCACCGCCGAACGCGATGCCTCAGGCAAGAAAACCATTTATGACGTGTTGCCGAACGATCTGGAGCGGGTCATGCCGATTGGTCGACTGGATCTGAATACCGAAGGCCTGTTGTTGATGACCACCGATGGCGAGTTCAAGCGCGAAATGGAGCTTCCTAAAACCGGTGTCGAGCGCACCTATCGCGCACGAACTTTTGGCGATATCACGCAGAACCAGCTTGAAGAACTGTATCGCGGTATCACTATCGAAGGCATGCACTATGGCCCAATCGAAGCCAATCTGGAACGCCGCACCGGCCGCAACCAGTGGATTGAAATGACTCTGACAGAGGGTAAAAACCGCGAAGTCCGGCGCGTGCTTGAACATCTTGGTCTGAAAGTCTCCCGCCTGATCCGCACACGTTACGGGCCGTTCGTGTTGGGTGATCTGGCCAAGGGCGAGATAGAGGCGGTACGCCAGCATGATCTGGTAAAATTTCGGCGGACCTTAAAATGAGGTTTGGAGAATAATGCGGATTATCGCAGGCGACTGGCGCGGACGCAAAATTGTTGCGCCCAAGGGTGAAACCACCCGTCCAACCGCAGACCGCACCCGCGAGCGGCTATTTTCCATGCTGACCAGCCGTTTAGGCGATCTTGCCGATCTGCAAGTGCTGGATCTGTTTTCCGGGTCTGGTGCGCTTGGGCTAGAGGCTTTGTCACGCGGCGCGGCCCATTGCACATTTGTCGAGCAAGACCGTGAAGCTCTGAAAGCGTTAGAGAAAAACATCGAAACGCTTGGTGCAAAGGCGGATGTTCGGATCGGTTCGGTTCTGGCGCTGGGACCGGCTCGCAAACCTTATGATCTGATATTGATGGACCCGCCCTATGATACCGGGGCGGGGGCGGTTGCGCTTGACAAATTGGGTCGTCACGGCTGGTTTGCACCGTCAAGCTGGATTGCTATTGAAACGTCTCGCAAGGAAGAGGTCGGCGTCAACGGTTTCACGTTGGAAAGTCAACGCGATAGCGGCAAGGCCAGGCTTCATATTTTGCGACCCACCTAGTTGCCTTGCCGCCACAAGAGGTCAGCTATTCGCTGCCTCAAAAGCAGATGCAGTTTCCTGCCGTTCATTTTGCGAATGCGCATAAAATGTCGTCGTCGCCATCAAAGCAGTCGCGAGTATCGCGCTAAACATCAGTCTTTTACTCATTATCGGTTCCAAATCCTGGGAAGTTTTTCTGTTGATAGCTAATTGGTGCACCGCAACAAGGATTACAACCTGACCCTTGGGTCATGTCAAAAGTGATATTGGCCTTGCCGCCGCTTGCTATGTTCCCTAACTGTTCACCTGTGACCAATGCTGTAAACATGCCCGCCGAGAGCGATCCACCCTATGTACGGGGCTTGAATGCGCCGCAACGCGATGCTGTGCTGACCACCGAGGGCCCGGTGCTCGTTCTGGCTGGTGCCGGCACCGGTAAAACGGCCGCCCTCACCCGGCGGCTGGCGCATCTGGTTTATTCTCGCAAGGCCTGGCCGTCCGAAATTCTGGCGGTGACCTTTACCAACAAAGCCGCGCGGGAGATGAAGGAGCGAATTGGTACAATTGTCGGCGATGCTGTTGAAGGCATGCCGTGGCTGGGAACCTTTCACAGCATCGGTGCCAAAATGCTGCGCCGCCATGCCGAACTGGTCGGGCTGCAAAGTAATTTCACAATTCTCGATACGGACGACCAGCTGCGCCTGCTGAAACAGTTGATTCAGGCGGAGGAGCTCGACGAAAAACGCTGGCCCGCTCGGGCGCTTGCCGGGTTGATCGATCAATGGAAAAACCGCGGGCTAAACCCCACCGATCTCGATGCCAATGAGAATGAGCGCTATGCCAATGGCCGCGGTCAGGAATTTTATGCCGCCTATCAGGCGCGACTAAAGGTTCTCAATGCCTGCGATTTTGGCGATCTTTTGTTGCATATTCTCAACCTGCTGAAGACCGATCGCGAGATATTGAAACTCTATCAGGAGCGGTTCAAATATATCCTCGTCGACGAATATCAGGACACGAATAGCAGCCAATATCTCTGGCTGCGGCTACTCGCGCAGGAACGCAAGAATATCTGCTGCGTCGGCGATGATGACCAAAGCATATATTCATGGCGCGGCGCAGAAGTTGCCAATATCCTGCGCTTCGAGAAAGATTTTCCCGATGCCAAGGTCGTCAAGCTGGAGCAGAACTATCGCTCTACACCGCATATCCTGGCCGCTGCTTCCGCACTGATCGCGAACAATAGCGGCCGTCTCGGCAAGACCCTTTGGACCGAGGAACAGGAAGGCGACAAGGTGCAAGTCACCGGGGTCTGGGATGGCCCCGAAGAAGCGCGGCGAACCGGCGAAGAAATGGAGAGCCTGCAGAACAAGGGCGTCTCGCTCAATGACATGGCAATCCTCGTTCGCGCGCAGTTTCAGACGCGCGAGTTTGAGGACCGGTTCATCTCCATCGGCATGCCGTACAAGATTATCGGCGGCTTTCGATTCTACGAGCGGGCAGAAATTCGCGACGCCCTCGCCTATCTGCGTGTGATAGCGCAGCCGGCAGATGATCTCGCCTTTGAGCGGATCGTCAATGTGCCCAAACGTGGGCTTGGGGATAAAACTGTGGAAAAAGTCCACCGGCTGGCCCGAGCGCAAGGCATACCGCTGGCCGCAGCAGCGCTTAGCATTTGCGATACGGACGAATTACCCGCGCGGGCGAGAACCACGCTTCAGGATTTAATGCGCAGTTTCGCCAGATGGCGCACCAATGCCGATGAACTGCCCCATGCTGAACTGGCGCGGATCGTCCTCGATGAATGTGGCTATACCAC
The DNA here is from genome assembly GCF_965233695.1 of Parasphingorhabdus sp. Lineage (GTDB taxonomy): Bacteria > Pseudomonadota > Alphaproteobacteria > Sphingomonadales > Sphingomonadaceae > Parasphingorhabdus. Next base: position 3,873,739 of record NZ_OZ247497.1, read on the forward strand.
CATGTTGCAGGCGGATCGCACGCCCGAAGCCGCTGGAAGGCTGGAAAACCTCACCGAGCTAACCCGCGCAATGGAAGAATATGAAACGCTGGGCGATTTTCTGGAGCATGTCAGCCTGGTAATGGACAATGATGCGGCCGATCATGAAGCCAAGGTTACGATCATGACCATGCACGGGGCCAAGGGTCTGGAATTTGACCATGTCTTTTGCGCCGGTTGGGAGGAAGGCGTGTTTCCATCCCAGCGCAGTCTTGACGAAGGCGGCATCGCCAGCCTCGAAGAAGAACGCCGTCTCGCCTATGTCGCGATTACGCGAGCGAAGAAAAAATGCACCATCTTCCATGCCGCCAACCGGCGTATTTATGGTCAATGGACCAGCTCCATCCCTTCCCGCTTCATTGGTGAATTGCCGCCGGAACATATTGAAGAAGAATCCAGCATGATGGGCGGCGAAAGCCTGTGGCGCGCCAATTGGTCGGAACGCGCCGATCCCTTTGCCGATGCGGCTCGTGGCTCCACACGCGGACCGGGATGGAAGCGCGCTCGCAATACCGGAAGCTTCGACAGCACGCCCAAAAATATCAAGGAGGCCCGGCGCAGTGCGGTGTCTCTGGGTAATAAGGGCCGTGATGATGTCACCGTCGGCATGCGGGTCTTCCACACCAAATTCGGCTATGGTGAAGTGATGGAAAAAGAAGGCAACAAGCTGGAAATAGAGTTTGAAAAAAGCGGTCCGAAGCGCGTTCTGGACAGCTTTGTCGAAATCGCCTGATCTTTCCTTCATGCTGCCGAGAATAATGACAATTTAACAATTTCGGCCAAGTCAATTTGATATCTGTGCCGTTCATCCTGTTAGTGATATAATCCGATTGGTAGGGTCGTAACTCGCGCACCGCGCGCGAGTCTTGTTGTAAGAGGCAGGATTGTGATTATTGACCTAAGGGCATGTGACCCTTCGTCCCGGTTCGAATCGGATATTTGCATTGTAGGAGCAGGCGCAGCGGGCATCACGCTCGCACGGCAATTGGCGGATTCAGGATTGCGGATCTTGCTGCTGGAAAGCGGCGGCGTTGATTTTGAAGCCGATATTCAGGCTTTGACCGATGGTCCGTCCACCGGCCATGACTATTACCCGCTTGCCGATTCACGATTGCGTTTCTTTGGCGGGACAACCGCCATCTGGGGCGGGCGTTGTGCCGAGTTTAACCCGATAGATTTCGAGCGCCGCGACTGGGTTCCCTATAGCGGCTGGCCGATTTCTCTCGACGCGTTGCGGCCGCATTACGACCATGCCCGCGCGCTGCTTGGCCTGCCAATGCGACAATCATCACAGAATCTCTGGCCGCAATTCGGACGCCAGGCACCGGGATTTGCAGAGGACAGTCTCACCACCGATTTCTGGCAATTCACGCCTGAGACAGAGCGATTTACGCTGCGCAAATGTACCGATCTGGCAGAAAGTAAAACTGTCCGTATCCTGTTGCATGCGACCGTCACGGCGATCAATGCTGGAGACGGCGGCGATCTTATAGAAAGCGTCGCGGTTAGGGATATTTCGGGCCGTAACGCCCTGATAACCGCCAAACATTTTATCCTGGCCGCTGGCGGTATCGACAATGCCCGATTGCTGCTCGCCACCAATATCGGCAATCACCATGATCAGGTCGGCCGCTATTTCATGGAGCATCCCCATGCGCGCGGCGGGCGGCTGGCCAAGGGGCAATTCTGGCAGTTGTTCAAGATGCTCCACGGCCGGATGCGCGATCGCAATGGCCATTTGCACGCCGCACTAATCAGGCCAACTGCAGCCATGCAACAGCGTGAAGGGATATTGAACAGCGCCTTCACCATTGCCGCGCGACAGGCACCGCAAGCCAATATGGTCGCGCCGGTGAAAGCCTATAACGGCCTGAAGCATTCATTGTCGCCAACCAAGACAAACCGCTCGCTATGGCTGAACGTCAAGAGAGGGATCACCCGCTTCAACGAATGGGCCGGCCCGGTACGTCCCCGCGTACTGACCGCCATGGGTTGGGATTTGACCGCGATTATCCGCGCGGAACAGGCCCCCAATCCCGATAGCCGGATCAAACTGGCCAAGGACCGGGATGCACTGGGCATGCCGCTGGCAGAGCTGGACTGGCGTTTTTCCGCGCTCGACAAGCATAGCGTCCGGGTGATGATGCACGAATTTGCGCACCAGCTGGAACATATGGGAATCGGCCGCTTCGATCCGGCGCCCTGGCTCGACGAAGCACAGACGTTATGGACAACCGATCCGCTGATTTCCGCACATGCCTTGGGCGGCTATCATCACATGGGCACGACCCGCATGTCAGGATCTTCGCGTACGGGGGTGGTTGATGCGGATTGCCGCGTACATGGCGTGAACAACCTCTACGTCGCCGGCAGTTCGGTTTTCCCGACATCAGGCTGGGCCAATCCGACGCTGGGCATCATGGCGCTGAGCCTCAGGTTGGCAGATCATCTCGCCAGTCAAAATACCAAGGTGAAAACACAGCTTTCGACCGTCAATGCCTGACCGCACCTAGCCAGCAACAATCGGTTCGCCGAGCCCCAGCCTTTTGCCATTGGTCACGATCACTCGGTCGCCAAGCTCGACTTGCTCGAACAATAGCCGCGCAAATTCTTCCGGCACCCCGATACAGCCGCGTGTGCCATAGCCCCATTTTACCTCGGCGGCGTGAATGGCAATACCGTCATTGGTCAGCCGCAACATATAGGGCATGGGCACATGATAGATATTGGAGACATGATCCTTGCTCTTTTGGGTGATCGGGAAAACACCGGTCGGCGTCGGTTTGAGCGCATCACCAAATTTGATCACCGCAGCACCAATCTCATAGCCATCGCGGAAAACCGATATGGATTCTGCTTTCAGGTCGACTGTGATGACAATCTCGCCATCTGGCACGCCTTCATCATCCCATTTGTAATAGCCATGCACAAACGGCTCGTCGATCTGCAGGATGCGCTTCACGACAAAAGGAGAATTTGAAACAGTCTGAGGGACGAGCGCTGGCTCCTGTTCAGGCACTACATCGGTCGGATCCGCCACAGCGGCCATTTTCTCTTGCACTTCCGTTTCAGCCGGTGCCGGCGCGGAAGCCATGGGTTCTGCCGCAATCGCGCGAACAAGGCCAAGCACCATCAGGCCCAGAACAGAAAAACCCACTATCACCAATATCGCCGCGCTGATCCGCATCGCTATCTGTTTTGTCATGTTGCAAGCCTCCTGTTCGGTTAAGCTTTTCTTTACCAAAAACGAAAGGCAGCAACTAACGGCGATTTCGGCCTGTACCGCAGGGAGACGCGGAGTAGAGAAGTCTTAAAATATACCGTTAAACGGACCATTTCTGATGACATGATTTGCCGTTCGCACTAGTTAGTTCCCTTTTTGTTCTTTCCTACAAGCCGGTCGCTATGGCATATTATGGTCATGACAGAGACATCCCCCGTGCGCCCCGCGCCTATCGCAAGTGAGGACGATCCGCTCTTCTTCACTCCCGTTCCTTTGGCCGTGAAACGCTATCGCGGCTGGACAGATGATCGCCAGCGCCAGTTTATCTATCAACTGTCGCGAATTGGAATTGTTTCGGCGGCGGCCAAGGCGGTTGGTATGAGCCGCGATTCCGCCTATAAATTGCGCGGACGCGAAGGCGCAGAAAGCTTTGCCGCAGCCTGGGACATGGCGCTGGAAATGGGACATGACAATGCCAGTGAGCATGCCATCACGCGGGCGATTGAAGGCTATACCGTACCCTATTTCTATGGCGGCCTGATGCGCGGCGAGGTTCGGCGATATGACAATCGGCTGCTATTTGCTCTGTTGCGGGCGCGCAGCAAGTGAAACGGTTCATCGACATCAACCAACGGTTCGACAGAATTTGACCACCATTTTGCGTATTATTTGTATAATTTCTCGGGGCGGGCAATGGCGCTTCAACGAGCCGGTTGATGACCGTTAACGGACCGAACCACCATCACAATATCCTTCGGTGGACAAAGAAATTTTTGCTGTCCAGCCGCGAGAGACTTGCCTAGAACCTCTTCCATCATTGATCGCCATAGAAAATAGAAATCATCGAACAGCGCGCGCCCCATCCTTTCAGCATAGCCAATTACCGCTACCTTTGGTTCTCGCGGTTGTCGTCGATGTTCGCGCTCTATGCGATGATGCTGATCCTGGGTTGGCAGGCGTATAATCTTGCGCGCGAAGATATGGGGGTCGGTGCATCCGCTGGCATATTGGGGCTGCTTGGGCTTTTGCAGTTCGTGCCATTGTTCATCCTGACTCCGGTGGTCGGCTGGGTCGCGGATCATATGGATCGCCGGTGGATTGCCAGGATTGTTCTGGGGGCGCAGGCCGCGATTGCTTTGGTCCTCGGTCTGCTGACCGTCAGCGGCGAGATATCCCTCTGGGCCATTTACATCATTTCGGTTCTGCTTGGCATTTGCCGGGCGTTTCTGGGACCAGCGGTCACATCGCTGGCGCCCAATCTGGTACCGAAAGAGTCGCTGCCGCGGGCCATTGCCCTGTCGACCATTGCCTGGCAGGTGGGCGTCATTGCCGGTCCGGGGATGGCCGGACCGCTTTACAAGGTTGCACCGTCCCTGCCCTATTTCGTCTGTGCAGCCCTTTATGCGCTGGCAATGGTATCGATTTTCATGATCGGCCCGGTCACGCGTAGCGCGATAGACCGGACCAAAGGGCCGCTGCGTCAGGTAATGGATGGCATGTCCTATGTCTGGACCAACAAGCTGGTGCTGGGTGCGATCACGCTGGATCTGCTTGTCATGTTTCTCGCCGGAGCGACGGCAATGATCCCGGTATTTGCGAAAGACATTCTGGGCGCAGGCGAGATTGGCCTGTCCTTGCTGGCGGCTTCGCCAGCGGTCGGTGCAGTCATCGTCGCCGGGATATTTTCCTTTGCCCCATTGTCGCGCAATGTCGGCAATATGATGCTGATCGCGATGGCAGTTTTCGGGGTGGGCACGATCGGATTCGGGTTAAGTACATCCTTGCCCCTGTCAATGGCCTGCCTCGCCTTATGCGGCGCCGCTGACATGTTCGGCGTCTATGTCCGCAGTTCATTGATCCAGCTGCATACGCCCGACGACCGCCGCGGACGGGTCAACGCGGTCAGCCAGATGACGATCAGTGCATCCAACGAGTTGGGTGATGCCCTGTCCGGCGGTTTGGCAGTGCTATTTGGTCCGATCGCAGCCATTGTCGCAGGCGGGGCCGGTGCTATAGTAGTAACCGGAATTTGGTCACGGCTGTTCCCCCAACTGGGTGCCGCCAAGACTTTTGATCCGCCCCCCGATTTGGAAACGGACATAAAAAAAGAAGACAAATCAGTCACTAGTGCTACATAATGAATCAGGAGACAGAGCAATGATCGCAAACACCATTCTCGATACAATTGGGAATACGCCCCATATCAAAATGCAGCGCCTGTTTGATGACGCGAATGTCTGGATCAAATCTGAACGCTCCAACCCCGGTGGATCGATTAAAGACCGGATCGCGCTGGCGATGATCGAAGATGCCGAAAAATCCGGCGCGCTGAAGCCCGGCGGCACGATCATTGAACCGACATCCGGAAACACCGGTGTCGGCCTCGCCATGGTCGCTGCGGTGAAAGGCTATAAGCTGGTTTTGGTCATGCCAGAGTCCATGTCGCTGGAACGCCGCCGTCTGATGTTGGCCTATGGCGCAAGTTTTGATCTCAGCCCGAAAGAAAAGGGCATGAAAGGCGCGATTGAACGGGCCCAGGAATTGATCGATTCCACCCCTGGTGCATGGATGCCGCAACAATTTGAAAACCCTGCCAATTTTGAGGTTCACAAACGGACAACAGCGCAGGAGATCCTGGCCGATTTCAAAGATAATCCGCTTGATGCCATCATCACTGGTGTCGGCACCGGCGGTCACATTACCGGCGTCGCCGAAGTCCTGAAAGAGCATTGGAGTGACCTGAAAGTCTATGCTGTGGAACCTGTCGGTTCTCCGGTAATTAGCGGCGGCCAGCCCGGACCTCATCCCATTCAGGGTATTGGTGCCGGTTTCATTCCGGGCAACCTGCATACCCAGAGTATTGACGGTGCGATTCAGGTAGATCCGGCAGATGCAAAGGCGATGGCGCTGCGCGCTGCCAAGGAAGAAGGCATGTTAGTCGGGATAAGTTCCGGTGCCACATTGGCAGCTATTGCCCAGAAGCTTCCCGATCTTGAAAGCGGAGCGAATGTGCTCGGTTTCAACTATGACACGGGCGAACGTTATCTCTCGGTACCGGAGTTCCTACCCGAAGAATGAGCTCAATCGAAGTCAACACCTTCACCTATAAGCATGGTGATCTGGAACTGGCGGGCTATATGGCCCAGCCAAGCCGCTATCCGCGCGCGGGTATATTGATCGTCCCGACAATCGCCGGTCCGAACAAGATCATGTTCGAACGCGCGCGCTGGCTCGCGTCGATCGGCTATTCGGCTATGGTTTGCGATCTCTATGGTCAGGGTGAAATAACCGATAACCGCATGGCGCAAACCATGGCCAACGCGCTGCGCGCCGATCCGGAAAATTATCGCGAGCGCTTTCGTTGCGCACTGGAAGAACTGCGCAAACGCTCGAAACTTGCCAACCACCGGATCGCTGCGATTGGCTATTGCATGGGCGGCGAAATTGTTCTGGAAATGGCGCGCGGCGGCGAAGATATTGCATTGGTCGTCAGCTTTCACGGATTGCTGGCAACCCCGCTTCCGGCAAAAAGGGGCGCGATCAAAGCCCGCCTGCTAGTGTGTCATGGTCGCGCAGACCCTCTGGTTCCGCCAAAGCAGGTCCGCGCGTTTCTGGAAGAAATGGATTTTGCCGGAGCAGATTGTCATATGCACACATATACGGGCGTAGTTCACGGATTTACTGATCCAGCGAGCGACGGAAAGCCACTGGATGCGGTGGCTTATAACAAGTCTGCAGATATTCAGAGCAAGGCGGCCATGCTGAGCATGTTTGAGGAGCTTTTTTAAAAAAGACGCCGGGCGAAGTGCGACCCAGCCCGGCGCTTTAAGACAGATTGGCGTTAATCGGGTTTGCCGTCGCCATCATCGTCCAGCAGATCAGGCTTGCCATCACCATCGGTATCCCAGGCATCTGGTTGGCCATCACCGCTGCGATCCCAGGCATCCATTGTGCCATCACCATCGGTATCAATGGTCGGGGCAGGAATTTCCGATTCCATCGGTTTTTCCTGAGTGTCCTGAGCAGCTGCACCTGTTGCCATGGAGAAGCCAACACCAACTGTTATAAGATAGGGTGTCAGCCTCCGTTTCGGCTTTAAAGTCGTTTTGGAATGCATTGCATCTACTCCTAATGCAGATGATTCCCCTGTCATTTACACCAATGTGCTACCGCCACCCTCTCTTCAAGAGGGTAGCGGTTAAGCGAGATAGAAATGAGACTTTTCGGCGGCCCTTGGTATCTGTCGCACCAAAACCACCTTCTGCCGTAGACGTCGAGCGAACCTATGCGACGGCAAACATCTTGGGCTCGAGCGCCATGATGGCTTCACTACCGCCCTCAATCTTGCGTCGCAGCGAACCCGCATCCGGGAAGAAACGCTCCGAGAAATATTGCGCGGTGACCAGCTTCGATTCATAGTAATCAGGATTTTCATCACCCGCGGCCAACGCCTCAGAAGCGGCTTTCGCCATCCGCAGCCACATCAGGCCCAATGCAACAATGCCCATGATGTGCATGTAATGATGCGCACCGGCACCGGCGTTGTTCGGATTGGCCATCGCGTTCTGCATGAACCACATCGTCGCCTTTTGCAGCTCGCCATTGGCTTTTTCGAGGCCTTCGGCAAAGCTCTTCAGCTTTTCATCACCTTTGGCCTCTTCGACTTCCTTGGCTATCACCGCAAACAACGCCTGGACACCGCGCCCACCATTTTGGGCAAGTTTCCGGCCAACCAAATCCATCGCCTGAATACCGTTTGTGCCTTCGTAGATCATGGCAATGCGCGCATCGCGGACATATTGTTCCATGCCCCACTCGCCGATATAACCATGCCCGCCATAAACTTGCTGGGCATTTGTCGCGATCTCGTAGCCTTTGTCTGTGCCATAGCCTTTAATAACCGGAGTCAGCAGTGACAGAAGATCATCCGCCATCTGGCGATCTTCTTCTGATTGTGCCTTGTGAATAAGATCCGCTTGCAGAGCGCCCCAAAGACATAATGCCCGCATTCCTTCAGTAAAGGCTTTTGCATCCAGCAGCATCCGGCGAACATCCGGGTGAACGAACAAGGTATCGGCTTTCTCTTCCAGATCTTCCGGTCCGGTCAAAGCCCTGCCCTGACGACGATCATTCGCATAATGTACCGCATTTTGATATGCGACTTCGGCAATGCCAAGGCCTTGCTGTCCCACACCAAGCCGCGCAACGTTCATCATGATGAACATGGCGGCCAGACCCTTATTCTCTTCGCCGACCAGATAGCCGGTCGCGCCGTCATAGTTCATTACGCATGTGGAATTGCCGTGAATGCCCATTTTATGTTCGATCGAACCGCATGACACAGCGTTCTTGTCTCCAAGCGAGCCATCTTCATTGACGATGAATTTTGGTACAATGAACAAGGAGATGCCTTTGACACTGTCCGGTGCGTCTGGTGTCTTTGCTAGCACCAGATGGATAATATTCTCGGACATATCATGCTCACCGGACGAGATGAAGATCTTGGTACCGGTTATGGCATGAGATCCGTCTGCATTCGGCACGGCTTTGGTTCGGATAAGCCCCAGATCGGTACCGCAATGCGGTTCGGTCAGGTTCATCGTACCGGTCCACTCGCCCGACAACATTTTTGGCACGAATTTGGCTTTCTGTTCGTCGCTACCCTTTGCGAGAATAGACGAAATAGCGCCGTGGGTTAGCCCCGGATACATGGCGAAGGCCATATTGCCGCTCGCCATATATTCCTCAAAAGCCATCGAAACGATATGCGGCAGCCCTTGGCCGCCAAATTCTTCTGGCCCCGACAAAGTGCCCCAACCTGCTTCGCAATATTGCTTATATGCATCTTTGAAGCCCGTTGGAGTGGTCACGCTGCCGTCTTCATGGCGTGTGCACCCTTCCAGATCACCGACTTGATTAAGCGGGAACAAAACATTTTCAATGAATTTGCTGCCTTCTGTTAAGATAGCATCGATCATTTCCGGTGTCGCATTTTCGAAACCAGGAAGGTTCGAAAAACGTTCCACACCAAGTACATTGTTAATGATGAATTGTGTGTCCCGAACGGGCGCTTGATAACTAGGCATTATCGAAATCTTTCTCTTAAATTGAGTGCGGTCAGGAAATACTGACGGTTTATCCTCTAGTTTTGTTGCGCTTTGGCGGCTTTTACAGCGTCCTGCACAATCTTAATAAATTCCGTGAGTTCGGTGATCGAGCTATCGATGTCGTTCCGTTGCTTTTTGAGAAGATCAACTTTCTCTTGGCATTTGTCGAGCGTCACATTCATTTGCGTTACTCGACCATCGCCCAGATCATACAAATCGATCATCTCACGAATTTCAGTCAGACTGAAACCAACATTCTTGGCGCGCATGATCCAAGCAAGGCGGGCACGATCCCGTTTGGTGTAAACACGAGACAGGCCCTTGCGATGCGGCGCTATTAAGCCTTCATCCTCGTAGAATCTAAGAGCGCGTGCGGTAACGCCAAATTCCCCTGACAGATCGGAAATCGTGAAGGTTTCACGATTTTGTATGTCAGGCGTATCCAATTCAGCATGATTCAGCGGTTTCGACATGATGCGGATATAGCTTACGCTAACGTAAACGTCAATACTAGCCGCCGGGACACAAGCTTTCGATTTCACGACCCCGGGTGGATCGCGCCACTGCATCCCCCTCTCCAACCAGATAAAAGCTCACACCGCCAAAACCGGCACGCGGCGTACAATAGCTCTCGCAAGAAGCGGGCAGATTGCCCGGCAAATTGAGCGCAACCCCATCGAAACTGGCCTCAAATCTACATTTCTGCTCACTTTCAAGTGTTATCGTGACGGTTTCGCCGTTCCGTTCGGCAGAGCCCAAGCCTTCACATTTACTGTCCGGCCCAAATACGGCAAGTAATCCAACCTGATATCCGCGTTCATCATTGCCCACGGCACAAAATCGATCTTCGCCAAGATCGCTTTGCCGTTCAAACGCTCCTGATAAGCTGATATTTTTGACGTCTGGGATTACGCCTGCGTCGATCGCAGCCTGTTCCAGAGACGATACATCCTCAGCCTTAATGGAGTTACTTTTGTCTTGTTCTGAATCAGCGCATGCAACCAAAGTCAGAACGAAAATTAGCCCCGATAACTTCTTCACCCGATTGACTCTAATCGACCATTATTGATTTTCCGATAAAAACAGCTTTTTGCACCGGTATGGCAGGTAGGACCAGCAGGCTTTGCTTTAATCCACAACGCATCTTGGTCGCAGTCTATCAAAACTTCTACGACATCCAGGACGTTACCCGAAGTTTCGCCTTTTTTCCAAAGAGATTGGCGGCTGCGCGAATAGAAATGCGCGACGCCTGTCTCCAATGTTAACTCAAGTGCCTGCGCATCCATAAAGGCAACCATAAGAAGCGCTCCGGACGAATCATCCGTCACCACGGCGGTTATCAGTCCGTTCGAATCATATTTTGGCACGAGTGCCAAACCGGACTCTCGGTCCCTGTTATTTTCATTTGTCATGCATTTGAATTAGGTCGCCACAACCTTCTATGCAACGCAAAACCGGCTTTCCTTCAATTGCACAGGATGGACATCAACAAATATGATATTTTTATGACCTAGGGGGAAGACAAATAGGGGAATCAAATCTATATCCCAGCCATCCCCTAGACTGGCGTTGCTATGACGCTATTTTTTTGGGCAGCAAACAAGGTGCGATATGCTTACAACCCACCCGTTTGAAGATGACAAATTACGTGAAGAATGTGGGGTTTTTGGTGTCGCAGGCATCGAAGACGCAGCTGCCATGGTCGCGCTGGGGCTTCACGCCCTGCAACATCGTGGACAGGAAGCCGCGGGAATCACCTGTCGCAATGGGCGCGAATTTTACAGCCATCGGGCACTCGGACCAGTTGCAGGAAATTTCGATAGCCAAGAAGTGATGAACAAACTGCGCGGCGACTATGCTTGCGGCCATGTGCGGTATTCCACAACGGGCGCCGGAACTTTGCGGAACATCCAGCCGCTGGAAGCTGACCTTGCCTCCGGCGGTTTTGCTATTGCGCATAATGGCAATATATCTAACGCGCTGAAATTGCGCGAAGAGCTGGTCCGCAACGGATCAATATTTCAATCAACTAGCGATACCGAAGTCATTATCCATCTGTTGGCGACATCGAAATATCGCACGCTTCTCGATAAATTCATTGACGCATTGCGAAAAGTGGAAGGCGCCTATTCCCTTATATGCATGACGCCCGACGGTATGATTGCTTGCCGCGACCCTTTAGGTATCCGCCCGCTTGTGATTGGCAAAATTGGTGATGCATTTGTGTTTGCGTCAGAAACAGTTGCCCTTGATCTCGTTGGAGCTGAATATGTGCGGAGTGTCGATGCCGGGGAACTGGTTGTGGTCTCCAACGGCGAAATGCGCTCTCACCGGCCATTTGGTGAAACAAATGCCCGTCCTTGTATTTTTGAACATGTCTATTTCTCAAGACCAGATTCGATTGTCGACGGGTCGTCAGTTTACAGTGTGCGCAAGGCAATTGGCGCGCAGCTTGCAATCGAGAATCCTGTTGATGCCGATTATGTCATTCCAGTCCCTGATAGTGGAACACCTGCTGCTATTGGCTATGCCGAACAGTCTGGCATCCCATTTGAACTGGGTATAATCCGTTCTCATTATGTCGGGCGAACGTTTATTCAACCAGGTGACGGGGTTCGTCATCTTGGTGTGAAACTCAAACATAATGCCAACAGGCCGCTGGTAAACGGCAAGAAAATTGTTTTGATCGATGACAGTATCGTCCGCGGTACCACAAGCCTGAAAATCGTCCAAATGATGCGTGAGGCCGGAGCGGCAGAGGTGCATATGCGCATAGCCAGCCCGCCTACCATGCATAGCTGTTTCTATGGCGTAAATACGCCAAAGCGAGAGAAGTTGTTGGCGGCACTGAAATCCGTCGAACAGATGTGCGAATATATTCAGGCAGACAGCCTGTCTTTCATTTCTATTGATGGTCTGTACCGCGCTGTGGGGGAAGACTCCCGGAATGATATCCAGCCGCAATATTGCGATGCGTGCTTTACCGGCGCCTATCCAACGCCTTTGACCGACCAGGAAGGCGAACAGCAACCCGATCAACTAACCTTACTAAACGAGAAGGTGGCGGCCAAAGAATCACCCATATTGGCAGAACAAATAGGTTAGGCTAATCGTTTGCGAGTTGAACAAAATCCATGAGCTTTGAAAACCAACTGGCGCTGGTAACCGGCGCAAGCCGTGGCATTGGTGCCGCGACTGCAATCGCTCTTGCTGCAAGCGGTGCGCATGTCATATTGACAGCACGTTCGGCGACAGACCTCGAAGAGGTTGAGGAAAAGATTCATCAAGCCGGTGGACACGCTACAATCGCTCCCCTGGATTTAACCGACGGTGACAGCATTGGCCGGCTTGCCCAAGCCATTTCAGAGCGCTGGGAAGCTCTTGATATCATGGTCCTGAATGCGGCCATGCTTGGTACATTGACTCCGGTTCCTGCAATCGATGGCAAAGAGTTTAACAATCTACTGACACTCAACCTGATCGCGCAGCAGGCGTTGATTGCAGCATTTGATCCCATGATGCGCAAGAGCAATGACGCCCGTCTCCTTGCCATAACCAGCAGTGTGGGCAGATCTCCCCGGGCCTTCTGGGGGGCTTATGGAGCGTCCAAGGCAGCGTTGGAAACATTGGTTCTCAGCTATGGCGAGGAGATGCGTAACCTTGGCAAGTTACGGACCGCGATTATTAATCCCGGTCGCACTCGAACCGATATGCGGGCAAGCGCCTATCCCGGTGAAGATCCGCAATCTGTAAAACCGCCTGAAGTCGTTGCAGATCAATTGGTGGAAATTCTCGCCAGCGATTTTGAAACTGGCGAGAGCTTCGATATCACTTAGCGGCAGCGGTTTCGGAAACCTCCCCACTCTCAGAATCCAGATAGCTTTTTACCGCATTGAAAAAGGCAATGCGCTGGTCTTTCTGTTCATCCGGCGTCGCGCTGGGCCAGTTACCGTTGCTCGCAATCACCAGTTTGCGCGCAGGATCTATGAATATCCCCTGCCCGAAAATGCCTTGGCCAGCAAAACTACCATCGTCAAAAGTCCACCATTGATAGCCATAGCCGCGGCCCGGAATTCCGATATCGGCCTGCTTCGTACCAGCCTTGGAAAACCATCCATCAGGAACGATCGACTTTCCCCCAATCATGCCGCCATTCATCGCGAGTTGGCCGAAGAGCGCATAGTCCCTGACTGTGGCTGAGATACAGCAGCCGCCAATTTCCTTGCCACCCTCATTTAGCAGCCATTCCGCGTCCTGCGACATGCCATAAGGCGTCCAGACTTTTTCCGAGAGATATTCGGAAATGGTTTTGCCCGTCGCTTTTGCGACTAGCACTCCGATTAGATTGGTTTCGCCAGTATTATATTGCCAGCGCGTTCCTGGCGCGGCCTCGTTTTTCAGTGTCTTCATGTAGACGATGACGGGATCAACCCCATCCACTGGCTTTGTGTTGTTGAACAGCGCGACATCGGATTTGGGGTCAGCATAATCCTCGTTCCATTGCACGCCCGATGTCATCGTCAAAAGCTGCTCTACGGTTACCCCGTCATATCCACTGCCCTTAAGCTCTGGAATATAGTCTGTCAGCGGATCATCTATGGACTTGATAAATCCGTCCTTGATCGCCGCGCCAACCATTGTTGACACCAGTGATTTTGCGACAGAGAAAGATGTCCAGCGATCATCCTTTCCGAAATCCATGCGATATTCTTCGAGCCGGATTTTCCCGTCCTGCAATATCACAATGCCTGCCGTGCGCTGATCTTCCATATATTGATCCACGGATAGCATCTTGCCGTCCACCTCGAATTCTTTAGGTAGCGCCTTTCCCTGCTCCAAAAGCTTGGGCTCTGTGCCAGCTGCGATGGTATTGGATGAAACAAGCGTATCCATCATCCGAAAGGCTTTGTTGCGTTGGTCGTCGGTCCAAAACAGGATGTTTTTATCCGTTGGCAATCCAGCTGCATCCGCAGCCACTTCCTTGACTTTCTCGCAACCCGGCAGTGCCAGACACAGACCTACGCCCGTCATTACAAGTGTCAGCTTTTTACCCAAACCCATTATTCACTCCTGTATTTTTATCTTTTTATCGTTTTATCAAAGTCACTTGCGAGACATTAATGCCCCCACCGCTAAAACCACCTTCGCAATAGTTTAAATAATAGCGCCACAGCCGGACAAAACGCTCATCAAATCCTGCCGGCAATTTTCCTTGCTCCACCACAGCATCAAAACGCTCGCGCCACTGTCGCAAGGTTTCTGCATAGTCGGGGCCAAAATCATGTTGATCAGACCAAGCAAGTCCGCGTTCTTCGGCCAGCTTGCGAAAACGGCTTTCCGAGAGCAACATGCCACCGGGGAAAATATAGGTTTGAATAAAGTCGGCACTGGCCGCATATTGTTCGAAAATATCGTCAGCGATGCTGATATATTGAATGGCGGCCCGTCCGCCGGGTTTCAAATTACGCGCCACGCAATCCAGAAAGTCAGGCCAATATTTCTGACCAACCGCTTCAACCATTTCCACGCTGGCAATCGCGTCATATTGTCCGTCTACATCACGATAGTCCTGGATCAGGAAACTGGCCTCCGGATGGTGCCCTCGCGCCCATTCGGTTTGCTCGTCGGATAAGGAAATGCCGGTTACGTCCAAGCTGTAGTCACGTGCCAGTGTTCCCGACAAATATCCCCAACCGCATCCGATCTCCAGGATCTTCTGTCCGGGCTTGGTATCAAGACGGCTTGCTATCGCGGCAACTTTCTTCGCCTGCGCTTCGCCCAGCGTTGCTGCTTTTCCGGATGCATCTTCGAACAATCCACTGGAATAGCTCATGCTTTCATCGAGCCACAGGCCGTAAAAATCATTGCCCAGATCATAGTGATATTGGATATTCTGCCGGGCGCGGGCTTTGTCATTATGCCGTCGTGAATGACGCATTTTCGCAATGAACCGGAATATCCCGGCGGCCCGTCCCGTGTCTTTCAAACCAGCGCGGTTGCGCGTGAAAAGATCGAAAACTGGCACCAGGTCAGGACTTTCCCACTCACCCAGTTCCCAGGCGCGATACCAACCAACCGAACCACTATTCACCAGACGCAGCAAAGCATTCCAGCTGTGGATCGTGATTTCCGCCATCGGCCCTTCGCCGCGTCCACCGACAATGCGGGTCGTGCCATCGGGCAATTTGCCTTCGAATGTGCCATGATCAAGGCCGGCATCAATCCGGTCCAATATCCGGTGGAATCCCGGCGCAGTCAGGCGCGCGAACAGGCCGCCCCCTGTCCCGAAGCGCTTACGCGCATCGAGCAGGTGCTTGCCTCTTTTTGGTGCCTCCGCATTCATGACGCAAATATGGACCAGTGGTAACTGCTTGGCAATGCGGAACTATCCCTATTAACGGTCATAAAATCAGGAGCCCGGCGCGGCGGCAGAACCGGCCAGTATGCCGCCATCGATGGTCATCTCTGTACCTGTGATATAGCCCGCCTCGTCCGATGCGAGCAGCACAGCAACCGCTGCCACCTCCTCAGCCTCGCCAAAGCGCTGCAATGGCGTGTCTTTGACCAATGCTGCCATTGTGGCCGCCCGCTGTTCTCCTTCGCCCAGCATCGGCTCCCACATTGGCGTCATGATGGCTGCCGGATGGATGGAATTGCAGCGAATGTTCCATCCCGATTGCGCGCAATAAAGGGCAACGGATTTGCTGTGGTTACGGATCGCCGCCTTGGAGGACGCATAGGCCGCGGCACCGGGAATGCCCACCATGCCGGACCGTGACGAGATATTTATGATGGAACCAGCGCCCTTTTCCTTCATCGCGCGGATGGCATAGCGGCACCCCATGAAGGTGCCGTCGAGATTGACCCGGTGTACCGCCCGCCAGTCTTCCAGCGACGCATTTTCGGGATCATGGGGCGCCACACCCGCTTCAAAACCGGTAATCCCGGCATTGTTGACGACGACGTCCGCCATGGGATGCAATTCGGTCAGATGGTCCCAGTCCGCTTCCTTTTCGACATCGAGGACAAGAGTGGGACTTCCCAATTCCTGTCCTGCCCGCGCCAATGTTTCGGCGTCCTTATCGGTCAGCAGTACCGTCGCTCCCTCGTCGATAAAGGCCTTGGCAATGGCTCTACCAATGCCGCGAGCAGCACCGGTGATGACGCAAAATTTTTCTGATAGTCTGTGCATAAAAGATCCTGAATATAGGTGTCAAAATATCCAGCCCAGCGGACTGAAGGGTTTCATTTTGATTTGCCCGGTGGCGACCTACTTATTCATCGACCTGATATCCTCTTTTGGAGTGATGGGAGGAATAGGCAAATGTTTCAGCCATTTCAATCCTCTCTCTCATTTTACTTGCGCATAGGCATCCAGTGCCCGCGCGCGCGCCTCTTTGTGCGCTATGATCTTTGAACGATAGCTTGGCGGTTTGGCGCCGCTTTCCTCGGGGTCGTGGATATAGGGATCGTCGACATCCGCCAGCTCCGGCACCCATTTGCGGATATAATCCCCTGCGTTGAATTTCTCGGACTGGGTCAGCGGCGCCATGATGCGGACAAACATATTGCTGTCGACGCCGGTTCCGGACACCCATTGCCAGTTGACGCTGTTCGACGCAAAATCGGCATCGACCAGAGTGTCCCAGAACCATTGCTCTCCCTCGCGCCAGTCGATCAGCAAATGCTTGATGAGAAAACTTGCGGCAATCATGCGGACGCGGTTGTGCATCCATCCTGTTGCCCATAGTTCGCGCATACCAGCATCGACAATCGGATAGCCGGTCTGACCGTGACACCAGGCGTCATAATCCTTGCCAACCTTGGGATCAGCCATATCACGCCATGGGAATGCCCGGAATTTTTCGCGATAGCTTTCCCCGCCATATTGCGGGAATTGCCAGATCACATTTTGGGCATAATCACGCCAGACAATTTCCTTCAGATAGGTTTCCACCTGCCTTCCGGGCCCGGACACCCTGTGCCAGACATAGGCCGGGCTGACCTCGCCAAAATGCAAATGTGGCGAGAGCCGCGACACCAGCTCTTCCGAGGGAAGGTTGCGACCCTCGTCATAGCGGGTCGCCTTGTCGATAAATGCATCGACATTCGCCCGCGCGCCATCCTCACCGGGGGTCCAGGCGTCTTCAAAACCGCTCGCCCAGTTGGGCTGTGTCGGCAGCAAATTCCAGTCGTCCAGATTATCGCTGGCTGGCCATGAATCCGGCGCGTTGATCGTGTGCGGTACGGGGCTTGGGTCTGCTGGCGGCATCCGTTCGCGCAGGGATTTCCAGAATGGTGTGTAGATTTTATAAGGATCACCACTACCGGTCGTAACGGTTCCAGGTGGCAACAGGTAATTGCCGTCATGCAATATCAGCTCGACGGACTCGCCCAGAGCCTCCCGCAGATGTTTTTCGGCGTTGATCCACCAGGGCTCATAATGATGCAGCGCGTGAATCGTCTTGGCCCCAGCTTTGTGTGCGATATCGGCCAGGATGTTCGCGGCATTGCCCCTGCGCAGGATCAGACGTGTCCCTTTGTCCCGCAAATGCTGATCGAGGGATTGCAAACTATGATGCAGCCACCAGCGTGACGCCCCGCCCATTTTGCGATGCTTGGGCGTTTCATCATCGAGGATATAGACCGGAATGACCGGGCCTTCCGCAGCAGCCGCAGCAACAGCGGCTTGATCGGACAGGCGCAAATCGCGGCGGAACCAGAGGATGGTGGGGTTGGTCATTTGCTACCGATACCTGTTTTGGGTTGCATGGTTTCCATATCTCCCGAGACCGTTGTCTGAACCGAAAAACGATCTTGCACCAAGGGATCACGGAAGCGCATATCCGAGATATTCAAGCTCACGGCAGACGGGTCATCAGCGTCAATGTCTTGCTGCAAGACGGGCATACGCGCCCAGACCATGAAGGCACGAGCATCGGCATCGGTCTTTTTTGCTTGTTCGATGATGTGTGGCGGCGTGTTGTTTTTTATCAATTCACCTTTCCAATAGAAAGGCTCCCGGTCAAATAAATCAAACTGTGTCTCGCCATATTCCTTGCCATTTGCTCCAGCCACCTGCCAGATCATATCGCGGCGCCAGAAGGTGAAAGGCATGGGATTGGCGACAACCTGTTCCGGTGCGTGTCCGGTGCGTTGCTCGACAGCCACGGCGGTGTCCGCCTCCGCCTTGCCGGTAATCAGCCCGTTGGCGAAGATATACGCACAAATCACGGTAAAGCTTGCCCAAGCCGGCCGCTGCCAGTCATCCCTGCCCTTTTTCTCGCGCCGCCGTGATATCCAGACGCCCGCGATCAGCGCCGCCCAGATCCAGATATCGATGATGAAGATGCTGTCGCCATAATACCATTGCGAGGAAAAGGGTTCGAGCAAGCGAATGCCATAGCTGTTGAGCCAATCCAGCGCGGGATGGCTGAGGCAACCGATATAGGCCAAGGCCAACAGCCAGCCCTTGTGAATCGGCAGTCGGTCCGCTGGCCTTTTGCCGCGCCTCGTTTGCCAGCGATCGAACCATAGCATGATGGCAGTGAGAATCAGCGGTAACACCACCATCGCAATCGGACCATGGGTAATGCCGCGGCGGATGGCGAGATGCTGGACGCCGCCGAGCAAGGTTGCTGCGGCATCGATATCGGGAATATTGGCCGCGATTATCAAAGTCACCATGCCCAGGCCGGTTTTCTTCTTTAATCCGAGCTGGCCGATAACGGCGCCGGCAAGGCTATGGGTCAGGTTATCCATGCGACCGAAAGCCGACTAAACCGAACCGGGAAATTATACACTCTATACGCAAAACGGGGGTCATCTTCGGTTGAACTGTTTCATATGAGCGACGAGATGTCCGTTCAGAATCGCCCCACCCCATAGCGTGACGAAAGGGCTGATACCCTGCCGGCATGCTGGCAAAGCAAATCCTACATTGCAAGCATCAAGTAGCGGAAAAGGCCGCTACAGTTCCGGCCCGTCCTCGGTCACGGTCCAGGTCTGTCCTTTGTTCAGCAGCGCCTGCAGATCGGCCTTCTTGCCTTCGGCTGCCTGTTTGTTTTGCTCGACCACTGCCGCTTCAAAAGTGGGACGCGGGTCATCATAAAGAACACCGATAGCCATAGGAAATTCGCCGAAAGGCATTTCGATCAGCATATGTGCCACAGAGCGGTTGGTCACATCGTGCACAATGACATTCGCAGCCTGCCAGTCGCCATCAACCACATCGACCACTTTTAGTGACAAGGTTTCGCGGTCCAGCGCGATACCCTTCTCCCCTTTTTCAAACAGCATCGGCTCACCATCGGCAAGCAACAGCTGCGTCGACGCTGCGGTTTTCTTGGCCGCGAATTCCTCGAACACGTCTTTATTATAGACGATACAGTTCTGGAAAATCTCGATAAAGGCAGCGCCCTTGTGCGCATGGGCTGCTTTCAAAACATTGGTCAGATCCTTGCGCACATCAATACCGCGCGCAATGAACCGTGCGCCGGAGCCCAAGGCAAAAGCACAAGGGCTAGCGGGCCGATCGACCGAACCATAAGGTGTGGATGGCGTATTGGTGCCGACGCGTGATGTCGGCGAATATTGTCCTTTGGTCAGACCGTAAATTTCATTGTTGAACAGCATGATCTGGCAATCCAGATTGCGGCGCAGCAAATGCATCGTGTGGTTCCCGCCGATGGACAGCGCGTCGCCGTCGCCGGTAATGATCCAGACATCGAGATCAGGATTGGCCAGCTTCGCACCGGTTGCCACCGCTGGCGCGCGACCATGGATCGTGTGAAAACCATAAGTTTCCATATAATAGGGAAAGCGAGAAGAGCAGCCGATCCCGCTGATAAACAACGTATCTTCCGGACGCACACCCAGTTCCGGCATGGTCCGCTGCACCGCTTTCAGGATCGCATAGTCACCGCAACCCGGGCACCAGCGTACCTCCTGATCGGTTTCCCAGTCTTTCAGCGTCGTGATTTTGGTCATCTCGTTCATGACAGATTCTCCTCAATCGCCGCTTCAATTTCGGCAATGGTAAAAGGCTGGCCCGATACTTTGTTGATCGGTTTTGCATCGACTAGAAATTGATCGCGCAATACGGTTTTCAATTGTCCGGTATTCATTTCCGGTACGATAATCCGATCATAGCTTTTCAGCAATTCACCCATATTTTTCGGCATCGGCCAGACGTTCCTGACATGGATATGGCTGACATCTTTTCCAGCCTCCAAAGCACGGCGCACGGCCTGATGGATTGGTCCAAAGGTTGACCCCCAACCAACAACGGCAAGTTTGCCGCCGGTCTTGCCGAGTGCAACATCCTGATCGGCTATGCTGTCGGCGACGCCCAATACCTTGTCGCGCCTGATTTCGGTCATCTGCTGGTGATTGGCCGCGCCATAATCGATATGGCCAGTATCAATCCCTTTTTCGATGCCGCCAATCCGGTGCATCAATTCCGGCGTGCCCGGTTTGATCCATGGCCGTGCAAGCTTCTCATCGCGGCTATAGGGTTTCAAACCACCTTCCGGCATTTTATCGAGATAAGTGACTGGAAATGGCTCCAGCGATGCAACATCGGGAATTTTCCAGGGCTCTGCCGCATTGGCAATGTAACCGTCGGTCAGCAGCATGACCGGCGTCATATATTGCACCGCGATCCGCACTGCTTCGATCGCGCACTCAAATGCATCACCGGGTGAGCGCGCCGCGATAACCGGCATCGGCGCATCACCGTTTCGGCCATAAATTGCCTGATAGAGATCCGATTGCTCGGTCTTGGTCGGTAAACCGGTCGAAGGCCCGCCGCGCTGTGAATTGACAATCACCAGGGGCAACTCGGTCATGATCGCCAGACCCATGGCTTCGCCTTTCAGCGCGATACCCGGGCCGGATGAGGACGTAATGCCCAATTTGCCAGCATAGCTTGCACCGATGGCGGCCGCGATCGCCGCAATCTCGTCCTCGGCCTGAAAAGTCGTGACGCCAAATTCTTTGAGGCGCGACAAGTGATGCAGGATCGCGGAGGCCGGCGTTATCGGATAACCGCCGAAGAACATCGGCAAGTCGGCCAACTGCGCACCAGCCACCAAACCGAGCGACAGGGCTTCTGCACCCGTTACCGTACGATATTGACCCGGTGCTGATGGCGCAGCACCAACTTTACGCGTGGTCAAATGGCCGCTGCCAAGACCATCACCGGAAAGTTCGGCCGTCTCACCATAAGCATGGCCGGCGTTCAAGGCAGCGATATTGGCATCCGCTACATCTGGCAATTTCGCGAATTTTGTTTTGAGCCAGTCAACAATCGGCTCCCGCTCGCGCTCGAACATCCAGAGCGCTAGACCCAGCGTCCACATATTCTTGCAGCGCAGTGCTTCTTTGTTGCCGAGTCCAAAAGGCTTCACTGCTTCGAGCGTCAGCGCAGATATATCCAGCTTGAGCAATTGCCACTTGGCCAACGAGCCATCTTCGAGCGGATTAGCCTCATATTTGGCTTTGTCGAGATTGCGTTTCCCGAATTCACCTTCGTCGGCAATGATCAAGCCACCTTCACGCAAGGCATCGACATTGGTCTTCAATGCAGCGGGATTCATCGCAATCAGCACATCAGGCTGGTCACCCGCCGTTTCAATCGCACGGCTGCCAAAATTAATCTGGAAAGCGGAAACACCGAAAAGCGTCCCTTGCGGTGCCCGGATTTCGGCCGGAAAATCGGGGAAAGTTGCCAGATCGCTACCCGCCAGCGCGGTCGACAATGTGAATTGCCCCCCGGTAAGCTGCATGCCATCGCCACTGTCACCAGCAAAGCGAACGACAACATTCTCCGCATTCGCTGGCTGGTTATTGTCTGAATCGTCCCGTTTAAGCGCCGTAGCCATATATAATTTCCGTACCCAAAACTCTTTAGAAGATGCGGTAAAGCACTTCTCCCCTCTGCTTCAAACCATAAAAACTACTAGGGATAAAGTTTTTGTTTGAAACGGGAGAAATAGATTACACCTTGCCTAGTGAACCTCGCCTGATCTACTCGCCACAAGTTGAGTAGCAAATCAATATGCAACAATACGGAGAATTGAGGATGACGACGGCTTTTGTGCGACCCGATACCCAGGCACTGCTGGCTATGCTGGAAACCGCTATGGAGGTGCCGATGGACCAGATGGAGCCCGCGGCAGCGCGCGAGGCCTATGTCGGCATGCGTTTTCTGGTCGATGCAGAACCCACGGAATTAGCAGTTATCAAAGACCTGACCTGTCCGGGGCCAGCAGGTGATATCAAGCTGCGCTATTATGACAAAAGGGAAAGCCGTGAAGCGGGTCCGGCGATCATTTTCTACCATGGCGGTGGTTTTGTGATCGGTGATCTGGAAAGCCACCATCCCTATTGTACGGAAATGGCGGCGCAGATGGATTTGCCGTTAATTGCCGTCGATTACCGGCTCGCCCCTGAAGCACCCTTCCCTGCGGCTCCCGATGATTGTGAAGCGGCCACCCGGTGGATTGCAGAAAATGCCAAGGCAGCGCTGGGCATCGAAATTGATAGTTTGATCCCCTGCGGCGACAGCGCGGGCGGTAATCTGGCGATTGTGGTTGCACAGGATCTGGCCAAAAACCCGGCTGCGGCTCCGGTTATCGCACAGGTACCGATCTATCCGGTCGTCGACAGCACCGCCTCAGGAGGGTCGATGGAAGAATTTGCCGAGGGTTTTCTGCTGACCAAGGACTCGATGGATTATTTCATGGGCTTCTATCAGGGAGTAGCAGGCGATCCGCGCTGCGATCCCATTCATGGCGATCTCGCTAGCAGTCCGCCAACTGTTCTTATTACCGGCGGTCTCGATCCTCTCAGGGATCAGGGTCGCGCCTATGCCGCCAAGCTGATCGAAGCCGGTGTGCCGGTGAACTTTAGCGAAGCGAAAGGCAATATTCACGGCCTCATCTGCTTGCGCAAAGGCATCCCTTCATCCCAAAAGGATGTCGATGGCCTGTGCAACGCCCTGAAAGCAACCCTGGCGGCGCTATGACCGATTACAGCGAATTGCCTTACCGCCCCTGTGCAGGGATCATGCTGGCGGACACCAACGGACGTATATTTGTTGGACAGCGTCTGGACGCCAAGACCAGCCGCTATCCCGATGCCTGGCAAATGCCCCAGGGCGGCATCGACAAGGGTGAAGACAGTGAAGCCGCCGCGATTCGCGAACTGGAAGAGGAAACCGGTATAACCGCTCAGTATGTCCAGATTATCGGGCGCAGCGCCAAAGAACATTTATATGATCTACCGGACGAGTTACTCGGTAAAATCTGGAAGGGAAAATATCGTGGCCAGCGCCAGACATGGTTCCTGATGCGGTTTACAGGCGAAGACGAGCATGTCAATATCGCCACAGATCATGCGGAATTCTCTGACTGGAAGTGGGCCGATCCCACGGAATTGCCCAATATGATAGTGCCGTTCAAAAGGGACCTCTATCGGGCAATATTGAAGGAATTCGAACCGCTAATCTGACGATGAGCCAGAATAGACACGGGATTATAATATGTTGCGTAAGATAGTTTGGTCAATTCCTTTGGCGACCTTCGGCCTTGCTGCGCCAGCCCAGGCGGCGCTTCCCGAACCGGTAAAAGCGATGATAAATGCAGCGATAGAATCGGGCAAAGATGACGAGGTAAAGTCTGTCATCAAGTTCGCCAAGGTAGCAAATCCCGACGATATCGCCGAAATTGATGCGATGCTGGCCGCATATACCGCAAAGAAAACACAGCTCGCGGCGGCCGAGAAACAGGCAAAAATGGAAGCACCATTTTTCGAAAACTGGACAGGAGAAGGTGAGCTTGGCGGCTTCCGCAACACCGGCAATTCCAGCAATGTTGGTTTAAGCGGCGGGATCAAACTCGTAAAAGATGCGGTCAAATGGCGGATGAAAGTTCGCGCGCGTGCCGATTATCAACGCAGCAATGGCGTGACCAGCAGAGAACAATATGCCGCTGCGCTGGAACCGGAATATAAAATCAATGACCGGCTCTTCCTCTATGGACTGGCCCAATATGACCGGGATGTGTTTCAGGGCTTTTCTTCCCGCTACACCGTGTCTGGCGGGATTGGTTATACGGTGA
Source organism: Parasphingorhabdus sp. (assembly GCF_965233695.1). Taxonomy (GTDB): domain Bacteria; phylum Pseudomonadota; class Alphaproteobacteria; order Sphingomonadales; family Sphingomonadaceae; genus Parasphingorhabdus. Next base: position 3,898,230 of record NZ_OZ247497.1, read on the forward strand.
TCAAGGAGAAGGACATTTTCCTCGACGTAAAGGCTGGCCCAGCCTGGCGGCTTACGGAATTTTCCGAAGGTGGGTCAGACAGCAGCCTTGCGGGCCTGATCGGGCTTGATCTGGGCTGGCAAATTGCAAAGAATCTGAAGCTGACCCAAGGCGCAGGCGCAACGCTGGCATCCGATGCGCAAAGCCTCACCAGCGCCAATGTGATATTTTCTTCCGGCACAAATACGCTGACGGCCACAACCGGGCTGGATGCGAAGATCAACGGAAAGCTGACCGCCCGTTTCTCTTATGCCATTGAACATGAGACAAACCCGCCCGACGGCAGCGAGAAAACCGATACGCTCAGTCGCGCGACACTTGTCTATGATTTTTAAGGTTTTGGCGCTTCCCGATTAGTTAGGCGCGACTTCTTCAGTCTTTTCGTCACCCACTTTTGGTTTTGGGGTAACCGCTTGCGCTGACATCACTGGCAGCTTCTGCGATGCGGTAATAGCTGACGACAATTGCGCCGTTTGCGGACAACGGGTTCGGCACAATGTTTCAATGCGCGATAGATTGATCTTCGCTTTTTCAACCGCTCCGCGTTGTACCAGAGCTTCGCCCTGCCCCGCCAGTGCATCGAGATTATTGGGATCGAGGATTAATGCCTCACGATAGAAACGAATCGCTTTGCCAGGCAGTTTCTGCGCCCGTGCGATCTGCGCGAGAGCAATGAAGGCCGACCCATTGCGCGGATCCACTGCCAGAGCCGTCTCATAGAGGTCCGTTGCCAGTTCCAGATTACCTTGTTTCTGTGCTGCTTCGCCCCGTTCCATATAGGCAACCGAACGGGCCTTGATTTCTACATCAGCCGACTGGCCGAAACCGGCGCTCGAAACTGTGGCCAAAACCAGCGACATCGCAATAGCGGCGGGTGAAAAACGCATAATTAGCTCCAATAAAGACTCAGGCTTTTTAACAGACGCACCTGCATGCTCGGTGAACATGTTATTGCCGATCATGATTTGCTATCACATTTTTTCGAGGCAGGAAAAATAAAAGCCATCTGTTCCGTCTTGATACGGGGTGAGTAGAGTTCCTTTACGATATGGCCGTCCAATCGGCAAATCAACCTCTATATCCCGCCAATCCGGGTGGTTTTTCAGGAAAAGTGCAGCTTGATCGCCGCCTTCTGCGTCTAACAAGGAACAGACAGCATAGACCAATCGCCCACCCGGCGCGACCATCTTGCTCGCCAGTTCCAGCAATCTCGCCTGCAATTTTGTCGTTTGATCAAGCCTTTTTGGCGTCATGCGCCAGCGCAATTCCGGGTTGCGCCGCCATGTGCCAGTGCCCGTACACGGGGCATCAACCAGCACCAGATCGCATCGCCCTAGCAAGGCCCCAAGCGCTTCTTCTTCTTTGTTGGGTGACAATAACAAGGTTTCAATATTATTGGCGCCCGACCGGCGCAAGCGCGGTTCTATGCGGCTCAGACGGCCGCGATCCGTATCAGCGGCAATGATCTGGGCTTCGTCCGGCAATTGGGCTGCCAGCCCCAAGGTTTTGCCCCCCGCCCCGGCGCACATATCCAAAATCCGCTCAGGCTCCCTCGCCAGACAAGAGGTGATTATCGCCTGACTGCCCAAATCCTGAATCTCGATCTGGCCGCTATTGTAGGCCCTGCTGTTTTCGACACTTGTTCCAGTCAGCAGCCGATAGGCATTGGGCAAAGGCAGTGTTTCGATTTCCGGCCATGCTGAAATAATTGTGCTGGCGTCGCCCTTTTTGGGATTCAACCGGATATCCAGCGGCGCGCGGTTAAATAATGCTTTTTGTTCTTCTGCATCAATCGGCCCTGCGAACCTGTCCAAGAGCCAGCCAGGAATATCTTCACCGGCAGCCTTCTCTTCGCCTTCTTTCAGCCGTGCAGGTCCGTAAGCCGAACCATCGAATAAATCCTGCAATTCCGGCTGTTCTTCGGCCAAACCAGCCATTGCGGCACGCCCGTGCTCCGGCCGGTCACCAAAGCGCCGGATGGCCGCATAAACAAGCTCCCGCACCGCCCGGCGATCTTTTGAGCCGGCATAGCGGCGCGCCTTGAAGAATTTTTTTGCGATATTGTCGGCCGATGCCCCATTATCCCGCGCTGCGACAATGATTTCGTCAAGCAACTCAATGGCCGCTTGCAGGCGCGCTGACGGGGTCATTCGGCGATGCGGCTATCTTTATTCAAACAGTGGAATTGCGTTTGGACATCAGCACCATGTCTCTCGATTGCCTCTTCAATGGCGGTAGCTGCATATTCCTGACATTCGGCCACCGTCTCGAAGGCCTCGCTTGTCCACAAAGGATTTCCCTGATCCTGCCCGTCGGGCCAAATCAGCAACAGCAAAAATATTTTCAGTTCGACCATCAACCAGCCTTTTTAGCGCGTAGGATAATTGGGTGCTTCGCGCGTGATCGCAACATCATGCACATGACTTTCCTGCAAACCCGCATTGGTAATGCGCACAAATTCCGCATTTTCCCGTAGTTGCTGCAATGTTTGAGAACCAGTGTAGCCCATGGCCGCTTTCACGCCGCCAACCAGTTGATGTATAACGTCGCCTGCTGGTCCCTTAAAGGGCACCTGCCCCTCAATACCTTCAGGCACCAGTTTCATCTGATCCTTGATATCCTGCTGGAAATAGCGATCGGCCGATCCCCGCGCCATTGCGCCAACAGAACCCATGCCGCGATAGCTTTTATAGGCACGACCCTGATAGAGAAATGTCTCGCCCGGTGCTTCCTCGGTTCCGGCCAGCAGCGATCCAACCATGACTGATGAGGCACCGGCGGCCAATGCCTTGGCGACATCGCCAGATGTCCTGAGGCCGCCATCTGCCACAATGGGTATCCCCGATTTGGCCGCTTCCTCGGCGCAATCCATGATCGCTGTCAACTGCGGCACGCCAACGCCAGCAACCACGCGGGTCGTACAAATCGAACCGGGGCCAATGCCGACCTTGATTCCATCGGCGCCAGCATCAATCAGCGCGCGTGTAGCAGCCGCCGTAGCGACGTTTCCGGCAATAATCTGTGTATGGTTGGAGCGTTTCTTGACCTCTTCCACGGCCTTGGAGACCATTTTGCTATGGCCGTGCGCCGTGTCGATAACAACCAGATCGCATTCGGCATCGATCAAGGCCTCGGTCCGTTCCAGCCCGGCATCACCGACCGTTGAGGCTGCGGCAACGCGCAATCGGCCGGTGCTGTCTTTGGTCGCGTTCGGATAGGTCACCGCTTTTTCTATATCCTTGACGGTGATCAGCCCGACACAATGATAGCGGTCATCAACCACCAGCAGCTTTTCAATGCGCCTCTGATGGAGCATCCGGCGGGCTTCTTCCTGACTGACGCCTACCGGAACCGTGACCAGATTATCTTTGGTCATCAGTTCGGACACGGGTTGCCGCGGATTCTCAGCAAAACGGACATCTCGATTGGTCAAAATGCCGACCAGCTTGCCCCCTTCTTCAACCACCGGAATACCGGAAATCTTGTTCTGCGACATGGTCGCTTCCGCATCTGCCAATGTCGCATCCGGCGCAATGGTGATCGGATTGACGACCATGCCGGATTCAAATCGCTTCACCTGCCTTACTGCCGCAATTTGCTGCTTCAGCGTCAGGTTGCGGTGAAGCACACCAATGCCGCCCATCTGTGCCATGACAATTGCCATATCAGACTCGGTCACGGTATCCATTGCAGAAGATAGTACCGGAATATTCAGGCCGATTTCCTTGGTCAGCCAGGTCTGTGTATTGGCTTGGCTGGGCACAATATCCGACGCACCAGGCTGCAGCAGGACATCATCAAATGTTAGTCCGGTTCGGATTTCTCTGCTTCTCATGGAATGCCACTTTCTGATATGCTGGTTTTGATTCTGTGGCGGCCCATGTAATCAGTTCTGCAACTATTCGCCAGCACTATTCACTGCACTATTTTGGCCCGTTTTTATCGGATAAGATGCGACACTGCCGAAATAGCGGCCAAGCGCGACGTGAAAATTGGCATCATCGGCCGCGCCGCCAAGCAAGAGCTGTTCATCCAATTCATCGCTGGCATCATGATAACGGCTTTCCAGATAGCTGTTAAGGCGTTCCTCATCCGAAAAAGCGCTGGTGATCATAAAGGCGGGAATGCCCTTTTCCAGAAAGACATAGGCATCCTGGCGCTTGATAAAGGCGTTGGCTTTGTCGGTTTTGTCTATTTCCCGATCTTCCGCCGCGGCGATCTTTTCCAGGTCTTCATCCAGTTTTGTCTTGCCCCGTCCGACAACAGCCAGCAGCTTGCCATCTGGTGTCAAAGCGACCGTGTCGGCGTTGAACACAGCGACCAGATCCTCCAAAGGGAAACTCGGATCAGCGGCAAAGGCCTTGGCACCCAGCAATCCGCTCTCCTCCGCTGTCGTCGCAAGAAAATAGACATCGCGGTCCGGGCGTTCCTTCACCAGCCGTTCGGCGATCTCGATCAACAGCGAGATGCCACTCGCATTGTCAACCGCGCCGTTGCAAATGCGATCTACGGCAGGTTCCCTGCGACATTCGCCAAGATGGTCCCAATGACCCATAAACAGGACGGCACCGCTACGCGGCTTACGCCCGGGAATTTTGCCAATGACATTATGGGATTGATAGGACCTTACCCGGGTATCAACCGAAATATCCGCAAAAACGCCGGTTTCCAGCGGTCGAAAATCACTCGATGCGGCGTCTTTGGCCAATTGCTCATAGTCTATATCAGCTTTGCGCAGTATCTTCTCGGCCGCCTCTTTGCTGATCACGCCTTCTATATCGGCATGATATCCTTCCGCATCGAGATTGGTGTTAGCCCCGCGAAAACGTCTGGCGAGGCGGATGTAGCGTGCATCGCTGCCTGCAATAGTTAAGACCCCCGTTGCACCGGCGGAAAGGATTTTGGCCCTGCGTTCACGATAACTTGGAAAGTCCTTGACCCCCAACGGAGATCGCGTGAACATGAAAGCCATCTTGTCTGATACCGCTTCAGCCAATATGTCGTCGCTCTGATTGCCATATCCAACATGCACGACCGGAATATTTGTCAACTGGCCGGACGGCATGGCCGAGCGCAAGATTAATTGATCATCATCAATCCGTATGGACTTTGCACGCTTGCCGTTAAATTGCATAAAGCGCACGGTCTGGCTCAGAGGTGTGCGATCAACCAGCGCCACCGGTGCATACCAGGATGATGATCCGGTTGCCGGGACCAATCCTGCCTGCTGCCACTGCGTCGCGATATACTTGAGAGTCTTGTTCTCCCCCTCGGTACCGGGTTTCCGGCCACCGAAATCATCACTCGCCAATATTTCGATATGGGCACGCAAATCCGTTTCTGAAATATCCTCCGCATGGGCCGCTATGGAGAATGAAAACAGCAAGGCAGCAACGATGAGATAAAAACGCATAGGGATGTGGTAACCTCGTTCATGAGCGAAATATTCGCTTTTTCCTTGGCATTATACAGCAAATAATCAATGATAATCAGACATAAAGTTGGAGGTCTTCACAGATGGAATTCACAGCCGCATTTTTCTTCTTCCTGTTGGTGATTATATATCTCGGCGCGAGTATCAAGATTGTTCGTCAGGGCTTCGAATATACGATCGAATATTTTGGCCGCTTCACCGCCATCGCAAAGCCGGGCTTCAACTTCTATCCGGCTTTTTTCTATCGTGTCGGCCGCAAGGTCAATATGATGGAGCAAGTGCTCGACATACCGGGCCAAGAAATCATCACCAAAGACAATGCGATGATCTCCACCGACGGCGTCGTCTTCTTTCAGGTATTGGAAGCCGCCAAAGCTGCCTATGAGGTGAACGACCTCTACAACGCGATCCTCAATCTGGTGACCACCAACCTACGGACCGTGATGGGTTCGATGGATCTGGATGAAACGCTATCCAAGCGCGACGAAATCAACGCGCGCCTCCTCACCGTAATTGATGATGCAACGACTCCTTGGGGAATCAAGATCACCCGCGTCGAGATCAAGGATATCCGGCCGCCACAGGATATTGTGAACGCCATGGCCCGGCAGATGAAAGCGGAGCGCGAAAAACGCGCCAATATTCTGGATGCCGAGGGTGCTCGCGCTTCCGAAATTTTGCGTTCGGAGGGTGAGAAGCAAGGACAAATCTTGCAGGCAGAAGGGCGCAAGGAGGCCGCTTTTCGAGATGCGGAGGCGCGTGAGCGTGAAGCAGAAGCGGAAGCAAAGGCCACAAAAATGGTGTCCGAGGCGATCGCAAACGGGAATGCTCAGGCGATCAACTATTTCGTCGCGCAGGACTATGTCAAAGCGGTTGAGAAATTCGCCACTTCACCCAATGCCAAAACAATCCTGTTCCCTGTTGAAGCGACACAGCTTATCGGCACCCTGGGCGGCATAGGCGAACTGGCCAAAGAAGCACTCGGCGAAAATGGCGGCGCGATTACTCCGCCGCCGCCCCGCCGAAAAGGTCCCTTTGAGCAGTAAGGCGAGCAAATATGGATATCATTGAACAGATAATGTCACTGGAATCGCATTATCACTGGCTGATAATCGCCCTCTTATTGGGCATTGGCGAGATCTTGGTGCCCGGCGTGTTTCTTATCTGGCTGGCCGCTGCTGCCGCAGTGACCGGCTTTGTTGCGATGTTCATCGACATCACCGTCGCCGGTCAATTCACCCTGTTCGGCTTACTCTCGCTGGCATCGGTTTTCTTTGGCCGCCGCTGGTATCTGACCAATCAGGTTGAAAGCGAAGACCCGTTGCTCAATGACCGGTCCGCACGGCTTGTCGGCCAAACGGTTACGGTTGTCGAGGCGATCAGTGCGACCAGCGGCCGCGCAAAAGTTGCCGATGGCGAATGGCCGGCAAAGGGACCGGATATGAAAAAGGGAACCACCGCCCGGGTTACGGCTGTGGAAGGCGGTGTCCTCCAACTCGAAGCGCTGGAGGACCAGAACCGCTAACTTGTCCCGTTAAGGTTTTGTCTCGTTAAGCTGTAGTCTATTTCTTAAAGAATCCCTTGGCCATGTCGGTAATATCGTTCAACGGATTGCCGTCACCGTCACGGTCCAGAAAACCGCCGACTTTGCCAAGGATGCCGTTCTCGCCGCCAAGCTTGTCCATCAGGCCGCCTTCGCCGTCCAGACCGGCTTTTTCAGCCATCGCGGGCATCAGTCCTTTGAGCTTTTCTGCATCTACGCCAGCTTCTGCTGCCGCCTCCTTGATTGCGGTTGCCTTGTCGACGCTGCTATCCTGCAACTTCGTAAAAAGCGCCTCGCCGCCTGATTTCAGCTCATCGGCTGTCATTCCGACCTTTTCCGCCAAGCTGTCCAGATTTACATTGTCAGGCAACATGCCCAGTGCACGATCCAAAAGTCCCATCTCTCTTCTCCTGTGTTATTTTTGCGTTTAGCGGGTCAGCTTGCCAGCCATACCAATTATGTCATCTAGCGGATTGCCGTCTCCGTCCATATCCAGCAATGATGCCAATCCGCCAAGGCCTCCAGACGATGCGCTGGAGCCGCCGCCGAGCAGGCCGCCAATCAGGCCGCCCAATCCGCCGCCATTGCCACTATCGCCACTACCCTGCTTGGCCATATAACCGGCAACCATCATCGCAACGATGGGAAGCATTTTCTTCAGCAAGTCCCCGCTGATACCGGTTTGTTGCTCTGCTCCAGCGGCAACTGTGCGGCTGACTTCTTTTGATCCGAAAATCTGGCCGAGGATTTCGTTCCCTTGGTTCACCGGTGTAGGTTGAGGAGCAAGCACGCTGTCGAGCAGCCCGCCGCCGCCCAGTTGGCCGAGCAACCCGCCCAAGCCTTCAAGACCGCCAGGTTGAGCCTGGGTTGTCTTTTTGAAACCACCTAAAATTGACGGAAGCAAAGCCGCTGCGCCGGCCTGGGCAACGCTTTCGTTTATACCCAATTCGCGAGCCATTGTCTCGATTCCGCCGGACTGTTGCAACATATCCAATATACTCATCACCCGTCTCCTTTTGGCTCCACAAGCCTTTTGATTGATTCTCTTCTTAACCCCGGTCTAGCATAATTTTTCTCTCAAAACGCCCATTCGGAAAGGTTTACCAGTGTTTACACTCATGGAAAGCGCAGAAAGTCCAAAAAACAGTATCTGGCATTTGACTCCGCAACGCGAAGCACCGAAGAAAGAAACCAAGGGCAAAGCAAAATGCCTAAAAAGCAAATAAAGAGGAGCAAAACATGAGCATATTTGGAAAAATTAAGAGCGCCATTTTTGGCGGCGAAGCAAAAGCGGCCGAACCTGCAGCGGCCCCCGCAGCAGAATCAGCGCCAGCGGCGCGCGCAGCCATAACCGAAGTCGACGTTACCGCACGGTTGGACAATATCCCCGGATCAGACAAGCTGAACTGGCGCACATCAATTGTCGATCTGATGAAACTCGTACAGATTGATGCGAGCTACGAGAACCGCAAAGCACTGGCACAGGAACTGGGCAACGCCAGCTATAGCGGATCCGCAGAAGACAATATCGCTCTGCACAAGCGCGTCATGTCGGAAATCGCAGCCAATGGCGGCATCGTTCCGGCAGAATTGAAAGACTGATCTTTCAGTCCTTTACTGGACGTAATGTCCAAATGATTTTAGGCGGGGGCTATGAGCGATCACAGTCCCCTTCCTTTTGCCGAAGCACCGAAAAACTGCCGTCGCTGTCCACGCCTGGTTACCTTGCGCAAATCGCTTCGTAAACAGCATGATGACTGGTGGAACGCACCGGTCCCCGCCTTTGGCGATCCCGATGCGTGGCTTGCCATTATCGGCCTAGCGCCTGGTAAGGAAGGCGCAAACCGCACCGGTCGACCATTTACCGGCGATGCATCCGGTGATTTGCTTTTTGCGACACTGGACAAGGTGGGGTTGTCGAATGGCATTTTTCAATCCCGCACCGATGATGGTGTGACCCTTAGCGGTGCGGTTATCCTCAACGCCGTCAAATGCCTGCCCCCAGAGAACAAACCCAATGGCGCAGAGATCAACAATTGCCGTCCCTACATGACCAAGGCTTTGGATGGCTTGCCCAATCTGAAGGTCATGCTGGCCCTAGGCAAAATCGCTCATGACAGCGTTATCCGAATGACAGGTGGCAGACTGGCTGACCATAAATTCACGCATGGGGCGGAGCATCACTTACCCGATGACCGCATACTGATAGATAGCTATCATTGTAGTAGATATAATGTGAACACGGGGCGACTGACGGCGGAGATGTTTGAAGCGGCTTTTGAACGGGCTATGGCTCTTCGCTAGCGATCCTCAACCAACCGACCGTAAAGCTCCGGCCGGCGATCGCGGAAAAAGCCCATGCCTGCTCGGTGCTTGCGCGCCTGCTCCAGATCAAATGTCGCCACCAATACGCCACTTTCTTCCGCGCCATATTCCAGCACCAAATCACCCCATTCATTGGCAATGAAGCTATGGCCATAGAAGCTCTGCCCTTCTTCTTCGCCAATACGATTGCTCGCAATAACGGGCATACAATTGCTCACCGCATGGCCCTGCATGGCGCGCCTCCACATCCGGCTGGTATCTAGGTCGGCATCATAGGGCTCTGATCCGATAGCAGTCGGATAGAACAGGATTTCCGCACCCATCAGCGCCATTGCCCGCGCTGTTTCGGGATACCATTGGTCCCAGCATATCCCGACACCGATCGTCGTTCCACAAACATCCCAAGTCTTAAAACCGCTATTGCCGGGGCGGAAATAGAATTTTTCTTCATAGCCCGGACCATCGGGAATATGGCTTTTGCGATAGACGCCCATGACTTCACCGTCCGGATCGATCATCGCGATGCTGTTATAATAATGCTGGCCATCCCGTTCGAAGAAACTGGCCGGGATCGCTACGCCCAAACTCTTTGCCAGTTTTTGCATGGCCTTAACCGGTGCGCTGTCTTGCGCTGGTTTGGCGAGCGCAAACAACGCTTCGTCTTCGGTCTTGCAGAAATAGGGACCAGCAAAAAGTTCCGGCGGCAATATGATCTGAGCGCCCTGCTCTGCTGCTTCAGCCACATGCGCGCTCACCGCTTCGATATTTTCCATTTCACTGCCGCTCAAGGACAGCTGCAAGGCGGCAACCGTAATATTCTGTGTCATGATGCGCTCATAGCTTTATGCCAAAACGGGCTGCAATCGGAATTGTCGCGATATACAGGATTATCGTGACCAATATACCGGCCGACAGCGAGGCCCAGAAATTTATGCCCTGCCGCAGCATGATTGGGATGACAAGAAACATGGGCAGGCTGGGAATGACATAGAAGAAAGTCGCCTGCACATGCCCGGCGAGCAGCTCCGTATCGCCGGTGTCCCGCCATAGCCAGATCACCGCCAATATAGAAATCAGCGGCAGCGACGCGATCAGTGCGCCCATGGCAGGATAGCGTCGGGCAATGATCGCAACGATTGCCACAATCACGCCCGAAACTATCGCCCGAACGGCGAACTCACCCATAGTTCAACATGACGTCATGGCAGCTTTTTGAACAGCAAAGTCATGCGGTCCGATTCACCGATCTCAGTATATTTGGCTTTGTCCGTTTCCCCTTCCGCGTAGCGTGGTGGGAGGGTCCAGACACCTTTGGGGTAATCCGCAGTGTCCTTGGGGTTCGCGTTGACTTCGGACTGCTTGACCAGTTCAAAGCCATGCGCTTCCATGAATTTCACCACGGTATCGGTGCGCAAATAGCCCTTATTACCATCTGCATAACTAAATGGTGTGCCGTCTTTTGCACGGTGCTGAATGATGCCAACCATGCCGCCGTCTTTCAGCATATTACGCATCACCTTGATTTCGCTGTCCGCCAGGTTCCAGCGCATCAGGTTGTGCATCATCCGCGGAATTATAACGTAATCTGCGGTACCATTGGCCTCTTCAGGAACCATGTCGGTAGTGTAGGCAGCAAATTTCGCGGCCGGCATACTGGTCCATTCGGCGACATCAGTGGGAAATTTGGTTGGGAAGCCGCGAATACGCTCTTTTGCCTCGTCCCCGAATGGCAAGGGATCCGGTGCAAAGGTCAGTCCGATATACTTGCCTTTCTCAGCAACATAAGGAGCCAATATCCGTGTATACCAACCGCCGCCAGGCACATATTCGACGACCGTGTGACTGGGCTCTATGCCAAAGAAATTGATCGTCTGGGTCGGATGGCGATACTTGTCCCGCGCTTTGTCTTCTGCCCGGCGCTCATGCATCATGATGGTCCGCAGATTGGTGTCGCTATGCGCCATTCCATCCTCTTCATGATGTTTTGCAGAAACGGGCGCCGAGGCAACCACTCCAACGGCGGTCAGCGCGCCAATCATCAATTTCATTTTCATCATCATTCCTTTCATTCGTCCTCGTCCGAATGTCAGTGACTAGCCTGATTTCTAATCCCTGCCAAACTAAGGTCGTTTTTTGAACAACAGGGTCATCCTGTCCGATTCACCGATCGCTTGATATCTGGCTCTGTCTTGATCCTTGTTGGTCAGCACAGGCGGCAGGGTCCAGACACCTTTTTCATAGTCTTTCGTATCCTTCGGATTGGCATTGATTTCAGACGAATCCACCAGCTCAAAACCATTTAATTCAAACAAGGCGATTACCGCGCTTTGCTTCAAATAGCCTTTTGTCCCTTTCGACATGGCATAGGTCGCATCTTCGTTGGCGCGATGCTGGACGATACCGATCATCCCGTCGTCAGCCAAAATTTCGCGCAGCGCCTGCAGTTCGGAATCCGATCGCGCGCCGTTGAGCATGCCATGCATGGAACGGAATATCAGGATGCGGTCAATCTTGCCTTTCATTTCGTCCGGCACTTCATCGCTTTCAAAAGCGGCTATTTGATCGGCCGGTACACCTGTCCATCCTGATGCTATATCAGGAAAACGCTCGGGCCAACTTTTTGAGCGCCCTTCCCGGGCACGGCTGGTAAAGTTGATGCTGTCGCTATTGCCATTGACTGCGATATATTTTCCATTGCCGCTGAGATAGGGCAACAATATCCGCGTGTACCAGCCTCCGCCCGGGCCATATTCGGCCACTATATGTGTCGGCTCGACCTGAAAAAATGCCAATGTCTCTGCTGGGTTACGATAGACGTCGCGGGCCTTGTCATCCTTGCGCCGGTCATGGTTGATGACCGCCGTCAAGTTAGCATCACTGTGCATCGCGCTATCTTTTGCATTATCTTTAGCCAGCACCGGCACTCCTGCCGTTGCCAATAATGCGGTTGCGACGCCAGCGAATAGAAGCTTCTTTGTCATTTATTCAGGCCTTTCAGTTGGGGAGTATCTCTCTGACAGAGCACATAAATCAGGTGCACGGTCATGCAAAGCAGTTTATCCAGAGATGCCTTCTATCACCTTGAATTTCTTCAAAACCTCCGGCCGCGGATAGATTTCATCCAGTGGCACAGACTTGCCGCTATCCTGTACGATCCGGACATGTTTGCGGCCCAGTTGACGGGGCTCATCAACGCCGCAGCTATGCGCAATCACTTCGACTTCATGGACGAGATTTTTGCAGTAATTAGCGACTTTCACTTTCTTGTCCGATGGATCCAGCCCCCGCTGGAGGCGCGGATTATGAGTCGTGATACCCGTCGGGCAGGTGTTCTTGTTGCATTTCAAGGATTGGATGCAACCCAGCGAGAACATGAAGCCGCGCGCGCTGTTGACAAAATCTGCGCCCGCACAAATGGCCCATGCGACATCAACCGGTGTGATCCGTTTGCCAGAAGCAATGATCCGGATACGCTCGCGCAGGTCATATTGGTGCAAAATATCGGACAGCATTGGCAGGCTTTCATCGAGCTGTAATCCGACATTGTCCATCAAGGGCATCGGTGCGGCGCCCGTTCCGCCATCACCGCCATCAAGCGTGAAGAAATCAGGCGCGCTTTCAATGCCGCGCCGATGGATTTCTTCGCAAAGCTCGACCAGCCAACCATAGGCGCCGACAACGGCCTTGATACCAGTCGGCTTGCCGGTGACGGTGCGGACATGGTCGATAAAATCCAGCATGTCGCTTACGCTGTTGATTTCGGGATGCCGATTGGGGGAAATCGAGGCTTCACCCTCCGGGATCCCTCGCACCTTCGCTATGACTTCGGTCACCTTTTCCGCTGGCAATATCCCGCCTTTGCCCGGTTTTGCGCCCTGCGACATTTTGATTTCGAACATCCGCACTTGCTCGTGATCCGCAATGGCGCGTAACTTGTCGTCATTCAGGCTGCCATCGTCATTACGGACACCATATTTGGCCGTGCCGATCTGAAAGACAATGTCGCACCCTCCTTCGAGGTGATAAGGCGACAAGCCGCCCTCCCCGGTGTTCATCCAGCATCCGGCCATCTTGGCCCCGTGAGACAGCGCCTGAACAGCGGGCACCGACAGAGCGCCAAAACTCATCGCGGAGATGTTGAACAGCGATTTGGCCTCATAAGGTTTTTCGCAATAAGGACCCAATGTGCAGCTTGCTGTTTCGGCGGCATCTTTTTCCAAAGTTGGAAACGGGCAATTGACAAAAATTGGCGTCCCCGCAGGATCGAGATTCTTGGTGGAACCAAAAGCGATGGTATTCCCTTTGCCTTTGGCCGCGCGACCGACCCATTCCCGTTCCGCCCGGTTGAACGGCATTTCCTCGCGGTCCATGGCAAAGAAATATTGCCGGAAAAATTCGCCCAGGCTGCTGAACAAATGGCGGAAGCGGCCAATGACCGGATAGTTGCGCCGCACGGCATCTTGTTTCTGCGTGACGTCGATGAAGAAAAGGACGATCACACCGGCCAGTCCGAGGCCCAGCAAGAATACCAGTAGATAAGTAAGCGTGCTCAAAACGCTCAAGATTCCGTCAGCCATCCAGCATCCCCTAAATCATATCTATGGAATAGCATTTTGCTTCCCCCAAGCATAGTTCGCTAACCTACCACAAAGGTTACAAAACTAGGCTATCGGGATCTGCTGCGAAATGCAGTGGAAACTGCCACCACCGCGCAATAATGCCACACTGGAAAGGCCGACAATTTTGCGATCCGGGAATAGCGAAGCAATTTCGGTTATCGCGCGGTTGTCATTTTTGGCACCATATTGCGGTACAGCCACAGCATTATTGCCAATATAGAAGTTCATATAGCTGGCCGGTGCAATGGTGCCATCAACTGTATATTTTCCAACCGAAGATATCCGGACAATTTCCAGGCCCTCTGCCGCTGCCCGCCGCGCAGCATCTTCAAATATTGCGCTATTCGGATCATCGGCTTCATCCGCCTTTGGGATCACGACCTTACCTACACCTACAAAACGGGCCAAATTATCAACATGACCATCAGTATGATCAGCCATCAAGCCATTGCCCAGCCAGCAGATTGTACTGACCTGCAAGGCATCACTGAGGCCTGTTTCAACCCGTTTCCGGGTCATGTCCGTGTTGCGATTGCTATTGAGGACACATTGCTCGGTCGTCAGCAATAGGCCCTGGCCATCACCGTCAATCGCACCGCCTTCCAGCACCCAATCATGGTCATGCGCAGACAGATTCCAGGATCGGGCAAGACGCGAACCTATGTCCTGATCACCGGCCATCTCAAACTTACCGCCCCAGCCATTGAAGCCAAAAACATGAGCGGTACGACCGTGATCACCCCGAGTGATTATCGGGCCGGTGTCCCGCAACCAAATATCGCCAAATGGCTCTATGACGATTTGAACGGCGGCATTAACCAGCACCCTCGCGCCATTGGCATCCGTTTGATTCCGGCAAACGAGTATCACGCGTTCGCCATGACCATCATCGCAAACAGCATTGGCGAAAGCGGCAACTTCAAGCTGCGCCTCCGCCAATTGCTCAGGCCATTCCTCTGGGTTGCCGGGAAAGCCGATCCAGACCGCTTCATGCGGCTCCCATTCGGCTGGCCATCTCATCGTCAGTACAAGAAACTAGCGATCAGGCCCCGGCGCGACTCTTGTCGCGAATGTCGCGAAATTCGTCGCCGTCATTCCAGTTGGGCCAGTCTTCAGTCATCGCAAGCATTCTGGCGACGGTATAATAGACCTTCAAATCACCCATGACGCCGTCCCAGTTCCAGTCCGGATTAAATTCGTCCTTTGGTCCATGATACTTGTTTTCGGTATAGTCCTGACTGATCGCTTCTCCGGCTTCGCGGCCACCTTCGACAAGATCTTCACCACCTTCAAAATAGATCATCGGCACGCCCAGCTTGGCGAAGCTGAAATGATCGGAGCGATAGTAAAAGCCTTTCTCCGGCGTCGGCTCGGCCTCGGCAATCCGCCCATCCACGGTTAATGCACCTTCCAGATAGCGATCCAGTTGAGACTTGCCTTTACCAACAACCACGACGTTTTTCGCAGGGCCAGCCATACCAAAGGCATCCATGTTCACACCGCCAACCGTCTTGTTGAGCGGATAGATTGGGTTTTCGGCATAATATTTCGAACCGAGCAAGCCGGATTCTTCCGCTGTCACAGCAAGGAAGATGATACTGCGATCCGGTGCGCCAGCCTTTACATGCGCTTCGGCCAAAGCGACCAAGGCGGCGGTTCCGGTCGCATTGTCGACAGCACCGTTGCAAATATCATCACCATCCGGTGCTGGCTTGCAGCGACCCAGATGATCCCAATGCGCAGTATAGAGCACATATTCATCGGGCCGCGTTTTGCCCTTGATCATGCCGATGACATTTTTGCTGTTCATCTTGCTAATATCATTTTCAAACGACATCGAAGCCGTCAGGCCCAGCGGCACCGCTTTAAAGTCCTTGTTCTTCGCAGCGGCCATCATCGCTTCCAGATCCTGTCCGGCGCTCGCAAAAATCTTTGCTGCCACATCTTTCTGTACCCAGCCGTTTGCTTTGGTTTGGTCCGCTCCGCCATTGGCTGACTGCGCATAAAATTGCGGGCCGCTCCAGCTGGATTCCACTACATTCCAGCCATAAGCCGCTGGCGCCGTATCATGAATGATCAGTGCTGCAGCCGCGCCCTGACGCGCCGCTTCTTCATATTTGTAGGTCCAGCGCCCGTAATAGGTCATCGCCCGACCGCCAAATTCGCCTTCCAGGCTTTCTGTCCCAAAGTCCGGATCATTCACCAGAATGACGACGGTTTTTCCTTTGACATCGACGCCTTCATAATCGTTCCACTCGCGCTCGGGCGCGTTGATGCCGTAACCGACAAAGACCAGTTCGCTATCCGCGACATCGATTTTCGGCTGTTCCTGATAGGATGTGATGACCATTTCAGGACCATATTTGAAGCTCATGTCACCCGAGCCGCCCTTGATCGTCAGGTCGGACACGTTCTTGGCTTCAATCTCGACAAGCGGCACATCCTGAAACCAGCTATCGCCATTGCCAGGTTCGATGCCTGCTTCTGCAAATTCCTTGGTCAGCAGGGCCAGCGTCTTTTCTTCCCCAACAGTGCCCGGCGCGCGCCCTTCAAACGCGTCGGAAGAGAGCTCCCGCGTGATATCGCGCATCGTATCAAGCGACAATTCCGGTGCAGCCACTTCAGGCAACGGCGCCAAATTCTCCGGGTCGTCCACTTTCTTACATGCTGTCAAAGCCAGCGCCGGTATCAACGCCAGGGAAAGCCATTTCTTTTGCATTTTCGGGTCCTCATCCAATTATTAGCATCAAACTGATTTCTGTTGTCACTACTGGCAGTGTCCTTGATATGGTGCAAGCCTTTGCCAATAGCGCAAACAAAAAAGGCGACCGTGAACGGCCGCCTTTTGAAAAATTCTGATAAAACCAATTAGCGTGAGTAAAACTCGACGACCAGGTTTGGTTCCATTGTTACCGGGTAAGGCACTTCGTCCAGCGTTGGTACGCGAACATAGGTGACTTTGTCGGTGCCGTCTGGCGTGACATATTCTGGAATGTCGCGCTCTGGTAGGCTCTGCGCTTCGATAACCAGCAACATTTCCTTAGCCTTGTCGCTCAGGGAAACAACGTCACCAGGCTGCACTTTGCGTGAAGCAACGTTACATTTCACGCCGTTGACGCGAATGTGGCCGTGGCTGACGAGCTGACGGGCAGAAAAAATCGTCGGCGTGAATTTGGCGCGGTATACGACCATATCCAGACGCTGCTCCAGCAGGCCGATAAGGTTCTGGCTGGTATCGCCTTTCATGCTTGATGCTTCTTTGTAAGCGCGCTTGAACTGTTTCTCGGTCACGTCGCCATAATAGCCTTTCAGCTTCTGCTTGGCGCGCAGCTGAATGCCGTAGTCGGAAAGCTTGCCTTTGCGGCGCTGACCGTGCTGACCGGGACCATAATCGCGGCGATTGACAGGTGATTTGGGGCGGCCCCAGATATTCTCGCCCATGCGGCGATCAAGTTTATATTTCGAGCTGGTACGTTTGGTCATATCAATGACTCCTAATTTGCTGTTTATATTCGTCCCGGAATGCACCGAAAATCCGTCTGGATTAACGCGGCTACCGCTTCACCGGGGTGCGGAGCCAATTGCAAGACGCGGCCTATGACGATCTAACGGGCGATTGTCAAGCATCTGCAAGCCCAAAAATCACGCAAAAATCCCCATCATTGCTCGACTTGAGCGATCGCAATGATTAAAGGCGCTGACATGACAGAAATGACCAAACTTCCGCCTATGGAAACCATGAAAGATGTCCGCGAACAAGTGGACCGGATTGATGGCGAACTTATCGCCCTGATGAAACACCGCTTCGCCTGCATGGACGCTGCGGCACGGATCAAACAGGATCGGGCAACAGTGCGTGACGAGGGCCGGAAAGCTGAGGTTTTAAGCCATGTGAAACAGCTTGCCAGCGACGCTGGTATTCCGGTCCCGGCCATGGCGGCGATATGGGAAATGCTGATCGAAACCTCAATCAGCTATGAGCTCGAAAAATGGGATCAGCTGAGAGACAGCTGATCGGTCAAAAACTTATTTTTTGACAAACGGTTTTTCCAGAGCGCTGATAACGCCGCGCCAGGTCTGCACTTCTTCATTGGTCCACGCCGGTTTGGTGATCATATTGCGGAGAGTCACCTTGGTCGCTGGCGCACGGTCCGGTGGAAAGAAATACCCACTTCCCTCCAGCGCCCGTTCCAAATGCTCATAAAAGCGATCAAGTTCGATTTGCGGAGCGGGTTCCCGCTTCTTTTTCTCTACTGTCGGCTGCACGGTTCCGGCATTTTCCATCTTCGACAGCTCATAAGCCACCAAGATAACCGCTTGCGCCAGATTGAGAGACCCGAATTCGGGATTGATCGGCACGGTGATGATTTTACGGGAAAGCTCGACATCACCAATTTCCAGGCCCGAGCGTTCAGGGCCAAATAATATCGCGCACTTGCCGCTAGCCGATGCCATATCATCCGCAGCTTCTGCCGGTGTCAGAACCTCTTTGGTCATGCCGCGCTTTCGGACCGTGGTCGCGTAGACATGGGCGCAATCCGCCACAGCCTCTGCCGTAGTTGCAAAAATCTCTGCTTTTTCCAATACACTGTCGGCGCCCGCTGCTGTCGGACCTGCCGAAGGATTGGGCCAGCCGTCACGAGGATCCACAATCCGCATCTCGGTCAGGCCGAAATTCAGCATCGCGCGCGCTGCTTTACCGATATTCTCGCCAAGTTGCGGTTTTACCAGAACGATTATCGGCCTGCCGGTGCTCATTTGCTGTTGGCGTCGTTGATCGCAACATCTTTCACGCTACCGGCAAATTCTTCGAAATCCTTGGCCTCGGTAAAGTCCTTATAGACTGATGCGAAGCGGATATAAGCAACACTATCGAGCCCTTTCAGACCATCCATAACCATCTCGCCGATGCGTTTAGACGGAATTTCGTTCTCGCCGCTGGTTTCCAACTGGCGCTGTATGCCCGAGACAAGTTGGTCCATCTTTTCTTGCGAAATGCCCCGCTTGCGACATGCCAAAGAGACGGACAAATCAATCTTGGAGCGGTCGAACGTCTCGCGGCGGTCCTCGCTTTTGACCACGGTAATCTCGCGAAGCTGTATCCGTTCAAATGTGGTGAAACGTGCGCCACAGCCTTCACACTGCCGCCGACGCCGGATGGTCGTGCCATCTTCGGTAGGCCGGCTATCTTTTACCTGACTGTCGTCATAGGCACAAAAGGGACAACGCATAAAGTCGGTTTCGCTTATTCTGGGTAAATCGGGAAACGGTTGCATAGCGCTTGAACGCGCTCACGCACATCGGCCTCTACCGCAGGATCACCGTCCTCGCCTTTTTCGCGAAGACCATCCAGCACATCGGCGACCATATCGCCAATCATCTGGAATTCTGCAGGACCAAAGCCGCGCGTAGTGCCTGCTGGCGAGCCAACACGAATGCCGCTGGTTTTCATGGGCGGCTGCGGATCGTTGGGAATGCTGTTCTTGTTGCAGGTAATGCCTGCGCGTTCGAGCGCTTCATCGGCATCGCGTCCCGTAATGCCCAGCGGCGAAAGGTCAATTAGCGCCAGATGCGTATCGGTGCCACCGGCAACAACGTCAGCGCCGCGCTCTTTCAGGCGTGCGGCAAGCACTTTCGCATTTTCGATGACAGCGGCGGAGTAACTTGCAAATTCAGGACGCAACGCTTCGCCAAATGCCACCGCTTTGGCCGCGATGACGTGCATCAGCGGACCGCCCTGCAGGCCGGGAAAAACCGCCGAATTGATTTTCTTTGCAATGGCTTCGTCATTGGTCAGCACCATACCGCCACGAGGTCCACGCAAGGTTTTATGTGTCGTTGTTGTAACCACATCGGCATAGTCCAGCGGGCTGGGATGGTAGCCAGCGGCTACCAGTCCAGCGAAATGGGCCATATCGACCATGAAGATCGCGCCGACCGCATCGGCAATCGCCCGGAACTTGGCAAAATCAATCTGGCGCGGATAGGCGGAACCACCGGCGATGATCAGTTTCGGTTGATGCTCTTTGGCAAGCGCTTCGACTTCTTCATAGTTGATCAGGTGATCATCTTCGTTCACGCCATATTGAATGGCGTTAAACCATTTGCCCGATTGCGCCGGTTTCGCGCCGTGGGTCAAATGCCCGCCGGCATCCAGCGACATACCAAGAATAGTATCGCCTGGCTTGGTCAGCGCGAGCATAACAGCACCATTGGCCTGAGCGCCCGAATGCGGCTGAACATTGGCAAAGCCGCAGTTGAACAATTGTTTCGCCCGCTCGATCGCCAGCGTTTCGACATCATCCGATGGCGCGCAGCCCTGATAATAGCGACGCCCCGGATAGCCTTCGGCATATTTGTTGGTGAACACCGATCCCTGTGCCTGCAACACAGCCCTGGAGACGATATTTTCAGAAGCGATCAGCTCGATCTGGTTTTGCTGACGCGACATCTCTGCATTAATTGCACCGGCAACCGCTGGATCACTCTCGTCAACCGAAAAATCGAAAAATCCGGTTTGGCGAATATCCTGCATATCTGCGACATTACTCATGATGCTGCTCCTTCGGCTATTGGGGCGGAAAGCTTATCGACGCGGCGCTGATGCCGGTCGCCGCCAAATTCCGTGTTCAAGAAATTGTTCAGGCAATCTTTTGCGATTTCAATACCGATCAGACGGGCGCCCATGGCAATGACATTGGCATCATTATGTTCACGGGCCAACCTGGCCGAAAGGGACTCGGATACCAAAGCGCAGCGGCAAGCCGGGTTGCGATTGACCGCAATGGATATGCCAATGCCGGAGCCGCATAAAGCAACACCGCGCTGCGCCTCGCCGGATGCAACAGCATTGGCCAGCTTGTAACCATAATCGGGATAATCGACGCTATCGGTAGTCATCGGGCCCAAATCGTCCACATCATGCCCGGCCTCGGTTAGCCACTCGACCAAAGCGGCCTTCATATCAATAGCGGCATGGTCAGAAGCGATGGCAATACGCATAGAGCAGTTATCCCTAATTCGGCATGAGAATCGTTGGTCCGGTATCTAGTGGAGCATGAGGGCTTAGGCCACAAAATATTGCGCTTTTCAGACAATAATTTGGCTGTGGTGGGCGCAGGTCAATTTATATTTCCATCTGACTGCCAAGTTCAACCACCCGGTTGCTTGGCAGCTTGAAAAACTCCATCGCGGTTGCGGCATTGCGCAGCATCCACGCGAATATCTTCTCTCGCCAGACCATCATTTTCGGTTTTTCCGATGGCAACAATGTCTGACGTGACAGGAAGAAGCTGGTGGTCATCATGTCAAAGTCCATGCCGCATTCCTTGACCTTTTTGAGAGCCGCAGGGACATCGGTTTCCTGCATGAATCCAAAGTTCAGAATTAGCCGGTAAAAGCCATCACCGAGATCTTTTACTTCTATCCGTTCCGATTGCGGTATGCTCGGCACATCCTGGATGTTCACGGTCAGGATCACGACCCGTTCGTGGATAACTTTATTGTGTTTGATATTGTGTAACAACGCCGAGGGAACCCCTGCAGACGATGACGCCATGAATATGGCCGTTCCGGGAACCCGCGTCGCGCTGTTTTTGGCCGACTTGGTAAAAATCTCGATTGGCATCGCAGATTCAGCCATATTTTCCCGCATGATTTTCCGTCCCTTGGCCCAGGTTGTGAGCAAAAGAAATGCAACCGCACCAACAAGCAGCGGGAACCAGCCACCATCTGGAACCTTGGTTAGATTAGCAGCGAAGTAAGCACCATCGACGATGAAGAATATTCCGACCAATGGCATGGCATACCACCATTTCCATTTCCAAAGAGTCAAGACCACAATCGCCAGCAGGCAGGTATCAATGAACATCGCGCCGGTCACCGCAATACCATAAGCCGAAGCCAGATTGCTCGATGTTTGGAAAGTTAGCACCAGCAATATGACTGCGATCATGATCGTCCAGTTAACGATCGGGATATAGATCTGTCCCGCTTCCGAAGCGCTAGTATGCTTGACCGTCAAGCGCGGAATGAAGCCCAGTTGAATAGCTTGATGGGTAACCGAGAATGCTCCCGAGATCACGGCCTGACTGGCAATGAAAGTCGCCATGGTCGCCAATATCACCAATGGCAGTCTCAGAAACTCAGGCGCCAATATGAAAAATGGATTTTTGATCGCTTCTGCAGCGCCAGCTGAATCAAGGGCGAGTATCATAGCCCCTTGTCCAAAATAGTTGCAGAGCAAAGCGGGCATCACAAAACCGAACCACGCTATCCGCATCGGTTTCTTGCCAAAATGCCCCATGTCCGCAAACAATGCTTCCGATCCTGTCACCGCCAATACCACAGAACCTAAGGCCAGAAAGGCCTTAAACCCGTCGGTTATGAAAAATTGTATTGCATACCAAGGATTAAGCGCGAGCAGAATAGAAGGATGGGCGACAATTTGAATGATCCCCAAAACCGCGATCACGACAAAATAAACCAGCATGATCGGAGCGAAAAGTGCTCCGATTTTCGCGGTCCCTCGCGACTGGATCATGAAGAGAAACACCAGCAAACCGATGGCAATCGGCAGGACCAACGGGGCCAAGCCTGATTGAACAACCGTCAAACCCTCGACCGCGGACAAAACTGAAATGGCTGGCGTAATCATACTGTCGCCGTAAAAAAGCGATGTTGCAAACACACCAAGCAATACCGCAACCCAGCCAAATTTGGATTTTCGCAAAGCGCTGGAGAGCAACGCCACCAGCGCAAGGCTACCGCCCTGCCCCTTGTTATCCGCCCGCATCAGGATCGTCACATACTGGATCGATACAACCAGTGTCATCGACCAGAAAATCAGACTGACGACGCCGAGCACATGAATGCGGTCCAGCTCCAGCGGATGCGCACCAACAAATGTTTCGCGAAAAGCATAGAGCGGGCTGGTACCGATATCACCGAATACAATACCAATCGCACCAGCAGCCAGTTTTGCAACCGCGCCTCCCTCCTGGCGTGAACCGTGAGGCTGGATTACGCGATTGCGTTTCCGTTTCGGTTGTGACGTCGATTCAGACATTGATTGCCGCTTTGGCGGTCCCCTGATTGGGTCGAAATGAATGCGCTAACCCCGCATATCCGTTTCGACAAGCGCGCGCGACTAGCATGGGCCTTTATAGCACGCAACAAGACCAACAGATACGCCTTTCAACCGCTTGATCTAAAAGCCTTTTAGTTAGCGTCAGGGGTGTCCTGTACCACCGGTAACGCCGGTTGCATTTTCTCCATAGCCGCCAAACGCGACTCGAGATCCTTGCGCCAGGGTGCTTCTTCAGGGCTGCGTTCCAACAGCTCTGTCCAGATTGCGCGGGCCTGGTCAATCTTGCCAGACTGGGCATAAGCCATGCCAAGGAAGAATGGCGGACCCGGATGCTCCGGCGATATATTGGCTGCCTGCTGAAAGGCAAATTGGGCTGCTGGTGTAATCACACCATCGGCGTGAACGACCAGTGCGTTACCCAATCCGACCCACAAGTCTGGATCATTGGGATGCTCTTTGACACCATTTCGCAAGTAATTGGCTGCTGCGCCATGCCTGCCACTGCGGTTCAGTGCATCGGAAAATACCAACCATTCCCGCGCGGTGCCGAAACGTTCACCCATTTCCTCGCGTGATGTAATGCTGTCTTCATCAAAGCTGTTCGGCTTTTCATCGGGCTCGACAGACACGCCAGCCATCCCCGGATTAGCTTGCCAAGCATAGCCCGCAACGCCCAGCAAAAGCGCCGCACCGGTCAATTCAAAAGCCGTCCGAGGCAGCTTGCCCAAAAACACGAGCGCGGCGAACAGCGCGATTATCATGACAAGAAGAATGATCCAGCCCATCAGCTTGCATCCTTCTCGTTGTCTTTACGCTGACGGAAAAGCCCGCGCGCGAGCCATATCGCGATTATCAAAAGCACCACCGGTGCAATCCAGAGCGGTCCCGTGACAGCATTGACCGGCGGATTATAAGTTACCCAGTCGCCATAACGTTCGATCAGCCAGCTGCGAACCTCTTCCGGTGTCGCGCCTGCGTTTATGCGTTCACGCACCTGACTGCGCATATCACCTGCCATGGGTGCATCGCTATCGGCAATCGACTGGCTCTGACATTTAAGGCAGCGCAATTCTTCCATGAGCGAACGCGCTTTTTCCTCTTTTACCGGATCCTCCAGTTGCTGATCCGCATAAGGAGACGGCGGGAGCGCGTTCTGAGCAACCAGAGGCGCCGAAAAAAGCAATGCAAGGAGCGCAATCAATCTGGTCATCCTGCCTTCTCCAGTATCTCAAGCAGTTCCGGCACGTCTTCCTTGCGAATGTCGCCGATATGCTGATGCACGATGACACCATTGCCATCGATCACGAACGTCTCAGGGACACCTGATGAACCTAGCTCCAATTGAACGGCGCTGCGCACATCGGTTCCGATCCTGACATAGGGATTGCCCCAACGGTTGAGAAAGTTTGCAATATCTTCCGGCGTGTCGCGGCTGGCTATGCCGTTGATCGATACGCCCGCCTGTTCCAGCGCCAGCAATTGCGGCGCCTCTGCAATACAGGGCACGCACCAGCTTGCGAAAATGTTGAGCAACTGCGGTTTGCCTGTAGCGAGGTCAGCAGTGGTCAAGGCCGGACGCTGCTCTATGGCAGCAGGTAGTGCAAATTCCGGAATCGGTTTGCCGATCATTTTCGATTCAATGATATTATCCTTTGGCCGCATCAGTCCGCCCGCGACAATCGCGAAAAACAGGCTGAACAGCACCAACGGGATCCAGAGCAGCCAGCGGTTCATAGTACCGCCTCGGCATAGGCTCTTTGCTGCTTTTGGCGGGCCGCGCGGCGCAATCGCCCGACCATCGCAAGCAATCCTCCTAAAGCAATAAGCACGCCGCCGTACCAGATCAGCGTCACAAATGGTTTCCACCAGATACGCAATTGCCAGCGCCCCTGCGAGTCGGCATCGCCAAGGACGACATAAAGCTGCCCGTTCCAGCGGGTTAGCAGTGCGGCCTCGCTGGTCTGCATCTGGGCAGACGCGAACATCCGGTTCTGCGGAGCAATCTCGTGGATCGCTTGGTCTTCATACTGAGCGGTCACGCGTGCTTCGAGAGCGGTCCAATTGGGCCCTGCAACCGGCTCGATTGCCAAAAATTTGATTTTCCAATTATTGACCAGAATTTCGTCGCCCGGCGCGGCAGCCACCAGTTTTTCCTCGGTAAAGCTGGTTTCAGAGGCCATTCCGACCAGCGCGACCGCAACACCAAAATGCGCTAGAACCATGCCGTAAACATGCATTGGCGTGCGGCGTAAATTGCGTTTCCACAAGGGCGCAAAACTGGCTACCGCGATACCAGCTGCCAAGGCCAGCCCGAGCAGGGGCAGAACTGACATCGAAGTGGTAAACATAACCAGCGCAAAAAGGGCTGCTGCGGTCAGGAAGACCGGAATCGATATCCTGTTTAACAAGGCTTTGGCTTGGTCGCGCCGCCACCGCAACAAAGGTCCGGCAGCCATGATCGCCACCAGTATCAACGCCAGCGGTCCCGTTGCCAAATTGAAATATGGAGGTCCGACAGAGATCATCTCATCGCTAAACCCCTCTACAACCAAGGGATAGAGAGTCCCGATAAAGACAATACCCAATATTGCCGACAGCAGGAGGTTGTTGGCTACCAGGGCCCCTTCCCGGCTGACGGGTTCGAATTGGGACCCTTCTTTGACCTTGCCGACGCGCAGCGCAAACAAAGCCATCGCCCCGCCAATGTAAATGGCGAGCAAAGCGAGAATGAAACTGCCGCGCTCCGGATCAACCGCAAAAGCATGAACGCTGGTGAGCACGCCGGAGCGCACCAGAAATGTGCCGATCATCGACATCGAGAACGCAACAACGGCAAGCATTAATGTCCACGCCCGCAATCCATCGCGTGTCGCCAATACGGTGACCGAATGTAACAATGCGGTCGCGGCGAGCCACGGCATTAACGAAGCATTTTCCACGGGATCCCAGAACCACCAGCCGCCCCAGCCAAGCTCATAATAAGCCCAATAACTGCCAGCGGTTATGCCCAGTGTCAGAAAGACCCATGCGCCAAGCACCCATGGCCGCATCGCTTTCGCAAATTCCGGTCCAACATCGCGCGTGATCATCGCCCCCACCGCAAAGGAAAAGGCAACAGACAGGCCAACATAGCCTATATAAAGCGTTGGAGGATGCAGCGCGAGGCCAATGTCCTGAAGCAGCGGATTTAACCCCTGCCCATCCGCCGGCACCGGAAACATCCGTTCGAATGGATTGGAGGCAATCAACAGATAGGCATAAAAACCGATGCTGATAAACGCCTGCGCACCCAAAGTTGTCACCAGTGTCTTTGTTTTCAGGTTGCGCTCGAAAATTCCAATACAGGCACCCGCGACGCCCATAATGGCGATCCATAGCAGCATGGAACCCTCATGATTGCCCCATGCGCCTGAAATCTTGTAGATCAGCGGCTTGATCGCCACGCTGTTCGCAACGACCAGCTTAACCGACATGTCAGAGCGAACAAACAGCCAGACGAGCAGCAAGAAGGAAATCGCAACTAGCAGGCCCTGGGCAATCGCCACCGGACGGATCGCTGCAAAAAACTCGTCCTGACCCTTCGCCAAACCAACAGCGCACAAGGCAAATTGCAAAAATGCCATGCTGGCGGCGAGCCAGAGCGCGATAAGACCTGCTTCTGCAATCATTCGACCAGCGTATCCGTTTTTTTCATATTGCCAGTCATATCAATGCCTTCCAGTTCACGCGGCACATAATTTTCATCATGTTTGGCGAGCAATGTATCGGCAACAAACAAACCATCTGCCGTCAGTTTTCCGTCTGCCACCACCCCGGACCCTTCGACGAACAAATCAGGCGTGATGCCGGTATAGGTTGCCGGCTGAAAGGTTGCACCGTCATGGACAGTGAACATTACTGTAACACCGTCATCGGCGCGTTGGATGGAACCTTCCTGTACCATGCCACCCAGACGGATGGCCTGACCGACTTTTGGCTGTTTTTCGACGATATCTGTGGGCGTGTAGAAATAACTGGCCTGATCTTGGAGCGCAAACGCCGCCAGCAGCCCAGCGCCAACCAGCGCGACCAGGGCTAACACCGCCAATGTCAGTCTTTGATGTTTCGCCTTCACGCGCCCAACTCTTTCATCTTAAAAATCATTTTCGCGCCTTTTTCAGCTGGTCTGCCTTGGCTTCCGATTTGCGCATCGCCGCGTAGCTTCCAATAATAACAATGGCAGTGCCAAGCAGCACTATCGCATAGGATGCAATCACAAAAGGCCAATGGTTCATTCTGCCGCCATCCGTTTTAATCGCGCTTCAACCTTGGTTTCCGCCAAAATGCCACGCATTCGCATCAGGACGATTGCGCCAAATATCAGACTAAAGCCAATTACATTTATCAGGAGCGGCCATAGAAAAGCAGTATCAATAGAAGATCCGCTAACCGTGATGCTGGCCGGCTGATGCAGGCTATTCCACCATACAACCGAGCGATTGATGATCGGTATGTTAATCGCGCCGACAATACCAAAAATCGCAGTTACCCGGGAAACACCGCCTTTCTCGCCGCTGGCATTGGCCAGCGCGATATAGGCCAGGTAAAGAAACAGCAGAACAAGTACGGATGTTACCCGGCCGTCCCAGACCCACCAAGTCCCCCAGGTTGGCCGCGCCCAGATAGAGCCGGTTATCAGTCCGAGCGCAGTAAATAATGCCCCCGGAACCGCTACTGCGCGCGCCGCAACCGCTGCCAGAGGATGACGCCAGGCAATCTGCACAATACTGGCAATCGCAATGGCCGTCCAACCGCCCATCGCAAGCCAGACTGTGGGGACATGGATATAGAGAATGCGGACACTATCGCCCATCAGCCGGTCGGCCGGGGCATAGAAAAGCCCATAGGCAGAACCAAAAGCGACCATGAGCAATCCCAGCACCAAAAACCAAAGCGTCAATGGTCTGGCGAGTGATAGAAAACGGGTAGGATTTGCGTAAGCGTGCATTTAAAAAACGGTCAATTGCCCTTGGCTACTGTGCGACCAGTAAAATCTGATTTTTTGATGGCAGAACTGTCGCAAGCCGACAAGTGTTTTTCTAAACCATTCCGCTCTGTCCCCGCCCATCTTCAAAGAAACCATCAAATGCAAAACTAAACAACTGACGTTAGCGCTATGTAAACCATGAACCGTTATACCCCTGCTCATAGATCAATTTATTTCTTCGGTGGGGCTGAGGTTAGAGTATATTATGGCGGTAAAAGGGTTGTTGAAGGCGTTTTCAAATGGTTCCTCCGGGGGATCAGCTTCGGTCATAACGGCCGAAAACCACGCAAAACGGCTGGAAGTACTGGATGATTTTGAACAAGCAGGCATTAACTGGCTATGGGCCACAGATGCTGAAGGCCGTTTTGTATATCTCTCCGAAAAAGCAGCAGAAAATCTGAAAAGACCGATTGAAGACATACTCGCTCAACCTTTTACTGCATGGTTTGAAAATGACCCTGATAATCCGGACGAAAAATCGGATCGCCCGCTTCACTATCAGTTTAGCAAGCGCAGCAAATTGCACGATCTGGTTGTCCGCCGCGTACCGGTAACCTTGACCAGTAACGATCGGCCAACCTGGTGGTTGATCTCAGCCCATCCTAAATTTGATGAATCGGGCAATTTTCAAGGATATCGCGGCAATGCCAAAGATATAACGATCGAGTATCAGCGCAAGCTTGAGGATTCCCGGCTCGCAGAGTTTGATTCGCTAACCGGACTTGCCAATCGCCACCGCATGGACAGCCAGTTGACCGGTATTTTGGGGGCTTTCAAGTCTGCCAACCGCAGTTGCGCAATCATGATGCTCGATCTCGACCGGTTCAAGCAGGTTAATGACACCATGGGCCACCCCGCCGGTGACGAGCTGCTGAAGCAGGTTGCAAAGCGGATGCGCACAATCATCGGTGATCGCGGCGAAATTGGGCGGCTTGGCGGCGATGAATTTCAAGTCATTCTGCCTGACCTCGACGATCGCGGGAAACTGGGCGAAATCGCCGAGAAAATAGTCAAAGTCATCTCGCAACCTTATCCGATCGACGACAAAAGCGCGATTATTGGCACCTCGATCGGAATTGCGGTCGCACCCTATGACGGCGTCGAGAAGGAAGAGCTGGTGCGTAGCTCGGATCTCGCTCTCTATGCTGCAAAAAATTCCGGTCGCGGCCAATTTCGTTTCTACTCGGCGGACCTGAAGGACGAGGAAGAAGAACGCCGGCTGTTGGTAGAGGATTTGCGCGATGCGCTCGACAATGACCAGCTGGAACTGCACTATCAACCGGTAGTGCGGACCGACGACCATATGGTAGTTGGATTTGAAGGACTTATGCGCTGGGTTCATCCAGAACGCGGCGCGGTCAGTCCTGGTGTTTTTATACCGATTGCAGAGGAACTGAACCTCATCAATCAATTGGGCGAGTGGGCCCTACGCAAAGCCTGTACCGATGCTTTGCAATGGCCAAAATCCGTGCGTATCGCCGTCAATGTTTCCGCAGTACAATTTGCCAATAGCGGCTTTCCGGAAATCGTCATGAACGCGCTCGCCTCGAGCGGTCTGGATCCGGAACGCCTGGAGCTTGAACTGACCGAAAGTGTGTTCATGGGTGACAGCGAAACCATCGACAACACGTTCAAAATCCTGAAAGAACTGGGTGTCCGGCTGGCGTTGGACGATTTTGGTACCGGTTACTCATCGTTGAGTTATTTGCGATCCGCTCCGTTTGACAAAATCAAGGTCGACAAGAGCTTTGTCGATTCCTGTACGCAAAAAGACAAGAACAGTGCCAAGATTATTGCCGCGATTGTTAGCCTGTCCGAAGCACTCGGCATGGAAACTACCGTCGAAGGGGTTGAAGCCTTTGACCAGTTCAATCTCGTATGTTCCAAAGGCGCGCGCTATATTCAGGGCTGGATCTATTCCAAAGCTCTCAGACTCGAGGAGATTGAAGAAAATCTCGGCAACGGTCTCTTCAAAATCGAACCTGATGGACCCGATCTGTACAGGCCAGACCGACGCACCGTTTTCCGCCGTATCGGGGCGATTCACGAAGATCATCGCTATGATGTTGTGATGCGGGATCTTTCCAAAACAGGTGCCCGTTTTGAAGGCATGCTTGGTGTCCCTTTGGGCACCCAACTCGTGCTTGATCTCGGCGGTGGACAGCTAGTCATCAGCACGGTGATCCGGGTGAAGGAAGCGATGGTGGCAACGGAATTTGAAACGCCGTTGGTAAGTGATGGTGCTGGTGGATTATGCACCCGCCACCGGGTATCGCCCTATGACCTTGCTGCCGCCGGCATGCCGCTGGCTGCCTTGCCGCCGGGCAATTACCCGCTTGCGCAAAGCGCCTCCAGTCAGATGAGCAAACCGAAATTCATGCAAGTCGCAATCTAAACA
The DNA here is from genome assembly GCF_965233695.1 of Parasphingorhabdus sp. Taxonomy (GTDB): domain Bacteria; phylum Pseudomonadota; class Alphaproteobacteria; order Sphingomonadales; family Sphingomonadaceae; genus Parasphingorhabdus. The sequence goes on from NZ_OZ247497.1 coordinate 3,928,702, forward strand.
ATCCGGTCGGCCATGATGCAAGCCCCCCGGTCCGCTTGGATGATCTAAAGCAAAGGCGTCAGCGGCCGATAAGCTTGCACGCCATATTGTCGGCAACTTCCGCGGAAGGCAGCTTGCTTGAGGCGCTTTCTTCCCAGATTTCGGTCAGGCGATCGGGAATCATTTCGATCCTGCGGTTGACCTCATCAACACTGCTATTTCCAAGATATTCCAGTCCGACATTGATGATGCCGCCAGAGTTGATCACATAATCGGGAGCAAATAATATGTTACGGTCGAATATCCGTTGGCCATCTTCCGGCGTCGCCAGCTGATTATTGGCTCCGCCCGCCACGATGGGCACGTTAAGATGGGCTATCGAAACCTTATCAAGAATTGCTCCTAAAGCATTGGGGCTAAACACATCTGCTTCGATACGCATGATATCATCAAGACCAACCACACTCGCACCAATCTCTGTCGCCAAGCGTGTTGCATGATCCTTGTCGATATCGGCAATACTTAGTTTCGCACCATCCTTCGCAAGCAGCCGCGCAAGCCCGCCACCGACGCTGCCAACACCCTGGATTGCAACATGAACGCCATCCAGATTGTCGCGACCCAATTTATGTTTCACGGCGGCTTTGACACCAAGATAAACGCCCATCGCCGTAAACGGTCCCGGGTCACCCCCAGCATCGCCTTGTTCGCTGACCGGCAGACCTGAAACATATTGGGTCTGCTTGGACACTTCGACCATATCTGCCGTGCTGATTCCCACATCTTCTGCAGTGACATAGCAACCGTTGAGCGAATCGATCATACGTCCAAATGCGGCTAGCATCTCGGGCGACTTTTTGCGGTTGCGATCGGCCAGTATCACGGCCTTACCACCACCTAGTGGCAGCCCCGCCATCGCGTTTTTGAAACTCATGCCGCGGGAAAGGCGCAGGGCGTCAGTCACGGCTGTCTCGCGATTCTCATAATGCCAAAAACGCGTGCCGCCGGCACCTGGACCCAAATGGGTCGAATGAAGAGCAATAATCGCGCTTAGGCCCGTTTCGACGTCGTGAAAAAAATGGACAGCTTCGTGACCATCAAAATCTGGCATATCCCACATTACCGACATTCGGAAAAACCCTTCGTTCGCTGAGTAACATAATTTTGTTAAGGCGTAATAATATTACAAAACACTTTTGTCACCCCAAGATGTTCCGGGAGCCAATAACTCTTTGAATATACTAATTAAGTGGTTTTGAAAATGGGGCGACCGAGGGGTCTCGAACCCCCGACCTCCGGTACCACAAACCGGCGCTCTAACCAACTGAGCTACGATCGCCATAATAACGCGGCATTCAAACATGCCTGCTGCGCCGCGCTGCATAGGGATGCTTGGGGGCAGGCGTCAAGTATTTAGCGCATCGAAAAGATGTGAATCGATCTTCACAGTGCGTCTCCGCGTTGACGATGCACCAGCCGGGCCGGTTGGCGCGCAGCATCAACAAGCGCTCGTTCCTCGACAAGCGCGCTTTGCATCTCGACCGTGGCATCCAATCGAAACCAGCGTGTCGTCAATTTCACCTGTGACTGGACTTGGGATGGCGCCAAAAAGCTTGCTGGGAATGGTTCGGCCCAAAAATCATTAAGGCTGCCATAGCCGGTTTCCGCGCGGCGTCCGAGAAACTGACGGGATTGCACGATATCAGGCGTATTCGAAAGCATTGCCAGGAACACCGCTTGTTCCGGGCGCAGAGTATTCACGTTGATCGGGGACAAATCGGTGGTTGGGAGCGCGCAAATCCATGGCGCGATCCGCGCGTATACAGCGCTTGTCACGCCCTTTACCGTGCGAAGTTCACTAACATCCATCATGATTGCATTGGCGGTGCGATAGGGCGCTTCCAACTGCGCATAATATTCATCTTCTGCGCCTCGCGGCGAAGGGATAATGTCGCTGTCGATCCAGTCCGTGACCGATTCTGCAATGTCAGCCGCCTCGCCTTCCGGAATTTCCAGCAATGTCATCAACCGGACAAACTGGGTTTGGCCGTCGGGGCGTGCCACGAACTCGGCATCATTCTGGCTGACAAGGCTGTTGATATTGAAACAATTTCCACCATCGGTCAGCGCAGCGGTGATCACACCGCCGGGAACCGGAAAGCGCCTCTCCTGTCCATTCCAGCCGCCCAGATTTGTGGTGCGTCCGGGTGAAAGACTGACAATTTGCTCGGCCGATTGCATGCCGATCGATTCCGCTGCGATCAAATAGGCCTTGGCCTGACTGAGTTCACGTGCATTGGACGCCAATTTGGTCGCGCCTGCCAGCCGGTCGATCCCGTGCGCCGCGAGCACAGCGATAACGGCCACCAACAGTAATACGGTCAACAGGGCCGCACCGCGTTCGCCTGGTCGAAAATGTTCAGGTCGATTCATAAATATCCGGTGCCAAGGAGAAACACATGACGATAGTTTCTGCCATTTTGTTCAAATCGCAACTCCACTGCCCGAGGCAAGTCATTGAGCCGTTCGGTTTGCCAGTTGCGAAGCCACTGCCCTCGTTTATCGCGAAAGCGTAACTCCAGATTGCTAACACCTTCCAGTAGCGAAGCAGGTTCGCTGATCGCGCCGCCATCAGTCATTTCAAATTGCGACCGTTCGAGACGCCCGTCATTCAATTGGTAGGACACCCGCAGCATGTTGGAACGGGCTTTGTTGTTTATATTGCTCTGGCCGCCACGGGTGAATGACAGGAACCCGCGTCCGTTGCTACCGGTTTCGCTGATCAAGGCGGCCACTCTTTCGCCCTGCTGGTCGCGATGGGGCCGCGGTACGGCCTGACTCAGGTCCGCTTCCATGAGCGACACCAGTCGCTGCATCCGCGCCATATCGCCGAGCTTGGCGTCGGTAACCTCATTGCTGTTGACCGCTCCGCGCAGCAACGCAACACCGGCCACAGACAAGAGCGAAAAAATAAACAACGCCACCATCAACTCGACCAGCGTGAAACCGCTTTGCGTCCGAATGCTTTTGCCGTGATTGCGTTTGATATCCGTCATGATCGCCTTTTCTATACCGCCATTCTGCCGGTCGGCAAACAGCGGTTGCGACGCGCAAATTTTCATCTAATCTAGACCGCCGACATTAGGAGTGATTTCGGACGGTTTGATGACAGAATTCAACAGCACCACCGCAGATTATCTGGTCGCCCTCGGCCAGGTGCAACGCTTTCCGAACAAGGATGTCGAGCTTTGCATCTTGAAAAACTTCCTGAAACCGGAGGAATGTCAAAAGCTGATAGAGCGCATTGACGAAAAGCGTCGGCCTTCGACCATCGCCGATGCCAATGGCGACGATTATTTCCGTACAAGCGAAACCTGCGATCTCGATCATGATGATCCCTTTGTTGCCAGCATTGACGAGAAAATCTGCAACTTTGCAAATATCGATCACAAATTTGGTGAACCGCTGCAGGGCCAACGCTATGCCGAGGGTCAGGAGTTCAAGGCCCACACAGATTTTTTTGATCCGAATGGTGAGGACTTCAAAAAATTCTGCTCCGTTTCCGGACAGCGGACGTGGACATTCATGATCTATCTCAACGAGCCCGGCGCTGGCGGCGCTACCCGTTTTACCAAATTGAACAAGAAGTTCGTCCCAAAGACCGGCAATCTGCTGTGCTGGAACAACAGGAAGCCAGATGGCGACATCAACCTTCTTACACTTCATCATGGCATGAAAGTCCGTAGCGGCACCAAATATGTGATCACAAAATGGTTCCGAGAACGTCCTTGGCCATGGCCAGAATGAACCAACCATTATGACAATTACCCGCTATCGCCCAGGTCCGGGCATGATGGTCTCGGCGGCCTTTATCGGCCCCGGTACGGTCACAGCCTGCACTCTTGCCGGGGCCAATTTCGGCTTTGCACTGATTTGGGCGCTGGCCTTTGCCACCGTGACCACCATCATCCTGCAATCCATTGCCGTCCGGGTAGCGCTGGTGTCCCGAATGGGCCTTGCCGAGGCGATGATGCAGACCATAGCATCGCCGCCGCTGCGATGGTTTGCAGCGCTGCTGCTGATCGCGGCCTTGGCGCTAGGCAACGCCGCCTATGAGGCGGGAAATATTTCAGGCGCCTTGCTGGGTCTGGAAGCGCTGAACAGCGGTTTTTCCGACAGCAGAACACTGGTTATTTGCGCTATTGCGCTGCTGGCGGGCGGTTTGATCCTATTATCAAAACCTCGCTGGGTGGAGCGGATATTGATCGCGATGGTACTGTTCATGTGCCTGTCGTTCCTGCTGACCTTCCTGATTACGCGGCCGGATATTGGCGCCATATTAAACGGCTTCATCCCCCGCATTCCCGAGCAAGGGCTATTGACCGCCATTGCGCTGATCGGGACCACGATCGTGCCCTATAACCTATTCCTCCACGCCGCCAGCGTACGGGAGCGGTGGAAAGAAGAGAGCGATCTTGCCGAAGCGCAAACGGACAGCGCTTTTTCCATTGGGCTTGGCGGCTTGGTCTCCGTCACCATATTGGCGACAGCAGCAGCCAGCCTGTTCGGAACCGGTACGGAAATCTCCAGCGCCGTTGATATGGCCCAGCAACTCAATCCCTTATTTGGCAGCTTTGCTAGTATGACCTTGGGCGCGGGCCTGTTCGCCGCCGGGCTGACATCAGCGATCACAGCGCCGCTGGCGACAGGCTATATTGTGCAGGAGATTTTCGGAAAGGCGAACGACAAGGCTTCACGAACCCCGTTCAGGATCGGTGCCTTGCTAGTCATATTGTCCGGAACATTTGGCGCGCTGCTCAATTACAAACCGGTCGAAATCATCTTTGTGGCCCAGATTGCCAATGGTCTTTTATTACCGATCATCGCCTTTTTTCTCATCAAATTGGCCAATGACAGCGCCCTGCTGGGTCGTCATATCAATGGCTGGAAAGGCAATATCGCCGGGGCGATCATTTTAATAGTGACCAGCATGCTCGGCGTCCGTCTCATCGCCAGAGCATTGGGATGGCGGCCATGAAGCGGATTATTGATCTGAACGCTGACCTGGGCGAGGATGACAGCCCGGAAGGCACAGCGCGCGATATAGCGATTATGGACATAGTCTCCAGTTGCAACATTGCCTGCGGCGGCCATGCGGGATCACCGGATAGCATGCGCACCATGCTGACCGCCGCCAAGGCAAGGAAACTATCAGCGGGCGCCCATCCTTCCTATCCCGATCGGGCCAATTTCGGGCGCGTGAGCATGGACATAAAACCGGCGGCATTGAAGGCTGATTTGCTTAGGCAAGTGACCATGATCCAAGAGATAGCGAATGAACTTGGGACATCCATCACGCATCTCAAACCCCATGGGGCACTTTATAACGATGCGCAGGATGACGAGCTGTTGGCAGAAATGCTCGTCGAAGTGGCGCAGAGTGAAAATTTGCCACTGGTGAGTATGGCCGGATCGGCGGTCCATGAGGAAGCCAAAAAAGCAGAACTCGCCTTTCTGTCTGAAGCCTTTATCGACCGGCGCTACACCGAGCGAGGCAGACTATTGCCTCGGTCCCAGGAAGGCGCAGTGATTGCTGACGATGGTGAAAGGATAGGACAGGCCTTGGCGCTGGCAAAGGGCGAGCCTGTCACAACCGCAGAAAGAACATCGAAAGTTATTCAAGCCGAAACATTGTGCCTGCACAGCGATAGCGATGGCGCCCTCGCAACGGCAAAAGCGGTCCGGCGCGCACTGGAGCTTGAAGACATATCAATTGGATCAGATGTCCGGTGCGTATCTTAGAGATACACGCCTGTGATGACTGGCTTTCCTGTCCCCTCGACAGTCTTGATGCAATTCATGCAGCGCATGTCGCCTTTCGGAAAAACTCTGCATGGCAAGAGGTTGTCCCTGGGCTCGACAGCATAGCAGTGCAGTTCGATCCGGTACGTATCACCCCTGAACAGGCGACCGATTTGTTTCGAGAACAAATGCTGGCACCCTTCAATGGAGCGATGGAAAAGCCGCAGCCGATTATAATTCCCGTTTGTTATGAGGACAGTTTTTCGCCTGACCGAGATTGGATCGCCGAAAAGCTGGGCCTTACCGTCGAGGCATTGATAGAGTGGCATAGCAATCTGGAATTCACCGTAACCATGCTGGGCTTCATGCCCGGCTTCGCCTATTTGCAATGCACCGAAGCTGTCAGCGATATCGGTCGGCTGGCGACGCCCAGACAAAAAGTGGATGCCGGCTCCATAGGCCTTATTGGAGATCAGAGTTGCATCTATTCGTTCACTAGTCCCGGCGGTTGGCCGATCATCGGGCGCACGCCGCTAAAACTATTTGATATCGGCAAGCATCCGCCTGCATTGCTATCCGCCAATCAAACTGTATCCTTTCAGCCGATCAGCAAAACCGAATTTGATACTCTTGCCGCCGAGCATGTCAAATGACGTTGCAGGTTATCAAACCCGGACTTCAGACAACTCTTCAGGGCGCACCTTATTCAGGCCACCGGCATCTTGGCATGCCCGCCGCCGGTGCTGCGGATTGCTTCTCGCTTGCCCTCGCCAACAATCTGGTGGGCAATGCACCAGACGCAGTCGCTTTGGAAATGACACTTGATGATGCCAAATTCGCTGCGATGCATCCGCTGGCCTTTGCCGTCTCCGGTGCAGCGAGTTTTCTTCGGATAAATGGAGAGGATAAGCCGACATATGTGTCGGTTTCGGCGAAGCCGGGCGATGAAATTCATATCGGCAGCGCTGATCGTGGCTGTCGATCCTATCTGGCGATCTCAGGTGCAATCGAATCGCAAACCCTGTTGAGTGGGCAATCCACCTATCTTGCCGCCAGCCTTGGCGGTTTTCATGGACGGGCGTTGCAGGTCGGTGATGTTGTCAAATGCACACCCGATGGCAGATCCGTAAACAGGGGCAAGAAAATACCGGATGACCTTCGACCGATAATGTCCGGGAAATATTTGATTCGTGTAACGGCAGGACCGGAATATTCGCAATTGGATGATGAATCGCAAATTCGGTTGTTTGCGAACAAATACAAAGCCGGAACGCGAATCAATCGCATGGGCATTAGCCTGAATAACGGAAATTTGGAGACCACCAATGCGCTGCACATGAAAAGCGCGCCGGTCTTTCCGGGTACGATCCAATGCCCCCCCGACGGCGTGCCCTTCCTGCTTGGGCCGGATGCGCAAACAACCGGCGGCTATCCGCGGATAGCGCAGGTCATTCGCGCCGATCGTCACTTGATCGGACAAGTGCGTTCCGGATCAGAAATCCAGTTTGTGATGACCTCAAACGAGCGGGCAACAGAAATCTACCGCCAGAAGCTCTCGCTTCTTGCACCTATGCTAGGTATCGAAAGCCTGTGGTAAGCAGAGGCGTTAAACCCCTGCCAACACAGCTTAGTTTTTCTTGAGAGACAGACCGCCAAAGCGCTTGTTAAAGCGGGCAACCTGACCACCGGCGTCAAGAAGACGCTGATTGCCACCGGTCCATGCCGGGTGCGATGTCGGATCAATATCCAGCTGCAGCGTTTCACCCTCTTTGCCCCAGGTAGAGCGGGTTTCAAACACGGTGCCATCGGTCATCTGGACCTTGATCATGTGGTAATCGGGATGCGTATCTTTTTTCATTTCATGCTCCAAAACGGGCTGGTTTCCGACCAGATCCCTAAGCGTATAAATTTCTGCGAAGCGGCGCATTAACCGCCGCTGCGCCAAAGTGCAAGATTCTTTTGTGGCCTAAGCGCTGGGCGGATCGGCAATCATGGCGGTAAAATTGGCTTCTGCCGCCAATTTATCGCCAATCATCGCTTTACCTGCAAATTTGCAGACTCGCGGACGTTTCTGGACAAATTCAACATTAAGCGAAAGCAGACAACCCGGTTCCACCGGACTGCGGAATTTAGCTCCGTCAATCGCCATGAAATAGACCAGCTTGCCCGAGCCAACCAGGCCAAAGCTTTCCATTGCCAAAACACCAGCAGCCTGTGCCAGTGCCTCAACAATCATAACTCCCGGCATGATTGGCCGGCCAGGAAAATGTCCCTGAAAAAAGCCTTCATTCATGGTGACGGCTTTTACGGCGCGGATGGACTCGTCTTTGACAAGTTCTTCCACCCGGTCCACGAGCAACATGGGATAGCGGTGCGGTAACACCGCCATCACCTTGGTTACGTCATAATCCAACGATTCGGACATTATGTCTTTTACCGGCCGGAAGGCTGTTCGGTTGCAGCGGGCTGCGCAGCCTGCTGCTGTGCTTGGCCAGGCTTCCAGTCAGCCGGAGGTGTTATAGAAGCAGAAGGAACAAGCTTGTTAAGCTCCAATACAATCGCATCCGTGATGTCGACATAAGGCTCCCGCGCAACGGCGGCTTGCGGCTGAAGCACAAGATCAACATTCTTGGCCTTCATTGTTGCCCTGATGGCATCATTCAGTTTCATGCCGACCTGTTCTTCGACATAAGCGGTTGCCAAAGTCACACGCTGCTGCAAACGGGCCAGCTCCTGTTGGCCGGACTGCCGCTTTGCCTGCAGAGCCTGAGCCTGTGGCTGAACCGTTTGTGCTGTGGCACCAGGCTGTTGAACAGCTGCGTTATAGGCATCCACAAGAGGTTTAAGCTCGGTCTGCAGCGCTGTCGCACGCGCGTTGGTTGCATCGATGTCGGCTTTGTATGTTGTCTTCATCTGCTCAACTGCGGTGCGATAAGCCTGTGATCTGACCACAGCAGCCTCATAATTGGCAATTGCGATGCTGGTACGGGATTGGGCCGCTGCCGGCGTTGCTATCACAGCCGGCACCGACAGAGCAGCAACGGCCAATGCGGCTGATTTCAAAAGTGTCTTGGTTGAAAAAGTCATTAGAATTGAGTTCCTACATTGAAAGTGAATAGCTTGGTGTCATCACCTGGCTCCTTTAACAGAGCACGTGCTACATCGATCCTAAATGGACCGAATGGGGAATTCCAGTTGACGCCAATGCCAACGGAAACGCGTGGACTGGCGCTGTCGCCAAAAAATTGTTCGGTAAAACTACCTGCAACCAGCGAAGGCTCATTGGCCACACCATTGGCATCAACTGCATCGGTAGTATTCACCAGAGCACCATCGTCGTTTACAGTTATGAAAAGCGGATCACCGTTAGTATCGACAGCCTGCACACGGTTTTCGACCAACAAGGGTTGCGTAACATTGAACACCGCGCCGGCATCTACAAATATTGAAGGCCGTAATCCCAGTTCCCGTGCGCCACTTCCCAACGGAATTTCCAGTTCAGCGCGGCCCAGATAATAAGCGCGACCGCCGATGGCGTCATCGGTAACACTATCGCGATCTTCACGGAAATCGATAATCGAGTTAACCGCACGACCATCAACAATTTCTGGCGTAAAACGCGCGCGGATCACCCTTGGCCCAACACCACGGATATCAAAGCCGCGAATCTGTGGTTCGCCTAGGAAGAACCGATCGGTTAAGCGGACATCATCGATACCATCAGCAGCGCTACCGCGATTCTCTAGCGGATGAATATAACCACCTTCGGCACTTACCGAGAAAATGAAATTCCCCAGTACCCGCCAATATTTTGCAGCATTCAAACGACCTCTAAGATATTTGACACTGCCGCCGAGGCCAGCAAAATCGAGGCTGCCGACAACGGTCTGGCCGCGGGTCGGACGAACACGATTGTCCCGGTCGTCATAAATCAGCGATGCGCCGATGGATGAGGTGGTGCGTTTACCCAATGCATCACATAGAAAACGTCCAGCAACCAAGGGGTCGCAAGTATCAGCATCACTATTCCCGCGGAAACCATCACCATCAGAATCGGTAAAGAACAGATCACGATCCAATGTCACATCATCATGACTCAGGCCGTAACGCAGCGACGCTGACAGATATTCGGTAATCGGAACGCCTGCGCGGACCTGAAAACCGGTTGTCAGCTGCTCGAATGTCGTTTCCCGATCATCGCCAACGAAATTAAAGCTGTTCAGATCGCGGCGAAAGAGATCGACTCCAACTGCTATGTTCCGGTCAAATAAATAGGGTTCAGTAAAACCCAGCTCAATCGATTGCGAGAAGCTGGAATAGCTCACACTTGTACGTAGTTCCTGGCCCTTACCGCGGAAATTGCGCTGGCGAACAGATGCTTGCAGAATGAAATTCTCAACGCTCGAGAAACCGGCAGAAAGCTGCAATTCACCCGTAGCGCGTTCTTCCACATTGGCTTCGAGAATGATCCGGTCCGGTGCGCTGCCTTGTTTTTGTTCAATCTCCAACTCGTCCTGGAAAAAGCCCAAAGACTTGATACGGTTAGCGGACCGCTTGACCTGGAAACTGTTAAAGGCATCGCCTTCGTTCAGACGGAATTCGCGGCGGACCACTTTATCCTGGGTCAGCGTGTTTCCGTTAATATCAATCCGCTCGACATAGACCCGGTCGCTTTCGGCAACCTTGAATGTGATACCCATGGTCAGGGTGTCTTTGTCGCGGTTAAATTCCGGCCGTACATCGGCGAAAGCATAGCCGAAAAGGCCAGCGGTTTCAGACAAGCTTTCCACCGTGTCTTCCACCTGCTTCGCGTCGTAGAAATCACCTTCCTGCATCGGCAATAGCGGGGTTAGTGTTTCGGCGGTAAAATCACGGATTTCACTTTCGACAGATACATCGCCAAATTTATAGCGTTCTCCTTCTTCCACCACATAAGTGATGATGAAGTCTTTTTTGTCTGGTGTCAGCTCTGCAACCGCCGAGATAACCCGGAAATCGGCATAGCCTTCGGTTAGGTAAAATTGCCGAAGTTTTTGTTGATCAAAGGCCAGACGATCGGGATCATATGTGTCGCTGGAGCTGAAGAAGCGATAGAAACGCGATTGCTTGGTGACCATTTCACCGCGCAGCTTGCCATCGGAAAATACTTCATTCCCGATGATGTTGATTTGTTGAACCTTGGATTTGGGACCTTCGTTGACCTCAAACACGATATCAACCCGGTTCTGGTCCAGTTGAACCATCTTGGGTTCGACGCTGGCAGCAAAGCGGCCCTTGCGCTTGTACAACTCGATAATGCGAGCCACATCGGCCCGCACTTTGGAGCGCGTGAATATCTGACGCGGAGCCAGCCGGATTTCCGGCCGGATGGCATCATCTTTGATCCGTTTGTTGCCTTCCAGCAAAATCCGGTTGATCACCGGGTTCTCGACAACATCAATGACGACAGCGCCGGCATTGTTGCGGATGCTGACATCCTTGAACAATTCGGTCTCGAACAGGTCTTTGAGCGCCTGGTCAGCCGATTCCTGTGTATAGGTCTGGCCAACCCGCAACTTCATGTAAGACAGGACGGTGCCGGGCTCGAGCCGCTGCGAGCCATTGACGACAATCGACCGAATTGTGTCGTCGGTCGTCAGACCAGGCTGAACCGCGGGCGCTTCCTGTGCGTGCACAGGCACCGCAATCCCTGCCAAAATAGTACCACTCAACAATATGGGCAGGAGCCGTTTTTTATGCTTCACAGACAAACTCGCTTTCACGCCTAAAACTCAAAAATACCAACCAGTGCAAAATATGCATCAGCATTTGCGAAACCCCCTGCCCCAACCAGAGCTATCAATCAATGGGCAATCCACGGACGACTAGCCCGAGAATGCCCTGAACAGTCCGAAAGAGGCCAAATCATTAAATGTCACCACCAACATGAACATCACGACAAGCGCAAAACCCGATCGAAATGCCCATTCCTGAACCATAGCATTAGCTGGCTTTCGCCGAACTGCCTCTATGGCGTAGAACATCAAATGCCCCCCATCGAGCATGGGGATTGGCAGGAGGTTGATGAACCCTAAGTTAATTGAGATTAACGCTACAAAGAATATGAACTGGTTCAGTCCGGCAACGAATTGTTCGCCCGAAACCTGTGCGATTTTCAGCGGTCCACCCAGTTCGGTGATGGAACGTCGGCCGCTAATTACCTGCCCCAATGTCGTGACAATCAAATCCACAATCTCGCCCGTCTGGCGCGTTGCAATGATAGGTGCTTCCCATAGCGAGACATCCCGGCGCTCGATACTGCCGGGAGAAATGCCCAACAGGCCGATGCGATATTGATTGCCGAACCGGTCTTCCTCGATACGAACCCCAATTGTTGCATTTTCGGTCAAAACCGAACCATCCCGTTCGAACTTGATCTCTACTTCTTCGTCTGGAATTATCGAAATCTCACGCGATAGGTCCGAAAAACGCGTAATTGTTTCGCCATCAATCTCCAGAATCTTGTCTCCATTTTGCAGACCAATTGCCTCGGCCGTAGAATTTTCAGCAACTGTTCCGACAACCGGCTGGGTCACGCTTTCCCCATAAGCTAGCGCGAATCCGGCCAATATCAGGATAGCGAAGAGAAAGTTGATCGCAGGACCAGCGAAAACAATGGCCGCGCGCTTAAACAGGGATTTGGACTGAAACGTCTGATTTCGCTCTTCAGCCGGGAGTTTTAACCAATCTTCGCTGGTCGAACTGGAAGGATCCATGTCGCCAGCAAATTGCACATAGCCGCCTAGTGGCAATGCACAGATTTTCCACCGCGTGCCGCGCTTGTCATTCCAGCCGAACAGCTCTTTACCAAAGCCGATCGAAAATTTGTCCGCTTTCACGCCGCACCAGCGCCCCACCAGATAGTGGCCCATTTCGTGGATGAACACGAGGACTCCGATGGTGATCAGAAAAGCGAGTAAGGTTACCAATATACCGGGATTCTCGGTCAAACTTTAACATCCTCAATCATGGCCGTAGCTCGCATGCGCGTTTCTTTATCAATTGCGAAAATATCCGCAAGATCGTTCGGTTCCGGCGGGCTATAGCCGTCAATCATGCGTGATACAATCTTGGTGATTTCCAGAAACTGAACACGGCCGCTCAGAAAGGCTGCGACGGCAATTTCATTGGCCGCGTTCAAGATTGCCGGAACCGCTCCGCCCGCCTCGATAGCCGAGCGCGCAAGCTTTATGGCTGGAAAGCGGTCAACGTCCGGCGCTTCAAAGTCAAGTGTGCCGATTCTGGCCAAATCCAGTGGCACACAATCGGTTTTCATCCGCTCCGGCCACGCCAGGGCGCTGGCGATGGGGATACGCATATCCGGTGATCCAAGCTGCGCCAATGTCGAGCAATCGTGATATTCCACCATCGAATGAATGACCGATTGGGGATGGACCAAAATGTCAATATTATCGAGCCCCACCGGGAACAGGTGATGGGCCTCAATGAGCTCCAGCCCCTTGTTCATCATCGTCGCGCTATCGACAGAAATCTTGGCCCCCATATCCCAGTTGGGATGCGCTACGGCCTGCGCAGGCGTTACCGATGCCATTTGTTCTTTGGACCATGTCCGAAATGGACCACCGCTAGCGGTCAGCGTAATTTTTCGCACCTGATCAATCCGTCCACCCTGCAGGCACTGAAAAATCGCATTATGTTCAGAATCGACCGGCAACAAAGTTGCGTTCGCTTCTCGCGCCTGTGCCATCATCAGATCACCGGCAGAAACCAGCGCCTCTTTGTTTGCCAGTGCCACCGTTTTGCCAGATTGCAGCGCGGCCAGAGTCGGCGGTAAGCCAGCACATCCGACAATCGCGGCCATCGTCCAGTCAGCCCCCAGCCGAGCAGCGTCGACCAGCTTCTCAGGTCCTGCCGCAACATCGGTTCTGGTGCCTGCCAACAGGCCTTTCAAAGTCTCATATCGGCTGGCGTCGGCAATGACCGCTACCTCTGCGTCAAATTCCCTGGCGAGCTTCGCGAGCCCTTCCGCATCGCTATTAGCAGTTAGCGCGACGACGTGATATTTCTCGCGCTCGAGCCGGATCAGATCCAGCGTGGATGTCCCAACTGATCCCGTCGCCCCGAATATGGATATCGTTCGCGCAGCGCCTTGTGTCATTGGCTGCCAAACAACATGATTACGGCTACCACCGGCGCCACAGGAATCAAGCCGTCAAGCCTGTCCATCACGCCGCCATGACCGGGAAAGATCGTACCGCTATCTTTGGCCCCTGCCCTGCGCTTCATCTGGCTCTCAAACAAGTCTCCCATTTGCGCCAGCACAGCCAGCGGGATACTCAAAAGCACCAGCTGGATTGGCAATTGGAAATAGACATGCAAGGCAAAACTGAACAATACCGTGATAATCACGCCGCCGATCAACCCCGCCCACGTCTTGTTCGGACTATAGGTTGGCGCCAGCTTTGGGCCGCCAATAGCGCGTCCCGAAAAATATGCTCCGATATCGGTCGCCCAGACCAGCGCCAGTGTCCAGAACACGATCAGCAAACCGTTATCAATACCTCGTAGATAAAGTATAGAAAGCGCTGGTAAGCCAGCATAAATTATACCAAATGCCAATTTGGCAGAACGATCAAAGACCGCGATGAACATCGCTGCTCCAAAGATCAACCCGAGCGCCAGAAATGACGGGCCGGCCGCCATGTAAGACATGATCGCAAGCGGAACCGACAAAGCATAGAGAGCAAGCCGTTTATTCTCCAACCGCTCTGTCAGTTCTGCCCATTCGGATAATATACCCAGTGACATCAATACGATCAGCAACCAGAAAGCGTGCCTGCCAATCCAATGATCACCAACGACAAGGGTTCCGATGGTAACAGCAACAAGTGCGACTCCGACAATGATCCGTGTGACCAGTTCATTGGGTGTCTTTTTTGCCGGGCTTGCAGGATCATTCATGACTTACCGTCCGCCGAAACGACGATCCCGGTCGCCAAAAGACTTCAATGCCCGCTGAAGCTCGCGCTTGTCGAAATCAGGCCATAATGTATCGGTGAAATAGAGTTCGGAATAGGCTGACTGCCAGAGCAGAAAATTAGACAAGCGCAATTCGCCCGAGGTCCGAATCAGAAGGTCCAATGGCGGTAGGCCAGCGGTATCGAGCGCGCTCGACATATGGTTGATATTAATCTGATCCGGCTCCAGATCACCCTGTTTAACGGATGTTGCAATATTTTGAACAGCGCGCAGCATTTCATCCTGCGCGCCATAATTGAGTGCGATCGCCAATGTCATACGGTCATTATTGGCCGTCCGCTCGAGCGCTTTGTCGATCAATGCGACGATGTCGCCATCCAGCGCCTTGTAATTACCGATAACTTTCAGCCGAATACCGTTTTCATCGAATTCATCTATATCAGATTGAATATACTGTCGCAGCAGCCCCATCAGATCGGAAACTTCATCCGCTGGCCGGCTCCAGTTTTCCGACGAAAAAGCATAGAGGGTCATCGCCTCTATGCCCATTTCGCCAGCCACGCGGACAATATCGCGAACGGCCTCGACACCCTTTTTATGTCCCAATGCTCTGGGCAAATGCTTTTTCTTGGCCCAGCGGCCATTGCCATCCATGATGATCGCGATATGACGCGCGCCATGTGTCGGATCAGCCACCTGCGCAGCCCCTTGATCGGGATCTACCGATCCCTTCTTGGTGGGCGCAAGCCTCACTGTGTAAGGATTTCCTGTTCTTTGGCGGTCGACAGCTTGTCGGCTTCTTCGATCATCTGATCGGTCAGTTTTTGAACCTCGGTCTCCAGCCGCTTCTTGTCATCTTCGCTGATTTCCTTCTTATTTTCATCGGCCTTGATGTCGTCCATGCCGTCGCGCCGGACATTGCGGATCGCAATCCGTGCCTTTTCTGCAAACTGACCAGTCATCTTGGCCAATTCCTTGCGGCGTTCTTCGGTGAGATCAGGAATAGGCAGTCGGATATTGGGACCATCAATCATGGGATTGAGTCCCAATCCCGCCGACCGGATCGCCTTTTCCACGGGTTGAATATTGCCCTTGTCCCACACCTGAACAGACAGCATCCGCGGTTCAGGAACCGAAACGGTTGCCACCTGGTTAAGCGGCATTTTCGAGCCATATACTTCAACTGTAATGCTATCGAGCAAAGCGGTATTGGCACGCCCTGTCCGCAATCCGCTCAGATCGTGTTTCAAAGCCTCGAGAGAAGCGTTCATCCGCTTTTCAAGACCAGCTTTATCATATTGTGCCATCGCTCAATTCTCCCAGTTTCTATTCCGTTGCACCGACGATGGTCGCCGTACCGCCGCCGCCAAGTACTGTCGCCAGATTGCCTTTTTCACGGATTGTAAACACCACAATCGGGATGTTGTTTTCCCGGCACAGGGCAACCGCACTGGCATCCATCACTTTCAGATTGTCGGTCAGAACCTGATCAAAGCTGAGCGCATCATAGCGCACCGCATCCGGATTTGTTTTCGGATCGGCATTATACACACCATCCACGCTGGTCCCCTTGAACAGCGCCTCACAGCCCATCTCCGCAGCACGCAAGGCCGCAGCGGTATCGGTTGTGAAATAGGGATTGCCGGTGCCGGCTGCAAATATCACAATCCGGCCCTTTTCCAGATGGCGAACCGCTTTGCGGCGGATATAGGGCTCACAAACACTGGCCATCGGAATGGCCGACAAAACCCGTGTATCACAGCCCATCTGTTCCAGCGCGTTTTGCACCGCCAGCGCGTTCATTACGGTTGCCAGCATGCCCATATAATCGGCACTCGTCCGGTCGAAACCCTTGGCCGCTGCCGCCAGTCCGCGGAATATATTGCCGCCGCCAACGACGAGACACAGTTCATAACCAGCTTCTTTCGCCGACTTCACTTCGGCAGCGATCCGATTCACGGTTTCCGGATCGATTCCGAATTCGCCCGAACCCATCAGGGCTTCACCCGAAAGCTTCAGCAAAATGCGCTTAAACGCTGGTCTTTTCATGCAAAATCCATCCCACAAACTGTGACGCCTTGACGTCTGATCAGCCCCATATATGACAATGGCGCAGACCATAGATAGTCCGCGCCATTGCGCCAAGTGTTAATGCGCCAAACAATCGAATGGCAGCAAATACAACAGGTTAGTTGCCGAGAGTCGCTGCAACTTCTGCAGCGAAATCTTCCTCTTTCTTCTCGATGCCCTCGCCCAGCTGAAAGCGGACATATTCGGTCAGCTTGATTTCAGCGCCAGCGTCCTTGCCTGCCTGCTCGACAACCTGAGCGATTGGCGTCTTGTTATCCATGACAAAAATCTGGCTAAGCAATGCGTTTTCCTTGGCAAATTTTGCCATCGCGCCATCAACCATTTTATCTACGATATTCGCGGGCTTGCCGGATTCGGCTGCTTTCTCGGCGGCAATCGCACGCTCGCGTTCGAGCATGTCCTGATCCAGACCATCCGCGTTCAACGCCAATGGGAAGGCTGCAGCAATATGCATTGCAATCTGCTTGCCGAGCGGCTCCAGAACGTCTGCGCCCGCGGTGCTTTCCAAAGCCACCAGCACACCGATTTTGCCCATGGTCGGGGTAACCGCATTATGGATATAGGGAACAACGGCACCGCTGCTGACGGCAACGGTTTTCATCCGGCGGATCGCCTGATTTTCGCCGATGGTCGCGATATTGTTGGTCAGAGTGTCCTGAACCGTACCGCCGCCAGGAAAGTCCGCCGCTGCCAAAGCCTCGACATCATCGCTGCCCAAGCCCAGTGCGACTTCGGTCACGCCGGTCACAAATGCCTGGAACTGGTCATTTTTAGCCACAAAGTCGGTTTCGCTGTTCACTTCAACTGCAACGCCTTTGGTGCCCGATACAGCCACGCCGACCAAGCCCTCGGCCGCGGTGCGACTTGATTTCTTCTGAGCGGCGGCAAGGCCTTTGGTGCGCAGCAAATCAACCGCTGCTTCGACGTCGCCATTTGTTTCGTTCAATGCTTTTTTGCAATCCATCATGCCAGCGCCGGTGCGCTCGCGCAGTTCTTTCACTGCTGCTGCGGTAATAGCCATTTTTATCTTCCTCAATTTTCGTGGGTGAGAATGTTTTGTTTCTAATAAAATGAAGGGGCAGCACCGATGCCGCCCCGCCATTTTCCTATGCAGTCAATATATGACCGCACCGAGACGCTTCAAGCTTAGGCCTTTTCGTCGGCTTTCTTGTCGTCATCCTTTTTAGCAGCAGCCTTTTTGGCCGGCGCTTTCTTGGCAGGAGCCTTAGTCGCAGCCGCTTTCTTGGCTGGCGCTTTTTTGGCAGCCGGCTTTTTGGCCGGAGCCTTCGCTTCTTCAGCAGGCGCTTCTTCAGCCGCAGGCGCTTCCGCAGCTGGAGCCGCTTCAACAATTTCTGCAACCGCAGCCGCTTCACCAGCAGCCATTGCGCTGGCATTGGCTTCGCTGGAAACAATCGCTTCTACCGGTGGAGCAACTTCTGCGCCGAGATCTTTGCCCGATGCAACAGCCGCTTCCTGGCCGCCCTTCGTTGCTGCAGCAGCCACGGATTCGCAGTATAGGCGAATGGCGCGCGCCGCATCATCATTGCCGGGAACCGGGAAGGCGATGTTGCTGGGATCAACGTTGGAATCGAGGATCGCAACGACTGGAATGCCCAGAACATTGGCTTCCTTAATCGCAAGCTCTTCCTTGTTGGCGTCGATAACGAACATCACGTCAGGAATGCCGCCCATGTCGCGGATGCCGCCAAGAGACAGTTCCAGCTTATCACGCTCACGCGTCATCTGCAGGGCTTCTTTCTTGGTGAAACCGGCCATGTCACCGGAAAGCTGCTCTTCAAGCGTTTTCATCCGGCGAATCGAGTTGGAAATGGTTTTCCAGTTGGTCAGCATGCCGCCGAGCCAACGGTGGTTTACAAAATGCTGGCCGCTGGCGCGGGCTGCTTCAGCGATAGGCTCTTGCGCCTGACGCTTGGTGCCAACGAACAGGACCTTGCCGCCAGAAGACACCGCGTTTGCGATGAAATCAAGCGCGCGAGCAAACAAAGGCACGCTCTGCGACAGATCAAGAATATGGACGCCGTTACGGGCTCCAAAGATGTATGGTTTCATCTTCGGGTTCCAACGGTGGGTTTGGTGGCCGAAATGAACTCCGGCTTCAATCAATTGCTGTAGGGTGACGACAGGGGCCGCCATAATATTTCTCCTTATCCGGTTATGCCTCTGGAAAGCTGAGAACCTCAAACGACCTGAAAGGCCGGTATCAGCACCGGTATGAGCGCTTTCCATGTGGAATGAGCGTGCCGTTAGAGCGGTGCGCGGCGAAATGCAAGGAGTAATTTGGAGAAACGTTGAGGGTCAGCGCAATAGCAGGCGAAATACAGGATTCAAAAGGAGATATTAGGATCTGGGGATATGGAACAGGCTAATGTCCGCTTTAGGCGCAACAGTGAATGCTGGACAAACCTGCCTGATTACTTGTTACGAGCGCAACGACAGAAATTTTATCCGAAGCGGCTGGCCCGAAATCCTCTATATCGCCCGCTGGGCTAATGCTGCCTCAAAAGCTCTTCGTGCAGAAGTTTTTAGATATGGAAACAGAACCGCAAGATGATGCTCAATGCCGCGCTTTTGATCGGCCCAACTGACCTGTTCAAGCCCTTCGAGTTCGCGCAGATAATCGACCCAGTAGCGGCTGACGATCCAAAGAGATCTGGCTAGGACATCAATGCTCTGACCTTTGTCTCGTAGGAAAAGACCCTCTTTATCAATCCGCTTGAGTAGTGCGACAAGCCCTTCATAATCGGCTGTCAGCTCTGAATCTGGTCGCTGACCAACTGGTTCGCCAGCATAATGAAGCCGGTCACGCAAGAGGAAGCGATAACGCCACGTCAACTGCATCCCAAACAGCAAATGATCGATATACTCCTCAGCCGCCGTCCCGGTTTTCTTCGCTGCACGATGGTCTTTCATCAAAAGCAGCACATCTTCTTCGAGCGCTTTTGCCAGATCGCGCTTGGTGGGAAAGTGATAGGTCAGATTGCCTTGCGAGATATCCAGGGACGCCGCAATTTCCGTGACCGATGCGGCTGCATAACCCTTTGCATTAAATGCGTGCCTGCTGGCTTCCAAAATTCGTGAAGCAGTGGCTGAGCGCTGTTTCATCGGTCCCAATATCCTCCCAGTTTAATGCGTTTTGCAAAATGGAATTGCAAATTAGTACATAATACCTAATATTAGGTTTTACTACCTAATTAATGATTCGGGCGGCACCTTTTTTGCTGAATTAGTGCCGCGGAATGAAAGTGTGGAGGAGAGACAATGCCCAAATGTGTCGACATATTCTGGTCTTTCAGAAGCCCCTATTCCTATCTCGTCACTCCTGACCTTCTTAAACTGCGTGAGGATTTTGCAGTGCGTGTTAAGTTGCGCCCGGTATTGCCGATTGCTTTGCGTGCCAAATCGACGGTGTTCGATGCTGCCGACAAAAAGCGTCCCAGATACATAGTGATGGATTCCAAGCGCCGGGCAGCGTTTCTTGGATTGCCTTTTTTTTGGCCGAAGCCGGATCCGGTTGTCCAGGACCTGGAAACCTATGAGGTACCGGAAGACCAGCCTTATATCTGGCGATTATCGATGCTTGGCGTGGAGGCAGAGCGGCAGGGCAAAGGTATCGATTTCGCTCGTCATGTAGCGGCTCTTTTGTGGGGCGGAACCAAAAACTGGGACAAAGCTGATCATTTAGCTCTTGCTGCTCAGCAGGCGGGCCTGAACCTTGCCGAAATGGAAAGCGCTTTTGCTCATTATGATGCCAAGGCAGAGATTGAGAAAAACCACAGATTGCTGGAAAAATCAGGCCATTGGGGCGTGCCGACAATGGTCTTCGAGGGAGAGCCATTTTTTGGCCAGGACCGTATTGATACACTGCGTTGGCGTCTCGACCAAGCGGGGATGCGACGCGATCCAGGCAGCTAATCTGGCAAGAAACCGAAATGTTCCAATGACCGAAGGAGTCTGAAAATGGATCTGATGATTAAGGGAAAGAAAGCGATCATGGCCGGCGGCAGTGCCGGCATGGGGCGCGCCACCGCTGAACGTCTCGCGGAGGCCGGCGCTGAGCTGATCATTACTGCCCGAGGCGAAGCCCGATTGCAAAAAGCTGCTGAGGAAATTGCAGAGAAATATGATGTGCCAGTAACGCCGGTTGTTGCAAACTCCTCGACCGAGGCTGGTCGAGAGGCTCTATTCGCCGCCTGTCCCGATCCCGACATTCTAGCGATCACGATTAAGCCGCCTGATCCAAACGGAGACTTTCTGAAGGTATCGGCCGACATGTGGCGAGATTCAGTGGAGACTGCCTTGATCGGGCCGATTGAAATCATGCGAAACTATATTCCCGTAATGAAGGAAAAAGGATGGGGTAGGATAGTGAACATCGCCACCTTCTCTGCCAAGAACCCGATGATCTGGCGGCTGATGTCCGGCCCGGCACGCTCCGCATTGCTCAATTATACCGCCAGTGTTTCCCGAGAAATTGCTCCGCATGGCGTTATACTGAACAATCTCTTGCCCGGCATGTTTGCTACAGAGGGCGCATCGGAAATCATGGGTGCTTATGCGGATGCATTCGGCCTTGAGCCCAAACCGGAAATTGTAAGAGCGCACTTCAAGGAACATAATCACATTCCTGCTGGATTTATGGGAGATGCCGATGATCTCGCACCGATGGCCGCTTTTCTTTGCAGTTCGCTGGCACGGTTCATCGTTGGCCAGAATATCGTGATTGATGGCGGTCAGTATAGCGCCATTTTCTGATGAGCAGGGCGAACGAAAAGGTCACGGAAAATAACAGGAGGGCTATATGATAGTCTACGGATCACGGATTTCCTACTATACCGGTAAACTGGAAACCTATTTACGGTACAAGAATATTGCCTACACACCTCTGCCGATGCCTTATGGTGATGCAGAAATGCTGAAGAAAAAGGTCGGCGCGGTTCAGATGCCGATTGTCGATGATGATGGAAAGTGGATGTCGGACACCACGCCCATGATCATGCATCTTGAAACGCAACATACGGGCAATCCTGTTTTGCCAGACGATCCGGTCGTGGGTTTCATTTCGCATCTCATAGAAGATTATGGGGATGAATGGCTGTGGAGGTCAGCAATGTACTATCGATGGTGGTACGCCAATGATCGGATGCTCGCCTCGAACGTTTTGACTGACGAGGTTACAGGACATTTGAAACTGCCCCGATGGATGAGATTGCGGATGATCGTTCGTCGGCAGGTACGCCATTATGTCAAACGAGATGGCGTCACAGAAACAACGCGCCACCATATAGAGCAGAGCTACCACAATGCATTGATAGCCATGACGGCGATGTTGGAGAAGCGACCATTTCTTTTGGGAAATGCACCGTCACTGGCTGACTTCGGAATGATGGGGCCGATGTTCAGGCATTATGGCCAGGACCCCACGCCACAGGAAATCATGCGCAACACCGCACCAGCAGTTTTCGAATGGGTCGCCCGGATGTGGCATGCCAAAAATCAAGGTCAGCCAGAATTCGTATCACAGATACCGGACGACGCCGCGCCATTGTTGAAAGAAATCTGTGAAACGCATCTGGTACAGTTAACCGCCAATGCAGAAGCTTTTGCCGAAAATGAGGAGCGCTTCGATATGACAGTTCAAGGTTGCGATTACCAAGATATCGCCGCATCAAAATATCGCGTTTGGTGCCTCGAAGAGTTACGCCGCCGGTTTGAATTGCTATCCACCAATCAGAAAAAGTCGGTCAAAGCATTGCTGCCTTATTCTCAAGCCACAGTTCTTTGGAATGCACAGCCTTCAACTCTATCCGGTTTCAACAGTGACAATCATCTGCCCTTTGGGAAAGCCATGAATGTATTCAAAGGCGGGCTTCCTTAGTGGTTATTAGAGGCAATCTTTTATCTAGTTGTGCACGTTCCTAATTATTCTATCCTAACGTCCGCTTTCGGGATGAAGCATATGTGTGGAATTACATCTCGCCCCGTTCGCGGCGGATGGCGAACCATTTTTCGACATTGGCGTTATGCTCCGCCAGCGTTTTGGCAAAAACATGCCCGCCCTTGCCGTCCGCTACGAAGAAAAGATAATCGCTGTCCGCCGGATCGAGCACTGCTTCGATCGAAGCACGTCCTGGATTGGCAATTGGCCCCTTGGGCAGACCAACCATCGAATAGGTATTATAATCATTCACCGCGGCAATTTCGGACTGGCGAATGCGCCGTCCCAGCGGTTTGCCCTTGGTGATCGGATAGATAATCGTCGGATCAGCCTGCAGCATCATGTTGCGATTGATCCGGTTGCTATAGACAGCGGCAACGGTCCGCCGCTCGCGTGCCAGAGCCGTTTCCTTCTCGACAATTGCCGCCAGAATTATGGCTTCTTCGGGTGTTTTGACCACGCTGGCCGCGGTTTTCTTGGGCCATAGTTCGGCGATCGTATCCTTCATCGCCTTTTGCATCCGCGCGACGACCGCCGCACGGCTTTCCCCGCGCTCGAAGCTATAACTGTCCGGCAAAAGCGACCCTTCTTCGGGAACCGGGATATCGCCGGTCAGCAGTTTTTCGGCCATGAGTTTTTCATGCACGATGATAGAGGGCGTGCCCTCCGGTATCGTGATCAGACGTTGCACCGTTTTCCCACCCTGAAGGATGTCCAATATCGTGGCATTGCTTGCCCCTGCTGGAATAACGAATTCGCCGGCCTTTATCGGTTCCGATCCGCCGAATATTTTTGCACGATTGATAAAGGCATCAGCGGATTTGATTACGCCTTCCTCTTCCATCGCTTTAGCCGCCATGCCCAGACTGGAGCCCGGCTTGACGATAAATGTCCGCTCCTGCTCCAGCGGCCCGCCCGCGTTCCATCCATAGATGAAATTACCGGCTACCAGGCCAATAATGACCGCCGCGACGACAAGAATCAGGCAACCGAAGCGCCGCATGATTGCGCTATACCGCCTTCATGATGACGCTGGCATTGGTTCCGCCAAAGCCAAAGCTGTTGCTCAGCACCGCTTTGACTTCGCGCTTTTTCGCGACATGCGGGACCAGGTCGACATCTGCGCAGCTTTCTTCCGGATCATCAAGATTCAGCGTCGGCGGCACAGTCTGGTCACGCAGCGCCAATATCGAGAAAATCGCCTCGACAGCACCTGCTCCGCCAAGCAAATGGCCGATAGCGGATTTGGTCGAGCTCATCGACATGGTCTTGATATCATCACCGAACAAGCGGCGCACAGCGGCCAGTTCAAGGACATCCGCCATAGTCGAAGTGCCATGCGCGTTGACATAATCAATATCGGCGGTGGTCAGGCCAGAGCGTTTCAATGCCATTTCCATCGAGCGATAGGCACCGACACCATCGGGATGCGGTGCCGTAACGTGGTGCGCGTCGCCGGAGAGGCCATAGCCGACCACTTCCGCATAGATATTGGCGCCACGTGCCTTGGCCCGTTCATATTCCTCGAGAACCACAACGCCCGCGCCCTCACCCATTACAAAGCCATCGCGGTCTTTATCATAGGGACGTGAAGCAGCAGTAGGGTCGTCATTGCGTTTGGTCGACAGCGCCTTGGCTTGTGCGAAACCGGCTATACCAATCGGGCAAATTGTCGCCTCGGCACCGCCTGCCAACATCACATCCGCATCATCAAGAGCGATCATCCGTGCTGCATCGCCGATGCTGTGCGCACCTGTTGAGCAGGCAGTCACAACGGCATGATTGGGGCCCATAAGACCATATTTGATCGAAACCTGACCAGAGATCAGATTGATAAGCCGTCCGTGGACAAAATGTGGACTCACCCGTCCAGGGCCGCGCTCATGCAGGACGAGAGATTCTTTTTCAATTCCCGGCAATCCGCCAATGCCAGAGCCAATCGAGCAGCCAGTGCGCAGCTTCTCCTCATCACTCATCTCGGTCAGGCCGGCATCTTCCAACGCCTGACCTGCGGCATCGATACCGTAAACAATGAATGGATCAACCTGACGCTGGACTTTGTGATCCACGCGTTTGTCTGGATCAAAACCATATTCATGGTCGGCCGGCTTCACTTCGCAGGCGATATGACATTTCTGGTTAGAGGCATCGAACCGCGTGATCTTTCCAGCACCAGATTTTGAAGCCAATATGTTGCTCCAACTTGTTTCCACATCTCCGCCAAGAGGCGTTACCAAACCCAGTCCGGTCACTACAACACGACGCATGCTATGCTCCTTATTTCGGGCTTGCCTAAGCCCCAATTCAAAAGCGGCCACCGGTTCAGGAAGTTCTTCCCAGGCCGGTGAGCCGCTTTGTAATCATTTAGCGATCATTGGCCCCGGAATGGCAGCACACAGATGTGGCCGCATCCCAAAATCAATTAACCCTTGTTGTTGTCAATGAAATCGATCGCGTCTTTGACCGTCGCGATTTTTTCGGCCGCATCGTCAGGAATTTCAACGCTGAATTCTTCTTCAAACGCCATTACAAGCTCAACAATATCGAGGCTGTCAGCGCCCAGATCATCGATGAATGCCGCTTCTTCGGTCACTTTGTCGGCTTCAACGCCAAGATGCTCAACAACAATCTTTTTTACGCGGTCTGCAGTCTCACTCATGAGAGTTCCTTCTTCGTTAGTAAATTTCTATTTTGTCCTAGTGGCATGGCGCGCTGCTTGCAAGAGGGCAAGCGCAGCTTTGTGAATCTATGCTTTTTTATTTACTCAATTCACCGTTGCGGAAGTTCTGCTCGATACCGAATAGTGCACCGCGCCACTCCCAATAATTATATACCAATTCCCGCAATTCCTTGTCTTCCGGATAACCCGCTTCAGACAAATCCTTGTCCAATTTACCGGACAGAAAAACATCCTCCAGCATATAACGGCCTGTTGGCTTCACATTATCGAGATAATATTGGTCAAGAAATGGCTTGAAATCTCCGAGTTCCTGGATTTTTTCAACCAACCCTTCTTGTAGTAGCCAACCGTCCATCAAGGATATTCGAAATGCGCTTCGCGTCTGAACATCGCTCCAGCCATGTTCAAGCTGACAGTCTCCGGTCAGTGTCTTTGCCGACAGGAAGGCGTCGATTTCCTTACCTTTGCGTGCCATCGAGAAATAATCGCGCGCCTGCTCAGCCGAGACCTGCTTGCTAACACAATCAAGGTTTTCAATCGTTAGCAGCCCTTCGGTCGGCATCGCCGATTGCGGATTGGCTGCCATCGCCAGAAAAAACAAGGCGTGGATCATCTCTACGACCGATCAGCTGATCATCGCCATGCCGCCGTTGACGTGGATCGTCTGGCCCGTGACATAGGAGGCTTCATTGCTGGCAAGATAAGTTACGGCGGCGCCAATATCATCGCCCGTTCCCATTTTTCCGGCGGGAATTTTCCGGTTAATCTCGTCTTTCTGAGCATCCGTAAGGGCCTCTGTCATCGGCGTTGCAATAAAACCGGGGGCAACACAATTCACGGTAATACCGCGCGAGGCGAGTTCCTGTGCGAGCGCCTTGGACATGCCGACCAGTCCGGCCTTGGAGGCAACATAGTTGACCTGCCCGGGATTACCGGTGGCACCGACCACCGACGTAATGGAGATGATGCGGCCGTGACGGGCCTTCATCATCGGTCGCGCTGCAGCACGGGCCAGACGGAAAGCGGACTCCAGATTGACGTTCAGCACATCAGACCAGTCTTCATCCGACATCCGCATGACCAGCCCGTCACGGGTAATTCCCGCATTATTGACCAGTATGTCGAGCTTACCCAGCTTTTCGATCACTTGCGGGACAAGTTCATTTACCTCTTCGGCGTCGGATAGATCGCACGGAATGACAACATGACCATTCCCGGCAAGCTCCGGGATCAGATCCATCAAAGTCAGCTTGCGCGTGCCGGACAAAGCGATGGTTGCGCCGCGCGCAGCCAGTGACTTGGCAATTGCGGAACCAATGCCACCCGATGCGCCGGTTACCAGCGCGGTCATTCCTGTCAGATCAAACATATAAAATTCCTCAATATTCCAAATAATATAGAACGAAGTCTTCGGCCTTGGCGCCATTGGATTCGTAAAGTCTGCGAGCGGCTATATTATCTTGTTCCGTGCCTAGCCAGCATTCTTCACAGCCGCGTTCATCTGCCATCTCCAGCACTTTTGCCAACATCTTCTTGGCTATTCCATTCCGCCGCAGATTTTCAATGACATCGATCTCGTCAATATAAAGCTCATCGTCCTTGTCTGGCCGCTTGTGGACCATCGCCGTGCACTTGCCGATCACTTGTCCATCCAGCAGCGCGACCACCATCCAATGTGTCGGTTCCGCCAGAAAAGCGGTCAACTTCGCGGGAACTACAGGATTGTCGAACAGGTCATCAGCAACATGGTCCATCAACTCGATATTGTCGTTGGTGACCTCAAATATTTCTATGGCCTCCAAGTCCGCCAAATCAAATACCCTTCAGAAAACCTTCAATATCGTCCATGGATATAAGACTGGTCGTCTCGACATCCTTGTTGATCCGTTTCACCATGCCGCCAAGCACCTTGCCGCCAAATTCGACAAACTGTTCCACGCCAGCCTCGGATAGGTTCAATACCGACTCCCGCCAGCGCACTGTTCCGGTAACTTGCTCCACCAGCAACTGCCGAATTTCATCGGCTTCGGTAACCGCGTTGGCCGTCACATTGGCAAAAACCGGAACGGCAGGCGGCAAAATGCTGGCCTCAGCCAGCGCCTCTTCCATCGCCTCGGCTGCGGGTTGCATAAGCGAACAATGAAATGGCGCTGAAACCGGCAACAACACACCGCGTTTAATCTCATGATCTTTTACCAAGGCAATCGCGCGTTCAATCGCTGCCATATGGCCGGAAATCACCACCTGTGTCGGGTCATTGTCATTGGCAACCGTACAGACATCGCCCTGCGATGCGGCTTTCGCCAGACCGGCAGCCTTTTTGATATCGGCGCCAAGCAGAGCGGCCATGCCGCCCTCACCCACCGGAACGGCTTTTTGCATCGATTGGCCGCGCAATTTCAGCAATTCCGCAGTTGTTGTCAGGTTCAATGCCCCTGCTGCACAAAGCGCGGTATATTCGCCGAGGCTATGACCGGCAACATAAGTGCACAGGTCTGCCATGGGCTTGCCGCCCTCTTTTTCCATTACCCGCATGGTTGCAATGGCATTGGCCATGATCGCCGGCTGTGCATTTTCGGTGAGAGTGAGTTCGTCTTCCGGCCCTTCGCACATCAGCCGGAAGAGATTTTGCTCCAGCGCATGATCGACTTCCTGAAAAACTTCACGCGCCGTGTTGCTGGCTTCGGCAAGCGCCTTGCCCATGCCAACTGCCTGGCTGCCCTGTCCTGGAAAAATAAACGCCCTCATGCTTGCCCCTTATCGGATAGTTGATTTGTTGTCCCTGCAGGTAAGAGGGAATGGAACCGCATGCAAGTATCACGGCGTAAATCGCTATCACTAATGCGCCACTATTACGATTGCCAAGTTTTAACCGAGCAATTAAGCTTCCTTGATGAACAACGCGCTTTCCGAACAGAAACTGACCGTTTTTTGCCGCAAGGCATTGGGCACAGACGGCAAGCTGTCGGACCTCAGGCGACTTTCGGGCGGGGCCAGCATGGAAAGCTGGGCCTTTGCCTATGGCGGCGAGGAATTTGTGCTGCGTCGTTTGCCGGCTGGCATATCCCCTGATGATGAAGGATTGCGCGGCGTGCCCTTGGCCACGCAGGCCGATGTCATCGATCTCGCCGTACAGTCTGGTGTGACGGCCCCGATCGTCCGGGCAAGGCTGTCGCCAGAAGACGGCCTTGGCGAAGGCTTTGTGATGGAAAAGGCGGAGGGCGAGACCCTGCCCCACAAAATCCTGGGCAATCCGGACTTTGCGGAAGCCGAAAGCAAATTGACCGACCAATGCGCGGCAGAGCTATGGAACATTCACAATATTGATCCGGAATCATTGACCGATAGCCTCGAATATTATTCGCCGCTGGATCTCATCGGTTTGCAAAAGGATAAATATGACGAAATTGGCGCGCCATCCCGATCTATGAATATGCCTTTCACTGGCTGATGCAAAACGCGCCGGATAGCGAGGCGAGAAAACTCGTACATGGCGACTTTCGCATGGGCAATCTCATGATCGCCCCCACCGGACTGTCCGCGGTGCTGGACTGGGAATTGGCCAGACTAGGCGATCCGGTTCAGGACCTTGCCTATCTCTGCACGCCCAGCTGGCGTTTTGGCCATTATGAGAAAGTTGCCGGCGGCTTTGACAGCGCGGAAGCCTTCCTCGCCGCATATGCAAGGCACAGCGGCGAAGGTGTTGATCCGGACCGCTTCCGTTTCTGGTTGATCTATTCCACTGTCTGGTGGGGCGTTGCCTGTATGGTCATGGGTGAAATATGGCGCAGCCATGGCGATCGCTCATTGGAGCGCACCGTTATCGGTCGCCGGGTTTCGGAGGTCGAAATTGACCTGGCCCTGCTGTTCGAAGAGATACTGCCGCGGCAATTCTGCACTCAGCTGGATTGGAAATTGCCCGAAGCACAGGATGCCAGGGGCGAAACCGGCTATGATGAGTTGCTGACCGCACTCTCGGAATGGAATAGTAAAAACGTGCAACCAGACCTGAAAGGGCATGACCGGTTCCAGTCCCGCGTGGCTGGCAATGCCCTTGGTATTGCGCAACGTCAGGCGCGTTTCGGTCCGGCTTTCAAAGCAGCATCGGATAAACGGCTGAAAGCTATCGGATTTGACCATGGACAGCTTTGCACCGCCCTTTCAGAAGGGCGCATAAGTCCCGAACATCCCGGGCTGTGGGATCATCTCAGGCTGTCTGCGCTGGAACGCCTGTCTATCGACCAGCCCAAATATGCCGGCCTTGCCGTTGCCCTCAACAAATGGAACCCATGATATGAGTTTTGAAATTCCACAGGATATTGAAGATTACCTCACCGTTCTCGATGATTTTATCGAAGCCGAAATCAAGCCGATTGAGCGGCGCGATGACAATATCCGCTTTTTCGACCATCGCCGCGAGGACAGCCGGACCGACTGGGACAATCAGGGCCTGCCGACCAAGGAATGGGAAGACCTGCTCGACGAGATGCGTCGCACCGCGGATGCTGCCGGCCATTTTCGCTACGCCCTGCCCAAGGAATTTGGCGGGAAGGACGGGTCCAATCTCGGCATGGCGCGGATCCGCGAACATCTCGCGCACAAAGGCCTTGGTCTCCATAATGACTTGCAGAATGAAAATTCCATCGTCGGCAATCTGGTCCAACCTTTAATGGTGCGTGACTTCGGAACCGAGGAACAGAAAAAGGAATGCATACCCGCCATGCTCGCGGGCGAGATGAAATGGTGCTTTGGTCTAACTGAGGAACATCACGGCTCCGATGCGACCTGGATGGACACGACAGCTGTCGCCGAGCGGCGCGATGGCGTCGATGGTTGGCTGATCAACGGTAACAAAATGTGGACCACCGGCCTGCATGTCGCGAGCCATGTCATGACCTTTGCCCGCCACCGCGGCAAGGACGGTGATGCGCAAGGCATAGGCTGTTTCATTGTCCCGGTAGACGCCGAGGGCTTTGAAATCGGAGAATATATGTGGACATTCAACATGCCCACCGACCACCCGAAATGCAGCTTTACCAATGTCTGGATTCCGGCGGACCAGATATTGGGCGACCTCGACATGGGCCTCGCCGCCGCGCAGCATTTTGTCCACGAAAACCGGATCCGCCAAGCCGCATCCTCTTTGGGTGCCGCGCAATATTGCATCGATGAATCCGTCAAATATGCCGGAGAGCGCAAACCCTTTGGCAAGCCCCTGTCAGTCAATCAGGCGATCCAGTTTCCGCTGGTCGAACTCCATACAGAAGCGGCCATGCTGCGCCAGCTCATCTATAAAACAGCATCCCAAATGGACGGCATGCCCAAGGTTGATGTCGCCAAATATCTCTCGGCGCAGGTCTCCATGTGTAACTATCGCGCCAACCGCCTATGCTGCGACGCCGCCGACCGCGCGATGCAGGTCCATGGCGGCATGGGCTATTCGCGCCACAAGCCGTTTGAACATATCTACCGCCATCACCGCCGCTACCGGATTACCGAAGGATCGGAAGAAATCCAGATGCGGAAAATTGGCGGGCATATGTTCAAGTTTATCAAGTGAGGCCTTGTGTCTGCTTTAAAGGCTAATGTCAGGCTCAACCACCTGTAGCAGTTAGAGACACTTTTCCAGATTGGATAAAAATGACTTTAATATCCTGTATTTGCGTGTTAACAATTCGTTAGGGATCGCAAAAACGGGCGGATGTTGACGGACATCTTGCCGATGGCCTTAGGGAGGCCATTCAAAAAGGGGGTTTTCACAATGAAGAAATTTTTATTCGCAACTGCTGCGGCTGTTGCAGCATTTGCAGCCACACCGGCAACCGCCAGTGTTTTATTTGACAGTCAGGCACTCGGTGAGCCGCTTTGCGGAACTGCAACTTGTGTCACCGAAGAGCGTAGATCTGATCGGAACTATGCAGCGGTATTGCAATTTGCTCAGGACGTCACAATCAGTCAATTTGGCGTTTTTTCAAGCGTGAATGACGCTCAGAATGTTAAATTTCTGATTTTTGACAGTGCCTTAAACGGCGGTACCGGCGATGTCCTGTTCAGCCAGACAAAGGCGTTCGATGCGCAAGGAGCCGGATTTCTTTATACCGACGCGCTTTCTTTTACCTTCCTGGCCGGACGCACCTATGATCTTGGTATTTTGGGTGATGGTGTCAGTTTGACCGGGCGTTGGATTATACAAGACCTCACCGCCAATGGCATTACCGAGATATCCAGAAATGCAAATATCAGCGGTTTTGATAGTCCGACAACAGGCGGTTATTCGGGCGTTTCGCCCTATATCCAGCTTATTGGCGCGATGGGTGCCGTTCCTGAACCAGCCACCTGGGCCTTCATGATCTTTGGTTTCGGTGCAGTTGGCGGAGCCATGCGTCGTCAGCGTAAAGCGAATGTGAAAGTCAGCTACGCATAAGCCTAAAATTAAATTTACCCCAAAGCCCCGCCCGAGCAATCTGGCGGGGCTTTTTGTTTGTGTGCTAATTTCCACTTTGGACGCGAAAACGGACATTAGAAATCACATGAAATATTCCTGACGCTATTCGCGCAGCCGCCAAAACATTTTTTTGAAGACCGTGCCCGGGGAGGAAGTGGGCGTATAGGATGGTCTTAAGTATTAAACCGGATTGAAGCATTATCCCGCCCACATTCAAATGAGAAGCTCGGTTAAACGGTCTGCAGGTCTGCAGGAGAGTGATCATGAAAGTCGCGATATTCAGTACCAAGGATTATGACCGCAAATTTCTGGATATTGCCAATGCGGGTTCGATCAACAAGCTGACATATTTCGAACCTCGACTGTCAAATGATACGGTGCGATTGATTACCGATCAGTCAGCGGTTTGCGTGTTTGTAAATGACGAATTGAACGCGGAGATACTGGCGGCTTTAAAGCAGGCTGGCATTGCTTTGATTGCCCTGCGCTGTGCGGGCTTTAACAATGTCGACTTGAAAGCAGCCGCACAGCATGGGATCGCGGTTGCCCATGTGCCGACTTACTCTCCACGCTGTTGCCGAGCACACCGTGGCAATGATGCTCACCCTCATCCGCAAAACCCACCGGGCCTATAACCGCGTTCGAGAAGGGAATATGTCGTTGGAGGGGTTGCTAGGCTTCAACCTGAAAGGCAAATCCATAGGCATTGTCGGCACTGGCAAAATCGGTAGAACCGTTGCAGAAATCTTGCATGGTTTCGGTTGCAAGTTGCTCGCTTTTGATCGCTATCCTGACCCGGATAACATGCCGGTACCGGTCGATTTTGTGCCTCTGAAGGATCTGTTCGCTGCATCAGATATCATCACGTTCCACTGCCCGCTAACACCAGAGACCCATCATCTGATCAATCACGCCGCAATTGAAGCGATGAAACCGGGTGTAGTGCTGATCAATACCAGTCGGGGCGCCGTGGTGGATAGTGCCGCCTTGATCAGCGGGCTCAAAAGCGACAAAATCGGAGCACTGGGGCTTGATGTCTATAAAGAGGAAGCGGACTTCTTTTTTGAAGATATTTCAAATCGCGGCATTCAGGACGACGTATTTGCGCGCCTTATCACCTTTCCCAATGTGCTGATCACCGGGCATCAGGGCGAGGAAGTGGGCACCAGAGAGCGCTGGAGCGCGCCCTTGTTTCTGGCGGCATTGGCACGGCTCGACAAGATGGCGGACGGGCTGGATGTGAAAGGCAATCCGGCACGGGTGGCAGCAGAGCATTTTGATGATCTGCTGGAAGGCATCGGACAGGGCAGCGATTGCGCTGAGCTTGTCGAGGAGATTGAAGCCTCTGGCCGGACAGTCGGTACACAGCCGCAATCATCCTTGTCCAACAGTGATTTGCTGGCGACCATCGCGCTCCACAGCGAACGCGAGAAGATACAGGCGATGGCGCCGGAGGATATTGATGTCTCCGATCTTGATATTGCCGAGCGCGAAGAATGGGATGATCTGCAATGGGAGCGCGCCGATCGCAGCGGCTTGCTGGAGCGCAGCGGGATATTTGATGATCTGGAAGAACCGGTGTGAATTGTGTGAACTTTGGAGCGTGAAAGGGAGAAAGGAGGCTGTGTGATTTGTGTGAACTTTGGGAAGAGATAGGTAGGCAAAGCTGGTGGTTGGTGCTCCGCACTTGATGCGGAGCACGGGGGGTGGTGGGAGTTTGAGGTTTATCAAAACCCTCCCCCTCTTTTCCGATCACCCCTGACTAAGGAACTTCTTCATGCTCCGCGCCGCTTGCCTGATACGCTGTTCATTCTCGACCAGCGCTAGGCGGACATAGCCTTCGCCTTCGTCGCCAAAGCCCGGACCCGGGGCCACCGCGACGCCGGCTTCGGCAATCAGGCGCTTGGAAAATTCCATGGAGCCGAGATGTTTGAACTGTTCGGGAATCGGTGCCCATGCAAACATGCTGGCTTCTGGTGGAGGGATATCCCAACCGGCGCGGCCAAAGCTTTCGACCATCACGTCGCGGCGCTTTTTATAGAGCGCGCGGTTCTCGTCGATAATATCTTGCGGTCCATTCAGTGCTGCCGTGGCGGCGACCTGTATCGGCGTGAAGGCACCATAGTCGAGATAGGATTTGACCCGCGTCAGCGCGCCGATCAGTTTCTGATTGCCGACGGCAAAACCCATACGCCAGCCGGGCATGGAATAGGTTTTCGACATGCTGGTAAATTCAACCACGCAATCTTTCGCCCCGTCAATTTCCAGCATCGAAGGGGTCGGTGTGTTGCCATAATAGATTTCCGCATAAGCAAGATCGCTGATCACCCAAAGCTTGTGATCGCGCGCGAAATCGACAACCTTCTGGTAAAAATCGAGATCGGCGACATAGGCGGTCGGGTTGGATGGATAGCCCATCACCAGCACCGATGGTTTCGGCACGCTGTAGCTCATCGCATATTCGAGCCGGGTAAAGAAATCCGGACCCGGTGCCGCGGGAATCGAGCGGATAGCAGCACCCGCAATGATGAACCCGAAAGTGTGGATCGGATAAGACGGGTTGGGTGCCAGCACCACATCGCCGGGCGCAGTGATGGCCTGCGCCAGATTGGCGAGGCCTTCCTTGGAACCGAGCGTTACGATCACTTCGCTTTCGGGATCGAGATCCACATCAAAGCGGCGCTTATAATATTTGGACTGCGCGAGGCGCAACCCCTTGATACCCTTGGACGCGCTATAACGGTGTGCGGTGGGATCATTGGCCGTTTCGCAAAGCTTGTCGATCACATGCTTGGCCGGCGCGCCATCGGGATTGCCCATGCCGAGGTCGATAATATCTTCACCGCGGGCGCGCGCCTCTGCCTTCATCGCGTTCACTTCAGCGAACACATAGGGCGGCAGGCGTTTGATGCGGTAGAATTCTTCAGACATGGTTTCTCTAATTCCGGTGTTTCATTTTACGGAACCGCTGCTTTGCGCAACTTTGATAGGAATGTCGAGAGGTTCAGGACAAATAGTTGTGAGTTGAAGCCTAGACCATCAAAGACCGTTGCCCGCGCATCACAGTGCGGCTCTCACTGCCCTTCATTGCCGTCGACTTTGTACGGATCGTATCGAGGAAATGCCAGGTCGATATTGCTTTTTCAGGCGTCAGGGAAACCGTCATATAGCCGCGATTGGATGTATCACACCATTGCAGCTGATCGTTGGTTTGCTGAACGGCGCGCGCTGCTGTCGCCGGGTCTGCGCCAGACAGATAGGATTCGAGCCCGGGCGAGGTCACGCTGTGCCCGCCAAATTCCACGCCGGCCGCACCGCCGCTGGTTTCCAGATTGAACGCCCAGCCATTATGACTGTCACCCGACAACACGATCAGATCAGCATCGGCCTCCTGCGCGCCCATCAACGCCCGCTCCCGCGCCTTGGGATAGCCATCCCAACTGTCGAGATTGATCGGCAGGCCGACTTTGGCCGCCAGCGCGCCAATCGCAACCCGCGCCTTGGCAAAGGCCGGCGCATCATCTGCCAGCCAGTTGACGGCCTCTTGCGGCAGGCGCAGTTCGCCCATCACACATTGTTGCCCCCAAACCTGCCACCTGGTTCCCGACTTTCGCGATTTGCGCATCGCTTCCGCCAGCCACGCTTCCTGCACCGCGCCCAGCATCTGCCGCTCGGGGTCCTGCCAGATCGTGTCACGAAAATTTTGCAATGCGGTCTGGATATTCTCCTGACCCTGCAGGGCAGCTTCCAGATCCGCCGGTTCGCTACGCCCGCCAATTCGGCTTTCGGTCATGAACAATGTCGCCAGATCGCCGATCTGATATTCGCTCCACCGACCCAAGTTCAGGTCGAGATCCCGCACCGGCATCCATTCCCGATAGACCTGCTCGGCAACGCGCTTGCGCACTTCCCAGTCGCCTTCGGTTTTCGGCTGGTGATTTTGCGCGCCGCTCATATGGGCGTCATTGGTGAATTCATGGTCATCCCACATGGCGACCATCGGGTAAATCTGATGAATGCGCTGCAAATCAGGGTCACTGCGATAGGCGGCATAGCGCAGGCGATAGTCGGCGAGCTGGACAATCTCATGCCCCGGATCAATCATCCGCCCTGCGAGCGCTTGCTTCTCGGAGGGATAGGTACCGACGGGATATTCATAGAGATAATCGCCGGTATGCATAACCATATCGAGATCGCTGCGCTGAGCGGCATGGGCATAGGCATTGAAGTAACCGAATGGCAGATTGGAACAACCGAACACGCCAAGGTTGAATTTCTGGGTCGGCCCTTGTGGCAGCGTGCGCGTGCGGCCGGTCATTGATTTGGACCCGTCCGGTGCAACAAAACGATAGAAATACCATTGGCCAGGTGCCAGATCCGAAACGACAAATTTCGCAATATGATCACGGCTGGCCGATGCGGTCACTTCCCCGACCATTTTCGCGCCGGAGAAATCAACATTTTGCGCCATTTCAACGGTCAGCTTGTTGTCGCCGCCACCAACATATCGGGTCCAGAGCAACACCGAATTTTGCGAAGGCTCACCGCTCGCCACACCATGAGTGAATCCGCGTGCGCTGGCCATGGAAGCATAGGCAGGTGCAGACATTGCGCCGAGGCCGAAAGTACCCAGAGCCATTAACTGGCGACGATCAATTTTCATGGTCATAATTTATCCCAAAATCCCAACTGCCAAGAGAATGGCGAAAAACAATGTCATGCTGATGACAGTGAAGACAAGCAAAGCAGAAAGTCTGAGCAGGGCCTCAATCCGCGAGAGCTTATAGGCATGGCGTAACTGCCGGTACATATGAAATGGCGGATAGAATATCAGCAATCCACCCCAGATCCCGTCGGAAACTCCGAATGTCGCAAGCAAGGCGCATGTAATGAATAACAGCGACATGAAGCTGATTGAATAGGTCGTGAAAACCGCATGGTCATAGAAATGATATCCGCGCCGTCCGATGGTCGTCAGCCAGACAAAGGGCAGCGATATGGGGATCAGCAGCCACGCAAATTTATAGCCATTGGCCTGGAGCTTGTAGAGTAGCAGATCAGGATTGGAGCTGACCCTTTCAAAGGTCCCCTTGAGCCACGCATCGAATTCTGGTGATCCAGATGTCACATCGCTGTCAGCGTTCAGGACATTGCCTTGCTTGATATCCTCGATCCGGGATTCGATCTCCTTCACCTCTTCGGCGGTATAATTGCCAAGCTGACCGTCTCCGTCACTCAGGCTGACCTCAGGATAGGGCGCATCTTCTCCGATGAAGTTGGACATGATATTGCGGGATTTCTTGAGATCCAGAATCTCTTCCTCCAACACCACGCGTTCCTCGGGGGAAGCCGTGTCCAGCTCGGCGGTTTTGGTTGCAATCTGCTCGTCCGCGAGCTCGGCTTGTTCCACAAAGCTGCGCTCAATGGCCGTATCGGCCACCGACAAATCCTCGCTGCCGAAAGGATCGCCGATGAAGGAAAAGACCGCGAACATCATGAACACGGAAAACAGGAATAGCGCCATGGGAGAGATGAACCGGGCGCGTTGGCCGTGGATATAGCGCCGCGTCAATTCTCCCGGTTTCCAGGCCAGGAGCGGCAGCGTGCGCCAGAACTTGCCTTCAAAATGCAGCACGCCGTGCAGGATATCGTGCCAAAACGCGCCAATCGACCGATGGATATGCAGCGGCTGTCCGCAGTTGCTGCAATAGCTACCAGTAACAGGCGCTCCGCAATTGAGACAGTCACCGGAATGCTTTCCAGCCGCATCACCGCCCTCGCTCTCGACTGCTTTTGCAATCAATGCGCCCTCGATGGCCGTTCCGGCAGCTTCAAATTCCCCCGACATAGCTTGTAGCTTTCGCCAATTTGGAGAATAAGGCAAGGGGCTTTTTAAATCGACCTTCCACACCCTCATTAAGAGAAACTTATCCATCAAATGTTCTGGTAAAACGATGAACGGTTTACGGTTTTGGCAATACCAGCTCGTCTTGTTTCTGTTGATCTGTCAATCCCATCTTGCAAATTCTAAACGGAAAACCTGCCATGAAAAATTCTCCCTGTTCCTTATCGCTTCGCCTGGCAGTGATATCATCATGCTTGCTGGCGTCCGCCCCTGCCCTCGCCCAAACGCCACTAAAGCGTGCGCTCAATGCGCCAGAAAATGGGCCGATCTATTCCTATGATATCAGCTATGTCACAAGCGAAATGAATGCCGCCGGACGGATCAATCCCAGCAGTCCCGCTGGTCAGCGTTTGAAAGTTTCCCGTCCGGCAAAATCCAACTGGTCCGATGAATTCAAGAAAGCCGTCAAGGAAATCGAAAATGGTCGCTATAAAGGCTTCTGGTGCAGTGAGATGGCAAAGAGCATTCCGGCAAGCGCACGATTGATAAGCCAAACCGCAACGACCGCAACCTATGCTTTCAAACCGTTGCCGGACCCGGACGAAAAAGCCAGCAAGAAATTCGTGAAGCATCTCACCGGGCGAGTCACAGTAGACAAAAAATCTCCCGCGATATTGACCTACAGCCTGACTGCGCCGAAATCATTCAAGCCGTCGGTATTGGCTCGTATCAACACATTCAATCTCCAAACGAGCTGCGCCAGAGCGCCCGATGGGCGAACTTATGTCAAAAACTCCGAAGTAACGATTGCTGGCTCTGCCCTTGGCAAAAGCTTCAATGAAAAGACAACGCGAACACATAGCGGCCTCCGCAGAGTATCGCGATAGGCGTTACTTGGCATCAGGATTGGTCACCGTTGGTCAAACTTGCGTAATTCTCAAAATTGCGTATGATGTTATAACATTACACGTAGTTAATGGGAGTATAAGTCAAAACGGGAGAGAGAAAATGCCAACTTATCGACCAAAGTTTCGCCAGCATGGTATCCGCGTTTCCGACAGCCAGCCAATGTCGCAACTCAATATCACACCGCTCATCGATGTGCTTCTGGTCCTCTTGGTCATGCTGATGCTCTCTATTCCCATCGCCACCCACAAGGTTGAGGTCGCATTGCCGCCACCACCGATCCCGGGCACCGGTGAACCGCCAAAAGTGAACCTTTTGCGTATAAACAGTGCCGGACTAACTCTTTGGAATGGTAAATCCGTAAATGAAACGCAGCTCAAGTCGCGTCTGGCAGCCATGCTCAAGGATCCCGACAAGCCACAGCTCCATATGCAAACCGATGCCAACGCGCGCTATGAGATATTTGATCACACCATCGCCACGGTCAAACGATCCGGCGTTCAGGCAATCGGCTTTATCGGCAACCGGCAGTTTGAAAATTGGGATAGCAGCCTGAATTGACTCCCCTGTTCCGGGCTGACAAATTGGTCTTCTATTTGGGGAGACTGCGATGATTGGCCCGGAACTATTCGACTTTCTGCGGGAACTGGAACAAAATAACGACCGCGAATGGTTCAAGGCGCGCAAGAAACGCTATGAAGCAGAGGTCGTCGATCCGGTCACTGATTTCATCATCAATATGGCACCCCGGGTCGCGGCCATAAGCCCCCATATAACGGTCGATCCTCGCCCAAATGGCGGCAGCCGCTTTCGCATCTATCGCGACACGCGTTTTTCGAAGGATAAAAGCCCCTATAAAACCCATGTCGGGTGCCAGTTTCGCCATGAAGCAGGTAAGGATGCTCATGCACCAGGATTTTATGTCCATCTCGGCCCCGGAGAGGTTTTCTTTGGCGGCGGTGTCTGGGGCCCGCAGGGTGAAGCGTTACGGAATATCCGTCAGCGTATCGTCGACAAACCTGCCCGCTGGGAAGAAGCGGTCGAAGGCATAGACCTGCGCGGCGATCAACTGGTTCGAGCACCCAAAGGTTTCGATCCAGAGCATCCTTTGATCGACGATCTGCGCCGCAAAAGCTTTTTCAGCTTTCAGAACGCGGATGAGAAGCTAGCGACGTCCGCGAAATTTGAAGATGCAGTTGAGGCACAGTTTGAAAAGGTCGCGCCGCTTATGGGGTTTGTGGCTGATGCGATGGGGGTCGAGTTTTAGGCATTTTTTGCCAAAAGAAAATGGGTTGTGGTTAGCGATTTTAGAGTTCCATCATCCTGCACATACTGACGGACCGCATCGTTTAATTCAGCAATAATTGTCTCGATCAGTTCATCCGCCGTGTCATCTGCGGGATCAATGACCGCTTGCAAAGCGCCATCGGCACCTGGGCGGCCAAGGAAGATTACGTCGAACAGCACAAAGTCCCGCACCGCTGGCAAAGTCGTGATCATCTCCCGGCGTTCAACCGCTTGCACATCCAGTCCGGCTTGCTCGGCGACCGACCGGATTTCCTCCGGATCGCCAAAAGAGAACGGGGCGATCGGAACGATATCACTGCCGATGTTGCGCGCCAATATGTCCTCAAAAGCGCCAAAGACCGGATTACCGTCATTCGCCGAAGTCCAGACAGCAGCACCCAAACGGCCGCCGGGTTTTAGAACTCGCGCCGCTTCATGCAATGCCAGCACTTTATCGGGGAAGAACTGTAACCCCTGCTGACATAGCGCCGCATCAAAAATGTCATCATCAAATGGCAATTCGAGTGCACTCGCCACCTGAAACTTCGCGCGCGGCGCACAACCATATTCCTGTTGCAGGGCTTCTGCCTTGGCAATCATTGGCGGTGCGACATCTATTGACGCTAATGTTACTACCTCAGGCAAATCAGAAAGCTTGCGGGAAATAACACCCGTGCCACAGGCAATATCGAGGCAAGCGCCCGAGGCCGCGACAGCCTCAATAAGCGGATCGGCCCAGGGCATGAACAACCCGTTCGATAGATAGGTTTCATACAAATCCGGCGGCGTTCGTCCCGCGATAAAGTCGCTTATCAATGACATTGTCGACTCCCATCTCCCTTTCCTCATCTAGCATATATGATATTGGGAAAACAGACGCACCGACACCGGCGGTTTCCTGCCGGATGATCCAAACAGTTTTGTCAGTCGCGCCAGCGGCAGCCCATGATAAACTCCGCGGCATTAGGAGAATATTATGGCCGTCGAGACCAAGAGAAGTTTTTGCCGTTTCTGTCATGCCAGCTGTGCGATGCTGGTTGATGTTGAGGATAACAAGGTCGTCGCGGTGCGCGGTGACAAGGAAGATCATCTCTTCAAAGGCTATACCTGCATCAAAGGTCGTCAACTCACCGATATGCACAACCTGCCTGACCGGATGATCACCAGTAAAATCCGTCAGAAAGACGGCACGTTCAAGGACATTGCAACGGCAGACGCCTTGGCACTTGCAGGCGCACAGATGAAGAAAATGGTTGAAGAGCACGGTCCCCACAGCATCGCAGTGTATTGCGGCACCAACGCGTTTCAGAACAGTGCTGTGCTTGGCACATCCTACGCTTTTGCGCAGGGAATCGGCTCGCGCAACTGGTACACCAGCGTCACCGTTGACCAGCCCGCAAAAGTTTTCACGACCGCGCGATATGGCATGTGGATGGGTGGCGGCAATGCCTTCACCGATTCAGACGTGGCGATGTTTGTCGGCAACAATCCGATCGTATCGCATTATTCCGGCGGCATGCCGACATCTTCTCCCTCTCGCGGTCTGCAGGACGCACAGGAACGCGGGCTCAAGTTAATCGTCGCTGATCCGCGCGTCAGTGACATGGCCCGGCGGGCCGACGTCCATCTGCCGGTAAAACCGGGCGAGGACCCTGCCCTGCTCGCTGGCATGCTCAACGTCATTTTCGCTGAAAAGCTGTTCGACCAGAATTTCGTCGCGGCCCATGTGGATGGCGTTGAAGAGCTGGAAGCAGCGGTCAAATCGATGACGCCCGATGTTGCCGCAAAGCGCGCCGGCGTGGACAAGGACGAACTGATCAAAGCCGCGCGCATGTTCGCTGGCGCTAACAAAGGCCGCGTCGTGACCGGAACGGGTCCGGAAATGGCGGGTAATGGCACGCTTACCGAATATCTCGTGGCATCGCTCAACATATTATGCGCCCGTTTCAATCAGGAAGGCGAAAGGGTCTCCGCCCCGATGGTGTTCAATCCCGTCAGCGGCGCCCCAAAAAAAGCACAAGTTGCTCCGCCTGTTCCGATGTTCGGCGAAGGTTTTCCCAAGTCCCGCATTCGTGGCCTCGGTCATCTGGGCAAAGAAATGCCATGCAATGTATTGGCTGACGAGATTTTAACGCCGGGAGAAGGCCAGATCAAAGCGCTGATCTCGATTGGTGGCAACCCCGAAATTGCCTTCCCCGATCAGCACAAGGTCCGTCGCGCACTCGAAGAATGTGAATTGTTCATTCAGGTTGACCCCTGGATGTCCGCCAGCGCCAAACGCGCCGACATGATTCTGGCGCCCAGCATGTGCCTGGAACGCGAAGACATTAACAACGTCTCCGATGCCTTCACCGAGGAAGCTTATGCCCATTATACCGAGGCCATGGTTCCGCCACCCGGTGACACGATGGACGAATATGAAATGCTCTGGTGGCTCGCCAAGCATATGGGTATTGAAATGAACTATCCCGGCGGCTCCGTTTCGATGGATGAATGTCCCGACAAGGCGACCGTTCTCGACCTGATTTCCGAAGGCTCATTGCTCAAACCAAGCAAGGCCAAAGCGGATGCGGCGGCGCTCGAACGCAAGGGCGCGGCGATCACTTACGACGAGCTGCACCCGATTGTCGGGCCGGCCGATCCGGACAGCGAAAACCGCTTCGACCTTAACGCAGGTGCCATGCCGAGCCAGTTGATCGATTACGCGGCCAATGACCCCGTTAAGGATGGCTTTGACTTCCGCCTGATCTCACGCCGGTCCAAGCATCGCTACAACAGCAACGGCCATCCCTTCCCGAAACTGGTTGAGAAAATGCCGACCAATCCGGCGTTCATCAATCCTGAAGATATGGCCAAAGCGGGGATTAGCGATGGCGCCATCATCGAAATCACCTCTCCCAGCGCATCCATCTTCGGCATGGCAAAGGCGGATGAAAAAGTTCGCCCGGGCGTTATCTCGATGAGCCACGCCTTTGGCGATAGCGAGGCGGGCAAGGATGACGTGATGACCAAGGGCGGATCGACCAATCGATTGATTGTGGACAATGACTATCTCGATCCGATTACCGGTCAGGCCATACAAAGCGCGATCCCGGTGAGGGTGAGTGCCGCTTGATCAGGTCAACCACGGATCTGGACTAGATCTGGCCCAACGCGGCAGTTACACAAGTCTTTGATTGACAATATCGCAGTTGCCTGAGATAAATATATCCACCGGATATATAAGGGCCGCTATGACACCATATGACATGATACGGGAAAGCATTTCCCAGACTGTTCCATTCGCCACCCATACCGGGGTTGAACTGATTTCAATAGAAGATGGTGTCGGCGAAACATTGCTCCCGGCGCAGGATGTTACACTCAATCATATCGGAAGTCAGCATGCTGGTGCGCTGTTTACACTCGGTGAAGCGGCATCCGGTGCAGCGATGGCCGGAGGTTTTATCTCCGTGTTGATGGCGGTGAGACCCGTGGCCGCCAGTGCGTCCATCCGCTACGTCAAAGTGGCGAAAGGCCCCATCTGGGCTTTCGCCAAACTGTCCCAGCCTGCAGCTGATTTATTGAGTGAGCTTGATGACGCCGGAAAGGTCCAGTTCGCTGTGGAAGTTTCCATGCGTGACGAAACCGAAACAGAGGTGGCGACCATGCAGGTCGATTGGCACGTTTCGAAGGCGGCAGCTTGACCAAAAAAAGCCGCGATAACTATCATCATGGTGATTTGCGCCAGGCGGTGCTCGACCTGGCGCGCCAGCGGATTGATGAAGAAGGCGCCGAGAAGCTTAGCATGCGATCTCTGGCGACAAAAATCGGTGTGGCGCACCGCGCGATTTACAATCACTTTGCCGACAAGGACACCTTGTTGTCGGCGGTCGCCGCCATTGGATATCATGAGCTTTCCGCCTTACTCGGCAAGACCCAAAATGCAGCGGAATTTGTGCGTGCCTATGCAACTTTCGCGCTGAACCACCGTCACCTCTATGCCATCATGATGAACCGCAGCTACGCGGAGTTTGAAAACGTGCCCGAGTTGCGCAGCGGTGCCGATGCGATGATCGCGACGTCAATAGCGGTGCTCGCGCCTGAAAAAGGTAGCGACGATGACAAGCGCCGGGCTGTGATGCGCTACTGGATGCTTGTTCATGGTGGCGTCGGACTGCACAGCTCAGGCACGCTCAAGGCCCGTCCGGATGAAGAATTTATCAATGAACTGCTCGCGGTCTCAGGCCTGGGGCCGGCACCAGACGAAGCGCTTCAACCCCTGTGGACCACTGGAAAAAGTCCAACCGAATGATGCCACATCCGGTTGTCGGATTAGCGGTCAAAATTTGCGT
Source organism: Parasphingorhabdus sp. (assembly GCF_965233695.1). GTDB lineage: Bacteria > Pseudomonadota > Alphaproteobacteria > Sphingomonadales > Sphingomonadaceae > Parasphingorhabdus. The sequence continues at coordinate 3,973,006 of NZ_OZ247497.1, forward strand.
TGCGGAACAGTTTTAACAGGGGGGCGTTTGGCAAACGGCACAAAAGCCGGCACACGATCACGATAGTCGCGATAGGGTTCTCCTATCTCTTCAATCAAATCAGCTTCTTCAAACGGCGTTGCCAACAAGATGTAAGCAAGAGTAGCGCCCGCAAAAACCAGATGACCGACGGTAAAATGCGGCGTCAGGAACGGGGCGACCATCCAGCCGAGGCTGATCGGATGGCGGACCAGCGCGTAAAGATAGCGCGCGGTCATGTTGGCTGGCGCGGATTTGATATTCCGGAAATTCTGCCAGGCCTGCGCGAGGCCCAGAAATCCAAAATGGCCAAAGTGAAATGTGGCCGCGACCATCATCGCCCATATGCTGATATATCCTGCATAGATGAAACCCGCCGCCAGGCTGGATTGGACATGCCATATCGTGATCGGAATGGGTTGCCAGAAGCCGATCAGCAGCGCGGTAATGGCTACGGTCATATACAGGTAGGTTGCCCGTTCTATGGGCGCGGGGATGATCCTGGTCCAACAGCGTTTAAACGATGTCCGCGCGGTAATCGAATGGTGCAGACCGAAAAGCGCGATTAGCCCTGTGTTGATAATTATGGCGGGCCAAGGCGCAAAGGATTCGCCATCCTTTGCGCCTGCACCGCTTATTCCCTTGGGCACGCCAAAGTCGATCAGAAAACCCATGATGTAGACAAGCGCAACCATGCTGAGAATATAGGCACCCAAGGCGTAGACCAACATAAGGCTTTTGCGTAACATATCGGTTTTCCTTTGAAGCGCGTCAGGCCGAAGCCCAGTTTTTGTAATGATCCGCGTGGGTTTTCAGATAAGCGCCATGATCGAAATAGGTGTCATAAAAGCCGGTATCGAGCTTGTGCGCCTGAAGGTACATCAGGGTCAGAATCGCGGGCACTTTGGCTGGAAAGCGGCCAAAGGTATCCTGCACATATTGAGCCATCGTCGCCACGCAATCGATAAACTCGTCATTGATTGGCGCAGCACTGCGGCGAACGGCATCGGTCTCTTTATAGTGACCGGGCGTCGCGCTGTTGAACGGGCCGCCTTTGCCAAATTTGCGGGTTACCACGGACTCAACCGCAGCGCGCATATTCTTGAAATGGGGCTGGCAATGCCCTTCCAATATGCCCTCCAGTCCGGTGACATGCGGCAAGGGTTCATCGGGCAACATGTCAAAGCGAAAGCCCAGACCGGGTACGTCGGGATCGCCGCTCGCGCCCAGCACGCTGAACGGATTGAGCCCGTCATACATCCAGCCTCCTAGACCCATGGCCTGCAGCATCAGTGCGCCTGCATAGCAGGAACAGGACAGCTCGACCGTCACTTCATTCGCGCTAACCTGCTCGACATAAGTCATTGGGTACGGGTTCTCCAGGTCAACCAGATGTTTGAATTTTTCCAGACCCGGGATCGGGCGGTTGTTGATATCATCATAGATGCACACACCGCCCTGAACAAAATAGCAAAGCGCCATGATGATATGCTGCGCCAGATCTGCGACCGGAAAGATCATCGTGCTGCCCGGCACATTGGCGCACCATTCATTGTGCATCTCCATATGTTCCGGCCGCGTGGGTATGTTCAGACGGCCATCGGCAATCTTCACGATCCGCGATTTATGCGCATCCAGATAGGCTTTGAGATCAGTCTCGCCATTGGGTTTGGTTGCACTGGTCGCTGGCATGTCGCGGGTGGGCAGAAAATATACGCCGTTGTCGTCAGTGTAGAAAAACTCGGTAATCTGGAACCCCGCGCAGGACGGAAATGTCCGGCCGCCCGCAGCCCCGGCATAGTTGGGGATATGCGGCAGATAGTTGGGATTATGGGGGATCAGATTTGACCAGCCGGTATTGCCTGCGACAGTGGTCAACAATAGCATCTGCTCCAGCTCCGACAGGGCTTCAGGGCTTTGTTTGGACGTATAAGCCAGCGGCCCTTCAGAGATGGATGCGCCGCGGGCAAAGCGCCGCGACCGCCGGCCGTGAATGGCCTCGATCAGCGGGAAGTTCACCGCATCCACAAGCCCTTTTGGCAGGTCAGGAACGCGGTTCAGCAATATATTGCCTTTTGATTTTAGTGTTGCACCAGTTGCGCTAGCGCCAAGACCAGAAAGCATTGTGCCAGCACCTACCATCGATGCACCAAGTAACCTGCGCCGCGATGTTCCAAATCGTGTTTCTATTTCATGGGGGGGCATGATTTTCCCTTCTAAATTTTTCGCATGTTTATATGTATCCAGTGGATACTTAATAGCTATAATGGGGCGCTTCTGTCAACATTGGCGATTGCTAGGGGATTTTACCGAGTAAAATTTTGCCTCGTTCCGATGACTTGAAGTTCGCTTTCAATCGATTGAACCATCAATCTGGGAAAACGCGAATGCCGAAGCACCAAAACCTTTTGTCTGGTAAATTATGACTTGACCACATTTTCTAACATGCTGTGAAATAATCCAAATTAGAACAGTGAATTATCAGATTTGTGGGGTCTGACGAACAAAGTCCAGCAAGTTGATGGCAAACTACTAAACAGACCCAGTGAACTAGACCGGTGTCCAGTGCCGTAAATCAGCGTCACGTGATTGCGTGGCAGACCAAGGATAGAACTGAAGATATGTTTCAGAGTGTAAAAAGCGAGGACCAATGTTGACCTTTGATGAGATTGGTAGTTTGGACCGGTGCGGCAGTCCCGTTGAGCTTTGGAAATATATTCTCGAAATTGCACGAAAATATGGGTTTCGCGCTACTATCTATGCTTGCCCTCCACCGCATCGAAAACCAACACACCCTGAAACCATCATCAGATATGCGGGTATTTCAACCGAAAATTTCCAGAAATTTGCAATGATCGGCTTAATCAAACAGGGCCATATAACAACCGAGAACAGCCTTCTTAAGGGTGCGGCATTTCGCTGGACTGAAATTGCAAATTTTACAAAAAGCGCGAAGGCATTCCAGAATCTGAAGCAAGATGCGAATAGCTTCGATATGGATGAGGGTTGGATATTCCCTCTTTTCGGTCCGCAGTCCCGCAACGGACTGGCATCTTTCGGCAGGCCCAAATACGAACAAGTGATGGACCGTGAGGCCGGTTTGCGATTTCACATTTTCGCACAAATGGCACATTTGCGTTTTTGCCAATTAACGCCGGATCTCTATGGGATAGACAAATCATTGTCCAAAAGGGAGATGCAGATCATCGCGTGGGCCGCCACGGGAAAGTCCAATTCCGAGATTGGCACCATATTGGGATTGTCCGAGAGCTCTATCGACAGCTATATGCGACGGGCATTCACCAAACTTGATGTACATGACCGAACATCAGCATCGGTAAAAGCAATAAGCATGGACCTGGTCCGGACCTAGCACAGTCAGATCTGAATTTTACGAATAAAGAAAGATTATGGTAATGATGCCAGACAGTTGTCGAGCCATGCAGCAACTTGTTTCTTGGTTTTCTCACTGGCAAGATAGAGAAATTGCGGTGCCATATAGCGATTGCGATTAACAAAAACTGCATCGCGCTCCAGAAGATAGTCTATGCATCTTAAGCATAGGGAGATTGGTGTCTCCAGACGGTTGGAAATGGCATCAATTGTCGTTGGTTTATCGGTTTTTTCAGAAACATATATGTCTAGCAAGATATCCCAAACAGGATCACCAAGTGTAAGGTCATTAAAAAAGCGGGAGCGCAACCGGTTTTGCTCTGCAATATGAGCTGCAAACTTCAGATGGGTGAGGTCGGAGTGATTGGTTTTGGCGCTTTCCGGTAAACCCTCTAAATCCTTTTTAATGTTCAACATGTCCTCCCTCAGACAGATACTTGTCACTACATCTACGTAAACCATAACTCTTAGAACATCTTATAGTCACGCCACGGGACCGCGTGGCAAGGGCCAATATCCATAGGACCTGCGGTAAAGGCTATCTATTTTGCTATTATCGCAGCAAAAACTCTCTTTTATCACAATTGCCAATCGACTGCGCTGTCTTCGCCATGTCATGCAGCATCATTGGGAGAGATGAATAAAAGATGCCAATGGACCCCGCCTATATAGCGCAAATCAAACGTCTGATGGAGTGGGAAGCATCGCGCTCCGCTCCGCCGGACGGATTTCCACAACTGCCCGATCTTCCCGCGGGGCGTTATACCTCCCGTGAATATTTTGATTTGGAACAACAGCATATCTGGAAGAAAAGCTGGCTGTTCGCGGCTCACATTGATGAAATCCCCGAACCGGGCTGCTTCATGAAGTGGGAAAATACCGGCACGCCGGTTGTCATTGTTCACGGCATGGATGGCAAAGTCCGGGCGTTTTATAACACCTGCCGACATCGCGGTGCACCGGTAGTAACCGAGGAAAAGGGTCGCTCGCCGCGCCTGATGTGCGGTTATCACAACTGGACCTACAAGACCGATGGAACACTGGTCGGTGTACCCGAAAAACAGGATTTCCCAGCTGATTTCGACTTTAGCTGCCGCGCCCTCATTCCGGTCAAATGCGAGATGCTGGGCAATGTGATTTTTGTGAACTTTGACAATGACGCTATGCCGCTGAAACAATGGCTTGGTCCGGTCTGGAATGACTGGGAAGAGTTTCAGTTCGACAAGATCAGACTGGCTGCACGACATAGCTTCGACCTCAATTGCAACTGGAAGGTTGCGATGGAGGCCAACATGGAGGTGTATCATGTGCCCTTCATCCACCCCACCACCGTCGCACCTCTGGTTGACAGCAAACGTAATGTGAACACTATCTTCCCCAACGGCCATGCCCGGATGCTGGCCCCTGCCCCTCAGGAAACCGACCGCGAGCATGTCCGGGCCGTTGATTCTCCTCCGGAATGGCAGGAAATTGATACGGTCGGCGAATTAGGCCGCACTTGCACGCAAAGCTACACCATGTTCCCAAACTGGGTGTCACCGCTATCCAATTATTTTGTGCCGCCACTGGTTTTCTGGCCAACCGGGCTCAACACGACCCGGTTGGAACTCGTCACGATGGCGCTGGACTGGAGCGATGGTCCAGCGCCAGACTTGTGGACGGTGCCGGACGAGAGTAAGCCCAATGGCCGCGACATGAGCCCGATCATCCTCGAAGACACGCAATTTGGCGAGATGATCCAGAAATCCATGGAAAGCGACGGATTTAAAAGCGTGCCGCTCAGTTATCAGGAAGCGCGCATCTACAGCTTTCACCAGAGCTGCGACAAAATGATCGGCCTCGACAATGTGCCGGAGCATCTCGCCGTTGATCAGGTCATCGGGGAAGATTGGGTCTATCCCAACGATCCGCGCGTGGCACAAATGGAGCAACTGCAGGCGGCCGAGTGAAAACTGCCGTTGATTACCAAGGAGATCGAACTGGGTAATCAAGCCCCTAGCTATTCCGTTCTCCCTTCCCTAAATGCACAATCATGCATTTCTTAGATCAAGCCAAAATATATGTAAGCTCTGGCCAGGGCGGGCCCGGTGCTGTCAGTTTTCGGCGAGAAAAATATATTCAATATGGCGGCCCGGACGGTGGTAATGGTGGCAAAGGCGGCGACATTATCTTCAAGGCCGTCGAAGGCCTCAACACATTGATCGACTTTCGCTATACCCAGCATCTCAAGGCGCAACGCGGCAAAGGTGGCGCTGGCCGCAATCGCACGGGTGCAGGCGGAGAAGACCGGATCATCAAGGTACCAGTCGGCACACAGGTGTTGTCCGAGGACAAGGCACATGTCCTGCTCGACTTTACGCAGGAAGGCCAGGAGGAGCTATTCCTCGAGGGTGGTATTGGCGGTCGCGGGAATGCCAGCTACAAAAGCTCTACCAACCGTGCGCCGCGCCAGCATCAACCGGGCGAACCGGGTCAAGAGGCGGCGGTGTGGTTGCGGCTGAAATTGATCGCAGATGCCGGCCTTGTGGGATTACCAAACGCAGGCAAATCAACACTGATTAATTTTGTCAGCAATTCAAAGGCCAAAGTCGGCGCTTATCCGTTCACCACCATCCATCCGCAATTGGGCGTAGTGCAACATCAGGGCCGTGAATTTGTCTTGGCGGACATTCCTGGCTTGATCGATGGTGCGGCAGAAGGCGCTGGCATCGGGGATCGTTTTCTCGGCCATATCGAGCGTTGCAAGGTTCTGCTCCACTTGATCGACGCAACCGGCGATGATCCCGTGGCTGCATGGAAAACAGTGACCAAGGAGCTCGAACAATATGGCGGTGGCTTATCTGAGAAACCTCAGATATTGGCGCTCAACAAGGCTGATCTGCTTGACGATGAATTAATGGAATCGATTGCCAATGATCTTCGAGCGGCTGGTGCTACCGAGGTGCTGCCGTTGTCCGGCGCAACCGGCAAAGGTATGGACGCCGTGTTGAACAAAGTGCTCGAAGCAGTCGGCGGCCACAGCTCCATCGAACAGAAAGACCAACTCGCCAGCGGTATTGATGTCGACGGCGATGAGGGGGCAAAAGCGGACTGGTCACCACTGTGACCACAGCTCCCAACGATATAATAGTCGTAAAAATCGGTTCGTCGCTATTGGTTGGCAACGATGCAGCGGTGCGCCGGTCTTGGCTCCAGACACTCGTTGCCGATATAGCGAAACGCCATCAGGAAGGCGCGTCAGTCATTATCGTATCTTCTGGATCAATTGCCTTGGGCGCTCGCAAGCTTGGTCTCGAAAAAGGGGGGCGATCCAGCCTGGCCGACGCGCAAGCGGCTGCTTCTGTTGGCCAGATCGCGCTGAGTAGCCTGTGGTCAGAATTGTTGGCGGAACATGAAATTACCGCAGCCCAAATGCTGCTTACGCTTGATGACCTGGAAGATCGCAAACGCTATCTCAATGTGACCGCTACACTAGAGAAACTGCTGGAAAATCGTTCTGTTCCGGTGATTAACGAGAATGATAGCGTCGCGACGGACGAAATTCGCTTTGGCGATAATGACCGGCTCGCCGCGCGGGTGGCGCAAGCTGCGTCTGCCGATCATGTCTATCTCCTGTCTGATGTAGACGGCTTGTATGACCGCACCACCGGCAGCGAGACAGAAGGCCAGTTTATTGGCCTGGTCGAGCAAGTTGATGCACGGATAATGGCGATGGCGGATGGTTCATCTTCTTCAGGCCTTGGATCTGGCGGCATGACGTCAAAACTTGAAGCTGCCCGGATTGCCAATCTTGCCGGCATCGAGTTATCGATCATATCCGGCAAGGAAGACCACCCGCTAGCGCGCTATTGCCGGACCGATATAGGCACTCTGTTCAAAGCCAACGGCAATGCCAATGCTCGCAAGAGCTGGCTGGGTGGTCGCCTGACCTCAGAGGGAACAATCACGATCGATAGTGGTGCAGCAACAGCATTGGGTGAAGGAAACAGCCTGCTGGCCGCCGGGATCATTGCCATCGAAGGCCAATTTGAACGCAGCGACGTCGTTGAGATTGCTAATTCAGATGGCCGGGTAATCGCGCGTGGCTTGGCTGAATATGATGCGCTGGATTGTGCGAAGATTATCGGTCGACGCAGTTCGGAACTTGAAGCCTTGCTCGGCTACGCGCCGCGCAGCGCTGTTGTACACCGGAACCAGATGGTGCTGGTGTGAAGCGGGGCATGGACAGGTAACTGCATGCGGACGAAACAAACTCTGGCAATAACCGGTGCGACCGGTTTTGTGGGCAGTCACTTGCTCAACCTGGCCGTGCGTGCCGGCTTTCCAGTACGCGCCCTCACCCGCCAGACACAGGATGACCGCCCCAATGTGACATGGGTGCGCGGCGCATTGGACAACCCGGCAAGTCTCAGCGTGTTATGCACGGGCGCCGATGTGGTGATCCATATTGCTGGCGTGGTAAATGCGCCTACCCGCGAAGGATTTGAAGCTGGCAATGTGGCTGGCACGTTAGCGGTTGTAGAGGCTGCCAAGAAGGCGGGATGCAAGCGCTTCATTCACGTCTCATCACTCGCGGCTACTTTGCCAAAGCTCTCGATCTATGGTGACACCAAGGCCAGAGCAGAAAAGATCGTCGCATCAAGCGGACTCGATTGGACAATCATTCGGCCACCAGCCATTTACGGCCCTGGAGACGGCGAAATGCTGGAGCTGTTCAAGATGGCAAAAACGGGCTTCATCACCCTGCCCCCAGATGCGGACGGGCGGCTGTCGGCCATTCATGTCGATGACTTGTCTCGCGCCTTGATGACGATTATTCCCGAGCATGAAGATCTGACCGCCCAAATCTTCGAAGTTGACGATGGTAAAACCGGCGGCTGGACCCAGACCAGTTTCGCAAAAGCCGTTGGCTGGGCAATTGGCAGACGGGTAAAACCTATAGCAACACCCAGATTTCTGCTTGAACTGGGCGTAAAAGCTGATCGGTTTTTTCGTCGCGACAAAGCCAAACTAACCGAAGACCGGGTGAACTATTTCTGCCACGACGACTGGACGGTCGACCCGGCCAAACGCCTGCCGCCCGAACTTTGGACACCCCAAATAGAAACGCGGCAGGGGCTGAAAGACACTGCAAAATGGTATCGTCAGAACGACTGGCTCTGACGCCTCCTAAAATCACTAGCTGTCATCCCCGCTAAACAGGCGCATAGTTGAGCGCTGGGAGATGATTTTATGGAAAGCAATGCTACGGTACGCAACGACGTGCCCACTCATGATTTCGATATATATGCCGAACCAGCGATCAAGGTTGATGTTCATGATGCCTTTCTGGCACTGAAGCAAACAGCCCCTCCCCTGTTCTGGACTCCAAAAAACGGTGGACATTGGATTGTTACCGACGGTGATATGATGATCGATTTGTTGCGCAAACCGAACATCTTTTCCAACCAGAATTTTTCGATTCCCCATATAGAAAACATTCCCAAAACAATCCCGCTGTCTCTGGACCCACCGGAACATCGTCCTTACCGGCAAATGATGCGGCCGTTTTTCGAGAAAAAAGCAATTGCCCCCCTGCAGGACCGAATTCAGCAATGGGCGGATAAGCTCGTCGGTGCAGTAAGGGATGATGGGCAGTGTGAATTTATTGACGCAGTCGGTTCACGGTTTCCGGTATCGGTTTTTATGGAGATGCTCGGATTGCCGCTGGAGCGGTTCGATGAATTTCGCGCACTCGTGAACGAGAATTTTGCTCTGGCCGGTACGCCAGAAGCCGTAGCGGTGCAGCAAAAAATCGTTGGGATATTAGCCGAATTTGTGAAGGTGCGTCAGGCAGACCCAAAAGACGATATGATGAGCCATATCATCCAGTCGGACATTGACGGACGCGCCCTGTCGTTCGAAGAACTGCTTTCCATCGCACATTTGCTGTTCCTTGCGGGTCTGGACACGGTGGTCAATGCACTCAGCTTCAGCATGAAGCATCTGGCTGCAAATGCGGCCCTGCAGCAACGGATTATCGACAATCCCGATTGCATCCCAGATGTTACTGAAGAACTGCTCCGCCGATACAGCTTCGTCAACCTGCCTCGCCAGATTAATGAAGACACCATATTGGGCGGTCAGAAACTGTCCAAGGGCGAGAAAATTATCTGTCCCCTCGCAATGATCGGTTGGGAAGAAAAGCTCAACGAAGACCCCATGACCGTTTCGATAGATCGTAAAAATTATCGCCATGGTGCTTTTGGGTCCGGCATTCATACCTGCCTCGGCCTGCATCTTGCACGGATGGAGCTGCATATATTCTACGAAACCTGGTTTCGGGAAATTGGCCGCTTTCACTTACATCCGGACAAATCGCAAGGTGCCATGCGCGGCGGTGTTGTCTGGGCGATTGAAGAACTCTGGCTCAGCTGGAAACAGACCTAACTTTAAAGTAGTGGTCCGGCAAACTGCTCCGCCAGATATGTTACGAAAGTCATTGACAAACCGAGCAGAAACACCCGGTATGCAAGGCCCAGATAGCGATATTTCTTGCGCTCCAGCACCACACCCATTTGATAGATATCGCGCAGCATTGTGCGATAAACTGTTTCCTGATCGACGAAATTCTCTGACAAAAGCTGATCTTTAAACTCGTCTTCCGATATTTTGGAAAACGCACCAAAAAACAGCATGTTGGGATTGGCATCCGCCCTTATTTTTGTCGCTGGCATGACGGCGATCGCCGCCAGACCTGCCGCAGAAAATGCTGAAATCGCAAGTATGAGCAAAGGCAAAGAAAAACTGCTTGCATGGCTTTGCCCGATGGCGAGAGTGAAAACCACGAATGTGGCACCAATCAACATATTAGCCTTATGGTCAGCCATCAAGCTGAGTTGCACGTGATGTTGCTGGGTCGTGCGCAACAATTGGATGACTTCATCCGGCCATTTTCGGTCCTCGGTCATGTTTCACCCTCCACAAAGGCGCGACCCGATGCAGCGCGAGAGTGACATAATCGGCGCAATTGGGCAAGTTACGGTCAATATCCCCATTCTTGTGCCCTGTTTCGGCCTTATTCGCTTGCCAATGGGGACTTCATATTGGCAAAGGTTGCTTGGAATGAAGCAGGCCGGAATATTGGGGAATTAAACATGGCAAGTCGCGAAGAAATTATGGCCAAAGTTGAAGCGTTGATCGGACCTTTCAACAACAAGGGCGTTGAACTGAAAGATGCAACCACCTTTGCTGGTGACCTGGAATGGGACAGCCTGACCGTGATGGATTTCGTCGCGGCGGTGGAAGACGAATTCGATATCATTATCACGATGAACATGCAGGCCGAAATCGAGACAGTTGGCCAACTTGCCGACGCTGTTAACAAGCTGATGGATCAGTAGCACTATCATCGTTAACCCATTCAGGCCGATGAAAATACGAGACATAAATGACCGATCTTTTAAGTAAATATGATCCGCTAATTCAGGAACGCGAGACATTGCTCGCAACTGGCGTGAAAGACCCTTTCTCCCTTGTGATGGAAGAAGTGAAATCACCCACCGTTGCCGTATGCAATGGCAAGGAAACCATCCTGCTTGGCACCTATAATTATATGGGCATGACCTTTGATGATGACGTCCAGCAGGCCGGACTTCAGGCGCTCAAGGATTTCGGGTCTGGTACGACCGGTAGTCGTGTGCTCAACGGCACATACAGCCCGCACAAGGATTGCGAAGAGGCGCTTAAGGAATTTTACGCCATGGACCATGCGATGGTCTTTTCCACTGGCTATCAGGCCAATCTGGGAATTATCTCAGCGCTGGCTGGCAAAGGCGAATATGTCATCCTCGATATCGACAGCCACGCATCCATCTATGATGGCTGCGCCATGGGCAACGCCGAGATTGTCGCGTTCCGCCACAATGATGTCGAAGCATTAGAAAAGCGTCTGAAACGCCTGCCAGCCGATGCTGGTAAACTGGTTGTGCTCGAAGGTGTTTATTCGATGCTCGGCGACGTGGCGCCACTGAAAGAAATGATCCGCGTCTGCAAGGAAAATGGCGCCATGACCTTGGTGGATGAAGCGCATAGTATGGGCTTTATCGGTGAGAATGGCCGAGGTGTTTGCGAAGAACAAGGTGTTATCGACGACGTCGATTTCATCATTGGGACATTCAGCAAATCCGTCGGAACCGTCGGCGGTTTCTGTGTGTCGAACCACCCAAAATTCGAAATCATGCGGCTGGTCTGCCGCCCCTATGTGTTTACCGCCTCGCTACCACCCAGTGTGATGGCAACCGCCAGTACCTCAATCCGCAAGCTGATGCACAGCGGGAACAAGCGCGCGCATTTGTGGGAAAATAGCAAAAAGCTTCATAAAGGTTTGCGTGATCTAGGGTTTGAGTTGGGCACGCCGGAAGCGCAAAGTGCGATTATCGCAGTAATCATGCCGGACCTCGAACGCGGCGCGATGATGTGGCAGGCGCTGCTCGCGGAAGGCCTTTACGTCAATCTGGCGCGGCCACCAGCAACACCGGCGAACATGACCCTGCTGCGTTGTTCGCTTTGTGCCGAGCACACGACCGAACAAGTTGATCAGATATTGGGTATGTTTGAAGCCGCTGGCAAAGCGGTTGGAGCGATTTAATCCTCCTCCAGGGAGATAAGAATGACGAACAGTCTGCTCATCGAACAGCGCGGTGCGATTGAAATTCTCTCACTCAATCGGCCAGACAGGCTCAACACGATGAACGAAGACATGATCTTCGCCCTGCAGGATTATTTTCGCGGGCTGCAGGATCGCCATGATATCCGGGTAGTCCTGTTTCGCGCAGAAGGAAGGGCCTTCTGTGCGGGTCTTGATATCGGCGCATGGAAAAATGACGGATCGCGAGGACAGGTCCAGCACATCTGGCGGACGCAGCGTAGCATCGCCACCGTCATGCAGTTGATGCGACAATGCCCCCAACCGATTATCACACTCGGGCAAGGTGCGGCTTGTGGTGGCGGTTTCTCGCTACTGTTGGCAAGCGATGTCCGCTATGGTGCCCCGAGTCTTAAAATGAATGCGGCCTATATCAAGATTGGCCTGGGCGGATGCGATATGGGATCGAGCTATTTCCTGCCTCGGCTCGTTGGATCCTCGCTGGCATCGGAATTGCTACTTACCGGTCGGTTCATCCATGCGGAGCGTGCCGAGAAACTCGGTTTGATCAGTGAAGTTGTTGACGAAGACAAACTGCTCAGCACCGGTCTTTCGCTGGCTGAAGAGATGCTCGACACGGCACCGATGGGGCTGCGCCTGACCAAGGACGCACTGAATCGCAATATCGATGCCCAGAGTTTCGAGGCGGCAATGGCTATTGAAGACCGGCAGCAAGCGATGCTGAGCCTGACTGAAGATAGCCGTGAAGCCGCCAAGGCTTTTTTTAGCAAGCGCAAGCCGGACTATAAGGACCGCTAATTCGATCGCCTAACGGTCGCGATTTTCCGTACCCTGCCCTGCGGTAATGAAGAGCGCAGTTGCCTCGCCCTCAACATCCGCCGTGTGCCAGACGCCAGGCGGATTGATCGCATATTCGCCTTCTCCGAGCGTGATCTGTTTCTCTGATCCATCTTCCAATTGCTGAAGCAAAGACATTTCACCCTTGATACACATAACGACTTCGGCCCCGACGGGATGCATTTCCCAAACATCCCACGGCTCTGTAAACTTGTGCAGCGACACCAATCGTCCTTCCGCCCCATCGTCAGCGTGCCGTTGGCCATAGGCCTCGTACCAAGCCGGATCGCCAGTGAAACGGGGTTCAGAAAAAGCAGTTGCGCCTAGTCCCAGATGTACCGGGTTGTCGGTTAGTTTATCAGCCATAGTAACGCCTCCCTGAGATGCGAAAGCACATTCTATCCTATTTTATGGCACCACCGGCGATTAACCTGGGCAACATTGTGAGGGCCCCCAATATCGGCCATCTGCGTTGCCATGGCTTGATCACATAGTCTGTGCCTGCATGACGGTTAATCTTCCAGGCAAGATAGTCAATCCCGCCAGCATAGGTGCCAGAAGCTTTTGCCAAACGCGCCAGAGTTAGAAGCTTGCCGTTGCGGCGCAGCGTCTTCCAACGCTTATCCGCTTCTGCGAAAGTCAATTCCCCGGATTCTGATGGATCCTGATTCTGCATTGTCGCCATCGTGGCAAGACCAAAACGTTCATAACGCTCCGGATCGGCATCCACCACTGACCCGGGACGATTAGCCCGCTCTGCCCTTAACTCTGCTCCGTAAGTCAGCTCAAACCCACGACGCCAGATACTCATGGGCGTCTGCGGCTGAACGCCCAAGACCGGCAAAGCGAGCTCGAACAGGGTCAAGGGTGCACGGGCTATTGCCGTTACAGCCTTTTCACGCGCTGCTTCATCAGCAAACCAGACCAGACGCGACGGCTGTGCAAAGCGCGCCCAAACACTCACAGCACTTGCTTCAGGGCCATTTAATTTATGGAAATGCTGTTCGCTTAGTACCGCAATTTTGGCAACCAATCCGCCATGCTCTGCCGGAAATACGTTCGGCGGTAACAGCTTGTTTGCACGGACCAGCCAGCTTTTGCCATAAGCAGCTTCGTAGCTGGATACGATCAGATAGAAATCCAGCATCTGGCCTTCTAGCTGGGTGGTTCTGAGGCATGAACCATAAAAGAGCACGGCGCGGGAGGCATCGCCATATTGCGCCGCAATGGCTTCGGCAAATGCCGTCACTCGCGGTTCTACCGGCTCGGCCAGCTCTGTGTTTACGAGGGGTTTAAGATAGCTCACCCGGTAGATAATAGCCTAAGCTGCGAGGCGAAGGAAAGATACCGGTTTTGTGGATTTCAAAACAATCGGATGACCTTCCTGTGCACGGAATAATTCACCATCCATGACGACATTGCTGTTTTCACCTTCGATCCGGATCATATCGCCTTGCTCCAGATGAATACCCTTCTGCACGGTCTTGCCGAGACGCCCAAAAAGTGCAGAAAAAATGAACCGCAGCAATGCTGCAGGTTTCTGATCAATCGCCATAAACTGAAGATGTCCGGGCCTTCCGCGCGACCGCGTTAAACGGCGCATCAGCAGCAATTTTTCAAGAGTTGTGACAATCAGAATGGCAAAATTACCCTGATACTGCCCCTTCCTGATCAAAGAAATGCTGATAGGTGATGGCCTGTTCGGAAGAAATTTTGCGCGAATGCCAAATAGCAAGGAGGCCAATGCAGCAAAAACAGTCAGCAGGTGCGACGCCGCATTGGGCAAGCCCAATGGATAAATTTTATGGCGGCAATATAAAATAAATTCTGACAAACCTGCTCCGCCAAGGAACATCCCCAGAACAACTTTGCTACCCTTACGGCCATCTGACAAAGCTATCAACTCACGATCAACCAGATGCTCATGCAAGTCATGCTTGGCCATTTCCACGATCCGTTCGAGCGCCTTAAGTGGATTGCCTTCCGCACCCAGATCAAGCGCAATCAGATTGGTTTTTCCATTAGGCAACACCGCAACTGGAGGCGGATTATCACCAAAATGTCCACCTTGGTGCAATTCGGTAAGCGCAGCCTGCACAGTGCCGTCACCACCATTGATCACAAGCACTTTGGGTTTGACTTTGGCAATGGTCTGCAGTGCCTTGGTAATCTCGTCCACCGCATCTACTTCATAGTGGAAAACATCGC
This sequence comes from Parasphingorhabdus sp., assembly GCF_965233695.1. Classification (GTDB taxonomy): domain Bacteria; phylum Pseudomonadota; class Alphaproteobacteria; order Sphingomonadales; family Sphingomonadaceae; genus Parasphingorhabdus. The sequence goes on from NZ_OZ247497.1 coordinate 3,988,109, forward strand.
TGTTTTTGACGCAAAAGGAGCGCACTTCCGGCAGTATCGCACGATTGCCCGTGGAATTTGGATTAGAAAGTAGCGCTACATTGGCCATTATTTAGGTGCCTGTTTCTTCTATGTATCTGCCCGTCACAGATATTTCATCTTGATGCTGATCGATTTGACTTCATTACCAACCGTAAATTTGGTCTTTTTGTAATTCGGTTTGCCGAGATTAAAGATACTGATGCTCGGATTGTTCGACATACCGCCACCATCGGAACTGATATCGGTCTTACCGTTCCCATTTACGTCATGACGTACCGCAATACCGTAAGTGCCGCTGGTAGGCACTGGCACACAAAAGGTCATTGTGTCGCTCTTCGCAGGTGCTTCAATGCGATTGATCCATGCGCCTTTTTTCAGCCACTCATCTTTCGTTCCGCGATAGCTTTGCACGCGAATTTTACCGGACGACGCCTTGACGCCACTTATGTTCACCAAGACGGCGGGGCCATTTCCGGACTTACATCTGCTCAGATCATTCGAAATTTTCTGTCCAGCAGTTGCTGCCGACACTGGTATTGCCAAAAGGATGGTTGAAAGCGCAAGAGACGCCGCAAATTTCAACATGACGAAAATACTCCTAGTCGTTATACCCGCGTTCAAACTACTGCGGATAAAGAATCAGCCCCCAATATGAATGTGGTTATGAAAATGATTTGCGGCAGAAACATGGTGAGAGGGCGACGATAAGTTGAAATTTCTAACTTCTACCGACCGTTATATCGCTCGCTTGATCGCCGTTCCGCTATTTAGCACGCTTGTCATTGCCGCAATGTTGCTCGTGCTTGAGAAGATGCTGCGACTTTTCGACTTTGTTGCCGCTGAAGGCGGGCCGGTTAGCGTCGTTTGGCGGATGCTGGCGAATCTTATCCCAGAATATCTCTCATTGGGCATCCCTATCGGCCTCTTATTGGGTATCCTGTTAGCTTTCCGCAAGCTGTCTTTAAGCTCTGAACTGGATGTTTTCCGGGCTGTTGGCCAAGGTTATGCCAGACTGTTGAAGGTGCCCTACATGTTTGCCGTAGCCCTCATGTTGGTCAACCTGGCATTGGTCGGCTTTATCCAGCCTCTATCCCGTTATTACTACGAGGAACTCCGCTTTGAATTGCGTTCTGGCGCGCTTGGTGCCTCCATCAAGGTTGGCGAGTTCACTAATCTCGGATCAAGAATGACGATGCGGATTGAGGAGAGCCGCGACAATGGAACTCGACTAAGCGGTATGTTTGTAAGGGCTGAGAATAAATCCGGCCAAATTGTCTCTGTTACCGCCGAAACCGGCCAATTTCTGGCAACGGATGATCCGGATACTATTATTCTGCGACTTTCCCAAGGTGTATTGATTCATGACGCGCCGGACTACGAACAACCCCGAATCTTGAGCTTTAGCAGCCACGATCTGCCGATCGACTTGCCTGACATCGAATCATTTCGATCCAGAGGTGGAGAGGACTTGGAATACACGATTCCGGAGCTGGTAAAGGTCGGCTTGGATAAGGATCGCTCCGTTGAGGAACGTAATGAAAGTCGTGCAAATTTTCACTACCGAATGGTCGAAGTGGTCATGATGCTGTTGATGCCTCTCTTGGCGCTTGCCTTGGCGATACCGCCGAAACGATCCAATTCCGCGCTGGGAGTATTCATATCCATCATCATGATTGTGACCTATCATAAGGTCAATCAATATGGCGAAGACCTTGGTGCTCTTGGTATCGTTGATCCGATCATTGCCTTGTGGGTACCGTTTTTCATCTTCGGTGGCTTGATCATATGGATGTATCATATGGTTGCCCATGTCCCGGGCGGGCAACCTATTGGTGCGCTTGAAAAAGCTTTCTCAAAATTTGGTGGCGTCTTCAAAGCAATATTAAATTTCAATCGAAAGCGGGCCAATGTGCAAGAGTAGTGAAGAAGGCCAAAGAGCTGCAAATGGAGATCCCGTGAAATGAATTTCTTTCCGTCACGGACTTTGGCTTTTTATATGGCCAAGATGCTGATGATACGCACTTTTGCCGTGTTGGCCCTGCTGGTCTTGGTATTGCAAGCGCTTGATTTGCTGGGTGAAAGTGGCCGTATCATGGCCTATGAAGGCAATGGCCAGTCGGAGCTATGGACTTATGTCAGCCTGCGGGCGCCGCAGCTGGTAGCGCGGTTCCTTCCCTTCGCGGTGTTACTCGGAACCATTGTCACCGCTGCCACTCTCAATCAAAATAGCGAGGTAATATCGATGAAAGCCGGAGGTCTGTCCGCCCATCAGATACTCGCTCCCTTGATCATCGCAAGCATGCTAGTCGCTGTCATTTCGTTCCTGTTTAACGAAATTGTCGTGGCCCCTGCAACAGCACGGCTTTCAGCTTGGGAAAAGGTGGAATATGGCCCCATTCCGGCGGCCAGCAATGTTCGCACCAATGTATGGGTTCGGGATGGTAACAACTTGATCAATGCCAAAACGGTTACCGGCAGCGGGAATGATGTACTGCTTGAGGATGTCACCATCTACGACCGGGTGGATAACAGTTTGCGTAGCCTAATGGAAGGCAATGAAGCGCGATATGACGGATCCGGGTGGACAATGACCAGCGTCACACAGTTTAACGTGCGGACCGGTACCGAAGAGATGAAAGATAGCGTTGCCTTGAGCGATAGTCTGCGGCCAGATCAGTTTACCCTCGCCAATGTCAATGCCGACGGTCTTTCATTTCTTGAACTGCGATCAGCGATTACCGAATTGAAAGAAGCGGGCCGACCCACAATGGCACTGGAATCCAATCTTTGGCACAAGATTTCAGGCCCCTTATCATCGGTGCTGATGCCGTTGCTAGGGGCGGTAGCTGCCTTTGGTCTTGCAAGATCAGGTCAGCTTTTTGTCCGCGCTGTCCTCGGCATGGCGTTGGGCTTCGCCTATTTCGTTGCAGATAACTTCTCGCTAGCGATGGGCACCATAGGAGCCTATCCACCGATATTGGCAGCTTGGGCACCGTTCATGCTATTTTTCCTGATTGGCGAAACCGTTCTGATCAGGACCGAGGAATAGGCTCAGTTGGCTGCGCCTGTTTGACTGGAGGCGGCATGACCTGAGCTTCCTCGCACCAGACCGGCGACCAAACCCCAAAGGCTGCTATGATTGGCACGATTGTAGGTTGAATCCTTTGGCAACGCCTCGGCAATGCGGCGATGCGCTTCACCCAGTGCATGATAAGGTACCCCGGGCAACAGGTGGTGCAATGCATGATATCGCAACCCGACAGGCGCCCACAATGCCGGCAGGAAACCCGGCGGCGGAACGTTGACACTATCGAGATATTGCTCGGTGACACTCATGACTTCACCATCATTTTCCCACAAATGAGCCACCAATGTCCTGATCTGATTCAGTACGACTGAACCGGCCGCAATCGCAACGGCGATCAGAAAGGCCTTCATTGGCAAAAATCCGGTCGCCACAGCAGTTAACAGGGCGATTGCCCAAATACTGGCCGCGATCTCCTGCGCATACCATTGTCGTTTAAACTCGCCTTCAGGTGGGCGGCGACGGAACTCTGGGTTTATGATAAGTCCGGAATAGCGCTCTACCACCAGCTTTCGCAGTGGCGGAATAACCACTGACAGCGGTGCCAACAAGGCATAGCGAATGAACAGACCTATAGGCGCAAGCGCTGATACCAGCACAAAAAGCGGGACAGTGTATGGCTTCATCAAAGCCAATGGCAAATATTCAGGATCTTCGACAGTTCCGTAACGCGTACGTGCATGGTGGAGATTATGGATGCCCTCATACATAAAAGACGGCAGCAATAGTGGCACGCCGATCAACGCATTCCAGGCAAAGCGAAAACCGGGCATGGAACCCCGGCGGATGTGGGTCAGTTCATGAATAAAGCTACCCGCGCGATAAAGTGCGAGCACCGATATGATCGCGGCCAAAATTGCCGGGCCGAGCGAGTCAATCATGATCGCGGCAACCATCGCGCCATATCCAACTACCGTAGACGCAAGCAAATCCGACCAGTAAATCATAGGACGCACAGCATTCAGATCACGCGTGACTTTCGCAGCCGTGCGGATCAACTCGTTGTCGTCAAAAGCCGCCTCTTTTGCAGCATCGTTAGCCTGAGGGAGAGAATGTTTCATATTATCCTGTCTTCGTAATTCGGTGCCTACAGCAGGACATCATGGCAACATGATGGCATTGCTATGGTTTCTTGCGCTGCCCTGTTGCACCACAGAGACGCTCTCAAGCGCTTGACATATTAGCCTGATTAGCGTCACAGCTTGGCAAAGCTAAGTGCAAATAACCACTTAAAAGGTGCAAATAACTACAGTGTCATCAGATATAGTCATCCACCCGGTCACAAACAAATCCCAGCGCAAGAGCTTCGTTGAACTGGCTTATCGCCTATACAAAAATGATCCCCATTGGGTGCCGCCATTAAAATCCGAGACTTATGCGCTGCTAAACCCCAAGAAAAATCCCTTTTTCGAACATGCCAAAGTGCAGCTTTTCCTGGCAGAGAAAGATGGTCTTCCGGTTGGACGGATTAGTGCGCATATTGATTATCTTGCGCTCGAACAGCCCGTGGAACAGGGTCTCGGGCCCGGGACTGGCAATTGGGGTTTGCTAGAGGCTGAGGATGAAGCAACCGCGAGCAGGTTGATTGATACTGCCGAAAAATGGCTGAAAGAAGAGGGCATGGATCGAATCATTGCTCCGATGAGCCTGTCTGTTTGGGATGAACCGGGCTTGCTTACGACCGGCCAGGACCATAGCCCAACCGTGATGATGGGACATCACAAGGCGGAATATCAAGGCTGGATCGAAAGCCGTGGTTACAATAACGTAAAAGAACTCGTTACCTATCACCTGCCAATCCAAGACGGCTTGCCACCGCTCATTGACCGTATCGTGAAATCCGGCGAGCGTAATGGCAAACTGAAGCTGCGCAAAGTCGACAAGTCACATTTTGACCGTGATGCCAAAATCATCATGAACATTCTCAATGATGCCTGGTCTGACAACTGGGGGTTTGTTCCGCTGACTGATCACGAGATTGACCATGTTGGCGTCAAATTAAAACCGATCGTTTACGAAAACCTGATCATGATTGCGGAACTGGAAGGCAAGCCAGTGGCGTTCATGATGACATTACCCGATCTCAATGACCGGACAAAAGACATGAATGGCAGCCTGTTACCATTTAACTGGGTAAAGCTGCTTTGGTGGCTAAAATTCCCCAAATCACCGACCATGCGCGTGCCGCTTATGGGCGTCGTCAAAGAGTTGCAAAACAGCCGGTTAGCCAGCCAGATGGCCTTTATGATGATAGAATATATCCGCAGGGAAGCCGTTGCCAAATATGGGGCAACGCGCGGTGAAATCGGATGGATACTGGACGACAATAAAGGGATGGTTGCGATAGCCGACGCCATCGAGTCCAAGATCAATCGTGTTTACACGCTATATGAAAAAGCAATCTGACCGGCCCATTCATCGCCGTTTCAGCCAAGCAGCATTAGGTATTGGCGCAATTCCTCCCCGCGATCCATAAGAGATGACTCATATGATGGCTCTCAAAGCAGCATTTCGTCTTCCCCTGTCCGCGACATTAATCGCTGTAACCGCCCCACTTTCTGCAGCTGAGCAAGCAAAATGCTCCACCGTAGAGAAATATGCTGGCCCAGCGCCTATCTCGATAGCGCTACCCTCCGCAGAGTCAGCATCGCCTGAGCCAATGCCGGTGGATCGCGAAGCTTTGTCAGTCCTGTTCGCGGATATGTTTGCCAGATCCAAAGCAGCTAGCATGACCGTTGCTTTGGCCAATCACAGCGGACCAATCTGGACAGAAACACAGGGATTGGAAGATAAGGAACAACTGCATTACTGGGCCAGTGTTGGCAAAAGCTACACCGCCATTGTCATCATGCAACTTGTCGAAGAGGGGCGGCTTTCTCTCGACGACAAATTAGCCAACTGGATTGCGGATGTGCCAAATGGTGATTTGATCACTGTGGAAATGCTGCTCAACCATACATCTGGCCTGTATAGCACCAATGAAGATCCAAGTCTGAGAACAAATGGTCCCAAGCCTCTCAATATAAAAGACAATGTTGAAATCTTGAAAAGGCACGGCGCGCCATTTTGCCCCGGGCAAAATTGGCGTTACTCCAACACGGGTTACCTGTTTTTGGGCACAATCGCTGAACAGGTCGATGGCCAGCGATTGTCGCAAATTATACAGACCCGCATCATCGACAAAATCGGCCTCTCAAATACCCGCATGGTCGATGCTGATGACGATGTATCCGACGTTGCCAAGCCCAGACCAAGTGACAAACAGAAATCCGATATCCGAACACCAGGCCCGGCTGGCCCAATAGCGGCGACTTCAACAGATTTGATTTTGTTTTGGCGGGCCTTTTTGGACGGCAAGCTCGTCAAACCAGAAACCCGCGATAAGATGTTCGCCGAACTCTTCCCGATGTTTGACAAAAATACCTTTTATGGGCTGGGCGTGATGGCCATGCGCGCACCGGGAAAAAACGGCGAGCCCGCTCTCTGGATCGGACATGCAGGCGGCATGCCGGGGATGAAAGCATTTGTTATGATTGACCCGGTTAATCGCCAATACGCATCCGTAGCTTTGACCGGCGACGGCCCTGCCAGCGCTGTTGCATATAATATGTTGCAACAATGGCAGAATCTCCTGGCACCTTGAGTGCGAAGGCTAATCGCTCGCAACAAAGCGCTGCGCATCACTGCGGACCAGCGCATCGATACCGCGCATCCACAGGTCGTTATGGCCACCATTACGGATCGGATGGGACGTTTTCGGTTCCTTGGCTGCATCGAACAGCACTTGCCCCATTGCAAACGGGATAAGTTCGTCATTTGTACCGTGGATCCAGCTCAGCGGCATGTTAATCTCATTAATCCGGTCAAGCGAGCGGTAGCGATCCTTGATCAGCAGTTTCGCGGGTAGAATGGAAAATTGACGCTGCGCCATATCGTCCATCGCCGTATAGGCCGCTTCCAAAATCAACCCGGACGCATCATTGCGGGACGCTAGCCATATCGCCACACCGGTCCCAAGAGATTGGGCTGCAATCACAATCTGGTCAGCGCTATAGCCTCGAGCGATCAACCAATCATAATGGGCTTGTGCTGTCGCGTAAAAAGCTTCTTCACTCGGCGAACCCGGATTGCCGCCGTAGCCCGGATATCCGACAGCCAGCACACCCGCACCGTCTTGCGCCATCGCCTGGTAGATGGGCAAACGCAGAGCCGGAGAGCCAGCATTGCCATGAAAGTGAATGATGACCGGTTTGGTCGGATCAGTGGGCGCGCGCCACAAGGATAGCAGCTTGCCAGTCCCTTCTGCAGTTATGCTCACTGCGCTAAACTCTGCTTCGTTCAGTTGTTGATCCGTTAGAACCGTCTGATCTGGAAAATAAAGCAGATTGCGCTGAAAACTGTAAGCCAATGCGACAATTAGAACATAAAGCCCTGCAGTTATGGCCAGGCTCACCAGCACGGCACGCATTAGATGTCTAGTTCAACCCAGGTCGGAGCATGATCACTGGCCTTTTCGCGGCCACGATGTTCCTTGTCGACACCGCAATGGCTGAGCCTATCGGCAGCAAGAGGGCTCAGCAGCAAATGATCGATCCTGAAACCTTGATCGCGTTGCCAACCACCGCTGCGGTAATCCCAATATGTCCAGATATTGCCCGCAGGATAAGTCACACCAAGGGCATCGGTCCAACCATCGTTCAAAATACGCTGATAGGCCTGCCGACTTTCAGGCTGCATCAGGGCGTCGTTTTCCATCGCCTTTACCGAAAACACATCGTTGTCGCGCGGAATGACGTTATAGTCACCTGCCAAGACTGCAGGTATTTCTTCCCGCCATATTTCATTCGCGCGATTGCGCAGGCGTTTCATCCAGCGGAGTTTGAAATCGAACTTGGATCCCGGTTGCGGATTGCCATTGGGAAGATAGATGCTCGCCACTCGCACTGTCTCACCATTTGTGCTTTTGATATTGGCCTCAAGATAACGGCTGTGCTCGTCCTCCGGCTCTCCATCGAGGCCGCGTTTGGTCTCTTCGGGTTGCTGATCCCGGGTCAAAATGGCAACGCCGTTAAAGCTTTTTTGGCCATGCCAGATCGCCCCATAGCCAATTTTCTCAAATTCTGTCGCCGGGAAGCCTTCGTCCTGCGTCTTGATTTCCTGAAGACAGGCAACATCCGGCCTGGTCTCTTCGAGCCACTCCAGCAAGCGCGGCAGGCGCGCTTTTATGCCGTTAATATTGAAGCTGGCAATCCTCACCGATGCAGCAATCAGACAGAAAAGCTGGAACCACAGCCACAGCCGGAAGCCGCGTTGGGGTTGGTCACCTGAAACGCGCTACCGCCCAAAGATTCAACAAAATCAACGGCGCTACCGCGAACGAGATCGAGACTGATTTCATCGACCACCAGGGTCACGCCCGATTCCTGAACCGCGATATCATCAGGCTCAATTTCTTCGGCCAGGCCAAAACGATATTGAAAGCCCGAACAGCCCCCGCCTTCCACCGCCAAGCGCAATATAGCCGGCTTCGCTTGCTTTTCGGCAATAGCAGCGACGCGCTTGGCCGCGTTGGGAGTCAGGATGATGTCCTGAGAAGAGATTTGCTCTGCTGTTTGGGTCATGCTCATAAGATAGGGATTACTTGGCGGGCTGTCAAAAGGAGCCGGAAGAATTATTTATCTGCAATAAGGCCGTATAGAAAAAGGGCCGGTAAGCGTTTCAGCGTCACCAGCCCCTCTTAGGCACCCTCTCCCAAAGGTGTATCGGAATAGAATTAATCGGCTGGACCACCAAGTGCAACGCCCGGTGTCGCATTCTGTGCCAGCAAGAAATCATTGGATTGCATGAACGGAACTGGATTAACCGCTTCGCCCGCAATGCGCACTTCATAGTGCAGATGGCTACCCGTCGAACGACCAGTCGAACCCATGAAGCCGATCAGATCGCCACTTTTTACGCGCGCGTTTGCTTTAACGTTCAGTCGCGACATATGCCCATAGCGTGTTTGAATTTCGTTGCCGTGATTGATTTCAATATAGTTGCCATAACCGCGAACCCATTGGGATCGACCCACAATGCCGTCAGCAGTTGCATAAATCGGCGTGCCTACCGGACCGGCCATATCAATGCCCTTATGGCGGGCACGGCGACCTTTAAATGGGTCAGACCGGAAACCAAAAGTACTGGTCAGCTTATAATTTTCAACAGGTTTGCGAGAGGGAATTGTCAGACTAACCGCTTGTTTTTTACCATGGTCGGACCATTTGTTAAAAAGGAGACGAAAGGCGGGATCTGCTTCTCCCAGGATTTTGTCGGAACTCTCTGATTTGTCTTTCAGCACATCCAGCGGAAGGCCTGCATCTGCAGCTCCGGCCGCCATTGCTGTTGAAGAAAAAGAGATTGCCAATCCTAAAATCGCAACTGTTGTGACTTTTTTCACAACCCCTTGAAACAAACTTACTACGCTATCGGTCATAAACTGATCGAGTCCTGCTACTGTGAGCCAGAAAACATCGTGGCTCCATATTTTTTGACAGAAAATTCTGCCCCCGTTCTGTAACGATAGGAGTAGGTTTATTTTGGTTAATTATTCAATACCAAGATAGTATTCTTGGGTTAAACCGGCTGCATGGCGCGCCGAGTCGTTAAATGGAGGCTTTAACCCGCCTCTAAAGTGCTTTTTTACAAGATTTTTCCAGTGATCATGCGGGTCGATTTTTTGCTGTTCACAGCAATATTCAAACCATTTCGTTCCGAAAAACACGTGATTTATCTCGTCATGATAGATGCGATTCAATACCTTTGCTGTTAGCGGATCGCCCTGTGCTTTGAATCGCTCAACCGTATCGAGCGTGATGTCCAAACCGCGCGCTTCGAGCACCATGGGGACGATTGCCAGGCGCGCCGATGCATCATAGGCAGTCTCTTTGGCAGTATCCCAAAGGCCATCATGAGCCGGCAGAGCACCATAAAAGCTCCCCATCTCGCGCAATCGCCGGTCCAGAAGCACAAAATGCATGGCTTCTTCTGCGCCCACCCGAAACCAGTCATCTGCAAATTCATCCGGAAATTCGGCTCCAAACCGTCCAATCATGTCATAAGCTAGATCGATTGCGACAAATTCAATATGGGCAAGCGCATGGATCAGCGCGATACGCTTGGTTACCGACGTCCCCTTGCCGCGCCGCGGCATCTGGCCAGGCCGAAGCAATTCGGGCCGAACAGGACGAGCCGGAATATCTGGCATGGATGAAGCAAAATCCGGGTTCAACTTTCCCTTGCGCCATTCTCTCGTAGCATGACGAGCGGCGATTACCTTTGCCGCTGGCTCGGATGTCATGAGAACACGCCTTGCCGTTTCACCAGCGGAGGGCTTCATTGTGGTTGCAATGTTCAAACCGGGAACCTTATGCGGCCTGGACCGCCGCCAGCACCTCTTCGGCATGCCCTTTGACCTTCACTTTCGGCCAGGACTGCAAAACCTTGCCATCCTGCCCGATCAAAAAGGTTGATCGAATAATGCCCATATAGGTCTTACCGTACATTTTCTTTTCCGCCCAGACACCGATTTTCTCCAGAAACGCGGTGCTTTCATCCGAAGCAATGTCCACTGTCAACTCTTGTTTGCTGATAAAATTCTGCTGACGCTTGGGACTATCTGCTGACATGCCAAGCACTGCCGCACCTGCTTTTTCAAATTCGGGCAATAATGCCGAGAAGTCTTTAGCCTCCGTCGTGCAGCCCGGCGTGCTGGCTTTGGGATAGAAAAACAGCACCAGTTTCTTGCCGTGATAATCGGAGAGTTTGACTGTGCTGCCATCGGGTGCCGTCAAATCCATATCCGGCATTTGCTCACCAACTTCTATCATATTACGTCTCCTAAAATTTCATGAGGGTCTGGCCGCAAGTGCCGATTCCATTCCTCGATAACGCATTGTCGAGCCTCGTCATACCCGTTCAAAAGGGCATCCCAGTTTTCCTGGCCGGCGGCCTTGGCGATTAACTCACGGCTTGTCTCCGGCGGATAGTCACAGGTTGGCGACATCAGGCGCAAGGCCACAAGCAGGCGGGTCATCAGTTCATGGGCAGCGACCATATTCTCGTTCAAATGCCCGCCGACAGCAAGCCCGCGTGCGGCCTCGCCGAGCTGCGGATACAAAGCTTCCCCGGTTTTCAGCTGGAGGAAGTGAATAATGAATTCCCAATCCACCAGACCACCTTCCATAAGCTTTGTGTCCAGCGGCCCTTTGGGCGGTTTATGTTCGACAATGTCCAATCGCATTTTGCGCACTGCTTTGCGCAACGTTTCAGGCTCACGTTCTTTCTGTAAGATGGTTATGATCTGATCCTGCAATTGATCGCAGGCCTCTTGGCTACCAAAGACAGGGCGCGCTCTTGTTAGTGCCATATGCTCCCAAGTCCAGGCATTTTCTTGTTGATATTTATAGAAACTTTCAATCGTCACTGCCATCGGACCTTGTGTGCCGGAAGGGCGAAGCCGGGTGTCCACTTCGTAAAGCGGTCCTGCCGCAGTGGGTACCGAAAGGGCAGCCACGATACGTTGTGCAAGCCGATTGAAATATTGCGTTCCACCCAAAGGCCGTCTTCCATCTGACTCCGCACCATGATCACCCGTGAACAGAAAAATCAGGTCAAGATCAGAAGCGTGCGTCAACGCTTCGCCGCCCAGACGGCCCAGCGCCAGGACCAGCATCTCACTGCCTTCAATCTTGCCATGGACTTTTTCGAATTCCGATATAGTGGCGCCGGTTAGTACCCGGATCGCAGCTTCTGCAACGCGGGCATATCCACCGGCGATGGCCAGTGGATCATGTCGAGATTCAATAAGCTGCGTACCAAGCGAAAAGCGCTTCTCCCCTACTCTCGCTCGCACCCGGTCGAGCAGCATCTGATAATCGTCACCATCTTCCCGTCGTGCAAATTGTTCTACCAGTTCATCGACACAAGGCGGTAAATCCAAAGCGGTCGTATCAATCAATCCTTCGAACAACTCGGTCCTGCGGGACAATTCATCAGCCAGAACCGGTGCGTGACTCAAAATACGGCTGAGCATTTCCCGAAGCCCAGGTCGCGCCTCCAGCATGCGGAAAAAATTGATCGCGGTAGGCAGCTTGTCGATCAGATCGTCCAGTCGAACGAGCGCATGTTGTGGATCAGGTGATCGAGCGATCGCCTCTACAATGTCCGGCAACACGGTTTCAAAGGATTCGACCGCCGCTGGGCTTCTCAACGCCGTGACTTTTCCGCTCCGCCAACGTTTGATTTTCTCGACAAAAGTAACGGTTTGCGCAACACCACGTTCTGCCAATGCTGCTTCCAGGGCTTGATCGGCGTGCGGCAACAGATCGCTATCATCAGAAGCGATCAGTTCGTCATATATCGCACCAACAGCTTCGACCGGTGGTTCGAGCAGGGCAAGCAGTTCAGCCCCTTGATCCAGTCCATGAAGCCGGGCTACGCGATCCAGCCCGGCCGCATCATCAGGCAGGCTATGCGTTTGCTGATCGTTTATCATCTGAAGGCGATGCTCGATAATCCGGTACAGCTCATAGGATTCTGACAGAATGATTGCCTTATCTGATTTTATCCTTCCCGCTTCTGCCAATGCGCTTAACGCCTCTCGCGTGGCTGGTACACGCAGCTCCGGTTCGCGTCCTCCAAAGATGAGTTGGTGCATTTGCGCATAAAATTCTGCTTCCCGGATTCCACCCCGGCCGCGCTTCAGGTCAAAGCCAAGCCCAAATTTCTGACCTGCTGCATAGTGATCGCGTATTTGAATCGATACCGCTCCAATATTGCGAATAGCGCCATAATCGAGTGAACGTCGCCAAATAAACGGGTTGATGGTCTCAAGGAAATAGCGACCAAGAACAGCATCACCGGCTGCAAATCGTGAACGAATAAACGCGGCCTGCTCCCATGCGAGCGCACTGGATTCATAATAGCTGATCGCGGCTTCGACGGGCAGCGCCACGGGGCTGACTTCCGGAGATGGCCGTAATCGCATATCCACGCGAAAAACATAGCCGTCGGCATCCCGTGTATTGAGCGCATCGACCAATTGTTGCCCGATCCGCCGCGCCGCATCACTCGGTTCTTCGCGACCGCGCGTGGGAATTTTTCCCGGATCATAAATGAATATGGGATCGATATCAGAAGAGTAGTTCAGTTCCCGGCTGCCATGTTTTCCCAATCCGATGATTGCAAAGCCAGCAGGGTCGGCATCCGGATAACGCGAGGCGTAGATATCCGCGAGGGCTTCATCCAGTGACCGGTCTGCAAAATCTGACAGCCGCCTGACCACATCAGTAAGGCTTAACTGACCCGCCAAATCACCGACCGCTAAAGTGAGAGCCAGCGCCCGCTTTTCGCGCCTTAGTTTCTGGCGAACATTTTCAGCATTTGCGCCCGCTTCCGCCACAAATGCCAAAGCTACATTCAAATCTTCATTCTCAAGCAATGCCGTGAGTTCCGGTTGAACCTCCATGGCCATGCACAGATAAGGCGCATGGTCTTGCGCGCGCTTTATGGCGTCTTTCAAGCTGGTTGGTTCTGGCAATCCCTTGATCATTATTGCAGATATTTCCCACGGAAATTGCTGGCAAAAGCCGCAAATTTACTACTCGCAATGGCATCTCGCATTCCGGCCATAAGCGACTGGTAAAAAGCGATATTATGTTCTGTCATCAACATGGCACCCAATATCTCTTTGGATCGGATCAGATGATGCAAATAGGCGCGGCTATAGGTCCGGCATACAGAACATGTACAATCTGCATCCAATGGCTCCAAATCTTCGGCAAATTTCGCGTTGCGGATATTTATCGGACCTGTAGCTGTGAAAGCCTGCCCATTGCGGCCAGATCGGCTCGGAAGCACGCAATCAAACATGTCCACCCCGCGCTCGACGGCCCCGACCAGATCGTCAGGTTTCCCAACACCCATAAGATAGCGCGGTTTATCGGCTGGCAATTGATCCGGCGCGTAGTCAAGCACACCAAACATTGCCTCTTGCCCCTCCCCGACCGCCAACCCTCCGATTGCATAACCATCAAAATCTATCTCGATCAGCGCCTCGGCTGATGCTGCCCGGATTTCCCGGTCCAAAGACCCTTGCTGTATGCCAAACAACGCCGCTTTGGCAGCATGCTCTTTGCCACTGTCAAAACCATCACGGGAGCGCTTCGCCCAGCGCATGGAGCGTTCCATCGACAGCATGGCTTCGTCCCGGGTGGCACCATTTTTGGTGCACTCGTCAAAAGCCATAACAATGTCGCTGCCAAGCAGACGTTGGATTTCCATCGACCGTTCCGGTGTCAGCATATGGCGCGATCCATCCAGATGGCTTTGGAACTCCACGCCATCTTCGCTCATCTTGGTCAAATCCGACAGGCTCATCACTTGATAACCGCCACTATCCGTCAGAATTGGCCGATCCCAATTCATAAATTTATGCAGGCCGCCTAGCTTTGCGACTCTCTCGGCGCCGGGCCGCAGCATCAGATGATAGGTGTTGCCGAGAATGATATCGGCCCCTGCTTCGCGAACCGTTTCCGGCTTCATCGCTTTTACCGTAGCCGCTGTGCCAACAGGCATGAAAGCGGGCGTACGAATATCGCCGCGCAGCATCGAAATTTTTCCGGTGCGCGCCTTGCCATCGGTGGCCGCAATCGAAAAAGAAAAACGCTCAGCTATCAAAATTTATCCCAATCAACGAAGTAAGGCCCGAAAAAACAAAGAATTTTGTATTTTTTGCCTTATGGTGTAACCAATAGACCGTTCTGCACGAATCCCTCTTTGACTGTGCAGGATGGTAGCAGTTTTTCAAAGACCAAAATCGGGAGTTTATGATGACCAAGACAATGAAATTAGGATCAGCTGCGACTGCGCTGATCGCGGCCGCAGCCCTTTCCGCCTGTTCAGGTGGCGGTGGCGAAGCAACCGAAGGCGCTGAAGCTGCAGGTGAAGAAGTCACCGAAGTGGCTGCCGCTGAAAAAGAAAAATGCTTCGGTATCGCCAAAGCAGGCGAAAATGACTGTGCTGCTGGCGAAGGCACAAGCTGTGCCGGTACATCAGTTGTCGATTATCAAGGCAATGCCTGGAAATATACCGAAGCCGGCGAATGCGAACCACAGGGTGGCTCGCTGACCGAAGTGGCTGATAACGATCCACCAGTTCCGGTTGCTGCTGAAGGCTAAGCCTTTACTGATAAAAAGTTATAAAGGGCGGTTCGATTGAGCCGCCCTTTCTGTATTTACGGAAGCTCGTTACATCGCGCCGAAATTCAAGTTTTCTGGTCCTATTGTGAAAACAGCGCCAGCCATATCGCGAGGAAAAACGCTGCGGTCCCGAGCAGCACAAACATATGCCACACCGCATACCGAAAAGCCTGAGACTTGCGCCCATAGAATATTGTTCCGAAAGAATAGAAAAACCCGCCGGCGATAATCGCGATTACCGCGGACATTGGTAATGCCGATGAAAAATCCGGCAGCGCTATGGTGCCCATCCAGCCAAGTCCAATATAGGAAGCCAAAGACCAGCGCGGTGCGATATTCTCGCCCAGAACCTTATACAACATGGCCGGAATTGCGAGCAACCAGACGGCGCCCAGAACAATGTAGACCAGGGTCGTACCGATATGCACGAGAAGGGGCGTAAAGGTTCCGGCAATCAACGCATAGATCGCCGCGTGATCGAACCTGCGCAGGCCACTGCGCCAGTGATGCTGTGGCAAAAGATGATAGGACGCGGATGCCGTGAAGGATGCAATCATACAGGCAGCATAGATTGAACAGGCAATAATCAATGGTGCGTCAAATGCAGCCACCGCGTATATCACGAGGGCAGCACAACCGGTAAGCACCGCAGCCAGGCTGGATATGTGAACAACCCCATCGGCAATCCGTTCTCGAGCAATTTCACTGGGATACATTCAAACGATCCTGATCTTTTTTGAATTCAACTGACAATTCCCAGATAGCTACTAGGGTAGCAACAAGCTTGAATCACCATAGCTGTAGAATCTATATCCCTTAGCGATGGCGTGGGAATATGCCGACTGCATTGTGTCGAGTCCCATTAGCGCACTGACCAACATGAAAAGCGTGGATTTGGGCAGGTGAAAATTGGTCATCAGACCATCAATTGCCCGAAAACTATAGCCGGGCGTGATAAATATATCGGTGTCGCCTTCAAACGCTTGAATGATACCATCTTCGCCGGTGGCGCTTTCGAGCAAACGCAAACTGGTTGTGCCAACTGCAATTACCCGGCCGCCATTCTGGCGTGCCTTGTTGAGACGATCAGCGACTTCTGGCTCGATCCGGCCCCATTCGCTGTGCATTTGATAGTCGTCCGTTTCATCCACCTTCACCGGCAAGAAGGTCCCGGCACCGACATGAAGAGTTAGCGTTTCTTGCTGAATTCCAGCTTTGGTAAGCGCCGCAATCAACCCTTCAGTAAAATGAAGTGCAGCTGTCGGCGCAGCTACAGCACCATTTTCCCGCGCGAACATCGTTTGATAATCTTTGGCATCCTGTTCATCAATCTCACGTTTTCGAGCGATATAAGGCGGCAATGGCATCGTACCGGCGCGAGCGAGCAAAACCTCTACTGGCTCGTCTCCCAAAAAATGCAACAGGAAGCTACCGTCTTGAAATTTGTCCTCCGCTTTTGCCGACACACCTTCACCGAAATCGACGACATCATCAACTTTTAGTCTTTTGCCATTGCGCACGAACGCCTGCCAACGTCTGAGATCAACGCGCTTGTGCAAAGTGGCACCTATTCTCGCATCGCCGCGGTACCCTTCCAGCTGAGCGGGAATAACCTTGGTATCGTTAAAGACCAATATGTCATGGGGAGACAATAGTTGCGGCAGATCAGTAACCACATGGTCAGACAATCGCGCGGATCCGGTAACATGCAGCAACCGGGAACTATCTCGCGGTACCGCGGGTCTTAGAGCGATATTCTCTTGCGGTAGTTCAAAATCAAAGAGATCAACGCGCACACAAAATCCTATGGATTGATCGGCGCGTTCAGGTCATCGACCGTAATCTCTTTTTCAGCGACTGGTGCAAGGGACCGCGGAGCAGGTGGCCCTTTACCATCCGCCGCGATCGAAGCCTGCAGAATCCTTGCCGGATTGGCAGGTGGTTCGCCACGATTGATCAGATCGACATATTGCATGCCGGACGTGACTCGGCCGAAAACTGTATATTTTTTATCCAGCGCAAAGCGCGGATAGAAAACAATGAAAAACTGGCTATTCGCGCTGTCTTCACTCTCCGCACGGGCCATGGAAACGACGCCTCTGAGATGCGGGAAAGGGTGAAACTCTGCCTTCAAATCCGGCAAGTCTGAACCGCCCGTGCCAGTACCGGTTGGATCGCCGGTTTGGGCCATAAAGCCTTCAATGACGCGGTGGAAGATAATCCCATCATAAAAACCCTGCCGGGTCAGCGTCTTAATGCGCTCGACATGATTGGGAGCTGCCGCAGGAAAAAGCTGGATTGTGACACGCCCGCCAGTAGAAAGGTCCAAATGCAGGATATTTTCTTCTGCCGGAACCGAAGCCGGAGCAGGTTCAGCAGGTGCGGCTTGCTCCTGTGCAGCTGCTCCACTACTCACCATCGCGAAAGCAATGAAAGAAACAAAAAATTTGCCTAGCATATATAACTACTCACCTGTTCGTTGATTTAGATCACGCATTGGATTGATCGCGTGATATCAATAATGCTGCCTATTGGACCAGATATGCTTTCGCCGCAATGAACTAGCTTTGAAAACCTTATTACTGATCACCCTTTAAACCAGTTTCGGAAACCCGAGCGACCACTTCTTCGCAAACTTTAGGCGATACAAATTTGTGAATTTCGCCACCATAAACGGCGATTTCCTTGACGAGGCGAGAAGCAATTGGTTGCAAAGAGACATCTGCCATCAGGAACACCGTTTCAATCTGGTCATTCAACTGCTGGTTCATACCGGCCATTTGGTATTCATATTCGAAATCGGCCACAGCGCGCAGGCCACGAACGATGACACTTGCGCCCTGTTTCTGAGCAAATTTCATCAGCAATGCATTAAAGGCCACCACCTCGACAGCATCACCCAATTCAGCGGTTTCCCGGCGGACCATATTCAGGCGCTCTTCCAGGGAAAACATTGGCGACTTTGAAGGATTGGTTGTTACACCGATTACGAGCTTGTCGACCAGCCGCGTGCCGCGTTGAATGATATCCATATGCCCCAAGGTAACAGGATCAAAAGTACCAGGATAAACACCAACTCTCATAATATTCCCCCCATCAGCATAACGCTTGAACGATCATTACCGGTCTCTCTGAACCGTAAACTCCGCAATGGCGCGAAGTAAATTGGCTTCCTCGCCATAGCCGTTTAAATGTGATTTCGCTTGATCGACCAACATTTGCGCCTGTTCTTTGGCGCGTTCCAATCCCATCAAGCTTAAAAAAGTCTGTTTGCCTGCTGCGTCATCTTTGTGCAGAGCTTTGCCAGCCAGCTCTTCATCGCCCTCGACATCCAGAATATCATCCGCAATCTGGAAAGCGAGTCCAAGATCGTGGGCATAGCCGCGCAAAGCCGTTCGCCCTTCAATCGGAACTCTGCCCAATATCGCACCAATCTCAACACAAGCACTAATAAGCGCGCCGGTTTTCAGCTGCTGCAATCGCGTTACCGTCGGTAAATCAAAAGTTGTGGTTTCGGCGACAAGATCCATCATCTGGCCACCAGCCATACCCGAAGGCCCCGCAGCTTTTGCCAAACAGGCAATCATTTCAGCGCGCACAAAAGGGTCCGAATGGGTATTTTCATCCGCCAATAGTTCAAAGGCGATGGCGTGCAGCGCATCACCGGCAAGAACCGCCTGCGCTTCGCCATATGCTTTATGCGCTGTTGGCTTGCCGCGCCGCATGTCATCATCATCCATGCATGGCAGATCATCATGGATCAGCGAGTAGACATGCAAGGCTTCCAATGCTGTTGCCGCACGAAAGGCGCAACTCTCATCCACATTAAACAGGCTAGATGTTGCCATAACCAGCAATGGCCGCAACCGTTTTCCGCCACCAATCGCGGCATGACGCATGGTCTCAAATAGCTGTGCCCGCGCGTCATCAGGGACGACCAGAAGCAGATCGAATTGCTTGTCGATCGCCTCTGCAACGCGGGCAATTTCCTCCTGTAGGTCCAGATTATTATTGGCAGGCACAATTAGTCCGCATCAAAGGCAGTGGAGCCTTGAGCTTTGCCATCGCGGTCAAGAGTAATTTTCTCGATCTTCGCTTGCGCATCTTCCAAACGCTTCTGGCAAAGGCCTCGCAACTTTTCGCCTTGTTCGTAAAGCGCGATGGACTGATCCAATGGAACATCTCCACTTTCCAGCTTTCTCACAATATCTTCCAGACGCCTTAGCGCATCTTCAAAGTTCAGATTGGCCGCGTCTTCAGACATATTTTGATCGGTTTCACTCATCCGCATTGCAATGGCGTCGCTTTGGGTTTCGGTCAAGGCCCAGACGGAGCAATTTGATGAGTTTTTGTTTCCCGAACGGCGTTGACTGGTCATTTGTCGATCGCGTTGTTAGGATCAATTGTAAAAAGGGGAGACTAATCATGTTCATAGGGCATTTCGCACCAGCAATGGTCGCAGCAACCCATCCCAAAGCGCCCGGACTTGGAACGCTATTTGTTGCGGGGCAATTGATAGATTTCGGATTTTTCGGCTTTGCACTTCTCGGCATAGAGAAGTTCCGGATTACCCCTGGCTTCACAGTGATGAACCCGCTTGACCTTTATGACATGCCCTACACGCATAGTCTGGTCGGCAGCGGCGTTTGGGCTTTGGGCTTTGGCTTACTAATCTGGTTGCTCACCCGAAACAGGACCGGAGCCCTGATTGGCGCTGCCGTTGTGTTCTCGCACTGGTTGCTGGATCTGTTAGTTCATGCGCCGGATCTGACCATTGCTGGAACTCCACCCAAATTGGGTTTTGGACTTTGGAATTATCCGGCCATCACAATGCCGCTAGAGCTGCTGTTGACCTTTGGCGCACTTGCTTTTTTCGTATTGCGCACACGATCCACGGCACCGCGCTCTAAACTGGCCTTAGTCCTTCTAGTCATATTGCTGCTCGCATTCCAGATCATGAATTGGTTTGGGCCGGAACCCGAGGCGGCCGATATGGGTATGATGGTATCAGCATTGGCCGCGTTTGCGATCGCTGCATTGGCAGCAGCCTTTGTAGGCAAGACAAGAACCCTAAAGACTGCCTGAGCGGCAAAAATTTGTAACTAGGAATATCCATGACCCAATTTATGATTGCCTATATCATCGCCGCGATAATTTTTGGCGTTCTCGACTTTCTGTGGCTCAGCAATATGGCGAACAGCCTGTATCGACCGGTAATCGGAGAAATAATGGCGGATGAGTTTCGCAAGTTGCCTGCCCTCGCCTTTTATCTGATCTATCTGTTTGGGATCATCTGGTTCGGCGTCAAGCCGGCGCTTGCCAGCGGGCAGTGGACAACCGCTTTGCTCAACGGTGCGCTATTTGGCGGCATTGCCTATGCAACTTATGATTTGACCAGCCAAGCCGTTTTGAAAGTCTGGTCGACCAAGATCACCCTATATGACATTGCGTGGGGTACGTTTGCGACAGGCGCGACCGCAGCACTGACCGCTTATCTGGTGCTTCGGTTCGTCAAAACCTGAGAGAGGATTCCTGATCAGTCGGTGGTACCTTCACCTGAATCATAATTAATTTGCAGATTGAGCAGTATCGCTTTTACCGGCGGTAAAAGGATCAAGCAGACAATCGAACTGATCACTATTCCTGAGACAAATGCCAAGATTTTGGTGGTCATAACTTCTGACGATTGAACCAGTACCAACGTGATGGGGGCAAAAACAATCATCGTAAAAAAACCGACAAAAAAGGCGGGACCATCGGCCGTATCTGCAACAGTCAAGTCCTGCCGACAATCCGGACAATTGTCATGAAATTTCAAATAGCGTCTGAACAGCTTGCCTCGTCCGCAATGTCCGCATCTCAGCCTTAGGCCGGCCTTGATCAAGGCGATCACTTCGTCATCCATGCTCAGTTCCTATGCATCCGGATATAGCCTTCCCGCGTAATCGACATCCCATCGAACAATTGGTCAGTTGTAAATTGGCTCGGCCGGGAGGGGGCTTAAGGCCGAGCCCTTCGCCGCAGCCAAAAAGCCGCAGCGAAACTAATAATAATCGCAATCAATATGCAGCCTGATCAAATTCAACAGAAATGACCCGCTACCTACTACTCGATAACAGATAGGCGCGTTCTGAACTTGAATAAACGGATTGGATAGAAAATGATTGTTGACAATAATTCACTAATTAAAGCAAACCGCAACCATGCATCCAATAAGCGAAATGTCGGTTTTCACCGAAGTTGTGCAGTCGGGAAGCTTCATCGAAGCAGGTCGCAGACTGGGATTGACCTCATCAGGTGTCAGCAAAAAAATAAGCCGGTTTGAGGATCGTCTTGGCGTGCGCTTGTTTTACCGAACAACGCGATCGCTATCGCTGACCGAAGCTGGCAATGCTTTGTTTGCAAGATGCGAGAATATTCTGGCCGCAATAGAGGACGCCGAAGACACCGCACGGAATTTGAGCACGGTGCCAAGGGGTGTCTTGCGCATCGCGGCTTCAGACGCATTTTCACTGCAGGTTCTGCTGCCATTTCTCAAGACATTCTCTCGGGATTATCCGCACGTTTCCGTTCTTCTTTTACAAGGCGATGGCGGGATCAATTTGTTGAAAGAGAGAGTCGATATTGCTCTGTTATTCGAGCGCCCGGTGGAAACATCATTCATCGTCCGCAAGCTTATCCATGATCCATGGGTAGTCTGCGCTTCGCCCGAATATCTCGAACAATATGGAACCCCCGCCACGCCGTCAGACCTTCTCGATCACCGTTGCCTGACGATCCATGCCAAAGGCCAAACGACCAATCAGTGGACATTTGATGGCGGTGATGAAAAAGAAACTATTCGCGTCGACAGCACGTTTTCTGGAATCGGCCTCACCGTAAAGGCAGCCGCGCTGCAAAATATGGGGATCGCACGGCTGGCTCATTTTCTGGTTTCCTCCGAAATAGCGACGGGAAAACTAAAACCCATCCTCTCACACTGGAATAAAAATGACGATCGAGCTATCTATGCCGTATACCCCAATCGGCAGCACCTTCCCTTCAAAACCCGCGTTTTTGTCGATGCGCTGAACCAGTATATCAATAGAAATTTGATTACTCCCTAGCGGTCAGGACGGTCTCTTGTTGCTGCCGATATCATGCATTCTGGCGGGCAGGAGTGATAATATTTCTCGCTGGCGGTCCGGGGTAGCAGATGCCCATTCTCCGATTTCCGATAAGCTACGCCCGCACCCGACACAAAGACCGCTCGGTTCATCAATAGAACATATCTTTTGGCAGGGCGATTCCATGCGGTCTTCATCAGCACATTGACTACGACCGGGCAAGTCTATTTGTCCTTCGAGACGACACCGATCAGAAATGGCGTTTTGCTGGCTTAGCTAGTCAAACTGCTACTTGCGACTGGGGTGCATATTCATGATGACCGTGACTCTTCAAAACTTAATCCGGGAGTTCGGTCATCGCTATCCAGAACCGCAGAGTTTTTATCAAACAACGGCCAAATGGCATGCCGACCATTGATGACTTCGGTATTGAGAACGTCAGCATTGACGATATTCCGGCCGGTCATTTTGTCGCAAAAGTCGATACGCTTTCCATGGATGCCTGGATAAGAACGACGTTGAATGACGAAGGGATGCACAAGACCGGCGATATCGGCACCACCATCCGCGCCTTGGGCGTGGGTCAGGTGGTAGAAACCAAAAGCGACAATCTGGCCGTTGGTGATTGGGTCTATGGCCTGATGTCCGCGCAAACCCATGCCCTCTTGCCGGAAGGTGCAGCCACCAAAGTGGAGCCGGAGGATGGCATTGCCCCATCGGCTTTTGCGGGACAGTTGGGCATTACCACTGGCCTCACCGCATGGGTCGGGTTGATAGCCGTCGGGGAAGTGCAAGAGCGTGACGTCGTTGTCGTCTCTGGCGCGGCAGGCGCTGTCGGATCGGTTGTCGTCCAGTTGGCCAAAGCGCGCGGAGCTTATGTGATTGGCATCGCCGGTGGTGCGGAAAAATGCATTTATCTAACGGAAAAGCTGGGCGCAGACGTGGCGATTGACTATAAAAATTCCGACGTTGCGGAAGAATTGGCAAAGGCTGCCCCAGATGGCGTGAACGTCTTTTTTGACAATGTCGGTGGTGAAATTCTCGACAATGTTCTCGATAATCTGGCTCCATCCGGAGCGCGCGTTGTCATCTGCGGTGCCATTTCGCAATATCAACATCTGGAAGATGTTCGCGGACCAAAATTATATCTGCGATTGGCGGAACGCAATGCATCCATGCGGGGCTTTGTTGTCAGTCATTATGATTCCAAATATCCGGAGGCCATTGCGGAAATTTCCTACTTGATGCGGTCGGGCAAACTTGTTCTTCCCGAACATGTTGTCGAGGGCATTGACCGCTTTCCCGAGGCGCTGTTCATGCTGTTCAATGGCAAGCATCTCGGAAACCTGGTGGTCAAACCCTGACTTTACGGAGATGAACTAGGAAGACAGTTGCTCATCAATTTGACCCAGACGCTCCTTACCGAAGTACATTTCCCCATCGACAAACATGGTGGGAATCCCGAAAGCGCCGCGCGCGACGGCTTTTTCGACATTGTCCATCAATTCCTGTTTGACGGCGGGGTCCTGCGTTTTTGCAAATAACGCCTCCGCATCAAATCCGCCATCGGCAATAATTTTACCGAGCACTTCAGTATCCGTTACGTCGAACTGTTCTTCCCATATTGCAGGCAGCAATGTTTCGATAAATGTCGCGCGCTTTTCAGGTTCAAGCGCGACAAGCATCCGCTGCAAACTGATCGTATTGAAAGGAAAATGCGGGTTCATCTGAAATTTGCTGAGGCCATGTTTGGCGATGAAGCGATTCATCTCGAGCATCGCATAAGCATTTTTGCCCTTCACTTCCGCGTCGCGGATGAAAGGCGGCGCATTGCCGGTCAGCTTGTGCATCCCGCCAAGAAAGGCCGGTAGCACTTCAATATTGGCACCATGTTTTTCGGCCAATGCCTTTAGCGGCTGCCAGATCAGATAA
Source organism: Parasphingorhabdus sp. (assembly GCF_965233695.1). Taxonomy (GTDB): domain Bacteria; phylum Pseudomonadota; class Alphaproteobacteria; order Sphingomonadales; family Sphingomonadaceae; genus Parasphingorhabdus. The sequence continues at coordinate 4,012,492 of NZ_OZ247497.1, forward strand.
GCATTGGGGCTTACAAAATCGAATATAAGTTCAATCGTCTTGGACATCCAGAATTCCTTTAATTTCTACCCCTGCACGAAAACAGGGCTATCACCATTTTTCAGCCCACGGCCGGACATCCAGTTCAAACGTCCAGGCGTTGCGCGGTTGCTCGTGCAACATCACATAATTTTGCGCCAGATCATCGGGATTGACGACGCCGTCATTGGCCTTGCGTTCCTCATAGTCTGGCAGCATTCCCTTGATCCAATCGGTATCGACCGCTGCATCAATCACCACATGAGCGACATGAATATTTTTTGGACCCATTTCGCGAGCGAGGCTTTGCACCATATTGCGAAGAGCGCCCTTGGCGCTGGCAAAGGCGCCAAAGCCCGCGGCGCCACGCATGCTGGCCGTCGCGCCGGTAAAGATGATCGAACCATGGCCGCGTTTGGTCATGAAGCGCGCGGCTTCCCGGCCGGTCAGAAACCCGGCGAAGGTTGCCATTTCCCAAATTTTCAGAAACTTTTGGGCGCTGGTATCGAGGATTGTCATCGGCACATTGGCGCCGACGTTGAAGACCACGCACTCAAGCGGGCCGATATTGGCTTCGATATCCGCGAACAGAGCCTCGATCTGGTCTTCCTTGCGCGCATCACAGGAAAATCCATGCGCCTTCTTGCCCGCGCTGCGCAGTTCTTCAACCAGCGCTTCCAGCTTCTCTCCGCCACGGCGTGCCCCGCAAACGACATAGCCCTTGTCCGAAAAAGCGCGCATGATCGCACTGCCAATCGCGTCGCCAGCTCCGATGACCAAAACCACTTTGTCCAAAACTTTCTCCAGCCATCAGTTATATCAGTTTCATTATGAAACCATGTTACGCCATAAAATGCAATGGGTTCTGTAAAACTGATAATTCACACTAGGCGGAATCGGGAGGGCTCGTTAAAGGGTCTTCATGACACAGACATCCTCGCGCACCGCCACCAAAATCACCCCTGAAATTGTCGCCGAACATGGCCTCAATGAAGAGGAATATCAGCGCATATTAAACGCGCTCGGTCGCGAACCGAATATCACGGAGCTTGGCATATTTTCGGTCATGTGGTCCGAGCATTGTTCCTACAAAAGCTCTCGCCTGCATTTGAAGAAACTCCCCACCACGGGCCCACAGGTCATTTGCGGTCCGGGTGAGAATGCCGGCGTCATTGATATTGGCGATGGTCAGGCGGCGATCTTCAAGATGGAGAGCCATAACCACCCAAGCTATATCGAACCCTATCAAGGCGCCGCAACGGGCGTAGGCGGTATCTTGCGCGATGTGTTCACCATGGGCGCGCGGCCGGTGGCGAATTTAAACGCGCTACGCTTCGGACGTCCCGAACATCCCAAGATGAAGCATCTCGTCAAAGGCGTGGTCGCTGGCATTGGTGGCTATGGCAATTGCGTGGGCGTGCCCACGGTTGGCGGCGAAACCAACTTCCACGAGGCCTATGACGGCAATATCATCGTCAATGCGATGACTGTTGGCGTGGCGGATGCGGACAAGATTTTCTATTCAGCAGCTTCCGGCGTTGGCAATCCCATCGTCTATGTTGGCTCCAAAACCGGCCGCGACGGCATTCACGGCGCGACCATGGCGAGCGCGGAATTTGATGACGATAGCGATGAGAAACGCCCCACGGTTCAGGTTGGTGATCCATTTACCGAGAAGCTGCTTATCGAGGCCTGTCTGGAACTCATGGCATCCGACGCAATCGTTGCCATTCAGGATATGGGCGCGGCTGGCCTGACCAGCTCCAGCGTCGAGATGGCGACCAATGGCGAGGTTGGTATCATTCTCGACATGGACAAAGTACCCTGCCGCGAGACGGAAATGACCGCTTACGAGATGATGCTGTCGGAAAGTCAGGAACGCATGCTGATGGTTCTGAAACCCGGCCGCGAGGAAATGGCCGAGGCGATTTTTACCAAGTGGGAATTGGATTTTGCCGTGATCGGCGAAGTGACCGACACCCGCCGCATGGTGCTGACCCACAAAGGCGAGACGGTCTGCGATATCCCGCTCGGCCCGCTCGCTGATGATGCACCGCTCTACGACCGGCCGCATCTCAGCCAAGAAGAATATAAGGCGCATGTCGCGACCCCACCACTGGGCGACATTCCCGAAAGCACCGATATCGGCGCGGACCTTCTGAAGATGATGGCAAGCCCTGCCCTCGCCTCGCGCCGCTGGATCTGGGAACAATATGACAGCCAGGTTGGCGCAGACACTTGCCAGCGTTCGGGCGGTGATGCCGCCGTTGTCCGCGTTCATGGCACCAACAAAGGTCTCGCGATCACCACCGATTGTACGCCGCGCTATTGCAAGGCTGACCCGGTTGAAGGTGGCAAGCAAGCTATTGCGGAAGCCTATCGCAACCTTTGCGCCGTGGGTGCAAAACCGCTGGCGACAACAGATTGTATGAATTTCGGCAATCCCGAAAAGCCCCATATCATGGCGCAATTTGTCGGTTGTATCGAAGGCATGGCCGAAGCCTGCGAAGCGCTGGATATGCCGATCGTGTCGGGCAATGTGAGCTTGTATAACGAGACCACTGGTGCAGATGGCGTGAGCCACGCGATCCTGCCGACGCCGGCTATTGGCGCGGTTGGGTTGATTGATGATCTCGATAAGATGATGACAATTGGGTTTAAGAATGAGGGGGATGATGTTTGGCTGGTCGGAAGCGAAGGTTCGCAACTTGGGCAATCACTTTGGCTCCGCGACATCGCAGGCATCGAAGCTGGGAGCGCACCAACCGTAGACCTTAAACAAGAAATACAGAACGGGACTTTTCTAAGTGAGTTACTTGGTGAGGGCTGGCTAACCGCCATCCATGACATATCCGATGGGGGTATGCTCGTCGCATTAGCTGAAATGGGCTTAGCAAGTTCACTTGGCTTTGAGCTACAAGCGAAGTTTGATTTGACTGTAGGTACAGCATTCGGCGAAGACCAAGGCCGCTACATAATATCATCGCGCAACGTCGATGACTCTGTTCTCTTGAATAAAGCATCTGACGAAGGAATTTCGTTGCGCTATCTTGGCCAGACAAAAGGGAATTCAATAATTATAGGGGGTCAAGAAATCCCCCTCGCCGACCTCCGCGAAGCAAGCGACAGTTTCTTCCGCGACTGGATGAAAGACTAGCCTCTCAAGCGTTCAACCCAACGCTATCCAGAAACGGCGACGAAAACGCATCGCGTTCTACCGCATCGGGCAGCAGCAATTTGCGCACCTGATTCCAGCGGTCCACGCCACCGCCATAGCCGCGCCTTACGCGCGCCTTGGTGAGATCATGCATCTTGCCCCAATGCTGGGTGAAGGGCATGCCCGCCGCCTCCAGCCGCTGACCGGCCAGCGTGATCAGCTTGCGGGTTGCAGGCGTGTCGATACCGTCAATGTCGATGACGCAACTCGGGTCATAGCGGGTAAAGGCCATCATGCCCGGTGATTTTTGCGCATAGCGGCAGGTGAACACAACCGGTGCGCTTTTGTGGACCTGAAACGCCTGGCGCATGATGTCGAGCGCGGTCGTAACCTGCGCAATTGGCACGGCAAAGCCGGAACTCGCAATGCCTTCGCGCGCGCTGGTAAAACTATATGTCTCACCGGGCAGCCGCCATTCATGCGGTCGGTCGGAACGCACTTTCAGCTCGGCCTGGATCAGCAGACTCGTGGCCGTGTTGCGCAAGTCCGGGAACATCTTGATCGCCGACGCAATCAGGCGCGGTAAATCGGTTCCCGGTTCTGCTTCGGATTTCAGGTTATAATCCGGCCGGTATCCCGGGGGACACAGTTCTTTGTACCGCACGGTCGTATATCCAATGTCCATTTTGTTGGGATCCAGGATCACCTGGAAAAAATAAGGCCTGCGGGTCTGGTCGGGCAAGCCTGACCCGCGAAAATCGAGCATGTTCAGCGCGCCTTGCAGCTGCCCAAAAGGAATATGCAGCAGCGACGAATTAAGCAGATATCGGCCTGTTGCGCGTAGCATGACCGAATGAACAATGCCCAAGGCACCCAAGCTGACCAAGGCTGCATCAAACTTGGCATCATCCCGCACCAGCGTCGCACCAAGCTTCGCGGCGAAACTTGCTGTCATCACCGGCGCACGCGCGGGTTCAATCCACAGATTTTGCGTGGCGGTCAGAATCTGGATACCCGCAACTTCGCTTTCCATTGCGCCGACATCAATTGCCGAGCCATGGACGCCGGTCCCGATCGCGCCGGCTATGGTCTGGCCATTGCTTGCCCCCGATGTCCGTAGCGCGCGGCGGCGGGACGTCGTTTCCAACCGTTCGTTTATCTTGGAAATATTCGTGCCGCATTGCACCAGATAAAGGTCATCACGAGAGGTAGCGCTGGCCATGTCAACATCCGCCGCCCCGACATTAAACGTCCAGTCAAGATTGGCGGTTTCCACGATCCAGCCGTCCTTGACCGCAGGAATATCGGAAAAGGACCAACGCGATCCGCAGGCCCGGATCTGCACCCCCGCCGCCAGCGCATCGGCAATGATCCCTTGCAGCCGCGCTGCGGTGGCGCGCATCCCGGACATGGTCGCGCGCGTCGGGTTTTCGTTATGAACTCTCAGGCGCTTGGCAATCGGAACCTTGATATTGAAGTGATGGTTCACCCATTCGATATTGTTGTTCACCTGAATCTGATTGGGGGGCATCATGTTTCTCCCGTCCGGCTGAATAGCGCGGACTATTCGTCGGTGCTGCCTTCATCCGAAGGCACCTTGGCACAGTAATATTCGATGGTCGTCGGCTGATAGAAGCCCAGCGTCAATACCGTGATCAACGACTGTCCGAAATTCGTTTTGACACGCACTTCATCGATCAGGTTGGTCTGGCAATCGGCGACATTGCGCGGCTGGCCGCGAGGCAGCAGATAGGCCTTGCTGTTCACAATAGCATGTTCACCATCGGGATTGGGTCGCTGCACCACAAGCCGATGTTCGGCACAGCTCGACAACAGAACCGCGCTGACCAGAATCAGTCCAAATCGCTTTTGCAAGATATTGCCCTCCTTCCTATGAGCCCGGTCCTTTTGGATCTCGGCGCTTCGAATTTCGGGCGACCCTAGCACTTTATCGCTGAAATGCCGGACAATCGCAATGGGGGTTTTCTGCCAGTCCTGCGCCGCCATTGGGTCAGGTTTAAAACTGACAATCCGTAAATCCGGGGACGGGTCAGTCAGCTCGAACAAAAAGTTGAACAGTCTACGCAGAAATTGACGACGGTGAAGAACGAAATAGATCGCCTAATTGCTGGAAATGATGTTCTGGTCAGGAAAATCGAAGCGGCGCAATAATGCCTTTCGCGAACCTAAGCCGGCTGACCCAGCAAATTATAAGGATCAATTCCCTGCGCTTCATAAGCGGCATGCGCCTGTTTGTAGTAAACCGGCTCACCGATATTCAGAAACGCACGCGCTTCGTCAAGCGGCATCGCGAGTATTTTTTCGATATCATAATAAGCCAATCGCTTGGCAGCCTTGCCCAGCCTTTGTCCTTCGCGGACGGCCTTCAACACGGGCGCATCCGAGGGCGCCTGCTTTTTCATTTCCAGCGCACCGGCATAAGCTATGAACAGCACACCAAGATTAGGGTTCTGGCTGTAAGTAAAGCCTAGAACACATTGTTCACCCAAGGCGTCGCGGCCATAGCCAGTCAGAACGTGAAGCAAGTCATGCGTGTCCCGCATCCGGTTGCCAAACCATTCGGTAATGTCATTACGCTTTTCATAAGTCTCGCCATAGCGATCAAACTCGGCAACCAGTCCAGCGGCAGTCAGACCTTCCTTCTCCATGAAACGGACATAAGCCTGTCCAAGGGTGTCAGACGGAAGTTCACGCAATTTGTCATGATCATCCAGCATAGCTGGCAGATCGACATTCCGCTCCATCAATTCCTGCGCATGCGGAGTTTTCAGGAAACGCTTGGCGTTGCGAATAAAGGCCTTGCCGGCCAGCGCTTCGATAATGTGGAAAACCTCTGCCGTATCTTCCTTGTCCGCGATCAGATTACGGAAATGCCGGAAAGCCTTCACCGGCCGAATTTTCGGCGGTGCATGTTTGGTGTTAAGCAAGGGCATTTCTGCAGGAGAGATTGTCATATCGGAATCGCTTTTTGTCTATTGTTAAGAGCGTGATATCGATTACTAACATCAATGTCAATAGTAGATATATGCTTTCCTACTGGCCTCCTGATGTCTAAGCCTTTTTAGGATAACCAAATCACTTGTTCGCCTCCCACAAGACCGAGAAAGGGGGGTGAGACTTGTGTGAACTTTGAAATGATATTACGCGCCCAAATTGTCGCGGCGCCAAGGAAGACCGTGATGAAACCACACGAAACCCTGCCCTATACCGAGCTGCCAGAATATACCGACGAGGTACGCATCGCGCGGTCGAAAGCCTTTTACGAAGCTCTGAAAGTCCGACGTACCTGTCGTTACTTTACCGATGAAGCCGTTCCGCGGGCAGTCATTGAAAATGCACTGCTTGCTGCCGGCACAGCGCCCAATGGCGCCAATCACCAGCCCTGGCATTTTGCCGTCATCGAATCCGCAGAAAAGAAAAAGGCCCTGCGCGAGGCAGCAGAAGCTGAAGAACGTGAATTTTATGAAAATAAAGCCAGCGATGAATGGCTGGAGGCGCTTGGCCCGCTGGGTACCGATGCAGACAAACCGTTTCTCGAAATCGCGCCTTATCTGATTGTCATATTCGGCCAGCGCAAGGGCGGCATGTTACCGGGCGAGATGAAACAAAATTACTATGTTAACGAGAGCGTAGGCATCGCGACCGGTATGTTGATCACGGCCCTGCACGATGCCGGACTCGCCACCCTCACCCACACGCCCAATCCGATGAAGTTCCTGAATGAACTGTGCGAGCGCCCCTCCAATGAAAAACCGATGATGGTGCTGGTTGTCGGAAAGCCCGCACCGGATGCAACCATCCCCGTTCATGCCACGATCAAGAAACCACTGGACGCCATTGCGAGCTGGCTCTAACAAGCTGTATTGTACTTATAATACAGCTGGGATCTGTCAATGAACGCCACAACCACGCAAACCCGCCATATTACCGTTGATGCGCTGCGTGGCTTTGCCGTGATGGGTATTTTATGGGTAAACATAACCGCTTTTGGCTTTCCGGAAATGGCCTATATCAGTCCGATCATCAGCACTCCGGGTAGCGTTTCCGACATTGCATCCTGGATGGCATCCTTCATTCTGTTTGATGGAAAGATGCGCTCGATTTTTTCCCTGCTTTTTGGTGCCAGTATGATGCTGGTGATCGAACGGGCAAATGCAAATGGGCAATCACCGGCCCGGGTTCATTATTCGCGTATGTTCTGGCTCGCGATATTCGGACTCGCCCATTTCTATCTGTTATGGTGGGGAGACATTTTGTTTCTCTATGCCGCGTCGGGAGCGGTCGTATATCTGCTCCGCGACTGGTCTGGCGAGAAGCTCATCAAAGGCGGCGTTCTGATATATATAATCAGCAGCGTCTTGCTGATTATCGGCATGGGGACGATGTTTATTTTGCAGAACGAGGCGGCTCAACCGGGTGCAAGTCAGGAAATTCTCGATGAATTCGCGTTAATGCTGGACAAAATTGGCGCTTCCAAGGAACGGCTGGCAGCAGAAACCGATCTGTATCGCGGGTCCTTCAGCCAGATACTGATGGACAAGCTGACAAACCAAGGGCTCAATCCGTTCAAGAACCTGATTCTAGGGCCGCTGGAAAGCATACCATTGATGATGATCGGCATGGGCCTCTACAAGTCTGGCTTCCTGCTTGGCCAGGGGGATCTTAAAAGCTACCACCGCCTTGCCTTATGGGGCACTCTAATTGGTGCAATGGCCTTCGTTGCCCTGGCCGGGCTAGCTGCCTACGGGAATTTTGAAGTTATCCTGATGATGAATATCACGCAGGCCTGGTCGAGCCTGCCTCGATTGTTGATGGCAATCGGTTATGTCTCAATCCTGATTTTGGGCATTCAGCGATTTGCCAGGCATCCCCTGCTCCACCGCGTCGCCGCGGCAGGTCGTGTTGCTTTTTCCAATTATCTCGGAACCAGTATCGTTATGGCGTTCATCTTCTATGGCTGGGGCCTTGGACTTTTTGGGACGATCGGACGAGCAGAGATGATATTGTTCGTCTTAAGCACATGGACGACGATGCTGCTCTGGTCAAAGCCTTGGCTCATGCGTTTTCGCTATGGTCCACTGGAATGGCTCTGGCGCTCTTTGGCACGCCGCGAAGTACAATTGATGAAAATCACCAATTGACGGCAAATCAGTCCATTTTTGCTATTGCGATCTATTCTCATTAGCTATATACGAGTCGCATAAGGAGCCCATATGGTTGTTTGTGTGTGCAATGCGATAAAGGAAAAAGACCTGCGAGCCGCTGTTCGTAGCGGGTCTGAAAAGCCGAGCGATGTTTATGCGCAGCTTGGACGCAAACCAAAATGTGGCCAGTGCCTATCGTTTGCGCGAACCATTATCGAAAATGAAGTTGCGACCGCTTAGCATTCTCTTTATCAAACTACTGAAATAATTACCTTTTTTGGGGAACTAGCTCTTTCCTACAACGCTGTGCTCGTGTATAGCTTTAGCCAATAGATTTCCCCACCGAAAAGGATTACGCCATGAAGGGTGACGCAAAAGTCATTGATTATCTGAATGAAGCGCTGAAAAACGAGCTCACCGCAATCAACCAATATTTTCTGCATAGCAAGATGCTGGATAATTGGGGCGTTAGCAAACTCGCCAAATTTGAATATGAAGAATCCATCGATGAGATGAAACATGCGGACAAGCTGGCCGAACGCATTTTGTTTCTCGACGGCCTGCCCAACTTCCAGTTGCTCGGTCGGTTAAAAATCGGTGAGTCGGTTGAAGAAATACTCAAGGCGGATCTCGCGCTCGAGCATGAAGCTCTACCGCCGCTGAAAGATGGCATCGAATATTGCGAGAAAGTACGCGATTATGTCACGCGCGATCTGTTCGCTGAAATACTGGAAAGCGAAGAAGAACATGTCGACACGCTGGAAAAGCAATTTGACATGATCGAACGCATGGGCATTGAAAATTATGTCCAGCTTCAGTCAGAGCCAGCGGAATAGCGGATTAACTGCTGGTAAACCGATCGCTGAGGCCGGAAGAACGTCGCCCGAACCCCATGGATTGGCGTTGGACGACGGGACTGGATTCATATTCCAATATCGGCAACGTTTCTTCAAATAACGGCCTCAGCCCGACCACTTGTTCGATTATTTCATCTGGAGACTCTTGATGTTCCACGCATTTGCGTGCGGTCATCTCGATCAGTTCGGCGACCGCCGCTAGTCGTATTGCACCAAATTGAAGGGACTCGCCCTTTAGTTTGTGCGCTGGCATTATGATTTGGGTGGCATCTTTGGCACGCATAGCGGCCTCGATTTTCGCAATTGATTGCGTTCCATCTTCTCGAAAATAGCCCAAAATGCGAACAAAATCGGGCCCTAGCGAAGATCGAGTTTCGCTATAGACTGCCCAGTCAATCAGATCGCTATCAAGCTGCACCAATGATCAAATCCCTAAGAGAAACAAATTAAAATACACTCTTAGACCGGAGTTTAGAACCTAAACTGTAAAGACTTGGTTATCAGCATGGAAAAATTGTTAACCATGTTTCCAGGCCACAAATCTGGAAAAATGATCACTCTTTGTCGTGATATGGGTTTTTGGGAGACCTGATGATCAACCGCACCGGTACGCCACCAAAGCCAAGTTGACGCCTAATACCGTTTATCAGATATCGACGATAGCTTTCCGGCAAATCGTCAACACGCGTGCCAAAGATAACAAAAGATGGCGGCCTGGTCTTAGCCTGGGTAATGTAGCGCAGCTTAATTCGCTTACCGCCCGGCGCTGGCGGCGGATTATCCTCAAGCGCATCTTCGAACCAGCGGTTCAGCTTACCCGTCGGAACGCGCTGCGACCAGACCCGCCGCGTGTTGAATGCGGCTTTCATGAGCTGATCGATTCCTTTGCCGGTAAACGCAGAAACTGCGATCAGCGGAACATCTCTTACTTGGGCAAGTCCATCATCAAGGGCGGCCCGGATACCGTTAAACAGCTTGCTGGGGCCTTCCGCGACATCCCATTTGTTAATCGCAATGACCAGGCAGCGCCCCTCCTGAATAACCTGATCGGCAATGCGCAGATCCTGCGCCTCAAGTCCCTTGGTAGCGTCAAGCAAAAGCACAACCACTTCCGCAAAATCAATTGCGCGTTTGGCGTCAGCAACAGACAGTTTTTCAAGCTTGTCGTTCACCTTTGCGCGCTTACGCATACCGGCCGTATCGATCAGCCGAACTCTGCGCTCCGGATCTATGCCGTCTAATTTCTCTTCCTCGGTCAGCATTTCATCATGCCAGACCCATTCGACGGAAATGCTATCGCGCGTAATACCCGCTTCTGGGCCGGTGATAAGCCGGTCCTCTTTGAGCATTTTGTTGATTAGCGTTGATTTACCGGCGTTCGGTCGACCAACAACAGCGAGTTTAAGCGGTGCCTTTTCATCAACAGGCTCATCCTGCGCAGCTGCCTCAAAAGCCTCGACATAGGGACGGATGGCCTGAAACAAATCAGCAATGCCATCGCCATGCTCTGCGCTTAGGGGAATAGGATCACCGAAGCCGAGGGCGTAACTCTCCAATATCCCCGCTTCCGCTGCCTTGCCTTCGGCCTTGTTTACAAGCAACACGACCGGCGTCTTTGAACCGCGCAACCAGCGAGCAATTTCTTCATCAAGCGGTGTAAGTCCGGCGCGACCATCAACCACAAACAGCGCCAATTCAGCGCCAGCTACAGCCAGTTCCGTTTGATGCCGCATTCGCCCGGGGAGGCTTTTTGCATCCTCATCCTCATAACCAGCAGTGTCGATGACGTTAAATTCAAGTCCAAGCAGGTTGGCGGCGCCTTCCCGCCGGTCACGAGTCACGCCTGGGCGATCATCAACCAGGGCCAGCTTCTTGCCAACAAGCCTATTGAAAAGGGTGGACTTACCAACATTGGGCCGCCCGATAATTGCGATATTGGGCAGCATATGGCTGTTCCCGTTCCTTATATGATGGCCTTATCGAAACGCAGAAATGCGGCCGCTATTGTCCAATATGTAAAGCATTTCGCCAGCCACAATCGGTGGTAGCGAAACAGCCTGCTTCAAATCAACCAAGGTTGTGCTGCTTCCATCACTCAACGATACGGAAACAACTTCGCCTTCCGTGCTGGCAACGATCAGACGGTTGCCCGCCAAAACCGGCCCAGTCCAGTTGATCGGATTCTTTTTCTTTTCTTCATTGCGAAAAGCGGCCAGCTGACTAATCCAACGTACTTTGCCTGTAGGACGCGCAATACAAAGCAGTTTCGCATCGTCGGTAAGAACAAAAACCCACTCGCCAGCGACAACGGGCGTTGCGATGCCAGCGATGTTCAATTCCCAAATCCGCTGTCCGGTAACCAGTTCATAGGCTGCCATTCGACCACCTTGCCCGAGAGCGAACACACGGCCACGATCAATCACAGGATCTGCATCAATGTCCGAAAGGGTTGCAACCGATGTTGAAATACTGGTCCGCGCCAATGCATCGTTCCACAGATTACGGCCATTCTCATAGCGGTAAGCCGTCAGCTCACCAGATGAATAGCCAGCGATTACGGTGCCTTGTGCTGCCGCGGGGGCTGCAACACCGAAAATACCAGCCAGTCCGACGGTTCCAGCTTCATTCCACTGAACCGATCCATCGCTCTGGCTGAGCGCATAAATCTGGTTGTCCTGTGTCATCACATAAACATTGCCATTAGAAATGGTCGGCGCACCACGCAATGGTCCTGCCGGACGTACCTTCCAAACTTGGCTTCCATCGGCCGCGTTTAACGCGACAACGTCACCAACGCCATTTGTTGCATAGACCATGGTACCAGCCGCGCTAACGCCACCGCCAAATCGCGATGGCTTACCGTCGTTTTTAACTTCCATCTGAGTGGACCAAGCCTTTGCACCGGTAGCGGAATCAAAAGCATGCACGGTTGCCTGGGTATCCACGGCAAAGAGACGCCCTCCGGACACAACAGGCGCAGCAGCCAGCCGCTCGCGTTTGTTCGTACCACTAATGTCAGCTGTCCATATCCGGCTCGACGCCGATCCTAAGGCCACATGCCCAACAGATTTACCTGCATTGCCGCCTGATTGCGCCCAATCGGCATTGGCTCGGGGGGCTGGAACAATGACTTGGATACCGGCCAGAGCGGGATCGACTTCAGCGCCACTTTCTCCGGTCAGGATGTTTGTGCGCTTACCCAGTGTTGGTGTATCTTTTTTGTCGTCGTCACCACCACCTAAAATCGCGCAACCAGACAATATCGAAACGGTCATGAGGCCGGCACATATCTTCGCAAAATACTTGTTCTTAACCGAAATCATTACTCTGACTCTCCCTCACTCGACTCCGAAGATGTCGCGGTCGTATTAATTTCACCATCCGTATCCAGTTCAACGGCGTCAATTCCCTGAACACCCGCCATTTGCAAGGCACGGGACCGGATGGTTGGCGGAACGCTATCATCCTTTGCCAACTGCGCAAATAAGGGCCCTGCAAGATCCGCCTTATCCTGATTCAAATAGGACAACGCCACCATTTCTCCAGCACTGCCAAACCATGGATTTCCGGGCACAGCCAACCCCTTCAAACGATCGATCACCGCCTGAGGTTCCAAAGTGTCAAACTCAGCTGTCGTTTGACGGATCAGGGCCAAATCGCGAAAAGGTTGCGGCAAATCACCATCAGCCGCGATGGCTTGGTAGCCCGCGATGGCCGCTTTCGCATCCTGCTTTTCCAGTGCGATATTGGCCCGCATCAACTTTGCCGCAGCGCGATACCCTTTCTGGTTCGCGTCTTCGAGAGGCTCAAGCGCCGCAGCGGCACCGTCAAGATTGTTCCGTTTGACGCTATCGATAGCAGCAACATATTCTTCGCTGCGCACACCGGCTTCCTCTTCAAGGCTGTTATTGTAAAATATCCAACCGGCCAGGGATGCCAATCCGACTACAATTAGAACGCCGATCCAGACACCATATCGACGGCCAAAATTCTTAAGATCATCCTCGCGAACAGCATCATCGACTTCTCGCATGAACACTTGTTCCTGACGGTCTGGCTGTTCTTCCGGCGTATTTTTATCGTCTTTGGCCAACACGGCCTCCTTCAATTTCTAAGCTTGTCAGGCGGCATGCATGCATGCCGCAAATTATTATCGCCTGTCCTTTACCGATGGTATCCGAAAAGTCCAAGTATATCGACCATTTCCAGATGCTGAACGGTTGATTGTTATTGCGATGCGCCGAAACTATTTTTTTGGCTGATAGAGCTGATCAGGTCCCGGAAAACTGCGACTACGCACTTCATCGGCATATTTCGTGGCCGCTTCTTCAATAACTTCCGAAATATTGTGATAACGTTTGACGAAACGCGCTGTCCGTTCAAACATGCCAAGCATATCTTCCGTCACCAGCACCTGACCATCACATTGCGGCGATGCGCCAATCCCGATAACCGGGACGTCGACGGTTTTGGTTACAGAAATCGCAATCGGTTCCAGCACCCCTTCGGCAACCATCGCAAATGCGCCCGCGTCCGCAACAGCTTTTGCATCTGCAAGAATTTTCTCATGTTCTTCCTGACTGCGACCCCGGGCGGCGTATCCGCCAAGCGCGTTAACCGCCTGCGGCGTCAGACCAATATGTGCCATGACCGGGATACCACGCTGTGACAGGAAAGAAATAGTGGTGGCCATCGACTGCCCACCTTCTAGTTTAACCGCTGCACATCCAGTTTCTGCCATAATTCTGCTTGCAGATTCAAATGCTTGCTCCGGTGATTTCTCATACGAACCGAACGGCATATCGACGATAACCAGACTGTGATAACTACCGCGCACAACGGCAGCCCCGTGATTGCACATCATATCCAGCGTTACCGGCAAAGTGGATGGCAAACCGTAAATCACCTGGCCGAGAGAATCCCCAACCAACAACATGTCGCAATGTGCATCCAGCAGTTGCGCCGTTCGAGCCGTGTAGGCGGTCAGCATCACCAGGGGTTCTTCGGTTTTGCCCTCGAACTTGCGGCGCTGGATCGCAGGAACCGTCAGCCTTTTCAAAGGTTTTGGTGTCGGATTTGCACGACTTGTAGACGTGTCTAATTTGTAGGTAGTGGACATGGTGGTTTCATAACTCCGGCAAAGCGATAAGGCCAGCGTTGCGTTTAATTGGAAATTGCGGCATCAAATAGGCATCTCACGACTCACATCTGCAATTTGCTTCTCCAAACTATTGGAATTCCTTATGACATCGGCCCGAAAGCCGCAGTCCATATTGCTGTTTGTCGCGTTCATTGTCTTTATCGATATGATGGGGATTGGCTTAATCCTTCCTGTTATGCCGTCGCTTATCACCGGCCTGACCGGCGCGTCCATTGATCGCGCTGCGGAAATTGGCGGGTGGCTGTTGTTCGCTTACGCGATGATGCAATTTTTATTTGCCCCGGTAATTGGCGGCTTGAGCGACCGTTTCGGACGGCGGCCTGTACTGCTGACAACCTTATTTTTGCTTGGGCTAGATTATGCGATCATGGCTTGGGCTCCTGACCTCGTTTGGCTGTTCATCGGCCGGATCATTTCCGGCATCATGGGCGCAAGTTGGGCAGCGGCCAATAGTTGTGTGGCAGATGTCGCCAAACCCGCAGAGCGTGGGAAGTTTTTCGGTATATTAGGCGGCGCAGGCGCTTTCGGATTCGTCATCGGGCCAGGGATTGGCGGTATATTGGGGGAATATGGTGACCGCTTGCCCTTCATCGCAGCATCAATTCTGGCGCTTGTTGGTACGGCTATTGGCATCTTGATCCTGAAAGAAACATTACCCGAGGAAAAGCGCCGTGCTTTCTCTATCACCCGCGCAAATCCGTTGGGCAGCATCATCCAAATGGCGAAAACGCCTCTCGTCATCGGATTTTTATCGGCGATATTCGTGCTTCAACTCGCTGCGCAGGCTCAAATTGCTGTTTGGGCCTATTGGCTGATCGAACGCTTTGACTGGAGCAAGTTTGAAATTGGGCTCAGCGTTGCCCTATTCGGCATATTATTGGCTCTCGTCCAAGGTGTTCTAACCGGTCCAGTCATTTTAAAAATGGGTGAAAGACGAACCGCTTTGATCAGCCTGATGTTTGGTATACCCGCCTATCTTTGTTTCGCTTTCGCGCCGTCCGACTCTTTTGTCTATCTTGGTATCGTCATTGGTGCGGCTAGCGGCTTCGCCTTCCCAGCTATGCAACAGATGATGAGTAGCCGGATTGACGAAGACTCCCAAGGTGAATTGCAGGGAGCCGTGGCCAGCATGATCAGCCTGACCGCGATATTCGGTCCGGTGGTTATGACTATGATTTTCGGGGCCTATGCCGATGCTCAGGGGATTTATTTTCCTGGCGCGCCATTTCTTGTTGGGGCTGCGTTGATGTCGCTTTCGATAATCATCTATATAGTCACGGTCCGGCGCTTTTATGGTGCTTCCGCCTGACGCGACGCTTGTTTCTTGAGAACGGCCGCTGCCTGCGCCGGATTATCAATGAAAATGCCATCGACACCAGCTGCAATAAAGGCACGAATTTCTCCTTCCAGGTCACCGCTACCGGCAGGATCAATCCCGCGCTTGTAATCGGTGGGCAGAAAATAATTTTCCCTGCGGAACGTCCAAGGATGAACGACCAGACCCGCTTCATGTGCGGCGGCAACCAATCCTTTAGAACCAGAAAGGCGGCCCAGTGTGTCGCGGCCAATTACCAGTGATTTTGCAGGCCCCAGTCCACTGGCATATTTTGCAATTTCGACAAGCCCAGATGGCGTTACCATATCCGCATAGGATTGATCTTCACGGTCTACAGGACCACCCTCGTCGGCAACCAGTTGCACCAGCCGGATTTCCGTTTGGGTCGCCAGAGCTTGAAGATTGCCGATTTCAAAGGATTGGATAAATACCGGATCATCGGCATCTTCAAAGCCATATTTACCCAGCAATTCTAGCATAGGTTTTTCATGAGCCAGCCCGATGGAAGCGAAATAGGATGGATGCTTGGTTTCAGGATAGATACCCACGCGCTTGCCAGTTTTTTTCTCATACGCTTTGAGCAGTTGCAAAACCTCTTCGAAAGTCGGAATTTCAAACTGGCCGTCAAATTCCATATTGGAGCGCCGTAGTTCTGGAAGCCGCTCTTTCGCGCGTAATGTTTTCAATTCGGCAAGGGTAAAGTCTTCGGTGAACCAGCCTTCATAGTCGCGTCCATCAATCGTCTTGGTTGTTTTACGATCAGCAAATTCCGACTTGTCTGCAACGTTGGTCGTTCCGCTAATTTCGTTTTCATGCCGAGCGACCAGTATGCCGTCTTTGGTTAATACAAGATCCGGCTCGATAAAGTCAGCACCGTCGTCAATTCCCCTCTGATAAGCCTGCAGCGTATGTTCGATATACTCCCCGCTGGCCCCGCGATGCGCTATAATAATTGGTGGTTCACCCGACAGGGTAGCAACAGCTGTTACAGGCATGTCATTATTCTCCGATTGGACACCGCAAGCACTGACTATGACCAACATCGAAAATGCAAATAGAACCCGGCCCAGCATTATTCTGAAACTACCACACCGTTCCAAAAAGCGATCCGGTCCTTTATCTCATGGGCCGCATTTTTTGGTTCAGGATAATACCATGCTGCATCCACGTTGGTCTCTCCATCAACGACCAATGAGTAATAGGATGCCGTGCCTTTCCAAGGACAAAAACTGGTTTTTTCACTATCGATCAGCAAGTCGGTCTTAACGGAATTGCGCGGAAAATAATGATTGCCTTCAACAGTCACGGTGTCATCGCTTTGCGCTATTGTTGCGCCGTTCCATTTCGCTGTAACCATTTTACTCTCCAGTGTTTCAGACCAAGAATCATCGCGACTGAAATGGTCAACGGTGTCCAAATCCATATAACTTCTGATTGTAACACTTTTATACCACGCGCGGAGATGAAATCTGCAATGCCGATCGGCGACACAGCAATTGGCGTCAGCGGCGCGAAATGACGGGTTTCGTCCAAGGGCCAAAACAAAGCCGCCCCCAATCCGCCATTGGTCAACGTATCGAGGAGCCCATGCGAAGCCATCGAAATGAACAGGAACAGGCCCGCCAAGACATAGCGCTGTGGCCGAACCAACGCGACAGTGAATAGAGCCGCAGCGGCAGCGAATAGCAACGAGTGAGTGGCTCCGCGATGGCCCCAACCATCTGCATAATCAACGCCAAATCTGAACCCGATGACATCCGCATCGGGGAACATCGAAAAGACTATACCGGTAGCAATCACGGGTAACGACAGTCGGCTTCGTCCCAATAGCAAAGCTCCCGCAATCGGGATTGCGGCGTGGGACATAATTGTCGGCATCAGCCCGAACTACCGCAGCATTCTAGCTGTTACGCGCCGTCAAACCAGCCGCTTCATAGTCTGCGGCTTTGAAGCCCACGACCAATTCATCGCCATGCTCAAGCACCGGACGCTTAATCATGCTGGGATTTTCCGCCATCAACATGATCGCGCTGTTTTCGTCTATATTTTCTTTCATCATGTCGGGGAGTTTTTTGAACGTCGTACCGCGCTTGTTGAGCAGCGGCTCCCAACCCACCTGCATCACCCAGAGTTCCAGCATATCCTTGGTAATACCGGATTTTTTATAATCATGGAAAACATAGTTTATCCCGTTTTTCTCCATCCAGTTGCGCGCCTTCTTGATCGTGTCACAATTGGAAATACCATACATCTTGGTCTCATTACTCATAGTCTTCACCCTGTTTTTCTGCGCAGCAAACCAGAGACAAATGTCGCTCACGGGACACCGGTCGCATTTCGGACTCCGGGATGTGCAGATTTTCTTCCCGAACTGAATAAGCCAGAAATGCCCATCTTGCAAAGCCCAATCAGGGCTTCGCTCTTCTAATTGTAGCGCAATGTTGCCGGCGACCTTCGCATCGGTCAATCCGATATGGTTGCGGACCCGGTGAAGGTTTGTATCGCTAACGATTCTAGAGACTATCTTCCTGTCGCCATATCGGACGGAGCGATGTCAAAATGCAAAACATCTTCACGGGTCCCGAGGCTTGTGTAGAGGGCAATGGCCGGATCATCCCCATGATCAGCCTGAACAAACACCATCCAGGCGCCGCGATCGACAGCAATTTTTCGGACAGTATTGATCAGCAGCGTTGCAATATGGCGTCGGCGATGGCTTTCCAACACCGCCAAATCATAGATGTATATCTCAGAGCGTTCCTGTTCCAGCTTTGCCATTTCATAGGCTGCAACCCCGCCAACAACTTCTCCATCAACTTGCGCAACCAGCGCAATGACATAATCGCGAGCCAGCAATTTTTCGAGATACACGTCTCTGGCAGCACCGGGATCATAAGTATCCCTATCCTCGAACGCCGCTCCAAAAACACTCAGCAAGGCATCTATCGCTAGTGCGCAAAGCCATAGATGATCATTTCAGTCGCCGACCAATGGTCACGACCGGTTGCACTTCATAGCCCAGCGCTTCATAAAATCCGATGGCCTGCTTATTATCCTCTCGCACCATCAACTGGATTTTCGGCGCATTACGCTCGCGCAACCATATTTCGGCAGCCTCCATCAAATGGCGCCCCAGACCCTGCGCGCGACGATCCGGCGAAACGCCAAGATAATATACCCAACCGCGATGGCCGTCATAGCCAACCATGACCGTTGCCACCAAGCGTCCGCCTTCTTCAAGGCACAAGATATCAGCAGCAGGATTATCTATAGCACGTGTGAAATCACCAGCGGCATCGTTCCAAGGACGTGTGAGGCCGCAATTCTGCCAAAGGGTGATCACGTCGCAACAATCATCCGGACCTGCCAGCCGAGTTGTCGGCTCTGTATTCACGATACTTTCTTTTCGGTCGCCTGCCCGGTCCGACAATCGCCGAGCAATGGACAAGTCGCGCAATCAGGACGCGAAGGCCGACAATGCGTCTGTCCCAGCCGCTTGATCAGCAAATGATGCTCATCAATATCCGCCGCCGACCAATCAGGCGGCAAGACCGGCATCAGGTTATCAAAAGCGCGCGGGGTATCCGCTTTGGGCGGCACCAGTCCGATGCGCTGGACCACACGGCGATGATGTGTGTCGATCACCAATGCTTTGCGGCTCAGCGTGCTGTTGCTCACCACGCCCGCACTTATTTTACGAGCGACGCCAGGCAGGGATTCGAGCCACGCCATTGCTTCTGCTGTGCTCATGCTCTCCAGATGCGACAGGTCGACAGCGCCGCGCCGCCTGATAATTTCCGACAGACAATCCTTTAAACGCCCTGCGGACAGGTCTGGAAAAGTCTGATTGGCAAGATAATCCGTTAGTTTTTCTGCCTCTAACGCCGCTACGGCTTCCCAACTTCGGCTATCAGCCAATAACCGGTCGGTCGAGGCGTTTGATATCGCAGTCTTCGACCGCGCGCCGATAACTCCTTGCACCAGCGTCCAAACCGGATCGCGACGCTTTTCCGCAGGGCGCACAATCCGCCCGAAACGCGCGATTAATTGCTGCTGGATGCAATCCAGCAAGGCGGAGCGGGAATCGAAATCGAAAGTTACTTGCATGCCAAGGAGAATGCCTTGAGACATCGCTGTTCACAAGAATATTGCGTTGTTCAGGCTAACAGACGGCGCGAACTACCGATCAGATATCGACAATAATCTTCCCGAAATGCGCGCCTGATTCCTGATGACGGAAAGCATCGGCCAGGCCTGCAAGCGGGAAATGCTTGTCGAGCATCGGCTTGATGCCGTTGGCCTCAATGGCTGCGATCATGTCGATCTGCTGCGCGCGGCTGCCAACAGTCAGGCCCTGTACACGCAGATTTTTAGCCATCAGCAAGCCCGTTTGCACGGGACCGGCAAACCCGGTCAGCACGCCGATTAGCGCGATATGACCGCCGATGCGCGTCGCCATCATCGACTGGTCGAGCGTACCCGGACCACCGATTTCCACCACGCAATCGACACCGGCCCCGCCCGTCAGTTCGAGCACTTTTGGCCCCCAGGCCTCAACCTCTTTATAATTGATCAGATGGTCTGCACCCAAGTCCTTGAGCCGCTCCAGCTTCTCGTTGGAAGAAGAGGTTGCGATCACCTTCGCGCCAGCCGCCTTGGCAAATTGCAACGCGAATATCGACACCCCGCCGGTACCTTGCACCAGCACGGTGTCACCCGGCTTGACGCAACCATCCACGAATAACGCGCGCCAGGCGGTCAGGCCTGCGCAAGTCAGGGTTGCCGATTCGGCGGCGCTATAGCCCTTTGGTGCGTGCGTCCAGGCTGTCGCCGGGCCAACCGTTTGCTCACAGGCATAGCCATCAATCCCGTCACCAGGCACGCGCTGAAACCCGCCTTCGGGCGGAGCGCCGTCTATCCAATCGGGGAAGAAGGTGGAAACCACGGCGTCGCCGGTTTTAAACGCGGTCACGCCCTCGCCCACGGCCGTCACTTCGCCCGCGCCATCGGACATCGGTATGCGGTTTTCGGCGGTTGGCAGCATGCCCTTGACCACCGCATAGTCATGATAGTTGAGGCTGGAGGCGCGCAACCGGACGGCGATTTCGCCGGGACCGGGGGCCGCTGGGTCGGGGAGATCGACGAGTTTGAGGTTGTCGAGCGATGCTGGGGCGTGGAGTTGGATGGCTTTCATGACGATATTTCCTCTTTTATTTATAACCCCTTACCCGTTCGTCTTGAGCCTGTCGAAGGACCGCTGAAAAACGAGCTAATCGCAATGAAAAGTTCAATCGAAGCCAATGAGACTTCCATTCACTCCCACTCAATAGTTCCCGGCGGTTTCGAGGTATAATCATAAACCACCCGGTTAATCCCCTTCACTTCATTGACAATGCGCGTCGAAACCCGCGTCAGGAAACTCGCGTCAAAGGGATAAACATCGGCGGTCATGCCATCGGTGCTGGTCACGGCGCGCAGGCCGCAGACATTGTCATAGGTGCGGCTATCGCCCATCACACCCACGGTCTTGACCGGGAGCAGAACTGCGAAGGCCTGCCAGATCGCATCATATAGACCGGCATTTCTGATTTCTTCCAGATAGATAGCGTCGGCTTTGCGCAAAATGTCGCAGCGCTCTTTGGTCACTTCGCCAGGAATACGGATGGCTAGACCCGGTCCGGGGAACGGATGGCGCCCGACGAAAATTTCCGGCAGGCCAAGTTCGCGGCCCAATGCGCGGACTTCATCCTTGAACAGTTCGCGCAGGGGTTCGACCAGCTTCATATTCATGCGTTCTGGTAGGCCGCCGACATTATGATGCGATTTGATCGTCACGCTGGGTCCGCCAGTAAAGCTCACGCTTTCGATCACATCGGGATAGAGCGTGCCTTGTGCGAGGAAGTCCGCGCCACCGACTTTTTTTGCTTCAATCTCAAACACATCGATAAAGGTCTTGCCAATAAATTTGCGCTTCTTTTCCGGGTCCGTTTCGCCTTTCAGGCCGTTGAGGAACAATGTCTCGACATCGAGATGCACCAGCGGAATATTATAATGACCCTTGAACAGGCTCACCACCTGATCCGCCTCACCCATCCGCATCAATCCATGGTCGACAAAGACGCAGGTAAGCTGCTCACCGATCGCTTCATGGATCAGCACTGCCGCGACCGCGCTGTCGACGCCGCCCGAAAGCCCGCAAATGACTTTGCCGTCGCCAACCTGCTCGCGAATTTCCTTGATCTTAGCCGCCTTGAATTCTGCCATCGACCAGTCGCCGGCACAGCCGCAGACATGGCGAACAAAATTGGCAATCAGCTTGCCGCCGTCGGGCGTGTGCACGACTTCGGGATGAAACTGCATGCCGTAAAAGCGTTTGTCGTCATCCGCGATAATCGCGAAAGGCGCGCCTTCTGTGGTTGCGACGATGCGGAAGCCGGGGGCAAATTCGGTGACTTTATCGCCGTGGCTCATCCAAACCTGGTGCTTTTCGCCAACCTTCCACAGGCCGTCGAACAATACGCAGCTTTCGGCAATCTCGATAAAGGCGCGGCCAAATTCGCCGCTCTCGCCACCTTCAACCTGACCGCCCAATTGGGTGGTCATAACCTGCTGGCCATAGCAAATGCCGAGTACCGGAATATCAGCATCGAGAAACGCCTGCGGGATACGCGGGCTGCCATCATCTGTGACGCTGGATGGACCACCCGACAGGATAATCCCTTTGGGTTTCAATCGCTTAAAGGCCGCTTCGGCGTTGTTAAACGGGGCTATTTCCGAATAGACTCCCGCTTCACGGACCCGGCGGGCAATAAGCTGCGTGACCTGAGAGCCGAAATCGACGATCAGGATGGTTTCTTCATGGGCTATGGACATGGGATGCGCTTAATCTGACGCGCCGAAAGAGTCTATATTTTTTACCCCAGGAAGGGCGATCAGATTGGGCTTAGGAAAATATCACAGCCAGGCGCGTAAACTGTCGAGCTGAATTTTCTGATCACCCTCCGCGACTGCCGCAAGACTCGCAACAATCGTTCGCGCAGATTCTTTTTGGCCATTGGCGGCCAACGCGTTGGCAAGGTGCCAGCGAATTTCGATATTTTGTGGCATGATATCGGCGGCCTGCTGAATGAGTTTCAGAGCCTGTTCTTTGTCTTTGCGCGTTTGCAACAATATCCACCCCAATGTGTCTTTCACCATCGGATCGTCCGGGGCCAGTGCGAGCGCCTGACGCGCCAGCTTGACCGCCTGATCGCCCCTGGAGAGGTTCAGTTGGACCATAGCCGCATTGTTGAGCAGCATCGGCTTTTGTGGATGCGGTTTTGATAGTAGGTCTTCGTAAAGCTTTGCCGCCTTGGCCCAATCCTGGGCAATAATCGCCTGCTCGGCCCGGAAGATCGTATTTCTTGCCGGGTCTTTTTCCAATGCAGCCGCACGATCTGCATAAGCGCTTGCAGTCCAGCTATCCGCTTTGTTGGCCAAACTTGCGGCGAGTTTCAAGACATCCAGCGGCGCTGTCGTTGAACCGGCAACCGGAGCAATTGCTTCATAAGCATCTTTATGATTTCCCGCCTTAATCAGTGCCCGTGCCAGAGTAGATACGGCCTCCGCATCGGCGGGATGCGTTGCCAAATATCGATTCAGTGGTTCAATCGCTTGCTCGACATTGCCGCGCCGCAACTCCAGAAAGCCAGTCAGGCGCAGCGACAAAGGCACTTGCGAAAGATCCGCTTTAGAATTTTGAATCCGGTTGAACGCGCCATGCGTATCACCTTCATCATAATCCATTTGCGCGAGGAAATAGGTCGCCCACGGATGCATGGGGGAATTGGCGAGAACCGTTTCAAAGCTCTGCCGTGCCTTTTCACGCCGCCCAAAATCCAGCAATAACGCGCCGCGCATATATTCAGCCGCGATATTGTCGGGGCGCAATTCCCGGACTTTTGAGAATATCTCAAGCGCTTTCATTCCGTCCGCCTTGGCCAATGCTATCCGGCCAGACAGCAGCAAGGCCTCCATGCTTGCGGGGCTTTGCTTCAGGGCAGCAGCGGCGTTGCCAGCGGCGGCGTCGAGATCGCCAATTTCAAGATTGCGATTGCCAGCAATCCACAAAAGCTCAGCATGGTCGGGAGCAGCCGCCAGTCCGGAGGCGAGGCTTGCTTCCGCTTCTTCGGTCTGACCGAGAGCATATTGCGCCATCGCCTTTATCGCCGCCAGTTCGGCCGCATAAATGCCCGACGGGTTGGCTGCCAGCTCCAGCGCCTTGTCATTCTGTCCCTTAAGCAGCAACATTTTGCCCAAAAGCGGCAGACGTTTTGCCTGATAGCTGTCGACGCCCTCCAGTTTCCGCAAGGCCGCCTCGGCTCCTTCCGCATCGCCAAGTTCAATCAGCGTTTTCGCAAAAAGATAATTGGCCTCCGGATCTTGAGAATTTTCTTTCAAAGCCGTCATCAGATATATGCGCGCGGCTGCATAATCCTGTCGCTCTATAGCCGTCGATGCATCCTGCACCGGATGTTCTGATCCAGAAGAGCAGCCAGCCAGCGCTACAATCAGCAAGGCATGAGTGATGGCTTGGCTGACTGGAGAGGGGAAATTACGAATTTTCATGGGCGTTTGATAGCCGGTATTTCTTTCTTTTTGACTAATGAAGTGGGCTTGCGGACCGCACCCATTCCGACCAGCCGATATGTCGGGTAATTTAACGTTATCGCCCGGTTAACAGTCACAGTTAACGTATAAACATCTGATTTTTAATAATATTTTCTGAATGGCACGGCTATTGCTTTCATTATAGCAACTCAGTTTT
Source organism: Parasphingorhabdus sp. (assembly GCF_965233695.1). Lineage (GTDB taxonomy): Bacteria > Pseudomonadota > Alphaproteobacteria > Sphingomonadales > Sphingomonadaceae > Parasphingorhabdus. Next base: position 4,036,992 of record NZ_OZ247497.1, read on the forward strand.
GGCAGTCCGGCGATATCGGCGGACATTAAATTGAAGAGAGATGAAGGAACTTCGAAGATGAAAAAGACAATGATCCTTGCCGGACTTGCAGCGACCATCACGGCTGCTGCGCCTGCAAGTGCCGCTATCTACAATTATGATGCTTATATCAGCAACGGTATTGGCAATGCCAACATCGCCATTGATTCATCGGCAGGCACCGCAACTTACAGCGGCCGCAATATCGATCTGACGGTCTCCAGCAATAAGTTGAAAGGTTTTACCGGCGCTGCAAAGAAGACCACCTATCTCGCCAGTGATATCAGCGGAACTTTTAGTCGCTATGGCCGCACCTACAATGCCTTCCACTCCACCCGTCCCAAATATACGCAGATTTCTTTGGGCAATAATTTTAATTTCCTTTGGACCTACGGGCGTGACCGTTGGGGCCGGATTTATGATTTCGATGGCAAAGGCAATTTGAAATACACCGGGTCAACCGGCGGCAGCTCTGGCGGAACCCCTGTTCCGGCACCCGGCATCTTGGGTCTCTTCGGCCTCGGCCTGGCTGGCCTGGCCTTTGGACGTCGCCGCACGATGGTGAAGGCCAAAGCCAAGATGGGTCTGCCTGCCGCGGCATAGATTCCAGGTTACTGAAGCACCAAGGGTTGGGGACCATTCGGTTTCCAGCCCTTTTTCTTATTCGAGAACCTTAGACGAGTTTGCGAAGCTCAGTTTTCAGTATCTTGCCAATATGACTGCGTGGCAGTTCGTCAATAAGGCGGATTTCCGAAAGCCGCTGGGTTTTGCCCAGTTCTGCATTGGTTAACGTTTTTACCGCTTCCGGGTCCAGCATCGCGCGGTTTTCTGGCACAACGAAAGCCACAGGCGTCTCGCCCCACTGTTTGGAAGCCACTCCTATCACAGCGGCATCAGCAACACCTGCCTGAGCCATTAAGGCTTCTTCCAAATCACGCGGATAGATATTGAATCCGCCAGAGATAATCATGTCCTTAGAGCGCCCCATCAGCGTGATGAATCCGTCCTCATCGACCCTGCCAATATCGCCCATCCGCTGCCAGCGGTCCCCATTTTCGTCATACCAGCTGGCTTCTTCGGTTTTCTCCGGCTGGTTCTTGTAGCCGCTCATCATCGTCTGCGAACGGCCTACCAACTCGCCCATTTCGCCTGGCGGCAAGCGGTTCAGGTCTTCATCCACCGTAATCACCTCGCTCCCACCCCAGGCAATTCCGACCGTATGCAGTTTATCAGGAAAGAGATGCGCCAAGAGAATGCAAACCACCCCGCCCTCGGTCATCGAATAAATCTCGATCAAGCCGCCCGGCATGCGCTCTATCACCTCTGCTTTCAGTTCCGCCGAGAACGGCGCACTGGTGCAATATTTGTGGGTAAAGCTGCTGAGATCATAATCATCAAAGCCTTCAAAATCCATCAACCGCTGATATTGCACCGGGACCAGCATCGTATGCGTGGCGCGATTCTCTTGCGCCAGTTCCAGCCAGCGCTGACAATCAAATTTGCGCATGAGGATCGAAGTCCCCCCATAGGCCACTGTTGCGACAAATATACCAAGCGTCGTGTTCGAATAAAGGGGGGTGGAAAAGAGCGAAACCTGGCCCGGCTGGCCATATCCCGAATTTTCCCCGACCGCCATCTGATACCAACGCATCTGGCGGCTATGAACAATGCCCTTGGGCGTGCCGGTCGTGCCACTGGAATAGATGATGTTGAACGGGTCTTTGGGGCCGACATCGGGATCAGCGGGCATCTCGCCCTCTTCCGCCATCCAGTCGTGCATCAATGGCGCATCATCTTCCGCCTGATCCATCATGATATGGCGGAGCTTTGGCAGGTCGATGCCGCTTTCGAAAAGCTCAGCGCGCTTGGCGCTATCGACGAACAAATGCATCGCACCACTATCTGCCATCATGTTGGCAAGCTGTTTTGGAGTTGCGGAAGTTGTCAATGGGGCCGCACAACCGCCGGCAACTATGGCGCCAAGATAGGCGATAGCATAGCGGATAGTTGTCGCTCCGAGGATGGATACCGCCTGCCCCTTTTTCAGCCCATCTGCCTGCAACTGGGCTGCCACCCGGTTGACCAAAGCCGCAGTTTCCCGCCAGTTCAACCGTTCCTCCCCATCGTCCAGGGCAATGCGATCCGGCTGGTTGACAGCATGGGCATTGATGAGATCGGATAAGTGACCAAAAGGTTGGTTGAGATAGGCGATAGGGTCAATTTTTGTCATGTTCCGCTGTTTCCTGCATTGTGCGGAAAAATGCAATCCGGCATTTCGCCATTGATCCGGAACATTACCTATTGTTTCGACAAACGGATAACGGGAAACCCCGCTCGGCCTGACGCAGAACCGGTTCTCGTTTCTGAGAGGACAATCCATATTGTCATGCCCATTGAAACGGAAACAGCACACCCATGCCAATAGCGCCTCTTCCAGAGCTACCGTCCATTCGCCTTGGCCAGCAATCGGCGAAAATGCACAGCTGGATCCAGACACGGCTATGGGCGCAGGTCATGGTCGCACTGGTGCTCGGCATTGCAGCCGGATTGCTGCTCGGCCCGGAAGGCGGCCTCATTTCCGCGGAAACCGCGCGCTGGCTGGGCGCATGGCTTGCGCTTCCCGGTCAGCTTTTTCTCGGCCTTATCGCTATGGTGCTGGTGCCGCTGGTATTTGCCTCGATCATTGGTGGCCTGACCGGCAGCGGTTCAAGCGAAGCGCTGCAACGCATCGGGCTGCGCTTTGCCGGATTTGTAATCGCAACAACGTTCGCCGCTGCTGCCATTGGCATTACACTTGCCGACATCTTGCGTCCCGGTAATGCCCTTTCCGGATCATTCGGGATTTCATCCGGAACCGCAGTTCCGAATGGCGACGAGGCCACCTTTGATCTTGGCAAGGCACCAGAACTGATTTCCGCGATTTTGCCCGACAACCCGACCGCGTCCATCGTTCAGGGCGATTTGCTGGCAGTCGTCATTCTTGCCTTGCTAGTCGGCGTCGCTGCGACACAGGTTACGCGCGACCGGATCGAACCGTTTCTTTCTGTGCTCGACGCGCTACTGTCAATCTGCATGACTATCGTGAAATGGGCCATGTTTCTCGCACCCCTGGCGGTTTTTGGCATGATGGCCCAGCTGGTCATGCAGATCGGTTTCGATACTTTGATCGCGGTTTCTGCCTATGTCGGAACGGTGTTGCTTGGCCTGTTGCTGCTGTTCCTGCTTTACCTCGCCATACTCGCCATATTTTGCCGGATAGGGCCTGCCAGGTTTTTCAGACAAACCGGTGAGACCTTGCTGCTGGCCTTTTCGACATCCAGCTCCACAGCCGTCATGCCCAGCACCGTGCAGTCGGCGAAGAAGCTCGGTGTCCCGCGCGACGTTGCGAACCTCGTGGTGCCGCTAGGGGCTACCATGAACATGGCCGGGACCGCGCTCTATCAAAGCGTCGCGATCCTCTTTCTCGCCCAAATGTCCGGCATTGAATTGAACGCGGGTCAGATCATGGTGATGACCGTAACGCTGGTTGCATCGTCCATTGGCGCGCCGGGAACACCGGGTGTCAGCATCGCCATTCTGGCCAGCGTTTCCGCCGGTTTTGGGATACCGGCCGATGGCATGGTCATCGTGATGGGCGTGGACCGGATATTGGATATGAGCCGCACCAGCGTCAATGTCGCTGGCGACCTGACGGCAAGCACCCTGCTGCGCAATGTTGCCGTTCCAGTTGTGGAACAAACATCCGAACAAAGCGTTTAACCCCTGGCGACACAATTTTCGAAACAGGCCCACCCTCTCAAGCAAAGGAAATATAATGACAAACTCTTCCATCCCAACCAACTGCCTGGTCGTTGTTGCAACTGGTGCCGAAGCCAAGCTCTATCGCAACATTGGTGACAGCAATGGTATCAGACTGCGAGAAGAGAGCATTCTGAATCCCAAGAATCTTCGTTCAGAGGGTCCGTCCGGTTCCTATGTGCCCGATTCCTCAGCCAGAGAAACCGATGAAGCAACCTTTTCCAAACAGCTTGCCCATCATCTCTATAAGCTTGCGATCGACGACGAGTTTGACAGTCTGGTATTGACCGCGGATCCGGATAGTCTGGGTGAAATGCGCCCGCTGCTGCACAAGGAAGTGACCGACAGAATCGTTCTGGAAATGGGCAAGACGCTAACCAATTCCTCGATCAAGGATATCGAACGAACGATCCAGAATAATTAAGCTCTGTTATCTGGCAAGCAAGGTTCGACTAACCGGCAACCAACTTCACAAAAGTGCTTTCGACCCAGCCGCTTTTGCATGGGCCGTCATAGTTGCGTTTTGATCGCACTGGCGAAGACACACCGCAATCCTTTGATCCGACGGTTGCGGATCCTTCAGCGCCCGGTTCTGCGGCTGCAGCTGTGTCATCATATACAATGCCCAGCCACTGCTGGTCATGGCTGCGGGTGCAGATATGGACCAGCTGGCCTGCCAACACGCCATCCTTGCGCTTTGCAGTATCAAAAGGTGCGATCAGGACATCAAGCTCGGTTTCGCGCAAACCGGTTATGCGGCCCATTGCCTGACAAGCATCAAAGCGGGGTCCGCCTTCACCGATACGCACGGGACGTTCACCGGGATTGGCGCCAATTCGCTCCGTCCGGCCAGTAGGATTGGCAGTATCGGTCTGACTTTCCTGCAAATCATCACTGACTTGCGTGGTTTCAGAACAGGCGCTGGCGGCAAAACAAATCAGCACAGCGGGGATCAAGCTTCTCATCATATCTATGGTCTAGACGAAAATGCAGGCTTTTGGAAAGATTCGAATGATCAAGTGTTTTACAGCACAATTTGGGTCTGCGTAACAACCGCCACCAACGTCTCATCTTCCAGCGATATACGAGTTTGCCAGACAGATTGCCGTCTGCCAACTTTCAGAGGGACGGATTCTCCATAAACCATCTGTCCCTCTGGCGCAGCGTTGAGGAAATTGGTCTTGCTTTCCGAGGTAGTGGTGCCGCTCGATCCTTCAGGCAGGTTAGCAAAACCACCAAAAGCGCCCAGAACATCGGCAAATGTCATCACTGCGCCGCCATGAATAGACGGTGCGCCGCGTCCGTTTCCAGCGGTACAGATTTCAGGCCGCACCAGCATCTCGCCGCGGATTTTTTCCTTCGTCATTTCGGTGATTTTGATACCCATTGTCTTTGCAAAGGGCACGATATCGGCGGGGTTATTCATATTCTATGGCTCTTTGTCTGATTGGTTCACGCGAGCCGGAGGCCGACCGCAAGGTCAACGCGCGAAGACGCTAAGTCCTTATGGTTGTTCACGATACGCTTGCAACCCTCTTTAAAGGTGGGAGAACCGAAGTTCATTAATAGACCAAGCGGCAGGTCCATCAAACGCAAGTACGTCAACACCTGCTTGGCGTGAACCGGCAAATGGCGTTCGGTGGATTTTAACTCGATCAGCAATCTATCTTCAACGATCAGGTCTGCACGGAAACCTTCCTGCAGCACGACATCTTTATATTTTATTCTGATCGGCTTTTGCCGATCGACTCTCAACCCACAGCGTTCAAGCGCGTTGGCCAACAGTGCTTCATAAACACTTTCCAGCAGCCCGGGACCCAAATTGACATGCAATTTGTAGCCACAATCCACGGCAATGGCTGACAGCTCGTCCACCGAATATTTCACCAGAATTTCTTCGCATTCTTCGCGCCTTCGCGCGAGAAAAAACTGGCGATTGTCCGGATATGTTAAGCATCTGAAAAACAAATATAATAATATGCCAAAATCCAATAATTCGCTTGGGTTTAGAGTGCCTAACCGCTATCTTACAGCTATGAGTGAAAACACAGAAAACGACACCCCGGAAGGCGCTGAAAACGCTTCCGATACTTCAAACAAAAACGAATATGGCGCGGATTCGATCAAGGTCCTGAAAGGCCTTGATGCTGTGCGTAAACGGCCCGGAATGTATATCGGTGATACCGATGACGGCTCGGGTCTGCATCACATGGTTTTCGAGGTGTCAGACAACGCGATTGACGAAGCCCTGGCCGGCCATTGCGACCTGATTCTGATCACCCTGAACGCAGATGGCAGTGTTTCTGTGGAAGATAATGGCCGCGGCATCCCGACCGGCATGCACGCCGGAGAGGGCGTATCCGCCGCAGAAGTTATTATGACGCAGCTCCATGCAGGCGGCAAGTTTGAAAACACATCCGACGACAATGCCTACAAGGTTTCCGGCGGTCTCCACGGTGTTGGTGTATCGGTTGTGAATGCGCTGTCCGAATGGCTGGAACTCAATATCTGGCGGGATGGCAAAGAGCATAATATGCGCTTTGAATTTGGCGACGCTGTTCGCCCGCTGGAAATTATTGGCGATGCAAACGGTAAAAAGGGAACGCGAGTCACTTTCTTCCCCTCCCCTGCGACCTTCAAGATTACCGATTTTGATTTTGAGAAACTGGAGCATCGCTATCGCGAGCTCGCGTTCCTCAACAGCGGCGTCCACATCCTGCTGCGTGACGAACGCCATGAAGAGACCAAGGAAATCGACCTATTCTACGAAGGCGGCATTGCGGCTTTTGTGCAATATCTTGATCGCAACAAAACCCCGCTGGTTCCCGAACCGATTGCCATTCATGGCGACCGTGATGATGTCACCATCGACGTCGCGCTGGAGTGGAATGACAGCTATTATGAAAATGTGCTGTGTTTCACGAACAATATCCCGCAGCGCGATGGCGGCACCCATTTGGCGGCTTTCCGCTCGGCGCTAACCCGGACGCTGAATAACTATGCCGAAAGCTCTGGCGCGCTCAAGAAAGAGAAAGTCAAACTGACTGGCGATGACATGCGCGAAGGTTTGACCGCCATCGTGTCTGTCAAACTGCCGGATCCGAAATTCAGCTCACAAACCAAGGACAAGCTGGTATCCTCCGAAGTACGTCAACCGCTGGAAAGCCTGATGGCGGACAAGTTGGCCGAATGGCTCGAAGAAAATCCGCAAAATGCGTCCATGGTTGTCCAGAAGGTTATCGACGCTGCTGCGGCCCGCGAGGCTGCCAAGAAGGCGCGTGAACTGACACGGCGCAAGGGCGCGATGGATATTGCCTCCCTGCCCGGCAAGCTTGCCGATTGTCAGGAACGCGATCCGGCGAAATCCGAACTTTTCCTGGTGGAGGGTGATTCCGCTGGTGGTTCCGCCAAGCAGGGCCGCGACCGGCATTATCAGGCGATCCTGCCGCTTAAGGGTAAGATTTTGAATGTCGAGCGTGCGCGCTTTGATCGCATGCTCTCGTCGAAAGAGGTCGGCACGCTGATTCAGGCGATGGGCACAGGTATTGGCCGCGAAGATTTCAACCTCGAAAAGCTGCGCTATCACAAGATTGTCATTATGACCGATGCTGATGTCGACGGCGCGCATATCCGCACCTTGCTGCTGACCTTCTTCTATCGGCAAATGCCGGAAATCGTTGAAAACGGGCATCTCTACATTGCACAACCGCCGCTTTACAAAGTGGGCAAAGGCAAGAGCGAGGTCTATCTGAAAGACGATAATGCGCTCGACAATTATCTGGTCGATGCCGGATTGCAGAACATGATTTTGCAGACCAATGAAGGCGCACGTTCTGGAGAGGATCTGCGCAGCCTGGTCGAACATGGTCGCCGCATGCGGTCACTAATGACCTATGTGCCGCGCCGTTATGACAGCACCATTGTCGAGGGCATGGCGCTCACCGGCGCTCTAAACCCTGATCATGGCCGCCCTGAACGACAGGCTGCGGTGGACGCTACGGCTAAATGGATGGACGCTGTGGACGAAGAAGGCCGCTGGTCGGGCAGTGTGTCCGAAGAAGGTGGCTATTTGTTTGAGCGTCTGTGGCGCGGGGTCACCGATCACCATATTATCGAAGCGAAGTTCCTGGAATCCGCCGAAGCACGCAAATTGCACCGTCTTGCCTCTGAACAGAGCGCCACTTATGCGGCCGGTAGCCGTCTGATCAAAAGCGCCGCGGGTTATGGCGATGAAAAAGAAGAGGATACAACGGTCGGGTCAGAGGGCACGCTGATAACGCGACCATCCGAGTTGCTGGATTCGGTATTAGCCGCGGGCCGCAAAGGCCTGTCCTTCCAGCGTTATAAGGGCCTGGGCGAGATGAATGCCGAACAGCTTTGGGAAACCACGCTGGATCCGGAAGTCCGCTCGTTGCTGCGAGTAACGGTCGAACAAGCCGATCTCACCGACGAGATATTCACCAAGCTGATGGGTGACGTCGTCGAACCACGGCGGGAATTTATTGTCGATAACGCGCTGAATGTCGCCAACCTCGACGTTTAAGAGCGGCTATCTGGAGCGATTATCCTGGCTTAATCCGCTCCACCCGTTCGTCCTGAGCTTGTCGAAGGACGAACGGATTTTGAAGCCACCACATCCTAGGTAAAACTAGTCGGCAATCTCCAACCCGATGGCGTCCGCCATAAACCCGTAAATATCAGAATATTCTTCTATGATTTTATCGGTCGGTTTCCCGCTGCCATGTCCGGCCCGCGTTTCAATGCGGATCAGGTGCGGTTTTTCGCCAGTATCCAGTGCTTGCAAGCGCGCGGTATATTTAAAGCTATGGCCCGGCACCACGCGGTCGTCGGTATCGGCCGTGGATACGATCAGGGCCGGATAGTCCGTGCCATCCTGAATATTGTGATAAGGCGAATAGGTCAGAAGTTTCCGGAAATCCGCTTCCTTGTTCGGATAGCCATAATCGTCGACCCAATAGCGTCCGGCAGTGAACCGGTCGAAGCGCAGCATGTCCATCACGCCCACAGCGGCGTGACCGGCCGTGAACAGGTCTGGCCGCTGGTTCATCACCGCACCGACGAGCAGGCCGCCATTGGAACGCCCTTCAATCGCCAGACCATCTTTCGGGGTAATGCCCTCGGCGATCAAATATTCACCGGCAGCGATAAAATCATCGAACACATTCTGCTTGTTCTGCAAGCGGCCGCCATCATGCCATTCCTTGCCATATTCCCCGCCACCGCGCAGATTGGCAGAAGCATAGACGCCGCCTGCCTCGATCCAGGCCATTTTAGGGGCGCTATAACCGGGTAGAACCGAGATATTGAAACCGCCATAACCATAGAGCAATGTCGGCGCGCCCTCGCTCAGATCGAGATCCTTCTTGTGCACCAGAAATAGCGGGATTTTTGTGCCATCTTTGCTCTCGTAAAAGCGCTGTGTGACGGCGATGGAATCAGGGTCAAAAGGAATATCCGGTTTTGCCCAGACAGTCGGCGTACCCGCCTGATTAAAGCTATAGATTGTCGCAGGTCTATTGAAGCTTTCGAAAGCGAAATAGCCAGCCGACGCTTTGGCCGAACCATCTAGCCCCTTCACCTGTCCCAGCCCCGGCAAATCGACAACGCCTTTCGGACTGCCGTCCAGCGCAAATAGCTCCAAACGGCTCTTGGCGTCGTCAATATAGTCCACGGCCAGCGTTTCGCCGACCAGGATGGCATCATCAATCGTCGCCATATGCTCCGGCACAATCTCCACCCATTCAGGGGTCTCGGCACTGACATCCGTTTTCATCACCCGCAGGCGCGGCGCGTCCATGTTGGTAACAAAATATAACGTGTCGCCTACGCCATCGATCAGCGACCAGTTATGATCAAAGCCGGTGATCAGCTTGCGCGGCTCGATCTCGTTCGCATCGACCTTGACCAAGGTGATTTCATAACGATCATCTGTCCCCGACGAGGATGTGATGACCACCCATGCCTTGTCCGAGGTTACAGTCGCCGAATGGCTTAACTCCGGCTGGTCGGGGGTCGCATAGACCTTGATATCCTGGCCCTGATCTTTACCAAGCATGTGCATGTAGATGGTTCGGTTTTTGTTCAGCGACTGAAAGGCTTCGCCCTCTTCCGGCTCCGGAAAGCGGGAATAGAGAAATCCGCTATTGCCGGGCATCCAGGCAAGGTTGCTAAACTTCACCCATTCAACCGTGTCTTTCATAATCTCGCCGGTTGCAACGTTGATGACTTTCAACGTGCGCCAGTCGGAGCCGCCGTCCTGAACCGCATAAACCAGCAAACTGCCGTCTTCCGAAGGCTTCCATTCGGCCAGCGCCGTAGCACCATCTTCCGACCAACCGGCCGGGTCGATCAGCACCCGCTCTTCGCCGTCTTTGCCATCCCGGACGTAGAGTATCGCTTGATTCTGGCCGCCGCTCTTGCGTTCGTAGAAATATTTGCCACCAGCCTCGACCGGGGGATCAATCTCGTCATAGTCAAAAAGCGCTGTCATCGATGCGGCCAACGCTTCACGGCCAGGCAGCGTCTCAAGATAAGCATCGGTCACCGCATTTTGGGCCTCAACCCATGCCGCGACCTCTGCATCTTCGCGCACATCATTTTCCAGCCAGCGATAGGGATCGGCGATCATCTCGCCAAATTGCTCGTCCACCACATCGACAGTCTTGGTTTGGGGATAGGTCAAAGCCGCAGCATCCTTTGTCTTTTCTTCAGTTTGAGCAAGAGCCGGATTAACAGCAACGGCTGCACTGGTGGCCAGTGCGACGGCAAGAAGGCTGGTGATACGCATGAAAATTCCCCGAGCAATGGAAACAAATCAAAAGAGGCCGCAAGCTTATCGCTCGCAGCCTCTATTATCAATTGAAACTGTATCTATAGTGAAGGACTATGCCTCTTCAAAATCTTCCTCAGCATTCTGATCCGGACCGCTGTCCTGACCCTTTGCTTCTGGGTCGCGGTCGACCAGTTCGATGACCGCCATAGCAGCAGCGTCGGAAGCACGGAAACCTGCGCGGATAACCCGCGTGTAACCGCCATCGCGATCAGCATAACGTTCAGCCAAAACTTCAAAAAGCTTCTTTTCCTGCACTTCGTCCATCAAGCGCGAATGTGCAAGACGACGGTTGGACAGGCCACCTTTTTTTGCGAGCGTGATCAATTTCTCTACATAAGGCCGCATCTCTTTGGCTTTGGGCAGGGTTGTCATGATCTGCTCATGCTTGATCAGTGCCGCAGACAGGTTTTTCAGCAAAGCCTGACGGTGAGCACCGGTCCGCTGCATACGGCGGCCCTTCATTCTATGACGCATATTCTATACTCCGTTCGTATTGGGGCCGTATGAGGTACCCCGATGCAGGCCGGTTCAAAGGGTCGGCCAGTTTTCCCTATTTACCCTCTCCCTCAAGGGGAGAGGGATAATCAGTTAACCCAGAAGCTCTTGCTCAAGCTTCTTGGCCATTTCTTCGATATTTTCAGGCGGCCAGCCAGGAATGTCCATTCCCAGACGCAGCCCCATGCTGGACAATACTTCCTTGATTTCGTTCAAGGACTTGCGGCCAAAGTTGGGCGTACGCAGCATTTCGGCTTCGGTCTTCTGCACGAGATCGCCAATATAGATAATATTGTCGTTCTTGAGGCAGTTTGCCGAACGCACCGAAAGTTCGAGCTCGTCGACCTTCTTGAGAAGGTAGCGGTTGAGCTGGTTCGCATCGCTTTCCTGCTGGCTCTGGGCTGCGGCCATGCCGATGGGCGATGATACGCTTTCCAAAGCTTCTTCGAAATGCACGAACAGCTGCAACTGGTCCTGAAGAATGCGGGCTGCGTAGGCAATCGCATCTTCCGGGGTCACGGTGCCGTCGGTGTCGATGGTGAGGTTCAGCTTGTCAAAGTCGAGCTCCTGACCAACACGGGCATTGTCGACTTTGTAGGAAACCTGACGGATGGGCGAATAGAGCGAGTCTACCGGGATCAAGCCGATTGGGGCGTCTGCCGGACGGTTAGCAACCGCCGGAACATAGCCTTTGCCAACATTAACGGTCAGCTCCATGTTGAATGACGCGCCTTCATCAAGGTGACAAATAACGAGATCCGGATTCATCACTTCAATGTCGCCGGAAACAGCGATGTCGCCTGCAGTCACTTCAGCAGGACCGGTTGCAGAAAGTTGCAGACGCTTGGCGTCTTCGCCTTCCATCTTGAGAGCAATCTGTTTGACGTTCAAAACAATGTCGGTGACGTCTTCACGTACGCCCGGAAGCGACGAGAATTCATGCAGAGCATTTTCGATCTTGATCGAGGTAACCGCAGCGCCTTGCAGCGATGACAGCAAAACGCGACGTAGTGCGTTACCAATGGTCAAACCAAAGCCGCGCTCAAGAGGTTCCGCTACAAAAGTAGCTTTGCGCTTGGGATCACCACCGGATTTTATATCGAGAACATTGGGCTTCTTCAGTTCTTGCCAGTTCTTCATATTGACAGTCATGGACTTCCCCTAGTGAGTTCAAAGAGTGGGTTGGACCGTTACCACTCTGAATTACCAAAAATTGGAAACTACCGGCCGGATAGTTCCCGTAAACTTGAGCGGCTTAGACGCGGCGACGTTTGGACGGACGGACACCATTATGCGGGATCGGCGTAACATCGCGGATCGAGGTAATGGTGAAACCGACGGCCTGCAGCGCGCGAAGTGCGGATTCACGGCCAGAGCCAGGTCCTTTCACTTCCACTTCCAGGGTGCGAACACCGTGGTCTGCTGCTTTCTTGCCAGCGTCTTCTGCTGCAACCTGCGCCGCGTAAGGCGTAGATTTACGAGAGCCTTTAAAACCCATCATACCAGCAGAAGACCAGCTTATCGCATTGCCCTGTGCATCGGTGATGGTGACCATCGTGTTGTTAAATGTGGCGTTGACGTGCGCTACGCCTGCCGAAATATTTTTGCGCGCGCTTTTCTTAATGCGCTGCGGTTCGCGTGCCATGTGATCAATTCCTACCTAATATCCAGAAGAGACAGTTCCCAAAAACTGGGATCACTGTCTTATTTTTTCTTACCAGCAATCGCTTTTGGCTTGCCTTTACGGGTGCGCGCATTGGTGTGCGTACGCTGTCCGCGAACAGGAAGTCCTTTACGATGACGAAGACCGCGATAGCAGGCCAGATCCATCAGACGCTTGATGTTCATTGCGGTCTCGCGACGCAAGTCACCTTCAACAGTCAGATCCGCATCAATGGTTTCACGAATTTGCAAAACTTCCTGATCGGTAAGGTCCTGAACCCGGCGGGCTGGATCGATTTTCAATTTTTCGACAATTTCAGCCGCTTTTGTGCGTCCGATACCGTGAATATAGGTAAGCGAGATAATTACGCGCTTGTTTGTTGGGATATTTACCCCGGCAATACGTGCCAATATTTTTCTCCTGCTCCACAGAGACCGATTCGCCGGCCCCTATCTCATAGCTAAGCTGTTAAAATTACATCCAAAACGCACAAAACCAGCGGACGCCACGAAAGCGTTGCCGGTTGTATGGGATTTCGAATAACGTTCAGATAGGGAGAGTCGCACGCGCTGTCAAGCATCGTAACTCTGCCATTTTCGACAAGATGGTTTTTATCTTGCTCCTGGACAATATCCGTCCTCATAAGGGTTTTCAACCCTGTCGTTTGTATAAGGAAAATGCGTGACCATCAGAAATAAGCATGATCTGTTCGAAATTGCCGGAACGACTGTCCCCCCCGGCAAAGCAGCAGACATAGCCATTCCGGTCAGCGACCTATCTGCCGGTATGCAAGCCAATCTCGAAGTCCGGGTTTTCCACGGCAAGCGAACTGGCCCGACGATTTTTGTCAGCGCCGCCATTCATGGCGACGAAATCATCGGAACCGAGATTATTCGCCGGGTCATGAAAAAGCTCAATGCCTCACGAATGGCGGGCACGGTCATCTTTGTACCGGTCGTCAACATGTTCGGATTTATCACCCATAGCCGCTACCTGCCCGATCGCCGCGATCTGAACCGGTCCTTTCCGGGGGCGGAAAAAGGCTCGCTTGCCTCTCAGCTGGCCCACATCTTCTCGACCGAGATTATCGGGCATTGCTCACTGGGCATTGATATCCACAGCGCCGCCCTGCACCGCTATAACCTGCCGCAAATCCGGATTGCTTCCGGCAATGCTGAACTAAAGGACTTCGCGATAGAATTTGGCGCGCCGGTTGTCATCGAAGCCGAATTGCGCCCGGGTTCCTTGCGCGCACTTGCACGGGAAGCGGGAGTTGACATGCTGCTGATGGAAGCCGGTGAAGCCTTGCGTTTTGACGAGTTTTCGGTGCTCACAGGCGTAAACGGTATCTTGCGCGTTCTGCGCAAACTGGACATTATCCAAACCAAGCGTCTTGGCAAACGCGGCGCGCCCCCTGCCCAGGCGACGAAAACCGCATGGCTCCGGTCTACCAAAGGCGGAATTTGCAGGCTAATGGCACCATCAGGAACCAAAGTGCATAAAGGCGATGTTGTCGCCATCGTCAGCGACATATTTGGCGAAGGGGAAGAAGCCATTATCGCCCCCGACGACGGCATCGTCATTGGCCATTCGAACCTGCCGGTGGTCAATCAGGGCGATGCCCTGCTCCACATTGCACAGGTTCGAGTATTCGATACCGTGGGTGAGCGCGTCGAGAAAATCGAGGATGCTCTATACAGCGACCAGTTGCTCGATGAAGACGAGGTTATCTAGCGAGGATGAGCGCGGCGCGCCTTGTCCCGTGATCCGCAACGGTTTTTGACCGGCTGGTTTCAGGCTTACCCCTTACCTTTGGTTTTCGTGTTGCCGGTCTTCGCCTTTGCCTCGATAAACTCGATTATCTGTCCGGCGACATCCTTGCCCGTGGCATTTTCAATGCCTTCCAGCCCGGGTGAGCTGTTCACCTCCATAATCACCGGACCATGATTGGCGCGCAATATATCGACGCCGGCGACGTTCAAGCCCATGACCTTGGCCGCGCGGATCGCGGTTGACCGTTCCTCCGGTGTAATCTTGACCATTTTAGCCGACCCGCCACGATGGAGGTTGGACCGGAAATCGCCTTCTGCACCTGTGCGCTTCATTGCCGCTACCACCTTGCCGCCGACCACGAAAATGCGGATATCACTGGAGCCAGCCTCCTTGATAAACTCCTGCACAAGAATGTTCACGTTGAGCCCGCGAAATGCCTCAACCACGGACTTTGCCGAATTGGCAGTTTCACCCAAGACCACACCGATGCCCTGTGTTCCTTCCAACAGCTTGATGACCGCTGGCGCGCCGCCGACAATCTTCAGAACTTCATCGGTTTGCTTGGGATCATGGGCAAAAGCCGTAACCGGCAAACCCAGGCCATGTTTGGCAAATATCTGCATCGAGCGCAGCTTGTCACGCGATCGACCAACTGCAACGCTTTCGTTCAGGGGCCAGACGCCCATCATCTCAAACTGGCGCAGCACAGCAAGCCCGTAATGGGTAATCGACGCGCCAATGCGAGGAATAACAGCATCAAACCCAGTCAGCGTCTCGCCATTGTAAAGGATAGACGGCCGGTGAGAGGTGATGTTCATAGTGCAACGCAAAGTGTTCAAAATCTGCATTTCATGCCCGCGTTCCTCAGCCGCCTCAACCAATCGCTTGTGTGAGTACAGCTTCGGATTCCGTGCAAGCATAGCGATTTTCATAGTGTATCTTTCATATTTCGAGTTCTTCGGGTCGTCCCAGCATCCAGCGCTTGGCACTGTTGACCAGAAACCCTCGTCGGAGTGCGCGACGCCCCACCAGCATGGGGAATGCCATGGATTGCCTGTTTGCCAAGGTGATATGACCGAGCCATGTTAGCGGCCCCAACGTGATTAATGTCTCTATTACATATCTTTGCTCGGTTTTACCATTGGAACTTTTTATAGCGCGATGGTCATAAACCCTTGCTTCGCAGTCTTGTGCAGCATGTTCGGGAGATTTCGGTACGGTAAAGCGCACCCATTGTTCGCCAGCCCGTTCAAAGGGCCGGATGCGAACAGCATGAAGCGACGAGGTCGCCGCGCCGCTATCAATCTTCGCGTGGATGTTTGCTATCGCAAGATCCGGCAAGCTGATCAGTTCGCACCAGCCAATTTCGCACGGCTCTTTCAATTTTTTGCGGAGCCTCGCAGGCTTCTCAGATTTTGTTGATACCATCGACCGAATATGTGGTCGATGGTATCATGATAGGCAAGTATATTCGGCTCAAGCCGTGACTGTTGGCCTAGCGCAGTTTTAGACGACGCCGTAAGCCAGCATCGCATCAGCAACTTTCTTGAAGCCTGCGATATTCGCACCCTTCACATAGTCGACATAGCCATCGCCCTGATCGCCATATTCGACGCATTTCTCGTGAATGCCGCGCATCAGGTCGGTGAGCATATTGCCTAGGCGTTCATTGTCCCAGGCGATGCGTTCTGCATTCTGGCTCATTTCCAGACCGGAAACCGCAACACCGCCAGCATTGGCAGCCTTGCCCGGGCCATACATGATTTTCGCATCGTGGAAGACATGAACACCTTCCAATGTGGTCGGCATGTTCGCGCCTTCCGATACCGCCATCACGCCATTGTCGACCAATGTTTTTGCTTCATCCTGATTGAGCTCATTTTGGGTCGCACAAGGTAGCGCAACATCGCAAGCAACGCTCCATGGCCGCTCGCCACCATGATAGGAAGAGCCTTTGAACTCATCCGCATATTCGCTGATGCGCCCGCGACGGTTGTTCTTGAGGTCTTTAATCCAGTCGATCTTTTCCTGATCAATCCCGTCGGGATCATGAATGAACCCGCCGCTATCCGACAGGGTCAAGACTTTGCCGCCCTGCTTGGTTATCTGTTCCGCCGCATGCGTCGCCACATTGCCGGAACCCGAGATAACGGCATTTTTGCCTTCGATGCTGTCCTTTTTATGCTTGAGCATATTTTCAAGAAAATATACGGCGCCATAGCCGGTCGCTTCGGGCCGCATTTGCGAACCACCATATTCGAGTCCCTTGCCCGTCAGCACACCCTCCCAACGATTGGTGATGCGTTTATACTGGCCGAACATATAGCCAATTTCGCGGCCACCAACGCCGATATCGCCGGCAGGTACGTCAGTATCAGGACCAATATGACGATATAGCTCTGTCATGAAGGCCTGGCAAAAACGCATGACTTCAGCGTCAGACTTGCCCTTGGGGTTGAAATTGGAGCCGCCCTTACCGCCGCCCATGGGCAAACCAGTCAGCGAGTTTTTGAACGTCTGTTCAAAGGCGAGAAATTTAAGAACGCTTTCGGTCACGCTCGGATGAAACCGAATCCCGCCCTTATAGGGACCAATGGCATTGTTATTCTGAACCCGCCAACCGCGCTGCACACGAATATTGTGATTATCATCTTCCCAACAAACGCGAAAGGAAACGACACGATCCGGTTCCGCGATCCGGCGTAATATCTGGGCGCTGTGATAGGCCTCTTTGTCTTCGATGAAGCCGTAAATATCCTGCGCTACTTCCTGTACAGCCTGTACAAATTCAGGTTGCCCGGGATTACGCTTCTTCACGCCTTCCATGAATGTTGGTAAATCTACATGATCGGAAACGGCCATCGTCTTACTCCCCCTTAGGTGATTATCTGCGCGCCCGTTATCAACCGCGATGCCCTCGAATCGCTTTTGATGTAGGCGTCATATTAACGGCAATTTGTTCGATAGGTAAAGCCTTGATATTCAGCCCTTATTATTCAGCTTCTTTCGTGCCCTCCGGTTCTTCCCCGTGCTCCGCTTCCACATCTTCTTCCGGTGCATAAAGCGCGGCAAGCCGGGTTAGCTGCTCGCCGATCACAGCATCGACGGCAGGCGCAATCTGATCGACCGGGAATTCCATATAGCCGCCGACTTTATAAACAAAGGATACCGCAGTATTTTCGCCATCAGGTCTCAGCCCGATGGTCAGGGTGCCGGTCACGGCCTCGCCTTGCAACGGCCCAAGCGCGCCTGACATCCGCAGAGCCTTGTTATTTTGTGCAAAAATCACACGCATGTGCTGCACGCTGCCTTCGGCCGATTTGATGTTTTCTTCGCTCGTCGTGCGAAGCAGTTCACAAAAACAGCCGCCTGCCTGCGGCACCAGATAGAAATTTTCCGCGTCGCCGGAAAAACTATGTTCGCCATTCCACCAGCGGGCCGGCGCAATGATGGTTTTCCAAACGACATCAGGAGCGGCGTTCACTGCGGCGGCATGCGTTACGGTAAAGCCGTTATCGGACGTGTTGGTAACTTCTGCCTGCACGACGGTGGCGCTGAGAGCAGCTACCAATGGTAATATGAATCGGAACAATCTGTGTCTCCCCCTTGTTGTAGGAGAGACTAGTAGGCGTTCCTATCACTGGCAATATCTATCAGCCAAAGCTGATACACGGAATTAGTCCAGCGCCAGTGCTGCCTCAATAGCGTTGCTCACGGCATCCATGCTACCCATGCCGTCGACTTTCGTAACAATACCGCGCGTCTCATAGATTGGCAGGATAGGCTGTGTCTTGGCACGATACTCGTTCATGCGCGTGCGGACGGTTTCTTCATTATCGTCCGGACGGCGTTTGAATTCGGTTGACCCGCAAACATCGCATACGCCTTCCTTGGCGGGCTGTTTGAACGTGTCGTGATAGCCTTCACCGCAATTGCCGCAGGTGAAGCGACCCGTGATCCGTTCAACCAGTGCTTCAACATCCACGGCCAGTTCAATGACATGGTCGAGCTTGCGATTGCGAGCCGTCAAAATCTCGTCAAGAGAATGGACCTGCGCCTCGGTACGCGGATAGCCATCAAAAATAACGCCTTGATCAGGTCCCAGCTCGTCCAGCCTGTCACCAATAATACCCGAGACAACTTCATCAGGGACCAGCTCGCCGGCATCCATCAAGGCTTTGGCTTTCAGCCCAACCTCTGTGCCAGCCTTGACGGCAGCGCGCAGCATGTCGCCAGTGGACAGTTGGATCATGCCATGCTCGTCTTCCAGACGTCCGGCCTGAGTGCCTTTACCCGCACCCGGCGGTCCCAACAGGATGATGTCCATAAGTTACTGTCCCCTATAACCTTACCAATCCCGGAGGAAATAATTAGCGTTTACGGCGGCCGCCTTTGAGTTTCGCTTTTTTCAGCAGATCCCCATATTGCAGAGCCAGCAAATGGCTTTGAATCTGGGTGACGGTATCGACGGTCACGTTCACGATGATCAACAAACTGGTACCGCCCAAGAAGAATAGCGGCAGATTGGTCTGCGCCATGACATATTCCGGCAGCACACAAACCAGCGCCAGATAAGCAGCGCCAACCACGGTGATGCGTGTCAGCACATAATCCAAATAATCCGAGGTATTTTTACCGGGCCGGATGCCAGGCACAAAACCGCCGTTTTTCTTTAAATTTTCAGCCGTTTCTTCGGGGTTGAAAACAACCGCTGTGTAAAAGAAACAGAAGAAAATGATGCCGGCGGCATAGAGCGCCATATAGAGCGGCTGCCCATGCGATAGATATTGGTTGAGAGCGATAATGAAATCACCGCCAGCGCTTTCACCCGCAGCTGTATTGCCAGCAAATTGACTAACCGTCAGCGGCATCAGCAGGAGCGAAGATGCAAAGATCGGCGGGATAACGCCTGCCGTATTTACCTTCAGAGGAAGATGGCTACGGTCGGCCTGCATTACGCCATTTTGCGTAGCACGCTTGGGATATTGGATGAGCACGCGCCTTTGAGCTCGCTCCATGAAACTGATGAACAGAACCAAGGCGACAACCATGGCGATCAGACCGATGATGGTCAGGGCGCCGATGGATCCGGTGCGGCTGCCTTCCATCAGATTGCCGACGAAAGTGGGCATTTGCGCCACAATACCGGCCATGATGATCAGCGAGATACCATTGCCGATACCGCGGCTGGTAATCTGCTCGCCCAGCCACATCAGGAACAACGTACCGCCGACAAGACTGATAACCGCACCAATGCGGAAGCCCATGCCGGGATTGACAACAGCGGCAAGGCCGGATTGCGAGGCAAAGCTTTCCAGACCAACGGCGATGAAATAGCCCTGAACGGCGGTCAAACCGACCGTTCCGTAGCGTGTATACTGGTTGAGTTTCTTGCGACCGGCTTCACCGTCTTTCTTGATTGCGGCCAATGTCGGCGACAAAGCGGCTGCCAACTGCACGACGATCGATGCCGTAATATATGGCATGACGCCCAATGCGATGAGGCTCATCCGCTCCAGCGAACCGCCGGAAAATGTGTTGAAAATGTCGAGAACACCACCGCGGGTCTGATCATATAGATCCGCTAGCACGACTGGATCGACACCAGGCAGTGGTACGAAGCTGAGCAGGCGGAAAACCACCAACGCGCCCAGAGTGAACCAGATACGTTTGCGAAGCTCGGTTGCTTCTCCGAATTTTGCCAGGCTCAAATTTGCTGCGACCTGATCGGCTTTTGATGCCATTAGTAGTTCCTTGCCCGCCGTTCATGAAGGCGTTTCGCCCTCAAATCAATGCATCGATCCCATATCGGATGTTGCTGCCCGAAAAACAAGGCTCTTGGGCATCTAGCACAGCCAATAGGGGTAAAAAAGAAAGGCCCCGTCTAAGCAATAGAGCGTAGCGGGGCCATGATTGGACTAAATCAATCTTTCTTTTTGGCTCTGTTGGTGGCCTTTTTCTCTTTCGCGGGCTTCGAAGCAACCGCTTTTTTCTCGTTCTTTGGACGATGCACTGCTGCACCGGCAAGAATTTCGACCTTACCGCCAGCTTTCTCAACCGCTTCGATAGCCGCTTTGGAAGCACCAGCAACAGCGATTGTAATTTTCGCCTTGATTTCACCTTTGGCGAGCAGACGAACACCGTCTTTACCGCCGCGCGTCAAACCAGCTGCATTCAAAGCCGCCTGATCCAGCGTGCCCTTATTGGCCAGCTTTTTGGAGTCGATGAACTTCTGGATCATGCCCAGATTAACTTCCGCATAATCTGTACCGAACGGGTTGTTGAAACCGCGTTTCGGGATCCGCATGTGAAGGGGCATCTGACCGCCTTCAAAACCATTGATGGAAACACCGGAACGAGACTTCTGGCCCTTTTGACCACGTCCGGCAGTTTTGCCTTTGCCGGAACCGATACCACGGCCAACGCGGGTACGCAGTTTGCGCGCACCATCATTATCTTTAAGTTCGTTTAATTTCATGTCGTGTACTCGCTTTCGCTTTTATTCGCACGGTTGTTTTCTGGGATTAACCTTCAACAACCTCTACAAGATGATGCACCTTACGGATCATGCCACGCACTTCCGGTGTATCTTCCAATTCGGAGATACGATGCATCTTGTTAAGGCCCAGTCCAATCAACGTTTTGCGCTGATCTTCCGGACGACGGATTGGCGAACCAATCTGCTTGATTTTTACTTTAGCCATTATGCCTTACTCCGTAACTGCTGCAGCATCGGCCTCAGCCTGTGCTTCAGAAGCGCCGCCGCGACCAAGCAGGTCAGCAATTTTCTTGCCGCGCCGCTGGGACACAGACTTAGGGCTGGTCTGCTCACCAAGCGCCACGAATGTTGCCCGGATCATGTTATAAGGATTGGACGTTCCGTTAGACTTGGTCACCACGTCGGCAACACCAAGGCTCTCGAAAACCGCACGCATAGGACCACCAGCAATAATACCGGTACCTGGAGGTGCCGAACGCAATGTCACGTTACCTGCGCCGAATTGACCAGTGCCATCATGGTGAAGGGTACGACCTTCACGCAATGGAACACGAACCATTTTCTTTTTCGCCGCTGCCGTTGCCTTGGTAATGGCCTCAGGCACTTCACGTGCTTTACCCTTACCGAATCCAGCACGACCTTTGCCGTCGCCAACAACAACCAATGCCGCAAAACCAAAGCGCTTACCGCCTTTAACAGTTTTGGAAACACGGTTGATGTGAACCAGTTTCTCGATCAGCTCTTCGCCGCCGTCATTATTGCCGCGGCCGCCACGTCCACGACCGCCATCACGACCGCCACGTCCGCCGCCACGATTATTACCGCCAGGGCCACCGCCGCGATTTCCACCGCGACCTTGACGTTCGTTACCGCCGGTTTTGTTCTCAGGTGCTACAGCGGCTTCAGGCTGGTTGCCTTCGCCGGTTGTACCGGGCTGTGCTGCACCTTCTGGTGTTGTGTTTTCATCAGCCATATTAAAACTCCAATCCGCCTTCGCGGGCCGCGTCAGCAAGAGCCTTCACACGTCCGTGATAAAGGAAACCGCCGCGGTCAAAAATTACTTCCTTGACGCCTGCTTTTTTCGCTGCTGCTGCAACGCGCTTGCCAACATCGGCTGCCGCTGCGCTGTCCGCACCGGTTTTTACCTTGGACGCCTTGTCGATTGTCGAAGCAGCGGCAACAGTCTTGCCCTCTGCATCATCAATGACCTGCGCATAGATATGACGACCTGTGCGGTGCACAGACAAACGAGGCTTTGTGAGCCCGCGCTTACGCAATTTGGTGCGAACGCGTTGCTGACGCCGTTTGAATAAAGAAAGATTAGCCATGGCTTATTTCTTCTTCCCTTCTTTGCGGTAAACATATTCACCGCGATATTTAATGCCCTTGCCTTTATAAGGCTCCGGTTTGCGCCAGCGCCGAATTTCTGCGGCAACCTGACCAACCTGCTGTTTATCAATGCCCGAAATCTCGACAGTCGTCTGATCCGGTGTCTTGATGGTGATCCCTTCAGGAATGGGGAAATCAACGTCATGGCTGAAACCGAGTTGCAAATTCAGGGTCTTGCCCTTCACTGCGGCACGATAACCAACACCGTTAATTTCGAGAACCTTGGTAAAACCTTCGGTTACACCGTCGATCAGGTTCTGAACCAGCGTCCGCTGCATGCCCCAATAGGCACGGGCGCGGGTGGTCTTGTTTGCAGGGGTTACCAACAAACCGCCATCGCTCAGTTCATAGCTCAGGTCATCAACCATCGGGGTCGATAGCTCGCCCTTTGGTCCTTTGACCTTGACCAGACCGTCTTCCATCGTGGCAGTTACGCCATCAGGAATGCTTACTGCTTTTTTGCCGATACGAGACATCAGAACACCTCTGCGAGTACTTCGCCGCCGACATTTTGCTGGCGCGCTTCTGCGTCAGACAAAACACCTTTTGGCGTCGAAACGATTGTGATGCCCAGGCCATTGCGTACCGTCGGCAGTTCTTGCGAACCGCTGTAGATACGGCGACCAGGCTTTGAAACGCGGGCCACGTGGCGGATAGCCGGCTCGCCTTCAAAATATTTCAGTTCAATACGAAGACCGGGGTGCTTGTTCACCTCTTCTTCGCTGTAGCCACGAATATAACCTTCGCGCTGCAGAACTTCGAGAACAGCACCACGCAATTTGGATGCGGGGCTAACCACGCTGTCTTTGCGCGCTTGCTGTCCGTTACGGATACGGGTGAGCATATCACCCAAGGGATCGGTAAAAGCCATATTATCTTCCCTTTACCAGCTAGATTTCGTTACGCCGGGGATAAGGCCTTTATTGGCCATATCACGCAGCTCGATGCGGCAGAGACGAAACTTGCGGTAATAGCCGCGTGGACGCCCTGTTGTTTCGCAGCGGTTACGCACACGGGTTGGATTGCCGTTGCGCGGAATTTCCGCCATTTTCAGACGCGCCATCAAACGCTCGGTCTCGTCGAGAGACTGATCGTTGGCCATCGCCTTCAACTTCGCATAACGACCGGCATATTTCTTCACCAGCTTCTTGCGACGTTCGTTTTTATTAATGGAACTCAGTTTCGCCATGACTTAAGTTCTCTTCCTTTCTTGCGTGTTTCCGAAAACCGGAAACTTAAAAAATTATTTCTCGCGGATTATGCCGCTGCTTGCTCTTCTTCTTCCTGTGGGAACGGGAAACCGAACAGTTTGAGAAGCTCACGAGCTTCGTCATTCGTTTTCGCGCTCGTCGTCACGATAATGTCCATGCCGCGCACCACGTCGATGTCGTCATAGGCAATCTCAGGAAAAATAATCTGTTCTTTAATGCCCATCGCGAAGTTACCGCGGCCATCAAAGCTTTTTGGATTCAGACCACGAAAGTCACGAATACGCGGCATGGCCACTGTAATCAGACGATCAAGAAATTCGTACATCCGCTCACGGCGCAATGTCACTTTACAACCAATCGGCATGCCTTCACGCAGCTTGAACGTCGCGATTGACGTTTTCGCCTTGGTAATGACAGGCTTCTGACCAGCAATCAGTTCCATTTCAGCCGCAGCTGTCGTGGCTTTCTTCTTGTCTTGGCTACCTTCACCAACACCCATGTTCAGTGTGATCTTGGTGATTTTTGGTACTTCCATGTGATTGGAGTAGTTGAACTTTTCCTGCATGGCTTTGACGATCTCGTCGTCATATTTTTTACGCATGCGTGGCAAATATTTATCAGCCATCGACTTTCTCCCCGGATTTGACGGCTACACGAACCATCTTTCCGTCTTTCTCTTCAAAGCGAACCCGTGTCGGCTTGCCATCTTTAGGATCGGCCAGAGCAACCTTGCTGATGTGCATCGGTGCTTCACGGCGTTCCAGACCACCTTGCGGGTTGGCCTGTGTCGGTTTGCGGTGACGCACAGCAATATTTGCACCAGCGACGATCAACTTACCGTCTTTTGGCATTACCTTGGTCACTTCACCGGACTTGCCTTTGTCCTTGCCGGACAGAACAACAACGGTGTCACCTTTTTTAATCTTTGCATTGGCCATGATTATAGCACCTCCGGCGCAAGGCTGATGATTTTCATATGCTTCTTGGCACGCAATTCGCGAACCACTGGGCCAAAGATACGGGTGCCAATCGGCTCCTTCGCATTGTTGACCAACACAGCAGCATTGGTATCGAAGCGGATAACCGAACCGTCTTTGCGGCGGATATCTTTGCGTGTGCGAACGATAACAGCCCGGTGAACATCACCTTTTTTGACCTTACCGCGCGGTGCAGCTTCCTTGATCGACACAACAATAATGTCGCCAACGCCAGCAAACCGGCGCTTGGAACCGCCCAGCACCTTGATACACTGCACGCGTTTGGCTCCGCTATTATCAGCGACCTCCAAGTTCGATTGCATCTGGATCATTGATCCAATTCCTTCTTCATTCCGCCCCAAATCATCAGAGCACAGTTAAACTTCGCTAGCTTCAGCTTTCGGCTTTGACTTCGCCTTCGTCTGCAGCAGTAATTTCGCCAACCTTTGGTGTGGCAGGAGCCGCCGCAGCGCCAACCCGGTCCAGCACTTTCCAAGTTTTAAGCTTGGAAATCGGTTTTGTTTCTTCGATGCGCACAGTTTCGCCAGTGCTCATCTCGTTCTTTTCATCATGCGCGTGGTATTTTTTGGACCGCCGCATAATTTTTCCGTAAAGCGGATGCTTCACTTTGCGTTCGACGTTGACGACAATAGTCTTGTCGCCTTTGTCTGACACTACCGTGCCGGTGAGAATACGTTTTGGCATATCGGTTCCTTACGCCTTTTCTGCTTGCGCCGCTTTCGCGCGCTCGTTCTGCAGGGTTTTAATCTTCGCAATCGTGCGACGCACTTCGCGTATCCGACTTGGCTTTTCGAGCTGGTTGGTCGCAGACTGAAAGCGCAGGTTAAATGCCTCGCGCTTCAGCTCGCCCAGATCGCTTTCAAGCTGATCGTCGGTTTTGGTCCGCAAATCTTCTGTCTTGCTCATGTCCTTAACCTTCCAAATGTGACGTGTCGCCAAGGCGAGCCACAACTTTTGTCTTGATCGGAAGCTTCATCGCCGCACGCTCGAAAGCAACCGCAGCAATCGGACCTGGAACACCATCCAGTTCAAACATGATGCGGCCTGGCTTTACCCGACAAGCCCAATATTCGACCGAACCCTTACCTTTACCCTGACGGACTTCGGCAGGCTTCTTTGAAACCGGCACGTCCGGGAAGATACGGATCCACAAACGACCTTGCCGTTTGATATGACGGGTGATCGCACGGCGAGCCGCTTCGATCTGACGAGCAGTAATCCGCTCTGGTTCCATCGCTTTCAGACCATAAGAACCGAAGTTCAGCGTCGTGCCGCCTGGAGCTTTTCCTTTAATCCGGCCCTTGTGAGCCTTCCGGAACTTTGTTTTCTTTGGTTGCAGCATGATGCTTTACCTATTCCCTAAAAATCAACGAGAGGGGCGAACGCCGGAAGTTTGCGCTTCCACCATCAACCGATCTTGAGCCATCGGGTCGTGACCCAATATCTCGCCTTTGAAAATCCAGACCTTGATACCGATAATACCGTAAGCCGTCAGAGCTTCATATTCAGCATAATCAATATTGGCGCGCAGCGTATGGAGCGGCACGCGGCCTTCACGATACCATTCAACGCGGGCAATTTCTGCTCCGCCCAAACGGCCACCACAAACAATTTTAATACCTTCAGCACCCAGACGCAGAGCGGACTGAACAGCACGCTTCATCGCCCGGCGGAAGGCAACACGGCGGATCAGCTGATCGCCAATGCCTTGTGCGACTAGTTGCGCGTCAACTTCTGGCTTGCGAATTTCAACAATGTTCAAAGACACATCGCTGGAAGACATGTCGCTGAGCTTGCGGCGCAGCTTTTCAATGTCCGCGCCCTTTTTGCCGATGATAACACCGGGACGAGCAGCATAGATGGAAACGCGGCAGGTTTTGGCCGGACGCTCAATCACAACTTTGGAAATCGCAGCCTGGGGCACGGTTTCCAAGATAAATTTGCGCATCTTGATGTCTTCCATCAAGAGATCGCCATAATTGGAACCTTCCGCATACCAGCGGCTATCCCAAGTCCGGTTAATCTGCAGGCGAAGCCCGATAGGATTACTCTTTTGACCCATGGTTTACGCCTCTTCTTCTTCGTGCTCGCGGACAACGATGCGAACGCGGCTAAATGGCTTGATGATCTTGGCTGAACGTCCACGTGCGCGGGCTTTCCAGCGCTTCATGGTGAGGCCCTTGCCAACGCTGGCTTCCTGAACGATCAATGCGTCAACATCCAGATTATGGTTGTTTTCGGCATTGGCGATGGCGGAAGCGAGCACCTTGCTCACATCTTTGGCCATGCTCTTTTTAGAGAAGGACAGGATGTTCAAAGCGTCTTCCGCTTTCTTGCCGCGGATAAGCTGTGCAACAAGGTTCAGCTTTTGGGCAGATCCACGGATGGAATTGCCAACAGCCAAAGCTTCATTGTCGCCAACGCGGCGGGGTGATGATGCCTTACCCATTATTTCTTGCCTTTTTTGTCAGCGCCATGGCCGTAATAGTTACGCGTAGGAGCGAACTCGCCAAGCTTGTGGCCAACCATGTCTTCATTCACGGATACAGGAATGAATTTTTGGCCGTTATAAACATTGAAAGTCAGCCCAACAAAATCAGGGAGAACTGTAGAACGACGCGACCATGTCTTGATCGGCGAACGCTTGCTAGCTTCCTGAGCGTCTTGCGCTTTTTTCAGCAGATGGAGGTCAACAAATGGACCTTTTTTGATGGAACGAGCCATGCTTACCTCTTCTTCTTAGCGTGACGCGACCGGATGATCATCTTGTCGGTCGTTTTATTCTTACGGGTACGAGCGCCCTTGGTTGGCTTGCCCCATGGTGTCACTGGGTGACGACCACCGGAGGTCCGACCTTCACCACCACCATGCGGGTGATCGACAGGGTTTTTCGCAACACCACGTGTCAAAGGACGACGGCCCTTCCAGCGGGTGCGGCCAGCTTTACCGAAATTCTGGTTCGAGTTGTCAGGGTTTGAAACCGCACCAACCGTACCCATGCAATCGCTGCGGATATAACGCTGCTCACCCGAGTTCAGGCGAACGATAACCATACCGCGGTCACGGCCAACAATCTGGACATATGTACCAGCAGAGCGAGCAATCTGACCGCCCTTGCCTGGCTTCATTTCCACATTGTGGATGATCGTACCGATTGGCATCTGCGACAATTTCATCGCGTTACCAGGCTTCACATCCACTTTTTCACCGGCGATGACAGTGTCACCAATGGCCAGACGCTGTGGCGCCAGAATGTAGCTCAGCTCGCCATCATCATATTTGATTAGCGCGATGAAAGCAGTCCGGTTAGGATCATATTCGATCCGCTCAACGGTCGCAGATACATCGAACTTGCGGCGCTTGAAGTCCACCAGACGATATTTTTGCTTATGACCACCAGCGATACCGCGAGAAGTCACATGACCTTTATTGTTACGACCGCCGGTCTTGCGCTTGCCTTCAACAAGCTTCTTGACGGGCTTGCCTTTCCACAGGCCGCTCTTGTCGACCAGGATAAGACCACGCCGTGCGGGACTTGTCGGTTTATAGGATTTTAATGCCATGTGCCCTTAAACTCCCGTAGTGATGTCGATGGTCTGGCCTTCAGCCAAAGTCACGACAGCTTTCTTAACATCGTTGCGCGTGTAGGGGCGACCCTTCCACTTCTTGGTCTTGCCCTTTTGCACCATCGTGTTCACGCCTTTGACTTTAACATCAAACAGCGCCTCGATAGCGGCTTTAATCTGTGGCTTGGTTGCGGTGTTCGCAACTTTGAAGACCACAGCATTATGTTCGCTGAGCAAGGTTGATTTTTCGGTGATGTGCGGGCCGACAATTACGTCATAGTGACGAATGTCTATTGCTTCTTTTTTAGCCATTGAAGCGCGCCTCCAGCTTTTCGACTGCAGCGCGGGTCAGCACCAGAGTCTCGTGGTTCAAAATGTCATAAACATTGGCACCAGCAGCTGACATCACATTGACACGTGGAATGTTGTTAGATGCCTTTGCAAATGCATCATTCACATCATCACCATCCATGATCAGCGCTGATTTACCAAAACCGAGCTTCGCAATATTGGCCAGGAGCGCCTGTGTTTTGGCTTCCTTCAATTCAATATTCTCAAGCACGATCAGATTGTCGTTCTTCGCCTTGTCGGACAAAGCCATTTTCAGACCCAGCGCAC
Organism: Parasphingorhabdus sp.; assembly: GCF_965233695.1. Taxonomy (GTDB): domain Bacteria; phylum Pseudomonadota; class Alphaproteobacteria; order Sphingomonadales; family Sphingomonadaceae; genus Parasphingorhabdus. The sequence continues at coordinate 4,065,873 of NZ_OZ247497.1, forward strand.
GAACCTTCTTGTTCAGCGACGGGTTGAAGTCACGCTTGCGCGCACCATGGGCTTTACCACCACCGATGAAGATCGGAGCACGGCGATCACCATGACGAGCGGTACCGCCGCCCTTCTGGTTACCAAACTTCTTACCGGTACGGGCAATGTCGCTACGCTCGCGCGTTGGACGGGCTGTGCCACGTGCTTTTTCACGCTGCCAGTTGACGACACGGTGCAAGATATCTGCACGCGCTTCAATACCGAACACGTCATCATTCAAATCGATGTCGCCTTTGGCTTTGGCGTCGAGGGTTTTCACTTTCAATTTCATGGCTTAGCCCTCCTTCCCTGCATCATCTGCCGCATCAGATTTCTCTTCTGCCGGCTTTTCTGCTGCAGCGGCTGCGATTTCAGCATCGCTTGGACCAATCGGACGTTCAATAGCTGCATCCGCTTCGATCATGCCGGCTGGCGCATCTTCGGTCGCCGTCTCATCCGCGTTGCGGCGCATTGCACCCGGGAATGGAACGCCTTCTGGAAGAGCCACTTTCACGGCATCTTTAACCAGTAACCAGCCACCTTTGGAGCCAGGAACACTGCCGCGCACAAAGATCAAACCGCGAGCGGCGTCTGTACGGACGATTTCCAGATTTTGCTGTGTGCGGTTTTTCGCACCCATATGACCGGCCATCTTCTTACCTTTGAAGACTTTACCCGGATCCTGGTTTTGACCAGTAGAACCATGAGCACGGTGAGAGATGGAAACACCGTGGGTTGCGCGCATACCGCCGAAACCCCAACGCTTCATGGCGCCGGCAAAGCCTTTACCCTGTGTCACACCTTGAATATCAACCATTTGACCAGCAATAAAGTGGTCAGCCGTAATAGTGGCACCGACGGGGAGCAAGCCTTCTTCGCTCTCAACCCGGAATTCGGCAACACGAGCCTTTGGCTCTACTTCTGCTTTAGCAAAAGCTTCACGCTGTGGTTTGTTTACATTTTTCGCTTTACGGGCGCCTGCACCAAGCTGAACAGCATAATAGCCATCCGGATCCTGTTTGCGGGCTCCAACAACCTGGCACTGTTCCAAAGAAAGAACGGTTACCGGCACATGCCGACCATCTTCCTGAAACAAGCGGGTCATCCCCATTTTTTTCGCGATCACGCCAGTACGCACGATCATTTCTCCTTACAGAGGCCCACGTGCGGAATTGCCAGCGGGCGTGCCTAAAAATACTCAGCCCAGATTTTTGAATATCGCCCCGTCCGGGCTAAACCGTTTAACCGATCCGAAGACCAACCAAACTAGACGGGGGACACATGACCCAGCTTATGCGCTGGCGGTTTCCCATGTCACCGCTGCCCGTTGAAGGCAGCGTCTTCACTCACATTAAGCGAGCTTAATCTCTACATTTACACCGGCAGCAAGATCGAGCTTCATCAAAGCATCAACGGTTTGCGGCGTAGGCTGCACGATATCGAGCAACCGCTTGTAAGTCCGGACCTCAAACTGCTCGCGTGACTTTTTGTCAACGTGCGGGCCGCGGTTTACGGTGAATTTTTCAATATGCGTTGGCAATGGTATCGGTCCACGGATAAGCGCGCCAGTGCGGCGAGCAGTGTCAGCGATATCGCCGGTTGCCTGATCAAGAACCCGATGATCGAATGCCTTCAAGCGTATGCGAATATTCTGCGTTTCCATATGAACCTATACCAATGTCAAAGAGCCAAAAATAAACCGCCCCGATTTTCTCTCTTAAAAAAGAAGCCGGAGCGGCGAAAAACTGGCCGCCCGAATCAGTGACCCGGGCGGCGAAACAGTCCTATATTACTTTGTTACGTTGCTGACAACCCCAGAACCGACGGTCCGTCCACCTTCGCGAATTGCGAAGCGAAGACCGGCGTCCATTGCGATTGGAGCAATCAACTTCACGTTAATTGTAACGTTATCGCCAGGCATAACCATTTCCGTACCTTCTGGCAGGATGACTTCACCGGTTACGTCCGTTGTACGGAAGTAGAACTGTGGACGATAGTTAGCGAAGAATGGCGTATGACGGCCGCCTTCGTCTTTCGACAACACATAAACTTCTGCACTGAACTCGGTGTGCGGTGTGATTGAACCAGGCTTACAAAGAACCTGACCACGCTCAACTTCTTCACGAGCAACGCCGCGGATCAAGGCGCCGATATTATCGCCAGCTTGACCGGAGTCGAGCAGCTTGCGGAACATTTCAACGCCGGTAACAGTCGTCTTCGTTGTATCTTTGATACCAACGATTTCACACTCATCACCAACATTCACAACACCGGTTTCAACACGGCCGGTAACAACCGTACCACGACCGGAGATGGAGAAAACGTCTTCGATTGGCATCAAGAACGCCTGGTCGACTGGACGCTCTGGCTGAGGAATTGCTTCATCAACAGCTTTCATCAGTTCCAGAATGCTGTTTTTGCCGATTTCGTCGTCACGACCTTCAAGCGCTGCCAATGCAGAACCCTTAACAACAGGGATATCATCGCCTGGGAAGTCGTAAGAAGAAAGCAATTCACGGATTTCCATTTCGACGAGCTCAAGAAGCTCTTCGTCATCAACCTGGTCAACTTTGTTCATGAAAACAACAAGAGCAGGAACGCCAACCTGACGAGCAAGCAGGATGTGCTCGCGGGTCTGTGGCATTGGACCGTCAGCTGCGTTCACAACCAGGATCGCGCCATCCATCTGAGCAGCACCGGTGATCATGTTTTTAACATAGTCAGCGTGGCCTGGGCAATCGACGTGCGCATAGTGGCGCGCTTCGGTTTCATATTCAACATGTGCTGTTGAAATGGTGATGCCGCGCTCACGCTCTTCAGGCGCTTTGTCAATGTTCGCGAAGTCTACGGCTTCACCGCCAGTTGATTCAGCAAGCACTTTCGTGATCGCTGCGGTCAATGTGGTTTTACCGTGGTCAACGTGACCGATGGTGCCGATATTGCAATGCGGCTTATTGCGTTCAAACTTTGCTTTTGCCATTTTATATTACCTCTAATTTCTATCGTCTTGATAGTCTGTGCCGCGCTTTGGCGAGACTATCCAAATCTGTCAACACCCTTTTAACCTCTAGGCTTTTTTCTTGAGCCAGAACCAAAAGGTAAGCGCGGTTACTCGTAAAAAAGAGAAGTGGCGATTAAGCCATCTTCTCCTTCAATTCTTCTGCAACATTATTCGGCACCTGCTCATAATGAGAAAATTGCATCGAATATTGTGCACGGCCCTGTGTGAAAGAGCGCAGCTCGTTTACGTAGCCAAACATATTGGCCAGCGGCACCATCGCGTCCACAGCCTGAGCGATACCGCGGGTGTCAGTACCCTGAATCTGGCCACGGCGAGAGTTCAAATCGCCGATCACGTCACCAAGATAGTCTTCCGGCGTAATCACTTCGACTTTCATGATTGGCTCAAGCAGCTTGATGCCAGACTTCTGGGCAGCTTCGCGCATCGCGGCACGTGCCGCAATTTCAAAAGCCAGAGCCGAGGAGTCAACATCATGATAGGCGCCGTCATAAACACGAATGTTAAAGTCGATGATCGGGAAGCCGATCAGCGAACCGGTTTCAGCTGTTTCACGCATGCCTTTTTCAACGGACGGGATATATTCCTTAGGAATGTTACCACCTTTGATTTCGTCTTCAAAAGTAATGCCTGCACCACGCTCACCGGGTGTGACTTCAAATTTGATACGCGCAAACTGACCGGAACCACCGGACTGTTTCTTATGCGTGTAGTCAACTTCGACAGCTTTGCCGAGAGATTCGCGATAAGCCACCTGTGGCGCGCCAACATTGGCTTCCACTTTAAACTCGCGCTTCATGCGGTCGACGAGAATGTCGAGGTGAAGCTCGCCCATGCCCTTGATGATCGTCTGACCGGATTCATGGTCAGTCGTCACACGGAAGCTTGGATCCTCAGCCGCGAGACGATTAAGCGCAACGCCCATCTTCTCTTGGTCAGCCTTGGTTTTAGGCTCCACGGAAAGCTCGATGACCGGCTCAGGGAATTCCATACGCTCCAGAATGATCGGATTGTCAGGATCACAAAGCGTATCACCGGTGGTGGTCGTTTTCATACCGGCCAGCGCCACGATGTCGCCTGCAAATGCCTCGTCAATATCCTTACGATCATTGGAGTGCATTTCGAGGATGCGGCCGACTTTTTCTTTCTTGTCCTTGACCGAGTTCAAAAGCGTGCCTTTTTCCAGCTTGCCGGAATAGATGCGGCAGAAAGTCAGTGTGCCCACGAATGGATCGTTCATGACTTTAAAGGCCAACGCAGAAAATGGCTCGTCGTCGCTCGATGGACGGCTGTCTTCGGTTTCGCCGTCAAGCTTGACGCCCTTGATGGCAGCAACGTCGAGCGGGCTTGGCATATAATCCACAACCGCGTCGAGCAGAGGCTGAACGCCTTTATTCTTAAAGGCCGAGCCGCAAAGCACAGGAACGAAGCTCTGGTTCAACGTACCTTTACGGATGAGCGCCTTCAAGGTCGCGGCATCAGGCTCGTTGCCTTCGAGATATTGCTCCATCACGTCATCGTCCTGCTCTACAGCAAGCTCGATAAGCTTCTCGCGATATTCAGCGGCTTCATCCGCCATATCTTCTGGAATTTCACCATAGCTATATTCAGCGCCAAGATCTTCGTTCTTCCAGGTGATCGAACGCTGATTGACGAGGTCAACCAGACCAACAAGGCTCGCTTCGATACCGATAGGCAGATACAGCACAGCAGGTGTCGCACCCAAACGCTCTACGATGGAATCGACACAGAATTTGAAGTTGGCACCGGTCCGGTCGAGCTTGTTGATGAAGCACATCCGCGGCACTTTATATTTATCAGCCTGGCGCCAAACGGTTTCAGACTGTGGCTCAACGCCGGCAACGCCGTCGAAACAGGCTACCGCGCCATCGAGCACACGCAGCGAACGCTCAACTTCAATCGTGAAGTCAACGTGGCCCGGTGTATCAATAATGTTGATCCGGTGCTCAGGACCCTTGCGGTCTTCGGCATTCCAGAAACAGGTGGTCGCAGCAGAGGTGATGGTAATACCACGCTCTTGCTCTTGCTCCATCCAGTCCATCGTCGCCGCGCCATCATGCACTTCGCCGATTTTGTAGGACTTACCTGTATAATACAGGATCCGTTCCGTGGTGGTTGTTTTACCGGCATCAATATGGGCCATAATGCCAATATTGCGATATCGTTCGAGCGGATGGCTGCGTGCCATAGTCTTTACTCCAGAATTAAGGGGCCCTGATTAGCGCCGCCCATATAGTGAAAGGGGCCAGCGATGACCAGCCCTGATTGGTTACAAATACAACAATGTGAAAAGCGCAGGAATTTACAGAGAATCTGCGATCCCTGCGCCTTTATATAATGCTACCAGCGGTAATGTGCAAATGCGCGGTTGGCTTCGGCCATCTTGTGCGAATCTTCACGCTTCTTCACCGCGTTGCCGCGATTGTTGGAAGCATCCAGAATTTCACCCGACAGACGAGCAGCCATTGTGGTTTCACTGCGCGCGCGCGCGGCACTGATCATCCAGCGGATAGCCAGAGCCTGCGCACGTTCAGGGCGCACTTCGACAGGAACCTGATAGGTCGCACCACCAACACGGCGGCTGCGCACTTCAATGCCCGGCTTGATGTTGTTCAGCGCATCATGGAAAAGCTGCAGCGGATCTTTTTTCGCTTTGGCTTCGATGCTGTCAAAAGCACCATATACGATACGCTCTGCGGTAGATTTCTTACCATCTATCATCAGGTTGTTCATGAATTTTGAAAGGACCTGATCCTTAAATTTTGGATCAGGAAGGATTATCCGTTTTTCAGGACGACGACGACGTGCCATATTATATAACTCCAGTTAGCCTGTTATCGGCCAATATTACTTAGGACGCTTCGCGCCGTATTTGGAACGGGATTGCTTCCGGTCCTTAACGCCTTGCGTATCAAGAACACCGCGCAGCACATGGTAACGCACACCGGGAAGGTCGCGAACACGGCCGCCGCGAATGAGAACAACACTATGCTCCTGAAGGTTATGACCTTCACCGGGAATATAGCTGATGACCTCACGCTGGTTGGTCAGGCGAACCTTGGCAACCTTACGCAGAGCGGAGTTTGGTTTTTTAGGAGTCGTTGTGTAGACCCGGGTACAAACGCCGCGTTTCTGCGGGTTGGCTTCCATGGCCGGCACTTTGGACTTCGTCTTCTGTGGCACCCGCCCTTTACGGACGAGCTGATTAATCGTTGGCATAAAGTCTTCACCTTATTGGATCTAGATAAACTAGGGTTACTCTCTCGGCCAAATCGCCTTGAGTGTTTTGCCTATGTAAGTTTTCTGCGGGATTGGGAGAACCCGATACAACAGAAGCGCGGCCCTTAGCGGGGATTCGTTTGGTGGTCAAGGGCTGGGACATTAATAGCGTTCAGTTCCTGGCCGTTCGAAACAATGTCAGCGATTCAAACCGCCACGGAATGTTCGCGGAGGCACTATTGATCCAATATCCGCATTATCCCTGAAGCGGATACCCGCCCCTTATGCCCACCCTAGCCGGCCCGCCCCGGTTTGAGAGACTGCAAGATATTGCCAGTGCAATGGCAATATCTTGCCTTATCTGGAAATTATTGGGCCAGCGCCTCCTGTCTCGATCTTAAAAAGTCTGATTTTGACCCGTTTCTATTATTTGGCACGCCTTTTGCGGTTTGTCTGAAGGTGATTTTGGGAGTTCAGGTTATGCTTTTTTTGGGAACAACACTGTCGATCGTCGCTGTGCTTGCAAATAGCGGGGCAGATGATGCGATAGCCAAACTACCCGTCGCAAACCACCAATCATCGACAATTGCTCCTAATCGCGTTCCTGGTGTTTTGATCGAATGTTCACCCGTTGCTTTGACCTTTGAAGTTGGCGGGCGAGAAAAGATCGGACATTTCAATGGATGCCAAGCCAGACCTAATAATCACAAGAATCCTTCAGGCGGCCGAGAAGCATCGAGCCATGAATAATGCCGACAATTGGAAACACACCGAGTTTTGGATTTACTGGACCTAGCCTGCCGATGAAATCGTACAGAAAACGAACCCAATTCGAAACGCTGGAAAAGATAGACTCCTCTGGATCAAAAGCAGGCACAGCAACCAGCGAGGTCATTCGGGCATTTTTTGCCTTTGCTTTTTTGTTATTGGGGTTGATGCCTTCCAGCGCGCTGGCGCAATCGGTCAATCAATATATTTTGAATGAAGGCGCAGGCGGCGGGAATGATATTAACAACTCTACATCCTGCTCTAGCGAACTGGTCAAAAACATTATTGTTGGAGACAGTTTCACGATCAGCAATGTTAGCCTTGGTGCGTTCATCACGCACAGCTGGCGAGGAGATATCCGCCTAAGACTGCGCTCTCCTTCGGGAACGGAAGTACAGGTCGTCGACGGCGATTCTGTTAATGTTGATGGGGCAAACTATAACGTTTTGCTGGATGATAGTCATTCCCCGGTGGTCAATTCTGATCCAAGCGATGGCCATTCCGGCACAGCTCCCAATCCGCCGTCCACAGCCTATCAGCACAACTATCGCCCCAATAATGCGCTTTCCTCATTCATTGGCGAAAATAGCTTGGGCACATGGCAGCTTAGAATATGTGATTTTGAGCCAAACTTCGACGACGGAAATTTTCAACGCGCGGATTTGTATCTGACAGATTCAACGCCGTCTGCCGATCTTTCGCTTTCGAAATCCGTCAGTAATACTAGCCCCGTCAATGGTGCCAATGTGACCTACTCGCTTACTGTCACAAACAATGCCAATTCAGCGCTCACGGCCACGGGCATTACCGTTCAGGATACGTTACCCGCAGGGGTTTCTTATGAAAGTTCATCCGGTACCGGAAGTTACAGCGATAGTACTGGCGTCTGGACAGTCGGATCACTGGCACCGGGCGCTTCCGCGACCATCAATATTATTGTATCAGTTACAGCTGCTGCAGGCGCCACGATCGTCAACAGTGCGGAAATTTCCGCATCGAGCGCTTTTGATTCAGACTCAATCCCGAATAACGGATCAACGGCGGAAGACGATGATGACACGGCCAGCTTCACTGTCGCCGCGGGTCGCCTTGCTGGCACACCGCCGACGCTGATATGTCCGAACGGAAACACCATTTTTGACTGGGATACCGTTAGTTGGGCACCGGGAAGTATCAGCGGCACTTACGCCGTTGCCAATCTTGGCAATATCAGCTTTGCCATTACCAACGAGGGAACCTGGCTGAGTGACCCGTTCACCGGCGATCAGACTCCGGTGCGCCAGAATGACGTGAACGGAGGTTTCACCGGTCAACATTCCTTGTTTCAGTTAACAGATATGGCCAACCAGAGTCAGGAAGCCATTACCACGATTACTCTGCCGGTCGCAGTCGATGGAGTGCAATTCACTATCTTCGATGTTGATCATAACCCTGGCGGCTTTGCCGATCAAATCATCGTTTCCGGCAGTTACAATGGCAACCCAGTTATCCCCGCCCTAACCAACGGCATTGCCAATTATGTTATTGGAAATGGTGCATATGGAGATGCCGGTTCAGGCGATAGTCAGCCTAACGGCAACGTCGTTGTCACCTTTTCATCGCCGGTGGATACGATCACCATTGTTTATAGCAACCACAACCTTGCACCAGCGGACCCGGCTCAACAGGCAATCGCCCTGCATGACATGACGTTCTGCATTCCTGTCGCAAACCTCGCAATCAGCAAAATATCGACCGTTTTGTCGGACGGAGTCAGCGCCAGCAATCCAAAAGCCATACCTGGAGCGATCGTGCGCTACTGTATCCTGGTCTCCAATATGGGCAGTGCTGAAGCGACCGACATATCTGTTACTGACAGCATTCCTCCGAATTTGTCTTTCGTTGCCGCAAGCCTTCAATCGAGCGACAGTTGTTCTGGTACTATGATTGGAGAAGACGAAGATTCCATAGGCGCAGATGAAAATGATCCCTACGGCATGTCATTTGACTCTGGCGTCGTTACCGGCAGTGCCAGTTCACTTGCACTGGGCGAAAGCGTTGCACTGATTTTCAACGTCACCATTGAATAGCGAAATAATATTCGAAACCGCGATCGATAATGGCGCGCTTTTACCCAAAAAATCCACCAATAAAGCGGAAATGCTGGTGATAATCCTCAATTTTTCCTGCCCAGACTCTCGCATCCTTTTTCTATAGGCGATCCACCCATTCACTCGATCCAGTAACCAACCACCTTCCAGCTCGCGTCCTCCCGAACCAGCGCCAAAGTCTCCGTGGCATCTGGCTTGTTTTCGAAGCTGGTACGGAATTTGACCATTTCATATCCGGATGGCGGCGCGGGGACGGCTTCCTGGCTGCTTGCTGTCCGCGAGAGCACTGCGCCAAAAAATTCGTATAGCTGGTCGCTTGCTGATCGCCCGGCCGCCCTTTCCTACATGCTCGCCGTTTGGTATAATCACAGCCATGGTCAAGCCGATGATACCACCGCACTTGCCTCCGTTCATCGATGACAGGGAACGCTTCAACAGAATTTGGCCACCAATATGCGTATAATTTGTCTTCTTGCGAAGCTGACCTTTTGGACGGTAGTGAGAATCAAACCAACCCGATGATCTCGGAAATCTGGTCGGATGCGAAGGGCCGCTCATTAAAGTCAGCCCGTCACATTTCAGACCCATGATTTTCTTCAATCTGTCACACGGATTGCCTCACGCCGTAACAGCAATGCTGCACTTGCACAGTCACATATCCCCTGCTCCTATCAAAGGCTGATTCTCGTGAAATTGACATGCAAAACCTCCCTGCCCGCTCTGGCAACCGCGCTTTGTTTTTCTGCCCTTGCCGCTCCCGCTGCGGCGCAGAATGATCTAGATAATGCTGCAGAAGACAGCAGCGACAACAATGTCATCATCGTGACAGCGCAGAAGATCGAGCAGCGCTCGACCGATGTGCCGATCACCATTTCTGCCGCGACCGGAGAACGGCTTCGTGAACTGGGCGTGTCGGATCTCGACGAGCTGTCCAACTTCGTGCCCGGCCTGAATATTCAGGAACAAAGCGCCAATAACCCCGGTGTCGTCATTCGCGGGATTACCTCTGACAGTGGTTCTGCCCAACAGGCGCCGCGGGTCACGCTCTACTATAACGGCATCGATATTTCCCGCTCGCGCGGCTCTTATCAGGATGCGTATGACATCGAACGGATTGAGGTGATCAAAGGCCCGCAAGCAACCCTGTTCGGCACGGCCTCTGCGGTTGGCGCGATCAGCATCGTTTCGAACAAACCGAAGCCGGGCTTTTCCGGTGAGCTGTCTGGCAGCTATGGCAATTTCGACGCCTATACGGTGGCGGGTCATCTCAATGCCGGGTCGGATATCATCGCCGGACGGGTGGCCTTCGCCTATAAACGGCGGGATGGCTATGTCGAAAATCTCGCGCCCAATCAGGACGATCTCTATGCGCAGAACCAGCTCGGCATCCGCGGATCGCTGCGCTATACGCCCAGCGACGATTTCACTGCCGACCTGATTTTCACCTATGACCGTCAACGCAACTCGGGAACGCCGTTTATCTCTGGCTCTTTGCCGACGACAGCGGGACCAGCCGATCCCTTTGGCTCTGCCTTTCTTGGCGGATCGCCCTTTTTCCCGGAGATTTTGGGCGATGATGAGCTCGGCCTGACCCGCGATGTCTATGATGCCAATTTCACCTTTTCATGGGATTTTGCTGACGAATGGACGCTGACCATGGTCAACGGCTATCGCAATTTCGATTCCAATGAAGTGTTCGATGCCGATGGCTCGGTAGCTACCTATCTCGAATTTGCCGAGGATGCCGAGGGTGACCAGTGGAGCCACGAGACTCGTTTTTCCTATAATAATGGCACAACGTTCCGCGGCTCCTTCGGCTGGAACATTTTTCGCGAAGATGGCATCCAGCGCGTGCCGCTTGCCACGGATGAGGTGACCTTTTTACAATGTTTGTTTGGCAGCGTCGTGCCGGGTGTGCCCTGTGTTAGCGCCGATGGGATTCCCGCCGGGGTCGCTATCGAAGCACTGACCAATGGCGCGGTTACGGCCATTCCGTACACACTGGAATTTGAAAATCTGGGAAAGAATGACAGCTATTCCGTCTTTGCCGATGCAACCTGGATCCCAATACCGGAGCTGGAACTGACCGCTGGTATCCGTGCGCTTATCGAAAAGCGTCGGTCGGGCTATCGGGCATTCGCCCCCAATTCCGTACTTGCTGGCGTGCCCTTGTTTCCTGTCACAGATACAGCCGGCCAAACCTTCCGCACGGAAGACAGTTTTGACGCCTTTCTTCCACGCTTCAACATTCTCTACCGCTTCTCCGACGATGTTAACGGCTTTGCCACCATCTCCAAAGGCCGCCGCTCGCCGACAGTCGATCTGGATGCAACGAGCGGTCCAAATGGCCCGATTGCCGACTTCACAGCCATCGATGAAGAAACCGTATGGAATTACGAAGTGGGTTTGAAAGGGTCTTTCGGTCCAGTGTCCGGATCACTTGGCGTTTACTATCAGACCTATGAAGGATTTCAGGTCAGCGTGGTCGACGAAAACGGGATTGCCCGGACCGAAAGCGCTGGCAGCGCCAAGAATTTCGGGGTCGAAGCGGAAGTCAGTGTGCAGGCAGCCGACTGGCTGAATCTGTTCGCCAATATCGGCTATATTGATGGCGGCATAGACAATACGGACGATATTGCCCCGGCGTTTCGCGATGCCCGCTTCCGGTTGCAGCCAGAGGTACAGGCCGCCGGCGGCCTAACGGTCGATTATCCGATCAATGATAGCACCAGCTTCTTCATGACGCCGACCATAACCTATCGCAGCCGGATATTCTTTGAAATTCCCAACAGTCAGGCAATCAGTCAGGATGCGGTGACGCTTGTCAATCTGCGCGCGGGAATATCCTTTGCCGATGAACAATTTGAGGTGGCCGGGTTCGCGCGAAACCTGACCAATGAAAATTATCTGCTCGATGCCGGCAATACCGGCGGTGCTTTTGGGATACCGGCCTTCATTCCGGCCGAACCACGCTTTTACGGGGTACAGCTGACGGCGCGATTCTGACCTAGGCTTGGCTGTTTCCGCGCTTTCCCAGCACTTCGTTTTCCACACCGATCCGATGGCGCAGCAGGATGGCGTTGAGGATCGAAAATAACAATGCCACCCACGGGAGACCCATTAACAAAGGCACAATCACGATTTCCAGCACGACCACCAGATAGTTGGGATGGCTGACATATTTATAGGGTCCGCGCCTCACTTTGTCGAAATGGGGTGCTGATATAATCCGCGTCGTCCACCAGCGGCCGATTGATGCCAAGGTCCAGACCCGCAGGATTTGGGTACCGACAAACAGCACCAGCACGGCCGTGTTTAACTCCCGCAACGGATCGACCAGCAGGAAGATGATGGCGAGCCACGCGCTGTGGAGGAAAATAAACCAGTGATAATGGTCGGCGCCAAATTCCTCTCCGCCTTCGGACAATAACCGCCGGGTATTGCGGTTGGCATAGACCAGTTCGCCCAGCCGCTGCGCTACGATATAGATGAGAATCCAGGTGACGAGCGTTGGCGGGGTTGTGAAAATCGCACCTAAATCGTTCATCATTCTGCTCCTGCCGGGTCCAATATGCCCAGTACGGATGTAAAGCCCGGTCCCAGAGCCGTCATCAACAGCGGCCTCCTGGGGTTACCGCTGAGTAGTTTTTCCAGCACGAACAGCACCGTTGGTGATGACATATTGCCATGCTGTTTGAGCACCTCTCGGGTTGCGGGAATGCCCGGCAGTTCTGGCGCGAAATAGTCTTCCAATGCCTCAACCACGCGGCCACCTCCGGGATGACAGGCAGGCTCGCTCATATCCGATTTTTCCAGACCCTGTTCGGTCAGGAACTGGTCGCAGAAGGGCGTGAAATCCTTAGCGACAAAAGTCGGGATATCTCGCGCAAGCACCAGATCGAAACCCGTATCACCTATATCCCAACCCATCATATCGCGGGTATCCGGCCAGGTTTTTTGTCCGAAGGCGCGGAAGGACGGCCCTTCACTTGGCGCGCCTTTGCCGGTCAAAACGGCTGCAGCACAGCCGTCGGCAAAAAGCGCGGTAGCAATCATGTTCTTCTTGTCGAACTGGCTGTAATCATAGGACAGGCTGCATAATTCCAGCGAGATCAACAGGACATTCTGCCCACCACCCGCATCCGCCAGATCATTGGCCAGCCGCAGCCCCAAAATTCCTCCGGCGCAACCATAACCGAAAACCGGCACAGTCTGTACTGACTGATGGAAACCCATCGCGTCGATCAACCGGCTGGGAATGGAAGGCGTCATGGTGCCCGTCGTCGAGATCATCACAATCGCGTCCACATCTACCGGCTTCAAGGCAGCTTTATCCAACGCCGCCGCGGCCGATCGCTCAGCCAGCGCCCTCCCCACTTCATCATAGATTTGCGCGCGCTCCGGCCAGCTGCGCTGTTCCAGATAATAGTCGGGATCACGCGCAATATAACGATGCGCAATTCCGCTATTGCCCAATATCTGTTTTAATCGCGCCGGCAATGCCGACCCGCGCGCCTTTGCAAGCACGGCCAGAACATCCTCTTGGCTGATCTTATGGTCAGGGAGGGCGGTCGCGATCGATTTCAGTTGGGACATGGGACATATTCGCGCTGCATGGCTAAGCTGTTACACATAGCTGTTTCAGAAACCAAAGGATAATATCCGCACTGCCCGAACGAACGTATCAACGAAATTCCCGTTGCGAACAGAAGAAGATGGGCTAGCATAGCATATAACAGGGAAGGTATAACGATCGCCGGATTGGATTTGGTTTTTGCTGATATGACATTGCGTCTGCTCGCCATTGGCGGGCAGATCATGATCATCGCTGTCTTGATTGCAGGCAAGATACGCACGAACCTCAAAATCGCAGCCATTGGTCTGCTGATCAGTTCCATGGCCTATATCATCAATTCCTCCGGCTTTTCGCCCAATGAAGGTGTGCTGGAAATTGTCGTTGATTTCATATCCGTATCCACGACTATCTGGGCCTGGGTATTTGGCCACCAGCTGTTTGAACGCCCCATCAACAAGAAAATCCTGATCGGCGCCTCGCTCATCCTGTTCCTGCTATGGGGCATTACAAACCTGTCCATTGTGGACCGATGGCTGACCTTTGATGCCATCCGCATTGTTTCACTGGCCTTGATTGTCCATTTGCTGATTGTTGCGATTGGCGGCAGGGCGGATGATCTGGTCGAGAAACGGAGACTGATCAGCACCTTTTTGCCATTTTTGATCGGGTTGCAGGTCGGCGGTGTACTCATCGTCGAATTGCTGTTCGGTGGCCATAGTGTCCCGTTGGCAGCATCCGTGGTGAACGCTGCTTTTATCTTTTTACTGGTCTTGTGTGCTGGTTCTGCACTGCTCATTGTCGAACCGGAAGTTCTGGTCGAACGTGGCTATTCGCCAGCCAGTAAATATGCATCCGCGAATCTGTCCCCCAGCGAAACCGTTTTGCATGACAAACTGATCGCAGCGATGGAGGATGGCCAATATCGCATCCCCTCGCTCACTATCGCCACACTGGCTTCGCAACTGGACACGCAGGAACATCGTCTGCGCGCGCTGATCAACAAACAGCTTGGCCATCGCAATTTTTCATCCTTTCTCAACGGCTATCGAATCAGCGAAGCCAAGGCGAAACTGGCCGATCGCGCACTGGTGGACTTGCCGATTCTGACAATCGCGATGGATTTGGGCTATGGGTCGCTTGCGCCATTCAACCGCGCCTTTCGCGCCGAAACCGGCCTGACACCTAGTGATTTCAGAAAAGCAGCGATTGATCAAAACTGAAATAATCTGATCATTTTCAAAATTGCACAGCATTTTTCAACATTGCAGAGAAACATCCCATCCTTCCTGCCACTTTGCCTTCATCGAACAACATAAGACATGGTGGAGAAGCAAATGCCCGGACTATTCAACGACATAATTGATCATATGATCGGTGCCTTTACTTTCGACCTGGGCCGCTACCTGATCGCGGCAGGTGCCCTGTCTTTCATTCTCTGGGCCTTTGGCAAATGGAGCGCGGCCCGGCGCATCCAGTCTCGCAAGGCGGGTTTCGCTGATTATAAACGCGAATTCCTCTCTTCCATGCGGACGGTCCTCGTTTTCGGTCTGACGACCATCAGCACGGTGTTGCTGGAAGCGTCCGGCTGGATCACCGTTATGACTGGCGAGATCAGCTGGCCGCTATTCATCGTGCAGCTTTTGGCGATGATCGTCGCCCACGATGCCTATTTCTATTGGATGCACCGTTGGCTGCACACCAAAACCATGTTCCGCTTTTCCCACCTCCACCATCACAAGTCGCGCACCCCGACGCCATGGGCGGCCTATAGCTTTTCCTCGTTCGAGGCGATGGCCGAGGCTGCCTTTGTACCGATCTATCTGTTCATCATCTCGGTTCTGTTCGGTGGCATGTATCCGTTCGCGATCTTCCTGTTCCTAGCTCATATGATTGTGCGCAATGTCATGGGCCATGCCGGCGTAGAGTTGTTCCCAGCTGGCTGGACGCGCAACAAATATGTTGGCTGGATCACGACAACTACCCATCATGATCTGCACCATAGTCAGGGGAACAGCAATTTCGGTCTCTATTTTACCTGGTGGGATCGGATGATGGGAACAGAGCACCCCGATTATGAAGCCCGCTTTAATGCTGTAGCGAAGCCGATCCATCTGTCGGTCGGCACGACAGCCAATATCTGCATTGCCGCGTTCTCGTTGCTTGCTGTCGCCACCACGACCAATCTTATCTGACCGGTCCGACAGACAAACCAGGAATTTCATCTTTCCTACAAAGGCCAGCCTGTGATAGGTTTAGCCATGGTCATCCTCCATCATGAACGATAGGGGATGACCATTATGTTGCAGAGCAGAAGAAAAAATATTTTTTGCCGATTCTGTGTATTTTCTGTATAAACTGGCGGATCGACCGATCGTCGAAAATTGAGATAACTGTTTGGTATAAATGGTGTTTTAACCTGAATTTGCCATTTATGTTGCACTGCAACATTTTTCCTTGACTTTAACGTAAGCCTTCCCTATTTGTGCACTGCAACAAACGAATGGAAGCAAAGATGGCTGATACAAACACGACTGATAAACAGGCTGTTCCGGCTGCTAACAAGCCCGCCAGCCTCTCTGCTGAAGCGGCTTATGCAGCCGCGGCATCTGCAGAACCTGTAACCGCTGCAAAAGCACCTGCTCCAAAAGCAGCTGTAAATCCAGCACCAACCACCGCGACAACAACCGCTGCAGCTCCTGCTGCAGAAAAGCCGGTTGCTGCTGCAACAACCAAAACGGCTTCAAAACCCGCTGCAACGAAGCCTGCAGCAAAGAAAGCGGCTCCTAAAAAGGCTCCTGCGAAGAAAGTGGCGGCTAAGAAGCCGGTTACTGCACGCAAGCCTGCAACCAAAACGGCCGCAAAACCTACCGCCAAAAAGATTGTTAAAAAAGGAATGACCAAAATGACAACTGCGAAAAGAACCGCAAAACCAGCTGCGAAGAAAACCGTAAAGAAAGCAGCTCCAAAAGCAGCTCCAAAAGCCGCTACGATCAACAAAAAGGCTCTTCAGGACATGGCTGCCAAACTGCAAGCTCAACTGGAAAAGCTGACCACAACTGCTCAGGAACGCGCTAAAGAAGTCGCTGACCGCGCTGTTGAAGTCTCTAAAGACGCCGTTGAATTCAACCGTCTTAACGTTGAAACGCTCGTCGAAAGCGGCAAAATCACCGCTCAAGGTGCTCAGGAAATTGGCAAAACCAACGTTAAATACACCCGCGAAAACTTCGCGGAAGCAAGCAACGTTCTGAAAAGTTCTTTCAATGTTGCGACGCCAAAAGAGTTCGTTGAAATGCAAGCTGACTTCATGCGCAACAGCCTGGACCGCGTTATGGACCAGACTTCAAACAACGTGGATGCCGTGACCAAATTGGCTGGCAAAGCCTATCAGCCAATCGCTGATCGCGTCAGCACCATCCGCAAAGAGATCAAAAAAGCCGCTTAAGTAGCTTTTGATCGTCTCGTAAAAGGCCGTTCCTTAGGGAGCGGCCTTTTTCATTTGTACCGTAATCAGACGATTTGTCGTAAAATCATCGCGGATTGATCAATCCGCCACTTGCCCTCGAGGGGGGAAATACCATATCCTGTGGGACATGATTAAAGCAGAGATTCTCTTCCCTTCATCCGTTGACGCCGTCCCCCTCTTTTTCAAGCGCGGCGAAACGGACCAATGGCGCCAGCAGATGGCTGCAGATATGGCTGGGGATGAAGATGATGGAGCGGACAATAACGGCTTCGGAGACAGCGATGATACCGATCTCGGCATCGCTACCAAAACGCGAACCAAGACCAAGAAACCCAATCCCTACAAAGTATTGTTGCTCAACGACGACTATACCCCGATGGAATTTGTTGTTCTTGTGCTGAAACGCTTTTTCCAGATGGATATTGATGAAGCCACAAGAGTAATGCTCCACGTTCATCAGAAGGGCGTCGGCATTTGCGGTACCTTCAGCTATGAAGTGGCCGAAACAAAAGTCACGCAAGTGATGGACTTTGCCCGCAAGAACCAGCATCCCTTGCAGTGCACTCTAGAAAAAGCCTGATCCGACACCCAATATAAGGAAGTAGATATGTCAGAGACCCCGGTGATTACCGTCGATATTGTCTCTGATGTTGTTTGTCCGTGGTGCATTATCGGGTTCAAGAAGCTTGAACAGGCGATGCAGCGCTTTGAAGGCAGAGCAGAATTTGCCCTCGCCTGGCATGCATTTGAACTCAACCCGAACATGCCGCCCGAGGGGCAGGATATTAACGAGCATATGGCCCAGAAATATGGAGCCACGCCCGAACAGAGCAAAGCCAATCGCGAACGGCTACGCAATGCTGGCAGCGATCTCGACTTCGAGTTTAGCTATCATGAGAATATGCGGATGGTGAACACGTTCGATGCCCACCGCCTGCTCCACTGGGCTGGCGAGACCGGCAAACAGACGGCGCTCAAGCTGGCTTTGTTCAAGGCCCATTTTACCGATGGCAAAAATGTGAGTGATCATGAGATACTCACGGAGATCGCTGTTTCGGTCAGCCTCGATGAAAAACGCGTACGCAGCCTGCTGGCCAGCGACATGTATGCCGCCGACGTTCGTGCTGTCGAAGCGGAGTGGCAGGACCGGTTCATATCCGGGGTTCCGGCCTTTATCTTCAACAAGAAGTTCATGGTCCCCGGCGCACAGGACAGCGATGTATTCGCCCAGATTATAGAGAACAAGGTTCTCGCGGCCGCGGCCTAGAAGCTATTTCTTGGGGGGCATCGGGAAAAAACCGGATGTCCGCTCGATATAGTCGACATAATCCGGCCGGTTTTTGCGCAGAGCATATTCCAGCATCGGCGCACCGCTCCATTTGGTCAGCGTGAAGCTTAGGAACAAAGGCCCCACAATCGCGAGCCAGGCCGGCCAGCCGACTTGCGTTGCGACCAGCCAGATGCCCCACCAGGTGCAAAAATCACCGAAATAATTGGGATGCCGCGTATAACGCCAGAGACCTGTATCGAGCACTTTGCCCTTGTTCGATGGATCTGCCTTAAAGGCCTTCAGCTGCGCATCGCCGATTGTTTCAAAAGCGATACCGATAACCGCAAGCACCAGCCCTATAATCGCCACGGGCCCAAGCCCCTGATCACCCGCCAGCAATATCCCGATCTGGGCCGGCAAGCAGACCAGGAACAGCAGCGGTATTTGCAAAACCCATGCTTTGATCAGAGCCGTCTTCGCGAAGCTCCAGCCCTTTTTCTTCATCGCCGTGCCGATAATCTTGGTATAGCGCGGGTCTTCGCCTTCCTTGCTCCAGCGCAAGTAGAGATGCGTGCCCAATCGCACACCCCAAGTCACCGTCAGGCCAAAGATAGTCCAACCGAGCCAGCCGGCATTGCCTGCCTGCAGGATCGATGCACCAGCCATGATCGCCATACCGTAGGCCCAGAAGGCATCAATAAACGAAACATCCCGGATCTTGACTGAAATCAGCCACAGAATGATCATTACACCGACCAAGAGACCAAAATTTTGGCCGAGCGCTATCAGCAAATTCACGGCTTGGTCCCTGACCCCTCGCTGGCCGAGCTCAAACCGGGATCGGTATGGACGATATCGTCCATCGCTTTGTCGGGAAATTTGGGTGTGACGCGATGGTAGAAACTGCTGATTTTGGCCATATCGGCCTCATAGTCGCCGGTCACTTCGATTTCCGGACCCAGTCCGCCGGTTTTTTTGGCATAGTCCATCATCCCGACGATCAACGGCACTTTGGCTTTCAGCGCAATATAATAGAAACCGGTTCGCCATTGCCGTACATTGCCGCGTGTCCCTTCTGGCGGAATGGTAAGGATGAAATCATCGCGCTTCTCAAACTCCGCGACCATGGCATCCACCATGTTATTCGATTTGGACCGGTCGACGGGAATACCGCCCATGCGCCGCATCATGTCACCAAAAGGCCACTTGAATAGCGTATCCTTACCAATCCAATAGGATTGGATTTTCAGCTTGTTGGTCAGCCCGAAAAAGTAAATGAAATCCCAGTTGCTGGTGTGCGGGGCAGCAATGATCACGCATTTCCGTGGCGCCGGATTTTCCTGAACGGCCGTCCAGCCGGTAATGGTATAGACGAACACGGAAAAGCGCCGGACAATCTCCGACAGCCAATTAGGTTTGATATTATCGTGCACGCTTCCCCCGATTGCGATCCTGCTCGCGGCTGTGAAATGACAATAGTTTCATTTCACCTAAGCGCAACGTCAGATTTGACGGCCAAAATAGTGGCGGTTCAGCTTTTGGCAATCCGAAAAGTATAGATTTCAAGCGGTTTGTGAAAATAGGGACAAAGATCATGAAAACATCACTGCTAATGGCATCTGCCATCTTCCTTTCATCCTTCTCCCTGCAACCCTCTATAGCACAAACCCTGGCCGCTTCTGAAATAGAAGCATTACCGCAGGTTGATTATGCCGGCTTTCTCCAGCTGACCGAAGAACTTGGCGAATATCGCCAAGCCCGGTTAGTCGATTTGGAAAAGTTCAACGCAATTGCGAAACAGCAGAATGCGATAATATTGGACAGCCGATCGGCGGCCGCCTTTGCACAAGGTCATATTGATGGCGCAATCAACATTCCTTTTTCAGACTTCACCGAAGAAAAGCTCACCAAGCTACTGGGTGACAAATCACGCCCGATCCTGATTTACTGCAACAATAATTTTCGCGATGATATCCCGCCCATTCCGCTAAAGCGCGCGCCGCTGGCGCTCAATATTCCAACATTCATAAATCTCTATGGTTATGGATATGAAAATATCTTCGAGCTAAGCGGCGTAACCCATATGGCTGACCCACTTGTTCGATGGACCGGAACCCCAAGAGTTCTGACGGCGAATCCATCGCAATTGTCACAAAATCCTAACGAGGATGCGACGCGCGCCAACTAGCAGGCTTTTCAAAGCTTCCTTGCCAAATACCGCGTTTGGATTTTTCGGCGCGGGCTTCTTCGCGCCCATATATGACCTGGTCAAAATTATCGGAAGAGATCGCATGGCCATACTCAACCAAAGAAGCGCCAAGATCCCGATCGTCGGTCCAGCAGCTTACGATCATTCGGCCATATTGGTCGCGTGCACGGACATCACAGTTATGTTCGCCTTTTCTGAGCGCTTCGGCCAGCGCAGTGCGCGCAGATTTGCCGCAGGGCCAGTCGCGATTTTCCGCGTCTTTACAGGTCTGGCGATATTCTGGCGCATCAATACCATAGATGCGATATTCCGCAGTGGCGTCTTTGAAACTGTCTCCATCAATCACACTGACGGTCTGGCCATCAACCCTAATCGTTTCCTCAATATTCGCCCAACGTTGCAGTGCCAATGATCCGCCAACCACAGCGACCAGCACCAATAACATTTTGATTTTTTGAGAAAGCTTTTTGACCGCCATGAGGCGATCCTAACCGAATACCGGCCTCACGCAATATATATCAAAGGGGGTTTAGGAACCGCTCATTTTCAGCGTTGGGTATCGCGATACGATATGGTCAAACACAGCCGGGTGCAGTGCCTGGACAAATTCGCAACCGTAAACGTCGCCTTCAATCCAGCATATCTTGCTTTCGATGGCCGAAAATGATGGCAGCGCCATGAAGATATTCTTCTCCCCGGTCAGGCGCGTAATACAGCGCATGCGAAATCCCGTTAGCGACAGGTCGATTATCATAGCTTGAATTCGACCGAGACCAGGCTCACGCACTTCTGCAAGAATTTCAACGCCCGAACGCCTGGATGTGCGGTCATCGCCGCGTTTGAATTTCACTTGCTGATTAGGTTTGCCCTGCATCGCTATTAAATCCTGACCAGAATGCCTGAGAGCCTGAACTCTTTGGCGGGTTCGCTGATCCTTAAAACCAGTTCCAGCATTCACAATTAGCAACAGATGCTTATACAAAGGTTAACAGCATATCCGTTTTGTCTGGTTAATAGAAAGGCATCGAAATCGCTGAAATTCCTTATTTTCTGCCATCTTCATGGTTAATCTTGTAGATTCCGATGATTATTTTCACAGGGATTTTTCGGATCAAAAGCCCTGTCCTACATTGATCCGGTTATGATATTATCGACCCGGCTCTTTCTCATTTTTGAATAATCCTCCAATCTCCATAGTGAGAATTGTGTGAACTTTGAAATTCATGGCGCTGTCGAAGGCCCAAAAGGACTGTGTTCATGTTGTCAACTTCGTCTGAAACAAGCGCGTTTCCCACGCTCGCCAAAGACGGTTCGCACAATCATCTAAATTGATCCTTGCCGCCTGTTCCTTTCCTCTGCCAATAGACAGGCATAACAACGGGGATCTTGACGCATGCTATCAGCAATTGGTTTAATTGGCGGGCTCGCGCTGCTCATTTATATGACGGTAAAGGGCGTGAATATTCTGATCGCCGGACCAATTGCCGCCGCAATTGTCGCCGCTACCAGCGGACTGGCATGGTTGCCGCCTTTAGCAGCAGAGGGCGCGCCAGATTTCGCAACCGCCTATATGGACGGTTTTGTCAGCTTCTTCAAAAGCTGGTTCTTCATGTTCCTGCTCGGCGCGATATTCGGTGAGATTATGGGCGCATCCGGAGCAGCGGCCAGCGTCGCTCACTGGATCATCGAGAAAATCGGGATCAAACATGCCGTACTTGCCGTGGTCGCCGCCTGTGCTGTCTTAACCTATGGCGGCGTCAGCGTCTTCATCGTAGCTTTTTCGGTCTACTCGCTGGCAGTGCACCTGTTCCGCGAAGCCAATTTACCGCGCAGATTCATTCCGGCTGCACTCGCATTCGGGTCGGTGACTTTCACGATGACCACGGCAGGAAGTCCGGAGATCCAGAACCTGATCCCCATGGAATTTCTTGGCACCACCGCTTATGCCGGCTGGGAAGTCAGCCTGATTGTTGCGGTCTTCATGGCAATTGCCGGACAGTTCTGGCTCAATTGGATGGTGAAGCGCGCTGTGGCCAATGGCGAAACATTTGTCGGCCGCGAGACGGATGATGCCAATACTGACTATGGCGCCCTGCCCGCACCGATCTTGTGTTTGTTGCCATTGGTTGCCGTGCTCGGCATTTTCCTGATCTTCCAATATCCGCAAGATATGGGGCCGTTGTCATCGATATTGCCGACAACCTCACTCGACAAATGGGCGCTGGTAGCCGCCCTTGGATCCGGTGCGATAGTAGCTCTGGCCGTAGGATATCGGAAACTGAAGGCAATGCCGGAAGCCTTTTCACGCGGAGCGACGAGCGCAGTTGTCGCGATCACCAACACCTGTGCGGTGGTCGGTTTTGGAGCGGTTGCAAAACTGTCTCCCGCTTTTCAGGAAGCCTTGGTGATCGTGCAAAACATTCCGGGAAGTCCGCTAATCGGGGCGGCTATTGCCGTGACCGTTATTGCTGGCTTGACTGGTTCTGCCTCCGGCGGCCAGACCATCGCCCTGCCCCTGATTGCGCCGCATTATCTGGACGTAGGCGCACAGCCGGACGAACTGCACCGGGTCGTGGCAATCTCCTCCGGCGCTCTCGATAGCCTGCCGCATAATGGCTATGTCGTCACCACCATCCGCGCGGTTTGCGGGGAGACCCATAAAGATGCCTATGGCGCAGTCGGGGCCTTGACTGTGGTGATACCGGTGATCGGTACGATCATGGCGGTGGCGATGTTTACGATGTTCTAGCGATAGGACGCCGGGATCGTCTGATGAGCCGAAACAATCACTCGGGTGGCTGACCAACCTGCAGGACTAGCCCGCTGCTTACCCATTTAACGCCTTCATAGGCGAAGGATTGCCGGACGTAGAGCGGCTTCGGTTTAATCGGATAATGACCTTTGATGACAAGAAAGCCGTCCTGATCAATCCGGGAATCGTCAATAATCGGTGCCATCTTGCTGATTTCAGCATAGTCTCCGGCAAATCTGTAATTTCGCTCATAGGCCTCGTTCAGCTGCTCGACATTGAATTGTCGGCGAAAAATCCCTGCGGAATTATCCCACAATTTCTGCATGCTCCGATCCGCGAGCGATTCCGCATAGACCGTGATCGTATCGCGAAACAGCGCCTGCTGTTTCCCAATTGGCGGAACTGCAGCCGAACCACTGGGGCTGTTTTTGAACCCAGCACTTTCCTTCTCAATCGCATTGATCCGCCATCCTGATTCCGAATCTATCAAGCGCAGTTTGATCGGAATCTTGCTTCCGCCTTCTGTTGTGATGGTGCCTTCCAATTCCGCGACACCGCCCGTCATCATCCGGCCACCCCAGGATGCGTCCTTGATCTTGTTCAAAGCATTGGCGGCTAGATAGGATTTCAGCTCATCTTCGCTGGTCCCCGCCTTGAAATCGTCAGACAGTAGAGCGTAAGCCGCGTCTATATCGTCATTCTGCACAGCGGCAAAAAATTCATCACCCGCCTTGGTGACGTCTCCGGTCAGCCAAAAAATTCCACCCACCAAAACGGAAATTCCGGCGACAATTCCGAGAACAACCTTCATCCAAGTTTTCATGATAATCCCCTCCAGCTTGCGACCCGAGTTGATTGTAGGAGCCATTGGCTCAGTGTCAGCAATCACTGGGCTGACATGGAAGGATAAATAAGGCAAACTGACCAAGTAGATAGGAAAAAAAAGACCAGTTTTGCAATGAACGTGATCACGCGCCTTTATCAGGACTCAGATCGTCGCGCCTTTATCGATCTCAATCTCGACTGGATTGAAGAGTCTTTTTCGGTTGAACAAAGCGATCGAGATCAATTGGAGCGGCCTGAGGAAACTATATTAAGCGTGGGCGGGCAGATTATCGTCGCTGAATTGAACGGTGAGGTTGTTGGAACCGGAGCGATTTTAACGCCACATCATCATCCGGCAGATGATCGCAAATGGCTAGAAATCGTAAAAATGTCGGCGCGGAAAAATATCCGGGGCAAGGGTATTGGTCGGGCCATTCTTGAAGCGTTGATTGAGCAGGCCAGAGAAATGCAGGCTGATGCCATTTGGCTAGAGACCAATAGCGATCTGACTGCCGCTATTGGTCTCTATGAAAAATGTGGTTTCGAGCATTTGACACAAGTGGAACTCTGGCCCACCCCTTATGCGCGCTGCAATGTGCAGATGGTGCTGCAACTGTAAGTCTATTTCAGTCGCTCAATCTTGCTCGCGGCTTCATCGATAATCGCTGCGACGTCGAGAATTTTCTCGGATCCCTTCTCTTCATCAGCAAGACGAATGCGGATTGCGCTTTTTATATTGCTCATAGCCCGGCGGATCGATGCACCATCGGAAGCCCGATCCATTTGCGCGATGCCTTCCAATCGAGCGAGAATATCAGCGACATGCTTCTCTTCTTCACCCAGCAACGCGGTTCCGGCGTCGGTGATCGAGTAGATTTTCTTACCGCCATCATCGACCTGCTCATCAATCAGATCCATCTCGGCCATAAGTGTCAGCGTAGGGTAAACAATCCCCGGACTTGGCGCATACTGACCGCCGGTAAGTTCTTCAATCTGCTGGATCAGGTCATAACCATGACGCGGCTCCTGAGAAATCAGATGAAGTAGTACCAGACGTAACTCCCCACGCTGAAAAACCCGCGCACGGCGCTTGGCTTTGGCTCCTTCAAAGGCGGCAGCGGCAAAAGCACGCGCAAATTTCTGTCCGTTCATAGCACCCCAACGTTTACCGCGCCGGGAACCAGGTCCGCAATCATTATAGTTTGAATATCGCATGATAGGTCCTTCTATTTATATCTAAGCTGTTTCTAAGATATATCTTTAGATGGAAGACGCAAGGGATGGCAATCAAAAAACTTACAAGACATTGAAATGAAAGGGGTGAATTTTTCCAGCTGGATCCTTCTGCTATTGCTTATCCCATATTGGCTAGTCGGCATCGGACCAGCCAGCTGCTACGAAACGAAGTGGAAGGATAGCGATATGGATTTGGGCATTTCGGGAAAAGTGGCTCTGGTAAATGGCGGCAGCGCCGGATTGGGGCGCGGTGCAGCGCTGGCGCTTGCTCGGGAAAAGACGGAACTTTTTGTGACTGCGCGAGGGGAAAAACGATTGCAACGAAGCTGCGAGCAAATGGCAAAAGAAACCGGTGCCACCATCACCCCGATCGTCGCAGATCATAGCAGTGACGAAGGACGGGAAAAAATTCTCTCCATCTGCCCCAACCCCGATATCCTGGTCGCAACCTGTTCGCCGCCGCCTTTCACGGGAGACTTCCGTACGGTTGATCGTGAAGATTGGGAAAAAGCGCTATCGCTTACGCTTCTTAGCCCGGTCGATTTCATTAAGGCGGTGATTGATGGAATGATCGAACGCAAATGGGGACGTATCGTCAATATCGCAACTGGCGCGGCCAAATATCCCGCAGCAATGCGCGTTCTTTCAGGTCCACCGCGATCCGCGCTGGTCAACTATAGTGTAGCGGTAGCAAAACAGGTCGCCAAACATGGCGTCACGATCAACACCATTCTTCCCGGCATGCATCATACCGACGGGATCAGGGATATGTTCGAAAGTCAGGCTGAAGCAAATGGCACCAGCTACGACGAAGAAGTCGCGCAATTCGTCAAACAGGTCCGCATCCCGGTCGGGCGTTTTGGTGATGCGGAAGATATGGGGGCGTTTGTGGCTCTATTTTGCAGCGAGATGGCCGGCTATGTAACGGGGCAAAGCCTGACCATCGACGGCGGTATGGGAAATTCAATTTTTTGATCCCGGTGTGAGCATTATGCTCACCTGTCTGGGTTGTGGTCGCTACGACTAGCGCTGCTAACCTATTCTTCCGGTTTCTTCGCCACACCCACAAATGCAGGCCGCAACAACCTGTCCTTGATCATATAGCCTGCCTGCATTTCCTGCACCACGGTTCCCGGCTCCTGCTCGTCCGTTGGCACTTCGACCATCGCCTGGTGCTGGTTAGGGTCTAGCGGCAAACCGACGGAAGCGACGCGCTTGATACCGTTTTTCTCGAACACTGTTTCCAGCTCACGGCCGGTCGCTTCGATACCGCCGATCAGACCTTTCCACTTTTCTTCATTCTTGATTTCAGTCGGAATGGCTGCAAGCGCACGCTGCAAGTTATCGGAAACACTCAACATGTCGCGGGCAAATCCAGTCGCGGCATAGGCTTTGGCATCCTGCGCATCTTTTTCAAGCCGGCGGCGGACATTCTGGGTTTCCGCCTGTGCATAAAGAACCTGCTGCTTGGCTTCCGCCAGTTCCTTTTCAAGGGCCGCGATACGCTCTTCCTGAGACGTTTCATCAGTGGCCTCATCTCTGCCTTCTTTCAATGCTTCGGGCACACCTTCCAGCTCTGCGGCGGCGGCTTCGTCCAGTTTCGCATCTTCATTTTCTTGTGGCTGTGTATCACTCATTATTTCGTCACTCATTTCAACAATCTGGACAGCGTTTGTGCTGTGAAATCTACCATGGGTACGACGCGGGCATAGTTCAAGCGGGTGGGGCCAATAACCCCGACCACGCCGACCACTTGTCCGTCGCCATCTTTATAGGGGGCCGCTATCACAGATGAACCGGAAAGGGAGAATAATTTATTCTCTGCACCAATAAATATTTTAGCAGCCTCTGCATCTCGGGCATTATCTAGAAGACGCGCAATTTCCTGTTTGCCCTCCAACTCGTCAAGCAATTGCCGAACACGGTCAAGATCCTCAAGCGCGCTGTCTTCAAGCAAATTCGCCTGTCCCCGCACAATCAGTATCGGTCGCTCTGCCGGATCCTGGGTCCAGGTCGCGAGGCCCCGCTGGACGAGATCTTCCGACGCCTTGTCAATCGCTGTGCGCCCTGCCTGAATATCACGATCGATTCGGGACAAGGCCTGTGCCAGTGTCATCCCGCCATATTGTGCTGTTAGGTAATTACCTGCCTCGACCAATGCGGATTCGGAAATCCCGATCGGAAGATCGAGAACACGATTTTCCACGTTTCCATCCTGTGACACGAGAATGGCGAGCCCTTGACCTTCCGACAGCTTCACAAAGCTGAACTGTTTGAGTTTTGGCTCCCGTTTGGGCACCATTACCAGGCCGGCGCATGACGAAAGACCTGACAAAATACTGGTGGTTGCGCGCAGGGCATCTTCTACC
The DNA here is from genome assembly GCF_965233695.1 of Parasphingorhabdus sp. Classification (GTDB taxonomy): domain Bacteria; phylum Pseudomonadota; class Alphaproteobacteria; order Sphingomonadales; family Sphingomonadaceae; genus Parasphingorhabdus. The sequence goes on from NZ_OZ247497.1 coordinate 4,093,711, forward strand.
GGGCCGCGCTCGCTAATCTGGCTTTCGATCGCATCGCGTTCTTCCTTCGAGGGTTCGGCCGCCTGCATCATGCCATCAACAAATAGCCGCAGTCCCAGCTCAGTCGGCATCCGTCCGGCGCTGGTATGCGGCGCGGCGAGCAGTCCGAGTTCTTCCAAGTCCTGCATGACGTTGCGGATGGAGGCCGGCGAAAGTTCAAGACCCGGTGCCTTTGATATGGTTCGCGAGCCGACCGGGGTACCGGAATCGAGATAGGATTCCACCACCACGCGAAAAATATCGCGAGTCCGGTCGTTCATTTCGGTGATGGGTGTGGTGGTCATCAGGTTAAGATAGGGGATATGATCACGGCTTTCCAGCATCCATTGTTTAACATAAAGATCGTCAGTTGCACCCCCTTAGACAACCAGATAGGGACACCTCTCCAAAGCCACAGGAGAATCATACATGCGCCCATCAGGACGCGCGCTGGACGAGATGCGTGCTATTTCTATCGAGACTCAATTCACAAAACATGCAGAGGGGTCTTGCCTGATCAGCTTTGGTGATACGAAGGTCATCTGTACCGCGAGTATCGAAGAGCGCATTCCACCTTGGCTGCGCGGCAAGGGTGAAGGCTGGGTTACCGGCGAATATTCGATGCTACCCCGCGCTACCAATACCCGCAATTCTCGCGAAGCGGCACGCGGCAAACAATCTGGCAGGACGCAGGAAATTCAGCGCCTTATTGGCCGTTCCTTACGTGCAGTTGTCGATATGAAGAAACTCGGTGAGCGTCAGATTACTATCGATTGCGACGTTATACAGGCCGATGGCGGGACAAGGACCGCGTCGATTAGCGGCGCATGGGTTGCGCTGCGACTAGCGGTAAACGGCCTGCTCGATGAAAAATTGATCAGCGAAGACCCGATTGAACAGAAGATCGCGGCGATCAGCTGCGGCATTTACAACGGCAATCCCGTGCTCGACCTCGATTATGATGAGGACAGCAATGCTGGTGCCGATGCCAATTTCGTACTGACCGGCGACGGCAATATTGCTGAGGCGCAGGCAACGGCGGAAGGCGAAACATTTGATGACGAAGGCCTGATGCGGTTGATGCGGCTTGCGAAAATCGGCTGCGGTCAGATTTTTGAGGCGCAGGATAAGGCGGTTTCGTAAGCACGCCCATGACCGAACACCGCAAACTGCAACCCGGAAAGCTTGTCATCGCCAGCCACAATCAAGGCAAGGTAAAGGAAATCCGCGCCCTGCTGGCTCCATTTGGCATAGAACCGGTATCCGCTGGCGAACTGGGCCTTCCGGAACCGGAAGAAACCGGAACAACATTCGCGGAAAATGCTCTGCTGAAGGCGCGCGCCAGTGCGGAAGGTGCGGACTGCGTTGCGCTTGCCGACGATAGCGGATTATGCGTCGCGGCTCTGGATGAAGCGCCGGGTGTCTATACCGCTGATTGGGCAGAGGCCGACATTTACGAAGGCGGGCCCGGTCGCGACTGGTATATGGCGATGGGCAAGGTCGAGGGAAAATTGGCAGAGTTGGGTCCGGATATAGACCGAAGCGCCTATTTCATCTGTACTCTGGCGCTCGCATGGCCCGACGGACATACGGAAGTTTTCGAAGGTTCCGTGCAAGGACAGTTAGTTTGGCCACCCCGTGGAACCATGGGCTTTGGCTATGATCCTGTATTCCAACCCATTGGTTTTAAACAAACTTTTGCCGAATTGGATCCGCAGAAAAAGCACGATATGAGCCATCGCGCCGATGCGTTCGATAAGCTCGTCAAAGCCTGCCTCAACTGAGCTCGCCTGATGATCAGGGAACGGTTCGACCAATGAAATTGCCCGGCGGGCTATAGCGGCACACCAAAACATCGCGTTGGGCGTTACTGGCAAGACCGCACCCGATCTTGGTCGTTTCGCGCCAGATGATTTGCGTATAGTGGCCTACATCCTGCCATCGACCGGTAGTGCTAACATCGGGAAAAGTGCCAGCCACGAAAAATTGTTTTTCGTTGATCCAACCATCGACCATATTCTGAAAAGAAAACGCACCCGCTGTTCCCGCCCAAAGATTCTCGCCCTGATTGGGCCGTGAAGATCCTGGGCTATGTTCAAACCGGCCGTTGGCGATAAGTGTTTCCGCATAATCCTGCGCTGCTGCACTGAGCGCGGCATCCAATTCAACCGCTGGGACACCAACTTCGGCGCGCGCGGCATTGTGAGAGGCCAGCATGACCTGCAGCATCGTACTACCCGGTGGTGTGGGTGTGGGTGTGGGTGTGGGTGTGGGTGTCGGCGTAGGCGTAGGAGCCGGGGTCGGCGTTGGTGTGGGCGCCGGTGTGGGTGTCGGAGTGGGAGCCGGGGTCGGTGCAGGTGTCGGGCTAGGCGTCGGAGTACCGGGCAGCGTTACGTCTGGAGAACCGCTGCCTTCGCTGCCACAGCCAACCAATAATGCCAGCATTGCCGCTTGCACGAAATAACGTCCCTGCTTAGTGGTGCGCTGATGCTTCATATCCCGTCCTCTCCCATTTCAACGCAGCAGACGGACCTTGAAGAGCTTGCCCTCTATATCCACTGGCCGTTCTGTATCGCCAAATGTCCCTATTGCGACTTTAACAGCCATGTCCGTGATCAAGTAGATCATGACGCATGGCAGACCGCGCTCCTTTTCGATCTCAGACATGAATATAAAGTTAATCCAAAACCCCGGATTAGCTCGATTTTTTTTGGCGGTGGCACCCCGTCGCTGATGCGCCCTCAGCTCGTCGCTAAGCTGATTGCAGAGGCCGACAAGCTGTGGGGATTGATGGACAGTTGCGAGATCACATTGGAGGCCAATCCGTCGTCAGTGGAAGCCAGTAAGTTTGCAGATATTGCATCTGCTGGTGTCAATAGAGTTTCCTTGGGATTACAGTCGCTTGATGATCAAACACTAGAGTTTTTAGGCCGTGCCCATGATGTTGCGGAAGGCCTTGCGGCGCTCGCAACCGCGCAGCAAAATTTCGACCGTGTAAGCTTCGACCTGATTTATGCACGCCCTGGCCAAAGTCTGGATGATTGGCGATCGGAACTCGAACAAGCGCTGGATTTTGGCACCGACCATCTCTCTCTCTATCAGCTCACCATCGAACCCGGCACCCGCTTTGAAACGCTCGTGCGAACCGGAAAGCTTGTTCCGGCCGACGATGACCATTGCGCGGATTTGTTCGATCTGACGCAGGACTTGACCAAGGCAGCGGGCCTTCCATCTTATGAGATCAGCAATCATGCCCGCACCGGACAGGAGGGTCGCCATAACCTCACTTACTGGCGTTATGGCGATTATATCGGCATCGGTCCCGGCGCGCACGGACGGCGGCTGAACACGGCAACGGAGCGGCACAAAAAGCCAGAGAATTTTCTGTCGGCGGTTGAGCGCAATGGCAATGGGTTGAAAGTGGAACAGGCGCTATCTCCGGATGTGCAGGCCACAGAAGCTCTGATGATGGGGCTGCGGCTGGGCGAAGGCGTTGATTTGGACGCGTTGGCCGAAAAAACCGGATTGGCGATTGTTGATATGGTCGATCAGGCGGAGATTCAAAAACTTTCCGTTTTAGGACTTGTAGACCGCGATGGTGTCCGACTTACGGTCCAACCGAAAGGCATGCCGCTGCTTGACGCCATTCTGCCGAAATTAATATCGGACGTGCTCCGCACTTGATGCGGAGCCTAGGGTAGATGAGCGTGACAGCCACACTGGGCTCCGCATCAAGTGCGGAGCACAACATCGGATATTTGGACTTTATCCGCTAGCGCTGCTAGATTCTGCCAATGGATAGCGCCAACGCCCTCATTCAAGATTTTTCCCGCCATTTGCGCGAAGGGCGGCGGCGTTCGCAGCACACGGTCCGCGCCTATGTGACTACGGCAGAACGGTTCTGTGCCTTTCTGATGGACCATATCGGCGGCACGGTTGGCTCGCAGGATCTCAAGGCGCTGAAGCAAGCCGATATCCGATCCTATCTTGCCTTTCGACGGGGCGATAGCCTGTCCAACAACAGCGCCGCGCGGGAATTGTCGGCGATCCGGGCGTTCCTGAAATTCGTAGGCGGCGACGACAACCAGATACCGAAGATCAAGGGCCCCAAGGTTACGCGCGGCGTTCCGCGTCCTGCCTCGCCCGATGATATCATGGCGATGGCCGAGGATATTGCCGAAAGCGCTAACGAAGATTGGATCGGTGCCCGCGACTGGGCGGTCTTGCTTTTACTCTATGGTTCAGGCCTGCGGATCAGCGAGGCGCTCGATCTGACCGGCGATGCCCTGCCCTTGTCCGACACGCTGCGCGTGACCGGCAAGCGCGGCAAGACGCGGATCGTGCCGCTGCTTCCCCAGGTCCGCGAAGCGATAGAGCATTATATCGATCTGTGTCCGCATGCCATGACGGCGGAACAAACCATCTTCCGCGGCAAACGCGGCGGCCCCCTATCGCCCAATCTGATCCGCCGCGTGGTCCAACAAGCCCGCGGAAAGCTGGGCCTGTCAGACAAGACCACACCCCATGCCCTGCGCCACAGCTTTGCCACCCATTTGCTTGCCGGCGGCGCTGATCTGCGCAGCCTGCAGGAATTACTCGGTCATGCGAGTTTGAGCAGCACGCAGGTTTATACGGCGGTCGATGCGGCGCATTTGCTCGATGTGTATCAGAATGCGCATCCTCGGGCTGGTTGAGTCTTTCCCTCAGGGAGAGGCAAGTGAAGCTAACAAATTCGTTTGTTAGCGAAACTCGGCAAGGGCTGGAACTTCAGGACGAGCACCATGGCAAAGAAATCCCTGACACCCATTGCCCGCACACTCAGAACACAGCGCACTGATGCCGAAATCTTGCTCTGGTCCAAATTACGATCACGCCAACTGGAAAACGCCAAATTCAGGCAACAGGCACCCATTGGAAATGCCGTCGCCGATTTTCTCTGCCACGAGATCAAATTGATCATCGAGCTGGATGGCAGCCAACATGGCGAAAACCCGGGCGATGCAGAAAGATCAAGAATTTTAGAGGCCTCTGGCTTTTCCGTGCTCAGATACTGGAACAACGAGATTTTCGAAAATCTCGACGGCGTGCTGGAAGATATCCGGCAAGCCATAAGAAGTGCCCGCAACCAATAATCCTCTCCCATAGGGAGAGGCAACGGAGACTTGGTCCAAACGGACCTAGTCGCAGTCGGTGAGGGGTTCGAACCTCTCAATCGCAAGAACCCCTCACCGAGTTGCGCTAGTGAACAAGTTCACAAGCTACACTTGCCTCTCCCTATGGGAGAGGGTTTTGGAGGAGGAGATCATCCGCTGATGAAACAAATCGTTCACTTCCTCCAAAAGGCAATACAACTCTCGAACCTCCTCAGCAGATATTTCCACCTTAGGCTCTACCACTTGCCAACCGCCCCTCAATCGCATCCCAGATCATGCCCGACGTATCCGTGCCATTAAACTTATCAATCGCAACAATTCCCGTCGGCGAGGTCACGTTAATCTCGGTCAGCCATTTGCCGCCGATCACGTCGATACCGACAAACAATAGCCCCAGTCGTTTCAGATCCGGTCCCATTGCCGCGCAAATCTCTTTTTCGCGGTCGGTTAGTCCAGCCGCCTCTGCATAGCCACCTTGCGCCAGGTTGGAGCGGAACTCGCCTTTGCCGGGCTTGCGGTTGATCGCACCGGCCACTTCGCCGTCGACGAGAACGATCCGTTTGTCGCCATCCTGAACCTCGGGAAGGAAGGGCTGAATCATATGCGGCTCTGGCCAAGTCTGATTAAACACTTCGATCAAGGCGCTCAGATTGCTGCCATCTTCCGGAACCAGAAAAATCGCCTTACCGCCATTGCCGTGCAGTGGCTTGACGACAATGCCGCCATGCTCCTCCTGAAAGGCGCGGATTTCTTCGATGTTTCGCGTGACCAAGGTTGGCGGCATATATTTCGCATAGTCCAGCACATAGACTTTTTCAGGCGCGTTACGTACCGATACCGGATTGTTGACCACCAGAGTCTCACCCTCTAGCCGTTCGAGCAAATGGGTCGCGGTGATATAGCCGACATCAAAGGGCGGGTCCTGCCGCATCAGCACGACATCAATGTCGCTGCCCAGATCCAGGCGCACTTGTTCGCCAAATGCGTAATGATCCCCTTCCACCTGTTGCACCTTTACCGGATGCGCGAGCGTAGTCAGGCGACCGGCCAGATAGGTCAGATCTTTGACATTATAATGATAGAGCTTGTGCCCGCGCTTTTGCGCCGCGATCATCAGCGCGAAGCTGCTGTCCCCTTCGATATTGACGGTTTCCATGGGATCCATTTGCATGGCAATTTTCAGGGTCATGTAAGCCTCTTTTTTAGTGTGTGCTCCTGCGCAGGCAGGAGCCTATCTCCGACGATTGCAAAGCCGATAGAGCGGGAGATGGATTCCTGCCTTCGCAGGAATACAGCCTCATGGAAAGGCCCCAACTCCTCAAAACCCGTGCCAGACATTGGTTAAATGGGTCGGCAGGCGGCGCGGTGCAACCAAAATTACATCAATCCGCGCATCTTCGCCATTCTTGCAATATTCCGGATAGAGAATTTCAGTCGCAGCAGCGACGCGTTTCAGCCGGTGATGATCGATGGCGGTTTCCAGATCTTCTATTTTCGTGCGCGCTTTCACTTCGACAAAGGCGACCAGTCCGGCGCGCTTGGCAATGACATCAACCTCGCCGCGCGGCGTACGCACACGCTGCGCCAATATCCGCCAACCATGCAATCGCAGCCATCCCGCAGCGATACTCTCTGCGCGCCGTCCCGCTTGTTCGGCCCGCTCCCTCTTCGCAGCGGGATATTTCATGGCTGTTCTTCCGCCTTCCACCGGTTGGTCAGTTCATAAAGCTGCTTGCGGTCCACCCCAAAAGCGCGCGCCACCTCGCCTGCCGCTTTGGATGCCGGAAGCCGCTCCAATGCTTCGCGCAACGCGTCTTCGATATCAGACTCACTGGCAGCTTCGTCTGCCAGCGGCGGTCCGATGACGACGACAATCTCGCCTTTGGGTTTTTCATCGGCATAGCGCTCGGCCAGTTTCGCCAATCCGCCCGTCACGGTCTCTTCAAACTTCTTGGTAATCTCGCGGATAACAGCCGCCGGACGATCACCCAGAATATCACGTGCATCTGTCAGCATGCTGCCGAGCCGCGAGCCATTTTCGTAAAAGACCAGTGTCGCCTTGATCGGCGCCAATTCTTTCAGAACTTCGCTCCGCGCCTTTGTTTTGCTGGGCAAAAAACCTTCGAACAAAAACCGGTCACTGGGCAATCCGGACAGGGTCAGCGCGGCGATGGCGGCGCTGGGACCGGGGATAGTGGTGACATATGCGCCTGCTGCCTGCGCGTCCCGAACCAGCTTGTAACCGGGGTCGGAGATAAGCGGCGTGCCGGCATCGCTGACAAGTGCGACAATTTTACATCCTATGGCGGTCAAAATTTCCTCACGCTCGGCGGCACCCTTGTGGTCATTATAGACCATCATTTTCTTCTTTTTACCGATATAATTTAATAATTTACCAGTGACTCTTGAATCTTCGACTAAAATAATATCGGCGGTAGCGAGAATTTCTTCTGCGCGGCGCGACAAATCTCCGAGGTTGCCGATTGGCGTGGCGACGATATACAGGCCATGTTCAACGGGAGCAGACATAATGAACGCCATGACAGATAATTTGCATGTAGGACAGGATGAAAAAACATCCGAGCAAACCACCGCCCAAACCGGACGCCGCAGCCTGCTGAAATATGCCGGCCTGGCGTCGATCATCTTTCTGGCCGGTTGTGAGACTGTGGTCCCGCGCGGCGCGGAACGTCCAACCACGCCAACACCAACCCCTCCCCCGGTCACCAGCGAGTTACCGACGGATCAAAAGCACCATCGTATTGCCCTGCTCGTCCCGTTATCGGGTAAAAATGCCGGAGTCGGACAATCGCTTGCCAATGCTACGACGATGGCTCTGCTCGATACCAAAGCGCAAAATATCCGCATGACCAATTATGACACTGCAAAAGGTGCTACGGTGGCAGCGCGCCAAGCCATTGCTGATGGCAATAAGCTGGTGATTGGCCCGTTGCTGAGCGATAATGTCGTCGCGGTAGCCAATATCACACGGCCAGCAGGTGTTCCCATACTCAGCTTTTCCAATGATGCTGGTGTCGCTGGCGACAATGTGTTTCTGCTCGGTCATATTCCGTCCCAATCGATTAACCGCGTGGTCAGCTATGCCAAATCAAAAGGCATGAATCGGTTCGCCGCGTTGGTCCCCAATGGCGTCTACGGCCAGCGCGCCTCCTCCAGCCTGCTGCGTTCCGTGAAAGATGTCGGCGGCACGGTGGTATCGATCCAGAATTTCAATCGCGATTCCAAATCGGTTGAAGCAGCCACCAAGAAGCTTTCTCAAAATGGCGATTTTGATGCTGTGCTCATCGCCGACAACGGCAGCATGGCCATCAGGGCAGCACCCTATATTCGCCAGAATGCAAGTGGCAGCGCCAAAATCCTTGGCACCGATCTGTGGAATACCAGCAGCAATCTCGCCGGTGCTCCATCGATGCGCGGTGCCTGGTTCGCGAGTGTTTCGGATGGACTTTACCGGCAATATGCCGACAAATATCGCAGCCGCTATGGCCGTGCGCCCTTCCGGCTATCCAGCCTCGGCTATGACTCGGTCTTGCTAACCGTTAAGGTCGCGCAAAACTGGCAAGTCGGAACCGCCTTTCCGATCAGCCAGCTGACGGATTCCGGAGGGTTTATCGGCCTGGACGGTGTCTTCCGCTTCCGCCGCAACGGCATTTCCGAACGCGCCCTGGAAGTGCAGGAAATCCGCAATGGCAGCTTTAGCGTTGTCGATCCGGCACCCAAGGGGTTTTAGCCCCACCCGATCATCATCTGTCAGGCTGAACCCGGTTGCATTTTTGTCAAGTTGACAAAGTGTACACAGTTCCTTTGGGCATTCGGCTCCAGTATCAGTGGATGTAAATAAGCGCGCTTTTTCGCCGTCATATGCGTGCGCATAGAATTTGTTAAATCTGAGAAAGAGCCGTGACCAATACTATCACAGCTCCTCCTTTGTAGGACAGGCTTTGCTGCGCGATCAACCGATCTGCTGGCCGGTATCTTTCCAGTCGGCCAGAAAGCCTTCAATGCCTTTGTCGGTCAGCACATGTTTAAACAGACCACGAATCACATTCGGTGGCATGGTGCCCACATCAGCACCGATCCGCGCCGATTCCAGCACATGAATCGGGTGGCGGATGGAGGCGACCAGGATTTCTGTATCAAAGGCGTAATTGTCGTAAATCAGCCGTATATCGTCAATCAGCTTCATCCCATCGAATCCGTTGTCGTCATGACGCCCAACGAAAGGAGAGATAAAGCTCGCGCCCGCTTTGGCTGCCAACAGCGCCTGATTCGTGGAAAAACACAGCGTCACATTGACCATCGTGCCATCGCTGGTCAGCGCTTTGCAGGTTTTCAGGCCATCAATCGTCAGCGGCACCTTGATGCAGACATTGTCGGCGATCTTACGCAGCACCTCAGCCTCTTTCATCATGGTTTCATGATCCAGCGCAACCACCTCGGCAGAAACCGGACCATCGGTCAGACCGCAAATCTCCCTGGTTACTTCCATGATATCACGGCCCGATTTCTTGATCAGCGACGGGTTGGTGGTCACGCCATCCACCATGCCGGTCGCGGCGAGGTCGGCAATTTCAGCGGTATCGGCGGTATCAACAAAGAATTTCATGTCGTCTGGCTCCTGGTACGGGTACGAAAACTGCGTTGGCATGACGCCTAACGCCTTTCACCACCGGGTGAAATATCGGTTTGAGAAAAGCTGTGCAAAAAACTGTGGATAGCTTGGGGGCTTTTCATCCCCCAGCGATCAACTGAGCCCAAAGGCAGCTATCAGCACCGGGTCATTAGTGGCCTGTGGATTGGCTCTGATCTTCGCTTCCTGCGCCCCGATGGATCTGTAGATCGCATCGCTTACCTTGGCGGTCACATCCTGACTGATATCTGCAAAGTTGATATCACTGACCTGTCCCAAAACCAGATTGATGATCTCGTTGTCGAACAGGTTCAGTCCCTGGCTGACCCCCGGCAATATCTGGGTTGCCAAAGACGTACCAAGCTGGCTCTGTAGCAAATCTGTCGCGGCGCGGTCGCCGCCTCTGATGATGGCCGCGGCATCGGCGATGCTCATACCGCGGATGGTATCGGCAATTACAGGAGCGGCTAGCTCTGCCCCTTTTTCGGCGGCACGATTGACTTGCTTCAGCAACCGTTTCTGGATCGGCCTGGATCGCAGCATTGCCGTGGCAATATTGGTGACCCGTGTTCCGCCGAGCCGGTCTGGAACCGATATGCGGGCAACCTGGCTGTCAAAAAAGCCATTGGGCTGCATCAATTCGGCAAAGGCATTTTGCGATGACAGGGTCAAGAGACGCTTGACCGCTTCCGTCAGGCTCAGGGCCGGAAGGCTAGAACAACCCGGCAAGGCCAGCATCGCAGCCGCGCCGCCTGCGGCCAGAAAATTGCGGCGATTGATATTTTCCATGGTCTACTCCCCTAATCCCTCCGCAATTGCATAGCAGTTGGTGACGCAATCCCAAAGCATGCTTATACGGGCCGGATGAATCGCGTTCATGAACCTGCCAAAGACCGGGCCCGAGTGCTGTTGCTTAACGCCGCACTGGGACCGCTTGATTACCGCATACCCGAAGGCATGGACGCGCGTCCGGGTTCTATCGTGATGGCACCGCTAGGCCCGCGCAAATTACCGGGCGTGGTTTGGGAGGCGGAGAGCTTTCCGGTAGACGAGATCGATGCAAAGAAACTGCGCCCCTTGCTGGAATTGCGCGACGTACCGCCGCTTTCCGCACCGCTGAGGCGATTGATTGAATGGACCGCGCGTTACTATTTTGCTGCGCCGGCATCGGTTTTGCGGATGGTCCTTTCCAGCGGAGCGGCCTTTGCCGACAATCGCCCGATTATCGAATATCGACTGAACGGCAATGTTCCGGACCGGATGACCCCGCAGCGGGAACAGGCACTAGAAAAGCTAGTCGATGTGCAAGGCACGATCAGCGAACTGGCGTTCAAGGCTGACGTATCGGTTGCGGTCATAAGAGGGCTTGAGAAAACAGGCGCGCTGGATCGCCATGAGGTATCGGCCTTTGCCGAAATTAAACAGCCTGATCCGGACTTTGCCAAGGTCGATCTCAGCGATGATCAAAGCCGGGTGAGCGATACCCTGGTCAGCGCCGTGAGGGATGCGGCGTTCCAGCCCTATTTGCTCGACGGCGTTACCGGCTCTGGCAAGACGGAGGTCTATTTTGAAGCGGTGGCCGAGGCCCTGCGCCAGGATAAGCAGACTTTGGTACTGCTCCCCGAAATTGCGCTCACCGAACCGTTTCTCGACCGTTTCAAGGCGCGCTTTGGCGCTGAACCAGTGGCGTGGCATAGCGGGCTTAAACAATCCGATCGCAAGAAAAACTGGCGGGCTTTGGCCGATGGCGATGCCAAAGTTGTCGTCGGCGCGCGATCCGCGCTCTTCCTGCCTTATAAACATCTTGGCCTGATCATCGTCGACGAGGCCCATGAAGTCAGTTTCAAACAGGAAGATGGCGTCCGCTATCATGCCCGTGATGTTGCGGTGATGCGCGGGCTGCACGAGAAAATTCCCGTGGTACTGGCCTCCGCAACGCCGGCGATCGAAAGCCGTCATCAGGTCGAGCAGGGCAATTACGAGCTGCTGGAACTGCCTGCCCGCTTTGGTGCGGCGACATTGCCCGAGATCGAAGCACTGGACCTGACCAAGGATATCCCGGCGCGCGGGTCTTGGCTTGCCCCAACCTTGATCAACGCGCTGGAGGAAAATCTCGACAAAGGCGAACAATCACTGCTGTTCCTCAACCGGCGCGGCTTTGCGCCGCTGACGCTCTGCCGGACCTGTGGCCACCGAATCAACTGCCCCAATTGCACCGCATGGATGGTGGAACACCGACTGACCAAGCGCCTCGCGTGCCACCATTGCGGTCATGTCATGCCGCAACCCGAAAAATGCCCGGAATGTGGCGACGAGGACTCACTGGTCGCCTGTGGTCCGGGTGTGGAGCGCATTTGCGACGAGGTCAAAATGCTATTCCCGCAGGCGCGGACTGCCATTGTAACGTCCGACACCATCTGGTCACCCGCCAAGGCAGGGGAATTTGTGGCCCAAATGGAGGCGGGTGCAATTGATATTGTGGTTGGCACGCAGTTGGTGACCAAGGGCTATCATTTCCCCAATCTGACACTGGTCGGCGTCGTCGACGCGGATATTGGTCTCGAAGGCGGTGACCTGCGCGCGGCCGAACGCAGTTTCCAACAGATCGCGCAAGTTGCCGGCCGCGCCGGTCGCGCCGAGAAACCCGGCCATGTCTATGTCCAGACGCGCATGCCCGGTGCAGCCGTGATTCAGGCGCTGATAAAAGGCGACCGGGATGGATTTTATGCTGCCGAAACCGATTCCCGACGGGCTGCCGCAGCACCGCCTTTTTCAAGACTTGCAGCAATCATTATTTCCTCCGAGGACAACGCAGAAGCAATGGAAACTGCGCGGCTGATCGGTCAGACAGCACCAAAGGCAGAGGGCTTTGCCGTCTATGGCCCTGCCCCTGCCCCGCTCGCCATGTTACGCGGTCGTCACCGCCATCGTTTGCTGATCCACGCACATCGGTCGGTCGAATTACAGGATATCCTGCGCGAATGGCTGGAAAAGCTCGAATGGCCGCGTGCGGTCCGGGTCGGTGTGGACGTTGATCCCTATAGCTTTGTTTGATTTCGCAGAAAATGCACATGGCTCGTGCTCTGCACTTGATGCAGAGCCTAGGGTGATGGTAGCGCTGCTTCTACTCTGGGCTCTGCATCAAGTGCGGAGCACGAAACACTAAAGGCCATTCTATGAACCGCTTCTTTGTTATTGTTGCTGCAATTGCGGCGATCCTGTCTGCAGCACCGGCTCATGCTGATCCCGCCGATATCGCGGCAGCCAGCCGATCGGTAGTCCGCGTTGTGCTGGCCGCCACAGACGGTGACAAGGTTGCGTTTGTTGGCCATGGCAGCGGGTTTGCGGTTGCGCCTGACAAGATTATCACAAACGCCCATGTGGTTGAAATTGCCCGACAGGAAAAATCCGTCGTCATCGGAATCGTGCCATCTCAGGGCGGCACCAGCTATGGCGGAAAAGTCATTGCTTATTCGCCTGGCAATGATCTGGCGCTCATTCAATTGCAGGATGGCGGCCGCCTGCCTTCGATGACAGTTTTTAGTGGACCCGTGGCCGATGGCGCGGATGTCGTTGCAATCGGCTATCCCGGTTCTGTCGATCGCGCGCAGGGTTTGAACCTTGATGATCTTATCAATCCGATGTCGCCGGTTAAAACGCGCGGCTCGGTCTCCGGCGGACGGACGACCAAACAATTTGACACGATCCTCCATACAGCTCCAATTGCCAGCGGAAATAGCGGTGGGCCGCTGATCGATAATTGCGGGCGCATATTGGGGGCGAACAGCTTTGGTTCCCTGTCGGACGGCAATGATGCCGAATTTGGCTTTGCTGTGTCCAGCCGTGAAATTCTCTCTTTTCTGCGGAAAGCTGGTGTAAAAGCGGGAATGACCGCCACGCCTTGCCGATCCGTTGCGGATCTCAGCCGACAGGAACAAAGGCGAGAAGCAGCCGCAAGAGCGCGCATAGAAGCGGCGCAAAAAGCCGAAGAAGCCAAGCGCCAGCAGGCGGAAGCCAAGCTGCGCACCACAATTTCCCAGGAGATCACAACCGAGCGTGAAAATCAGATGGCGATCGCTGCCCTGATGTTGGTGCTATCGCTGTTCGTTTCGGGCGGGGCAGCCTATTTGATGCTTCAGGACAAGCGCACACCCGCTATCGGGACGGCTGGCGGCGCGGCGTTGCTGCTGGTTGGCGCGATATTGGTATTTCTGTCTCGACCCGCCTTTACCGAAATCGATGATCGCGTGGCAGCGGCGCTCAAGGAAAAATTGCCAGACGAAAATGGCACGAATGGGGGCAGCACGCTTGCGACAGCAGGACAATATCAATGCCGCCTCAATCCAGAACGCAGCCGGATCACGGTATCGCAAGTGGATACGCTGGATCTGGAATGGGCCGAAGGTGGCTGTGTTAACGGGCGCACGCAATATGGCCGCGATGGCGACAAATGGTCGCGCATTTTCGTGCCGAATGAGGAACAGACGGTCACGATCAGCAGCTTTGATCCTGCGAGTGCTGAATTCATCACCGAACGCTATTTGCTTGACCTCAGCGCGATGACCAAGGCCCGTGAAATTCGCAAGCAATATGGCAATCGCGCCTGCACCAGCGACGAAAAAGCGCTTTCCGATATTGCCGAGATGGTGAAAGCCATCAGAACCGAACTGCCAATACAGACCAACGAGCGGCTGGTCTATGAGTGTGAGAAAGCCTCACAATGATCGCTGGCACATTATGATCACAGACAAGCAGCGCCAGTCGGCCATGCGCTTCGTCCTGCTGACGGTGTTCATATACTCTGTCGGCTTTGGCATCATAATGCCTGTACTGCCCGAGCTAATTCAAGAGCTGGAAGGCGTTAGCCTGTCCGAGGCGACTTTGCTTGGTGGCTTCATCAGCGCCTCTTATGCCCTGTTCCAGTTCCTCATGGGACCGCTGGTCGGCAATCTGGGGGATCGCTTTGGCCGCCGACCCGTATTTTTGGTTTCGCTACTCGCCTTCGGCATTGATTTTGCGCTGATGGGCTTTGCAACATCGATAGTCTGGCTGTTCATCGGCAGGTCCATTGCTGGAGGATTGGGCGCCATTTTCGGCCCTGCCAATGCCGCCATGGCCGACATGTCGAGCGACGAAGACCGCGCCAAAAGCTTCGGCCTGGTCGGTGCCGCCTTTGGTATCGGATTCATCGTCGGCCCGGCATTGGGTGGTTTCTTGGGCGATTTTGGTACGCGTATTCCGTTTTTTGTCGCCGGCGGATTGGCCTTTCTCAATTTCCTCTATGGCTGGTTTGCTTTTCCCGAAACCATGGCGCCGGAGGAGAAACGCAGTTTTGAATGGAAACGCGCCAATCCGCTGGGCGCGCTGCTCAATCTTGGCAAATTGCCGAACCTGCTGGGCGTCGCAATGATCTATTTTCTCTGGATGCTCAGCAGCTCTATCTATCCCGCAAGCTGGTCCTTTTTCGCGCCCGCGCAATATGGCTGGGACAGCAAGATGGTGGGTCTGTCGCTAACCTGTGTCGGCCTGTCCATGGCACTGGTGCAGGCCTTTTTGATCGGCCGCTTTGTCGAGAAAATAGGCGAGCGGAAAACTGCTATATTCGGAATATTCGTCGCCGTTGTTATTTTCGCCTTCTACGTGCTGGTTGATGTCGGCTGGGTCGCCATATCGCTATGTTTGGTTGTTGGACTGCAAGGCATGGCCATGCCTAGCATCAACGCGATGATGTCCCGGCGGACGCCGAGCAATATGCAGGGGGAATTGCAGGGCTTCAACGGCAGTATGGCCGCCTTGGCCGCGCTGATCGCACCGCTGCTTTACAATGGCTCGCTGTCCTATTTCACCAGCGATGCAGCGCCGTTTCGTTTTGTCGGCGCGCCGTTCGTCATCGCCGCAATTGTCGGGCTGATTCCGCTCATCTTGCTCATGATCATCAAACCCGCCCCTGACTATAAGGGGTAAGCTTTAGTCAGGCTTGATTGGTAAATATTCTCAAAGCCTCTGCTTCAAGAGCTGCCATGGCCGCCTTCCAAGGACCGGGACCGAAGCTGATCCGCGAAACACCCAATTCAGCCAATCGGGATATCGACGGTCCATCCGACATCATCATGATATTGACCGGGAGACCGGCCCTTTCACAAATATGACCGATTAGTTTTTCATCCGTGGCGAAGGGAATGAAAAAGCTGCCTGCGCCTGCATCAGCATAGGCCTGACAACGCTCCAGGGCTTTTTGGGCCAGCGAATCATCATGATCCTGCGGCGGTGTCTGGATGAACAAATCCGTCCGCGCATTAATGAACAATCCGGTATCAGCCGCTGCTTTAATGCGTTCCGCCTGTGTTGACACATCGCGCAGCCCACCTGCTGACAAATCCTGATCCTCGATATTAAGACCGGCTACGCCAGCCTCTTTCATCGACTTCGCATTCGCACTGACATTGGCCGCTTCGTCGCCATATCCAGTTTCCAAGTCGATGCTGACGGGCACATCGACCGCATGCACGATATGCGTGGCATTGGTGAGCGCGAAGTCAAATGGCAGCTTCTCCCCATCCTCAAAACCTTGCGCGCCAGCAACCGACAGGCTGCCCGTTGCAACAGCCTTTGCCCCGGCACGGACCGCAGCCTGGGCACTACCCGCATCCCAGATATTATAGAGGACCAACGGCTTGCCCGGTTGATGCAGTTCGGCAAATTGTGTGATCATATCCGTCATTTACCGGCTTCCTTCTTGAGCAAACGCTCTTTTATATCCAACCCATAGGCATAGCCGCCCATCGTCCCGTCGCTGCGCACCACCCGGTGACAGGGGATGAGCACGGCGACATTATTGGCGCCATTGGCACTGCCCACGGCGCGCACTGCCCTGGGCTTGCCGATAGCGGCTGCAATATCGGCATAGCTGCGGGTTTCCCCAAGCGGGATTTTCTGAAGCTCTTGCCACACCGCTTCCTGAAAGGCCGTGCCCTGCACGTCCAGCGGGATATGACTAAAATCTCCGGGCTTTTCGACCGAGGCGGCAACCTGCGACAACAGACCGTGAAACGCATCATCACCCGGCTGCAGGTCCGCCTTGGGGAAACGGGCGTGCAATTCGTCTTCACCCTCGTTGAACGACAGACAACAAACGCCTTTATCTGTGGCCGCGACCATCATTATGCCCAGCGACGTTTCGACATTGGCCCAGCGGATCGTCACGCCCGCCCCGCCATTTTTCCAAGCACTTGGCTTCATGCCCAATCTCTTTCCATTATCTGCATAAAATCTGGAGGCCGAACCATAGCCCGCGTCATATATCGCCTCGGTCACCGATGCACCGTCATCCAGGGCTTGCTTGGCCCGCTCGGATCGCAGGGCGCGGGCATAAGCCGCCGGCGACAATCCCATTTCCCGTTTGAATATACGCTGCAAATGGGTTGGCGAATAGCTGGTCATGGCACCCAATTCGTCCAGTGTCGGCGCTGTTTCGGCCATGCGGATCGCATCGATCACCGCTTTTACCGCCGCATCATCGCGCGCCACATCCTTGGGCATACAGCGCAAGCAGGCACGCAAACCCGCCGCTTCCGCTTGCTCCGGCTTGGCGAAGAAACGGACATTCTCTCGCTTTGGATGGCGTGCGGCACAAGATGGGCGGCAATAGATACCAGTGGTCAGCACTCCGGTCACAAACTTGCCGTCATAAGACCGATCGCGAGCGGTTACCGCCTGCCAGGCTTTATCGTTGTCTATTAATCGGTTGCTTGTTGGTCGAAGCCCAACCGTCTCGGTGCTCATGGGTCAAATCTTTCCACGCGCGCTACGAAACATCCATGCGCTGCGTTATGGACATCTATATAAGCAACCTCATCCAGTTCAAATAGCTGCCTGATCGTTTTGTCTGCATCACCGGGCATGGCTAATCCCGCGGTCTTTAACATGGCGTCAGATCCAAAAGCCCGCATGCCCAAGGGGCGGCCTTTAAAAACCGGTGGAATTTCATCTATATAATGCGCGGATTTCTTTGCATCAGATCGGGCATAAATTGCATAACTGCTGTGATAAGGCGATTCCACATCGTGCGAAACATGATGAAAAAGCAGCATTTCCTCGCCCTTTTCCGCATCCTCCAAGGACACTCGGCAGGGAAACCCCGGCTTGCTTGTCGCGGTAACACGGATTGCCGTGCTGCCAGCGGCTCGCCGGTGCGGCTCCAATGTTTCGGGGCTGATACCGGTAATCTGATAGGTCAATGTGCGTCTCCGTCTTGTTGATTTCACCTTATTTAGACCGATTACCGACCCGTCTGCTTCCCGTATCTTGCGATCAAAGCGAATTTGTTCTCTCGCTATCCTCTCGCGCCTAGGGTGAGCGCAGATAGCAACCAATAATCTGACCAAAATCCAGCAGCCAAAAATCATTCCCAAAGCCATCTTGCATCGCAGCAAAATGGTTGCTAGACGCCGCCCAACTAAAGGCGAGATACAGTGTATTTCACCTGCCAACGGGCACCCATCACTTACCAGTTTTTTGATCTGATTATCAGATCAATAATACAGGCACGGAGTAACGAACGCGTGGAGAATTCCAGCGGCATTAGGGCGAGTTTAGCGGGGCGTTACGCCACTGCGCTGTTCGCTTTGGCCACCGAAAACAAAGCCATCGAAACCGTCGAAGCAAGCCTCGCTTCGCTCGGCAATGCAATGGGCGAATCGGACGACCTGAAATCACTGATCAGCAGCCCGGTTCTGTCCCGTGCCGACGCTGGCAAAGCAATTGCCGGTATCGCCAAGGAAATGAAGCTCGATGATCTGACCACCAACGTGCTTGGTGTTTTGGCCGCAAATCGTCGGCTCGACCAAATACCGGCTGTCATTCGCGCCTTCTCCACTTTGGCGTCTGGCCATCGCGGCGAGATTACCGCCGAAGTGACCTCCGCTCATCCCCTGGATGATGCGCAAGTTGATGCGCTAAAAGCGCAGCTGAAGAAACGTGTGGGAAGCGATGTTTCGGTTTCCACCTCCGTCGATCCGTCCATCCTGGGCGGTCTGGTCGTCAAAATTGGCAGCCAGATGATCGACAATTCAATTAAAACCCGTTTGAACACGCTATCTCAGGCCATGAAGGGCTAAAGGAAGAACAATGGATATTCGCGCAGCAGAAATTTCAAAGGTCATCAAAGACCAGATCGCCAATTTTGGCAACGAAGCCCAGGTTTCCGAAGTCGGAACCGTTTTGGCGGTTGGTGACGGCATCGCCCGTATCCACGGTCTCGATCAGGTGCAAGCCGGTGAGATGGTGGAGTTTTCCAACGGCACGCAAGGCATGGCGCTAAACCTCGAAGCCGACAATGTCGGTGTCGTGATCTTCGGTTCGGATGCGGACATTAAAGAAGGCGATGTTGTTAAGCGGACCGGCACGATTGTGGACGTTCCCATCGGCAAGGAATTGCTCGGACGCGTTGTTGACGGTCTCGGCAATCCTATCGACGGCAAGGGCCCGATCAAAACTTCACAGCGTAGCCGTGTTGAAGTCAAAGCACCGGGTATTATCCCGCGTAAATCGGTTCATGAGCCTGTGCAAACCGGCCTCAAAGCTCTCGACGCTCTCGTTCCTGTTGGCCGTGGTCAGCGCGAATTGATCATTGGTGACCGTCAGACCGGTAAAACCGCTGTCGCTATCGATACGTTCATCAACCAGAAAAACGTCAATGCTGGTGATGACGAAGGCAAAAAACTTTACTGCATCTATGTTGCTGTGGGCCAGAAGCGCTCCACCGTCGCACAGATTGTCCGTCAGCTCGAAGAAAATGGCGCGATGGAATATTCCATCGTTGTTGCTGCAACCGCTTCCGAGCCTGCTCCGCTGCAATATCTCGCGCCGTATACCGGTGTGACGATGGGTGAATATTTCCGCGACAACGGCATGCATGCTTGTATCGTTTATGACGATCTCTCCAAGCAGGCTGTGGCTTATCGTCAGATGTCCCTGTTGCTGCGTCGTCCTCCGGGCCGTGAAGCTTATCCTGGTGACGTTTTCTATCTGCATAGTCGTTTGCTCGAACGTGCTGCGAAAATGAACGAAGATAATGGTTCTGGTTCACTGACCGCACTGCCGATCATTGAAACACAGGCTGGTGACGTTTCGGCGTACATCCCGACCAACGTGATTTCGATTACCGATGGTCAGATCTTCCTCGAAACCGACCTGTTCAACCAGGGCATCCGTCCTGCGATTAACGTTGGTCTATCGGTTTCCCGTGTGGGTTCTGCCGCGCAGACGAAAGCCATGAAAAAGGTTTCCGGTTCGATCAAACTCGATCTCGCGCAATATCGCGAAATGGCGGCCTTTGCGCAGTTTGGTTCCGACCTTGATGCCTCGACCCAGAAATTGCTGGCCCGTGGCGAGCGTCTTACGCAGCTTCTGAAGCAGGCGCAATTCTCTCCACTGGCATTTGAAGAGCAAGTTGCTTCTATCTATGCCGGTACAAACGGCCATCTCGATACTGTCGCGGTGACCGATGTGAACCGCTATGAAGAAGCGATGCTGGCTCATATGCGCGCCGATCATGCGGACATTTTGAAAACAATCCGTGACAGCGGTGACTTGAAAGATGATACGAAAGCCGCTCTGGA
Organism: Parasphingorhabdus sp.; assembly: GCF_965233695.1. Taxonomy (GTDB): domain Bacteria; phylum Pseudomonadota; class Alphaproteobacteria; order Sphingomonadales; family Sphingomonadaceae; genus Parasphingorhabdus. The sequence continues at coordinate 4,114,152 of NZ_OZ247497.1, forward strand.
AGATGCGCTTGCCGCATTTGGTAAGAGCTTCGCCTAATGGCTTCCTTAAAAGAACTTAAGGATCGTATCGGGTCGGTTAAATCGACCCAGAAGATCACCAAGGCCAAGAAAATGGTGGCCGCCGCCAAATTGCGCCGTGCGCAGATGGCAGCGGAAGCCGCGCGTCCCTATGCGAATGAAATGGCAAAGGTCATGGGCAGCCTTGCTGGCAAAGTGACAGTGGATGAAAATTCGCCCAAGCTGCTCGCTGGTACGGGCAAGGACCAAGTGCATCTGCTGGTCGTTGCGACCTCGGATCGCGGCCTTTGCGGTGGCTTTAACGCCAATATCGTTAAAGAGGCGCGGGTTGAAGCCGACAAACTTCTGGCCGCTGGCAAAGACGTGCTGTTCTACATGGTTGGCCGCAAAGGTCTGCCGGTGATCAAGCGCGTTTACGAAGGCAAGATTATCAAGCATTTTGATACCGGCCACGTCAAAGCGCCAGGTTTTGAAGAAGCCAAAGCGATTGCTGCTGAACTGACCGAAATGGTTGAAGACGGCAAATTTGATGTTGCCCATCTCTTCTATTCCAAATTCAAATCCGCTCTGGTGCAAGAACCAACACGGCAACAGATTATTCCCGTTGCGATCGAAGCCGTTGAAGGCGCTGGTTCGGATGCTGCGGTGGAATATGAGCCGGATGAGGAAGAAATCCTCACCGAGCTGCTGCCGCGCAACCTGACAACGCAGGTCTTCGGCGCATTGCTGGAAAATAATGCAGGCGAACAAGGCGCGTCGATGACCGCCATGGAAAACGCAACCCGCAACGCGGGCGAGCTGATCGACGACCTGACCATCGTCTACAACCGCAGCCGTCAGGCCGCGATTACCACCGAATTGATTGAAATTATCGCTGGCGCAGAAGCGCTCTAAAGCAAGTACGCAAGGAAAGACAAATGGCAAAAACCAACAATGTAGGCCGCATTTCACAGGTTATCGGCGCTGTCGTCGACGTGACCTTTGACACGGACATTCCGGCAATTTTGTCGGCTCTGGAAACCGACAATAACGGCAACCGCCTGGTGCTTGAGGTTGCTCAGCATCTCGGCGAGAACACCGTGCGCACCATCGCTATGGATGCCACCGAAGGTTTGACCCGCGGTCAGGAAGTGACCGACACCGGTTCGCAGATCATGATGCCTGTTGGCCCGGAAACACTCGGCCGCATCATGAACGTGATTGGTGAGCCGATTGATGAGCTTGGCCCCATTGGCGCAAAATCATCTGCTCCTATTCACGCAGAAGCGCCCTTGTTTGTGGACCAGTCCACCGACAGCGAAATTCTCGTGACCGGTATCAAGGTTGTCGATCTGCTCGCACCTTATGCAAAGGGCGGCAAAATTGGCCTGTTCGGCGGCGCCGGCGTTGGCAAGACCGTGCTTATTCAGGAACTGATCAACAACATCGCCAAAGGCCACGGCGGTACATCCGTTTTCGCCGGGGTTGGTGAACGGACCCGTGAAGGCAACGATCTCTATCACGAATTTCTCGACGCGAACGTTATCGCCAAAGACGCAGACGGCAATGCAACGCCAGAAGGCTCCAAAGTGGCCCTCGTCTACGGCCAGATGAACGAGCCTCCAGGCGCGCGTGCCCGTGTTGCTCTGTCGGGTCTGACCATCGCTGAATATTTCCGCGATCAGGAAGGCCAGGACGTTCTGTTCTTCGTCGACAACATCTTCCGCTTCACGCAGGCTGGTTCAGAAGTGTCCGCGCTTCTTGGCCGTATTCCTTCCGCTGTGGGCTATCAGCCAACCCTGTCTACCGACATGGGTCAGCTGCAAGAGCGTATTACCTCGACCAACAAAGGTTCGATTACATCGGTTCAGGCGATTTACGTTCCTGCCGATGACTTGACCGACCCTGCACCGGCAACCTCGTTTGCCCACTTGGACGCCACCACCGTTTTGAACCGTGCGATTTCAGAGCTGGGCATCTACCCTGCTGTTGATCCTCTCGATTCAACCTCCCGTGTTCTCGAGCCGCGCGTTGTGGGTCAGGAACATTATGACACGGCGCGTGCTGTTCAGGAAATCCTGCAGAAATATAAATCTCTGCAAGACATCATCGCCATTCTTGGCATGGACGAACTGTCTGAAGAAGATAAGCTGGTCGTTGCCCGTGCGCGTAAGATCCAGAAATTCCTGTCACAGCCTTTTCATGTTGCCGAAGTCTTTACTGGCATCAAAGGCAAGTTCGTGGATCTGGAAGATACGATCAAGTCGTTCAAAGCGGTTGTGGACGGTGAATATGATCACCTTCCTGAAAATGCCTTCTACATGGTCGGCGGCATCGAAGAAGCGCTTGAAAAAGGCAAACAACTGGCAGCAGAAGCGGCTTAAACTATGGCTCTCTCCCCTTCAAGGGAGAGATACGAAGACGTGCTGCATCAGCAGTTAGTCGAAGTCGAGAGGGGTTTTCTTTCCTTGGGAATATTCCCCTCTCCCAACCCTCTCCCCTGATGGGGCGAGGGCTTTGAGGAAAAGCAGATGGCAAACCTACATTTCGAACTCGTAACCCCTGAAAAGCTCGTCCGGTCGGATGATGTTTATATGGTTGTTGTGCCCGGCACAGAAGGCGACTTTGGCGTGCTGGAGGGCCATGCCCCGTTCATGTCCACTATTCGTGATGCCGAGCTGACAATCTATGCCAGCGAAGGCGCGGAAGCCGAAGTCATTACCGTTCAGGGTGGCTTTGCCGAAGTGAATGAAAAAGGCCTGACAGTGCTGGCCGAGGCCGTTTCCTAGGCTTCCAGTACCGTTGTTGCCTTGCGCTCGCTGCGCCACAGGAACAATCCGCTCAGCAAGATCAGGCTACCGCCCGCCAACGCGACCGGATCGATAGCATCCCCGAAAACAAACACGCTGATCAGCGATGCGATGATCAACTGTATATAGACAATCGGAGCAATGGCCGCCGCCGTCGTTCGCATCGTCGCCATATAAAGCAGGAAATGACAGCCGGTTGCCGTGACCGCAACAATCGCGCAGCGCAGGATCACATCCAAATCAGGCGCACCGGGAACATACATTACTGGAAGTGTAAAATGCCCCGCTACAGAGGCGATGGACAGGAATATCGCCGCCCAGAAGGCGATATAAAATTGTGCCGCAAATATCGACCGCTGGCTGGAAACCATGCGGTTGAGAATCAGCATCGCTGCCATCGCCACGGCGGAAAATAGCGGCAAGATCGCAACCCAGCCAAAGGCCGCAACATTGGGACGCAGCATGATCAGTACCCCGCCAAAGGCGACGATCGTCGCAACCCAGGTCGCAGGCTTCATCTTCTCATTTAAAAACCAGCCGGAAAACAAGGCCGTCAAGATGGGATTGATAAAAGATATCGCAACGGCATCCGCCAGTGGCATGATGTAAATTGCTGAAAAGAAGGTGATAGTTCCGACTGCGAGCGTCATTCCCCGGGCGGCGTGCAGCCATGGGCGGCTGATCTGAAAACCCGCCCTCCCCTCGCGCCAGAAGAGAATGGCCGCCAATGCGACGGCTCCAATAGTGAAACGCAATGCCGCTACTGCCGGCGCGGGCCAATCGCCCGCCATCGACTTGATAAACGCATCGCCGATCGGAAAACCGGAAAACGCAATCAAAGCCAGTAAGATACCGCTACCGGCAACTGTATTTCCGATATGTTTATCTGCCCGCAACAACCAGTCCGATCTCTATCAACGTTCGACCATCGATTGCAGGCTATTTGGCAACACACAACCTTCATTTCGTATTGAATCAAATAGCATAAAATCAAAACTGTCCCATCACCATTATCCAAACATTAACCATTTTCCTTGAAAGAGATGTCTGATGACTTGGGAACAAACTATTTCCGGCGGAGAGACATGAGCGCATTTGGTAAGAAAAATGGATTGGGTGGCGGCAGACCGTCATTTGGCGTCGCAAAACCAATGTCCGGTGGCGGAGGATCGAAATCCAACGCAAATCAGGAAGAACTCGACCAGCCAGCAGGCGGTGGACAATTTCCCCCGATAGACGCCGTTCCGCTTCCCGGCGAGCAGCAATCAGCCGATGCAGCGGCTCCCGACAAAGATGATGTGATGTCGCGCCTTGCAGACCGTTCGAATGCGGCGCCAGAGGATTCCAACAAAGACGAGGGCTTTGGCGCCTCTGTCCACAAAATTAAGGAACAGGTTCTTCCGCGCCTGCTGGAACGGGTTGACCCCGAGGCAGCTGCGACGCTCAACAAGGAAGAGCTGACCGAAGAATTCCGCCCGATCATCATGGAAGTGCTGACCGAGCTGAAACTGACATTGAACCGGCGCGAACAGTTTGCGCTGGAAAAGGTTCTCGTGGACGAGCTTCTCGGCTTTGGTCCGCTGGAGGAACTGCTCCAGAATCCGGATATCTCGGATATCATGGTCAACGGCCCGGAACAGACTTATATCGAGATCAAGGGTAAGCTTGAGATCGCACCGATCCAGTTTCGCGACGAGGAACATCTCTTCCAGATCGCCCAGCGGATCGTGAACCAGGTCGGCCGCCGTGTTGACCAAACAACGCCGCTTGCCGATGCCCGTCTTGCCGATGGTTCCCGTGTGAACGTCATCGTTCCGCCGCTGAGTCTCAAAGGCACAGCCATCTCCATTCGTAAATTCTCCGAGAAGCCAATCACGCTCGACATGATGCAAGGCTTTGGTTCTATGTCGACCCAGATGTGTACGGCACTGAAAATTGCCGGTGCCTGCCGGTTTAACGTGGTCATCTCAGGCGGTACGGGTTCCGGTAAAACAACCATGCTCAACGCCATGTCGAAAATGATCGATCCGGGCGAGCGCGTGCTGACCATCGAGGATGCTGCCGAGCTTCGCTTGCAACAGCCACACTGGTTACCGCTGGAAACCCGTCCACCAAATCTTGAAGGCGAAGGCGCGATTACTATTGGTGACCTTGTCAAAAACGCCCTGCGTATGCGTCCTGACCGGATCATCCTGGGTGAGATTCGTGGCGCGGAATGTTTCGACCTTCTCGCTGCCATGAACACGGGCCATGATGGCTCCATGTGTACGCTTCACGCCAACTCTCCTCGCGAGTGTCTCGGCCGTATGGAAAACATGATCCTCATGGGTGACATCAAGATTCCGAAAGAAGCGATTTCACGCCAGATTGCAGAATCCGTTGACCTGATTGTTCAGGTGAAACGTCTTCGCGACGGTTCGCGTCGTACAACCAACATTACCGAGGTAATCGGGATGGAAGGCGACGTGATTGTGACACAGGAATTGTTTAAATATCAGTATCTCGACGAGGATGCTGACGGCAAGATTATTGGCGAATATCAGTCCGCTGGTCTGCGCCCCTATACGCTTGAAAAAGCGCGGCAATATGGCTTTGAACAGCCCCTGCTTGAGGCTTGTCTCTAGAACATCTCTAAAGCTTCGGCGAGATATTTGCCGTTTTTCGCAAGAAGATATTCTGTTGTCGGTGGAAACCCATCCAACACCTTCCTTTGCACCAGCCGTTGTGACGCCGAGGCTTTCAAGCATAGCGAAACTGCGCGCGGTGATGCCTCAGGCAAAGCCCGCTCTATCCTGCTGAACCGATTCTGCCCGTCAGCCAGAACATGAACCAGCGGTAGCGTCCAGCGGGTCAAATCTTGCACTGGAATTTCCAGACGGTTCTGCGTCCTGACAATGGAACCGGCCACGCGCGCTAACGCCTCGCCGCTTTCTGTTAGCAGATATTCCGGACGTAACGGATGACCATGCCCCGGATTGCGGATAACCCACCCCGATTCCATCAATTGTTCCAAAGCGCGGGACAAGCTGTCACGCGACAGGCCGACACGGTTTAATATCTCCACAAAACGCGCCCCTCTGCCAGACAGTGTCGCCAGTATCGCTATGGACCAGCGATAGCGGCTCAGCGCAATAACCGTCGATAGAGGCAAAATTGACATAATATTTAATCTACTATACTTTTCTGACTATAAATCAACCGCGACTCGAAAACAGGAGTTCTCAAGATGACTATTAGCTATGACGGCGATCTGACCGTTTCGATGGGCGTGAGCGACATCGATGCCTCAATCGAATGGTATAGGAATATCCTGAATTTCGAGCTTCTCTACAAAAATGAGGAAATCGCCTGGGGTGAGATGTCCACCGGGCTCGCGAACGTCAATCTGGGGCTTAGCCAGGTTGAAACAGTGGAAAAAGGGGGCGGTGCCACCCCCGTCTGGGGCGTAACGGATATTGTTGAAGCAAAAGCCAGTCTGGACGCGGCAAAGGTAAAGCAGGATGGTGATATCCAGCATATTCCCGGTCTGGTTAAACTGCTTACCTTCTACGATCCCGATGGTAATGCGATGATGTTTTTCGAGAATGACAATCAATGATTTCCGCGTTGCTGGTGTTGCCAATGATGCTAACCATGGAAGCGCCAACGCATCCTGAAAAGCAAGAGCATCCGGAATGACTGCTGGGTCAATGGTCGGGCAAAGGCGAATTGTTTGGGCAGCCCGCCAAAATGTTGCTCTCTGTTTGCCCGTTGGTGGGGCACCGGGGACTGACACTAAACTATCAGGTCACGGGCGTATTCAGTTCGGCAATGCAATTTGCTGGTCACGCGGATTATGTGCCTGACGCAGAAAATCGTTGGCGGGGCCGGTGGATTGGTAGCAACGGAGTAGATCATGATCTGACGGCCGTCGCTTCAGATCAATCGTTCATCGCCAATTGGCACAACGCAGAAGTCGAAACCGGGCAAACTCAGTATCGAAGCATCGGGCCCGGGCGCCTGCGAGTAACGGATTATGTAATGCGGGAAGAGGGGCGCTTTGAACTGTTTGCCAGCGCTGATTATGATCGCAAAACTGATTGCGAGGAAACGCCCGATAAAAGTCAGTGACCTTTAAACGCCAACCCGATGCTGATGGCTGCGAAGAGCAATGACATCAACATGACGAACGGCCAAGGCATGAAACCTACTTTTTCGATATTCTTGCGATTATTGCGGCGACGTTCGGCAATCGCAGCGATGACCGCAATCACCACAGCCAGGCCGCCAGCAATCGCCCAACCACTTAAATCCAGCGACAAGTCCAAGGTCGATCAATCGTCCAGCATGTTGATGATGCCGGAGAAATCCATACCGCCTTGCCCGTTCGCTTCGGCATATTGCTCATAAAGCGCCCGCGCTTTTTCGCCCATGGGAACCTGCGCGCCAGCACTTTCCGCTGCTTCCATGGCAAGACGCAGGTCTTTCAACATCAGAGCCGCCGCAAAACCGCCTTCATAGCCATTATCCGCCGGGCTTTGTGGTCCAACCCCTGGCACAGGGCAATAGCTTGTCATCGACCAGTTCTGGCCCGACGCTTTCGATGAGATGTCGTAGAAATTCTGAAGGTCGAGCCCAAGCTTTTCAGCCATTTTGAACGTTTCACAGGTCGCAATCATGGAAGCGCCGAGCAGCATGTTGTTGCAGATTTTCGCCGCTTGGCCCGCGCCGTTATCCCCGGCGTGAATCACAGCCTTGCCCATATCGGATAAAATTGGCTCAGCGCGTTTAAACGCCTCCTCGCTACCACCGACCATAAAAGTCAGTGTGCCGCCATTGGCCGCGGCAATACCGCCTGAAACAGGCGCATCGACTGGCAGAATTCCTTTGGCCTTCGCCATTTCCGCGACATCGCGCGCGCTATCCACGTCAATCGTCGAACAATCGAGAACCAGCATCCCGGGCCCGGCATTGATCACCACATCATTGGCATAGACGGAACGCACATGCTTGCCTGCTGGTAGCATAGTGACGACCGCTTCCATGCCCCGGACTGCATCGGCGGCATCGCTGACCGGATGACATCCTGCTTCTCCGGCTTTGGCGAGCGCTTCGCCAGACAAATCAAAGGCATGCACTTCATGCCCCGCCTTCGCCAGATTGGCAGCCATCCCGCCGCCCATATTACCGAGACCGATAAATCCGATTTTCATAGTAATTCTCCCATTGCCGGCAACAAAGACCAGCCAATCCCGATAGAAAGCAATCCGATAGCGACTTCAAAAAAGACCTCGAACGCAAGCGATACCGTGCCTATCTCTGTCCGCGGTTCTTTCACCGCACCAATTAACTCCAGCGGAGTAGACTTACCTTTTTTCCAAGCAACCCACGTCCAGATTGCCCAAAAGATTGACGCTAGTCCAAAAAGAATCAGTACGACAGCTTTTAGGATCACCGCCCCTTCCAATTGCCTTCCCGTTTCTCGATAAACGCCGCCATGCCCTCGGCTTTGTCTTCGGTAGCGGTCAAAATCTGGAACAGGCGGCGTTCATGCAGCAGCCCTTGATCCAGCATGGTTTCAAACGCGGCATTCACCATTTCCTTGTTCACCTGAATGGCCATGGGCGGCATCGAGGCAATCGTGGCAGCCGCCTTGATGGCTTCATCAACGAGTTGGTCATGCGGCACAACCCGTGCCACCAGACCTGATCGTTCCGCTTCCTCTGCATCCATCATCCGGCCTGTTAAGCACATGTCCATCGATTTCGATTTGCCCACAGCGCGGGTCAGGCGCTGTGACCCGCCCATGCCCGGTGCAACACCCAGCTTGATTTCCGGCTGACCGAATTTGGCGTTTTCGCTGGCAATGATGAAGTCCGCCATCATGGCCAGTTCACAGCCACCGCCCAATGCAAAACCGTTCACAGCAGCAATCCAGGGTTTGCGCGTGGTCTTGACGATCTGGCTGGTCCATTTGGAGAAAAAATCCTCGAGATAGAAATCAGCTGCAGATTTTTCATACATTTCCTTGATATCAGCGCCGGCCGCAAAAGCCTTGTCGCCGGAACCGGTGAGCACGGCACAAAGCTGCGTTTTGTCCGCTTCAAAGGCCGCAAAAGCGCTGATCAATTCATCCAGAACCTGACTATTCAGCGCGTTTAGCGACTTAGGTCGGTTGAGGGTAATCAACGTCACCTGACCCTTTTTTTCGGTCAGAATTGTTTCGTAGGTCATAGCGGTTTCCATTCCTCTTCTGCCGGTAAGGGCGCAAAAATAGCGTCGATCAGTTCATCACTTGTTTCTTCCGGTGTCGCGGGATCCCATTTGGGATCGTTATCCTTGTCGACAATCAACGCGCGAACGCCCTCGATAAAATCATGCCGAACGAGCACGCGCGACCCGATACGATATTCATTGCGCATTTCATCAGCAAATGTTTCCATCGCCGCGCCTTCTTTTAACTGACGCAGGGCAACTTTGCAGGTTTGCGGGCTCTTCGTCCCCAAAGTGCCGCGCTCTTTTGCGGCCCAATCGCTGCCATCTGCATCCAGTGCGGCGAGGATTTCCTCATAGACATCGGAGGCAAAAAACTTGTCGATCTTGTCGAGATTATCAGCAATCCGTGCAGGCGGAACAATATCCGACAGTTGGCCCAAAATCCCGTCAATCCGGTCCGGATTTTCGCTGATCCGTTGCTTCGCTTCGTCAAGATTATCGGATGGAACATAGTGGGTCGCCAATCCGACTTCCTTGCATTCGGCTCCATCTAACCGTGCGCCGGTAAGCGCCAGAAATTGCCCCAAACGCCCGGTCAGCCGCGATAAATACCAGCCACCACCGACATCGGGAAATAGACCAATACCCGTTTCCGGCATGGCAAAGCGTGTGTTTTCGGTGGCAACACGATATTTGGCCGGTTGCGAAATACCAACGCCGCCGCCCATTGTGATGCCGTCCATGAACGCGACAACAGGCTTTGCATATTCGAACAGCAGATGGTTGAGTTGATATTCCTTGTAGAAAAACTCCCTGCCCTTTTTGCCATCCTTTTTGCCAGAGGCCTGCAACATTGCAATGTCACCCCCCGCGCAGAATCCACGGCCTTCGCTATGGTCAATAATTACGGCTTCCACACTGTCATCGTCGCGCCAATCAATAAGCGCGTCACGCATGGCTTCGCACATCGCGAGATTCAGCGAATGGATAACTTTGGGACGGTTCAGGCTGATATGCCCGACCCGTCCAGTTTTCTTAATAATCAGATCTTCGGTCATTTTGTCTTTCTAATCTTGGGATAGGCTTATTGCCTGAGCATTTCACGCGACACAATCATGCGCATGACCTGGTTGGTGCCTTCGAGAATCGAATGCACGCGCAGATCGCGCCAAAAGCGCTCGATCGGGTAGTCCTGCAAATAGCCATAGCCGCCAAAAAGCTGCAGCGCATCATTGACAATTTTGGAGCCGTTGTCGGTAGCCAGGCGCTTGGCCATGGCGGCAAATTTCGTTTTGTCCGGCGCGCCCTGCGTGACCTTTACTGCGGCCATATAAAGCAGCGCGCGGGAGGCTTCGAGATCGGTCGCCATATCGGCCAGCATGAACTGTGTATTCTGAAAATCGCTGATGCTCTTGCCAAATTGCTTGCGCTCTTTGGTATAGGCCACCGCCTCGTCGAGGCAGCGTTGCGCTCCGCCAAGCGAACAGGCTCCGATATTCAACCGACCGCCATCAAGCCCCGCCATCGCAATACGAAAGCCCTCGCCTTCGCCGCCAACCCGGTTCTCCACCGGCACTCGGACATTATCGAAATTGACCTGCGCTGTGGGTTGCGAGTGCCAGCCGAGCTTTTTCTCATTCGCGCCGAAACTGACGCCTTCCATATCTTTCTCGATAACAAGGCAAGTTACGCCGCTCGCGCCATCGTCCGAGGTCCGTGTCATCGTGACATAGAGTTCGTTTTCGCCGCCGCCAGAGATAAAGGCTTTTGAGCCGCTGACGACATAGTAATCACCATCTCGGACCGCCTTGGTTTTCAGCGAAGCGGCATCGGAACCGGCCCCCGGTTCGGTCAAGCAATAGCTGGAAATCTTGTCCATGCTGATTAGATCAGGGAGATATTTATCCTTCACCGCCTGCGCACCGAAGGTATCGATCATCCATGCTGCCATGTTATGGATCGAGATGAAGGCGCTGGTAGAAGGGCATCCGTACGCCATCGCTTCCATGATGATCGCGCTTTCCAGCCGGCCAAGCCCGATCCCGCCAGATTCTTCCGACACATAAATCCCGCCAAAACCCAGATCAGCACTTTGTTTGATCACATCGCGCGGGAAGATATGCTTTTCATCCCATTCACCGGCATGGGGCGTGATGGCATCGGCCGTGAATTTCTGGGCCATATCCTGAATGGCAAACTGGTCTTCGGTCAGGGAGAATTGATCAGTCATTTCTTGTCGTTCCATTCTTCTTTCAAAACCCGCTCGGCGAAAAGCCGGTTCAAAACATCTTCGTCGGTCCGCTCATACACAAGTTCGCGGGGCGTGATGCCCTTAATATGCGCCATGGCCGCGACCCTGCCGCTGCCGAGAAACCAGGTATCGGGTTCGATTGCGGCAATCGGGTCTTCGTAGGCCGCATCCATGGTGATAATTTCCCAGCCGTCCGCCACCAGTCCCCGCACCAGGTCATCAATGAACAGCGCTGCAATGTCTGTCTCGTGCAGCAGCAGGACATGGGCCGGAGAGCGGCCTGTCGTCCGCACCGCAATATCGTCATAAAAATTAGCGGTATCGACCATGGTTTCGACATAGAGATCGCGCAGCGCGTCCATGTCCATGGTCTTGCCTGCCTTGGCGGCTTGCGACGCCAGATAGTCAATGTGCCAGTCATAATTATCGACTGTCACATAGCCGTTGCTAAGGCCGCGCTCGGCCAGTGCCTGGCGGATCGCATCGCGCTTCTCCAGATCGCGGCGTCCTTCATCAAGATAGGGAAAGCGGAACCAGGGCCGGTAACCGTCCCGGCCTTTCAGCCATTTTTCGGCCCGATCAATCTCGGCGATATAGTCCGCCGTTTCGGTCTTCCACAGCCAGGGATGGGTATGGGTATGGTTCGCAATCACGTGCCCCGCCGCCACATAGGCGCGGATCCGTTCCTCTCCGCCTTCCCGATCCGGCTTGTCGAGATTGCCGGTGGTCACGAAAAATCCCGCCTGCTCGACACCCGCTTCGGCCAATGCAGCGATAAGCTTTATCGCCCGCTCGTCCGACGTAAAGAAACCGCCGGCATGCCGCGGAACATCGTCAAAACTGATCGCAATCCGTTTTTCTGCAACAGCAGGTTGTAAGGCGAGACCAAGGCTTGCCATCAAGATGAATAAGAAGCGCATCATGGTAGGACTGATTCCTTTCTTGTTAGAAAGGCACCTCCTATCGGCAACTACGACGCTATGCCAGTTTCCGCATCACGTCGCCGAACAAATCTTCGTCGGAAGGTAATTCCTTGGATACCGCAAGTGGCTTGGAAACCCAGGTTTCATTGATCAGATCGCGCCAGGTAATATTGTTGTTCGTACCATTGCCGCCCCAGCTGCCACAGCCGAGCGAAAATGTCTGACGCATGCCATTCCAGAGGTTTCCGCTGTTGGAGGCCGATTGCGGCTGATTCACCATCACGCGGGATGTGCGGGTCGCGTTGGCAAGCTTCATGATATTCTCGTCTGACCGCGAGTAGAGACCACAACTATGCCCCTGCCCCTGATAGGCCTGGATATTGTTGGTCAGCTCAATGGCTTCTTCAATATCGGCAGCGCGGTAAAGCGCCATGATGACGGTCAGTTTTTCACCAGAGAAAGGAAAGTCCGGGCCAAAACCGGTTTCCGGCACCATGAAGAAGGTCCGTCCTTCCGGCAGATTGAATCCAGCCATGCCAGCGATTTTTTCAGCCGGTTGCGCAACAATTGCGGTATTGAATTTACCATCAGGCCACAGCGCATCCTGCAATTTCTGTTTCTCTTCTTCATTGCAGAGATAGCCGCCCTGATGTTTCAGCTTTTCGACCATCTCGTCGTAAATGGCATCGACCAAGATCACACTATTGTCTGAAGAACAGCTCGCCGCGAGGTCCAGTGTCTTGGAAATCCGGATTTTTTCGGCGGCATCTTCCAGGTCAGCGCTCTCGTCCACGGTAATGACTGCGTTGCCGACGCCAACACCTAAAGCAGGTGTGCCGCTGGAGTAAGCTGCCGTCACCATCGCGCCACCGCCTGTGGCCAGCACCCGGTCACATTGCCGCATCAATTCGTTCGTTTTCTCAACCGAAGGCACATCAATGCTGATAACCAGATCAGCCGGTGCGCCCATTTTGACAATCGCGTCGCGCATCAGGTCACAAATCAGTTTGTTTGTCAGCTTGGCGCGAGGATGGGGAGCCACAATGATCGAGTTACGCCCTTTGACCGCTGAGATCGCTTTAATCACTGGCGTGGCTTCCGGATTGGTCGATGGCGACAATGCGCCGATAACGCCAACTGGCTTGGCGATTTTTACGATGTTGCGCTCGTGATCTTCCTCAATAATGCCAACGGATTTATCATCGATAATATCAAACAGGGTCGCCCGGGTCTTACGGAAAATCTTCAGATATTTGCCGTCATAATTACCAAGCTGCGTTTCATCAACCGTGTGTTGCGCAATTTTCTCGGCGACGGATTCCTCGGCAACTGCCCACACCATCGCACGGATCAGTTCGTCGACCTGTTCCTGCGTGTAATTTTCAATCTGCTGCTGTGCTGCACGCGACCGCGCGACCAATTCGGCGACTTCTTCCACGACGGGATCCTGTGGGTTGGTGGTTGTGTCCAGCATAGAAAGCTCCTGAAATTATGTTTTTGCCCGAAAATCAACGCAAAAGGACTCGTTGAACCGGCATTATCTTTACCGATATATATAATTCACCGCCGATAAGCATGCAACGCTGCGCGCAATTAAATTACAAAAGCAACAAAGCTCCACCGTGATACGCAATTGCTTTGTCAATCCGATTGCGCCTATCGTCAGCAAAATGAGCCACTTCACCACCATTCTAACCACCAAATGACAACTGATGTTTTAGATAAAGCACCGGTGGACCCAACGCCGGCTCCATCAACCATAGTCGGCCAAAACCGGCCGATGGCTGGTATAATTACCCGATTGGCCGCGATGCTGTCGCTTGCCATTATGTTCGCTTTCGTGAAGCTCGCCGGACAGCAAGGTGTCCATGTCACCGAAAGCCTCTTTTATCGGCAGTTAACCGCAATGCCGCTCATTTGTTTCCTGATTTGGCGCAGCACGGCAGGATGGCCTGCGATCAAATCCGACAAACACAAGCTTCATATCTTGCGGTCTGCGCTCGGAATATTCGCGATGGGCCTCAATTTCTGGGCCATGACACTACTGCCGCTGGCCGATGCAACGACGATCAGCTTTACCGTGCCGATTTTTGCAACGCTATTCGCTACCGTCATCCTCCGTGAAAAGGTCGGTATCCGGCGGTGGTCGGCGATCCTGATCGGCTTTATCGGCGTATTGGTCGTTATCCAGCCAGGTGGCAACCTGATCCCTGCGTTCGGCGCGACCGTCGCTTTGATCGGGGCATTGGTCACGGCGTCAGTAACATTGGTCATCAGGATGCTTGGCCGAACCGAAACCAGCATAGTTACGATATTCTGGTTCTCGGTCTACACCCTGCCAGCGTTGGCCGTTTGCGCCTATATCTATGGCGGTGGGCATGACGCCAAGACATGGGGCTATTTGCTTGGCGTCGGGATATTCGGTGCTATTGGCCAGCTGACAATCACGCAATCGCTGCGCTTCGCGCCCGTATCGACGATCATGCCCATGGATTATAGCGCGCTGCTCTGGGCGACGATCATCGGCATCATCATATTCGGCCAATGGCCGGGCCTATCCATCCTGATTGGTGCGCCGATCATCATCGGATCCGGCCTGTTCATCGCCTGGCGTGAGCATGTCCGCGAAACGCGTCAGGTTCACTCCAAAAACTGATAGCTTGGCAAGCCGGTGTAAAGCGCATAGCTTCCATGCCAGGGGAGAGAGATATGCAGTATTTTTGGCGCCAGGCAGCCGCATTTTGGGCAATGATAGCCTTTTCGGGTATAGCAGCGGCTAATGAACCACCCGCAGCTCCGCCCTATCCCCAAGTAACAATTTACGAAGCCGCCAGGATCATTACCATGGAACCGGGTTATCCCGAGGCCAGATTTGTAGCCACTGCGGATGGTATCATCCTCGCCCTTGCGCAAGAGATCGAAGAGCTCGATCCGTGGACCGACCGCCGGGATGTAACCGTCGACCGGCGCTTTGCCGACAAGATTTTGATGCCCGGTTTTGTCGAGCCGCATATCCACCCGATGCAGACGATCATGATGCTGCCTATCCCCTTCATCAGCCCTGAAGCATGGGAGCTGCCGGGCAAGACCTATCCCGCAGCGCGCGGCAAGGCGGCCTACGAACGGCGGTTGCGGGAAGAACTGGCAAAAAGTCAGGACGAGCTTTTCATCACCTGGGGTCATCATAAACTGTTTCATGGGGATATGGACCGCGCGGCACTGGACCGCATTTCGCCCGATCGCGCGGTGGTGATCTGGCAGCGCAGTTTTCATGAAATTATCGCAAATTCAAAGGCCCTCGACTTACTCGGCATCGGCACTGCTGAAGCTTTCAAGGCCGAATTTGACAAACCCCAGATCGACCCCGGACATGCCGACTTTGCGAGTGGTGTTATTCATGAAACCGCGCTGTTCAACGGCATCGACAAACTCCGTCCCTATCTCTTCTCTCCCGCAAAAGTACAGCAGGGCCTCGCCGATATGCGCCAGATGATGCTGGAAAACGGCGTGACCACCAGTGCCGATCTTGCCTTTGGCGGATTTGGTGGACCGGAGATGGAATCGCAGCTGTTCAAGAGCCTTTACGATCTACAGACAACCCCTTCGCGAATTCTCGCCATTCCGGTTGCGCCGCTAGTAACAGGCGATCCGAATGTCTGGCTAAAGGATATGAAAGCCAAATATGAAAGCGATAAATTCTTCTTCTCCAACCGGGTAAAGCTGTTCGCCGATGGCGCCTTTTTTGCCCAATATATGCAGATGAATCCGCCTGGTTATAGCGATGGCCATGAAGGCAAATGGCTGACCGAACCGGATGAATTGCTGAAACAGACACAGCGATTCTGGGATGCAGGCTGGAACCTCCATACCCACGTCAATGGTGACAAAGGCCTCGATATCGTACTTGATATCACAGAGAAATTATCGGTCAAAAATGGCCAGGACATTGTTATGGAGCATCTCGGTTACTCTACCGAGGCGCAGAACCGGCGGATCGGTGAAATGGGTCTCTATGTCTCTGCCCAACCCAATTATATCCGTATTCTCGGCGATACCTATGCCAAGACCGGCATGGGTCCCGACCGTGCAGCGCAGATGAGCCGGCTCGGCTCACTCGAACGCAAGGGTGTTCCGCTCGGTTTGCATAGTGACTTTAACATGGCGCCGATTGACCCGCTCTACCTCGCCTGGGTGGCGAGCAACCGGATCACGCTGGATGGCAATGCCAAGGCACCGCAAGAAAAGCTGTCCCTCGATAAAGCCCTGCGCGCCATCACCATAGAAGCGGCGCAGGTCATCGGGCTTGATGCGATGGTCGGTTCCATAGCCACTGGCAAGAAGGCCGATTTTACTGTGCTGGATCGTGACCCCTATCAAGGCGGGGCCGCCAAGCTGCAGGAGGTGCAGGTACAAGGCGTGATATTCGAGGGCCAATGGTTCCCGGCGGAGTAGACATGGCTTATTGACCGCGACCTAATCCGGTTTTCGATAATCGCGCGTGAGGCTGTCGGCGCTTCCCTTACATCGGCATCTCCATCGCCGGCGCCAGATCGATGGTTCCGCCAATGTCAAGATGCGGAGATTTTTGCGTCATAGCGATGGCAGCCTCCTGGCTTTCGGCCTGAATGATCGTGATTCCGGACAGTGGGTTCGCCCCGCCATCTTCCAACACACCATCAGAACTTACCGTCACTGATGGACCGACGGGAAGTCCGCGATCTACAACTGCATCGCCAAGACTATCCATCCACGCCATCCATTTCTGCATGTGCTGCTGACCCTCTTCCGGTGTCATCGAGGTCTTGCCGCCATGATAGGCCAAAATAAATTTCTGCATTTCATTCTCCTTCTCTGATTTTTTTAGTTTGGAAGAGCCTTTATTGCGCCGATCTAAATATGTTAAAGAACATTTTTAAAAACCTTCTATGGTTCCGTGAAACGGAGAGCATATCAATGCCTTACAGTGTAGAACACAAACAGCAGACACGGGCCAAGATCATCGAATCCGCGCGGGTACTGTTCAACCGGCACGGCTTTCAGGATGTCACGATCGACATGGTGATGGAGAATGCGGGACTGACCCGTGGCGGATTCTACAATCATTTCAAGACCAAAGAACAGCTCCACCACGCCGCGATATCCAGCTTTCTTCATGGCCGCGGCGCTGAATGGCGAAAAAATGCTGGCGTTGATCCAAATTCGCCCGGAGAGGACATGGTCCGTCAGATGATATCCGGCTATCTGTCGTCGGAACATTTGGGCGATATTGATGGACAATGCCCGATGATCGCTTTGCCCTCGGACATCGCACGCTCCAATCCGCAGGTGCAGACGTCTTACTCTGAACTGTTGAAAGCAATGGTTGGATTGTTTGAGACCGGCATTGGTGAGAAAGACGATGAATCACGACAGCGCGCCTTGTCACTGGCTGCCTTGTGCGTGGGCGGGATGGTTATTGCCAGATCGCTCCCCGATTCAGCATTGGCTGAAGAGGTGCGAAGTGCCGCAGAGAGCTTTGCTTTGGACCAGTTGGCGAGTTAGAAAGTCCGTTTCTTGCTTTTCCACTTGGCCAGCGGTTTTTCGACCCATGCATAAACAGCCGCTGACAACGCAAACGCCAATATTATCCCAATCAATGACTGCATGGCCACCGGTATGTCAGTAGCATTTTTGTAGACAAGCGTGATGATCGGAACGTGCAAGAGATAAAGGGTGTAAGAAAACAAAGCCGTCCACCGCATTGGAACAGAATTTAGAATCGCAGCAATCCACCCTCGGTCCCGGATCACGAAGTTGAAGGCGATAAACAACCCGATACCTTGCAGCGTGTAACGGAAGGTTTGACGGAAGAACTCATCTCGGATCAAAAATGTGCTCAAGAGGACCAGTGACGCCCCAAAAATCGCCAGCCAACTTACTGTAAAATGATCTTTCTCGTCCATCACGGGATTATTCCACAATGCCAGACAACATCCGAAAAGAATGGAATCAATCCTCGTATGGGTCATGATCAAAATATATTGTGGGTCTTCCATCAGCTGATAGCTCACCAGGCGCACCCCAAGCACGAAAACACATAGCCCCAGACAGACCAAAGCAATCTGGTGACTGGACAATCGCCGCGCCAGAAGCAGGTAAAAAGCCGGGAAAAGCATGTAGAAATGCTCTTCAACGCCTAATGACCAGAGCGGATATAACAGGCCGCTATACTGCTCGAAATACATGGCGTAATTGGTAAGAAACAGGAAATCCCAGACCAGATATTCATAGGAAATCTCTGCCAGAGACTGTCCTAATTGCGCGAGGACCAGCACTATGAAAATCGCAATGATCATCGGTGGAACAATTCTGACAACACGCCGGAAATAAAAGCCCCTCAGGCTAACGGTCTCGGTTCGCTCCATTTCCCTGCGCAAAAGTGTCGTGATCAGATATCCGCTCAAAAAGAAGAATATCGTGACACCAAATTGTCCGGGAACAAACTGGTTCAAACCGACATGAGACAATATCACGATAAGCACGGCAGAGGCCCGAATGCCGTCCAATCCGCTAATGTGATTCGCTTTATTTACTGGTGAATGGACTTCACCCTCTTTGCCTAGCGACATAGACAAGCGCTAAACGACGACAGGGCAAAATCTGCCCCAAAATGTTGGCACAATCGATTAAGAATTTCCCCATCCCCTGTTTTGCCTGCCGAGCAAGCTGCCATGTTGGCGTCTAATTCACCCCGCGCTCTTTGCCTTCCCAATAGGGTGCACGCAACTCTCTTCTCAAAATCTTGCCGCTCGCATTACGGGGCAATTCCGGGATCACATCAACCGATTTGGGCACCTTGAAGCCAGCAATGCGTTCCCTGGCCCAAGCGATGACGCTGTCAGCATCAATCTCACCCGCATCGGGTTTGGGCGAAACGACCGCCTTTACCGCCTCGCCCCATTTGTCATCGGGTATGCCGATTACCGCGACTTCGTTCACTTGCGGGTGACCGAAAATCGCGTTCTCAACTTCGGCTGGATAGACATTCTCGCCGCCGGAGATGATCATGTCCTTCACCCGGTCCTTGATGTAGAAATAGCCGTCTTCGTCCATGATCGCAGCATCGCCGGTATAGAGCCAGCCGTCGCTATCCACGGTCTCGGCGGTCTTTTCCGGATTATTGAAATAATGCAGCATGTTAAGACCGGATCGTGTGGCAATTTCTCCGATAGTATTGGGGGGAACTTCATTGTGCTGCTCGTCCACAATGCGCAGCTCCACGCCGGGCAACGGGATACCGATGCCGCGCATGCGCTCGTTACCTTCCGGATCATGATCTTCAGGCGGCAGGATGCACACAGTGCCGGTCGTTTCGGTCATGCCATATTGCTGGCAGAATAAGGCCTGCGGCATGGTCTGGATGCACTGGCGCAGCAGTTCCAGCGGGATCGGCGCGGCGCCATAGGTTACCGACCGCACACTGGAAAAATCCGTTTCCTTGGCGCGCGGCCAATTGACCAGCATCTGCAGCGCGGTTGGCACGAGGAAAAACTGGTTCAGCCCCTTGTCCACGCAATCGAGCACAGTATCAGGATGAAATTCCGGAATGACCATCATTGTGGCGCCGTTATAAAAAGCAATCGGACCAATGCCGGACCCCGCAATATGCGCGCAGGGCATCACCGCCAGTGTGCTGTCGTCCGGGCCAATATCAATCCACGCATGTTCCGGCTTGTCCTCGACCAGCGGGCGCATTTTGAACAGATTGTCATTAGTCAGCACCACACCCTTTGGATTACCGGTGGTGCCGGATGTGTAGAGCTGGAGCACGCCCTCTGCCGGATCGGTGGCAGGCAATTCGCCCGGCTGAGTCTCATCCATCCATGCATCAAGCGACTGCAGGCCGTCCGCCTCGCCCGCCACCAATATGGTTTTGACCGTAGCCGTTTCGGCCGCAGCCCGCTTCGCGGTTTCGGCAAATTCCGGTTCGCAGATTACCATCACGGCCTGCGAATCTTTCAAAACATAAGCAACTTCCGGCGCGGCAAGACGCCATCCAATCGGCGCGATGACGGCGCCTGCACGGCTAGCGGCGGCAAATAGCGTGAAATAGAGCGCGCTGTTCTTGCCGAGCCAGCAGATACGGTCGCCTTTTTTGAGACCGGAACCGCTAAAGGCGCGGGCATAATCGGTGACAATCCGGTCGAGTTCGGCATAGGTCACCGCCCCCGCCGCATCGTCCAGCGCGATATTGTCTGGCAGGCGCTCTGCCCAATAAGCGATAGATGATCCCATGCACCGGCGGATTTCTGGTGTTTCGTTTGACATGCCCACTCCTTAATCTCTTTTGCGCGACGTTAAGCGGTCGCCTAAATCAAGGCAAGAGCATTGACGCTGCGGCCGAAAGGTCAGTCGCGCCGATAAATCAGCGACAGGTTATTGGCAGGCATTTCAACGAGGTCGGTGCGCGTAAACCCGTTTTTCGTGGCCAACGCATCCATGTCATCAACTTCCCGAATGCCCCACCGTAAATTGCGGCTTTTAAGGCTGCGGTCAAAGTCGAGATTTCCCTGTGCCGTGGGCGCATCACCGCGAAAATAAGGGCCGTAGAGGTAGAAAGCGCTACCCGGCTCTAGCAGGAGCGCTGCCTTCTCAAATAGCCCGATAGACGCCTCCCAAGGCGCGATATGGACCATGTTGATGCACAGAATAGCAGCCGGTTTGGCAACATCCCATCTGGGCGCGAGCGCATCAAGCTGTAGTGGCGGCAGGACATTGCCCACCCCTGCCCGCTTCGTCCAGGCGGCGATGGAACGACAACCATCTGGGTCAGGATCGCTAGGTTGCCATATCAGGTTTGGGAATTTCTCACCGAAATAGACCACATGTTCGCCCGTACCGCTGGCTATTTCCAACACTGTGCCTCTGTCGGGTAACACATTCTGCAGCACCGCAATAATCGCATCGCGGTTGCGGAGAGTGGCGGGGGCGTGCTTTACATCCTCGGCGGCTGTTTGATCGCGGGACCATGAGTTTGAATCGCCCTCATTTGTCATAAAAGCGCTCCTCAATAGGTTGCCGCCGCCAGATCGCGGCTAGAAAACTGCCGATGACAACATGATAGACGGCAGAAATGGCACTGGGAACAGGCGCCAGAGCCGCTTGCACCGGATTTGCAAATTGCGCGGCGAAGGCTGGCGTTGATGCAAGACTGGACCCCAGACCACTATTTTGCATACCGACTTCAATACTGATTGTCCGTCGCTCTCCGGCACCAAATCCCAAAGCCCGGGTCAGGAGATAACCCAGTCCGAACCCGAAAATATGAAGCAGCAGAACGGCCAGCATCAATATACCAAAATGTTCCTGTATAAGCGCTTTGGAATTAGCGATGATGGCACCGACGATCAACACAATCACGATTACTGATGCAAGCGGAGATACAATTGCGATTTTCGCCGTTGCTTTGGAAAAATAGCGATTGAGCAGCACGCCGACTATCACCGGCAGTAGCACAATCGACACCATGTTGATGAACAGGTTCCACTGATCAATCTCGACAAATTTCCCCGCTAGCCATCCGGTAAGCAGCGGAGTGGCGAAAACAGCAATCAATGTCGAGGCCATGGTCATCGTCACCGACAGCGCGAGATTGGCATTGGCGAGATAGGCCACAACATTGGATGCCGTGCCGCCCGGACAGCAGGAGACAAGGATCAGCCCGACCGCCAGTCCGGTTTCCAGACCCGCCAGCATCGCAATAGCTATTCCCGCAAGCGGCATAATCGTGAATTGCAAGACAACACCCGCAGCAACACATTTAGGAATACGGGCGATCCGCTTGAAATCTTCAAAGGACAGCGTCAGGCCCATGCCCAACATGATCAGCCCGAGCATGACGCTGATCAGCGGTTGGCCCAATGGCCGGAAACGTCCGTCCACCACCCAGAGAAAATGCTCCGGTATGAACCACGCCCAGGCTGTGCCGAGGACCGTCCACAGCGCAAACAGGTTTGTTAAGCGCTGTATCATATTGCCCCCAAAACCGGCTGTCCGTCAGCCTTTACTCGGCTGCTTCAGCATATTCCTCCGGTTCTTGCCAGACCAAAATCGGTTTGCGGGCCGCCTGCGTCTCGTCCAGCCGTCGGCGAGGGGCGAAATGCGGCGCGGATTTTAGCAACTCGTCGCCCGCTTTCGCGCGTTCTGCCACCGACCGCAGGGCGCCGATAAACTGGTCAATCGCCGCCTTGCTTTCGGTTTCGGTTGGCTCCACCAACATCGCGCCGTGCACCACCAATGGGAAATACATGGTCATTGGGTGATAGCCTTCGTCGATCAGGCCTTTTGCGAGATCCAGCGTGGTCAGGCCATTGGTAAAGCCCTTATCCGAGAACAAGGCTTCATGCATGCAAGGTCCGGATTTCGCGAATGGCGCATCGAGGACATCTTCCAGACTGCGCAGCACATAATTGGCATTGAGTACCGCATCCTCGGCTACCTGCTTCAGGCCATCTGCTCCG
Organism: Parasphingorhabdus sp.; assembly: GCF_965233695.1. Lineage (GTDB taxonomy): Bacteria > Pseudomonadota > Alphaproteobacteria > Sphingomonadales > Sphingomonadaceae > Parasphingorhabdus. Next base: position 4,136,827 of record NZ_OZ247497.1, read on the forward strand.
TGACTGAGCATATAGGTGAGAGCCCGGGTAAACATCCCCATCTGACCATGAAAAGCGACCATCCGGCCAAAGCTGCTGGCATGATGCTCTTCCGCAGTTTCCTCTTCGACAAGTCGAAAATGCCCGTCCTCTGATTTTTCGACAAAGGGCAAGGGCGCGAAAGGTGCCAATGCTTCGGAGAAGACAACGGGCCCGGAACCCGGTCCACCGCCGCCATGCGGAGTCGAGAAGGTTTTGTGCAGGTTGATATGCATAGCATCAATACCCAGATCGCCCGGACGCACACGGCCGACTATCGCATTGAAATTAGCGCCATCACAATAGACCAGACCGCCTGCTTCATGCACCGCGTCGGAAATAGCTTTCATATCCGGTTCGAAGAGCCCGCACGTATTGGGATTGGTGATCATCACGCCCGCCACATCGGGGCCAAGGCGGGCTTTCAGCGCATTGAGATCAACGCGACCATCGGCGTTGGCGGGAATATCCTCAACCTTGTAACCTGCAAATGCCGCCGTCGCCGGGTTGGTGCCATGAGCGCTTTCCGGAACCAATATGACTTCCCGCGCATCGCCGCGCGCTTCGAGCGCCGAACGGATGGCAAGGATGCCGCATAGCTCGCCATGCGCACCCGCTTTTGGACTCATCGCCACGGCAGGCATGCCGGTCAATGTTTTAAGCCAAGTCGCGAGTTCATCAATAAGACCAAGCGCGCCTTGCACACTGTCCACGGGCTGCAACGGGTGAATGTCTGAAAAGCCTTTTAACCGCGCCATTTTCTCATTGAGCCGCGGATTATGCTTCATGGTGCAGCTTCCGAGAGGAAACAGGCCGACATCAATCGCATAATTCTGGCGGCTGAGCCGGGTGTAGTGACGCACGGTTTCGGCTTCGGATAGGCCCGGTATGCCAATTGCGTCATCGCGCTCAAGGCCTCCCAGGCGGCTGTCTACCGCCGGTGCTTCTGGTAAATCGACACCACTGCGATCCGGTGATCCGGTCTCGAAAATCAATGGTTCATCGACCATCAAGGCACGATTTCCGGTATGGGTCTGTACCGCGCCTGGCTCCGGCATAGCGATATTGGCTTCCTGTTTGGTCGGACGGCCTTCGGTCAACATGTTCATGCCAATTCTCCTTCCAGAGCAGTCGCCAGTATCTCGACATCCTCGTCGCTGGTCGTTTCCGTCACCGCTACAATCAATCCATGCGCCAGTTTACCCTCGTCCGGATAAAGCCGACCTAGCGATACGCCAGCCAGGATTTTCTGATCCGCAAGCTTGCGCACAATCGGCCGTGTGTCTTTATCAAGAACCAGCGTGAACTCATTGAAAAAGCTCTCATTCAGCACCGATACGCCGTCAATTTTTGTTAAGCGATCCGCTGCAGCAACCGCCTTTTTGTGGTTGAGCATCGCGAGCTCTCGCAGCCCCTTTTCGCCCAGCAAGGTCATATGCGCAGTAAAGGCCAAAGCACAAAGCCCGCTATTGGTGCAGATATTCGAGGTCGCTTTCTCGCGCCGGATATGCTGTTCGCGTGTAGACAGCGTCAGCACAAAGCCGCGCTTGCTTTCGGAATCCACGGTCTCGCCGCAAAGTCGTCCGGGCATCTGGCGAACATATTTTTGCTTGCAGCCGAACAGGCCAACATAAGGTCCGCCAAATTGCAGGCCGACGCCGAGCGACTGGCCTTCCCCTACCACGATATCGGCTCCCATTTGACCGGGCGATGTAATCGCGCCCAAAGCCACGGGTTCCGTGACCACAGCGATCAGCAAGGCCTTGTGATTATGCGCTTTTTCAACCAGCGCTGACATATCCGATATGCGCCCCAATATGTCAGGATATTGCACCACGACACAGCTGGTATCGTCATCAATCTGGTCGAGTAATTTTGCGCCGTCGGTCGCCGCTTCCAATGTCGGTGCTGCGTTAACCAACTGGTCCTTGGTGAAACGCGCCATCGTTTCCGCGACAGACACATAATGCGGGTGCAGGCCAGAGGACAGAATCACCTTGCCGCGCTTGGTAATCCGCCGCGCCATGACAATCGCCTCCCAGCAGGCTGTGGAACCATCATACATGGACGCATTGGCAACATCGACGCCGAAAAGGCGCGCTACCTGTGTCTGGAATTCAAACAGGGTCTGCAATGTCCCCTGCGCAATTTCCGGCTGATAGGGCGTATAGGCAGTCAGAAACTCGCCGCGCTGGATGATATGATCAACGCTGGCAGGAACATGGTGGCGATAAGCCCCTGCCCCCAGAAAAAACGGCATATCACCGGCCGCCAAATTTTTCCTGGCAAGGCTTTTCATATGCGCTTCAACTGCCATTTCCCCTGCGTGCACGGGCAAGTCGCGGACTGGACCATCCAGCTGCACTTCCTTGGGCACATCGACGAAAAGATCATCAATGCTATTCGCACCAATTGTCGCCAGCATGTCCTGTCGATCTTGGGGAGTTAGAGGTAGATAACGCATTTTCTTCTTCCTTGCTTAAGCCCTTCACATAGAAAGAAAGGGCTCATTCATTAGAGATTTTCGACGAACGCCTTGTAAGCCTTTTCATCCATCAGATCTTCGAGTTCCGACATGTCAGACAGGGTCAGTCGGAAAAACCAGCCATCTTCTTCAGCTGAGCTGTTAACCAGCGCCGGCTCGTCTTCCAGTGCTTCATTCACTTCGACCACCGTTCCGGAAACCGCAGCGTAAACGTCCGATGCGGCCTTCACGGATTCAACCACAGCGGCGTCATCGCCTTGATCCAGTTCCGCACCAATTTCAGGCGTTTCGACGAATACAATGTCGCCCAATTGCTCCTGCGCGTAATCGGTAATTCCAACGGTTGCTGTTTCGCCTTCAACATCCACCCATTCATGCTCATCCGTATAATATCGGCTCATAGTCTCGTCCTTTTCCCTCTTCTAATTGTCTATAATTTCGGTTTGCGGTGATAGTTATGCGGCACAAAGGGCATGTCTGCGACGGTGCAGGTTATAAGTTTGCCGCGTTGTTCCACGATGATTTCTGTCCCGGTTTCCGATAGCGCCGCCGGGACATAAGCCATGGCAATCGGCTTTTGCAGCGTTGGCGAGAAACCGCCACTGGTCACGGCGCCATTCACCTTATCATCGGCGTCGACAACACTCGCGCCCTCGCGGACCGGCTGACGGCCATTGACGAACAGGCCAACGCGTTTTTTATCAGCCTTATTCGGATATTGCGCCAATACCCGCTCTGCGCCAGCGAAATTGGCTTCTTCCCGCCGCGCTTTGGAAAGGGCAAAGTTCAAATTCGCTTCGACCGGCAGCACATTGGCGTCCATGTCATGTCCATAAAGCGGCAGCCCAGCTTCCAGCCGCAAGCTATCGCGCGCGCCAAGACCGATGGGCTTCACTTCATCCATCGCACATAGGGCTACGGCCAGTTTTTCCGCGTGCTCCGCCGGAACGCTGATTTCAAATCCATCTTCGCCGGTATAGCCCGACCGGCTAATGCCGAGCGGAATGTCGCCCCAGAGAAACGGCCCCGCTTCCATGAAATAGAGCTCACTGGGAGCGGGCCAGCCAGCTTCCAATGGCTGGATATTCAGCTTGGCCAGCGCATCAGCGGCTTTTGGCCCCTGCAGGGCGAGCAACGCAGCGTCTTCCATATGGTCGAGCGTGATATGCTCAGGTAGTTGGCCGCGCATATAAGCAATGTCGTCATGTTTGGTCGCGCCGTTCACCACCAGATAGAGATTGCGCCCGGTATTGGTGACCATCAGGTCGTCGAGAATTCCGCCGTCCTGTGCCAGCAGCAACGTATAGCGGATTTTGCCAGCGCCCAGTGCCGAAATGTTACCCGGGGTAATCGCCTCCAGCGCCTCGGCGGCGCCTTTACCGTTCAGCTGCACCTGACCCATATGGCTCACATCGAACAATCCGGCATTTTCTCGGGTCCAAAGATGCTCGGCCATTACGCCTTCATATTGCACCGGCATTTCATACCCGGCAAAAGGCACCATCCGCCCACCAAGGCTGCGGTGCCAGCTATCGAGTGGCAATGTCTTCAATGTCTCGGTTTTATTATCACTCATCAAAAATTCCGTTGGTCACAAGGGCACAGCTCACAGCAAAAGCCTGCAAAACTGCCCCCTCTGTCACGGAACCTGAGAGTTTCATGGTGCCCAAACAGCAGCCACTTACCCCTTCGGTGGAGCAACGCTTACCCCAAAGGGAGCTTGCTCTCTTTCCAGAGTGCTTGTGAAATCTGTGCGGTCCATTGGCCTGAGAGTTTCCGGGGCGGTTGCTCCTTCGGCGGCTTGTCCTTCTATGGAATCGCAAACGCTCTCCCGCACAGCATCGTGATCTATGCCTGCAAGGCGGCGATCATAAGCAGTCTTAGGAGTGGATGAGCGTGCCGTATGAGTCAATGATTCGATAGGCCCGAAGGCTGTAAAAAGTTCAGGCCGCTGTCATTCCTGCCAATTTCCATATCGCGTCATTTTCATGGATAGTCGTGCCCGGCTTGTCTTGAGCCAGAAGAGCCGCAATGGCTGATGCCACTTCCGCCGCGTCGATGGAGCGATAGCGCCGCAAAGACCCGTGCAGCAACCGATCCATTACCGGACTGGCAATAATCGCCAGGCTCTCGCCAAGCCGTGCATCACCCGACCGCTCTCCGCGCAGCAAACCCGGGCGAATGATATCGAGCCGGTCAAAGCCCTCGGAACGCAATAGTTGTTCTGCCTGTCCTTTGACTTTCAGGTAGAAACTCGAAGCTTCGGCATTGGCCATCGTCGAGGAAACGGAGATAAACTGGCGCGCACCCGCCGCCTTGGCAGCTTTGCCGACCGCGCCGACCAGATCGCGATCAACGGCGGCAAACGCCTCTTTCGATCCCGCTTTTTTCATCGTCGAGCCAAGACAGGACACCGCGCGGCCTGCTTTGACAGTGGCGATAACGTCCGGCCATTCTTTAGTCGGCGCGACATGCACAGTCGCTGCGCCATAGGATTTATCTGCCGGTTTGCGGAGCAGCAAATGGAGCGCGTTATCTCGCCCATCGGCAATGAGCTTGCGGACCAGCAAATTGCCGATCAAACCCGTCGCGCCAACGATCAATACCGGGTCTGTCATGCCTGATCTCCAAAAATTGCAGTGTGACTGTTGCTAGCATAGCGATCGGTCATGCCCGCCATGAAATCGGCAATGTGGCGCATGCGCTCGGGCTCCTCGGATGGCAGCGTTTCTGCCCAGCTTTCCGGCATCAACTGCGGCTTGTCCCGATAGGCCGTGACCAGATCCGCAACGACGATCCGCGCCTTGTCGGCGGCTTCCATCTGCTCAGGGTGGTTATAGAGATTCGCGTACATGAATTTTTTGAGCGCTCGTTCCTTCGTCGCCATATCATCGGAAAAACCGCCGATCATCATGCCAGCGCTGCGCACATCATCGCTGGTTTCGATGCCCGCGTCCCTGATCCGGCGCGCTGTCGTCTCGATCACATTATTGACCATCAAGCCAATTTGGTCGCGGATCAGTTCCGGCACCAGACGGTCGCGGTCTATGTCGGGAAAGCGCGTGCAGATATCACTCCAGCGTTCCGCGATAAAGGGTAGTACCAGCAGCTGATCAATGCTCAGCAGCCCGGCCCTGATACCATCGTCAATATCGTGATTATCATAAGCGATATCGTCGGCCACAGCCGCAATTTGGGCCTCCAGCGACGGCCAGCTATCGAGATCAAGATTCATTGGCGCATTGGCCTCCGACAAGGCCCAGGTCGGATCGGACACCGGACCATTATGTTTGGCGAGACCTTCGAGCATTTCCCATGTGAGGTTCAAACCATCCCAGCGTGGATAGGGCCGCTCCAATTTGGTCAGCGTCCGGATCGTCTGCGCATTGTGATCAAAGCCGCCAAAATCCGCGAGCGCTTCCTCCAGCGCATCTTCTCCGGCATGGCCAAAAGGCGGATGACCGATATCGTGCGCCAGACACAGCGCTTCGGTCAGATCTTCATTGAGCCCCAAAGAGCGCGCAATGGTCCGGCCAATCTGAGCCACTTCCAGACTGTGTGTCAGACGAACGCGAAAATGGTCACCGTCGGGCGAGACAAAAACCTGCGTTTTGTGGCGCAACCGGCGAAAAGATATCGAGTGAATGATGCGATCGCGGTCGCGCTGAAAATCGTCGCGAGGTCCCCGAGTGCTGCCGTCATTTTCCGGGCGGCCTTCATCATAGAGGCGTCCGCGGCTTTGGAGCGGATCACTGGCATAGCGGGCCATACCAGTCATTAATTGGGGTATGCCATTAGTTCAGCTTGTTCACTTTCGTGCCATTGTCACTAACCCAGGCAAATCCATCACCGCCGCCTTTTCGAAAACCCGCTTCAAACTTTTTTGCTGCGCTCAAATCATCAAAAGGACCGACGACCAGACGCCGGGTCTTGCCCCATGCCGATGTCCAGCCGTTTACATCTGCAAATAATTCAGCATTTTTCTTCGCCATCCTCCGATAGTCAAATTCCAATGCTTTGATATCCGAGCCTGTGGCAATCTGCACCCAATAGCGCTTGGGATGCTCCGGCAGCTCTGGTTTGACTTCGATTTTTTTGGGTTCGGGCGCTGTTGTGACCTGCTTCGGTTTCGGTGCAGCAGGCGTTATCTTTGACAGGTCCACAGGAACTACGCCGGGCCTTTTTTCGGCCTCTGGAATAGCGATTGAACCGATGATGGCCGATAGTGGACGTACGTTGGACGGCTCGGGAGTTTCCATAGCTGTCGTTGGCGGCATTGCGCCAGAGGAACCGGCTTTCGCCAGGTCAAAGTTGACCAGTTGAACCGGTTTTTTCACCACTTCAGGTTCGGTTTTCTTTGGCGGCGCGATGCCACCGATATCGACCTTCCGACTAACAGTCTCCGAAACCAGCGGTGCTCCATTGCCGCTGCCGGGAGATTTTATAGTGATCTGCCGCTCTGCACTTTCCGTGGCACCGCCGACAGATGTCTCAAATCCTGGAGCAGCAGGCGCTTTTGTCACAGGATCGTTCGGTCGATCCACGGCAGCTTTCACCAACGGCCGTGCGCTGGTTGGCGGTGGCAAACTGTTCATTCCAAGCGGCACTCGGCCATTGGACTCAGATCGAGATGCAATCTGTTTCTTTTTATTGACTGCGCTTTTGCTACCGGGCCGACGACGCGGCGAAACATCCGGCATTGCCAGAACTTTGGGCTTTTCTACATCTACACCCAGCGGTTCACCCACGGGAATTAGTCCGGCATCAGCTCCGTCGCCGCCGCGCACTGCACTATTGGCTGCCAAACGAACAGCCGCAACATCGACACCGATATTTTCGCTCGCAGGAAAATGTCCTAGATGCACTGCGGCAGCCTTTTGTGCGGCAGTCAGATTTGGCATCCGGTCAAAAAAAGGTTTGATCGCCCTAGCCATCGGCTTTTGCATGGTCTGGCTGGCTATTTTATTGGCTTCCTTCTTCTTGCCATTCATCGCCAGTATGAAAGCCCGATTGCGCCAGGCGTCACGGTCGCTTTTCAACAGCAAGGGACTAAGCTTTTCCTCCGCGCCCTCGATATCCCCACTAATGCCAAGGGAAATGGCATAGCGGCTCACAAGCCGGTCATTCTGACTGTAGCGGTAAGCCACCGCATAGTCTTTTTGCGCATCGGCATTTCTGCCGATCAGATCATAGGCCAGCCCACGATCCTCCGCGATATCCTTTAGTGCGATGCCATTGGCAATTGCTTCATCGAAATAACGGATTGCTCCAAAAGGGTTTTCTTCGATCAAGAGCGCACGTCCCAAACCCGCTTTCACACGGCCGCTATTGGGATAGATTTGATCTGCCTTGGCCAGAAAACCGATTGCCGCGCGGGTATCGCCCAAGGCCAAAGCCGCAAGTCCGGCATCAGCCAGAGCGCTAGAATCATTAGAATTTCTTGCGATGCGGCGTAGCGCATCCTGCAGATCTGTCGTATTCGTTTCTGCATTGCTCTGCGCAACAGCCATGGATGGCGGACCAGCACTCATGAGCGGAAGCGCCGCCAGAATCAGATATTTTGAGAAGCTTTTCACAGGTTCACTAAACTGCGTGATTTTTCTAAAATCAAGCGCCCATGCGTGGGGGAAAGGCCAACTGCCCCGATCAGACGACAAAAAAACACTGTTTGTGACCGATCGATAGCTGCACCCTCTTACTGATTGTTTTGTCGGTTCAGAAAGCGAGGAATATCCAAGGGGTCCCGGGAACCCTCATCGTCGTCTTCGCTTTCGTCATCTGCCTTGTTTCCACCGCGTGTCAGATTGGACATACGTTCAAACAGTGTGCCACCGCCGCTCGCTACCCGCGGAGCGGCTTCGCTCGGTGCGGGTGTTGCTTCTTCGGCATCGACCGGCTGCATGGTTTCGTCCCCAAGAACCAGCTCGTCTTCTTCCGGCTCATCGCTAACCATACCCGGTGTCAGCGATGCGAAGGACGGCGCTGCTGCGGTTTCGTCCTCCAGTTCATCGTCATCGGAATAGGTTGCCGCGGGTGCAGGTGCCGGTTGAGGTTCTAGCTCGGGCTCGGGTTCAACAACCATTTCCGCTTCGCTCGTTTCAAGGCTGTCAGCCATGTCGAGAACGGACTCTTCTTCTGGCGCTTGTTCCTCATGAACATCTGCTTCGGCTTCCTCCTCGGCGGGTATGGTGGAAGCAAAAGAAGTAGCCGCTGGCGCCGGATTACTCATCGCGAAGGAAGAGCTGACGGCAGGTGCTGCGACCGAACCATCGCTATCGATGCCGGTGGCAACGACCGAAACGCGGATGCGGCCGTCAAGATTTTCGTTAAACGCGCTGCCCCAGATGATGTTGGCATCAGGATCAACCAGTTCGCGGATATGATTAGCCGCTTCGTCCACTTCCATCAGGCGCATGTCTTCGCCGCCAGTGATAGAAACGATGACGCCTTTTGCGCCCTGCATCGACACGCCATCGAGCAGCGGGTTGGCAATGGCTTTTTCAGCCGCTTCCAGTGCACGACCGTCGCCTTCCGCTTCGCCAGTGCCCATCATCGCCTTGCCCATTTCGTGCATCACGGAACGGACGTCAGCAAAATCGAGGTTGATCAGGCCAGGCATGACCATCAGGTCAGTAATGCCGCGAACGCCCTGTTGCAGTACTTCGTCGGCCAACAGAAAAGCTTCTTTGAAAGTCGTATTGGGATTGGCGACGAGGAACAGGTTCTGATTGGGGATGATGATCAGAGTATCGACGTTTTTCTGCAACTCTTCGATACCGGCATTGGCCGATTTCATCCGCCTTGTGCCTTCGAAAGTAAATGGTTTGGTGACAACGCCGACAGTCAATATGCCCTTGTCACGCGCCGCCTTGGCAATGACAGGTGCCGCACCCGTACCGGTGCCGCCGCCCATGCCAGCCGCGATAAAGCACATATGCGCGCCTTCGAGAGCCTTTTCGACGAGCTCAAGCGTTTCTTCCGCTGCTGCGCGTCCGACTTCCGGGCGAGAACCGGCACCAAGGCCCTGTGTAATCTCTGGCCCAAGCTGAATGCGCTGTTCGGCGGGGGAGCTGTTGAGCGATTGAGCATCGGTATTGCTGACGATGAAATCAACGCCTTCAACCTTTGCCGCGATCATATTTGCGATCGCGTTGCCGCCTGCTCCGCCAACGCCGATAACAGCGATACGTGGTTTCAACTCTTCCACTTCAGGTGGGCCAATATTGATGCTCATTTTACTGTCTCCCCAGACATAAACTCGATGTGTAACATTTGGGTAACGCTTTGCACAAATTTGATGTGGGAATCACCCGAAAAGTTAATTTTTTTCGTAAATTCTTAAAAATTCCCCCGGATTGCCGACATCAGCCGTCCAATTACCGCAGGACCGGCATATTTCTGGACGTTTTGATGGCTGCCGGAAAGCGATCTGAGATCGACGGGTTCCTGCACCGCATAAAGTGCAAGACCAGCCAGACCAGCAAAGGCCGGACCACTATGGGCATCGGGAAGAGCTGTCAAACCGGTCGGTCGTCCGACCCGTACTGTTTGACCAAGCGCGGATTGCGCATAATCGGCAATGCCCTTCAGCTCTGCCCCGCCGCCCGTCAGGACAACCTGCCGGCCGACTGGCCCGGTAAAGCCCAGCCCTTTCAGTGTCTGCCCAATTTCGCCCATGAGATGATCCAATCGCTGACGGATCACGCCGATAAGCTGCGCCTTGGTGATACGGCCATCTTCGTCCGCTTCCGGCCCCACTTTATCGAGTTGCAGATCAATTACGTCATGATTGTCACGCGGGCTGGTGGTTGCCGACCCGTGGAAACATTTGATCCGCTCGGCCTGCGCACGCCGCAGACCAAATGATGATGCGATGTCATCGGTAATATCCGCCGCACCATAAGGCAAAGTGGCGAGTCCAACCAACATACCACCAGCAAATAGCGAGATATTGGTAACTTCTGCGCCCAGCTCTACCATCGCAACGCCCAGCTCGCGCTCCTCTTTCGACAGGCAGGCGGTGCCAGCGGCTATCGGGGACGCAATAATGGATTTCACATTAAGATGCGCTCCGCGCACACTCATATCGATATTACGCACTGGCGATGCGTCGGCAAGAATCACGTGGATATCAACGCCCAGCCGGTCGGCATGCAGACCCTTGGGCTTTTTCACCCCGGCCAGGCCATCAATTGTATAAAGCGCAGGTTGCGCGTGCAGTACCATTTTGCCCTGAGGGTCGATGCTGCTGCGTCCAGCCTGCAGCAAGTGATCTATATCTTCTTGCTCAATGCGGTGGCCGCCCAGCTCCGTTTCAACAGACGTTAGCATGCTGGTCAAACCGCCAGCCGAAAAACTCACCCAGACGTCATCAATATTGGTGCCGGCAATTCGCTCGGCCTGCTCAACCGCATCGCGGACGTCCAGTTCAGTCCGTTCGGTGTCGGCAATATAGCCGCGCTTCACGCCCTTACTGGCGCGCTGTCCGGTTCCGAGCACGGTGATATCGCCATTGTCCATCCGACCAGCGATCATCGCTGAAATCTTGGATGACCCGATATCCAAAGCGGTAAAAATTTTTTCTACCCGTGCTGCCATGTGTCTGTTCCCTTGTGTCCTTTTTGCTGCCTCATGGTGCCCCCAATCGATAGCGTCTTGTTTAACCCTCTGGTTCCGGTGAAGTTTCGGCTTTCGGCGGCATCCGCAGATAGGCGCGTTCCGAATCGCGCAAATCAAAATGCACAACCCCGCGTCCGAGCAAGCGGTTCACCCCGTCCATCCGCGCAAAGTTGAGCAACGCCGCAGCGGCTGTCTCTTCACCTTCCGGCAAGGCTAATGTTTCCCCGCTTTCAAACTCCAGATTCCATCGCCGGTTACCAATCCAGGTCGCGCCTGTCACCATCGGACTGAGCGCCGGTGCTACATCCAATAGCTTGGTGAGTTCGGGTACGCGTTTATTGGCTTTTTTGCCTACAATCACCGGCAGGTCCGGCATTTCTTCCGGCTGTATCTGTTGCAACGGATATCCGGTCTGGTCGATCAGGGACAGTTTTCCATCCCGCTGCCAAACTGCGGCCGGTTCGCGTTCGATAATCTCGACCACCAACGTGTCCGGCAAGCGCCTCGAAATCCGCGCGTCCTTGATCCAGCCATTGCCCATCAAATCGTCGCGCACCTGATCAATATCGACCAGCATCATCGAGCGATCTTTCTGTGCCAATGTAATTTCATAGACTTTCAGTTCATCGATCCGGTTGACGCCGGTGACTTCAACCCGCTTCACTTCAAATCCCGCGGCCCCAACGGTGGTTGCTACCTGGCTGCTGATCCGTTCGTTGATGCCGGCATAGTGCGCGATACTATAGGCACCCAAAACAAACACGCCGACCAAACCCCAGGTCAGGCCTTTCTGAACCTGTGCTTCGGTAACCGGCATCGCGCGCAGGATTTTGTCAAATATCGAGATCTGACGCACTTTTTTCTTGTTCACCTTACGTGGCTTACCCTTGGACTTTTTATTTGTCCGCCTCACTGACGCTGCTGTCATCGCCTTTTCCTCATCTCAGGGCTTCCCTCACGATCATTTCGACCAGCTCTTCATAACTTATCCCCATTTGCTTGGCCTGTTCCGGGACCAGGCTGAGCGGCGTCATGCCCGGCTGGGTATTGGTTTCCAATACAAACAGGCCGTCCGCACCCAATTCATCATCCCAGCGATAATCCGTCCGGGATGTTCCCTTGCAACCCAGAACCTGATGGGCTCGCAGCGCATAATCCAGACAGAGCTTTTCAATATCCGCCGGAATATCGGCTGGACAGATATGTTCAGTCAGGCCTTCGGTATATTTGGCGTCATAATCATAAAAACCGGCTTTCGGCTTCAACTCGGTTACGCATAGCGCCTTGCCGCCGACCACAGCGGTCGTCAGCTCGCGCCCCTTGATAAAGGGTTCAGCGAGCAATTCGTCAAATTCCTGCCACGGGCCGGATACATCGCGGCCGATCGGATTGCCGTAATTGCCCTGATCGGTAACAATTGCCACTCCGACGGATGAGCCTTCATTGACTGGTTTCAGTACATAGGGGCGAGGCAATGGGTCGGCTTCGAAAATATCTTTGCTCTTGACCATCTTGCCAGGAGGCATCGGAATACCAGCGGGAATCAGTTGTTGCTTGGTCAGCTCCTTGTCGATCGCGATGACTGAGGTTACCAGACCGCTATGAGTATAGGGGATTTGCATCAGATCGAGCATTCCCTGAACGGTTCCGTCTTCGCCCGGACAACCGTGCAGCGCGTTGAACACGACATCCGGTTTTACCGCGTCCAAAACCATAGCAAGATTGCGGTCCATATCGATGCGAGTCACCTGATGACCGTTTTTTTCCAGCGCATCGGCGACCCCGTTACCGCTCATCAGCGAAACTTCGCGTTCAGCAGACCATCCGCCCATGAGGACAGCGACATGGAGTTTATCGGTCATGTCTCTTCTCCCACGCGCTGAATCTCCCACTGCAATTCGACACCACTATGTTCTTTGACGCGCCGACGGACTTCATTACCCAAAGCCTCGATATCGGCGGAGGTCGCTCCGCCCAAATTGAGCAGGAAATTGCAATGTTTCTCTGACACCTGTGCCTGACCCATTTGCAACCCACGGCAGCCCGCTTCATCAACCAATTGCCATGCCTTGTGACCATCGGGGTTTTTAAACGTCGAGCCGCCGGTTTTGGTACGCAGCGGCTGAGAGGCTTCGCGCTCGTCCGCGATGCGTTTCATTTCTGTTGTGATTTCATTCTTGTCGCCCGGCGTGCCACGCAAGGTCGCGCTGACAACGATAGCGCCTTCCGGCAGTCCGGAGTGGCGATAGCTATAATCCATATCATCGAGAGAGAATGTTTCCAGACTACCGTCGCGCAACACAACATCAGCGCTTACCAATATATCACACATTTCCCGGCCATAAGCGCCCGCGTTCATCCGCACCGCGCCCCCGACCGTGCCGGGAATACCGCGCAGGAACTCGGTCCCGGCCAACCCGTTATCGCGCGCGAAGCTGGCAGCCGATATACCCGGTGCGCCAGCGCCGCAGACTATCACCTCGGAGTCGTCATTATGTAGGGCGATGCCAGCGAAGGCTTTGCCCAGACGCACGGTCACGCCGCGCTTGCCGCCGTCGCGAATGATCAGGTTAGAGCCCAGGCCCAACGGCCAGACCGTTATATCTGCGGGCAAACCGCGCAGGAAATTCTGTAAATCGCTGACGTCTTGGGGTTCAAACAACCACTCCGCCGGACCGCCGCTTTTAAACCAGACGAGCGGCGCCAGAGGCGCGTCAGCGGTAAGCTTGCCGCGCGTTTCGGGAAGGGTCGTCGCAGCCATCATGACCGTGCTGCCCTCATGCCATCGGCCAAACCAGCAGCCCATTTCGTGATATCACCAGCGCCCAGACAGACAATCATGTCCTTGTCCTGCGCCACATCCGCAAGCCGTGCTGTCAAATCCGCTTCATCTGCCACGGTTTCGGCAACCCTGTGTCCGCGCTTGCGCAGGCCGGCGGCAAGAGCTTCGCTATCCACACCTTCGATAGGATCTTCGCCAGCAACATAGACCGGCGTCACATAGACCATGTCTGCATCGTTAAAGGCTTGCTGAAAATCTTCCATATGATCGCGGAGCCGCGTGAAGCGATGGGGTTGGACAACCGCGATGACCCGGCCTTCTGCGCCTTCTCGCGCAGCCGAAAGCACCGCCCGGATTTCCACCGGATGGTGACCATAATCGTCGATAATAGATACGCCATCGACTTCACCAACTTTGGTGAAACGCCGTTTGACGCCGCCGAAATGATCAAATCCGCTGGCAATTTGCTCGTCGGTCATGCCCATTTCCAGGCCAACCGCGACCGCTGCTATCGCGTTTTCGACATTGTGCCGCCCGGGCATGGGGAGCGTGATGCCTTCAATCGTCCGCGTCTCGCCATCACGGTCGCGGATCACCACATCGAAGCGGTTGCCGCCGGGAATTGGTGTGACGTTGACACCCTTCACGTCAGCTTGTGCGGAAAATCCATAGGTTATCAGCCGCCGGTCACGAATGCGCGGCAGGATCGCCTGTACTTCGGGATGATCAAGACACAGGATTGCCGCGCCATAAAAGGGCACATTTTCGATAAACTCGACAAAGCTGTCCTTGATCTTGTCGAAACTGCCATAATGATCGAGATGTTCCGGATCGATATTGGTGACCACCGCAATTGTGCCATCAAGACGCAGGAAGCTGCCATCGCTCTCATCTGCCTCAACCACCATCCATTCGCTGTCGCCGAGACGCGCGTTGGAACCATAGCTGTTGATGATGCCGCCATTGATCACGGTCGGGTCAATACCCCCCGCATCGAGCATCGCCGCAACCATGGAGGTCGTGGTCGTCTTGCCGTGCGTACCCGCTATGGCGATGGTGCGCTTCAGACGCATCAATTCGGCTAGCATTTCCGCGCGGCGGACCAACGGAATGCGATCTTCGAGGGCTTTTTCGACTTCAGGATTGCCGCGCTTGACCGCAGTCGACGTGACGACCACAGCGGTGCCAACGACATTTTCGCCATTTTGGCCAATCATCACCTTGATGCCCTTGGCACGCAGGCCCTCGACAATATAGCTTTCGGCTATGTCGGAGCCCTGCACCTGATAGCCCAGATTGTGCATGACTTCAGCGATACCGGACATGCCGATACCGCCAATGCCGACAAAATGAATTGTCCCGATATCGGTACCCACGCCCTTCATTGCGCGGTTTCTTTCGCCAGCGCGGGGCGTTGATTGGGTAGCATTTGTGATTTTTCTTTTTTGACTTTGAGCGTTTTCGATAGCGGCGATGTTCCAATGCTCTCGACCAGATCAGCCAGATCGCTCACCGCATCGGGACGGCCGCATTTCTTGGCAAAGCGCGCCGCATTTTGCAGCGCATCTGGCCCAAGCGCCATTTTCTGCATTTGTTTGGCCAGTTCCTTGGCAGTGAATTGCGGCTGCGCAATGGCACGCGCACCGCCAGCAGCAACCATCTCCCGGACATTCTGCGTTTGGTGATCATCGGTTGCGATGGGCAGCGGGATGAGGATTGCGGGGCGGCCGGCGGTGGTCAGTTCGGCAATCGTGGACGCGCCCGCCCGTCCGATCACCACATGCGACCAGCCCAGTCGTTGCGGCAAGTCTGGCAGATAGGTCGCGAGTTCTGCAGGGATGTCATGCTCGGCATATTTCTCCCGCACCCGTTCGATATCCTGTTCGCGGCATTGCTGCGTCACTTGCAGACGCCGGCGCAGATGCATCGGCAAAAGCGCGAGGCCGTCAGGCACGACGTCGGACAATATCGTCGCACCCTGACTGCCACCGGTAACCAGCACGCGGAAAATACCTTCTTCCGTCAGCGGCGGGTAAGGCTCGTCGCGCAGAGCGATGACCTCTTCGCGCACCGGATTGCCGACCAGATGGACCTTTTCTTTATGCTTCGTTTTCAGCTTCAAAACATCCGGATAGGATGTCGCTATCGCATTGACGGAACGTGCAGCAAGGCGGTTGACCCGGCCCAGCACGGCATTTTGTTCGTGGATAATCGTCGGGATATTCTTGCGGTGCGCCGCCAGCAGAGCCGGAAAGGCGGGATAGCCGCCAAAGCCGACAACGGCCGATGGTTCAAACGCATCGTAAAGTTGCATCGCCATCTTGCGACCCTTCATAATCGCACGCGCGCCGGCAAGCCAGCCGCGCGGGTCTTTGGTAATCCGGCCCGCAGGCAACACATGCACTTGACCATCATCGACCATGCCCGGGATTTTCTTGCCGCGCTCGTCGGTGATCAGGGCAACACGGTGACCGCGCTGAACCAGTTCCTTCGCTAGCGCATAGGCCGGAATCATGTGGCCACCCGTACCACCGGCGGCGAGCACATAGTGTTTCGTAAAGCTCATTTGGTCACCATCCCATTCGTGACATAAAGTGAGCGATCTAAATAGGGGTTTCTGCGTGTGAAAGCTAGCAGCAGTCCAACGCCGAGCGAAAGGGCGATAAAAGACGAACCGCCATAGCTGATCAGCGGCAATGTCATGCCCTTGGAGGGAAAAAGCTGCAAGTTGACCGCCATGTTGATCAGCGCCTGTCCACCAAATTGCGCGGTTAGCCCGCCGACGGCGAGAATGATGAAATTATCCTCTTCATCCAGCAGGCGCAGGAACACGCGGACAACGATAGCCAGATAGACCAGCGCGATGGCAACGCAGGCGAGCAGCCCGAACTCCTCGCCAATGACCGAGAAAATATAATCGGTATGCGCTTCAGGCAATTTGAACTTTGCGGTACCGAGACCCGGGCCTGTGCCGAGCAGACCACCGCCGGTCAATGCTTTGTGCGCCAGCATCACCTGATCAAATTCGTCACCACCAAATAGCCATGTGTTGATGCGCTGGGTTGCCACGGGGTAAAAGAAATATGCCGCAATCAGGCCGCCAACACCAACCCCGCCCATGGCTGCGATCAACCGCGCCGAAAGGCCAGAAATCATCATCAGTACAAACCAGATGCCACAGAAAATGAGCGTCTGGCCCAGATTTGGCTGCATCATCAAAAGCAAAGCAACAACGCCGGTCAGCACGAACGACAGTGAAATTACGGGTAGCGATGGATCCTTGATCCGCAAGGAAAGCAGCCATGCCAGAGAGACAGCATAAAAGGGTTTGAGAAATTCACCCGGCTGAACCGTAGCAAAACCATAGCCGATCCAGCGCTGCGCACCATTGACCGACTTGCCGAATATCGGCACCAGAAACAGCAAAGCAAAAGCCGCAATCGCCGCGATAATCGCAAATCGCCGTGCCTGCTCTTTGGGTAGCATCGACACTACCAGCATCACCGGAATGCCGACTATCACCCAACCGAGCTGACGATAGAAATAATAGAGCGGGTCCAGCGAAACAGCCGCGGTGCTGTGTTTTAGAGCAGATACCGGAGATGCAGCCGCCACAGCGATCAGGCCGATGGCGATCAGGGTCAGCATCAAAGCCAGCAGCACCCGATCCAGCTCCCAGAACCAAACCGAGAGAGGAGAGCGATCGCTGCGCCCCAAACGCGATTCAAACTGAAAGCGCTTCTTTTTCAGACCTGCAGCAATTTCTGGCAATCCATTTGCTGGCGCCGAGCCTTGTGTCGTTGTTCCATCGGTCATGATACTGAGCCCCCAGTTGCCGTTCCGATTTGATCATTGTCGATTACGCTTTTTACCGCACAGCGAAAACAATCGCCGCGTGCCTCGAAATCCTTGAATTGGTCGAACGAGGCGCAAGCAGGTGAAAGCAGGACAACTTCGCCTGGCTTTGCATTGGCGGCAGCCTGCTGCACCGCGGTCAGCATCATCTCGCAGGGTTCGACTGGCATATGCGGCGACAGCAATTCACCAAATCGTGGTCCGGCATCACCAATAGTATAAGCGTGCACGATATTCTTGTAATAGGGTTCGCATTCTTTCAGATCATCGCTTTTGGGCAGCCCGCCAACAATCCAGTGAATTTTGGGATAGGCGCCCAGCGCGGGTCCCGAGGACGCAGGATTGGTCGCCTTGCTGTCGTTGACAAATAGAACGCCATTGGCTTTTGCAATCCGTTCCATCCGGTGCGGCAGCCCGCGAAAACTTGCCAACGCAGCCCGTATCTGTTGTTCCGAGAGGCCCAGACTGTGCGCTGCGGAAGCGGCAACAATAGCATTTTGCAGATTGTGCGGTCCTTGCAGTGATGGCCAGTTTTCCTGACCGGTTGCAGCAGCAGCGCTTAGATCGGCGATTTTCTTTATGCGGCCCTCTTCACGCAAATGGGCAATGATCAACTGCGATTTTTCATCGCTGCCGGAAATAATCGCCATGTGATCAGCAGACATCATGTCGAACAACCGCGCCTTGGCCGCTGCATAGGCATGAAAACTGTCATAGCGATCAAGATGGTCGGGAGAAATATTCAGTAAAATCGAAATATCGCAATCCAGACTTTGCGTCAGATCAATCTGGTAGCTTGACAGTTCCAGCACATAGATACCGCCGGCTGGCAATGGATTTTGTGACAAGATCGGCAGGCCGATATTCCCGCCCATATGCGTTGGAATCGCTGAACTCTGTATGATGTGGTGGAGCAATGCCGTCGTGGTCGACTTGCCGTTGGTGCCGGTAATGCCAACAACGCGATGCGGTGGCAAAGAACGCCGCGCATGCGCGAACAGCTCGATATCACCGATGATCGGCACACCGTCATCAGCCGCCTTGTCGCGGATCGGATGGGTGTTGAGCGGAACGCCGGGGGATACGATCACCGCATCATAGTCGCTCAGATCCGCCTCCAACGGGTCAGCAATGATCGCTTTGTCCTTGGCCGCCTCACGCAAGTCTTCCCTTGTGTCCCACGCCAGTATTCGCGCGCCACTGGCATGCAGGGCCTCCAGCGTCGCCATGCCAGATCGTGCCAGGCCCAAAATGGCGTAGCTCTTGTTGGCAAAGGCGGACGAGCGGATCATCTGAGCTTGAGCGTTGCCAGACCGGCTAGTGCGAGAACCAGACTGATGATCCAAAAGCGGATCACGACTGTTGATTCAGACCAGCCAAGCTGTTCGAAATGGTGATGGATCGGGGCCATGCGGAATACCCGCCTGCCTGTACGTTTGAAGAAGAAAACTTGCACGATGACAGAAACCGCTTCCAGCACGAACAACCCGCCAACAATGGCAAGAACGATTTCGTGATGAATCGAAACAGCAATCGCCCCCAATGCGCCGCCGAGGGCCAGGCTTCCAGTATCGCCCATAAACACGGCAGCAGGCGGGGCGTTAAACCAGAGAAAGGACAAACAAGCACCAATTATACAGGCGCAGAAAATGGCTAGCTCGCCTGCCCCCGGTACAAAGGGGATGCCGAGATATTCGGAAAAGACCGCATTGCCGGACATGTAAACCAGGATCAGGAAGGTCGCACTCGCAATAGCCACTGGCATCGTTGCCAGCCCGTCGAGGCCATCGGTCAGGTTCACCGCATTGCCGGAACCAACGATGACAAACATCGCGAAGGGAAAATAGAACCAACCCAGGTTGATCTGCACGTCGTTGAAAAAAGGAACATAGAGATTGGTGCCGATCTGCTGGACAATGATCCATGTTGCAAAGCCGGCGACAACAAATTCCATCAGCAATCTAACCCGGCCGGGGACGCCTTTGTGACTGGCCTTGCTGACTTTGTCATAGTCATCCATAAAGCCAATGGCGCCAAAACCCAGCGTCACAAAGATGCAGGCCCAAACAAAAATATTGCTGAGATCCATCCAAAGCAAAACCGAAATGACAACCGAAGTCAAAATCATCAGGCCGCCCATTGTCGGTGTGCCTGCTTTTTTTAGATGTGTGATCGGACCGTCTTCCCGGATCGGCTGGCCCTTCCCCTGCTTTATCCGCAGCATGTTGATGAATCTCGGTCCAATCAGCATGCCGATGAACAATGCAGTTGCAATTGCAGCGCCAGACCGGAAACTCAGATAGCGAAAGACGTTAAGAACGCCTTCAAATTCAAGCCATTGTGCCAGTAGATAAAACATTAATACTCCCCGCTCACCAAAGCCGATACGACCTTGGCAAGCCCCAGATAATTGGATCCCTTGATCAGCAGAGTGTCTTCGTCGCCGATTTTTCCTGCGACTTCAGTTAGCGCTTCCGAAGCGCCCGCCACATGAGTTATTTCGGGGGTGTAATCAAGTTTTTCTGATGCCAGTTCGGCCAGCCGGGCCGAAGTATAAGCCATTTCGTCGCCAACCAGAACTATCGTTCGCGCACCCGACGTGATAATGTCATCGGCCAAAGCCTCATGGTAGACCTGCGCTTTGTCGCCCAATTCGCCCATAGCACCAAGCAAGACGATTTTATCCCCGTTGCACGGTTCACTCGCCAATTGCCCTAAAGTGGCCTTCATCGATACCGGATTGGCATTAT
Organism: Parasphingorhabdus sp.; assembly: GCF_965233695.1. Taxonomy (GTDB): domain Bacteria; phylum Pseudomonadota; class Alphaproteobacteria; order Sphingomonadales; family Sphingomonadaceae; genus Parasphingorhabdus. The sequence continues at coordinate 4,157,336 of NZ_OZ247497.1, forward strand.
AGCTTTCGTCGATCAAAAGCGCGTGACCGCCATCCTTCAATTCAATTTTATGCCGTTTTCCGCGGCCATCAAGGCCGTTCAGTTCTGCCAGTGCCAATCCGGCTGCCGCCAGGTCGCCGCCAACCGCGCGTACAGCCGCCAAGATGGCCAGCGCATTGGATACCCAATGCTTGCCCGGCTCTGCGACCGTGAAACAGAGACTGCGATCGCCCTGGCCATCGTCGCGAAACCTGGCCGTAACCAGCGATCCGCCAGCCGGTGCTGGCACGACATCGACCGCACGAACATCCGCCTGTTCACCAAAACCGAACGTGACCACTTTCTTGGTGCAACGCAGCGCTGCTTTGCGCAGGCGCTCATAATGTTCGCTGTCAAACGGGATGATCGCCGTGCCTTCGTGGGTCAGGCCCTGAAAAATTTCCGCCTTGGCATCGGCGATGGCTTCGACACCGGAAAAATGGCCGATATGCGCAGGCGCTATGGCGGTAATGATAGCGACATCGGGTCGAACCAGCCGCGTGAGCTGGGCCAGTTCGCCGGCGTGGTTCATTCCCATTTCGAAAATCCCATATTGGCATTCCGCCGGCATACGCGACAGGCTCAGCGGAACGCCAACATGGTTATTGTAGCTTTTTACCGACCGATGGGACTTTCCCATGGACGCACGGTTCAAAGCTGCAAATAGGGCTTCTTTGGTTCCGGTCTTACCGACAGAGCCAGTTACACCGATAATTTTGGCTTCGGTTCGGGTACGCGATGCGGTGGCGAGCTGATTCAGCGCCTTGGTCGTATCCGATACCAATATATGCGGACCATCGACCGGCTGGCTTACAACCGCACCGGCTCCGCCCGCTTCATAAATGCTATCGACATAGAGATGGCCATCACTCTGTTCGCCTTTCAGCGCAAAAAACAGGTCGCCCGGTCCGATTTCGCGAGAGTCGAACGCGACCCCGCTGACTTCAAATTCGGCGCTGGCCTGCCCGTCAACAGCTGCAGCAATGGCAGAAGATGTCCATAGCGGCTTCATGCGGCCGTCTCCGGTTGCGGTGTGCCATTGGCTTCGCGGACACATTCTCGTGCGACTTCAACATCATCGAACGGAATGATCCGATCGCCGACAATCTGCCCCTGTTCATGTCCCTTACCAGCCAACAAAATGATATCGTCCGCACCAGCCTGTGCAATGGCATGGCCAATGGCCGCCCTGCGGTCGCCAACTTCCGTGGCGCCTTTTGCCCCGGCCATTATGTCGCTGCGAATGGCCACCGGGTCCTCTCCGCGCGGGTTGTCGTCAGTAACAATGCAAATGTCCGATAGCTGTGCGGCAACTTTGCCCATTTCCGGCCGCTTACCCTTGTCCCGGTCTCCGCCAGCTCCAAAGATGGTGATCAGCCGCCCCTTAACATGCGGCCGCAACGCCTCTATCGCCGCACGCAATCCATCGGGCGTATGGGCATAGTCAACATAGACCGGCGCGCCGATCTTTGTGATAACGGCGCGCTCAAGGCGGCCTCGCACAGGCTGTACGCGCTGCATATGGTCGATTACATCTTCCAGCGCACCACCGGTCGCCAAGACGACGCCCGCCGCGCAAAGCACGTTTGCGGCCTGGTAGGCACCAATCAGCGGCAAAGCGATGCGATGGGTATTGCCCTGCGCCTTGATCATGAGCACCTGGCCCAACTGCGTGGGTGTTCGCGACAAAAGACGAAGCGATGTGCCCTGCTCGCCTACGGTAAAAAGATTCAACCCACGATCCATCGCGCGCTTGATCGCTGCGCCTGACCATTCATCATCAGCCCAGATCACGGCAGTGCCGGCGTCATCAACCACTTCATCGAACAGCCGCATTTTTGCTTCAAAATAACTATCCATGTCACCATGATAATCGAGATGATCGCGGCTCAGGTTGGTAAAGACGCCAACCTGCACCGGCAAACCCTCTGTGCGATACTGAGAAAGCCCATGGCTTGAAGCCTCAAATATCGCATGACTCACACCTTCACGAGCAAGCCCGGACATATTGGAGAGGAAAGTCACTATATCGGGTGTGGTCAGGCCGGTTTTGACTTGTTCATCCGCAGTTGTGACGCCCAGCGTTCCGATCGACGCGCTGTTCAGGCCAGCCATGCGCCAAAGCTGGCGAGTCAGTTCAGCTGTTGACGTTTTACCATTGGTACCCGTCACAGCAGCAACATATTGCGGGGTAGGGGTAAAATAGCGCGCAGCCAGCAATGCAAACAGCCGCCGCGGCTCCTGGTCGGCAATATGGACCGCGCCCTTCACTTCAGCATCAGGATGAGCGACGATTGCTATCGCACCAGCTGTAACCGCGGCCTCGATAAAATCCTCGCCATTGAAATTACTACCCTGGAATGCGCCGAATATATTTCCAGGCGCAATCTTTCGATTATCAATGGCAAAGCCTGTCACACGAGCCTCGCCTGCTTCGCTTTCCAATGCCGCGTCATTAAGCCCGGCGATAAGAGCGCTTAATTTCATCGCCTATCCTTTCGGCGACCAGAGTAGCGGTGTCAGCTCCGATACATCGACATCCCGATGCTCATCCGGCACAACGCCCAGCATCGGCCCCACTCTTTGAACAACCTTGCGCACGACTGGAGCAGCCGTCCAACCGGCAGTCCTTTGAAAACCGGTTTCGGCATTGCCTTTGGGTTCATCAAGCATCGCGATAACCACATAGCGCGGATTATCCATCGGAAAGGCAGCAGCAAAGGTCGAGACCAGCGATGTTTTGGCATAGCCGCCATTGGATGGCTTTTCAGCCGATCCGGTTTTGCCACCGATCCGATAGCCTGGTGCGTCCGCCTTGCGACCCGTCCCATTGGATACGATCATCCGCAGCAATTGCCGCATCCTTGCACTTGTTGCCGCCTTGAACACGCGGCGACCCTCCGCTTCTTCACCAGGTTCAACTTTAAGCAGCGTGGCCGGACGCCAGATGCCGCCATTCACCAAGGCAGCATAAGAGCTTGCCAAATGGAGCGGCGTAACGGCAATGCCGTGACCATAAGCAACCGTCATATTGGTCACACGGCCCCAACGCTGCGGCCAGAGCGGCTTTCCCCGCTCCGCTAGTTCGATGTGCGGACGCTCATCAAAGCCGAGACGGCGGATCATATGTTCCATACCTTCTTTACCAAGATTGTCAGCCAGCCGGGCAGTGACAATATTGGAACTGTGAACCAGCGTTTCCGGCACATTGAGATAGCGGTTCTGACCATGATCATCTTTGATCGTAAAACCAGCAACCTTAATCGGCTCTGTAGCATTATATCGTACAGCCAAGTCGGTAACAGTTCCGGCGTCGAGGGCAGCTGCAACAGTCAACGGCTTAAAGGTCGATCCCAGTTCAAACACGCTCTGCGTGACCTCATTGGTCTGATATTTGATCGTCTCCTTGCGGATCTTGTTGGGATCAAACACGGGGAGCGACGCCAACGCCATTACTTCACCCGTATGAACATCGAGTATGATGCCAGCCGCACCGCGCGCTTCATGCGCTGTCATCGCGACCATCAATTCGCTTTCCAATGCCGCCTGCACGCGGCTGTCTATGGATAGCATGGCCGGCGTTCCACGTGTGTTTTCAGCCTTCAGGCGATCATTGAGCGCACGCTCCATGCCCATCACACCTTCGCTATCCGCATTAACATACCCCAGAACATGGGCCGCCAGATCGCGCTGTGGATAGAGACGCTCATTCTCCCTGGGAAACTCTATGCCAATTTCGCCCAATGCATGAACTTGCTTTACTTCCTTAGGCAGCGCCCGACGGCGGAGATAAGTTGGCCGCGAGCCCTCAAGCTTTGCAAGGAATTCTGCCGCGCTTGTGTCTGGAAAAAGATCAGCCAATTGCCGCGCCAATAAAGCTTTGTCACCCAGTACCCGCTCCGGAACCACGCGAATGGCATAGCCTCTTATGGTGCGCGCCAATGGCACTCCATTACGGTCAACAATATCACCCCGTACAGGCACAAAGGCGGAGCTTGACATTCGGGTCGGCTGGGCATCTTCCAGGATACCGAAGCTGATCAACCGCCCAACCACAACAGTGAAAATCGCCAGAAATACAAGCAACAGCACCATCAATCGAAAGTGGGCACTGGCTGCTAATTCCTTATTTTTCCCGGAAAACTGGACTTTTCTGCTGCTGGCCAGAAGAGTCGTCATTGAGCAAGGCTCCCTGCCTGCTCACGACCCGCTCTCGCCGCAAGCTGCCTGACCAAGCCATCATCAAGAAGCTTCGCCTCCATATCTGCGACCCGCCTGGTTTTGGTCTCACGCAATTGCTGAGCCGTCGGCACATTTTCATCTGTTGCAACAACAGCTACCTGTTGAGCGGTAACGGCTTCGCCTGTTCCGGTATCGCTTGTTCTGGCTGAAGCAGTCGGAAATACCGAGCCAATAATTCCAGCTGGCTTGACATCGTCCATCGAACTAATGACCGCCACCTTCACGGGTTTTCGCAAATTCGCCTCACCGAGATTCGCAAGCGCACGTTCTCCATCCAGATATTGCGACGCATTGGGCGAAACGTAACCATATTCCAGTTTGTTCCAATGCTCCAACTGGCGCAGATTCGCCCGTGCACTGAATTCTGTTTCCAGGTAACGAATTTCCTTTTTGAGCGATACGATTTTACTGTCAGTGCGCGCCAGGTCACTGCGCAAAGTGGCCACGCTGAGAGACAACGGATAGAGCAATATCGCAACCAGAAAAACCAGCGCAAGCCATCCGATACCTTCAAGACGTTTCACTGCCAATTTCATTGATCGCCTCCCATCGTCGCTTGACTTGGCGCGTCGGAGCGCACCGCTGATCTGAGGGTGGCGGAGCGGGCTCGGGGATTAGAGACCTGCTCCGCCCCGGTCGGGCGCACCAGTTTGGCTGGTTTATGAAAGGTGGGCGCCGGCCGTTTTTCGGAAACTTGGGGTAAGTGGCGCGAGCCAGCGGATTTTTGGCCGCTGCGATCACGCAGAAAATTTTTGACAATACGATCTTCAAGACTGTGGAAAGTCACGATGGCCAGACGCCCGCCGGGCTTCAGCAGGCGTTCCGCAGCGACCAGACCATCTTCGAGTTCACCCAACTCGCGGTTGATATGAATTCGAATTGCCTGAAATGTTCGCGTTGCAGGGTCTTTTTTGTCGCCGGGCTTGTGCCCCAACGTCTTGCGGACCAGATTTGCCAACTCGGAAGTCCGGGTAAGCGGACGAGCATTCACGATCGCTTTGGCAATTTTGCGCGAACGCCGTTCCTCGCCATAACGATAGATAACATTCGCGATCTCTTCCTCTTCTGCCTCATTTAGAAAATCAGCAGCGCTCGGCCCGTCTTGCGACATGCGCATGTCCAGCGGACCGTCTTTCTGAAAAGAGAAACCGCGCTCCGCCTGGTCCAACTGCATAGACGACACGCCGATATCCAGCGTCACGCCGTCAATGTCTTCATCGCAAAGAACCTCTGCCATTTGCGAATAAAAAGCGTGATGCAAGACCAGCTGGCCTTCTGAGGCTTCCACTAAAGCCTCGCCACTGGCAATCGCATCGGGATCCTGATCAAAGCCATGTACTTTTGCACCAGCCGCGATCATCGCCATGCTGTAGCCGCCGGCGCCGAATGTGCCGTCAACATGCGTCTCGCCCGGGGTAATGGCGAGTGCATCGATGACTTCATCGAGCAACACTGGAACGTGAGCCTTGGAGGTTTCGGGTGCAGCCGTCTTTGGGGTCATTTCTTTTTCCCCAATTCGCTCAGATGAAACTCCACCAGACGCTTGTCCACCGGAACATCGTCAGTGGTGTCCAGCAGCGCCTGAGGTGCCCAAAGGCAAAATGTCTTGCCGATGCCATGGAAGATGACATTGTCTTTCAGACCACCGATGGCTTGCAACATGGGCGGCAGAACAAAGCGCCCACTTGCATCGAAACTCAATTCCTGCAGCGACGAGAATTTGCGGGCGCCAGCGGCATCGCGATCATAAGGCTCTGACCGGGCGATGGCGATTTCTTCTTCCTTGTCGATTTCGGCAAGCATGTCGATTTTGCGGCTGAGGCCAAAACCGACGAGGCAATCCCATTTTTCGTGTTTGCCGAGACACAGGACGCGGCCATCACTGCTGGCGATCAGATCTTTACGCAGAAATGCAGGAACGGAAAGACGACCCTTGTCGTCTATCGCGGATATTCCCGATCCTGAATAAGCATAATTGCCAGACACAGCCTCAATCCCTCAACAGTATCGAAAGGCAAATCTCGCTTGTTGGGAGAAGCGCGCAGTGAGCCGCTCCCGAAACACCAGAATCCCGGACAGGAAATTTACCCCGATAACGGAATAGAGTTAACAGGGGAAAGCCGGGGATGGAAGGGGATTTTGCGGGAATTTAGGGGAATTTACGGATCAAAATGCCTATCTATTTGATTTATATGTATTTTATTTTCCCGACCTCTCGGCGGAAGCCACCAAAATTCAGTTTAGTCGTTGTAAACATAGCAAATATCCCATCGGAACAGCATTGAATTGCGCCGGAATCACGTGCCATTACGCAATTCGGCGATAAATATGTCGGTCAATTCTCTGGCATCACCCACTTGTTCGTCATCACTCTGCTGTTCGGGATTCGTCCATAAGGCATCGTTCAGAAAATCGGCATCAGCCAGAATAATCACCTTTCCCTCGCCCACTTGGCAACTTGCCATGACATTGGCTGTGCTCAGCACACAGCTGCTTCTATCCGCACCTTTATCGGCGCCTCGTTGCGGCAACAATTTGAAAGTTCCGATACCGGCTGTCGATATGGTTACGCCGGAAAACTCCAGCTCCACGCCCCCCGACCCCGCTTCATCCGGCGCTTGCAGTTCCAGGCCCCAGTGCTCCAGCAACGGCGACAACAGGCCAGATGCCAGCGGTCGTCGCTTGTCGCCCAGCGACAATTCGGTTGGCCATATCAGCATGGGGTCAGTCAGGATAATCGCTTTTCCGCCTGCCCTGACCCAGGCATCGACCGCAGCTATATCGGCTGGTGCCATAGCTGGCGGCTGTGCCAGCAGCACAATTTCTGCATCAGATTCGTCCAGCCCTTCAAAACTATCAACCGCGATAATGTCATGCTGTTGCTGCCAATAGGTGTAAATTGGCGCAGCCGACGTCTTGCCGTCCAGGATTGTTTCCATCGAGGCGCCTTCGCCCCAGATGATCGGCAGACTCGTCATTAACTGGATTTTGGCTGGCGCACTGTTTTCAGCGGAAACATTGGTAGCTGCCGGACTGCATTGCATCAGAAAGCCTGCCGCCAAAAGACAGGCCGCTATGACAGTGATCCGGCGCAAGGATTATCGCTCCTTGTCCATCGGCGCTTCAAGCTTGGGATCAGGTTCCAGATCAGGAACAACTTGCGCGCGTGTGCCAGGAACGGTTGGTACCGGCTTGACAACGTCGTCCTCTTGAACGGGCGCCGGCGTAATTCCCATTTCTGCCAAAGGTTCCGCCGGAGCCTGCGCTTGCACGGGTGCGGGCTCGGCGTCCACTATAAGTCCGCGCGTACTATCCAGTGCCTCGGCCTGAATTTCCTCGATCGCCGACTGTTCATCGCTGGCCCGTTGCAAGACAAAATTGGCGATGCTCACGACCATTAATACCGCTACCAATCCGACCACGCCAACTTGAATGCGCTGCATCGTGTCCTGACTGTCACGCTCTTTTCTGGCATCGGGGGTTTTCGGATCTTCAATCATCATCTAGCAGCCAGGGGAACACCGGCAATCCTTTCTCTTTCAACCAATCGGCATTGTAGAGCGACGACAAATAGCGAAAACCGGTATCACACAGGATTGTCGCAACCTTGCTGCCTGGCCCCAATTCTTTGCCCAAGGCAATAGCACCGGCCACATTAATCCCGGATGAGAGGCCCAGACATAACCCCTCTTCCTGCAGCAAGCGCGCAACCCATTTCATGCCTTCTTCGTCGCTGATGCGATATTGGGTATCAATCGGCGCTTCTTCAAGATTACCGGTAATCCGGCCTTGCCCTATACCTTCGGCGACACTGCTGCCCTCGGACTTCAGCTCGCCATGGGCATAGTAATTATATAGCGCCGCGCCATGCGGATCAGCCAGACCGATTTTCACATTTTCGTTTTTTGCCTTCAGACCCATGCCGACACCGGCAATCGTTCCGCCTGTACCAGCCGCGCAGACAAACCCGTCGACTTTGCCATCCAGCTGTTCCCAGATTTCTTCTGCAGTCGTTTCAATATGGGCGCGGCGATTGGCAACATTATCGAACTGGTTGGCCCAAACGGCGCCCTCGGTTTCTTCCGCCAGGCGGCGAGAAGTATGCACGAAATGGCCGGGATTGGCATAAGGCGCGGCGGGCACCAGAACCAGTTTTGCACCCAGCGCGCGAAGCGTATCCATTTTCTCCCGGCTCTGTGTTTCGGGCATGACAATTGTGGTCTTGTAACCCTTGGCGTTGGCGACCAAAGCAATACCGATACCGGTATTTCCGGCTGTGCCTTCAACGATCATGCCGCCGGGTTTCAACAGGCCGCGTTCTTCAGCATCCTGCACAATGAACAGGGCAGCGCGATCTTTCACAGACGCGCCGGGATTGGCGAATTCACATTTGCCATAGATATCGCATCCCGCTTCCGCACTGGGACCAGCGAGACGGACGAGTGGTGTATTGCCGATCAAATCGAGCGTATTGGGTAAAATATTCATGCTGCCTTCCATAGTCGGGTCGACCGATGACGACAAGCGGGGACAATTTGGGCGGGGCAAAGCACAGCTTTAACGGCCCTATATCTTTTCCGCTTTTCCCAAAGCGCTTTGCGCACGAAGTTGACAAAGTGGACACAGTTCCTTTGCACCTTTTTGGCAATCTTCATCAGACCAAAGTTCACACAATTCACAGGTGATTTAGAGACCATGGCTATATTGCGAAGTTGACAATGTGCACACACCCCAATGGCGCTTTGTCCACTGGATCGCATCCTTTCAAAGTTCACACAATTCACACCCTGTGGTTCGGGCAATCTGTTGTAAGATATCGGGCGCGCAGGACAGGATTGAAATGGCAAGATCATGGCTGACATTATATCGGATAAGGACCGGTGTAGGACAGACATTTTTGCATTATGGAAGAGGATAGGATCGCCTGATCGTCCATGCTCACCGGTCGCGTCGCCATTCTCCCGGCGGCAAGCCTTCGACCGTCCAGTCTCCGATACTCCAACGCACCAGCCGCAAGGTCGGATGCCCAACCGCTGCGGTCATCCGGCGCACCTGCCGGTTGCGACCTTCCCGGATCGTCAGCCTCAGCCAGCAGTCCGGAATATTTTTGCGCACCCGTATCGGCGGATCACGCGGCCACAACGCTGGGTCGTCGATACGATCGACATCAGCCGGGCGTGTCAGGCCATCCTTGAGCTGAACACCTTGCCGCAATTGATCAAGCGCCTGTGCATCGGGCTCCCCTTCCACCTGCACCAGATAGGTTTTCGGCATCTTATATTTCGGGTCGGCAATCCGCGCCTGTAATTTGCCATCACTCGTCAGCAGCATCAGCCCTTCGCTATCGCGGTCGAGCCGGCCAGCAGGATAAACGCCGGGCTGGTCAATAAAGTTCGACAAAGTCAGCCGCTCCGTCGGACTCCCGCGGTCGGTAAATTGCGGTAGCACGCCAAAGGGTTTGTTGAACAATATGAGGTCCGGCATGCTGTATCTGTGGCATTGATGACCGGCAGGAGCAAACGAATAGCATCTGCGGCCAGACAGAAATTTATCGGATAGGCGAACGCATCCGGTTTCCCTATGGAGCCTCCATGCAATTCAAAAATTTTGATATCGCGGCCTTTCTTCGGGACAGCTGGCAAAAGAAACCATTATTCCTGAAAAACCCGTGGACCGCTTGGCACAATCCGATTGAACCTGACGAGCTGGCCGGACTGGCCGTTGAGGAGGGGATTGAATCGCGCCTTGTCATCCGGTCCAACAACGCCTGGCAACTGGAACATGGTCCGTTGCCCGATGATCGCTTTGACACACTTGGCAACAAGCACTGGACCTTGCTGGTGCAGGCCGTCGATCATTATGTGCCAGAGGTTGCCGCCCTGATCGAACCGTTTCGCTTTATTCCCAATTGGCGGATCGATGACGTGATGGTGAGCTTTGCTGCGGAGGAAGGCGGGGTCGGCCCGCATTTTGACCAATATGACGTGTTTCTGATTCAAGGCGCTGGCAAACGCCGCTGGCAGGTCGGCGGCCATTGCGACGAGAACAGCCCGCTAATGCCGCATGACGAATTGCGTCTGCTCGCCGATTTTGAAGCCGAGGAAAATTTTGTCTGCGAGCCCGGCGATATCCTCTACATCCCCCCGGGTGTCTCGCATAATGGCGTCGCGATGGGCGAGGATTGCATGACCTATTCCGTCGGCTTTCGTGCGCCATCACGCAGCGATCTTATCGGCCATTGGGCCGATGATCTGCTTGCCGAGATGCAGGATGATGATCGTTATGCCGATCCCGAATTGGCGATCCAGTCCAATCCCGGCGAGATATCTTCGGGCGCGCTGGACCGGCTGCACGCCATGATCACCGAGAAAATGGGTGATCGCCAAGCCTTTGCGCGCTGGTTCGGTCAATATAGCAGTACGCCGAAATATACGGAAATGGATTGGCAGCCAGAGCAGAAATTGGCGCCGCAGGAGCTGCGCGAAAAGCTCCAGCAAGGCGTTCCGTTACGTTGCAATCCGGCGAGCCGTTTTTCCTTCATTCGGACAGATGCCGAAAAATTGCTGCTGTTTGTTGACGGTCAGACAATGGAATGCACAGGCGATGCGATCCCCTTTGCCGAAATCCTTTGCGCCGAAGCATTGGTGACAATGGACGAACCGTTTGCAATTTCAGACAGCACGATCAACCTGATCGTGGACCTGTATAATCGCGGGAGCGTGGCGTTCGAACCATTGGATTAGCAACAGCCGACCCCGCGAACCTGTCAACTCAGATCAAATTTTTCCGGCACCATCTTGGCCAGCATTTTCTGGCAGGCCGTCAGGTTGCGCTGAAAAATTTCATGCGCGTTCATCGCATCCAGAAACGCCGCCAGTGCCGGCCATTTTCCTGCATCCAGCGGTTCAGCAATCAGGTCGGTCTGCATCAATTGGGCAGCAATGGAGATATCGGCAATGGAGAGCTGATCCCCCAGAAAATGGTTCCCGCCGTCCAGCTGCCCTTCGAGATAATCCCACAGCGGCGGCAGCTTTTCATTCCATGTCTTGCGCGCGGTTTCCAGATCCGGTTCCTTGCCGGTCATCGCTGAAAAAATGATCGGCCGGAATACGCCGCCACCGCCATTCATCGCCAAAGCGCTGTCAGCAAATTCCTCCAGCCACAGAGCGCGGCCATATAAATAGGGATCGGCAGGATAGGCTGCGGGCTGTGGGCATTTCTTTTCCAGATAGCCGCACATGGCCGAGCTGTCCGCGATCGTACCGGCCGTTCCCTCGGTGCCAACCGTCCTGTCGCGCAAGGCGGGAATCCGGGCCAGCGGGCTTATCTCCAGATACCAGTCCGGCATCGCCATGATATTGATCGCCACACAATCATAGTCCAGCCCCTTGAGCGCTAGCACCGCCTCTGTCTTGCGTTGAAACGGGGATAAAGGCGATCCGTAGAGAATATATTCAGCGGTCATGGATGAGGCTTTCTGTTGATTTTAGCGGTGTGTTTGTGGCTGCCTATCAGCGATCAGCAGCGGCCAATGTCAACCGGCATTTTAATTACCGATATTCAATCTTGACTGAATCCGCCGCCTGCTTCGCAAGTGCCCGAGCTGCATCAGTATCGGTTCCTGTGGCCAAGGCAACAGCCATGCGGCGATAGGGCCGGGTAACGGGTTTGCCGAATATCCGCACATCCACTTCAGCGTCCTTGTTGCCCAAGGCCAGGGCACGGGCAACGCCGGTGAACGCGAAACTTTCACTGTCCCGGTCTGCGAGGATCACGGCGCTCGCGCTGGCCGGCGCTGTGAGCCCGATATGCGGGATTGGCATCCCCATGATCGCCCGGGCGTGGAGGTCGAATTCGGTTAGATTCTGGCCGATCAGGGTGACCATGCCGGTGTCATGGGGACGGGGACTGAGCTCGGAGAAGATCACTTCGCCGGTTTTCGTTACAAAAAACTCGACGCCAAACAAACCATATCCGCCGAGATTATCGACCACCTTGCGCGCCATATCTTGCGCCGTGGCGAGCGCGTCGTTCGACATCGCGGCGGGTTGCCAGCTTTCCTGATAATCGCCGCGTTCCTGACGATGGCCGATGGGCGGGCAGAACAGCACGCCCTCGCCCGTGCGGATTGTCAGCAGGGTGATTTCATAGTCAAAGTCGATAAACTGCTCGACAATCACCCGCGCGCGGTCGCCGCGCATATTATCGACGGCATAGGTCCAGGCGGCTTCCAGCGCGTCGGCGCTGTCCACTTTGCTTTGCCCTTTACCGGAGGAGGACATCACCGGTTTGATGACCAGCGGCAGACCGATATCATCGGCAGCGGCCTGCACCTCGGCAAAGCTTTCGGCATAGTGATAGCGTGATGTCGTGAGGCCGAGCTCCTGAGCGGCCACATCGCGGATGGCGTCGCGGTTCATTGTCAGCTGGGTCGCGCGCGCAGACGGCACGACATTGAAACCTTCCGCCTCCACTTCGGCAAGAATTTCGGTGCGGATGGCTTCGACTTCTGGAACGATGAGATCAGGCTGATGCTTTGCGATCGCAGCGCGCAGCTTTTCGCCATCAAGCATAGAGAAAACTTCATGCGCATCGGCAACCTGCATTGCCGGCGCGGCGGCATAGGCATCGCAAGCGATCAGATAGGCGCCGAGACGCTTTGCGGAGATAACAAATTCGCGGCCCAGTTCGCCCGAACCGAGCAGCAGGATTTTTTTGGTAAAGGTCATGGGTTGCGTACTAACGCGGATCGAAAGGTACGTCATGCCTCATTTTTCTCTCCCCTTGAGGAAGAGAATAGACTTGGTTTGGCAGCTTGCTGCTTAACAAGTCTTGGAGAGGGGTGGGCGGCCATATTTCACCATCGCGTTATACCCCTCACCGACTCCGACTAGGCAGGCAAGCTGCCAAGTCTCCGTTGTCCTCTCCCTCAAGGGGGGAGGAATCAATTATCAAGCCCCCTCGGCCATCATTTCCGCCATTCTGCGGTTTATCTCTTCCGGACTGACATCTTCAATATGAGTCGACAATGTCCATTCATGACCAAACGGGTCTTTCACCCAGCCGGACCGATCGCCATAAAATTGATCTTCCACGGGCCGCACCGCCGTCGCACCAGCCGCAATCGCCTTGTCGAACGCGGCATCGGCATCCTCTACATAGATCATCAGACTGCTGGTGGCGCCGCCCCTCGCCTTGGGACCCAGCTTGTCCATATCGGGAAATTCATCGGACAGCATGATGTGGGTATCGCCGATCAAAATATCCGCATGGCCGATCTTGTCGCCCATCGGCATGCGCATGACTTCCTCGGCGCCAAAGGCATTTTTATAGAAATCGATTGCCGCCGCCGCATCATCGACGGTCAGATAGGCAGTGACGCTATGATAGCCGTCTTCCTTCCACTGGGTCATATTTCCTCTCCTCACCAGAATGCAAATATGTAGCAAATTTACATCACCTTGGCGAATTAGCAATTTTAGAATTGATATATCATATCATTTCTATTATCCGGTCTCTCGATTGTTCCCCAATTCAGAAAAGAGTAGTCCGTGTCCCATCACAAATTCCTGACTTCCGCCGCTATTATCCTTCTGCCTGCTTCACCCGCCTTCGCCCAGTCTGGTCAACAGACCGAAACCGGCGATGATTTTCATAATGACGACGCGATCGTCGTGACCGCGCCCTATGTCGACCGGATTGACATTTTGGCCGGCACGTCCGTGTTGACTGGTGATCAACTCACCCAGGATTTGCGCGGACAGATTGGCGACAGTCTGACCAAATTGCCCGGTGTTTCCTCCACCAGCTTTGCCCCCGGTTCTTCCCGCCCTGTCCTGCGCGGCTTTCAAGGACCGCGTGTCCGGGTGCTGACCGATGGCATCGGGTCTCTCGACGCGTCCAATACTTCAGTCGACCATGCTGTGTCTATTGACCCGCTAACCGCACAAAGTATTGAGGTACTGCGCGGACCGGCGGTACTTCTGTTCGGCGGTGATGCAATCGGCGGCGCGGTCAACGTGATCGACAAGCGTATCCCCCGCGATGTTCCTGATGAAGCCTTTCACCTCGATGCCGTCGGTGGCTATGGCAGCGCGGCCAATGACTGGAGCCTCGGCGGATCCCTCGATGTGCCGCTGACCGAGTCGTTGGTTTTCCATATCAATGGCAGCTACCGCAATACCGACGATCTCGACATACCCGGCTTTGTGCTGGCGCCGGAACTGCGCAGCGAAGTGCTGGCGCAAGCGGCCGAAGAAACGGAAGAAGGCAATCTTGATGAAGCAGCCGAGCTAACCGAAACCGCCAATCAGCGCGGCACGGTGTTCAACACCGCTAGCGAAACCATCAATGCCTCCACCGGCCTCGCCTATATTACAGAAGGCGGCAATATAGGCTTTTCGGTCAGCTATTATGACACGGATTATGGCGTCCCCTCCCGCCCCGGCGCGGAACATGCCCATGAAGATGGGGATGATGACGGCGATGAAGAGGAGGAAGAAGGTCCAGTGACCATCGGCCTCGAACAGTTCCGTGCTGATCTCCGCGCCGGGGTTAATCTGGGCGATGGTTTCTTTGAATCGCTCAACTTGCGCGCCGGCTATTCCGACTATGAACATACCGAATTTGAAGGTGATGAAGTTGGAACAGTCTTTGAGGTTGAGGGAATCGAAGCGAGGGCAGAATTGGTTCAGAATGAACGCAATGGCTGGCGCGGTGTGATTGGTACGCAGCTTTTGGTGCGCGATTTCAACGCAATTGGCGCCGAAGCCTTCGTGCCCAAAAACAGCATTGAAAGTTGGGCTCTGTTCACTGTGCAGGAAATTGATCTCGGCAATTTCGAAGTCGAAGCCGCTGCGCGTTTCGACCATGTCGATGTAGAGTCCAGCATTGTCGATTTTGATCGCAGTTTCGACAGCTTCTCAGGCGCGTTGGGCTTTGCCTATGCCCCGGATGACAATGGTCTGAGACTCGGCGTCAATCTCTCCCGCTCGGAGCGCGCTCCATCTGCGGAAGAGCTATTGTCCGACGGCCCGCATATTGCCACACAGGCGTTTGAAATCGGCAATCCCAATTTCACCACCGAAAAAAGCTGGGGCGGTGAGCTCTATGCCCGCTGGAATTCGGAAGATATCCAGCTTAGCGCAACCGTTTATGCCAATTTTTTCGATGACTATATCTTTGAAACGGAAACTGGCGAAGAAGAAGACGGTTTGCCGGTTTTCCAATTTTTTCAAGAAGATGCGACCTATTACGGCTTTGAAGCCTCCGCATCCTTCGTTGTCGCCCGCGCAGGCGGGTTTACCTTCGTCACCGACGGGGTTGCCGACTATGTCCGCGCGAAAATCAAGGATGGCGGCGGCCCCGTTCCGAGGATCCCGCCGTTGCGGCTGCTCGGCGGTATTAGTGCCCAAAGCGATTCTCTCGATCTGCGGGCGGAACTGGAATGGTCAGACAGTCAGAATCGTGTTTCGACATTTGAAACACCAACCGACAGCTTCACTATGGTCAATGCCTCCGCTGCCTGGCGGCCTTTGGGGAAAGATGGCGGTGTAACGCTTCTTGCCTCGGCCAATAATATCTTTGATGTGAAAGCGCGTCGTCATGCCTCGTTCACGAAAGATTTTGTACCGCTGGCAGGTCGTGATATTCGTATCAGCGCGAAGTTTAGTTTTTAGCCGGAATCGGGGTGCTCCAAATTCCTGCTGAAAACGCAGGATCAGGAGTTACCCATATGCGCAAAATAATCGCTTCTATTGCCCTTTCATCGGCGCTTTTGCTGGGCGCTTGCAACACTGTGCAAGGTGTCGGGGACGATATAAAATCCGTTGGCCGGGCCGGTGAACGGGCGATCGATTAATTTAATCCATCAGGAGACGAATCATGCGCAAGATTTTGGCATCATTGATTATTTCATCAACCCTCGTGCTCGCGGCCTGTAATACAGTCCAGGGTGTCGGAAAGGATATCGAATCGGTCGGCCGGGCCGGCGAAGATGCGATAAACTAGGCTATTCGCTCGCCTGTAATTTGGCTCTTTTGCGCTCGGTGAACCACATGATCGCCAGAGACACCTCGTAAAGCAGGATGAGCGGCAAGCCGAGCAAGAATTGGGATACCACATCCGGTGGCGTCAATATCGCGGCCAAAACAAAGGCGGCTACCACCATGTAACGGCGGAGGCCTATTAGCTGCTCGCGCGTAACCAATCCCGCGCGGTTCAGCAGCAGTAACAAAACCGGCAGCTGAAAGCAGATACCAAAGGCAAGAATGAACTGCATGACAAGGGACAGATAGTCGCCCATGGCTGGCAATGCTTCTTGCGTCATTCCGCCCACTTCACCTTCAAACCCCAGAAAGAACCGGAACGCTGTCGGCATCACGACATAGTAAGCCAACGCCGCTCCCGCGGTGAACAACAACGGCGTAGCGAAGAGAAATGGCAAAAACGCCTTTTTCTCGTTGGCATAAAGCCCCGGCGCGACAAAGGCCCACAGCTGGTTGGAAATGATCGGGAAAGCGATAAAAAACGCAGCGAACATCGCAACCTTTATCTCGACGAAAAAGGCCTCATAAAGCTTGGTATAGACAAGCTTGCCTTCACCAGGTGGGAAGGCATCGGTCAAGGGCACCACCAACATCCCGAATATTTCGTCAGCAAAATAAAAGCTGATCACAAAAGCAATGGCCAGCGCAATGACCGACCAGACCAGCCGCTGCCGCAACTCTATGAGATGCTCGATCAGCGGCGCCTTGCTATCGTCAATTTCGGGCGCGGATTGCTCGTTCATGGGCCCGGTTTTTCTTCCGGTTTCTCTGGCACCACATCATCCAGAGGCAAATCTGGCTGGCCAGTTGCGTCTGGTTTCCCTGCCGCAGGTGGCCCATCCAAAGGCTGCATCACGGGCTCGTCATCCGAAACAGTAGGGCTTTCGAGCATGATACGTTCATTCTCCGCCGCCCATTTCTTTTCCATTTCCTGCAACTCGGCTTCGCGGACCATGGCGTCAAAGCCGGTCCGGAAATTGCCCATAACGCCGCGCGCCTTGGCCAGCCAACGACCGGCTGTTGCCAACGCGCGGGGCAGCTCTTTCGGGCCGATAACGACGATGGCAATGATCACGATAATCGCGATCTCGGATATGGAAAGGTCAAACATATCTGTGCGCCGCTATCCGGACCGGAATCCGGTTGGCCGTTCTCAGCTGACCGTCTTGTCAGACGTTGCCGTCTTTTCTGCGTTGATGTCAGCCGGCTTGCTGTCAATCTGGGCCGAAGCCTTGGCACTTTCCTCTTCTTCGGTAATGCCTTTTTTGAAGGAGCGGATGCCTTTGCCAACATCACCCATCATCTCAGAAATCCGGCCGCGACCGAACAGGATCAGCACCAGTGCTGCTACAATTAAAATCTGCCAAATACTCGGTTGCATCGAAAATCTCCTGATCTAAGCCTTCTACTTAAGCGCTTTCCGCCTCATTTTCCAGTGAATCGGCAGTGTCATCATCATTTTCTTGTGCACCATCTTCGTTAAGTTCCTGTTCCAGAGGCAATTCATCTTCCGCCTCCATCTCCAGCCGTTCCATGGCCAAGTCGACCGGGTCCAGCAAACCGGCGGCTTTCAAGTCATCAATGCCCGGTAGCTCCCTGCGGCTTTGCAGGCCGAAATGGGTCAGGAATTCAGCGGTTGTCGCATAGATAAGAGGTCTCCCCGGTACTTCGCGGCGCCCCGCCGGACGAACCCAGCCCGCTTCCATCAGCACATCAAGCGTGCCTTTTGCCACCTGAACGCCGCGGATAGCCTCTATCTCGGCACGGCTAACGGGTTCATGATAGGCAATTATCGCTAGTGTTTCCATGCCCGCACGGCTTAGTTTTCTTAGTTCTGCGCGCTCCCGGCGAAGCAAGTGTGACAGGTCATGAGCCGTTTGAAAATGCCAACGGTCACCCGTCTTTACCAGCGATATGCCGCGCCCTGCATAATCATTCTGCAAATCATTAAGCGCAGCACGAATATCAACCTCCTCGCCAACATAGAGAGCGATATCTGCAATCGTCATCGGATTTTCGGACGCGAACAAGGTCGCTTCGACAGCTCTCGTTCCGTCATCCATCTCCACATTCATGCCCATGATCAGGCTGCGATCATTATCCACTGGCTTATCCATCACTATTCGCTTTCAACTTGAGGGGCGCAAAACTCTCGTCCTGACTAAGGACCAGTTTCCCTTGCCGCGCCAGTTCAAGCGCCGCAACAAAACTGGATGCCAGGGCGGATTTGCGCAATTGCGGCGGCGCTCCGGGCGGCAAAAAAGCCCGGATATCCGTCCAGTCAATCGCTTCACCAAGCATCAAGGATACCCGCGCCAACGCGTCTTCGAGCGTCATCACCATCCGTTGCTTAACGATATGGACCGGCGGGATGCTGCGCAGTTTGACGCGGCCATAAGCGGAGATCAGATCATAATATTCCGCCTGCCAATGCCGGTTTTTAACGACCCGCAGACCTTCAGGCGCCCCGCGGGCAAAAACATCGCGGCCAATCCGATCGCGAGCGAGCAGCCGTGCACCCGCCTCGCGCATCGCGTTGAGCCGCTCCAGCCGCATTTGCAGGCGCAGTGCCAGTTCTTCCGGCGAGGGATCAATTTCAGGGTCTTTGGGTAACAAAAGGCCGGATTTGAGATAGGTCAGCCATGCCGCCATCACCAGATAATCCGCCGCCAGCTCCAGCTTTAAACTTTGCGCATCGGCGATATATTTCAGATATTGCTGCACCAGCTCCAGTATCGATATTTCCCGCAAATCGACTTTCTGATTGCGTGCGAGCGCGAGCAAGAGATCAAGCGGACCTTCCCATCCATCAATGTTGAGCGTGAGAGCCGCATCTTCCTCGCTCGCCGCTTGGGTAAAGAAAAAACCTTCTGCTTCGGATTCTTCGATAATTTCCGGCTCTTCTGCCATCAGGCCGCCGCCAGCAATGCGTCTCGGCGAGATAACAGCTCGGCCAGCTCCACCTGTCCGCTGGCTTTATCCAATGTGGCCATGGCTTTATCCAGTCGTTCGCGGGGTTTGTCGCTAATCTCGCCCAGCAGGTTGGCAATGCCGACCATCTCATCCATCCGGCCCCAGCAATTAAGCGCAATGTCACAACCCGCCGCGACGACATCGCGTGCGCGTTCGGGCACTTCGCCTTTTAACGCCTTCATGTCGAGATCGTCCGAGAACAGCAGTCCATCAAAGCCGATGGCCCCGCGAATGATATTGTCGATAACCGTCGGGGAAAGGCTGGCGCAACGCTCACTATCCCAGGCGGTATAGACGATATGCGCGGTCATCCCCATTGGCGCATTCGCCAGCGAACGGAATGGAGCGATATCTGTTTCCAGTTCGTCGGCAGAAGCGCTTACTTTCGGCAATTCCATATGGCTGTCAACCACAGCGCGGCCATGGCCGGGCATATGTTTGACGACGCTCACCGCGCCACCCTTGGTCTGACCGTCGATCACGGCGCGGCCCAAAGCAGCCACCTGCATCGGATCGCTGCCCATGGCGCGGTTGCCAATGGCATCTACGGTGTCAGGTTGCCGGACATCAAGCAGCGGCAGACAATTTACGGTAATGCCGACTTCGCGAAGGCTCTCGGCAATGGCCTGTGCGTTCAACCGCGCCGCCTCAATCGCGGTTGCCGGGGCGATGTTGTAGAGCTTGTCAAAGGTTTCACCCGGCGGGAATTTGGGCCAGACCGGCTCCTGCATCCGCGCCACGCGTCCACCTTCCTGATCGATCAGGATCGCCACATCATCGCGGCCATGTAACTGGCGCAATTCGTCGGTCAGCGCCCGCAATTGCTCCTTGGTTTCGACATTACGGCCAAAAATAATATAGCCCGCCGGATCGCTTTCCTTGAAAAACGCCTTTTCATCTGCCGTCAGGCTTAATCCCGACATACCAAAAATGACCGGTTTCATGACTTAACTCTACCCAATCCCGCGCATAATATCACTTATCATGCGGAAAATTGGCAGACCGGTAAAGTGGAAAGCGCCGTTATCCACAGCGCGTCCCCGATTATTGCGATATTGAAGGCCTTATTGCGGGACGACAAGACAGCTTTCGCCAGCAGCTTTCAGGTTATTACAGATATTTTGAGCCGCCGAAACATTCGGCGCTACGGCGTTGAGACGGTAGATGGTTCCGCCTTCGACCGTTCCCTGCACAATCTTTTTCGGCAAAACGCCAATATCGGCAAAACGACGGGAGAAGCCCGACCATGCTCTGTCTGCCTGACCAGCCGAACTGAATGCACCGAGCTGGATCATCGCACTTCCGGGCGCCGATGGCGCAGTCGGAGTTGCCTTTTTAATCGGCGCTTCCACTGGCGGAGCCGTGCCCAATTTGCCAGGCGTTTCCTGTCCTTCGGAAGCGGCAAAGCTCGCATCGCCTTCACCTTCAAACTGTCTGGCCTGTGGATCATCGGGACGTACTTTATAGTCGCCTTCCTGCGCAGCGATCAGCGTGCCATCGCCGCTGAGACCGCCTGCATCGCGGTTCTGCATCCAGTAAATACCGCCGACAATAGCGGCCAAAAGCGCTATACCCACGCCAACGAACAAGGCGACGCGAAGGGGAGAATATTCATCTTCCCCATCATAATCTTCTGCTGATTCCAGCCAAGGCAGGCGATTTTCATCGTCCAGATCCAGACTATCACTATTCACATCAGACATACTCAAACCCCACAGTAATTCTTAAGCGCCTACATTTTATCAGCGGCACTGACCCCCATCAGCGCGAGACCGTTCTTAATTACTTGCCCTAAATATTTAGCTAAGAAAAGCCTAGCAGACGTCATGGCAGGGTCGTTAACCATGATGATCCGCATTTCAGGCCGGTCATTGCCCATATTCCAGAAGGCGTGGAACGCCGCTGCGAGGTCGTTGAGGTAGAAGGCGATCCGGTGTGGCTCGCGGCTCATAGCAGCCGATTCGACGATTCTCGGGAATTGGGCTGCCTGTTTGATGAGGTCGAGCTCTTCTGCGCCCAGCTTGTCGAGATGGTCTGGCGAAGGAGCGATATTTTCCTCTTCCGCCGCCTTTCTCAGGGTCGATTGAATCCGCGCGTGGGCATATTGCACATAGAATACCGGATTGTCCCTTGACGCCTCGGTGACCTTTGCAAAATCAAAGTCCATCTGCGCATCGGCCTTGCGAGTCAGCATTGTGAAGCGCACGGCGTCCTTGCCCACTTCTTCGACCATATCGGCGATAGTGACGAAATTGCCCGACCGTTTGGACATTTTCTCCGGCTCGCCATCACGCAGCAGCCGGACCATCTGAATCAGCTTCACGTCAAATTTGGTTTTGCCTCCGGTCAGCGCCGCCACAGCCGCCTTGATCCGCTTGACCGTGCCGGAATGATCGGCGCCCCAAATGTCAATCAGCTCATCGGCCTTTTGGGCTTTCTGGAAATGATAAGCGAGATCGCCGCCAAAATAGGTCCAGCTGCCGTTGGATTTCTTGATGGGCCGGTCCTGATCATCACCAAATTGTGTGGAACGGAACAGCGGCAGTTCGACTGCCTCCCAGTCATCAATCGTCTTGCCTTTGGGTTTTTCCAAGACGCCATCATAGACCAGATCGCGAGACCGCAATTCGGCTTCAGCGGCATCAGCTTTCCCCGCTTCATGCAATTCCGCTTCCGAAGAGAAGACATCATGTTTTATGCCGAGCAACGCCAGATCGGCCCGGATCATGTCCATCATGCCGGCAACAGCCGCCTTGCGAAAAATCGGCAGCCATTCATCAATCGGCGCATCAACATATTTGTCGCCATATTGCTGTGCCAACGCCCAGCCGACGGGTTTCAGATAGTCTCCGGGATATAGGCCTTCCGGAATGGCCAAAATCGTTTCGCCCAGCGCTTCACGATAGCGGATGTGAACGGATTCCGCGAGAATATCGACCTGCGCACCAGCGTCATTCACATAATATTCGCGGATCACCTTGTGGCCGATAAATTCGAGCAAATCGGCCAGCGCATCGCCGACCACCGCGCCGCGACAATGGCCCATATGCATCGGGCCGGTCGGGTTGGCCGAGACATATTCGACATTGACGGTAACGCCCTGCCCCTTGGTCGAGCGGCCATAATCAGCGCCCAGAGCGGCAATTTCCTTAAGTTCGGCAATCAGCACCGCGTCGCTTACACGCAGATTGATGAAACCTGGTCCGGCCATCTCTGCCGTCTTGACGTCATCCAGCGCGGCCAGTTTATCGACAATCTTTTGCGCCAAATCACGCGGTTTTTCGCCAGCTGCCTTGGACAATACCATCGCGGCATTGGTTGACAGGTCACCGTGCGAAGGATCGCGCGGCGGCTCCAGCGTCACATTTTTGCGATCCAGATCCGCTGGCAGATCACCGCTGGCGACCAGATCGTCGAGCGCTTTGTTTATGTGGTGCTGAAAAATATCGAACAGCATGGCTTCACCCCAATTTTCAATAGACTATCGCGCCCGAACCTGCCGAGCAACTTACCGTTATAACCAAAGAACCTTATCGGGTCGCGTTATATTGCAGCTGTTCCGGGGTCAGCTGAAATCCGATCAAAAGCTCAAATGTTGATCGCGCAACGGCGGCTCGGACGGCTGGATCAGCCAATGGGTCCAAAGCGGCGTCAGGATCCCCAGGCTTTCTGCGGCGGGTAATTCTTTCAATGACATCCTCTGGCAGACGCGCAGCCGCAGCATCAACATAAGAACCCGCCTTGCCTGAGGCCGATGCGCGATATTGGCCATCGGCAAAGGTCAACGTGACCTGATTGACGCGTTTGGCAACGACCGCAGTGCCGCCTTGCACAACAGTGGAAAAATAAGGAACCGTGATGGTGCGCGCACCATCGGGCCGGGAACGCAGGGCGTAAACGTCGAATGTTGCCTCGGTGTAGATGCGCGCGCCTTCGCTATTACAGGTTGAACGCACATTGGTGATATTGGCGACCACGTCGATGGCGCTGGCATCGGTACTGCTTACCGGGTCAAAAACGGTAATATCGCCGGTATGATCAGGAACTGCCACCGCCGGGCATCCTGTGCGCGTAATGCTAATGCCTACGCCAGAACTGACATCCAGTTCGCCGTCGCGGGCACAACCCGCCAGCGCCAAAACCGTAATGCCCGTCAATAGAAGTTTATTGAAACGCCCGTTGAGTATCATGCCTATTCCTTGCCTTTAATCCCGTTTTGCGCAGATTTAATCTGCGTCCTTGTTCAGGGTTTCGAAACCCTTATCTATGCCTTTAGTAGCGCGCAACCATCCATAGGATGAACAGACAGGCTTTTCGCCGCCATCGTTTTTCATTAAGGCTTTGATTATGAATCAGCAAATATCAGAAAAACCCCGCATTAGCTTGCTTGTAGCCGCCCCGCGCGGGTTTTGCGCAGGCGTCGATCGAGCGATTAAAATTGTCGAACTGGCCATCGAAAAATATGGTGCGCCCGTCTATGTCCGGCACGAAATTGTCCATAATCGCTATGTTGTCGACGAATTGAAAAAGCTTGGCGCCATTTTTGTCGAGGAACTGGACGAAGTTCCAGACGGTGTTCCGGTGGTGTTTTCTGCCCATGGTGTTCCCAAAGCAGTACCGCATAAAGCCGAGGAACGCGGGCTGGAATATCTCGACGCGACATGTCCTCTGGTATCGAAAGTACACCGCCAGGCAGAGCGACAGGTCGAAGCCGGACGCCATATCATATTTGTTGGTCACGAGAATCACCCGGAGGTTATCGGAACCTTTGGCCAGGTCGATGATGGACTGATGACGCTGGTCGAGACTGTGGAAGATGTCGCGGCTCTTGATCCCGCCGATCCTGACAAATTGGCCTTCCTTACCCAGACAACGCTTTCGGTCGATGACACCAGAGCGATTGTCGAAGCGCTGCAAGAGCGCTTCCCTTCCATTGTAGGACCGAAGGGAGAGGATATCTGCTATGCGACCTCGAACCGTCAGGAAGCGGTCAAAAGCATTGCAAAATCCTGTGATCTGGTCCTCGTGATCGGCGCTCCCAACAGCTCCAACAGCCTCCGACTGGTCGAAGTGGCCGAGCGCGAGGGAACCGATGCCTATTTGATCCAGCGCGCTGACGAGATTGATATGGCCTGGATGAAAGGCGTTAGCACATTGGGATTGACCGCTGGCGCGTCCGCACCCGAAATATTGGTACGGGAAGTCGTCAACCGGCTGGAAGAGCATTTTGTCGTCGACGAGCGGAAAGTAGAAACCACGAGCGAACGCATGGTCTTCAAACTTCCGCGCGGCCTCGAAGCCGCCTGATGGCCGTCTATACCAAGGTCAGCGCCGAAGAGATTGACGATTTTCTAACCCGCTTTGATGTCGGCACGCTGGTGTCGGCAAAAGGCATTGCCGAGGGGGTAGAGAATAGCAATTATCTGATCGAAACGACGCAGGACCGTTTCATTTTAACGCTTTACGAAAAGCGTGTAGATCCTGGCGATCTGCCCTTTTTCATTGCCATGCTGGACCATCTGGCGGCGAAAAACTGTCCGGTCCCGCCGATGATTGCTGACCGTGATGGCAATACGATTCAGGAATTATCCGGCAAGTCGGCATGTCTGATTAAATTCCTGCCGGGTATTTCCGTGACCACGCCAACACCAGCGCAAGCAGAAGCCACCGGTCATGCTCTGGGCTATATGCACAGCGGCCTAAAGGATTTTACCGGCACACGCGCCAACAGCATGAATCACGACACCTGGCGCAAACTGGCCATGGATTGCGGTCCTGATGAACTGGATGCCATTGCGCCGGGACTGCATAAACTGGTCGATAGCGAGCTCGACTATCTCGATGCGCATTGGCCGGACGCCTTGCCGACATCGGTGATCCATGCCGATTTGTTTCCTGACAATGTTCTGATGCTCGATGATCATGTGACCGGTCTGATCGATTTCTATTTTTCCTGTACCGATATCCGCGCCTATGATGTGGCTGTCACCCATGCAGCATGGAGCTTTTCCGACGATGGTCAGACATTTGATGCTGCCGTCTCTGATGCGCTGATCCGCGGCTATATGGAAAGTTTCAATCTTGGCGCTGAAGAACAGGCCGCTCTTCCCATATTGGCCCGCGGAGCTTCACTGCGCTTCATGCTGACGCGCGCCTATGACTGGATCAACACGCCTGCTGATGCCATGGTTACCCGCAAAGACCCGACCGCCTTTCTCAATCGCCTTAAATTCTATCAAGGCAATCCGGACATTTTCAAAGCATGAGCGATCGTTCCTCCCCATTATCCTATGTTGAAATTGCCACCGATGGCGCGTGCAAAGGCAATCCCGGACCCGGTGGCTGGGGCGCGATCATTCGCCACGGAAACAAGGAAAAGGAAATTTCCGGCGGCGAACCGGAGACAACCAATAACCGGATGGAATTGCGCGCCGCGATTGAAGCGCTCAATGCATTAAAGCGCCCCTGCAGGGTCAAATTGTCGATCGACAGCACCTACGTCAAAGACGGCATCACCAAGTGGATATTCAACTGGCAAAAAAATGGCTGGCGCACCGCTGCAAAAAAACCGGTGAAGAATGCCGACCTCTGGCAGGATCTGCTCGATGCCGTGGAGCGCCATGAAATTGAATGGCATTGGGTCAAGGGCCATGCCGGTGACGCGGACAATGAGCGCGCCGATGTGCTGGCGAGCGATGCCGCGATGAATGTGGCTGCTAGTTTATAGTCAATAACCGTCATCCAAGCGCAAGCCGGGATGACGGTCTTCTGTGCTAGACGCCTCTAGCTGTTATCTTCCACTTCGGCGCCAGGACCATTTTTGATGATCGAAGCAATCGCATTTTTTGCGCTCGCCTTGCTGGCATAACCTTCTGTAGAAAACATGATTTCGCTGTTATGTTTGAAGCGAACCCGGAACTCACCTTTTTTGTCTTTATAAATTTCAAACTTATGCGCCATAATTCCACACTCCTTTAAACGACCTGTTCCGGCCTTCATCGGTCCCAAGCGGACATTTGATTTATTGCGTCTTAAGGCGCTGAACGCAATGGCAAATTTTTCAGGCTATAGCGGATACGAAACGAGCGGGGTCATATAGTGCCGCATTGATCGACCGAACCGATGGATCACGATCAGTGCCGAGGAAGATCGACCCGGCCAATTTCGCCGCCGCAGGGGCAGTCTGGATCCCAAAGCCGCCCTGCCCGGCAAACCAGAAGAAATCTGGCTGTTGCGGGTCAAACCCGTATATCGGCAACCGGTCTGGTGCAAAGCTCCGAAGGCCTGCCCATTTGCGATTCACCGATCGTATGTCCACGTCCATGATTGATTGAAAACGATCGATTGCCAAAGCGACATCCCATTCTTCCGGTGCAACATCACTCGCCACAACCGGAGTCTCATCATGCGGACTAAGCCAATAGGTGCCGCCGGATTCGGGTTTGAAGTAAAAGCTCCCATCGAGCGCGACCACCAATGGCATGTCTGGAGAAGATCCGGGATCTGTTTGGAGTTGCACCATTGTCCGGCGCATGGGTTGAATATCTATCGGCAGCGCGCCAGCCAGTTTTGCGATGCCCTGCGCCCATGCTCCCGAGGCGTTGATAATCCGTTTGGCTCGGATCGTTTTACCACGACAATGAAGCGACCACATATCGCCATCATGGACAATATCTTCCACGCGCATTGCACAGGACAATGCAGCGCCCTTGCGCTTGGCGTCGCGTAAATAGGCCATATGCAAGCCGGCAACGTCAATATCGCAGCAATCCGGTTCATAAACGGCATGATCCCAACCCGGCTTGATCGCCGGAACAGCCGCAGCAATCTGATCGGCATTCCACGGCATCATGGCAACGCCGCTTTCGGCAAATTCCGCGATAAACGCATCCGCCAGATGCCGTTCCCCCGACCGTGCAATATTGATTGCACGGCGAATTTTGAGAAAGCCGGTCTCGGAAAAGCCGGCATCCGGCGCATTGAGAAAGTCATAGGACGCCGTGGTTAGGGGCTGAATGAGCGGCCCGCCGTAAGTCTCCGTCCAGAACGCGGCGGAGCGACCGGTACTATGATAGCCCGGTTGATCTTCCGCTTCCAGAAGCACGACAGAAAGGTCACCGGCAATTTCGGACGCGATACTCGCGCCAGCAATTCCAGCTCCGATAATCGCGACATCATATTGGCTCATGGGAAGCACATACTCATTTTCTTGGAGCCACCCTATCTAGAAAATCAAAACTGACCTGCAAGGCTTCATTTCGGACGGCATCAGCCTCCCGGTAAATTTCATGGGCACATTCTTTGCCAAAAAGCTTCATCTCGGCTGTTGGCAAAAGATGGACCGCCCGTTCGATTGTCGGATGGTCAACCAGCTCATCGGTAGCGGTGGCGAGAACCAGTATGGGTGTGTCCACCGCTTCGAGATTGTGCCGGTTCCTGAGCCGGCGCGTTGACGCATATGCCCTTTCGACCCAGCGCCAGCTTGCAGGCCCCAACCGCACTTCGGGACGCTCCCGGAACCAGAAAAATTCATCGGAATAGCGATCCGCATCATGCGTCAGCAGGCCCTGCCTAAGGACTTCCGGCTCGAGCGGTTTTTCGCTCACTTTCCACGCACGGCGTTTTTCCCGGCCAAAAGCACAAATAAGTTTCGACAGTAAGTGCGCCGTCCATTCAGGCATCCCGCCTCCAGCCGGAGCCAGCATGGGTGCGCTTAATATTACCGCGCCGGGGTGTATCCTTTGTTCGGCCAGCGCTCGGGTGACCAGATGCCCGCCCATGCTGTGACCGATAACAACATGCGGCCCCGGATGGCTCGCATGCCAGTCAGTATAAAAGGCCCGTAAATCATCCACCCAGATAGCAAAGTCTTCGATATGGCCGACATGGGGATGGGGTCCACACCGTCCCGAGCCACCTTGCCCCCGCCAATCCGGCGCAGTGACGTTCCAGCCCTGGGCATGAAAATCATGATAAGTCTCGAGATATTTTTCGTAAAAGTCCGCTCGCCCGGTCATGAATAATATCGAACCGCGAGAATCTTCACAATCCTGTGTCCATTCAAATTGCCGGATCGCCCAGCCGTCCGGGGCATGCCACACCAGCTCTTGCGCGTCTTTGGGAATGGACCGTCGATCAAATATGGGCGGGTTCGATCGACTCAAAAATGGGCTCCGGTCATCATGGTTACTATTTGGTAAGGCATTTTTCTTAAAGCTGTTTCCCATGAACGGGGAACAACTCATCTACTTGCTCTGGGGCGGATTGGCAATTGCACTGATCGTCGCTGCGATCACGGATATCAAGAGCCGTCACATTTCCAACAAGCTGAATCTGGCCATTGCGCTGGGTGCACCCCTGTTCTGGATTGCCAGTGACATGGCAATCTGGCCGGATATGGTTTGGCAAATTGGCATCGCTACAGTCGTGTTTACCATATTTGCCGCAATGTTTGCCATTGGCGCGATGGGAGGCGGGGACGTCAAACTCCTGACAGCCATTGCGTTGTGGCTCCATTGGCTGACCCTGATTGAGATGCTGGTCATCATGTCGATCGCCGGCGGAGTCCTTACGCTGTTAATGATAACGGCTAAGAAAATCCAAAAAACTGAGGGTCCAATAAAGGTTCCATATGGAGTCGCCATATCATTTTCTGGGCTTTGGATAATTAGCGAACGATATTTTAACCATTTTACTTGAAAGAGAAATCTACCGCCAACGGATCGTTTCAGGGTGATCGATTTGGGTGGGGCATTCAGGAGGCGTAAGACGTCATGGACAAGAAGAAATTAATTTTGCTCATCGGTGCATTGGTAGTGGCTGCGGTCACGGCATTGCTCGCGAGGAACATGTTCACCGGCGCTTCTGCGCCACAGGTAGAAGCAAAGAAGGTCGAAGTGCTGGGCGAGGAAGTCCTCGTTGCTTCCCGCGCCCTGCCCGTTGGCACTATTATTACGCCGGAGGCTTTCAGCTTCCAGCCTTGGCCGGAAGAATTGGTTGAGGAAGCCTATTACCTGAAAGAAGGTACGGATATTGAGTCGCTCAATGGCACAGTGGTGCGCAATGCGATTACGGCAGGTCAACCGCTGACCAAGGGTGCAATTGTTAGCCCGGGTGATCGCGGGTTCCTTGCTGCGGCGCTTGGCCCTGGCATGCGCGCCGTGACCATCCCTGTTTCTGGCCTTACCGGTGTTGCAGGCTTTGTATTTCCCGGTGACCGTATTGACCTGATGCTCACGCAGACGGTGAAGGGCGACGGACCCGAAATGCAGGTATCGGAGACCGTTATTCGAAACGTTCGCGTTCTGGCGACTGATAATCGCGTTACGCAGTCGGTCGATGAAGCGGGTCAGGCCGTGGCTAAAACCGCCAAGCTGGTCACGCTCGAAGCAACGCCAAAAATTGCAGAAAAAATCGCGGTGGCCCAGACTTTGGGTACATTGAGCCTATCTCTTCGTTCACTGGCCGACAGTTCAGCCGAGTTGGAAGAAGCCATTGCCTCAGGCGAAATCACGCTGCCTAAAACCGATGATCCCGCTGAAGAAGCGGCGCTAATCCGGTCTCTTGCTGCGCGGCCTGATACCAAGAAATCGACTTTTTCAACCGGCGGAGAAGTTTCGCGCTTTGAACCCCGCACACCACCGCGGGCAGAGAAACCTGAAGGACCGAAGGTCCGGGTATCTCGCGGTAAAGCCGTCATTGATGTTCAGTTCGGAGACAAATAATGTCCATTCATTCAGAATCGCCAGGTCGCACGGCCAAAAAACCGTCCGCAAAAAAAGCTATGGGGACTGCGCTTGCTCTGGCATTGACGACGGCCCTGGCCGCCAACAGCATCAGCCCGCTTAACGCTCAGTCTACCCGTATCTCTGCACCGGAATCCCGGATTTCAGTAGCGGTTGGTCGCGGAAAACTGATCACGCTGCCTGCTCCGATCGAAGATATCTTCATCGCTGATGATAAAATTGCCGATGTTCAGGTGCGCTCCCAACGCCAAGTATACATATTTGGTAAGTCGGGCGGCCAAACCAGCTTTTACGCAACAAGCGCGTCAGGCAAAATCGTCTATTCAGCAGAAGTGTCTGTAGGTGCTGAAATTTCATCGATTGACCAGATGCTTTCGCTCGCCATGCCAGATGCGAAAATTGCTGTGAGCACGACAAACAACTTTGTTTTGCTAACCGGTACGATTGCTAATCCAGATGATGCAGAAGAAGCGGAAAATCTGGTGCAAGCCTATGTCGGTGGGGACACGCGCGTGGTCAGCCGTTTGAAAACGGCGACACCAATGCAGGTCAATTTGAAGGTTCGCTTTGCCGAAGTCAGTCGTTCTCTCACCAAAAACATGAACGGCAACGTGTTGACGCGAGACAATACTGGCGGATTCCTTTTCGGTGTTGCACGGGGACGCAATTTCGGTTCTATCACCGATTTTGATACGTCCGGTTTTCCGACCTTGGATGCCTCCAGCTTATTTGGATTGCCCGCAGGCTCAGTTTCACTGCCTTTCAATACGGCCACCGGACAATTTATAACCCAAGGTGGCACCGCCTTTGATTTCACTCAGGGTAGCGGTCTCGATACGATTACTGCGGCCGGTCGGCTATTTGGGCTTGATGTCTCTACAGCTCTTGACGTGTCCGAACAGATTGGCCTGGCCACAACACTGGCATCTCCAAATCTGACGACCATCTCCGGCGAAACCGCAACATTCCTAGCAGGTGGCCGGTTCCCGATCCCGATTTCAACAGGATTGGGCGAAATCAGCGTTACCTATCAGGAATTTGGCGTCAGCCTTTCCTATACGCCAACGGTATTGTCGAACGGACGTATCTCGATCCGCGTCGCACCAAGTGTATCGGAAATTTCATCCGTAGGTGCTGTTCAGCTGAACGGCTTTGAAATTCCATCGATCACAACCCGGGAAGCGGAAACAACCGTTGAACTGGGCTCTGGCGAAAGTTTCATGATCGCCGGATTGATGCAGAATAATTACAATTCAAACATCTCCAAGACACCGGGCCTCGCTGATGTCCCGATCCTGGGCAATCTGTTCAAATCCGACGGCTATCGCAAGAATGAGACCGAACTGATGATTGTGGTAACACCTTATCTGGTGAAACCAGTTGATGACAGTCAGATTGTTTTGCCAACCGATGGCTTCAAACAAGCCAATGATTTTGAGCGCGTCTTTATGAACCGGCACAGTTCAACCGGTACAGATGATCGTCCGAAACCATCGGTCGCACCGCCGGTAGCCCCTGGCCCAGCGCTTGGTAGCCTTTCAGCACCGGCCAAAGCCAAATCTGCCAAAAAATCGAAAAAATCAGGCGGCGCTGCCCCCGGTTTCAGCTTTGACAAATAGTCCGATCCAGGAGAAAATATCATGCGTCTTGTTTCTACAGCCCTTGTAACCGCTCTCGGACTTTCCGTTGCCGCGTGTGGCGCTAATACCGCCAACCGCACGATTTACAGCGAGCGCCAACCGGTCGTCACGCGCACCAATTTTGTGCTCGATGTCAATACTGCCGGATCTGGTGCCCTGTCTTCAGGTGAACTCGAACGTTTGGCGGGTTGGCTTGATGCCCTGAATCTGGGCTACGGCGATCGTATCTCCATTGATGATCCAAGCTTTACAGCCGGTGCTTCTGCACGCGGAGCTGTCGAGGCCTTGGCCGCTCAAAAAGGATTGTTGATCAGCGAACTTGCACCCGTGACCGAAGGCAATGTGCCAAGCGGTGCGATGCGGGTGGTCGTATCCCGTTCCACGGCAGCCGTTCCCGGTTGCCCGGACTGGAGCCATCGCAGTCATACTGATTTTCAAGCGCGGACAAGCGCTAACTACGGTTGCGGTGTCAATAGCACCATGGCCGCCATGATTGCCGACCCTGAAGATCTTGTTCGCGGCCAGAGCCGTGATGGAGAAGACCAGGCAGAAGCATCAAAAGCCATCCGCGCCTATCGTGATAAAGCCAAACAAGCTGGAGGCCTATAATGAACGCTCCCTGGAAACCCGGTGCCGTGAACGGACGTGATCCCTTCTCCGCTTATGTGTGTGATGAAGATACGCTGGACCTGCTGCGCCCCGTCGTAGAAGAAATGGGCTGGCCAATCGACAAGTGCCATAAAGGCGGTTTGCGCAATGCCGTACAATCCCTTTCCGTGGCAGCAAGCCCCAATATCCTGATGGTTGATCTGTCAGAATCGGGTGACCCGCTGGCTGATATCAATTCACTGGCAGAAGTCTGTGAGCCGGGCACTGTGGTTATTGCCATGGGCCAGGTCAACGACGTCCGTCTGTATCGCGATTTGATCGTGAGCGGCTTGCAGGACTATCTGCTGAAGCCGTTCAGTCCGGAACAGCTGCGCGACGTTCTCAGCCAGGCCCAGGCGGTTCTCAATGCGCCAAAATCAGATGAAGGTGCCAGCGAGAAACCGCATGTTTCGACGGCTGTCATCGGAACCCGTGGCGGCGTTGGTGCATCGACAGTTGCCACGTCTTTGGCTTGGCTGCTCAGTCAGGAAAAAGAGCGGCTGACCGCGCTATTGGATCTCGACGTTCATTTTGGAACGGGCGCGCTGGCCCTTGATCTGGAACCGGGTCGCGGATTAACCGATGCCATTGACAATCCGAGCCGGATTGATGGACTATTCATCGAACGGGCTATGATCAAGGCCAATGACAAATTGTCATTGCTGTCGGCAGAGGCGCCGATTAACTCGCCAATGATGACCGACGGAACGGCTTTCTTCCAGCTTCAGGAAGAATTTCGCGCGGCATTTGAATGCACGGTGATCGATTTGCCGCGTGATATGCTGATCAGCTATCCGCATCTCTTGGGCGATGTAAATGCCACCGTCATCGTAACCGAATTGACACTGGCTTCGGCTCGTGATGCCATTCGTTTGCTATCATGGCTGAAATCTCATGCTGCACAAAGCAAGGTGATTGTTGTTGCCAACAAGGTGCAGTCCGGTGGTCTTGAAATCTCCCGACAGGATTTTGAAAACTCCATCGAACGCAAGATCGATATCATGATTCCATCCGATCCGAAAGCGGCTGCGCATGCAGCCAAACTGGGGCAAGCGTTTGTCGAAGCTGGCAAGTCGAGCAAGGCTGCGGCCAAAATCGTCGAGCTGTCCGAGGCTATTCTTGGCGTCGTCGACGCCGCGGATGAGGAAGGCGAAGGCAAAGCCAAAACTTCTCTGATGGAAAAGTTTGGCGGTATGACATCGTTCTTGCCTTCAAAGAAAAAGAAGGACGCTGAGCCATCCAAATAGGGGTGCCAAAAAAGTTTCTTTCTAACAGGCAAGGATGCAAGCCATGGATTTGATGCAAACTACCATCATGGGTGCCGGGATATTGATATTCCTGCTGCTTGTCGTTTTCGCTTTTGCGGGGCCTTCCGAGGCAGCGGCAAAGGCAAAACGATTGGACAAGGTGCGCTTCCGCCATTCGGACAGCACCAACGCCAAGATGGAAGCGCAAATGAAAAAGGCGGTCAGTGCCCGCCGTAAAAACCATCGGCCAACCGGCGAGACGATGTCGAAAATGGACATGCTTGCCATTCGCCTGGACCGGACCGGCCGGCAATGGACGATCAAACAATTCTTCACTGTTTGTGGTGGTCTGACCGCCCTTGTTGCTGGTGGCCTGTTTTTCCAAGGCGCCCCGGCATTGTTATGCCTGTTTGGCGGGCTAGCCATTGGCGTGGGATTGCCACATATTGTCGTAGGTGTCCTGATCGGCATGCGCGTCAGCAAATTTACAGCATCTTTTCCGGACGCTATCGAACTTCTTGTGCGTGGCTTGCGGTCCGGTCTGCCGGTAACCGAAACTATTGGTGTCGTAGCCAAGGAAATTGACGGCCCTGTCGGGGAAGAATTTGGCAAGGTGGTCGACCGGATCAAAATTGGCCGGACGATGGAAGATGCTCTCGGCGAAAGCGCCAAGCGTCTTGATACGCCAGAATTCAAATTCTTCTGCATAACTCTTGCGATCCAGCGGGAAACAGGTGGTAACCTTGCCGAGACGCTAGCTAACCTTGCAGATGTGTTGCGTAAGCGCGGCCAGATGAAACTCAAGATCAAGGCCATGTCCTCGGAATCGAAAGCATCGGCCTATATCGTTGGCTCTTTGCCGTTCATCGTTTTCGCATTGGTCTGGTCGGTAAACCCCTCATATCTTGCAGGATTTTTCGTTGAAGAACGTTTGATTATTGCTGGGCTTGGCGGATTAACGTGGATGAGCATTGGCGTGTTCATCATGGCCAAAATGGTCAACTTTGAAATCTAAGAGGAAGGTGTAAGGCAATGCCCACTAGTGGTCCAACTTTACTGGGAATAGACGTCCTCTGGGTAGCAACCATATTGGCTGCTGTCGCAACGCTTGCTGTTGTTTTTGCAATCTACATGGCGGTCACTGTCCGTGACCCTATGGCAAAGCGTGTCAAATCGCTGAATGAACGGCGTGAGCAGCTCAAAGCGGGTATTACCGCTTCAACAACCAAGAAACGCGCAAAGCTGATCCAGCAAAATGACACCACCGACCGCATGCGGGGTATGCTGTCGTCGCTCAAGGTTTTGCAAGATGACCAGCTCAAAGAGTCGCAACAGCGCCTCGCACAAGCCGGTATTCGGTCTAAGGATCTGGCCTACGCCGTGATTTTCAGTCGGCTGGTACTGCCGATCGTGTTGGGTGGCGGTGCTGCTTTGGCCCTATACGGCTTTGACTATATGCCTGATTGGACCCCGATTAAAAAATTCTGCGGTTTTGCTGGTGCGGTTATTCTGGGCTATAAAGGCGCCGATCTCTATCTCAATAACCTGATCGCCAAACGGACAGACCTGGTTCGCAAGGGCCTACCGGACGCCATTGATTTGCTGGTTATCTGTGCCGAGGCCGGCCTTACTGTCGATAGTGCCTTTGCCCGTGTAGCCAAGGAACTGGGCGATGCCTATCCCGAACTGGCGGACGAGTTTTCACTGACATCGATCGAATTGGGATTCCTTACCGAACGCCGTCAGGCCTTTGAAAACCTCGCTTATCGTGTGGCGTTGGAACATGTCAAAGGCGTGGTCACCACAATGATCCAGACCGAAAAATACGGTACGCCGCTGGCGTCAGCTTTGCGGGTGCTATCAGCTGAATTCCGGAATGACCGGATGATGCGGGCCGAAGAAAAAGCCGCGCGTCTGCCAGCGATCATGACCATCCCGCTGATTCTGTTCATTCTGCCAACGCTGTTTATCGTGATCCTCGGCCCTGCAGCCTGTTCGATCTCGGATACCATGTTGTAGCGAAGATCACAGACCTCAAAAAAACAAAAGAGCGGCTTTCAACAGCCGCTCTTTTTTGTTGGGATGCCTATCGAGACAAGCGCTTAATCGCCTGCAATATCATCCGCTGATTGCTTGATCTTCGCGAGCATTGTCGACAATTGCCGCTGATCTTCTGCCGTTAAGACCGCCATGATTTTCTTTTCCATCACTTCTGCCGCTGGCATGATCTGATCATAGAGATCCCGGCCCGTCTGGCTGAGCAACAAGTGATGCGAGCGGCCATCGGCATTATTCGGGCTGCGGCCCAGCAACTCGCGATCGACCAGTGTTTTGACCGCACGATTGACCGTGACCTTGTCCATCAGCGTCGCCTCGACAAGCTGCCGCTGGGTAGAGGCGCCGCGACTGCCCAAAACGGCCATCACCCTCCACTCGGGTATTTTCAGGCCGAAACGGCTCTTATACTCGTTGGAAATCAGATCGCTAACCGCATTGGATGCAGTGGACAATTGATAGGGAATGAAATCATCAAGATTTGTGGTCATAAGTAATATTTATTCAATTCTGGTTCGAAGTCCAATCCAAAATGTCCTTGGAAAGGCTCGTTCGATAATATTGCTGCTACTAATCGCCGTCTCTACCCGCGCGTCGAACAGATTTTCAACCCGCCCTTCGACCAACAGACGATCATTCACTGCAAAAGCCAGGCGGCCATCGACCGTGAACGCATCGTCCAACCGCCGGGAGTTCTGGTCATCTTCGAACTGATTGCCAATATAGCGCAGCGAGACTGAGGCGCCGGTGCCGTTTTCCTGTTCCCAAAGCACGCTAACAGAAGCATTATGCTCCGGTATCTGTGCCGGACGCAATCCATCAACTGCTGCAGCATCGCCAGAGGCATTGACCTCAGCATCAACATAGGAATAGGCGGCCCGGGCAGACAGATTCTCCACAAGACTGCTCAAGTCAAATTCAGAGTCGATTTCGATCCCTTTTGACTCGATGGAATCCAGATTTTGACGCTGGCGGAATACCCCTGCCCCGGATACGAAACCCACACCTGGAAACAGTCCCGGTCCGCTGTCGAGCGTGACATTGGCAACGGCATCATCCAGCTCATTATAAAAAACGGTGATCCCGACGGAAACATTCTCACCGTCCCAATCCAGTCCCAATTCGGCGCCCTTCACCCGCTCCGGTTCCAGCAACTCGTTTGCAGCTGTCGCATCCGGGCCAACTCGGAACGGACGAAACAGTTCGTTGAGGGTTGGCAAACGCCAGCCAAGATAGGCGGCACCGCGCAAGGTCAACTGATCGGTCGCGTCAAACGCAAAGCCTCCGCGCGCGGTAAATTCCCTGCCATCGCGATTATCAAATTGGGCATCTGTCCGCACGGAACCGGGGAAGGGATTGATGAGTTCGATCTCTTTGCGGAAACCATCATCGATGGTCCAAAAGTCAATACGCCCGCCACCTGTCAGCGTAAAAGCCTCGGTCGCCTGCACACTGGCCTCGACAAAGGCGCCATAAGTTGCGGTCGACCCACCAGCGTTGCGGCTGCGGCGCGGAGTATCATCGTCGAGGAAGAAGAAATTCTCGTTCGTTTCCCCTTCCGTCCGCCGCCAGTCGCCGCCAATGCGCAGTTCAACATTATCGCCCACCGGAGGCCGCACTTCAAAGCGGGCACCAAGCCCGGTCGAGGGCACATTAAACTGTTCAAACACGCGGCTGACGCTGTTGCGATCCGCAGCCACGCCGCCAAAACTGACGTCAAAATTGCGGATCTGGACATAGCCGAGGGCCGACCATTGCCAGCCGGTATCAGACCGGTTGACCAGCCGGATGCTGGCATCGGCGCCATCATTATGGTTTTCGCTAAAGGCAAAACCGCGTTCGCGATCATCAGTAAATGCGCGGACATTGGCCTGTAATTCGGTATTGTCTGTCAGCGGCGCGACATAGCGCACGGCCAGACCCGCTTGCTCATATTCCGCCTGCCGGTCGACATCGCCGCGCTGGCTTTCGATAATCGGAATGAAACCGTCGCCGCGCGCATAGTTGGCGGAGACGGTCAGCTGCCCCTGCCCCAGTTCGCGGCCGAAGAGCAAGTCCGCCTCGACACTGTTGCGACTGCCATAGGCCGCGCCCAGTTCGATTAGATTGCCGACATCTTTGCTGAACAGTTCGATGGTTCCGGCAATGGCTCCGGACCCTTCAGAACCACTGCCTCCGCCGCGTGTCACGCGCGCAGAGCTTAGTGCCAGCGCGTCATAGCCCGGCCAAGCCACCCAGCCACCAAAGGGGTCGGCTTGCGGAACACCGTCCAGCAGCAGCACAGCGCGCGACGACGCATTACCGCCCAGACCGCGAATGGTGATACCTTGGCTGGTCGGATTGGCAGAGCGCGCATCAGAGCGACGAAATTGCTGGAGCCCGGGAACGGTTCGCAATGCATTCTCAATGCGCTCGTCTGTGTCCAGCTCGATTTCGATGGTGCTATAGGCATCATCCGCGTCCGGCAGCGGCAGGCCAGTTACGGTAATGCCCTCCGCAGCTTCAGCATCGGCAAGTGTTTCCGCGGCAACCGGAACACTCAAAAGACAAACGGGTGCCACAAGCGACCACGCCAAAATTGATTTTTTCATTAGTCTGTTTTTACCTGTTCGGGCGCTGCGTCATGAAACGCCGCCAATTTATTGCAAGCCGCATCAATCCGCACGAGTTTTGGAAAGGCCGTCATATCGGTTTCAAACCGGCGGCCATTATACATTTGCGGGACCAGACAGACATCGGCCAGATTAGGCGCATCGCCGCCAAAAAACCCGGCGTCCGGTGCCATGGCTTCCAGCGCCTTGAAACCCTCGCTGACCCAATTGCGATACCAGATGTTGATCGCTTCCTGATCCTGTCCCATTTCATGCTTGAGATATTTCATGATCCGCAGGTTATTAACGGGGTGGATGTCGGCCGCGATGACCAGCGCTTGCGCCAGCGTCCGGCTGCGTTCCAGCGGATCGCTTGACACCATCGGTGGCTCCGGGAACTGCGCATCGAGATAGTCGATAATCGCCAGCGACTGGGTCAGATCCTGCCCGTCGATATGCAGCATCGGAATAAAGCCCTGCGGATTGCGCGCGATATATTCGGCCTGCTTGGTACTGTCGTCGAGCAAATTGGTCGACACTGACTGATAGGCGACGCCTTTTAAATTGAGCGCAATGCGCACGCGATAACTCGCGGAGCTGCGCCAATAGTCGTAGAGAATGATATCTGTCATGGATCGGCTTGTGCAGAGGACATGGATGAAATGCAAGGGGTGTAGCGACAAGTGCCATAATCCTCTCGCCTTGAGGGAGTGGACAGATTTGCTTGTCAGTTTACTGACTAGCAAATCTTGGTGAGGGGTAGGAGAGGATACACCAAGCCAGACCCCCTCACCAACTCGACTAGGCAGACAAGCTGCCAAGTCTCCGTTTCCTCTCCCTCAAGGGGAGAGGATTAGCTGACCTGCCCACCTGCGATTGTAATATCGCCTTTTGCCGCGACTGAAATGCTGCGACCAGTGCGCTTGGACAACGCATCCAGCCATGCCTGTCGATGGTTGAGTTTGGCCGCAATCGCGGGATGCACGTCCAGCCGCATAGCACCCGTGCCTT